>CAVPUL010000004.1:0-606338 GCA_963708875.1 uncultured Actinomycetota bacterium
GACGTTGTTGAGACAAGCTATGAAGGGCACATGGTGGATGCCTTGGCATCAAGAGCCGATGAAGGACGTTGGAGCCTGCGATAAGCCCTGGGGAGTTGGCAACCGAGCTGTGATCCGGGGGTGTCCGAATGGGGAAACCCAGCACGAGTCATGTCGTGTTACCTGCACCTGAATATATAGGGTGTGTGGAGGGAACGTCGGGAAGTGAAACATCTCAGTACCGACAGGAAGAGAAAACAATAGTGATTCCGAGAGTAGTGGCGAGCGAAATCGGATGAGGCCAAACCGTGGCTGTGTGATACCCGGCAGGGGTTGCAGTTACGGGGTTGTGGGACCGCTCAATCTCATCTGCCGGTGGGGTACAGAGTAAGAAACCAGTGTGGAAGTCGAAGTCGGTTGGAAAGCCGTACCGTAGAGGGTGATAGGCCCGTAGACATAAGACGCTGGCTCTGGAGCGTGTTCCCAAGTAACACGGAACCCCTGAAATTCCGTGTGAATCTGGCGGGACCACCCGTTAAGCCTAAATACTCCTTGATGACCGATAGCGGACAAGTACCGTGAGGGAAAGGTGAAAAGTACCCCTGGCGGGGAGTGAAATAGTACCTGAAACCGTGTGCCTACAATCCGTCGGAGCCTTATGCCACTTGTGGTGGGGGTGACGGCGTGCCTTTTGAAGAATGAGCCTGCGAGTTTGCGGTGTGTTGCGAGGTTAACCCGTGTGGGGAAGCCGTAGCGAAAGCGAGTCCGAATAGGGCGATTCAGTAGCGCGCTCAAGACCCGAAGCGAAGTGATCTATCCATGGGCAGGTTGAAGCGTCGGTAAGACGACGTGGAGGACCGAACCCACTTAGGTTGAAAACTGAGGGGATGACCTGTGGATAGGGGTGAAAGGCCAATCAAACTTCGTGATAGCTGGTTCTCCCCGAAATGCATTTAGGTGCAGCGTTGCGTGTTTCTTGCCGGAGGTAGAGCACTGGATAGCTAATGGGCCCTACAAGGTTACTGACGTTAGCCAAACTCCGAATGCCGGTAAGTGAGAGCGCAGCAGTGAGACTGCGGGGGATAAGCTCCGTAGTCGAGAGGGAAACAGCCCAGACCATCAGCTAAGGCCCCTAAGCGGTGACTAAGTGGAAAAGGATGTGGAGTCGCATTGACAACCAGGAGGTTGGCTTGGAAGCAGCCACCCTTGAAAGAGTGCGTAATAGCTCACTGGTCAAGTGATTCCGCGCCGACAATGTAGCGGGGCTCAAGTCATCCGCCGAAGCTATGGCATTCAGCGTATACATCAGCATCGACTTGATCGGTGTTCAGTGTGCTGGATGGGTAGGGGAGCGTCGTGTGGCCAGTGAAGCGCCGGAGTGATCCAGGTGTGGAGGCCACACGAGTGAGAATGCAGGCATGAGTAGCGAATCACGGGTGAGAAACCCGTGCGCCGAATGATCAAGGGTTCCAGGGTCAAGCTAATCTGCCCTGGGTAAGTCGGGACCTAAGGCGAGGCCGACAGGCGTAGTCGATGGACAACGGGTTGATATTCCCGTACCGGCGAAGTTGCGCCCATGACGAACCTGGTGATGCTAACCACCCGAAGCTCATCGGACCGGACCCTTCGGGGCGAGGCTGGTGTGTGGAGCGTGGGACCCGAGCTGGTAGTAGTCAAGCGATGGGGTGACACAGGAAGGTAGCCCAGCCACAGCGATGGTTGTCTGTGGGCAAGCGCGTAGGACGTGGTGTAGGCAAATCCGCACCATCCACTTCAGTGTGGAGTCTGAGACGTGACGCGGAGCCGTATGGCGAAGTGGGTGATCCTATGCTGTCGAGAAAAACCTCTAGCGAGCAACGAGCCGCCCGTACCCCAAACCGACTCAGGTGATCAAGTAGAGAATACTAAGGCGATCGAGACAACCATGGTTAAGGAACTCGGCAAAATGCCCCCGTAACTTCGGGAGAAGGGGGGCCCGGATCGTGAACCCACTTGCTGGGAGAAGCGTGAAGGGCCGCAGAGACCAGGGGGAAGCGACTGTTTACTAAAAACACAGGTCCGTGCGAAGTTGTAAGACGATGTATACGGACTGACTCCTGCCCGGTGCTGGAAGGTTAAGAGGACCGGTTAGACACGCAAGTGTCGAAGCTGAGAATTTAAGCCCCAGTAAACGGCGGTGGTAACTATAACCATCCTAAGGTAGCGAAATTCCTTGTCGGGTAAGTTCCGACCTGCACGAATGGAGTAACGACTTCCCCACTGTCTCAACCATGGACTCGGCGAAATTGCACTACGAGTAAAGATGCTCGTTACGCGCGGCAGGACGGAAAGACCCCGGGACCTTTACTATAGTTTGGTATTGGTGTTTGGTACGGTTTGTGTAGGATAGGTGGGAGACTGTGAAGCGATCACGCCAGTGGTTGTGGAGTCAACGTTGAAATACCACTCTGGTCGTACTAGATGTCTAACCTAGGTCCATTATCTGGATCAGGGACAGTGCCTGATGGGTAGTTTAACTGGGGCGGTTGCCTCCTAAAATGTAACGGAGGCGCTCAAAGGTTCCCTCAGCCTGGTTGGCAATCAGGTGGCGAGTGTAAGTGCACAAGGGAGCTTGACTGTGAGACAGACATGTCGAGCAGGGACGAAAGTCGGAACTAGTGATCTGGCCACGGCATGTGGAAGCGTGGTCACTCAACGGATAAAAGGTACCCCGGGGATAACAGGCTGATCTTCCCCAAGAGTCCATATCGACGGGATGGTTTGGCACCTCGATGTCGGCTCGTCGCATCCTGGGGCTGGAGTAGGTCCCAAGGGTTGGGCTGTTCGCCCATTAAAGCGGCACGCGAGCTGGGTTTAGAACGTCGTGAGACAGTTCGGTCCCTATCCGCCGCGCGCGCAGGAAACTTGAGAAAGGCTGTCCCTAGTACGAGAGGACCGGGATGGACGAACCTCTGGTGTGCCAGTTGTTCCGCCAGGAGCACGGCTGGTTGGCTACGTTCGGAAGTGATAACCGCTGAATGCATCTAAGCGGGAAGCACGTTTCAAGATGAGGTTTCCCACCACGTAAGTGGGTAAGGCCCCCCACAGAACATGGGGTTGATAGGCCGGAGGTGTACAGCAGCAATGCCCAGCCGACCGGTACTAATAGGCCGAGGGCTTGTCCCAACACCGTACACAAACCCACACACACCACCTGCGACAAGCAGGCGTGTGACACGTGCTACGACCAACGCGCAAAAAACGAACACACAAACACAGAACTCAATCTGATTGTTCGCGTCCACTAAGCAGTTCCCAACCAACAAACCACACCCAAGCTGACACAGCTGGGACGTTTGTGGAGGTTGAAAGAGTTACGGCGGCCATAGCGAAACGGGAAACACCCGGTCCCATACCGAACCCGGAAGTTAAGCCTTTCAGCGCCGATGGTACTGCAACCGAGAGGTTGTGGGAGAGTAGGACGCCGCCGGACAATCATTGGGCAGAGGCCACCAGTCATCTGGTGGCCTCTGCGTCATTTCACGCCCAGGTATGAGTAGGTTGGCCCGTGGGCGGGGGCTTGAGACGTCGAGAAGGAGAGTGCGGCTGTGGCCGAGGACCGTCGAGGACAGCGACCGGCACGAGGTGGCTCGAGCGCCGGACGAGGCAGCGCCGCCAGTGGCCGGGGCGGGTCGTCGTCGCGCTCCGGCGACTCCCGCGGTGACTCCCGCGGTGGATCCGGCCGGCCCTCCTCCGGCAAGGACGGCGCCAAGGGTGGCTCGTCGCGTGGCGGCTACCAGGGCAAGAAGGGCCCCGGCTCGCAGGACCGCGCCTACCGCGGCCGCGCGGAGCCGAAGGTCCGCACTGCCGACCAGGCGGAGTACGACGGCCCCGACCTGCCCGAGGACATCACCGGCGCCGAGCTCGACCGCGGCGTACGAGCACAGCTGAAGGGCCTCCCCGAGAAGCTCGCTGCCCGCGTCGCACGCCACCTCGCTGCCGCCGGCGTGCTGATCGACGAGGACCCGGAGCTGGCCTACCATCACACGCTCGCTGCGCGCGCGCGGGCGTCGCGCCTGGCCGTGGTCCGCGAGGCGGTGGGGGAGACTGCCTACGCCGCCGGCCACTACGCCGAGGCGCTGGCGGAGCTGCGTGCCGCCAAGCGCATGAACGGCGCCACGGACTACCTGCCGATCATGGCCGACTGCCATCGCGCGCTCGGCAACCCCGAGCAGGCGATCAAGCTCGCCAAGAGCCCGTCGGTCTCCAACTTCAGCACCGAGGCCAAGGCGGAGATGACGCTCGTCGAGGCCGGCGCTCGCCGCGACATGGGTCAGCTCGACGCGGCCCTGCGCACGCTCGAGCTGGCGCCGCTCACCTCCAAGAGCCGACAGTCCTGGGTGGTGCGACTGCGCTACGCGTACGCCGACACGCTCGAGGCCGCCGGACGCGAGTCCGACGCGCTGGCGTGGTTCCACCGCACGCACGCGGTCGACTCCGAGGAGCTCACCGATGCCGCGGAGCGCGCGGACCTGCTGGAGCGTCGCCAGGCCTGACCCGCGAGGCACGCTGGCATTCGGGCGCCCCATGGGTCACAATGGAGCCACTAATCACATACGTGTCACTCGACCTGAGTTGAGCAACGACGACAGACCGCTGGGGAAGGCGCATCTGGAGCGTCGGAACTCAAGGAGGTCGTGGTGACCACACGCATTGCTTCCCGCCCGGACGGTCCGGGGACGAGGGGCATTCTTTACGTGCACTCTGCTCCCTCCGCACTCTGCCCGCACATCGAGTGGGCCGTGGGCGGAGTGCTCGGAGTCGCCGTCTCGCTCGACTGGACGCCGCAGCCTGCCCAGCCGGGCGCCTACCGCGCCGAGCTGTCGTGGACCGGCACCGCCGGCACGGCGGCTGCTGTGGCATCCGCGGTGCGCGGGTGGAACCACCTGCGCTTCGAGATCACCGAGGAGCCGACCAGCTCCACGGAGGGCACCCGCTTCTCGTGCACGCCCGACCTCGGCATCTTCCACGCGATCACCGGCCCGCACGGCGACATCCTGATCCCGGAGGACCGCCTCAAGGCCGCAGTCGTGAAGTCCGCCCTGGGCGACACCACGCTCCTGAACGAGATCGACCAGCTCCTCGGCAAGCCGTGGGACGACGAGCTCGAGACCTTCCGGCACGCCGGCGAGGGCGCACCGGTCCGCTGGCTCCACCAGGTCGTCTGAGCGCCCCAGGGCCTCGGCTGAGGTGGGGTCAGAGCGGGATGTTGCCGTGCTGCCCGCGGCGTACGCCGACCGTGTCGATCTCGTGCCGCATCGCGGCGGCGATCGCGCTGCGGGTGCGAGCGGGCTCGACGACCTCGTCGACGACGCCGATCTCGACGGCCTTGTCGACGCCCCCGGCGATGCGCTCGTGCTCAGCCGCCAGCTCCGCCTCGACCTGGGGACGGATCTCGGGGGAGACCTCGGCCAGCTTGCGGCGGTGGAGCACGCGGATCGCTGCCACGGCGCCCATCACGGCCACCTCCGCACCCGGCCAGGCGAACACCTTGGTGGCACCGAGGGAGCGGGCGTTCATGGCGATGTAGGCGCCGCCGTAGGTCTTGCGGGTCACCAGGGTCACCCGCGGCACGACGCACTCGCCGAAGGCGTGCAGGAGCTTGGCGCCACGTCGCACGACTCCGTCCCACTCCTGCCCGACGCCGGGGAGGTAGCCCGGCACGTCGACGATGACGATGAGCGGCACGCCGAACGCGTCGCACATGCGCACGAAACGGGACGCCTTCTCGGCCGAGAGTGAGTCGAGGCAGCCGCCGAGGCGCAGCGGGTTGTTGGCGACCACGCCGACCGTACGACCGCCGAAGCGGCCGAGGGCGGTGACGATGTTGGGCGCCCAGCGAGCGTGGATCTCCTGCATCGTGCCCTCGTCGAGCACTCCCTCGACGAGGGGGTGCACGTCGTAGGCGCGCTTCTTGGACTCCGGCAACAGCTCGCTGAGGTCGCGGTCCTCGACCTCGTCGGCGGCCAGGCTGCCCTGAGCGCCGAGCAACGAGGCGACCGTACGAGCCTTGTCGAGGGCCTCGCGCTCGGAGTCGGTGAGGATGTGCACGACGCCGGAGCGCCGGCCGTGCGGCTCGGGACCGCCGAGGCGGAGCATGTCGACGTCCTCGCCGGTGACCGAGCGGACGACGTCGGGTCCGGTGACGAAGATCCGTCCCTCCGGACCGAGGATGACGACGTCGGTCAGCGCCGGGCCGTAGGCAGCACCGCCGGCGGCGGGCCCGAGGACGACGGAGATCTGCGGGATGACGCCCGAGGCCTGCGTCATCACGTGGAAGATGCGGCCCACGGCGTGGAGCGACAGGACGCCCTCGGCGAGTCGGGCGCCTCCGGAGTGCCAGAGCCCGATGATCGGTACGCCGTCGGTGATCGCGCGGTGATAGGCGTCGACGACGACGCGGCAGCCGATGTCGCCCATCGCGCCGCCCATGACCGTGGCGTCGGAGCAGAAGGCGACGACCGACGTGCCGTCGACGCGGCCGACCGCGGCGAGCATGCCCGAGTCGTCGTCGGCGGTGATCAGCTCGAGGGTGCCCTCGTCGAGGAGCGCGGTGAGGCGGTGGACCGGGTGGCGAGGGTCCTCCTCGCGGGGGAGCTTGGCCGGCTTGGTGGCGGTGGCCGTCACTGAACGCTTCCGAAGGCGACAGCGACGTTGGCGCCGCCGAAGCCGAAGGAGTTGTTGAGGGCGACGATGTCGCCGTCCGGCAGGTCGCGCCGTGACGTCGGGATGTCGAGGTCGACCTCGGGGTCCTTGTTGTCCAGGTTGATCGTCGGCGGGCTGACCCGGTCGTGCAGAGCCATCACTGTGGCGACCGCCTCCAGCGCTCCGGCACCGCCGAGCAGGTGGCCGGTCATCGACTTCGTGCTGGTGACCACGCAGCGGTCGACGTGCTCGCCGAGGACGGCGTGCAGCATCAGGCCCTCTGCGATGTCGCCCTTGGGCGTGGAGGTGGCGTGGGCGTTGACGTGGACGACTGTGGCGGGGTCGACGTCGCCCTCGCGGAGCGCCATCTTGATGGCGCGGGTGCCGCCGCGACCCTCGGGGTCGGGCTGGGCGATGTCGTGGGCGTCGTTGCTGATGCCGGCGCCGAGCACCTCGGCGTAGATCTTCGCGCCGCGGGCGCGGGCGTGCTCCTCGGACTCGAGGATCAGCACCGCACCGCCCTCGCCGAGGACGAAGCCGTCGCGAGCGGTGTCCCACGGGCGCGAGACCGTGGTCGGGTCGCCGCCCTCCTCGCTGCCGGTCTTGGAGAGGGCCATCATGTTGGCGAACGCGGCCATCGGGAGCGGGTGGATCGCGGCCTCGGTGCCACCGGCGATGACGACGTCGGCGCGGCCGAGCCGGATCAGGTCGATGGCCATCGCGATGGCCTCGTTGCCGGAGGCGCAGGCGGAGGTGGGGGCGTGGACCGCCGCGCGGGCGCCGTACTTGAGGCTGACGTTGGCGGCAGGCGCGTTGGGCATGAGCATCGGCACGGCGAGGGGCGAGACCCGGCGGGCGCCCTTCTCGAGCAGGGTGTCGTAGTTGGCGAGGAGGGTGGTCACGCCACCGATGCCGGAGGCGAGCGCGACGGCGAGGCGCTCGGGCTCGAGCCCGGAGTCCTCGAGGCCGGCGTCGGCCCAGGCCTGGTCGGCGGCGACCATGGCGAACTGGGTGGAGCGGTCGCAACGGCGAGCCTTGACCCGCTCGAGGACCTCGGAGGGCTCGACAGCGATGCGGCCGCCGATCTTGACCGGCAGCTGGTCGACCCAGTCGTCGGTGAGGTGCCGGATGCCGGAGGTGCCGGCCAGCATGGCCTGCCACGTGGAGGCGACGTCGCCTCCGACGGGGGAGGTGGCGCCGAGGCCGGTGACGACTACGCGGGTCGAGGGCATCAGATGGGGTTCCGTTCCGTGCGGTGCGGTGTGGTGGAGGTGCGTGGGCCACGGGTGCCGGCGCAAGGCCGGCCACCCGTGACCCGACGGAGGGGGTCAGCCCTGCGAGCGCTCGATGAACGCGACGGCGTCGCCGACGGTCTTGAGGTTCTTGACCTCGTCGTCGGGGATGGTCACGCCGAACTTCTCCTCGGCGGCCACGACGACCTCGACCATGGAGAGCGAGTCGACGTCGAGGTCGTCGACGAACGACTTGTCCAGCTGGACGTCGTCGGCGTCGACGCCGGCCACCTCGTTGACGATGTCAGCGAGGTCGGCGCGGATTTCTTCGGTGGTGGCCATGGGGCCTTCCCTTCTTCTTGGTGGTGCTCGGTGGTCTGGGTGGTGCGTCGGGTGGTGGGTCAGGGGTGGTGCGTCAGGGGACGGTGACGACCTGGGCGGCGTAGGAGAGCCCGGCGCCGAAGGCGATGAGCAGGGCCGTGTCACCGGTTCTGGCCTCGCCCTCCGCCATCATCCGGTCGAGGGCGAGCGGGACGGACGCGGCCGAGGTGTTGCCCTGGTCGGCGACGTCGCGGGCGATCCGCACCGTGCTGGGCAGCTTCATGGAGCGGGCCATCGCGTCGATGATGCGCATGTTGGCCTGGTGGGGCACGAAGACGTCGAGCTCGTCGATGGTGATCCCGGCCGCGTCCAGCGCCTGCTGTCCGATCTTGGCCATCGCGAACGACGCCCAGCGGAAGACCGGGTTGCCCTGCATCGTCAGGTGCGGCATCACGCCGCTGCCGGGCTTCTCGGGACTGCCGACGACGTCGCGCCAGTCCTCGCGTTGGCGGATCAGGTCGAACTGCTCGCCGTCGGATCCCCACACGACCGGACCGATGCCCGGTGCGTCGCTGGCACCGACGACGGCTGCTCCGGCGCCGTCGGCGAAGATGAAGGCGGTGCCGCGGTCGGTGAGGTCGAGGATGTCGGTGAGGCGCTCGACGCCGACGACGAGGACGTAGCGGGCGCTCCCGGCACGCACGAAGTCGGAGGCCAGGGCGATGCCGTGGCAGAAGCCGGAGCACGCGGCGGAGATGTCGAAGGCCGCAGCGCGGGTGCCGAGCTCGTGGGCGATCGCGGTGGCGACGGCCGGCGTCTGGAGGAGGTGGCTGACCGTGGCCACGACCACGCAGTCGATCTGGCTCGCGTCGAGACCGGCCCGCTCGATGGCGAGCTTCGGGATGCCTCGACCGACATCATCTGGACGGACTCGTCGGGGCCGGCCCAGCGGCGGGTCTTGATGCCGGAGCGCTGCTGGATCCACTCGTCGCTGGACTCGATGGCGTCGACGACGTCGGAGTTGGGGACGAGGCGGACGGGCCGGTAGGCGCCGACGCCGAGGATGGCGGCGTGCTGCGCGCCGGTGGTCGTGGTGATGGTGGCCATCAGAGCGTCGCCTCCGGGTGCAGGCGCAGGAGGGGCTGGCCGGGGGAGACCAGGTCACCGTCCTCGACGAGCCACTCCACGACGGAGCCGCCGTGCGCGGCGGTGATGTCGGTGCGTTCGCGGAGGCTCGCGACCGCGCCGATCGTGGCGCCCGGAGCGAGCATGTCGTTCTCGGCGGCCTCGGAGGAGAGGTGGAACGTGCCCTTGGCCGGGGAGACGACCATCCGCCACGTCGGGGTGGTCTCGATCATCGACGCCTCGCCGTGCTTGTCGCAGAAGTCGCGGGCGGCGTCGAGCTGGTCGGGGGTCTTGAGGGCGAACGTCTCGACGCCCTTGAGCTGCCGCTTGGCGATGCCGGTCAGCGTGCCGGCGGGTGGCATCTCGAGGATGCCGGTGACGCCGAGGTCGGACATCGTCTCCATGCAGAGGTCCCAGCGGACCGGGTGGGCGATCTGGCCGACCATCCGGCGCAGCACGTCGCGGCCGTCGTGGACGACCTGGCCGTCGCGGTTGGAGATGACGGGCGTGCGCGGATCGTGGGTCGACACGGAGCGGGCGAGCGAGGTGAGCCGCTCGACGGCGGGCTCCATGTGGGTGGTGTGGAACGCACCGGCGACGCTCAGCGGCATCAACCGGGCCTTGGCCGGCCCGTCCTCGGCGAAGGCGGCCAGCTGCTCCATCGTGCCGGCAGCGACGACCTGGCCGGCGCCGTTGTCGTTGGCGGCGGTGAGGCCGTGACGCTCGATGACGGCGAGCACCTCCTCGCGGTCGCCGCCGAGGACGGCGGTCATGCCGGTCGCTGTGGTGGCGGCTGCGTCGGCCATCGCGTTGCCGCGCTCGCGCACCAGCACCATGGCCTGCTCGGCGGTGATCACCCGTGCACCGGCGGCGGCGGTCAGCTCGCCGACGCTGTGCCCGGCGACCGCACCGATGCGCGCGAACGCGTCGGCGGGGTGCGGGAAGAGGTCGAGTGCGGCGACGAGGCCCGTCGCGACCAGCAGCGGCTGCGCGATCTTGGTGTCGCGGATCGTGTCCGCGTCGGCCTCGGTGCCGTAGTGGGCGAGGTCGATGCCGGCAACGGTCGCCAGCCAGTCGAACCGCGCGGCGAAGGTCGGGTCCTCCAGCCAGGGCGTGAGGAAGCCGGGGGTCTGGGCCCCCTGGCCGGGAGCGACGATGACGAGCACGAGAACCACTGTGCCGGTTGGCGGAGGTCGCCGCGCGGGTCCGACGCCGACGAAAGTCACCCGGTAATCCTTGTAGGGTTCCTACAATTCCGTCCGACCGGACTGACGGCCGAGGATCAGGGCCAGCTGGAGGGCGAACGCTTCCCGGGGTCGCGTCGGGGACCAGCCGGTCATCTCGGAGATCTGGCGCAGCCGGTAGCGCACGGTGTTGGGGTGCACGAAGAGCGCGCGGGCGGTGCCCTCGATCGACGCAGCCGTGCTCGAACCAGGCCGCCAGGGTCTCGAGCAGGGTGCCGCGGGCGGCCACCAGCGGGAGGTAGACGTCGTCGACGAGGTGGCGGCGCGCGTGGCCGTCGCCGGCCAGCGCGCGCTCGGGGAGCAGGTCTCGGCTGTCGACCGGGCGCGGGGCGTCGGGCCAGCCGCTGGCGGCGCGGTGGGCCGAGAGGGCGGCTCGTGCCGAGGCGTTGGCGTGGGCGAGGTCGGCCGTGACCGGGCCGACCACGACGGGCCCGTCGCCGAAGTGGTCGAGCAGCCGGGTCGCCGCCTTCAGCGGCGTCGGTGACGCCACCGAGCACGACGACCAGCCGATCGCCCTGGGTGGCGCACAGGGCGTCCATGTCGCCGGCCCGCGCGGAGCGGCGTACGGACTCGAAGACGTCGAGCTCCGCGCGGTGGGGAGGCACGGCACCCAGCACCACGGCGACGTCGCCGTGGGCGCCCCAGCCGAGGGCGCTCGCGCGGGAGAGCACGGTCTCGTCGGCCTCGGCGCGGACCACGGCGTCGACGACGAGCGCCTCGAGCCGCGCGTCCCACGCGCCGCGGGACTCGGCGGCGCGGGCGTAGACCGCGGCGGTGGCGAAGGCGACCTCGCGGGCGTAGAGCAGGACGGCGTCGTGCACCTCGCCGCAGGTCCTCGGGGTCGAGGATCGCGTCGATGTTGGTCTCGACGACGCGGATGCTGAGCCGGACCAGCTCGACGGTCTGCTGGAGCGAGATGACGCCGGTCAGCTCGCGCGGCGCGGCGCCGAAGACGACGACGTCGAGCGGGTGGTGGACCGCGGCTCCCACCTCGGCCGCGGCCTCGACGTCGTACCAGTCGACGAAGCCGCGGATGCCGGCCTGCACGATGAGCCCGACCCACGAGCGGTCCTCGGCGCTCAGGTCGTCGAACCACGGCAGGTCGGTGGCCATCCGCGCCGTGGCGGCCGTGCTGAGCTGGCCCGACGAGCTGCGCAGCGCATCGGCTGCGCGACGACGGGAGGCGGGCATGGGTCGACTGTAGTGGCGCTCCGGTCCGTAGTGGGATTCCCACGAACGTGGCGCAGACGCTGAACGGCCCGTGACGCCTCGGCGAGGTCACGACTTCGTATCGGGAGCGAGTGCGCCGACCGGGACGCACCCGGATCCCGTCTGGTTGAATCCGGGACCTGTCCTGACCCGCCGACCGGTTGGAGGTCGAGTGCCCCGTCGCAGCAGCCCGCAACTCGAGTACGTCACCGTGCACGGGCACCGCCGCGCCTACGTCCGCATGGGGTCGGGGCCGGCCGTCCTGCTGCTGCACGGACTCGGCCTGCGACCACACCACGTGGGCCCCGGTCATGCAGTCGCTCGCCCGCACCCACACCGTGATCGCGCCCGACCTGCTCGGCCACGGCGAGTCGGACAAGCCCCGCGCCGACTACAGCGTCGGCGGCTACGCCAACGGCATGCGCGACCTGCTGACCGTGCTCGGCATCGACGCGGTCACCGTGGTCGGGCACAGCTTCGGCGGGGGAGTGGCGATGCAGTTCGCCTACCAGTTCCCCGAGCGGACCGAGCGGCTGATCCTCGTCGGCGTCCGGCGGCCTCGGTCCCGAGGTGACGCCGGCGATCCGGGCGATCACCACGCCGGGCTTCCACCAGGTGATGGGCGTGCTCGCGGCCCCCGGCCTGCGCCACGTCGACGACGACGGCGATGCGCCTGCTCGCGAGCGACCGGGCGTGAGCCAGCTGCGCGACCTCGACGAGGTCGCCGACATCTACGACTCGTTCAAGGACCCGCGCACCCGCGCCGCCATCCGCCACGTCGTGCGCGCGGTCGTGGACTGGCAGGGCCAGATCGTCACCATGGCCGACCGGGCCTACCTGACCGAGGCGATGCCGATGTGCGTGATCTGGGGCGCCGACGACCTGGTCATCCCGGTCGCCCACGCCAGCAACGCCAGCGCGCTCGCGCCGACGGCCCGCATCGAGATCATCCCCAACGCCGGGCACTTCCCGCACAAGGACCACCCGGAGCGGTTCGTGAAGATCGTGCGCGACTTCATCCGCACGACCGACGCCGAGCCAGCTACGACCGCGACCGCTGGCGCGACCTGCTCGACGAGGGCTCGCCGGTCGCGTCGATCCACGCCAGGCGCGGCGAGGCGCCCGCTCGCCCCGGTGCACGCCGTACGACGCGCGTCCGGGGCGTAGCCCGGGCTCAGCCCCAGTTGGCGGCGTCGGTCAGGCAGAACGGGTGCCCGGCCGGGTCGATGAGCACGCGCCAGGTCTCACCGGGCTGCGGGTCGGCGAGCGTCGCGCCGAGGGCTCGACCGCGCGCTCGGCCATCGCGTCGAGGTCGTCGACGGCCAGGTCGAGGTGGAACTGCTTGCGACCGGTGTCGGGCCAGGTCGGCGGCTGGTGGTCGTCGATGCGGCCCAGGCCCAGCGCAGGGCTGCCGTCGGGTCCAGACGAGCATCGCGTAGTCGTCGGTGCTCGCCGCGACCTCCCAGCCCAGCAGGCGCCGACCAGAAGTCGGCCGAGGGCGCGACCTCCGCGCAGTCCAGCGTCACCATCGCGATCCGTGCGGTCTGCTCCTGGCTGGCTCACGGTCGTCTCCTCTGCTCGTCGTGCGTCCCTTGCTCCCAGCCTGCCGGCTCGCGCGTCCGGGCGGGCTTGGACAAAGGCGACAACCCGCTGTCGCGCTGCCGCCTAGGGTGGCCCGGTGCCCTCCCGATCGGGCCGCGTCCGGGCGGCCGATCCTGCGACCGAGCGCTGCGCAGCAGCGGATCGAGGTCGGCCGCGCCGAGCCGGACGCCGACCTCGCCGGGCTGGTCGACTACTTCTGGTGGGTGCGGTGGGACACCGCCGGAGCCCACGAGCAGGAGGTCGTGCCGCGACCGGTCGTGCACGTCTCGCGCCGAGGTCGTGGCCGGCGAGCCGCGGCTGCTGGTGCACGGCGTCCACCCCCGGATGTTCCACCGCCGGCTCGAGGGGACCGGACACACGGTCGCGGCCGGGTTCCGCCCGGCAGGCTTCCGCCCGTTCCTGCGCGCCGACGTCGGCGACGCTCGAAGGACGCGAGGTGCGCGGCCGCCGAGGCCTGCTCGGCATCGACGACCGGCCCGTCGCCGAGGAGGTGCTGGCGTGCGAGCGACCCGAGGACGGGGCCGCTGTGCTCGCGGCCTGGCTGCGCGGCCTCGAGCCCGACGAGGACCCGCTCGTGGCCGACGCTCGCGCCCTGGTCGAGCGCGCGGAGGAGGACACCTCCCTCGTCCGCGCCGAGCAGCTCGCCGAGCTCGCCGGGGTCAGCCTGCGCACGCTCCAGCGCCGGTTCCACGCCTACGTCGGGGATCGGCCCGAAGTGGGTCGTGCAGCGGTTCCGGCTGCTCGACGTGACGGCCGCGGCCCACGGCGGCGCCGACGTGGACTGGGCCGACGCTCGCGGCGCGGCTCGGCTACGCCGACCAGTCCCACCTGATCCGGGCCTTCACGCAGCTGGTGGGCCACCCTCCCGCGTCCGTACGCGCGAGAGGCATGACCCACCAGTGGAGAGGGGATGCCGTCAGGCGTCGCCGCCCTCCTGCTTGATGTCCTGGGTCGCGGTCGGGTCGTCGATCTTGTAGCGCTGGGCGGCCTCGACGACCTTCTCCACCGGGAGCTCGCCGGCGTCGGCCAGGGCCTGGAGGGCCTGGACGACGACGCTGACGGCGTCGATGTGGAAGAAGCGGCGGGCAGCCGGGCGGGTGTCGGCGAAGCCGAAGCCGTCGGCACCGAGGACGCGGTAGTCCTGCGGCACCCAGCGGGCGATCTGCAGCGGGACGGCCCGCATGTAGTCGGACACCGCGACGACCGGACCCTGCGCGCCGGCGAGCTTGTCGCTGACGTAGGCCGTGCGCCGCTCCTCGCCGGGGTGGAGCAGGTTCCACTGCTCGGCGGCGGCCGCGTCGCGGGCCAGCTCGTTCCAGGACGTGACCGACCAGAGGTCGGACTGCACGCCCCAGTCCTCGGCCAGCATCCGGGCTGCGTCGTTGATCCACGGGTAGCCGACGCCCGAGGCCATCAGCTGGACCCGCGGGCCCTCGCCCTCGGCGGTGGAGACCCGGTGGATGCCCTTGAGGATGCCCTCGACGTCGACGTCGGCCGGCTCGGCCGGCATGGAGACCGGCTCGTTGTAGACGGTGATGTAGAAGATGACGTTCTCGCCGTCACCGTCGGGGCCACCGGTGCCGTACATCCGCTCGAGGCCGTTCTGCATGATGTGGCTGATCTCGTAGGAGAACGCCGGGTCGTAGTGGACGACCGCCGGGTTGGTCGCCGCGAGCAGCGGCGAGTGGCCGTCGGCGTGCTGGAGGCCCTCGCCGGTCAGCGTCGTGCGACCGGCGGTGGCGCCGATGAGGAAGCCGCGGGCCAGCTGGTCGGCCATCGCCCAGATCGAGTCGCCGGTGCGCTGGAAGCCGAACATCGAGTAGAAGATGTAGAACGGGATCATGTGCTCGCCGTGCGTGGAGTACGCCGACCCGGCTGCCGTCGCCGACGCCATCGCGCCGGCCTCGGAGATGCCCTCGTGCAGCATCTGGCCCTGCGCGGACTCCTTGTAGGAGAGCAGCATCTTGCGGTCGACCGACTCGTACTGCTGGCCGCCGGGGTTGTAGACCTTGGCGCTCGGGAACATCGAGTCCATGCCGAACGTGCGGTACTCGTCGGGCGCGATCGGGACGATGCGCTCGCCGATCTCCGGGTCCTTCATCCAGTCCCGCAGGAGTCGGACGACGGCCATCGTCGTGGCGAACTTGTTCTTGCCCGAGCCCTGCTTGAGCTCGGCGTAGAGCTCGTCGCCGGGCAGCTTGAGAGCCGTGGCCCGGTTGATCCGGCGCGGGATCGAGCCGCCGAGCGCCTTGCGGCGCTCGATCATGTACTCGATCTCGGGCGAGTCGGCGCCCGGGTGGTAGAACGGCGCGCCGCCGGTCTTCTCGTAGGACTCCTCGAGGTCGCGGTCGCTGATCGGCAGGTAGAGCCGGTCGCGGAACTTCTTGAGGTCCGGGAAGGGTCAGCTTCTTCATCTGGTGGGTGGCGTTCTTGCCCTCGAGGGCGTCGATCGTCCAGCCCTTGATGGTGTGGGCCAGGATCACCGTCGGCTGACCGGTGTGCTTGGTCGCGGCGTCGAACGCGGCGTAGACCTTGCGGTAGTCGTGGCCACCGCGGGGCAGCTTCTCGATCTGCGAGTCGGACATGTGCTCGACCATCTTGCGCAGGCGCGGGTCGCCGCCGAAGAAGTGCTCGCGGACGTAGGCGCCGTCCTCGGTCGAGTAGGTCTGGAACTGGCCGTCGGGCGTGGAGTTCATCTGGTTGACCAGGACGCCGTCGACGTCCTTGGCGAGCAGGGCGTCCCACTCGCGACCCCAGACGACCTTGATGACGTTCCAGCCGGCGCCGCGGAAGTTGGCCTCGAGCTCCTGCATGATCTTGCCGTTGCCGGTCACCGGGCCGTCGAGCTGCTGCAGGTTGCAGTTGATGATCCAGGTGAGGTTGTCGAGCTCCTCGCGGGCCGCGACGCGGATCGCGCCGAGCGACTCGGGCTCGGCCATCTCGCCGTCGCCCATGAAGGCCCACACGCGCTGCTGCGTTGGTGTCCTTGATGCCGCGGTTGTCGAGGTAGCGGTTGAAGCGCGCCTGGTAGATCGAGCCGATGGCGGTGAGGCCCATCGACACGGTCGGGAACTCCCAGAAGTCCGGCATCAGTCGCGGGTGCGGGTACGACGGCAGGCCGGCGCCCTTGCCGTGCTGGACCTCCTGGCGGAAGCGGTAGAGCTGCTCCTCGGTCAGGCGGCCCTCGAGGAACGCGCGGGCGTAGATGCCCGGCGAGCCGTGGCCCTGGATGTAGAGCTGGTCGCCGCCACCCTCGTGGTCCTTGCCGCGGAAGAAGTGGTTGAAGCCGACCTCGTAGAGGCTGGCCGACGACTGGTACGTCGCGATGTGGCCGCCGACCTCGAGCCCCTTGCGGTTGGCCGAGGACACCATCACCGCGGCGTTCCAGCGGATGAAGGCGCGGATCCGGCGCTCGGCCTCCTCGTCGCCGGGGAACCACGGCTCGCGCTCCGGCGGGATCGTGTTGATGTAGTCGGTGGAGCGCAGGGCCGGGACGCCGACCTGCTTCTCACGGGCGCGCTCGAGCAGGCGCAGCATCACGTAGCGGGCCCGGTCACGACCGCGGTCGTCGAGCATCGCGTCGAAGGACTGCGAGCCATTCCTGCGTCTCGTCCGGGTCGATGTCGGGCAGCTGGGTCGGGAGACCCTCGTGGATCACCGACACGATGGCCGGGTTCTTGTTCTCGCTGGGCTTCTCGGCGTCACTCACCCGCTCATCGTGTCACGCGCGTCGGCGCCACGAAATCTACCCATCGGTAGTCCCGCAGGGAGCTCGACGAGCCCCACTTCAGGGCCCGCCTGACTGCCCGCCTGGCGAGCCGGGGTTGCGTCGTCTCGCCGTGTTCGGGTGGACTATGGACCACCTGAGCGGGCATTCCGCTGGGGCACCCGGACATCGGAGGCACTGCGTGAGCTCGACGGTGGGCGATTCTGCCCAGGCGACAGGTACGGGAGACCGACTGGGACTCAAGTCCGGCATGGTCGTCCAGGAACTCGGCTGGGACAACGACACCGATGACGAGCTGCGCGTCGCGGTCGAGGACTGCATCGACGCCGACATGGTCGACGGGGACTACGGCAATGTCGTCGATGCGGTCCTGCTCTGGTGGCGCGACGACGACGGCGACCTGGTCGACGGCCTCGTCGACGCGCTGACCGACCTCGTCGGTGGCGGCTCCATCTGGCTGCTCACGCCGAAGGTGGGCCGCCCCGGCACCGTCGACGCCGCCGACGTGGCGGAGGCCGCGCCCGATCGCCGGCCTCTCCCAGACCACGACGGCGTCCGTCAGCAAGGACTGGCAGGCCACCCGGCTGGTCGCCCCGAAGACACCGGCGTGATCGGACGGGACCTGGCGGGCACCCTCTCGGGAATCGGTACGACGGTCCGCGTCCTCGGCCGCGCCGGTGTGATCCGCCCCTACGGTCCGCGGACCCTGGCCAACCTCGGCCTCGTGGTGGCTCGCTGGGGCACGGGCCCGGCCGGCGGGTTCGCGTCGCTCGCGGTCCGCTCCCCGCACCAGGTAGGAGTCGTCGACGAGCTGGGCGAGCTCACCTGGGGCGAGCTGCACCGTCGCTCCAACTCGCTCGCCCGTGCGCTCGCCGAGCGCGGCGTCCAGGAGGGCGACTCGGTCGCCGTGATGTGCCGCAACCACCGTGGCTTCATCGACGTGTCGATCGCCGTCGCCAAGCTCGGCGCCGACATCCTCTACCTCAACACGGCGTTCGCCGGCCCGCAGCTGGTCGACGTGCTCCAGCGCGAGGCGCCCAGCCTGGTCGTGCACGACGAGGAGTTCACCGACCTGCTCGCCGGTGCCCACGTCGAGAAGCGGCTGCTCGCCTGGACCGACGGCGATGCAGGACCCGACGGCCTCGAGACCCTCGAGGAGCTCGTGTCGGCGTACGACGAGAGCGACCTGGACCCGCCGGAGCGCCACGCCCGCATCGTGATCCTGACCTCGGGCACCACCGGCACGCCCAAGGGTGCACCGCGCAAGGAGGCCGGCATCGACGCCGCCGTCTCGCTGCTCTCGCGGATGCCGCTGCGGGCGGGCTGGCGCACGCACATCGCCGCACCGCTGTTCCACACCTGGGGCTTCGCGCACCTGGCGCTCGCCATGCTGCTCGGCTCGACGGTCGTGCTGCGCCGCTCGTTCGACCCGGCCACGGCCCTGCGCACCGCGCAGGGGGAGCGTTGCCAGTCGATCGTGGTGATCCCCGTGATGCTGCAGCGGATGCTCGCGCTCGAGCCCGAGCAGCTCGAGGGCATCGACCTCAGCCGCGTGCAGGTCGTCGCCTCGTCCGGCTCGGCGCTGCCCGCGACCCTGGCGGAGGCGTGGATGGACCGCTTCGGCGACAACCTCTACAACATCTACGGCTCGACCGAGGTGGCCTACGCCTCGATCGCGACGCCCGAGGACCTGCGCGCCGACCCGGGCTCCGCGGGTCGTCCTCCCTACGGCACGGTCGTGAAGATCCTCGACGAGGACGGCACCGAGCTGTCGCAGGGGGAGACCGGCCGGATCTTCGTCGGCAACGGGCTGCTCTTCGAGGGCTACACCAACGGCGGGTCCAAGGACGTCGTCGACGGCCTGATGGCGTCGGGCGACGTCGGCTACTACGACGAGGCCGGGCGGCTCCACGTCGCGGGCCGTGACGACGACATGATCGTCTCCGGCGGAGAGAACGTCTTCCCGCAGGAGGTCGAGGACTGCCTGGTGGCCCACGAGCACGTGCACGAGGTGGCCGCCATCGGTGTCGAGGACGACGACTACGGCCAGCGACTGCGTGCCTTCGTGGTGCGCTCGGGCGAGGTGTCGGAGGACGAGCTCCGCGAGCACGTGAAGGCCCACCTGGCCCGGTTCAAGGTGCCGCGCGACATCGTGTTCCTCGACGAGCTGCCGCGCAACGCGACCGGCAAGGTGCTCAAGCGCGAGCTCGCCGCGTCGGACGAGTCCGACGGCTCCGACGAGGAGCAGGGGTGACGCGCGAGGGGCTGTGCATCGGTGACGAGGCACCCGACTTCGAGCTGCGTGACCAGTTCGGCCAGGACGTCCGGCTCAGTGACTTCCGTGGCCGCAAGGCGGTCGCGCTGATGTTCTTCCCGTTCGCGTTCACCGGTGTGTGCACCGGCGAGCTGTCGGGGGTGCGCGACCGGCTGGACGAGTTCCTGAGCTTCGACACCGAGGTGCTGGCGCTGTCCTGCGACTCGGTCTACGCACTGCGGTCCTTCGCCGAGGCCGAGGGGCTCAACTTCCCGCTGCTCTCGGACTACTGGCCGCACGGCGCGGTCGCCTCCGCCTACGAGGTGTTCGACAAGGTCAAGGGCGCGCCGCGCCGCTCGTCGTACGTCGTCGACCGGGAGGGCCGGCTGCGCTGGGCGGTGCACAACGCCAGCCCCGACGGCCGCGACCTCGACGAGCACCTGCGCGAGCTCCACGCAGCACTCTCCTGAGCGTCGAACCGGGCACTGGTCTAGACCGATCGCCGAGTTTTGGTGATTCGGGAGACGGCCTTGGGTGGCGGTGTAATCTTGTCCTTGTTGAGCCGCTGGTGACCCGAGACGCCAGCGGCTCAACTCATTTCATTTCAGGGCCTGTGTCCCGGCCCACTCGGTTTCGCGGCGCTCCGCACGCTCCCGTAGTCTGTGCCGTCCCGCGTCGGTAGCTCAGCGGTAGAGCACTCGGTTTACACCCGAGCGGTCGGCGGTTCGAAACCGTCCCGACGCACCATGCACGTTGTCGTCCCTCTCGCCATCCGCTGACCAACCGTCGCGTGTCAGAGTGGATCGCATGATCGTCCCGTTCAGCGTCTCCGACTTCATCGAGCGCGCCGCCGCGGTCTACGGCGACCGCACCGGCGTCACCGACGAGCCCGACCAGCCGGCCACGTCCCTCGGCCGCGTCACCTACTCCGAGATGTACGCCCTGGCGCAGAGACAGGCGGCCCGGCTCGACGAGCTGGGCATCGAGGTCGGCGACCGCGTCGCCGTGCTCAGCCACAACTCGGCGCGGCTGCTGACGTCGTTCTTCGGTGTCAGCGGCTCCGGGCGGGTGCTGGTGCCGATCAACTTCCGGCTCCGGCCCGACGAGATCTCCTACATCGTGGCGCACTCCGGGGCGCGGGTGCTCTACGTCGACCCCGAGCTGGTGGACTCCGTGAAGGGCATCGACGTCGAGCACACCTTCGTCATCGGTGAGGACGAGGCGATGTTCGCAGCCGTGGGCACCGAGCCGCGGGCGTGGGAGCCGGACGAGAACGCCACCGCGACCATCAACTACACCTCCGGCACCACCGCACGACCCAAGGGCGTCCAGCTCACCCACCGCAACCTCTGGACCAACGCGGTGACCTTCGGCCTGCACGCCGGCGTCACGGACCGCGACGTCTACCTCCACACGCTGCCGATGTTCCACGCCAACGGGTGGGGGATGCCGTTCGCGATGACGGGCCTCGGCGTGCCGCAGGTCGTGCTGCGCAAGGTCGACGGTGCCGAGATCCTCCGCCGCGTCGAGGAGCACGGCGTCACCGTGATGTGCGCCGCGCCCGCCGTCGCCGCGGCCGTGCTCGAGGCTGCGCAGACCTGGGAGGGCGAGATCCCCGGCCGCGACCGGGTGCGGATCATCATGGCCGGCGCCCCGCCGCCGACGAAGACCGTCGTGCGCGTGCAGGAGGAGCTGGGCTGGGAGTTCATGCAGATCTACGGCCTCACCGAGACCTCGCCGCTGCTCACCGTCAACCGCACCCGCGAGGAGTGGGACGACCTCTCCGCGGAGGAGCGGGCCGGCCGGCTCGTACGCGCCGGGGCGCCCGCCGTCGGCGTACGCCTGCGCACCGACGAGCACGGCGAGGTGCTGGCGCGCTCCAACGTGATCCTCGACGGCTACTGGGAGCGGCCCGACGAGACCGGTGCGGCGTTGCGTGACGGGTGGTTCCACACCGGTGACGGGGGAGTGATCGGCGACGACGGCTACCTCACGATCAGCGACCGCAAGAAGGACGTGATCATCACCGGCGGCGAGAACGTCTCCTCGATCGAGGTCGAGGACGTGCTCTTCTCGCACCCGGCGGTGGCCGAGGTCGCCGTGATCGGCGTGCCGAGCGAGAAGTGGGGCGAGACCATCAAGGCGCTCGTCGTGCTGGCCGAGGGCGCGAGCGCGGACGAGGCCGAGCTGATCGCCTGGTGCAAGGACAAGGCCGCGGGCTACAAGGCTCCGACGTCGATCGAGTTCCGCGACGAGCTGGCCAGGACCGCGACCGGCAAGCTGCAGAAGTTCAAGCTGCGCCAGCCCTACTGGGAGGGGCAGGAGCGGCAGGTCAACTAGGCAGTCCCCGATACTGGGCCGCATGTCCACCCTCGCCGACGTCGTCGACCTCCTGCACGAGTGGTACCCGCCGGACACGGCGATGGACGGCGACGCCGTCGGGCTGGTCGCGGGTGCTCCGACGGCCGAGGTCGCGAGGGTGATGTTCGCCGTCGACCCGACGATCGAGGTGGCGCGCGAGGCAGTGGAGTGGGGCGCGGACCTGCTGGTCGTGCACCACCCGCTCTTCCTCACGCCGGTGAGCTCGGTCGCCGCCACCACGCCCAAGGGCCGCACGCTGCACACGCTGACCTCCGGCGCGTGCGCGCTGCTGACCGCGCACACCAACGCCGACCAGGCAGTGTCAGGGGTCTCGGAGTCCCTGGCCCTCGCACTCGGTCTGCGCGACCTGGCGCCGATCCACCCCGCGGCGACGGGATCGGCCGTGGGCACAGGACGGGTCGGCACCGTCGACGAGACGACGCTCGGGCGCCTTCGCGGCACAGGTCGCCGAGGCGCTGCCCGCCACGGCCCACGGCGTACGCGTCGCAGGTGCGTCCGACCGGCCGGTGCGGCGGGTCGCGGTGTGTGGTGGTGCGGGTGACTTCCTGCTCGACGACCTGGTCGGCGCCGACGTCGACGTCTTCGTCACCAGCGACCTGCGCCACCACCGGGCGGGGGAGTTCCTGGAGCACGGGGGAGCGGCGCTCGTCGACGTCGCGCACTGGGCAGCCGAGTGGACCTGGCTCCCGGTGGTGGAGGGTCGGCTGCGCGAGCGGCTGGGCGATAGGGTCGAGACCCGGGTCAGCACGCTGTGCACGGACCCGTGGACGTTCCGCCACTGATGCCGCAACAGGAGAGCCGTTGAAGGCCGATCCCACCCACCAGGTCACGCTCCTCGACGTCGCCGAGCTCGACTCGCGCGCCGCCCAGCTGCGCCACCAGCGCGCGCACCTGCCGGAGGTCGCCGAGATCGCGACGCTCACGGCCGAGCGCACCGCGCTGACCGACCAGGTCCGTGACGCCCGCATCGTCGTCGACGACCTCACCGTCGAGCAGGCCAAGGCCGACCGCGAGGTCGAGCAGGTCAAGACGCGGCGCACGCGCGATCGCGACCGGATGGACAGCGGCCAGATCACCCAGCCCAAGGACCTCGAGCGGATGCAGCACGAGCTCGTCTCGCTCGAGCGTCGGATCACCACGCTCGAGGACGCCGAGCTCGAGGTGATGGAGGCGCTGGAGGAGGCCCAGCAGGTCTTCGACGGCCTCGGCATCCGTGCCGAGGACATCGACGCCCGCCTGGCCGAGCTCGTCGCCCAGCGGGACGAGAAGCAGGCCGCCATCGACGCCTCGCTGGCCGAGGTCTCGGCGGCCCGCGGGCCCGCCACCGACGGCATGCCCGACGACCTGATGGCGCTCTACGAGCGGCTGCGCGAGCAGAAGGGCATCGGCGCCGCGCTGCTGCGCGCCCGCCAGTGCGGCGGCTGCAACATGACGCTCGACGCCTCGGAGCTCTCCCGGATCCGCGCCGCGGACCCCGACGAGGTCATCCGGTGCGAGGAGTGCCAGCGCATCCTGGTGCGCACCGACGAGTCGGGTCTCTGAGAGCCTCCCGGAGATCAGGCACAGTCTCGTGCGACTGCCCGACGCAGACCTGATGGCGGCGCGCAGCCGTACGTCGCTGCGCACCCGCGTCGACCGGCTGCGGGCCAAGGTGTGGGTGATCGGCCAGTGCGCCGTCGCGGCGGGAGTGGCGTGGTGGCTGGCGGCCGACGTGTTCCATCACCACCTGCCGTTCTTCGCGCCGATCGCGGCGGTGGTGTCCCTGGGGATGTCCTACGGACAGCGCCAGCGCAGGGTCGCCGAGGTCACGGTGGGCGTCGCGCTCGGAGTGTTCCTGGGCGACGTCACCACGCACCTGATCGGGTCGGGCGGCCCCCAGATCGCCTTCATCGTCGCTGCCGGCATGTCGATAGCGCTGCTGCTCGACGCCGGTCAGCTGCTGATCATCCAGGCGGCCGTGCAGGGCATCGTCGTGGCCGCGCTCGCGCCGGCGCCGGGGGACGCGTTCCTCCGCTGGACCGACGCGATCATCGGCGGTTCGGTCGCGCTCGTGGCCGCCACGGTCGTCCCACGGGCGCCGCTGCGCAAGCCGCGTGACCAGGCGGCCATCGTCGTGCGCAAGATCGCCGAGCTGCTGCGCTGTGCCGCCGACCGCCTCGGCGACGGTGACGTCGACCGCGCGCTCGCGATGCTGCGCGACGCCCGGTCCACCGACATCCTCATCGCCGAGCTCCGCGCGGCGTCGGAGGAGGGGCTGTCGGTGGTCAGCTCCTCGCCGTTCCGGCGCCGCCACGGTGAGCACCAGCGGCAGCTGGCCGACCTGGTCGAGCCCCTCGACGTGGCGCTGCGCAACACCCGCGTCGTCGTACGCCGGGTGGCGGTGGCGTGCTACCGACGCGAGCCGGTGCCGGCGTCCTACGCCGCCCTCATGCGCGACCTGGCGGTCCTGTCCGAGCGGGTCGCCGTGGAGCTCGTCGCGGACCGGATGGCGACGGCGATCGTGGACGACCTGATCGCGCTCGGCCACGCGACTGCCTCCGTCGAGCACAGCGACGACCTCTCGGCCGAGGTGATCCTCGCGCAGGTGCGCTCGATCATCGCCGACCTGCTCGCCCTGTGCGGGATGGACCCGCTCGAGGCGACGGACATGATCCCGCTCCGCTAGACGGATGCGCTAGACCTCGCTGACGACGACGTCGAGCTGGGTGCCCTTCACGGTGCGCTCGCCGACCTCGACGGTCCAGCCGAGCCGTTCGAGGGTCGCGGCGAGGGCCTGGGGCGTGCCCGGGTTGGCGCCGTCCTCGAGGAGCGCGCGGACGATCCGGCCCTTGGTGGCCTTGTTGAAGTGGCTCACCACCGTGCGCCGGCCGCCCGACTCGTGGAGGACGCGGACGGTCGCGACCCGCCGGGCCAGGTCGGGCTCGGGCCGCCAGAAGGCGGCGTACGTCCCGGACCGCAGGTCGACCAGCAGGCCGCTGCCCACTGCGTCGCGGACGGCCTCGCCGAGGACGTCGCGCCACGCACCGGCCACGGAGCCCGTGCCGGGCAGGGTGGCGTCGCCGGAGAGCCGGTAGGCCGGGATCCGGTCGCCGGGGCGGACGAGGCCGAACA
Source organism: uncultured Actinomycetota bacterium (assembly GCA_963708875.1). Classification (GTDB taxonomy): domain Bacteria; phylum Actinomycetota; class Actinomycetes; order Propionibacteriales; family Nocardioidaceae; genus Nocardioides. The sequence continues at coordinate 24,871 of CAVPUL010000004.1, forward strand.
GCGAGCTGGTCACCGCGACGCGCGCGGTCGCGCGACGCCGGGCACCGGGGGACAGGGTCGCGAGCCCGAGGGCGTCGTAGAGGACGCCGGTGTAGATCGCGTCCGCGCGGGCGGTGGGAGCGGCCTCCAGGCCGGCGTTGCGCTGCACGAGGTCGCGCTGGCCGGGGGCGAGGCCGAGGACCGTGGCCGCCTTCTCCGGGTCGTCGCGGCAGAGGTCGGTGAGTGCCTGCAGGAGGGTCGTACGCGTCGCGGTCAGGGTCGGCGACGTGAGCGAGGAGAGGTCGAGCGGCTTGCCGCGCCGCGGAGCGGTCTTGCCCTCGCTGGGCGGCAGCAGGATCAGCACGCGGGCAAGCGTAGGCACGGGTCGTGCGCTCCGTGTGGTTAGGGTCGTGACATGCCGAGCAACCGTGTGGTCAAGGTCCGAACGAGCGGCGACAGCGTGACGGCGCAGGAGATGCGTGACGGCATCGCCGCGATCCAGCGGGAGCAGAAGCTGTCGCCGACGTTCCCCGATGCCGTCGAGAAGGCCGCCGCCGACGCGGCCGCCGCCCCGCGGCTCCCGGAGCTCGATCGGACGGACATCGAGCTCGTCACGATCGACCCCGAGGGCGCCAAGGACCTTGATCAGGCGATGCACATCGAGCGCGACGGGAGTGGGTTCGTCGTCCACTACGCGATCGCCGACGTGGCGGCCTTCGTGTCGCCCGGTGACCCCGTCGACGTCGAGGCCAACCGCCGCGGCGAGACGCTCTACGGCGCTGACTCCAAGATCCCGCTGCACCCGAAGGTGCTGAGCGAGGGGGCGGCGTCGCTGCTGCCCGACCAGGTGCGACCGGCGCTGCTCTGGACGATCAAGGTCGACGACACCGGTGAGGGTGTGGACGTCAAGGTCGAGCGCGCGCTGGTGCGCTCGCGCGCCCAGCTGACGTACGAAGGGGTCCAGGCCGACCTCGATGCAGGCAGGGCGAGCGAGCTGGTCGGCCTGCTCCAGGAGGTCGGCGAGCTGCGGCTCCAGCGCGAGGCCGCCCGCGGCGGGGTGTCGCTGCCGCTGCCCGAGCAGGAGCTCGTGGAGAAGGACGGCCACTGGGAGCTGGAGTTCCGGCGGCTGACCGGGTCGAGAACTGGAACGCGCAGATCTCGCTGCTCACCGGCATGGCCGCGGCCTCGCTGATGGTCTACGCCCGCGTCGGGATCCTGCGCACCCTGCCGCCGGCCGACCCGCGCGACGTCAAGCGGTTGCACCGTACGGCCCGCGCGCTCGGCATCGACTGGCCGGCCGAGCAGCTCTACCCCGACTTCGTCCGCGCCCTCGACCCGTCCAAGCCGAACCACGCGGCGATGATCGTGTCCTGCACGCGGCTGCTGCGCGGCGCGGGCTACGTGACGTTCAACGGCGAGCTTCCCGAGCAGGCGCAGCACTCGGCGCTCGCCTCGGAGTACGCCCACGTCACCGCGCCGCTGCGTCGACTCGTCGACCGCTACGCCGGCGAGATCTGCGTCGCGCTGTGCGCCGGCACCGAGGTGCCGGACTGGGTGATCGCCGCGATGGGCGAGCTGCCCGACACGATGACCGAGTCGGGCCGACGCGCTCACCAGTACGAGAACGCCGTGGTCGACCTGTGCGAGGCCGAGCTGCTCGAGCGGCGGGTGGGGGAGACCTTCGCCGCGGTCGTCGTCGAGGTCGAGGAGAAGGACCCCACCAAGGGCGACGTGACGATCCAGGACCCCGCCATCGAGGCCAGGGTCTCCGGCTCCTCCGACCTGCCCCTCGGCGAGGAGGTCCCGGTGACGCTCGTCCAGGCCGACCCGACGTCGCGGGCGGTGTCGTTCGAGCTGGCCTGAGTCTCACCGACGATTTCAACCCTTGGGGTGTAGGAAGACGACCGTCAAGACGTTTGGGTGAACACTTGTCGTCTCAACACTCTCGTCTCGCAAGGGGTCCGCAGCATGAGCACCGAACCTGAAGGTCTGTCCGCCGATGAGCTGGCCGCGGAGGGCGTCACCGCCCTGCCGGACAAGGAGGTCGTGTCTGTCCTCGACCTCAACGCCGACCTGGACCTCGCGATCGACGCGGCGGCGCCCATCGACCTCGCGGTGGCCGCCAACGCCAACGTCGCGGCCCCCATCGATGCCGCTGTCGGCGCGAACATCCTGTCCGAGGGGTCGAGTGCCCAGGCACTCTCCGACCAGGGCGTGATGATCAACCAGGACGTCACTGCAGATGCCACGGCCGAGTCCCTGCAGGACAGCAGCATCGAGCAGGGCGACGCGGCCACGACCCCGATCGGGACCGATGGCGCTGCCGGTGCCACGGACGCCACGACCCCGATCGGGACCGACGGTGCTGCCGGTGCCTCGGACGCCACGACCCCGATCGGGACCGATGGCGCTGTGGGTGGCGTGACCGGCGCGGTGGACGGCGCGACCGATGGCGCGACCGGCGCGGTGGGTGGCGCGACCGATGGCGCGACTGGCGCTGTGGACGGCGCGACAGGCGCGGTGGGTGGCGCGACCGATGGCGCGACCGGCGCGTGGTGGGGTGGCGCGGGCGGATGGCGCGACCGGCGCTGTGGGCGGCGTGACCGACGGCGCGGCCGGTGCTGTGGGTGGCGCCACCGGTGACGTCGGTTCGATGCTCGACGGGAACCTGCTCAACGTGAACGTCGACCTGGCCGCGGACGCCGACATCGCTGCCCCGATCAACGGTGCCGTGGCGGCCAACGCCAACGTCGCCGCCCCGATCGACGCGGCTGTCTCTGCGAACATCGGGTCGATCGACAGCGACGCGGTCGCCGTCGCCCAGCAGGACGCGATCATCAACCAGAACATCGACGGCGAGGCGGCCGCGACCGCGGACCAGTCGTCCGACATCGCGCAGCCTGACCAGCCCCAGCCGTGACCGAAGCGGTCTCGCCCCCGGCACCGCCCACTGAGGGTGCCGGGGGCTCCGGTACGCCGTCACGTGCCGACGGCGTCCAGCTGATCGGCGAGATGCAGGGCTCCGGCTACCGCACGCCGCCTGCCCTCGCGCGCCGCGGCGACGGCCAGACCGTCCAGCTGACGCCCCTGCTCTACGCGACCCTGGCGGCACTGGACGGGCACCGCACGTTCGCGGACGTCGCGACCGCTGTGACGGAGGCGACCGGGAAGTCGGTGTCGGAGGACAACGCCCGACAGCTGGTGGAGAAGCTCCGTCCCACCGGCCTGGTGTCGCTCGAGGACGGCTCGTCGCCGGAGCTGCGGCGCAGCAACCCGCTGCTCGGACTCAAGTTCAAGGTCGCAGTGACGGACCCCGAGAAGACCCGCCGGCTCACGAGCCCCTTCGCAGCGCTGTTCCACCCCGCGGTGGTCATCCCTGTCGTCGCGGTCTTCGCGTGGATCTGCTGGTGGGTCCTGTTCGACAAGGGTCTTGCCTCCGCGACCCACGAGGCGTTCGCGCGCCCGGGCCTGCTCCTCGCCGTGCTGGCCGTCACGGTCCTCTCCGCGGGCTTCCACGAGTTCGGGCACGCCGCCGCGGCTCGCCGGGGTGGGGCGACCCCGGGTGTGATGGGAGCGGGTCTCTACCTGGTGTGGCCGGCGTTCTACACCGATGTCACCGACTCCTACCGCCTCGGGCGGGCGGGACGGCTGCGCACCGACCTCGGCGGGCTCTACTTCAACGCGATCGTCGCGGTCGCCACGGTGGGCGCCTGGTGGGTCACCCACTACGACGCGCTGCTGCTCCTCGTCGCCACGCAGATCCTGCAGATGCTGCGGCAGCTCCTGCCGTTCGTGCGCTTCGACGGCTACCACGTGCTGGCCGACCTCACGGGCGTCCCCGACCTGTTCCACCGCATCGGTCCGGTGCTCCGGAGCGCGGTTCCCTGGCTCCCTGGACAGCCGGACGCCCAGGCACTGAAGCGATGGGCGCGCGTGGTGGTCACGACATGGGTGCTCATCGTCGTCCCCGTCCTCCTCGGTGTCACGGTGCTCACCGTGCTCACGATTCCGCGCCTCGTGGGCACGGCGTGGGCCTCGGCGCACGCCCAGGAGCAGGAGCTGGCTCACGCCCTGGGCGAGGGTGACCTGATCGCGGCCGCAGCACGTGGTGTCGCCATGGTGGTCGTGGTCCTGCCGGTTGCGGCGTTCGGATTCGTGCTCGTCCGCCTGGTCCGCCAGGTCGGCGGAGGGGTCCTGCGCCGTACGGCCGGAAAGCCGGTGCGACGCGCCCTCGCCGGACTGACGACGCTCGCCGTGATCACCGCACTGGTGGCGGCCTGGTGGCCCTCGGACGAGCGCTACCGACCCATCCAGGCCTATGAGGACGGCACCCTGACGAGCGTCCTGTCGGTGCCCGGATCGCGCTCCGCCGTGTCGGTCGGGGACGAGGGCGCCGGCACGGTGATGTGGCCCGACGGCACCGAGCTCCCGACGCGTGCTGCCCCGCAGCTCGCCACGGTCCTCGTGCCCAGCGACGGATCGGCCCTGGCCGACGACCCGACATCCGCGGTGCCGGAGACGCCGGCCGCCTCGGACGACCCCACCGGGGCTGCCAGCCCGACCCCCTCCTCGCCCACCCCGGAGCCGGAGACGACCGACGGCGTCGTGGAGCCGACCGGCAACGACACCTGGATCTTCCCCTTCGACGAGCCGCTGGCGCCGGACGACGGTGACAACCAGGCGGTGGCGGTCAACACGACCGACGACACCGCGTCGTACTCGGTCGCCTTCGCCCTGGTGTGGGCCGACGGCTCCGAGCCGGCCGAGAACACGAACGAGGCGTTCGCCGCGGCCAGCTGCACCAACTGTGCCGCCGTCGCCGTCGCGTTCCAGATCGTGCTCGTGGTCGGTGACGTCGATGTCGCGGTGCCGCAGAACCTGGCGGTCGCGGCCAACTACGACTGCACCAGCTGCCTGACCTACTCCCTCGCCGTCCAGCTGTTCATCACGCTGCCGGGTGAGCTGAGCGACGACGCCGTCACGTCCATCAACGAGCTGTGGCAGCAGATCGCCGACTACGGCGCGACCATCGCGCAGGTCCCGCTCGACGAGATCCAGGCCCAGCTCACGGCCTACGAGCAGCAGGTGCTCGACATCATCGAGGCCGACCAGGGACCACTCACGGGCACCGACCCACCGACGCCGACCGACGACCCGACGGCCACGCCGACGACCACCGACTCCGAGTCTCCCTCGGAGAGCAGCACGCCGTCGCCCACGGAGTCAGCCGACCTCGCCGACCGAGTCGCCGACCTCGTCGACGGAGACGCCGACGCCGTCGGAGACCACCAGTCCCACGCCGAGTCCCACGCCGAGCGAGACGACGACCTCCACGCCGACTGCGAGCCCGAGCGCCACGCCGAGCAGCTCGAGCCCGACCCCGAGCGCGTCACCTTCGAGCGAGGTGAGCGCGTCGGCGGTCCCTGGCTAGACGTGGACCATCGAACCATCCCGTCGTCGCGCACGTATGTCCCGACAACAGGTGGGAGGTCGCGATGATCGAGGTTCGACGCGGGCTGGCGGCGTGCGTCGTCGCCCTGGGTGGGCTGCTCGCGATGCTGGACCTCGGGGCCGGCGCGGTCGCGGTCGGACTCGCCTGCGGTGCCGTGCTGGCCGTTGCCGCGGCGCGCGGGGCAGCGGTGGACGAGGTGACCGACCTCGGGCCTGCCGACCTCGTCACCCTGACGCGGGCCGTGCTCGCGTGCGGCGTCGCGGCGCTCGTGGCCGAGTCGTTCAGTGGCGCCGAGGTCGTCACGACGTTGGTCCCGCTGACGGTCGTCGCGCTGGCGCTGGACTTCGTCGACGGACGTGTCGCGCGGCGTACGGGCACCGCTTCGGGGTACGGCGGGCGGCTCGACGGGGAGGCCGACGCGTTCCTGATCCTCGTGCTCAGCGTGTACGTCGCCCGCGGGCGGGTGCATGGGTGCTGGCGATGGGCGTGGTCCGCTACGCGTACGCAGTCGCGACCCGGGTGCTGCCGTGGATGCAGCGCGAGCTGCCGCCGCGCTACTGGCGCAAGGTCGTGGCCGCCGTCACCGGCATCGCCCTGGCCGTGGCTGCGTCCGGCCTCGCTCCGGCGGTCGTGACGTACGCCGGGCTCGCGGTCGCCTGGCTCCTCCTGGCCGAGTCGTTCGGCTGGGACGTGGTCTGGCTCTGGCGTCGACGGCCGGCGCGGGTGAACCGGACGCGACGTCGCGCCGTACTCACTGGGAGAACCCTCGAGCGGAACAGGTGAGCCACATGCGTCTTCTGGCAGCAGTCTCGGTGCTCGTGTCGGCCGCCGTGCACCTCTACCTCTGGCTCGACTTCGCCAGGGACGACGACTTCCTCGGGCCCTCGTTCATGCTCAACGCCGTCGGCGGTGCGGTGATCGCGGTGCTGGTGCTGGTCTGGCGGCACTGGCTCGCGGCGTTCTTGGTCGTCGGCTTCGGAGCGTCCACCCTGCTGGCGTTCGTGCTGTCCACGACGGTCGGCCTGTTCGGCGTCACGGCGAGCTGGACCGGCTGGGCGGTGTGGGTCGCCGCGACCGCCGAGGTGCTCGCGATGATCGCTGGTGGAGCACTGCTCGCCGCGAACAACCCGCTGCGCTCACGCGTCCAGTCGTAGGACCACGCGGCCGTCGGTCGTCCGCACCTCGACGGTGGCGATGTCGTCGCGCATCACGGAGGTGGCGGCGGGCACCTTCATCGTCGTGCCGTCCACGGAGCGCCAGCTGCCGACCTGCTCGGTGCGGCCCTCCCGCGTCGTGACGAAGAGCAGGTAGTCGACCTCGTCGGGCAGCTCGACGTCGACCCACGCCGTGTCGTAGGTGCAGGTGAGCAGCATCCGGGTGCCCCAGGTGACCGGCTCGAGGCCGAGCTGCGCGTGGATGGGCGCAGGGCCGTCCGAGACCATGTCGAGCGTCTCGACGTCGGCGGACGGGGTGCCGGTGGACGGCGCGGCGACGGGCGGTTGCTCCCCGACCTGGTCGATCACCACCGGGACCGCGAGGGCGACGACGGCGGCGGCTGCTGCCGCGAGGCCGGCGATGACGACGGTGCGCCGACGGCCGCGCGTCTCGACCGCGCGGTGGAGCGAGGGCAGGAGCGTGGCGGGCAGCGGCGTGTCCACGGGCGGGTGCTCGAGCACGCTCGCGTCCACGAGGTCGAGCAGGCCGGGCATGCCGGCGAGGGCGCGTACGGAGCGGGAGCAGGCGTCGCAGCCCGGCAGGTGGCGCTCGAGCTCGAGGCGCTCGGCGGGGCTCAGCGCACCCAGGACGTAGGCCGCGTCGTCGTGCGCGAACTCGCAGGGGGTGTTCACGGGGGTGCTCATGCGCTCACCCCCATCTCTTCCAGGGCGAGCTTGAGCGCGCGCAGGGCGTAGTGGGTGCGCGACTTCACCGTGCCGGGCGGGACGCCGAGACGCCGAGCGACCTCGGCCACGGGACGGCCGCGGTAGTAGCACTCCAGCAGCACCGTGCGGTGGTCCTCGGAGAGGTGGGTGAGCGCCTCGGCGACCACCCAGGACAGCAGGAGCTGGTCGTTGTCGTCGTCCTCGAGAGTGCGTCGCTGCTCCGGGACCTCCTCGACGACGGTCTCCGGCCTGGCCTTCCGGCTGCGCCAGTCGTCGATGACGATGTTGCGCGCGACGGTGAACAGCCACGACCGCACGGCTGCGGGTGAGCCGTCGAGGATCCCGTGGTGGCGCCAGGCGCGCAGGAGGGTCTCCTGGGTGACGTCCTCGGCGCGAGCGCGGTCGTTGCCGACGAGACGCAGGCAGAAGCGCCAGAGCACGTCGGCGTGCTCGTCGTGCACCTGCTGCATCAACGCGACCTCGTCCTTCGCCATGTCACCTCCTCCCGGGAGGACGGTCGCCCTGCGGGAAAGGTTCAACGCGCCCGGACCCCAGTCTCGCCCTCGGGGCCGAACGATGCGAGGAGCTCGTCGCGGAACGCGTCCATCCGCCACACCGGAGCGTCGTCGGACGGCCGCAGTCCCGGCTCCCAGCCCCAGTCCGCGATCCGGTCGAGCACCGCAGGGTCACGGGCGATGACGGTCACCGGCACGTCACGCCCGGCGTCGTCGCCCGACACGATCGTCGCGGGCTGGTGGTCGCCGAGCATGATCACGACCGTGTCCTCGTCGGCGTACGCCATCAGGAAGCGCAGCACCGACTGCAGGGAGTACTCGATCGAGTCGGCGTACGCCGCCCGGACGCGGTCCTCGTCCGGCCAGATGTCCGCCTCGCTGGGCAGCGTCTCCGGCATGCCGTCGTAGCCGGAGCCGTCGCCGACGGAGGCCTGCGGGACGAGGTCCGGGGTGCGCGACCAGGGCGCGTGGCTGCTGATCAGGTCGATCTCGGCCATGACGGGGACGCGGTCGCGTGCCGCGAGCTCGAGGCGCTGGACGGCGTCGAGGGTGAACTGGTCGGGCATCGTCGGATAGCCGAAGCGCGGGCCGCGATAGCCGATCGTGCGGGAGTCGTAGACCTCGTCGAAGTCGTAGAAGGAGCCTTGCGGCCAGTCGCGGGTGTTGGCGGGGACGGCCGCGACCGTCCGCCAGCCGGCCCGGGCGAAGAGGCTCGACAGCGTCTCGCGGTCGGTCGTGACGAGGTGGTCGTAGCGCTGCTGGCTGTCGACCCACAGTCCCGACTGCAGGGTCGAGTGCGCCAGCCAGCTGAGGGCACCGAAGGTGGGTGAGGTGAGCCAGGCGCTGCGGGTGCTGAAGGCGTTGCGCTCCAGCTCGCGCGTGCCGCGGTCGAGCACGCCGATCACGCCGGGGTCGAGTCCCGGGTCGTCGAGTGCGACGCGGCCGTAGCTCTCGACGAAGACGAGCAGCACGTCCTTGCCGCGGAGCCCGGTGAGCAGGTCGGCGGCGGGGGTGTCGCGCTCCGGGTCGGCCGCGGCGGCGCGGACGAAGTCACGCTGGTCGCGCAGCTCGGACGGGACGCGCGCGACCTGGCCGTAGGCGTACGTCGCTGCTGCCGCCGACGCGACGGGTGTGGAGCCGGCGCGCACGCCGACCAGGCTCAGCACGAGCCACACCGGGAGCAGCACCGCGACGACGCGGCCGGCGGCCGGGCGTCGGCGTACGGCCGCCCGGGCGACGCGCACGACTGCGAGCGGCACGAGCAGGAGCGCGGCGAGCAGGGCGACCGCGGCGCCGACGAGCAGCAGCACACCGACGGCGCCGGGCGCCGAGCCGCGCACGGTCTCGACGAGGGACCCGCCGTAGCGCCAGTCGATCAGCGGGTCGAAGGGGCGGTCGAGCGCCTCGTTGAAGCCGATGTCGAGCAGCTTGAGGACCGTGACCACTGCCAGGGCGACGCCCGCGACGAGCGCCAGCGGATCGCGCCACCGGGCGAGGCGATCGGGGAGGGCGAGGACCACGGCGAGCAGCACCAGGAGCTCGACCGGCAGGCGCAGGAAGGCGCTCGGTGCGAGGTCCTCGAGCCGGTTGGGCACCGTGAGGGCGACCAGCACGACGGCGACGGCGAGCAGGGTCAGCGCAGCCGAGGTCGTCCGGCGTTGAACCGTCGGCACGTCACCTCCGTTCACCGGGTACGAGGGAGCTTCAGGTGAGGGAACGGGGCGCGAGCCCGTCCGGTTCACCTGCTGAGCCGGACCGAGGAGAGGGAGACGCATGCAGCGAACGGCACGGGCGTTCTGGCTGCGCGAGCCCGGCGTGGGGGAGATCCGCGAGGTCGTGCTCCCGGAGCCGCGGACCCACGACGTGGTCGTCCGCACGCTGCGCTCGGCGGTGAGCCGCGGGACCGAGAGCCTGGTCTTCGGCGGCCACGTGCCGCCCGGTCAGCACGACGCGATGCGCGCGCCGTTCCAGGACGGCGACTTCCCGGGCCCGGTGAAGTACGGCTACCTCAACGTCGGCCTGGTCGAGGAGGGCCCGGGCGATCTGCTCGGCCGCCAGGTCTTCTGCCTGCACCCGCACCAGACGGCGTACGTCGTGCCGTCCGCGGCGGTCGTGCCGGTCCCCGACGACGTGCCCGTGCGACGGGCGGTGCTGGCCGGCATCGTCGAGACGGCGGTCAACGCCCTGTGGGACGCGCCGCCGCTGGTCGGCGACCGGGTCACCGTGGTGGGCGCGGGCGTCCTCGGCTGCAGCGTGGCCCGACTGGTCTCCCGAGTGCCGGGCACCGAGGTCACCCTCGTCGACGTCGACCCGTCGCGGTGCTCCGTCGCCGCCGCGCTGGGGATCGACTTCTCGCTGCCCGACGACGCGGCCGGCGACCGCGACCTCGTGGTGCACACGAGCGCGACCTCGGCGGGGCTCCAGCGCTCGCTCGACCTGCTCGCGACGGAGGGGACGGTGCTCGAGCTCAGCTGGTACGGCGACGAGCCCACGACGGTCCAGCTCGGCGGGAGCTTCCACTCCGGGCGGCTCAACCTGCGCGCCAGCCAGGTGGGCCGGGTCGCGCCCGCCCGTCGCGACCGGCGTACGACGATGCAGCGGCTCGCGCTCGCCCTGGACCTGCTCCGCGACGAGGCCTTCGACTGCCTGCTGACGGGGGAGTCGCCCTTCGAGTCGCTGCCCGAGGTGATGCCGCGGCTGGTCTCGCGCGAGCTGCCGGCCCTGTGCCACGCGGTGACGTACGACGAGGAGGTGCCGTGTTCGGTGTGACGGTCCGCGACCACATGATGGTGGCGCACAGCTTCCGGGGCGACGTGTTCGGCCCGGCCCAGCAGCTGCACGGGGCGACGTTCGTGGTGGACGCGACGTTCCGCGGCGAGGATCTCGACGAGGACGGGATCCTCCTCGACATCGGGCGCGCGGCGACGGTGCTCAAGGAGGTCGTGGGGGAGCTGACCTACCGCAACCTCGACGACGTGCCCGCGCTCGCCGGGACCAACACCACGACCGAGGTGCTGGCCCGCCACGTCGCCGACCGGCTCGCCGCACGGGTGGCCGCCGGTGACCTCGGGCCGGCGCCGCACGTCAGCGGGATCACGGTCACCCTGCACGAGTCCCACGTCGCGTGGGCGAGCTACGAGCGGTCGCTGTGACGGCGGGCGTGCTGCACCTCGTCGTCCCCGCCGGGATCGACGACCCGGCACGGCCGAGCGGCGGCAACACCTATGACCTGCGCCTCTGCGACGCACTCAGGCGTGCGGGGTGGGACGTCGATCTCGTCGAGGTCGACGGTGGCTGGCCGTGGGACCCGGCGCTCGGCGCCTGGCACCTCGACCGGGCGCTGCGCGGGCTGCCCGACGGTGCCGACGTCATCGTCGACGGACTGCTCGCCTCGCGCCTACCGCGGGTGATGCTGCCCGCCGCGCGCCGGCTGCGGGTGGTGCTGCTCGTCCACCTGCCCGCCGGTGTGGAGGACGAGAGCGCCCGCGACGACGAGCGTCGCGTCGTGAAGGCGGCCACCTCGGTGGTGACGCCGAGCGCGTGGTGCCGCGACTGGCTGGTGCGGGAGCACGGCCTCGACCCCGCGACCGTGCGCGTCGCGCAGCCGGGCGTCGAACCGGCAGTCAGTGGCTCCCGGCACGGACACCGGGTCGTCCCTCCTGACCGTCGGCAGCCTGGCGCCGGTGAAGGGTCAGGACCTGCTCCTCCTCGCGCTGGACCGACTGGCCGACGTCCCGTGGCGCTGGACGTGCGTCGGACCCGACGTCGACGACCACTTCGCGGCGAACCTGCACTTCGGCGCTCGCGGTCTCCGCGACCGGATCGACTTCGCCGGGCCCCTGGCCGGAGCCGACCTCGAGGCGGCGTACGCCGCTGCGGACCTGCTCGTCGTGCCGAGCCGCCACGAGGCCTACGGCATGGTCGTGACCGAGGCGCTGGCCCGTGGGTTGCCCGTCGTCGCACACGACGTCGGCGGCCTCCGCGAGGCGATCGGCGCGACGCCATCGGGTGCGCTGCCCGGTCTGGTCGTACGGCCGGGCGACCCTGCCGCGCTGGCCGCGGCGCTCCGGACGTGGCTGTCCGATGCTGACCTCCGCTCGACCCTGCGGGGCCGGGCGCTGGAGCGTCGCGAGTCACTCGACGGCTGGGCGGTGGCGGCCGACCGGGTCGCCGCCCTGGTCCGGGAGGTGGCGGCGTGAGGTCGTGGCGATGGCTCACGGGAGCGGTGGTCCTGGGCGTCGTGGTGTGGCGGGTCGGTGACGGAGCCGTGCTCGACGGCCTGCAGGCGCTCGACGTCGGCGTGCTGGTGCTCGGTGTCCTGGCCGCCGCGGTGTCGACCGTGGCCTGCGCGTGGCGCTGGCGTCTGGTGGCCCGGGAGCTCGGCGTGCCGATCACGCTGCCGGACGCGGTGGCGGCCTGCTACCGCGCCCAGCTCCTCAACACGGTCCTGCCCGGCGGCGTCCTGGGTGACGTGCACCGCGGTGTCGCGCACGGACGCTGCACGGGGGAGACCCGGCGTGCGCTGTGGTCGGTCGGCTGGGAGCGCTTCGCCGGCCAGGCCGTCCAGGCCGCCATCGCTGCGCTCGCCCTGGTCCTGCTGCCGTCCCCGGTGCGGCCCGGACCGATGGTCGGCACGGTCGTGGTCGTCGTGGTGGTCACCCTCGCCCTCGTGGGCCTGCGGTCGCGGCCCGGCGTCGTCGTCGCCTCGGTCGTCGCGCTCGCCGGCTACACGGCGACGTACGTCCTCGCTGCTCGTGCGGTCGGCGTCGACGAGCCGTTGGCGAGCCTGCTGCCGCTCGTGCTCCTCGTGCTCGTCGCGGCCGGACTGCCGCTCAACCTCGCCGGCTGGGGACCCCGCGAGGGCATGGCGGCCTGGGCGTTCGCCGCCGCCGGCCTCGGCGCGGGGACCGGACTGGCGACGGCCGTGGCGTACGGCACGATCGTGCTGGTCGGCAACCTGCCGGGCGTCGTCGTGCTGCTGGCTTCCCGGACCCCCGGGGTCGTGGTGGCTCCTGAAGGGGAGCGGGTCCGTGCCTGAGCGGCCGTACACGATCCTCAGCTGCAGCATCTCGCTCGACGGCTACCTCGGCGGTGGCACCGACGAGCGGCTCGTGCTGTCCAACGACGCCGACCTCGAGCGGGTCGACCAGGTGCGCGCCGAGTGCGACGCGATCCTGGTCGGCGCAGGCACGGTGCGCGACGACAACCCGCGACTCCTGGTCAGGAGCCCGGACCTGCGGGCGCAGCGACGGTCGCGCGGCCTCGCCGAGTCACCGACGAAGGTCACCATCACGCGGCACGCGCACCTCGACGTCGGCAGCAACTTCTTCGCGACGGGCGACGCGGAGAAGCTCGTCTACTGCCCGCACCGGTCGCTCGCGTCGGCGCGCACCCGGCTCTCGCGGGTCGCGACCGTGGTCGACGGCGGCCCACGAGTCGAGGTCGGCCGGCTCGCCGAGGACCTCTACGACCGCGGCGTACGCCGGCTCATGGTCGAGGGCGGCGGCCGGGTCCACACCCAGTTCCTCACGGCCGCGGCCGCCGACGAGCTCCACCTCGTCGTCGCACCCTTCTTCGTCGGCACCTCGCAGGCCCGCCGGTTCGTCGGCGACGGTGCGTTCCCCTGGAACTCGGGACACCGCGCCCACCTCGCCGAGACCCGTCAGATCGGCGACGTGGTGCTGCTCCGCTACGCGCTGTCCTCGCGCTTCGAGGAGACCGCATGAGCGTCCCGCCTGCGGGATCGGCGCTGGGGTAGGCCAGACATCCTTGTCCCTGTCGACGTCGGCGGAGGATCGTGGATCGTTGCGGGGACCCGACAACGCACGACGAGGTGAGCTCATGTCAGACACCCACAGCATCGACACCCCACACGAGCGGCGCCCGTTCAGGGCGCACGGCCACATGGACGTGGTGACCCTGGGCGACTTCACGGTCGGCCGAGGCGTCTTCGAACCAGGTTGGCGCTGGTCCGAGGACGTCAAGCCGATCGCCGGGACCGACTCCTGTCAGGTGCACCACACCGGCATCTGCCTCTCCGGTCAGATGGCCGTCCAGCCCGACGTCGGTGAGGCGATCACGATCGGACCGGGCGACGTCATCGACCTCGACCCCGGGCACGACGCGTGGACCGTCGGCGACGAGGCTTGCGTGCTCATCGACACCGGCGTTGCGGCGTACGCCATGCCCGGCTGAGTGCTCGACCCTCCTCACGGGTGAAGGCAGCGCCGGAGGATGTATCAGGAGGCAGCCCCCGCGCACCTAGGGATTACGACCGAAGGGGCGGGGGCAACCCTCGGTCGAGGCCCCGTCGAGCCCAGCGCTCGGCGGGGCCGTCCTGTGCGTGCGCGGTTCCTGCAGTCCGGGTCCCACCTCATCCGCGCCGGGGGATGCGGCTTCGGCATGGCGTGCTCATTGTTGCGGAGCAACCATGACGAGGGAGGAATCTCCATGACGAGGAACCAGTCGAAGAGACGTCCTTGCTGGCCGTGGGCGACGCTGCCTCGACAGGGTGCGAAGTAGTCGAACCATGACGATCGAGATGGAAGACTCAGCTGCGCAAAGCCCGCTGCAGCACGCGGCCGTGGACGAAGGACGTGCGATGAGAGCGGTCGAGCTCGCCATGCACGACGAGTTCCCGACGGTACCGATGGATCAGGTGGCGATCCTCGTGGAGTGCTTGTGGTCGCACTTCGATGGCGCTCCGATGCGGGACTTCGTGCCGTTGCTGGTCTGGAAGCAGGCAAGGGAGGAACTGCTCGACCACCTCAATCCTCGGACAGACACGACGGTCTCGCATTCGTGGCCACCGAGCTCACCATGACGTCACCGGACTCCGATGTCGACGGGTGGGGATGACCTGGGGAGGGGGGGGGCAGAGCTCTCGACGGACGGGTCTCGGGCTGCTCCCGATCACGGGGTGGATGCGGTCCTACGAGCGAGGCTGGCTCCGTGCGGATCTGATCGCGGGAGTCACCGTCGTGGCACTGGTTGTCCCGAAGAACCTCGGGTACGCCGACATTGCCGGGATCCCGGTGCAGAACGGGCTGTACGCAGCGGCGGCGGGAGCGATCATCTACGGGATCTTCGGCACCAGCCGACAGATATCCGTCGGACCGAGCTCTGCCTTGGCGGCCGTCGCCGCCAGCGCGGTGGTTGCCGCCGGCATCACCGGTGCGGCGGACGCCGCCGCCTTCGTGGCGGGGATCACGCTGGCTTCAGGAGTCCTGTTCCTGCTCTTCGCGGTCATCAAGGCAGGGTGGATCGCGCAGCTCCTGTCCCGCGCCGTGGTCACGGGGTTCCTGTTCGGTGCGGCGATCGACGTAGTGATCGGTGAGCTACCCAAGATCACCGGAACCGATGCCAGCGGCTCCAACTCGCTCCGGGAGCTCTGGTCATGGCTGGGGGGCGTCGACCAGACACACCGGACCACGCTCGTCGTGGGTGTCATTGCGCTCGCGGTCATCTTCGGGCTCCGCTTCGTCGTGCCCCAGGTGCCCGGGGCCCTCGTCCTGGTGGTCGGTGGACTGGCCGCTTCCTGGCTGTTCGACCTCGGCGACCGTGGTGTGGCGCTGGTCGGAGCCGTGCCCAGAGGGCTGCCGTCCTTCGCGATCCCCGACGGCCGGCTGATGTGGGAACACGCAGGCACGGTGGCGCTCGCGGCGTCTGCACTGGTGCTGATCGGGTTCTCTCAGACCGCAGGCGACGCGCGGATGTTCGCCGCCAAGCACCGCTATCAGATCGACATCGACCAGGAGTCCGTCGCGCAGGGCATGGCGAACCTCGGGGCGGGGGTGCTCCAGGGCATGCCGGTCACGACCAGCCTGTCGGCGAGCTCCCTGAACGACCATGCCGGCGCCCGGTCGGGCCTGGCCTCGCTCACCACTGGAGCAACGGTCCTGCTCACTCTCCTCGTGCTGGCTCCGCTCTTCTCCGACCTGCCCAAGCCGGTCCTGGCCGCCGTCATCATCGAGGCCGTGGTGATGGGCATGATGGACTTCCCGGAGATCAGGCGGCTCGCTTCCGTCCAGCGATTCGACTTCTGGGTCGCGATCGCCGCCTTGCTGGGAACCCTGGTCTTCGGCGTCCTGTCGGGTGTCCTCATCGGCGTCGCCCTGTCCATCCTCTGGCTCATCTCGGTCGCGACCCGACCCCACATCCCCGTGCTTGCGCGCCAGTCCGGCACCGAGGTCTTCCGCGAGCTCAACCAACACCCGGATGACGAGCAGGTTCCGGGCCTGGTCGTGCTGCGCATGGACGGCGGGTTGTTCTTCGCCACCTCCGACGCCCTCGAGGACCGGGTCCGGCAGATCATCCACTCGACCGCCGACCTGACCGGGATGGTGCTCGACTGTGGGGGGATGGACTTCATCGACTCCCAGGGCTCCGCCAAGCTGGACGACATCATCACCCTCTGCGAGGAGGCCGGGATCGTGCTGCACCTGGCGCGTGTGAAGCCCGGTCTCATGGCCCTGCTGGAGCGTGACCACGTCCTCCAACATCTCGGCGAGGACAAGGTCCACGGCAACATCCGCCTGGCACTACAGGCCCATGTCCAAGGGCCTGCGGGACCTGGGGACGACGGCCACGGGGACTCCCCGTCGGGCAGCCCCTGACCCGAACCTCGCGACCAGCATGGCCGTGCGAAGTCCGCGTCCAAGCCCCACCCACTGGCGCGGCCGAAGATTCTCGACCAGACTCACGATGTAGGGAGTGCCCATGGACATTGTTCCGCGCTGGGAGTGGAGGACCTTCGGCGAAGAGCTGGCGGAGGTCGAGCCGTTCTTCGATGCGCTGACGCCCTACCAGGTGGCGGAGAGCGACGAGTTCTACGTGCTGTCAACGGCAGGTGCCGACGCGGTGAAAGTCCGCGACGAGCTGATGGATGTCAAGCACCTGCTGCACGTCGACGACGACGGGCTCGAGCAGTGGATCCCGGTGATGAAGGCGGCCTTCCCGCTGTCGGCCGCCGAGGTCAGCGCGCTGCTCTCGGCCCTCGGACTGGAGGCGCACGAGCCGCTCGGCCGGTCGCAGTACGCGCTCCCGGAGCTGCTGGACGAGGTGTTCGCCCCGAGACCGCAGCTGCGGGTGGTCGAGGTGCACAAGACGCGACGCCGCTACACGATCAGCGGTTGCATGGCCGAGCTGACCGACGTCGACTCCGAGGGCTCACGGACGCGCACGGTCGCGATCGAGTCCGAGCAGGCGGATCTGGTCGCCGAGATCGTCGGCCGGCTCGGCCTCGCCTCCCGACCGAACACGAGCTTCGTCCGCGGGCTCACAACGCTCGTCGGGTTCGGTGCCGAGCGGCAAGCGGTCATCGACGTGGGAACCAACTCGGTGAAGTTCCACATCGGCGAGCGCGGCGCCGACCGCGAGTGGCAGAGAGTCGTCGATCGCGCCGTCGTCACTCGCCTCGGCGAAGGACTTCAGGAGACCGGCCAGCTCGATCCTGAAGCGATGCGCCGTACCGTTGACGCGATAGCCGCCATGGCGGACGAAGCCCGGGCGAACGGCGTGACAGCGATCGCTGCGGTCGGCACCGCGGGTCTCCGCATCGCCTCGAACAGGGACGAGTTCGTCGAGGCCGCCCGGGAGCGTACCGGCGTGGATGTCGAGGTCATCTCGGGCGAGGAAGAAGCCCGTCTCGCCTACCTCGCCGCCACGGCCACCCTCGGCTCTCGAGGTTCCCAGGTCGTGTTCGACACCGGTGGGGGCAGCTCGCAGTTCACGTTCGGCAACGGCGACCAGGTCTCCGAGCGGTTCAGCGTCGACGTAGGTGCCGTGCGTTTCACCGAGAAGTACGGGCTCGACGCTGCCGTCACCGAGGAGGTCCTGGCCGCCGCGCTCCAAGCGATCGAGGACGACTTCGAGCGCCTCGACGGGCACGAGCCGCCGGAGTCCGTGGTCGGCATGGGTGGGGCGATGACCAACCTTGCCGCCGTGAAGCAGGCGCTGACCGAGTACGACCCGGACGTCGTCCAGGGCACCGTGCTCGACCTGGCCGAGATCGACCGGCAGATCGAGCTCTACCGCACCCGCTCCGCGGACGCGCGGAGAGCCATCGTGGGACTGCAGCCCCAGCGCGCGGACATCATCCTCGCCGGCGCCTGCATCGCGCGCAGCGTGCTCAGCAAGCTCCAGAAGGACTCGCTCAGGGTCAGCGACCGCGGACTGCGACACGGCGTGCTCGTCGAGAGGTTCGACTGAGGGCGACCAGAAGAAGCAGCCGGCGTGCTTGCAGGTGACGGCGCAGGGCTGCGCACAACGGAAAGGGAACCCATGAATTCAAGCGACACGACGGTGCAGGGAAAGGAGAACTCGATGGGGCTGCCAAGTCTCAGCGCGGACCAGCTGGTCGAGCTGCTGTCCCTGCTTCCGGGGGCCGACACGGTCGAGCTCAAGGCCAGCGTGCCCGACGCCACCCGGCGGTCGGTGGTGCAAAGCCTGGGAATGGATCCGCTCGATGCCCAGATCCGCCAGGTGGCCTTCTTCGACACCCCCGATCTCACGCTCAGTGGCCAGGGTCTGGTGATCCGGGCGCGCCGGATCCAGGGCAAGTCGGGTGACTCCGTCATCAAGCTGCGCCCCGTCCTTCCGGCCGACCTCACCCCAGCGATGAGGAAGGCACCGGGATTCGGTGTCGAGGTCGACGCGATGCCGAGCGGGTTCGTGTGCTCAGCGCGCCTCAAGGCCGGTGTGAAGGATGAGGTGCTCAAGCAGGTCATGCGGGGTGACCTGGCGGTGCGCAAGGCCTTCACGAAGGCACAGCGCTCAATGTTCGCCGAGCACGCGCCGGCGGGCCTCGACCTGGACGACCTGATGGTGCTGGGACCGCTCAACATCCTCAAGCTGAAGTTCTCCCACCCGGAATACTCCCGTCCCATGGTGGCCGAGCTCTGGCTCTACCCAGATGGCTCGCAGATCCTCGAGCTGTCGGCCAAGAGCACGCCTGACGAAGCGTTCGCCGCGGCCGCCGAGACGAAGGCGTTCCTGGCCACCCACGGTGTCGATCTCGGTGCGCCGCAGCAGACCAAGACCAGCACTGCATTGAAGTTCTTCGTCTCGGAGCTGGCCGGCCCGAAGACCGACGCCTGACACCACCTCGGGGATGCGCGCGTAGCGGCACGACGAACGTCCGGCGGTGATTCGAACCTATCTGGAGGGAGTGGGCCAACCTGAAATTCTGCGGACTCTGTGCGGACTGAATCAGGGTCCGAATCGGCTTGACTCCGTGCCGTTGAACCGGCGGGGCCGACTCAAAACTGGCCGGAGGCGAAGAACTTGCCTAGTGCCCGACCGTAGTTGTCGTTTCCGACCCAGTAGTAGCCCTCCCAGTAGGTCACGACGTCCTGCGAAAAGATTCCGAGCGCCGCGCCCGGCAGCTCGGCCGCCGAGTTCGGGCGCCAGTAGCAGTAGTAGACCCAATAGTTGGGATCGAGCGCATACCGCACCCACTGCGTACAGGCGGGCGCCGAAAGGTCCCTCCACGGGTAACAGCAAGTGGATGAACGCGCGCCGCTGGTACTGGTGACCCGCTGCGTCTCGCTCCCCAGGCTCAACGGTCCCGGCGGGGGACCTGGAGGCGCACCGGATGGCGAAGGAAGGAGCTCTTGCGGCAAGGGCTCAGGCGCCGCGAGCGTGCTCGTCGCAACTTTGACCGGCTCCGACCTGGTCGGCTGCCACCGCTGTTCGTCGCGGTAGGCAAAGACGTTCCACTGTTGGATCGAGAGACTCAGTCAGGTCGCAGGCAACCCGCCATGGAGTGGTGATGCGCAACTTACGAGACCCACGCTCCCGCTTGACGACGACGACGCCCGGGTTATTGCGAGTCTCAGCGGCCGTGCAGAATCGAAAAGTGCTGTTGCCAGAACCTCGAATTCGCCGGGATCGATCGTGCTCTCCTCGTACACATATGCGTTCCAACCACAGACCCACTTGCGCCCTTCGACGATCGTGCTGCAAGTCGCGAACGCACCTGTCTTGTAGACGCGGGCGTTGGGGAAAATCGGCTGCTGATTGAGGCCGACGAACTTCGCCCGGCGGTGGATGAACTTCTTCACCGTCGCCTTGCTGACGTCGAGTGTGGCGCCGTCTCTCGCGGCCGCAGGGACTTGCGCATTTGCCGACCCCGCTCCGCGGGTCGTCGGTGACGGCGAGGATGAGGCGACGAGCTTAGGGTGCTCTCGCGGATCCGGGCTTCGCGCTTGGCTTGGCGCGTTCGCACTCGCGCCGGGCTGAGGCGCCAGGGGTGCCGGGGTCGATGGGTCCTAGTGTGGTTTCGTGACGGCGCGCTGCGCTCGCTCCTCAACCAGCGAGCTGGACGGACGACTCCTCAAGCGCGGGGGCGGGGAGCAGGTGAGGCAGCGGACGGTCTTGTGAACGCTCGTAATCGCCTCGAACGGGCGCCAGCTCGGCCTCGCAGACCCGGCAGACGCCGGCGTACCGAAGCTTCATCTTCTTCTCGTCGGCACCTTCAGACACCCCGCGACCCTAGGTCGGGACGCACCAGTCCGGTGTCGATTCAGCCGATCGATGACGGTAGTTGAAGCGCACTTTTTCTATTGTTGACCTGTAGGGAGTGGGCCGGCCTGTAGGCCGGGTTCTGTCCTGAGCTGGATCGAGACCCAGCGCAGGGGCGACCATCCATCTGCGACGACCGTTGCCGGCCGCCTGGTGCGATCTACCCGGATGCTCGGGCGGGCCGCCCTCGAACGCATCCTGTCTGATCTTGCTCCGGGTGGGGTTTGCCTAGCTGCGCCGGTCGCCCGGCGCACTGGTGGTCTCTTGCACCACCGTTTCACCCTTACCGCCCGGCACGCCGGGAGGCGGTCTGTTCTCTGTGGCACTGATCCCGCGGGTTTCCCCGGGTGGCTGTTGGCCACCACCCTGCCCTGTGGAGCCCGGACCTTCCTCGACCCGCCGCGTGAACGACGTGCCGCGGCCGCCCGGCCGACCCACTCGTTGCCGGCTGGGTTGCCGGGCGTCGGGTGTCACCGGTCAGCGGGCGTAGCCGGAGGCTGAGCGTCGATGATCGGCTGGAGGGGCGACGGGAAGGTGTCGACCAGGGTGCCGAGACCCGCGATCCGCGCCACACCGGCCGGGTCGAGGGCGTTGCAGCCGGTGAACCCGGCTCCGCCGACGGCCCCGGGGACGTCGTCGGTGCCCCTGAGGGTGTCGTTGAAGCCCGAGCCGAGTCGGCCTCGGTCTCCTGCCAGCGATCCCGGTTGACCACGACCTGGATCGGCGCGCCGACCAGGAAGTTGTTGATGGCCATGTCGTCGTCGGCGCCCACGGTGTCGTACTGGTGGATGGCCCAGTCGAAACCTCCCGCGCCGGCGTTGCGGTCGACCGCTGCGTTCTGGACATGATGTCGTCCCCGCCCTCAGCGTCGTAGTCGTTCTCGCCCACCTGGCCGACGAAGACGTCGTGGCCCGGTGCGCTCTCGGCGGGGTCGTGACGCGTGCGCGAACTCGGCCTGGACGGCTGGGTTGATGTCGGGCGAGTAGACGTGGAACGCCCGGATCGCCGGCTGCACCTTGCGACCGAACTCCTCGAAGACGAGGTGCTGGTACTCCATCTCGGTCACGAACCGTGCTGGCCTGGAAGATCCGGTCGCCGTAGCTGAAGGTGTGGTTCGATGCAGCGGGACGGCCGTCGTGTCGACATCGTGGAACGCCGCTCTTGAGAGCCGCGTTGGCCGGATGGTCGAGCGTGGACTGGATGTCCGCGACCAGTCGGTCGTGCTCGGAGTGGAACACCTGGTGGATCGTGGTGAGCGCGATGTTCTCGTTGACGCGGCCGTCACCGGCGATGAAGTGCGCGTCGAGCATCTCGTCGTCGTAGGTGCCCGGCGCACTGCTGCGCGAAGTCGGCCGACGGCGTGTGTGTCGCGTGTCCGGGGCCGGCGCGTCCGAGCGCGTTGCTGGTCGCAGTCCGTGTCGGCGACCGGGTCGGCGTTGTGCGCGATGTCGGTCGAGGAACGGCAGTGTCGAAGTACTTCACGTCGCTCGGCACGGGCACGCAGGGTTGCCGCGAGGTTCGCCCTCGACCAGGCCACTGTCGTCGTGACGTACTGCGGCAGGCCGTTGGGGCCGGGGATGAACTCGCCGTAGGGGTCCGACGGCGAGCATCGGGATGTTGGTGACGTCCTTGTCCGTCGAGCAGCGAGGCCGAGCTTCTCGGCTGCCTGCTGCTTGACCGACGCCCACGTCGCCATGCCGGTGCGGCCGTCGGGCGAGCCGGGGTAGGTCAGGCCGGCGCGAGGCCGCCGAGGAGCTTGCCGGTCGCCCGGGCGGCTCGTGGCGGCGTCGAGGCGTACTCACGCAGGAAGACCTGGTGCGAGGCGTGCGAGGTGTAGGTCTGGCTCTGGTCGACCCAGGGCAGTCGGTGTTGTTCGCGTTCTGGACGTCGTCGGCGTCCGTCGCCGAGTCGGATCGTGCCGTCGGGACCGGGCTGGTTCTGGGCGCGGGTCAGCACCATGAACCGCTGGTCGGGCGGGACCTCGTCGCCGGTGTCTCGGCCTTGCCGTCCGGGCCGAGCGGTGATCAGCGGGTCGTCGGCCTTCAGCGGGACGAAGACGGTGCCGCCGCTCTTGACGGTCTGGTCGACACCGTGGTCGAAGAACTGGCCGAAGAACGTGAACATCGAGTTGTACGGCGGGGAGAGCCCGACGTCGGTCGTCACGTTGGGGATGAAGAGGGTCTGGCGCGACGGGACGCAGCCGGCCGGGGACACCCGGGACCGGCGGGTCCGGCCGTCGAGCTGCGGGTCGGTCGTGCACGGACGCACGCCGGTGTTGCCCTGCGTGCGCACCGGGAACTCGGCCGCGGCGACGGGCGGCCGGGTTGGTCGAGGTCTGGTCGACGATCAGGTTGCTGACCGTCGCGCGGCTCGGCGTCGACGACGATGCCCTTGACTGGTCTGTAGCCGTAGGACGTCGGCCGCGCACCGAGCCGCCGGGGCGCGGCGAAGCTGCCGGGGGCCACTCGGCGCGCGGAACTTCGGGTTGGTCAGCCGCGGGAACGGCTGGTCGGCGGCCGCGAAGGTCTCGCGGCCGGGAACAGGTTGTTGCAGGAGCCGTCGACCGTGCGCAGACCGTAGGCGGTGAGCCGGTCGGGGATCTGGTTGGCCGCGGAGCCCACCAGGGTGCCGCACGGGTTGCCGGCGGTCAGGGTGTCCGGAGTGCGCGCTCGGCGATCTTGATCTGCTTGAGGATGAAGCTGCAGGTCACCGGCCGTGACGGTGAAGCCCGGCGCCGACGGTGCCGGCGGCGACCGCCGGCGGCGAGTCGTCAACGGCTGCAAAGGAGGGCGCGACGGCGGTGGCCGTCGCAGCGATCGCTGAGGACCGACTCTCGAGCGTCGGACCGACGAGGGTCCCCCAAGGATTCGGTCACGTGACAATGCGTTGTTCGATCTCGCGATCACCCATCAAGTTGGAGCGCACAACGCGCCCGAGCGCGACACAACGGCGGGCTTGCGCTCCTAGGGAAATCCTCGTGACCTGCTGGTCCCGGGTGGTCGCAGGCCCGAAGCCCCGAGGATTTCCCCAGCGCCGAGCTCCTAGACGTCGCCGTGGCACGCTACGAGGAGGATCGTCATGGAACTGTCAGCGTCGGGATGCGATGGAAGCTGTCGCTGGTGCGGGCGGAACGGCACGTCGCACTGCCGCTGGAGCGATCCGTCAGCGGAACGCTCGCCCAGGCCAACCGGATCGCGGGAGCGCGCTGCCGGCGCCGTTCACGGTGCCGTTCACGATGCCACCGGTGATCTCCGCCCGTGCGCTCCGACGAGCACCACCGACTACTACCGGGTCTCGATGGAGCCGGCGATGGTGGAGATCCTGCCCGGCCTGACCAGACGGCGATGTGGGGCTACAACGGTCTCGGTGCCGGGCCCGACGTTCCAGACCAGCAAGGGCCGCGAGACCGTCGATCCGGCACGATCAACGCACCTGCCGCCACGGCACCCGACGCTGGGCTACACGCCGTGGACCTCGGTGCACCTGCACGGGTCGGCGTCGCTGCCGGAGTACGACGGCTACGCCAGCGACATCACCAACCCCGGGGCAGTGCAAGGACTACCACTACCCGAACTGGCAGAACGCCCGGACGCTCTGGTACCACGACCACGGCGTCGCACCACACGGCCGAGAACGCGTACATGGGCCTGGCCGGGATGTACCAGCTGCATCGACGCGATCGAGCAGGCGCTGCCGATCCCGCACGGCGAGTACGACGTGCCGCTGATCGTCAGCGACGCGATGTTCAACGCCGACGGGCAGCTGCTCTTCGACACCAACGACGGCGTCGGGCATCTACGGCGACGTGATCCTGGTCAACGGCCGGCCCTGGCCGGCGATGACGGTCGAGCGGCGCAAGTACCGCTTCCGGATCCTGAACGCCTCGGTCGTCGCGCTCCTACGCGCTGGTCGCTCGAGCAACGGCGAGCCGATGACGGTGATCGGCACGGACGCCGGGCTGATGCCGGCGCCGCAGGCGCGTCAAGAGCTTCCGCCACGGCATGGCCGAGCGCTACGAGGTGATCATCGACTTCGCGAAGTACCCAGCCGGCCACGCGGGTCGTCCTGCAAGAACACCGCCCGAAGAACAACATCAACTTCGACAACACCGACAAGGTGATGGCGTTCGACGTGGTCGGCGACCCGTTCGACCTCGGCGCAACAACGCGGTCCCGGCGTCGCTCGACCCCGACCAGCCCGGCGATGGTCGTCCCCGAGAGCCGACGCCGTGAGGACCCGCGACGGTTCGACTTCGTGCGCAAGAACGGGAACTGGACGATCAACGGGCAGGACCTGGGACGACGTGATCGCGCAGCGGCTTCACCTCGGTGCTGGCCGACCCGGAGTCCGAACGACGTCGAGATCTGGGAGCTCGCAACACCTCGGGCGGGTGGCACCACCCGGCCCACGTCCACTTCATCGACTTCAAGATGCTCGACCGCAACGGCAAGCCGCCGCTGCCGCACGAGCGCGGCGCCAAGGACGTGGTGTACCTCGGCGAGAACGAGACGGTGCGGCTGCTGATCAAGTTCGACGCAGGGCGCGCGGCAAGTACATGATCCACTGCCACAACCTGGTGCACGAGGACCACGACATGATGGGGCAGTTCGAGATCGTCGACGACGAGCGGATGGGCAACCAGCCCTACGCCGTCCCTGCGCAACCGCAGCCCGAGTGGGACCTGTAGGAGTCACGATGTCCGTCCTCCACGCTCCGACCGAACACGAGGTCGCGGTTCGACACTGCGACCAGCGTCTCCAGGCCTTCGCCGTCGGATGTGCGCTGGTTGCTGCGGCGATCGACGGGGCGGTGACGCCCGTGCACCTGGTCGAAGCCCCGCTGGCCGGCTGGTTCTTCCTCGTGCTCACTGTGTTGCAGACCGCACTGGCAGTCGCCTTGCTCCGTCCGATGTCGGAGGCTCTGCTGCTCACAGCCATCGTGGGACAGCTTCGGCGTCGTGGTGCTCTACGTTGCCAGCCGCACGGCCGATCTGGGATTTCTATCCGACTCACGGCGGAGACCATCTACCGGTGGCGGGTGGGGTCGGTAACGGCAGATCCCGTCTATCCCGGCGCACACATGGAGCCGGTAGGGGTACTCGACCTCGCCTGCCTGGGTGCCGATGCGCTGGCGCTCATCGCGCTGCTTGCAGCGCTCCTGCCGCACCGGCTACGCGCACGGGTGACCACAGCGATGGCCGTCCTGCGCGGCCGCGGGGCTCGTCGCGCGGGGTGCCGGCCTCTTGGCATGACGGCGCACGCGAGCCCTGTCGCGGAGTCGGCGGAACCGCCGGTGCGGCGGCTCGTGTCGACGCGCGTATTCGTGGCGCTCGCCGCAGTGATCGTCGTGCTGCCAGTGGCCACCCGCGTCGCCGTTGAGCCGATGCAGGTGTCGTCGGCGTCCATGGAGCCGACGTTCGGCACCGGTGACCATCTTCTGGTCCGCCGAGGGCTGCTCGGCGGGACCCGAGCGGCTCGCGGCGACGTGGTGGTGTTCAGGCGACCGGGCTCTGACCCCGGCGCGGGGACCCTCATGGTCAAGCGCGTGGCCGCAGTCGCCGGCGACCGGGTCGCGGTGCGCGACGGCCACCTGGTCGTCAATCGAAGGTGGGTCAAAGAGGAGTACGTGGTCCACGCAGAGGTGGACGGCACCTACTACGGTCCCGTCACCGTGCCAGCCGGCAGCGTCTTCGTGCTGGGCGACAATCGCGCCGACTCGGTGGACTCCCGCGACTTCGGCGCCGTTCCCACCGACCAGCTGGTCGGCAACGTGTTGCTGCGGTTGTGGCCGCGCGGCTGATCCGGACCGAGGTCAAGGGCGTCGCAGCGCAGCGACCATTTACGTCGAAGTGGTCTACTCCCCCCAAAATGCGGGTTACCGGCAGCCGGTCATGCGGTGACCCTGTTCCGAGGGAATGGGGGCAAGTCATGATGCGAATCGATTTGTTTGGTGCAACCACCGTGTGGGGGCCGCTTGCGCGGGTTGACGCCAACGAGCTGGGCGGGGCGAAGCCACGTCAGCTCCTGGAGATGCTCGCGCTGAATCTCGGCACCGCGGTGCCGAAGGAGCAGCTGGCAGAACGGCTCTGGGACGGAAGGCCTCCCGCGTCGTACATCGCAACGCTGGAGAGCTATCTGTGCCTCTTGAGGCGGAGGTTGGCCGCCGCCGGCATGGACCGGACGGCGCTGGTGACCACTGGGGGCGGCTACCGTTTCGACCCCCAGCAGGTGAGCGTCGACGTCGTCGACGTGCGCCAGCGGTTGCGTGACTACGCGCGGGACGACACGAGCACGGTCCGGTCCCAGGACATGGGAAGTGCGCTGGCCCTGGTCACCGGGATGCTGCTCGCCGACGAGCCCTACGCAGCGTGGGCCATCCAGGAACGCGAGCAGTTCGACACCGTGCTGGTGGACGGCTGCATCGCGGGGGCGCGCCAGGCGAACCGCGAACGACGCGGCGACCTCGCCCTGCGCCTTGCGCGGGCGGCCGTCGCGCACAGGTACGGCTCCGAGGCCGCCATGCAGGAGCTCATCCGCGCGCAGTGGCGTACGGGGCGTCGGACCGAGGCACTGCAGACCTACGCCGAGCTGCGCGCCATCTTGATCAACGAGTTCGGACTCGAGCCGGCGCCGGCCAGCCGGCGGCTCTACCTGGCAGTGCTCCGAAGCGCCTCGGACCCCGCGCCCCTGGAGGCAGACCGCCTCGAGCTCAGGACGTTGTTGCGACTGCTCGGCCAGCTCCTCGAGACCTCCGGCGCAAGTCGGGACCCGGTCGCTCGGCGTCTCCTGGTGGCCAGCCGCGAGCTGTCGGCGCTGGCGTCGTGACCTTCGCACCGGTTGGTGCCGCTCGCTGAAGATCCGGGACACACGGAGCTCGCGCCTGCAGAATCAGCTTCTCGGATTGACGTCTCGGAAGATCAGTAACGGATTTCTCGGGTACGAAAATGGGGATTGAGATGTCCGAGATGACGGTGACCCGTCCGACCCACTTTTCGGTGCCTGTGCCACGGGACCGCCCAGGCTCAGGCACCACGGACGCCGCACGGTGGTCGTGATCGACGATCACTGCACGTTTGCCGACCTGCTCAACTTCGCCATCGACTCGGATCCTGATCTGGAGTGTCTGGGGGCCACGTACGACACGGCCAGCGGCCTGAGTCTGGTGGCCTCGTGCCAGCCTGACCTGGTCGTGATGGATTACGAGTTCGTCGATGATGAGGGCGACGGGCTGACGGCGACCGCGTCCATCACCTCGCGCCACAAGAACGTCCATGTGGTGCTCCTGACTGGCCACTCGGACTCCAGGCTGTTGTGTCGGGCGGAGGAGGCAGGGGCCGTTGCGGTCATGCCGAAGGACGGTTCGCTTCCCGGCCTGATGGACGTGCTGAAGGTGGCCGGCAAGGGGGATCCGTTCGTGCATCCGCCCCTACGGCAGCCGTCGCACCTGCCGGAGGGGCGCGGTCGCCCGGAGAACCCGCTCACCCCCGGGAGCAGGACGTGCTGGCGATGCTGATGTTGGGGATGCGAAACGGTGAGATCGCCCATGAGCTGGGCATCTCCATGCACACGAGTCGTGGCTACATCAAGACGCTCCTGAGCAAGTTGGGTGCGCACTCACAGCTGGAGGCCGTGGCCATCGCCCGTCGATCGGGCCTCGCTCTGGACGGGTGACGATCCCCGGTCGCTGCCGCAGCCGGCTAGGGGTGGGTGAGCACCTCGGCGCCATCCTCGGTGACGAGCAACGTGTGCTCGAACTGCGCGGATCGGCGGAGGTCCTTGGTCACGACGGTCCAGCCGTCGTCCCACATGTCGTAGTCGGGCGTGCCGAGGTTGAGCATCGGCTCGATGGTGAAGGTCATCCCGACGCGGATCTCGTCGTCGAAGCGCGGGTCGTCGTAGTGGGGGATGATCAGGCCGGAGTGGAACGAGGTGCCGATGCCGTGGCCGGTGAAGTCGCGGACGACGCCGTAGCCGAAGCGCTTGGCGTAGGCCTCGATCACGCGGCCGATGATGTTGACCCGGCGCCCGGGACGGACGGCCTTGATGGCCCTGTCCAGCGACTCCTTCGTGCGCTCGACCAGCAGGCGGGTCTCCTCGTCGACGTCGCCGGCGAGGAAGGTGGCGTTGGTGTCGCCGTGGACTCCGTCGATGAAGGCGGTGATGTCGATGTTGACGATGTCGCCGTCCTCGACGACGCGGGCGTCGGGGATGCCGTGGCAGATGACCTCGTTGACGCTGGAGCACAGCGACTTCGGGAAGCCGCGGTAGCCCAGGGTCGAGGGGTAGGCCCCGTGGTCGCACAGGAACTCGTGGCCGATCCGGTCCAGCTCGTCGGTGGTCACCCCGGGTACGACGTGCGAGCCGACGAGCTCGCGGGCCTGGGCGGCCAGCCGGCCGGCGACGCGCATCCGCTCGATCGTCCCGGCGTCCTTGACCTCCTCGCCGGTGAAGCGCTCCGGCGCAGGGCGGTCGACGTACTCGGGACGGGCGATGTGGGCAGGGACGACGCGACGCGCTGACACCTCTGCGGGGGATACGACTGGCACCCGGCGAGTGTAGTTTCGGCCCATGAGCGAGAACGAATACTGGTTCTGCCTGAAGCACCACACCGTGGAGGGCCACGACGGCTGCAAGAGCGCCGACCGGCTCGGCCCGTACGCGACGTCCGAGGAGGCGTCCCGCGCGTTGGAGAAGGTGCAGGAGCGCAACGAGCAGTGGGACAACGATCCCGACTGGAACGACAAGGGTCCCGGCTCGGGCGACGGCCTCACCGACGGCACGCCCGACAGCTGATCACTTCTTCTTCTTCGGTCTTCTTCTTCTCCTTCTTGCCCTTGGCGGGTGAGGCGGCCTGGGCGAGGTCGGCCGCTGCGCGCACGCTCTTCAATGCCCGCTTGATGTTCTTGTCCAGGGTCTTGGTGAGCTCAGCGAGGGCCGACTCGTACTGCTGGCTGACCCGCGCCGCGGTCTCCGCGCCGACGCGCTCGGCCGTCTCCTGGGCGACGCGCTGCACGAGGGCATCCGTGCTGACCGCCTGGCCGCCTGCGTCGCGGCGCACGCGCGGCCGCCGTACGCCGTCCCGCTGGGGCGACCGGCTTCGGCGCAGGAGGAGTCGGAGTCACAGTGGCTGGGGCCGTCTTCGCCGCGGTCTTCTTGGCTGGGGCCCTCTTGGCGGGAGTCTTCTTCGCTGGGGCCTTCGTGGCTGGGGCCGTCTTCGCCGCGGTCTTCGTGCGCTGGCGGCCTTCTTCGCGGCGGTCTTCGTCGCTGTCGACTTCGTCGCAGGCGGTCGTCTTCGCAGGCGTCGTCTTCGTGGCCGGGGTCTCGCTCACAGGTGCTCCTCGCGTCGTCGGACCCTGATCGTCTCCTGTCACTCGGCATGTTGTCACCGGCTAGCGTGGCGGCGTGCCCAAGCAACCGGTCCGCGAGCCGCTGTCGCCGTGGCCGTTCGCCGGGATGATCGGCCTGGCGTGCGTGGCCTTCCTCATCGGCGCGACCCCGGTCGTCGTCGGCGCCCCGTGGTGGGTCGTGCTGCTGCTGGGCGCGGTCTGGCTCGTCGCGCTGGTGCTCGCGATCGGGTGGTTCACGACGAGGCCGCGCGCGGTCGTGCTGCTGCCGGTCGCGGTCACCCTCGTGTGGCTGGCGACGGTGCTCGGCGGTGCGGCCTACCTCGGCTGGGGCCTGGCCTCCCCGTAGGGCCGGCCTAGAAGGTGTGGTCGGCGCCCGGGAAGGTGCCGCCGCGCACGTCGTCGGCGTACGCCCTGGCGGCCTCCAGCAGCACTCCGTGCACGTCGGCGTACTGCTTGACGAAGCGCGCCATCTTGCCGGTCCGCAGGCCGAAGGCGTCCTGCCACACCAGCACCTGGCCGTCGCACCCAGCGCCCGCGCCGATGCCGATGGTCGGGATGGTCAGCTCGTCGGTGATCTGCTCGGCGACATCGCCGGGCACCATCTCCATCACGACGGCGAAGGCACCTGCCTCCTGCACGGCGCGCGCGTCGGCGAGCACGCGGTCGCTGGCGTCGCCGCGGCCCTGGACGCGGTAGCCGCCGAGCGTGTGCTCGGACTGCGGGGTGAAGCCGATGTGCGCCATCACCGGGATGCCGCCGCGGGTGCACTTCTCGATGACCGGCGCCATCTCGGCACCGCCCTCCAGCTTCACGCAGTGCGCGCCCGCCTCCTTCATGAAGCGGACGGCGGTGAGGTAGCCCTGCTCGGGAGAGGCCTGGTAGCTGCCGAAGGGCAGGTCGCCGACGACCATGGCGCGCCGCACCGAACGCGACACCGCGCGGGTGAGGGGGAGCAGCTCGTCGACCGTGATCGGCAGCGACGTCTCGTTGCCGAGGACGTTGTTGGAGGCCGAGTCACCGACCAGCAGCAGGTCGATCCCGGCCTCGTCGAAGGTCGCGGCGGTGTACATGTCGTACGCCGTGAGCATGGTGATCTTCTCGCCACGCTCCTTCATCTCCCGCAGGTGATGGGTGCGGACCCGCTTGACGGGAGCCGCCGACGTCGCCGGACCTGAGCCGTAGGGAGCAGTCTCTTCAGCCATGCTCGAAGGCTAGACCCGACCGGCGGGTACGACGCTGTGGCGGCGGTCACACGTCCGCGTCACGGCAGCAGCTGGCGGGCGCCTTCGAGGTTCTGGGCCTTGACGTAGTCCTCGTCGTCGCCGCTGTAGCGCTTGCACGGCCCCTGGAAGCTGACCTTCCAGGTGCCGGGGGTCTTCGCTGCGAGCTGCCGCGCGAAGTCGAGCTCGACCTCGTCGCGGGCGAGGGTGACGTGGTCGTCCACCTGCGTCTCGTCGTCGTAGCCGGCGTCGACGAGGGCGGTGCGGATCGCTTCGAGCTGGGTGGCGGTGTCGCCCTCGGGTGCGGTGAGCGTCCCACCTCCGGTGAAGCGGTGACCGACCCCGCCGGGGCACGAGCCCCACTGGCCGTCGACCAGCACCTTCGTGGCGCCCAGGGCGTCCTGCGCGAGGGGGACGGCCTTCGCGACGGTGTCGACGACCTCCTGCTCGCGGCTCTTGGCCGACGACCTCGTCACCGCCGGTCGACGACGAGGAGCAGGCGGACGTGGCGCCCAGCAGGGCGCCGATCGACAGCAGCGTGAGTGCGGTGCGCATGTCACCCAACGCTAGCCATCACGGCCAGTGGTCCGGCCACACGTGGTCCCAGGCGTCCTCTGGCCCCGTCGCGGACGCCCTCGTAGGTCTCGACCACGCCGTCGCGCACGTCGTGGTAGGTGTCGACCACTGGCTGCACGACGTGGTGCTGGACCTCGCCGCCGGCCCAGTCGTAGAGGTAGTCGTGGGCCTCCTGCGTGCGTCCACCCGTGTCGACGACGGCGTCCGAGTTGCCCGAGACGACGTCGGCCATGCTGCCCAGAGGCCGGGTTGCCGTCGTCGAAGTAGTTGGTGTGGTTCTCCATGAACCCCGTCGTGACGAGGCCGGCGCCGTGGAACTCCTGGCCGTTGTCGACGGCGAAGACCGTCGCACCGAAGTCGTGCTGGGCCGGATCGGCACCCAGGCCGAGGCTGTCGTCCCACGTCCCCGGGAGGAGCCCGTCCTCGCCGCCCAGCCACGACACCGGGTCGTTGTCGGCCGCGCCGACGAAGACCTGGCCCGCCGGCATGTTGAGGTCGCCCACGTGGTGGACGCCCTCGCTGGCGCCGGGGCTGCCGATGAGGACCAGGCTGTCGGCGTCCATCCCACCGGCAGCGGCGTACGCCGACGTGGTCGAGCCGTAGCTGTGCCCGATGACCGTGAGGTGTGGCTGGTCGCCGCCGGTGTGCGTGCTGTTGAGGCCGTCGACGAACTGCGAGAGCGCGACACCACCGGCCTGCGCGTTGGCCTCGGTCACGGTGTGCCCCACGTCGCCGCCGGAGTCGATGAGGTCCCACGGCATCTTCGACTCGGGGTCGAAGTTGGGGGAGTCGTAGCCGATCCACGCGATCGTGGAGACCGAGCCGGCGCGCGGCGGGTCCTCGCCGGCCATGCTGGTGAGCGTCTCCTCGTAGAGGTTGAGGGCCTGCAGGCCGTTCTCGTCGATCTGGGTGCCGTCCTGCATGATCCCGGGCACGTAGACCGCAGTGTGGTCAGCGGTGTCGGGATCGCCGTACGCCACCGCGGCGATGCCGTCGCCGCCGAAGGCGTGCGGCTGGTAGGCCATCACGAAGGCGTCGATGTCGAGCTCGGCGTACTCGGCCGTCCGGGCGTTGGCGACGGCCAGCTCGATCGACTGCGCGTTCTCCAGCCACCGCTGCTCCGACGCGCTGAGCTCCTCGCCGGCAGCCTGCTTGCCGAGGAGGTACTCGATGTCGCGCTGGACGGCCGAGGTGTTGGCCTCGTCGCGGTCGCCGGTCGGGATGCCGTTGGTGTTGCCGACGAGGTCGGGGTCGCTGATCATCAGCGCGTTGCGCTCGGCCTGCGAGAGCCCGTTCCACCAGGAGTTCACGGCGTCGGTGTCGGTGCCGAGCCGCCGCAGCTCGGCCGCGAGCGCCGCGGTGTCGGCGCGCGAGGAGTCCTTCGCGGCCGCCAATCCCTCGGCGAGCTGGTCGACGGCACCCAGTGCTCGGACGGCCTTCTGCTCGTCGGAGTCCACGCGGTCGCGCCACGACTGGAGGTCCTGGTGGTAGGACTCGAAGGCCGACCTCAGCTGGGCGGCCTCGGCCTGCAGGGCCGGGACCTGGTCCTCGGTCGCGGTGTCGATGCGCCGCAGCAGGGCCTCGCGGTCGTCGTTGAGGCGCTGACGGCGCTCCATCAGGTCGGCGTGCTCGGAGCGCCGCAGCCGCATCGCGGTGAGGAACTCGTCGATGGCGAGCGCTCCTCGCTCGAGGGCCGCACCGACCGCGTCGGTGTCGGTGGCGAACCGGGTGACGGCGTTGTCCGCGGCCTCCGCGGCGTCGCCGCTGAAGTCGGCGGGTGCGCCGTTGGCGCGGGCCCACTCGGCGACGTCGCTGACGGCGGTGGCGGCCGCGCGTACGTCGGTGAGGATCGCGCCCGACGCCTCGGTGACCGTCAGCTCGGGCTCGGCCGGCAGCCAGGCCGGGACGGCGATCGTGGTCACGGGCCCACCGCCTGGACGGGCACGGTGTCGCGGTCCTCCCAGAGGAGCAGCTGCTGCGTGGCCTGCACGCTGTCGGCGTCGGTGACGAGGAAGTCGTACATCGTCTGCGCGAGTGAGTCGGCGTGGCCGGACGCCTGGTCGCGCAGGACGAGGGTGCGCTGCTCCCACGTCGTCAAGAACGCCTCGGCCGCGCCCTGGACCGCCTCGCCGAGCAGGGCGGGGTCGGCCTGGGCAAGGTTCTTCCGGGGGCCGTTGAGGCCCTCGGACTGCTCCTCCCACGCGGTGCGCGCCTTGGCGAGCGTGGCGGTCCACATCTGGATCGTCATCGGGCGGCCTCCTCGACGACCCGGACCTTGACGGTGCGGAGCGTGAGCACGAACGACGTGGGCCGGACGGTCGCTGTTGCCTCGAAGCCGCCGCGGCGGCGGGCGACGAGGCGCGGACGGTCTCCCGGGACGGGGCGGACCTGCCACCCGAGGCCGACCAGCGCGTTGCCCGTGGACCGGAGGAACGTCATGTTGTCGCCGACCGCGAGGTCACCGACGACGGCGACGGACTCGTACCAGCTCTGGTCCCACTCGTCGGTGTGCCAGCGGCCCTCCCGGGCGAGCGCCCGGTCGCCCGGTGCGAGCCGGACCAGCAGGTCGTCGACGAGCCGCTCCACGTCGGAAGCGAGGGCGTCCCTCTGGTCGGATGCGAGCTCGGGTGCGACCGGCGCAGGCACCGGCTGCGGCAGCACCACGATGTCGACCTCGGGGTGCCGCTCGCGCAGCACGCGCAGCATCGGGTCGCTCAGCGTGGGGTCCGGCTGCGTGGGACCCGGCTGGCCCGGTTCGATCGCGGGAGGCGTCATGCACCCCTTCTTCCCGCGCCACGGGTCGCCTCAAACCCGCGCCCTCACTTCTGTGGAGCAGCAGTCAGCGTGGGGATATCCGCAGGACGCGATCGCCGCCGTCGCCGTTGTCGGTCGTGACCAGCAGGTCGCCGTCGGTCGCCGACGTGACCGAGCGGACTCGCCCGAACTGGGCGAGGGCCTCGGGCTGGGTCACGGACACGAGGGCGCCCGCGTCGTCGAACCGGAGGAACAGCATCTCGGAGGCCTTGAGCGCGGCGACGGCGAGCGTGCCTTCGAGCTCTCCCCACTGCGAGCCGCGCACCCAGGCCGCGCCGGACGTGGCGAGGGTCGGGGTGCCCGAGGACCAGGCCGCCTCCTGCTGCTCGCCGGGCAGGTCCTGGTCGGTCATCGGGACGTCCTCGTTGTAGCCCGGGACCGGGTTCCAGCCGTAGTCCCCGCCGCGCACCAGCCGGTTGACCTCGTCGTCGCGGTAGCTGCCGTGCTCGACCGACCACAGCGAGCCGTCGGCGCGCTGGGCGAGCCCCTGCACGTTGCGATGGCCGTAGGTCCACACGAACCGTCGCGCGGTGCTCGCGGTCGCGAACGGGTTGTCGGCCATCGGCGCGCCCGTACGCCGGTGCACGCGCAGCACCTTGCCGCCGAGCGAGTCGAGGTCGCGCGGGTTGGTGCCGACGGCCGCGTCGCCGGTGCCGACGACCAGCGCGTCACTGCCCCGCTCGAGCAACAGCCGGCAGCCACCGTGGCGCCCGGAGGTCGAGGGCAGGCCCGTGAGGATCGTGCGGTGGTGGCTGAGGTGCCGCCACGCGCGGTCGACCCGCCAGCGGCTCACCTGGACGTGGTTGCCGCCGACGGTGGAGCCGTGGCAGGCCCAGAGCGTGCGAGAGCCGGCGTCGACGGCGAGGGAGAGCAGGCCGGTCTCGCCGGACACCCACACGAGACGGGACAGGTTCGCGAGCGTGCGCCGCTTCCCGTGGCGTACGACGCTGATGCGGGCGCGGTCGCGCTCGGTGACGACCAGCCGGCGGCCCGGCGCCTGCTGGACGTCCCACGGGTGGTCGAGGCCGCTCGCGACGGTGCGGACCTTGAAGGTGGGCACCGCTGCACGGGCGTGGTCGGGCGCCTGCGCGGCGGCCGGTGCGGCGAGGGCGAGGGCGGTGGCGAGGACGAGGGACGTACGCACGAGACGGGCCATCCACCGACGCTAGCCGCGCCGGGCGATGCTGTGAACTCCCTCAGTCCAACGGCAGCGCGCGGGCGACCTGGATCCCGGTGCGGGTGGTCGCGTAGCCCAGGCGGGTGTTGAGCGAGCGCATCGCCGCGTTGCCGTCCTGGGTCCAGGTGTAGATCTCGGCGACGCCGTGCTCGGCGGCCCACGCGATCGTGCGCTGCTTGAGGTGGACCGCAAGGCCGCGTCCGCGCCAGTCGCCCCGCACGGCGGTGAGGGAGTTCTCGGCGCGCGTCGGGTCGTCGGAGTCGAGGCCGAGCCCCGCGCAGCCGACGACCTCGCCGTCGTGCAGGGCCAGGAACATCGGGTCGCCGAGCCAGTCGCGGGTCCACCGCTCGAGGCTGACGTCGAGGGGAGTGTCGACCGCGAAGCCCGCGAGCGCCTCCCGGCCGAAGCGTTCGAAGCACCCCTCCCACAGCCCGGGTCGGTCCTGGGCGGTCACGACCTCGACCCCGGGCGGCGCAGGCGCGACTTCGGGCGCCGGGTCGACGACGTACGTCTGCTCGACCTCGCGGTTGACCTCCTCGAAGCCGAACCGCTCGGCGAACAGGCGCGACGGCTCGTCGTCGACGGTGGCCCGCACCATCGGCAGCCCGAGCGAGGAGACGTGGTCGACGAGCCGGCGCAGCAACGCCGTCCCGACGCCCTGGCGGCGATGCTCGGGGAGGACGCGGGGGATGACGCCGCCCGAGCTCGCGCTCTCGGCGCGCTGGGCGAGGCCGTGGCCGAGGACGGTGTCGCCGTCGCGGGCGAGGAGCAGCAGCCGCTCGGGTGTGTCGCCGGCGCGCAGCTCGGCGAGGGACTGGGTCCGCTCGTAGGGGATGACCGCGATCCGCACCCGGCGCCACTCGTCGTAGTCCGCGTCGGTGACGCAGGGCGTGATCTCCATGTGCGCACCGTAGGCCGAAGGCGGGTGGGGTCGGCACTCATTTTCCGACCGCCGCCAACCCGTCCGGCGTACTCCCTAGAGTGAGCACGTGGACTTCTACTCCGCCTACGCACAGGGCTTCGCGCGCATCGCTGCGTGCACGCTGCCCGTGCACCTGGCCGACCCCGCCGCCAACGCCGCCGAGGTCATCGAGCAGGCGCGTGCGTGCCACGACGACAGTGTCGCGGTGGCGGTGTTCCCCGAGCTCTGCCTCACGGGCTACTCCGTCGACGACCTCTTCCTCCAGGACACCCTGCTCGTCGGGGTGCAGGACGCGATCGCCGAGATCGTCGCGGCCAGCGCCGACCTGATGACCGCGCTGGTGATCGGCGCCCCGATCGTGCAGGGCAACCGCGTCTACAACTGCGCCGTCGTGGTGCACCGCGGCTCGATCCTCGGCGTGGCTCCGAAGTCCTACCTCCCCAACTACCGCGAGTTCTACGAGCGCCGCTGGTTCGCCCCCGGCGACGACCGCGAGCTCGAGTGGATCACCGTCGCCGGCCAGGACGTGCGGTTCGGGCCCGACCTGATCTTCCGCTGCCTCGACGTCCCCGGCCTCGACCTCCACGTCGAGGTCTGCGAGGACATGTGGGTGCCGGTGCCGCCGAGCTCCGAGGCCGCGCTCGCCGGAGCGACGGTGCTCGCCAACCTCAGCGGCTCGCCGATCACGGTCGCCCGCGCGGAGGACCGTCGGCTGCTGGTCCGCAGTGCCAGCGCGCGGTGCGCGGCGGCGTACGTCTATGCGGCTGCCGGGCAGGGCGAGTCGACGACCGATCTCAGCTGGGACGGCCAGACGATGGTCTACGAGTGCGGCTCGCTGCTCGGTGAGAGCGAGCGGTTCCCCGACGGGCCGCGCCGCACCGTCGTCGACGTCGACCTCGACCTGGTCCGCCAGGAGCGGCTGCGCCAGGGCAGCTTCGACGACAACCGGCGTACGCACCACGAGCGGGTGCAGCGGTTCCGCACGGTCGAGTGGGAGCTGGAGCCGCCGACGGGCGACATCGGGCTGCTGCGCAAGGTCGACCGCTATCCGTTCGTGCCCGACGACCCCGAGCGGCTCGAGCTCGACTGCTACGAGGCCTACAACATCCAGGTGTCCGGCCTCGAGCAGCGGTTGCGGGCGATCGGCACGCCCAAGGCCGTCATCGGCGTCAGCGGCGGCCTCGACTCGACGCACGCGCTGATCGTGGCGTGCAAGGCGATGGACCGGCTCGGCCGCCCGCGCAGCGACGTGCTCGCCTTCACGATGCCCGGCTTCGCGACCGGCTCGACCACCAAGGCGTACGCCACCCGGCTGTCCGAGGCGCTCGGCGTGACGTTCGAGGAGCTCGACATCCGTCCGGCTGCCGAGCAGATGCTCGCCGACATGGGCCACGCCTATGCGCAGGGGGAGAAGGTCTACGACGTCACGTTCGAGAACGTCCAGGCCGGGCTGCGCTACGACTACCTCTTCCGGCTCGCCAACCAGCGCGGCGGCATCGTCGTCGGCACCGGCGACCTGTCCGAGCTCGCCCTCGGCTGGTGCACGTACGGCGTCGGCGACCAGATGTCGCACTACACGGTCAACGCGGGCGTGCCGAAGACGCTCGTGCAGCACCTGATCCGCTGGGTGATCAGCCACGGCGAGCTCGAGGAGGCCAACGAGGTCCTCGCCGAGATCCTCGAGCAGGAGATCACCCCCGAGCTGATCCCGATCGAGGACGGCAAGAAGCCGCAGGCCACCGAGGACTCGGTCGGCCCCTACAACCTCCAGGACTTCACCCTCGCCCACGTCGTGCGCCACGGCACGCGGCCGCGCAAGATCGCGTTCCTGGCCTGGCACGCGTGGAAGGACGTCGAGGCAGGGGAGTGGCCGCCGGGGTTCCCGGCCGACGCGCGGGTGGCGTACTCCCTCGTCGACATCCGGAGCTGGCTCGAGGTCTTCATCACGCGGTTCTTCGCCAACCAGTTCAAGCGATCCGCCCTCCCCAACGGCCCCAAGGTCAGCGCCAGCGGCACGATGAGCCCCCGCGGCGACTGGCGGATGCCCAGCGACGCCAAGGGCACCGCCTGGCTGGCCGAGATCTCGCGGGACGTGCCGGCCGGCTGACAGTGAGGAATCAGTTGCAACCCCTCTGAGGTGGGTCGCGTCCTGTCAGGGACAACCCACCTCACAGAGAAGTCGTGACCTCCCATGTCCAGCAGCATCGCCGCCCTCCGCACCGCCACCGCCGTTCTCGGCGCCACCGTCCTCACAGCCCTCCTTGCTCCCAGCGCGACGGCAGCCGTCGCCGACCGCGCCGAGGACGTACGCGCCGCGGGGCCGCGCACCGCACTGACGTTCACCGTCGACGACTGCGAGGGCTGCGAGATCCAGCTGACGAGCGCACTCGGGACCTATGCCGAGGCAGACGCGGGCCAGGTGGACATCTGGAGCTCGAAGGTCCGCACCGTCCGCAACGGCTCCGTCACCTTCGACATGCTGACCAGGCACACGTGGGGCATGTCGGTCGCCGTGCGCGCGCCGTGGGAGGGCTTCACCGGCTACCGCACCACGCTCGCGTGGCGCTACAACGGGAACTACGTCGGCGACACCGTCACCCTCGAGGAGGCCGTCACCAAGACCAGGGCCTCTGCTTGCTGGGAGGGCAGCCGCAGCCGCGAGGTGACCATGCCGATCGTCGTCGAGAAGGTCCGCGTGCAGGGCCAGAAGAAGGAGGTCGCCGGCAGCATCGCCTTCGTGCCGACGACCCAGAGCTGGCTCCGCCCGATGCGCGCGGCCTTCGACGGCGTCCTGGGCTCGCAGGACGTCAACATCTGCCACTGAGCGAGCGCCCGCGAAGAAGGCCTCCTGCTTGCCCCTAGGCTGATGCCATGGGCAAGCAAGAGGACTTCGTACTCCGCGCGCTCGAGGAGCGTGACGTCCGGTTCGTCCGGCTGTGGTTCACCGACGTGCTCGGGCTTCCTCAAGAGCGTGAGCGTCGCCCCGGCGGAGCTCGAGAACGCCTTCGAGGAGGGCATCGGCTTCGACGGCTCGGCCATCGAGGGCTTCGCCCGCGTCTACGAGTCCGACATGCTCGCCCACCCCGACGCCTCGACGTTCCAGCTGCTGCCGTGGCGCACCGGCGACGACGGCGGCCCGGCCACGGCGCGGATGTTCTGCGACATCGTGATGCCCGACGGCAGCCCGTCGTACGCCGACCCGCGACACGTCCTCAAGCGGACGCTGAGCGCGGCGGCCGACAAGGGCTTCACCTTCTACACGCACCCCGAGATCGAGTTCTACCTGTTCAAGGACGTGCCCGGGAAGGGCGACGAGCCGGTGCCGGTGGACCGCAGCGGCTTCTTCGACCACACCGCGCAGTCGCGCGGTGCCGACTTCCGCCGCGAGGCGATCACGATGCTCGAGGCGATGGGCATCTCGGTGGAGTTCAGCCACCACGAGGGCGGTCCCGGCCAGCAGGAGATCGACCTGCGCTACGCCGACGCGCTCACCACCGCCGACAACATCATGACCTTCCGCACGGTGATCCGGGAGGTCGCGCTCGGCCAGGGCATCTGGGCCTCCTTCATGCCCAAGCCGTTCACCACGCACCCCGGCTCGGGCATGCACACGCACGTGTCGCTCTTCGAGGGCGACCGCAACGCGTTCTTCGAGGCCGGCGCCCAGTACCAGCTGTCGAAGACGGGTCGGCAGTTCATCGCCGGCATCCTGCGCCACGCCAGCGAGATCAGCGTCGTGACCAACCAGTGGGTCAACTCCTACAAGCGGCTGCTCGGCGGCGGCGAGGCGCCCTCGTCGATCTGCTGGGGCCACAACAACCGCTCGGCGATGGTCCGCGTGCCGATGTACAAGCCCAACAAGGGCCAGTCGACCCGCATCGAGCTGCGCACCATCGACGCCGCGTGCAACCCCTACCTCGCCTTCGCGGTCATGCTCGCGGCCGGCA
This sequence comes from uncultured Actinomycetota bacterium, assembly GCA_963708875.1. Taxonomy (GTDB): domain Bacteria; phylum Actinomycetota; class Actinomycetes; order Propionibacteriales; family Nocardioidaceae; genus Nocardioides. The sequence continues at coordinate 65,221 of CAVPUL010000004.1, forward strand.
TGAAGGGCATCGAGGAGGGCTACGAGCTGCCGCGCGAGGCCGAGGACGACGTCTGGTCGCTCAGCGAGCGCGAGCGCAGGTCGCTCGGCATCACGCCGCTGCCCAAGAGCCTGCACGACGCGATCGGGATCGCGGAGGACTCCGAGCTGCTCGCCGAGACGCTGGGCGAGCACGTCTTCGACTTCTTCCTGCGCAACAAGCGCGCCGAGTGGGACGAGTACCGCACCCAGGTCTCCGCCTTCGAGCGCGACCGGATGCTCCCGGTCCTCTGAGGTCCGGCGACAGGTGAGCCCGCGCATCCTCGTCGTCGAGCACGAGGCGTCCTGCCCGCCGCACCTCGTCGGCGCGCTGGCTGGAGGAGGCCGGCTGCACGCTCGAGGTCTGCCGCCCCTACGCCGGCGACGCGCTGCCCGCGCTGACGTCGTACGACGGGGTGCTGGTGCTGGGCGGCGCGATGGGGGCGTACGACGACGACCGCGCGCCGTGGCTGCCCGACCGCTGCAGGACGGCGATCCGCGAGGCGGTCGACGCCGGCACCCCGATGCTCGGCATCTGCCTCGGCCACCAGGTGGTGGCGGTCGCGCTCGGCGGTGAGGTCGATCGCGAATCCGCGCGGCCAGACGGTCGGTCTGCAGCCGGTCGGCTGGAGCCGAGGACGCGGCCGGCGACGCGTGGGTCGGCGACCGCACCGGTGACGGAGGTCGCGATCCACTGGAACGACGACGTCGTCGTCGCCATGCCTCCCGGCGGTGCGGTGCTGGCGCGCGGACGCCGGACGGCGAGGTGCAGGTGGCCCGCTTCGGTCCGCGCGCCTGGGGGATCCAGGCGCACCCCGAGGTCGACGCCGACGTCGTCGTCGGCTGGGCCGCGGAGGACCGCGACGACCTGGTCGCGCTGGGCCTCGACGAGGACGCCGTGCTCGCCGAGATCGAGGACGCGGCGCCCGACCTGCGAGCTGCACTGGCGACCGCTCGTCGCTGCGCTTCGCCGCAGATCGCGGGGGAGGAGCGGTGAGCACGTCGGGGACTTCGTCCGCATCGGCTTCGTCGACGGTCGCTGCGGCGGCGAAGGGCGTCGACGCGGCTCGGCGATGCGCCGGCAAGCCGCTCACCGACAAGCTCGCCGCGGCCGCCGACCCGGACGCCGCGCTCGAGGGACTGCTCCGGCTGGTCGATGCGCTCGACGAGGCGGAGCCGGGCTCCGGCGCGCAGATGCTGACCGAGGTCGCCGACGACGAGGGCACCGCGATGCGACTCTGCGCGTGCTCGGGGCCAGCACGGCGCTGACCCACCACCTCGTGCGGCACCCCGACCACTGGCGCGAGCTCACCGACCCGACGCTCGGCAGCACCCGCGCCGCGGCGTACTCCGTCCGCGAGTCGATGCTGACGGCTGTCGGCGCCGACCCGGCGCGGCGCGAGCCCGTCGCCGCACTGCCGGATGCCGAGGCGGTCGACGCACTGCGCGTGGAGTACCGCCGGATCCTGCTGCGCCTCGCCGCCCGCGACCTCGCCCACCACGTCGGCATCGACGACGCCGCGGCCGAGATCTCCGACCTCGCCGCGGCGACCCTCGAGGCGGCCCTCGCCATCGCCCGCGCCCGCGTGGAGTCGTACGCCTCGCCGTCCGGCTCGCCGTGATCGCGATGGGCAAGTGCGGCGGCCACGAGCTCAACTACGTCTCCGACGTCGACGTGATCTTCGTGCACGAGGCGGCCGTCCTCGAGACGGGCGAGGGCGCCGACGACGGGACCGCGCTGCGGGCCGCGACCCAGCTCGCCTCGCACCTGATGCGGATCTGCTCCGACCACACCCGCGAGGGCACGATCTGGCCGGTCGACGCCAACCTGCGCCCCGAGGGCAGCCAGGGCCCGCTCATCCGCACGCTCGCCAGCCACCGCGGCTACTACGAGAAGTGGGCCAAGACCTGGGAGTTCCAGGCGCTGCTCAAGGCCCGCCCGGTCGCCGGCGACCTGGCCCTGGGCCGTGCGTACGTCGAGATGATCGAGCCGCATGGTGTGGAGCGCCGCCGAGCGCGACCGGCTTCGTCAGCCGACGTCCAGGCCATGCGCCGCCGGGTCGTCGACCACATCCCGGCCGCACGAGGCCGACCGCCAGATCAAGCTCGGCTCGGGCGGGCTGCGCGACGTCGAGTTCGCCGTCCAGCTGCTCCAGCTCGTGCACGGCCGCGCCGACCCGACGCTGCGCGCGGGCGCCACGCTCGAGCGCGCTCGCGCAGCTGACCGACGGCGGCTACGTCGGGCGCGAGGACGGCGAGAAGCTGCACGAGGCCTACTCCTTCCTGCGCACCCTCGAGCACCGGATCCAGCTGCACCAGCTCCGGCGTACGCACGTGCTGCCCGACGACGAGGCGTCGCTGCGACGGCTCGGCCGCTCGCTCGGACTGTTCTCGGAGCCGGTCGGCGCAGCTCGACAAGCAGTGGCGCTACCACCGCCGCGAGGTGCGCCGGCTGCACGAGAAGCTCTTCTACCGCCCGCTGCTCGGTGCCGTCGCCAAGCTGCCCGGCACCGAGGCCCGGCTGTCGCTGGAGGCGGCCGAGGCGCGGCTCGCGGCTCTGGGGTACGCCGACCCGAAGGCAGCGCTGCGCCACCTCGAGGCGCTGACGAGCGGGGTCTCGCGCACCTCCGACATCCAGCGCACGCTGCTGCCGGTGCTGCTGGAGTGGTTCGCCGACGCGCCCGACCCCGACGCCGGGCTGTTCGGCTTCCGGCGGATCAGCGAGAGCCTGGGGCGCACGCCGTGGTACCTCACGATGCTGCGCGACGAGGGCGAGGTCGCCCAGCGGCTCGCCCACGTCCTCGGCACCTCGCGCTACGCCACCGACCTGCTCGAGCGCGAGCCGCAGGGCGTGAAGATGCTGGGGGAGTCGCTGGTGCCGCTGAGCGCCGAGGCCGCGCTGGCCGAGATGCAGGCGCTGGTCGAGCGGGCCGAGACGCCGGAGGCCGCGGTCGTGGCGGTGCGGGGCGTACGTCGTCGCGAGCTGCTGCGGATCGCGTGCGGCGAGCTGGTGGCCGGGACCGACGTGGCGCTCGTCGGGCAGGGGCTGAGCCGGCTGACCGACGCGACGCTGCAGGCGACCCTCGACATCGCGATCGGAGTCCGTCCGCCGCCAGCGCAACCTCGAGTCGACGCCGAGCAGGATCGCCGTGATCGCGATGGGTCGCTACGGCGGCTTCGAGCTGTCCTACGGCTCTGACGCCGACGTGATGTTCGTGCACGAGCCGGTCGAGGGCGTCGAGGCGCAGGTCGCGTCGTCGTACGCCCAGGCGGTGGTCGCGGAGCTGCGGCGGCTGCTGTCGCTGCCGGCCAGCGACCCGCCGCTCGAGGTCGACCCCGACCTGCGCCCGGAGGGCAAGAACGGCCCGATGGTGCGCACGGTCGAGTCGTACGCCGCCTACTACGCGAAGTGGTCGCACGTGTGGGAGTTCCAGGCGCTGCTGCGCGCCGACGCCGGTCGCCGGGCGACGCCGACCTGCGGGCGCGGTTCACCGAGCTGATCGACCCGCTGCGCTTCCCGGCCGACGGGATCTCGCAGGACGACGTGGTCGAGGTGCGCCGGATCAAGGCGCGCGTCGACGACGAGCGGCTGCCGCGCGGCGCCGACCGGCACACCCACCTCAAGCTCGGGCGCGGCGGACTGGCCGACGTCGAGTGGACCGTCCAGCTGCTGCAGATGCGGCACGCGGGCAGGGTCGCGGGGCTGCGGACGCCGCAGACGCTCCCGGCGCTCGTCGGCCGCGGCCGAGGCGGACGCTGATCTCCGGCCTCCGACGCCGACGACCCTGGCCGAGGCGTGGCGGCTGGTCTCGCGGGTGCGCAACGCGGTCACGCTGGTCCGCGGCAAGCCCGCCGACCAGCTGCCGCGCGACGCCCGCGAGCGGGCGGCGGTGGCGCGGGTGCTGGGCTACCCGCAGGGTTCGTCGGACCAGATGGTCAACGACTACCTCCGCACCACGCGGCGGGCGCACGCGGTGGTCGAGCGCGTGTTCTGGGAATGAAGGTCATTGGTTCATCCGACTCAATAAGAAGGTATGATCTTCAGATGAGCGAAATGAAGCAGAACCTTCAGTGACCGTCATCGGTGACCTGGTGGACTCGCGCCGCAGCGTGGATCGCGCCGCGCGTGCACGCCCGGTTCGAGCAGGCCGTCGACGCCATCAACGCCGACTACGCGCCCCCGGTGCCGTTGCGCATCGGTGTCGGTGACGAGTTCCAGGGCATCTTCGCCAGCCTCGGCGCGGCGATCGCGCGCGACGCTGCGGCTGCGGATGGCGCTGCTGCCCGACGTCGACGTACGCCAGGGCATCGGCTGGGGTCGGGTGCTGGTGCTGGCCGAGGAGCCGCGGGTCGAGGACGGTCCCGGCTGGTGGGCCGCCCGGGCCGCGATCGAGACCGTCGAGGACGTACGAGCGCAAGGCGCCGCTGCGCGCGGTCCGCACGGCGTACGTCGCCGCCGAGGGGGAGGCGGGACCCGACCCTGCGCTGGTCAACGCCGCGCTGATGACGCGCGACCAGATCGTCTCCGGCCTGTCGGAGCGCTCGATGTCGGTGCTGGATGGTCTGCTGAGGGGGAGGCAGCAGCAGGAGATCGCCGACGAGCTGGGCATCAGCCCGTCGGCGGTGTCGCAGCGGATCCGTGCGGACGGGATCGGCGTCCTGCTGGCTGCCGACGACCTGGTGCGAGGGCTGTGAGAGGAGTGGACGCGATGAGCTGGCTCGGGATCCTGCTGATCGGCTTCGCGGTCACCGACCTGACGCACTCGGTGCGTCGGACGCGTTTCCTGCCGGAGATGCGTGGGCGCGCTGGTCGCGCTCGTGCGTCGGGCTGCTCGGCCGGCCTCACCTCGGGCCGCGACGTGGTGGCGCTGCTGGTCATCGCCGTGGTCGTGCTCGCGTGGGGGCTCGACGGTGACCTGGGGCTTCGGCCACCGCGGGGCCGGCGCGTGGCTGCCGCTGGCGCTCTTCGTCGTCGCGCTCGTCCGCGCGCCGTGGCGTGCTCGGGCCTGGCGCCGACGGCCGCCGGCCCGCTGGGATCGCTGGCTCGACTCGGTGACCGCTGCCCGCGCTCGGCGGCGTGACGCCCGACCGCTTCCTGCTCGTGGTCGGCGCCTTCGGCATCCAGCTCTCCACCGGCAACGTGCTGGTCCGGCTGGTGCTCAAGTCCACCGGCACGATCAACCCCGGCTGCCGACGGCGCCATGCCGCCAACCCGCTCAAGGGCGGTCGCCTGCTCGGGCCGCTCGAGCGGATCTTCATCCTCGCTCTGGCGCTCGGGCGGCCAGGTCACTGCCGCGTCAGCGTGGTCGTCGCGGCCAAGGGGCTGCTCCGCTTCCCCGAGCTGTCGTCCCGCCGCGACCAGGAGACGGATCCACGAGCTGACGGAGTACTTCCTGCTCGGGTCCTTCGTGTCCTGGCTCGTCGCGCTGGGGTCGTACGTCCTGCTGGCGTAGCCCACCCCGCCGCCTGTCGGGAGAGCGGGAGGCAGTGGTCTGGAGCCGATGATGGTGGCCGTCAGCCTCGCTCGTGGAGCCACTCCTCGTAGGGCACCGGCTCGGCTCCTTCCTCCGCCTGGCTGACGATGGAATCAGCGAACCAGGTGCGCAGCGACACCATCTCCGGAGTGGACCGCAACGTGAGCAGCTGGTGGGTCTCGCTGATCTCATCAGCCAGGTTGTCGGCGGCTAGCAGTTCACGGAGCGTCGCGGCCATCTCACGAGGAAGTGTCATCTCGATGTCGACGTAGTCCATCCCTGCTGCGGCGGCGTCCAAGGCGGTCCGACGACCCAGATGGCGCGCAAAGGCAGGGCGAGTCACCAGTCGCTCGATGAGCTGACCCAGCTCCCGCGGCGGAGTCGAACCTTCGTTGGAGTCGATGAGCTGGAGTTCCCGAATCAGGTCGTCGAGCCGCTGGTCGATCTGTATCCCCAGCTGCACCGGACACCGAAGTAGCCTCACCCTCGCCCAGCCGGCGGGCAGGACGCCCTGCTCCGGTGCCGCGCGTTCGCGGTACTCCACCACCGGCGGCCGTACGTCGTGCTCGACGCCGTCGCCGGCGAGCTCGGCCCACACGCCTCGTCCATCGACTCGCTCCTCGATCCCCCAGGACTTCGCCAGCACCGACACGATCGCCAAGCCGCGACCGGTGGTGCCCTGGCTCGCGACAGATGGCGGAGCCAGCGCCGCGAGCGGGACGATGCCGCCGGCATCCTCCACAGTGAGCCGTACGCCTGGCTCGATGTCCCGCAACCGGACACGTAGGTAAGGGCTGCCGCTGTGCATGGCGGAGTTCGCCGCCATCTCGGTGACGCACAGGGCGGCGTCGTCGACGAGATGCTCGCGGCCCCACTGCCGCAGGCCGTCAATGACGAACCTGCGCGCTCCGGGGACGCTGGAGGTCTCCGCGGCGAGCTGGACTCGCAGCTCCGGGTGGCCCCCTCGGGGCATGGACGTCACGGTCGCATTGTGCCCCGACGTGCACGCCGCCGCGATCGTGCCGATCGCGATGACACCCAGGGCCGTGCCTCTGTCGCAAAACTCGCTCCGGACGTGTGTCCTTCAGCCGCCGGCCGGGGACGTCCGGATCTGCAGAGATGCGGTCGGCCACCGTGTGGATGGCTCACGAACCTTCGCGAAGATCGCTCGCCAGGGCAACGATGTCCGTCCATGCGTAGACGGTGCCGGGCAGCAGGTAGCCCTCCTCCTCGAAGGTCCGCTGACCTATCTCCTGTCCGCCCATCGCTTCATAGAACCCCCGAGCGGGAAGGTTTGCGGTCAGGACGCCGACGTGGAGCGTCGTGAAGCCCAGCGCGGCCAACTCCTTGCTGGCATCTTTCAGGAGCAAGCGACCGATGCCTTGACCTTGCCGATCCGGAAGCACGTAGAGCGCGCTGATCTCGGCTACTGCACCTGAGGTGTTGTTGTCGGCTTCGGTCCCCAACACCAGCGCAACCGGGCCGTCTGGGTCCGCTTCAGCGACCAGCAGAACCTCGCGTCGGTCACGGCCGTGAGCGAGCTGGGCAAACGTCCGTGCCCACCCTCGGGCAGAAACGTCGGGTGTCCATTCCTTCAGGCGCTTGTGCCATGCCGCGTCGGGCACTTGCCCGCGGTGTGCCGTCAGCCAGGACTCGACCATCACCCGCCCCAGGGCGGGAGCGTCGTCGGGTACGGCTCTCCGGATCTTCATCTGACGCTCCTCACCACCGTTCGTCGAGGCTATGCGTGCGCGGCAGTGGCTGTCACGCTGCATGTCGGCGCGGCAGATGCGGAGGCGATCGTCCGCGCATCACAGCCACTGTGGGACGCGAGCGCCATATGAGGCGCGCCAACCTGCGTCGCCCCGTTGGGTAGCCTCCGCCGCATGGCCACTGAGACCTTCACGTGGAACTGGCGGGGATGGACTCGTTCCTCAGACGGGTATGCCGTCCGACTCATGGGCAAGACCGATCTCCAGTACACGGACGAGCTCGGCGACCTCCACATCTCTGCTGAGGTCATGAGCAAGCCCTCGACGGAAGTCGTCGTCTACACCGCGACGATTCCCGACCGGCCCGAACGGCCTCGGGCCGAGGTTCTTTCGCGTCTGCGTCGGGCCTTCGACTACAAGGGCTGGTCGATGGTCGACGAGGACGGCTGAACGCACTCATCTGCCGCATTGAGGGCGGCTACGCTCGCCCGGAATCTACCGCGATGAGTGCGTCTTACGGCCGCCGTTGCCTTACTGCGGCCCCTTGTGAGCTACGCCGGGTAGATGTCGACCTCTAGCGGGTGCGTCCATGATCATCCGTGCCTTCTCGGGGTGGATGGAGTGGGTGCCGGTGTGGTCGATGAGGAAGCCGAGGCCGTGTGGTGTGAGCCAGACGTAGCGTCCTTCGCCGCATTGGCGTGATCGGTAGCCCGCGTGGGTCTTCCAGCGGTGGTGTCGTCGGCCGAGGGGGCCGCAGTTGTGGGGGCCGGTCTGGTCCGGCGGGGGTTGTCGCCCGTCGGTGCCGTGGTCGTAGGGGATGGGGTGGTCGAGGTCGACGGCTCGGCTGGTGGAGGTGGCCCAGGGCCAGTAGTCGCCGCCGGTGACGAGGTGGACCTGGTCGCGCAGGGACTCGGGGTGTTCGTAGGCGGTGTAGCGGACTCGGCTGGAGAGGTCCTTGACGGGCTGGACCTTGATGGCGCAGCCGCGTAGGAGCTCGGCGAGCTTGCCGAGGGTGACGGGTCCGAAGCCCTCGACGCGGGCGACGCCGGTGCCGGTGTGGAGGGCGGCTTCGTGGAGGTGGACGTGCAGCACGATCTTCGGTGCGAGCGGGGTGAGGTCGATGTCGCGGAGGGCGTCGAGGAGGTCGGCGGGGAAGGCCAGGGCCCGCGCCGGCGTCGGCACGTCGGGCTCGACGTCGTCGAGGTCCGGGTCCGAGGTCCGGGTCCAGGTCCAGGTCCGGGTCCGGGTCCGGGTCGAGGTGGGCGTCGGGATCGGGTTCGGTGTGCTGGAGCAGCAGTGTGAAGAGCTCGGCGGGGCGGGCGAGCCAGCCGAAGGCGATGGCGCGGAGCTCGTCGGGGCTGGCGTCGGGGTGGCGGGGCGCGATGATCTCGCCGACGCGGTGGACGACGGCGTCCACGGCGGCTGCGTCGCCGGCCTCGAGGCGGGCGATCAGGGTGCGCAGGCCGTATTCATCCGTGCGGCCGAGGCCGACGTAGCGGCGCTGGCGCTCGGCCTCGCACCGCTCCTCGTGCAGGGCGGGGTCGGCCTCGATGATCTTGGCCTCGGCGACCTGGAGGACGCGACCGGCGGCCTCGGTGGCGACCATGCGGGAGATCGCGGAGTCGACCACCCCGACCTTGTCGAGGGGGAGGTGGCGAGAGAGCTTCGCGACACGGCGAGCCACCCACACCTCGCACTCGCCGCGCCGGGTCACCGACCAGGTCAGGGGCAGGCGGTGCTGCAGGTCGAGGACGTCGGCGAGCATGTTGCTGGTGGCAGTGACGCCGGCTCCCGCGGGCCAGCGCGATCTCGCCGAGGCAGAAGTCCTGGACGCCGGGCGTGCCCTCGCCGCCGACCTGTCGCAGCACGTTGCCGATCCGGCGAGCGATGCGGCCGTCGGGTCCCTCGGTCGGGTCGGTGGAGTGGAGCGCCGCCCATGCCGAGAGCAGCTCCAGCCTGTGCACCTCGGCGAGGCGGGACGCTCGCTCGGCCTCGGTCGCGGCGGCCAGGAGGCCCGTCGCGTCGAGGTCGAGGAGGTCGCTGTTCATGAAGTCGACGCTAGCCGTCCCCACCGACAACGCGGACCCGGATCCACGCGTGGATCCACATGATGGACAGCAATTTTCGAGAGTGTGAGCGAGGTCTGCGGGAGGCGTGGTTTCGAGGCTCGCTGCGCTCGCACCTCAACCACCGATGAGGGGCTGCTCGCACCTCAGCCACCGGTGGGGGAGGGCGCTCGCGGCGATCACTAGACTCCGGGCCGTGACCGCGCGGAGGCCGATCTGGCGTGAGCCGGGCATGACGTCGCTGGTGCTGATGACGTTCACGGGGTTCTCCGGGTTCGCGATGCTGCTCACGGTTGCTCCGCTCTGGGCCGTCGAGGGCGGGGCCAGCACGGCCGGCTCCGGACTCGTGAACGGCGTACTCCTGCTCTTCACCGTGCTGACGCAGCTGCTCGTGCCGCAGGCGCTGAGGCGGTTCGGGTGGGGCCCGGTGCTCACCGTCGGCCTGGTGCTGCTGGGCGTCCCGGGCGTCCTGTTGTCACTCAGCGACGGGCTCGGCGCGATCCTCGCGCTCTCGGCGGTCCGGGGCATGGGATTCGGCGTCCTCACCGTGAGCGGCAGCGCTGCGGTTGCCGCGCTGGTGAGCGCGGAGCGCCGCGGGGAGGCGATCGGGACGTACGGCCTCGCGATCGCCGTGCCGAACCTCGTCATCCTGCCGGCAGGACCATGGGTCGCCGAGAGCCTCGGCTACGGGGTCACCTTCGTCCTGAGCGCCCTGCCGCTGGTCGGCATCCCGGCCGCGCTCAGGCTGGCGTCCGTCCTGCGCCTCCAGGCTCCCGACCCTCACCACGACACCGATGAGTCCGCGCCGCACGAAGGCGGGTACGCCGCCCACCTGCGGTTGCTGAGGCCGATGCTGCTCCTGCTGGCCGTGACGCTCGCGGGCGGCGCGGTGATCACGTTCACGCCGCAGATGGTCGACAACGCCGCCGTCGCGGCGGCGGGCCTGTTCGTGATGGGCCTCTCGGCCGCGCTCTCACGGTGGCGGATCGGGGTGCTCGCTGATCGGCAGGGCGCCCAGCTCTTCCTCGTGCCGCTCGTCGTCCTGACGGCGATCTCGATGGCGCTCGTCTCGTGGTCCGTGGCCGACCCGCAGGGCACCCGACCCGGCGCCTTCCTGGCCGCCATGCTGCTCCTTGGCCTGTGCTACGGCGGGCTGCAGAACCTGACGCTGCTGATGTCCTTTGCGGCCGTCGAGCGGCGGCACCACAACCTCGCGAGCGCGGTGTGGAACGTCGGCTTCGACGCAGGAACGGCGCTGGGCTCGGTGGCAGTCGGCGTGATCGCCGAGGTCACGTCCTTCGGCACCGCCATGCTCGTGGCCGGCGCGGTCGCCCTCGTGACGCTCCCTCTGGCGGTGCAGCGCGTCAGAACACCGTCCAGTCCGAGTACGTCGTGAACGCATCGAGCGCGGCGAGCCCGGCGGCGGAGGAACCGGACGGCCCGAGCGCAGGACTCCAGACGCACGCCACCCCACGGTCGGGGATGACGGCCAGGATGCCCCCGCCGACGCCGGACTTGGCCGGCAGGCCGACGCGGTAGGCGAACTCGCCCGCGGAGTCGTACGTGCCGCAGGTGAGCATCACGGCATTGATCCGCTTCGTCTCGCGCGGGCTCAGCAGCTGGGTGCCGTCGGAGAGGACGCCGTCGCGGGCGAGGAAGAGCCCGGCCAGCGCGAGCTCGCGGCAGGTCATGGACAGGGCGCACTGGGCGACGTACTGGTGGATGACCTCGTCGACGGAGGTCTCCAGGTTCCCGTAGCTCGCCAGCAGGTGTGCGACGGCCAGGGTGCGGTGGCCGGCCTCGAGCTCCGACTGCGCCACCTCAGCGTCGCTGTCGACATCAGCGCGGCCGCTCTCGCGCCGCATCAGGTCGCGGAGCGCGCCGCTCGCGTCGCCCGTCAGTGCCTGGAGCCGGTCGGTCACGACGAGCGCGCCGGCGTTGATGAACGGGTTGCGCGGACGCCCGGCCTCCTGGTCGAGCTGGAGGAACGAGTTGAACGGGTTGCCCGACGGCTCGCGGGAGACGCGCTTCCAGATCTCCTCGCCCTCGGCGGCAACCACGAGCGCGAGCGTGAAGACCTTGCTGAGGCTCTGCACCGAGAAGCGGCACGTCCGCGTCCCCGATGACATGGACCTGGCCGTCCGTCGACGCGATCGCCATGCCGAACTGGTGCGGATCCACCGACGCCAGCCCGGGGATGTAGTCCGCCAGCCGACCACGGCCCACCTCGGGAGCGGCGGCCTCCTGCGCGCGCAGCAGCGCGTCCTCGATCTTCACACGCGCCATCCTCGCGCAGCCGCCTTCGACGCGTAGCGTGAGGAGGGTGACGGGGGTCCGGATGCGCACCGTGGGTCTGGCGGCCGTGCTGCTCGCGACCGGGTGCACGCCGGCGCCGGGGTCGTACGAGCACGAGCTCAGCAGCATCAAGGGCTGCGGCCCGCTCGCGTACGCCGACGTGCGGGGGCACCGGCCGCCGTACGGTGCCGCGCAGCTCGCGCCCTTCCTCAACGACTTCGCGATGTGCGCGGGACGGTGGGTGCCGGGCGCGGACGAGTGGCTGGTGCCGCAGGGGATGACGATCGCGGACGGGACGGCGTACGTCGCGGGCTTCGACGGGACCCAGCTCGGTCGACACCGGCTCTGCACCATGCAGTCGATGGACCTCAAGACCGGTGAGGTGATCACGACGAGATACCCCGTACGCGGGCAGGTCGGGCCGCGTCGGCCGACCGAGTGCCGCCACGGGGGAGGCGTGGTCGCCGACGAGCACGGGGTCTGGCTCGCCGAGACGCAGCGGCTGTGGCTGCTCGATCCCACCACGCTCAAGCCTGTGCGCGGATGGGCGTTGGCCGAGCCGGTGCGCGGCTCGTTCGCGGTGTGGGGCAAGGACGGCCAGCTGGGGCTCGGGCGGTTCCGGGCGGAGAACCCCGCTCGGCTGTGGTGGTTCGACGTCGACGCCATGCTCGCCTCGTCGGCGTACGAGCTGGACGAGGGTGATGCGCTGGACTCGGTCAGGATCCCGCCGGACACCCAGGGTGCGATCTGGGCCGAGCTCGGCGGCGTCGGTCCGGGGCTGTGGCTGGCGAGGTCGAACACGACGTGTGGCGTGCTCGTCGGGCCGGACGGCGAGAGCCGGTCGTTCGTGCCGGGCGCGGAAGGGATGGCGCTGACCGGGCCGGACCAGCTGTGGGTGGTGAGCGAGTCGGGGTCGCGGCTCTACCAGGAGAAGGGGCGGCCGATGACGCCGATGCTGGCTCGCTTCGACACCTCCGAGATGAAGTACTGGCTGGAGCCGGAGTGCTCGCCCTGAGCCGCTCCTTCGCACTACGCTCGACCAAAGACTTGGCGTTCGACGGGAGCCCGATCATGCTGCACATCGCCGTGGTCGTCGTAGCCGTGCTGTTCGTGCCTGCCGTCGCCGTCGCCTATGTCGTCCTGGTCGTCAGCGACGTCCGCAGGACGAACGGTGAGCCGCTTGACCCCGACGGGCAGCGCAGCCTGGACGCCCACGAACAGCGCGACGCTCAGCGACGAGTCAACAAGGGCGCTCGCGGCGGCAGCTGGTAGGGACCCGGGACCCGACGCATCCCAGAGCGGTGACGCGCGGTCAGTCCAGCGTCGACAGGGCGGTGGCGATCACTGCTGCCGTCTGGTCAGGAGCCTCGTCCGGGAGGAGGAACACTGAGCCCGGGACCGTCACCAGGGTCACATTGTCAGCCGAGTCGAGGGTGGCTCGCTCGGCATCGGTGAGGCCGCCGTCACCCCCCTTTTCGGCGTGGACGACCCACGCGGGGCTGCTCGACGCGGCGAGCTGGGCGGCGAAGTCCCTGTCGGCGGCGATGTAATCGAGGTACTCGGCGCTCACCCGGACTGCATCACCGGCCCGGTTCTGCTTGAGGTCCGCGATCAGGTCCCGCTTGTGCGCATCGGTTGTCTTGGCAGACCGGACCATCAGAGGAAGCAGTCGGAGCAGGATCGCCAGCGGCCAGCGCCCCACTCTCTGCGACAGCCGTACGGCGGCACGGAAGAACGCTGCGTCGTCCTCAGAGGTCAGGCTGATGCCCAGCAGCACGACCGGGCCCCGGAAGTGACCGGCCAGGACCATCTCCAGCGCAACGGTGGCGCCATGGGAGAAGCCCACGACCACGTCGCAACGATGTTCCTTGGCCATCTTCCCCGCCGTACGCGCCAGTCCCGGGACGGACACGTCGCCGGTCAGCGCCGCACCCGCCATGCCCGGCAGGGTCGTGGCGAGCAGGCGAACCCCAGACAGCGCCGGATCGGCCATCACCAGGTCGTAGGAGCGGGCAGCGTTCGCTCCGCCCGGAAGGAGGAGCACCGATCGGTCCGCATTCTCAGGTCCCGCGATCAACAACTCCCACGCTTCCCGCATGGCCATCTCCTCGCAGCGGTTACTCGTCATCCTAGGACTTCCGGGCCACTGGTGCCCGATCGAAGCATCTCGACGCTGTGTGAGGATGCGAGCGTGGGCGTGCGAGATGACCTTCAGAGCCGAGGTGAGGGACGTCCTTGGTCCGGCCGCTCGCTCACACGGATTCAAGGGGACGTCTCCCACATGGCGTCGGTCAACGCCATCGGGCGACTGGGCCATCGTCAACCTCCAGTCCTCCAGGTCCAGCAGCGCGAGCTCCGTCCGGTGCGTCCTCAACACCTCTGTCGCTCCTGAACCGTGGCTGCGGTGGACCCGTGTGCAGATGGGTACTGCGATGCCGAAGGCGATTCCCGAGTCGATGGGGCTCTACCAGCAGCGTCTGTTCCCGTCCAACACGCCGGACGGCAATGAAGGATGGTGGCAGCTCGACTCGCCTCGTCGCGTCTCTCAGGTCGTCGACGACATGCAAGCACAGCTTGAACGGCAAGGATGGTCGGTGCTCGGTCGCCTACCGAGCGCGATGCGATGTTGGACCGGGTCCGGCAGGGCGACCTCGGCTTCTGGCGCAAGGAGAACGTTCCCGGCTACTTCGCCACAGCCGAGGCCCTCCTCCTCATGGATGCGGGCCCCTCCCGGGCGCTGGACGAGCAGCTCGCACTCGTACGCGCCACCAGCGCCGCTGCACAGGTCGAGTCCGCAGACCGCTTCGTTCGATGGGTCAGACAACAAGCCGAGTCAGCGACGTAGCGCAGCGGCACTCTGTCCCTCGACCGCCTCACGGCTGCTAGCCGTCGCGCGCGCGCAGGGGTACGACGACCCACAGCACGAGGTATCCCAGGAGCGCTACCGCCGAGGCTACGACGCCGCCGCTCCTTCCCACGGTGAGATCGAACGTCAAGAAGATGACTCCGCATGTGGTGAGAGCCACCAGTACGAGGCCGGCCCGGGCCACTTGGTTGGCTGTGTCGACCAGCCAGGGGCGCCGGCCCTTCCTGAACAAGATGCGGTGGTAGGCGATCGGCGAAAGTATGGCCGCGGTCGCGGTGACGGCCGCCGAGAGCACCAGCAAGTAGGCCGTTCGCTGAACGTCGTCCAGCGTGTCGAACTTGTCGCTGAACGGCACCGTCAGCAGGAACCCGGTGAGCACCTGGACCCCGGTCTGCGTCGAGCGCAGTTCTTGGACGAGCTCGGTCCAATTTCGGTTGATCGTCTCTTCGGGGATGTCGCCCGACGGTTCTGATTCCGGCAACTGCATGGTGAGAACGTACCCAAGCTGCTGCTCACGGCGGTGAGACCGGTTCAGCTCGTCGCCTGGCGATAGCAAGGCGTCAGGCGCTGTCATCGCCGCATCGACACGTGGGCCTGCTCTGGTGGCTTCGTAGGTGGTCCGGTGGCGGGTGCTGTTGGCTCCTGCATGAACAGTTCAGGTGGACGCACGCCGACCTGGGTCAGACCTTCGACCGTTCCGAGTACATCCGGCGGAACACCGAAAGACGACACCTTGCGATGACTCGTCGAGAGGACCCCGATGAGCGCTCGCTATCGAAGCGCAGGCTCGCTGGCCCTTCTCGCCGTCCATACGTAGGTGCCGCACTCGCTACGGAGCGGTCCACCTGCCCGTTCGATGGCTTCCCGCAGCCCCAGTTGAAGGTCCCTCAGTCGGCGCTCCTCCAGTCGGGCGTGGTCGCTGAAGGTCGCGAGCATCGACGTCCATTCGTGCGCCTCCAGGAGGCGGGGCCAGCGATAGGTGGCGCTAGCCGAGGGAGCGGAAGTCGGCACTTCCCTCGAACGGATCGGTGTCCTCCGAACCGCTCGGATCCCGCCCCACCACGGTCGACTCCGGCGCGTGCGTCCGGTACGACAGCCTCGAAGTCCGCCAGGAGTGACTCGTCTACGAGGTGGTAGTTCCGACAGGCGGACTGTACCGGAGGTCACAGCGGAGGCCGCCTGGCGAGCCCAATCTTCGGATCCACCTAGTGCCAGGAGTGTCCTGCGGGCAACAAGTCGAACGCTGCCCGGCAGGCGCCCAGGACTCGAAGGAGACGACCTCCACGGGTACGCGGTGCCGCCGGGCGCATCTCTGCATGCGCAACGTCCGGCCTCGACTCCAGCACGGACAGTCCGCGTTCCATGAGGGCTCGGGCGACCTGGCCCGGCCGCACGCCACCGGCTGGAGCATTCGACGGACTCTGGCGAGCAGCTCACCGATCAGCGCTTGCGGGTACGGCCGGGTCGATAACGGTCGTACGGCTCGGCTGCGGGCCACCCGAACGATCCGGCCCGATCGGGTCGTCCACGCAATCCACCAGAGGCACCGTCCGATCCGCTGGGCAGTGCTGAGGTGGATCGACGGCACCGCACGCCGGGAGTCCGGGCAGCGGGACTGGTTCGGTGCGGAGCTGAGCCGGAGCACAGCCTGGTGCCGTCGGTCCGCTACTGCCAGTCCGGCTCGGCCTGGACGTGGATGCCGCGAGCCACTACAGCCGGAGCACGCGCCCGGCGACCACGAGGTGGACCTCGTCGCAGGCGGCGGCGACGCGCTGGTTGACGATCCCCAGGAGGTCGCGGAAGAGCCGGCCGGAGCGGTGTTCGGGCACGATCCCGAGGCCGACCTCGTTCGTGACGACCACGACGTCGTGCTCACACGTACGGAGGGCGGCGACCACCTCGTCGGTGCGGGAGACGACCATCTGGTGGACGGTGTCGCTGTCCTGCTCCCAGGCACCGGCGTCGTCGATGAGGGCGGTCAGCCAGGTGCCGAGGCAGTCGACGAGGACGGGACCGTCGGCCTCGCCGACGGCGGTTGCGACGTCGCGGGTCTCGTACGTCGACCACGACGCGGGCCGTCGGGCCAGGTGCGCTGCGATCCGCGCGGCCCAGTCGGGATCGGCCTCGGCGTCCGGGGTCGGTCCGGGGGCGACGTACGTGGCGCGTTCGTCGCCGAGGAGGGCTTCGGCGTGGGTGGACTTGCCGGACCGTACGCCGCCGGTGACCAGGATCCGCATGGCGAGGATCCTGCCTCAGACGGTCGAGCAGGCCAGCAGGAGGACGGCCAACGAGATCTCGACGGCGGCGCCGAGGACGTCGCCGGTGATGCCGCCGAGGCGGCGTACACAGCGGAACAGCAGGGCCACGACGGCGGCGACCATCACGACCAGTCCCGCCAGCGCCGGCCACGCCGAGCCGAGGACGTGCCCCGCAAGGCCGGCGAGCAGGGCCGCAAGGACGAGCGAACCGATCGCACCAACGACCGGCACCGCACCGATGTGGGTCGCGCCGAGGCCGTCAGCGCGAGCGGCGGGGACGCCGCGGACGCACGCGAGCGGCAGGCAGACCCGCGAGGCGCAGACCAGCAGGCCGACGGCGAGCCAGCCGTGCTCGTGGCGCACGACCGCGGTGAGGCCGGCGGCCTGCAGGCCGGCGACGAGGACGACCGCGACGACGCCGGCCGGGCCGACGGGACCGGTGCGCATCACCTCGAGCGAGCGCTCCGGGGAGTACGACGCGGTCAGGCCGTCGGCGGTGTCGGCGAGCCCGTCCCAGTGGAAGGCGCGCGTGCCGAGGGCGAGGGCCAGCAGGACGACGTACGCCGTGGCGAGCGGCGGCAGGTCGATCCAGCGCCCCACCGCCAGGACCAGCGCGGCGGTGACGCCGAGGGGGAGGACCGCCAGCGGAGCGAGCACCATCGCCAGCCCCGCCACCGGGCGGTCGACCCGGGTCGGCGGTGGGACGCGTACGGCGGTCAGGGTGCCGGTCGCGAGGAGCCAGGCGTCTCGCAGGATCACGAAGGCCGGCTCACTGAGGAAGGATCTCGCTCAGCAGCGCCACGTCGCGCATGACGGCGATCCCGGAGCGGAGGAGAGGCAGCGCGGCGACGGCGCCGGAGCCCTCGCCGAGCCGCATGCCCACGTCGAGGAGCGGTTCGAGCCCGAGGGACTTGAGCGCGTGGGTCTGGGCGGGCTCGGTCGAGCGGTGTCCGGCGACCCACCAGGCGGACGCACCCGGAGCGAGGGACTCGGCCACCACCGCGCAGGCGACGGACATCAGGCCGTCGAGCACGACGGGTGTCCCGCGACGCGACGCCTCCACCAGGAAGCCGACCGTCGCGGCCAGGTCCGCACTGCCGAGGGCCGTGAGCAGGTCCACCGGGTCCGTGGTGCGGCCCGAGGCCCGTGCCAGTGCGGCCGCGACCACGTCCCGCTTGCGGGTCCAGCCGTCGTCGTCGATGCCGGTGCCGCGGCCGGTGACCTCCTCGGCCGGCAGCCCCAGCGACGCCGCGACCAAGGTGGCCGCCGGAGTGGTGTTGCCGATCCCGAGGTCGCCGGTCATCAGCAGCTGGGCGCCGTCGTCGACGAGCTCGCCAGCGAGCGAAGCGCCCAGCTCCAGCGACTGCAGGGCTTCGGGCCGCGTGAGGGCGTCCTCGAGGTGGATCGCGCCGGACCCGCTTCGTATCTTCCGTGCGGTCACTGGAGCGGGCAGGTCCGAGAGGTCGGCGTCGACGGAGACGTCGAGGACGGTCACGGCGACACCGTGCTCGCGAGCCAGCGCCGAGACGCCGGCACGACCGGCGACGATCGTCCGGACCATCGCCTCGGTGACGGCGGGCGGGTAGGCAGAGACGCCGTGCGCGGCGACGCCGTGGTCGCCGGCGAGGACGACGAGGCGTACGTCGGTCAGCGGGCGCGGCGGCACCTCGCCCTGCGTGGCCGCCAGCCAGACGCCCAGCTCGCCGATCCGGCCGAGCGCGCCCGGCGGGGTGGCGAGGCCGGCGAGCCGCTCACGAGCCTGTGCGGCGATCTCGGGGGAGGGCGGGGCGATCGGGGGTGTCGTGTCCATGAGGTGCGCCAGCCTGCCAGTCTTGCGCCGTGCCCGGCCACTCCGTCCTCCAGCTGCCGGTCCCCGCGCTCGAGGAGTGGGTGCGGGCGAGGACGGCCCACTACGACACGGGGTTCGTGTCGAGCGATCCGCGGTTCGGGCACGCGCACATCACCGCGCTGGGTCCGTTCGATCCGGCACCGACCTCGGCGACACTGTCGACGATCCAGCGCCTCGCCGCAGCCACCGCCCCGATCCGGACGCGGCTCGAGGCGATCGCGCAGTTCCCGAACGGGATCATCCACCTCGTCCCCGACCCGGCCGGTCCGCTGAGAGACCTCACGCAACGGCTGGTCACCGCCTTCCCCGAGCACCCGCCCTACGGCGGCGAGCACGACGACGTACGCCCCCACCTCACCGTCGACGCCGCCTCGGCCGACGTCGGCGTCGACCTCGTGACCACCGCCGAGCTGCTGCGCGACGTCGTGCCCGTCGACGTGGTGCTCGACCGGCTCCAGCTCGCGTGGTGGGAGTCCGGGAGCTGCCACGTCATGCAGGAGTGGGTGCTCGGCACCGATTGACCCGCGTGGCAGGATCGCGGGCATGGCTTCTTGGGCACACCTCGAGATCACTGTCGACGACCAGGGCAACGTGGAGGTCGGCGGCTACAACGCCGACCCGGAGCAGCTCGTCGCTGACACCGAGTCGTGGGAGGACCTGCTGTCCTCCCTCGGCATCAACGGCTGGGAGCTGGTGCAGGTGATCCCGGGCGTGGAGACGACGTACTGGTTCAAGCGGCAATCCTGACGAGGGCTTGATGACCGAGCTGCACGACCGCTTCCGCGCGGCCTCCGCCACTGCGGAGTCGATCTTCTGGCGTCCGCCGTCGACCCCGGCGGCGATGTTCCGCGACCTCGCGGCCTACGCCGAGGAGCACGAGGTCGAGTGGGACCGCTACGGCGAGCGCGGCGCGGTCGAGCAGCTCGAGGCGCGTGTCGCCGAGCTGCTCGGCAAGCCCGCCGCGGTGATGTTCCCGAGCGGCGTGATGGCGCAGCAGGCGACCCTGCGGGCGTGGTGCGACCGGTCCGGCTCGCGACGGGTGGCGCTGCCCGACCTCTCCCACCTCCTGCACCACGAGCAGGACGGCCCGCGACGCGTGATGGGCCTCGAGCTCGAGCCGCTCACCACCGGTCGCGAGACCCCCACTGCAGAGGCGCTGGCGAAGATCGGCGGACGCCTCGGCGCCGCGATGGTCGAGCTGCCGCTCCGCGACGCCGGCTGCCTGCTGCCGACCTGGGACGAGCTCGTCGAGCTGTCCACGGCGGCCCGCGAGCGCGGCGTACCGCTGCATGCCGACGGCGCCCGGATCTGGGAGTCGGTGCCCCACTGGGACAAGCCCCTGGCCGAGGCGGCCGCCCTCTTCGACTCGATGTACGTCTCCCTCTACAAGGGTCTCGGCGGCACCAGCGGCGCTCTGGTCGTGTGCTCCGAGGACCTCGCCGGCGAGCTGCGGTCGTGGCGCCAGCGGATGGGCGGCACGATCTTCTCGATGACCACCGCCGCGGTCGGCGGGCTCCAGGGGCTCGACGAGCACCTGGGGATGTTCGACGGCTACCGCACGTGGGCGATCGACCTCGCCGCCGCGCTCCACGAGCGCGGGATCCGGACCTTCCCCGAGGTGCCGCACATCGCGACGTTCCTGGCCTACGCCGAGGGCACGGCCGACGACGTCAACGAGCGGGTCGTCAGCTTCGCCGAGCAGCGCGGCATCGTCCCGTCCGGCCTGTGGCGCGACGCCCAGGTGCCGGGCTGGGTCGAGACCGAGCTGACCTGCTACGAGTCCGCGACCGCGCGCGATCCGGCAGAGGTGGCCGGGCTGCTCGCCGAGGCACTCGCTATCGTCCTCCCGTGAGTGCCCAGGCCCCTTCCGCAGTCATCCTCGTCCGCGCGACCAGCTTCGTCCCCAACCCGGCGACCGCCGCGGACAACGCGTTCCAGGCCGATGCCCCGGCCGGCCAGTCCGACGAGGCGACGTCGGCGAAGGCCCTCGCCGAGATGGACGAGCTCGCCGCCGCGCTGCGCGCGGTCGGCGTACGGGTCCACGTCTTCGACGACGACGACCACACCCGCCCCGACAGCGTGTTCCCCAACAACTGGCTCTCGACCCACGCCGGCGGCACGGTCGCGGTCTACCCGATGTACGCCTCCAACCGCCGCCACGAGCGGCGCGCCGACGTGCTGGAGATGCTCAAGTCGGAGTACCGCGTGCAGGCGATCATCGACTACTCCGGGCTCGAGCCCGACGGCATCTTCCTCGAGGGCACCGGCGCGATGGTGCTCGACCACATCTCCCGTGTGGCCTACACCGCGCGCAGCCACCGCGCGGACGTGGCCGTGCTGGAGCGCTTCTGCACCGACTTCAACTACGAGCCGATGGCGTTCGACTCGGTCGACTCCGAGGGCGTGCCGGTCTACCACACCAACGTCCTCGCCTGCGTCGGCACGGACGTCGCCATGATCGCCCTCGAGATGATCCCCGACGAGACCCGTCGCGAGGAGGTGCGCGAGCGCCTCGCCGTGACCGGGCGCACGATCATCGAGCTGACCGAGGAGCAGATCCGCGAGTTCGCCGGCAACGCCGTCGAGCTGTGCGGGCGTACGTCGACGGGCAAGCGCCGCTACGTGATGGCCATGTCGGCCCGCGCCAAGGCGTCGCTCCGGCCCGACCAGGTCGCCGCGATCGAGGAGTCGTGCGAGATCGTCGCCGTCGACATCCCCACGATCGAGCTGGCCGGCGGATCGGTGCGCTGCATGATCGCGGGCGTCCACCTCGACCACCGCCCGAAGCAGCTGCCGGAGCCCGGCGAGAACGTCGTCGCGATCAACGAGGACAACCCGGTCACGCCGGACGGCCGCTACGTGGCCAAGGAGTACGCCTGACCCGGGTCCTGGTCAGCTGATGACGACCGGCTGGCCGCCCGAGACGAGCCGCCAGTCCACCGAGGCGAACTGGGCGGGGTCGATGGTCCCGTGGGCGATCACCCAGTCGATGATCAGCTGCCGGATCTCGTTCTGCCGGTTGTAGACCACGGGCGCCGTGCTCACGTGCGGGAACCCGCCGCCGCCGGACTGCCGGTAGTTGTTGACCGCCATCGCGAACTCCTGGCCGGCCGCGACGGGCACACCGTCGTACGCGAGGCCGACGATGCGCGAGCCGACCGGCTGCGCGACGTCGATGTCGTAGGTCAGGGGAGCGTCGAGACCCGCCACCGAGTCGAAGTTGTAGTCCGGGATGCTGGGCGTGCCGGCGTTCGTCAGGTCGTCCATCGCGAACGGCCCGGGGCCGGAGACCTGCTTGAAGTAGCGGGCCGAGTACTCCAGGTAGTCCTTGACCTGCGCGCCGGTGACCCTCACGCCGAGCAGCGTGTTGTCGTAGATGTAGAGACCCGCCACGTCGCGCACGGACACCTGGCCCGCCGGGAACGACGCGGACCGGTTGAAGGGCGCGGCGATCGACAGCACGGGCAGTGCCGCGTCGGCACCGGTGAGGCCCGCCTTGACCGCGTCGGCCTGGACGAACTGCACGAAGTCGATGATCGGCACGTCCTCGACCACTGCACGGGCAGCGGACAGCGCGGTCGTCGAGGTGCCGACCGGTGAGTTGACGTAGTCGACGACGGTCTCGTGCTGCTCGCGGACGGCAGCGAGGATGGCGGGGTCGCCCGTGACCTTGTTGGAGTTGAGGGTCTGGCCGTGCGAGGCCACCACCTGCCAGCTGTCGCCGACGTGTCGCAGGTCGAGGTCCATCACTGCCACCCGCATGCCCCAGTAGAGGGGCTCGGTGAGGAGGACCGACCGACCGGTCTGCTTGTTGGTGACGAATCGCTCAGGGATCTCCTTGTGGGCGTGGCCGACCAGGATCGCATCGACGCCGGGCACCTGCTCCGCGACCAGCGCGGCCGCGTTCTCGATGTAGGGGAGCGCGTCGCCGTACGACGACGAGCCGTCGCTGCCGCTGTGCGCGCTGATGACCACCACGTCGCAGCCGCGGCGCTTGAGCTCGGGCACGAACTTCTCGGCCTGCTCGACCAGCCCGGGGAACTCCATGCGGCCCTCGACGTTGGCCTTGTCCCAGATCGCGATGCCGGGGTTGGTGAGGCCGAGGACGCCGACCACGAGGTCGGGCGCACCCGGCACCCGGAACCGCTTGATCACGTAGGGCGGGAAGACGGGCCGCTTGGTGGCGGGGTCGACGGCGTTGGCGCCGAGGAGCGGGAAGTTGAGCTGGGACTCAAAGGTGCGCAGCGTGTCGATCCCGTAGTTGAACTCGTGGTTGCCGAGGGCCGCGGCGTCGTAGCCGACCAGGTTCATCGCGCGTGCCATCGGGTGGACGGTGCCGCCGGTGATCGGCTGGATGCGGGCGTAGTAGTAGGCGAGCGGCGTGCCCTGGATGGTGTCGCCGGCATCGAGGGTCAGGACCGGCTGGTGCTTCTTCAGGCGACTGCGTGCCGCCTTGATCAGGGTCGCTGCCTGGGCGATGCCGATGTCGTCGTGGGCGGCGTTGTCGAACTCGAGGTTCTTGAAGTAGTCCCAGTTGAAGACGTTGCCGTGCAGGTCGGTCGTGCCGAGCACGGTGAGCCGCGTCTGGTGACGCCCCGGCTTCGCGGCTGCTGGCAGGGGTCGCGCGACGAAGCCGGCGGCGGTGAGGGCGGCGGCGCCGGTGACGACGGCACGGCGCGACGGGATGGGCTGAGAAGTCATGGCGAGGAACCACTTTCCGAGAGTCCGAGTGCGTCCGGTGAGCCGGAACCGCTCCATCTACCTACACGACGACCGCTCCGGTCAACCTCTGCGGGGCGGCGTTCACCTGACGTTCCGACGCATACATCCGGAACAGCCAGTACGCCGACACCGCGCACAGCAGGTGCCACGCGGCGTGCCCCTGCAGCAGCGAGTGCGGGTCGCACCAGCCGGCGTTGGAGAGCAGCCAGATCGTGAACGCGACGAGCATCGCGGCGAGGGCGACGACACCGTGGCGGAAGACGATCACGGTCTCGCCGCGCCGCCAGATGATCGTCTCGAGGACGACGGCCGTCACGAGCAGCAGCCCGAAGGCGACGTTGCCGGCGAAGTGGACGACCGGCACGTCGCCGGTCCAGAGCCCCGCGAGCTCGCAGGCGGCGACGCACGCGACGTACGCAGCCACGAACGCGGCCGTGCCGGCCCGCGCCCAGCGGACCCACGCCCACGACGCGGCGAAGCCGGCGACGAGATACATGCTGAGCATGTCGAGGTGGCCGCCCCACTCGCTCTGGGAGGCGTGCATCGCGGCGGATCCGGGGCCGAGCAGGACCACCACGCAGGCGAAGAAGGTCGCGACGGTGCGCGACATGACGGCATCGATGGGAAGGCGTCCGGCGTGACGGGCGACCAGCAGGCCGGCGACGACGAAGCCCGCGTTGGACAAGGTGTTGGCCGGCTGCTTGATGAAGCCGTCGTGGGCCGCCTCGCAGAAGTTCGCGCCGCGCCCGACGTCGGGACCGAGCCAGCCCTGGGCGAGGGCGAGCGCCAGCAGGCCGATCGACCCGGCCGCGACGGTGGTCGCGACGGCGAGCGGCCGGGTCGTGACGGGTCGGTCGGTCACCTCAGGGCCTGGACCGCAACGACGACCACGGCGGCACGCAGCCCGAGGATCCACCAGCGCTTCATGGGGTGATCAGATCACGGGGGACCGGCTCAGGTGCACGTCACCGTGGGTCGTGCCGGTGTCGTCAGTAGGGCTTGTCCTCGTGATGAGGGTCCAGGCTGGGGTAGCCCGCCTTCGGCTCGAGCTCGTCCGGATTCGGTTCCTCGCCGCCGGCGCTCTGCTCGGGCGGTGCGTCGGCGGGGCTTTCGACGAGTGAGGTGTCACGCAGGCCGTCGGCACCCACCTGACCCGGGCCGGTGGGCCCGACCCACTCGCTGCTGGAGCCCGTCTCGCCGGCCGCACCTGCGGGGCCGGACGCGTTCGGAGTGGAGTCCCGCTCCTCTGCTGCGAGTGCGGCCTGCTCGTCGTCTGACCTGCTCATGGACATCGTCCTTCCGTGGGGGAGACCTGGCTTCCCGTTCCCCCGCAGGGCCACCGCCATGTGCTGGTACGCCATCCGCTGAGATGCTGGCCCCGTGATCCCCAGCCCCCGCCGTACGGCGCTGCTCCTCGTCGGCTGCGTCGTGCTGGGGACGGGCGTGGCGATGCTGCTCGCGGCGGACCTCGGATCGGACGGCTACTCGACCTTCGTCAACGGGATCGCGCTGTCGACCGGGCTGGCGTTCTGGATCGCGAACGCCCTCGTCGGCGCGGTGCTGGTGGCACTCGCCGCGCTGCGGCACGTACGGCCCGGGGTGGGCACGGTCGTGCAGGTCGTCCTGGTCGGGGTGGTGGTCGGGGTCGTGCTCGACCTGGTGGAGACGCCGGACTCCCTCGTGTGGCGCGGGGTGCTGCTCGTGGCGGCGTTCCCGGTGCTGGCCGTCGGGATCGCGCTCTACCTCGGCAGCCACACCGGCGCCGGCCCCGCAGAGGCGGCCGCGCTCGCGTGGGACCCGCCGGTCGCCTTCAAGTGGAGCTACAGCGTGGTCCAGGGCGGGGGAGCGGTCGGTGGCTGGCTGCTGGGCGCCACCATCGGCGTCGGCACCCTCGCGGTGATCTTCCTCCTCGGTCTTGCGGTGGACCTCGCGGCGCGGATCCTGTCCGTCGATCTCCACCAGCAGACGGATCCGCCGGTCGACCAACCCGCCTAGGGTCGGCGGCATGTTGATCGTCGAAGGCCTCTTCCTGCTGATGCGTCGCGACGACGGCAAGCCGGCGAGCGCAGGGATGCAGCGCGGCTACGGACTCGCCGCGGCCGTGATCACCGACCTGGTCCTGGCGGAGCGGATCACCCTGAGTGACCACAAGGACCCGCGGATGACGGTCCTCGTGCCCGGTCCGGTCGGGCACCCCGCGCTCGACGCGGCCCTCGTGCGCCTCCAGCAGCGGGACGGCAAGAAGCTGTCGTCGCTGGTCACCGACGGCAAGCTGGCGGTCGAGGCGCAGGTCGCCGCCGCCCTCGCGTCTGCCGGTGTCATCGGCATCGAGGAGAAGCGGGCGCTCGGGCTGGTCCCGGCGAAGTATCCCGTCCTCGATCCCGAGCCCGAGCGACGTGTGCGCGAGCAGCTGCGCGTGGTGCTGCAAGGAGGTACGCCGCGCCCCGAGGACGCCACGCTGCTCGCCATCCTCCAGGGGCTCGGCGCCGCGCCGAAGGTGCTCGCCGACGAGAAGGGCACCCTCGGTCGTCGCGACCTCAAGCGACGCATCGAGGAGGTGTCGAGCGAGGTCAAGGCCGGAGACGCGGTCGCCAAGGCGATCGCCGCGATGAACGCCGCGATCATCACGGCCACGATGATTCCCGTCATCGCCGCCGGCGCCGGCGGCTCCTGAGGCCTCAGCCCGACGCGGGCAGGCTGGTCAGCACGCGCACGGCGAAGTCGGTCGTGAAGTCGTTGTCGAGGAACCGCACCACCTGGGTCACCCGGTCGACGTCGAGCGGGAGCAGCCCGCGCGAGCCCGGCACGTCGGGCGTCAGGCCCAGGTCGAGGTCGTGGCGGCCCGACATCATCTGCACGTTGAAGTCGTAGCGCTCGCGGGCACCCGGCTCGCGCAGGCGGCGTACGACGGTGGGGCCGATGCGGCGGCCACCGGTCTCGGTCGCCCAGTCGTCGAAGGCACCGAGCAGCGCCTGCCCGTCGTTGTGGTCGATGTCGGCCCACACCGCGTCCATCGAGCCGGCGACGTCGAGCAGGATGGCGGCCGTCTTCTCGCCGATCCCCTGGACGCCGGGGAGGTTGTCGCTGGAGTCACCGCGCAGGGCGGCGAAGGCGAGGTAGTTGCTCGCCCGGACGCCGTACATGTTGAACAGCTTGGCCGGGTTGAGCATCGGGGAGCCGTGGATGCCACCGTCGATGAGCCGCAGCACCTGCGTGTGCCGGCTGATGTGGGCGAAGGCGTCGCGGTCGGAGGTGATGATGACGCAGTCCCAGCCGTTGTCCTCGG
This sequence comes from uncultured Actinomycetota bacterium, assembly GCA_963708875.1. Classification (GTDB taxonomy): domain Bacteria; phylum Actinomycetota; class Actinomycetes; order Propionibacteriales; family Nocardioidaceae; genus Nocardioides. The sequence goes on from CAVPUL010000004.1 coordinate 91,766, forward strand.
CCCAGGTCGCCCCCGACGCGTTGACGTCGTCGGCCTCGAGCCCCGCAGGCGTGACCGTGGCGAGGCCGAGGGCGTCGAGCAGCGCAGCGGCCCGGTCGAGCTGGTCGATCAGCTCGGCGTCCTTCTCGGCGCGGCCGGCCTTGTAGTCGGGATAGGCGTCGCGGCGTACGGACCCGGTGCGGTCGTCGAGCCCGAAGACCACGGCGTCCGGAGCGATCGTGTCGATCGACTCGAGGATCTGGCGCAGCATCCCGTGCAGCGCCCAGATCGGGCGACCCTGCCGGTCGCGCAGCCCGGTGTGCGCCCGCGCGTGGTGGTTGCGGTGCAGCAGCGACGGGGCGTCGACGACGAGGAGCAGTCGACGGGTGGAGGAGTGGGCCATGGTGATCGCGGCCAGCCTAGACGCCGGCGCGCACGACCGCATCAGGCGCCGAGACCCTCGAGGTAGCCGGCGAAGCCGTGGGGCGCGCGACCCGTGCGTCGGCCCGAGGTCGTCACGGTGATCGCGCCCGTGGCGACCCAGTCGAGGCCCGCGCGACGCATCGCTCCGACGAGCTCGGCGTCCTCGTGCACGGACAGCGGGGCAAACCCGCCGACCCTGTCGTAGGCGTCGAGCGAGAAGCCGAGGTTGGCACCGTGGACGTGCTCGTGCCCGTCCGCGCTGCTGTGCCCGGCGTGCCAGGCGGCGAGCACGTCGGGCACGAGGTCGGCCGGGCGAGGTGTCACGGTGCCCACGACCAGGTCCCGCCCCCTGGCCGCCATCTCGACCTGGGTGAGGAGCCAGTGCGCCGGCACCACGCTGTCGGCGTCGGTGCTGGCGATCCAGAGCGGTCCCCGCACCAGCCCCGCAGCCCACTCGGCGGCCGCGCCGACCCCGAGCGCCCGGGCCACGCCGACGTTGCCGGCGAGGCTCGGCAGGCCCACCGTGCCGGGTCGCGACGCGACGACCGCGGCGGTGCCGTCGCGGCACACGTCGAGCACGACGAAGGTGCGGGTGAGCACCTCGGGGAGCGCAGCGAGCATGACCTCCTGCGCCCGCGCGACCGAGTCGAGGCACGCCGGCAGCAGCTCCTCCTCGTCGCGGGCCGGCACGACGACAGCGACCGCCGCAGGCATCCTCACGACGGTCGTCCCAGGACGTGGAGGAGGAAGTCCCGCTCCTGGTGCTCGACCAGCACCGGCGCACCCGTCGCGAGGAAGGCATCGTGCACGGCTGGTCCGGCGAGCGGCCACCCGACGGGCTGGTGGCGCCAGTGGCACAGCAGCAGGTGGCCGTCGTCACCCAGGGCCGCCAGCGCCCGGTCGACGACCTCGGCGAGCTGGCGCGGGCTGAGGAAGTAGCCGACCTCCGAGACGCAGACGAGGTCGAAGCGTCCCGCGGGCCACTCGGCGGGCACCCGGGCCCGGCGTACGTCGAGGTGGTCGACCCCGGCCGTACGGCGCCGAGCGAGGTCGATCGCCGTCTCGCTGGCGTCGATCGCGAGCACCTCGTCGCAGCGCGCGGCGAGGTCCGCGGCCAGGGCGCCGATGGAGCACCCGACCTCGAGAGCGCTGCCGTAGCCCTCGCGCGGCAGGCTCGCGAGGGTGATCGCGCGCTTGCGACGCTCGTAGTGGGAGTCGACCTGCCAGGGGTCGGACTGGTCGCGATGGACCCGGTCGAGCGCGTCGTCGTCGACCGGCTCGTCGAGGCGCAGGAACACCTCGTCGTCCCGGTCGAAGTGGGCCAGCAGGCCCGCACCGAGCAGCGCCTCGTCCCCCGGCGCGTCCGACAGCGGACCGACCTGGCTCGCGTGCGCCGCGACGGCGGCGCGCTTGGCGTCGCGGTCGGCCCGGTCGAGCGGCAGCCGGGACGCCTGGACCACCGGCAGGTCGGCGGGACCGCCCCAGTGCCACAGCCAGACGGGGTACTCCAGCAGCCACGCGTCGGTGCGGGCGGCGGCGATCGCCGCGGCGCGACCCACCGCCTCGTGGTCGGGGTGGCCGTCGCCGCGCCACGGCGCGCAGAGCACGACGTCGGAGCCGTCGGTCCCGATGGTCTCGACGAGCACGGCGACGAGGTCGGCCACGTGCTCCGCCACAGCACCGTCGGGCAGGTCGAGGCACCGGACCACCGCGCCGGGCGCCAGCTCGGCGATCGCGGCGCGCAGCTCGCTGCGGCGTACGTCGGCGAGCCGCTCGCGCGGATGCGTGGGGGAGCGCGGGTGGGAACCCTCGCCCGCGGTGGCCGTGACGACCTCCACCCCCCGGCCCGCGCGGGCGGCGGCGTGGATGAACCCGCCGGCGCCCAGGGTCTCGTCGTCGGGGTGGGCGCCCACCACCAGCAGCCGGCTCCGCGACTCCGGCAGCACGGTCGGCGGCAGCGCGTCGACCGTGTCGTCCCACGACGCCGAGGTCGCGCCGGGACGGTCGTGCCGGAAGAGCGGCTCGGTCACCACCCGGTCCCACCGGGTCGCAGGAGGTCCTCGCCGAGGGCGGCCTGGTCGCGCTCGGCGTGCCACTGGCGCAGGTAGAGCTCGAGGTCGGCCACCCGTCGCGCGTGGTCCTCGTCGGTGGCGAGCGGTCCCGGGCCCAGGCCGTGGGCGGCGCGACGCAGCACGTCCTCGGCGGCGATCGCGACGACCTCGCGGACGCGGAGCGCCGCCCGCCAGCCGTCGGCGCCGGTGAGCCGACCCGCGTCGACGGCGTACGCCGCCTCCTCCAGCACGCAGCGGGCCGCGTGGAGGTGGGCGTCGACGGCACCGAGGTGCATCAGCGCCACCTGGTCAGGAGGTCGGCCGCCGGCCGCAGCCACCATGCGGCGGGCGATCCCGACGGCGCCGCCGAACCACACGGCGGCGACGCCGATGCCGCCCCAGGCGAAGCCGGGCCGCTCGAGGTACCAGCCCGGCTCGCCGACGGCGGCCACCGGTACGCCGACGAAGTCCACCGGTCCGGAGTCGACCGCGGTGAGCCCGCGCGCCACCCACGTCCCGGTCACCGCGGTCACACCCGGGTGCGACAGGTCGACGGCGAAGAGCTGTCGCTCGTCGTCGACCCGCGCGCTGACCAGGGCGCGGTCCAGCACGCCGGCGAGCGAGCACCAGTGCTTGCGTCCGTCGAGGACGTACGAGCTCCCGTCGGGGGTGGCACGCAGCGGCTCGCCCGGCCCCTCGGCGGCGAAGACGCCCCAGGTGCCCGGCTCGGCGGTGGTGTCGGCCTGCGCGAGGATCGCGAGTGCGTCGAGGTGCGGCTCCAGGGTCCGCGCCACGGTCAGGTCGACGGCGGCGACGCTCGCCAGCGCCGACCACAGGTGGAGGGTGCGACCACCGCCGGGCACGGGCAGCCGGGCGCCCGCGGCGTGGGCGAGCGCGAGGGCGGCCGGCACGTCGCCGGCTGCGCCCTGTGCCTGCTCGACGAGGGCGGCCAGCTCGCTCCGCTCGTCGGTCGTGGCGGACCCGAGGAGGACCGGCGCGAGCTCAGGCACGTACGTCGCGGTCCCAGTGCCGGAGCGAGGCGCACCTGGTCACGAACACCGCAGCGTCGTCGGCCGAGGCCAGGTCGACGAAGCCCTCGTCGGGCTCCACACCTGCGGCGGTGAGCAGCGCGGCCGCGTCAGCGCCGTGCCCGATGAGCTTGTGGTGGGCAAACGCATCGCTGACGAAGTCCTTGGCGGCCGCGCGGCCGGCAAGGTCGCTGGCACCGTCTGCGGAGGGGAGCAGGGCCACGGCGTCGAACAGCACGGACGGGCCGCCGTCGATGGCGTGGTCGGGCGTCAGGGTGCCTCCTCCCTTGAGCTTGACCGGGCCGATCGCCGGGGCGACGTACTCCACGACGGCGCCGGCATCCTCGAACGCCGAGGCCACCGCGTTGACGACCGCCTTGTCGGAGCCGTTGGTCACGAGGACACCCAGCTTGCGCCCGGCGAAGGAGGTCGGACCGTTGAGCAGGATGCTCAGGGCCGGCGACTCCGGCAGGTCCGTCCGCGTCGGCACCGCGGCGTCGGACGCATCGGGCAGCGGCATCGCGAGCGTGTCGGCCACACCCTGGGCGAGGTCCTCGTGGACGTTGCGCAGGTTGGCGAGCATCCGGGTCCTGATCTTCGGCTCCTCCACCTTGGCGAGCTCGAAGGAGAAGGCGGCGACGATGTGGTCGCGCTCCACCTCGGTCTGGCTGAGGAAGAACTGCCGGGCCTGGCTGTAGTGGTCGGCGAACGACTCCGCGCGCAGCCGTCGGGTCGGACCCGCCTCCTGCCGCATCACGCTCTCGTAGCCCTGGACGACGTCGGCACGGGGGCCGCGGTCGTCACCGGTCAGCGAGTTGGGCTCGTAGTTGCCGCGGCCCTCCTGCAACGAGGTCTGCATGTGGCCGTCACGCTGGAAGTGCATGACCGGGCACCGCGGAGCGTTGACCGGGAGCTGGGTGAAGTTGGTGCTGCCGAGGCGCTTGAGCTGGGTGTCGAGGTAGGAGAAGTTGCGTCCCTGCAGCAACGGGTCGTTGCTGAAGTCGATGCCGGGGATCACGTTGTGCGTGCCGAAGGCCACCTGCTCGTTCTCGGCGAACATGTTGTCGACCACGCGGTCGAGGGTGAGCCGCGCGATCACCCGGACCGGCAGCACCTCCTCGGGGATCAGCTTGGTCGCGTCGAGGACGTCGAAGTCGAACTCGTCGGCGAAGGCCTCGTCGAAGACCTGGACGCCGAGGTCCCACTGCGGCAGGTCGCCGCTGTCGATGGCGGCGTAGAGGTCGCGACGGTGGAAGTCGGGGTCGGCGCCGTTGATCTTGAGCGCCTCGTTCCACACCACGGACTGCAGGCCCTGGCGCGGCTTCCAGTGGAACTTCACGAACGTGTCGTCCCCGTCCGCGTTGACGAAGCGGTAGGTGTGGACGCCGAAGCCCTCCATGAAGCGGAACGAGCGCGGGATCGCCCGGTCGCTCATCGCCCACATCAGCATGTGCGTCGACTCCGGCATGAGGGAGACGAAGTCCCAGAAGGTGTCGTGGGCCGATGCCGCCTGCGGCCAGCCGCGGTCCTGCTCCTCCTTGACCGCGTGGACGAGGTCGGGGAACTTCGTCGCGTCCTGGATGAAGAAGACCGGGATGTTGTTGCCGACGAGGTCCCAGTTGCCCTCCTCGGTGTACATCTTCACCGCGAAGCCGCGTACGTCCCGGGCCAGGTCGGGGGAGCCGAGGTTGCCCGCCACCGTGGAGAACCGGACGAACGCCTCGGTCTTCTTGCCCTTGCGCTGGAACGGTGCCGCGCGGGTGAGGTCGGGGATCGCGTCGAGGCACTCCAGCGTGCCGTGGGCGCTGTAGCCGCGGGCGTGCACGACCCGCTCCGGGATGCGCTCGTGGTCGAAGTGGAAGATCTTGTCGCGGAGCGCGAAGTCCTCGAGCAGCGTGGGCCCGCGGTCACCGACCTTGAGCGAGTTCTGCCCGTCGCCGAGCGGCACGCCCGTCGACGTCGTCATCCGTTCGCCGCGCTTCACCCCCTGGTGCAGCTCGTCGCCCTCCCCGCGCTCGTCCGGCGTCGTCGTGCTCGGTCGTTTGGTCGCCATGGAAGCCCCCAGAGAGTGGTGGGGCGCAGGAGCGCGCCCGACCTCCGACGCTAGGAGGGCAGCCGCTCCTCGGTCACCTCCGAAGGGCGGTGGGTAGCCTCGAGACGACCGCTCCGAAACCACCTGCGAGGTGCCTGTTGATCTTCATCACCGCCAAGTTCGCCGTGAAGCCCGAGCACGCCGAGGCGTGGCCCGAGATCTCGCGGGCCTTCACCGAGGCCACCCGGGCCGAGGAGGGCTGCCTGTGGTTCGAGTGGTCGCGCAGCCTCGACGACCCGACCGAGTACGTCCTGGTCGAGGCCTTCCGCGACGGCGACGCCGGGGGAGCGCACGTGGGCTCGGCGCACTTCAGGGCCGCGCAGTCCGAGCTGCCGCCCTACCTCGCATCGACGCCGAAGATCGTCAGCCAGGACGTCGACCAGGACGACTGGAACGAGCTCGGCGAGATGTTGGTCGACTGACCCTCGACGCGCCTCAGGGACGCAGCAGGATCTTGCCGCGGCGACCGGGCTCGGCGCTGGCGCGTGCCGCATCGGCGATCTCGTCGAGGGAGTAGACCTTCTCGACCGGCACGGTGAGCGTGCCGGACGCGATGCCCGACATGAGCTCGCCCATCAGGCGGCCCCGCTTCTCGCGGTCCATCGCCGGGAAGACCTTGCTGCCCCAGAAGCCCTTGACCACGACCTGCTTGAAGATCACGTCGCCCGACGCGATCTGGAGGGTGGGCGAGGCCATCGCGCCGAAGACCACGAGCACGCCGTCCTCGGCCAGCAGCGACACCACGTCGCCGGCGGCGGACCCGCCGACGGAGTCGACCCCGGCCACGATCGGCGCGTCGCCCACGAGCTGTCGTACGCGGTCGCGCCAGCCGTCGTCGTCCGTGGCGACGATGCGCTCGATGCCCTGGTCGCGCAGCTCCTCGACGCCGTCGGCGCGACGGACCAGGCCGAGGACGTTCACGCCACGCGCGGCGGCCAGCTGGGCGACGAGCCGACCGACAGCACCGTTGGCCGCGTTCTGGACGATCCAGTCGCCCTCGGAGACCTCGAGGAAGTCGATCAGCGCGATCGCGCTGAACGGCATCGAGACCAGCTGGGCGGCCGCCTCGTCGGGCATCTCGTCCGGGACGGGGACCAGCCCGGCGGCCGGGGCGACGATGAGCTCGGCCCAGGCGCCGAAGCTGCCGCCGGTCGCGACCCGCTGGCCGATGACCAGGTGCTCGACACCCTCGCCGAGCGCCTCCACGACGCCGACGGCCTCGGTGCCGGCACGGGCAGGCATCTCGGGCTTGAAGCCATAGCTGCCGCGCACGGTCCACAGGTCGTGGTTGTGGATGGGGGAGAGCAGCACGCGCACGAGCACCTGGCCGGGACCGGGCTCGGGGGCGGGGACCTCCTGGACCGAGAGGACCTCGGCCGGGTCGCCGAACTGGGGCTGGAGGAGTGCGCGCATGGTGGTGCCTTTCGTCGACGTCGTCTGCCAGGGGTCTCAACCGGCTACCCGCGCAACCTATGCCTGCGACGGGCCCGTTGAGGGCGAGGTCACACCACGCAAATTGGTTGCGATCCGCAACATGTGTATGTTGCACACATGACTTCTCGTACGACGGTCGCCGCGCGACCCGGTCTCGCCATCGCGGTCCTCTGTGCGGGTGGCCTCAGCGCCGCCCTCACCCAGACCATGGTGATCCCGATCCAGAGCGAGCTGCCCCAGCTCCTGTCGACCTCCGCGGCCAACGCGTCGTGGGTCGTGACCATCACCCTGCTCGCCGCGGCGGTCACCATGCCCGTCGCCGGTCGCATCGCCGACCTGGTCGGCAAGCAGCGCGTGCTCACCGCCAGCGCCGCCCTCCTCTTCGTCGGCTCCGTCGTGTGTGCGATGTCCGACTCGCTCGCGCCGATGCTCGCGGGCCGTGCCCTGCAGGGTCTGGCGATGGGCTTCATCCCCGTCGGCATCTCGTTCATCCGCGAGTTCGCTCCGCCGGAGATGGCCACCACGGCGGTCGCCACGATGAGCGCCACCCTCGGCGTCGGCGGCGCCATCGGCCTGCCGCTCGCCGCCTGGATCGCCGACTCCGGCGACTGGCACGCGCTCTTCTGGGTCGCCGCCGCGCTCGCTGGTGTCATCACCGTGCTGACGTGGGTGGCCGTGCCGCACGTGCACGACGGATCGTCCGGGCGGCTCGACGTCCCCGGCGCGATCGGTCTGGCCGTCGGCCTCTCGGCCTTCCTCGTCGGTGTCTCCAAGGGCAGCACGTGGGGCTGGGACAGCGGTCGCACGTGGGGTGCGATCGTGCTCGGCATCGTGGTCCTCCTGCTGTGGGGCGTCTTCGAGCTCCGCCAGGCCGAGCCGCTGGTCGACCTGCGCACGACCGCGCAGCTGCCGGTGCTGATGACCAACCTCGCCGCCGTCGCGATCGGGTTCGGGATGATGGCGCAGGCGATCGTCGTGCCCCAGCTGCTGCAGATGCCCGAGGCCACCGGCTACGGCCTCGGCCAGTCGATCCTCGCCGCCGGCCTCTGGATGGCTCCGGGCGGACTGATGATGATGGTCTTCGCCCCCGTCTCGAGCCGGCTGATGCGCAGCATCGGGCCCAAGCAGACGCTGATGATCGGGGCGGCCGTGCTCGGCTCGGGCTACCTGGTCGCGCTCGTCCTGATGGGTGCTCCGTGGCAGCTGCTGGTGGCGTCCTGCGTCGCCTCCGCCGGCGTCGGCATCGGCTACGCCGCGATGCCCACGCTGATCCTCGACGCGGTCCCGGCCCGCGAGGCCGCCTCGGCCGTGGGCGTCAACGGCCTGATGCGCTCGGCCGGCACCACGCTCGCGGCCGCGGTCATGGCGACCCTGCTCACCAGCAGCACCACCAGCCTGGGTGGCTTCGCCGTCCCCACCGAGTCGGCCTTCAAGTGGTGCTTCGTCGTGGGCGCGCTCGCCGCCTTCATCGGTGTCGCGCTCGCTGCCGCGGTGCCGAGCGTCGTACGCCGCTCCGAGGGTCGGTCCGACACCGCCGCGGACGACCTGTCGGCCGACACCGTGACCAGCACCCACGCCTGATCCCGGAGAGCGAGAGGTCGCAGACGTGCCACCCACCACCACCTCCGCGAAGGCGGTCACCGACGAGACCCTGCGCGCACTCAGCAACGAGCTGGTGCGGCTGGGTCGCCGACGGGAGATGACCTCGGCTGCCAGGACCCTGGACGCGTCGGCGTTCAAGATCCTGTGGATCCTGGTCGAGGACGGCCCGCACACGCTGCGTGGGCTCGCGGACTACCTCGGCCTCGACCAGTCCACGATCAACCGCCAGGTGCACGCGGTGATCGGCCACGGCTTCGTCGAGCGCTACGACGAGCCGGACTCGGCGGCCAAGCTGATCCGGGCCACGGCGGCGGGCGAGGCGGCCTACCGCAGCGACTCGGAGATCCGGAGAGATGGCCTCCGCGCGATCGTGAACACCCTGGGGGAGCAGTCCACCGCAGACCTGGCGCAGGGTCTGGCGAGCTTCAACGACGCGATCGACAGCGCAGTGGAGGGGTCCCTCCGTGGCGAGTGACCCGGACGTCGACCAGCGGCTGGAGTCGACGATCCTCGACCTGCTCGCCCAGCGGGCCCGGACGTCCACGATCTGCCCGTCCGACGCCGCTCGTGCCGTGGCCGGGGACGACGAGCAGGAGTGGCGTGACCTGATGGAGCCGGCCCGCAGGGCTGCCCGTCGCCTCGTCGATCGCGGCGAGGTGGTCATCACCCAGGGCGGCACGGTCGTCGACCCCGCAACCGCCAAGGGCGCGATCCGGATCAGGAAGGCCTGAGCACCCTCAGCCCTCGAACAGCCGGTCCTCGGCCTCGACCGACGTGACCTCCAGCCGCAGCGCCATCACCTTGTCGCCGGACAGTCCCAGCCGGGACATCATCACCTGCACCTGGGGCAGCACCCAGGGGTACGACTCCACCGCCACGCGTCCGGCCTCGGTCTGGACGCGGAGCCACACGACCGGGTCGCCGTCGCGATCGGGGAGCCAGTGGGCAGCGATCACTCCCGCCGGTGCGAGGGAGGCGACGATGGGCAGCATGGCGGCGTCGGCCGCCCGCTGCTCCTCCGCACCCATGCCCCGACGCTAGTCCGGTGCACCCCATGCTGGCTTCAGGCCGGCGTCCAGTGCGCGCGGGCGTGGGCCAGGGCAGGGTCCTCGAGGCCGGCCACCAGGCGCTCGAACAGCGCCACCGCGCGCGGGCCGCTCCAGTCGGGAGCGAGCACCTCACCCGGGAGTCCCGGGTCGCGGAACGGCAACCGCCGCCACTGGTCGAGGAGCGCGAGGTAGGTCGGGAACGCCTCGGCCGGGTCCGGCCGCTCACGCTCGACGTTCGTGGCGAGCGCCTGGTGGGCGGACACGAAGTCGCGGTAGCGACGGTCGATCCCGGCGAGGTCCCAGCTGTCGTAGAGCAGCCCGGTGAGGTCCTGCGTGCCGTGGTAGTCGCCGACGAACACGGCCGTGTGGGCCTCGAGCTCGAGCTCGGCGACGGCTCGCTGGGCTGCCGTACGCATCCGGGCCGGCGCGATCCAGAGCGCCGTCCCGACGTTGCCGAAGCCGAGGTGCGCGAGGTGCGCGCGCAGCTGCTGGCGCTTGGGTCGCATCGACTCCGGGACGCCGAAGTGGACGATGCACCAGCCGTCGTCGAGCTCGGCCGGCGTCCGTGCGTGCCAGATCACCTCGTCGCCGGCGGCCAGTGTCTCGAGCGCGGTGCCGGTGAGGGCGTAGCCGCGGGCGCCGTCGCGTGCCTCCGACTCGAGCCAGCCGTTGCCCTTGAGCCGGTGGACTGCCGTGCGCACGCTCGGCGCGTCGAGTCCGGCCTGCACCAGCAGGTCGACCGCGCCCGCGATGGGCATCCAGGCACCCATCGGGCGTACGACCGCGCCGAGGAAGGTCACCACTGTCGTGCGCGACCGTCGGTTGTGCGTCGTGGGCGCACCCGTCTCGATCACGGTGTCTTCCGCGGCGTCCAGCGGACGTGCACGTCGTCGGCCACGCCCTCGCGCAGCAGCTGCAGGCGCGGCGGGACCTTGTCGGTGCGCGACGTCGGCGGCTTGCGACGTCCCGCCTCCCACGGCACGGGCCAGTCCGCACCGTCGGCCGACGTAGTCCTGCTCGGCCGCGGCGTGCAGCGTCCAGCTCGGGTCGTAGAGGTGCGGACGACCCATCGCGCAGATGTCGGCCCGGCCGGCGAGCAGGATCGAGTTCACGTCGTCGTGGCTGGAGATCGCGCCGACGGCGATCACCTTCACGCCCGCCGGCTCGGCCACGCGGTGACGGATCTTGTCGGCGAACGGGGTCTGGTAGGAGCGGCCGAACGCCGGCTTCTCGTCCTTGCCGACCTGGCCGGACGACACGTCGATGGCGGCCGCGCCGTGCTCGATGAAGGCACGCGCGATCTCGACGGCGTCCTCGTCGGTGTTGCCGTCGGGCATCCAGTCGGTCGCCGAGATGCGCACGGTCACCGGCACGTGCGGCGGCACGACGGCGCGTACGGCGTCGAAGACCTCCAGCGGGAACCGGAGCCGGTTCTGCAGGTCGCCGCCGTAGTCGTCGGTGCGCCGGTTGCTGACGGGGGAGAGGAACGAGCTGAGCAGGTAGCCGTGGGCGGCGTGCACCTCGATCAGGTCGAAGCCCGCCTCGACCGCGCGCCGGGCGGACTCGGTGAAGTCGGCCACGACCTTGTCGAGGTCGTCCCGGGTCGCCTCACGCGGCACGTGGCACTGGTCGCCGTAGGGCAGGGCCGAGGGGCCGATGACCTCCCAGTTGTCGTCGTCGAGCGGCTCGTCCATGCCCTCCCACATCAGCTTGGTCGAACCCTTGCGACCGGAGTGGCCGAGCTGCATCCCGATCCGGGCGGTCGACCGGGTGTGCACGAAGTCGACGACCCGTCGCCAGGCGTCGCGCTGCTCGTCGGTCCACATGCCCGGGCAACCGAGGGTGATCCGGCCCTCCGGTGACACGCAGGTCATCTCCGTCATCACCAGGCCGGCGCCGCCGAGGGCCTTGCCGCCGAGGTGCACGAGGTGGAACTCGTCGGGCACCCCGTCGGTGGCGACGTACATGTCCATGGGCGAGAGCATCACCCGGTTCTTCAGCTCCAGCTCGCCGATCCGCACCGGCTGGAACATGGCGGGCGCGGTCTCGTCGCCGCCCTGCGAGCGGGCGAAGTCACGCTCCATGCGCGCGGCGAACTCCGCGTCGCGGTCGCCGAGGTTCTCGAACGTGATCCGGCGCGAGCGGGTGAGCAGGTTGAAGACGAACTGCGCGGGGTCCTGGCCGGCGTACATGCCGATGTTCTCGAACCACTCCATCGACGCCTGCGCGGCGCGCTGCGTCGACTCGACGACCGGCTTGCGCTCGGTCTCGTAGGCCTCGAGCGCGGCCTCCAGGGTCGGGTGCTCGTGCAGGCAGGCGGCCAGGGCGAGCGCGTCCTCCATCGCCAGCTTGGTGCCCGACCCGATCGAGAAGTGGGCGGTGTGCGCGGCGTCGCCGAGCAGCACGACGTTGCCGTCGTGCCAGTGCTCGTTGCGCACGGTGTGGAAGTTGAGCCACTTCGAGTTGTTCGTGAGGATCTCGTGGCCCTGCAGCTCGTCGGCGAAGATCTCCGCGACCCGCGCGACGGCGTGGTCGTCGGAGACGCCGGGTGGGAAGTGGTCGCCCTCGGTGCGGTCGAATCCGGCGCGGCGCCACACGTCCTCGTGCATCTCGACGATGAAGGTCGAGCCTGCGTCGGAGTAGGGGTAGCCGTGGATCTGCATGGTGCCCCACTCCGTGTGCCTGACGAAGAACTGGAACGCCTCGAAGACCAGGTCCGTGCCGAACCAGATGTACTTGTTGGGGCGCCGGTCGAGCGACGGCCCGAACCGGTCGGCGTACGTCGTGCGGAGCTTCGAGCCGAGCCCGTCAGCGGCGAGCACCAGGTCGTACGACGCCCGCAGCTCGTCAGGGTCCGGGGCCTCGGTGCTGAAGTGGACCGTGACACCGAGCTCGGCGACCCGCTCCTGGAGGATCTGCAGGAGCTCCTTGCGCGACATCGCCGCAAAGCCCTGGCCTCCGACGGTGAACGCGTGGCGCTCGCCGGCCCCCTCTCCTCTCGCGTCGGTGACGGCGACGTCGATGTCGGTCCAGCGGGCGAAGCTGCGCTCCATCCGCTCGTGCACGACGCGGTCGGCTCCCTCGATGCTGCCGAGCGTCTCGTCGGAGAAGACGACCCCGAAGCCGAAGGTGTCGTCGGGTGCGTTGCGCTCCCAGACGGTGATCTCGTGGGACGGGTCGAGGGTCTTCATCAGGGTGGCGAAGTAGAGCCCGCCGGGCCCGCCTCCGACGATGGCGATCTTCACGAGGAGGCCTCCGGCTTCGGGTCCGACGCGGTGCCGGTCTCTGCGAGCCGCCGCAGCTTGAAGTGCTGCAGCTTGCCGCTGGTGTTGCGGGGCAGCGCATCCACGAACCGGACGGCGCGCGGGTACTTGTAGGGAGCCAGCCGGCCCTTGACGTGGTCCTGGAGCTCGGTGACCTTGGCGGCGTCGCCCTCGACGCCCTCGCGCAGCACGACGAAGGCGCAGACGATCGACCCGCGCTGCTCGTCGGGCGCCGCGACGACGCCCACCTCCGCGACGTCCGGGTGCGAGCCGAGCGCCTCCTCGACCTCGGGGCCGCCGATGTTGTAGCCCGAGGAGACGATCATGTTGTCGGTGCGCGAGCGGTACCAGTAGTAGCCGTCGTCGTCGCGCAGGAAGGTGTCGCCCGTGACGTTCCAGCCGTTGACGACGTAGCCGCGCTGGCGCTCGTCGTCGAGGTAGCGGCAGCCGACGGGCCCGATGACGCCGAGCCGACCCTCGATGCCCGCAGCGACCTCGTTGCCGTCCGCGTCGAGGATCGCAGCGCGATAGCCCGCGACCGGCTTGCCGGTGGCGCCGGGCCGGATGTCGTCACCGGCCGCGGAGATGAAGATGTGCAGCATCTCGGTCGCGCCGATGCCGTCGATCACCTTCAGCCCGATCGCGTCGCGGATCCCTTCCCACGTGGCCTGCGCCATGTGCTCGCCCGCCGACACCGCGACCCGCAGTCCGGAGAGCCGGTCGACGTGCCCGGAGGCGACGATCTGCTTGTACGCCGTGGGTGCGGTCGCGAGGGCCGTGACGCCCGCCTCGGCCACGAGGTCGGCGAGCTGCACCGGGGTGGCCGCCTCGGTGAGGAGGGCGCACGCGCCGGCACGCAGGGTGAAGACGACGAGCATCCCGAGCCCGAACGTGAAGGCCAGGGGAGCCGTGCAGGCGACGACGTCGGTCGGCTCGAGGCGCAGCACGTCGCGGCCGAAGGTGTCGTCGATGGCCAGCACGTCGCGGTGGAAGTGCGTGGTGATCTTGGGGACGCCCGTCGTGCCCGACGTCGGTCCGAACAGGGCGACGTCGTCGGCCGCGGTGTCGACGGCGTCGAAGTGGGTCGGCTTGCCGACGATCCGTCGCGACAGGTCGTCGGCGCCGTCACCGCCGTAGGGCACCACGACGAGGTCGGGCGCCGAGGTGTCCCGGACCGTGTGGACGTCGTCGACGAAGCGGTGGTCGACCAGCGCGACGAGGGGCCGCGTCTTCTCGATGATCGGTGCGAGCTCGGTCGCCCGCAGCGCCGCCATCGTGGTGACCACGACGCCGCCGGCCTTCAGCACGCCGAGCCAGGCGGCGACGGTCCACGGGTTGTTGGGGGAGCGCAGCAGCACCCGGTTGCCGGGGACGAGCCCGAGGTCGTCGACCAGCACGTGCGCGACCTGGTCGGCCCGCTGCTTCAGCTCGCCGTAGGTCCAGGTGGTGCCGTCCGGCGTACGCAGCGCGGGACGGTCCGCGCCGTGCTCGGCGATCACGGCGTCGAGGAGCTCCACGCCCGCGTTGAGCCGCTCGGGGTAGGCGAGCGCGGGAGTGGTGAACTCCAGCACCGGCCACTGGTCCGCCGGCGGCAGGTGGTCGCGGGCGAAGGTGTCGACGTGGCCCGTGGGGGACAGCTGCAGGTCGCGTGAGGCGCTCATCCGGCCGCCCCCGCCGCGCGCAGCATGCCTTCCTGGACGACCGTGGCGACCAGCTCGCCGCTCGTCGTGAAGAAGTGCCCGACGGCCGACCCGCGTCCGTCCTCCACCGACACCGCGTCCTGCACGTAGAGCAGCCAGTCGTCCATCACGACCGGCCTGTGGAACCACATCGCGTGGTCGAGGCTGGCGGTGACCAGACCCTCGTCGGCCCAGGCCAGACCGAGGACGCGGAGCGTCGGCTCGAGGATCGTGTAGTCGCACACGTAGGCGAGTGCGGCGGTGTCGCGCTGGGCGTCGGTGAGGCCCTCGACCGGACGGAGCGCGTCGTACGGACGCACCCACACGGCCTGGTGGGGGGACCGGTCGCCCTCGACGGTGAGGTAGACCGGCCCGGGCACGTGCCGCATGTCGAAGCTGCGGCCACCCGACCAGTAGGCCTTCGAGGTCTCGGTCATCGTGCCGCCGGCGCGGTCCTCGAGGTAGGCCGCCGAGGTGGGCAACGACTCCGGATCCGGTACGTCGGTGGGTGCGGTCGCCGCGAAGCTGCCGCTCGCCTCGCCGGCCGCGAAGCTCGCGAGGCAGACGTAGACGGGCTTGTCGTTCTGGAAGCCGCGCACCTGGCGGGTGCTGTAGCCGCGGCCGTCGCGCAGCACCTCGACCTCGTAGCGGACCTCGGCGCCGATGTCGACGGGCCGCATGAAGTAGGAGTGCATCGAGTGCATCGCCTTGCCTCCTGGGCCTGACGCTGGGACGGTGAGGGAGGCGGCGACCAGCGCCTGCGCGACCATGTCGCCGCCGTAGGCCTTGGGCCACGGGCACGGCTGCGTGGTCGCGGTGAAGGCGCGGTCGAAGACCTGTGCGTCGCACTCGGTCAGGGCGATCGCGTCGGTGACGGTCTGCGAGGTGGGTGACGGCAGCTCGTTCACGGGCGCTCGGCCCAGTCGCGGAGATCGGTGTCGTCGACCTGGGGGAGGTTGACCACGATGTTCTCCGGCGTGCGGGTGGTCATCCAGGTCAGCGGGTTGTTGCGGTCGAGGTTGCACTCGACGTGCGGCATGAACGGCGGCACGAAGACCCAGTCGCCCTCGGACATGTCGAGGTAGTCCTCGAACCGCTCGCCGAAGTAGATCCGCGCCCGCCCCGACAGCACGTAGCCGCCGGTCTCGGCCTCGCCGTGGTGGTGCGGCGCGGACCGGTAGCCCGCGAGGTTGTGCACCTTGCCGAACCACAGCCGGGTCGCCGGCGTGTGCTGGATGCTGATGCCGCTGATCCGGCTCGCGCCCTCGCTCTGGCCGGTCCGGTCGGGCTCGTCGCCCGCGCGGGTCACGAACGGCATCACGATGCCTGCCTCGTTGGCGTAGGACGAGGCGTCGCCCTCGAGGACGTACTGGTCGAAGTCGGGGTCCATGGTGGCCTCTCAGTGGTCGATCGGGTCGGTGAAGCGGATCGTGTTGGTCAGGAGGCCGATGCCCTCGATCTCGGTCTCGACGACATCGCCGTCGGCGAGGTAGCTCGGCGGGGTCATGGCCATGCCCACCCCACCGGGCGTCCCGGTCAGGACGACATCGCCGGGACGGAGCACGGTGAAGGTGGAGACGTATGCCAGCAGGTCGGCGCAGTCGAAGACGAGGGTGCGGGTGTTGCCGTGCTGCCGCTCCTCGCCGTTGACCCGGCAGACGACGTCGAGACCGGCGACCGGGTCGACCGCGTCGGGCGCGACGACGACCGGACCGATCGGGGTGGTGGCGTCCCACGCCTTGCCCTGGAACCACTGGAGCGTGCGGCGCTGCCAGTCGCGCACCGAGATGTCGTTGGCCACGGTGTAGCCGCCGATGGCCCGCTCCGCCTCCTCACGGGTGGCGCCGCGCAGCTCGGCGCCCACGACGACGGCGAGCTCGGCCTCGTAGTCGACCTCGAGGCCGGTCGGCAGCACGATGTCGGCGCCGTCGGGCAGCAGCGTGTCGGCGTACTTGGCGAAGAGCGTGGGGTACGCCGGTCGCTCCCGCCCGGTCTCGGCGATGTGGTCGCCGTAGTTGAGGCCGCAGCAGATCACCTTGCCGGGAGGGGCGAGGGGGAGGCCCCGGACGTCGTCCTGCATATTTCAGTTCTCGCACGAACGTTGTCAGGTTGTCAATAGACCTCTAGGGTCACAGGCATGAGCACCGACCTCACTCCCGTCGCCGTGAACCCCGCCTCGCTCGCCGCTCCGAGCGGCTACTCGCACGGCACCCTGAGCGGCAACACGCTCCACCTCGGCGGCCAGACCGCGCTCGACGCGGACATGCGGATCGTCGAGGGCGGCATCGTCGAGCAGTTCCGCCAGGCGTTCGGCAACGTGCTCACCACGCTGCGCGAGGCCGGCGGCGTCCCCGAGGACCTGGTCTCGATCACGATCTACCTCACCGACATCCCCGACTACCAGGCGCACGGCCGCGAGATCGGCGCCGCGTGGCGCGAGCTCGCCGGCGCCGTCTACCCCGCGATGGCCGGCATCGGCACGACCGCGCTCTGGCAGCCCGAGGCGCTCATCGAGATCGTCGGCGTCGCGGTCATCCCCGACGACAGGCTGGTGCGTCCGACCCGCTGAGCCCGGCAGGATGAGCCCGTGCGCACGACGGTCTTCAGGAACGCAGCGGTCTTCGACGGCACGGCCCACCGCGGCCGGGTCGGCGACGTGGTCGTCTCCGGTGGTCGGATCGAGGCGGTCGGCCACGACGTGGCGCCGATCGGTGCACCCGTCGTCGACGTCGACGGAGGGCTGCTCCTCCCCGGCTTCACCGATGCCCACGTGCACCCGGTGCAGGGCGGGCTCGAGCGGCTGTCCTGCGACCTGAGCGGTCTCCCGTTCGACAGGGCGGCCTATCTCGAGCACATCGCCGACCACGCGCGTGCCCATCCCGGCCTCGACTGGATCCAGGGCGGCGGCTGGGCGATGGGCGCCTTCCCCGGTGGCCTGCCGACCGCTCGCGAGCTGGACGAGGCCGTGCCGGGCCGGGCGGTCGCCCTGGCCAACCGCGACCACCACGGCATGTGGGTGAGCTCGCGGGCGCTCGAGGTCGCCGGCATCACCGCGAGCACGCCCGACCCGGCCGACGGACACGTCGAGCGCGACGAGCACGGGGCGCCCACCGGCGTCCTGCACGAGGGGGCGATGGCGCTGCTCGGGCACGTGCTGCCCGCGGCGGACGACGACGAGATGTACGCCGCGCTCCTGGAGGGCCAGCGCCACCTGCACTCGTGGGGCATCACCAGCTGGCAGGACGCGATCGTCGGGGCGTACGCCGGCATGCGCGACGTCGGCCCGACCTACGCGCGCGCCGCCGCCCGCGGCGACCTCACCGGCACCGTGGTCGGTGCCCTGTGGTGGGAGCGGGACCGCGACGAGGAGCAGGTCGCCGACCTGCTCGCGAAGCGCGGCGACTACAGCGCCGGGCGCTTCGCGGCGACGGCCATCAAGATCATGCAGGACGGTGTCGCCGAGAACGGGACCGCCGCGATGATCGAGCCCTACCTCGACCGGTGTGGCCACGCGACGAGCAACACCGGCATCTCCTTCGTCGAACCGGGCCGCTTGCGCGACCACGTCCGCGAGCTCGACCGCAACGGCTTCCAGGTCCACTTCCACGGGCTCGGCGACCGCAGCGTGCGCGAGGCGCTCGACGCGCTCGAGGGCACCGACCCGGCGCGGCGGCACCAGATCGCCCACCTCCAGGTGGTGCACCCCGACGACGTGCCGCGGTTCGCCGAGCTCGGCGTGGCCGCCAACATCCAGGCGCTGTGGGCGTGCCTCGACGACCAGATGACCGAGCTGACGATCCCGTTCCTCGGCGAGGAGCGCGCCGCCAGGCAGTATCCGTTCGGCGACCTGCACCGCGCCGGCGCCCGGCTCGTCGCGGGCAGCGACTGGCCGGTCAGCACCCCGGACCCGCTCGCGGCCATCCACGTCGCGGTCCACCGGACGGCGTACGACGAGCCGGCACCGGCCGGCACCGAGCCGTTCCTGCCCGAGCAGGCCCTCCGAGATCGAGGACGCCTTCGCGGCGTACACGAGCGGCTCGGCGTGGGTGAACCACCGCGACGACGCCGGTCGCATCGCGCCCGGCCTGGTCGCCGACCTCGTGGTGCTGGACCGCGACCCGTTCGAGACGCCCGACGAGATCGGCGCCGCACGCGTGCGGTCGACCTGGATCGACGGGGAGTGCGTCTACGACGCGTGAGGCGCTCCGCCCCAGGCAGAACTGCCACGCGCAGAACGCCCTGTGGTGAGCGGTGCCGGCCGCGTCGACGGTGGGGGCATGAGCATCAATCCCACGTCAGAACGCATCCCCCCACCGATGGAGGACGAGCTGGTCCGCCGACTCATGCACCAACGCATCATCGTGCTGGGGGAGGAGCTGCGGGAGGGCAACGGCAACCGGCTGATGCACCAGCTGCTCCTGCTCTCCGCCGAGGACCCGCGCGCCGACATCGCCCTCTGGATCAACTCTCCCGGCGGCTCGGTATCGGCGATGCTCGCCATCCACGACGTGATGCGCCTGATCCCCAACGACGTCAGCACCCTCGCCATGGGGATGGCGGCCAGCGCCGGCCAGTTCCTGCTGTCGGCCGGGACACCCGGCAAGAGGTACGCCCTCCCACACTCCCGGGTCCTGCTGCACCAGGGATCCGCGGGCATCGGCGGCACGGCCGTCGACATCGAGCTCCAGGCCGAGGACCTGCGCCTCACCCGCGACACCGTGATCGGCCTGGTGTCCGAGCACACCGGGCAGAGCCGGGAGACGATCGAGGTCGACTCGCGCCGCGACCGGTGGTTCAGCGCCGAGGCCGCACTGGCGTACGGCTTCGTCGACCAGGTCATCACCTCGGTCGACCGCGTGACGCCGGCGCACCAACGCTCCGTCGGCCTGGCGGGTGTGCGATGAGCAGCTATGCCATCCCGTACGTCGTCCAGCAGACGCCGCGTGGCGAGCGGACCCTCGACCTCTACTCGCGGCTGCTGTCCGAGCGGATCGTCTACCTCGGCACCGAGATCGACGACGGTGTCGCCAACGTGGTGATCGCGCAGCTGTTGCACCTGTCCTCGGAGAACCCCGAGGTCCCGATGAGCCTCTACATCAACTCACCCGGCGGCTCGATCTCGGCGATGCTCGCGATCTACGACGCGATGCAGTTCGTGAAGCCGAGGGTGGAGACGGTCTGTGTCGGGCAGGCGGCGTGGACGGCAGCGGTGCTGCTGGCCGGGGGAGCGCCGGGCAGCCGCGCGATCCTGCCGCACGGTCGGGTGGTGCTGCACCAGCCTGCGACGCAGGGTCGCGGCACCATCCCCGACCTCATCCTCGAGGCGGACGAGGTCGCGCGGGTGCGGCTCGAGCTCGAGGAGGTCCTGGCGCGGCACACCGGGCGCACGCCCGAGCAGATCCGCCAGGACACCGACCGCACGCTCGTGCTGCCGGGTGCGGCCGCCGTCGACTACGGCATCGTCGACACGGTGCTGCACGACCAGGCGCCGGCGACGCTGGCCTGAGTGCGGGCTGGTCTGACCCCCGGGCTCAGGCGGCCAGGGCGAGCGCATCGGGCCGCGCGGTGCGCACCGCGAGCTCGCGGACGCTCAGGTCGAGCGCGCCGGCGATCGCCTGGAGCATCTCCGAGGAGGGGTCCTTGAGGCCGCGCTCGATCTCCGAGAGGTACTGCATCGAGACACCGGCCCGCTCGGCCACGTCCACGAGCCGTTCGCCGCGGTCGACCCGCTCGCGATGCAGCTCCTCGCCGACCAGCTCGCGCCAGAGGGGCTCGGGCGCAGCCGGCGCCGGCTCGGACTGCTGGACCGGGAACCGCACGACGTCACCCATGGATCGAATCTAGCCACGCTGCGGGGGCGCTGGCCCGTCGTTCTGCTGACAGCAGAACGGCACGCGGCTCGGGTCAGGTGCCGCAGAAGGTCTGGTAGCCGGCGAACGAGTCGGGCGCGGGCTCGAGGTAGCGCTCCAGCCCGGGACGTACGTCGAAGGGTGCGGCCAGCACGTCGAGGAGCTGCTCCAACGGTGCGAGGTCGCCGTCGGTCCCGGCGGCGAGCGCCTCCTCGACGAGGTGGTTCCGCGGGACGTACGCCGGGTTGACGCGGTCCATCGCGTCGGCGTCCGGCGACAGCGCGAGCCACCGCTCCGACCACGCGTCGAAGCCGGCGAGGTCGAGGAACATCCCGCGGGCCGGCTCGGTGTCGCCGCGAGCCGCTGACCCGAGCGCCCGGAAGAACGAGGTGTGGTCGGGATGGTCGGCGGTCATCAGCGCGGCCAGGTCGTTGACCACGTGGCTGTCGGCAGTGTCGGAGAGGCCGAGCTTGGCCCGCATGCCGGCCGTCCACGCCGCGGAGTAGCGGTCGCGGAACGTGCCCAGGGACGCGGTCGCCACCGCCACGGCAGCCTCCTCGTCGTCCGCGAGGAGCGGGAGGAGCGACTCGGCGAACCGGGCCAGGTTCCACTCCGCGACGATCGGCTGGTTGCCGTAGGCGTAGCGGCCCTGCTCGTCGATCGAGCTGAAGACGGTGGTCGGGTCGAAGGCGTCGAGGAAGGCGCACGGGCCGTAGTCGATGGTCTCGCCGGAGATCGTCATGTTGTCGGTGTTCATCACGCCGTGGACGAAGCCGACCAGCATCCACTGGGCGACCAGCGACGCCTGCACGTCCATCACTGCCTCGAACAGCGCGACGTAGGGCTGCTCGGCGTCGGCGGCGTCAGGGTGGTGCCGCGCGATCGCGTGGTCGGCGAGGCGGCGCAGCAGGTCGGTGTCACCGGTGGAGCGGGCGTACTGGAAGGTCCCGACCCGCAGGTGGCTGCTCGCCACCCGCGCCAGGACCGCGCCGGGCAGGACGGACTCGCGGCGGACGGGGCGACCGGTCGCCACGACCGCGAGGGAACGGGTGGTCGGGATGCCGAGGGCGTGCATCGCCTCACTGACGACGTACTCGCGGAGCATCGGGCCGATCGCTGCGAACCCGTCGCCGCCGCGCGAGAACGGCGTACGCCCGGAGCCCTTGAGGTGGAGATCGCGCGGCGAGCCGTCGCTGCCGACCAGCTCGCCGAGCAGCAGCGCGCGGCCGTCGCCGAGACGGGGGGAGTAGCCGCCGAACTGGTGGCCGGCGTAGGCCTGTGCGACCGGTGTCGCCCCGTCCGGGACGACGGTGCCGGTGAGCAGGCCGATGCCCTCGGCGCTCCGCAGCCAGTCCGGGTCGAGGCCGAGGTCGGCCGCCAGCGCCTCGTTGACGACCAGCAGGCGCGGCTCCGGCGTCTCCGCTGCCTGCCACGGCAGGGCGAGGTCGGCCAGCTCACGGGCGTACTGGTTGCCCAGGCTGAAGGTGCGCGAAGGAGCCGTGGTCACTTCCTCGACGATACGCGGGGGGCCGGAGGGAGGCTCAGGCGCCGCCGGCGGGCAGCGCCTCGAGCATGATCTCCGGGTTGTCGCGAGCCGTGACCATCGCGCGCCACTGGTCGACGAAGAGTGCGAGGTGGGTGCCGTCGCTGCGCTCGAGGACCTCGATGCCGCGCATGCCGGCCAGCGCGGCCCGGCCGGCGGCGTCGGTGCGTCGGGCCACCTGGTAGTCGAGCCGCGAGAAGCGGATGGGGGAGTTGAACTCGTTGGTCATCCGGTCCTCGACGACCTCGAACTGCATCGGGCCGACAGCCGCCAGGACGGGGTTCTGGTCGCCGCGCAGGTCGGAGCGCAGCACCTGCACCACGCCCTCCTGGTCGAGCTGCTCGATCCCGCGGCGGAACTGCTTGTAGCGACCGATGTCGCCCGCGCTCGCGGTGACGAAGTGCTCGGGGGCGAAGCTCGGGACCGGCGGGTACTCGATCGCGTCGCCGGTGTAGACCGTGTCGCCGACCCGCAGCGCCTGGGCGTTGACGAAGCCGACGATGTCGCCGGGCTCGGCCGTCTCGACCACGGTCGTGTCCCGGCCGAACACCGACTGCGCGAACTTGGTCGCGAACGGCTTGCCGGTCGTCGCGTGCGTGACGACCATGCCGCGCTCGAAGGTGCCGGACACGACCCGGGCGTAGGCCAGGCGGTCGCGGTGCAGGTTGTTCATGCCGGACTGCACCTTGAAGATGAAGGCGCTGAAGTCGTCGTCGGTGTCGCGGACCGACCCGTCGACGCCCTCGGTGGGACTGGGGTCGGGGGCGATGTCGAGCAGCAGGTCGAGGAGCTGGGCGACGCCGAAGTTCTGGAGCGCCGAGGCGAACATGACCGGCGTGGTCTCGCCGGCGAGGAAGCGGGCCTGGTCGTGGTCGGCCTCGTCGAGGGTCAGCAGCTCGTGCTCCTCGACCGCGTCCGCCCAGAGGCGTACGTCGTCCTCCTCCACCTCGTCGGAGGACATCCGCCGCTCGGGAGCGCGGGTCGCGCCGCCAGCGGTGCGGGTGTACTTCACGAACTCGCCGGTGCGCCGATCGATCACGCCGCGGAAGTCGCCGGCCTCACCGACGGGCCAGGTCAGGGGAGTGGGGCGGAGCCCGATCTTGGCCTGGATCAGGTCCATCAGCTCGAGGGCCGAGAGGCCCGGGCGGTCCCACTTGTTGATGACGGTCATGACGGGGATCCCGCGCAGCGCGCAGACCTTGAAGAGCTTGAGGGTCTGCGGCTCGAGCCCCTTGCCCGCGTCGACCAGCATCACGGCGGAGTCGACCGCGGAGAGGACGCGATAGGTGTCCTCGGAGAAGTCGCTGTGGCCGGGTGTGTCGACGAGGTTGATCACGTGGTCGCGGTAGACGAACTGCAGCGCCGCCGACGTGATCGAGATCCCGCGCGCCTTCTCCATCGCCATCCAGTCGGACACGGTGGCGCGGCGGTCGCCCTTGCCGTGGACGGCACCGGCCTCGGTGATCACCCGCGCGTGCAGGGCGAGCGCCTCGGTGAGGGTCGACTTGCCGGCGTCGGGGTGGCTGATCACGGCGAACGTACGGCGGGGGCGGGCGTCGGGCACCGCGCGAATTTACCCGTCGCGGCGCTCCTTCGTCTCATCCTGACGCTCATCCGGACGCTCATCTTGATGCGGTGGACAGCTCCAGGTGTCTCAGTCCGTCGGTGATCAGGGCGGAGGCGGGACGGTCGGAGTGGACCCTGGTCGAGATCGTCCGGTGGTCGAGGCAGTCGAAGTAGGCGAGGTGGATCGCCTCCACCTGCGGCTCGGACAATCCCGACGTCTCGAGGTGGGTGGTGTCGTGACAGGGAACGAACGACGGGTCCTCCGTCCGGGCCGAGAGGCGGCAGGTACGCACGGCGAGACGGTGGGCCAGGGCGAGGACCCAGGCGAGCGCGCTCGACTCGTCAGGGTCGAACCGACCGGCCCGGCGCCACACCTCGAGGAACACCTCCCGTGCGACGGCCTCGGCGGCAACCGCATCGCGGACCAGGCACTGCACGAGGCCGTACACCCGCGCCGAGACCAGGTCGTAGAGGTCGGCGAACGCGGCCGTGTCGCCCTGTCCCGATCGGAGCAGCAGGTCCTCGGTGACTCCGGCATCTCGTACGTGCGCGTCGCTCAATACGTGCTTGGCCACAGTGCCCTCCCAGACAGCTCAGCTGCGCAGTGTGCCTTGGGCACAATCCACTTGTGCACAACCTATAGGTCGTGAGGCAGAATGTCTGCATGTTCATCAAGGCGCCTCCGCTGTCGGAGCAGCTCTGCTTCGACCTCTACGCGGCTTCGCGGGCAGTGACCACTGCCTACCGTCCGGTCCTGGCCGAGCTCGGGATCACCTATCCCCAGTACCTCGTCCTCATCGTCCTGTGGGAGCACGACAGCTGCACGGTCCGCGACCTCGCCACGGAGCTGCGCCTGGACCACGGCACCCTGACCCCGCTGCTCAAGCGGATGGAGTCAGGTGGGCTGATCGAGCGACGCAGGGACAACGCCGACGAGCGCTACGTGGTCGTGTCCCTCGCTCCCCGGGGCGAGGACCTGCGCCAGCACGCGGACCGGATCCAGTGCGGCATGAAGGAGCAGATGGGCCTCGGGGAGCAGGAGTTCGAGGAGCTCCAGGCGATCCTCCAGCTCCTGACGTCGAGGGTCTCCTCCTAGCTGGTCACGGACGCCTTCATCCCCAGGGGTGGGCGCGGCCGCTGATACACCAATGGGCGAAAAAGTCGCCCTGGACTAGTCCCGTCAGGGGAGTCCTGCGCCGTCCCTTGTCGGGGGGCGAGGTGGTGTGGCTCACTTCGCTGAACGGGGCTGGCAGCCGAGCCTGAACCGGTCTCGCACGTCCTGGGGAAACACGTGTCGACAGCCCTGAAGTCCGCGTTCTCGTCCATCGTCTCGCTCACGGTCGTCGCCGGTCTGGCGGTCAGCTCGGCGACACCTGCCGTCGCGGCCGCACCCGACGATGCGACCCTCGCGGTGACCGACCTGCTCGACAACCTGGCGACGGACTTCGTCCCGCAGATCGCGTCGAGCACGGCCCTCTCCGACCAGCTGCCGACCATTGCCGTCACCCCGGCCGGGTCGGTCGGGCTGCGCACCGCGTTCAGCGACCTTCTCGCTGCGGGCGGGCGACTGGAGAACGCAGCCACCCAGGCAACCCTCGGTGACCTCGCGAGCTACATCGACGGTGCAGACGGCGGCGGCTGGACCTTCACCACCGCGTCGACCGCCCACACCGTGACCATCGACTTCACCCGCACCGTCACCCAGGACGGCGGCCTCGACATCCGTGACCAGGACGGCACGCTGAGTCTCTCCACCGGCAGCGGGATCCGCGTCACGGGCACCCTGACGGGCTCCTTCACGCTCGGGTACGACCCGGTCAAGCAGGTCGCCGGGCTCACCCAGCCGTCGATGGCCATCGCGACGACCGCGGACCTGCCCGCGGGCAAGCAGCTCGACGCCGGCCTCGGCATCCTCGGCGTCAAGGTGGTCGGCACGGCAGGGACCGACGACTACCGCCTGTCCAGCAACGTCGCGACGGCCTGGGCCAACCCGGACAACGACGCGGCCGGCGTCCTGGCCTACGACAACCCCGACACCCCTGCTGCGCTCGACGGCGAGCTGGCCGCCGACGGCGCCGGCACCGGCCTCGTCACCGCGACGCGCACCGGGTCGCTCGGTGGCACGCTCGTGGCCGAGCCCCGCAGCACCTCCGTCGTTGCAGGACTCCCGAGCGTCGGCGCCACCGTCGAGCTCTCGTCCGCCTCGCCCGCGACCTTCGAGGCACCGTCGGTCACCGCGGACGTGCCCGTGGAGGCCCAGCCCTTCCTCACCCTGACCCCGCGTGACCTCGCGGCCGGTCTCTCCCAGGCAGCGTCCGCGATCATCGGCATGCAGGACGCCGAGGACGGCAACCTCCCGCTGATGCGCGGCTCGATCGGCAATGCCGTCGACGCGGTCGGCGGCATCAAGGCGTTCCTCCTCGACCAGGTGCCCGATGCCGACACCACCGACCAGACGCCGGGACAGCCGAAGTTCGCCTCGCTCCAGGACATGCTCGTCGCCCTGGACTCCGCGTCGTACGCCGCATCGGGCTGGAGCATCGACGTGCTCGGCGGCGACGACGCCGCCACCTTCGACCCCGACGACCTGGTCGCCAGCTTCACCATCCGGACGACCCGGGGAGGTGTCGCCGACCTCGAGCTGAACCCGCTCGGCGCACCGACCACCGGTGTCGGCACGTTCTCCGACACCGGGCTCAGCGCCAGCGGCGTGGACTTCAACGGCCCGCAGGGCACGGCCGGAGCGGAGCTCGTCGGACGCAAGGTCCAGGCCGGCGCTTCGTACGGCACCATCGCCGAGATCGTCGACGGCAACACACTCACGCTCACCCCCGAAGGCTGGTCAGCCGGGACGCCCACGCAGGGCACCACCTTCTCGATCGAGGCCGCCGACCCGAAGACCGGCGCACCCGAGCTCGCCGACACGCTCGCGACGACGACCGGCATCGCCGCGGCCAACGCCGACCTCTCGACCGCGACCATCACGCCGGACGTCGTCGTGACCCTGCCGATGGCGCTCGACCTGAGTGCACCCCTGACCTACACCAACGCGGCGGGCGACGAGGTCCCCGACTGCAACCCGAGCGCCACTGTGGGGTCGCCCTGCCCGTTCCAGCAGGTCGACGCCAGCGGGCTCGGCCGCGTGATCAGCTCGCTCCCGTTGGCCGCCGACCGTGTCCTGCTGCGCCAGTCGGACCGCGAGGTCCTGGTCGCCGACGCCGCCATCACCTCGCCCGTCCAGATCGGCACCACCAGCGGCTACCTCGGCCTCACGATCAACGGCACCGTCGACGTGGAGGTCCCGGACGGCGAGCACCTCCAGGTCCTCACCCTCACCGACCCTGACCCCGACACCGACGTGGACACCATCCCCATCCCGGCCTTCGTCGAGGAGGTCCGCAAGCAAGCGGTGGGCACGGGTGACGGCGTCTTCACCAGCGAGCTCGGCGGCTCGGTCGTCGCCGACCTCGTCGTCAACGTCGACGACGCGCCGGACGCGTTCGCGGAGGGCGAGGACTCGACGGGGATCACGCTGACCAGCACGGTCAAGGCCCTCGCCGACGGCATCCAGGGCACCGACGTCACGGTGACCCCCGAGGACGCCGACCGGGCAGCACTGCTCGCTGCGCTCAACTTCGACGAGGAGAACCCGCTGTCGCTCTTCGCAGGCGTCCAGGGCGCGCTCGACGGAATCGGCACCGACCTCACCACGATGACCGGCGGAGGGCTCGACACACAGATCCCGCTCGTCGGCTCGTCGGTCAGCCAGCTCATCGGAGCAGGCGCGAGCGGAGGGGCGGGGGTGACCTACACCCAGCAGGCAGAAGTCCCCGGAGCCGAGGGCCCGCCGATCGTGGAGGCGGTGCCGGCCACCACCACCTTGACGGACCCTGGCGCGTCCTTCGACGGCGCCTTCGTCGGTCGCCAGGTCGTCGTCGGCTCGACCGTGGCGACCATCGTCGGGCAGACCGCCACGACGCTCGTGCTGGCACCGCAGATCGGCACCGTGCCCGCCGCGGGCACGCCCTACCTCGTCGAGAACGAGCTCCTCGGTGCCGTCCACGTGCTGCAGGCGATGACGCCCGACACGCTGCAGGAGACCCTGGCGATCGCGCAGTCATCCCTCGGCGAGGGGTCCACCCTCGACATGGGCCTGGTCGACAGCGCCGACGGCGCCCGGCTGCGCCTCGACCTGACGTGGCAGCGCGCGTACGGCGTCTCCCGTCCGGTGAGCCTCGAGCTGGACGACGGCGGCCAGGTGGTCGGAGCCGGCGCCGGTGGCGAGCTGAGCATCGACGTCACGGGGACCGTGAGCCTCCGCCTGCTCCTGCCGCTCAGCACGACCGCGATGGAGAACCCCATCGACAACACGCTCGTCGACACGTCGGCTTCCGAGATCGGACTCGACGTTGCCGCGTCGGCCGAGAACGCTCACATCGGGGCGAACATCGGCCCGGTGGGCGTCGACCTCGGCACCGAGGAAGATCCCGGCACCATCCACGCTGGGTTCGGCGTCAGCGCGACCGGTGCGGTGGACGAGGAGACGCCGTCCATCGTGGACTTCTTCACCGGTGGGTTCGAGGTCGGCGTCGACAACGGCAAGGCCGGGTGCGACGAGGCCAAGCAGATTCTCTGCGCGGAGTTCCCGGTCTACATCGCCGGCACTCCGACCCTCGACCCCCTCACCGTGGTGACCACGCTCGGTGACGGTGACCTCTCCGAGGTGTTCGGCGGGACCCAGACCGTCATCACGCCGCCCTCGGAGCTGCAGAGCGCCCTGGCCGGCCAGCCCTTCAAGTTCGCCACGTTGTCCGAGGGACTGAAGCAGTACCTGTTCTACGCCGAGACGTCGATGCGGATCGCGTCGAACGGCGGCGAGATGCCCATCGTCGGCAAGGACCTGCAGGCCGGCGCGGACTTCATGGGCGCCACCCGCAAGAAGATCGACGAGTTCATCAAGGCCGAAGGCCCGATCGACACGGTGGGTGGCGCGAAGGTCTACCTGAAGAAGGAGCTCGCCAAGCAGCTCGGCATCGTCGTCGGCGGCGAGAGCGGCATCCTCGTCGACTTCACCTGCAACAGCTTCCTGGACCCTCCGGCAGCTCCCACGACGGTCGCGACGCCCGGCACGCCGGCGCCGACCACGACGACGGAGTACGTCTACAAGGTCGTCTCCACCTTCACCGACAGCAACGGCAGCCCCCACGACTCCGTGCCGTCGGCCGCGAGCGAGGCCGTCACCAACGCCAAGCCGCTGGGAACCACGAGCTACAACACGGTGTCGTGGGTGAAGGTCGCCAACGTCACCGGCTACAAGATCCTGAGAGCGACCCAGACCACGGCCGCACCGACGGACGCCGTGCCGAGCCCTCAGCCGGTCACGTCTGCATTCGTGCTGATGAAGGGTGACGTGGCCAAGACCGCAACGTCGTACGTCGACAACACGAATTCCTCGGGCTCCGCCTACACGGCCGTCCTCGAGACGGCCAAGCCCTACCGGATGCCCGGCGTGACCTGTGACGACGGCGACTCGCTGACGGAGATCGAGGGTGTCACCCTCCAGATGAAGATCGGTCAGGGTGCGGTCAGCATGAAGGACGGTTGCGTCGACAGCGCCGCGCTGGGCGACTGCGCCAAGGCTGACCTGCCCGTCGACCTCGGGCTGCCGGGACTGTCCCTCAAGACGGGCGAGTCCGGTGGGATCACCGGCACGGTCGGCTGGGCGCTCGACGTCAAGATCGGGTTGAGCCGCACGCGAGGCTTCTACATCGACACCGCCAAGAGCGACGAGTTCGAGGTCGGTGCCGCGCTCCAGCTGAAACGAGCGTCCGCCGGCCCCGACCTCACTGCCCAGCTGGCCATCATCGACGTCGACGTCACGAAGAAGACCGACACCCCTGAGCTCGTCGGCCACTTCGGCATCGACATCCGCGACAGCGCCGACGCCGGCACCGACCTCAAGCTCTCCGAGATGAGCGGGATGAAGCTGTCGCAGCTCGTCGAGGTCAGCGTCGACGCCAAGGTCGACATCAATTGGCACCTCGAGGCCTCTGCGGAGGCGGCGCTCCCCGGTGTCGGCACGGACTTCCGGCTCACCTGGGCCTGGGGCAAGTCCTCGGATGCCGGCCCCCCGGCGCCCACCAACCCCAAGAGCACGACGAACCTCAAGGTCCAGTTCAACAGGGTCACGTTGAACGCGGGCGAGTTCTTCGGTGACGCCCTGCAGCCCTACCTCAAGCAGCTCGTCGACGCGACCAAGCCGCTCCAGCCGGTCATCGACACGATCTTCACCCCGATGCCGGTCATCTCAGACCTGTCGAAGGCCGCCGGCGGCAAGGAGGTCACGATCGCCTCCCTGGCCGAGACCTTCAACACGCTCCCGCAGGGCGCCAGGATCAAGCCGTTCCTCGACGCCATCAAGACCATCAAGGCCTTGACCACCGTCAACTGCTCCGGTGGCGCCGCCCAGTGCGGGGTCGTGATCGGCAGCTTCGACCTGTCGCCGGGCCGGGTGGCGACGACGAGCGCATCTGCCGCCAGCGGACCGTCGATGATCGCCGCCAAGGACGCCGACAAGACCGCGGCGTCCAAGGCCATCACGGCGAAGGACGCCTCCGGCGGCCTCGCCGATCCCAAGACGGGTGCGTCCAAGCTGTCGGCCCTCAAGCAGGTGATCTCGATCCCGGTGCTCGAGGACCCGACCATCCTGTTCGACCTGATCTCGGGCGGCGACATCGCTCTGGTGGAGTTCGACAGCGGCCCGTTGGCCATCGGCTTCCAGTTCCAGAAGTCGTTCGGTCCGATCTACGCCCCACCGCCGGTCATGATGGTGATCGGAGGCGGCGCGTCGGTGACCCTGCGGATCGCGGCCGGCTTCGACACGTACGGCATCCGTCAGGCGATCGAGACCGGTGACGGCGCGCAGGTGCTCGACAGCCTCTACTTCAAGACCATCGACGCCAACGGCAAGCCCATCCCGGTCGTCCAGTTCACCGGCTACCTCGAGGCGGGCGCCTCCGTCTCGATCGGCATCCTCGAGGTCGGCGTGCTCGGCGGCATCAAGCTGACGGTGGGCTTCTACTGGAACGACCCCAACAACGACGGCAAGTTCCGGCTGTTCGAGTTCTCCGATGCCGTGGCGAACAACCCGATCTGCCTGTTCAACGTCGGGGGAGAGCTCTCGCTCTACATCAAGGTCTTCGTGGTGATCGGGTTCAGCCCGTTCTCCGTCGACTTCGACT
Source organism: uncultured Actinomycetota bacterium (assembly GCA_963708875.1). GTDB lineage: Bacteria > Actinomycetota > Actinomycetes > Propionibacteriales > Nocardioidaceae > Nocardioides. The sequence continues at coordinate 122,565 of CAVPUL010000004.1, forward strand.
TCACGCTGGTCAACATCAAGCTGCTCGACTTCAACCTCAAGCCCGACTGCACGCCGCCGCCGCCCCGGCTGGGTGGCACGGCGAAGATCGGCACCACGGGGAACCAGGTCCTGTACGTCTTCGCCGGCAAGTTCGGCGGGGCCGGACCGCGTGGCGACAAGGCCTGGGACGCCAAGAACACGGCGAACGAGACGTGGGTCGTACGGCAGGTCCCGGCGTACACGGACGAGGAAGGCGAGCACGGAGCCGTCGTCGAGGTGCGGGGGCTCGGCCTCACCGAGTCCTTCCCCGACCCCGGCGGGACGACCATCACCCACGTCGTCCTCGACGGCATCGGCTACAAGGGCGACCTCACCGTGAGCTTCACCGGCGGGCAGTCGCCGAGCTTCACGGCCGCGGAGCCGCCGGTCGTGAACGGGAAGACCATCGCGTTCGACAAGACCGCGGTCGTGCTCACCGGTTCCGGTGCCGACAACATCCGCACCGGTGAGGGCCCCTCGTGGGTGGACGCGGGAGACGGGGCCGACCAGGTCACCACGGCGGACCGGGTCGACCTGTCGAAGGATGCCGGGTCGGTGACCGCACACGTCGCCGGTGGCCTCGGGGCCGACGTGATCACCGTCGGCAACGGCAAGGACACGGTGACCGGTGACGGCTCGCTGGACGTCAAGCTGCGCGCCGACCTGACCGTCGACCTGGCTCCCGCCCTCAAGGGGACCACCACCCTGTCGACCCCCGTCGACGTGACGAGGCTGCCCACGCCGACTGCTGCCGCCCTCGGCACGGCACCGGTGGTCGGCGCCGGAGCGGACCAGATCGCCGCCGGCCTCGGCGAGGTGATCCTCGCGGGCAACGGAGGCAACGACACGATCGGCACCGCCAACGACAGCACCCTTGCTGACTCCGCAGGCATCAAGGCGGGCACCACTGGTGGTTCCGCCGCGAAGGAGGCGCTCTACCGCGCCCACGCCTCCGTGCTCATCGGCGGCGCCGGCGGCGATGTCATGAAGAGCGGATCGGCGAACGACGAGATCTACACCGGCACGTACGCGACGATCGGCGAGTCCGGCACCGGCGCGGGTGATGTGTCCGACGACGTCAACGTCGTCGACACCGGCACCGGCTCGGACAAGGTCTACGGCTCCAACGGCCAGGACTTCGTCACCACCTCGTCGCGCCCGACGCAGGGCTCGACCGTCTTCGGCGGCGCGGGCACGGACGTCCTCACGGGCGGCCTCGGCACGGACAAGATCTATGGCGGACCGGACGACGACTACCTCGTCGCGTCCCCGGCCACCGTCGGTGCACCGGGCTCGGCCACCGACGTCCTCGGGAGCGCGCGCTCCATCGGCGTGCTGCCGGGAGCCGGGAGCAGCGCGAAGCTGCTCGTCGGCGGCACCGGTAGCGACCGGATCTATGGCGCTGACGGTCCGTCGGACATCTTCGGCGACACGACGGTCGACTCCTGCACCGTGCAGTCCGACCCGGTCAGCAAGCAGCCGGCGGAGACGGCCAACGCCCTCGACGCGAGCGACCTGATCTTCGGCGGCAACGGCGTCGACGTGGTCAACGCGGGCGGCGCCGGCGACTGGGTCTACGCCTCGGGTGCTGCAGACCGGGTCTGTGGCAACTCCGGGGTCGACCACCTCTACGGCGGCGACGACGACGACCTGGTCTTCGGCGGCACGGGCGCCGACCAGGGCTTCGGCGATGCCGGGGCCGACCAGGTCTACGGCAACTCCGACGACGACTCGCTCTACGGCGGGGCGGGCGCCGACCGCATCCAGGGCAACACCGGCTCGCGACTGGCTCGACGGCGGCACCGAGGCGGACGTCGTCCTCGGCGGTACGTCGCAGGCGGGCAGCACCGACGTTGCCGACGTGTTGTACGGCGCCGGCGGCGCCGACGTGCTCGTGGGCGACAACGCGCAGACCGACGTGCTCGCCAGCGCTCCGTACCCGACCGACCTCGGGTCGTCCGACACCACCCTGGGTGGCAACGACTACCTGGTCGGCGGTGACGACGGCGACCGCATCTACGGCGGCCTCGGCGACGACAACGCGTACGGCGGCTCGGGCGACGACTACGCCGAGGGCAACCCCGGCACGGACCATGTCTGGGGCGAGGCAGGTGACGACGACGTGGTCGGTGGATCCTCCGAGCTCGCGAGCGGGTCCGAGCAGGGACGACCGGACACGAACGACTTCCTCTACGGAGGAGCAGGCCAGGACGTCATCGCAGGCGACAACGGCCGGGTGACGCGTACGGGGGTCGGTCACGCACTGATGACCGGGCGCGGACTGCGCGTCACGCGGGGCGTCGACCTGGCCGACGAGGGCCTGGGCAACCCGACCGGGGTCTCCGGTGGCGACCTCGTCCAGGGTGGGGACGACACGGACATCGTCTTCGGCCAGCGCGGCAACGACGACATCTCGCTCGGCGCCGGCGATGCCGACTACGGCGAGGGCGGTCCGGGTGTCGACACGGTGCACGGCGACGCGGGCGACGACGACGTCGTCGGCGGCTCGTACACGCCCGGGACGGACGCGGTGAACACGCCCAAGGGCCAGCCCGACGGCAGCGACGTCCTGTACGGCGACGCCGGCCAGGACGTGGTGCTCGGCGACAACGGTGCCGTCACACGGCCCGCCTCGACGGGCCTGTCCACGACGTTCGTGGCACCCGTGACGGCCAGCCAGCTGACGACCAACCGGGTGACCGCGGCGCGCTCCATCACGCCCTACGACCTCGGCGACACGCAGGTGTCACCGGACGCCTCTGGTCCGGACACCATCACCGGTGACGACATCGACGACCCCGCCCCGAGCTCGAGCTCCCTCGAGCTGGCGAACGATGTCCTGCTCGGACAGGGCGGGAACGACAGGGTCGACGGGGGCATCGGACACGACTACGCCGAGGGTGGGCAGGGCTCCGACCTCGTGCTGGGCGGGACGGGCGACGACGACGTCGTCGGCGGATCGTCCGCGACCGTCGCCAACGGTGTGGCGGGCGCGACCGGTCAGCCGGACAGCTCCGACAACGTCTACGGCGGCAGCGGCTCCGACCTCGCGATCGGGGACAACGGCCTGCTGACCCGCGTCACCACGGGACGCGACTGGCGGACGAACCGCAACGATGCGGCCGAGGCCGCGCTCGTCCCGGGCCGCGTGATCACGCTCTTCGACCTCAACGGGCCGGCACCCGCGACTGCGACGACCTCGCACGCGGCGGCGGACTCCTTGTCCGGTCAGGCCGGCGCCGACGTGCTGCTCGGCCAGGACGGGGACGACAGGATCAGCGGTGGCGGCGACGACGACTACGTCGAGGGCGAGGGCGGTGCCGACGTGATCCACGGCGACGTGGCGCTCGAGCCGTCCGAGGTCGTGGACGCACCCGGATCGTCGGCGTGGGTGAAGCCTGCCAAGGACGGCGACCCCGTCTCCGTCGGCCAGGACGACATCGCCGGCGGGTCGAGCCGCGCGGGCTACCGCGACGGCGACGACCTGATCAACGGCGACGGTGACGACGACTTCGTGATCGGCGACAACGGCTCGATCGCGCGGTCCTTCACCGGCACGGCCGAGCGTCGCTACGTCGAGCGCTACGGTGCGAAGCGTGCGGGCCACGCCAAGGTCCGGGTGGCCGGTGGCGGCGCCGCGTCCACGCGGTTCTGCACCGCTCCGGCGAGTCCGTCGGCCACGTCGACCTGCGACAAGGCCGGTGCCTTCGGCAAGGACACGATCCTCGGCGACGTCGGGCAGGACGTGCTCTACGGCCAGGACGGCGACGACACGATCCGGGGTGGCGCCGACGACGACGACATCTACGGAGAGCTCGGAGCCGACCTGCTCTTCGGTGAGGACGGCGAGGACGCGATCCTCGGCGACCGCGGTGGCGTGCAGGACAGGTACGAGACCGGCTCCCGCTCGGTCACGTCGAGCACGAACCAGCCTCCGGCCGAGACGTACAGGTCACGGCTCGACGGCTCGGTGAGCCGCGAGGCCGACCTGTTCCACGACGTCAACGGCGTCTCCCTCGTGGGCTCCGCGACGTCTGCGCCGATGCCGCTGGACGGCATCACCTACGGCGGCATCGACCGGATCCGCGGTGGCGACGGTCACGACTCCATCCACGCGGGTGCGGGCGACGACCTGGTCAACGGTGACTCGGGGGGCGACGCGCTCTTCGGTGGTCGCGGGAACGACGTGATGTGGGGTGGCCTCGGCCGCGTCTGCACGGCCGTCCAGACGGCCTGCCTCGCCGACATCGGCACGTCTGCCGAATACATCGATCACCTCGCGGGCGGCAAGGACGAGGACGTCCTGGACTGGCGTCCGCGCGGTGTCTACGGAACGCTCTCGGGGACCGTCTACGTCGGACGTACCTGCACCACCAGCGCGGTCCAGACGACCACGAAGAAGGACGGGACGACCGACCCGTGCTCGTGGTTCGAGATGACCGGGCGCGACAACGATGTCGCTGGCAACGCCTCATCGCTGGCCGACAACCAGCACCACCAGGGCATCGACTGGATGTACGGCGGCTGGGACCGCGACGTGATGCAGGGCGACCTGGCCGCCAACGGCCCCAACGCGGGCGACCGGATGATCGACTGGAACGGCGTCTACAACTTCTGGAGCCACTGCAACGCGGCCTACGGCGGGTGGAACGACATCCGGAGCCCGAGCCCCGCGATGGAGAAGTTCGTCAACGAGTGGGCCACCGGGCTCGGCTCCGGCCGTCCCGCGGCCGGGAGCTCGCCCGCCGACGTCCTGGTGCCCGGCACCTCGGCGTACGACGAGCTGGCACTGGTCAACAACGCCGACGGCAAGGGCCACGGCACGGGCAGCGCCTACCCGACCACGCCGGGCCACTTCGACGAGGAAGGCGCCTGCTCCGGGTTCTGACGGGGGTGGTCGGGCGTACGTTGCGGGGATGACCGGCCCACGCTTCGTGCTGCACGACCACCGCAGGCCGAGCCCGCACTTCGACCTCCGGCTCGAGGAGGACGGGGTGCTGCGGAGCTGGGCGGTGCCCAAGGGACTGCCCGACGACACCGCCCACGACCGGCTCGCGGTGGCGGTCGACGACCACGGCCTCGACCATGTGGACTTCGAGGACGAGCACAAGTCCATCGCCGACGCCGGCACCTGGGAGGAGCACGACCGGAACTCGCGCCGGTTGGTGTTCTCGCTCCACGGGCGGAGCGGCACACGGCGCTACGCGCTGATCAACACCGGTGGGAAGCAGTGGCTGCTGCACCTCACCAAGGAACAGACAACCAAGTAGCCCGCGGCGGCGTCCCAGATGCATGTCAGCTCGCCGGGTCGCCGCCACCCTCGTCCTCCTCCTGCCTGTCGGGCTGCTCGGGTGGTCGGCCCCGACGTCGGCCGACGAGCCGTCATCGGCAGCCGCGTCGGTCGAGCCGACGAACGTGTCGGTCCGCGTCACCTCGCGCCAGCGCGTGCGGCTCGAGGTGCTGCCGCAGATCGTGCAGTACGGCTCGGGGGTGGCGAGTCCCGACGCGGCCAAGGCGGCGATCACCGCGACGATGAAGCCGGTGCGGGTGGGGCGGCCGGTCCAGCTGCAGGTCCTGCACGACTCGTGGTGGGACACCGTGGCGACAGGTCGGCAGGACTCGCGCGGTCGGGTCCAGGTCGCGTGGCCCGCCTCGGAGGCGGGGGAGCCGGTGACCTACCGGGTGAAGTCCCGGAGGTGGGGCGGCCTGCCTGCGTTGACGAGCGCCCCGGTGAGCAGCGAGCGGTGGCTGGCCCCGACGTGGACCGACGAGTTCTCCGGCACCCAGCTGCGCGACGTGTGGAACCACCGTGGCAGGGACTACGTGCACGCGAATCGTCGCTCCTGCTCGAAGGGCGACCCGCGCGCCGTCTCCGTCGCGGACGGCGCGTTGCGACTGAGCGTGATCCGCGACCCCGAGGTGACGACGACCTGCAGGATCGGAGGCCGCGACGCGGCACCGGGTCGGTACGCGTACCGCCTCAACGGGCACGTCGGCACCGAGGGCGCGTTCGGCTTCCGCTACGGCTTCGCGGCGGCGCGGGTGAAGTTCCACCGGCTCCGCGGCCAGCACGGCGCGTTCTGGCTGCAGCCCACCGGCGGGATGTACCCGGGTGCCCTCGGCAGCGAGATCGACGTCGTGGAGTACTTCGGCGACCACCACCCGCAGGGCGGCATCGCGTCCTTCACCCACCGCTACGACGGCCGCCGCCGGGTCTCGACCGGCGGGTGGCTGCCCGACTCGACGTCGTACCTCCGCAGCAGGCGTGACGGCTGGTCGAGGAACTACCACGTGTTCTCCGTCGAGTGGACGCCGCGGACGCTGGTCTTCCGCATCGACGGCAAGGAGACGACGCGGATGTCGGGCGCGGTGTCGGCGGTGCGGCAGTTCCCGATCCTGAGCCTGATCGCGGCTGACTACGAGATCCCGAAGATCAAGGCTCGTCGGCTGCCGCAGCACATGTACGTCGACTGGGTGCGGGTGTGGGAGACCGGCGGCTGACGGACGTTGCCCGTCATGAACGGCCGAGCCGGCGCCAGCCACCCTGCCGGTTGTGCGCGACGATCTCGGACAGGATCCCGAGGATCGCTTCGCGGTCGATCGGATCGTCCTGATAGATCTGGATCGACCGGCCGGTCGCGTTGCCGTGTCCCTGGTTGATCACGCCGTGCGGATCGCTGACGGTCGGGTCGTAGAGGAACAGGTTCACGTGGTCCTTCGTCGCCAGCAGGGCGCAGACGTTGCCGTCGAGGACGAAGTAGGGCTGGACGGTGCGCTTGATCGTCTCCTCGATCTCCGGGTCGGTCGCCCAGATCAGCTCGCGCAGCTCACGGCAGATCGATTGCTGCCACTCGGGCAGTGGCGCGAGGTAGGCATCGACTCCGGGATGGGCGCGTCCCGTCATGGCTCACCACCGAGCCGTCGGGCCTCCGCCGCCCGCCGCAGCAGCACGGCCCGCTCGCCCTCGTTGCGGGTGAGGGTGGCGGCATCGCAGAACGCGGACGCCGCTTCGGCGTACGACCCCGCCCGCTCGAGCAGGTCCCCACGCACGCTCGGCACGAGTGGTGAGTCACCCAGCGCGTCCGCGTCGACCGCGGCCAGGACAGCGAGCCCGGCATCGGGCCCGTGGGCCCGGCCGTGAGCGACGGCACGGTTCACCTCGACGACCGGCCCCGGAGCGGACCTGGCCAGCACGTCGTACAGCTGCGCGATGCGCGCCCAGTCGGTGTCCTCGGCCCGCGCGGCCCGGGCGTGCTCGGCCGCGATCGAGGCCTGGAGGAAATACCGCCCGACCGGCGTCCCGCGCGCAGCGAGGTCGGTGGCGCGCGAGAGGGCGGCGAGGCCGCGGCGGATCATCAGCTGGTCCCACGACGAGCGGTCCTGGTCGTCGAGCAGGACCGGCTGACCTGAGGGGGAGAGGCGGGCCGCGGTCCGCGAGCCCTGCAGCTCCAGCAGCGCCTGGAGCCCGAGGACCTCGGGCTCCTCGGGGGCGAGCGAGGCGAGCATGCGCGCGAGCCTCGTCGCCTCGGCAGCCAGGTCCGGACGCATCCAGTCCTCGCCGGCGGTCGCGGTGTAGCCCTCGTTGAAGATCAGGTAGATCACGGCCATCACGTCGTCGAGCCGCTCGGTGCGCTCGGTGCCGGTGGGCAGCTCGAACGTCGCACCGGCCGAGGCGAGCGTCTTCTTGGCCCGGGAGATCCGCTGGCCCATCGCCGACTCGGCGGTCAGGAAGCCACGCGCGATCTCGGCGGTCGTGAGGCCACCGACCAGCCGCAAGGTGAGGGCGGCCCGCGACTCGGCAGTGAGGGACGGGTGGCAGGACAGGAAGACGAGGCGCAGGACGTCGTCCTCGATGTGGTCGACCTGGCTGTCGAGATCGGGCACGTCCGCCTCCTCTCCTCGGGCAGCGCCTGCCAGCTCGGTGACCTTGCGGCGGAGGTTGTCGGCGCGACGGAAGTGGTCGATGCCGCGCCGCTTGGCGGTGGTCATCAGCCACGCGGTGGGGTTCTCCGGGATGCCGGTCTGCGGCCACTGCTCGAGCGCGGCGACGAGCGCGTCCTGCGCGAGGTCGGCGGCGAGCTCCACGTCACCGGTCATCCGGGTGAGGGCGCCGACGAGGCGGGCCGAGTCGGCCCGCCACGCGGCGTGTACGACCTCGGTGGGGTCGTCATCGTTCGTCGCCGGCACGCGGCCAGCGTAGATCGGACGACCCGCCCGGGGCTCAGGCCTCGGTGGCCTCCGGCGCGTCCGGCCCGTCGGAGATCTGGCGCAGCGTCGAGATCACGGTGACCTCGGGCCAGTGCTCGGCGTGCAGCCTGGCGAACTCCTGCTGGTCGGCGACGGCCTCGTCGAGGTCGGCGTACTCCATGATCGCCCAGCCGCCGACGACCTCCTTGGCCTCGGCGTAGGGCCCGTCGACGCGGGTGACCTGGCCGTCGCGGACCACGAAGTTGACGGCGTCCTCGGTGCCGTAGAGGCCGCCGCCGTCGAGGAAGATCCCCTTCGCGGCACGCTCGCCGATGTGGACGTCCATCGCGTCGAACAGCGACTGCGGCGGCGTGCCGATGTTCTCTTCCATCCTGACGAATCCCATGAAACGCGGCATTGTGATCGCTCCTGCTGGTGGGTGTGGGTTGCTCTTTCGCACGTACGTCGAACGGCGCGGGGCTGCTTCGACACGGAGCCTAGAAGTTTTTCGCTCAAGCCACTCCGTAGGGTGACTGCGTGCCCCCTCACCTCGACCGGACAGGCGAGGGGAGCCGTCGTGATCCGCTGGTGCTCGTCGTGGGCATCATCTCGGTCGTCGTCTACACGCTGCACGGCTTCCGCGGTGAGCTGACGCGTGACCTCGGGGTCTACAGCTATGCCGGCCAGCAGGTCGCGGACGGCGTGCCTCCCTACCTCGGCATCCTCAACCGCGCCGGACCGCTGGCTCACGTGCTGCCCGGGGTGGGGGCGCTGGTCGCGCGGCTGATCGGCACCGACGAGCTGGTCACGATGCGCGTCCTCTTCATGCTGATCGCGACCGCCGCGGTGTGCACGACGTACGTCCTGGGCCGCGACCTCTTCAGCTCACGCCCTGCCGGCCTCGTCAGCGCCGGTGGGCTGCTCGCCGTCCACGGCTTCATCCAGTACGCCTCCGACGGGCCGCGTGAGAAGACGCCCATGGTGCTCTTCATCATCCTCGCGCTGTGGGCGGTCACCCGGCGCCGGTGGTTCGCTGCCGGCCTCTGCACGAGCCTCGCGACGCTCTGCCTCCAGACCGCGTTCTTCAGCACGTTCACCGCGGTCGTGGTGGGCGTGCTGCTGCTCGCGTCCGACGGCCGGCTCCGCGCGCTGGTCCGGGTCGCGCTCGGCGGCCTCGTGCCGGTCGCCGTGCTCGGGACGTGGTTCGCGCTGGCCGGGTCGCTGCGCGAGTCGGTCGACGCCTTCTACGTCATCAACCGCCGCTACACCGTGCCCGACCCGTTCACCGACGACCTCGACCGCGTCTGGCTGGACCTGCAGGAGGCCTACGGAGTGACGTTCTGGCTGATGGCGGCCGGTGTCGTCGCGCTCGCCCTCATCACCCTCGCCGCGGTGGTGCCGCGCGCGCGTCGCGCGTTCCCCGCGCTCCGGGTGCTTCCTGCGATGACGGCCGGCCTGCTGGCCGGGCTGGCCTGGATCCACCACGAGTACGACGCGTGGCCGGACCTGTTCCCGATCGTGCCCTTCGCGGTGATCGGTCTCGGCGCCGCCTTCGCCCTCGTCGTACGACCGCTCCCGCCGCGACCGCAGTGGGCCGTCGCCGCCGTCGCGTCGGGGGCCTGCCTCGTCCTGGCGCTCACCTTCTCGGTCTCGACCCGCGTGGACGGCCTCGACGCCCAGGTGGAGGCGACCGACGCCGTCCTCTCCCAGCTCCCGGCCGGTGCCACGATCACCTCGATCGAGGCGCCGCAGCCGCTCGTCCTGACCGGGCGGACCAACCCCACCCGCTACCAGATGTTCCGCAGCGGGCTGCAGGACTACCTGGAGGACACGTGGCCGGGCGGCCGCGACGGCTTTGCCCGGGACCTCGTCGCCGACGGGCCCGACCTCGTCGCCGTGGGTGAGACGACCTCACTGACCTGGCGGCGCTCGCTGATGCCCGACTACGTCTTCGTCGGACGTGCACCGCTCTGGGAGTGGTACGCCCGCGCATCGCTCGGCGCGGAGACGATCGAGCGGCTGCGCACCGCCGCCGACTACGACCCGGCCGATCCGTATGCCCAGCTGGAGGACACACCCGGATGACCGGCTCGCGCCGTGCTCCGGTCGCGCTCGCGGCCGGTTCCATCGTCACCGGGCTGCTGGCCTACGTGCTGTTCGCGCTCTTCACGCGCGGCCTCGGCGCCGAGGCGGCGGCCCCGGTCTCGGTGCTCTGGACCCAGTGGACGTTCGCAGCGGCGGCTCTCACCTTCCCGCTGCAGCACTGGATCACCCGCAGCATCGTGGCCGGCCACGAGGGCGACGTGCGGAGGGCCGCCCCCGGGGTCGCCGGTGTCGTGGTCGTCGTCGCGCTGGTGCTCGGTGGGGTCGCGTGGTCGCTGCGCGAGCGGCTCTTCCACAGCGACGATGCCTGGTTCCCGGTGCTGGTCGTGCTCGTCACGCTGGGCACCGCGGCCGTCGGCGTGGTGCGTGGCGCGCTCGCGGGCCGAGGCCGGTTCTCCGCGGTCGCCGTCAGCCTGGTGGCCGAGAACGCACTGCGCTGCGTGCTCGTCGCCGCCCTCCTGGTGGCCGGCGTCCACGCGCCCGAGGTCCACGGGCTCGCCCTGGTCGCGGGCGGGCTGGTCGCCGTGTGGCCGTCGGCGTGGAGGTTCAGCGCCGGTGAGGAAGGAGAGGGCGAGGGCGGCACGGGTGCCCTGTCGTTCCTCGGTGGTGCCGCCTCCGGCCAGGTCGTCGCGCAGGGTGTGCTCACGGGCGGCCCGGTGCTGCTGGCGCTCCTCGGCGGCTCTCCGGTCGAGGTGACGGCGATGTTCGCCGCGCTCGCGCTCTTCCGCGCTCCCTACATGGTCGTCCTCGGCATGCTCCCGCAGCTCACCGAGCGCATCACGGCGTACGTCGTGTCCGGCGCCGTCGACCGACTGCGCACCCTCGCTGCCGGCCTGGCCGTCGTCACCGTCGTCGCGGTCCCACTGGCCGGCGTGTTCGGTGCACTGCTCGGACCGTGGCTGCTCAGGCTGGTGTTCGGCGACACGGTCGACGTCTCCTCCGACGTCGCAGGGGTGCTGGCGGCCGGATCCACCCTGGCGGTCGCCAACGTCGTGCTGATGGTCGGGGCGCTCGCGGGTCACCGACCCCTCCGCGTCGGCGTCGCGTGGGGAGCGGCGGTCGTGGTCGGAGCGGTCGCCGCGCTCGTGCTGACCGGGTCGTCGGCCGTGGCCCGGACGTCGGCGAGCTTCCTCGTCGTCGAGGTCGCCGCGACCGCGACGCTGGCGGTCGTCGCGTGGGGGTCGCTCCGGCTCAGCCGGGCTTGACCGCGACCAGCAGGACCGACGAGCCGTAGGCCAGGTCGTGCCGGCGGAGCAGGCGCGCGTCGGCGGCGCACAGACCCATCAGCACGCGGTCGGCGCGGGCGGAGACCCGGGGGAGCCGGGTGTCGCCCGGCGGGGGCGGTGAGACGCGACGGCGCAGGCGCTCGGCGACGAACAGCGGGAAGACCCCGGTGAAGGCGTACGTCGCCCGCACGACGTGCATCCCGCCGCCCTCGACCAGTCGCACCAGCTCCGGGCGCGTGTAGCGCCGGTGGTGCCCGGCCTGGACGTCGTGGTCGGTCCACGCCCACTGGTAGGCCGGGACGGACAGGAGCATCCGCCCGCCCGGCGTGAGCACTCTGGCGAGCTCGGCGATCGCCCGCTCGTCGTCGGGACAGTGCTCGACGACGTCGAAGGCCGAGACGACGTCGAAGGTCTCGTCGGCGAACGGCAGCTCCGTCGCCGACCCGCAGACGCCCTGCCCGGGCACCAGTCCCTCGGGCAGCAGGTCCAGGCTCACGTGCTGCTGGGCGCCGCGCATCCACCCGACGCTGGGGGCGTCGGCGCTGCCCACGTCGAGGGTGCGCGTCGGCACGCCGAGGTGGGGTCGCATCACCACACCGAGCAGGTCGGCGCGGGCCCGGTGCCACCAGTAGCCCTGCCGTCGCAGCGACGACGAGCCGGGCTGCGCCGGTGCGGCTGGTCCGCCCACCTGCTGTGTCACCGGCTGGCGAGCGTCGCCGTGGAGGCCTCGAGGAACGTCGTGGTCACGCGGTCGAGGTCGGCGGCGGTGAGGTTGTTCCAGAACGGCAGTCGCAGCAGGCGGTCGCTGATGTCGCGCGAGACCGGGCAGTGCGTCTCGCGGACGGAGAAGTCCCGGCCGGCGTCGGAGGCGTCGAGCGGCTGGTAGTGGAACGTCGCCTGCACGCCCGACTTGCGCATCAGCTCGAGCACGTCGTTGCGGCGGTCGCGGTCGGGCAGCAGCACGTAGAACATGTGGTGCGCCGAGGTGCGGTCGGCCGGCACCTGCATCAGGTCGAAGCCGAGCTCGTCGGCGTACGGCGCCAGCGAGGTCGCGTAGTGCTCGACGACGGCGCGACGCTTGCCCTGGATGACCTCGCGCATCTCGAGCTGGGCGAGGAGGTAGGCCGCGAGCACGTCGGAGAGGCCGAACGAGGAGCCGGTGTCCTTCCAGGTGTACTTGTCGACCTGGCCGAGCATGAACGCGTGCCGGTTGGTGCCCTTGTCGTAGAGGACCCGCGCGCGCTCGACGTCCTCGAGGTCGTTGAGCACGAGCGCGCCACCCTCGCCGCAGACGAAGTTCTTCGTCTCGTGGAAGCTCAGCGTGGCGTAGCGCCCGATGCTGCCCAGCGGCTCGTCACGCAGGCTGCCGAAGAGGCCGTGGGCGTTGTCCTCGACGAGGCGCACGTCGGGCCAGCGCTCGAGCACGGCGCGGATGCCGTCCACGTCGCAGGCGATGCCGGCGTAGTGGACGATCACGACCGCCCGCACGTGCTCGTCGAGCAGCGTCTCGAGGTGGGCGGGGTCGAGTCCGAGCGTCACGGGCTCGATGTCGCAGAACACCAGGCCGGCACCCTGGCGGGCGTACGCGAGTCCCGGTGCTCGTGAAGGTGAAGGACGGCACGATCACGGTGTCGCCCTCCTGCAGGTCGAGGAGCATCGCCGACAGCTCGAGGGCCGCGGTGCACGACGTGGTCATCAGCACCTCGGCGGCTCCGGTCTCAGCCGACAGGAGCTCGGCGGCGCGACGCGTGAAGTCACCGCCCGAGGCGAGGTGTCCACCGCGGGCGGCGGCCTGGACGTAGTCGAGCTCGCGTCCCTCCATGGACGGCAGGTTGAACAGGACGTCGGGGAGCTCGGGCTCCATGGATGACTCCTTGTCGTCGGTCACCACGGCAGCGTCCTGCCGAGGTGGTCGGCCAGTGCGGCGTTGCTCGTCGCGAAGTACTCCTCCAGAGTTCCCTGCAGACCCTCGCTCAATACGGGTCGATCCGTCGAGCTCTCGTTGACGGGGCGGCTGGCCGGCTCCGGGGTCAGGTCCGGGTCGACGCCGAGCGAGGCGACGAGGTCGGTGAGGACCGAGGGGTCGGACAGCAGCTCCTCCAGGAACACCACGTGGGTGTCGGGGAACGTGACGGTCCACGGCGCCAGATGGTCGACGTAGCGACCGCGCCGGACGTAGGCGAACGGCGACACCGACGACGTCGCCGGGTCCCACGGTCGACCTGCTCCACCGTCCAGGTCCGCGCGCAGCGCGTCCTCGAGGTCGTGCGTCTCGAGCCCGTGGTCGGTGCTGAACCGCCAGTTGCTCACGGCGCGCTGCACCGGGTCGCGCAGCACCACGACGACGTGGGGGTCCCCGAGGACCTCCGCCGCGCGGCCCGGGGCCCCGGGGTCCTCGAGATAGCTGGTGCTCTTGTCGAGGAGGAGCCGCTCGTCGCCGGCGTGGGCGAACCACGTCGCGTCGTACCACTCGTGCCCACGTGCTGAGAGGTCCGCGTCGCAGAACACCTTGGGCTCGGGCCGTGACGGGCGCGCCGGCGTGATCTGCGGGTGCGCGTCGAGGACGGCGCCGAGGTACGTCGTGCCGCAGCGCTGGGCGCCCACGAGCAGCACGTGCCGCGCCGGGTGCCCGGTGCCTCCGTTCGCCCCCGTCACGACGAGACTCGCTCGGACACGTGATAGGTCGAGACGGCGCTGACCGCGTTGAGCGTCCTGACGACGTACTCGCCCAGCATCGACAGCAGCATGATCACGACCCCGTTGAGGACGGCCAGCAGGACCGCGATCGTGGTCCATCCGGGGACGGCAGAGTCGACGAAGAAGGAGCGCACGAGGTAGAAGAGGCCGAGCAGGAAGCTGATGCCGGCGACGCCGAAGCCGAGGGCCGCGGCGGCGCGCAGGGGGAACACCGAGTAGCTGAACAGGATCGTCAGCACCAGCGAGGCGATGCGCCGCAGGCCGTAGTTGCTGGTGCCACTGGCCCGCGGGTCGTGGCGGACGACCACGTCGGCGGGGCTGTGGGAGTACATCAGGGCCTGGCCGGTGAGGTAGGGGTGCGCGGTGCGGGAACCGCAGATCCGCTCGACCACGTCGCGGCGCAGGATGCGGAAGTTCGACACAGCGAGGCCGGGCGGCTGGTCGAACACCCGTCGGTTGATCAGGCTGATCATCGTGCTGCCGAGCCGACGGTAGCCGCGTGCCTGCTTGCGTTCGAAGCGACCGAAGACGACGTCGTGGCCCTCGAGCGCCTTCTCGATCAGCAGCGGCACCTGGTCCGGCGGGTTCTGCAGGTCGTCGTCCATGGTGATCACGTAGTCACCGGTGGACTCGCGCAGGCCGGCGAGGTTGGCGTGGTGCTGGCCGTAGTTGCGCAGCAGGTCGAGGGCGACGACGTGCGGCGAGGTGCGGGCACGCTCGGCGATCACCTCCCAGCTCCCGTCGCGGCTGCCGTCGTTGACGAGCACGACCTGGTAGCGCAGGCCGGCGGACTCGAAGAGCTCGACGACCCGGTCGATGGTCGCTCCGACGAGGTCCTGGCTGTTGTAGACCGGGATGACGACGGAGTACGTGAAGTCCGACGGGTCGGGGGCCGTAGGCACGGGAGCGGTCGGATGCTCGCCCACCATGCCTCCCCATCGTCGTCCGGACACCACCTCGCAGCGGATCGCGACGAGCATATGGCCCCGCAGCCGACCGGGGGGAAGGCCCGTCCTGTCGTCCCACCCACACGGGCGTGTGCCCGCTATCCTCCCGAGACCGCACGAGGACAGGAAGTGGCCATGAAGGGCGTGGGATCCTCGCGCGCGCACGCCTGGTCGCCTGCCCGCCACGCGTGGCGCGCAGCGTGGTACCACCGGCGCGGCCAGGCCCTGGCCCTCGTCGCGATCTCCGCCCTCATCACGGCCTGCACCGCGTTCGCCCCCGTGTACGACCGCGCCATGCAGCAGGCACTCGTCGACACGCTGCTGGCACAGGCGACGCCGGCCGAGGCCACCGTCACCGTGGTCTCCGAGAGCAGCGACTTCGCCGGCGGGCCGTCGGACTCGCGCGACCCACGCGAGGTCGAGGCGCTGATCCCTGATGACGTGGCAGCACGGCTCGGCCCGGTCGTGCTCGGTCGCACCGGCATCGTCACGCCGACGACCGGGGAGGTCCCGCCGTCGGGCCTGCTGATGTGGCGCGATGGCGCCTGCGAGCACGTGCGGGTGCTGAGCGGCACCTGCCCCGAAGCACCCGGCGAGATCATGGTCAGCGAGGCCGACCTCGACAACTTCGACCTCGAGCCCGGCTCCGTCCTCAAGGTCCCCTCGGCGGTCACCGACGCGGCCGACGTACGGCTCGAGGTCGTCGGCACGTATGCCCCGGAGGACGACGTGTGGTGGCAGGGCCAGCGCACGGTCGGCATCTCGGGGATCGTCCTCGGCCTCGATCCCTCCGCCAACCACGACGCGTGGCTGACGGTCGAGCAGACCTTCGTGGAGGCGCCGCAGCTCACCAGCGAGACCTCGCAGGCCGGCGCGTCCGTGCTCACCGCGACCGCCGACGTCGACGGGGTGCTCGAGCTGGGGGACGGCGTGCGGGAGATCGCCGGCACGCTCGACCTGCGCGGCACGGACCTCGAGATCCGCACAGGTCTCGACGAGCTGACCGACGACGTCCGCACGCAGGTGGCTCAGGCCCATCGCACCGTCCCGCTGCTGCTCGCGCCGATGGCGGTCCTCTCCCTCTTCGTGCTCTGGCTGGTCCTCAGCGCCGCGACCGCCGCGCGTCGCGGTGAGGTGGCGGTGGCGCGCCTGCGTGGTCGCGGCCCGGCGGGAGCGGCCGGACTGCTGCTCCTCGAGCTCCTCCCGGCCCTCCTCGTGGGCGTCGTGCCGGGCAGCCTCGTGGCCCTCGGGGGCGGAGCCGCGGTCCGGAGCCTGCTGCCCGGGGAGGCGCCCTTCGAGACCGGCCCCGGGTTCGCGACGGCACTGCTGCTCGCCGTGTCGGCCATCGTGCTGACGACCCTCGCCGCGGCCGTCCGTACGGCCCGCGAACCCCTGCACGACGTCGTGCGCAGCGGGCCGGTCGCGTCGGGACGCTGGACACTCGGCGCGGTGGAGGCGTTCCTGGTCGCGTGCGTGGGCACGGGAGTGGTCGCCTTCGCGACCGGCAGCCTCCAGGGCCCCCTCGCCCTGGCGGGCCCCGCGCTGCTGGCGCTGCTCACCGGCCTCCTGGTCGCCCACCTCGCCGCTCCTGCCGGTCGGGCCTGGGGACGGCGGCTCCTGGGCCGGGGTCGGCTCGTCGCGGGCACGAGCCTGCTCGAGACCGGCCGCCGCGTGGAGGGACGCACGGTGATCATCGTCGTCACGGTCGCCTGCGCACTCGCCGTCTTCTCCGTCGACGCCCTCACCATCGGGGAGCGCAACAGGTCCAACGCCAGTCGGCACGAGGCGGGCGCACCCGTGGTGCTGCAGGTGACCGGGGGAGACCTCGACGGCGTGCGCTCGGCGCTGGCCGAGGCCGACACCACGGGTCGCCGGGCGACACCGGTGCTGGTGGGCCGAGACACCCTGGCCGTCGACCCCGACGCCTTTCGCCGCATCGCGTTCTTCCCGCGCGGTGGACCCACGGCCGCGCAGTGGCGGTCGCTCGCCCCGCCCGACGACCAGCCCGTCGAGCTCACCGGCACCCGGGTCTCGCTCGACGTGGGCACCGACGACGGCTTCACCGCCGAGGACATCTTCGGCAGCGATGTCGACGTGCGCCTGAGCCTCGTCGTCACCTCGGCCACGGGCGTGCGCCGCGCGATCCCGCTCGGCTACCTGTCGCCCGGTGGCGCCCCCCGGCGGCTGTCCGGCACGGCCGAGGCCTGCGCGAGCGGGTGCACGCTGTCGGCGGTGCAGCTCGCGACGGCGCAGGGCGCGACGATCGACGGCGAGCTCGAGCTCGCCGGGCTGCGGGTCGACGGGCGCGCCGTCGACTGGGGAACGTCGGCCTCGGACTGGAACACGACCCAGGACGAGGACACCCTGATGCGACCCACGGGAACGGCCGACGGTGCGGTGCGCTTCGCGCTGGATGCCGGCGGCTTCTACCCGATCGAGGTGTCCCCGGCGTGGGTGCCCGGACTCCTCCCGGCCCTGGTGACGGTCGACCACACCGACCGGGCCGACGAGCCGCTCACCGTGACGGGGACGGACGGCGTCGCCCGGGCCGCGGAGGACGTCGGGCGGCTCGTGCTGGTGCCGGGGATGCCCGACGACTCCGCCCTGGTCGACCTCGATGCCGTCACGCGGGGGGCGGCGATCACCCGGGACAGCCGCCTCGAGGTCTGGATGGAGGACTCGCCTGAGCTGGTGGCCGCCGTCGGGGCGGCCCTGGACGAGCGCGACATCGCCACCACGGACGTCCGGCGCTACGCAGTCGTACGCAAGACCTACGACGACTCTGTCTCCAGCTGGAGCCTCGCGCTCGGGGCCGCCGTCGCACCTGCGGTCATGCTCCTCGCGATCCTCGTCCTGCTGGTCCTCGCGCTCATCGGGTGGCGAGCTCGCGCCCGTGACCTGGCGGTGCTGCGCCTCAACGGTGTCGGGCGGCGTACGACCCGGCGGCTCGCCGTCTGGGCGCAGCTGCCCGCGGTGCTGGTCGCCGTCGTCGGCGGTGTCCTCGCCGGACTCGCCGGGGCGGCGCTGGCGATGCCCGACGTGACGCTCCTCCCGGCGCCGCCCGAGGTGCCCGTCATCGACCTCGGCACGGCGTGGCCCGCCGTGCTCGCCGTCGCGGTGCTCTGCCTGGTGCTGCTGCCGGCGGTGGCGGCGCTGACCGGACTCGTGGTCGCGCGGCAGGCCCATGTCGAACGGGTGAGGGAGGGAGCGTGATGCACGGACTCGCGATCCGCACTCGCGGCCTGGTGCACATCTACCACGCCGAGGGACACGACGTCGCCGCGCTGTCGGGTGTCGACCTCGACGTGGGCGCTGGCGAGATGGTCGGCCTGCTGGGACCCTCCGGCTCGGGCAAGTCGACCCTGATGAGCCTGCTCGCGGGGATCTTCCGACCCAGTGCGGGCAAGGTCTTCGTCGGTGACAGCGAGCTCTCCACGGCCGCGGCGCGCGACCTCGACCGCCTGCGGGCGAGCGACGTCGGCCTGATGCTGCAGGGCGCCGGGCGCAACCTGCTGCCCTACGCGACTCCTGCGGACAACGTCCGGTTCGCCCAGCACCAGGCGCGGCGTGCGGGCCGGGAGCTCGCCGCCCCGGTCGACGTGCTGGACGACCTGGGTCTCGCCGACCACGCCGACCAACCGCTCGAGCAGCTGACCCCGGGCGGGCTCCAGCTCGCTGCGGTCGCCGTCGCCGTCTCCACCCGTCCCGGCCTGCTGCTGTGCGACGAGCCGACCAGCCAGCTCGACCACGCCGCGCGCGACCAGGTCCTCGCGGCGCTCGCCCACGTGAACCGCACCTACGGCACCACCGTCGTCCTGGTCACCCACGACCCCGACGTCGCCCGGGTCCTGCCGCGCACGGTGACCATCCGTGACGGCCGGATCGGCGGCGAGGGCCGCAGCGGTGAGGAGTACGCCGTGGTGACTGCCGACGGCTTCCTCCCGCTGCTCGGCCACGTCCGCGACAAGCTGCCGCCGGGCACGCTGGTCCGGGTCCACGAGGTCGACGACCACTTCGAGCTGCGGGCCGAGCCCACCCCGGACCAGGACGAGGATCCCTCATGAGCGACCTCGGGTGCACCGACCTCGGAGTCGCGTACGGCGAGCGCGTGGCCGTACGCCCCCTCGACCTGCACGTCGCCGGCGGGCGGATGCTGTCGGTCACCGGGCCGTCAGGGGCCGGCAAGTCGTCGCTGCTCTGGGCGCTGGCGTGCGCCCTGCGACCCGCAGCCGCCGCGGTCACCGGCACGGTGCAGGTCGACGGCCGCGCGCTCACCGACCGGGATGACGCGGCCCGCGCCGGCGTCGTCCTCGTCCCGCAGCGCAACGGCCTGAGCGCGACCCTGTCGGCCGAGGAGAGCATCCTCGTGCCGCTCCTCGCCCTGGGCGTGCCGGCGCGCGAGGCTGCGAGCCGCGTGGCCGCCGAGCTCGGCCGGGTCGGACTGTCGGAGTTCAGCCGCCACCTCGTCGACCAGCTCTCGGGCGGTCAGCAGCAGCGGGTCGCACTGGCTCGCGCCTTCGCCCTGCGGCCCACGGTGCTGCTCGCCGACGAGTCGACCAGCGACCTCGACGCCGGCAACCGGGAGCTGATGATCGCCGCCCTGCGGGAGGAGGCCGCCCGTGGCGCTGCCGTCGTCCTGGCGACCCACGATCCGGAGGCCGCCGCGCAGGCCGATGCGACGCTCGCGCTGGACGAGGGTGTGGCGACCTGGGTCCGCCCGCTCTGACGCTCGTCAGGACAACCGGCGGACGCCCAGCACGGCGATGTCGTCGTCGCGGGAGGGCTCGCCCACTCCCGCGACCAGCGCAGGGATGGTGTCGGACAGCGGGTGACCGAGCAGCGCGCGCACGGCCGCGGTGAGTCGGTCCTGCCCGACCGTGATGTCCTCGTCCCGTCGCTCGATCAGGCCATCGGTGAAGGCGATGAGGGTGTCCGCGGCCCCCAGCCCGACGACGTACTCCCCACGGGACGAGAGCCCCACGCCCAACGGAGGGCCGTCCGCGGAGGGCAGGTGCGTGGCGGTCCCGTCGCTCCGCATCAGCACGGGCGGCGGGTGGCCGGCATTGCCGATGGTCAGCTCGTCCCGGTCCGGGTCGGCGAGCATGTAGAGGAGCGTGACGAGCTGCTCGGACGCGAAGAGCTCGAACATCCGGTCGAGCCGTCCGAGGACCCGCTGAGGGCTGGGGTCGAGGGCGGCGTACGCACGCACAGCGGCGCGCACCTGCGCCATCGCCGCTGCCGCCCCGACGCCGCGACCCATGACGTCGCCGATGAACATCACCAGGCGGCCGTCGGTCAGCTCGACGACGTCGTAGAAGTCACCGCCGACCTCCGTACGACCGGCAGGGCTGTAGTGGTGGCCGAGCTCCCACCGCGGGCACGACGGCAGCTCGTCGGGGAGCACCGCGCGCTGGAGCTGCATGGCCGCGGCCAGGGTCTGGCTGTAGAGCTCGGAGTTGTCCAGGAAGACGGCCGCCCGCTGCGCCAGCTCCTCGGCGAACGCGAGGTCGTCGGGAGCGAAGTGACGCTCGGACTCGGCCGAGACCCAGGTGAGCACTCCGAGGACCCGGCCGCGTGCGACGAGCGGCACGATCACCGCGCTGCGCAGGTGGAGGGCCCGGGCGAGGGCGGCGTGCTCGTCGTCGACCGCACCCGCGGTGAGCATCTCGTCCGTGATCTCGGCGATGAGCTCGCTGCGGCCGGTGCGCACCACCTGCCAGGCGCCGTGCGGTGCGTCGGGGTCGGGCGGATAGCGCTCGGCCAGGTCGTGCGCCAGCTGGACCTTCGCGGGGTCCACGTGTGCCACCGCGAGCCTGCGCAGGCGGCCGTCGTCGACGACGTCGATCGCGCACCAGTCGGCAAAGGTCGGCACTGCGAGCCGGGCCACCCGCGCCAGGGTCTCCTGGTAGTCCAGGCTGCTGGCGAGCTCGGTGGTCGCCTCGGCCAGGAACTCGAGCTTCGCGCTCTGCCGGGCGACCTCGCCCTGGGCACCGATCCGTCCCATGCTCTGCGCGCACGCGTTGGCCAGGATGTCGAGGAACTCCAGCTCGGCGTCGTCGAGCCGACGCGCCTCGGAGAAGGTCAGGCCGATCGCGCCGATGATGCTGGCGCCGGTGCTCAGGGGAAGGGCCACGACCGTCTCGGCTCCCCGGTCGGGCATGTCGGTGAAACGACCGTGGATCTCCTCGGACCCGGCGACCACGACCCGGCCGCCCGTCCGGATGGCTTCCGCCGACGCCGTCCCCGAGGCGAGCGGAAAGGTGCCCCAGGTCTCCTCGTCGCCGGCGAGGCCGCCGCTGAGCGCCACGAGGCGGATCGTCTGCTGGTCCTCGGACAGCAGCGTCACCGAGGCCACCGTGGCTCCGACGGCGTCGGCACCGTGGGTGACGACCGTCTGGGCGACGCCCTGGATGGTGTGCACGTCGATGAGCTCGCTCGTGGCGCGCGCCAGCAGCGTCAGACGGTCCGGCAGGGGCCGGGCACCACCGGGGCGGGTCACGCGGCTGATCATTCCAGCGCGGAGCCGAAACCGGAGGCCGAATCGGACGACCTGAGCGTATTCTCGCGACGTGGAGGAGGCAGGTCGACCAGACCTCGGCGTCGCAGGGGACATCGACGCCTGGGCAGAGCGCTCCCTGGACCTCCTCACGTCCCTCCCGGGCGTACGCCGTGCAGGCATCGCCGTGGTCGAGGGCGGCGGGCGACGGCTCCGGTTCGTCTCCGCTGAGCACGCGGGTGCGGGCCCCGTCGAGTGGTGCCTGGTCGACGCCTACGACGACATCCCCCTCAACACCGCCGTCCGCACCGGTCGCATCGTCGTCGGCACTCTGGGCCAGCTCGCGACGTCGCACCCTGCCTTCGTCGATCGGCAGCGGGACACCGGGACAGAGGCCCTCGCCGCGGTGCCGCTCGTCGTGGGCAGGCGCCGCGGCGGCGCCTTCGTGTTGTTCTACGGTGCGTCCCGCGGGTTCGCGGACAGCGCCGTCGACGAGCTCCGTGCCTTGGGCGCCGAGCTGGGGGAGGGGCTCCGGCGCGCGCAGGTCGGACACGTCCCGCAGGCGGACGGGTGGGTCCCGGCGGCACCTCCCTCAGGAGCCCTGGTCGTCCAGTTCTCAGTGGGGGGCGACGTTTCCGCGGTGGGCCCCGCTCGGCAGGAGCTGCGCGACACCCTGCGCGCCTGGGAGGTGGACCCGGACGCGATCGAGGCGGCCACGCTGTGCCTGTCCGAGCTCGTCACCAACGCCGTCGTCCACGCCGCGTCGGGGTGCTGGGTGCGGGTGACGAACGATGCAGGATCAGTCGCCGTGACGGTCCGCAGCCCCGGATCATCGCGACATGCGCTGGAGGGTGAGGCGGGGGACCCGCTGCAGGTGCACGGGCGAGGTCTCCAGCTCGTCGACGCGCTGGCCGGCAGCTGGGGGTCGGACGTGCAGGACGGTGGTCTGACGACCTGGTTCGTGCTGTCGGGGTGAGTGGCGCCCGGCCCGCATCCACCGCTCAGCAGACGTGCGGGTCGAAGCCGAACGGAAGCTCGAGGCGGTGCGCCTTCATCAGCGCGTCGTCGGTGAGGATGTCGAACGTGCTGCCCTCCGCGGCGACGATGCCGTCGGAGAGGACGATCGCCCGGGGGCACAGCTGGAGCGCGTAGGGCAGGTCGTGGGTGACCATCATCAGTGTCACGTCGAGCCCGGTCAGGACATCGGCGAGCTCGCGGCGCGAGGCCGGGTCGAGGTTCGAGCTGGGTTCGTCGAGCACGATGATCTCCGGCTCCATCACCAGCACGGTCGCCACGGCGACGCGACGGCGCTGGCCGAAGGACAGGTGATGAGGAGGGCGATCGACGAAGTCGGCCATCCCGACCATGTCCAGCGCGGTCATCACCTGGCGGTCGAGCTCGGCGCCGCGGACGCCGAGGTTGCGCGGGCCGAAGGCGACGTCGTCGCGGACGCTGCCCATGAAGAGCTGGTCGTCGGGGTCCTGGAAGACGATGCCGACGCGTCGACGGATCTCGGTGAGGTTGTCG
Source organism: uncultured Actinomycetota bacterium (assembly GCA_963708875.1). Taxonomy (GTDB): domain Bacteria; phylum Actinomycetota; class Actinomycetes; order Propionibacteriales; family Nocardioidaceae; genus Nocardioides. The sequence continues at coordinate 145,768 of CAVPUL010000004.1, forward strand.
CGCTCCACCCGAAGTCCGGACACGCTGACGGTGCCCGCGCCGGGCTGGAGGATGCCGTTGAGGTGGAGCACGAGGGTCGTCTTGCCGGCGCCGTTGGGACCGAGCACGGCCACCCGCTCGCCGCGCTGCACCTGGAGGTCGACACCGAAGAGCGCCTGGTGGCCGTCGGGGTAGGCGAAGGCCACGGACCGGAGGTCCAGCACAGGGGTGGTCATCGTCGTGCGCTCGCGTCGTAGCCGCGCGAGATCATCGCGAGGTGCACGCGCTCACCGCGCTCGAAGGATCGGATGAACAGGGCGCCGGCGGACCTGGCGACGACGGGCCACTGCCGTGGGTCGCGGGCGGTGAACCCCCTCGACTCGCGGGCGGTCTTCATCCGGCGCAGCTCGTCGGTCACGACATCGAGGTAGCGGACCATGAAGCCCATGATCTGCACCAGCTGCGACGGCACCCGCAGGCGCTCGAGCCCGACGAGCAGGTCACGCGGCTCCGTCGTGGCGGCGAGGAGCATGCTGGCCAGCACGCCGAGGGTCGCCTTCGTGACGAGTGTTCCGGCGGCGACGAGGCCGGGCCTGCTCAGCCCCAGCCCGAGCACCTCGACCTCCGGACCGGTGGCGATGAAGGGCAGGAGAGCGGCGAACACCAGCACCGGTGTCTCGACCACCATCCGCCGCACGAGGTAGAGCGGTGCGACGCCGGAGATCGCGACCAGCACCGCCAGCACGACGGCGTACGCCGCGAACGCCGGCACCCACGACGACGGCGTCGCGACGACGACGAGCATGAACGTGACCAGGCCGGCGACCTTGAGGTGCGCGGGCGCGCGGTGCAGGGGCGAGTGCCCGTGGAAGAAGAGTCGGTGTCCGTGCGGCGCGCCCATCGTCACTCGCCTCCGTCGGACCGGGCGGCGGAGGTCGAGCGCCTGCGCAGGAGCATCAACGCATACGTAGCGGCCAGCACGACGACACAGCCGATGACGCCCGCGAGCCCACCGGACCACCGGGTGCCGAGGCCGTCGACGTCATAGCCGGCGAGCGGCCCGTCCTGGGTGCCGGAGGCCTGCTGGGCGTCGGCGAAGCCGAGGTCACCGGCGACGCGGTTGAGCCCGTCCGGGCTGGCCGAGGCGTAGTGGCTGACGACTCCGGCCAGGACCAGGGCGACCAGGAGCCCGACCAGGAGGACGCTGCGGGTGGAGACCCTCCGCGAGGAGGCCGTCGACGTGGTGCTCATGCTGCCACCGTCCGGGTCTCGAGCTCGCGGACGGCGAGGACCCGACGCGCGCCGTGCACGAGGTCGGGTCGCACCGACACGATGCTCGCCACCACGAGGAACGTGATCACGGCCTCGCCGATCCCGATGAGGACGTGCACGCCGAGCATCGCCGTCAGCAACGTGTCCAGCGGGATCGGCACGGCGCCGCCGATGGCGTAGAGCAGCACGAACGTCGCGGCGCCCAGCACCACGGACACCAGGGCGCCCAGCGCTGCGGCCGGGGCGACCATCGAGATCCGCTGGGGGAGCACCGACTGGGCTCCCCGGAAGACGAGGTAGCCGGAGACGACGGTGACGATCCCCATCAGCAGGATGTTGGTGCCGAGCGCGGTGATGCCGCCGTCCGCGAACAGCAGTGACTGCACGACCAGGACCACGGTGAGGCAGAGCAACCCGGTGTAGGGGCCGACGAGGACGGCAGCGAGGGCACCCCCCATGAGGTGCCCACTGGTCCCTCCCGCCACCGGGAAGTTGAGCATCTGGGTCGCGAACACGAACGTCGCGACGAGGCCTGCGAGCGGCGCGATCCGGTCGTCGACCTCCCGGCGGGCGCCGCGGAGGGCGATCGCCACGCTCGCGGCCGCCACTCCGGCGGTGACGAGCGACGTGGGCGCGTCCAGGAATCCGTCGGGTACGTGCATGCGATGCCTCCCAGCTCCTTGTTGCACGTCATGTGCAACAACCGGTGTTCGGCACCAGAACCATCGTGGATGGGGGATCGGAGGAAAAAGTTGTGATCGGGGTCTCACGGTTGGGAGGCCGCCGCGAAGGCGGCGGATCCGTGAGCGGCTACTGGTCCTGCCGATTGCTCAAGTAGTACGCCAGGATGATCCCGCCCCCGATGATGACCAGGAAGACCAGTGCCAGGATCAGGTAGAAACCTGTGCTGGTGATCATTACAGACATGCGGCCCGCACCCACTTTCACCCGTAGGGCCCACAGTTGCCCCGCACCGGGCCGCCCTCGTCACCACCGTAGCGGACCAACAGCCTGCTTGGGTCGTGGACCGGCGCCAGACGGTGTGCTTCGCCGGTCAGAGCTGCAGGAGGGTGCGGATGATGACGCCGCCGCCCACCGCGCAGATGCCGATCGCGGCGCCGTACCTCAGGTAGGTGCGGACGTTGCCGCCGATGAACCCGCGTCGCGACGCCAGGCCCTCGAGGCGCAGGACGAGGTCACGGGCGAGAAGTCCGACCGCGGCCAGGGACGCCGCCATGCCGACGCCGAAGGCCAGCACGAGGACGAAGCCGAACCAGGCCCGGCCGACGGCTGTGGCGGCGAGGAGCAGGAGAAGCGCGGACGGGCTGGGGACGAGCCCGCCGACCAGACCCATCACCCAGACGCCCCACCGGCCGGGAGTCGTCTCGGGCTCGGCGGGAGCAGGCGTCGTCGTCGTGGGCGTCGTGGGTGCGACCGCCGTGGCGACGGCACCGTGCAGGTGCTCCGTGTGGGCGTGCTCGTGCGGGTGCTCGTGGGGGCATGCGGGTGGGGGTGCTCGTCGCGGTCGGCCGTGGGCTGCGGGGCCGGCGCGTCGTGTCCGTGTCCGTGGCCGTGTCCGTGGCCGTGACCGTGACCGTGGCCGTGACCATGGCCGTGCCCTCCGCCGGACTGGCGCAGCCGGGCGAGCAGGAAGAGCCCGAGCCCGACGATGAGCAGGCCGGTCGCGAGCGTGAGCCAGGGGTAGATCCGTGCCGGGACGAACGCGCTGCTGAGCGACACGACCAGCCCGAGGACCAGCACCGAGCCCGTGTGCGCGACGGTCACCGCGCTGCCCACGGAGAGCGCGGAGCGGATCGAGTTGTCGCCGCGCTGGGAGAGGTAGAACGCCATCACGGTCTTGCCGTGGCCCGGCGAGAGCGCGTGGGTCGCGCCGAGGGCCAGTGCGGCCAGCACGGCGAGACCGGCGGCCAGCCAGCCGCTGTCGGCGAGCAGGGCGGTGGCGCGCGCGGACAACCAGGTGCCGTCGGTGGCGGTGGGGCCTTCGTCGGTGCTGCCCGGCAGCACGCCGGCCGGACCGCCGACCGAGACGACGAGCGAGGCAGTGGACACGTCGAGGGGCGACTGGAGCAGGTCCTTGGGGTACGACGTCAGCCGATCGCTCGAGCTCTCGGAGGGGACGTCTGAGGAGGTCAGCGTCATCCGGTCACCGACGGCGGTGATCTCGCGCCAACCCACGGAACCCGGGGCGGTCGTGTCCTTGAAGGTGATCTCGCCGGCTCCGATGGCCTTGTCGCTGGCGTACTCGCAGGTGATGCGGGTGATCGGGAGCCCGCCCTCGCCGGGGGTGGTCGACGCCGCCGAGCTCGTGAGCGAGAGGTCCACCCGGCTGCTGCCGACCTGCAGGTCGAGCCCGCGGCCGGTCGTGGCGCACTCGCTCCTGGCGAGGGCGGGCAGGTCGTCGAGCTGCTTGCCGAGCTGGGCGGTGGGGATCTCCGCCAGGTCGACGACGTGGTCGACCTGGAGCCCGTCGGGGGAGACGAGGATCCCGGTGTAGCGGTTGACGGTGAAGTTGCCGAGGGGGTGGGCCGAGGCCGGCGCCGCGGCGAGGAACACCGTGGTCGCGATCGCGCCGAGAGCGATCAGCAGGCGCGCGAGCGTCCTCATCGGTCTCCTCCGACCTTGGCCAGCGTCGCTCGGGCGGCATCGCGCTGCCAGGGCGACATGCCCGGGTCGGTGTCGAGTCCGCGACGCAGGTGGGTCCGCGCCTCGTCGGTCATGCCGAGGGCGGCCTCGATGGTGCCGCGGTGGATCCAGAACTTGGCCTCGGGGGAGCTGAGGCTGGTCGCGCGGCGCGAGATCGTGAGGGCCTCGCGGTCGCGGCCGTTGCGGTGCAGGGCCCACGCCAGGGCGTCGGCGACGTGGACGCTGGTGCGCTGGCGCCACTCGGCCCGGGCCTGGCTCAACGCCTTGGCCGGGGATCCGTGGTCGGCCTCGAAGAGCGCCGTCTCGAGATCGGTGCGTACGCCGCTGGCGTCGAGGAGCTTGATCGTCGTGCGGACCACCGCGAACTGGGCGTCGGCCTCGTCGGGGCGCCCCAGGTGGAGGAACAGCTCGCCGAGCTCGGTGACGTACTCGGGGAGCGGCTGACGCGCGACGACGTCCTTCCAGGTGGTCACGGCCTGCTCCAGGTGGCCCCGGGCCACCTGCAGGCGAGCCGTCGAGACGAGGGCAGGGAGGTAGTCGGGGACGGCCTCCTGCGCGATCGCGAGCTGGCGACCGGCTGCGTCGAGGCGACCCTGCTTGCGCTGGATGTCGCCGAGCAACGTGAGCGTGTACGCCTTGTCGGTGCGCGAGCCCGCGGCGGCGGCGCGACGCAGGATGCCGGCCGCGCGGTCGAGGTCGCCGCGGAGCTCGTAGGCATAGGAGTAGCGGGCCGCGATGGCGGTGCTCGGCTGTCGGCTGTCCGCGATGCGCAGGGCCTTCATCTGGTCGGCGTAGCGGCCGAGCTCGTTGAGGGCGTCGACCCGGATCGCGAGGGCGCCGAGGTCGCGCGGGTTGATGGCCAGCGCCTGGTCGGCGCTCGACAGCGCGTCGGAGAAGTCGTGGCGGGCAGCGGAGATGGCTGCCTGCGCTGCGAGGGCCGGGAAGTTCTCGTCCGGCTCGACCTCGAAGGAGCGGGCAGCGGCCTCGTCGGCCTTGCCGTAGTAGGTGGCGTTGCCGGTGATGCGGGCCTGCTCGACGTAGGCGACGGCGAGGTTGGCCCAGGAGACGTGGTCCTGGGGAAGGCGGCGCAAGGTGTTCTGGAGCGCAAGGATGCTCGCGTCGAGGTCCTGGCCCGAGTTGGGCACGACGCGGGGCACGGCCGCCGCGGGAGTCGTCGAGGACGGCGTGGTCGAGGTGGCGAATCCGATCCCACCTGAGACGGCGAGCACGAGACCGACACCGATGACGATGAGGCTCTTACGCATGGGGGTCCTTCCGGTGAAGAACAGCTGGAGCTGGGGGTGGCCCGACCGCGCGACGTGAGCCGCGCGGCCGGGCCGGGTGTGGCAGGTCAGGCCTTGCGGCGGCGCGTGGCGCCACCGATGCCGCCGATCAGGGCGAGGAGCCCCACACCGACGAAAGCCATCGAGCTCGAACGACCCGGGACGAGTCGCTGGAGCGTGCTGCTCTGCTTGGCCGAGGCACCCTTGGACGGGTGCGGGTCGGCGTTGCTGCCGCTGGCCGGGAGGGCCAGGTAGGGGAACGTGCCGCTGAAGGCGACGTCGTTGTTGTTGACGCCGTCTCCGAGGTCGTTCGGCGAACCGACGAGCTCACCCTCGACCACCTGGAGCGCGATGTCGATGACATCGTCACCCAGGCGACGGCCGTTGGGGAAGCCCTGCGTGTCCCCACCGATCACGCCGAGCCGGTTCGGCGTAGCCGTGACCGGGGTCGACATGTTGAGGCGGAGCTGCTCACTCGGGGTGATCTTGCCCTTGGGCATGTTGAGGCCCTTGACGCCCGTGAGGAACACCGACACGAGGTCGTTGCGCGGGGTCTTGGGAGCGTCGATGCCGTAGACGGCCTCGACGAGCTTGGGCAGCTCGGGGTTGGTCACGTACTTGAGCGCCACTGCGTCACCCGTGGGCTTGAGGCCGTTGAACGCGTCCTTGAGCTTCAGCGGGATGACGACCTCGTTGACCAGCGGGTTGCCCAGGCGGGAGACCTGGACGTACTTGCCGTTGGTCGACTTCTTCTGCGTCGTCGACCAGGTGCCGATGATCGGGTTCTTCTTGGCGTTGCCCTTCTTGGCGACCCAACGCTGGGGCACCTGGAGCGCGACGGACTGGACGTTGAAGCCGGCCAGGGTGTCGTCGCCGGCCTCGGAGAGGTTGCCGCCGTAGAGCAGGTCGAACACACGCAGGTCGAGGAAGAACGGGTCCTCGGCCTGACCGGCGAAGGACTTGACGCCCTTCTTCGGGGTCGTGGTCGCCTGCTTGCGGAGCGCGGCGTAGTTGGGCATGGACGCGACGCCGCTGTTGGACGGGGCGACGCGAGCCTTCTTCACGATCGTCTTGGTCTTGCCGTGCTTGATCCGGACCAGCTTGTAGGTCTGGTAGAAGTTCAGGTTCTTGTCAGTGAGGGACGTGACCGGGCCGGTGGCGGCCAGGAACGTGTCCCCGCTGACGTAGTGATCCTTGAACGTCCACCGGAACGTCACGTCGGGCTTGGCATCCGCGTTGTTGTCGATGTGGATGTCGTACTGCGCGTCCGTCGCGAAGCTGTAGAAGTTCGGACCGCCGGCCGGCTCCTCGAAGGGCAGCCAGTTGGCGACCAGCGTGACGGTCTTCTGCGCCTCCGGACTGCGGAAGGCGTAGAGGTCCGTCGTGTCGTACTGCGGCGTCCCCGAGATGAGTGGTGCCTCCCGGTGGCTGGACGCTGTCGCGGCGAGTGGTCCCATACCGGCGATGCCGACAGCTGTCAGCAGGCCTCCGGTGCAGGCCAGGGCGATTGCCCCGTGCCGCTTGGTGGGTCGTGAGCGCTTCATCAGCAACTACTCCTTGTGTTGGCCCGGGGGTCGCGATCGTGCGTACGCCTGTCCGGGCGGCCCAGGACTCACGTGTGAGCCGGGCTGAGGTGTGTTCGGAGTCACTCCGAGGGTGGATTGCTCGGGACCGCATCAGTTGCTGGTCACCCTGCCTCGTCAGGTCACCGACACCATGGCGAGGCCACGTCGCCATCTGACCCCCTGCCGACCGCGGTGTACACACCCGTGGGGGAGTTGACACGCCGGCCTCGGCCCTCGACAAACCTTCCCCGTCACCTGAAGTCGCGCGACGACGCCCGCGCCTGCAGCACGGCGCCCGCTCCCGGCACGACCACGTCGATGCCCTCGACCCGGTCGGCGAGGAGGTTGGTGACGCCCTCGTTGCGCTCGAGGCGGCCGCGGATCACGACGGCGACGCGGTTGCGCGCGGCGTGCCGGTGCGCCTTCATCACCCCGATCGAGCACACCACGTTGAGCATCCCGGTCTCGTCCTCGAGGTTGAGGAAGGTGACGCCCATCGCGGTGCCGGGTCGTTGCCGGTGGGTGATCAGCCCGCCGACGTGCACGCGGCGGCCCGACTCGGTGGTGGCGAGGTCGGCGATCGATCGGACACCGTGGCGTCGCAGGTCCTCGCGCAGGTGCTCCATCGGGTGCCGCTCGGGCGAGATGCCCGTCGCCCAGAGGTCGGCGAGGGTGATCTCCGGCTCGCTCATGCCGGGCAGCGTGGGAGCTGCCGGAGCGGGGGTGGTGCCGGCCAGGTGCTCGGCACCCTCGGCGAAGCCGGCCGCCCAGAGTGCCTCGCGACGGTCCATGCCCCAGGCGTCGAACGCCCCGGCCGTGGCCAGCGCCTCCAGCTGGGTCGGGGTGAGCCCGGCGCGACGGGACAGGTCGGTGACCGAGGTGAACGGCGCCTCGTCGCGGGCGGCGACGATGCGGTCCGCCACGTCCAGCCCGATGCCGCGCACCGAGTCGAGCCCGAGGCGTACGGCGAGGTCACCGTCGCGGCGGTGGGCGGGCACCGGGTCGGGCGTGCCCGGCACCCACTCGACCCGGTCGAACCGGGGACGGCAGCACGCGTCGGGGCCGGTGGGGGCGACGGGACCGATGCGGGCGGGCTCGAGGTCGGCCTGTGCCGCCGACCGGGTGACGTCGGGGCGGCGTACGTCGACACCGTGGCGGCGGGCGTCGCCCACGAGCGACTGCGGGGAGTAGAAGCCCATCGGCTGGTTGCGCAGCAGGCCCGCGAGGAACGCGGCGGGGTAGTGCAGCTTGAACCACGACGAGGCGTAGACGAGCAGCGCGAAGGACAGGGCGTGGGACTCGGCGAAGCCGAAGTTGGCGAAGGAGAGGATCTTGACGTAGATCGAGTCCGCCAGCTCGCCGGTGATGCCGCGACGTTCCATGCCGGTGTAGAGCTTCTGCTTGACCGACTCGATCCGCTCGACCCCGCGCTTGGAGCCCATCGCGCGGCGCAGCAGGTCGGCGTCGTCGCGGCTGCAGTCGCCGAGCGTCACCGCCATCGCCATCAGCTGCTCCTGGAAGAGGGGCACGCCCTTGGTGCGCTCGAGGACCGGAATGAGCTCGGGGTGGTCGTAGGTCACCTCCTCCTTGCCGGTGGCGCGACGGACGTAGGGGTGGACGGCGCCGCCCTGGATGGGACCGGGCCGGATCAGCGCGATCTCGATGGCGAGGTCGTAGAACTCGCGGGGCCGCAGTCGCGGGAGCGTGCCGATCTGCGCCCGGCTCTCGACCTGGAAGACGCCGATCGAGTCGGCGCGACACAGCATGTCGTAGACCGCGGGCTCCTCCTTGGGCATCGTGGCGAGGTCCCACTGCTCGCCGAGGTGCTCGGCGACGAGTCGCATCATGTGGTCGAGCGCGCCGAGCATGCCGAGGCCGAGCAGGTCGAACTTCACCAGCCCCATCGACTCGCACGCGTCCTTGTCCCACTGCAGCACGGTCCGCTTGTCCATCCGGCCGCGCTCGATCGGGCAGACCTCGCCGATGGGGCGCTCCGTGAGGACCATCCCGCCCGAGTGGATGCCGAGGTGGCGCGGTGCGCCCATCAGCTCCTCGGCGAGCGCGACGACCTGAGGGGGTACGTCGTGGGCGGCCGGGTCGCCCTGGTCCCCGGCCACGACGGACTTCCACCCGTCGATCTGCTTGGACCAGGCGTCCTGCTGCCCCTGCGAGAAGCCCAGTGCCTTGGCGGCGTCGCGCACGGCCATCCGCGGGCGATAGCTGATGACGTTGGCGACCTGGGCCGCGTTGCGGCGGCCGTAGGTGTCGTAGACCCACTGGATGACCTCCTCGCGCCGGTCGGAGTCGAAGTCGACGTCGATGTCGGGCTCCTCGTCGCGGTGCGCGGAGATGAAGCGCTCGAAGGGCAGCTGGTAGAAGACGGCGTCGACGGCCGTGATGCCGAGGGCGTAGCAGACCGCGGAGCTCGCCGCCGAGCCTCGACCCTGGCAGAGGATGCGCCGCTCGCGGGCGAAGGCGACGATGTCGTGGACGATGACGAAGTAGCCGGCGAAGTCCTTCTCGGAGACGACCCGCAGCTCGTGCTCCAGCCGGTCGCGGGCCTCGCGCTCGTGGGGGACGCCGGCGTACCTCTCGGCGAACCCGCGCTCGGCGAGCACCCGCAGCCACGAGTCGGCGGTGTGGCCCTCGGGGATCTGCCGCTTGGGCAGGGCGGGGGAGGCCTTGTGCAGGTCGAAGGCGAGCTCGTCCGCGAGGGTGACGCTGCGCTCGACGGCACCGGGGTGGGCCGCGAGCGCGGTCGCCGTCTCCTCACCGCTGCGCAGGTGGGCAGAGCCCGACAGGTCGAGCCAGCCGTCGAGGTCGGCCAGGCTGCGTCTCGCGCGTACGGCCGCCATGGCCGACGCCAGCCGGTGCTGCTGGGGCGTGGCGTGGTGGACGTTGCCGGCGGCGACCACGTCGAGGCCGTGGACTCCCGCCAGTCGGGCGAGGGAGGCATTGACGCGGTCGGCACTCGGGCGCGGCGAGAGCTCGACGAGGACGTGCTCGAGACCGAACAGGGACGTCAGCCGGTCGAGCGCCTCCGAAGCCGCCGCTTCACCGCCCGTGGTGAGGGCTTGCTGCACGGCGCCCTTGCGGCACCCGGTCAGCACCGACCAGTGGCCGCGCCCGTGCTCGCCCAGCTCGTCGAGGTCGTAGACCGGGCGGCCCTTCTCGTCGCCGCGCAGGTGCGCGTCGGTGATGGCGGCAGCGAGGCGGTGGTAGCCCTCCACGCCGCGCGCCAGCACCAGCAGGTGAGTGCCCTCGGGGTCGGGCACGCCGTTCTGCGGAGCGCTCAGGCCGAGGGACAGCTCGGCGCCGAACACGGTCGGCAGGTCGTAGGCAGCAGCCGCCTCGGCCACCATCGGGGCGGCGTAGAACCCGTCGTGGTCGGTGACCGCGAGGGCGTGCAGCCCGAGGCGCACGGCCTCCTCGACGAGCTCGGCAGGAGAGCTGGCGCCGTCGAGGAAGCTGAAGTGGCTGTGGCAGTGCAGCTCGGCGTAGGGCGTGACGGCGACCGGGCGCTCGATCTCGCGCGCCTCGCTCGCCGCCCGCTTGCGCCGCGACACGGGCGCGTCGTCGGCGCCGGGGAGCCCGCTGAGCCGCCGCTCGAGCTCCTTCCAGTGCATCGCGGGGTTGTTCCAGCCCATCAGTCGTAGCCAGCTTCGAGGGCCCAGCCCTCGGGAGCGCGGAGCAACAACCAGGCGCGTCCGTCGGCGCCGACGACCTGGAAACGGGCGCTCGGCCCGGCCCCACCGGACCACCAGCCCTCGTCCGTCGGCCACGGCCCGGACCAGGCGGTCACTGGTTGCCAGGGCAGGCCTCGTTCGTCGGCGGCGTCGCCGACCCGGAAGCGTCGGAGCTCGCCGGTCACGACGCCGCGGTCGGTGACGCGGACTTCCCTGCCGGCGTCGTCGACGACCTCGGCGGCGCGCGGGGTCGCGAACACCCGCACCGGGGCCGGACCCGGCACCCGGCCCGGCCACGGGCGGTCGACGGGACGCAGGTCGACCGCGCGCTCGCCCCACGGCACCAGCGCCTGGCGGGCTGCAGGGCTGCGGCCGCCCTGCAGCACCGGACGGTGCACGGCCTCGAAGCCGACCATGGCCTGCACGCGGGCGACGCCCCGCTCGACGAGGTCGTCGGACGCGGTGCCCCACAGGGCCTCGCCGTGGGCCGCGGCCGGCTCCACCGTCTCGGGCACGAACCGGACGCGGTCGATCGGCGCGCGGACCTCGCCGGACTGCTTGCGGCCGCGCAGCGCTCCGCCCACCCTGCTCGTCGAACCGGCGCCCTGCAGCTGCCAGTGCACCCGGTCGACCAGGTCGCGCGCGTTGAAGTGGCGAGGGTGGAGCCACGCCCGCGACGAGCAGACGGCGCCCTCGGACTCGGCCTCGACGCGGACGGCGGTGGCGACGAGCTGGTGGTGGGCGAGCTGGCTCACGAACCGCTCCGCGGTGGTGCGCACGCTGAAGGTGATCGCCTCGACGTTGTCGAGCGGTGTCTCGAAGGCGACCTCTGCCTCGAGGTCCGGCGGGGGAGTGCGAGCCGCGAAGAGGGCCCGGTCCTCGCCCCGCGCCCTCCGACGTACGGCCGCGCCGTAGGTGCCCAGCCGGTGCTCGACGGCGTCACCTGGCAGGGCGGCGAGGTCGCCGAGCGTCCGCAGCCCGAGCCGTTGCAGGAGCCCGACGAGCTCGCGGCCGCGCGGTCCCTCGTCCTGGAGCACGTGGACCGGGAGACCGCGCAGGAAGTCCGCCGAGCCTCCCTCGCCCACCACCACCCACGACTGGACGTCGCTCGTGCGGGCGGCCTGCTCGGCGGTGAAGAGGTCGTCGGCGATCCCGATGCGGACGTCCCACACGCCACCCTCGACGAGGGCCTGGCACGCCGTCGCCGCGGCCTTGGTCTCGGTGCCGTACCAGCTGCCGGGTGCGCGCACGGCGAGCAGTCCGGGGCGCAGCGCGGCCACACCGGGGCGCAGGTCCTCGATGATCGCCAGCACCGGCTCGAAGGCGCGGGCGTCGCGGTCGGGGTTGGCCGGCAGCAGCACGAGCTCGGGGCAGCGGGCCTGGGCGTCGCGACGGCGCTGGCCACGGCGTACGCCCTCGTCGCGCGCCGGGCCGTTGCACACCTCGACGAGGTTGGCGTGCATGACGGCGGCAGGGGAGCGGAGCGACCTCTCCGCCTCCTCGAGCGCGGCGACCACGGACCAGTCGGGGCACCACACGACCATCACCCTCACGGCGTGCTCACCCGGTGACCCGCTGGATCTCGCGGACCTGCCGCTCGACGCGGGGCTCGGTCCTGTGCACCCCCGGCCAGGTCAGGTCGGCGCGCTGCGGGGGACGGGCTCCGCGCTGCACGGCGACCCGGGCCCGCCGCTCCTCCAGCTGCCCGGCTCCCGCGGTGGGACCGGACCAGGTCGACTGCTCGATGCTCAGGCGCGCCTCGGCGCGGGGCCAGTCGCCGTGCACGACCAGCACGGCGGAGCGCGTCCGCAGCCGGGAGTCGAGGACTCCCGCCGCCCGCTCGCTGACCGAGGCGGGCGGTCGCAGCACCACGACCCGCAGCACGTCGACCAGCGCTGCCGTCACCTCGAGCCAGTGCTCGCCCGGGTCGGGCACGAGCACCGTGCGCGACAGCTCGATGCCCAGCTCCGCGGCCGCCTCCGCGCCGAAGTCCCGGCATCCCGCGAAGCCCACCCACTCCCCGGCGCGGGACGCACCTGCGGCCAGGGCGAGCGCCAGCGACGCCGAGTCGACGGCGTAGGTCGCACCCGCCTGCATCGGCACGATGTCCGCGAGCCCGGGTAGCGTCGGCACCGGTTGCAGGGCCTGCTTCTGCTCCATCAGGGCGACCCGCTCCCGCAGCTGCTCGAGCACCGACCGCGCCGGGTCCAGCGCGGTGACGGAGCGGGCGGAGGACATCCCCCGATCATCGAACAAGTGTTCGAACGAGTCAAGTGGCCCGCTCACCCTCGCACCGTGCCCGCCTCTGTCCGCAGACAGAGGCGCGTGGGTCTGCAGACAGACGTGCTCGGCGCTGGCGCTGGCGTAGCCTGCGGACGTGACAGGTCAGGTGGACACGCAGTCTGCTGACGCCGGGGCGTGGGCCACGTTGACGCGACGCACGTCGCCCTACCTCGACCTGGCCCTCGGCCTCGCAGCCGCGGCCCTGTCCGTCACGTCCCTGCTGGTCGCCGACATCGACGCCGTCGACGTGCGCCTCGAGCCGGCCGACCCCTGGGCCGTCGCTCTCACGTGCGTGTCCGGGCTGTCGCTGGTGTGGCGTCGCTCGCGGCCGGTGGCATCGTTCGCGACGTTCGTCGCCGGCTGCCTCGGCGTGACGCTCACGGGCCACTACGTCGGTCTGCTCTCCGTGCTGCTGCTGTTCAGCCTCTACTCCTTCGCCGCACACGGTCGGCGCAAGGACTCGGCGATCGGCCTGGGCGCCATCCTGGTGATCTACATCCTCCTCGCGCTGTGGGACGTGCCCGACCTGGGGACGTCGGACCTCCTGACGGCGTGTGCGCTGCTGCTCACCGCGTGGGCACTCGGCGACGCGATCCGGTCGCGCCGGCTGCAGCAGGCGGAGCGACTGCGCATCGCCGAGCAGGAAGTGGTGGCCGCTCGCGAGCACGCGGCCCGGGCCGTGGCCGAGGAGCGGCTGCGCATCGCCCGGGAGCTGCACGACGTCATCGCCCACAGCATGTCGCTGATCGCCGTCCAGGCCGGCGTCGGCGGCCACGTGATCCGGTCCGACACCGACGCCGCCGAGCACGCGCTCGAGATCATCGCGGAGACCAGTCGCAACGCCCTGACGCAGACGCGGTGGATGCTCGGCCTGCTCCGGGGAGAGGACGCCGAAGGTCCTGCAGCCCCCCTGCACACCGTCGAGGACCTGGACGGACTGGTCCGCGACATGCGGGAGGCGGGCATCGCGGTCGACCTGACGGTCGCGGGACCTGCCCGCCCGCTGGACGACGCCATCGAGCTGGCGGCGTACCGGATCGTGCAGGAGTCGCTGACCAACGTGCTCAAGCACTCGGGGGCCACGCAGGCGCAGGTCACGGTGACCTACGGGGAGGCCGGGGTCGACGTCGAGGTCAGCGACCCCGGTGGCGGCCCGTCCACCGGATCGAGCGGCCCCGACGTGGCCGGCGGGCACGGACTGGTCGGACTGCGCGAGCGCGTCAGGCTGCTGGGTGGCGACTTCACGTGCGGCCCGTCGGGGTCGGGCGGCTTCACCGTGGTGGCCCACCTGCCCTCGTCGGTGGGAGTGGCGTCGTGATCCGCGTGGCCGTCGTCGACGACCAGGAGCTGGTGCGGTCCGGGTTCGTGGTGCTCCTCTCCTCCAGCGACGAGATCGAGGTCGTGGGCGAGGCCGGCGACGGAGCCGAGGCGTGGGAGCTGTGCCGACGTACGTCCCCCGACGTGGTGCTGATGGACGTCCGGATGCCGCGGATGGACGGCCTGGAGGCCACGCGACGGATCCTGGCGGATCCTCGGTGCGCCAGCACCCGCGTGCTCGTGCTGACGACGTTCGACGACGACGAGCTCGTCCACGAAGCCCTCCGAGCCGGCGCCAGCGGTTTCCTGCTCAAGGACACCCGTCCCACCCTGCTCCTCGACGCCATCGCGGTCGTCGCCTCCGGGGACGCCCTGCTCGCGCCCTCGATCACGCGTCGTCTGATCGCCCAGTTCGCAGCGCTGCCGAGCCCGACGACGCCGCCCGCCGACGACGGTCTGACCGACCGCGAGCGCGACGTGCTCGTCGCGGTCGCGCGGGGGCTGTCCAACCAGCAGATCGCGGAGTCGCTCCACATGGGCTACGGGACCGTGAAGACGCACGTGAGCCACCTGCTCACCAAGCTGGGGTGCCGCGATCGCGCACAGCTGGTGATGCATGCCTACGAGTCCGGACTGAGCGTCCCCGGGAGCAGCTGAGGGTCCCTCCCGGGAGGGAGACGGACCACGTGACGTCGAGACCCGGGACAGAAGCCGCGGGAGGGGCCGGCCGACCACAGTGGAACCGCGGCCACTCCGGGCCGATCAGGTCCATGGAAGGTTCCTCATGTCTCTCCTCTCCTCGACTCCCGCCCGTGGCTGGCTGCGCGGTTCGCGACGTACGGCGCCGCTGGTCGCAGCAGCCCTGGTGGCCGGTCTGGCCCTCGTGGCGCCGGCAGCCTCGGCCGTCACGGCGGAGCGTCCCGCGGCCGCTCCGCGGGCCACCACCGACACGGCGCGCATGCAGCAGGCGCTCGACCAGATCGTCGCCGCCGGCGTGCCCGGCGCGCTGCTCTACACCTACGACAAGGGCCAGGAGACGCAGCTGCAGAGCGGGCTGGCCGACCTCGCCGCCGGGACGCCGATGGGTCCCTCGACCACGTATCGCGTCGGCAGCCAGACGAAGACCTACGTGTCCACCACCGTCCTGCAGCTCGTCGCCCAGCACCGGATCCGCCTCGACTCTCCCGCGGTCCGCTACCTCCCGAGCCTCCTCGCCCACGCCCCGCACGTCACGGTGCGCCAGCTGCTCAACCACACGAGCGGCATCTACGAGTTCAACGAGGACCCCCGGGTGCTGGCTCCCTACTTCGGCGGGGACTTCGGGCACGTCTGGACGCCACGTCAGCTCGTGCACATCGCCCTCAGCAACGCGCCCGTGTCCGCACCGGGTGCGGAATACCACTACTCCAACACCAACTACGTCCTGCTGGGACTGATGATCCAGCAGGTCACGCATCGTCCACTGGGCGACGTCCTGCGCGGCGGGGTCTTCGCCCAGGCGGCCCTGGACTCGACGACCTTCACCACCTCCCGCACGTTGCCCGCACCTGCGGCGCACGGCTACTACGTGGCTGAGGGTGACGCGGCCGGCGACTTCACCGACCTGACCAGCCTCTACCCCTACCCGTGGGCCTCCGGGTCGGCCGTGTCGACCGCACCGGACGTCGCCCGGTTCTACCGGCACCTCATGTCCCGGCAGATGCTGCCGCGACACCTCATGGCCGCCATGATGACGACGAACGACTCGTCCGCCGAGGACGGTCCGGGCACGGCGTACGGCCTCGGCCTGCAGAGCTTCCAGACGCGCTGCGGCACGGCCTGGGGTCACGGCGGCAACTTCCCCGGCTACATCACCTACGTCTACTCCTCGCCCCACGGCAGCCGCCAGACCGTGCTGATGCTCAACGAGGACCCGATGTCGCTCCCGAAGAAGGAGATCGGACCGATCTTCATGCAGCTGCTGGACCAGGCCTACTGCGGCTCCTAGGCGCACAGCACCCACGTCGAACGGCTGACCCTCGAGGCCGGCGTCCACCAGGACGTCGGCCTCGAGCACGTGCGGCTGCCGCGACGCGGGTCTCAGGTGCGCAGCAGCCGCGCCAGCGCCTGGCGTCGGACCGCCCGCAGCTCGACGCTCGCGACCACGAGGACGGCGCCGATGAGGAGCAGCGCTGCGGCCGCGCCCCACCAGGGGACGACGAGCGACGGCGGCTCGGCCTGACCGGTGACGAGCTGCAGCGAGATGGAGCCCAGCAAGGCGTACGAGCACCCGACGCCGAGGGCGAGACCCACGAGAGCGGACGCGGCGACCGGGACGGTCAGCTCGACGACGAGGAGCCGTCGTACGTCGCGACGAGGGAGCCCGAGTGCGCGGAGGCGGCCGATCGACTGGCCCCTGGCTCCTGCGCCGGCCACCGCTGCCAGCACGGTGGCGAGGGTCGCGAGCGCGAGCAGGACCACGGCTGAGACGAGCGTCAGCGCGACGAGGGCCGACGGCAGGGGCGCGTCGCGACGCTGCGCCAGCTCGTCGGAGTAACGCACGACGGAGTCCACGCCGGACACGTCGCGTGCCGCGGCGTCGAGGGCGTCGCCGGCCCCGGGCCCGACGGCCCACACGGTGTCGGGTGGGGCCACTGCCCCGGCAGCCGCGAACGCAGCCGTGTCCACCACGACGACGGGATCGGCCGAGGCGTCGACGTCCGGAGCCACGCCCACGGCCACGATCGGGATGTCGAGATCGTCCCACGCGAGGGTGACCTCGCCACGCAGGTCGCCCTCGAGACCCCGGACCAGTGCGGGCACGGGGCCCGCACCGTCCGCGGGCAGCCGCGCGAGGTCGGGCGCGGCCGCGAGCCCGCTCTCGCGGAGCAGCCGTGCGTAGGCGACCGGATCGACCACGACGAGCCGGACGACGTCGAGGCCCCGGCCCGACGAGACCCGGACCCCGTCCTCGACCCGGCCTGCCGCCGCAGCCCGTACGCCGGGTGCGTCCTCGAGCCCGGTGGCGGCGCGCGCGAGCCCGGTGGCAGGTTCGGCGTCGAGCCGGGCATCAGCGCCGACGGCGGACAGGGCGCTGTCGGCCTGCCCCTGTCGCACGGTCGCGGTCATCGCCAGGCCGATGGTGATGCCAGCCATGGCGACCACGGTGACGACCACGGGAAGCACGCGCGACACGGTCTCGGTGAGCCGCGCGGTCGCGACCAGCCCGACGCTTCCCGTGGAGCGCCGGGCGAGACGGAGGCACCACCCCACGAGCACGGGCAGCAGCCGGACGAGCAGGAGGCCTCCGGCGACCGCTGTCAAGGTCGGGGCACTCGCAGCGGTCAGGTCGCCCCCGTCGCCGGCAGGGTCCACGACACCCCGCTGCACCAGGGCTGTGCACGACAGCACTGCGGCAGCCAGCAGGGCCGCTTCCACCGCGAGCCGGCGCAGCCGCCGGGCGCGTGTCGCCGAACGACGTGCGGCGCGGTTGGCGGGCGCACGTCGCGCGCTGGCGCGCTCGGCCGCGGTCGCCGCCCCGAGGACCGGGGCCGCGGTGGCGGCCACGACGAGCACGGGGACCGACCACCCCCACCCGGCAGAGCCCAGGAGGACGCGGACGGCTCCCAGCCCCACGGCGGTCGCGAGCCCGACCACGAGCAGGGCCTCGAGGAACAGCTCGGCGGCGATCCCGACCAGCGAGCCGCCGCGCTGGCGCACCATCGCCAGGCCTGCGCTGCGCCTGGCCACGAGGAGCTGGGCGGCCAGCACGAGGACGAGCAGCGCACACGCCACCAGCCCGACGACCAGGACCTGCGCCTGACCGCGGGCGGACGCGACCTGCTCCCGCCCCTGCTGCAGCACGGAGCCGAGCTGGCTGTCCCAGGCGATGTCACCGGCGGAGAGACCGGGGGACGACTGGAGCGAGACGATCGCCCGTTGCAGCGCAGGGGCTGCACGCCACCGCACCTGCCCGGGTTCGGGCATGAACACGACGCGGCGCGTGAGGTCGTCCCCGGCCAGGGCGAAGCGGAGATCCGGGAGTGACACTGCCGGGACGAGGGCAGCGGCCGTGGTGAAGGGAAGGCCCAGGGAGATGCCCTGCACCGGTTGCAGCAGTCGGGGAGACGCCTGCCAGGCCTCGTCGTCCTCGTCGACGGGCACGTACGTCCCGCTGACCTGCACGGTGAGCGCGCGATTGAACTCGTCCTTGGCCTGCAGCCGGTCGCCGACGTGGAGCCCGAGCGCGTCGGCCGCCTGCACGGACACGGCGACCTGCACCGGCCACGGCTCGCCGGCGGGGTCGCCGTCGTCCTGTCGAGCCGGGGTGCTCGCGCTCGGCGGTCCGCCCTCGCTGTAGGTGACGGCTGGTTCCGTGCCGCCGGTGTCGACGTAGGCCAGCTGGAGGAAGTGGCCCGTGCTCCCGTCGAGGAGCTGCAGGGCGGGCGTGGTGACGGACGTGACGCCCGGGCGCAGCACGCTCGCAAGCCCGGGCGGGACGACGCTGAGGGCGTAGTCGGTGTCCTGCCTGACCTGCGTCGCCGTGCTCGGGTCCAGCGTCTTGCCGCGCGGGTCGTCGTACCACTCGGGCAACGTCGCGACGACGGCGCCGCGCGGCCCGGCGCCCTGGACCACCGCGGCGACGGCGCGGTCCGCGGTGCGTTCGGTCGCGGGGGAGACGCTTGCCGTCAGGGCGACCGTGAGGGTCGCGACGAGTCCCATGAGGAGCAGGAGTCCTCGGTCGGTCCTGAGGCGCCCGGACAGCGTCGGCAGGTGGACGCGGGGCAGCCGGCTCACGCTCCCACCCCCGTGCGCAGCGAGGCGGGATCGGAGCGACGGACGTGGACGGCGGTGAGCACGGCCGTCAGGACGACCGTGCCGAGCAGCAGTCCGCCGACGAGCAGGATCTCTGCTGCCCAGGGCCAGGCGACCACGGCCGGGGGGACGGGCGCCGATCCGAGGTCCGACCGCACCAGGTGCGGTCCGAGGAGCACCACGGCCGCCACGCCGACGAGGGCGCCGACCAGGACGGTCGGGACGAAGAACGCCAGGTGCTCGACCAGCAGGAGCCGTCGTGCGTCGCGGCGGGACAGCCCGAGCGCTCGCAGCCGCACCACCTCCGCCGACCGCCGCTGCCGTTCACCACCGAGGACCAGCCAGACTCCCGCCAGGAGCAGGACCACGGCCAACGCGACCAACGTCAGGAGCGTGGTGGGCACTGTCACGCGCAGGGGACCCTGGGCCAGCTGCTCGGCGACCTCGGCGCGGACCGTGACGTCGCCCAGCTCCAGCGACTGGAGCGCGCGGACCGTGGCCGGGGTCGGTCGCGCCACCCACCACGCGTCGACGACCGGGTCGAGCCGCCCGGCGTCGATGAGCGCGCGGGACAGGGCGTCGACGTCGGCCAGGACGGCCACCTGCCCGGGGGCCGACGGGACGCTCGGCACCACCCGGACGACCCTCAGGAGAAGCGCCGTGTCGCCGACGATCGCGGACACCTGGTCGCCGATGCCCGCGCCCACCGCGTCGACGAGGGCGCGGGACGCGACGACCGGTACGTCGGCGGTCTTGGGGAACGCTGTCGCGAGCAGGTCGGCGCCCGTGTAGGAGAAGTACTCCAGGTCGAGCCCGAGCTCCGAGCGGATCTCGGTGCCCGAGGGGGTCGTCAGCACAGTGGTGGCTGCCCCGGCGACGGGACTGTCCCGCTGCAGCGGCAGCAGCTGCCAGCCGGGTCCCTCGGCGTCAGGGTCTCCGGTCGAGGGGACGAGGAGCACGATCCGCAGCAGTGCGCGGCTGCTCGGTGCCCGGCCGACCGAGCCGTCCAGCTCGAGCCGGAGGCCCACGAGCCGGACTCCGGCTCCGAGGGGGCTCAACCACCTCACCGGGTGCGCCGCTCCGTCGAGCGGCACCGGCTCGGCGGAGACCGCGCTGCGGAACCCGGACCGGTCCTCGACGACCGCTGTCGGTGTCGCGGTGATCGCCGCGCCGCGCGGGCTGCGCGCGCGGAGCGTGATCCCGGTGCCACCGGCTGGGACGGCGACTCCCGCGACGGCCTCAGCGGGTGCCAGCCCGGCACCGACCTCGCCCCAGGTCGACCCCTCGGCCGTACGTCCTCGCAGCAGCGAGCCTGCTCGACGTGTGTCGACGGCGACGAGCGCGGGTCGCGAGCCTGCCTCGCCGACGTAGCGGCCCAGGGCCAGCGGGCGGTGGATGACGGACGAGAAGGCGGGCGCCGGCGACTGGTCCTCGATGGCACCGGCGACCTGCTCGGCCTCCGCTGGGCCGGCCGGCGCAGGCAGGGTGAGGGCGAGGTCGGTGCCGATGCGGAGATCTGCCTGGTCGCCCTGCGAGCGCTCCCACGTGGTGCGCAGCGCCATCCCGAAGACGGACGCCGCGACGGCCGCGGCGACCAGCACCATCGCCGTACCGGCGTGCGGACGACGGGCGGCCTGCCGGGTCGCCAGCGGCCACGTGAGGGACCGGGAGCGAGCCCCCGCCTGGGCCACCCGGGAGAGGACCCAGGGGACGACGCGGACACCGAGGACGGTCAGTGCCGCGACGCAGAGCACCGGGGCCAGGGTGAGGGTGACGTCCCCGGTGTCGGTCGCAGACGCGGGTGGGGACCGCACCTGCCACCACGCGGCGACCCCCGCCGCCAGCAGCACCGGACCGACGCCGAGCCTCGCCCAGGCAGTGCCTCGTGACGCGGGTCCGGGGGTCGGGGCAGGTGTCAGCGTGGTCGCGACGAGTGCCGTGGTGAGGACCCCGGCAGCGGCGAGCACGGCGACGGCGAGGCCCGTCGTGACCGTCGGGTCCTGATCGAGTCCGGCGGCCGTCAGGTCGGGCAGGTGGGTGAGCCGCGAGTGCAGGACGGCGGCGGCCGGCACGGCGAGGGCAGCCGCGACGAGCGCGAGCAGGAGCGCCTCGGCACCCGCTGCAGCGACCTGCTGGCGACGTCCCAGCCCGAGGGCGAGCAGGAGGTCGCGCTCGTCCGTGCGGACGGCGGCGACGAGCCGTCCCGCCAGCAGCGCGGCCGCGAGGGCCAGTGCGGCGCCGAGGAGCAGGACCACGAGCACCGTGGCGCGCGTGCTGCCCTGCTGGGCGTCGAGCCGGGTGAGCGTGCGGGGAAGGTCCGAGGCGAGCCGGGTGATCCGGGCCTGGTCCCCGACCTGTGAGGACAGGCGTCCGGACGCTCCCTCGAGGGACCTCGCGGCAGCCCGCAGTGCCGTGTCCCGGGCCAGCTCCACCGAGGGCCGTGCCGTGATCCGGAGGCCGCTCGCTGAGGATCCCGAGGCGAGGAACTCGGACGTCCCCACCACGAAGGGGCCGTACGTCGGTGCCTCGGGTCCGCCGTCGCTGTAGGCGGCCGAGAAGCCCGCCCCGCCCAGGGGATCCCGTTCCCAGTCGGCGCCGGCGCGTGGTCGGAAGGTGCCGACGACCACCACCGTGACCGGGTCGTCGCCCCCGCCCAGGCCGATCTCCTTGCCGAGCACCACCTCGTCGCCCAGGTCGAGGTCGAGGAGGCGTGCCGTCGTCGTCGGCACCACCGCCTCGGCCGGGCCGGCAGCGTCGGCCGGCCACCGCCCCGAGGTCAGGTCGGCCCGCGAGGTCAGGTCGTCCGTCATCGCGAGATAGGCCTGCCGGTCGCCGTCGCCCAGGTCACGCAGCCGCGACGTGGCGGTCGTCGCGAGATGGGGTGCCATCGGTGCCATGACCGACTCGACCACCTGTTCCGCCGCGGCGCCGGCGGAGGCGACGTCGTCGTTGTCGATCTGGACCAGGAACGCCGTGACGCTGAGGTCCGACGGCGGCGCCTGCTCGACGGCCACGTGGAACGCACGGTCGGCGGTCGGGCCCAGGAGGAGCGTGCACACGCCGACGAGGGTTGCTGCGGTCGCGACGAGCACGACCACGGACGTCAGCAGTCGTCGCTGGACGCGCGCTCGTCGCAGCACCAGGCCGAGCACGGGTGCGCCCCTCAGCCCTGGACCCGGCCGTCCGAGATCGCGAGGACCCGGTCGGCCAGCGCCATGAGCACCGCGTCGTGCGTGGCCACCACGGCGGTGACCCCCTCGGACTCGACCACGGCCCGGAGCAGGGACATGACCGCGAGGCCGGTCTCCGTGTCGAGCTGGCCGGTGGGCTCGTCGGCGAGCAGCAACCGCGGTGAGCCGGCGAGCGCGCGGGCGATCGCCACGCGTTGCTGCTGGCCCCCGGACAGCTCGGCGGGTCGCTGGTCCGCGTGGTCGCGCAGCCCGACGAGGTCCAGCAACAGCTCGACGCGGTGCTCGCGCTCGTCGACCGGCGTACGACGCAGGCGCAGTGGCACACCCACGTTCTCGGCGGCGGTCAGCGCAGGGATCAGCCCGAAGGTCTGGAAGATGTAGGCGACCGACTCCCGCCGCAGGCTGCTCAAGCCCTCGTCGTCCAGCGTCGTGACCTCGTCGCCGGCGATCCGGACCGTCCCCGAGTCCGGGCGGTCGAGACCTCCGAGCAGGTTGAGCAGGGTGGTCTTGCCCGACCCGGAGCGGCCGACGACGGCGACCATCTCGCCGGGTGCGACGTCGAACGACACGTCGTCGAGCGCCGTCACCGTGGTCGCCGCGGAGCGGTAGGTCCTCGTGAGGCCGCGCACCGCGACCATCGGGTCCTGCTCCGCGTCCGTCTCGGCCGCTGGCGCCACGCTCACGACTCCTCGCCGCGGTCGGAGCGGATCTCGACGTGGTCCTCGGTGAGCGCCAGGCGGACCCGACGCGTCAGGGCGAGCGCCTCGCGATAGTCGCGGGGCAGCTGGACCCGCCCCGCGCGATCCATCACGGCGTACTCCTCCGCGGTGGCCGGCGACCCCTCCGACCCGAGGCTGCGCACGACCTCGCTGCTGGTGCGTCCGTCCCGGATGGCGACGGTGCGGGCGACCTGTCCGCTGACCTCGGCGTCGTGGGTCACCACGACGACGGTGGAGCCGAGCTCGCGGTTGACCGTTCGGAGGGCGCCGAAGACCTCGGCCGCCGTCTCGCTGTCGAGCTCGCCGGTGGGCTCGTCAGCGAGCAGGAGGCGAGGTCGGTTCGCGAGCGCGACCGCGATCGACACCCGCTGCTGCTCGCCGCCGGACATCTCCAGCGGCCGACGGTCCGCACAGTGGGACACCGTGAGGAGCTCGAGCAGGTCGTCCACGCGTGGACGCCGCTCCCGCCTCGGCACCCCGGCGATGGTCATCGGGAGGTCGACGACCTGACGGGCCGTGAGGTAGGGGACGAGGTTGAGGGCGGCCTGCTGGCGTACGAAGCCGACGACGTGACGGCGGTAGTGCACCTGCTCGGTGCGCGACATGGCGACCAGGTCGTGACCGGCCACCTCCGCGCGACCGGCGGTCGGAGCGTCCACGCCCGCCAGCACGTTGAGGAGGGTGGACTTGCCCGACCCGGACGCACCGACGAGGGCGATCAGCTCACCTTCGTGCACCAGCAGGTCCAGCCCCTGCAGGGCCTGCACCTCGACCGTCTCGGACTGGTAGATCCGCACCACGTTGTCGCACACCACGAGGGCGTCGTGGCCGAACGCGAGGCCGTGGTGAGGTGCTGCGGGAAGGGTCAGCACCGGTCCACCACCGCTGTCCCCCTCACGTCGCGCAGCGCGATGCTAACAGTCGACGGCGGTCCGGAGGTGCCGCTCGTCACGGGTGGGTCAGGGGACCACCACGGTCGCACGCTCGCTGGACGGCTGGACGAACGCGGTCCCGGCGTAGCGCACCACGACCCGGTAGCGGCCCGGCTCGAGACCACGGACGACCAGTCGCGCCCGGCCCCGGGTGAGCTGGCCCGCCACGGTGCTCGCGCCGACCCGGACGGTGATCGCACCGTCCGGAGCCGACGCTCCGGGTGCCTTCACGCGGAGGTCGATCGCGACGCGTCGCTTGGTGGCATCGGGTCGCACGCGCACGACCGGGACGGTGGTGACGGGCGCCGCCGTCGCGATGGTCTCGGTCGTCGCGCGGAAGTTGCTGTGGCTCGAGGTGACCTGGACGGACACCGTGTGTCCCAGGTCGCCGGCCCGCAGGGTGTAGCGGCGGTTGGTGGCCTTGGCGATCGGCTTGCCGTCGCGCAGCCAGGCGTACGACGCCGACGCGTTGCGCGGTCGTGCGGTGCCGGCCTGGGCGGTCAGGACACTGCCGACCTGGGCCTGGCCGGCCATCGTGCTGGGACTCGTCATGGTGATGGCCTTCGCCAGCACCGGGTCGGTGGCGGGAGCAGTCGAGGTTCGACTTGCGATAGCCCTTGGCGCTGCCGACGACGCGCGCGCTGATGCGGGCACCGATCTGGTCACGCCCGAGCACGAGGGTCGGACCGGTGGCGCCGTCGAGGGGGCTGCCGTCGGCGTACCACTGCGTCGTGGCCTTCGTGGGCTGCGGGGACCACGAGGTGGGGGCGAGCGTGAGCTGCTGGCCGACCTCCGGGGTGCCCTGGATGGCGGGAAGGACGGTGGGCTGGAGCGCACCGGGCGCCACGGGCGCGGTCGTCAGGAGCGCCTCGCCGGCGGTGTAGCCGCTCAGCTCGGCCTTCACCTGCGCCGTGAGCGTCTTGCCCTTGACCTCGGGCGTGGGCACGTAGCTCGCTGTCGTGGCTCCCGGGATGGCGGTCCCGTCGGCCAGCCACTGGTAGGTCATGGCCGCCGGTGCAGGCGTCCACGCCCCCGGCGCCACGTCGAGCTGCGCGCCGACCATGGGCGTGCCGGTGATGGTGGGTGCCGCGGTCTGCTCGACCACGGCGTCGTTGAAGTGGATGAAGCCGCTGGGCCAGCCCGAGCCGACGGTGACGCGGCGCCAGTGGAAGTCCCCGCCCCAGTAGTCCTCCGACACGAGGATCTCGGTGGGGGAGATGACCTGCTCGACGTAGGCGACGTGACCGGCCGAGCCGGCCGGGGTGACGCCGGCGCGGTACCACGCGACGGCTCCGACCCGTGGTGTCTGGTCGACCAGCGAGGCCATCGCGACGCCCCAGCTCGCCGCGTTCCCGTCTCCCGACCACGGCCTGGTGGTGGACATCCCGTTCTGGATGAGGCGGTACGCCACGTAGTTGGTGCAGTTGTGCCCGGCGTACATCCTCCAGTACATGGTCGAGGAGGTCCTGCTGTAGCCCGCGTTGCCGTAGCCGGCGCTCTGGCACCCGGCGTAGCCGGAGCACAGGTAGGTCGACGACGCCGCGAGGGCTCCGACACCACTCGGAGCGACCGCGGCGACGAGCGCGAGCGCTCCGGCCACGATTCCCACCAGGCGGCGCACGCGCAGGACAGCCACCCGGAAGCGCTCGCGGGCGCCGTGAGGCGTCTGTGACTGGTGTGACTGCTGCGACTGATGGTGCACGAGGAGTAACCCTAGGGACGGTTAGTCAAGCGCGCCACGCCGTTGGGAGAAGATCAATCGTGTAATTCTCTTTCGCCATTTGCCGTGAGGCGCACCTGGGGGCCCTCACACGTGGCGCACGACGACCCGACCGCCGTCGACCTCCCACCGCTGGTCGAGCTGGACGTTCTCCAGGAGCCGCCGGTCGTGCGAGACCAGCAGGAGGGCGCCGTCGTACGACGCGAGGGCCTCCTCGAGCTGCTGGATGGCCGGCAGGTCGAGGTGGTTGGTGGGCTCGTCGAGGACGAGCAGGTTGACGCCGCGGGCCTGCAGGAGCGCCATGGCCGCGCGGGTGCGCTCGCCGGGGGAGAGGCGTCCGACCTCGCTGGCGACCTGGTCTGCCTTGAGCCCGAACTTGGCGAGCAGCGTGCGCACCTCGGCCTGCGTCATGGCCGGGACCGCGGACTCGAACGCCTGGCCCAGCGGGAGCTCGTCGTCCAGTGTCGTACGGGCCTGGTCGATGATCCCGACCGCGACCGACGCGCCCAGCGAGGCGGACCCGTGATCGGGCACGGTCTCGCCCAGGAGCAGGCGGAGGAGCGTCGTCTTGCCGGCTCCGTTGGGACCCGTGATCCCGATCCGGTCGCCGGCGTTGACCTGCGCGGACACCGGCCCGAGCGTGAAGTCGCCGAGCCGCCGGGTCGCCTCGTTGAGGGTCGCCACCACGCCGCTGGATCGCGGCGCGGCAGCGATGTCGAACTGCAGGACCCATTCCTTGCGCGGCTCCTCGACCTCGTCGAGCCGCGCGATGCGCGACTCCATCTGGCGGACCTTCTGCGCCTGCTTCTCCGACGACTCGGTGGCCGCCTTGCGCCGGATCTTGTCGTTGTCCGGGTTCTTCTTCATCGCGTTGCGCACACCCTGCGAGCTCCACTCGCGCTGCGTGCGGGCCCGCTTCACCAGGTCGGCGCGGGTGTCGGCGTAGTCGTCGTACGCCTCCCGCGCGTGCCGCCTGGCGACGGCGCGCTCCTCCAGGAAGGCGTCGTAGCCGCCGTCGTAGACGCTCACCTGCCCCTGGGCGAGGTCGAGCTCGACGATTCGGGTGACGCAACGGGCCAGGAACTCGCGGTCGTGGGAGACGAGCACGACGCCACCGCGCAGCCCCTGCACGAACGACTCCAGCCGCTCGAGGCCGCCGAGGTCGAGGTCGTTGGTCGGCTCGTCGAGCAGGACGACGTCGAACCGGCTGAGGAGCAACGCGGCCAGGGCCACCCGCGCGGCCTGGCCGCCGGACAGGGACGTCATCAGGGCCTCGGGCCCCACGTCGAGACCGAGATCGGCCAGCACCGGGCCGACGCGGTCCTCGAGGTCTGCGGCCCCGCTCGCCATCCAGCGGTCGAAGGCCACGGTGTACGCGTCGTCGGCGCCCGGCTGGTCCGAGCCCAGGGCGCCCGCGGACTCCTCCATCGCCGCAGTGGCCTCGGTCGCGCCCGTGCGGCGGGCGACGTACTGGCCGACGGTCTCGCCCGGCACCCGCTCGTGCTCCTGCGGGAGGAGCCCGACGAACGCGTCGCGCGGCGCGCTGCTCACGGACCCGGCCATCGGCTGCGTCGCGCCGCCGAGCAGGGACAGCAGCGTCGACTTGCCCGCCCCGTTGGCGCCGACGACGCCGATCACGTCGCCCGGGGCGACGGTGAGGTCGAGCCCCTCGAACAACACCCGGTGGCCGTGCCCGCCGGACAGGTCCTTCGCAACGAGCGTGGCAGTCACGCGCGGGAGCCTATCGGCGCACTGCGGCGAGGTCGCCTGCCCCCGGGTGGGACCCCGAGACCGCCAGCCGGTCACGGACCGAGGTCCACGGCACGTCGGGGTAGCGGTCGTTGTCGAGGGGGGCGAGCTGGACCCGTCCGTCGAACATGTCGCGGCTGTACTGCATCCCCTGCCACGCGGGGAAGACGTCGTCGTCACCCGGTGCCAGCCGCTTGGCCAGGCCGATGAGGGCGCTCATGCTGGCCAGGCTTCCCGCGCGCAGCGGTCGGTAGGTGCTGCCAGTGGTCTCCGAGAGGACGCGGGCCAGGTCCCTGACGCTGAGCGAGTCACCGGCGATGCGCAGGATGCGCGGCGCGGTGGGATCCAGGGCGGCGGCCGCGGTGTAGGCCGCCACGTCGTCCTTCGCGGTGAAGTCGAGCTCCTGGTCGGCATCGCTCCAGTAGAGGACGCGTCGGATGCGTGACTGGATCAGCGGCATGTCGCCGTCCAGCAGCTCCATGAACGCTCCGTTGAGGATGGACGTGACTCTGATCGGGGCACGGTCGGCACGACCCATGAACTCTCGTCGGAGGTCGAAGTTCCGGTTGCGGCCCGGAGGAGTCGCGGTGAAGTCCGCTGAGAAGTCCGAGGGGATGAACCGGGGCACGCCTGCGTGCACGGCTGCGTCGATGAGCACGCTCTGGCGGTCGAGGATGACGTCGCGGAGCCCGTTCAAGGCCGAGACGACACACGCGGCACCGACGCATGCCTCCGCGACGGAGGTCACGTCAGCTGCGTCCGCCACTGCCACGTCGAGACCCTGTGCGGTGAGTCGTTCGCGGTCAGCAGCGCCGGTGTCGTGACGCACCAGGGCCCGAACAGACGCGCCGCGAGCGAGGAGCGCCTGGGTGATCCGACCCCCGAGGTCTCCCGTGGCTCCAGCAACGACGACGGTGGTGGGGGTCATGGGCTCAGTCTTCACGGCGGAGCCAAGACCGCCTGCTGCCGGCGCGCGGGTCGGGGTGCGCGGCCCACCCTCACGCAGGCGGTGTGAACGCGATGTAGGCGCGACCGACGGCCGCGGTCGGGCTGATGAGCACGGACGGCGAGGCACACATGTCCGGCAGGTCCAGCCCGGTGACGCGGAACCTGGCGTCGCCACCGGGCACGGAGAGCGGCTGCGGGCCGCTGTCGGCCACGGCTGTCCCGGCGCAGTAGAGGACCGCGGTGATCGAGGGGAGCGGGTTGTCCTCGGTGCCGTCGGGGCGTGGGATCTGCAGGCCCTCGAGGCGTACGTCCATGCGCCCGTCGTCGCGGACCCGCACCTCGCCGCGGTCGAGCACCCATGGAGCAGCGCCCGGCACGAGACCGTTGATGGGCGGGAAGGTGGTCTGACTCGGGACCAGGTCGGCGCGGATGACGTCGTGCGAGCTGGCGTGAGCAGGGGCCGCGGTGACGGACAGCGACAGGAGCGTCGCTGCCCCGAGCGCCGTGAGGCGGGTCGTGGAGTGCATGGGGTACCTCCGAGGTGATCGAGATCGGGACGGACGTGGCCGATCGCCACGTCACACCGGGGAGTACGGCCACCGGTGGTCTCCGGTTCACAGCGCGCGACGTCGCGGGACGTCAGTGCGTGAGGACCGGTGTGGCGCGGGAGACGCCATCGCGGAGGTAGACGGCGTGGCCGTCCAGGTCGGCGACCCGCCGGTAGTTGCCCTCGACGACCCGTGGCAGACCGGCGGTGTCGGCTCCGCGGGAGGTGACGTGGGACCAGGTGACGAGCCAGGTCGGCGCACCTGGGCCGCTCAAGGTGCGCTCGAGCAGGTCGACGTGCGGGTCGCGCACGTCGAGGGGCAGGCTCCACAGGTACGGGTACGGCGACGTCAGCCCCGAGCTCTCGGTGACGTCGGCGTGCCCGTAGATCGTGACGATCGTGTCACCCGGGTCGGACGCCGCACCGACGGCCTGTCCGACGAGGCTCGCCTCGCTCGATGCCGGCGGCATCGCGACGCTCCAGCCGATCAGCCCCGAGAGGACGACGGCGCCGAGAGCGAGGCGGGCGCCGGGCTGACGGGACCCGGCCAGGATCCCACCGAGCACGGCGACCGGCACGATCAGCTGCACCAGGTAGTGCGACCAGTAGTTGCCGCTGGCACAGATCGAGACGAGGTCGAAGCCGGTCATCACGATGAGCGCCCACACCACGGTGTCGCGCACGCGTCGCCTGACGATGGCAACGGCACTGACGAGGGCCACGGTCGGCACCGTGGTCAGCAGCAGGAGCTCGACCAGCGTGACGAATCGCCCGGCGGGAGCCGTGTTGCCGGACGCGGCCATCACCTTGGCCGCGGCCAGGCGGAAGGGGTACATCGCGTCGTAGACCTGAACCACCGAGGTGCCGTGCGCCATCGTCCAGACCCCTGCCACCGCGACGCACGCGGCTGCACCCCCGAGGAATCCGGCCGCGAGGCGTGCCGCTCGACGGGGGCCGACCTCGTGTCGCACCAGTGCGATGAGCAGGGCAGCCACCGCGAAGACGCCGACGTCGACGAAGTTCTGCTTCACCAGCACGGCCGCTGCCAGCGCAGCACCGCTGGCGACCACGAGGCGAGCGCGACGCTGCAGGGACCCCGTGGGTCGGAGCGCGGCGACGAAGGCAGCCAGGCCCCACGCGACGAACGGCGCGGCGAGCAGCTCTCCGTTGACCGCGGCAGATCCCATCAGCGGGCTCACGCACAGCGCCGCTGCGATCACCGCAGCGCAGGTCGAGGCGCGCCGCCCGGCGACCTGGTGTGCGACGCGCGCCGTGCCCACCACGATCGCTGCGGCAGCCAGGGCGCCGATGACGCGCAGCGGGACGAGCCCGCCCAGCTCGGCGGCGATGCGGAAGACGGTGACCAGGAGGGGCGGGCGGTCGACCCAGTAGTTGCCGTAGAGCGAGGTGCCTGGTTGCCACTGGCCCGCGACCGCGAGGAAGCCGGCCTCGTCCGGGCTCGGTGCGGCACCGGCGTACGGCAGGCGCATCAGGACGACGACGGCGGCGAGGACAAGCGGCGCATGATCGACGATCCAGCCCACGCTGGTCGCAGGCTGTCGCCGCGTCTCGAGGTCGAGCCGCGCACGCTCGAGCGTCGTCGTCATGCAACCAATGTCCGCCGTGCAACCTGACTGGGACCTGACCGCAATCAGCCACGGCGTCGGGTCGCCCACAGGCAGGCACCCGTCAGGTCCGACTTCCTACTGTCATGTCATGACCGCGATGCTCGTTGCCACCGCGAACGTCCTGTGGCGCCTGGGACGCGCCCCGGCCGCCGAGGCGTTGGCGAGCGTGCTCGACCACGCCCCGGACCTCATTGGTCTGCAGGAGTGGGGCATCTCGCGACGCGCGCTCCTGGCCCGCCACCCGGCGTACGGCTGGATCACGCCGGCCTACGGCGGGAACGCTGTGGGGTTCCGCCGCGACCGCTTCGATGAGCTCGGTCACCGGCTGCGCCCGGTCGGACTGTTCGGGCGTGCCGACCGCGGCGCGCGAACCTTCCCCGTGCTCCCGCCGCGCGTGACGACGCTCGTGCGTCTCCACGACCGAGCGACCGGCTCCGCCGTGAGCGTGATCGACTTCCACCTCGTCCCCGGGACGCAGGCACGAGGTGCGTATCGCGAGGACCGGCCGCTGCTGGTGGCGCGGCACCAGCGTGAGGTCCTGCAGCTCGGCGACCTGGTCGCGGGCCGCCTCCACGCCGGCGACACGGTCATCGCGATGGGCGACTCGAACTTCGACGGGCTCGAGCTGCCCGGACTGACCTCGGCGTGGCAGGGGCGCCGCGACGACCCGGTCGGGACCCTCGGGTCGAGCCGCAAGATCGACGACGTCTTCGGCCCAGGGCCTGCGAGCGCCGTGACCCTGGTGCGCAGCGCCTCCGACCATGCTGCGGTGCTGGTGCTGAGGCAAGGGACTCCCTGACCGCGTCACCGCAGGACTCACGCGGGTGGTGCCACCGAGGCGTCCACGCCACTGATCGCGAGCTCGTCGCGGACGAAGCCGGAGCTCTTGAGCCCCTCGACGAACGTCGCCACCGCCGCGACCGCGTCGGGGTCGAGGGCGCGGGGGAGACCGACGGCCTGGTTGATCTCCATGAAGGCGGGCTCGAGGATCCGTCGCCCGGTGCCGGCGACGTAGTCCGCCATCGGCTGGCGGACACCGGCAGCGACGTCCAGGGCCTCCTGCTCGAAGACGTCCGTGGCTTCGGCGGCCCGCACGACCTCCGCGTGCTGGACGGTCCGGGTCAGGAACAGGTCGTACGCCGAGCCCTCCCGCACACCGATGCGGATCCCGTCGCGGTCCACCTCGCCGGAGTCGCGGAGGGAGGAGTCGGCATCAGTGACGTAGACACCTTCGATCACGACGTACGGCGCCGTGAAGACCACCGCCGCCTCGCGGGCGGGCTCGTTGGCGAGGAAGCACAGGTCGACCCGGCCTTCGGCGATGGCGTCGTAGGAGTGGCGCGCTGCGTCGACACAGGTCAGCTCCAGGGGCACCTCGAGCCACCGGGCCACTTCCCTGGCGATGGCGACGGTGACGCCGCGGGGCTCGTCCGCCGTTCCCTGGGCGAGCACCGGGTTGCCCAGGTTGATGACGGCGCGCAGCACGCCGGTCGGCGCGATCCGGGTGGCCAGTGCGGGGTCGGTCACGAGGTCTCGTGGGGTGTGCTCGACATCAGGTAGGTGCGACTCCCTGCTCGATGGCCTCGATCACCCGCGGGCGCAGCCGCGCGACCGTGATCACCTCGTCGACGGAGCCGACCCGGACGGCGCGATGGATGTCGTGCACCCCGTCGAACACGGTGGCGACCTCGCCGATCTTCTCGGGTCGCACCGCCGCCCTGAGGTCGGCCAGCTCGACGACCAGTCGGCTTCGTTCCGCACCCACGGAGTGGGCGATCTGCTCCTCGACGGCCAGCACCCGCGGGTCGGCGGACGTACGCTTCTCGACCTCGCCGGCGAACACCACCGCCGCGGCGGGGGCGCCGCCGATCACCGAGGCGTACGAGCCCTCGAGGGCCAGCACGGTCATGTTCGGGTTGAGGGCCTTGGAGAAGACCACGAACGCGCCGCCGTGGTAGCGCGAGATGACGCAGAAGACGATCGGGCCGTCGAAGTTGACGATCGCCCGGCCGATCTCCGCGCCGTACTCCAGCTGCAGGTTGCGCATCGAGTCCGGCGATCCGTCGAAGCCCGACAGGTTGGCGAGCACCACGAGGGGACGGTTCCCGCTGGCCGAGTTGATCGCCCGGGCCGCCTTCTTGGAGGAGCGCGGGAAGAGCGTGCCGGCGGTGTAGATGTCGGGACCGTCGGTGGGTGGGAAGCCGCGCCGCGCGACGGGCCGCGACTCGATGCCGAGCAGGCACACCGGATGGCCGCCCAGGTGGGCGTCCTGGACGACGGCGGTGTCCGCGTCGGCCATCCCGGCCCAGCGCTCCAGCGTCGGGTGGTCCTGGTCGGCCAGGGCCCGCATCACCGTGCGGATGTCGAAGGCCTTCTTGCGGTCCGGGTTGGACGTCGCGGAGAAGATCTCGCCGACGGTCGTGAAGTCGCTGTCGGGGGACTCGTGCGGATAGGGGGAGACGTCCCGGTCCACCGGGTCGGTCGAGGAGGCCTGTCGCGGGCGTGACTCACCGGGCACGACGTAGGTGTGGTCGTAGTGGGCCATCAGCACCGCGAACGCGCCGGCCAGGTCCGGAGCCCAGTACTGCGCCTGCCCGTTGGGACCCATCACCCGGTCGTAGCCGCCGATGCCGAAGTTGTCCTCCGCGGAGACGCCACCGGAGAAGTCGAGGGACTGCTTCCCGGTCAGCACCATGGCGCTGTCGGGAGTCATCACGAGGATGCCCTTGGTGTGCATCAGCATCGTCGCCTCGGCGTTCCAGTAGGGCTGCGCCCCGACGTTGATGCCCGCCACGACGACGTTGATCTCGCCGCCGGCCTGGGTGAACTCGATGATCCGCTTGAGCCCCGCGGCCACCCAGTCCATGTTCTCGGTGCCCGAGTCCATCGAGATCCTGGCTCCGGCGGACAGCGCGAACCACTCGACCGGCACCCGCATCCGCTCGGCGAGGTCGATGGCGGCGATGATCCGCGTGCACTCCGGTTCGGACACGGCACCCAGGGCCTTGGTCGGGTCGCCGCAGAGGACGACACGGACGACACCCTCCGGGTGGAGCTCGGTCGGGGTGGTGACGACGGCGGCGATGATCCCGGACGTGTTCATCCCCGGTGGCCGGGTGACGGGCGCCAGGACACCGGTGTCGTCGAGGTCGTGCTCGACGAAGCCGCCGTCCGGACCGGTGAGCACCCCGGCGAGCTCGTAGGGGTAGACGAGTCCGCGCCGGCGGGCGCGGGCCACGGTGCCGGCGTACTCGTCGAGCGGCATGAGCGGCTCGGTCGGCGGCGCCTCGAGCGAGGCGGTGACCCCCGCGCCCGGTCGGGCGTGGAACCGGATCGCCAGGGGAGTACGGGAGCCGTCGGCGCCCACGACGCGACCCTGGGCGACCACCTCGGCGATGCCGGCGCCGTCGGTGAGCGGCGTGATCTTGCCCTGGAGGGCGCCCAGCTGCTCGGGATCGGCCTCCACGTCGGGCCAGACCTGCACCCACACGTGGTTGTAGTCGAGCTTGCTGCCGGCGGCACCCCGCGACGTGCGGACGCGTCGGATCGCCTCGAGACAGTTCTCGACCGCACGTTCCGCGTGGGGGATGGCGGTGACCCGTCCGTCGTCGTCCCGTACGACGGCGAGCTGGCGCACCTGGGCGAGGGCGACGAGCCGACGGTCCGCCGGGTTGTCCTTGGCGACGCACTCGTAGAGGAGCACGTCCTCGGGAGCATCGATGCGGGTCACGTCGAAGTTGCGCAGGCGCCACAGGTCGAGTCGGCGACCGACCATCGGGTGCACACCGCGGACCAGGTCGTCCTCGACGACTCCGCCACCAGCGTCCGGGCGGTAGGTGAAGTAGCTGACCGGCCGATCTCCGGCGGGGCAGACCGCCACCGCGATGCGGCGTGCGTCGGGCGCGAAGGGCAGCGCACCGACGATGCGGGCGAGCTCCTCGGTGCTCTGCTCGGCGGACTCCGGCGCGTCGGGCCAGTGGATGTAGAGGTCGACCACGGCATCGTGGCCGGAGGCTCGGGCCGCCACCTCCTCACCGATGGCTGTGACCAGCTCGCTGCCGGGATCGGCCAGCTCGGAGAGGTTGCCGACGGTGGAGAGCAGGTGCGTCGGCCTCGCGTCGAGCGTGTAGTCGCCGATGGCGAACGTGCGGCCCGCGCGCTGGACCGACCGCAGCTCGTTGAGGTCGTGCTCGCGGTAGTGGCGGCGGAGCAGGACCTCGAGCATCGGCTCGTGCTCGGGTACGCCGTCCTCCAGGCGTTCGGCGAGGAACTTCACGATCTGCTCGGGGATGGCCGCCAGTGCGTCCATCCGCTCGGCCCGGTCGGGCGCGTCGGGGTCGGCAGCGAGCGCGGCGACCTCCTGACGGACGCCCGCCAGGACGCTCGAGCGCTCGGCGTCCACCAGCGGCTGGTCGAACCAGCGGAAGCGGGTGCTGCGGGCCAGGTCCCCGACGACGGGGAACCTGAGCTGGGTCGACCTGACCAGGCGCTCGAGCAGGTCGCGCGCCGGCCCGGCCAGCTCCTCGGACGGAGGGGGCTCGGCGATCCAGCGCTGGAGCAGCTCGGTGGCCAGGTGCACCTCGGGGGCCGAGCGCTGCTGGGCCAGGAAGATGCGGAAGACCGCATCCTCGAGCTCGGGCGTCCGGTCCCAGTCGGTCACGCCGTAGTGGGCGAGCACCGTGGCCAGGCGGTCGCGGAACCAGTCGGGCAGGCCGCCGCGCTCGACGTCGAGGCTCTGCAGGTAGGTGTGGAAGTGCTCCTTCGAGCTGTGCACGCGCAGCTCGGTGTGGAGGTCCTCCCCGGCCGGCCGGTTGCGGCTCAGCTCGGCGAGGTCGGCGAACAGGCCGAGGAGTGCGATCTCGTCGGGCACCACGACCTCGCCGGCCGCGACCAGCTCGTCGCGCGCGGCGAGGTAGTCGGAGATCACGTCGCCGTTGCCGCTCGGGTCGACGTCGTAGCCGAGGAGCACCGAGGCCACGTCAGACCGGGCGTGCGCCAGACGCTCGCGAGCGGACGCGTCGGTCGATGGCGCGGGGAAGTCGAGGGCCGGGCCGTGACTCCTCCACGACGGCCGTCTGCTCGCCGGCGTCCTCGACGACGGGTTCGAGGCGCACCAGCGGGGCACCGGTCTCGACCTGGCTGCCGGTCATCACGAGGAGCTCGCGCACCCTTGCCGCGAACGGCGCGCGCAGCACCGTCTCCATCTTCATGCTCTCCAGGACCAGCACCGGGGCGCCGAGCGCCACCGTGTCGCCGACGGCGACGGGGGAGGCGACCACCAGGGCAGGGGCGGGCGAACGGAGCACGCCGCCCTCGTCGCGGCTGACCCGGTGGGCGACCCCGTCGACCTCGATCATGTGGACCGGACCGTGGGTCGCGGTGACCAGGCGGTAGCGCTGACCGGCGACGGTCATCCGGGTGTGGAACTCGTCCAGGCGTTCGACGTCGGCGACCACGACGTGCTCGTCGCTGCCGGTCGCCACGACGACGTGGAAACGCTGCGGGCCGATCTGGATGACGGTGACCTTGTACGCCGTCCCGCGGAGCTTGAAGTCCACCGCACGACCGACCTTGTGCTGCACCTGGGGGCGACCGCCGTGGGCGCTCGCCAGCAGCCGGGCGACCTCGACCTGGGCCTCGTCCTCGTAGGCCTCGATGCCGGCCGCGACGACCGCGATGCCGGAGTGCTCGTGGACCACGAGCCGACCCTCGGCGCGGACCCGGTCGATCCAGCTCGTGTCGGCCCAGCCGGCCGCGCCGTCGATGACCTCGGACTGGTCGAGGAGATCGAGGATGAAGCCCTTGTTGGTGGCACCGCCCTCGATCACCACCGTGGTCTCGGACATCGCGCGGCGCAGGCGGGCCAGCGCCTCCTCGCGGGTGCGGCCGTAGGCGATGATCTTGGCGATCATCGAGTCGAAGTCGGCCGGGATCGTGTCGCCCTCGCCGACGCCGGTGTCCACCCGGATCCCGGGCCCCGACGGGAGGTCCAGCAGAGCGATCCGACCCGGCGACGGAGCGAAGTCGCGGTCCGGGTCCTCGGCGTTGAGCCGGGCCTCGACGGCGTGGCCCTTCTCCGGCGGCTTCGGGCCCTCGAGCCGGCCGCCGGCCGCCACGTGGAGCTGCGCCTTGACCAGGTCGAGGTCGGTGGTGACCTCGGTGATCGGGTGCTCGACCTGCAGGCGGGTGTTGACCTCGAGGAAGGCGAACGTGCGCTCGCCCGGGTGGTAGAGGAACTCCACGGTGCCGGCGCCGACGTAGCCGACCGCGACGGCCAGCCGCTCGGCGGAGGCCTTGACCTCGTCCGTCTGAGCGGCGTCGAGCAGCGGTGAGGCCGACTCCTCGATGACCTTCTGGTTGCGTCGCTGGATCGTGCAGTCGCGTACGCCGACCGCCCAGGCGGTGCCATGGGCGTCCGCGATCAGCTGGACCTCGACGTGCCGTGCCCCGGTGACGAGGCGTTCGAGGAAGACGATGCCGTTGCCGAAGGCGCGCTCGGCCTCGTCGCGGGTCCGCTGGTAGGCGTCCTCGAGCTCCGCGGCCGAGTCGACCCTGCGGATGCCCCGGCCGCCACCGCCGGCGGTCGCCTTGAGCATCAGCGGGTAGCCGACCCGCTCGGCCGCGGCCAGCGCCTCCTCCAGCGTGTCGACGCCGCCACGGCTCCACGGCGCGACCGGCACGCCGACCTCCTCGGCGAGGATCTTGGAGCCGATCTTGTCGCCCAGCCGGCGCATCGCGTCGGCGCTCGGACCGATGAAGGTCACGCCCAGGCGCGTGCACAGGTCGACGAAGGAGGGGTCCTCGGCGACGAAACCCCATCCCACCCAGACCGCGTCAGCCGCGCACTCGACCAGCACCCGCTCGAGCACGGCCAGGTCGATGTAGGGCCGTGCCGAGGCAGGACCGAGCGAGTACGCCTCGTCGGCCTCGCGCGCGAACTTCGCCGTACGCTCCTCGTCGGTGTAGAGCGCGATCGTGCGGATCGGTGCGGCGTCGCCGTGCGCATTCACGTCTCGAACGGCGTGGATCAGCCTCATGGCGGCCTCGCCGCGGTTCACGATGGCAATGCGGGTGAACATCCTTGAGCCTCCTGGTCCGACGGCCCTCGCCAGGACATCGTCCCCGCGAGAAGGTCACGGCTGTGAGGCTATCGGGATGCCGACCTGGTCCGCTCCTCGCCCGGTCACCGCTACCAGCTGACCTGCTCGGCATCGGTGACCAGCCGCGGTGCGGTCGTGCGACGTTCGGTGTCGGGGGCCAGGTCCGCCCAGGCTGGTGAACGTGAGCCCCGTACGGCCCTCGAGGAGGTCGAGCGGCACGAGGTAGGTGTCGAAGTCCTCGAGGAAGTCGGGCATCCTGCGCTCACCGAGGTCGCCGAGGTCCTGGGTCAGGATGAAGGCGTTGAACCTCAGCTGTCCGTCGAGGCGGTAGACCACGACCTTCCAGAACTCGATCGGGAGCTGCACGATCCCGCGGTAGAGCGGGTCGTTCTCGGCGAGCACGGGGCCGCCGAGCAGCGTGAGCCGCCGGTCGTCGAGTCCCTCCTGGGCGAGGACGGCGTTCTCGAGCAGCCCCCACACGCCTCCTCGGCCGGACTGGTTGAAGTCCTGGTGCTGCGGGGTGATGTTGGGGAAGTAGAACGAGTCGGAATTGGCCCGCTTCGCCTCGGTGAGGGTGGTGCCCCAGAGCAGGTCCGAGCGGCGGGCGATGTGCCCCCGGTCGAGGTCGTTGTCGGCGTAGACGTCGTCGCCGGTCTGTCGCTCCTCAGGGAGGCGCGGGTCGATCTTGAAGCGTTCTCCCGAGCGGCTGATGGACTCGCTGGGGAACAACGTGAGGCCGTCGATGTTCCAGGCGACCCAGGCGGCGAGCTTCCGGGTCGGGTGCATGCGGACGGTGAAGTGCGTGTACGCCAGCTCGAGCTCGGGGTGGGCCGCCTCGTCCGGTGCCGTGGGTGGCGCGACGGTGGTGTCGAGGAAGTCGGAGTCGTACCCGAGGTCGGCCATGCACTGAGTCTGGCCGTCGGAGGCGTCATGGGCTACGTGTTCCGATGTCTAGGCAGGCCGTCATGGCGAATACGGCACCCCACTTCGGGGCACAGGTGCGGGATGGTTGCCTTCCTCCAGAGCGCGTCACTGCCGGTGCAGCCGCGGACGTACGACGACCTCACGCCGGCCGAGATCGACGACATCGGACGCACGTTGGACGCCCTCCGCGAGGAGGTCCTCGCCGACCGCGGCGCCGCCGATGCGGCGTACATCCGTCGTGTCATCGCCGTGCAGCGGTGCCTCGAGGTCGGCGGCCGCCTCGTCCTGCTCGGCAGTCGCCACCGACTCGCGTGGTGGCTCGGCACGGCGTCGCTCTCGCTGTCGAAGATCCTCGACAACATGGAGATCGGGCACAACGTGCTCCACGGGCAGTGGGACTGGATGCGCGACCCGCGTATCCACTCGTCGACGTGGGACTGGGATCACGCCTCGGCGCCGGCCCAGTGGCAACGGGCGCACAACGACCGCCACCACGTGAACACCAACGTGGTCGGCAAGGACAACGACCTCGGCTACGGCATCATGCGCGTCGACGAGGCGCAGGAGTGGGCGCCACGGCATCTCCTCCAGCCGCTGCTGAACGTGGTCAATGCACTGATCTTCGAGTACGGCATCGCGATGTACGACCTCGACCTCGGCGACACGCTTCGAACCAAGCAGGGTTTCACCCCGGAGCAGAAGGGCGAGATGCGCACCACCGCGAGGCGCATCGGTCGCAGCGTGGTCCGTGACTATGCGCTGCACCCGCTGCTCTCTGCGCCGAGCGGCTCGGCGCGCACGACCCTGACTGCCAACGTCGTGGCCAACGTGGTCCGCAACGTGTGGAGCCACTCGGTGATCATGTGCGGTCACTTCCCGGAGGGCGTCTCGACCTTCGAGGTCGACGAGCTCGACGAGGCCGAGACCCGCGGCCGGTGGTACGTCCGCCAGATGCTCGGGTCGGCCGACATCTCCGGTCCGCCGCTGCTCCACCTGCTGTGCGGCAACCTCTCGCACCAGGTCGAGCACCACGTCTTCCCCGACATGCCGAGCAACCGCTACCGCCAGGTCGCCGGGCCGGTCCGCGAGCTCTTCGAACGGCACGGGTTGCCCTACAACAGCCGGCCGCTGCTGCGGCAGGTCGCCAGCGCGTGGCACAAGGTGCTGCGGCTGTCCCTGCCCCCGCGGAGCACGCGGTAGTGGCGGCGGCACAGGTGCCGGCCTTCGCGTCGGGCGGTGATTTCACGGTCGGCGTGGAGGACGAGCTCATGCTCGTCGACGAGGCGGGCGACCTGCTGGGGGAGTCGGCCGTGGCTCTGGTCACCGAGCTGGTGCAACGCCACGACGGTCCTGGCGCCGTCGTGGGGGAGGTGTACGCCGACCAGGTGGAGGTGAACTCCCCGGTGTGCGGCGGCGGCGAGGACGTGCTCGCCAGCCTGACCGGTCTCCGGTCGTCGCTCATCTCCAGCGGCGCGCGGATCATGTCCGCCGGGGTCCACCCCACAGCTGCGCTCGGCGGTGCCGTCCTCTCGTCGTCGTCGCGCTACGACCGCATCGTCGACGAGTTCGCGGGTCTCCTCCGCACCCCGACGGCGGCCCTCCAGGTGCACGTCGGCCTACCCGACGAGGACGCGATGTTGCTGGCCTACCGCTCGTTGCGCCAGCAGGTGCCGTTGCTCCGCGCGCTGGCTGCGGGAACACCGTTCTGGCACGGCTCGGACTCGGGCCTGGCCTCGTCCCGCTCCGCCATCATCCGGTCCTACCCCCGGCACGGTGTGCCACCGCTGCTCCGGACGTGGGACGAGTACGTGACCAGGACCGAGGCCCTGCTCGCCGCCGCCGGGGCACCGGACCACACCTACGTCTGGTGGGACCTGCGGCCGCGGCCCCTCATCGGGACGCTCGAGGTGCGGGCCATGGATGCGGTGCCGTCGGTGTCGCTCGCCGCGGGGCTGGCCGCCCTGGTGCAGGGCATCGCGCGTCGAGCCGTCGAGGCGCCCGAGGACCTGGACCTCCCTGACGACGTGCTGGCGGTGAATGACGACCGGTCCGCCCGCCTCGGCCTCGACGCGGACGTCGTGGACGGCGACCAGCGCCTCCGACCGCTGCGCGAGGTGGCCGATCGGGTGCTGGCCGAGGCCCGGGAGACGTTGGCCGGCGACCGGCTCGCCGCACCGCTCGATGCGGTCGAGGAGCGTCTCGCGGCTGAGCCGGAGCCGGACCGCCAACGCCGGATCGTCGCGTCCCGCGGTATGCCCGCACTGTTGGCGGACCTTGCCGACCGGACCTCGGACCTGGTCGGGCCCCCACGTGTGCGACGTACTCCGTGACGATCCCGCTGCCCTGACCCGGACGCCGGCGTCCGAGCCGATCGGGCTCCGTGACTAGGCTGCGAGCCATGGACCTCTACGACGTGATGAGGACGACCGCGGCGGTCCGCGAGTTCACCGACGACCCGCTGCCGGACGACGTGCTCCACACGATCCTGGAGAACGCGCGCTTCGCGCCCAGCGGCGGCAACCGCCAGGGCAGTCAGCTGGTCGTGGTCCGTGACCCGGCGACGCGGGAGCGGCTGATCGAGATCACCGGTCCCGGCGCGCGGCGCTACCAGGCCCAGAAGGCGGCGGGGGAGACGCCGTGGAGCGGCTACGTCCCGAGCCGGGTCAGCGAGGAGCAGGTGGCGCAGACCGAGGTGCCGGACTACGTCGTGGAACCCCTACGGCGCGCCGCGGTGGTCCTGGTGGTGTGCGTGGACCTGCGAGAGGTGGCGGCTCTCGACAAGGACCTCGACCGGGTCGGGGTCGTCGCCGGCGCATCCGTCTACCCCCTGGTGTGGAACATCCTGCTGGCCGCTCGCAACGAGGGGTTCGGCGGCACCATCACGACGATGGCCGTCGCCGAGGAGCCGGCGCTCAAGGACCTGCTGGGCATCCCGGAGCCGTACGCCGTCGCCGCCGTCGTGCCGCTCGGCAAACCGGTGCGGCAGCTCACCCGGCTCAGGCGCGTCGAGGTCGACGAGCTGACCCGTCTGGAGCACTGGCAGGGCGGTCCGCTGCAGGTGTAGCGTCCCGGCTCTCGGACGTCGCGCGTCAGGAAGCCAGCCCATGACCGAGATCGACCTCACCGCCATCGACGCCGAGCGCGAGCGCATCCGTGCGGCGTACCTCCAGCCCGAGGGGACCCGCCCACCTTCGAGCGCCCGCGGACTCCACCACTTCGCGGTGGTCGCGCGTGACGTCGAGGAGACCATCGACTTCTACCAGGGTGTGCTCGAGTTCCCGTTGACCGACATCTTCGAGAACCGCGACTACCCGGGCTCCAACCACTTCTTCTTCGACATCGGCCACGACAACCTGCTGGCCTTCTTCGACTTCCCGGGCCTCGACGTCGGCCCGTACGCCGAGGTGCTGGGCGGCCTGCACCACATCGCCATCTCGGTCGAGCTCGCGACGTGGGAGCACCTCAAGGGCAAGCTCGACGCAGCCGGGATCGCGTACGTCGAGGAGAGCGGCACGTCGATCTACTTCCCCGATCCCAACGGCGCGCGGCTCGAGCTGATCGCCGATCCGCTCGGCGAGATGTATGGCACCAAGGTGCTGTAGGTCCGAGCCGGAACCACGGTTCGCCCGGATCGATCACGCCTGATCCGCGTCCTGGGGCGAGACATCGTCACCGGAGACCCGGGCCGAGCTCCGGCGCCGCTTCCACCACAGGTCCACGACGATGGCAAGCATCAGGATCGCGACCAGCGCGGCGGCCGTGCCCGGCTCCTCGACCAGCGTGGTCAGGGTGAACGCAACCAGGACGACGATGGTCGTCAGGTTGGCGATGACCAGCAGCGACGTCCGGGCACCCGTCTCGTCCCGGATACGCAGGTGCCCGAAGGTGACGAGGGTGAACACGACCAGCGCGACTGCGCTGCCGATCGAGGCGATGGCGCTGAGGTCCATGAAGATCGCGAGAATGATCGCCGCGGCCGCCGTGACCAAGATGCCCATGGGTGCGCGCCCGCCGACCTGATGGCCCATCTGCGGCGGGAACTGGCCGATCGTGGCCATCTCCCGTGCGAGGCCGGCGGCCGGGTACAGCCCCGAGTTGGTCGCGCCAGCGGTGGCGAAGAGGGCGGTGACCGTCATCAGCCAGTACCCAGCCGCTCCGAGCACCGGCTCCGCGGCGACTGCGAGTGCGGTACCCCCGGAGTCGATCACCTCGTCGACGGTCAGCGTTCCGAACACGCCGAGGGCGACGGCGACGTAGACGACGGTCGCGATCCCCAGCGCCAGGTAGATCGCCTTGGGGAGCTGGCGGTTCGGTTCGGCAAGGTCGTTGACGGTAAAGGTGATGACACCGAATCCGAGGAAGGCGAAGAAGGTCAGGGCGACGCTGGACACGATGTCTCGCAGGGAGGGATAGCCCGAGAACGCGAGCAGGTCGATGTCCAGGTTCGACAGGGTGGCGATCGAGAACACGACCAGGGAGCCGACGACCACCACGACGACCACGGTCTGTGCCCTGGCAACGGCGTGGGCGCCGAGGATGTTCAGCGTGGCCATCACCAGGAGGATCACCACCGCGAACGGCTTCACCCAGTCGGCGTTGTCAGCGACGGCATCACTTGCGTAGCTGCCGAACGAAACGGCGACCATCGCGGTGATGATCGCGTTGACCGCGAGCAGCAGCCACGCGAGCACGCCCGTGAAGTGGCCATCCCCCCAGCCGCGGACGACGTACTCGAGGAACCCACCAGCTGACGGATAGCGCGCGCCGAGCTTGGCAAAGGAGTATCCCTGGAGCACGGAGACCCCGCCCGCCAGGATGAACGAGATCCAGACTGCCGAGCCGGCCACCTCGCCCGCCGCGCCGAGAAGCGCGAAGATTCCGGCGCCGACCATGGATCCGACACCGATGAAGGCGGCCTGCCGTACAGACAGGGTTCGGCGGCCGCCCGGTCCGTCACCACCGGCCGCCGCGCCACCATCTCCGGCACCGACCATGTCCCTCGACCTCCGCTCGACCCTCGCGTCCAGCGTGCCAAGAACGGGCGGACTTCGCTCCCCCGGAACGGGTGAAGTAGCCGAATCACGGGTCACCTAGCGTCCGACTCAGGTTCGCCGGTGGGCGAACCCGCGAAGACATTCCACAGGTGGAGGCCCTGATGTCGCAGACGGTCCTGGGCGCTGGGATGAACCCCACCGCGAGTGATGTCCCGGAGGTTGCCCGCAACCTCGATGTCGACCCGGCTCATGGCCTCACGGCCGGCGAGGCCGCGTCACGGTTGACGTCGCACGGGCCCAACCGTCTGACGGCCAGCAAGAAGGAGCCGGGCTGGCGGGCGTTCCTTCGTCAGTACGAGGACTTCATGCAAGTGATCCTCCTCATCGCGGCCTTCGTGAACCAGGTGGTGACGGGAGAGGCAGGGACCACGGTCGTGCTGGCCGGGCTGACCGTGTTCAACGCGGTCGTGGGGCTGCGCCAGGAGTCGAAGGCCGAGGAGAGCGTCAAGGCGCTGGCGCAGATGATGAAGACGATCGCCCGGGTGCGGCGTGACGGCCAGGCGATCGAGATCGACGCCGGAGACCTGGTCCCGGGGGACGTGGTCCTGGTCGAGGCGGGCAACCGCGTGCCCGCCGATGCTCGGGTGGTCGTGGCCGCGACGCTGGAGATCGAGGAGGCGGCGCTGACCGGGGAGAGCCTTCCGGTCGGCAAGTCGACCGACGCGGTGCCGGGGGACGAGGTGCCGCTGGGTGACCGGACCTGCATGGCCTACATGAACACCTCGGTCACCCGGGGCCGGGGTGAGCTGATCGTCACGGCCACCGGCATGGACACCGAGATCGGGCACATCGCCGACATGCTGGCGAACACCGAGACGAGCAAGACACCCCTGCAGAAGCAGCTGGACGCGTTGTCGAAGATCATCGCCTCGATCGCCGCGGTGGCGCTC
This sequence comes from uncultured Actinomycetota bacterium, assembly GCA_963708875.1. Classification (GTDB taxonomy): domain Bacteria; phylum Actinomycetota; class Actinomycetes; order Propionibacteriales; family Nocardioidaceae; genus Nocardioides. Next base: position 190,013 of record CAVPUL010000004.1, read on the forward strand.
GTGATCGTCGTGCTGTTGGGCCTGGCTCGCGGGGAGTCGTTCGACACGCTGTTCGTCACCGGCGTCGCGCTCGCGGTGGCCGCGATCCCGACCGGGCTTCCCGCCGTGGTCACGGCCCTGCTGTCGATGGGAACCCGGGAGATCGCGAGACGCAACGCCATCGTCAAGCGCCTGCCGGCGGTCGAGACACTCGGCTCGACGTCGGCGATCTGCTCGGACAAGACCGGCACGCTCACCCTGAACAAGATGACCGCCCGCGAGCTCGTCATCCCGGGCCACAACCGCTACACCGTCTCCGGCGAGGGCTACAGCACCATCGGCGAGATCAGCCACGTCGGCGGGCAGAACCACGACCTCGACCCCTACCTGCTCCCGATGGTGCTGTGCGCCGATGCCGTGCTGGACGGCGACGCCTTGATCGGCGACCCGACCGAGGGTGCGCTGATCGTGCTCGGCGCGAAGGGCGGACTGGACATCGCCGAGACCCGGTCCGCGATGCCACGGGTCGCCGAGGTGCCCTTCGACTCCGACTACAAGTTCATGGCCACCTTCCACGAGACGACCGCCGACGACGGCCGCCCCGTCGTGCGCTGCTACGTCAAGGGCGCGCCCGACGTCCTCATCGCCCGCGCCACGACGATCCGCCACCCCGACGGCACCTTGGTGCCGATCACCGACGACAACCAGCACCTCGCCCTCGAGGCCAATGACCGGATCGCGAACGCAGGCGAGCGCGTGATGGTGGTCGCGCAGCGCGACTTCGCGCCCGGCACTGTGGAGCCCGGCAACGACCTCATCGAGCTGGTCCAGGAGCTGACGCTGCTGGCGATGGTCGGGATCGTCGACCCGCCTCGTCCCGAGGCCAAGGTCGCGATCGCCGAGTGCCACGACGCCGGGATCCAGGTCCGGATGATCACCGGTGACCACGCCGCCACCGCCGCCGCGATCGCGAGCGAGCTCGGCATCCAGGGCCGCGCGGTCACCGGTGCCCAGTTCGCCGCGATGAGCGACGAACAGCTGCTGGGCGAGCTCGACGACATCGGCGTGGTCGCGCGCGTCGCGCCCGAGGACAAGGTGCGTCTGGTCCGCCTGCTCAAGGAGAAGGGCAACGTCGTCGCGATGACCGGCGACGGCGTCAACGACGCTCCGGCGCTGAAGACCGCCGACATCGGCGTGGCCATGGGCATCACCGGCACGGAGGTCTCCAAGGAGGCCGCGGTGATGATCCTGACCGACGACAACTTCGCCACGATCGTGAGCGCCGTCTCCTACGGCCGCACCCTCTACGACAACCTCCTCAAGTACCTGCGCTTCCAGATGTCCACCCTGGTCGCCTACATCGCGGTCTTCATCGGAGCCGGAATCATCGGCATCGCCGACGGGGCACCGCTCAACCCGCTGCAGATCCTGTGGCTGAACATGGTCGTCGACGTCCCGCTCGCGATCGCGCTCGGTTTCGATCAGTCCGCCCCCGGCCTCATGGCCCGCCCACCACGCCCGCTCGGCGCACCGGTCCTGTCCCGCAACAACTGGATCCGCGTGTGCGTCCAAGGTGCCGTGATGACGGTCGGATCGCTGGCCGCCTACCAGATCGGCGACGACCAGGGTGGGGCGATCGTCGCGGCCACCATGCTCCTCACCACGCTGTCGGTGTTCCACCTGTTCGCCGCGCTGCTGTGCCGAGACCAGACCAACACGATCTTCGACCGCGACGCAGTCCCGGGCACCATGCAGCTGCGACGCTACGGAATCGCGCTGCTCGCCATGATCGCGATCACCGCCCTCGGCATCCTCCAACGGATCTTCGACACGACGGCACTGACCTTCAACCAGTGGTGCATCTGCATCGGCATCGCCAGCTCCCTCGTCGTGGTCGAGGAGCTCATCAAGCTCGTCATCCGCCACCGCGGAGACCTGACCTCCTCAGCACCTCCAGCCCATCCACTGACCGTCACCCCGGCCGTCACCTGAACAAGGAGCACTCCATGTCCTTCAACCTCCGCCATCGCAGCTTCCTCAAGGAGCTCGACTTCAGCCCCGGTGAGATGCGCTTCCTCCTGAAGCTCTCCGTCGACCTCAAGGCGGCGAAGTACGCCGGCTACGAGCAGCCACGCCTGGCCGGCAAGGACGTCGCGATGATCTTCGAGAAGACGTCCACGCGCACCCGCACGTCCTTCGAGGTGGCCGCGAAGGACCAGGGCGCACACGTCACCTACCTCGAGCCCAGCGGCTCCCAGATCGGCCACAAGGAGTCGATCAAGGACACCGCACGAGTGCTGGGCCGCACCTACGACGCGATCGAGTACCGCGGATTCTCCCAGGAGACCGTCGAGACCCTGGCGGCCCACGCCGGGGTGCCGGTGTGGAACGGCCTCACCAACGAGTTCCACCCCACGCAGATCCTCGCCGACGTGCTCACCATGACAGAGCACTGTGACAAGCCGCTCAAGGAGATCGCCTTCTGCTACCTCGGCGACGCTCGCAACAACATGGGCAACTCGCTGATGGTGGGCGCCTGCAAGTTCGGCATGGACGTCAGGCTGTGTGCACCCCGCGACCTGTGGCCGGCGGAAGACCTGGTCAAGACCTGTCGCGAGATCGCCAAGGAGACCGGAGCCCGGCTCACCCTGACCGAGGACGTGGACGAGGGGGTCTCCGGCGTCGACTACCTCTACACCGACGTCTGGGTCTCCATGGGCGAGGACAAGAGCGTCTGGGCCGAGCGGATCAAGCTCCTCACGCCGTACCAGGTGAACCGCGACGTGATCACCCGCACCGGCAACCCGGCGGTCAAGTTCATGCACTGCCTGCCCGCGTTCCACAACAGGGACACCAAGGTGGGCGAGGACATCTTCCAGGAGTTCGGGATGGACGGCCTCGAGGTCACCGACGACGTCTTCGAGTCCGAGCACTCGATCGTCTTCGACCAGGCGGAGAACCGCCTCCACACGATCAAGGCGATCATGGTCGCCACCTTGGGCGATTGACGCCGATGCGCGTCGTGGTGGCACTGGGTGGCAATGCCCTGTTGAAGCGCGGGGAGCCGATGACCGCGGAGAACCAGCGCGCCAACGTGCGGTCTGCCGCGCCGGCCCTCGCCGCGGTGGCGAACGAGCACGAGCTGGTCCTCTCCCACGGCAACGGCCCCCAGGTGGGTCTTCTGGCGTTGCAGGCGGCGGCGTACACGGAGGTCGACGCCTACCCGCTCGACATCCTGGGCGCTCAGACGGAAGGGATGATCGGCTACGTCCTCGAGCAGGAGCTGGGGAACGTGATGCCGCCCGACGCGCCGCTGGCGACGATCCTGACGATGGTGGAGGTCGACCCGGCGGACCCGGCGTTCGAGGATCCGACCAAGTTCGTGGGCCCCATCTACACGAAGGGCGAGGCTGACGCGCTGCAGGCCGCCAAGGGCTGGGTGTTCAAGCCCGACGGCGACAGCTGGCGCCGGGTGGTCCCGTCACCCGAGCCACGCCACATCTTCGAGATCAACTCCATCCGGTGGCTCCTCGAGCACGACGTCGTCACCATCTGCGCAGGAGGAGGGGGTGTGCCGACCATGTTCCTCGACGACCCCGCTCACACGCTCGTGGGTGTCGAGGCAGTGATCGACAAGGACCTCTCCAGCGAGCTGCTCGCCCGCGAGGTCTCGGCCGACCTCTACGTGATGGCCACCGACGTCGACGCCGTGTATGCGGACTGGGGGACGCCGCAGCAGCGGGCACTGGGACGCGTGACGGCAGAGGAGCTCCGGCGGACCGAGTTCCCGGCCGGTTCGATGGGACCGAAGGTGGACGCGGCGTGCCGCTTCGTCGAAGCCACCGGAAAGCGCGCCGCGATCGGCGCGCTCACGCAGATCCAGCAGATCGTCGATGGACAGGCGGGCACCCACGTGGTGTCCGGGACGGAGGAGCGATGACAGGGTTCGGAGTCCACTCAGAGGTCGGGCGCCTGCGACAGGTGATGGTGCACCGCCCGGAGCTCAGTCTCCAGCGGTTGACGCCGTCCAGCCACGACGCCCTGCTCTTCGACGACGTCCTGTGGGTCGAGCGCGCCCAGTACGAGCACGACCAGTTCGTCGCCAGGATGCAGGAGCGCGGCGTCGAGGTCTTCCTGCTCCAGACGCTCCTCGCGGAGTCGCTGGCCGCGAGCGACGAGGGCCGGCAACGTCTGATCGAGGTGGCTGCCTCCGAGTACACCGTGGGGCTGTCCCTGGTGGACGAAGTGCGCGCCGGACTGGCCGCGATGAAGCCCGACGTGCTCGCGACCCACCTCATCGGCGGTCTCACCGTGGCCGAGTCCGGGCTCGACCTGGGGCAGTACCGGTCGCGCTCGCTGCCGGCCGCGGCGCTGGACGACGAGAGCATGTTCGTGCTGCCACCCCTGCCGAACACGCTCTTCACGCGGGACTCCTCCTGCTGGATCTACGGCGGTGTCTCGATCAACCCGATGTTCTGGCCGGCGCGCCGGCTCGAGGCCTACAACGTGGCTGCGATCTACCGTTACCACCCGATGTTCCGGGACGCCGAGTTCGAGTACTGGTACCCCCACCTCGGCGACGACGGGCGCTTCGAGGCGCACGACTTCGGACGTTCCTCCCTCGAGGGTGGGGACGTGATGCCGATCGGCAACGGGACCGTCCTGATCGGGATGAGCGAACGATCCCAGGCCCGGATGATCGAGCAGATCGCAGCGGCGCTGTTCGAGAAGGGCGCCGCCGAGCGGGTGATCGCGGCGGTCATGACCAAGGACCGGGCGCACATGCACCTCGACACCGTGTTCACGATGCTCGACCGGGACAAGGTGACGGCCTACCCGTCGGTGGTGAGTGGCATCAGGGCGATCAGCCTGCGACCCGGCAGCAACGGTCAGCGGTTCCACGTCACCGAGGAGGAGTCGTTCCTGGCGGCTGTGGCCGACGCGATGGGCGTGCCCCGGCTGCAGGTGGTGGAGACCGGCGGCGACGTCTACCAGCAGGAACGGGAGCAGTGGGACGACGGCAACAACGTCGTCGCCCTCGAACCGGGCGTCGTGGTGGCCTATGAGCGGAACACGTACACGATCGCCAAGATGCGCGAGGCCGGTGTCGAGGTCATCACGATCGAGGGATTCGAGCTCGGCAAGGGTCGCGGAGGAGGGCACTGCATGACGTGTCCCTTGACACGCGACCCGGTGTGAGGTGATCCGCGATGACTCGTGACCTGCCCCGCTGGGTGCTGGGCGTCGTAGTGCTCGCGTGCGTGGTCGCCCTCCTGGTGTGGGCGCGCGGGACCGAGCACTTCAGGGGCACGTCCGAGGGTGCCTTCGGTCCCGGTCAGGCCCTCGTGCAGGGGTCGACAGGCTGAGGTGGCGGCGATGTCCGATCCCCCTGCCGCGTCCACCGCTGGCCGCGTGCGGGGCCCGGGTCCGCGGGCCCCCACCATGCTCGACGCTGTGCTGCCGATCGTCGTGCTGATCGTCATGCTCGCCATGACCATCTACCTGTTCGGGATCGACGCCACCAACGGGCCGCTCCAGGTCGCGCTGCTCCTGAGCGCCGCGTTCGCCAGCCTGATGGCGTTCAAGAACGGCTACACGGTCGCGGGTGTCGCGGACGCCGCGGTGGGCGGCGTCACCTCCGCGGTGGGGGCGATCTTCATCCTCCTCGCCGTCGGTGCGCTGATCGGCACCTGGAACATGGCCGGGACCATTCCCACCATCGTCGACTACGGCATCCGGCTCGTCAGTCCGTCGTGGTTCTACCTCACCGCCGCAGTGGTCTGCGCCCTGGTCGGGATGGTGACCGGCAGCTCGTGGACCACGGTGGGCACGCTCGGTGTCGCCTTCGTCGGGATGGCGAACGTCATGGGGCTCGACGACGCCGTCGCTGCGGGCGCCGTCATCTGTGGTGCCTACTTCGGGGACAAGATGACTCCGCTGTCGGAGACCACGATCCTCGTCCCGCAGCTCGTCGGCGGGGGGCTCACCGTCGGTGAGCACGTGCGCAACATGTTCTGGACCGCCGGTCCGGCGCTCGGCATCAGCCTCGTCATCTTCCTCGTGCTGGGGCTGAACGCGGATCCCGAGGCAGTGCTCAGCACCGACGTGGCGCGCGAGGCTCTGGCCGCGGCCTTCAACATCGGGTTCGTCAACCTGCTCCCGTTGCTGCTGCTGGTGGTCTTCGCGGCACGCAAGTTCCCGCCCTTCCTGTCCATCCTGGGGTCCGCGCTCTTTGCCGGGATCCTCGCGCCGTTCACCCAGTGGGAGGCGGTCAAGGCGTTCGTGGCCGACCCGTCCCTCGGGCCGGTCGCCACGTCGATCGAGGCCATCTTCCGTGCCATGGCGACGGGGTTCGTCAGCAGCTCGGGGGTCGAGCCCATCGACGAGCTCTTCACCCGTGGCGGGATGGCGAGCCTGCTGAGCACGATCTGGCTGGTGCTCGGCGCCCTGTCCTTCGCTGCGGTCATGGAGCACGCTGGCTTCCTCCAGCGCCTGCTCACCCCGATCGTGTCGCGAGCCAGGCGGCGCGGGTCGCTGATCGCCTCGGTCAACGGCAGCGGGATCGGCCTGAACGTGATCGCCGGCGACCAGTACGTCGCCGTCGTGCTACCAGCACGCACGTTCCGCACCGAGTTCGCCCGCCGCGGGCTCGCGCCCCAGGTGCTGAGTCGGGCGGTCGAGGACTCCGGCACCGTGACCTCGGTGCTGGTGCCGTGGAACACCTGTGGTGCCTACATCTCAGGAGTTCTCGGGGTCTCCACCGCCGCCTACTTCCCGTTCTGCTTCTTCAACCTGCTCAGCCCGTTGCTCGACATCATCTACGGCTACATCGGCTTCAAGGTGCCCACGGCCGAACGCCCGTGGGAGGACGACGCCACGCCCGCCACGCCGCCCGCTCCTCGAGGAGACACTCATGACTGAAGCGACCACCGCCCCTCCGGCCGAGAAGAAGCGGGGCTTCACGCTCCCCTCGGCATACACGATCCTGTTCGCGCTGATCGTCCTCATGGCGATCGCGACCTGGCTCATCCCGGCCGGCGCCTACGATCTCGACAAGGCTGGGGCGCCGCTCCCCGGGACCTACCACGAGGTCAAGGGTGATCCCCAGCGCATCCTGATCGACTCGCTCACCGCTCCCCTCAACGGCCTGTACGGCATCGAGAACGCCAAGGGAAAGATCAGCTACTACAACAACGGCGCCCTGTTCGGTGCGATCGACGTCGCGCTGTTCGTGATCGTGATCGGCGGCTTCCTCGGTGTGACGATGCGCACCGGCGCGATCCAGGCCGGCATCGGCTCGCTGGTGAATCGGATGCGTGGTCGGGAGCGCTGGATGATCCCGCTGCTGATGCTGGTGTTCGCCCTGGGCGGGTCGACGTTCGGCATGGCCGAGGAGAGCCTCGCGTTCTACCCCCTCGTCATCGCGGTCATGATCGCGGCCGGGTACGACGCCCTGACCGGGGTGGCGATCGTCCTGCTGGGTTGTGGCATCGGCACGCTCGGCTCGACGATCAACCCCTTTGCCACCGGCATCGCCTCCGGCTTCGCCGAGATCCCCATCAGCGACGGATTCCTCTCGCGACTGATCATCCTGGTCGTCGCCCTCGCGGTCGGGATCTTCTTCGTCATGCGCTACGCCGACCGGGTCAAGAAGGACCCCACCAGCTCCCTGGTCCACGACATGAAGGAGGCCAACGAGGAGCAGTTCAGCGTCGCGCAGGGCGACTCCGTCGCCATGACCGGCCGCCAGAAGACGGTCCTGGGCGTCTTCGGACTCTCGTTCGGGCTGATGATGTACGGGGTGATCCCCTGGGAGGACATGGGGGTCGGGCTCCCCACCCTGTGGTGGTGGTTCCCGGAGATGACGGCGCTGTTCATCCTCTTCTCGGTGATCATCGGGCTGATCGGGCGGATGAGCGAGACCGACCTCACCGGCTCGTTCGTCGACGGGGCGCGAGACCTGCTCGGGGTCGCGCTCATCATCGGCATCGCCCGCGGCATCACCGTGGTGATGACCAACGGCGGCATCACCGACACCGTGCTGCACTGGGCCGAGCAGGCGGTCGACGGCCTGGGGCCGGTGGCGTTCGTCATCGTGATGTTCCTGCTCTTCCTGCCACTCTCCTTCCTGATCCCGTCCTCGTCGGGCCTCGCCACCGTGACGATGCCGATCATGGTCCCGCTCGCTGCCTTCCTGAGCGTCGAGGCGAATCTCGTGGTCACCGCGTTCCAGAGCGCGTCGGGCCTCATGAACCTGTTCATCCCCACCTCAGCGGTGGTGATGGGCGGCCTGGCCATCGCCCGGGTCCCGTATGGCACCTATCTACGGTGGGTGTGGCCACTCCTGGCCGGGCTCGCGGTGGTGGTGATCGCCATTCTCGGCCTCGGAGCACTCATTTCGTAGCCACAGGGGAGAACGTAGGGCGCTCGGGCCGATCACCCGTCACGGGTGAGCCTTGCGCGACCTCGGCCCTCCTAGCCTGCTCTCACGTGGAATTCCCTAGGGTCCCTCTGGAGGGTCGATGACCAGCACCGGGTCGCAGCGCAACAGCGCCTCGACGAGCAATCCTTTCCTCGTCAGCAGCGCCACCTACCTGGCCGCCTGCGTCCTGGGTCTGGCGGGTGCTTTCCAGATCATGGACGGCATCACGGCGATCGCCAAGGACGACATCTACCTCGCGGGACAGGAGTACACCTTCTCGCTCGACCTCACCGCGTGGGGCTGGGTCCATCTCATCGTCGGAGTCCTGGCGATCGTCACAGCGATCGGCATCTTCAGGGGCAACGCCTGGGCGATGTCCGCGGGGATCGGCGTCGTCATCGTCAGCGCGATGAGCAACTTCGCCTTCCTGCCGTACTACCCCCTGTGGGCAGTGGTCGTCATCGCACTGGACGTGGTCGTCGTGTGGGCACTGAGCCAGCGCCTGTCCGAATCCTTCTGACGTTCGTCCCGATGGCGGGGCCGCGTCATCCGGCAGTGTCCGGGGTCGTGAACACGCGGACCCCTTCAGGGATGCCCGCCCCGCCCTCGACGAGCGCATCGTCCAGCCAGGCGTCGACCGTCCACGCGAGCTCAGTCGGGTGGCTGAAGTTCACCGCGTGTGCGGCTCCGTCCACGAGGGCGACCACGAGCGACTCGGGACTCAGTCGAGCAATCTCGCGGACGCGCGCCGCCGAGGGGATCAGGGGATCGCGGCGCCCCAGGACGACCAGCGTCGGCGCGGGGGTGTGCAGCAGACGCTCGAGGGAGGGGTAGCTCGTCAGCTCGTGGAACAGGCGAAGACCGTTGACCGGCCCGAACCTGACGTAGTCCGGAAGGGCGACCGGGAACATCCTCGGGCTCTCACGGAAGACGTCTTTCATCAACTGCCCGATCCCGCGCACGAGGGGCTGGTTCTGCACGCCTCCTGCGGGGGAGACAAGAACGAGACGGTGCACACGCTCGGGCGCGGCATGCGCCACCTCGAGAGCAACAGGGCAGCCCATCGAGTTCCCGAGCAGCACGGCCTTGTCGATGTCGAGGGTGTCGAGAACGGTCAGCAGCGCCTCGGCCAGAGCCGGAATGCTCAAGACGTGGTCTCGCCGTTCACTACGTCCGTATCCGGGCAGGTCCGGGACGACGTTCACGCGCCGTCGGGCGAGCACTCGCGCGGTGGGCATCAGGTACTCGCCCGAGATGGCGAAGCCGTGGATGTGGACGACCGGCACACCGTCCTGGCCCGTGCTGCGTCGACAATGGATCGTGGTTCCGCCGAGGTGCAGGAGCTCTGTCACCCAGCCAACGTCTTGCGGCACGATCGGATCGTCTCACGGCACGGGTTCTTGACGATCCGCTCGTCGTCGATGGAACGGACGTACCCCGGGCTGCACTCTTTCGGGTCCGGACGCTCGGGGCCCCTCACTGACGCGCTCTGTCATGCTCTGTAGATGAGCGGTGACAGCACGCGGTCCATGAACTTTCGGGCGAGCCAGCAGGATGTTGTTGCGGCGCTTCGAGAGGCTGCGCAGCGAACGGGGTTCCGCTACCTGTCCGAAGACGCAGCCACGGGCACCGCGATGCTCAGCTCTGGGAGGCTCTTGCTGACGTTCGGCGAGAAGGTCAGTGCCCGGTGGAGGCAGGTAGCGCCCGGGACCACTCAGCTGACGATGTCCACTGCGACGTTCGGCTTCGCCGTGGCTGGCCGACGCCCCGGCGGTTCAGGTGTAGACCGTTTGTTTGACGAGTTGAGCACGCTACTTCCGCACGCCGGATAGGCGGTCGAAGGCCCACCGTGTCACAACCCCCTCTCGAAGAGTCCTGCGTGGACGTCATCCGATGATCAGCGCCGAGACCGACCCCTACGTGCGGGTGCGTGCGGCGGCCGAGCACAACCTGCGAGACGTCGACGTCGACCTTCCGCGCAACGCGATCGTGGTGTTCACCGGGGTCTCGGGCTCGGGCAAGTCGTCCCTGGCGTTCGACACGATCTATGCCGAGGCCCAGCGTCGCTACTTCGAGTCGGTGGCGCCGTACGCCCGCCGACTGCTGCAGCAGATCGACACGCCGCACGTCCAGGAGATCACGGGGCTGCCGCCGGCCGTCGCCCTGCGCCAGCAGCGAGGCGGGGTCAGCAGCCGCTCGACGGTCGGCACCATCACCACGTTGTCCAACCTGCTGCGGATGCTGCTCTCGCGGGCCGGCACCTACCCCGAGGGGGCGCCACGCCTCGCGGCCGACGCGTTCTCTCCCAACACCGTGGCGGGGGCGTGCCCGGCCTGCGACGGCCTGGGTGTGGTCCACGACGTCGCCGAGGACCTGCTGGTGCCCGACGTGACGCTCACGATCCGCGAGGGCGCGATCGCGGCGTGGCCGGGCGCGTGGCAGGGCCACAACCTGCGACGGGTCACGAAGAAGCTGGGCATCGACGTCGACACCCCGTGGCACGACCTCGCGCCCGAGGACCGGAGGTGGCTGCTGTTCACCGAGGAGCAGCCGTCGGTCCTGATCCAGCCGCGGGACAAGGACGGCGGCGGTGGCCGCGACTACATGGGCACGTTCCGCAGTGCCCGGTCGCACGTGCAGCAGGTGCTGGCGAAGTCCTCCAGCCAGAAGTCGCGCGAGCAGGTGCTCGCCTTCATGCGGAGCTCGCCGTGCCTCACCTGCGGTGGCGCCGGGCTCAGGCCGGAAGCCCTCGCCGTCACGTTCCGCGGGTGCTCGATCGCCGAGCTCGGCGCCATGACGCTGACGGAGCTGACCGAGCACCTGCGTCCCGCCAGTGTCGGCGACGACGTCGCGGCCCGCCTGAGCCTGGACCTGGTCACGCGCCTGGAGGTGCTCCTGCGGCTGGGCGTCGGCTACCTCTCCCTGCGTCGGAGCTCGACCACCCTGTCCTCCGGAGAGGCCCAACGGCTGCGGATCGCCACGCAGCTGAGGGCCGGGTTGTTCGGGGTCGCCTACGTGCTCGACGAGCCGTCGGCGGGCCTGCACCCGGCCGAGACGGAGCCCCTCCTCGACGTCCTGGAGCAGCTCAAGGCGGCAGGCAACTCCGTCTTCGTCGTGGAGCACAACCTCGACGTGATCCGGCGCGCGGACTGGATCGTGGAGGTGGGTCCCGGCGCGGGGGCCGAGGGCGGCCGCATCGTCTACAGCGGGCCCCTGGCCGGTTTGGAGGCGGTCACCGAGTCACCGACCAGCCGTCACCTGTTCGGGCGCGCCCCCCGCCTCGAGCGCGCGTCGCGCACGCCGAGCGGCTGGCTGGAGATGAGCGGCGTCGCCGTCCACAACCTCCGGCAGGTCAGTGCCCGCCTGCCCATCGGTGGCCTGACCGCCATCACCGGAGTCTCCGGAGCCGGCAAGTCCACGCTCCTGATCGGCGTGCTCGGTGAGTCGGTGCGACGACACCTGGGCGAGCCGGCGTGGTCGACGGACGAGGAGGGGGAGGGCGTCGAACCGGCAGGCGCGCTGGGCGTCCTCACCGGGCTCGAGGCGTTCACGCGGCTGGTCGTGGTGGACCAACGCCCCATCGGACGTACGCCGCGCTCCAACGTGGCGACCTACGTCGGTCTCTTCGACACCGTCCGCACGCTGTTCGCCGAGACACCGGAGGCCCGCCGCCGCGGCTACGGCGCCGGACGGTTCTCCTCCAACGTCGTCGGCGGGCGTTGCGAGGTGTGTCGCGGCGAGGGCGTGCAGAACGTCGAGCTGCTGTTCCTGCCAGGCGTGAGCACGCCGTGCTCGGCCTGCCACGGCGCGAGGTACAACGACGAGACGCTGGAGATCACGCTGCGCGGCCACACCATCGCGGACGTGCTGGCGATGGCCGTCGACGACGCACTCGAGGTGTTCGAGGACGTCCCGACCGTCTCCCGTCGGCTGCGTGCACTGCACGACGTACGCCTGGGATACCTGCGGCTGGGGCAGACCGCGATGGAGGTCAGCGGGGGAGAGGCGCAGCGCATCAAGCTCGCCAGCGAGCTCCAGCGGGCGCAGCGCGGACACGGGCTCTACCTGCTCGACGAGCCGACGACCGGACTGCACGCCTCGGACGCGGCGGTGCTGATGCGGCAGCTCCACGACCTGGCGGACACCGGCAACACCGTCGTGGTCGTCGAGCACGACCTCGACGTGGTCGACTCGGCGGACTGGATCATCGACCTCGGTCCCGGCGGCGGTGCCGAAGGGGGACGGGTCGTCGCCGTGGGCACGCCCGAGGAGGTCGCCGAGGCCGGGGTGGGCGCCACCGCACGCCATCTTCACAGGGCAGTGCGCGACGGGTGATCAGGGAGCGCGCACGCGGATGTTCATCGCGTCGGTCCGGTCTGGTCACCCCACGACAGGGCCGGTCAACCTCGGCGGGCTCTGTTCGTCCGCGCGGTGGCGGGTGCGCTGCGTGGATCCTCGGGCCAGGCGTGCTTGGGATAGCGCCCGCGCAGATCAGCACGCACGCCCGGGTAGCCGTTGTCCCAGAAGGACTCCAGGTCTGCGGTGACGGCGGCCGGGCGTTGCGCGGGGGAGAGCAGGTGCAGCAGGAGCGGGACCCTGCCGTCGGCCAGGACCGGTGCTGCGGTCCAGCCGAAGACCTCTTGCAGTCGCACGGCGAGCACCGGCTGATCCTGGGAGTAGTCGATCCGCAGGCTCGACCCGCTGGGGACCTCCACGCGCTCAGGAGCCAGGTCGTCGAGCCTGCTCGCCTCCGGCCACGGCACCATCGCTCGCAGGGCGGCTGTCACGTCGATACGACGAAGATCCTGGGCCGAGCGGACCCGCACCAGCTGCGGCCCGAGCCAGGAGTCGAGGTGGTGCGTCAGTGCTGCGTCGCTCACGTCGGGCCATGGGTCACCGAGCGCGCGGTGCAGGAAGTCGAGGCGGGCGCGCAGCGCCGTGGCTGCCTCCGTCCAGGCGAGGAGCGCGATGCCCTCGCTCGCGACCGCCTCTCGGATCGCGTCGCTCACGGCCTGCGCGGGTGGATCGCTGAGCGTGGTCGAGCTGAGCTCGATCGCGCCCAGCATCGTCCGTCGGCGAGCCAGCACCCGCCCGCTGGTCCAGGTGACCTCATCCACCTCGGTCCACAGCGATCCCGCTGCCTCCAGCGCGAGGTCCTCGGTGAGGGGGGCCGCCGCGCGGATCCGGGCCTCACGTTGCCCGGGCCGTCGCTCCGCGTCACCGACCGCGAGCCACTCCAGCCCGGCCAGCGGCCCCGGGTCGCGCGAGTCGAGCGCCGCGCCTGTCCCGGACGCCATCAGGTAGCTCGACGTGTCGGAGCGCTTGCGTGCAATCCGGTCCGGATGCGCCAGGGCCACCACCAGACCCACCGCCACGTCATCGGTGAGTGCTCGGGCGTGGCCCGACGCCCCTCGCTGGTCGCCGGCGATGCTCTGCTTCGCAACGACCTCCTCCAGCCGGGTGACCTGACGGCGCCACGATCCTGCTCGCTGGTCAGCGCGCAGTGACCGGAGCGCAGCAACCAGGTCTCCGCCGGGAGCGCGCACGTCCTCGCTCAGCATCGCGACCACCTCCGAGGCCCGCTTGGCCCCGACGAGACCGGCCCCGTCGATCAGGGCACGCGCCAGCCTGGGATCGGCCGGCACGCTGGCGATCACCCGGCCCCGCGGGGTGGCTCTCCCGTCCTCGGTCATCGCCCCCAGCCCCATCAGCACCTCCTTGGCCGCCGACAGTGCGTGCACCGGTGGCTGGTCGAGCAGCGCCAGGTCGTGGACGTCGTGGCTGCCCCAGCAGGCCACCTCCAGGGCGAAGGCCGTCAGGTCGGCGGTGGCGATCTCGGGCTCCGGGTGAGCGGCCAGATGCGCGTGCTCCGCCTCGGACCAACAACGCAGCACGGTCCCCGGCCCGAGCCGTCCGGCCCGTCCCGCCCGCTGCTCGGCCGCTGCCCGGCTCACCGCGACGGTGACCAGCGACGCCAGTCCGCGACGGTGATCGGTGCGCGGCTCACGCGAGAATCCGGCATCCACCACGACGCGTACCCCGGGCACCGTCAGCGACGACTCGGCGACCGCGGTCGAGACGATCACGCGTCGACGCGGGCCCTCGCTGAGCGCACGATCCTGCTCGGCGCCGGACAGACGTCCGTGCAGGGCGTGCACGGACGCGTCCACGCCGGCAAGGCGACGTACGGTCGCCTCGATCTCCGCGACACCCGGCACGAAGACCAGGACGTCTCCCTCGTGCACGACGAGCGCACGACGCACGGTCGCTGCGACATGGTCGTGGAACGCCGGGGTGATCCCTCGGTCGTCGGTGCGGCGCACCCCCGCAGGTTGCGGGCACCAGACCGTGTGGACCGGGTGCAGGGCGCCCGGGACGCGGATCACCGGAGCGCCGTCGTCGGGACCATCGGACGTCACCTCGGCCGAGCAGGGCGGCCGTCCGTTCGGCCTCGACGGTGGCCGACATCGCCACCAGGGACAGGTCCTCACGCAGGTTGGCCCGGACGTCGATGAGCAGCGCCAAGGTCAGGTCGGCGTCGAGGTGGCGCTCGTGCACCTCGTCGAGCACGACGGCCCCGACGCCGACCAGCTCGGGATCGTGCTGGATCCGGCGGAGCAGCAGGCCGGTCGTGACGATCTCGACGCGCGTACGTCGACTGACGCGTCGATCTCCGCGCACGGCGTATCCGACGGTCTCGCCCACCGGTTCGCCCAGCAGGTGCGCCAGTCGACGGGCAGCAGCGCGCGCTGCGATGCGGCTGGGCTGCGTGACGACGACCCGTCCGTCGACGACCTCGGCGACCGCGGGTGGGACCAAGGTCGTCTTGCCGGTGCCCGGCGGCGCGTGGACCACCGCGACTCCGCCCGTGCGAAGCGCCTCGGCGAGAGCCGCCAGACCCGCGGTGACCGGGAGGTCGGGCGGCGCGGCGAGCAGGTTGCGCAGCGGGTCGGACACCCTTGCAGTGTGCCTGAAGCGCACCGCGCACGAGGCTGCGGGCGACTCGCCCACGGACCCGACATCCTTGGTGCCGCGCGGCTTGTCAGTGCACCTCGTCGACGGATCGAGAGTCGGTGAGGGTCAGGGCACCCCACCCGGTCACGACACCGACGATCACCGCGAGCACGGCGAATGTGACCTGCTCGCCGTGGAAGAACGAGGCGACGAGCTGGCTGCTCCAGACGCCCGCGGGCAGGCTCGTGGTGACGAGGGCGGCGACGAGGGTGCCGACAACAGCCGTGCCGACGCTGGTGCCGACCTCCTGTGCGGTGTCGTTGAGAGCGGTGCCGATCGAGGTTCGGTTGGGCGGCATCGCGTCGACGAGGGCGACGGCACAGATCGTCATGACCGTGCGCAGGCCGATCGTCAGGGTGACGGTGAAGACGGCGATCGCGGCGTAGCCGTGTTCGACGCCCCACGCGAGGCCGGCGAGCGACCCGGCCAGCAGTCCGGCACCGACGAGGCACGCGACGCGGTGGCCGAAGCGCTTGCCCAGGCCCTCTGAGATCGGGGTGGCCAGGATCATCGTGAGGATCAGCGGCAGGTTGGCCAGTCCGGCCTTCATCGGGCTCCAGCCATAGGCGTACTGGAAGTGCAGGATGAGGGAGAACATCACTCCGGCCATCGCGATCGACGTCCCGACCTGGGCGATCGCGGCACCGCGGACCGTGCCGCTGGAGAACAGGTCGAGGTCGAGCATCGGCTCGTCCGTACGCCGTTCGTGACGGACGAAGGCGACCGCGGCCAGTGCGGCACCCAGCGCCGACCCGAGGGTGACCACGGACGTCCAGCCGTGCTCGATCCCGCTCGTGAGCGCGTAGCAGGCGAGGCCGATCGTGGAGATGCTGAAGATCGCGCCGGGCAGGTCGAGCCGATCGGTGGTCAGGTCCTCGGGTCGGTCCGCCGGGACGCCGAGGCGTACGCCGACCCAGGCGATGAGGGCGATCGGTGCGTTGACCACGAGCAGCCACTCCCAGCTGACGTGCGCGAGCACGGATCCCCCGAGGACGGGGCCGAGGATGAAGCCGCTCATCCCGACGATGATCATCAAGGTCATGGCGCGCATCCGCAGCGCCTGGTCCTCGAAGAGCCGGAAGACGAGCGAGTTGGTGATCGGCGCCATCGCGGCCGCGGCCAACCCGAGTGCCGCTCGCAGGGCGATGAGCTCGCCGGCCGATCGCACCAGCACGACGGCGAGGCTGAGCACGCCGAACGCGGTGAGTCCGACCAGCAGCACCCGGCGGCGGCCGAGGCGGTCGGCCATGGAGCCGGCGGTCAGCAGCAGGCCGCCGAACGTCAGCGAGTAGGCGCCGGTGACCCACTGCAGCGCGGTCGTGCCGCTGCCGAGGTCGCGTCCGATGGTGGGCAGGGCGATGGTCAGCAGCGTGTTGTCGACCATCTCCACGAAGAAGGCCAGGCAGAGGGCCGCGAGCGGGATCCACGCCGCCCGGAGAGACGGGTACGTGCGAGCCGGCGCGGGCTGGGTGAGGGCAGTCATGGAGGCACCTCCTGGGTGCGGCAGCCGTCCGACTACCGTCGAACGGTGTACGATGATCGTACGTTGTTCGAAACATAGAACACTGTTCGATGAATCCGCAAGACCGCGACTGCCGAGAGGGTGATGGGATGGGTCACATGCAGGAGACCAGGGCCCGATCGGGGCGTCGCCGCGCCGTGCACTCGATGGACGCGGTGATCTCCGAGGCGGTGGCGCTGCTCGACGAGGCCGGCGACTCCGCCCTCACGTTCCGCGCGCTCGCGGCCCGGCTGGGCGGGGGAGCGGCGAGCATCTACTGGTACGTCGCCAACAAGGACGAGCTGCTCGACCGGGCGAGCGACCACGTCATCGCCGCCGTGCTGGCCGACACCGAGGGCTTCGCCGGAGCCGAGGACCCGATCGACGACCTGCGGTCGATCGCGGTGACCCTGTTCGACGCCATCGCGGACCGGCCGTGGCTGGGGGCGTACTTCATGCGCGACACCGGGGTCCAGCCCAACTCGCTCATGCTCTACGAACGCCTCGGGCAGCAGGTGCTGCGGCTCGACCTCACCCCGACGCAGAGCTTCCACGCAGTCTCGGCCGTGCTCGGGTTCGTCATCGGGATCGCCGCCGACCTCGGACAGCAGCCGCCGCAGGAGGTCGTCGACGGCAGCGTGGGGCGTGACGAGTACCTCGAGCGGTTCGCCCAGCAGTGGCGCTCCCTCGACCCGGAGGCGTACCCGTTCGTGCACGGCATCGCCGACGAGTTCGCCGGTCACGACGACACCGAGCAGTTCCGTGCCGGGCTCGACCTGCTGCTCGCTGGACTCAGGCTCCAGGCGGGTCGCTAGCCCGGGGACGACGACGCCCCTGAGCCGGAGCCGCACACACCAGTCCAGTGTGTCAAGGGTGTTGCGCTCGGTGCCATCGGGACTAGCGTCGGCGCATGACCGCCGTCGCGGAGGCGAGCGCTCCGCCGGATCCGGTGGCAGCCACGCTGACGCGACGGCAGATCAATCTCGTCTTCGGCACGATCATGCTCGGGATGCTGCTCGCGGCGCTCGACCAGACGATCGTGTCGACCGCGCTGCCCACGATCGTGAGTGACCTGGGCGGAGCGCAACATGTGTCCTGGGTGGTCACGGCCTACCTGTTGACCGACACCATCGCGACGGTACTGGCCGGCAAGTTCGGCGACCTGTTCGGACGCAAGCTCGTCTTCCAGGTCAGTGCGGCGATCTTCGTCGGGGCGTCGGTCATGTGCGCGGTCTCGCAGTCGATGGGTTGGCTGGTCTCGTGGCGCGCGGTCCAGGGGGTCGGCGCGGGAGGCTTGATGGTCACGGCCACGGCGCTGATTGCCGACGTCGTACCGCTGCGCGAACGAGGCAAGTACCAAGGGGGACTGGGCGCCGTCTTCGGTGTCACCACCGTCATCGGCCCGCTGCTGGGCGGGCTCTTCACCGACCACCTGTCGTGGCACTGGTGCTTCCTGGTCAACCTGCCCATCGGCATCGGTGTGATCGCGGTCGCCGCGAAGACGATGCCCTCGGTACGGTCCCGGTCGCGCCCATCCATCGACTACGCGGGGATCGCAGCGATCTCGGTCGTCGCAGGTGGGCTCACCCTGGCCACCAGTCTCGGCGGCACCGAGTTCGACTGGTACTCGCCGCTGATCATCGGGCTGTTCGTCGCTGCGATCCTGGGGATTCCGGTGTTCATCATGTCCGAGCGCCGAGCGGTCGAGCCGATGCTCCCGCTGCGCCTGTTCGCCAACAGGGTCTTTTCGATGGCCTCGGTGATTGCGTTGGTCGTGGGATTCGCGATGCTCGGCGCGATGACGTTCCTCCCGACGTACCTCCAGTATGTGCAGGGAGTCTCAGCCACCGCGTCTGGTCTGCGGATGCTCCCCATGGTCTTCGGCCTCCTGGTCGCATCCATCGGCGCTGGCGTGGTTGTCTCGCGCACAGGCCGCTACAAGGTTTTCCCCATCGCAGGCTCGGCGCTCATGACCCTTGGCTTGTTCCTGCTCTCCACGATGGACGCCAACACCGGGTTCTGGGTGATCTCTGCCAACATGTTGGTCCTGGGCGTTGGTATCGGGCTGTGCATGCAAGTGCTGACGATCATCGTGCAGAACACCGCCGAGTACCGCGACCTGGGCGTGGCCACCTCGGGTGTCACGTTCTTCCGGGCACTGGGGAGCTCGTTCGGCGCCGCCGTGTTCGGAGCGATCTACTCGGCCAAGCTGGGGGACCTGCTCCCGCGTGCGGTCGCCGCCTCGCCCGGCATCGACCCGCAGTCGATCACCTCACCCTCGGCGCTGCACAGCCAGCCCGCCGACCTGATCGTGCCCGTGGTCGACGCGTACGCCGAGGTGCTGCACGCGGTCTTCCTGTACGCCGCCCCCGTCGGCCTGCTGGCGTTCGCGCTCAGTCTCTTCCTCCCGGAGGTCCCGCTCCGCGACGCCGCCAGGGCCGGCGTCACCGACATGGGCGACGGCTTCGGAATGGCGGAGAACTCCGACCCCGAACGTGCCCTCGAGCTCCAGCTCGCGCGACTGATGGAACGTGAGGGCCGACGCATGCTGCCGCAGATCCGGATCGCCTCCGGGACCGCCCTGGGTGGCGCCGAGACCTGGTGCGTCGCCCAGGTGCTCCTGCGCGAGCGGCGCGGCATGGTGGCCGATCTGAGCGCCATTGCCGCCCCGACCAACGTGCCTGCAAGCGTTTTGGTCCCAGCGCTGGAACGAACCCAGGAGGCGGGATACCTGACCAGCGACGCCGCCGGCTGGCACACCACCCGTGAAGGACGGGTTCAGTGGTCCCTCTTCAGCGCCGAGCTGAAGTCGTGGCTCCTGGTCCGGCTGAACGTCACCGGCACCGACACGAACGAGGACCTCGCCACACTCGAAGAGGCACTCCACCGGATGGTCGACCGACTCCTCGACGACGAGGCCGCAGCCGCCAGGAATCCAGCCGACTCAACCCTGATTGCATGACGCCCTCCACGACAGGGTTGCGCTTTCCATCGAGAACGCGGGTCTGACGTCGGTCTGTGTGACAGGCGACCCAGTAAGCATACGAAACGCCGCCGAACGACCAGAAGGTCGGACGGCGGCGTTTTCGCAGGTCAGAAGCGGTTTTCTTCGGTCACTGAGCAACCTCAAAAACCGCCAGGACTGGCCAGAATCAGATGTCGTAGTAGAGCTCGAACTCGTGCGGGTGCGGGCGCTGCTGCACCGGCGCGATCTCCTGGGTGCGCTTGAAGTGGATCCACGTCTCGATCAGGTCGTCGGTGAAGACACCGCCGGCCGTCAGGTAGTCGTGGTCCTCCTCGAGCGCGACGAGCACCGCGTCGAGCGAGGTCGGCACCTGCGCGATGTCGGCCATCTCGTCCGGCGGCAGCTCGTAGATGTCCTTGTCGATCGGAGCCGCGGGCTCCGTCTTGTTCTGGACGCCGTCGAGGCCGGCGAGCATGAGCGCGGCGAAGGCGAGGTAGGGGTTCGCCGACGGGTCGGGGAAGCGGGTCTCGACGCGCTTGGCCTTCGGGTTCGCGCCCGTGATCGGGATGCGGACCGAGGCGGAACGGTTGCGCGAGGAGTAGACGAGCGAGATCGGCGCCTCGAAGCCCGGCACCAGGCGGTGGTAGGAGTTCACCGTCGGGTTGGTGAAGGCCAGCAGCGAGGGGGCGTGGGCGAGGATGCCGCCGATGTACCAGCGGGCCATGTCGGACAGGCCGGCGTACCCGGTCTCGTCGAAGAACAGCGGGTCGCCGTCCTTCCACAGCGACTGGTGCACGTGCATGCCGGAGCCGTTGTCGCCGAAGATCGGCTTCGGCATGAAGGTGACCGACTTGCCCTGCTCCCAGGCGGTGTTCTTGATGAGGTACTTGAACTTCATCACGTCGTCCGCGGCCTTGAGCAGCGTGTCGAAGCGGTAGTTGATCTCCGCCTGGCCGGCGGTGCCGACCTCGTGGTGCGCACGCTCGACGAGCAGGCCGCTGGCCTCGAGGTTCTTGACCATGTCGGCGCGCAGGTCGCTGTAGTGGTCGTAGGGCTCGACGGGGAAGTAGCCGCCCTTGAGGCGGGTCTTGTAGCCGAGGTTGTCGTCGCCCTCCTTGCCGGAGTTCCACCAGCCCTCGACGGAGTCGATGTGGTAGTAGCCCTCGTTGACGCCGGTGCTGTAGCGGACGTTGTCGAAGATGTAGAACTCGGCCTCGGGGGCGAAGTACGCGGTGTCCGCGATGCCGGTGGAGTCGAGGTAGGCCAGCGCCTTGCGGGCGACGTTGCGCGGGTCGCGGCTGTAGGCCTCACCGGTGATCGGGTCGTGGATGAAGAAGTTGACGTTGAGCGTCTTCGACTTCCGGAACGGGTCGAGGTACGCCGTGGTCGGGTCGGGGAAGAGCGACATGTCCGACTCGTTGATCGCCTGGAACCCGCGGATCGACGAGCCGTCGAAGCCGAGGCCGTCGTCGAAGACGCTCTGGTCGAAGGAGGACACCGGCACCGTGAAGTGCTGCATGATGCCCGGCAGGTCACAGAAGCGGACGTCGACCATCTCGACGCCCTCGTCCTTGATGAACTTGAGCAGCTCATCCGAGTTCTTGAACATTCGGTTCCTCCTTGACGGCGGCGAGCGCACGTCGAAGTTGCAGCGTCACGGAACGGAGCCTCGTTGCACCGTGCGGTCACGCTAGCGGGGGGCAGTTTCCTGACCGTATCCCGTTTGTTTCGACCGTGTTACGCCTCGTCCGAGCAGTGGCAGGTCCGACGGCCGTGTGTTGCGGGCACGTCACCGACCTCGTCCGGCGCCGCCTACGCTGGGCGCGTGCCGCAGCCTGATCCGACGTACGCGCCGACCGACCTGACGCCCGCGAGCTGGTGGCGGCGGATCCTGGCCCTCGTCGTGGACTGGATGGCGTGCCTCGCCGTCGTCGAGGGCCTGGTCGCCGTGGACGTCCTGTCCGGCAATCCCAACGGTCTCGGCACGCTGGCGCTCTTCGTGGTGGAGTCGGCACTGTTCACCGCGGTCGCCGGTGGGTCGTTCGGCAAGCTCGCGACCCGGCTCCGGGTCGTCCGCCAGGACGGCTCGGCTCAGCCGCCGACGCTGTTGCGGGCGCTGCTCCGCTCGGCCCTGGTGGGGCTGCTGATCCCGCCCCTGCTGACCTTTGACGGTCGCGGGCTTCACGACCTGGCCGCGGGGACGCGCACCGTCACCCTCTAGGTCCGAACGACAGGCTCAGCGGCCGCGCTGCTGCGAGCGCATGCCCTTCATCGACGTCGGCACCGGACCCTTGGGGACCGGCAGCTTGCCGCGCTGCGCGTCGAGCGCCTTGAGCCGCTGGAGGATGTCGGTCATCTCGGCGGGCTTCACCGAGCGGCCGAGCTTCTGCACGTGGCGGACCAGCTTGGGCAGCGGGACCTCGCCCTCGCCCCGGCCGGCGATGATCTCGTGGACCGGCACGCCGTGGGCCACGCGCTCGTGCTTCTTGCGCTCGATGACGAGCAGCTGGCGCACCCGGTTCTGGCTGGTGCCCTCGCCCACGAGGACGATGCCGGGCGGGCCGACGACCCGGTGGACGACGTCCTGCTGCTTGGTGAAGCCGACGACGGGGTCGAGCTTCCACCCGCGCTTGAGCATCTGCAGGGCGCCAGCGGCTGCGGCCGGCTGGCCCTCCATCTGCTTGTACGCCGCCGCCTGGGCGCGCCGCCCGAAGACCAGCAGGGCCAGCAGGAGGCCGATCATCAGGCCACCGACGATCGAGATGATCAGCGAGATGACGCCCTCGCCGGGCAGCAGCCACATCAGGCCGAAGCCGAGCGCCGCGCCCACCAGGAACGTCCCGAGGAGGATCCAGCCCAGGCGCGGGTCGGTGCGCTTGGCCATCTGGTAGGTCTGGACGATCTGCCCTCGGCGCGAGGTGGGCGTGGCAGCGGGGGTCGACATGGTGTTGATGCTACGACTGACGGCCGCACATGACCCAACCGGATGCCCCTTGCCGGGCCTGATCGGCGGTGCCACAGTCGACGCATGGCGTACGACGTCACGCTGCTCTCCGCGAGGCTGGGCGAGGCGCTCGAGAAGCACCGGGTCCCCGGTGCGCAGATCGGGCTCCTCGGTCCTTCGGGGCGCCACGTCGTCAGCGCGGGCACGCTCGCCGTCGGGCGGGACGCACCCGTCATCGACGCCACCCGCTTCCACGCGGGGTCCTTGGCGAAGGGACTGACCGGGCAGTGGGTGCTCGAGGCCGCCGCGGAGGGGCTCGTCGACCTCGACGTGCCGTGCTCGGCGCAGGCCGACATGGGTTGGGCGGACACCCCGCGCGAGCTCCTCACCCAGACGAGCGGGCGGCCCAACGAGCTGCCGGAGGTCGGCGAGGGACTCGAGGACTTCGTCGCCCGGGTCGGCGCGATGCCGACGAACGGCGTCGGGCGCTTCGCCTACTGCAACGCCGGGTGGTCCGCTCTGGACCTCCTGCTGCTCCGCATCACCGGTCGTGACTTCGCTGCCCGGCTGGCTGAGAGCGGGGGAGTGCTGCACCCACCCGACGACGCGGCGCTCGGCCATGCACCAGGGGAGGACGGGGCCCCGCGCAGGGTCCCGGATGCGTACGCCGAGGCGGCGGCCGCCGCGGGAGCATGCTGGTGGGCGACCGCGGACGAGCTGCTCGACCTCGCGGAGCGGCACCTCCGCCCGGAGGGCAGCGCACTGCAGTCGGTGGTGGAGCAGGTCCGTCGACCCGCCGTCGCGCTGCCCGGCGCCACCGTGTTCGACGCGTGGGGCAAGGGCTGGGCGTCGTGGCACCGCGGCGACCACGAGGCGTTCGGCTGGGCCGGATTCACCGATGGGCACCGCAGCTTCCTGCGCTGCTTCCCCCAGCAGGGGGCGGCGCTCGTCGTCCTCACCAGCTGCGCCGGTGGCCTCTTCGGCGGTCCCGGTGGGGCGGCACTCTTCGACGACCTCCTGCCCGACCTGCTGCGCGGGCTCGGCGTACCGTCGCTGGGCGATCCGGGTGCGGCCGCACCGAGGTGGACGGCCGCCGACCTCGCGGGTCAGTACGGCCAGGTGTCCGTCGTCGCCGACGCCGACGGCGTGCGCGTCGACGCTCGGGCCTTCGGCGCGGGCGAGCTCACGTTCGACCCGGTGTGGGGCGACACGTACGTCGTCCGCGGGCGACCGGACGGCGCGATCCCGATCGCGTTCGACGCCGATCCGCACGCCGCGGGTGGTCCCGAGTGGCTCTACCTCGGGCCGTTCGCCGTGGCCCGTGTGGGCTGAAGGTCAGACAGCGGCTGTCGCGGCCGAGCGGGCTTCGATGGCCTGCTGGTAGAGCCGGCCCGCGCGGTAGGACGAGCGGACCAGCGGGCCGGACAGGGCGCCGGCGAAGCCGATCTCGTCGGCCTCGTCCTTGAGCTCGACGAACTCCTCGGGCTTGACCCAGCGCTCGACGGGGTGGTGCCGCGGGGAGGGGCGCAGGTACTGCGTGATGGTGATCAGCTCGCAGCCGGCCTCGTGGAGGTCGCGCAGCGCCTGGCTGACCTCCTCGCGGGTCTCACCCATGCCGAGGATCAGGTTGGACTTGGTCACCAGGCCGAAGTCCCGCGCCTGCGTGATGACGTCGAGGGATCGGTCGTAGCGGAACGCCGGGCGGATCCGCTTGAAGATCCGCGGCACGGTCTCGACGTTGTGGGCGAGCACCTCGGGGCGGGACTCGAAGACCTCGGTCAGCAGGTCGGGCTTGCCGTTGAAGTCGGGGATCAGGTTCTCGACGCCCGTGCCGGGGTTCATCTCGTGGATCGCGCGGACCGTCTCGGCGTAGAGCCAGGCGCCGCCGTCAGGAAGGTCGTCGCGGGCGACGCCGGTGATGGTGGCGTACTTGAGGCCCATCTTCTGCACGGACTCGGCGACGCGGCGCGGCTCGTCACGGTCGAGCGGCTGCGGCTTGCCGGTGTCGATCTGGCAGAAGTCGCAGCGCCGGGTGCACTGGTCGCCACCGATGAGGAAGGTGGCCTCCTTGTCCTCCCAGCACTCGAAGATGTTGGGACAACCGGCCGACTGGCACACGGTGTGGAGGCCCTCGGACTTCACCAGGCTCTGCAGGGCGGTGTACTCCGGCCCCATCTTCGCCCTCGTCTTGATCCACTCCGGCTTGCGCTCGATCGGGGTCTCCGCGTTGCGGACCTCCAGTCGGAGAAGCTTGCGTCCTTCTGCCATCGGATTGGGGGGAGTGGGAGCCGTCGTCACACCTGTCACTGTACGGCGCGGGGTGGGCGCCCCCAACTCACGGTCCGCTCCGAGGGACAACGGGCGTCATGGCAGGTCGCGGCTGCGGAACGAGGCGAGGGAGGCGGCCACGACGAGCACGAGCACGACCGCGATGTACGCCGACCCGGCGCCCAGCGAGATGGTCTGGAGGCAGGGGTTGACCTGGCCCTCCACCATCACGTTGCACGCGGGCGAGTAGGTGTAGTAGTCGTAGCCGTTGTTCAGCACGGCCAGGGCGTTGGTCGGCAGCAACCAGCGCAGC
This sequence comes from uncultured Actinomycetota bacterium, assembly GCA_963708875.1. GTDB lineage: Bacteria > Actinomycetota > Actinomycetes > Propionibacteriales > Nocardioidaceae > Nocardioides. Next base: position 215,419 of record CAVPUL010000004.1, read on the forward strand.
GCACCCTCGCCGAACACGGCCACCAGGCCGAGCGATCCGGCGGCGGCGATCCCGAGGCCGACGCCCAGGGTCGCCACCGTGCTGCGCATCAGCATCGTGAGCGAGTATCCGAGCAGGCCCGACAGGGCGACCAGGAGCACCGCGCGGGCGGACGTGTTGCGGACGTCTGCCCACTGGCCGGGCGCGACCGGGACGTCTCGCTGGGCGACGAGTCCCGCGATGGCCACCCAGAAGAGGAGCAGCGCGAGCGCAGTGACCACGGCGCCCACCAGCACCACCGCGACGGACTTGGCCACCCAGACGCGTGGGCGTCGCGGCTCGAAGAGCAGCTGGTTGCTGATGGACCCGGTGTTCCAGTCGTGACCGACGAAGGTCGTCCCGAGGATGAGCATGAGGACCGCGAGGAGCGTGACCACGGCCGTCCCCTCGTTGTCGAGCACCTGACCGACGTCGAGCGTCGCGCGGTAGAGGTAGTTGTCGGCGCTCGGCGTGATCATCTCGACGCAGTCGACGTCCGTGCCCGGAGGGGCGTAGTCCTCCGGAGACTTCTCGCACCGGTCGATCTCGTCCTGGATGTACGGCTGGTCCGCCTCGTACTGCGCGAGCCGTTCGGCCTCCGCGATGTCACCGTCGGAGAAGGGGCGGGTCGACCAGGCCGCACCGGCCCAGATCGCGACCGGCACCAGCAGGCACGCCACGAGGAGCACGAGGATCGCCCGCCGCCAGCGCAGCCGGGTGAGCTCGACACCGATCAGGGCCCTCATCGGTAGTCCTCCCCGCTCGGCATGGCACCCATCCGGTCGTCGGAGGTGAGGTCGAGGAACACCGACTCGAGGTCGGCGCGCAGTGGTGTCAGCTCGTCGAGCCAGAGACCGGCCTCGCCGAGCACCCGGGCGATGTCGGCCCCTGGCCGTTCGGTCTGTACGACGAGCGCGGTCCCGTCGACCGTTGCCGGCATCCCGGCGGCGTCCAGCGCTCGTGCGGCGTCGTCGGGCCGGTCGACCACGAGGCGGTAGGCCCCTGTCGCAGCCATCAGGTCCTCCACGCGGCCGGACGCGAGCAGCCGTCCGTTGCCGATGATGGTGACGCTGTCGCAGACCTGCTGGACCTCGGCCAGGATGTGCGAGCTCAGCAGCACGGTCACGCCGCTCGCACCGAGGTCCTTCACCAGGTCGCGGATCTCGCGGATGCCGGCCGGGTCGAGGCCGTTGGTCGGCTCGTCGAGGATCAGCAGGCGGGGCTTCTTGAGCAGGGTGGCGGCGATGGCGAGCCGCTGCTTCATGCCGAGCGAGTACGCCCGGAACCGGTCGTCCGACCGCTGCCCGAGGCCGACGCTGTCGAGCGCCTCGTCGACGTCGGCACTCGACCTGCCGACGCTGGCGGCGAGGAGGCGGAGGTTCTGGCGGCCGGTGAAGTTCGGCGCGAACTTGGGCGACTCCACGACTGCGCCGACCCGCTGCATGACCTCGGGAAGACGCTGGGGCACCGGCTCGCCGAAGAGGGCCATCGAGCCGGCGGTCGGCGCGGCCAGCCCGAGCAGCATCCGGATCGTCGTGGTCTTGCCGGACCCGTTGGGCCCGAGGAACCCGTGCACGCCGCCCTCGGGCACCGCCAGGTCCAGGTCGTCGACCGCCACGTGCGTGCCCTTGCGACCCGCGAACTCCTTGCGGAGCCCGCGCGTCAAGATCACCGTCTCGCCCATTCGTCCCCCGTCCACGACGCGACCAGTGCCCGCACCCTTGCAGGTGTCGGCCTGATCAGTCCCGCGGCACGCCGGGCCGCGCGACGGGCGCGCGACGGGCGGGGTGGACGTCAGGGGCGGACGAGCTCGATGCGAGGTCCGCGACCGGGCTCCGGGCGCGCGTCGTAGTCCGGCGTCGGGGTGTAGGGCTGCCAGGAGAGGTACGCCGACAGGTGCCGCTGCACGCTCGGCAGCACGTCGGCCACGGTGACGTCGTGGCCCAGCTCGGTCGTCAGCGACGTGACGCCCGCGTCGGCGATGCCGCACGGCACGAACCGGTCGTACCACCCGAGGTCGACGTCGCAGTTGAGGGCGAAGCCGTGCATGGTGACGCCCCGGCTGACCCGGATCCCGATGGCGGCGACCTTGCGCTCCGGACCGCGGTCGTCGGCCTGCAGCCAGACGCCGCTGCGACCCGGCACGCGGGCGGTGGTCACGCCGAAGTCCGCGCACACCGCGATCAGCGCCTCCTCGACCCGGCGGACGTAGTCGACGACCTTGACGTGGTCGGGCAACGTCACGATCGGGTAGCCGACGAGCTGTCCGGGGCCGTGGAAGGTGATCTTGCCGCCGCGGTCGACGTCGATCACGTCGGCTCCGCCGGGATCGGCGGGCCGCTCGTGCGGGTCGGTCCGCTTGCCCGCGGTGAAGACCGGCGGGTGCTCGAGGAGGAGGACCGTGTCGGGTCGCGTGCCCGCGACCACGCCCTCGTGCACGCGGCGCTGGAGGTCCCAGGCAGCGAGGTAGTCGACGGCGTCGTCACCGAGACCGGCGACCTCGTAGTCCAGCTCCAGCGGCATGCGGCGAGCCTACGCCGTGCCACAGGGCGCCCTGCCTGTGGATGAGCCGACGCACGGTCGGCGGGGATCGGCGAGGGTGGCGAGGTGGATCCACGCCGACTCCTGCCCGCCCTCGCCGCCGTCGCGTGCGCCTGCGTCGTCGCGACGCTGGTGGTCACGCTGGTGCCCCCACGCGACGGGCGGACCGCCGCTCCGGCGCGCCCGGCGTCGTCGTCCGCTCCTGCCGGCCCCGCGGCGATCCTGGCCGGCTGGGACGCCCGACGTGCGGCCGCGTGGGCGGACGGTGACGTCGAGGCGCTGGAGGAGCTCTACGCGGCGGGGTCGCGCACGGGTGCTGCGGACGTCGACCTGCTGCGGCACTACCGTGCCCGCGGGCTCGCGGTGACCGGGTTGTCGACGCAGGTGCTGGCGCTCCACGTCGTCGAACGCTCGCCCTCGCGGCTGGTGGTCATCATCACCGACCGGGTGGTCGGCGGGCGTGCCGTCGGCGGCAGCACGCCGATCGCGCTGCCGGCGGACCGGGCCTCGACGCGACGCGTCGTGCTGGCGCGCGAGGACGACCGCTGGGTCGTCGTCGAGGCGAGGGATCAGGCGAGCGCGGCGGACAGCACGCTGCGTACGTCCTCGTCCTCGAAGTCGTAGCCGGCGCGCTCGAGGGCCGCGGGGCGGGCGTTGATCGATCCGAGCAGCTCGGGGGCCAGGTCGCCGGCGGCGAGCTTCATGATCGGCGCCGGTACGGCGAGGAACGCCTTGCGTCGCACCGCCTTGGCGAGTGTCCGGGTGAACTCGGCGTTGGTCGGGGTGACCGGGCAGCACAGGTTGAACGCACCGGAGACGTCGCGCGACTCGATGAGATAGCTGACCGCGCCGATCCAGTCTCGCAGCGAGATCATCGGCATGTGCTGGGCGCCGGAGCCCAGCGTGGCGCCGCCCCCGGCCTGGAAGAGCAGCCGGAGCTGCTTGAGCGGGGGAGAGGTCCGGTCCATCACCGGGGACGTGCGCAGCACGCAGACCCGGGCACCGGCCTCGTGGGCGGCCGACGTGGCTGCCTGCCACTCGCGGGAGACCTTGGTGAGGAAGGCGTCGCCGCAGCTGTCGGTCTCTTCGGTGACGGGTGCCGCGCCGTGGTCGCCGTAGAAGGCGATGCCGTTGCCGGCGAGGAAGGCGGCCGGTCGCTCGCTGGCAGCGATGGCAGTGGCGAGCGTGCGGGTGGTCGACACCCGTGACTCCAGCACCTCGCGTGACCACTTCTTCGAGTGCGGGTTGCCCGCGATGCTCGCGCCGGCCAGGTTGACGACGGCGTGGGCCCGCGCGATCACGGCACCGTCGACCTCGCCCCTGCTCGGGTCCCACCGGGACTCGCGTTCGGAGGTCGGCTCGCGGCGGACCAGTGCGGTCACCTCGTGCCCGAGCACCCGGAGGTGGTCGGAGAGGTGGGTGCCGAGAAAACCCGATGCTCCGGCGATGACGACGCGCATGCCCCCACCCAACCACCCCGGCAAAGCGCAGCCGGGGGCCGGCGCGGGTCAGCCGGCGAGATGCCCCCAGCGGGCCGACAGCTCGCGCCACGGGCCCTGGTCGACGACCCGGCCGGCGTCGAGCACGACCACCCGGTCGGCCTGGGCGAGGGCCGCGGCCTTGCTGGTCGCACCGACGACGGCCGCGCCGCGCTCGCGCAGCGCCTGCCACAGCTCGATCTCGGTGGCGGCGTCGAGGGCGGACGACACGTCGTCGGCGAGCAGCACGTCGGCCTCGGTGGACAGGGCCCGGGCCAGGGCGAGGCGTTGCACCTGCCCGCCCGAGAGGCGTACGCCGCGGTGGCCGACGAGCGAGTCGGGTCCGCCGGCCTCGGACACGTCGCGACCCATCCGCGAAGCCTCCAGCGCCGGCATGACGGCCCGGTCCGCGTGGTCGAGGGCGACGTTGTCGGTGAACGTGCCGGACAGCACGCGTGGCACCTGCGCGACGTGGGCGACCCGGCGGGGACGCAGCGTGGCCTCCGGGTCGGTGACGACCTCGTCGTTCCAGCGGATCTCGCCCGTGCTGCTGACCAGGCCGGCCAGTGCTCCCAGCAGGCTGGACTTGCCGGAACCGACCTGCCCGAGGAGGAGGACGAGCTCGCCCGCGTTGACCTCGAGGTCGACGTCCTGGACGCCGAGGGTGCCGTCGTCGTGCACGGCGCTGAGCTCGCGGAGGCTGAGGGTGCGGAGCGGGTCGCGCTGGGCCCGGACCGGCTCGTCGGCGGTGCCGGCGGACAGGTCCATCCCGGCCGGCAGGACCATCAGGTCGCCGCCACCCGCGAGGGCGCTGGTGGCCTCCATCCAGGCGCGGGTGCCCGGTGCCTCGGTGACCACCGCTCCGGCGACCCGACCGAACCAGTCGAACCCGCTGACCGCGTTGGCGACGAGCAGCGCCGTGGCCAGCTCCCAGTGGCCCGTCAGCAGGCCGGCCCAGGCAGCGACGACGCCGCACTGGACCATCACGACGGGCACGCCGTCGAGCAGCGACTGCACGCGGTGCTCGCGCACCGCCGCGTCCACGCGGCCGGCGTCGACCTCGCGGAGGTGCCGGTGCAGGTGCGGGGTGGCGGCCGCGAGCTTGACGGTGCGGATCGACTCGAGCGTCGAGACCAGCGCCTGGCCGAAGCCGGCACGGGCGGCCGACGCCGCTGCCGCAGACCGGCCGGCGACCCGCCGACCGAGCGAGGAGGCGAGCGCCGACGCCGTCATCACGGCGAGCAGGATGGCTCCTGCCAGCCAGCTGCCGGCGATGAGTGCGGTGAGCGTGGCGACGAGCAGACCGTTGACGAAGTCGACCCAGCGGTCGGTGTAGCGCGCGATGCGGTCCGCGTCCATGGCCCGGGCGACGACCTCGCCGGGCGGCGTACGGACCAGGCGGCGCTGGTCGGTCTGGCCGGCGAGCACGGCTGCACGGACGCGCATCCGGACCTCGACCCACCAGTGTGGGTAGGTCCAGAACGCCTGGGAGAGCAGCAGCGGCCCGATCATCAGTGACAAGACGAGTGCGGCCAGCATGAGACCCGGCGTCTCGCCACGCTGCAGCGACGTGACGACGTGGCCCCAGACGAAGCCCGTGATCGCACCGTAGGCACCGGTGATGGATGCGATCAGGAACAGTCCCGCGCCTAGCAGGCCCCACTCCGGCTTGAGCCTGATGGTGTGCCAGACCTGGCGCATCAGCCCGAGCGGCGGGTCGACGTGCGGAGTCGCAGGGGGAGTCGTGCTGCGGCGTACGGACCCGATCGAGGCGTCCTGGTGGTGGTGCTCCTCGACGACGGGCTCGTGCGCGGCGGCGGCGAGGAGGTCGCGGAACGGGCCGGCCTCCGTGGCGAGCCGGTCGCGCGGACCCTGCTGGACGACGCTGCCGGACTCGAGCACGGCGACCTGCTCGGCCCGCTCGGTGGTCGAGAGCCGGTGCGCGACGAGGATGCCGGTGCGCCCGGAGATCAACCGGTCGGCGGCGCGCACGACCCGGGCCTCGGTGACCGGGTCCATCCGGGCCGTGGCCTCGTCGAGCACGACGACGCTCACGTCGCGCACGAGCAGGCGGGCGAACGCGACGAGCTGCTCCTCGCCGGCCGAGAGGCTGGTGCCACCGGGGCCGAGCAGCGTGTCGAGGCCCTCGGGAAGGCCGGCCACCCAGTCGGTGAGCCCGAGCTCGTCCACGGCGGCTTCGACCTGCTCGCGCGGGGCGTCGCCGAAGAGCCGGATGTTGTCGGCGAGGGTGCCCGCCAGCACCTCGGTGCGTTGGGTGACCACGCCGACAGCGGCCCGGAGCTGCTGGAGGTCGAGGTCGCGCACGTCGATGCCGCCGATGAGGACGGACCCGCGAGGCGGCTCGACCGCCCGCGACAGCAGCGAGGCGAGCGTCGACTTGCCCGAGCCCGTGCGTCCGACCAGGGCGCAGGTGTGGCCGGCCGGGACCGTGAGGTCGACGTCGCGCAGCGCGAAGGTGCCGGTGCCGTAGGAGAACTCGAGCCCGCGCAGCTCGACGTCGAGCGGTCCCGTCGGCACGGCTGCGCCGCCCACCGGCTCAGCGGGGACGGACAGCATGGAGCGCAGGCGCAGCACCGCTCCCATGCCCTCCTGGAGGTCGGGCAGGTGGCGCGCGAGCATGTCGACCTGGCCGACGAACATCGTCGTGACCAGGAAGAGGGTGACCAGCCGGGCCGTGCTCAGGTCGCCGTGCAGCACCAGGGCGACACCGATGAGGCCGGTCGCGGCAAGAACTCCGTGGAGCAGGGCACCGCTGCGACGGGTGATGCTGACCTCGACCGCCAGGACGGTGCGCAGCCGACGGTGGATCTCGGCCGCGAACTGGGCGTTGCGGCGCAGGACGTGGGCCTGGCCGAGCGACGTGCGGATGTCGTCGCGCGCGGCCACGCCCTCCTCGGTCGACGCGGCGTGATCGGTCCACGCGGCCTCCTCGAGCACCTTGCGCTCGGCGATCTGGGGGAGGAGACGACGGATGGCGAACCACACGAGCACGCCGCAGAGCGGGAACATGAACGTCGCCGGCCACCACGTGATGCTGGCGACGATCCACAGCGGGCCGGCCGAGAGCGTCGTGCGCAGGGCCATCCACACGCCCCACCGCATCAGCTGTCCGACCTCCCAGGTGTCGTCGTCGATGCGGTCGAGCACCTCGCCGACAGCCTGCTCGGAGAGCTCGGCCAGCGGCTGCGCCATCGCCGCGTCGATCAGGTCGGCGCGCAGCTGACCCTCGGCCCGGTCGACGACCACGCCCCAGATCGTGCGGGCCGCGGTGTCGATGAACGCGCCACCGACGACGCACAGCGCAAGCACCGTGACCAGGGTCGAGGTGGGGGAGTCGGCGAGGCGACCGGCCGCCACGCTGCCGAGCGACGAGGCGATGGCACCGACGAGGGCCATCGTCAGGCAGACGACCGTCAGGGGACGGCGGACGCGCCGCCAGTCGACGGGCTGGCGGTCTGCGGGGAGCTCCGACACGGGGGTGGTCGCGTCAGCGGAGCGGGAGGCTTCGATGGTGGTCACGGTGACTTCAGGCTAGGCGGTGGGGCCGACAGTGCGCGCCCGGTTTTCCCACGGTGAGTCGAACGACACAGGACCCCGGCCGCCCAGGGCGACCGGGGTCCTGCGATGGCGCGTGGCTCAGACCTCGAACTGACCCGACTCGAGGCGCGTCTTGACGTCCTTGAGGAAGCGACCGGCGTCGGCGCCGTCGACCAGGCGGTGGTCGTAGGTCAGCGAGAGGTAGACCATGTGACGCACCGCGATCGTCTCGCCGAGGTTGGCGTCGTCGATCACGACGGGACGCTTCACGACGGCACCGGGGCCGAGGATCGCCACCTGCGGCTTGTTGATGATCGGGGTGTCGAACAGGGCCCCGAAGCTGCCCAGGTTGGTGATCGTGAAGGTGCCACCGGACAGCTCGTCCGGAGTGATCTTGTTGGTGCGGGTGCGCTCGGCGACGTCGGCGATCTTCTTCGCGATGCCGGCGATCGACAGGTCGCCAGCGTCCTTGACGACCGGCGTGAGGAGACCCTTCTCGGTGTCCACGGCGAACGCGATGTTCTCGCGGTCGTAGTAGGTCACCTCGCCCTTCTCGGCGTCGATCGCTGCGTTGAGCTTGGGGTGCACCTTGAGCGCGTCGATCGCGGCCTTGGCGAAGAACGGCAGGTAGGTCAGCTTCACACCCTCGCGGGCCAGGAAGTCGGCCTTCGACGCCTCGCGCAGGCGGGCGATGGTGGTCACGTCGACCTCCATCACCTGCGTCAGCTGGGCGGCCTCGGTGAGCGACTCCACCATCCGCTTGGCGATCACCTTGCGAAGCCTCGAGAGCGGCTCCGTGGTGCCACGCAGCGGCGACGGTGACGTCGAGGGAGCAGCAGCGGCAGCAGGCGCACTCGCGGCAGCCGGTGCGGCGGCAGGGGCAGGAGCGGCCTGCTGGGCCTGCGCGGCAGCAGCCGCGTCGAGGACGTCCTGCTTGCGGATCCGGCCACCGACTCCGGTGCCGGTCAGCGCGCCGAGGTCGACGCCGTGCTGGTCGGCCATCTTGCGCACCAGCGGAGTGACGTACGCCGTCTGGTCGCGGCCGCCGTCGCTGGCCGCGGGAGCAGCGGGCGCGGCCTCCTGCTGGGCTCGGCCTCCTGCTGGGGCTCTTCCTTGGCCTCCGGCTCGGGCTCCGGCTCGGGCGTCCGGCTCCGGCGTGGGCTCCGGCTCGGCCTCCGGCTCCGGCTCGGGCTCCTGCTCGGCCTCGGGCTCCTCGTCCTTCGGCTGGGCCTCGGGCTCGGCCTGGGCGGGCGCGGCGTCACCGGAGCCGATGATGGCGAGCTCGGCACCGACCTCGACGGTCTCGTCCTCCTCGGCCTTGATCTCCAGCAGGGTGCCGGCGACGGGCGAGGGGATCTCGGTGTCGACCTTGTCGGTGGAGACCTCCAGCAGCGGCTCGTCGACCGCGACCTCGTCGCCGACCTTCTTGAGCCAGCGGGTGACGGTGCCCTCGGTGACGGACTCACCGAGCGCGGGCAGCGTCACGGACGTACCGCCGCCACCGCCTCCACCCGAACCACCCTGACCACCCGACGACCCGGAGTCGGCTGCCGCCTCGGCGGCCGGCTCCTCCTGCGCGGGGGCGTCGTCCTTCTCGGACTCCGGGGTCTCGTCGCCCTCGGGCAGCTCGCCGGTCTCCTCGGCGACCTGCTCCTCCTGCTCGGCCTTCTTCTCCGACTCCTCGTCGTCCTTCGGCTGCGCCTCGGGCTCGGCGGTGTCGGAGGCGTCACCGGCGGACTCGCCCTCCTCGCCGATCACGCCCAGGACAGCGCCGACCTCGACGGTGTCGTCCTCGTTGGCCTTGATCTCCAGCAGGGTGCCGGCGACGGGGGAGGGGATCTCGGTGTCGACCTTGTCGGTGGAGACCTCCAGCAGCGGCTCGTCGACGGCAACCGTGTCACCGACCTGCTTGAGCCAGCGGGTGACGGTGCCCTCGGTGACGGACTCGCCGAGGGCGGGGAGGGTGACTTCGGAGGCCATGTGAATCCTTCGCTCGCGTGTGGTGGTGGGGTCGGTGCTTCAGGAGTGGGCGTGGAGCGGCTTGCCGGCCAGGGCCAGGTGGGCCTCGCCGAGCGCCTCGTTCTGGGTGGGGTGCGCGTGCACGAGTGGCGCGACGTCCTCGGCGTGCGCCTCCCAGTTGTAGATCAGCTGCGCCTCGCCGATGAGCTCGCCGACCCGGTCGCCCACCATGTGGACGCCGAGCACGGGGCCGTCGGTGAGACCGACGAGCTTGACGAAGCCCTGGGTCTGCAGGATCTGGCTCTTGCCGTTGCCGCCGAGGTCGTAGGTCACCGTGGTGACGGCGTCGCCGTGCAGCTCGCGGGCGCGGGCCTCGTCGAGGCCGACGGAGGCGATCTCCGGGTGGGAGTAGGTGACGCGGGGGATGCCCGCCTCGTCGACCGGGCGCGGGTCGAGTCCGGCGATGTCCTCGGCCACGAAGATGCCCTGCTGGAAGCCGCGGTGCGCGAGCTGGAGGCCGGGCACGATGTCGCCGACGGCGTACACGCCCTCGACGTTGGTGCGGCAGCGCTCGTCGGCGAGGACGAAGCCGCGCTCCATGGCGATGCCCTGCTCGGCGTAGCCGAGGCCGTCGGTCGACGGACCGCGCCCGACGGCGACGAGCAGCACCTCGGCCTCGATCACGTCGCCACCCTCGACGGTCACGGCGACGCCGGTGTCGGTGGTCTTGACGCTCTGGAACGGCGTGCCGGTGAGGAAGGCGATCTTGCGCTTGCGGAACGCCCGCTCGAGCGCCTTGGACGACGCCTCGTCCTCGGCCGCGACCAGCCGGGGCAGGGCCTCGATGATGGTGACGTCGGCGCCGAACGACTTCCAGACGCTGGCGAACTCGCAGCCGATGACGCCGCCGCCGAGCACGATCGCCGAGGCGGGCACGCGGTCGAGGCGGAGGGCGTGCTCGGAGGTGATGACGCGCGTGCCGTCGACCTCGAGGCCCGGGAGCGACCGGCTGTACGAGCCGGAGGCGAGCACGACGTGGGTGCCGGTGTGCTCGGTGCCGTCGACGGTCACCGTGCGGGGACCGGTCAGCGTGCCGGTGCCCTCGATGACGGTGATGCCGCGCGACTTGATCAGGCCGGTGAGGCCCTTGAAGAGGCGGTCGACGACCTTGTCCTTGTAGGCGTTGACGGCCGGCATGTCGATGCCCTCGAGCGTGGCGGTGACGCCGAACTGCGCGGCCTCACGCGCCGAGTCGGCGACCTCCGCGGCGTGGAGCAGTGCCTTCGTCGGGATGCAGCCCACGTGGAGGCAGGTGCCGCCCAGGTTGCCCTTCTCGACCAGCCCGACCTTCAGGCCCAGCTGGGCCGCTCGCAGCGCACAGGCGTAGCCGCCCGAACCTGCCCCGAGGACGAGGACGTCGAACTCAGCGTCCGCCACAGACTTTCCTCCACTTGCTCGATCCGTTGTGCCGCACCTCGCAGGCAGCGGCTCGACCATCTTTGCACTTCTTCGTTGGCCGAGGTGAGGGCCCTCCCGGCACAATGTCGGCCATGGGCATGTTCGACCGATTCAGGCGCCAGGGCCGCAGCAGCCGTCCCGCAGGGGACGCCACGCGCACCGGCTCCACCACCGTCCGCGCGTCCGACGGCAAGGACGTCCGCCACCTGGAAGCGTTCGTGACGACCCGACAGGGGGTCGAGGGCTTCGTCGAGCCGCGTACGGCCGTCAGCGACGTCACCCTCCTGCTGGTCGCGCACGACGGGGAGTGGACGCGACGGCGCGTGCCGAGCGTCAAGTGGGCGCACGACTTCGCCAACCGCCACCGCGTGCCGTCGTACGACGCCGCCGTGGTCGGGGTCCCGCAGCGGATGCGTGACTACAACAGGCGCAAGAAGGCCGAAGGGATCTAGCCGAGACCTAGGCGTCGGCCAGGGCGCGGGCGAACGCCACCAGCGTGGTGACGCCGAACCCGGTCGCGCCGCTCGGCACGTGGCCGTACGGGGCGCCGAGGTTCATCTCCTTGCCGGCGATGTCGAGGTGCGCCCACGGCAGCCCGCCGGTGAACTCGCGGAGGAACGCCGAGGCGTACAGCCCGCCACCCCACCGCACCCAGTCGTGCTGGAGCAGGTCGGCGACCTTGGAGCTGGCGATCCGCTCCGACATCTCCTCGGGGATGGGCATCCGCCAGTGCTGCTCGCCGGCCGCCACTCCGGCAGCGAGGACCGCCGGCACCTGGTCGTCGGTGCCCATCACGGCGCCGACCTTGTCGCCCAGGGCCAGCTGCATGTGACCGGTGAGGGTGGCGATGTCGAGGACGACGTCGGGCTTGTCGTCGACCGCCAGCGACAGCGCGTCGCCGAGCAGCATCCGGCCCTCGGCGTCGGTGTTGGCGATCTCGACGGTCTTGCCGTTGTGCATGGTGATCACGTCGCCGGGGCGGGTCGAGGTCGCGGACACCATGTTCTCCGCCATCGGCGCGAAGGCGGTGACCTTCAGGGGCAGGCCGAGCCGGGCGATGGCGAGGGTGGCGGCCACGACGGTGGCAGCGCCTGCCATGTCGCCCTTCATGTTGACCATGCTCGACGACGGCTTGATGGTGAGGCCGCCGGAGTCGAAGGTGACGCCCTTGCCGACGAGCGCGAGGTGCGCGACGGCGCCCTTCGGCGCCCAGGTCAGCTTGGCCAGGCGCGACGGGGACTCGGAGGAGTCGCCGACGCTGAGGATGCCGCCACAGCCCATCTCGGCGAGCTGCTCGTGGTCGAAGACCTCGAGCTTCACCTTGGGCGCGCCGCGCCCCTTCGTGACCTCCTTGTGCGCCGCGGTCACGAGGTCCGCCAGCAGCGGAGGAGTGCAGTCGCGCGGCGGCATGTTGACCCAGTCGCGGGTCAGGGCGACGGCGTCGGCCAGGACCTCGGCGCGCTCGAGGGCGTCGGTGGCCTCGCTGCGCCGGGCGATGCTGGTGAGCACGACGACGTCGGCCGGCTCGGTGGTCTCGCTCTTCTTCGACTTGTACGCCGTGAACGTGTAGCCGCCGAGGCGGTGGCCCTCGACGACGGCAGCGACCAGCTCGGGCGTCTCGCTCGGCAGGGCGAGGGCGACGGACGCCGCGTTGGGGACGCTGCGCGCAGCGACGCCCGCGGCACGGCGTACGGCGGTCGGGTCGGTGGGGTCGGGGCCGAGACCGACGAACACGAGGAGCGGGGCGTTGACCTCGTCGCGGCTCGGGGCCTTCACGGACTCGCCGGCCTTGCCGGTCACGCCCATGGTCGACAGGAACGGCCCCAACCGGCGACCGTAGGCCTTGCTCACGTCCTCGGCCGCGTCGCAGAGCCGAGGCCCCTTGTCGCCCGCCACCACTCCTACGACGACGGCGTCGGCTCGGGTCTTGGCGGGGCTGGCACTGCGGAGCGAGTACGTGGTCACCCGCGCATGCTAGGCGAGGCCAGAGGGATGAAGGGACGTCGGAGCGCTGCGGTAGGTTGCGAGACATGGCCGCAACGCTCAAGCAGTCGCCCCTCCACGACCGTCACGAGGCCCTCGGCGCGAAGTTCGCGGAGTTCGGTGGCTGGTCGATGCCCCTCGAATACGCGACGGGTGTCGTCAAGGAGCACACGGCGGTCCGTGAGGCCGTGGGCATCTTCGACGTGAGCCACCTCGGCAAGGCCATGGTGTCGGGTCCCGGAGCGGTCGACTTCGTCAACGCGACGCTGTCCAACGACCTCGCGAAGATCCAGCCCGGCAAGGCGCAATACACCCTCTGCCTCGACGAGTCGGGCGGGATCGTCGACGACCTCATCGCCTACTGGCACGACGACGAGCACGTGCTCCTCATCCCCAACGCCGCCAACACCGCCGAGGTCGTCCGACGCCTCCAGGCCGAGGCCCCCGAGGGCGTCAAGGTCGTCGACCACCACGACGACTACGCCGTGCTGGCCGTCCAGGGCACCCGCTCCGACGAGGTGCTCGACGCGATCGGGCTGCCGACCGGACACGACTACATGTCGTTCGTCGAGGCCGAGCTCGGTGACTCCGGCGTCGGCGTCGTGGTGTGCCGCACCGGCTACACCGGCGAGCGTGGCTACGAGCTGGTCGTCGTCAACGACGCCGCCGGCGACCTGTGGGACCAGCTGATGGCGGCCGGCGAGCAGCACGGCATCACCGCGGCCGGCCTCGGTGCTCGCGACACGCTGCGCACCGAGATGGGCTACCCGCTCCACGGGCAGGACATCAGCCTCGACACCAACCCGGTCGAGGCCGGGTTGTCGTGGGCGGTCGGCTGGAAGAAGGACGCCTTCTGGGGCCGCGACGCGGTGGCCCGCGTCAAGGAGGAGGGGCCGAAGCGTCGGCTGCGCGGCCTGGTCGCGGTCGGCCGCGGCATCCCGCGCCCCGGCATGGGCGTCACGCTCACCCACGACATACCCCTCGCCGACATCACGTCCGGCACGTTCTCCCCGACCCTGAAGAAGGGGATCGGCATGGCCCTGATCCCGACCATGGTGGCCGAGGACGCCGAGGTGGGTGTCGACATCCGTGGCCGGCGCGAGATCTTCCAGCTCGTGAAGCCGCCGTTCGTCGACACCTCGGTCCGGGAGTCCTGACATGCTCCCCGGCCAGCCGCCCACGTTCCGTCAGCCGTCGGCCTCCGAGCGGCCGTGGTGGTGGCGCATGGAGGACGCGTCGGGGGAGCCGGTCGAGGTGTCCGACTTCGCCGACCAGCGGTTCAGCAACCAGGGCGACGCCGAGTCGTGGGTGGGCGAGATCTGGGCCGACCTGGCCGAGCACGGCGTGGCGGCCGTGACCCTGTTCGAGCACGAGCGCCAGGTCTACGGACCGATGTCACTGAGCGCCTGAAGCCATCCGCGGACGGCCGCCGCTCCGAAGCAGTGGTCGAGAGGGGCGGTGGGCATGGCTGACGGGACGGACTTCGCGCACTACGTCGACGCCCGCTGGCCCGACCTCGTCGGTGGCCTCGAGGACGAGGGCGTCGCGCCCGACGACGCGCGGCTGGCCGTGGCCGCGACGCTCCTCGCGAGCCGCCGGTCGTGGGCGCGCCGGGTGCGCGAGGAGAACGTCGACGTGACGCTGTGGGCCGAGGCGCGCGAGCGCGCCGGCCTGTCGCCCCGACCGGGTGAGGCTGCGCCCCACGGCGTACGTCCCTTCGACCCGCGCGACGCTGCCGAGCCCTGGCTGGACACGGCGGAGCAGGCGCGGGGCAGCCATCGTCGCCGTGTCGCGCGTCGCGCGGTGGCAGGTCTTGCCGTCGTTGCCGTGCTCGCCGCCGGGTGGAGCTGGTGGGCCTCGATCCCGCCGGACCCGGAGGTGCGGGAGGAGGCCAACACGCTGCCGGTCGTCTGGTACTCCGACGGGGAGCTGCACCTCGAGCGGGTGGTCGTCGAGCTCCGGGACATCGACCAGTTCGTGGCCGTGGGCTCGGGCGTCGTCGCCAGGCTCAGGTCCGGCGAGATCGTCGGGATCGACGCCGACGGCGAGGTGCGCGACCTCGACGACGCGCCCGACGAGCTGACCGACCCCCCTGCCCCGCCGAGGTTCGTCGCGATCACGCAGTACGACGTCGTGGTGCAAGCCGCCCCGGTGCCCGGCAGGGGATGGGCCTACCTGCTCGACTCCTCACGCCGCGCGGTCGAGGGGCAGGAGGAAGTACGCCTGTCGGAGTCGGGTCGCCGGGCGCTGGTGGTGTGCACCGCCGAGCTCGACTGCGAGGCGCCGGTGACGATCGTCGGCGCCGGCTCCGTCCGGCTGCGGTGACGGGTCCCTCCTGCGGTCGTCGTCGGTGACTTTGTAGGGTCCCGCCTCGTGGCTGAGGCGTTGTGGACGGGTGTGGCCGGCGCGTACGTGCGGAGCTTTGCGGGGCTCTGCGCCGGTGCGGTGCCGAGGCTGCTCGACGGGCTGCCCCGTCAGGGGCGGTTGCTCGACGTCGGCTGCGGGACCGGCGACCTCGTCCGGCAGGCGCGGGCCGCGGGCCTCGACGCGATCGGGGTCGACCCCGACCCGGAGATGGCGGCGCTGGCAGCCGGCCTGCTGGGTGAGGACGTCGTCGTGGCCGGCCTCCCGGACCTGCCGTACGCCGACGACGGCTTCGACGTCGTCCTCGCGAGCTTCGTGCTCAACCACGTCGACCACCCACGAGCGGCAGCGCGCGAGCTGGCGCGGGTCGCAGCACCGGGCGGCGTCGTCCGCACCACGATCTGGGGACGGACACCGGCGCCGCAGGCGCTCATGTGGAACGGCCTGCTCGATCAGGCGGACGCGGTGCGGCCGCAGGTGCCGCGGCTCGCGGCTGACCTCGACTTCGACCGGTCGCCCGACGGACTGGCCGGCATCCTCAGCGAGGCCGGGCTCGCCGTCACCCGGGCCGAGACGTGGTCGTGGCGGTGGCGGGTCGCCCCGGACGACCTGTGGGTGGGCCTCACCTCGGTCGGCAACTTCGGCGTCCTGTTCCGGGCCCAGACCGAGGCCGTGCGGACCCGCGTGCGGACGGCGTACGACGCCCTGGGCGAGCCGTGGCGCGACGGTGACAGGTTCGCCTTCGACGTGGAGTGCGTGTCGGTCGAGGCGCGCGTCGCGAGGTCGTAGAGTCGCCCTGTGCGCGCCTACCTCGACCTGCTCCAGCGGATCCTCGACGAGGGCGTGGAGAAGACGGACCGCACCGGCACCGGCACGTTGAGCGTGTTCGGCCACCAGATGCGCTTCGACCTCGCCGAGGGGTTCCCGCTCGTCACCACCAAGAAGGTGCACACGCGCTCGGTCTTCGGCGAGCTGCTGTGGTTCCTGCGCGGCGACACCAACGTCAAGTGGCTCCAGGACCGCGGCATCACGATCTGGGACGAGTGGGCCGACGACAACGGCGACCTCGGTCCCGTCTACGGCTACCAGTGGCGCTCGTGGCCCACGCCCGACGGCCGCCACGTCGACCAGGTCTCCCGGCTCGTCGAGGGCATCCGCACCAACCCCGACTCGCGCCGCCACATCGTCTCGGCGTGGAACGTCGCCGACGTCGACGACATGGCGCTGCCGCCGTGCCACACGCTCTTCCAGTTCTACGTCGCCCCCTCCGAGACCGGCCCGGGACGGCTCAGCTGCCAGCTCTACCAGCGCTCGGCCGACACCTTCCTCGGCGTGCCGTTCAACATCGCGTCGTACGCCCTGCTGACGCACATGGTCGCGCAGGTCACCGGGCTCGAGGTCGGCGAGTTCGTGCACACGATGGGTGACGCGCACCTCTACCTCAACCACGTCGAGCAGGCCAGGCTGCAGCTCGTCCCGCGAGCCGCGCGCCCTGCCGCGCCTGGTGCTCAACCCCGCCATCACCGAGCTCGACGGCTTCGACCTCGAGGACATCGCGGTGGAGGGCTACGACCCCCACCCGGGCATCAAGGCGCCCATTGCTGTCTGAGGTGCTGTCCGAGGTGCTGTCCGAGGTGGCCGGATGACCCCCGGTGGCAAGCGAGTCGTGATGGTGGCCGCCGTGGCCGACAACGGCGTGATCGGCAACGGCCCCGACATCCCCTGGTCGATCCCGGGCGAGCAGGCCGAGTTCAAGGCCCTGACGATGGGCCACACCCTCGTCATGGGCCGGACGACCTTCGAGTCGATCGGCCGGCCCACTGCCGGGGAGGACGACCATCGTCCTCACGCGGGACACCGACTGGTCGGTCGCCGGGGTGCTGGTGTCGCACAGCCTGGACGCCGCGCTCGCGCAGGCCGACCTGCTCGGCGGGGACGTGGTCATCGCCGGAGGCGGTCAGGTCTACGCCGACGCGATGCCCTACGCCGACGCCCAGGTCCTCACCGAGGTCCGGCTCTCTCCCGACGGTGACGCGTTCTACCCCGAGTTCGACCGTGCCTCGTGGGAGGAGTCCCGCCGCGAGCACCACGACGGCTACGACCGGGTGTGGTGGGAGCGGATGGACGCGGCCGCGTGAACCTCTCAGTCGATCCGTCCTCGGGCACGCCGCCCTTCGAGCAGGTGCGCGAGGGGATCCGGGCACAGGTCGGGTCCGGGGCGCTCGAGCCCGGCTTCCGGCTGCCGCCCGTACGCTCCCTCGCCGCCGACCTCGACCTCGCGCCCAACACCGTCGCCCGGGCCTACAAGGAGCTCGAGGCGCTCGGTGTCGTCGAGACGCGAGGCCGCGCCGGGACCTTCGTCGCCGGCAGGGGCGTCTCGTCGTCGGTGCGCGGCGCCGCCTCGGCGTACGTCTCGGCCGTGCGGTCGCTCGGGTTGTCGGACGACGACGCGCTCGACGCCGTACGCCGGGCGCTCGGCCAGTGACCCGGCTGGTCGACCACCCGACCTCGTAGACGCGCGGACACAACTCCGGCAGGTCGCCGCTGCCCGCGCTCGGACCTCCCGCCGGAAACCACTTGTGTCCGCGCGCCTACGCGAAGCAGGGTGCGTGCGTGGACGAGGGAACCTGGGACGCCGTCGATCGCGCGGCGGCCGCCAACGAGCTGCACCGCCCGGTCGGGATCGCGGAGGGCGTGGTGACGCGACCGGCCGGGGAGCACACCGCGACCGTCCACGCCTACCTGCGCCACCTCCGAGCCCAGGGGCTGGAGTGCGTGCCCGAACCGCTGGGCGTGGTCGACGGCGTCGAGCACCTCCGGTTCATCGACGGCGCGGACGGCGGTGAGGGCTGGTACCACCAGCACACCGACCAGGGACTCGCGTCGGCCGCGCGGCTCCTCAGGCAGGTCCACGACGCCGGTGCCGGGTGGACGCCGCCCGTGGACGCGGTCTGGGGCGGTCCGCCGGTCGTCGGTGACGACCTGGTCCTCTGCCACGGCGACCCCGGGCCGTGGAACTTCATCTGGCACGACAACGAGGCCGTCGCCCTCATCGACTGGGACTACCTCCACCCGGCACCGCGGATGGACGACGTGGCGTACGCCCTGCGCTGGTTCGCACCCCTGCGCTCCGACGAGCACGCGCTGGAGTGGCACCACTTCCCGGTCGTGCCCGACCGGGCGGCGCGGGTGCGGACGTTCGTCGCGGCGTACGGCGACCTGCCGGACTTCGACGTGGTCGATGCGGTCACCGAGCGGATCAGGTCGGTCATGCGCCTCCGACGCGACCTGGCCGACCGCGGCATCGAGCCACAACGGACGTGGGTCGCCGACGGCGCTGACGACCGGGACGTCGAGGAGATCCGCTGGATGGAGGAGCACCGCGCCGTCCTCTAGGCGGCTGACCGACCGTTCGTGACAGGCTCTGCGGCGTGGAATCGGACAGGCACATCGTCGTCGCCGCGGTGGCGCTGGTGCGCGACGGCTGCGTGCTGACCGTGCGCAAGCGCGGCACGCA
Organism: uncultured Actinomycetota bacterium; assembly: GCA_963708875.1. Classification (GTDB taxonomy): domain Bacteria; phylum Actinomycetota; class Actinomycetes; order Propionibacteriales; family Nocardioidaceae; genus Nocardioides. The sequence continues at coordinate 234,295 of CAVPUL010000004.1, forward strand.
ACGGTTCATGTTGGTGGGCGGCAAGCTCGAGCCGGGGGAGTCGGCCCGCGAGGCCGCGCTGCGCGAGACGCACGAGGAGGTCGGTCTCCGGATCGAGGACGCAACGCTGCTCGGCGAGTTCCACTCCGAGGCCGCCAACGAGCCGGGGCACACCCTGCACTCGACGGTCTTCCTCGTCGACGCCGACGGTGAGCCCGTCGCCTCGGCGGAGATCGCCGAGGTCCGCTGGACGCCCCTGCGAGACCACCCCGACGACCTCGCGCCGATGCTCGAGCACCACGTGCTCCCGGTGCTCCTTCGTCAGGGCTTCACCTCGGGCTGACCCAGCCACCACGGTCTGCCTGAGCCGGTGCGACGGGTCGTCCACGTCCAGGTCCGCTGGCTGACGACCGCCGGCGTCACTTCGGCGGGAGGGTGCGGACGTAGCTCGCGCCGCGCTCGACCCACAGCTCGAGCTGGTCCTCACCGGCGAGCACGTCCTGCGAGACGAGGAGCCAACCGGCCATCGGGCGGCCACGCATCTCCATCGGGGCCACCGCGTCGCCGTCGCACCACGCCTCGCTGGTCGCGGGGTCCGCTCGCACCATGAGGGAGCCGGAGCTGCCGGCGGCGACGGCCATGTGGCCGTCGAGCATGAAGCCGAGGCCGCCGAACATCTTCTTCGACGTCCAGCCCGCCTCCCCGTCGACCAGGTCGTGGATCCGCTGCGCGAGCACCTCGTCGTACGCCATGTCCGTGACCGTAGACCAGACGTCCGACAACGTGCCCGGCTCGCCGAGGGCGGCTCGGGGGGCGAGGGGCGATAACCTTGGGGCATGAGCGAGCGGAGCGAGCGAGTCGATGGGCGCAGTGCGATTCGTGCCTCATGCGCGCACGGAGCGAAGCGAGTACGTGGATGAGTATCAACGTCCCGTTCGGCCGCCTCCTCACGGCGATGGCGACGGCGTTCCACGAGGACGGCAGCGTCGACCTCGACGGCACCGCGGCGATCGCGGCCCACCTCGTCGAGCACGGCAACGACGGCGTCGTCGTCAGCGGCACGACGGGGGAGAGCCCCACCACCTCGGTCGCCGAGGACGGCGAGATCCTCCGAGCAGTGCAGGACGCGGTCGGCGATCGCGCGGTCGTGATCGCGGGCGTCGGCACCAACGCCACCGCCCACTCGGTCGAGCTGGCGCGACAGGCGGAGAAGGTCGGCGTCGACGGGGTGCTGCTCGTCAGCCCCTACTACAACAAGCCCGGCCAGGTCGGCCTGCGCCACCACTTCACCACCGTCGCCGAGTCGACCGACCTGCCCGTGATGCTCTACGACGTGCCGGCCCGCACCGCGAGCCTGATCGAGCTGGAGACCTACGAGGCGATGCGTCGCTACGACCACGTCGTGTCCGTGAAGGAGGCCTCCGGCCTGCTCCCGCGCACCGCGCAGCTGGTCGACATGGGCTACTCGGTCTACTCCGGCGACGACGCCGCCACCCTCGGCTACCTGGCGTACGGCGGCGTCGGCCTCGTCTCCGTCGTCGCGCACGCGGCCGGCACCCAGCTGGCGGCCATGATCGACGCCTGGGGCGTGGGCGACCACGCCGAGGCACTGCGCATCCACACCTCCCTGATCCCTGCCTTCGACGCGGTGATGGGCGTCCCCAACTACGGGGCCACCACCGCCAAGGCAGCCCTCGAGCTGCTCGGCGTGCTCGACAACCGCCGCGTCCGCGGCCCACTGGTCGCCCTGGACGACGACGAGGTCACGGCACTGCGTGCCGGACTCGCCGCCGCCGGCCTCCTGTGACACCCACGTCCACGACGAACTGAAGGAATCCCTTGAGCCATCCCCACCTCGACCTCGGCACGCCCGGCCCCCTCCCCGCTGGAGGCCTGCGCGTCATCCCGCTCGGTGGTCTCGGCGAGGTCGGTCGCAACATGACCGCGTTCGAGTACGACGGGCGCATCCTGCTCGTCGACTGCGGCGTGCTCTTCCCCGAGGACCACCACCCGGGCGTCGACCTGATCCTCCCCGACTTCGAGCCCGATCCGCGAACGCCTCGACGCCGTCGAGGCGCTCGTCCTGACCCACGGCCACGAGGACCACATCGGCGCCACGCCGTACCTCCTGCGCGAGCGCGGCGACATCCCGCTCGTCGGCTCCAAGCTCACGCTCGCGCTGCTCAGCTCGAAGCTGCGCGAGCACCGCCTGAAGGAGACCGCGCAGTACGAGGTCGCCGAGGGGCAGACGATCACGTTCGGCCCGTTCGTGCTCGAGTTCGTCGCGGTCAACCACTCCATCCCCGACGCGCTGGCCGTCGTGATCCGCACCGGAGCCGGCGTCGTGCTCCACACCGGCGACTTCAAGATGGACCAGCTCCCGCTCGACGGCCGGATCACGGACCTCAACGAGTTCGCCCGCCTCGGCGACGAGGGCGTCGACCTGTTCCTCACCGACTCGACCAACGCCGAGGTGCCCGGCTTCACGACGTCCGAGAAGGACATCGCCCCGGTCCTCGACCGGGTGTTCGCCAAGAGCGACCAGCGCATCATCGTGGCCTGCTTCGCCTCCCACATCCACCGCGTCCAGCAGGTGCTCGACGCAGCGGTCGCCCACGGCCGCAAGGTCGGCTACGTCGGGCGCTCGATGGTGCGCAACATGGCGATCGCCCAGGAGCTCGGCTACCTCACGGTGCCCCCGGGCGTCATGGTCGAGGCCAAGGAGCTCGCCGACCTGCCGCCGCACAAGCAGGTGCTGATCTCGACCGGCTCGCAGGGCGAGCCGCTGGCGGCGCTGAGCCGGATGTCGCAGAACAACCACCACTTCGTGCACCTCCAGCCCGGCGACACCGTCGTCCTCGCCAGCTCGCTGATCCCCGGCAACGAGAACGCCGTCTACCGCGTGATCAACGGCCTGGCCCGACTGGGCGCCAACGTCGTGCACAAGGGCAACTCCCTCGTGCACGTCTCCGGGCACGCCAGCGCAGGCGAGCTGCTCTACTGCTACAACATCGTCAAGCCGCGCAACGTGATGCCGGTCCACGGCGAGATCCGCCACATGATGGCCAATGCCGACCTCGCCCGCGCCACAGGCGTCGAGAACGTCGTGCTGGCAGAGGACGGCGTCGTGGTCGACCTGGTCGACGGCGTCGCCACGATCGTCGGCAAGGTCGACGTCGGCTACGTCTTCGTCGACGGCACCACGATCGGCGACATCTCCGAGGCCTCGATGAAGGACCGCCGGGTCCTCGGCGAGGAGGGCTTCCTCTCGGTGATCGTGGTGGTCGACTCGGTGACCGGGAAGGTCGTCTCCGGTCCGGAGATCCACGCCCGTGGGTTCGCCGAGGACGAGACGACCTTCGACGAGATCCGGCAGCCGATCATCGACGCGATCCACGAGGCCGTGAAGGAGGGCGTCACCGACTCCCACCAGCTCCAGCAGACCATCCGTCGCGTCGTCGGCCGTTGGGTCAACCGGGCGCACCGCCGCCGCCCGATGATCATTCCTGTCGTGATCGAGGCCTAAGCCCTTCGGGCTGCCCCTAGAATCCCCAGCGGGGACCGAGCGGGGAGCACAAGCATCGGTGGGGAGGTGGACATGCCGCGCAGCCATGGCGCGCTCAGCCGACTGGCGGAGCTGATGCGTCGCGTCAACTCGTCCACCGACACCGAGGTGATCCTCGAGGAGATCGCGCACGGCGTCGTGGACGTCCTCGGCTACGGCGTCGTGGCGATCGCGCGCCTCGAGGGCGACACCCTGGTGATGACCAACGTCGCCGGGCCGCCCGAGGTGGTCGAGCAGATCCTGCACCGCCGGACGCCGGCCGAGCAGATCCTCGACGAGTTCCGCGAGGCCGACCGGTGGGGCATCCTCCGCTTCGTCCCGGCGGGCCGGATGTCGGACGAGCGGCTGCGCGCCGCGTGGATCCCGGAGGTCCCGCTCAGCGACGACCCCGAGGCCTGGCACCCCGAGCACGCGCTCTACGCCCCGCTCTACTCCGCCGCCGGCGAGCTCCTGGGCAACATGGCGGTCGACCTGCCGCCCGACTCGCGAGTGCCCAACGAGGCCGACCGCGAGCTGCTCGAGATGTTCGCCGTGCAGGCGGGCGTCGCACTGTCCAACGCGCGCGAGCGCGATCGGCTCACCGACCGGCTGCGCCTGGACAGCATGCTCACCGTGGTCGCGGGAGCCGGCACCCAGCACAGCCTGCCGCAGGCCCTCACCACGGCCGTCGGGGCGATCGCGGAGTGCCTCGGCACCGTGCAGACGGTGGTGCGGACGTTCCCCAGCGACGCCCAGGGCAGCCAGATCGGCATCGCCACCCCCTTCGCCTTCACCCCCGAGCACGACGTGCCGGAGATCCGTACGGACCTCGCGGAGCTCGACAGCACCCCCGTCCTGATCGACCTCGGCGTGACGGATGCCGTGTCCGCGAGGCTGCCGCGCAGCGCCGAGCGGATGCAGCGCCTGATGCGCGGCATGCGCGTCGAGCGTGCACTCGTGACGCCGTTGACGTCGCAGGACGAGCTGGTCGGCTACCTCGTGCTCGGTTTCGCCCGCAACGCCCGTCAGCTGACCTCCAGCGAGGCGGACGCCGTGCTCGAGGTCGGTCGCCTGCTGGCGCAGACCGTCCGGGCCTCGCGGGTCCTCGAGACCGAGCAGCGGCTGGTGCAGGAGCTCCGCGAGCTGGCGCGCTACCGCAGCGAGCTGATCGCCACGATCTCCCACGAGCTCAAGACGCCGCTCACGGCGATCCTGGGCCACGCCGAGCTGATCGCCGACCGGCACCCCGACCTCACCTCGATCGACGCGATCATCCGCAACGCCCAGCGCCTCAACAACCTCGTCGCCAACCTGCTGCACTACTCACGGATCCACGGACGCCGCGAGACCGTACGCCGTGCCGTCGACCTCGCCGAGCTCTGCGAGGCCAGCGTCGACCTGCTCGGGATCCGGGCCAAGCAGGCCGGCGTACGCCTGGCGTTCACGTCGTCCGGGACCGGGTCCGTCGTGGTCTTCGGTGACCCCGAGGAGCTGGCGCGGGTGATCGACAACATGGTCGACAACGCCGTGAAGTACACGCCCGAGGACGGCTCGGTCGAGGTGTCGATGACCGTCACCGACGACAAGGTCAGCGTCGAGGTGACCGACACGGGCCTCGGCATCTCCGTGACCGACCAGGCGCACGTCTTCTCAGCGTTCCACCGCTCGACCAACCCCAACGCGCTGTCGGTGCCGGGCACCGGGCTCGGCCTGCCGATCGCGCAGCGCATCGCGGAGTCGCACGGCGGGACCCTGTCGGTCTCCTCGGAGCTCGGGCGGGGGAGCACCTTCACCTTCACGCTCCCGCTGCGCTCGACCCGCGACGCCTGACGCGGTCACCGTCCGGACAGGGCGAAGGCCCCGGCGGATCACTCCGCCGGGGCCTTCGTCGTGCTGGCTGCTGCCCTAGATCACCTGGTGATCCGGAACGTCAGCTTGTCCTTGCTCCTCGCCACGGTGGACGTGCCGCGGTAGATGACAGCGAGCGTGTGCTTGCCGACGCCGTAGTTGCGTCGAACCGTCATCACTGCACGGCCCTCGCTGATCTTCCGCGACCCGATCCGCTTGCCGTCGACCTTGAAGACGACCCTGCTGCGCGGAGCCAGGGTGTCCGTCAGGACCTTGCCGATCACGGTGAAGTCGTTGCCGAAGCTGGGGTGCTTCGGGGAGACCTTCGCCGTGGTCGTCGAATCCGCCAGCGGCGCCGGGGTGGGCGTCGGGGTCGGGGTGGGCGTCGTCGTGGGGGTCGCGGTGGGCGTCGCGCACACCTGGACCTTCACGTTGTCGACGTACCAGCCATCCACGCCGCCACAGCCGTCACGGCCCATGTCGAAGCGGAACTTGACCGAGTCGCCGACCTTGGCCACCTTGGCGAGGTCGATGATCGAGGTGCCCCACGAACCGGTGAGCTGGCCACCGTCGGTGCCCGTCCACGCGGCCTCGTTGGCCATCGGCTTGGTGCCCGCGTCGAGCTTGCCGCCCGGCGCGTTGAACAGGTAGGCCGCCGCCGGCACGAGGGTGAAGGCACCGCCGTTGACGCTGACCTTCACGTTGCCGCCGTCGTACTTCGACTCCGAGGCCACGTAGTGGTCCCACTGGAAGCGCGGCGTGGCACCGACCGGCACCGAGATCGCCGGGGTGATGAGGCCGTTGCGGCTGGTGATGTCACCCGCACCGCCGGAGCAGCTGCCCTCACCCGGGTCGGGACCGTAGGCCACGCCACCGGTGTGCGAGGGAGCCGAGGTCGAGGCCTCCCACGCGTAGCCGTTGCCGCCGGCAAAGGCGACCGTCTCGTCCTGCGTCCAACCAGCCAGGCCGTCCTCGAAGTCCTCCGAGTAGGTCGTCGAGGTCGTCGTGCCGGTGCCGCAGCTGATCGCCGGGGCACCCTGCTTGAGCAGCGGCTGCCAGTCGCACTCTGCGGCCGGGTCCGTCCGGAGCTCGGTCTCGGCGATGACGGCGGCGAGCTTGGTGCAGTCGGCGGCGGTGGTGCCGCCGGTGATGACACCGGCCTGGGCGGCGCCGTCGGCACCGTCCGAGCGCGTCGGGTTGCCCACCGTCAGCTTGTCGAGCGCGATGCCCCGGAGGTCCTGGCAGGAGGCCTCGAGGCCGTCGGCGAGGTCGGGGAAGTACGACGTGGGCGTCAGGTAGTTGGTCTGGGTGTGCCAGAACAGCCACGCAGCCTTGTCGAGCCCGATGCCGGTGCCCTGTCCGTCGAGGCCGTCGACGAGCAGCGCGTAGGTGCGGTTCACGACGCCCGAGTTGGTGTGGACGCCACCGGCGTCCTCGTCGCCACAGGCGTACTCCTCGTCCGAGACCTGACCCGGGTCGCCGTAGCAGTTCGGGTTCCACATGTCGCGGATCGCGCCACCGAAGGCGGGGTCGGACTCGCCCGACAGCCAGCGGTGGGTCGCGTCTGCGTCGGACGGCGCCGCGGCGATGGTGAAGTCCGTGGTGCCGGCCTGCTTGAACTTGGCGCCGTCCGCGTTGGACACCATCACGCCGTAGAGGTCGGAGTCACCGGCGATGGAGCCCAGTGCGCCGGTCGTGGTGTTGCCGACGACGATGCCGATGGCACCGGCGTTCTCCGCGTTCTCGATCTTGTCGGCGAAGGAGCAGGTGCCGCGGTCGATGTAGACCCACTTGCCGTTGATGGCCGCGGCGTTGGTGAGGACCTGGCAGCCGTTGGTCGGCGAGGTGTCCGGGGTGCCGTCGGAGGCGGTGCCCGTGGCCGAGTCAGTGCCGACGACGGCGGTCGCGTTGACCGGGGTCTCGGTGATGACCGGGCCGAAGGACGCCGGGACGCTGACGCACGGTCCGGCGACTGCCGCCGGGGCGGTGATCGTCATGACCGTCTCGGACCGGGTGAACTGCGAGCAGTTGCCGGGGGTGCGGTAGACGTTGCCACCGGACGAGTTGGGCTCACCGACCTCGTTGAGGCGGTTGTTGAGCATGTCGACGGTCTCGCCCCAGACGTCGGAGTAGGCCTCGTTCATCGCGCCGGCCTGCCACTGGTAGATGAGGCCGGAGGTCGACTCGGTGTAGGCGTGGCCCCACTCGTGGGCGACGGTGTCGTCACCGGTGACGCCGGTGCAGTAGTTGGTGGTGACGCCGTTCCAGTTGGCGTTGGGGCACTGGATGGTCGGGTCGTTGTTGACCGTGATCATCTTGCCGCCGTTGCCGTCCCAGGCGTTGTAGCCGAAGGAGTTGCGGAAGAGCCAGTAGGCCTCACCGGTGCCGAGGACCTCGTTCTGCTGGTCCTGGTTGAGGGTGCCGGGGAACGCCTGGCCCTCCTGGTAGACCTTGGTGTAGACGGGGTTCGCGGCGGTGCCGCTGGCCTCGTACAGGGCGCGGTCGAGGGCGTCGGTCATCATCGACCAGCGGTTGATGGGCTTGCCGGTCTGGGCGTCGAGGATCAGCGACTCGCGGATCGTCGACTTGTTCCAGACCTCGACGGCGTACGCCAGCCTGGCCTCCCCGTCGATGCCGCGGGGGGTGCCGGTGCGGTAGATGACCAGCTCCGCCGTGCGGACCGCGAGGTCCGTGCGGAAGCCGGACGGCCCACCGTCCTCGTAGCCGGCGGGCCGGGCCTTGACCGTCTCCAACGCGCGGGCCGAGGCCTGCTGCGTGGTGAGTCGGGGGGTCACGTCGAGCGCGAGCCCGGGGGCAGCGAATCCGTTGACCGAGGTCAGGTCACCGTCGTTGTCGACGTGTGCCTTGAGCTCGCCGGCGAAGACCGGGACACCCTTGTAGGCCTGGGCGAAGGTGATCGACCACCCGGACTTGCTGGCGTAGACCTCGGTCTGCTTGAGCTCCGCGGGACGGGCTCCGAAGGCCGGGGCGAAGTCGGCAAGGTACGTCGTCGCCTTGTCGATCGCGGCCTGGCGACCCTCGCCGGCGGCACCGGGGAGCAGGTCGGCGTTGGCGCCCTCGGCACGGGCGAAGCCGACGCGGCCCGTGGCGGGGTTGGCGCGCAGGTCGACGGACCCGGCGGCGGTGTCGCGCATTCGGCTGACCATCGACTGGTCCGCCTGGTTGGCCGTGGCGGCCTGCGCACTGAGCATCGGCTGGGCGGCTAGCCCGGCGGCGACGAGTGCGAGGCCGAGGGAGATTCCCTGGCCTCGATTGAGCTGCTTCAAGGGGATGACCTCTCGCTTGCACCCGGGATCCATCCCCGAGTGATCCCGGTCACCCTAGGGACCCCATCCGTGATTCGGAAGGTCCTTCTGGAAGTTTGTTTGACTTCCTACTAACGGGAGCCTGATTTGCCCCTTTGGGGTGGACTGACCAGCCCCGGGAGGTCCCGTGGCGACACGCACCCGTGTGATCCCTGTGACTCGTGTGACTTGGCCGTAGGGTCACAGCATGGCGACCCGTACGTCTTCCCCGCCGGGGTCGCGGAGCTCGAGCACGTCCAGCACCAAGCGCACCACCAAGGGTTCGAGCACCCGATCACGGAGTACCAGCAAACGCCCCGCACCTCGGTCGAGCTCGACGAGGGCCCGGAGCGGATCGAGCGCGTCCAAGCGCCGTCCGGCGCCTCGCGCCGTGCGCAACGGCCCGGGCCCGATCTCTCGTGCCTTCGGCGCGGTCGGGCGGGGGATCGCCGCTGTCTGGCTGGGCATCGCCCATGCCGTCGGCGCGGTCGCCCGGTCGATCGGGCAGTCGGCCCGCGACCTCGACCCCGAGCACCGCCGCGACGGTGCCGGCCTGTTCCTGTTCGGCCTGGCGACCGTGTCGGCCGCCGCCGTCTGGTGGCAGCTGCCCGGCGGAGTCATGGACTTCGCACGCTCGGTCACCTCTGGTGCGCTGGGCAAGGTCGGCTGGTTCGTGCCGCTCTTCCTCGTCTACGCCGGCTGGCGCACGCTCCGCGACCCCGAGCGCAACGGCCCGGCGGGTCGCCAGGTCATCGGCTGGGTCGCCTTCAGCCTCGGCCTGCTCGGCATCGTGCACATCGCCAACGGCAACCCGCAGCCCGTCCTCGGCGACGCCACCAACCTCCAGGAGGCCGGGGGAGCGGTCGGCTACGTCACCTCGAGCCTGCTCCTCGACCTGATGCAGACGCCGTACGTCGTCGTGCCGCTGCTGGGCCTGCTCGCCGTCTTCGGCATCCTCATCATCACCGCGACGCCCGTCTACCAGATCCCGGTGAAGCTGGCCGCGCTGCGCGACAAGGCCCTCGGTCGGACGATCCCGGACGCCGAGCCCGAGGCCGACGAGGTCACCAAGCCCGTGCGCACGCGCCGCCGCTCGATGCTGGACGACGAGGTCGACCCCGACCTCGGCGACCCGGCCTACGACAGCCCGGTGCTCAGCGACCGCGAGCTGAAGAAGCGCCGCAAGAGGGGCGCGGTCGCCGAGGAGCCCGCCGAGGACTACGGGATCGACCTCTTCTCCGACGCCCCCACCGAGGTCACGCCGCCACTGGTCCCGGCCGCTCGGGGCGGCAAGGACGACACCGGCACGCTCGAGCCGCCGCCGCACACCCCGCTGCCCGCCCGGGTGGAGCAGCTCGCGCTGTCCGGCGACATCACCTACTCCCTGCCCGACAACTCCTCGCTCAAGCCCGGATCACCGCACAAGGCGCGGTCCAAGGCGAGTGACGCGGTGGTCGAGCGGCTGATGCAGGTGATGGAGGAGTTCAGCATCGACGCCGCCGTCACCGGCTACACCCGTGGCCCCACGGTCACCCGCTACGAGGTCGAGCTCGGCCCCGCGGTCAAGGTGGAGAAGGTCACGGCGCTGTCCAAGAACATCGCCTACGCCGTCGCGTCCGCCGACGTGCGCATCCTCAGCCCGATCCCCGGCAAGTCCGCGATCGGCATCGAGATCCCCAACGTCGACAAGGAGATCGTCTCCCTGGGCGACGTGCTCCGCTCCAACACCGCCCGCTCGGACCACCACCCGATGGTGGCCGGGCTCGGCAAGGACGTGGAGGGCGGCTTCGTGGTCGCCAACCTCGCGAAGATGCCGCACCTCCTGGTCGCCGGTGCCACCGGATCCGGAAAGTCGTCGTTCATCAACTCGATGATCACCTCGATCCTGATGCGGTCGACGCCCGACGAGGTGCGGATGATCCTCGTCGACCCCAAGCGGGTCGAGCTCAACGCCTACGAGGGCATCCCGCACCTGATCACGCCGATCATCACCAACCCCAAGAAGGCCGCCGAGGCGCTGGCGTGGGTCGTGCGCGAGATGGACATGCGCTACGACGACCTGGCCAACTTCGGCTTCCGTCACGTCGACGACTTCAACAAGGCCGTCCGCGCGGGCAAGCTCGAGGTCCCGGCGGGCAGCGAGCGCGTGCTGTCGCCGTACCCCTACCTCCTGGTGGTGGTCGACGAGCTCGCCGACCTGATGATGATCGCGCCGCGTGACGTCGAGGACGCCGTCGTCCGCATCACGCAGCTCGCCCGCGCCGCCGGCATCCACCTCGTGCTCGCCACCCAGCGGCCCTCCGTCGACGTCGTGACCGGCCTGATCAAGGCCAACGTGCCGTCACGGTTGGCGTTCGCCACCTCGAGCGTCACCGACAGCCGGGTCATCCTCGACACCCCGGGAGCCGAGAAGCTGGTCGGCCAGGGTGACGGGCTGTTCCTGCCGATGGGCGCGAGCAAGCCCGTCCGCGTCCAGGGTGCGTGGGTCACCGAGGCGGAGATCCACCAGGTCGTCAACCACTGCAAGAAGCAGCTCGAGCCGACCTACATCGAGGACGTCACTGCGCCGAAGCAGTCGACGCGCGAGATCGACGACGACATCGGCGACGACATGGAGCTGGTCGTCCAGGCCATCGAGCTCGTCGTCTCGACGCAGTTCGGGTCGACCTCGATGCTTCAGCGCAAGCTGCGCGTCGGCTTCGCCAAGGCCGGACGCCTGATGGACATCATGGAGAGCCGCGGGGTGGTGGGCCCCAGCGAGGGCTCCAAGGCCCGCGACGTCCTGGTGAAGCCCGATGAGCTGGATTCCGTGATCGCCACGTTGGAGGGGGGAGCCTGATGAGCACTGCTACGCAGGAGAACGAGGGAGTCGAGGAGACCACGGACTTCGTGCCCAGCACGGTCCCCGACGGCATCGAGGTACGCCGCCACGCCGGCGTCGCCGCGGGCGTCGGCCTCACCGCCTCGGCGGTCGCCATCGCCTACCTCGGCCGTGCCACGCAGGGCGGGTCGGTCCTCGACTGGGCCTTCGTCGTCGCCATGGGACTGCTCGGCGCCTACTGGCTCTTCAGCCTCGTGGACGCGCGCACGCCACTGCTGGTCGCCGACTCGCACGGGATCCGGATCCGCCTCGGGCGTTCCTGGCGCGGTCTGCCGTGGACGGCGGTCCACCACGTCGAGCACACCCCGCGCCGCGGGCTGCTGAGCGACGGGCGCCTCGTCGTCGTGCCCCACAACCTCGAGCTCATCGAGGCCGAGATGACCGGTGCCGGCAAGCGCCACACCACGATCTCGCGCATGGTGCACGGCGCACCGCTCGCGGTGCCGCTGGGGCTCTCCACCCGCGTCGTGGGTGCGGGTGGAGACCTCACTGCGGCGCTGGTTCGGGTGGCCCTCGACGCCAGCCAGGTCGTCGTCGAGCCCGTCGGCCCTGACGCGGACGACGCTGCCCACGACGCCGACCTCGACGCAGAGGTCCCGGTCGAGGTCGGCGTCGCGGTCCCGGTCGAGGACACGATCGTCGCCAGTCCCACGCCGGCTGCGCTGCGCGAGACCGGTGCGGCCCGTCGCTCCGAGGTCCGCCGCGACTTCGTCGAGGCCGAGCCGTCGGAGCACGACGGCCCCGAGGGTCGCGAGCACCACAGTCCCGGCCGGGTCAGCCTGGTCGAGGAGACCCAGTCGTGGGGCGACCGCGTCCGCGCCATCGCCCGTCCGGGCGAGCCCGTCGAGCCGCTCGTGCTGGACGACTTCGAGGTCGAGCCCGCCGAGGACCCGGTCATCGGTCCGGAGCTGGCTGCCGCCCGGACCCGCCTCAACCTGACGGTCGACCAGCTCGCCGAGCGCACCCGGATCCGTCCGCACGTCATCGAGGCCGTCGAGGTCGACGACTTCGAGCCGTGCGGTGGTGACTTCTACGCCCGCGGTCACCTCCGCACCCTGGCCCGGGTGCTCGGCATCGACGTGGCGCCCCTGCTGGCGTCGTACGACGAGCGCTACGCGCACGCCCCGATCAACCCCCGCCGGGTCTTCGAGGCCGAGCTGGCCACCGGAGCCAACGGCTCGATCCGCGGCACCCGCGGCGGGCCCAACTGGTCCGTGCTCGTCGCCGTCGTGATGGCCCTGGTCCTCTGCTGGTCGATCGCCCGCCTGGTGATGGACACCCCGCCCGAGCTGCGCGGCTCCACACCGGTGCTCAACGGCTCCGGCGGACCCCAGGGCGCGGGCAACGCACCGCCCGCCAAGCCGGTGGACGTCGTCGTGACGGCTGCCGCCACCGGCGGTGCCCGCGTGGTCGTACGCGACGCCTCGGGCGAGGAGGTCTTCGCGGGCAACCTGTCCGTCGGCCAGTCGCGCGAGCTGAAGGCGTCCCCGCCGGTGCGCGTGATGTCGACCGACGGCGCGGTCACCGTCTCCCTCGCCGGTGGCGCCGCCCGCGCGGTCGGCGAGCCCGGGATCGCGGGCCAGGGCACCTACGTCGTCGACTGACCGGGGATCACTGGGGGTCCGGGATGGCGTCCCGGATGGCCTGACACGGCATACTCACGGTGCGATGACGACTGAGACAGAGCTTCCCCCGACCCCGCTGAACGTCGCAGTGGTGACGCTCGGCTGCGCACGCAACGAGGTCGACTCCGAGGAGCTGGCCGGACGCCTCGAGGCCGGTGGCTTCGTGCTCGTCGCCGACGCCGAGGATGCCGACACGGTGGTGGTCAACACCTGCGGTTTCGTGGAGGCGGCCAAGAAGGACTCGGTCGACACCCTGCTGCAGGCCGCGGACCTCAAGGTCGAGCACGGCGGACGCGCGCAGGCCGTCGTCGCGGTCGGCTGCCTGGCCGAGAGGTACGGCAAGGACCTCGCCGAGTCGCTGCCGGAGGCCGATGCCGTGCTCGGCTTCGACGACTACCCCGACATCGCGGCGAAGCTCCGGGCCATCGTGGCGGGGGAGGTCCACCACCCCCACACGCCGTCCGACCGCCGCAGGCTGCTGCCGATCTCGCCCGTGGACCGCGACGCGTCCACCGTGTCGATCCCGGGCCACGAGGTCAGTGCCGACACCAGCGAGATCGGTGAGGGTGCCCCCGCGTCGGGGCCCCGTGCCGTACGCCGTCGCCTCGACGCCGGCCCGATGGCACCGCTCAAGCTGGCGAGCGGCTGCGACCGGCGCTGCTCCTTCTGCGCGATCCCGAGCTTCCGCGGCTCCTTCGTCAGTCGCCGTCCCAGCGACGTCCTGCAGGAGGGCCAGTGGCTGGCCACGCAGGGCGTCAAGGAGCTGTTCCTCGTCAGCGAGAACTCCACGTCCTACGGCAAGGACCTCGGCGACCTGCGCCTCCTCGAGACGTTGCTCCCCGAGCTGTCGGGCATCGACGGCATCGAGCGCGTACGCGTCTCCTACCTCCAGCCCGCGGAGACCCGCCCCGGCCTGATCGAGGCGATCGCCGACACCCCGGGCGTCGTGCCCTACTTCGACCTGTCGTTCCAGCACGCGAGCGCCGCGGTGCTGCGCCGGATGCGTCGCTTCGGCGACCCCGAGAGCTTCCTCGGGCTGCTCGACCGGATCCGGACACTGGCCCCACTGGCCGGCGTCCGGTCCAACGTCATCGTCGGCTTCCCCGGCGAGACCGACGAGGACCTGCAGACCCTGTGCGACTTCCTCGAGGCCGCGCGGATGGACGTCACCGGCGTCTTCGGCTACTCCGACGAGGACGGCACCGAGGCCGCGGGCTTCGCCGACGACCTCAAGCTGGACGAGGACGAGATCCGCGGTCGCACCGAGCACGTCACGGGGCTCGTCGAGGAGCTCAACGCCCAACGGGCCGAGGAGCGCATCGGTGAGCAGGTCGTGGTGCTCGTCGAGTCCGTCGACGACGGCGTCGTCGAGGGTCGTGCCGCGCACCAGGGTCCCGAGGTGGACGGTACGACGATGCTGAGCGACGTCCCCGGGGCGCGGGTCGGCGACCTGCTGACCGCGACCGTGACGGGCACCGACGGCGTCGACCTGGTCGCCCGAGTGGACGGAGCCCTCCGATGAGCACGAACCCGGTCGACGAGCCCCGCCAGGTCTCCAACTTCAACATCGCCAACGTGCTGACCACGCTGCGCATCGTGATGGTGCCGTTCTTCGGGTGGGCACTCCTGCACGACGGTGGCAACGACCCGCTGTGGCGCTGGGTGGCGTTCGCGCTGTTCGCCGTCGCGATGATCACCGACAAGATCGACGGCGACCTCGCGCGCAAGCACGACCTGATCACCGACTTCGGCAAGATCGCGGACCCGATCGCCGACAAGGCGATCACCGGGATGGCCTTCATCGGTCTGTCGATCGTCGGCGACATCTGGTGGTGGGTGACCATCGTGGTGCTGCTGCGCGAGTGGGGCGTGACGCTGCTGCGACTCTCCGTCCTCAAGCAGGTCGTGATCCCGGCGGCGCAGAGCGGCAAGGTCAAGACCGTGCTGCAGGCGTTCGCCCTGGCCGGGCTGATCTGGCCGCTCCCGCACGGGGACGCGCACGGTGGGGCCTTCGACTTCTGGCCGGGCGCGCTCGGTGAGGTGCTGTTCTACGTGAGCCAGGTGGCGCTCGCCGGGGCCGTCGTGATGACGTTGTGGTCGGGGTGGGAGTTCGTCCGAGAGGTCCGCAAGCAGCTCCCGCGCACGTCCTGACCTTCGGCGGCGGCAGGGTCGAGACCTCGCAAAATCGGCCGTGAACTTTCGTCAACACTGACGAGGATTGATGCACCCCCGGTATCCCCATCCGCGTGCCGCTGGGTGAAGATGCGTGGGTCACATCCCCTGAACCCTCGGAGTTCACATGCGCTCACCCGCGCTCTCGTGGAGACGCAGAGGCGTCGCCGGCACCCTGGCCGCAGCCCTCGTCACAGCCCCCCTGGCCGTCGGCCTGACGTCACCGGCCGACGCCGACGTCTCGACCAAGATCTCGACGTTCCCCTACACGCAGGCGTGGTCCACCGCCGACACCATCACGGCGAACGACACCTGGACAGGCGTCACGGGTGTCCAGGGCTACCTCGGTCAGGAGCTGACGGCGGCGACCGGTGTGGACGCCCGGACGGTCCTCGGTGAGAGCACCGTCGACAACGACACCGACGTCATCGCCAACCAGTCGAATCCCTCGACCCTCTCCAACGGCGGGGTTGCCGAGTTCGACGGCATCACCAACCCCTCCGTCGCCCTGCAGGGCAGCGGCACGGCGGATGCGCCCTACGTCGCGTTCCACCTCGACCTGGCCGGCAAGAGCAACGTCTCGTTCGCCTACACCGCTCGTGACCTCGACGGCTCGGTCGACGACGCCGCCCAGCAGGTGGCGCTGCAGTACCGCGTCGGAGGCACGGGTGCCTGGACCAACCTGGCTGACGGCTACATCGCTGATGCCACCACGGGTGGCACGGCGACCCAGACGACGTCCAAGGACGTCGCGCTCCCCGCCGGCGTCAACGGACAGTCCAGCGTCTTCGTGCGCGTCCTCACCACCAACGCCGTCGGCAACGACGAGTGGGTGGGCATCGACGACGTCACGGTCACCGCAACCGGAGGTGCCACCGCGCTCGCGCTGGCAAACCCCGGCCCTCAGAGCAGCACGACCGGCACGCCGATCGCGCCTCTGCAGCTCAACGCGAGCGGTGGGTCCACGCCGTACACCTACTCCGCGACCGGACTTCCGGCTGGGCTGACCCTCGACCCCGCCACCGGCATCATCTCCGGTACGCCGACGACGACTGGCAGCCCGACCGTGCAGGTGTCGGTCTCCGACAACGCCGCGGCGAACGACTCCGCGTCGTTCACCTGGACCGTCGCTGCGCCCGAGGGCGCGATTCCGATCGCCGCCGTCCAGGGGACCGGCCCGGTCTCCCCGCGCGTCGGCACGACCGTCACCACGCGGGGCATCGTCACCGCGGCCTACCCGAGCGGCGGCTTCTTCGGGTTCTACATCCAGACGCCCGGTTCGGGTGCGGCCAACATCGACCTGAGCACCCACACGGCCTCGGACGGTGTGTTCGTACGCCAGACGAGCGGTGCGGTCACCACGACCCCGGGCACCTACGTCGAGGTCAAGGGCACCGTCACGGAGTTCGCCGGTCAGACGCAGGTCGAGGTGGTGCCGGCCGGCATCACCGCCCTCGGCGACCCGGTCCCGCCCGTGGTCACCACGACCACGGCCACCTGGCCGCGGTCAGCCGCCGCGAAGGAGTCGCTCGAGGGCATGCGCTTCCGCCCCACCGGTGACTTCACGGTGTCCAACACGTTCAGCACGAACAACTTCGGCGAGGTCGGCCTGGCCAACGGCACCAAGCCGTTGATCCAGCGCACCGAGGTCGAGCTCCCGGGCCCGGCCGCGTCGAGCCCCACCGAGGCGGACAACAACGCTCGGGCCGTCATCCTGGACGACGGCGCGTCGACCAACTTCCTGGCCACGTCGACGAGTGGCGCCGTGTGCGGCACCCGTCCCACGCCGTGCCTGTCCAACGGCAACCTCACCCCGCCCTACATCTCGACGACGGCCCCGGTCATCGTCGGCGCCAGGACGACGTTCACCGACGACGTGATCTTCACCGAGGGTGGTGCGCCCGCCTCGCCGACCTACCGGTTCCAGCCCCTGGCGCCCGTCGTCGGTCCCGGCAACGCCGGCTCGCCGGCGACGTTCGCGAACATCCGGACGGCTGCCCCCGACGAGGCCCTGATCAACGAGGTCGGGCAGTCCGACCTCAAGGTCGCGTCGTTCAACGTGCTCAACTACTTCACCACGCTCGGTGACGCCAACGACGACAACGTCGGCGACGGCGGCTGCACCCCGTTCCGCGACCGTGACGGCGACGGCAACTCCGTCAACAGCGGGTGCGACCAGCGCGGTGCCTGGGACCCCCAGGACTTCGAGCGCCAGCAGTCCAAGATCGTCTCGGCCATCAACGCGCTCGACGCGGACGTCGTCGGGCTGATGGAGATCGAGAACTCACGGACGCTGGGCGAGACCCCGGACGAGGCCACCAACAGCCTCGTCGCGGCGCTCAACGCGCGGGCGGGTGCGGGCACGTGGGCCGCCAACCCGTCCTCCACCGAGCTCCCGGCCGACGGCATGGACGTGATCACCAACGCGATCATCTACAAACCGGCCAGCGTGGATCGCGTCGGCCAGTCCCGCGCGCTCGGCAGCCTCAGCGATGCCGGGGAGGCGTTCGACAACGCGCGCGAGCCGCTCGGGCAGGTGTTCAAGCCGCAGCGTGGCGGCAAGCCGTTCCTCTTCGTCGTCAACCACTTCAAGTCGAAGGGGTCGGCCGGACCCAACCCCGGGGACGCCGACTCGGGTGACGGCCAGGGCGCGTCCAACGGCTCGCGCAAGCTGCAGGCCGCGGCCCTGCGCGACTGGGTCGCCGGGCTGCAGGTCCAGGCCAAGGTCGACTCCGTCGTCCTGGCGGGCGACTTCAACTCGTACGCCATGGAGGACCCGCTGCGGATCCTCTACGCCGCCGGTTACACCGACGTCGAGCAGAAGTTCGCCAACGGCGAGTACTCGTACTCGTTCTCGGGGCTGTCCGGCTCGCTGGACCACATCCTCGTCAACAACGCCGCACTCCAGCGCTCCACCGGCACCGACATCTGGAACATCAACGGTGGCGAGTCGCTGGCTCTGGAGTACAGCCGGTACAACTACCACGGCACCGACTTCCACGCGGCCGGTCCGTACCGCTCGTCCGACCACGACCCGGTGATCCTGGGCCTGCTCAGCAAGGCGAAGGCGAAGGCGAAGCCGACCGTGAAGGGGAAGGTCAAGCCGCACCAGGTCAAGGCCGGCAAGACCCGCGCCAGGATCGTGATCAGGGTCGGGGCCGACGGCTACACACCGACCGGCCGGGTGCGCGTCCTGGCGGCCGGGAAGGCCTACCGCGCGAAGCTGGTCGGCGGCAAGGCGGTCGTGAAGCTGACGAAGCTGCGCAAGGTGCGTCGCTACGCAGCCAAGGTCCGCTACCTCGGTGACGCCGACACCGAGGCGGCTCGCACCACGGTCAGGTTCCGCGTCAAGAAGCGCTGACCGACCTGCTCCACCGGCAGTTCCAGCACCACGGCCCGGCCATCCCCACGGGGATGGCCGGGGGCACCACACGCCGGTCACTCCGGCCCCACCCGGCTCATCCGTTCGGGTTAGGGTGACCCGATTCACACCGCATCTCCATCATTCCCTGACGAAAGGCCATCCGTGCCAGCATCACGAACCGGGCGCCGACTTGCAGTCGCGACCTCGCTGACCGGGCTCCTCGCAGCCCCTCTCGCCGTCATCGCTGTGGCAGCGCCCGCGCACGCGGCGACCGCCGTCGACGTCCAGATCATTGCCACGAACGACTTCCACGGACGGCTCGCCGACCGCCCGACCGGCTCCAACAACCCCGAGCCCATCGAGATCGCGTCCGTCATGTCGGGTGCGGTGAAGCAGCTGCGCGGAGCCAACGCCGAACACGATCTTCGCCGCTGCCGGCGACATGATCGGTGCCTCGACGTTCGAGTCGTTCATCCAGCACGACAAGCCCACCCTCGACGTGCTCAACGAGGCCGGTCTCGACGTCTCGGCGGCAGGCAACCACGAGTTCGACGCGGGCTACGCCGACCTGGTCAACCGGGTCATGAAGCCCTACGACGCCACGACCAACCCCGAGGGCGGCGCCAACTGGCAGTACCTCGCGGCCAACGTGCGCAAGAAGTCCGACAACTCCTACGCTCTGCCCGACGTGGCCGCCTCGCCCGGCACCTCGGACGGTGGCACGTGGATGACCACCACGACCGGCGGCGTCAAGGTCGGCTTCGTCGGCGCCGTCACCGAGGACCTGCCGTCCCTCGTCGAGCCCGGCCGGCATCGCCGACGTCAAGATCAGCAGCATCATCGACGAGACGAACACCGCGGCCGCTGCCCTCAAGGCGCAGGGTGCAGACCTGGTCATCCTGCTCGTCCACGAAGGTGCTGCGACGACGGACCTGGCCTCGGCCACCGACGACTCCGCCTTCGGCCGGATCGTCAAGGGCGTCGACTCCAACGTCAACGCGATCGTGTCCGGTCACACGCACCTCGCCTACAACCACACCATCGGCGGACGTCCCGTCGTGTCCGCCGGGCCAGTACGGCGCCAACCTCAACCAGCTCGTCTTCACCGTCACCGACCCCGACGACGACCCGGCCACGTCGAACTCGACCGTCGCGGTGAAGTCGCAGACGATCCTGCCCATGT
This sequence comes from uncultured Actinomycetota bacterium, assembly GCA_963708875.1. Taxonomy (GTDB): domain Bacteria; phylum Actinomycetota; class Actinomycetes; order Propionibacteriales; family Nocardioidaceae; genus Nocardioides. The sequence continues at coordinate 254,196 of CAVPUL010000004.1, forward strand.
TCGGTCCCGACCCCGACGGCAGCGGCCCCAAGGCCACGCCGCCGCTCTACCCGGTCGACCCCGCAGCCAAGGCCATCGTCGACGCCGCCTTCACCAAGGCCAACGTGCTCGGCGCCAAGGTGCTCGGCAAGGTCGCCGGCCCCTTCAACCGGGCCAAGGTCGCCGACGGCTCGCGAGAACCGCGGCGGCGAGTCCACGCTCGGCAACCTCGTCGCTGAGGTCCAGCGGTGGGCGACGTCCGACCCCGGAGTCCGGCGCCGCGCAGATCGCCTTCATGAACCCCGGCGGCCTGCGTGCCGACATGACCGGTGCGCTCCGGCGGCTACCCCGCCAACCTCACCTACAAGCAGGCCGCGGTGGTCCAGCCGTTCGCCAACACGCTGGTCAACATGAAGCTGACCGGCGCACAGATCAAGACCGTGCTCGAGCAGCAGTGGCAGCGCGACGACAAGGGCGTCGTCCCGACGCGTCCGTTCCTCCGCCTCGGCGTGTCCGACGGGCTTCTTCGCGACCTACGACCCGACCAAGGCCGAGGGCAGCCGGGTCACGAGCATGTCGCTCGAACGGCAAGCCCATCGACCCGGCGGCGTCGTACTCCGTCACCGTCAACTCGTTCCTCGCCAGCGGCGGCGACAACTTCCGTGAGTTCGCCAAGGGCACCGGCTCGCGCGACACGGGCAAGGTCGACCTGCAGGCCATGGTCGACTACATGGCAGCCAAGGCCGCCACGACGCCGCTCGCGGTCAACAAGGAGCAGCGCCAGGTCGGCATCACGTGGCCGGCGGACAAGCCGCGCTTCTACCGGATCGGCCAGGACGTCAAGCTCGCGCTGTCCTCGCTCGCGATGACCTCGCCGGCGGACGCTCGTGACTCGTCGCTGAACATCAAGGTCGGCGACAAGACGCTCAACCCGACGGCTGTCGACAACACGCTCACCACGACCCCGTTCGACGAGGCCGGCAAGAGCGCGGTGGACGTCAAGCTCAAGGGCAAGACGCGCACCGGCAAGCAGATGCTGACGTTCACCGGTCCCACGACCGGCACGACGTTCTCGCTGCCGATCGAGGTGCGCAAGGCCAAGGGCGTGCTCAAGGTCCGCACCAAGCCCGAGCGCGTCGTCAAGGGCGAGACCCGTACCCGGATCAAGATCAAGGCCTCCGCGCTCGGCATCTCCAAGGTCAAGGGCAAGATCAAGGTCAAGGTCGCCGGTCACGTCTACAAGCTCACGCTGAAGAAGGGCAAGGCGTTCCTGCGCCTGGCCCGCTTCGAGCAGACCGGCAAGAAGAAGATCGTGGTGTCCTACCTGGGCAACCGCAAGATCCGCGCGACCAAGCAGGTCGTGACGATCAAGGTGCACCGCAGCTGAAGCGTCACTGATCCACAGCACCACCGGAGGCCCGGTCATCGTCCGCGATGGCCGGGCCTCCCGGCTGTCCACGGACAGGTCGGAGCCGGCTCAGCGCAGGGCCAGCGCCGCTTGCACCAAGGTCAGGTGGCTGAAGGCCTGCGGGAAGTTGCCGACCATGCGTGAGTGCGCGGGGTCGTACTCCTCCGAGAGCAGGCCGACGTCGTTGGCGAGTCCACAGAGGCGATCCATCAGCTCCTCGGCCTCGTCCCGGCGCCCCGCTCCGGCGAGTGCCGAGACCAGCCAGAAGGAGCACGCCAGGAAGGGGTGCTCGTCGCCGGACAGGCCGTCGACACCGGTCTCCGTGCGGTAGCGCATGAGCAGCCCGTCGGACATCAGGTCCTCGATCACCGCGTCGATGGTGCCGAGCACGCGCGGGTCGTCAGCCGGGAGGAAACCGACGAGCGGGATGGTCAGCAACGAGGCGTCGACCTCGCGGGTGTCGTAGTGCTGGGTGAAGGTGCCGCGCTCGGCGTCGAAGCCCTTGTCGAGGATCTCCTCGCGCACCCGGTCACGCAGGTCCCGCCAGCGCTCGACCGGGCCTGCGAGGCCGTGGGCCTCGATCGCGTGGACGGCGCGGTCGAACGCGACCCACACCATCACGCGGGAGTGGGTGAAGTGCCGTCGGTCCCCGCGGATCTCCCACAGTCCGTTGTCGGGCTCGTCCCAGTGGTCGGCGAGCTCCTCGACCAGCGTGCGCTGCAGCGACCACGAGTTGGGGGTCTCGTCGAGCCCCGCCTCTCGGGCCAGCTCGAGGGCGATCATCACCTCGCCGAGCACGTCGTTCTGCCGCTGCGAGGCGGCGCCGTTGCCGATGCGGACCGGTCGGCTGTCGGCGTAGCCGGACAGGTGCGGCACCTCGCGCTCGGGCAGCTGCCGGCCGCCGTCGACGGTGTACATGATCTGCAGGTCCGCGGGGTCGCCGGCGACGGCCCGGAGCAGCCAGCGGCGCCAGTCGTGCGCCTCCGTCTCGTAGCCCGCACCCAGCAGCGACTCGAGCGTCAGGGCCGCGTCGCGGAGCCAGCAGAAGCGGTAGTCCCAGTTGCGCTCGCCCCCGAAGTCCTCCGGCAGCGACGTCGTGGGGGCTGCGACGATCCCGCCGGTCTCCTCGTGCGTCATCAGCATGAGGGTGAGCAGGCTGCGCCGGACCATGTCGGCATGGGGCACGTCGTCGGGGGAGCGCATCGACCACTCGCGCTGCGCCGTGATGGTCGCCTCGATGCGCTCGTCGAAACCGAGCGGCTCCGGGATCTCGCGCCACGAGCGGATCCACGTGGTGGAGAACGTCATCTCGTCACCCGCGGTCATCTCGAACTCGTCGACGTGGTGCCCGCCCTCGCCGCGCGGCAGCCGCGGTCCGCGCAGGACGAACTTGTCGGGGCCGGCGACCGCGACGACGAGGTCGTTGCCGTGGGCCTTCTCGCGGGAGACCCACGGCCGGACCCGGCCGTAGTCGGTGCGCACCACCCAGTCGTGGCGGATCCGGACGGTGCCCTGCGTGCAGGTGAGGCGGCGTACGACGTCCGCGCGGCCGTCGCCGGTCGGCATCACGTCGAGCAGCACGACCTCGCCGTCGGCCGTGGTGAAGGTCGTCTCGAGCAGGGCCGTCCCGTCGACGTACTTCCGGGTCGTCGAGGTCACCTCGTCGGCCGGGGCCAGCAGCCAGCGGCCGTTGTCCTCGCTGCCGAGCAGGGCGGCGAAGCAGGCGGGGGAGTCGAAGCGCGGCAGGCACAGCCAGTCGATCGATCCGTCCTTGCCGACCAGGGCCGCGGTGCCGCGGTCACCGATGAGCGCATAGTCCTCGATGGGGAGTGCCATGCGGCTAGTCTCGCCGACGTGTGGTCGCCACCCTCGCATCCCGGGAACGACGTCGCGCGCGTGCTCGAGTCGCTGGCGGGTCGAGGCGAGACCATCGCGACCGCCGAGTCGCTGACCGGCGGACTCCTCGCGGAGCGGATCACCGACGTGCCCGGCGCCTCCCGCACCTTCGTCGGCGGTGTCGTGTCCTACGCGACACGCGTGAAGGTCGCGCTCCTCGACGTGCCGTCCGCAGTCGTCGACGAGCACGGGGTGGTCTCCGAGGAATGTGCTGTCGCGATGGCCCGAGGGGTGCGCCTGCGTCTCGACGCCGGCTGGGGCGTCGCCACGACGGGCGTCGCCGGCCCCGACGAGCAGGAGGGCAAGCCGGTGGGAACGGTGTGGGTCGCCGTCGCCGGCCCCGACGTCGTACGCACGCGGCTGCTGGCGCTGGACGGTGACCGCCGGTCGATCAGGGAGGCCTCGTGCGATGCCGCGCTGTCCCTCCTGCGGGACCTCCTGCGGGAAGAACCGGGCCTCCGGTAGCGTTGGGGCAGACGACTTCCTCTTCAGAGCCCTCTCCCAGAGCAAGGACCTCGCGCATGGTGATCTTCCGACGACTGCTCGGCGACGTGCTGCGCAGCGCCCGGATGCAGCGTGGGATGACCCTGCGGGAGCTCTCGGCGGAGGCGCGGGTGAGCCTGGGCTACATCTCCGAGATCGAGCGCGGGCAGAAGGAAGCGTCCTCGGAGCTGCTGGCGTCGCTGTGCGAGGCGATGGACCTGCCGCTGTCCGACGTGCTGCGCGACGTGGCCGACGCGGTCGCGATCGAGGAGCTGGCCATCGGGATCGTGGGCAGCACGTCCATCACTGCCGGACGTCCGTCCGGCGACGTGGTCGCCTCCGCAGCCTGATCTAGCGCTCGGGCTGGCAGCTGGGACACCAGTAGGCCGCACGCTCGCGGCCCGGTTCGCCGAGCATCGTCACCGCGATCGTCGTGCCGCAGCGTCGGCAGGGTGAGGTGTCGCGTCGGTAGACCCACATCCGCTCGCGCTCGCGCAGGTTGCCGGTGGTGGACTGGATGGCCCGCCCCTTGTTGACCTCCAGCATCTGCTTGGCGCGGCGCACGAGCCGGGTCAGGTCGGGGACGCTGGCGACGTCGCTGGCGGGGTTGACCCCGCTCGTGAAGCACAGCTCGGCCATGTACATGTTGCCGACGCCCGCGAGGTTGCGCTGGTCGAGCAGGGCCTGGCCGACGGGGCGTGCCGGCTCGACGCGGAGGTTGGCCAGCGCGCGTTCCTCGTCCCAGTCCGGCCCGAGCAGGTCGGGGCCCAGGTGGGCGACCAGGTCGGCCTCGGCGTCGCGGGGGACCAGCTCGACGATGCCGAGCTGGAACCCGACCGCCCTGCGGCCCTCGATGCCCAGGACCAGGCGCACCTGGGTCTCGGGGCGCCGCCACCGCTCGCCGTCGGGGTAGACGTGCCAGGACCCCTCCATCTTGAGGTGGGTGTGGATCGTCCAGGCGCGCTCGTGGTCGATGCGGGTGAGGATGTGCTTGCCGCGCGACAACGTACGGATGACCTCTCCGCCCGTGAGGTCGACGGTCGCGAAGGCCGGGACCCGGAAGTCGGTGACCGTGAGTCGGTGCCCGGTCAGGGCGCGGTCGAGCTTGTGTGCTGCTCGGTAGACGGTGTCACCCTCAGGCACGCAGTCTCAGTCCCTTCGGTGTGGCGACGAAGCCCGCCGCCGAGAGTGCGAGCCGGATCGGGGTCTCGCCGCCGCTGCCGATGAGGGCCTGGCCGTCGGCCTTCTCCACCGTGAGCCGACCGAGCGCGCCGCGGCGGGCGGCGTCGGCCAGCGCGGACAACGCGGGGGTGAGGACGTCGTGGTCCTCGGTCCACGTGAGCAGCGTGCGGCCGCCGCGCTCGACGTAGACCGTCAGCTCGCCGTCGACGACGACGACCAGGGCCCCGGCCTTGCGTCCAGGCCGGTGTCCGGCGCGCTCGGCGTCGGTCGGCTCGGGCCACGGCAGGGCGGCGCCGAACACGTTGGCCGGGTCGGTGGCGGCGAGGGCGACGACGGTCGGCTTGCCACCCTTGGCGCTCTCGGGCTCCGAGAACGTGCGGAGCCGGTCGATCGCGCCCGCACTGCCGAACTGCGCGGCGCCGAGTCCTTCGATGAAGTAGCCACGGCGGCAGCGGCCGGTGTCCTCGAAGGCGCTCAGCACCTTGTAGACCCCGGCGAACCCGCCGGCGACCCGCTCGCTCATCACGGCTCCGCGCGTCACCACGCCGTGCCGCTCGAGCAGGTGCTCGGCCCGGGCGTGCGCCCGTCGTGTCGGGTCGCCGTCGCGGTCGGGCAGGACCGCCCAGCGCCCCGCGGTGTCGGGCGGGCCGGTGCGCACGGGCATCCGGCCGCCCGTCGTCCTGCCGAGCCGTGGCGGCGTACGCCGGGTGCGGTGCGAGGGGGTGCCGTTGCGGACCAGCGCCCGCAGGGGAGCGAGGGTGTCGTTGGTGACCAGCCCGCGCCAGACGAGGTCCCACAGAGCGCTGCTGAGCTCGGCGTCGGTGGTGGACCCGACCCGGTCCGAGAGCTGACGGAAGAACCACGCCCCACCCGGCTCGAGGGCGTCGAGGACTGCGCGGTGGATGCCCTCGGGCTCGCCCGCCTCCTGACCCTCGACCTCGGGGAGCGTGAGGTGGGCCTGGTCGGCGAGGTGGAGGCTGACCCAGCCGTCACTGCCGGGAAGCGGCGCGTGCCCCGCCCAGATGACCTCGCCGGACGCGGTCAGCTCGTCGAGCATCGACGGCTCGTAGTCGCGGACCCGGGCGGCGAGGACGAGCGGCTCGAGCGCGCTGGCGGGCACCGGGCAGCCGGCGAGCTGGTCGATCGCGGCGACCACGCCGTCGAGTCCACGCAGCGCGCCACCGACCTTCTGCCACACCGGGAGGAAGCGGGCGACGGCGTCGTGGGTGACCGGCTCGATCTCCTGGCGCAGCCGGGCCAGCGACCGGCGGCGCAGCTTGCGGAGCACCTCCGCGTCGCACCACTCGGTGCCGGACCCGGAGGGCCGGAACTCGCCGTCCAGCACGCGGCCGCGGTGGGCCAGCCGCTGCAGGGTCTGGCGGGCGACGGCCTCACCGAGGCCGAGCCGGGCGGCGACCTCGGCCGTGGTGAACGGGCCGTGGCTGCGCGCATAGCGGGAGACGAGGTCGCCGAGGGGGTCCTCGGGCAGCTCGAGGAACGCGTCGGGGGTGCCGACCGGCACGGGCACGCCGAGGCCGTCGCGCAGCCGGCCGATGTCCTCGATGGCCGTCCAGCGGTCCTCGCCCGCCATCCGCACCTGGACGACACGGCGTACGTCCGAGAGCGAGGTGAGCCAGCTCTCGACGTCGGCGCCCTCGACCGCCCGCGCGCCGATCTCGGTGGCGGAGAGCGGACCGACGAGCCGCAGCAGGTCGGCGACGGCCTCGGCGTCGCGGGCACGGCGATCGGGTGCGAGCCACTGCAGCTCGGCCTCGACCTCCGCCAGGACCTCCGGGTCGAGCAGCTCGCGCAGCTCCGCACGGCCGAGCAGCTCGGCGAGCAGGCCCTGGTCGAGCGACAGCGCGGCGGCGCGACGCTCGGCGATGGGGGAGTCGCCCTCGTAGACGAACTGGGCGACGTAGCCGAAGAGCAGGCTGCGTGCGAACGGGCTCGGCGACGTGGTCGACACGTCGACGACGGTGACCTCGCGCCGCTGCACCCGGCCGAGGAGCGTGACGAGGGCGGGGAGGTCGTAGACGTCCTGGAGGCACTCGCGCACCGCCTCGAGCACGATCGGGAAGGCGGGGTATTGCGAGGCGACCTGGAGCAGCTGGGCGGAGCGCTGCCGCTGCTGCCACAGCGGGCTGCGGCGGCCGGGATCACGGCGGGGGAGCAGCAGGGCGCGCGCAGCGCACTCGCGGAAGCGGCTGGCGAAGAGCGCGGAGCCACCGACCTCCTGCGTGACGACCTGCTCGATCTCCTCGGGCTCGAAGACGATCACCTCGCCGGTGGGCGGCTCGGCGTCGGTGTCGGGGATCCGGATGACGATGCCGTCGTCGGACGCGACGGCCTGGCCGTCGACGTCGAAGCGTTCGCGCAGGCGGGCGTTGATCGCGAGCGCCCACGGCGCGTGGACGGGCGTGCCGTAGGGGGAGTGGACGACGAGGCGCCAGTCGCCGAGCTCGTCACGGAAACGTTCGACCACGATCTGGGTGTCGTGGGGCACGACCTGCGTGGCCTCGCGCTGCTCGGTGATGTAGGTGACGAGGTTGGTGGCGGCGTTGTCGTCGAGGCCGCGCTCGCGCACGCTCGCGATGGCCTTCGCCGGTGTGGTGGCGGCGAGCTCGCGGGTGAACGCGCCGACCGCGGCACCGAGCTCGGCGGGACGGCCGAGGGCGTCGCCCTTCCAGAACGGCAGCCGGCCGGGGATGCCCGGCGCGGGCGTCACCAGGACCCGGTCGTGCGTGATGTCCTCGATCCGCCAGCTGGTGGCGCCGAGGGCGAAGACGTCGCCGACGCGCGACTCGTAGACCATCTCCTCGTCGAGCTCCCCGACGCGACTGGCCTTCTCGCCGACGAGGAAGACGCCGAAGAGGCCCCGGTCGGGGATGGTGCCGCCGCTGGTGACGGCGAGGCGCTGGGCACCCGGCCGACCGCTGAGGGTGCCGGTGACCCGGTCCCACACGATGCGCGGTCGCAGCTCGGCGAACTCGTCGCTGGGGTAGCGCCCGCTCAACAGGTCCAGCGTGGCGTCGTAGGCGGCGCGCGGCAGCTGGGCGTACGACGCTGCGCGGGTGACGAGGGCGAAGACCTCGTCCACGTCCCACTCGTCCATCGCGAGCATCGCCACGACCTGCTGGGCGAGCACGTCGAGGGGGTTGGCCGGGACGGACAGCTTCTCGATGGCGCCGCTGCGCATCCGCTCGACCGAGACGGCTGTCTGCGCGAGGTCGCCACGGTGCTTGGGGAACAGGACGCCGCGGCTGACCTCGCCGACCTGGTGGCCGGCGCGACCCACCCGCTGCAGGGCGCTCGCGACGCTCGGCGGCGACTCGATCTGGATGACCAGGTCGACGGCGCCCATGTCGATGCCCAGCTCGAGGCTGCTGGTGGCGACCACCGCGGGCAGGCGCCCGCGCTTGAGGTCGTCCTCGATGATCGCCCGCTGCTCCTTGGAGACCGAGCCGTGGTGCGCCTTGGCGATGATCGTGCCCGCGCCGCTGCTCTGCCCCGACTGGGCCATCACCTGCGCCGGCGGCCTGCCGCTGCTCTCCTCCTGCCGGCCTTCGGCGCGCTCCGTGGCGATCTCGTTGAGCCGGGCAGTCAGTCGCTCAGCAAGCCGACGGGAGTTGGCGAAGACGATCGTCGAGCGGTGCTGCTCGACGAGGTCGACGACGTGCTCCTCGACGTGCGGCCAGATGCTGGTCGAGCGGCCGGGATCGCCGGACTCCTCGTCGTACTCCTCCGGCATCGTCATGTCCTCGACGGGCACGACGACGCGGAGGTCCCACTCCTTGGTGCTGGGCGGGGAGACGATCTCGACGGGCTGGGTGCCGCCGAGGAAGCGAGCGACCTCGTCGAGCGGACGCACGGTCGCGCTCAGCCCGATGCGCTGGGCGGGCTTGTCGAGCAGGGCGTCGAGCCGCTCCAGGCTGAGGGCGAGGTGGGCGCCACGCTTGGTGCCGGCGACGGCGTGGACCTCGTCGATGATGATCGTGTCGACACTGCGCAGCGTCTCGCGCGCCTGGCTGGTCAGCATCAGGAAGAGCGACTCGGGCGTCGTGATGAGGATGTCGGGCGGCGTGGTGCCGAGCTTGCGCCGGTCGGCGGGGCTGGTGTCGCCGGACCGCAGCCCCACGGTGACCTCGGGGACCTTCGTCTCCAGCCGCTCGGCGGTGTTGCGGATGCCGGTGAGCGGTGCACGGAGGTTGCGCTCGACGTCGACCCCGAGCGCCTTCAGAGGTGAGATGTAGAGGATGCGGGTCCGCGTGGACTTGTCCTGCACCGGCTCGCTGCCGAGGAGCCGGTCGATCGCGTGGAGGAACGCGCTCAGCGTCTTGCCGCTGCCGGTCGGCGCGACGACCAGGGCGTTCTTGCCCTCGGCGATGCTCGTCCAGGCGCCCTCCTGCGCCGGAGTCGCCTCCGCGAACGACGCCTCGAACCACGCGCGCGTGGGCGCGCTGAAGCGGTCGAGGGCGGTCATGCGATGCAGTCTGTCACCGCGGTGCGACATCGACCCCGTCCTTTCGGGCTGGGCCTCTCACGCCCGCCTGCCGAGCCTGACGCCGCCGTCCGGCAGCCGGGCACGGCCGGCCCGTTCCGCCGCCAAAATTGAGCACATTCCCGCTTCTGGTGCCACGGACCTGCCCGACGGGAGCAACCTCTGTCAATGACAGAGGTGAGCGTCGAACCGGCCACGGTCTTCAGCGCACTCGGTGGCGTTGCTGACGACTTCGCCGCGCGCGCCCAGGCGCAGGAGACCTGCCGCGACCGTGCCCGGCCCGGCACCGGGGTGCACCACCTGCACGCCCACTCCGCCACGCTGTGGCGTCTGGCCGAGACCAGCCTCAGAGCTCGGATCCACGAGCTGGAGATCGCCTCGGCCAGGTGAGTGCCACCCCCGGCCTGCTGCGCCGCCCGCGGTCCTGAGGCCGCGCTCACGCCGTGATGGCGGTGTCACCCGATCCGTCGGCAACCAGGCGATCCCGGAGCGCCACCAGCTCCGTGACGGCGGCGAGGAAGCGGACCGTGCTGTCGCCCACGTGCAGGTCGTCGAAGTAGTGGTGCCGCATCGCGATCCGGGCGAAGTGGTGCTCGTCGTGGTCGAGACGGTCGACGAGCAGTGCCGTGAGGCCGCTGACGTTCGCGTCGTGGATGACGTCGGCGCAGCGACTGATCGGCACCTCGTGACGGAGCGACTCGGGGTCGCCCTGGCGATCGGTGATGAAGATCGGCTTGTCCGTGTGCAGGTAGAGCCAGTCGAGCCCCACCGACGACACGTCGGTGACGAAGGCGTCACAGCCGGGCATCACCGCGAGGATGTCGCCGTTCAGCACCCGGGTGTGACCGGCGTCGGGGTCGAGCCGGGCGGCTTCGTCGATGAGGCCGAGGATGCTCCGGTGCGCATCCGAGATGGCTGGAGTGAGGCTGGTCGTCACCCGGGGGTGCGGCTTGTAGACCAGCCGGACGTCGGGCACGTCGAGGATCGAGCGGACGATCTCCTCGCCGAGGGTCTCGACCGACGTGTAGTCGTTGTAGTCGGCGTCGCCCTCCCACGTGGGGGCGTACATGACCGTGCGTCGCTCACTGGGTGGGAGCAGGGGAGTACGCGGGAGGTCGAGCTGCGGGCGGCCGACGCGGACCAGCCTGTCCACGTCGAACTCGAGCAGGCCGGTCAGGTATCTCTGGACGGCGGCGTTGCCGGCGACGAACACCCGGTCGTAGGACTTGGCGTTGTTGCTCGCCATCGACTGCTTGTCGCTCTCGCCGTGGTTGATGTGGACGTGGAGCCGGCGGTGGTCGACGAGGGACTCGAAGTTGAGCACGTCGTTGTTGCAGTAGAGGACGACCTTGGCGTCGAGCTCGGCGTACAGCTCGGTGAGCTCGGGGAACGTGGGCGCGGTGAACAGGGGCAGGTCGGTCCGCGGGGCGATCAGCGCGGCGGAGTCGGGGTCGCGCAGCACCAGGGCCACCGGGTGGACGCCGTCGAGGATCGCGAGGACCTCCAGCCACTGCGCCAGCTGGTAGGTCATCGTCGGGTCGCCGGAGAAGTAGGCGATCACGCGTAGGTCGTTCACACATGGATTCTAGTCGTCACCTCGCGACCGGGTGACGCTACGCGTCAGTTGATGATCTCGGCGCGCTCCGCCTCGAGGACCGCGAGCCGGTCGCGCCACCCCTGCAACGCCTCCGGGCTCAGCCGTGGCCAGTCCTCCACCTCGCGCACGACGCGGAGAGGATCTGTGCTGCGGTAGGACCGGGTGGGGTTGCCGGGGAACTTCTTGTCGGTGACGTTCGGGTCGTTCTCGTACGTGCCGGTGGGCTCGACCTCGTACACGCGGGGAGCGCCCCCGCCGGCAGCGAGCTCGGCGGCCAGTCCGGCGCCGTCCTTGATCGCGGTGAAGTAGATGTGGTTCATCACGATCTCTGGCCGGTAGTTCGACCTGAAGCCGGCGCTGAGCAGGTCGCCGGCCTGCAGATCGGCCTTGGTGCCGTGGAAGAAGGGCCCGTCGTCCAGCGGATCACTCATCAGGCCAGCCTAGGACGTGGGCGATGTCGAGATCCGCGAGTCGGCTCCGTCCCAGCTCTGCCAGGACACACCGACTGCAGGAGGATGACCACATGTCACACGTACGTCGCTTCGACCACATCGGCGTGACCGTCGCAGACCTCGAGCGGGCCACCGACTTCTTCGTCGGGCTCGGCCTGGAGGTCGAGGGCAGGACGACCATCGAGGGTGAGTTCATCGACACCGTCTGCGGCCTGCCCGGCGCCCGGTGCCGCATCGTGATGCTGACGCCGCCCGACGGTGGCGCCAAGCTGGAGCTCGCCAGCTTCGACACTCCGGACAACCTGCCGGGGTCTCCTGCGGCGATGGCCAACGAGGTCGGCCTGCGCAACGTGTCCTTCGAGGTGGGCGATCTCGACGCGGCGCTCGCAGCGGTCGCGGCCGACGGGTACGGCCTCGTCGCCGGCGTCGGCGACCACGAGGGCGTGGTGCGGATGGCCTACGTCCGCGGGCCCGAGGGGATCGTCGTGTCGCTCTTCGAGCAGACCCGCTGAGGACCTATAGACCTGCAGCCCGCCGGTGCAGGTCGTACAGCTCGTCGGCCAGCTCAGGTGCCGGGCCCGCGACAGGGACGCCCGGCGCGACGGCGTTGATCGACAGGGGGAGCACCGGCCCGCCCACGAGGCCCCACGACGAACGCCAGTCCGAGAGCTGGGCGGTCGAGCCGGCGTACACGATCCGGCCGAGGCCCACCCACGCGTGCGCGGCCGAGCACATCGGGCAGTGCTCCCCGGAGGTGTAGACGGTGCAACGGGGGCGTTCGTCCGGAGCGACGTTCTCCGCCGCCCAGCGGGCCAGCTCGAACTCGGGGTGACGAGTCTGGTCGCCGGCCGCCGTGCGGTTGTGGTCCTCGCTCAGCACGACGTTGTCCGGATCGACTAGCAACGAGCCGAAGGGCTCCTCGCCGGCTTCCAGCGCTTCACGCGCCAGGCCGACGCAGCGGCGCAGGTGGATGAGGTCCTGATCGGTGAGGTCGTCCATCCGTCGACAGTAGGCCGTCACGTGAGTGGGGAGGATCGTCCTCGACATGCCACGACGACCTTCCCCGGTGCTGAGCTCGGCAGGTTCGAGAACCGGGGAGGCGACTGTCGCCGTCGACGCCTACGCTCGCGCACATGACTGACAAGGGGGAGATCCAGGACGAGGAATTCCGGAGCGCGCTGGGCCGACTGGTCAGGCAGCTACTCCGCGAGGAACAGGGGGAGCAGCGCGGTACGCCGATGCTGCCGCTCCTCGACGCGCACTTCGGGCAGCCCGCCGACGACCTGCCAGTCGTCCAGGAGTCGGTCGACGCGCACCGCGTCGTGGATGTGGACGTCGCGCTGGAGGAGATCGCGGGCCGCGACCCCGAGCACCGGCTGCTCGGCATCGGCGGTGGCGACCAGCGCCACCACAGCTCGCTGAGCGACCTGATGGCGCAGGCGGAGTGGGGGAGGTTCCGCCAGGGGCAGGTCGACCGGCTCAACCTCGCGACCGGCCCGGACACGGACCGCGCGACCGTGGCCTTCGGCATGCACCTGTTCTCGTACGACGGGGAGCCGGTGGCGGTGCTCCAGCGAGCGGGCAACGCGCAGTACCACTCCCAGGCGCGGCTCGAGCTGCTGACGCCCACCCCGGAGATCGCCACCGCGCTGCTTGCGGAGCTGCGCGAGCTGTCGATGGCGCGGAGCGTCATCCGCGGCCAGGTGGTCAGCTTCAGCGGCAACCCCTATGAGCACTCGCTGAGCGGCATCACGTTCGTCCGTCGCCCAGACCTGGCCGCCGACCAGGTGATCCTGCCCGAGGGCACGCTCGACCAGGTGCGGGCGCACGTCGTCGGTCTCGCCGAGCACCGCGAGCAGCTTCAGCGCGCGGGTCAGCACCTCAAGCGCGGCGTGCTGCTCTATGGCCCGCCCGGCACCGGCAAGACCCACACGGTGCGCCACCTCATCGGTGCCGTTCCGGGCGCCACTGTCGTGCTCCTGTCCGGCACCCAGATGGGCTTCGTGGGACCGGCCGCGCAGATCGCCCGCGCCCACCAGCCCGCGATCGTGGTGCTCGAGGACTGCGACCTGATCGCCGAGGATCGCGACCAGATGCACTACGGCGGCGGACCCTCGCCGCTGCTCTTCACGCTGCTCGACGCGATGGACGGTCTCGACTCGGATGCCGACGTCGTGTTCCTGCTGACCACCAACCGGGCCGAGGCGCTCGAGCGAGCGCTTGCCCAGCGGCCCGGCCGGGTGGACCTCGCCGTCGAGATCCCGCTGCCCGACGAGGCCGCCCGCCGCGCCCTGATCGCGCTGTACGCCTCGCAGGTCGGCTTCTCGACCGCGGCTGTCGAGGAGGCGGCTCACGCCGCGGCGGGCACCACGGCGTCGTACGCGAAGGAACTGGTGAGGCGCGCGGTGCTGGTCGCCGCGATGGTCGGGCGAGAGCCCGGCGATGAGGACCTGGCTGCCGCCACTGCACAGCTGTTAGCCGACGGCGCGTCGCTGACGCGGGCCCTGCTGGGCTCAGGCGCGGGGGCGGATCGATAGAACCTTGGTCGCTAGTGGTCTCAACGCGACACGACGGTCCCCACGTACCGTCGCGGCGCCGACTGAACCGATGGATTCGGCGACGGGAACAGCTGGATGCCTTCGGCGGTTGGGACCACGCGTGAGCGCACCACAGATCACTCGAGCCAGCGTCGGACTCCGCAGCGAGCGGGGGCCGCTGCTGCTGGCGGTCATGCTCAGCATCGGTCTGGTCGCCATCGACGCCACGATCCTCGCCACCGCCGTGCCTGCCGTGGTCGACGACCTGGGTGGGTTCACGTCCTTCCCGTGGCTGTTCTCCATCTACCTCCTGGCCCAGGCGGTCTCGGTGCCGATCTACGGCAAGGTGGCGGACCTCTACGGCCGCAAGCCCGTGATGCTCCTGGGCATCGGCCTGTTCGTCGTCGGGTCGCTGCTGTGCGGGATCGCCTGGAGCATGCCGGCGTTGATCGTCTTCCGGCTCGTCCAGGGGCTCGGCGCCGGAGCGGTGCAACCGATGGGCATGACGATCGTGGGCGACATCTACTCCATGGAGGAGCGCGCCAAGGTGCAGGGCTACATCGCCAGCGTGTGGGCGATCGCCTCCGTGGTGGGCCCGACGCTGGGCGGGGTGTTCGCCGACTACCTCTCCTGGCGATGGATCTTCTTCGTGAACCTCCCGCTGGGTCTCGTGGCCGGGTGGGTGCTCTGGCGACGCTTCGACGAGCGGGTCGAGCCCCGCCGGCACTCGATCGACTACGCGGGCGCCGTGCTGCTCGCCGCAGGCGGGACGCTCCTCCTGCTGGGGCTGCTCGAGGGCGGGGTGCGGTGGGACTGGGACTCGGCGCTGAGCGTGGGGATCTTCGCGGCCGCGATCGCCCTCATCGGGGCCTTCCTCCTCGTCGAGGCGCGCACGCCGGAGCCGGTGCTTCCGCTCTGGATCTTCCGGCGCCGCGTGCTCAATGCCGCGAACTCCGGTGCGTTCGTCGTGGGAGTCCTGATGCTCGGCCTCACCTCGTACGTCCCCCTCTACGCGCAGGGCGTGCTCGGTCACGGCGCGCTGGTGGCAGGGCTCGCCCTGGCCGCGATGACCATCGGGTGGCCCATCGCTGCCGCGACGAGCGGGCGTTTCTACCTCTCGATCGGGTTTCGCCGCACGGTCCTGATGGGTGCCGTCATCGTGATCGCGGGTGCGGCGCTGCTGCTGCCGGTGAGCGCCGACAGCCCCCTGTGGCAGCTCGCCCTGCCGTGCTTCGTGATGGGCGTCGGCTTCGGCTACGTCGCCAGCCCGGGCGTGGTCGTGGCCCAGTCGAGTGTCGGCTGGGAGCACCGCGGAGTCGCCACCGGCACCAACATGTTCGCCCGGTCGGTGGGGAGCGCCGTCGGCGTCGCCGTCTTCGGCGCCATCGTCAACGCCAGGGTCGCCGACCGCTCTCCGGCAGGCGCTGCGCTCGACCTGGAGCACCTCCCGGCCGACGTGCTGGCATCCTCCATCCACGCCGTGTTCGTGTGCTCGGCCGTCGTCGCCCTGTTCCTCCTGCTGTCCGCAGCGCTGATGCCGAATGGCGCGGGCGACCCGGACCGGCGCCCGGCTCCCTGAGCAGCCGGGGTGCTCACCGGGGCCGACGGGCGTCCACGGGGAACCCGAAGTCGGTGTGCACCCCGGGGCTGAAGCCCACGTGGTCGGGAGCGCGGTCGGCCAGACCGGGCAGCCCTACCGACGCCATGAGGCCGTCCTCGAGCGCCACCACCTCGGCGTCGTGGACCGGCCACGGCTCGTGGCGGTTGGGGACGTAGAGCGTCCGGCCGCACCACCGGGTGTGGAGCCCCCACCGGGCGCTGAGGAAGTGGTCGAGGTCGGTGCTCTCCCGGGCCGTGCCCGGGCGTACGACGACGTGGCTCGACCCGTGCGCACCGGGCCAGCGCAGCCGCGCGTCGTAGGTGTGCTCGCCCCCGACCGCGCGGTGGCGCATCCGGGCCCAGCGATAGGGCACACCGAAGCCCAGCCGCGCCCCGGCCACGACCGCAGCCCGGTCGGTGTCGAGGCTGAGGAACACGATGCCCCGCCGACCGGTGTCGTCGACCGAGTAGAGACGCACGTTGGTCTCGAGGAACGTCCCCGCCCACGGCACGGCGGGTCCGCGACCGAACCCGGCGCCGACCATGCGGAAGGGGATGAGGCCGACGTAGGTGCGGCCCTCGAACGTGTCGGGCCGCACCCCGGGAGGCATCCGGCTGGCGACCAGCGCGGGGTCGACCGCCCAGTGGAGGAAGGTGAGGTCCTGCCAGCCCTGGCTCATCAGCACCGCGCCCGCCAGAGCGGGCGCCTCGGGTGACACGGGCTCGATCACGGCTCCAGCCTAGGCACGGACCACACGTCGGAACGGCGGCCGGCGACCTCCTCGTCGGACCTAGGCTGGCGGCATGACGGAGTTCCAGGTGACACGGTGGCGCGAGCTGCCGTCGATGGTCGCGGCCAGGTCGGGCGACGAGACCGCGAAGGTCCAGCTCGCGGCGAGGTTCCAGGAGGCCATCGACGAGGCTGCGATGCGGCTCGGCGACACCGGGGCGACCGACTACCTCGAGGGCTGGGAGCGCTCGCCGTGGACCGAGGCCGACGGCTCGCCGTCCGAGGTGCTCGACCGCGTGGCTGCCGAGCTCGACAGCGAGTGGCCGACCGACCGGATCGCCGACTACCTCGACGCGTTGAGCGCATGAACCGCCTCGCGAGCCTGCTCGGCGAGCACCGCCCCGTCCTCCTCGACGGCGGCATGGGCACGCTGCTGCAGGACAGCGGTCTCGAGGACGGTGCACCCGGCGAGCTCTGGAACCTGGAGAACCAGGACGCCGTCCGCGCGGCCCACACGGCGTACGCCCTGGCGGGTGCGCGCGTGCTGACCACCAACACGTTCGGCGGGACACGACCGCGTCTGGACATGCACGGCCTCGGCGACCGGCTCGAGGACGTGAACCGATCGGCGGCCCAGATCGCGCGATCGGTCGCCGACGAGCACGGTCTGCTCGTCGCCGGCGACCTCGGCCCGACCGGCGAGCTCCTGGCGCCGCTGGGGGTGCTCACCGGCGAGGACGCCCAGGCACTCTTTGCCGAGCAGCTCACCGCGCTGGTCGACGGCGGGATCGACCTCGTCCTCGTCGAGACGCTGAGCGACCTCGCCGAGGCGGACGCCGCTCTCGCGGCGGCGCGCCAGGTCGCCCCCGACCTGCCGGTCATCGTCACGCTGAGCTTCGACACCAACCTCCGCTCGATGATGGGCGTCCGGCCGGGCGACGCCGTGGCCCACCTGGCAGCAGCCGGCGCAGATGCCGTCGGGGCGAACTGTGGTCGAGGCCCCGAGGAGATGGAGCTCATCGCCGCGGAGCTGGCGGCCGCGCGGCCCGACGGTCTGCTCCTGGTCGCCCAGTCCAACGCCGGCCTCCCGCACGTGGTGGGCGACCACTTCGAGTACGACGCCAGCGCGGGCGACATGGCTGCCCACACCGAGCGACTCGCCGCCCTCGGGATCGATCTCGTCGGCGCGTGCTGCGGCTCGACGCCGCACCACCTCGCGGCGATGGCGGCCAGCCTCGGACGAGCCGGCGCGGAGCGCTGAGCCTCAGCCGTCCCCGCGGGGGTCGTCGAGCACGTCTCGCCACGAGTGCTGGGGATCGAAGCCGACCATCTCCCGTGCCTTGTCGATCGCGTAGAACGTCTCGTCACGCCCCATCTCGCGGCGCACCTCGACCCCGTCGTAGAACCGCTCGATGACCTCGGACGTCGTCGCGGCCACGGACATGTCGGCGTTCGCGACGTTGAAGACCTCGTAGCCCAAGCCGTCGACCTGGAGGCAGCGCTGCACCATCTGGCCGAGGTCGCGCACGTCGATGTAGGCGAACACGTTGCGGCGGCGCAACCCCGGGTCGGTGAGGAACGGAGGGAACATCTCGGCGTACTCGTGCGGCTCGATGACGTTGTTGATCCGCAGCCCGTAGATGTCGGCGCCCGTGCGCGCCTGGAAGGACCGCGCCGTCACCTCGCCCGCGACCTTCGACATCGCGTAGGAGTCCTCGGGGACGGTGGGGTGCTCCTCGTCGACCGGGACGTAGAGCGGCTTGCGCTCGCCCTGGGCGAAGCAGACTCCGTACGTCGTCTCGGACGAGGCAAAGACCACCTTCGAGACGCCGAGGCGGGTCGCGGCCTCGAGGACGTTGTAGGTGCTGAGCACGTTGGTCGCGTACGTCGCCGCGTCCGCCTCCTTGAGGATCGCCGGGATCGCGGCGAAGTGCACCACTGCGTCGTAGGACGGCCTCGCCGGCAGGTCGAGCTCCTCGAACGTCGCCGTGCCGGCGAGCGCGGAGTAGACCTCGCCGATCTGGGTGAGGTCGACCCGCAGGTCGTGGACGGCGGGATGGTCGAGGGGCACGAGGTCGGCGTTGGTGACCTGGTGCCCGTGCTCGGCGAGGTAGGGAGCGACGTGCTTGCCGGCCTTGCCGCTGCCGCCGGTGAAGAAGATGCGCATGGTCCCTTCCTACCGGGTGAGCACCCGTCGCACAGGGTTCGCCGTTGTCCGTGTCCTCACATAAGGTCGATGAACGTGACGCAATTCATGATCTCGGCGCGCGGACTGCGCAAGTCCTTCGGTGACTTCGAGGCGGTGAAAGGCATCGACGTCGACGTCCGCAAGGGCGAGGCGTTCGGCTTCCTCGGCCCCAACGGCGCGGGCAAGTCGAGCACGATGCGGATGATCGCCTCGGTGAGCCCGGTGACCTCCGGCGAGCTGCGGATCCTCGGCATGGACCCGGCCACGGACGGCCCCGCGATCCGCGGCCGCCTCGGTGTCTGTCCGCAGGAGGACACCCTCGACAACGAGCTCAACGTCTTCGACAACCTCTACATCTACGGGCGCTACTTCGGCATCGATCGCGCCACCTGCCGTGACCGCGCCAACGAGCTGCTCGAGTTCGCCCAGATCACCGAGAAGGCGAAGTCGAAGGTCGAGGACCTGTCCGGCGGCATGAAGCGACGCCTCACCATCGCCCGCAGCCTGATCAACAGCCCCGACCTGCTGCTCCTCGACGAGCCGACGACCGGTCTCGACCCGCAGGCGCGCCACGTGCTGTGGGACCAGCTCTTCCGGCTCAAGCAGGCGGGCGTCACCCTCGTCATCACCACGCACTACATGGACGAGGCCGAACAGCTCTGCGACCGGCTCGTGGTGATGGACAAGGGCGTGATCGCCGCGGAGGGGTCGCCGCGTGAGCTGATCGACGCCCACTCGACCCGCGAGGTCGCGGAGCTCCGCTTCGGCGTCGGAGAGCACGAGGCCCTGGCGGAGAAGATCGAGGACCTCGGTGACCGCGTCGAGGTGTTGCCCGACCGCCTCCTCGTCTACAGCGACCACGGCGAGGAGGTCGTCACGGCCGTGCTCGAGCGTGGACTGGAGCCGATCGCGACACTCGTACGCCGCTCGACGCTCGAGGACGTGTTCCTGCGCCTCACCGGCCGGAGCCTGGCCGACTGATGGCGACCGACACCCACCCCACCAGGACCGCGCGACCGACCGGCACCCTCTCGGCGTACGAGGGCATGGCCCGGCAGTACGACTACTGGGCCACCGTCTACAAGCGCACCTGGCGCGGGGGAGTCATCAGCTCCTTCGTCACCCCGCTCTTCTACGTGGTCGCGATGGGCGTGCTGCTCGGCGGCTTCATCGACGCCGACCCCGACACGCTCGAGGGCGCGACCTCCTACCTCGCCTTCATCGTGCCCGGCCTGGTCGCCTCGCACGCGATGACGATCGCGGTCAGCGAGTCGACCTACCCCGTCATGGGTGCCATCAAGTGGCACAAGACCTTCTTCGCCCAGCTCGCGACGCCGCTGGCCGTGCGCGACCTGGTCAACGCGTTCGTCGCGTTCGTGGTCTTCCGGGTCGCGTCGGCGTGCGCGGTCTTCATGCTCGTGCTCGCGCCGTTCGGCGTCTTCGAGAGCTGGTGGGGACCCCTCCTCGCCTGGGTCGCCCAGGTGCTCGTCGGCACGACCTTCGCGCTGCTGACCTTCGGCTACTCCGCGCGACTGAAGTCCGAGGAGGGCTTCGGTGTGCTCTTCCGGCTCGGCGTGCTGCCACTGACGCTCTTCTCCGGTGCCTTCTTCCCGATCGCCAACCTCGGACCGGTGCTCGAGTGGGTGGCCCGCCTGACCCCGCTGTGGCACGGCGTCTCGCTGTCGCGGATGTTCTGCCTCGACACGGTCGACTGGTCGCTCGCCGCGATCAACGTCACCGTGCTGGTCGTGCTCTGCGCGGTCGGCTGGCGCTGGTCGGTCACCGGCCTCGACAAGCGGCTGGAGGTCTGAGATGGCTGTCGCGATCCCCGCGCCGCTGACGCCTGTGCATGCCGCCCGGCTGCTGGTGCTGCGCAACTTCATCGTCTACAGGTCCGCGTGGAAGCTCTTCCTCACCGGCTTCCTCGAGCCCGTCCTCTACCTCTTCTCGATCGGCATCGGCGTCGGCCAGCTGATCGACTCGTTCGAGTTCCACGGCGAGCAGGTGCCCTACGCCGCGTTCGTGGCGCCGGCGATGCTCGCCACGTCCGCCTTCAACGGCGCGCTGCTCGACTCGACGTTCAACGTGTTCTTCAAGCTCAAGTACGAGAAGCTCTACG
Organism: uncultured Actinomycetota bacterium; assembly: GCA_963708875.1. Taxonomy (GTDB): domain Bacteria; phylum Actinomycetota; class Actinomycetes; order Propionibacteriales; family Nocardioidaceae; genus Nocardioides. The sequence goes on from CAVPUL010000004.1 coordinate 274,867, forward strand.
ACCAGATGCTCGCCACCCCGATGACGACGGGTGACATCGCGCGCGGCGAGATCACGTGGGGCCTGATCCGGGGCTCGATCTACTCCGCCGCCTTCCTCGTCGTGATGGTCGCGATGGGGCTCGTGGGGTCGTGGTGGGCCGTGCTGGCGCTGCCGGCAGCGGTGCTGATCGCGTTCGCGTTCTCCGCCGTCTGCATGGCGCTGACGACGTGGATGAAGAGCTGGCAGGACTTCGACAAGATCACCCTCGCGCAGATGCCGCTGTTCTTGTTCTCGGCGACGTTCTTCCCCATCGAGGCGTTCGGTGATGGCGTCCTGCGCTGGGTCGTGGAGGCCACCCCCCTCTACCGCGGCGTGGTGCTGTGCCGCGAGCTCACCACCGGCGTCGTGACGTGGGAGTCGGGAGTGTCCGTGGTCTACCTCGCCGTCATGGGCATCGGGGGCCTGCTCGTCGTACGCCGACGTCTCGACGCGTTGCTGCTCACCTGAGGCCTCTGGTCAGGAATGTCCGCCGCGCCTAGGTTGCTGCGCATGGACTCCTACGCACAGGGTGAGGCCGCTCCGGCGCTGCTGGAGGAGACGATCGGCGCCAACTTCGAGCGGACCGTGTCGACCTACCCGGACCGCGAGGCGCTCGTCGAGTGCACGAGCGGTCGGCGGTGGACGTGGTCCGCCCTCGACCGCGACGTCGACGTCCTCGCGCGCGGGCTGATGGGTGCGGGCATCGAGAAGGGCGACCGCGTCGGCATCTGGGGACCCAACAGCGCCGAGTGGACGATCGTGCAGCTCGCCACGGCCAAGGTCGGCGCGATCCTGGTCAACGTCAACCCGTCCTACCGCACCCACGAGCTCGCCTACGTGGTCAACCAGAGCGGCATGCGTCTGCTGGTCAGCGCGACGTCGTTCAAGACGAGCGACTACCGCGCGATGATCGAGGAGACGGCTGGGCGGGACGCTGCCCTCGAGCGCGTGGTCTACCTCGACGACGAGCAGAGCTGGGCGGGGCTGCTGGCGGACGCCGACGGCATCACCGACGACGACCGGCGCGTGCGCTCGGCGTCGCTCGAGCCGCACGACCCGATCAACATCCAGTACACCTCGGGCACGACCGGCTTCCCCAAGGGCGCCACCCTGAGCCACCGCAACATCCTCAACAACGGCTACCTCGTGGGCGAGACCTGCCGCTACACCGAGGCGGACCGGGTCTGCATCCCGGTGCCCTTCTACCACTGCTTCGGGATGGTGATGGGCAACCTCGCGTGCACCACCCACGGCGCGACGATGGTCATCCCCGCCCCCGGCTTCGACCCCTCGCTCACGCTCCGCGCGGTGGCCGACGAGGCCTGCACCTCGCTCTACGGAGTGCCCACGATGTTCATCGCGGAGTGGGCGCTCCCGGACGTGTCGTCGTACGACCTCACCAGCGTGCGCACCGGCATCATGGCGGGCTCGCCGTGCCCCGAGGAGATGATGAAGAAGCTCATCGCATCCGGCATCGACGAGATGACCATCGCCTACGGCATGACCGAGACGTCGCCGGTGTCGACGCAGACGCACACGGACGACTCGCTCGAGCGGAAGGTCGGCACCGTCGGTCGCGTCGCACCGCACCTGGAGGTCAAGATCGTCGATCCGGTCAGCGGCGACACCCTGCCGCGGGGCGAGGCGGGGGAGTTCTGCACCCGCGGCTACTCGGTGATGCTCGGCTACTGGCAGGACGAGGAGAAGACCCGCGAGGCCGTCGACGCGGACGGCTGGATGCACACCGGGGACCTCGGTGTGATGGACGACGAGGGCTTCCTCAGGATCACCGGGCGGATCAAGGACATGGTCATCCGCGGCGGCGAGAACATCTACCCGCGCGAGATCGAGGAGTTCCTCTACACGCACCCCGACATCGAGGACGTCCAGGTCGTCGGCGTCCCGGACGAGAAGTACGGCGAGGAGCTCTGCGCGTGGCTGCGGATGCGCTCGGGCGCGGAGCCGCTGGACGCCGCGGCCGTGCGCTCGTACGCCGACGGCAGGCTCGCGCACTACAAGATCCCGCGCTACGTGATGGTCGTCGAGGAGTTCCCGATGACGGTCACCGGCAAGGTCCGCAAGGTCGAGATGCGTGAGGTGTCGACCCGCGAGCTCGGCCTGGCCTGACGGCCGGTCGCTCAGCCGATCGGCGGGAAGTGCGCGGAGGATGTCCGTTCCGCACGTTGTCCCCAGCGCCCGCGCTGGTTGGATGTCGGACATGGGCATCACCCCCGACACCAAGGACTGGACCTGGGTCCTGGAGCGCCCGTGCGCGGAGTGCGGTTTCGCCCCTCGCGAGCAAGGGGTGGGCGACCTGCCGCGACTCGTGCACGACACCGCGATGACGTGGTCGCAGGTGCTCACCCGCGACGACGTGGGGACGCGGCCGTCACCCGAGGTGTGGTCGCCCCTCGAGTACGGCTGCCACGTCCGCGACGTGCACGTGCTGTTCGCCCAGCGGCTCCGCGCGATGCTCGACGAGGACGCACCGACCTTCGCCAACTGGGACCAGGACGCCACGGCGGTCGAGAGCGACTACGGCAGCCAGGACGCGACCGTCGTCGCGGTCGAGCTGATCGAGGCCGCCGGTACCGTCGCGGGGATCTACGCGAACGTCACCGACGCGACGAAGGACCGTCCCGGCCTCCGGTCCAACGGCGACCGCTTCACCGTCGAGTCCCTCGGCAGCTATCACCTGCACGACGTGGTCCACCACCTGCACGACGTCGGCGCCCACGATGGGTGAGGCTGTCGAGGAGACCGTCCGCGCCTACGACCGTCATGCGGCCGCCTACGCGGCCAACACGCTGTCGATGCCCGCAGAGGTCCGCAGCGACATCGAGGACTTCGTACGCCGGTTGGGCGCCGGTGCTCGTGTGCTCGAGATCGGTTCGGGCGGCGGTCGCGACGCCGTCCTGATGGAGGGCCTCGGCCTCCAGGTGCGGCGCACGGACATCACCCCCGGCTTCGTCGCGCTCCTGCGCGAGCAGGGGCACGACGCCGACCTCCTCGACCCGCTCAACGACGACCTGTCCTCACCGGAGGGCGCGTACGACGGGGTGTGGGCGAACGCGTCGCTCCTGCACGTCCGCCGCGACGACCTCCCCACCGTGCTGACGCGGCTGGCCGGCGTGACCCGTCGTGGCGGAGTCCTGCGGATGGCCGTCAAGGAGGGCGACGGCGACGGCTGGTCGACCCACGGATCGGTCCCCGATCCCCGCCACTTCACCTACTGGCATGCCGACGACCTGCGCGACGTGGCGCTCGGAGCGGGCTGGACGGAGGTCGAGGTGGTCGGCGGCATCGCGGGCAAGCGGTCCGAGTCCTGGTTGGAGCTGTCAGCGGTCCGTGATGGGGTGTCCCCGTGAGGCACACCGAGTTCTGGACGCGGCTCGACGAGGCGATCGGCCGCAGCTACTCCCGCACGTGGGCGGAGCTGACCGTGGTGCGCGACCTCGACGGCCGCACGACGCAGGAGGCGCTCGACTCCGGCATGCCGCCCAAGCAGGTCTGGGCAGCCGTCTGGCGCCAGCTCGAGCTGCCCGAGAGCGAGCGGTGAGCAGACCCGTCGTCGACGACCTCGACCTCGAGGCCGTCCAGCGCCACACCGTGCGCACGCTCCTGGTCTCACAGGCCGTCGGGGCGGTCGGCGTCACGATCGGCGTCACCACGGCCTCCTTGCTGGCACGCGACATCTCCGGCAGCGAGACGATGGCGGGGCTCGCGCAGACCTTCCAGGTGCTGGGCACGGCCGCTGCGGCGTACGGCCTGGCGCGGGTGATGCGGCGACGTGGCCGTCGCATCGGCCTGGTCACCGGCTACCTGGTCGGCGCCACCGGTGCCGTGCTGGCCGTCGTCGCGGGCGTCGTCGACTCGATGCTCGTGCTGCTGCTCGGCGCCCTGCTCCTGGGCGCGACCACCGCGGTCAACTCCGGGTCGCGCTACGCCGCGACGGACCTTGCCAAGGAGGAGCACCGCGCGCGAGCCCTCTCCCTGGTCGTGTGGGCGACCACGATCGGTGCCGTCGCCGGCCCCAACCTGGTCGGTGTGGGTGGCTCGGCCGCCCGGGCCTTGGGCATCCCCGAGCTCACGGGCGGCTTCGCCATCGGCGCTGCCGTCCTCGTCATCGCTGCCGGCTGGGTGTGGTGGCGGCTGCGGCCCGACCCGCTGCTCGTGGCGCAGGCCGCCGCGGGCGTGACCCCGACGGTCGGGCCCGAGCCGCGCGGTCGGTCGTGGGGTCGCTTCGTCGAGGTCGTCCGCGAGGTGCCGGCAGTCGGTGCGGCCGTCGTGGCGATGGCCAGCGCGCACGCGGCGATGGTGACGGTGATGATCATGACGCCGCTCCACATGGAGCACGGCGGGGCGCACCTCGAGGTCATCGGCTTCGTGATCTCGGTCCACGTGCTCGGCATGTTCGCCTTCTCGCCGGTCGTCGGCTGGGCTGCCGACCGGTTCGGCCGGTCCACCGTCCTGGTCACCGGGGGAGGCGTGCTGCTGGTCGCCTTGGCGCTGTGCGGGCTCTCGCCCGAGGGCTCCTCGTGGCAGATCCTCACCGGGCTCTTCCTGCTCGGGCTGGGCTGGTCGTGCGCGACCGTGGCCGCGTCGACGGTGATCGCCGACCGCACCCCGATCGACGCCCGCACCGACGTGCAGGGCACCTCCGACATGGTGATGGCGCTGACCGCCGCAGGTGGCGGCGCGCTGGCGGGCGTGATCGTCGGAGGGTGGGGCTACCCCGCGCTCGCTGCCTTCGCCGCACTGCTCGCCGGCACCGTCGTGGTCGCCGGACGCGTCACCCGTCGGCACTCCTGAACGGGTCGCCTCCGAGCCGACCGAACACCCGCGCGACACGCCGCGTTCGAACGTCGTGTCGAACACCTGTTCGGGCTACTGTGCGTCCACAGGTACGACGTCGGGCGAGGTTGTCCACAGCGTCCGACACTCCTGATCAGGGAGTGTCAGTGGCTCGCCCTAGCGTCGCAGATGTACCTCACACAACGACGAGAGAACGGGACACAGCAATGGCTGGAGCAGACCGCGAGAAGGCCCTCGAAGCCGCGCTCGCACAGGTGGAGAAGCAGTTCGGCAAGGGCTCGGTCATGCGACTGGGTGACGAGACGCGTGCCCCGCTCGAGGTGATCCCCACCGGGTCGATCGCCCTCGACGTCGCCCTCGGCCTGGGCGGACTGCCGCGCGGCCGGGTCGTGGAGATCTACGGACCGGAGTCCTCCGGCAAGACGACGGTCGCGCTCCACGCGGTGGCCAGCGCCCAGGCGGCCGGCGGCATCGTCGCCTTCATCGACGCCGAGCACGCGCTCGACCCCGACTACGCCAAGAACCTCGGTGTCGACACCGACGCCCTCCTGGTCTCCCAGCCCGACTCCGGTGAGCAGGCGCTCGAGATCGCCGACATGCTGATCCGGTCCGGTGCCCTGGCTCTGATCGTCATCGACTCCGTCGCGGCGCTGGTGCCCCGCGCCGAGATCGAGGGCGAGATGGGCGACAGCCACGTCGGACTCCAGGCCCGCCTGATGAGCCAGGCGCTGCGCAAGATGACCGGTGCCCTCAACAACTCCGGCACGACCGCCATCTTCATCAACCAGCTGCGCGAGAAGATCGGCGTGATGTTCGGCTCGCCCGAGACCACGACCGGTGGTCGTGCGCTGAAGTTCTACTCCTCGATCCGCCTCGACGTGCGCCGCATCGAGACGCTCAAGGACGGCACCGACATGGTCGGCAACCGCACCCGCGTCAAGGTCGTGAAGAACAAGGTGGCGCCGCCGTTCAAGCAGGCCGAGTTCGACATCATGTACGGCAAGGGCATCAGCCGCGAGGGTGGCCTGATCGACGTCGGTGTCGAGGCGGGCATCATCCGCAAGGCGGGCGCTTGGTACACCTACGAGGGCGACCAGCTCGGTCAGGGCAAGGAAAACTCGCGCAACTTCCTCAAGGACAACCCCGACCTCGCCAACGAGATCGAGAAGCTGATCCTGGAGAAGCTGGGCGTCACTCCCGCCGTCGACAAGCCCGCCGACGACCTGAGTGACGAGCCCATCGGGGTCAATGACTTCTGAGTCGCGCCCTGCCCCTTCATGGGCCGGTGACGTCAGCCTCGGCGTGAAGGCGTGGGTGGGGGACACCCCCTCCACGCCTCCCGCCGAGCGCTCGTTCGGGGAGCGGTCGTCCGGTGAGCGTTCGTCCGGCGAACGCCGCACGAAGAAGGGTGGGCGCAGTCGCACCCGCAGCCCGGCCGAGCGTGCCGAGGCCAAGGCTGCCCGCGAGGCCGCTGCGACGGCGGCGGTGGAGGCCGATCCGGAAGGCGTCGGTCGCACGATCCTGCTCGACTCGCTGACGGGCCAGGCGCGGACCCGCAAGGAGCTCGCCGACAAGCTGGCCAAGCGCGAGGTGCCCGACGAGGTCGCCACCGAGCTGCTCGACCGGTTCACCGACGTGGGCCTGATCGACGACTCGGCCTACGCCGAGCAGTGGGTCGAGAGCCGGCACCGCAGTCGTGGGCTCGCTCCCCGCGCCCTGGCCCAGGAGCTGCGTCGCAAGGGCATCGGTGACGAGGAGGCCAGGGCGGCGCTCGAGCAGATCGACGAGGACGACCAGCGGACCGCGGCCCGGGCACTGGTCGAGAAGAAGATGCGCACGATGGCCTCGCTGGACCGGCAGGTCGCGACGCGTCGACTCGCCGGGCTGCTGGCGCGCAAGGGCTACTCCGCGGGTCTGGCGTTCTCGGTGGTGCGTGAGGCGTTCGCCGACGCTGACGACGACAGCGCCGACGACCTCGAGCCACCGTTCGACCACTGACCCACCCCTTCCGTGCGGCGACCCGCCTCTGGTGGGATGAGAGCGTGAGCAACGAGCGCGAGGTCCTGACGTACGAGCTGTTCGGCACCGCCACCCGTGAGCTGGCGCAGGAGGTGGCGGACTCCGGTTTCGAGCCCGACATGATCCTCGCGATCGCCCGCGGTGGGCTCGCCCTCGGGATGGGACTGGGCTACGCGCTCGGGGTGAAGAACCTGTCCGTGATCAACGTCGAGTTCTACACCGGCGTCGACCAGCGCCTCGAGGTGCCGATCATGCTGCCGCCCACGCCGGCGCGGGTGGACCTGTCCGGGCTCAAGGTGCTCATCGCCGACGACGTGGCCGACACCGGCCGGACCCTCGAGCTCGTGCACGAGTTCTGCGAGGGGCATGTCCTGGAGGCGCGCACCGTGGTGATCTACGAGAAGCCTCAGTCGGTCATCAAGCCCGACTACGCGTGGCGCAGCACCGAGCAGTGGATCGACTTCCCGTGGTCCGTGCTGCCGCCCGTGGTGCCGGGCGCCCTCGCCCACTGAGGCCCGGCAACCATGGACGGCGTACGCGTCTCCGTCCGGAGTGACGGTCGCGAGGACGTCACCCACACCCGCAGCGGCGAGCCCTGGCTGGCGGCTGCGCGTCGCTTGGCAGCGCCCGGCGAACCGGTGCCGATCGACCTGTCCGGGCCCGTCAAGCAGTTCGAGGTGGCACCCGACCGGACGGTGTCGCTGCGCGCGATGGCCCATGACGACCTCGATCTCGTCACCCGCTGGCGGGAGGGTGATGGCGTACGCCGGTGGTGGCAGATCGGCCGCGAGCAGACCCTCGAGCAGATCCGGCAGATGTACGCGGAGCGCATCGACGGCCGCAGCCCGACCCAGATGTGGATGGTCGAGGTCGGCGGTCAGCCGGTCGGGTTCGTGCAGGACTACCTGCTCCGCGACTACCCGGAGTACTCCGTCCTCGCACCGGATGCGAATGCCGTCGGTGTCGACTACGCGATCGGCGCCGACGAGTGGCGGGGCAGGGGACTGGGGCCGGTGATGCTCTGGACCTGGCTGCTGCACGTCCGCGAGCGGCGCCCGGGGGCGACGTCCTGCTTCGCGGCACCGGACCACCGCAACCGCGCCTCGTGCAGGGTCCTGGCCAAGGCCGGTTTCGAGCCGGGGGTGTGGTTCGACCAGCCGCAGTCCGACGGCTCGACCCACACGGTGGTCGGCCACACGCTCGACGTGCGCCGGGTGCTCGGCGGACGTGGGACATGATGTGCCCATGACCACCTCCGCCATCGCCGACGCCCTCCGCCTGCCGGACGGACCGGTCGACCTGACCTCGATCGAGACGGACGCGGCGCCCGGGTTCGACGGCAAGAAGGCCGACGGCAAGGCCGCCCTCTACGCGATGGGTGACGAGCTCGCCGACCTGCAGGAGCAGCTCTGGGCCGAGCGCACCGTCGACAGCGAGCGACGTGTCCTGCTCGTCCTGCAGGGCATGGACACGAGCGGCAAGGGTGGTGTGCTGCGCCACACGATCGGGCTCGTCGACCCTCAGGGCGTGCGGATCACCAGCTTCAAGGCGCCGACCGACGCGGAGCGCAGGCACGACTTCCTCTGGCGCATCGAGAAGGGCCTGCCGCCAGCGGGCTACATCGGGGTCTTCGACCGCTCGCACTACGAGGACGTGCTGATCGCGAAGGTGCGCGGCTTCGCCGAGCCCGACGAGATCGAGCGCCGCTATGGCGCGATCAACGAGTTCGAGGCGCGCCTGGTCGACGAGGGCGTGACCATCGTGAAGTGCATGCTGCACATCAGTGCCGACGAGCAGAAGGCACGTCTGGCCGCCCGGCTGGACAACCCGGCGAAGTACTGGAAGTACAACACCGGAGACCTCGACGAGCGCGCCTTCTGGCCCGCCTACCGCGAGGCCTACGAGCTCGTCCTCGAGCGCACCAGCACCCAGGTCGCCCCGTGGCACGTCGTGCCGTCGGACAAGAAGTGGTTCCGCAACCTCGCCGTCGCCCAGCTCCTCCTCGACACCCTTCGCGGGCTCGACCTGAAGTGGCCGGCGGCCGACTTCGACGTCGAGGCCGAGAAGAAGAGGCTGGCCGAGGAGTCCCCGGTCCAGTGATCTCGACCGGACTCCCACTCGTCACCGTCACGCGCTACGTCACCCCGCTGCGCGAGGGCGGCAGCCTGCCCGGGGTCGTCGAGGGCGACGACCTCGGGACCTACGTCTGCAAGTTCCGCGGCGCCGGCCAGGGCGCCAAGGTGCTCGTCGCCGAGGTGATCGTCAGTGGGCTGGCCACGCGCCTCGGCCTGCGCACACCGCGTCTCGTGGTGCTCGACCTCGACCCAGAGCTCGCCCGCTACGAGGCCGACGAGGAGGTGCAGGACCTGCTCAACGCCAGTGTCGGGCCCAACCTCGGGATCGACTTCCTGCCCGGGTCGTTCGGCGTCGACGGGCAGGTGAGCACCGCCGAGGACGAGGGTGCCCGCGTCCTGTGGCTCGATGCCTTCACTGCCAACGTCGACCGGTCGTGGCGCAACCCCAACCTCCTCCTCTGGCACGGCGACCTCTGGGTGATCGACCACGGCGCTGCGCTCTACTTCCACCACGGCTGGACCTCCGGACTCACCGACCCCGCGAAGTTCGCCGCCCAGCCGTGGGACCCGAGCGGCCACGTGTTCGAGACCTGCGCCGGCCTGGCGCGGGAGCTCGACGACGAGATCTCCGCCGGCCTCGGCCGCGAGGCCTTCAGCGAGGTGCTGGCCGACGTCCCCGACGTGTGGCTCGAGGCCGTCCCCGGGGCCGAGTCGGCCGACGCGTTGCGTGCGGCGTACGTCGACTTCCTGGACGCCCGGCTCGGCACCCGCCAGTGGCTGCCGGGTGGTGCGCGATGAGGCAGGCCTACCAGTACGTCGTGCTGCGCTGCGTGCCGCGACCCGACCGCGAGGAGTTCCTCAACGTCGGCGTGGTGCTGCACTGCCAGGCCGCCGACTTCCTCGACGTCGTGTGCCACGTCGACACCGAACGGTTGCGGGCCCTGCACTCCGGCATCGAGGTCGCGCAGGTCCGTGAGGCGCTGGCCTTCGTCGACCTGGTCTGTCGCGGTGACGAGCGGGCCGGGGAGGCCGCGCGCCAGTCGCTCGGCCAGCGGTTCGGCTTCCTCAAGGCACCCCGCAGCACCGTCCTGCAACCCGGCCCGGTCCACGGTGGCGTCACCGAGGACCCCGCCCGCCAGCTCGAGCACCTGCGCGAGCGCCTGGTCGGCTGACGTGAAACCCCTCGTCCGCCCGGCCGCGAGGGGCGGATACTCGTGGTGTGAGCCCACGTGTCGGCGTCATCCGGCTCCGGCTGTCGTCCGCGCTGGGCGCCGACGTCGCCGGAGGCACGCTCACGGGCCGTGACCTCGGGAGCCGCAAGGCGCGTCGCCTTCTCGCCCTCCTCGCCAGTGCCCGAGGCAACGCGGTGACCACCGACCGCATCACGGAGGTGCTGTGGGCCGACCGTCCTCCCGCGGATCCCGCGGCCAATGTCGCCACAATCGTCAGCCGGCTCCGGCGGACCCTGGGCCCGGGCCTGGTGGTCGGCCTGCCCGGCGCCTACGCCCTGGGCGGGGCCTGGTCGCTCGACCTGGCCGAGGCGGAGCAGCTCTGTGCGCAGGCCGCCAGCCGGGCGTCCGCGGGGCAGCACGCGGTGGCCGAGGCTGCGGCGGCCGCCGCCCAGGAGCTGCTCGGGAGCGGCACCGCGCTCGTCGGCGAGGAGGACGGCGACTGGGTCGACCAGGTGCGCCGCGAGGTCGACTCCGTGCGGCGGGACGCACGTCATCACCGGGTCGTGGCGCTCCTCACGCTCGACACCGGCCGGGCGGTGGCGGTGGCGTCCGCCGATACGGGGCCCGACCCCTACGACGAGCGGGCGGTGCGCGACCTGATGCGCGCGCTCGCCGCCGACGGCCAGGTGGCGGCCGCGCTCGCGACGTACGACCGGCTCGTCCGGCGGCTGCGAGAGGACCTGGGCACCGAGCCCGACCGCGCGACCGCGGACCTGCACGTCGCACTGCTGCGCGAGCCAGGGTCGGTCGCGCAGGACGAGCACGGGCCGACGCGGGCCGCGACCCCGCCGCAGATGTCGCTCGTCGGCCGCGACGAGCACCTCGATCTCTTCGGGCGGGCGTGGGACGACGTGCTCGCGCACGGCCACGTCGAGCTGATGATGGTGGTCGGGGAGGGGGGCATCGGCAAGACGCGTCTCCTCGACGCGGTGGCGACGACGTGCTCGGCCACCGGCGGGGTCGTGCTGCGCGGCCGGTGCCACCCGGCCGAGCGGTCGCTCTTCCTGCAGCCGTTCGTCGACGCGCTCCGGCCCGCCCTTGCGGGGCTGACGCTCGACATGCTGTTCACCGCGGTCCGCGACCACGAGGCGGCGTGGGCCTCGCTGATGCCCGATCTCGGCCCGGTGCTGCGCGGCGCCCCGGCGCCTCCGGCCGACCACGACCTCCAGCGCCGGGCGACGTACGACGCGGTGCTGGCCGCGCTGCGCCGGCTGTCCGTCACGCAGCCGCTCGTGCTCGTCCTCGACGACGTGCAGGACGCCGGCGCCGCCACCGTCGACCTGCTCGGCTACCTGGCCGGGCAGCTGGCCGGATCACGGGTCCTGCTGGTCGCGGCCGTGCGCAGCGAGGACCCCACCGTGGCCGAACGCCTGGGCGACCGTGCCCGGCTCGTGCGGCTGCGACCCCTGGACGCGGCCGCTGTCGACGCGCTCGCCGCAGCAGCCGGGTTGGCCGCCCACGGGAGGCAGGTCATGGCTCGCACGGCAGGTCACACGCTCAGCGTGGTGGAGTCCCTGCGTGCCCTCGCCGGCGGCGAGACAGGAGTCCCCGCGTCCCTCTCCGCCTCGGTGCTGGCTCGTGTCGAGCGGCTGGCGCCCGAGGAGCGCTCGGTGGTCGAGGCTGCCGCCGTGCTGCGACGCCGGCTCGCCCCGCGCCTCCTGGGCGCGCTGACGGAGCTGTCCGAGGTCAGCGTCACCCGCCACGGCGAGGACCTCACCCTCAGCGGCCTGTTCGTGCGCAGCGGCGCCGTCTACGAGTTCGCCAACGACCTCTTCCAGGAGTGCGTGTACGACGCGCTCCCGCAGGCTGTGGCTGCGGCTTACCACCGCCGCGCTGCCGACCTGACCAGCGATCGTCCGGAGGTGATGGCCGCCCACGCCCACGCCGTTGGTGACGACACCCGTGCGGCTCGTGGCTGGCTGCTCGCCGGGGAGGAGGCCCTCCGGCGGGCAGCGGTGGAGGACGCTCGCACGCTCGTGGAGCGGGTCCTGGGCGTGGCGGACCTGGCAGGGGAGACGCGGGCGCGAGCCCTGCTCGTCCGTGGTCGCGTCCACGAAGCCGGGATGAGCTGGGCTGCCGCCATCGAGGACATCGACTCGGCGCTCGCGACGGCCCGGAGCATCGGTGAGCGGAGGCTGGAGCTCGCCGCCCTCCGCGCCCGCGGCGGTGACGCGGCCGTCGGCGCGCAGCTCGGGGCTGACGACCTGCTGGGCCCGCTCGAGGCGGGTGCCCGGTTGGCGGCCGAGCTGGGGGACAGGCGGGCCGAGGCCGACTTCGCGAGCCGGTTGGCGGTCCTGGAGGCCAGCCAGCTGCGATTGACCGACGCCGGCCACCGCGCCGCGCGGGTGCTGGCGCGCGCGCGTGCCGCGGATTCGGAGGACGGCGTGGTCCTCGCCCTCGACGGCCTGAAGACCGTCGCCTGGTACCTGGGCGACGCACCGGCACTGGCCACGCTGGTCAGGGAGCTCGAGCCGCTCGTCCGTGCCCGCGGCGACGCCTGGCTCATCCAGTGGGTGGTGTTCGAGTCGGCCTTCGTCCCGGCGGCGTACGACCAGTGGGACGAGGCCGACGACCTGGTGGCCCAGGCCCTGGACCTCAACGTCCGCAGCGGCTTTCCGGCCTACGCGGGCTACATCCAGGCCTACGAGGGCTGGCTGGCCAGGCTCGCCGGCGACCTGGACGGCGCCCGTCGTCTCGGTCGCCGGGCGGTCGAGGCCACGTCCGCGGTGGACCATCCGTGGTGGCACTCGTGGGCCGCCGGGCTGCTGGCGGCGACGCTCGTGGAGACGGGCGAACGTGCGGAGGCCGAGGTCGTGGCCCGGTCCGGTCTGGCCACGCGGAGCGGCACCGCCCGACCGGGTCAGCTGCTGTGTGCCGCCACGCTGGCGGCGCTCACCGGCGAGGAGACGCGCGGCGCGACCGAGGCGCTCGGGCGCGTGGACTGCCCACCGGGCCGGGCATGGATCCTGGGGGCCGACGCCTACCTCCTGCTGGCCCGTGCCGCCGGCGAGCGCGGTGACGGCGAGGAGGCCGGCCGGCTCCTCGCCCCGTTGTACGACGCGACGGAGTCGTCGTGGCCGGCCGTTCGACGACGGGTCGACGACGTGGCTCAGAGCACCTCGAGCACCATGCCGGCGGCGCGCGCCGCCCCGTCGGAGGGCACCGGGACGTAGTCGACGGGCCCGGCCAGGCAGGCCGCGATCTCGTCGGCGACATGGTCGGGGTCGGTGTCGGCGTACGCCAGGGCGCGGCCGGCGCGGTGCCGCTCGAGCCGGTGCCGGACGTGCACCTGCTGCTCGAAGTGGTGCTCGAGCGGCACGTAGAGGAACGGGCGCTGCGCAGCGGTCAGCTCCATGGTGGTGCTGAGACCGCCCTGCACGACGGCGACGTCGCACGCAGCATGGTGCAGGTCGAGGTCCGGCAGGAACCCGTGCACCTCCACACCGTCGGGCAGCACCAGCGCGTCGCGGTCGATGCGCGGACCGGCCACGACGACCATGCGCAGACCGGGGAGGCGTGCGGCGGCCGGCTCGTACGCCGCAGCGACCCGGTGCAGCAGGTGGTGGCCCACCCCGGAGCCGCCGACGGACACGAGGCAGACCACCTCGTCCTCGCCGTAGCCGAGCCGGCCCCGCAGCTCGTCACGTCGTCCCGGGTCCGGCCGTTCGCCCATGACGTAGCCGGCGAAGTCGAAGTGCTGCTCCGTCCAGGCGCGGGCAGTCGGCAGCCCCGGGCCCAGCGGCAGGTCGACGACATCGGCCGGGTCGCCCACGAAGACCGCCCGGTCGCGCAGGTCCGGCGTGCGGGCGACGTGCTCGACCATCTCGGCGTTGTAGTCCGCAGTCAGGAACGCCTCGCGCTCACCGCCGTCGGGCATCGGCACCCAGCCGACGAAGTCGGTCATCCAGACGAAGGGCGCCCGCTTGAGGGACGGGTGCTCGTGGAGGAAGTGGTCGAGGTCCCACGCCTCGTCGCCCACCCACAGGTCGAAGGACTCCCGCTCCACCAGGTCGTCGAAGACCATGAAGTTGTTGACCAGCACCTCGTCCATCCGGCGTACGGCGTCGAAGGCGTGGAGGTCGTGCTCGCCGCACTCGGCCTCGAAGTGTCCGGACTCGCTCGCCAGCAGGCGGGAGGCGGGGTGGACCACCTCACCGCGCTGCTCGAGGAACTCGGCAACCGGAGACTGGGTGAGCCACTCGACCTCGACGTCCGGGCGCTGCTCGCGCATCGCGTCGGCGATGGCCAGGTCGCGCCGCACGTGTCCGAGACCGATCGGCGAGGAGAGGAAGAGGACGCGGGGGCGTCGCCGAGGATGACGGACCGGCGACGGCGCGGTGGCGGGCGACCCGGAGGCCCGGTCCACCAGCGCCTTGATGGCCTGGTTGACCACGACCGGGTAGCGCGCCATCGGGAGGTGGCCGGAACCCTCGAGGAGCAGGTGCTCGGCACCGGTCCACTCCACGATGCTCCGACTCCGGCCCTGGGGCTGGCAGAGGTCGGCCGTGCCCTGCACGACGAGCACCGGTGCGGAGATGCCCCGCAGCAGCTTCTCGGCCTCGGTCGCGGTGTCGGGGAAGCGGGAGCCCTCGTTCTCGGCCATGATCACCGCGCCTGTGGTCTCACGGGTGAATCCGACGATGTCCTCGAGCTGCTTGGTCGAGTGGGGCTCGGGGAGCATCTGGTCGAAGAAGAACGCTGCGAACTCGGGCCAGTGGTCGGGCAGGTAGTGGCGGTTGTCGCCCTTCCAGCCCGAGTAGTCGTCGAGCTCCTCGTCGAAGTGCTTCATCGCCTCGAGCCGGACCGGGAACGGCGGTGTGTGGTCCCGGGCCCACGGGGCGACTGCCGCCACCCCGAGGACGCGCTCGGGGTGGAGCGCGGCGGTGAGCAGGGCCTGCCAGGCGCTGACGCAGATGCCGACGAGCACTGCGCTCTCGATCGCGAGGTGGTCCATCACGGCCAGGGTGTCGGCGACCAGCGCGAGGTCGCCGTACGCCTCGGGATCCAGCTCGCGTCCCGACCGGCCGTTGCCGGGCGGGTCGACGGTCACCACGCGGAAGTGCTGGGCGAGGTAGGCCACCTGCCCCTTCCACGCCCGGCTGTTGACGCATGTGTCGATCGGCACGAACAGCACCGTCGTGTCGGCCGAGTCGTTGAACGACTCCCACGCCAGGCGTACGCCGGCCACGTCGACGTACCCGGTGGTGTCGGGTTCTCGTGCTCGCATGACGTCCTCCCCTTGCAGCCGCTCCCGTTGCGCCATGTGACGAGCGTGCGGTCCGGACGTTGCAGCGTGGTTGCAATCGGCGTGCAACCAGGGCCGCGCACTCTCTCCGTGACCAGCATCCACCCCGGATGCCGAAAGAGGGAGACCGCCATGACGACCATCGACCAGAGGACCGAACCGGACCAGGACCGGGCGACCGAGCCGACCGCCATCGACATGGACACGCTGATGGCGTTCGTCGGAGCTTTCGTCGGCGACCTCGGCGCCACGATAGGTGCAGGCAACGTCCTGCTGGGCGAGCGGCTCGGGCTGTACCGGAGCCTGGCGCAGGGTCCGGCCGACGCGCGTACGCTCGCGGCCGCCACCGACACCGACCCCCGCTACGTCGACGAGTGGCTGCGGGGCCAGGCCGCCGGCGGCTACGTCGAGCACGACGCCGGGACGGGGACGTACTCGATGACCCCCGAGAAGGCGTTCGCGCTCACCGACCCCACCGGTCCGGTCTTCCTCCCCGGTGCGTTCGAGCTGGCCATCGGCGCGCTCAAGGCGCTGCCCGAGATCGAGCACTCGTTCCGCACGGGCGCCGGCTACGGCTGGCACGAGCACGACCAGGACGTCTTCACCGGCTGCGAGCGCTTCTTCCGCCCGGGCTACCTCATGCACCTGCTTCCGGAGTGGATCCCCGCGCTCGACGGGGTGGCCGCCCGGCTCGAGCGGGGCGGACGGGTCGCGGACCTCGGGTGTGGTCACGGCGCCTCGACGATCCTGATGGCGCAGGCGTTCCCGGCGAGCTCGTTCGTCGGCTCGGACTACCACCAGGGGTCGATCGACGCGGCCCGCACGCAGGCGGACGACGCCGGGTTGTCGGAGCGGGTCAGGTTCGACGTTGCCGGCGCGCAGTCGCTGGACGAGCACGACCTCGACCTGGTCACGACCTTCGACTGCCTGCACGACATGGGCGACCCCCTCGGTGCGGCCCAGCACGTCCGTCGCTCACTCGCCGCGGACGGGACCTGGATGATCGTCGAGCCGGCAGCCGGGGACACGGTGGCCGACAACCTCAACCCGGTGGGGCGGGTGTTCTACGGGTTCTCGACCTTCCTGTGCGTGCCCAACGCCGTGTCGCAGCCCGGCGGCTACGCGATGGGGGCCCAGGCCGGCGAGGCGGCGATCCGCCAGGTCGTCACCGACGCCGGGTTCACCCGGTTCCGCCGGGTGGCCGAGACTCCGTTCAACCACGTGTACGAGGCGCGTCCCTGACAGGATGGCGGGATGAGTGGGGCAGGCGCGGGCGGTCGCCGATGACGTACGTCGGCGCCGTCCGCGCTGCCCTGTCCGGAGCGGGGGACCCGGTGCGTGCGCCCCAGCAGCAGGCGTACATGAAGTCCGGGCTGCCCTTCGTCGGGCTGACCGCACCCGAGCTGAGGTCGCTGCTCAGGCCGCTGCTGGCGGAGCACCGCTTCGTCGACCGTGGCCAGTGGGAGGCCGCCGCGCTGGAGCTCGTCGAGGACGCCAGCCACCGGGAGGAGTGGTACGCCGCGATCGCGCTGCTCCGGCACCGCGTCTACGCCCAGTGGCTCGACCCCGACCTGCTGCCCCTGCTCGAGCGGCTCGTGCGTCATTGCGCGTGGTGGGACGTCGTCGACGAGGTCGCCGGGCACCTCGTGGGCCAGGTCCTGCTCGACCACCGGGACCGCGTCACGGCGGTGGTGGACGCGTGGTCCGTGGATCGCGACAGCATGTGGGTCCGGCGTACGGCGATGCTCGCCCAGCTCCGGCACGGCGAGCAGACGGACACCGACCTCCTGGCGCGGGTGCTGGTCGCCAACCTCGACGACACGGCGTACGGCAAGGAGTTCTTCATCCGCAAGGCTCTCGGCTGGGCGCTGCGGCAGCACGCCAGGACAGATCCAGCGTGGGTCCGGACCTTCGTCTCGACCCACGCCGATCGGCTCAGCGGGCTCTCCCGCCGTGAGGCGCTCAAGCACCTCTGAGTAGGCGCACATGTTCGCCAGATCCACGCCGAGTCGGCGCATGTGCTCGCCAGAGCGATGCCGAGTCGGCGCATGTGTTCGACAGAGCGATGCCGAGTCGGCGCATGTGTTCGGCAGAGGGATGCCGAGTCGGCGCATGTGCGCACAGATGCGCCGACTCGGTGAGGCTGGGCGCGCAGTTGCGCCGACTCGGTGAGGCTGAGGCGCGCGGACGCGCCGACTCAGACGGGGACGAGCTCGACCGCACCCACCGCGTAGCGGGCCAGGATCGCGCGGGCGACCGCCGGGTGGGCACCCAGCGGGTCGGAGACCGCGACGGCGCCGGCCTCGATCGCCAGCTCGGCTGCACGGTCGGGCAGCCTGCCGGGCGCGAGGAAGAACGACGCGACGGCGATGTGGCGCTTGCCCTCGGCGCGGAGGGCGCGGACGGCCTCGCCCGCGGCGGGCGGCGTGGCCGAGGCGAACGCGGCCGTCACCGGGAGCCGGTGGCGAGCGGCCCAGGTGCGGGCGATCCGGGCGACCGACTGGTTGGCGAGCGGGTCGGACGACCCGGCGGCAGCCAGGACGAGGGCGTCGAGCTCGCGCACGCGGGCGGCCTTGAGGGCCTCGCGGAGGCGGACGTCGAGCACCTCGAGGAACGCGGCCTCCATGCCGAGGATCCGGCTGGCGTGGATCTGGAGCCCCTCGTGGCGCGCCATCGCGGCGGCGATCACCTCGGGCACGTCGACCTTGGCGTGGTAGGCCTCGGTCAGCAGCAGGGGGACGACGACGATCTCGTCGAATCCGGCCTTGACCAGGCGGTCGACGACCGTGTCGAAGGACGGCTTGGCCAGGTCGAGGAACGCCGTCTCGACGCGGAGGTCGGGACGCATGCCCTTGACCTCGGCGACGAGGGCCTTGATCGTCGTGGCCGAACGCGGGTCCCGGCTTCCGTGGGCCAGGGCAACCAGAGCAGGAGCAGCCATCAGAGGTGCCTCCGATCGTGAGAGGTGGTGCGGTGGAACAGGGCAGGTGCGACGTCGTTGTCGCGAGACATGAAGGGAGCGATCTTCTCGAGGGTCGGGGTCCCCGCGGCGTTGTTCGGGGGAGCGCAGCGGAGGAGAAGAACGTCGTGGGGTGACCTAGGCATGGATGCCGCACTCGGTCTTTGAAGTGCCCGCCCAGCGGCCGCTGCGCGGGTCGTCACCGGGGGCGACGCGGCGGGTGCAGGGCCAGCAGCCGATGCTCGGATAGCCGTCATGGACGAGCGGGTTGACCAGCACGCCGTGGTCGGCGATGTAGGTCTCGACCTGTTCGTCGCTCCAGCGGGCGAGGGGCGACACCTTGACCTTGCCCTTGCGCGCGTCCCAGCCGACGACCGGTGCGATGACCCGGTTGTGGGTCTCGGCCCGGCGCAGGCCGGTGGCCCACGCGTCGTACTCGGCGAGCGTGTCGGCGAGCGGCTTCACCTTGCGCAGTGCGCAGCAGAGGTCGGGGTCGGTCTTGTAGAGGTCCTTGCCGTACTGCTCGTCCTGCTCGGCGACGCTCAGCGACGTGCTGATCGTGCGGAGGTTGACCGGCAGGGTCGCCTGGACGGCGTCGCGCGTGCCGATCGTCTCGATGAAGTGGTAGCCGGTGTCGAGGAACACCACGTCGATGCCAGGAGCGACCGACGATGCGAGGTGGGCGAGGACGGCGTCGCCCATCGACGAGGTGATCGCGAAGCGGTCGCCGAACGTGGCGACCGCCCACTCGATGATGACCTCGGCGGGGGCGAGCTCGAGCTCGGCGCCGACGTGGGAGACCAGCTCGCGCAGCTCCTCCGGCGTACGCCCCTCGGTGTGGGTGCCCTTGAAGTCGCGGGCGGCCTGCGTGGAGGCGCTCATGCGGAGCCTCCGCCCGGCCGGATCATCCCGGTCATCTTCACGGTGAAGCTGCGCAGGCACGAGCGGCACTCCCAGGCACCCGCGCCCTCCTGGGGGAACAGGTTCTCGTCCCCGCAGTAGGGGCAGTGGAAGGGCTGCGCGCGCTCGCTCATGTGGTGACCGGCTCTCCGCGGAGCAGGACCTCGTCGGCACGGTTCACCCAGTCGGCGAAGCGCTCTCCGTCGTTGCGGTCGGCGAGGTAGGCCGAGACGACCGCGGTGACGTAGTCGTCGAGGCCGGCACTGGTCACCTTGTGCGCGCGCAGCTTGCGACCCATCGCCGGGTTGAGGCCGAGCGCGCCGCCGAGGTGGACCTGGAAGCCCTCGACCTGGTTGCCGTCGGCATCCATGACGAGCTGGCCCTTGAGCCCGATGTCGGCGACCTGCGTCCGGGCGCAGGCGTTCGGGCAACCGTTGACGTTGACCGAGATCTGGGTGTCGAGGTCGGGGAAGCGCTTCTCGAGCTCGGTCACCAGGGCACGCGAGCGCTCCTTGGTGTCCACGATGGCGAGCTTGCAGAACTCGATGCCGGTGCAGGCCATCGTCGAGCGACGCCAGTTGCTCGGCCGGGCGGTGAGGCCGATCTTCTCGAGGTCGTCGGCGAACGCGGCGGTGTCCTCGGCAGCGACGCCGATGACGACCAGCTTCTGGTACGCCGTGAGGCGCGCGCCGCGGGCGCCGTACTGCTCGACGAGGTCGCCGAGCGCGCTGAGCGTGGTGCCGTCGATGCGGCCGACGACCGGGGCGGCGCCGACGTAGAAGCGGCCGTCCTTCTGCTCGTGGATGCCGATGTGGTCGCCCTGGGTGAGCGGCGCCTCGGGGGAGGGGTTGTCGACGAGCGCGCGGTGGAGGTACTCGTTCTCGAGCACCTCGCGGAACTTGTCCTTGCCCCAGTCGGCGAGCAGGAACTTCAGGCGGGCCTTGGAGCGCAGCCGGCGGTAGCCGTAGTCGCGGAAGATGCCGGCGACGCCCTCCCACGCGTCGGCCACCTCGTCGAGCGGGATCCACACGCCGAGCTTGTGGGCGAGCATCGGGTTGGTCGAGAGCCCGCCGCCGACCCAGAGGTCGAAGCCGGGGCCGTGCTCGGGGTGGACCGTGCCCACGAAGGAGACGTCGTTGACCTCGGGTGCCACGTCGTGGCTGGGGTGCCCGGTCAGCGCGGTCTTGAACTTGCGCGGCAGGTTGGAGAAGTCGGGGTTGCCGAGGATCCGCCGCTTGATCTCCTCCAGCGCCGACGAGCCGTCGATGATCTCGTCCTTGGCGATGCCGGCGACGGGGGAGCCGAGGAAGGGTCGCGGGCTGTCGCCACACGCCTCGAGCGTGGTCAGGCCGACGCCCTCGAGGCGCTCCCAGATCGCCGGGACGCTCTCGATCTCGATCCAGTGGTACTGGATGTTGTTGCGGTCGGTGATGTCGGCGGTGTTGCGGGCGTACGCCGTGGACACCTCGCCGAGTGCCCGGAGGGCCTCGCCACCGAGGATCTGGCCGTCGGTGCGGATCCGCATCATGAAGAAGCGGTCGTCGAGCTCCTCCTCCTCGAGCTGCGCGGTCTTGCCGCCGTCGAAGCCGGGCGCGCGCTGGGTGTAGAGGCCCATCCAGCGGAAGCGGCCGCGGAGGTCGGCCGGGTCGATCGAGTCGAAGCCGCGGCGCGAGTAGGTGTGGAGGATGCGGTCCCGCACGTTGAGCGGGTCGTCGTCCTTCTTGGACTGCTCGTTCTTGTTGAGCGGCTCGGTGTAGCCGAGCGCCCACTGACCCTCCGCGCGCTTGGGGCGCGGGATGTCGGTGCTCTGGGCAGCCTGGGGCTTGAACCGGAGGTCGGGCATGATCAGGAAATTCCTGTTCGCTGAGGAGTGCCGCGCGCGTCGTTGAGCGCGGAGGGGGACTGCTGGGCGGCGGTTCAGCGATGCCAACAGGTCGCGCTGCCCACGCGCATGAGGTCGACGTGACGTCGAACCACAAGGTGTGCGTGGGTGGAAGCGGTGACCATGTCAAGAAGTCTCAGGGAGTGGACACCCGTTCCACAAGGCGAAATCTCGTATGATGGGACGTTGATCCACGATGTGAGACCGCGCGACGGATCCACGCGTGTCCGGGTGGCCCAGGTCACACGGTGTGGCGCGCCGCTCGCGGCAGTCAGACCCGCTCTGCGCAGGATGCGATGCCGACCCACGGGTGCCCGTCCAGCGTCTGCGGGCCGTCGACGAGCGCCCGTCGGTGGCCTCTAGGCTGTCGCCCATGACGGACTCCCTCATCAGCAGCGCGTACTCCCAGGCCCTCGAGGTCATCGCGTCGGTCGAGCCACGCATCGCCGAGGCCACCCGCCAGGAGCTGGCCGACCAGCGAGGTTCGCTCAAGCTGATCGCGTCGGAGAACTACGCATCCCCCGCGGTCCTGATGACGATGGGCACCTGGTTCAGCGACAAGTACGCCGAGGGCACGGTCGGCCACCGGTTCTACGCCGGCTGCCAGAACGTCGACACCGTCGAGTCGATCGCCGCCGAGCACGCGCGCGAGCTGTTCGGCGCGCCGTACGCCTACGTCCAGCCGCACTCCGGCATCGACGCCAACCTCGTCGCCTTCTGGTCGATCCTCGCCAACAAGGTCGAGACGCCCTACTTGCAGAAGATGCAGGCGAAGAACGTCAACGAGCTCACCGAGGCCGACTGGGAGACGCTGCGCCACGAGTTCGGCAACCAGCGCCTGCTCGGCATGTCGCTCGACGCCGGCGGCCACCTCACGCACGGCTTCCGGCCCAACATCAGCGGCAAGATGTTCCACCAGCAGCAGTACGGCACCGATCCGGAGACCGGGCTGCTCGACTACGACGTGGTCGCCGCGAAGGCTCGGGAGTTCAAGCCACTGGTGCTGGTCGCGGGCTACTCCGCCTACCCGCGCCGGGTGAACTTCGCCAAGATGCGCGAGATCGCCGACGAGGTCGGGGCCGTGCTGATGGTCGACATGGCGCACTTCGCCGGACTGGTCGCGGGCAAGGTGTTCACCGGTGAGGAGAACCCGGTCCCGTACGCCCACATCACCACCACCACGACCCACAAGTCGCTGCGCGGCCCGCGCGGCGGCATGGTCCTGGCCCAGGAGGAGTTCGCGGCAGACGTCGACCGCGGCTGCCCGATGGTGCTCGGTGGTCCGCTCTCGCACGTGATGGCCGCCAAGGCCGTCGCGTTCGCCGAGGCACGCCAGCCGTCGTTCCAGACCTACGCGCAGAAGGTCGCCGACAACGCCAAGTCCCTGGCCGAGGGATTCCTGACGCGTGGCGCCAACCTCGTCACGGGCGGCACCGACAACCACATCGTCCTGCTCGATGTCTCGTCCTTCGGCCTCACGGGCCGCCAGGCCGAGTCCGCGCTGCTCGACGCCGGCGTCGTCACCAACCGCAACTCGGTCCCGTCCGACCCCAACGGCGCCTGGTACACCTCGGGCGTCCGGCTCGGCACCCCCGCGCTCACCACGCGCGGCTTCGGCCACGACGAGTTCGACACGGTGGCTGAGCTCATCGTCGACGTGCTCGCCAACACCCGGGCCGGGACGACCAAGGCCGGCGACCCCAGCAAGGCGTCGTACGTCCTGGGCGACGGAGTCGCCGACCGCGTCGTCAAGCAGTCGGCCGAGATGCTCGACAAGCACCCGCTCTACCCGGGTCTGGTCCTCAGCTGATCGGACCGATCGTCCGACCGGTCGGGAACCTCGTCCACTCCGGGGTCAGGTTGACCTGCCAGTTGCGCCAGCCCAGGTACATCCAGAGCCCGAAGTGCGCGATGCCGAGCACGACGCCTCCGCCCGCGGCGGCCCAGGGGCCCAGGGGCCAGAGGACGAATGCCGTCACACCCGAGGCCACGATGGTGTTGATGGCGATGATGAAGACGCCCGCGCTGGCAGCCACATGGCTGACGTTGCGCACGGGCCCCATCGTGTAGGTCTGGCTGATCCCGATCTCGTCGTCGGTGGCGCCGGTGATGAAGTACGGCGCCAGCGAGGGGTCGATGTCGAGGTAGGCGGCGCGCAGGCGGTTCATCCCCTTGATGAACATGTAGTCCTCCTGGCTCGCGTTGTGGACCCGGAAGGCCGTGAGCGTGCCGGTGGTCAGCAGCGTCAGGCCGAGGACGACGGCGAGGAACCGGAAGGTGTCCGTGTAGCCGACGCTCTGCCCGAGCAGGGCCAGGAAGACCAGGCTTGCCGAGGTGAACATCAGCTGCGAGGTGATCCGGCCCATGACCTCGTTCCAGGTCTGGCTCCGGACCGCCAGCAGTCCCCAGTGCTCGGTGGCGAGGATCTGGGCCCGGACGGCGGGCGGCACGGGCTCGGGGATCGGCTGGCTCATCGCGCCTCCGCACGCAAGGCCCGCGCCGGATCGCGCGGTGATCCAACGGTAGACCCGCGCAGGGATCGTGGGACAGGTCCTTGTCGTGGTTCAGGCGCCGTCGTCAGTGGCCCAGATGTAGCCCACCTCGGGACGACCCGCGCCGCCGTAGCGTGGCGACCGGGTGACGCGACCCTCGTCGGCGAGGTGCTCGAGGTAGCGCCGCGCGGTCACACGCGAGACACCGACGGCCTCACCCGCTTCACCGGCCGACAACCCCTCGGGACGTCCGCGCAGGGCCACGACCACAGCACGCAAGGAGTCCAGGCTCATCCCCTTGGGCAGCGTGTCGCCCGTCGGTCGTGCCCGCAGCGCGCCGAACAGCTGGTCGACGTCGTCCTGCACCACGTCGGCGGGGGAGCGCTCGAGCTGCGCGCGGAACTCGGCGTACTGCTCGAGCTTGCCGCGGAAGGCGGCGAACGTGAACGGCTTGAGGAGGTAGAGGACGACGCCCTGCGAGACCGCCCGCCGCACGACCTCGGTGTCGCGGGCGGACGTCACCGCGATGACGTCGACGTGTCGACCCGCAGCGCGGAGCCGCTGGAGCAGGCCGAGGCCGTGGCCGTCGGGGAGGTGCATGTCGAGCAGGACCAGGTCGATCGCGTCGTCGCGGTCGAGCAGTCGCACCGCCTCTCCGGCCGAGCGCGCCACGCCTGCCAGCTCGAAGCCGGGCATCCGCCCGACGTACGTCGCGTGCGCCTCCGCCGCGATCTCCTCGTCCTCGACGACGAGCACCCGGACACTCATGTCGCACGCCCGTGCGCCGGCTGCGGGTCGCGTACGCCGACCACGAACCGCGCCCCACCGAGCGGTGAGTCGGTGACCTCGAGCGTGCCGCCGTGCCGGGACACGACCTGCGCGACGATCGCCAGTCCGAGGCCGCGGCCCTCGTGGGCCTTGCTCGACCAGCCACGCTCGAGCACGTGGGCGCGGTCCTCCGGCGCGATGCCGGAGCCCGAGTCGTCGACCTCGACGTGCAAGGTGCCGGCGTCGCCCGCCAGGCTCACGCGGACGCGCTGAGGTGCGGTCGCCCGGGTCTCGGCAACGGCGTCGAAGGCGTTGTCGACCAGGTTGCCGACGAGCGTGACGAGGTCGCGCGCGTCGACCGGAAGGTCGGCCGGCAGCCCTCCGGCGATCTCGAGGTCGATGCCGCGCTCGGCCGCCTGGGCGGTCTTGCCGAGCAGCAGCGCGGCCAGCACCGGCTCGTCGACGGCGGAGACGAGCTCGTCGGCAAGCCCCTGGGCCACCTCGAGCTCGGAGGTGGCGAAGGCAACCGCCTGCTCGACGCGACCCATCTCCACCAGGGAGACGATGGTGTGCAGCCGGTTGGCCGCCTCGTGGTTCTGGGCGCGGAGCGAGTCGGTCAGCCCGCGCACGAGGTCGAGCTCGCCGGTCACCGCCTGGAGCTCGGTGCGGTCGCGGACCGTGACGACCGCCCCGACCTCGTCCTGGTTCCAGTAGGCGGGGGAGGTGCTGAGGACGAGCACCTGCTGGCCGAGCACGTAGGTCTGGTCGGCTGCGGATGCCCGCTGCTCGACGGCAGCAACGAGGCCGGGCGGCAGCCCGAGCTCGCCGAGGGAGCGACCCTCGACGTCGTCGGGCAGTGCGAGGAGGCGAACGGCCTCGTCGTTGACCAGCTGCACCCGCTGCTCGGCATCGACGAGCAGCAACCCCTCGCGGACGGCGCCCAGGACGGCCCGGTAGTACTCGTACATCCGGGTGATCTCGCGCTCGCCCATGCCGTGTGTCTGACGCCGCAGTCGCCGCGAGATGAGCCAGGCACCCAGGAGCCCCGCGACGAGGGTGGCGCCGGCGGCCAGACCGATGCCCGGCAGGTCGCCGACGAGCTGGCGGTCGAGGCGGTCGATCCTGATGCCGACCGCGACCAGGGCCACGACCTCCCCGTCGTCGACGACCGGCACGACCGCACGCACCGACGGGCCGAGCGTGCCGACGTACTCCTGGGTGAAGACCTGTCCCTGGGGCGCGCGGCCGAGGCCACCGACGAACGGCTTCCCGATCTGCTGGACGTCAGGGTGGGTGTAGCGGGTGCGGTCGGTGGCCATGATGACGACGAAGTCGGTGCCGGTGTCGCGGCGCACCTCCTCGGCGAAGGGCTGCAGCTGCTCGGTCGGGTCGAGGGCACCCACCTCGCGGCGCGTGAAGGGGGAGTCGGCCACGGAACGGGCCACGGCCGTCGCCTGCGCACGAGCGCTCTCACGGGAGTCGTTGCGGGCGTCCCAGGCGGCGAGGGCGACCGCGGTGATGACGAGCACGACGACCACGCCCACCTGCAGCAGCAGGATCTGCCGGGCGACGGGACTCTCGCCCCGCCCGGCTCCCTGACGTCGCATGCGGGCATTGTGCCTGCACCCGCACGGGTGTGCCACGGCGTCGTCGGTCGGCGTGAACTCAACGAACACAAGGGTGACCGCCGTCACAGGTCGCCACAGGATGTGGCCGTGGGCACGGGCCCACTCATCCAGCAGCACCGGACTCGGAGGAACCATGAGCACAACCGCCCCAGGGCAGACGGTCACGCGGGACCGCACCCACTACCTCTACATCGCTGTCATCGTCGCGGTGGTCCTCGGCGCCATCACCGGCCTGGTGTTCCCCGAGTTCGCGGTGGGCCTGAAGTGGATCGGCACGACCTTCGTCGCGCTGATCAAGATGATGATCCAGCCGGTCATCTTCTGCACGCTCGTCATCGGCGTCGGCTCCGTCCGCAGCGCGGCCAGCGTCGGCAAGGTCGGCGGGCTCGCCCTCGCGTACTTCCTGACGATGTCGACCGTCGCGCTCGCGATCGGCATGGTCGTCGGCAACCTGCTCGACCCGGGCGAGGGGCTCAACCTCTCCGACGACGTCGCGGGTGTCGGCAAGGAGCAGGCCGCGGAGGCCGCCGGCTCGACGTCCGAGTTCATCACCGGCATCGTCCCGGACTCGCTGTTCTCGTCCCTCACCTCGGGGGAGGTCCTCCAGACCCTGCTCGTCGCGCTGCTCGTCGGGTTCGCCCTCCAGTCCATGGGCCGCTCCGGCGAGCCGATCCTCAGGGGCATCGGCCACCTGCAGCGCCTGGTCTTCCGCGTGCTCTCGATGATCATGTGGGCGGCCCCGGTCGGCGCCTTCGCCGCCATCGCCGCGGTGGTCGGCGAGACCGGAGTCGACGCGCTCAAGAGCCTCGCCACGCTCATGGTCGCCTTCTACATCACCTGCGCGATCTTCGTGTTCGGCGTCCTCGGCCTGATCCTCAAGCTCGTGACGGGCGTCAGCATCCTCCGGCTCTTCAAGTACCTCGGCCGCGAGTTCCTGCTGATCGTCTCCACCTCGTCCTCCGAGTCGGCCCTGCCGCGCCTGATCGCCAAGATGAACCACGCCGGGGTCGAGAAGACCACTGTCGGCGTCGTCGTACCGACGGGCTACTCGTTCAACCTCGACGGCACGGCGATCTACCTGACGATGGCGTCGATCTTCATCGCGGACGCGCTCGACAAGCCGCTGAGCATCGGCGAGCAGGTCTCGCTCCTGCTCTTCATGATCATCGCCTCCAAGGGCGCCGCGGGCGTCACCGGCGCCGGGCTCGCCACGCTGGCCGGCGGCCTCTCGTCGCACCGACCCGAGCTGCTCGACGGCATCGGCCTGATCGTCGGCATCGACCGGTTCATGTCGGAGGCCCGCGCGGTCACCAACTTCGCCGGCAACTCGGTCGCCACCCTCCTGGTCGCCCAGTGGACCGACACCATCGACCACGCCCAGCTCGAGCGGGTGCTGTCGGGTGAGGACAGGTTCGACGAGGCGACGATGGTCGACGACCACGACACCTCGCCCCTGCCGGCCTCCCCGGCAGAGGAGATGTCCACCGCCCGCTGATCCAGCTCGTTCGACCAGCCGCGCCCCGGACCGACCTCGGTCCGGGGCGCGGTGTCGTACGGCGAGCAGGTAGACGCGCGGACAGAAGTCGCGCGACGGCGGTCGGGTCACGCGGCGACCGGCCAGGCAGGACGGACTTCTGTCCGCGCGCCTACGCGCGGGCGTCAGGTGAGGGAGGCGTAGAGGTCGAGCGTCCGGGCGGCGATGGAGTCCCAGCTGAAGGACTCCTCGGCCCGCCGGCGGCCCGCGATGCCGTACGCCCGGGCTCGGTCGGGGTCGCTGACCGCGTCGGTGAGGGCGGCGGCGAGGTCGGCGACGTAGGTCTCCGGGTCGAGGGGGGTGCCGGTGCCGTCGGTGGCCTGGTCGATCGGGACGAGCCAGCCGGTCTCGCCGTGGACGACGACCTCGGGGATGCCACCGGTCGCGGTGGCGACGACAGCGGTCTCGCAGGCCATCGCCTCGAGGTTGACGATGCCGAGCGGCTCGTAGATCGAGGGGCACGCGAAGACGGTCGCGGCGGTCAGCAGTGCCACGACGTCGGGACGGGGGAGCATCTCGGCGATCCAGACGACGCCCGAGCGGGTGGCGGCCAGGTCGTCGACGAGGCCGCTCACCTCGGCCATGATCTCCGGGGTGTCGGGGGCGCCGGCGCAGAGCACGAGCTGCACGTCGGGCGGCAGGGCGGCGGCCGCGCGGAGGAAGAGCGGCAGGCCCTTCTGCCGGGTGATCCGACCGACGAAGATGACGCTCGGCCGGTCGGGGTCGACGCCGAGCTCGCGGACGCGGTCCGGGTTCGCGATCGGGGACCACTGCGTGGTGTCGATGCCGTTGTGCACGACGTGGACGCGGGCCGGGTCGACCGACGGATAGCTGCGCAGCACGTCGTCGCGCATCGCGGCGCTCACGGCGACGATGCCGGCGGCGCCTTCGTATGCCGTCTTCTCCGCCCAGCTCGACAGGGCGTAGCCGCCGCCGAGCTGCTCGGCCTTCCACGGCCGCATCGGCTCGAGGGAGTGGGCGCTGACGACGTGGGGGATGCCGTGCATGAGGGACGCGAGGTGGCCGGCCATGTTGGCGTACCAGGTGTGGGAGTGCACGAGGTCGGCGCCGGCGCAGTCGTCGACCATCGCCAGGTCGACGCCGAGCGTGCGGATCGCAGCGTTGGCGTCGGCGAGCGACGAGGGCTCGGCGTACGCCGTCGTGCCGGGCTCCGCACGTGGGGCACCGAAGCAGCGCACCCGCGCATCGACGTCGGGCAGGACCCGCAACGCTCGCACGAGCTCGGCGACGTGCACGCCGGCACCGCCGTAGACCTCCGGTGGGTACTCCTTGCTGAGCACGTCGATCCGCATGCGTCGAACCTAGTGCCCAAGACAGATCCGGTGGGAGGTCGACCGCGCACCCGCAGACGACTAGTTTCGACGCATGGCCATCACGCCCCCGCGCAAGAAGGTCCTCGCAGTCGTCCTGGCGGGCGGTGAGGGCAAGAGGTTGATGCCGCTCACCGCTGACCGGGCCAAACCGGCGGTGCCGTTCGGAGGCATCTACCGCCTGATCGACTTCGCGCTGTCCAACGTCGTGAACTCCGGCTACCTCAAGGTCGTCGTGCTCACGCAGTACAAGTCGCACAGCCTCGACCGCCACGTCACCACGACCTGGCGGATGTCCAACCTGCTGGGCAACTACGTCACCCCGGTCCCGGCGCAGCAGCGCGTCGGCAAGCGGTGGTACCTCGGCAGCGCCGATGCGATCTACCAGTCGCTCAACCTGCTCACCGACGAGCAGCCCGACATCGTCGTGGTGGTGGGCGCCGACCACGTCTACCGGATGGACTTCTCGCAGATGGTGGCCGACCACGTCGAGTCCGGCGCCGGATGCACGGTCGCCGCGATCCGCCAGCCGATCAGCCTCGCCGACCAGTTCGGGGTGATCGACGTCGACCCGGCCAACCCCCAGCAGATCCGCGCCTTCCTCGAGAAGCCGACCGACCCGGTCGGCCTGCCCGACTCGCCCGACGAGGTGCTCGCGAGCATGGGCAACTACGTCTTCACCGCCGACGCGCTCCGCGACGCCGTGACCCGCGACGCCGACATCGAGGGATCGAAGCACGACATGGGCGGCGACATCGTGCCCTGGTTCGTCGACACGTCGGAGTCGTCGGTCTACGACTACAAGGACAACGAGGTCCCGGGCTCGACCGACCGCGACCGCGGCTACTGGCGCGACGTCGGGACGATGCGCTCCTACTACGACGCCCACATGGACCTGGTCTCGCCGCTTCCGGTCTTCAACCTCTACAACAACGCCTGGCCGATCTACACCAGCTATGGCCCGCACCCGCCGGCCAAGCTCGTCGCCGGCGCCGGCGGGGAGAAGGTGTCGACCTTCAACTCGATCCTCTCGCCCGGTGTCGTGGTCAGCGGCGGCACGGTCAACCACTCCGTGCTGTCTCCGGCCGTCTGGGTCAAGGACGGGGCCGAGGTGTCCGACTCGGTGCTGATGGACGGCGTACGCGTCGGCGAGGGCGCGGTGATCCGCAACGCGATCATCGACAAGGG
Organism: uncultured Actinomycetota bacterium; assembly: GCA_963708875.1. Taxonomy (GTDB): domain Bacteria; phylum Actinomycetota; class Actinomycetes; order Propionibacteriales; family Nocardioidaceae; genus Nocardioides. The sequence goes on from CAVPUL010000004.1 coordinate 304,955, forward strand.
AGTCGTCGTGCCGCCCGGCGTGCAGATCGGCGTCGACAAGGACGCCGACCTCGCCCGCGGGTTCGTGGTGGACGAGGGCCTCACCGTCCTCGCCAAGCAGCAGGCGGTCCCGCAGGACTGACTACGCCCGGGTGAGCGCCGCGCGCCGTCCGACGAGGAACTCGCGCTCCACGTCGTTGCGGCACGCCGCGATCGCCTGGTCGTACGCGGCCCGCGCGGCGTCCGTGTCACCGGAGCGCGCCAGCAGCTCGGCGCGGACGGCGGCCGGGCGGTGGCTCGCGGGGATCTCGATGCCTTCGAGGGCGTCCAGTCCTGCGGCGGTGCCCTGGTCCTCGGCCACCGCGACCGCGCGGGCGAGCCGTGCGGACGGGGACGGCGCCACCTGGAGCAGCAGGTCGTAGAGCCCCACGATGCGGTCCCACCGAGTGTCCGCTGCGCTCGGAGCTGTCGCGTGCTCGGCCGCGATCCGCGCCTGCAGGGCGTACGACGCCGCGAGCGGGCTGATCGGCCCGGCCAGGGGCGGACCCGACAGCAGACGCATCGCCTCGGCGACCTCGTCGTGGTGCCAGCGCGTGCGGTCCTGGTCGTCGAGGAGCACCAGGCGCCCGTCGAGCGTCCGGGCGTCGCGGCGCGAGTGCTGCAGCAGCATGAGGGCCAGGAGGGCGACCAGCGACGGCTCGTCGGGTCGCAGGCCGAGCACGACCCGGGCCAGCCGGATCGCCTGGCCGGACAGGTCGGCTCGCAGGAGGTCGGGTCCGGTGCCGGGTGCGTAGCCCGCAGTGAACGCGAGGTACGCCGTCTGCGCGACGATGTCGAGCCGGTCCGGCAGGACCGAGGCGTCCGGCACGGCGAACGGGATGCCCGCCCCCACGATGCGCTTCTTGGCGCGGGTGAGGCGCGCGGCCATCGTCGGCTCGGGCACCAGGAAGAGCCTGGCGATGTCGGGGGTCGGCACGCCGAGGACGAGGCGCAGGCTCAGGGCGCTCGCGGACTCGGGAGCAAGCGCGGGGTGGGCGCACATCAGCACCAGGCGGAGGACGTCGTCCTCGACGAGGCTGCCGCTGTCGGCCATGGTGCGGGCGCCTTGCTGGTGGCGATCGACATCGGTGGCGAGCACGGGCAGCTTGCGTCGCGCGACCTCCTCCGTCCGGAGCTTGTCGATCAGCCGTCGCCGGGCGGCGGTCATCAGCCAGCCGGCCGGGTTGGCGGGGACGCCGTCGACGGGCCACGCACGGCTCGCCGACTCGACGGCATCGCCGAGGGCGTCCTCGACGAGGTCGAGGCGACGGAACTGCGACAGGAGCAGGGCCACCAGGCGGCCCCACTCCTGCCGGACGACCCGCTCGAGGGCCTCGTCCTCGCTCAGGGCGTCACGTCGATCGTGGGGTGGATCTGGATGTCGTAGGGCGGCAGGACCCTCAGCAGCTCGACGACGACGTCCAGGTCGGGCGCCTCCATCAGGTAGAAGCCGCCCATTCCCTCGATCACCTCGGCATAGGGGCCGTCGCTGAGCGCGACCCTGCCCGACGTCGTCCGCATGATCGTCGCGTCACGCGGGTCGCTCAACGCCTCGCCGGCCAGCAGCTCGACGCCCTCACGCGCCTCGCACGCGGCGGCGAAGTCGCCGAACTGCGCCATCACGGCAGTCTTCTCCTCGTCGGTGGTCTCCGGCCACGGCTTCGACTCGCCGTCGCCGATCAGCAGCACCAGATACTTCATGACGCGTCCTTCCCGGTGATCTTGCGGTGCACCTCGACCGCGTCGCCGGTCGCGGAGAGGATCTTGCACACGTCCATCAGGTCGTCGACGTCCTCGGTGCGGACCTCGTAGTAGCCGCCGAGCTGCTCGGTGGTCTCGGTCCACGGGCCGTCGGTGACGGTGTCCGCGTACGGCGCCAGTGACTTCGCCTCGGACGCGCGCGGCAGCTCGGCACCGCCCACGATGGTGTGGCCGCGGCGCTCGAGCTCCTCGCTGAAGCGTGCGTGCGCGGCGTACGCCGCCGACTTCTCGTCGTCGGACGTGTCCCACCAGGCCTCGGTGTCACCCAGCAGCAGCACGATGTAGTCGGTCATCTCGGTGTTCCTCTCACTCGGCCATTCGGCGGAACTCGATGTGCTCGCCACGTCCGGCGAACCGCTCGCAGACGGCGCGGAGGTCTGCCTCGTCCGTGCTGTCGACGAGGTAGAAGCCGACGATCTGCTCGGCCGTCTCCGAGAACGGCCCGTCGGTCACCAGCGCCATTCCGTCGGCGCCCGGGCGCATGGACGTGGCCCGGTCGGACGGCTCCAGAGGACCGGCGGTCACCAGCGCGTGGCCTCCGGAGCGCAGGTCCTCGTGGAACTGTCCGTGCGACCGCATGCCCTTCTCGTGCTCGGACTCGGGCAGCTCGGCCCACTCGGCCTCGGGTGCAGGAAGCAGGATCAGGTAGCGGCTCATCGGTGTGTTTCTCCTCCTGGCGGGTCGGGCCGCGGGTGCGACCTCATCACTGTGACGGACGACGGCCGCAGGAATCGACACCGACGTGCACCCTTTCTCGACGGGCTTGCCCGGAGCCACCAAGATGGGGGCATGGCCACCCACGAGAGAGCCGGACAGCCCGCCCAGACCGAGGACCTGGTGGACGTCTCCCACCTCGTCACGGCCTACTTCGACCTCGAGCCCGATCCGGACGACGTCTCGCAACAGGTCGCGTTCGGCACGAGCGGGCACCGCGGCACGTCCCTCACCACCTCCTTCAACGAGGTCCACATCGCGGCGACGACCCAGGCCATCTGCGACTACCGCAAGGACCAGGGCTACGACGGGCCGCTCTTCATCGGCCGCGACACCCACGCCCTGTCCGAGCCCGCCTGGGCCACGGCACTCGAGGTGCTCGTCGCCAACGACGTCACCGTGCTCGTCGACGACCGCGACGGCTTCACCCCGACCCCTGCAGTCAGCCACGCGATCATCCGCGCCAACCAGGGGCGTACGACGGGTGCGGGCCTCGCCGACGGGATCGTGGTCACGCCGTCGCACAACCCGCCGCAGGACGGCGGCTTCAAGTACAACCCGCCGCACGGCGGCCCGGCCGACTCGGACGCCACGACGGTCATCGCGGCCCGGGCCAACGAGCTGATCCGCGGCAACATCGAGGGCGTGCGCCGGGTGACGTTCGCCAAGGCGCGGGCGGCGGTCGGGTCCTACGACTTCATGGGGACCTACGTCGACGACCTGCCGCAGGTGCTCGACCTCGACGCGATCCGCGACGCCGGCTTCCGCATCGGCGCGGACCCGCTGGGCGGTGCGAGCGTGGCCTACTGGGGCGAGATCGCCGACCGGCACCGCCTCGACCTCACGGTGGTGAACCCGCTGACCGACCCGACGTGGCGCTTCATGACGCTCGACTGGGACGGCAAGATCCGGATGGACTGCTCCTCGCCCTACGCGATGGCCTCCCTGGTGGGACGCAAGGACGAGTACGCCATCGCGACCGGCAACGACGCCGACGCCGACCGGCACGGCATCGTCACCCCGGACGCCGGCCTGATGAACCCCAACCACTTCCTCGCCGTCGCCATCGGCTACCTGTTCGGCGGTGCGCGACCGGGCTGGCCGGACTCGGCCCGGATCGGCAAGACCCTGGTGTCGAGCTCGATGATCGACCGCGTTGCCGCGTCGATCGGCAAGCCGCTGGTCGAGGTCCCGGTGGGCTTCAAGTGGTTCGTGCCCGGCCTGATGGACGGTTCGTTCGGCTTCGGCGGCGAGGAGTCGGCCGGTGCGTCGTTCCTGCGGCGCGACGGCTCGACGTGGACGACCGACAAGGACGGCCTCCTGCTGGCGCTGCTCGCCAGCGAGATCCTCGGCGCCACCGGCAAGACCCCGAGCGAGCACTACGCCGAGCTGGTGGCACAGCACGGAGACCCGGCGTACGCCCGCATCGACGCACCGGCCACTCGCGAGGAGAAGGCCAAGCTCGGCGCGCTGTCGCCGGACGACGTGAGCGCGACGTCGCTGGCGGGGGAGGAGATCACCGGCAAGCTCACCGAGGCGCCCGGCAACGGGGCGAAGATCGGTGGGCTCAAGGTCACCACGGAGTCGGCGTGGTTCGCGGCACGGCCCAGCGGCACCGAGGACGTCTACAAGATCTACGCCGAGTCGTTCCGCGGAGCAGAGCACCTCGCCCAGGTGCAGGACGAGGCGCGGGAGGTCGTCAGTACGGCTTTGCGGTGAGGAAGTTGTGCGCGCCGCTCGAGGGGGCGGGCACCGTGATCGGGCCGGCGGCGATCGGGCCGCTGCCTGCACCGTGCGACCGAGCCGTGCCGTCGACCCCGTCGTCCTCCATCTCGGCCTTGGAGAAGGTCACCGCGGCAATCTGGTCGAGTCGGACGAGCGACTGGCTGCCCTGACCGTCGTCGAGGACGGCGCCGAGGCCGTCGCACCCGAGGACGCGACCGGTCAGCCAGCTGTTCTGCACCAGCACCCTCACCTCGCTGCCCGTGTCCTCCGCGCGCCGCAGCAACGTGCCCACGCTGAACATCGTGCTCGACATCTTGGTCACGGCGCTTACCCCCACAGGTGCGAGCACCCCCCACGGGTGCAGTGACGTGAACCTACGACCGGCGTCTGGCACCGGATGGCCGATGAGCCGAGCGCGACCGAGGCCTTCGACGAAACTTGATGATTCGCCGGGCTTTACGCCAGGACTGGACCAGACCGGTCGACGATCGCCCGCAGCGAACCGCTCGTCAGCATCCCGAACGTGCCGCCGTACGTCGCTCCGAACCGACTCCCGCAGAACGCGTCCGCGACCTCGGGCGGGGCGTAGCGGACCAGCAGCGAGCCCTGCAGGCAGGCGGCCATCCGGCCCGCCAGCAGCCGGGCACCTGCCTCGAGCGCCCCGGTGTCGCCGAGGAGGGCGAGGGTCTCGTCGACGGCCCGGTCCAGCCGGCTGTCCGCGCCTCGCGCCGCGCCCACCTCGGTGATCCAGGCCTGGAGGACCTCGGGCTCGCGGCCGAGGGCGCGCAGCACGTCGAGGGCGTTGACGTTGCCCGAGCCCTCCCAGATCGAGTTGAGGGGCGACTCGCGGAACATCAGCGGCAGGCCGGACTCCTCGACGTAGCCGTTGCCACCCAGGCACTCGAGCGCCTCCGCCACCATCGCCGGCGTGCGCTTGCAGACCCAGAACTTCGCCAGGGGCAGCGCGATCCGGCGCAGCGCGACCTCGTGGGCGTCGCCGGGCCGGTCGACCGCCGCCGCGAGCCGCATCGCGAGCGCTGTCGCGGCCTCCGACTCGACGGCGAGGTCGGCCACGACGTTCTGCATCAGCGGCTTGTCGACGAGCAGCCCGCCGAAGGCCGAGCGGTGGGCGACGTGCCACGACGCCTCCGCGAGCGCGTGGCGCATCAGCGCGGCGGAGCCGAGCACGCAGTCGAGCCGGGTCGCCGCGACCATCTCGATGATGGTCCGCACCCCGCGGCCCTCGTCACCGAGCCGTTGCGCGAGCGTGCCGTCGAGCTCGAGCTCGCTCGAGGCGTTGGACCGGTTGCCGAGCTTGTCCTTGAGGCGCACCACGTCGATCCGGTTGCGGGTGCCGTCGGCGAGCACGCGCGGGACCACGAAGCAGGTCACGCCGCCCTCGGCCTGCGCGAGCACGAGGAACACGTCGTTCATCGGTGCGGAGGTGAACCACTTGTGGCCGTGCAGCGTGTACCAGCCGTCCTCGGCGGTCGGTCGTGCCTGCGTCTGGTTGGCCCGCACGTCGGAGCCGCCCTGCTTCTCGGTCATCCCCATCCCCGCGAGGGCACCGACCTTCTCCGTCCTCGGCCGCACCCCGGGGTCGTAGGACCGGGCCGCCAGCAGGGGCGTCCACTCCTGGGCGATCGCGTCGTCGGCCCGCAGCGCCGGCACGGCGGCGTACGTCATCGAGATCGGGCAGCCGTGCCCGGGCTCGGTCTGCGACCAGGCGAAGAAACCGGCCGCGCGACGCAGGTGGGCGTGCGGGTCGCCGGCCTCCTGCTGCTCCCACGGTGCGGCCTGCAGGCCGTGGCCGACGGCGCGCTCCATCAGCCAGTGCCACGAGGGGTGGAACTCGACCTCGTCGATGCGGTTGCCGAAGCGGTCGTACGGCGTCAGCTCGGGGTGGTGGCGGTTGGCGAGCATGCCGTGCTCGCGCGCCTCCTCGGTGCCGGCCTCGGCGCCCAGGGGGACGAGCTCCTCCACGAGCTCGGCCGAGCCGTGGCGGGTGACCGCCTCGGTCAGGGCAGCGTCGGAGGTGACCACGTTGTGGCCCACCAGCGCAGGTGTCTGGTTGGTGGCCGACCGGGCGTCAACGGGCTGGGGGAGGTCCGTCATGGCGACCACCGTAGGCGGATCAGTCGAGCGTGGTGGCGACCGGTACGGGCATCCGGTCGAGTGCCGCCCGGCGGCCGGCCCGCAACGGGCGGACGCACCCTGCCTGCAGGCCGACCTTGCTCAGGCCGTTGAGGTCTCCGGCCTGGTAGGCCAGCGGCAGGTAGTAGAGCTCGGCACCGGCCGTCATGTACTGGTCGGTCGCCGCCACGTGGCCCAGGCCCATCGCGTGCCCGACCTCGTGGAGGGTCAGCTGCTCGATCTGGGTGGGCGTCATGGTCGCGGTGTCGTCGAGGTCGTAGAGCACGCCGCCGTGGACGGTCTCCAGGATGCGCTGGCCGCGGGCGTTGCGCGCCCACCGGGTGCGGTCGGAGCCGCCACGCGCCGCGACGCTCGGGCCGAGGTCGAGCTTGGTCTCGCCGTCCGTGGTGAAGGCGAACACCATCCGCGGGTCCTTGCGCGCGAACCTCTTGTCGAACGGAGCGGCGCCCGTCTCGCCGACGTACTCGAAGCGCACGCCCGTGGCCTGGGCGACCAGCGCGATGGCCTGGGTGATCGCGGCAGTCACGGACGCCGCATCGGGCGTCGCGCGCGAGGTGTTGATGCCGTAGGTGATGGTGCGGCACGGGTTGAACCGGTCGCCGTACCTGCTGAGCCTGGCCCACGAGTCAGGACTGCCGAGCGGCGTGTACGCCGGCACGACGGAGAGGCGGTGCGCACGTGAGGTGTCGCCGCTGAGCCTGCGGGTCCTGGTGACCCGGGTCCGGAGCTTGGAGGAGAAGAACCACGTCGTCGGGACCGTGATGCCATAGCTCCCGGCCGCGTCGGACTTCGCCGTGGCGACCTTGCGCCACCCGGACGCGATCCGCTGCTCGAGCACGACCGTGCGGACATGGTTGCCCTTGTCCTTCACGGTGCCGGTGATCGTCACGACACCACCGGGGTTGGTCGCGGTGGCGCTCAGCGTGCCGGAGACCCGCGTCCCGGCCTCCGCACTGTGTGCGGGAGCGCCGAGGAGTGACGCGGTCAGCACTCCGGTGCCGACGATCGCGACGGCGGCCAGGACACGCGTACGGAGGGGGCGGCGCATGACGGTGACGCTACCCGCAGCACGGGCCGGGAAACCCGCGGCCGCGATTACCGTTGCGGGGGTCGGCAGTCAGTAGCGTGGCGGCATGGTCGAGGCGCGTGAGCAGAACCCTGCACCGCGCCGGATCGAGGTGCTGGCCCGGCAGTGGCGCGAGCACCTGTGGCGCGTGGTCGTGACGACCTTCGGGTCGTGCCTCCGCAACCGCGTCACCGGACTGGCGGCCGAGGCCGCGTTCTTCGCCGTGCTGTCCGTGCCACCGCTGGTGTTCGCGCTCGCCGGCGCGGTCGGCTTCGTCAGCAACAGCTTCACCGACACGCAGGTCGACGACATCCGCAACGCGGTGCTGGAGGTGTCACGGCAGGCCCTCACTGAGCGCGCGGTGAACGGCATCATCCGGCCGACCATCGACACCGTCCTCGACGGTGGCCGCTACGACGTGATCTCGATCGGCTTCATCCTCGCGCTGTGGTCGGGCTCGCGCGCTCTCAACGTCTTCGTCGACACCATCACGATCATGCACGGCCTCGGCGGGCACCGGGGGATCGTGGCCACCCGCGCGCTGTCGTTCGTCCTCTACGTCCTCGCGATGGTCACGGGAGCGCTGAGCCTCCCGCTCGTGGTGGCCGGCCCGACGCTGGTCGACCGGGTGCTCCCGGAGCGACTCGACTTCGTCAACAGCCTCTACTGGCCGCTGGTCCTCGCGCTCTGCATCTGCTTCCTCGCCACGCTCTACCACGTCTCCGTGCCGGTCCGGACGAAGTGGACGTTCAACCTCCCCGGAGCGACCTTCTCGCTCTTCTGCTGGGTCGCCGGGTCGTACGTGCTGCGCTGGGTGCTGACGGTGACCGCGGCCGAGTCGCGCTCGATCTACGGGCCGCTCGCCGCACCCATCGCGGTGCTGCTCTGGCTCTACCTCCTGGCCCTGGCCGTGCTGATCGGCGCGGCGGTCAACGCGGCGTTCGACACGGTCTTCCCGCAGAACAGCACGACGCGCGCTCGACTCGAGCTGGTGCAGCGGCTGCGCGAGCGGATCAGCGTGCGAGACTCCTGATCGTGCACCCCGCGAGCGACCATGCCAGCGTGGGACGGGTGTCCCTGCCGGACCGGCAGCGGTCCCCGTGGTGGGAGCTCGGACGACGGATGCTGGCGGCGCTCGCCATCCTCGTCGGCACCGTCCTGCTGGTCTACTCCGACCGCGCACGGCTATCGCGACGCGAACGATCCGACCAACACGCTGAGCCTGCTCGACTCGTTCTACTACACGACCGTCACGCTCAGCACGACCGGATACGGCGACATCGCCCCGGTCTCCGACCAGGCCCGGCTGGTCAACGCCCTCGTGATCACGCCGGCCCGTATCGCCTTCCTGGTCCTGTTGATCGGCACCACCCTCGAGGTCCTCGCCTCGCAGGGACGCGAGATGTTCCGGGTCTCCCGGTGGAGGAAGAAGAAGATGGACCAGCACGTCGTCGTCGTCGGCTACGGCACCAAGGGCCGCAGCGCCATCGAGACCCTCGTCAGCAACGGGTACGAGCGGGACTCGATCGTCGTGGTCGACCCCGACCCCGTCGCCATGGAGGAGGCCAACCGCGATCAGATCGTCGGCATCGCGGGTGACGCCACCCGCCGCGGGGTGCTGCGTCAGGCGGGCGTCGAGAAGGCCACCCACGTCATCATCACCACCGACCGCGACGACTCCAACGTGCTGGTCACGCTGACCGTCCGCCAGCTCAACCCCGACGCGTGGATCGTCGCCGCCGTGCGCGAGCACGAGAACGTCCCCCTCGTGCGCCAGTCCGGCGCGAACTCGGTCATCACGTCCTCCGACGCCGTCGGCCGGCTGCTCGGCCTGTCGTCCATGTCACCCACCCTCGGCTCGGTGATGGAGGACCTGATGACCTACGGCGAGGGTCTCGAGGTCGCCGAGCGCGACCTGCTCGTCAACGAGGTCGGCAAGCAGCCGCAGCGCCTGCCCGACCAGGTGATCGCCGTCGTGCGCGACGAGAAGGTCTACCGCTACTTCGACCCGGTGGTCTCCCTGCTCGCCCGCGGCGACCGGCTGATCGTCGTACGCCCCGCGAAGGAGCTGCCGTGGGCGCCGCGTCCCGGCACGCACGGCGAAGAGCTCGCCGACGAGGACGACTAGGGCGTGACTCCCTCTTGATCGCCTCGCACGCCCACCGGTTCGTCTTCGTCAAGACCCGCAAGACGGCCGGCACCAGCCTGGAGATCGCGCTGTCACGCCACTGCGGTCCCGACGACATCGTCACCCGGATCAGCCCGGCCGACGAGGAGCTGCGGGTGGCCGCCGGGGGAGTGCCCCCCCAGAACACCGAGACGTCACCCAGCTCGTACGCCCACATGGGTGCGCGCCGGGTGATCAAGGTGATCGGGCGCGAGACCTGGGACGACTACTTCACCTTCGCCGTCGAGCGGAACCCGTACGACGTGGTGGCGTCGTCGTGGCGCTACAGCGCCCGCAGGCCGAGCTTCACCAAGTCTTTCGCCGAGTTCGTCCGCACGCCACGGCGCCTCGACCGGCTCGCCCTCAACGAGCGGCTCTACCGGATGGGCGGCGAGGTGATCGTGGACCGGGTCTACCGCTACGAGGAGCTGCCCGCCGCGGTGGCCGACCTCTCCTCGCGCCTCGGTCTCGAGCTCGACCTGCCGCACGCGAAGCAGGGGAACGGTCCGCACTACCGCGAGCTCTACGGTCCGGGCGACGCCGAGATCGTGGCCGAGCGGTTCAAGCGGACCATCCGGGAGTTCGGCTACGAGTTCTGAGCCATGTGGACTACCCCGCCTCAGGGCTGTCTCCTCACCGCCGAGGTGGGTCACGCCTGGCGCTCGGAGCCGTTGGACGCTCGAGATCGGCTACGACGGCCGGCCGCGAGCCAACGTCGGGCTGCCCCCTCGTGGGTCCACCCCGCCGTCATTGCGGTCCCTGGCTTCTGCTTCCTCGCCGCTGATCGTTGATTCTGACAGGCTGGTCCGGTGACCGACCCGACCCCGATGATCCGACTCGAGGCGAGCACGTTCACCATGGGTTCGGGCGCGTTCTACCCCGAGGAGGGGCCAGTCCACGAGCGGTCGGTCGCCGCGTTCGAGATCGACGTCCACCCAGTGACCAACGCCCAGTACGCCGCTTTCGTCGCTGACACCGGCTACGTGACCCTCGCCGAAAAGCCCCTGGACCCCGCGGACTTCCCCGGCGCGGACCCGGCAGACCTGGTCCCAGGTGGGCTCGTCTTCGCACCGACCCGCGGCCCGGTCGATCTCCGCGACTGGCGCCAGTGGTGGGCCTGGGGCGCAGGCGCGTGCTGGCGGCACCCGTTCGGTGCCAGCTCCTCGATCGAGGGACGCGAGGATCACCCCGTCGTCCAGGTCGCGCTCGAGGACGCCAAGGCCTACGCGGCCTGGGCCGGCAAGCGGCTGCCCACCGAGGCCGAGTTCGAGTACGCCGCCCTGGGCGGCACCCAGGGGGCAGGCGCGACGTACGCCTGGGGCGACGAGGTGCGCCCCGGCGGACAACTGATGGCGAACACGTGGCAGGGCGCGTTCCCCTGGCGCAACACCGGCGCGGCCGGCTGGGTGGGCACCTCCCCGGTCGCCACGTTCCCGGCCAACGGCTACGGCTTGTTCGACTGCATCGGCAACGTCTGGGAGTGGACGACCGACTTCTACGGCGACAGGCACCAGCCGGGTGACGCACCGGCGCCCGTCGACCTGCTCGCCGACGGTGTCCGCGAAGACGGCTGCCGATGCGGCCCGTCTCGTGACGAAGCTCGGGCTGCGGACAGCGCCGAGCCGGGATCCACCGAGCCGCGCCGGGTCCTGAAGGGCGGTTCGCACTTGTGCGCCCCCGAGTACTGCCTGCGCTACCGGCCCGCGGCCCGCTCGCCGCAGGCCGACGACACAGCCACGTCGCACATCGGCTTCCGCTGCGTCCGGTGAGCCGATCACTCGTCCCCCGGTTGGTCGAGCCCGAACAGAATCACGTCGCATGACGAGTCTTCGTCGCCAGGGCCGCTGGACGCCTCATGCAGTTCGGGTGATGCGCGGGGTCCGCAACGTGCCTACGTTCTGGAGGGTCGAGAGCCCTAGTGCCGAAGGAACGTGATGAGCCCAGACCTTCACTCCCGAACCATGCTGCCGATCCCGGACCGACCCGCGCACGGATTGATGACGTACGACGCGAAGGACCCCGACACGTTCCTTTCCCGCCGATCGAGCCTCTGTTGCCGCCCGGGGGCGCGCCGAACGTGCTGGTCGATGCTGCTTGACGACGTCGGCTTCGGAGCCTCGAGCGCGTTCGGTGGTCCGTGCCAGACGCCGACGGCCGAACGGCTGGCGTCAGGTGGGCTGCGGTACAACCGTTTCCACACGACCGCGCTCTGTGCGCCGACGCGGCAGGCGCTGCTGACGGGGCGCAACCACCACTCGGTCGGCGATGGGCAGCGTCACCGAGACGGCAACTTCGGCTCCCGGGCAGAGTTCGCTACGCCCGAACACCAAGGCGCCGCTGGCGACGACGTTGAAGCTGAACGGTTACTCGACGGCCCAGTTCGGCAAGTGCCACGAGGTGCCGGTCTGGCAGACGTCGCCGATGGGCCCCTTCGATGCCTGGCCGTCGGGAGGAGGTGGGTTCGAGACGTTCTACGGCTTCATCGGCGGCGAGAACAACCAGTACGAGCCCGCGCTGTACGACGGCACCACGCCCGTCGAGCCGCCCGCCACGGCGGAGGACGGCTACCACCTCACCGAGGACCTGACCGACCACGCGGTGGGGTGGGTGCGCCAGCAGAAGGCGCTGATGCCGGACAAGCCGTTCTTCGTCTACTTCGCGCCGGGCGCCACGCACGCCCCGCACCACGTGCCCAAGGAATGGGTCGACAAGTACGCCGGCCAGTTCGACGACGGCTGGGACGTCCAGCGCGAGCGCACCTTCGACCGGCAGAAGGAGCTTGGGGTGATCCCCGCGGACGCCGAGCTCACTGCCCGTCACGACGAGATCACCGCCTGGGACGACATGCCCGAGGAGCTGAAACCCGTCCTGGCCCGGCAGATGGAGGTCTACGCCGGGTTCCTGGAGCACACGGACCACCACGTGGGCCGGCTGGTGGACGCGATCGAGGATCTCGGCGTCCTCGACGACACGATCATCTACTACATCATCGGCGACAACGGCGCCTCTGCCGAAGGCACGATGAACGGCGCCTTCAACGAGATGGCGAACTTCAACGGGATGGCGGCGCTCGAGACGCCGGAGTTCATGGTCAGCATGATGGACAGCTTCGGCGGGCCCGAGTCCTACAACCACTACTCGGTCGGCTGGGCGTGGGCGATGAATGCCCCGCTCCAGTGGACCAAGCAGGTCGCCTCGCACTGGGGCGGCACCCGCAACGGGACGATCGTGCACTGGCCGAGCGGCATCGAGGAAGCCGGTGGTCTGCGGTCGCAGTTCACCCACGTCATCGATGTGGCCCCGACGGTCCTGGAGGCCGCGGGTCTGCCCGAGCCGACCATGGTCAACGGCGTGCAGCAGTCGCCGATCGAGGGCACCTCCATGCTGTACTCGTTCAACGAGGCCGACTCTCCGGAGCGTCACGACCTGCAGTACTTCGAGATGTTCGGCAACCGAGGCATCTATCACCGGGGCTGGAGTGCGGTCACCAAGCACAAGACGCCTGGGTCATGGTCGGCGGGGACCTACCGGCGTTCGACGACGACGTGTGGGAGCTGTACGACGGCAAGCAGCGACTTCAGCCAGGCCCGCGACCTCGCCGCGGAGCACCCGGACAGTCTGGCCAGGCTGCAGCGGCTGTGGCTGATCGAGGCCACCAAGTACAACGTGCATCCCGCTCGACGACCGTGGCGCCGAACGGCTCAACCCAGACCTCGCGGGCCGGCCGACCCTCATCCACGGCAACTCCCAGACGTTCTTCGCCGGCATGGGCCGGCTCTCGGAGAGCAGCGTGGTCAGCATCAAGAACAGGTCCTTCTCGGTGACCGCCGAGATCGACGTAGCCGGAGGCCGGCGCCAACGGGGTGATCATCGCCCAGGGCGGCCGGTTCGGCGGATGGGCCGTCTACGCCAAGGACGGCAAGCTCAAGTTCGTCTACAACGTCCTGGGCATCCAGGAGTTCGCGACGACGGCAGACTGCCGAGATTCCGGCAGGCACACACCAGGTGCGCATGGAGTTCGCCTACGACGGCGGAGGGCTGGCGAAGGGAGGCGACGTCACCCTGTACTGCGACGGTGACCCGGTGGGCAAGGGCCGTGTCGCCGCCACGCAACCCATGATCTTCTCCGCGGACGAGACCACCGACATCGGCTACGAGTCAGGCACCACCGTCACTCCCGACTACAACTCCAAGTCCAGCCATTTCACCGGGAAGATCAACTGGGTCCAGCTCGACGTGGACACCGACGACCACGACCACTTCATCGATCCCGAGGAGCGACTTCGGATCGCCATGGCGAGGCAGTGACGACGCAGCCATCTCGCTGACTCCGATTTCGGACACGCGGCCAAATCGGAACAGCCCCTGAAACTGCTGTCATCGCAGGTCAGGGGCCGTTCTACCGCTGGTGGGCGATACTGGGTTTGAACCAGTGACCTCTTCCGTGTCAAGGAAGCGCGCTACCGCTGCGCCAATCGCCCGGGTGTTGAGTTGTCGTGCTGATACAGCTGCGCGAGGTGGGTACGGGATTTGAACCCGTGTAGACGGATTTGCAGTCCGTTGCCTCGCCTCTCGGCCAACCCACCGTGTGGAGGTTCCAGTCTTACGGGGGAGACCTTCCGAGCGGACAACGAGACTCGAACTCGCGACCTCAACCTTGGCAAGGTTGCGCTCTACCAACTGAGCTATGTCCGCCTGCATTTCAGGCCGTTCGACCGGCCTCAAGTGCGAGTGGAACAGTAGTACATGGCTTCCGCGGCACCAAAATCGCCCCCGCGTCTGCGTGTCCGCCTGCCCCCTAGAGTGACGGCATGCGCGCATGGCTCAACGGCGACCTGCTGGCCGATCCGACCCAGGGGGCCGTGGCGGTCACCGACCACGGTTTCACCGTCGGCGACGGGGTGTTCGAGGCGGTCAAGACGCTCGCCGGTTCGCCCTTCGCCCTGGCCCGCCACCTCGACCGGCTCGAGCGCAGTGCCGCGGGTCTCGGACTGCCCGCACCCGACCTCGACGACGTACGACGAGGCGTCGAGGCGGTGGTCGGGGACGCTCCCATCGGCCGGTTGAGGATCACCTACACCGCTGGTCCGCACCCGATGGGATCCGGTCGCGGCGGCGGTCCGCCGACGCTGGTCGTCGCGTGGAGCGCCATCGACTTCGCGGCGAAGGAGACCGCGGTCGTCACCGTGCCGTGGACCCGCAACGAGAACGGCGCGACGGCCGGGATGAAGACCACGTCGTACGCCGACAACGTGATCGCGCTCGCCCACGCCGCCGAACGGGGTGGCAGCGAGGCGGTCTTCGCGAACACCGCCGGCAACCTCTGCGAGGGCACCGGGACGAACGTGTTCTACGTCGTCGACGGCGAGCTGCGGACCCCCACCCTGGCGTCCGGCTGCCTGGCCGGTGTCACCCGCGCCCTCGTGATCGAGTGGTGCGGTGCGCGCGAGGTCGACGAGCCGCTCGCCGACGTGCTGGCACACGCCAGCGAGGCGTTCCTGGCCTCCACGACGCGCGACGTGCAGGCCATCTCGCGCTGGGACGAGCGCGACCTCCCCTCGCCCGGACCGGTCACTCGGCAGTGCGCGGCGACCTGGGCCACCCGCGAGGCTGAGACGATGGAGCCGTGAACGCCTCCGATCCCGACCCCGCCCTCGACCCGGCGATCTCCTCGCGGTTGCGGCACACGGCCGAGGGCCTCGTGCCCGTCGTCGTGCAGCAGCAGGGCTCGGGCGAGGTGCTGATGCTGGCCTGGGTCGACGACGAGGCCCTCGCTCGCACGATCGACACCGGCCGGGCGACGTACTGGTCGCGCTCACGTCGCGAGTACTGGGTCAAGGGCGACACCTCGGGCCACGTGCAGTGGCTCAAGGAGGTGCGCCTCGACTGCGACGGCGACACGCTGCTCTTCGTCGTCGACCAGGTCGGCGCGGCCTGCCACACCGGCGACCACACCTGCTTCGACGCCGACCTGGTGCACCGCGTCGATGGCTGACCAGCACGAGGGGCCGGACAAGCGGCGCCGCACCTTCGGCCCCGTCGTCCTCGCCGGGCTCGCGTCGGCAGGACTCGCATCCGTGGCCGGGTCCAAGCCGTGGGTCACGGGGGAGTCGGGCGGCGTGGACTCGAGCAGCGGGGGCGGGCTGGGATCCGCGCTCTCGCTGGACAGCGTCGCGGAGTCGCCCCTGGCCGCCGCCCTCGCGCTCGTCGTGCTGGCGTGCTGGGGCGTCGTCCTCGTCACCCGCGGCCGCTTCCGCAGGGCGATCACGGTGCTCGCGCTCGTGGCGTCGCTGGGGTTGTTGGCAGCCACCGTCGAGGCCTACTTCAACCTGCCCGACGCGCTCGCAGCGTCGCTGCTCGAGGTCTCCGGCGTCGACACCGCATCGACCAGCATCACCGGGTGGTACGTCGTCGCGCTGGTGGCAGCACTCGCATGCGTCGCGACCACGCTGGTCGCCGTACGCCTCGTGAAGGCGTGGCCGGAGATGGGCACCAGGTACGACGCCCCAGCAAACGCGCAGCAGGGCGACGAAGCAGCGGCCGACGAGCCGCCGACCGAGAACATCGACATCTGGAAGGCCCTCGACGAGGGACGCGACCCCACCGCCTAGACTCCCGGCAGCACTCGCAGAGAAGACGAAGGAGCACCCACGATGGCTGCAGGCCACGGCAACACCCCCGCTGCTTGGACCGCCGTCGCGGTCGCGATGCTCGGCTTCGTCGTCGGCAGCATCGCCCTGCTCCGTACGCCCGCCCAGATGACGCTCCTGTGGATCGGCATCATCATCGCCGTGATCGCGTTCCCGCTGTTCCTCGTGCTCTCCAAGCTCGGCTTGAACTCCTCCGAGCACTGAGCCGGACCCGAGTCCGACCGCTGGGCACCGCCCCCGAGCGGACTGGTGCCGGGTGAGAGGCTGAACCCATGCCTGCGACCGGTTCCGTGCTCGACGACATCGTCGCCGGAGTGCGAGAGGACCTCGCGCGCCGCGAGGCCGCGCTCCCGCTCAACGAGCTGCTGGCCCACCTGGCCGACGCACCCGCACCGCGGGACCCGATGCCGCACTTCCGCTCCCGCGGCTCGAGCGTCATCGCCGAGGTGAAGCGCCGCAGCCCCAGCAAGGGCGACCTGGCCGACATCCCCGACCCGGCCGCGCTCGCGACGGCGTACGCCCGTGGCGGCGCAGCCGCGATCTCGGTCCTCACCGAGGAGCGCCGCTTCGGCGGGAGCCTCGACGACCTGCGCGCCGTGCGTGCTGCGGTCGAGACGCCGATCCTTCGCAAGGACTTCATCGTCGAGACCTACCAGCTCGTCGAGGCACGCGCCGCCGGCGCCGACCTCGCGCTGCTGATCGTCGCCGCGCTGGACGACGACACCTTGCGCCGCCTGCACGACGAGGCGTCCGAGCTCGGCCTCACCGTCCTGGTCGAGGTGCACGACGAGGACGAGGCGCAGCGCGCGCAGGCCCTCGACGCCGAGCTCATCGGCGTCAACAGCCGCAACCTCAAGACCCTCGAGGTCGACCCCGACGTGTTCGGTCGCCTCGCCCCCCAGATCCACGCCGACATCGTGAAGGTCGCCGAGAGCGGCATCACCGGTGTCGGCGACGTGCAGCGGTTCGTGGGCGAGGGCGCCGGCGTCGTGCTCGTCGGCGAGGCGCTGGTCAAGGACGGCGACCCCGAGGCCGCCGTCCACGCGATGACAGGAGTGACAGCACAGTGAGCCAGGTCCAGCAGGTCCAGCAGAGCCAGTACGACGCGGACGAGCGCGGCTACTTCGGCGGCACGTGGGGTGGGCGCTTCATGCCTGAAGCCCTCGTCGCCGCCCTCGACGAGCTGACGGACGCGTGGCACGAGGCGATGGCCGACGCGGCCTTCGTGGGCGAGTTCGAGCGGGTCCTGCGGGACTACGCCGGGACGCCGAGCCGGCTCTACCACGCCGAGCGGCTGTCGGCGAAGGTCGGCGCCCGCGTGCTGCTCAAGCGCGAGGACCTCAACCACACGGGCGCCCACAAGATCCGCAACGTGATGGGCCAGGCGCTGCTCACCAAGCGGATGGGCAAGACCCGCGTGATCGCCGAGACCGGCGCTGGGCAGCACGGCGTCGCGAGTGCGACCGCCGCCGCCTACTTCGACCTCGACTGCACCGTCTACATGGGGTCCGTCGACACCCGCCGTCAGGCGCTCAACGTCGCCCGCATGCAGCTGCTCGGCGCGAAGGTCATCCCCGTCGAGTCCGGCAGCGCGACGCTGAAGGACGCGATCAACGAGGCGCTGCGCGACTGGGTCGCCAGCGTCGACCACACGGCCTACCTCTTCGGCACCGCGGCCGGGCCGCACCCGTTCCCGAGCATGGTGCGCGACTTCTGCCGCGGCATCGGCGACGAGGCCCGCGCGCAGTGCCTCGAGCAGTACGGAGTGCTGCCGGACGCGGTCGCGGCCTGCGTCGGCGGCGGCTCCAACGCGATCGGCATCTTCACCGCGTTCCTCGAGGACGAGGGCGTGGAGATCCACGGCTTCGAGCCCGGCGGCGACGGCGTCGAGACCGGCCGCCACGCTGCCACCATCCACGCCGGCGAGGCGGGCGTGCTCCACGGTGCCCGCACCTACGTCCTCCAGGACGAGGACGGCCAGACCGTCGATTCGCACTCCATCTCCGCCGGTCTCGACTACCCGGGTGTCGGCCCGCAGCACGCTCTCCTGGCCGCGACCGGCCGCGCGACCTACACGCCGGTCACGGACGCCGAGGCGATGGACGCGATGGCCCTGCTGAGCCGGACCGAGGGGATCATCCCGGCCATCGAGTCGGCGCACGCGATCCACGGCGCGATCGAGCTCGCGAAGCGGTTGGGGCGGGAGAAGGGCCCCGAGGCGACGATCATCGTGAACCTGAGCGGTCGCGGCGACAAGGACATGGGCACGGCCATCGAGTGGTTCGGCCTCGGCGATGCCGACGACGAGGCCGAGTCCGACGTCGCACCGATGCCGGGCGAGGAGTCCTGATGGCCTCCACGTCCACCGCGTTCGAGACGGCGCGAGCGGAGGACCGGGCGGCCCTGATCGGCTACCTCCCGGCCGGCTACCCCACGGTCGAGGGCTCGATCAAGGCGCTCCAGGTCATGGTCGAGGCCGGGTGCGACGCGATCGAGATCGGGCTGCCCTACAGCGACCCCGTGATGGACGGACCGACGATCCAGGCCGCGGCACAGGCAGCGCTCGACGGCGGCGTACGCACCGCGGACGTGCTGCGCGTGGTCGAGGCCGTCGCCGCCACGGGTGTGCCGACGCTCGTGATGACCTACTGGAACCCGATCGAGCGCTACGGGGTCGAGCGCTGGGCTGCCGGCCTCGCTGCCGCCGGGGGAGCGGGCATGATCACGCCCGACATCACCCCCGACCACGGGGCCGAGTGGATCGCTGCCGCGGACGCGCACGACCTCGACAAGGTCTTCCTCGTCGCTCCGAGCTCGACCGACGACCGCATCGCGATGACGACGCGCGAGAGCCGCGGGTTCGTCTACGCCGCTGCCGTCATGGGCGTGACCGGCGCGCGCGACGCGAGCTCCGACCTGGCCGGACCGCTCGTCCGGCGGGTCCGCGCCACCGGGGACATCCCGGTCGCCGTGGGCATCGGCGTCAGCAACGGCGACCAGGCCGCCGAGGTGGCGGCCTTTGCCGACGGCGTCATCGTCGGGTCCGCCTTCGTGCGGGCGCTGCTCGACCACCCCGGCGACGAGGCCGCTGGCCTCGACGCCCTGCGCGCGCTGACCACCGACCTCGCCGAGGGCGTACGCCGTGCCCAGAGGTAGGGCCAGGAGCAGGGCGCTGCTCGCGGCAGCCCTGCTGGGACTGCTCGCCGGCTGTGGTGGCGGGAGCGCGGCTTCGACGGACTTCACCGGCACTCGCCTCGACCCGCCCTTCGAGGTCTCCTCGACGCCGCTGGTCGACACCGGCGGTCAGCCCTTCAGCCTCACCGAGGACACCGACAAGGACCTCACGCTGGTCTTCTTCGGCTACACCCACTGCCCCGACATCTGCGGCCAGGTGATGGCCACGCTCGCGGGCACGCTGGCGCGCCTCGACGACGAGCAGAAGGAGCGGCTCGACGTCGTCTTCGTGACGACCGACCCCGCGCGTGACGACGAGGCGACGGTGAAGAAGTACGTCGACGCGTTCGACCCCAGCATCATCGGCGTCACCGGCGACCTCGACGACATCGTCGAGGTCGGCCTCAGCATGGCGGTCGGCGTGGACTCGGGGAAGAAGCTGCCGAGCGGCGGCTACGAGGTCACCCACGGCACCCAGGTCCTGGCGATCGACGCCGACGACCAGGTCCCGGCCTACTGGAAGGCCGACGTCTCGCAGGCCCAGCTGACCCATGACGTCACCGCCTTGCTCGACGAAGGATGATGCTCCCCATGCCTGTCTCTGCCCTGCAGTCCCCGCTGGTGACGCTCCTCTCCATCCCGAGCCCGTCGCAGGGCGTGTGGCACATCGGTCCCGTCCCGATCCGTGGCTACGCCTTGTGCATCATCGCCGGCATCGTCGTGGCGATCTGGATCGGTGAGCGGCGCTGGATCGCGCGCGGCGGGCTGCCCGGCGAGGTCAGCGACGTGGCGATCTGGGGCGTGCCGTTCGGCCTCGTCGGCGGTCGGCTCTACCACGTGATCACCGACTGGCACCTCTACTTCGGTGATGGCCAGAACCCGGTCACGGCGCTGTACGTCTGGCGCGGCGGCCTCGGCATCTGGGGCGCAGTCGCGCTCGGTGCGCTCGGCATCTGGATCGGCGCCCGGCGGCACGGCATCAAGCTGTTGCCGCTCCTCGACGCGATCGCCCCGGGCGTCCTGGTGGCGCAGGCGATCGGTCGGTGGGGCAACTGGTTCAACCAGGAGCTCTACGGCCGCCCGACCGACCTGCCCTGGGGCCTCGAGATCAACCCGAGCCTCGACGACGGCGTCCGGTCGCAGTTCGGTCCCGACGTCCTCTTCCACCCGACGTTCCTCTACGAGTGCCTCTGGAACCTGGCCGCCTTCGGGGTGCTGATCTGGCTGGACCGACGCTTCAAGCTCGGGCACGGGCGGGTCGCGGCGCTCTACGTGATGCTCTACACGGCCGGCCGCGGGTGGATCGAGTACCTCCGCATCGACAGCGTCCAGATGAACGACGTGCTCGGCCTGCGGCTCAACGTGTGGACCTCGATCGTGCTCTTCGTCCTCGCCGCAGCCTTCTTCGTCTGGTCGGCGCGCCGGTACCCCGGCCGGGACGAGGTCGTGCGTACGCGCGAACCCGAGCTCGAGACCGCCGATCCCACGGCCTGAAACGGCGCTCCCCGGCAACTTTCGCCGGTGATAGGTTCCGTCTTGCTCGGGCCAACGTCGTCCCCAGCGGTATCGCCCACCCCCCAGCACGGCCGGGCCACGCGCTCGGAGTGCTGAGACGACGACGGGAGAACCAGTGTCCTCGACGCACGCGTTCCCGCCGCACTTCCCTGCTCCGCAGGGCCTCTACGACCCGCGCCACGAGAAGGACGCCTGCGGCGTGGCCATGGTCGCCACCCTCACCGGCGTGGCCAGCCACGACATCGTCTCGAAGGCGCTCACCGCGCTGCGCAACCTCGACCACCGAGGGGCCGCCGGCGCCGAGGTCAACTCCGGCGACGGCGCCGGGATCCTGCTCCAGGTGCCCGACGCGTTCCTGCGCGAGGTCACCGCGGAGCTCGGCTTCGAGCTGCCCGCACCCCGGTCGTACGCCGTGGGCACCGCCTTCCTGCCCGGTGACGCGGACGAGGTCGCCTCGACCCGCCGCCGGATCGAGGAGATCGCCGACGAGGAGGGCCTCGCGGTCCTCGGGTGGCGCGACGTCCCCGTCGACGACTCCACGCTCGGCGCGACCGCGCGAAGCGTGATGCCGGCCTTCGCCCAGCTCTTCGTGGCCGGCAAGGGCTCGCGGGTCAGCGGCATGGCGCTGGAACGGATGGCGTTCTGCCTGCGCAAGCGCGCCGAGTCCGAGACCGACGTCTACTTCCCCTCGCTGTCCTCGCGCACGCTTGCGTACAAGGGCATGCTCACCACCGACCAGCTCGACCAGGTCTTCCCCGACCTCGTCGACGAGCGCGTGGCGTCCGCGATGGCGGTCGTGCACTCGCGCTTCTCCACCAACACGTTCCCGAGCTGGCCGCTCGCCCACCCGTTCCGGTTCATCGCGCACAACGGCGAGATCAACACGGTGATGGGCAACCGCAACTGGATGCGGGCCCGGGAGGCGCTGCTCGAGAGCGACCTGATCCCCGGCGACCTCGAGCGACTCTTCCCGATCTGCACGCCCGGTGCCTCGGACTCCGCGTCGTTCGACGAGGTCCTCGAGCTGTTGCACCTCGCCGGCCGCTCCCTGCCCCACGCGGTGCTGATGATGATCCCCGAGGCGTGGGAGAACCACCGCGAGATGGATGCCCAGCGCCGGGCGTTCTACTCCTTCCACTCCACGCTGATGGAGCCGTGGGACGGCCCCGCCTGCGTGGTGTTCACCGACGGCACGCAGATCGGCGCGGTGCTCGACCGCAACGGTCTTCGTCCGTCGCGCTACTGGGTCACCGACGACGGGCTCGTCGTGCTCGCCTCCGAGGTCGGCGTGCTCGACCTCGACCCCGCCACCGTGGTCCGCAAGGGCAGGCTCCAGCCGGGCCGGATGTTCCTCGTCGACACCGAGGAGCACCGCATCATCGAGGACGAGGAGGTCAAGAGCCAGCTGGCCGCGGAGCACCCGTACGACGAGTGGCTGCACGCCGGCCTGATCCACCTCGACGACATCGACGACCTCGAGCACATCGTGCACACGCACGCCTCGGTGACCCGTCGCCAGCAGATCTTCGGCTACACCGAGGAGGAGCTGCGGGTCCTGCTCAGCCCGATGGCCAACACCGGCGGCGAGGCACTCGGCTCGATGGGCACGGACACGCCGATCGCGGCCCTGAGCGAGAAGCCACGACTGCTCTTCGACTACTTCTCCCAGCTGTTCGCCCAGGTGACCAACCCGCCACTGGACGCGATCCGCGAGGAGCTCGTCACCTCGCTCAGCGGGTCCATCGGACCCGAGGCCAACCTTCTCGACCCGACGCCCGCGTCGTGTCGCCAGATCGTGCTGCCGTTCCCGGTGTTCTCCAACGACGACCTGGCCAAGATCCGGCACATCAACCGCAACGGCGACATGCCGGGCTTCCAGGTCCACGTCGTCCGCGGCCTCTACGAGGTCGCCGGGGGAGGGGAGGCGCTCGCCGCCCGTCTCGAGGAGCTGTGCGCAGAGGTGTCGACGGCGATCGCCGACGGCGCGCGCGTGATCGTGCTGTCCGACCGCCACGCCACGGCCGACCTGGCGCCGATCCCGTCCCTGCTGCTCACCGGCGCGGTGCACCACCACCTGGTGCGCGAGAAGACCCGCACCCAGGTCGGGCTGCTGGTCGAGGCCGGCGACGTCCGCGAGGTGCACCACGTGGCGCTGCTCGTCGGCTACGGCGCGGCCGCGGTCAACCCCTACCTCGCCATGGAGTCCGTCGAGGACCTCGCCCGCGAGGCCTACTACGTCAAGGTCGACCCCGAGAAGGCCGTCGCCAACCTGATCAAGGCGCTCGGCAAGGGCGTGCTCAAGGTGATGTCCAAGATGGGCGTCTCCACGGTCGCGTCCTACACCGGCGCCAAGATCTTCGAGTCCGTCGGTCTCTCGCAGGCCGTCATCGACCGCTACTTCACCGGTACGACCTCCAAGCTCGGTGGCATCGAGCTCGACGTGATCGCCGAGGAGGTCGCTCGACGGCACGCGGTGGCGTACCCCCGCGGTGGGATCTCGCCCGCACACCGTGAGCTGACGATCGGTGGCGAGTACCAGTGGCGCCGCGAGGGCGAGCCGCACCTCTTCGACCCCGAGACGGTCTTCCGGCTGCAGCACGCGACGCGCACCGGCAGCTACGACATCTTCAAGCAGTACACGGACCGGGTGAACCAGCAGTCGCAGCGGCTGATGACGCTGCGCGGTCTCTTCGCCTTCAAGGACGGCGTGCGCGAGGCCATCGACATCGACGAGGTCGAGCCGGTCTCGGAGATCGTGAAGCGCTTCTCGACGGGTGCCATGTCCTACGGCTCGATCAGCATGGAGGCCCACGAGACCCTCGCGATCGCGATGAACCGGCTGGGCGGCAAGTCCAACACCGGTGAGGGCGGCGAGGACCCCGAACGGCTCTACGACCCCGAACGCCGCTCGTCGATCAAGCAGGTCGCGTCGGGGCGCTTCGGCGTGACGTCGGAGTACCTCACCAACGCCGACGACATCCAGATCAAGATGGCGCAGGGGGCCAAGCCCGGCGAGGGCGGCCAGCTGCCCGGCCACAAGGTCTACCCCTGGATCGCCAAGACCCGGCACTCGACGCCGGGCGTCGGCCTGATCAGTCCGCCGCCGCACCACGACATCTACTCGATCGAGGACCTGGCGCAGCTGATCCACGACCTCAAGAACGCCAACCCGTCGGCACGAGTGCACGTGAAGCTCGTGTCCGAGGTCGGCATCGGCACGGTCGCCGCGGGTGTGTCCAAGGCGCACGCGGACGTCGTGCTCGTCTCGGGCCACGACGGCGGCACCGGCGCCTCGCCGCTGACGTCGCTCAAGCACGCGGGCGGCCCGTGGGAGCTCGGCCTCGCCGAGACGCAGCAGACCCTGCTGCTCAACGGGCTGCGCGACCGGATCGTGGTGCAGGCCGACGGCCAGCTGAAGACCGGCCGCGACGTGATGGTCGCCGCGCTCCTCGGTGCGGAGGAGTTCGGTTTCGCCACCGCGCCGCTCGTCGTCAGCGGCTGCATCATGATGCGGGTCTGCCACCTCGACACCTGCCCGGTGGGCGTGGCGACGCAGAACCCCGTGCTCCGCGAGCGCTACAGCGGCCAGGCGGAGCACGTCGTGAACTTCTTCGAGTTCATCGGCCAGGAGGTTCGCGAGCTGCTGGCCGAGCTGGGGTTCCGCACCCTCGCCGAGGCCATCGGCCAGGTCGGCACTCTCGACGTGGCCGACGCGATCGACCACTGGAAGGCGGCCGGGCTCGACCTGACGCCGATCCTGCACCAGGCCTCGCGCCACGGTGAGTTCGGCCAGTTCGAGGACCAGGACCTGCGCAACACCAGGACGCAGGACCACGGTCTCGACAAGGCGCTCGACAACGAGCTCATCGCCATCGCCGCGCCCGCGCTGGAGTCCGGCGAGCCGGTGCGCGCGCAGGTGGCGATCCGCAACGTCAACCGCACGGTCGGCACGATGCTCGGCCACGAGGTGACCAAGCGCTATCGCGGGGAGGGCCTGCCCGAGGGCACCATCGACATCACCCTGACCGGCTCGGCCGGCCAGTCGTTCGGTGCGTTCGTGCCGCGTGGGGTGACCTTGCGGCTCGA
Organism: uncultured Actinomycetota bacterium; assembly: GCA_963708875.1. Lineage (GTDB taxonomy): Bacteria > Actinomycetota > Actinomycetes > Propionibacteriales > Nocardioidaceae > Nocardioides. Next base: position 329,985 of record CAVPUL010000004.1, read on the forward strand.
GGGCGACGCCAACGACTACGTCGGCAAGGGCCTCTCCGGCGGCCGGTTGATCGTGCGGCCCGATCGGGCCGCCACCTTCGACGCGGGCGAGCAGATCATCGCCGGCAACACGATCGGATACGGGGCGACCTCGGGCCAGATCTTCCTGAGCGGTCGTGCGGGGGAGCGGTTCTGCGTACGCAACTCCGGTGCCAGAGCGGTGGTCGAGGGTGTGGGCGACCACGCCTGCGAGTACATGACCGGCGGCATCGTCGTCGTACTGGGCCCGACCGGGCGCAACTTCGCCGCGGGCATGTCGGGTGGCTACGCGTTCGTGCTCGACCTCGACGAGGGCAGGGTCAACCCGGAGCTCGTCGAGCTCGGCCCGGTGGCCGGCAAGGCCGCCGACGAGCTCAAGGCTCTCGTCGAGCAGCACGCCGAGGAGACCGGCTCCGAGGTCGCGGCGGGCCTGCTCGCCGACTGGGACTCGTCGCTGGCGCGATTCACCGAGGTGATGCCCAGCGACTTCAAGCGCGTGCTCGAGGCTCGTGAGGAGGCCCTCGAGGAGGGCCTCGACGAGGACCAGGCCGCGGCTCGCATCATGGAGGTGCTGCATGGCTGATCCGAAGGGTTTCCTCAAGCACGGACGCGAGGTCGCCTCGCGCCGCGAGGTCGCCGAGCGCGTCAACGACTGGGACGAGGTCTACCCCGACGGCATCGGTCGCGCGCTGCTGCCGATCATCAACACCCAGGCCGGGCGCTGCATGGACTGCGGCATCCCGTTCTGCCACCAGGGGTGCCCGCTGGGCAACATCATCCCGGAGTGGAACGACCTGGTCTGGCGTGACGACTGGGACGGCGCGATGGATCGGCTCCACGCGACCAACAACTTCCCGGAGTTCACCGGGCGGCTCTGCCCGGCGCCGTGCGAGACCGCCTGTGTCCTCGGCATCAACCAGGACCCGGTGACCATCAAGAACGTCGAGGTCTCGATCATCGACCGCGCGTGGGGCTCGGGCTACGTCCGGCCGCAGCCGCCGGAGTGGCTCTCGGGCAAGACGGTCGCGGTGATCGGCTCCGGACCGGCCGGACTGGCCGCCGCCCAGCAGCTGACCCGTGCCGGTCACACCGTCGCGGTCTACGAGCGCGCCGACAAGATCGGCGGGCTGCTGCGCTACGGCATCCCCGAGTTCAAGATGGAGAAGAAGCACCTCGACCGGCGCCTCGACCAGATGCGTCGCGAGGGCACCGTCTTCCGGGCCGGCGTCGACGTCGGCGGCCAGCTCACCGGTCCGCAGCTGCTCCAGCGCTACGACGCGGTCGTGCTCGCGATGGGGGCGACCCACGCGCGCGACCTGCCGGCCACCGGCCGTGAGCTCGGCGGGATCCACCAGGCGATGGAGTTCCTGCCGCAGTCCAACCGCGCCTCGCTGGGCGAGGAGGTCGAGGGACAGATCCTCGCCACCGGCAAGGACGTCGTGATCATCGGCGGCGGTGACACCGGTGCCGACTGCCTCGGCACCTCGACGCGCCAGGGCGCGCGCTCGATCACGCAGCTCGAGATCATGCCCCAGCCCGGCGAGGACCGCCCCGCGGGCCAGCCCTGGCCGACGTACCCCATGACCTTCCGCGTCTCCTCGGCGCACGAGGAGGGCGGCGAGCGGGTGTACGCCGTCTCGACGCAGGAGTTCGTGGGCGATGACGACGGCAACGTCGCCGCGCTGCGACTCGTCGAGGTCGACGCGAAGTTCCAGCCCGTCGAGGGCACCGAGCGCGAGATCCCGGCACAGCTGGTGCTGCTCGCGATGGGCTTCGTCGGCCCCGAGCAGCCCGGCCTGATCGAGCAGCTCGAGGTGGAGCTCGACGAGCGCGGCAACGTCAAGCGTGACGAGTCGTACGCCGCCTCGGTGCCGGGCGTCTTCGTCGCCGGCGACGTCGGGCGCGGCCAGTCGCTGATCGTGTGGGCCATCGCGGAGGGCCGCAGCGCCGCCGCCTCGGTGGATGCCTACCTCACCGGCTCGACGACGCTGCCCGCCCCGATCAAGCCGCACGAGCGTCCCCTGGTCGTCTGACGCGCCCGCCACTGTGCGTCACAGGGTGAGACGACCAGCGCGGGATCTTGCTTGGAACGATCCAAGAACCGCTAGGGTGGTCCCGTGCGTAGAGCCAAGATCGTCTGCACCCTCGGCCCCGCGGTGAACACCCCGGAGGGGATCCGAGCCCTCGTCGAGGCGGGCATGGATGTCGCCCGCCTCAACATGAGCCACGGCGCCTACGCCGACCACGAGGCGGTCTACCGACTCGTGCGTCAGGCCTCCGACGACACCGGTCACGCGATCGGCATCTTCGCCGACCTCCAGGGCCCGAAGATCCGCCTGGAGACCTTCGGCGACGGACCGGTCAAGCTCAAGAAGGGCGCGACGTTCACGATCACCACCCGCGACGTGGTCGGTGACGTCGAGCACTGCGGTACGACGTACAAGGGCCTGCCCGGCGACGTGAAGCCCGGCGACCCGTTGCTCATCGACGACGGCAAGGTGCGCCTCGAGGTGACGTCGGTCGACGAGACCGACGTGGTCACCGAGGTCGTCGTGCCCGGCAAGGTCTCCAACAACAAGGGCATCAACCTCCCGGGCGTCGCGGTCTCGGTGCCGGCCCTGTCGGAGAAGGACACCGCGGACCTCCGCTGGGCCCTTCGGCTCGGCGTGGACTTCATCGCGCTGAGCTTCGTGCGCAGCGCGTCCGACGCCGACGACGTGCGCGCGATCATGACCGAGGAGAACATCTTCGTCCCCATCATCGCCAAGATCGAGAAGCCCCAGGCGATCGACAACATCGACGAGATCGTGGACGCCTTCGACGGCGTCATGGTCGCCCGCGGCGACCTCGGCGTGGAGTGCCCGCTCGAGGACGTGCCGATCCACCAGAAGCTCATCATCGACAAGGCACGCCGCAATGCGAAGCCGGTGATCGTGGCCACCCAGATGCTGGAGTCGATGATCACCGCGCCCGGCGCCGACGCGTGCCGAGGCCAGCGACGTGGCCAACGCCGTGCTCGACGGCGCCGACGCCGTGATGCTCTCGGGCGAGACGAGCGTGGGGGAGTACCCCATCGTGGCCGTCGAGACGATGGCGCGGATCGTGCAGTCCACCGAGGAGCACGGGCTCAGCCACATGGCTGCGGTGGAGTGGCAGCCGCACACCCGCGGCGGGATCATCGCCAAGGCGGCCGCCGAGGTCGCCGAGCGGGTCGAGGCGAAGTACGTCGTCGCCTTCACCGTCAGCGGCGACTCCGCCAAGCGGTTGTCGCGCTACCGCGGCCCCGTCCCGGTCCTGGCCTTCACGCCCGCGTCTCGCACCCGCTCCCAGCTCGCGCTGACCTGGGGCGTCGAGACCTTCCTCGGCGCCGACGTCGAGCACACCGACGAGATGGTGCGCCAGGTCGACGAGGCCCTGCTCGACATCGGCCGGGTCAAGGAGGGCGACCTCGTGGTCATCATCGCGGGCAGCCCGCCCGGCATCCCCGGCTCGACCAACGCGCTCCGCATCCACCGGATGGGCGACGCCATCAACGGCGCCGCTCCGGCCTACCGCCGCTCGCTGACGCTCACGCCTTCGGGTCCGATCAGCCCGTCGAGTCGCCGGACCGCGTCGCGGCGTCGACACCGAGATCGTCCACGGTCCCGACTGCCGCCACTCGACCGCGGCGAGGTCGAGCGCCCAGCAGCACAGGCGGCAGGATGTCCTCGGACCGGTTGCTGAACTGCCACCGCGGGTAGTCGTAGCGGCGCTTCTCGCCGCGCGACGACCCGTGTCGCCCAGTTCTTCACGCGCGCTCCGTCGGAGTGGAAGAGGCCGCGCAGGAAGGCGTCCGGGAAAGCCGTCGACGATCTCGGTCTGCCAGTCCTCGAGCGCGATCTGGCGCTCGTGCTTGCGGCCGGAGCCGTGCTGGGGGAACAGGCATGGCCAGTGCTTCCAGCGACACGGTGGATCACGACGCGCTCCGGGCACGCCGCCGCGTGTGAGGCCTGCCGCCGGATTCACGGCGCTGCATGAGCGTCAGCAGGCCGGCATTGACGTGCCGACGTACGTCGCGTCGTTGGAGATGTGGAGGTTGTAGACGCCGCCGGCACGAGCGAGATGCACCCGTCGCCCGAGGTAGCAGCCCAGCAGCCGGCAGTAGCGCCGCGCGTCGAGCGCACGCTCCAACGCATCGAGGGCACGGAGCAGCGAGATGGCTCTGGCCGCGGGCCAGGCCCTGGCGATCGTGAGCCGCGCCACCTGCGGATCGTCTGGATCGCGACGCGTGAAGCTCGGCGTTGTCAGCGTCGCGCATACCCTCGTCGGAGCACGCCAGCGCCGAGTCGACGAGCCGATTGCGGGCGTACATGGGCCATGCCGACCATCGTGCGCGCGGCCACCGACACTCGACTCGTGCCGGGGGTGGGATTCGAACCCACACGCCCTTGCGGGCAGTGGTGTTTGAGACCACCGCGTCTGCCATTCCGCCTACCGGGGCGATCAGCGTGGGCACACCGTACCGGAACTAGCCTTGCAGCCGTGACGCAGCCTGCCGAGACCAGCCCCGCCCCCGACGGCGTACGCCGTGTGGTGATCGCCGAGGACGAGGCGCTCATCCGCATGGACCTCGCCGAGATGCTCGGCGAGGAGGGCTACGACGTGGTCGGCCAGGCCGGTGACGGCCAGAGGGCGATCGAGCTGGCGCGCGAGCTGCGGCCGGACCTGGTGATCCTCGACGTGAAGATGCCCGTGCTCGACGGCATCGCCGCCGCCGAGACGATCGCGGGGGAGCGCATCGCACCCGTGGTCATCCTGACGGCGTTCTCCCAGCGCGACCTCGTGGCACGTGCCCGAGACGCCGGCGCGATGGCCTACCTCGTCAAGCCGTTCCAGCGGGGCGACCTGGTGCCCGCCATCGAGATGGCGGTGAGCCGCTACGCCGAGATCACCGTGCTCGAGCGCGAGGTCTGCGACCTGCAGGAGTCGCTGGAGACCCGCAAGTCCGTCGACCGCGCCAAGGGCGTGCTGCAGGAGAAGCTCGGGCTCAGCGAGCCCGAGGCCTTCCGCTGGATCCAGAAGACGGCGATGGACCTGCGCCTGTCGATGAAGCAGGTCGCCGACGGCGTCGTGGAGCACGGCGTGGGCGGGCTCGGACCGGCGTCGGGCACCGAACCGCCAGCTCGTCCTGACACCCTTCAGGTTGCAGAGATGTTTCCGGTGTAGACCGCATGGTCACGAATCAGCAACGGCGCGCCTCTCGGGGCTCTCAATCGTGTCCTGGGCCACATCCCGGGTGTTAGGTTCCCGCCACGAGGCTGCCGAGGTGGACAGTCCAAACAGAACTATGGAGGGATCAATGATCCGCTCAACCAAGACGTGGCAGGCCGTCGCGTTGACCGCGCTCGCCGGCCTCGCGCTCAGCGCCTGTGGCACGACCGACGCAGGTGGCAGTGGGGGCAGCGACGCCTCCGGCGACGGCTGCGACTTCAAGATCGCTGCGATGGGCGCCCTGTCCGGCCCCAACGCCAGCATCGTGATCCCGTCCGTCGACGGCGCCCAGCTCGCCCTCGACCAGTGGGACGGCGGCGACTGCAAGGTCTCGCTCGAGCGCTTCGACACCGAGGGTGACCCGGCCAAGGCCACGCCCGTAGCGACGCAGATCGCCGGCGACGAGTCGTTCATCGGTGTCATCGGTGGCGCGTTCTCCGGTGAGACCCGCGCGACGAAGACCATCTACCAGGATGGTGGCATCCCGATGATCAGCCAGTCGGCCACTGCGACCGACCTGACCCAGGACGACCCGGTCGAGGTGTTCCACCGCCTCGTCCCGTACGACGACTACCAGGGCGCGGCGATCGCCAAGTACCTGACCGACGAGGTCGGCGCCTCGAAGGTGTTCGTCGTCGACAACTCCGAGGCCTACGGCGAGCCCCTGGCTGACCGCGTCGAGGAGACCCTCGGCGACGCGATGGTCCAGCGCGACAAGACCGAGGTCGGCCAGACCGACTTCGCGCCCACCATCTCGAAGATCGAGTCGGCTTCGCCGGACGCCATCATGTACGGCGGCTACATCGCCGAGGCCGCGCCGCTGCTCAAGCAGATCCGCGACGCCGGCATCGACGTGCCGTTCATCGGTGGTGACGGCCTCTACGGTGCCGACTTCGGCAACGCGGTCGGCCCGGCCGGCGAGGGCGCGGTCGTCATGTGCCCGTGTGCTCCGATCGAGGACGACAGCACCTTCGCTGCCGACTTCGAGAAGGCCTACGGCGACGCTCCCGGCGCCTACGCGGCCGAGGGCTTCGACGCGATGACCGTCTTCCTCAAGGGCCTCGACGACGGTGCTCGCACCCGCGCCGACATGCTGGACTTCGTCAACGACTACACCGGCGACGGCCTCAGCAAGTCCATCGCGTTCGACGAGAACGGCGACGTCCCGCAGGACCAGGTCTCCTACTGGGCCTACAAGAACAAGGACGGCACGCTGACGCCCGACGTCGAGGTCAAGCCCACCAGCTGACCGACACACCTGCACCAATCATCGCGGGGGCGGCCCATCTGGCCGCCCCCGCTCCATGGCCCCAGCAGGGGCTCAGTCTGGGAGGGTCCTGAGTGGACTTCGACGCCCTGATCAACGGGTTGGACCGTGCCACGTTGGACGGCATCACCCGAGGATCCATCTACGCGCTCGTCGCGCTCGGCTACACGATGGTGTACGGCGTGATGAAGCTGATCAACTTCGCGCACTCCGAGGTGTTCATGGTGGGCACCTGGACGGTGCTCGGGGTCTACACCGTCCTCGGTGCCACCGCCGGCTCCGGCACGGCGATGGTCATCGGCGCCACGTTGCTGGCCCTCCTCGCCGCGATGCTCGCCTCGGCAGGCACGGCCCTCGCCGTCGAGCGGATCGCCTACCGACCGCTCCGCAAGAAGGGCGCGCCGCCCCTCATCTTCCTGATCACCGGCATCGGCTGCTCGATGGTCCTCGTCGAGATCTTCGGCCAGGTGCTGGCGTTCTTCTTCGGACGCCCGTTCGGGCGCGTCACCGTCAACATCCCGTCGGTCATCGAGACCAAGACGGTGTTCACCATCCCGGGTCTCGACCTCGCGGTGAGCAACACGCGCATCCTCATCATCGTCGGCGCGGTCGTCATGATGCTGGCGCTCGACACCTTCGTGAACAAGAGCCGGCTCGGCCGAGGCGTCCGCGCCGTCGCGCAGGACGCCGACACGGCCTCGCTGATGGGTGTCAACCAGGAGCGCGTCATCATGCTGGTCTTCATCCTGGGCGGCGCGATGGCCGGTGTGGCCGCCATGCTCTACACGGTCCAGTACGACATCACGAAGTTCGACATCGGGTTCATCATCGGGCTCAAGGCCTTCACGGCCGCCGTCCTCGGTGGCATCGGCAACCTGCGCGGTGCCCTGGTGGGAGGTCTCTTCCTCGGCATCGTCGAGGTCTACGCCTCCGCCATCTGGGACTCCAGCTGGACCAACGTGTACGCCTTCGTGGTCCTCGTCGTGGTCCTCATGTTCCGTCCCACCGGCCTGCTCGGTGAGTCCCTCGGAAAGGCACGCGCATGAGCAAGATCGGTGACGTCTTCCGCGGCCTCGAGGTCGGCGACCGCTGGGACCACGCCCCCAAGCCCGTCCGCTGGGCCGTCATGCTGCTCGTGGTCGCCTTCGCGTTCTACCTGCCCTACCTCAACATCCTGCCGTTCGCCTACGTCCGCACGGACCTGTCCGCGACCGGGTCGGACTGGTCGAGCGTGCTGTTCCTCGTCGTCGTCTACATGATCGTCGCCGTCGGGCTCAACGTCGTGATCGGTCTGGCCGGACTGCTCGACCTCGGCTACGTCGGCTTCTACGCCCTCGGGGCGTACTCGATCGCACTGTTCGGGTCGACGAACTCTCCCGTCGTCCAGAGCCTGCAGAACAGGTTCGGCCTCTCCGAGGAGTGGGCCGTCCCGTTCGCGTTCTGCATCCCGATCGCGATCACGATGTCACTGATCGCGGGCGTGTTCCTGGGAGCACCGACGCTGCGCCTGCGCGGTGACTACCTCGCCATCGTCACGCTCGGCTTCGGCGAGATCATCCGCATCACCGCGCGCAACCTGGACCAGGTCACCAACGGCGCCGCCGGCATCACCAACGTGCCGGTCCCGCCCGGGCCGGAGGTCGACGGCCGCGCCTACTTCAACACCATCGACGCCAACCACTGGTACTGGCTGGCGCTCAGTGTGCTGATCCTCATCATCTTCCTCGCCCGTCGCCTCGAGCACAGCCGGGTCGGCCGTGCCTGGCTGGCGATCCGCGAGGACGAGGACGCGGCCGCCGTCATGGGCGTCGCGGGCTTCAAGTTCAAGCTGTGGGCCTTCGCGATCGGCGCGAGCGTCGGCGGCCTGGCCGGACTGCTCTTCGGCTCGAAGCAGCAGTACGTCGAGCCCAACGCGTTCATGGTCAACCTGTCGTTCCTCTTCGTGGCCATGGTGGTCATCGGCGGGTCCGGCAACATCTTCGGCGCCCTCCTCGGTGCCTTCCTGCTCACCTACCTCCCCGAGCGCTTCCGCGCCTTCGTCGACTGGCGTCCCTTCGCCTTCGGCGTCGCCCTCGTGCTGGTGATGATCCTGCGCCCGCAGGGCCTGGTGCCGAGCAGACGCAGGGCCAGGGAGTTCGAGGATCGACGAGACGAAGCCAAGGAGGCTGCGGCCGATGTCTGAGCAGCAGAGCACGAGCCACCAGCCGGTGGACGAGCCGGTCGAGGAGCTCAAGGACACCTCCGACCACGACGTGATCGCCATCGAGACCGGCCCCGAAGGTGAGGTGCTGCTGGAGGTCGACCACGTCACGCTGCGCTTCGGCGGCGTGGTCGCGCTCAACGACGTCAACTTCAACATCCGGCGCGGCGAGATCCTCGGCCTGATCGGTCCCAACGGTGCCGGCAAGACGACCGCCTTCAACGCGATGACGGGGGTCTACACCCCCACCGAGGGCAAGATCCGGTTCAAGGGCAAGGAGATCGCCGGCACCAAGCCCTACAAGATCAACCACCTCGGCATCGCTCGCACGTTCCAGAACATCCGGCTCTTCCCGGAGATGTCGGCCCTGGAGAACGTCATGGTGGGCTGCGACGCCCGCCACAGGACGAGCGTCCCGGGTGTGCTGTTCCGGGCCTACCGCGTCCGTCCGGCCGAGGACGAGCTGCCGGAGAGCGGCTTTCGCCGCACCCTCGCCAAGACCTTCGGCGTCAGTCGTCACACCCTCGAGGAGCGCGCGGGTCGCCGGCGCTCGATGGAGCTGCTGCGCTTCGTCGGCATCGCCGACCGCTCGCACGAGCTGGCCCGCAACCTGCCCTACGGCTACCAGCGGCGCCTCGAGATCGCGCGCGCCCTGGCCACCGAGCCTGAGCTGCTCTGCCTCGACGAGCCGGCTGCCGGCTTCAACCCCGCGGAGAAGGAGGACCTGATGGGTCTGATCCGCCGCATCCGCGACCTGGGGCACACGGTCCTGGTCATCGAGCACGACATGAAGCTGGTCCTCGGGGTCACCGACCGGATCGTGGTGCTGGAGTTCGGCCAGAAGATCGCGGAGGGCACCCCCGACGAGGTCGCCCGCAACCCGAAGGTCATCGCTGCCTACCTGGGAGAACCCGACGATGCTGCTTGAGATGAAGGACGCCGTTCTCACCTACGGCAAGATCGAGGCCCTGCACGGCATCAGCGTGGAGGTCAACGAGGGCGAGGTCGTCTCCCTCATCGGCGCCAACGGTGCCGGCAAGACCTCCACGATGCGTGCCCTGTCCGGTGTCCGCGGTCTCTCGTCCGGCTCGGTGCACTTCAACGGCGAGGACGTCACCCGGATGCGCGCCGACCAGCGGCTGCGCAAGGGACTCGTGCTGTGCCCCGAGGGTCGCGGCATCTTCCCCGGCATGACGGTCACCGAGAACCTCAACATGGGCGCCTACACCCGCAAGGACAAGGCGGCGATCGACGAGGACTACGACCGGGTGTTCGGTCTGTTCCCGCGACTCCTGGAGCGCAAGAAGCAGGTCGCCGGCACGATGTCGGGCGGTGAGCAGCAGATGCTGGCCATCGGCCGTGCCCTCATGTCGCGCCCCACGCTCCTGATGCTCGACGAGCCGTCGATGGGCCTGGCGCCGATGCTCATCCAGCAGATCTTCGACATCATCACCGAGATCTCGCAGCAGGGCACCACGATCCTGGTCGTCGAGCAGAACGCCAAGCAGGCCCTCACCCGCAGCGACCGCGCCTACGTCCTCGAGACCGGCAACATCGTCAAGACCGGCACGGGTCCCGAGCTCCTCGACGACCCGTCGGTGCGCGAGGCCTACCTCGGCGTAGCCTGATCGCAGGGCGGGCGCTAGCATCGCCCGGGTGTGGTGCCGTGAAAGGACGGCAGGGGGCCACTGTCGGTGCTCGAGGAAGTGGTGGGTCGATGAACCGCACGCCGGTGACCATACGCGCAGCAGAGCCCTCTGACGCCGCCTCGCTGCGCGAGCTGTGGGGTGACATCATCCGGCGCGGTGGCCTCGACGAGCAGCTCGCCGACATCTCCACCGTCATCGCCCTGGCGAGCGAGCGGGACGACCACTGCATCGCGGTGGCCGAGATCGATGGCGAGGTGGCCGGCGCGGTCTATCTCGAGGCCACGACGTTCACGCCCCTCAACCTCGAGCCGGCCGTCCTCGCCGTGTCGCCGCACGTCCTCCAGCGATTCCGCCGCAAGGGGGTCGGCAGCGCGCTGATGGAAGCGGCCTGTCGCTTCGCCGAGCAGCGCGGCATCACCCACGTGCAGACCGCGGCGGCCGCCGAGGCGCGCGACGCCAACCGGTTCATGGCGCGCCTGTCCTTCGCTCCGCAGGCGATGCTCCGCGCGGCGACGACCAGTGCCGTACGTGCCCGCCTGCCGCAGTCGCGCCAGGTGACCCACGCCGGCACCAGCCGTCAGCGCATCGACCGGGTGCTCGCCGCCCGTCGGGTGCGACGCGAGCGCGTACCAGGCTGACCGCTGCCGATCAGGCGGGCTTGGGTGCGTCCAGCAGGGCGCAGGTGATGCGCGACGTGCACACCCGCTTGCCCCGCTCGTCGGTGATGACGATGTCGTACGACGTCGACGAGCGGCCGAGGTGGATCGCGGTCGCCACTCCGGTGACGACGCCCGACGTGGCCGCGCGGTGGTGGGTGGCGTTGATGTCCACGCCCACCGCGATCTTCTGCGGGTAGGCGTGGATGGCCGACCCGATCGAGCCGAGGGTCTCGGCCAGGACGACCGACGCCCCACCGTGGAGCAGGCCGAACGGCTGGGTGTTGCCCTCGACCGGCATCGTCGCCACGACCCGCTCGGCGGACACCTCGACCAGCTGGACGCCCATCTTGTCGTTGAGGCGACCGTTGCCGTCCGGCAGGAACGCGATGAGCTCCTCGATGCTCAGGTCGGCCAGCGTCTCGGGGGCCGTGTCGGGCGTGGTGGCGGGTGTCTCGCTCATGGCCCCATTGTGGCCGAGGAGCGGGCGCTTCCCGGGCGTGGGGCTGTCGGTGGCGGCCGATAGAGTCAGCGGGTGCCTGGAACGAGCGAGCAGACCCGTCCCCGACTCCTGCTGCTGGACGGCCACTCGTTGGCCTACCGGGCCTTCTTCGCGCTGCCGGTGGAGAACTTCGCGACCGCCACCGGGCAGCACACCAACGCGGTCTACGGCTTCACCTCGATGCTGGTCAACGTGCTCCGCGACGAGGTGCCCACGCACGTCGCGGTGGCCTTCGACAAGTCACGCCAGACGTTCCGGCTGGAGGAATACAGCGAGTACAAGGCCAAGCGCAACAAGACGCCTGACGAGTTCCGCAGCCAGCTGCCCCTGATCCAGCGTGTCCTCGATGCGCTCCGGATCACCCACCTCGAGCTCGACGGCTACGAGGCCGACGACATCATCGCCACCCTCGTCACCAACGCGCTGGCCGAGGGCATGGAGGTGCTCATCCTCACCGGCGACCGCGACTCGATCCAGCTGGTCACCGACAGCTCGACCGTGCTCTACCCGATGCGTGGCGTGAGCGACCTGGCGCGCCTGACGCCGGCCTCGGTGCTGGAGAAGTACGGCGTCCCGCCGGACCGCTACCCCGAGCTCGCGGCGATCGTCGGCGAGACCTCCGACAACCTTCCCGGTGTGCCCGGCGTCGGCCAGGGCTACGCCGCGAAGTGGATCAACCAGTTCGACGGACTCGACAACGTCATCGCCCGAGCCGACGAGATCACCGGCAAGAAGGGCGAGTCCCTGCGCGAGCACCTCGGCGACGTGATCCGCAACCGCCACCTCAACGCCCTCGTGCGCGACCTGAGCCTCTCGGTGCAGGTCGGTGAGCTGGGTCGTCAGCCCTGGGACCGGACGACCGGCCTGGAGCTCCTCGACGAGCTCGAGTTCCGTGGCGAGCTGCGAGGTCGGCTGCTCGAGACGATCGACCCCGAGCCTGCTGAGTCCTTCGAGGCGGACTCCGGGTTCGAGCTGGACGGCCAGCGGCTCGCCCCGGGCGATGCCGCAGCCTGGCTGGAGCAGCACGCACCGGAGGGCGAGCGGGTCGGTGTCGCCGTACAGGGGAGCTGGCGCGCCGGCACCGGCGAGGTCCTCTCGATCGCCGTCGCCACCAGTGACGGCCAGGCGGCCTGGGTCGACGTGGCCGACATCGGTCCGGACGACGACGCTGCCGTGGCCGCGTGGCTGGCCGACCCGGCGCGACCCAAGGCGCTCCACGACGCCAACGGGCAGAGCCTCGCCCTCGCCGCCCGCGGCTGGGAGCTCGCCGGCCTCGCTGTCGACACCGCGCTCGCCGCCTACCTCGTGCAGCCCGACCAGCGGTCCTACGACCTCGCCGACCTCACCCTGCGCTACCTCAAGCGCGAGCTGCGCCAGGACGCGACCGACGCCGACCAGCTCAGCTTCGACGCGATGGACGACACCACCGCCAGCGACGCGGCGATGCTCACCGCACGGGCGGTGCTCGACCTCGCCGACACGCTCGACGGCGCCGTCGACGAGCATGGCGGCACCCAGCTGCTGCGTGACGTCGAGCTGCCGCTGATCGGCACGCTGGTGCGGATGGAACAGGTCGGGATCGCCGTCGACACCGACTACCTCGAGAGCCTCGAGTCCGACTTCGGCGAGCAGGTCCGCACCGCCGCGACCGATGCCTACGACGTCATCGGCAAGGAGATCAACCTCGGGTCGCCCAAGCAGCTGCAGGTCGTGCTCTTCGACGAGCTCGACATGCCCAAGACCAAGCGCACCAAGACCGGCTACACCACGGACGCCGATGCTCTGCAGGCGTTGTACGAGAAGACCGAGCACCCGTTCCTGCAGCACCTGCTGCGCCACCGCGACGTGATCCGGCTGCGCCAGACGGTCGAGGGCCTGCTCAAGACCGTCGCCTCCGACGGCCGCATCCACACGACCTACAACCAGATCATCGCCGCGACCGGGCGGCTCTCCAGCACCGACCCCAACCTGCAGAACATCCCGATCCGCACCGAGGCGGGACGTCGCATCCGTGAGGGGTTCGTGGTCGGCGAGGGCAACGAGTCGCTGATGACGGCCGACTACAGCCAGGTCGAGATGCGGATCATGGCGCACCTGTCCGAGGACGCCCTGCTGATCGAGGCCTTCAAGTCAGGTCGGGACTTCCACTCGATCACGGCTGCGCGGGTCTTCGGCGTCGACGCCGACGCGGTGAGCGTCGAGCAGCGCGCGAAGATCAAGGCGATGAACTACGGCCTCGCCTACGGGCTCTCCGCGTTCGGGCTGTCCCAGCAGCTGAAGATCGACACGTCCGAGGCGCGCGGGCTGATGGACGAATACTTCGAGACGTTCGGGGGGATCCGCACCTATCTCGGCGGCATCGTCGACGAGGCCCGCAAGTCCGGTTTCACCGAGACCATCCTGGGTCGACGTCGCTACCTGCCCGACCTGACCAGCGACAACCGCCAGCGTCGCGACACCGCCGAGCGGATGGCACTCAACGCGCCCATCCAGGGGTCGGCGGCCGACCTCGTGAAGGTCGCGATGCTCGGTGTCGAGCGGGCGCTGGCGGAGCAAGGACTGCGATCGCGGATGCTGCTGCAGGTGCACGACGAGCTCGTCTTCGAGGTCGCACCGGGCGAGAGCGAAGCGCTCGCCGGGCTGGTCCGCGCCGAGATGGGTGGCGCGGCCGACCTGGCCGTCCCGCTCGACGTGTCGATCGGCACCGGCCGCAGCTGGCACGACGCGGCTCACTGAGCCGCTGCGCGCTCCCGCAGCTTGACGAAGCTGATGGCGAGCAGCGCGACCATCAGGACCAGCTCGACGCCCAGCACGACGCTGAGCATCCCGCCGATCGTCGACACCTTCGTCGAGGCGATGCCGGCGACCGCCACGAAGCCGACCCACATCAGAGCCATCGAGAGCGTGCCGCGGTGTGCGAGCACCGAGTAGACCAGGATCTGGAGCACGGACATGCAGGTGCCCAGGAGCGCGAACACCCACAGGAGCCCACTGACCTCGTCGTAGTCCTGGCCGCCGGCGAACACGAGGGCAAGGCCGGGCAGCAGCGCCGTGCCGAGGACACAGAGTGCGCCCAGGCCACCCACGAGCGCGAGGCTGCGGCGGAGGGCGCGCCCACGGTCCTGGCCGGCCGACATCGACGGGAACGCGATCACCACCACGAACTGCGGCAGGAACATCACCGCGCGCGACACGATCAGGCCGGCGGCGTACAGGCCGGATTCGTGCCCGTCGAGGACAGAGCGAGCGACGAGCAGGTCGATGTTGGTGAGGGCGAAGAAGGCGAAGAGCGCCTGCGAGTTGACGAGGGACTCCCGGAGGATCGACATCAGGCCGTTGCGCCCGTCGGACTCATCCGGCTCGCGGCCGTGGCGCAGGACCACCAGGCCGTAGAGGAACGGCGCGTAGAAGCCGAGGGTGACACCCAGGAACGCCATGAGCTCCGTGGGCTGCCACAGGATCAGGGCCAGCCCGATGACGAGTCGTGGCACGCCCGACAGGACGTAGAGGACGGAGAGCTCGCGCCAGCGCCGCTCGCCCTGGAGGATCCCGGCCTGCGCACCCGTGATCGTCATCGGGACGGCGACGAAGGCGGCCAGGAGGGCCGTCGGCAGGCTCTCGAGATCGAGCAGGCGATCGATGAGGGGAGCACCGAGGACGAGCAGGGCACCGAGCAGCAGCGCTGCACGGTAGGAGACCCGCAGGATCTCGCGCTCGATCTGGCTCACGTGCGTGGGGTCGGCGCTGATCCGCCTGGCGGCCGTCGCCTGCAGTCCGAGCATCACGACGCTGAGGATCAGCACCAGGTTCATGAGCGCGAAGAAGGCGCCGTAGGGGACCGGCCCGATGATGCGCGCGGTCATCATGGTGAAGGCGTAGGTGGCGACGTTCATGACCATCATCGCCAGGGCGATCTGACCGCTGCCCTCGAGCAGGCCGCGACCACCGCGCAGGTGGGGCTGCCCACCCGCGTCGCCAGGCGACGCCTCGCGCGCTCGTGCGGTCATGCCGCACACCTTAAGGTGCTCCACGTGCGAGACCGGACGTGGGACAGGGCGGCTCGCTGGCTGCCGACCACGTGGGCGTTCCTGCTCGGCCTGCTGATGCTGGGTGGTGCGCTCGGCCGCGGCTTCGTCCTCAGCTACGACATGGTCTGGGTCCCGGACCTCGCCTCACTCGGGACGCGCTCGGCCTCGGCACGTCCCTGCCGAGGGCCGTACCGTCCGACGCCGTCGTCGCCGTGCTCGACGAGGTGGTCGGCGGCGCGGTCCTCCAGAAGGTCGTCCTGCTCGCGACCCTGGTAGCAGCCGGCGCGGGCGCGGCCGCGCTCGTGCGGACGCGGACTCGGCGCTCGGCTGGTGGCGGTCACCGTCGTCGTGTGGAACCCGTTCGTCGTGGAGCGCCTGGCGATCGGGTCACTGGCCGCTCCTGTCGGCTACGGGGTGCTGCCATGGGTCCTCCTCGCTGCGAGCGACGTCGGCGCCGGCGCGGGGTGATGCCGGCGCGACTCCCGGTGCTGCTGCTGCTCGGCAGCCTGAGCGCCAGCGACCGGCCTGGTCACGGCTGTCGCGATGTGTGCGGCCGCGCGGGAGCGCACCGCGCGCCGCTGGGCGCGCTGATGCTGCTCGTCGCCGCGGCGAACGCGCCGTGGGTCGTCTCTGGCCTCGCGCACGCCGCAGACGCCACGTCCAGCTCGGTGGGCGCCGACGTCTTCGCGCCGAGCAGCCGGGAGGGCCTGCTCCGCGCACCGCTGCAGTTCCTCACGCTCGGAGGCGTGTGGAACGCCGAAGTCGGTGCCCCCGTCGCGCTCCGGTGCGCTCGGCCGTCGGCACTGACGGTGCGTGCTGGTCGCTGCTCGGCCGCTGGTCGGTCCTGCGCCGCGGGTGGTCGCAGGTGCCGCCGAGCTGCGGCGGCCGCTGGCCGTGCTGCTGGTCGGTCGGGATGGCTCTCGCTGGTCGTGACCTGGGCGCTGCCCGGGGCGACGGGTGGCTCGGCGAGCACGTGTCCGGGGGCGGGCTGCTGCGCGACGGGTCGCGGATGCTCGCGCTGGCCGCACCTCTGACGTCGCGGTCCTCGTCGGGCGGCGGGGCTGACGCTCGTCGTGCCGGCTTCCCCGACGCGTCGTCGCGACGATGATCGGCCTCGGCTGCAGTCCTGGCGCCGGTGTCACTGATGCCGGACGCGGCGCTCGGCCTGTCGCGGCCGCGTTGACGGCGGTGGACTACCCGCGCCGTACGCCGCGCTGGCGCGCGAGCGGTGCCGGCGCTGCCCGACGGGCGACGTCGCCGTGCTGCCGTTCCAGAGCTATCGAGCGCCCGCGTGGAACAGCGACGGGCGGCCGGTGCTCGTCCCGCTGGGCCGCTATGTCGGATCGGCGTACGGTCGTCGAGGACCAGCTGGTGGTCGACGGGCCGACGATCGCGGGGGAGGACCCGCGAGCCGCCCGAGGTGTCGACGCGCGCTGGCGGCGTCGAGCCCGGCGCAGCGGGCGGCGGGCCTGCGCGCCGCCGGGATCAGGCTGGTGTCGTCGAGGAGCTCGCCGGGCGTGGAGGTGCCCGAGGTCGCGGGTGACCTGGTCGTGGGATCGACGCCGCGCTGCACGTCGTCGACGTCGGATCCGGGGCGCCGCCACCGTCGCCCTCCCCGGTCGCGGTCGCAGCTGTCGGCCTCGCGTGGGTGCTGTGGGTCGCGGCCGCCGCGTGTCGCTGCTCGTGCACCGTTGACGGCGCCGCGCCTGGTACGACCGATGATTGCCCACGGCACGGCTACTGACTGGTACCTTTCGGCTCATCATCCTAGGGAGGAACTACGCACCATGGGCAATCATCGTCGCCCCGATCGTCAGCATTCTCGTCGGCGGAGTGCTTGGCCGTCGCCACGCTCATGGGCGTCGTCACCAACCAGACCAGCTGCTCCCGAGCAGTCGCCGGGGACGATCGACTCGCCCGAGTTCAGCTACGGCGCGACCGTCGAGTGACGGCTCCGGCCTGATCGGCACGGCCCGCTCCGTGGCTCACTCCTGCGTCCGGGTCCTGGGCGTCGACCCGCTCGCCCCGCAGCACCGCGGCGACGCACGTGGGCGAACGACTCCTGCGCGTGCTCCCACGTGAACTGGTGGCTCATCTCGTAGGCGCCGCCCCCAGCCGCGTCGCGCCGGCTCGGCGTGGTCGACCAG
This sequence comes from uncultured Actinomycetota bacterium, assembly GCA_963708875.1. Lineage (GTDB taxonomy): Bacteria > Actinomycetota > Actinomycetes > Propionibacteriales > Nocardioidaceae > Nocardioides. The sequence goes on from CAVPUL010000004.1 coordinate 347,702, forward strand.
CAGGCCGTCGAGCGCGTCGGCGAAGTCTGCCGCGGTCCGTCGACCAGCAGTCCTGACACGCCCGTGCGGCGATCGACTCGCGGGTCCCGCCCGCGGACGCGTACGCGACGGTCGGCGTGCGGTGCATGCCGGCCTCGCCGACGACGAGGCCCCACCCCTCCTTCAGCGACGGCAGGGCCAGCACCCACGCCTGCTCGTAGACCTCGTGCTTGCGCCGCTCGTCCACGTGGCCCTCGAAGACGACCGTGTCGCCCGGCGCCGCGCTCGGCGGCGTAGCGGTGCAGCTCGGCCTCCCACCAGCCGCCGCCCACGACGTGCAGCGTGCAGGTCCGGGGTGCCGCTCGCGCAGCGCGAGCGCGGCGTCGATGGCGTGCTCGACCTGCTTGTGCGGGACCAGGCGGCCGACGACGGCGATCGTGGGGTGCGTGCGACTTGCCGACGCCGGTCGGCACGACCGGGTCCGTGCCGTTGTGGACGACCGCGATGCGCCGCGGTCGACGCCCAGCGCGCACGCAGCTCGTCGCGGGTGGCGCGGGACACCGCGACGTACTGGCACGACCGGTAGAGCCGCGGCGCGAGGCGGTGCTCGATCGCACCACCCGACCTGTGCCGATCGACGCCCGGGGTAGACGACCGGCCACTGCTCGCGGTGCACGTGGTGCACGAGCACGACGACCGGGCGCGCGGGTGGCGGCGCGGGTGAAGAACGGCAGGCCGTTCTGGACGTCGACGACGAGGTCCACCGTGGCCGAGGCGGCCGCGCGGCGAGGGCGCGAACGCCCTCCTGGTAGACGGTCAGCTTCGACCCGCGCCGCACGAAGCGGACGCCGTCGACGACCTCGTCCGGGGGTGCCGCAGCGTGGGCGGCGCAGAAGATGGTGACCCGGGCACCGCGCGCGACCAGTCCCTGCGGCCATCTTCTCGAGGTAGCGCTCGGCGCCGCCGCCCTCGGGATTGTGGGTGTCGCGCCAGCTGAGGAACGCGACGTGGCGCCCGGCGGAGCTCGTCGAGGTCAGTCATCGGCGAGAACCCTACCGCCGGGTCACTTGTCGGTTAGGGTCTGCCGGGTGCTGACGAGGAACCGCGCCGTGGCGCGCCGACCTCGCGCCGGTCGGTGCGCCTGTTCCGGGAGTTCCGCCACGAGCAGTCCGACCCGGCCCGGTTCTACACCGCGCTGGCCGCGCGACTCGGCCGCGCAGGTCGGCGCAGTACCACGACCTGACGGGCCGGCTGCTGCTCGACGTCGGGGGTGGTCCGGGCTACTTCCGGGACGCCTTCGACGCGCCGCCGGCGCGACGTACGTCGCTCTCGACGCCGACGTCGGCGAGCTCGCCGGGACCGGCGAGATCGGCGCGGGCACCGTCATCGGCAGCGGCATGCAGCTGCCGTTCGCGCGACGACGCGCGTCGACGTCTGCTACTCCTCCAACGTCCTCGAGCACGTGCCCGACCCGTGGCGGATGGCCGACGAGATGGTGCGGGTCACCCGGCCCGGCGGCATCGTCTTCATCAGCTACACGACGTGGTTCGGCCCGTGGGGCGGCCACGAGACGGCGCCGTGGCACTTCCTGGGTGGACGCCGGGCCCGCCGCCGCTACGCCGCCGCGGCACGGACACGAGCCCAAGAACAAGTTCGGCGAGTCGCTGTTCGCCGTGACGGTGCCGACGGCCTGCGCTGGGCGCGCACCCAGCAGGTCGCCGACGTCGTGCACGTGCTTCCGCGCTACAACCCGTGGTGGAGCCGCTGGCTGCTGCGGGTGCCGGTGGTGCGAGAGGTGGTGACGTGGAACCTCGTGCTCGTGCTGAGGAGGAGGTGACGCACGCACGCCAGGCGGTTCGGCTGGCGGCTGGCTGCGGCCTGCGTGCTGCTGGTCGGCCTGGCCATGATCCAGTCGCCTGGTCTCCTGGTTCCCGACACCAAGCTCGACCTCGCGGTCGCCCCGCTGGACTTCCTGGCGCGCGCGGCGCACCTGTGGGACGCGCCAGGGCGCCTTCGGCCAGCTGCAGAACCAGGCCTACGGCTACCTCTGGCCGATGGGACCGTTCTTCGCGCTCGGGCTCCGTGCTGGACGTGCCCGGCTGGGTGGTGCAGCGCTTGTGGATGGCGCTGGTGCTGTGCGTCGCCTTCGTCGGCGCCGCGCACGGTCGCACGCGCCCTCGGGGTGCGCTCGGACCTCGCATGCCTCCTCGGCCGGTCTGGCGTACGCGCTGTCGCCCGCGCATGCTCACGGTCGTCGGGCCCGAGCTCGATCGAGGTCTGGCCGATGGCGCTCGCGCCGTGGGTGCTGCTGCCGCTCGTCGTCGGCGCCGAGCGCGGCTCGCCGCGCCGGGCGGCCGCCCTGTCGGCGCTCGCCGTCGCGATGGTCGGTGGCGTCAACGCGGCGGCCACCGTCGCCGTGCTGCCGCTCGGCGCGCTCTGGCTGCTGACCCGGACGCCCGGGCCCGCGCCGACGCTCGATGATGCTGTGGTGGCCGGTCTTCACGCTGCTGGCGACGCTGTGGTGGCTGGTCCCGCTCTTCCTGCTCGGCAGCCTACAGCCCGCCCTTCCTCGACTTCATCGAGTCCGCCGGCCGTCACGACCTTCCCGACCGACCATCGTTCGACGCGCTGCGCGGGCACGTCGAACTGGGTGCCCTACGTCGACGCGCCAGTCCCGGGCCGGGCGCGACCTGCTGACCGCAGTTCTACCTGGTCGCTCAACAGCGCGGCATCCTGCTGGCCTGGGCGTCGGCGGCATCGCGCTGCGCCGCACCCGCACCGCCGCTTCCTCGTGATCGGCGTCGCTGACCGGGCTCTTCCTCGTGACCATGGGCCACCTCGGCGCCGCCCAGGGCTGGTTCGCCCCGAGCATCAACGACCTGCTCGACGCCGCGCTCGCGCCGCTGCGCAACGTCCACAAGTTCGACCCGGTGGTCCGGCTGCCGCTGGTGGCTCGGCCTGGCCTTCGCCGTCGACGAGGTGCTGCGTCGCATCCGGCGCGCGGACGCACCGGCGGGGCGGCGCGCCGACCGCGATCGCGAACCGCGTGCTTGCCGCGATGCGTCGTGCTGGCCGTTCTGGTGACGACCTCGCCGCCGCACGCTCGGGCGCGTCACCGCCGCGGAAGGGCTTCGACGGACGTCCCCGGCTACTGGAGTGACACGGCCGCCTGGCTCGGCGACAGCAGGACTCCGGACGGCGTGGCACTCCTGGTGCCCGGCTCGTCCTTCGGCGACCTACGTGTGGGGCGAGCCTCGCGACGAGCCGATGCAGTCGCTCGCGTCCACGCCCTGGGCGGTGCGCAACGCCGTACCGCTGGTCCCCGCCGGCAACATCCGCATGCTCGACGCGCATCGAGGAACGCCTCTCGCGGGGCGAGGGTGGACCCGGTCTCGGCGACTACCTGGCACGCGCCGGCATCACGCACGTCGTCGTGCGCAACGACCTCGTCCGATCCGGCGCCGTGGCCGATCCCGTGCTGGTGCACCAGGCGATCGAGGACTCCCCGGGACTCCGGCGAGTGGCCGAGTTCGGCCCTGACATCGGTGGAGCCCCTTTCATCGACGGTGACCTGGCCGCGCGATGGTCAACGGAGGCTGGCAGTCGTCCTACCCGGCGCTCGAGATCTACGCTGTCCCCGACGCGGTGGGACGTGCATCAGGCGCTGACGCGCCTCCGACTGTCGTCGGCGGCCCCGAGGACCTGCTGGACGTGCAGGACGCCGGTCTCATCGGGAGCGGAGCCACGGTCCTGGCCACCGACGTCGGTCAGGGAGACCGACCGCCGGGCCCGCTCATCCTCACGGACGGACTCCGCGATGTTGAACGGAACTTCGGGCGACTCACCGACGCCGATTCCGCGACCCTGGGCGGCGGGAGCCAACCCTCCCTGAGAGCACGGGTGTTGGACTACCGTCTCCCGGACCACGACCGCTGGACGACCCGGGCGCGATTGCGTGGCGCATCGCGGATCACGGCCACCTCCTCCGCGGCCGGCGGGGGGACCTCGGGCGGGGCCAGGCCGGGTTCCTTGCCGTACGCCGCCATCGACGGTGATCCGACGACGTCGTGGGTCTCGGCGCCGCTGCAGCGCGATCGACAGTCGTGGAGCGTGGAGTTCGCTCGGCCGGTCGGCGGCAACCAGCTGGCCATCACCCTCGGCCCGTCGGGAGGTGGTGAGCAGCTGCGTCTGCGGGCGGGGGAGTGGCGCAGCCCGGAGCCTGGAGTTCGAGCCCGGTGAGACCCGCAAGGTGGCCGGGCCACCCACGTTGACCCAGCTCGTGGTCGAAGACGTGTCCGGCAGGGTGGGCAACCAGCTGGACATCGCAGAGGTGGAGATCGGAGGCGCCAAGGTCAAGCGAGAACTGGTGCTTCCGGAGACGCCTGGGGACTGGGGCGTTCCGGATGCCATCCTGCTCCGCCGCGTGGGAGATTCGAGGACCGGGTGCGCCGAGGTCGACGGGGATGTCCGGTGCCGTCCCGCGCTGGTGGGGTCGCCGGAGGAGCCAGGTGGCTTTGCCCGCGTGGTGACCTTGGGGGCTGCCCGCGAGTTCGAGACCACGCTCACCGTCAGGCCCCGGGGCGGGGCCGCCCTGTCCGGCCTGATCCAGGCGGGACAGGCCGTCGTGGTCGATGCCTCCGCCACGGCACTGACCGACCCCCGGGCATCGATCTCCGCGGCGGTCGACGGAGACCCCGGCACGACCTGGCTCGCGCCGGTCGGCGACATCAGGCCCACGGTCGAGCTCAACTTCCTGACACCCCAGCTGGTGCGCGGCCTGGCCCTCTCCGTCGACCAGCGCACGGCGGCGCGCAGACCCGAGTCGCTGCTCATGACCTGGCCCGGCGGTAGGCGGACGGTACAGCTCGATGAGGACGGTGCCGCCGCCTTCCCGCCGATCAGGACCGAGCGCCTGTCCCTCCAGGTGCTTCAGGCGGAACCCGTCAGCGACTTCGACTTCGACGGCTCCGCCTCCGCGGTCCCTGTGGGCATCAGCGTGCTTCTGGTCACCGGCGTTCCGTTTCTCCCTCTCAACCCCTCGGCTGGTCGATCCGACCTCCCCGCGGATCGGGCCCCGACGTCGTCGTCGACGGTCGGACGTCGAGGACGTCGGTCACCGCCAGCCCTCGCGAGCTGCTGGACGGCGACGTGGTTCCAGCGCAGTTGTGTGGCAGTGGCACCGTCGCCCTGAGCAGCGGACAGAACGCCGTCACTGTGCGGGCCTCCGCAGCCTTCGTTCCCGAGCAACTGGTCCTCGGCTCCGCCGTTCGCGAGGAGTCGCGCGGAGTGCCGACCTCTGCTGACTCGACGGACTCGGTGACGCGGTCCGTGGACGACGTGTCCACCGGTTATGTCGCGATGCGGGAGAACGCCAACCCGGGATGGGTGGCTCAGGCTGGAGGGACGTCCCTCCGGCCCCTGGTGTTCGACGGTTGGCGGCAGGGATGGCGCACCGCGGGCGTCCACGGGTTCGAGGAGAACTACGCGCCGGACTTCGTCTATCGCGCGGGGTTGTTCTCCGGGCTCGGCACGCTGTGCCTGCTCGTGCTGCTGGCGGTCGTGTTCGGGCGACGGCGGACGCGTGAGGCGCCGGCGGTGCCGGAGTCGACCCGCTGGACGGGTGCGACGCTTGCGACGTGTGCCGTCCTGGTCCTCCTGACCGCCGGATGGGGTGGAGTTGTGGCCGGCGTGCTCGGTGGCGTCGTAGCGGTCCTCGCGCGGCGGCTCCGTCCAGCGTGGAGGGGTGGGGCATCGGAGGGCTGCTCGCTCCAGCGGTGCTCGCCTACGTTGTCGGCCCGTGGACCTCGTCGTCTTGGGCAGGCCGCTCGGCCTGGCCTCACTACGTCGTGGTCTTGACCGTGTCCGCTGTGGCGTGCCTGGTGGTGGCCGAGGGCGTCCAGCGACGGGCCAGGGACATGCCAGGGCGCTCGACCAACCAGTAGAGCAGCTCGCTCGCAGCCAAGGTCAGTGCCAGGGTCATCACCCACATCAGCGTGAACTGACCCGAGAACAGCTGCATAGTCGATGCGTTCCTGGATGAGTGCCAGGACGATCAGGTGGGTGCAGAACATCGAGTACGAGACGTGGCCCAGGTGTCGCAGCGGCCGCGCCGACGCCATCCGCCGGAAGAGGCCGGCGGACGGCGACCACACGCCGGCAGCGACCACGAGAAGACCGATGACTGCATACACCAAGGTCTTCGTGACGGACTCGGCCGACGTGCCCGGCTCGAGGGTCACCGGCCCGGCGACAGGCGTCGCAGCGGCGAGCAGCAGTCCGATCGCGGCCGTCCAGCACGCCCCGGGCTGCTGGCCCAGCGACACGATCCACGGCACGCGACCGCCGCGCACACCGTGGCGGACATGCGTCCTGGCGAGCCACATCCCTGCGGCGAACCACGAAAGGTATCCCGGGAGCCAGAGCGCCGGAGCCCAGTCCCGGACATCATCGATGGCCGGCGCCACCGTCACGATCCACGCCACGCTGAGGACGACCATGCCTACCAGCAGGAGGAGGTCGGCAGGAAGCCTCGACCGTCGCCTCGCGACCCACATGAGGAACGGGAGAGCCACGTAGAAGGCCACCTCGACCGAGAGGCTCCACATCTGCGTCAGTCCGTAGGGCAGGGTGTCGTCGACATAGGTGTCCAGGAGAAGTGCACTGGTGACCCAGTCGCCCACACCCGCGCCTTCGTTGCCCGGCACCACAGCGAGCGCGACGCTGGCCGTCAGGACGTACACCGGCCAGATCCGCAGCAGGCGTTTGATCGCGTACCGGCCCAGGTCGGGCGCGGCCGTACCCGTCTCCGAGCTCACCCACCACGCACGCGAGAGGAGGAAGCCCGACAGGACGAAGAACACCGCAACCCCGATGTCCAACCGAGCCAGCAGTGTCCCCAGGACACCGTTCCTGAAGTACTCCCCGGTCTGGAAGGCCACGTGCGTCGTCAGCACGGCGAGAGCGCCCACGAGACGGAGCACGTCCAGTGCGGGGAAGTCGACGGCCGACTTCTTGTCGTTGCTCACGGTGCACCCCCCACACGGGTCCGGCCGACCTCGATCGTGTCGACGCAGACGGTGGTTCCCGGCTCGACGCCGTCGATACGCACCGAGTCGAACGCGTCCTCCACTCGGAGGAACAGGTCGTTGAGCCCGGAACGCAAGGAGACGTCCATTGAGGTGTTCCGAACGTGACGGTCGCTGTCGTCGCTGCCGTCGCCAGATATCCGATCCGCACCCACCAGAAGTAGTCGATGGCCTGCCCGTTGAGCGGAATGGTGTTGCCCTTCGCCGCCACCTTCCACCCACAGTCCGGGACGTCACCGGGCTCGCCATGTCAGCACGCTGCTGATCGCTGCCCGGCGAAGGCGGCCGCTGTCGTCCACGACGAACAGCGTCGTCGTCTGGTCGGGGAAGTGCGCCTGGGTCGTCAGCAGTGGTGCCAGGAACGACAGGTTGTTGCGCGGAGCGGCGAGCTGCGACATGACGTCCTCTGGCAGGACACGATCCGCCAGATCCACACGGCCGCGAGCATCGATGTCCCGCTCGAGGCGTTGGAAGAACGCCTTCGCCTCACTGCTGTGCCAGGGAGCGATGTAGCCGACCGAGCTGGCGATGCCTCCCACAGCCACGCCGGCGAGCAGCACGGTCGACATCCAGGTGGGACACCGTGCGATCAGCGCAGGTGTACGGGCCTCTGGCTCACGCTCGCGCCGGGAGGCTCATGATCGCGAGTCCGACGCACAGCCCCAGGACGATCGGGATGTCAGCCAGGTAGCGCGTCTTGCTACCCAGCTCGGCACCGAGGGCTGCGCCTCGCCCTGACAGCACGAGGAGGTAGGTGCCTGCGACATACCCGGTGAGAAGGAGCAACGCCGGCCAGGCTCTCCTGCGACGCAGCAACACGTAGGTGATCACGCCTCCGACGACGAGCCACGACGCTCCGACTGCCCATGCCGGCGGGTCGGCGAAGGAGTTCGGTGGTGATGGGTTGTCCCATCGCCAGGGCCCCCCGACCAGTCCCGTCATGAGGGTCGACCCGAGCATCCTGGCGGCGAGATCGCCAGCAAGCCCGCCGGTGACCGGCGCGACCTGGCTCGGGACCAGGTTGCGGTAGACCATCAGGTAGGCGAGGCCGAGAGCCAGGACCAGGAGGAGGGCGGCTGCCTGTCGTCTGATCGCGCGGAGCCGATCGAAAGGCCCTCCGTGGGTGAAGTAGAAGAGCGAGATGAACACCAGGATCGGCAGCACCAGCAGCGCCTTCTCGCGAATATGCATGCCGATGAAGAGGGCGACCATCGTGAGTGTCAGCCACTTCCTACCGTCACCTCTGAGGTAGCGCACCCACGCACCGACGCGACGCTGAGTACGACCTGCAGCGGGCTGTGCCGCGTCGCTGCGACGAACCACATGTACGCCGGCATGGACAGCGACAGGAAGAGATAGAGCGCGAAGGGCGGCAGGATGCCCGTGCACGACCGAACAAGGTGACCAGCATCCACAGGCAGGCGGCGCTTGCCACGGCCTGCCCGACGACCAGGAAGGCCACCGCCGGCCACCACGCGTCGGATCGATGCGGACCCGATGCGCCCAGTAGACGAGCCTGGCGCCGGGCATGAGGTGCCCGTTGACCGGCTCGAGGAGGTAGGCCCACTGAGTCGACGCGGTCTGCAGGCTGTCGAGGAAGATCAGGTCGTCCAGGAAGTACCAGCTCGACCAGGCGGCCCACGTGCGGAAGGCGAGCTGGCAGACCAGCAGGGCGACAGCCGTCCTGTAGGACTCCGGGAGTCGACAGCCTCGAGTCCGTCGGCGCGGACCCCGTCAACGGCGATGCTGGCCCGTCGCCCTCAGCCGGCGTGCGAGTCCGCCACCGGGCTGTTCGGGAGCGAATGAGGTCTTGGCGCATCACGTTTGGGACGTGCCAGGTCCGGAGTCGAAGATCGTCTCTGCCACCGGACATGCTACTCGCTGGTAGCCTTCGGCGACTTCATCGATCCCCTGGGAGGATTCGCCGTGCGCAAGGTCATCGGCTGGGTGCTGCTCGGCCTCGGTTCGTTCCTGCTCGTCGTCGGCCTCACGGCCGTGCTCTGGGGCGGCGACGCCGTCAAGAAGACCCCTCTCGACACCGACTCGGTGACCAACCTGTCGGGCACGGCCGACAAGCTCAACCCCGGCACCGGCGAGGTCGAGAACCTCGTCGGTCAAGGCCGCCAGCGTGACCAAGGCCGACTCCGAGCTCTCCGACGACGACGTCATCGTCTTCGTCAGCACCACGTGCCTGGTGATCGACGAGGGCGACGTCCCCGAGTGCGTCGACGACGACCCGGACGACCGACTCGTCAGCGCCAGCAGCGACGTGTTCGCCACCGACCGCACGACCGCCGAGGCCGTCAACGAGCGACAGTACCTCCCGCCGAGCGCCGAGGAGAAGTCGGGCCTGGTCAACAAGTGGCCCTTCGACGCCGAGAAGAAGGACTACACCTACTGGGACGGCCTGCTCGGCGAGGCGGTCGACGCCACCTACGACGGCACCGAGACCATCGACGGCCTCGAGACCTACACGCTACCACGTGCTGATCGAGGACCAGCCGGCCGAGGTCGTCACGGACATCGACGGCGTCTACTCGCAGGACAAGTACATCTGGATCGACCCCGTCACGGGCGCGATCATCAACCAGACCCAGCACGAGGTGCGCGCGCTCGAGGACGGCTCGCCGCTGCTCGACATGCAGCTCGCCTTCACCGACGACCAGGTGTCGAGGCAACGTCGGCGGACGCCAAGGACAACGGCAGCCGCTCGGCCTGCTCACCAAGACGCTCCCGCTGGTCGGCTTCATCGGCGGCGTGATCGCGCTCCTCGTCGGTGCCGTTCCTCGTCTTCGCGCGGTCGCACCGGACGCCGAGACCGCCTAGGTTCGCGCCGGGGCCGGAACCACACGCATGTCCGACAGAGCGACCGTCAGCCCGGACGACGTCCGGTGGTACGCCGACACGTTCGAGCGGGTCGTCGACAACGTCGAGACGGCCGTGCTCGGCAAGCAGCACGTCGTACGGCTCGGGCTGACCTGCCTGGTCTCGGGTGGGCACCTGCTCCTCGAGGACCTGCCGGGCACGGGCAAGACGATGCTGGCCCGGGCGTTGGCGAAGTCGCTCGACTGCTCGTTCGCGCGGATCCAGTTCACGCCGGACCTGCTGCCGTCCGACGTCACCGGTGTCACGGTCTACGACCAGGCGCACGGCACGTTCTCGTTCCACCCCGGTCCGATCTTCCACAGCATGGTGCTGGCCGACGAGATCAACCGGGCCTCGCCCAAGACGCAGTCGGCGCTGCTCGAGGTGATGGAGGAGGGGCACGTCACCGTCGACGGGCAGACCCATGACGTGGGTCGGCCGTTCATGGTGATCGCCACCCAGAACCCCATCGAGCAGGCCGGCACCTACCAGCTGCCCGAGGCGCAGCTCGACCGGTTCCTGATGCGCACGAGCGTCGGTCACCCCGATGCCGCGTCCACCGAGGCGCTGCTGGCCGCGTCCCGCGTGCGCGACCGGGCCGCCGACCTGGCCGCCGGTCGTGACCGCGCGCGAGATCGAGCGGATGGGCCGGCTGGCGGACGACGGTGCACGTCGACCCGGCGGTCATCAGCTACGTACGCCGGCTCGCCGAGGCATCGCGCGAGGTCCCCGACGTCCGGATCGGCCTGTCGACCCGCGGCGGCCTGGCCTGGATCCGCGCCGCGAAGGCGTGGGCGCTGGCCGAGGGGCGTGGCCACGTCGTGCCCGAGGACGTCGCGACGCTGGCGCACCCGGTGCTGGGCCACCGCCTGCTGATGGCGTCGGGTGCGGCCTTCGGTGGCACGACCACCGACGAGGTCATCGACGGACCTGCTCGCGCAGGTGCCGGTTCCCCGCGACCGCGCGTGAGCGATCAGCGGTGCGCCGATCGCGCGTGCGACGGTGTCGCCGCTGCGGCTGCTGACCCCTCTCGGGCGCGGCGTCGTCGTCACGGGCGTCCTCGCGTCGGCTCTCGGCGCGCGGTTGCACTGGCAGGAGTTCACCCAGCTCGCCGGTGTCGCCGTCTGCCTGCTGCTGCTCGGGCTGCTCTGGCAGCTGCTGCCCGGCTCGCCGACGGCCCGCCTGACGCATGCGGCAGCACCGCGTCGTCGAGGGCAGTCCGTCACCCACGGCGACGTTGGAGGTCGCAGGCCGGCGCGGCCCCGATGCTGTTCCCCCGCGTCGTCGTACCGGTCGGCACCCGTGAGCGTGCATCTACGGCTGCCGCTCCCTGGGCCCGTTCGCCCGGCACACCGAGACCGACCTGCGGCTGCCCGACATGCCGCGCGGGGTGCACGTGGTCGGCCCGGTGATCTACGAGAAGACCGACCCGGTCGGAGTCATCAGCCGAAGGTTCGAGACGGGCGCGCCCCTCGCGCTGCTCGTGTCGCCCGTGGTCGTCGACCTCGCGGTCTTCGCCGGTGGCCTGACCAACGACCTCGACGGGGCGACCAGCCAGCAGTTGTCGATGAGCGACCTGGCGTTCCACGCCCTGCGGGAGTACGTCCCGGGCGACGACCTGCGTCACGTCCACTGGAGGTCGTCGGCCAAGGCCGGGGAGCTGCTCGTCCGCCAGTTCCACGAGTCGCGGCGCGGTCACGTGACGATCCTGCTCGACGCGGACCGGTCCTCCTACCCGCGACGGCGCGACTTCGAGCTTGCCGTGTCGGTGGCGACCTCGGTCGCGCTGCGCGCCGTGCGCGACGACTTCGACACCTACCTGCGGTGCGGACCGCACCTGGCCCGCAGCCGGGAGGCGCGTCGCGATGACCGACGCCGCGTGCCGGTTCACGATCGCCGACGACGACGACTACCTGGCGCACGCCGCCGCGGCGGCCGAGTCGGTCGAGTGGCACGGGGCTGGTCGTCCAGGTGACCGGGGCGGCCCGCGACCTCGTCGAGCTCGACACCGCTGCGCCGCAGTTCGGTCGCGGCGCGGACTGGTTCGTCGTGCGCGCGGACAGCGCATCGACGGGCGCGGTGCGCGACGACCGCGCGCTGCGGGAGATCGCCGTTCCCGACCTCCCGAGGCTCCAGGAGCTCATGGCGCGAGGCATGCGATGAGCCTGCGACGGGGCGCGTGGACCGACGTCGATCGTCATCGTCGGTGGTGATGGCACTGACGCTCTCCATCCTCGACGACACCTTCGCCGACCGCAGCTACCTCGTCGCCGGCCTGGTGCCGGTGGTCCTGCTGCTGGTGATGGCGCTGGTCAGCAGCGGTGTGCACGAGGGCGGATGGTGGTACGCCCTCGCGTCACTGGTCGTGTTCTCCCCGCTCGGCGCCTGGGTGGCGCTGCGCGAGCCCGGCCCCTGGCTGCTGCCCACCCTCGACACGATGAGCGGCCTCCTCGCCGACACCGTGCGCGCGCCGACCACTCTCGTCAGCACGGTTCCACCGGTCGAGCCCAGCGGCATGGTGATGCTGGTCCCCTTCATGATCGGCTTCCTGGCGACGTTCCCGGCCGCCTGGCTCGCGCTCGGCACCTCCCGCGCCTATGCGCCGGTGCGTCCCGCTGGTGCTCGGGCTCGCCGCCACCATCCCGCTGGGCGTGCTCGTCCCGACGCTGCTGGTGCCGCGCGGTGTCGTCATCGGACTCCTGCTCATGGCCTGGGCCGCCGTCCGAGCGCGTCGCCAGGAGACCCTCTCCGGGGCGGTCCGCAGGTCGTGGGGAAGCGCCATGACGGCGGTGGTGACGGTGGCGCTCCTGTCGGGACTGGTGGCGTTGCTGGTGCCGGACACCAACGAGTCGGACCGGGTGCTGCTCCGCGGGGACAACAACACCTCGCTCGTCTCCGACGCGTCGCTCGACCTGCAACCACAGCAGCGCGAGGGCTTCAGGCTTCTGCTCGAAGGCAACGGGCGTGCCCGACGGGGAACGCCTCCGCTTCGCCGTGCTGGACCTCTACGACGGCACCCGGTGGGTGCCGGCGGAGGAGTCGCCGGGTTCGGATGGCTACGGGACCTTCAAGCGGATCGGTGCCGAGGTCGCACCCCTGCACGACGGCCGTACGGTCGTGGTGCGCGTACGCATGCAGGCCAGGCTACGACACCGACTGGCTGCCCCTGCTCGGCGAGCTGACCAGCATCGACCTCGGCTGGAACCCCGGCGCGACCGACGTCTCGGACGTGCGCTACAACCAGGCGACGGGGAGCGCCGTGGTCCTCGGCGGGGTCGACACGCGCGACGCGTACTCGTTCGAGTCCGTGGTGGGGGAGGACGCCGTCACCCGGCGCGACCCGACGCGCGACCCGTCAGCGGACCAGCGCCAGCCCGCTGGAGCCTTCCTCGACGACCTCCTCGGGCCGTTCGACCGCGACGAGCTGTTGCCGCTGGAGCGCGTGCTGCTGCTGGCCCGCTACCTGCGGTCGAGCGGCACGGCGCTCAAGGGCTCGCGACCGCGCAGACGCCGGACGACCTGGGCCAGGGGATGCTCGGCTCCCGCCGGATGGCCGGCACGCCGTTCCAGTACAGCGCCCTCATGGCGCTCGGAGCGTCACGGCTGGGTGTCCCGGCCCGCGTGGTGACCGGAGCGCCCGTCGGGTCCCAACGGCCTGGTGCACAACGTCGACGTCGAGTCATGGGTCGAGCTGCAGTTCGCCGACGGCACGTGGCGCCCGCTCGATGCCCGTCGCTACGTCGGGTCGCGCGCGTCCGGCACGGGCGCGGAGTCGGACGTCCTTCCCCCCGCGGACGAGTTCGTGAGGAACCAGATCGCGCGCGCCTCGGAGGGCAAGGACAAGGACATCCGGCCGCCCGACGGATCGACGAATCCCGACGGCACCCCGATCGCACCGCAGCGCCCTGCCTGGCAGACGGCCCTGGCAGTCGCCCTTGCTGCAGGTGCGCTGGTGCTGGTCGGCCTGCTGCTCGTCCCGGTGCTCAAGCTCGTGCGTCGCTCGCGCCGTCGTCGTACGTCGTCGTGGTCGGGCGTGTGGGTCAACGGGTGGCAGGAGGTGCTGGACGCTGCTCGCGACCGTGGCACGCCCGTGCCCGAGACGTGGAGCCGGGTCGCCCAGGCGGCTGCGCTCGGGGTGGGGACGGACCTCGCCCGACGAGCGGACGCGGTGGTCTTTGCGCCCGGTCCGCCCGGTGAGGGAGGCGAGGACTACTGGTCGGCCTGCCAGGACCTGCGTCGCCAGCTCCTCGTCGCTGCCGACCGACGACACCGAGCGTGGGCCGTCGTCAATCCCGCGTCGCTCCTCGCCGGCTGGGCGCGGGGCCGGCGCTCCCGGTCAGGCGTCGCGCCGGTGCGCCACGAAGATCGCCGTGCCGGGAGTCAGCAGGCCTCGCGCGCGTGACCACCCGCCCCAGACGCGGTCGTGCTGCTCGGGCCACTCGGGCTCGACCAGGTCGGCCAGCGTGAAGCCGTGGCGGTGGAGCAGGCGGACCCAGTCGCCCAGCGTGCGGTGGTGCTCGACGTAGGCCACGACGCCACTGGCGTCGTCGACCTCGACGTAGGGGGTGCGGTCCCAGTAGGACTGGGTGGCGGTCAGGCCGGCCTCGCCGGGGTCGTCGGGGAACATCCACCGGGTCGGGTGGGTGACGGAGAACGCGAAGCGGCCGCCGGGGCGCAGGACGCGGGCGACCTCGGCCAGCGCGCGGTCGATGTCGGCGACGAACTGCAAGGCCCCGAAGGAGCAGAAGACGACGTCGAAGACCGACTCCCCGAACGGCAGGTCGGTCGCGGTGCCGCGCACCGACGGCACGGCCACGCCGGTCTCCTCGTCGAGCCGCAGCGAGTGCTGGAGCTGGCGGTGGGAGAGGTCGAGGCCGATGCCTCGGCCGCCGTGGGTGCGCACCCACCGGGAGCACTGGCCGGCACCGCTGCCGACCTCGAGGACGTCGAGGCCCGACACGTCGCCGAGGATCGAGAGGTCGTCCTCGCGGTGGCCCTCGGGGCCCCACACGAAGCCGGCGTCACCGAGGAAGGCGCCGTGCGTGGCCTGGTACTCGTCGGCATAGCGGTCCCAGTCGGGACCGTTGGCCTGTCGCGACTCCTGCTCGGAGACGGGACGGCGCTCGACCCGTACGGACTGGGGCAGGTGATCGTCCACGCACCGGAGCCTAGTGGTGGGCCGACGGGCCGGACGTGACGGAGCCGGCGCACAGTGGGCCGTGCCACGATGCGGCCCATGGACGACCCCGGTGCGGCACTGACCCCCCTCGCAGGCGGGCACTCCGGGCGTACGTTCCTCAGCGACGTCGGCGGCGAGCGCACGGTCCTGCGGATCTACCCGCCCGGCGACGACCGGGGGCACGGGGCACCGGAGATCGACGAAGCGGTCCTCCGCCTCGTCCGCGGGCTGGTGCCGGTGCCCGACGTGCTGGAGGTACGGCGCGCGGAGGCCGACTCCGGCCGACCGGGACTGCTGGTCACCTCGTGGATGCCCGGGGAACCGGGGGACCGGGTCGTCCCGCTCCTCGACGAGGCCGGATCGGCCCGGCTCGGTGCGGCGATGGGCGCGGCAGCCGCCACGCTCGCGGGCATGCCGATGCTGCGCCCGGGGCCGTTCGTCGACGCCGAGCTGCCGGATCGGCGCGTTCCCGGGCGACGGGCTGCCCGAGTGGGTCGAGGAGCGCCTGGGCGGGTGGACGCAGCACGAGCGCGACACCCTCGCCCCCGTCGCCGCGCAGGCCCAGGACCGGCTGGACGGTGTCGGCCGCGCCTGCCTCGTGCACAGCGACCTCAACCCCAAGAACGTGCTGGTCGACACGACCACCCAGGAGCTGACCGCGGTCCTCGACTGGGAGTACGCGCACGCGGGCCATCCGTGGACCGACGTGGGCAACCTGGTGCGCTTCGAGCGGCACCCGGCGTACGTCGACGCAGTGCTGCGGGCATGGACCGGCAGGCACGGAGGGACGACCGAGGCCCTGCTCGACGGCGCCCGCGCGGCGGACCTGTGGGCGCTCGTCGACCTCGCCTCACGCGCCGGCGAGAACCCCGTCGCGGACCGCGCCGACGTGCTGCTCCGCGCGATCGCCGCCGAGGGGGACGTGCACGCGTGGCCGAGCCAGTGGTGAGCGTGCGCTGAGCGTGCGCCCCGGTTGGACGAGGGCCGTCGTGCGCGCGTACTCTTGGGCGTTGCGCCAGTCGCCTGCCCGGCTTCCATACCGAGCGAAGCGAGGCTCGCCTGCCACCGTCATCGACGAGGGCCTGTGAAACAGACGGCTGCGTGCGTCCGTACGACTCCATCCATCCAAGGAATCTCCTTCCATATGACCAGCACCCTCTCCTCCACTCTTCCGGACTACGACGCCCCTCAGGTGGCTGTCAACGACATCGGGTCCGAAGAGGACTTCCTCGCGGCAATCGACGCGACCATCAAGTACTTCAACGACGGCGACATCGTCGAGGGCACCATCGTCAAGGTGGACCGCGACGAGGTCCTCCTCGACATCGGCTACAAGACCGAGGGCGTCATCCCCTCGCGCGAGCTGTCGATCAAGCACGACGTCGACCCCAACGAGGTCGTTTCCGTGGGCGACAAGGTCGAGGCCCTCGTTCTCCAGAAGGAGGACAAGGAAGGCCGTCTGATCCTGTCCAAGAAGCGTGCGCAGTACGAGCGCGCCTGGGGCACCATCGAGCAGGTCAAGGAGGAGGACGGCGTCGTCGAGGGCACCGTCATCGAGGTCGTCAAGGGCGGCCTCATCCTCGACATCGGCCTGCGCGGCTTCCTGCCGGCCTCGCTCGTGGAGATGCGTCGCGTCCGCGACCTGCAGCCCTACGTCGGCCAGACGCTCGAGGCGAAGATCATCGAGCTCGACAAGAACCGCAACAACGTGGTCCTGTCGCGCCGTGCGTGGCTCGAGCAGACCCAGTCGGAGGTCCGCCACGGCTTCCTGACCCAGCTCCAGAAGGGTCAGATCCGCAAGGGTGTCGTCTCCTCGATCGTCAACTTCGGTGCGTTCGTGGACCTCGGCGGCGTCGACGGTCTCGTCCACGTCTCCGAGCTGTCGTGGAAGCACATCGACCACCCGTCCGAGGTCGTCGCCGTGGGCGACGAGGTCACCGTCGAGGTCCTCGACGTGGACATGGACCGCGAGCGTGTCTCCCTGTCGCTGAAGGCGACGCAGGAGGACCCGTGGCAGCACTTCGCCCGCACCCACCAGATCGGTCAGATCGTCCCGGGCAAGGTCACCAAGCTGGTGCCCTTCGGTTCGTTCGTCCGTGTCGAGGAGGGCATCGAGGGCCTGGTGCACATCTCCGAGCTCGCCGAGCGTCACGTCGAGATCCCCGAGCAGGTCGTCCAGGTCAACGACGACGTCATGGTCAAGATCATCGACATCGACCTCGAGCGTCGCCGGATCTCGCTGTCGCTCAAGCAGGCCAACGAGACCGCTGCTGCCGCTGACGTGGAGGAGTTCGACCCCACGCTCTACGGCATGACCGCGACCTACGACGAGCAGGGCAACTACGTCTACCCCGAGGGCTTCGACCCCGAGACGGGCGAGTGGCTCGAGGGCTTCGACGACCAGCGCGCGGTCTGGGAGGACCAGTACGCCAAGGCGCACACCCGCTGGGAGCAGCACGTCAAGCAGCAGGCTGACGCCAAGGTCGCCGAGGCCGAGGCCGGCGAGGCCACCTCGTACTCCTCCGGTGGCGACGTCACCGAGGGTGGCGAGGAGACCGGTGGCGGCGACACCGGCGGCTCGCTCGCCTCGGACGAGGCGCTGCAGGCGCTCCGCGAGAAGCTCACGGGTGGCCAGGCCTGATCGCCTGACGCTCACGCACCACGCACGTCGGCCCGCCGGGATCTCCCGGCGGGCCTTCGTCGTACGCCGGCGTGGTCGCCGTGCCGGGGGAGATGTCGGCGCTCAGGGTGGATCCGCTAGAACTGCCCCATGACACCTCACGGAGCATCCGCGCTGGTCCTCGGCGGCGGCGGGATCACCGGAATTGCGTGGGAGCTCGGCATCCTCGCCGGGCTGGCCGCGGCCGGGGTGCACCTGGGCGACGCCGACACCGTGGTCGGCACGTCTGCCGGGTCGGTCGTCGGTGCCCAGGTCGCCTCCGGCCTGCCGATCGCCGACCTCTACGCCACCCAGCTCGAGCCGCCCGATGCGGAGCTGGGTGGCCGACTGTCGCGGCTCGCGATGCTCAAGCTCATGCCGCCCTACGTGCTCCCTGGCAGTGGCCGCGACAAGCTGGCGAGGGTGGGCCGGGTGGCACGAGCCGCACACGCCCCGGGAAGCATCGACCGCGAAGGGGTCATCCGTTCTCGGCTGGCGGTGCACGACTGGCCCGAGCGTGACCTGCGCGTCACGGCCGTGGACACCGCGAGCGGCGAGTTCACCGTGTTCACCCGGGACTCGGGCGTCGACCTGGTCTCTGCCGTCGCCGCGAGCTGCGCCGTGCCGACGGTGTGGCCGCCCGTCGAGATCGGCGGACGCACCTACATGGACGGCGGGATGCGGTCGACGGCCAACGTCGATGTCGCGGCGGGAGCCGAGCGCATCGTCGTGCTGGCCCCGCTGCCGCGCTCGCTCAGCAAGAAGACGTCGATCCGTTCGCAGCTCGAGGGCGTCGCCCCGCGCGCGTGGTCGGTCGTGACGCCCGACCCCGAGGCGCTCGCCGCCTTCGGCCGCAACCTGCTCGACCCGGCCAAGCGGCGGGTGGCGGCGGAGGCCGGGCTGCGCCAGTCCCGGGACCTCGTCGAACAGATCGGTGCTGTCTGGACCGCGTGACGTCCTTGACCTGGACGACGCGACGGCCCGCCGGGATCACCCGGCGGGCCGTCGTCGTACGTGGAGCAGGTGCGTCGTGCAGGTGCGTCTCACGCCCGGGGGACGAGGTGGCGGCGCTCCTCGACGAGGCCGAGCTCGTCGAACGGGTGGCTGGTGGACGAGGGGCCGCCGAAGCGGTCGTGGCGGGCGTAGCTCACGAGCAGCGACGCCAGGGCGAACAGGGCGATGAGGGCGATGAAGGTGGTCATGGCAGTAATTCTCCGCCCACCGAGTTGCTGCCACCAGTGGCAGGAATGACAGTGTTAGTTGATTTGCTGCCACACGTAGTGCACGCTGGCCCCATGAAGAAGGTCGCGGTGGTGGTGCAGGACGGAGCGGAGCCGTTCGGGCTCGGCTCGATGTGCGAGGTCTGGGGCGAGCCCTACCACCCCGAGGACGACAACCCCGTCTTCGACTTCATCGTCGCCACGCCCCGCCCCGGTCGCGTGAGGGGCGCCACGGGCTTCGACCTGCACGTCGACCACTCGCTCGAGGACGCCGCGGACGCCGACCTCGTGTGCCTGGTCCCCAAGCGCGGCTTCCGCGACTCCTCACCGGAGGTGGTCGAGCTCGTCCGCTCGGTGCACGACCGTGGCGGGCTGGTCTTCGGCCACTGCTCGGCGGCCTTCATCATCGGCGAGGCCGGGCTGCTCGACGGTCGCCGCGCGACCACGCACTGGCGTCACGTCGACGAGCTCGCCGCCCGGTTCCCCGAGGCCACGATCGACGGCAACGTGCTCTACGTCCAGGACGGTTCGATCGTCACCGGTGCCGGCTCGGCTGCCGGCCTGGACGCCTCGCTGCACGTGATGCGCCAGCACTTCGGCGCACAGGTCGCGGCCACCACCGCGCGCCGGATGGTCGTCCCGCCGCACCGCGATGGTGGCCAGGCGCAGTACGTCGTCCGCCCGGTGCCGGTGTGCGAGTCCGAGGCCCTGGCGCCGCTGCTCGCGTGGATCAGCGCCCACCTCGCCGAGGAGCTCGACGTCGAGACCCTGGCCCGTCAGATGCACATGTCCGCGCGTACGTTCGCGCGCCGCTTCAAGGAGGAGACCGGCACCACGCCCTACAGCTGGATCCTGGGGGAGCGGGTGCGCGCGGCGGAGGAGCTGCTCGAGCAGACCAACCACTCGATCGACTGGGTCGCCGGCGAGGTCGGCTTCGGCAACGCCGCCACCCTCCGGAACCATTTCGGTCGCGCGCGCGGCGTCAGCCCGCAGGAGTACCGGCGTACGTTCCGGATGACCGCCTGACGGCTCCGGTCCTGTCCCGCTCCGTGGGTACGACCGCGAGACCGCAGGTCGCGGATCGGTAGCCTTGGCCGCGTGAACGCGACCCCGCTGGCCGACCTGTCCTCCGACGACCTCGCCGCCCTGCTCGAGGAGCAGCGCGCGGCCTACGAGGAGCTGAAGACACGTGGCCTCACGCTCGACCTGACGCGAGGCAAGCCCTCGGCGCAGCAGCTCGACCTGGCCGACGACCTGCTCCGCCTGCCGACGAGCACCAAGGACTCCCGGGGTGTCGACGTCCGCAACTACGGCGGTCTCGAGGGACTTGCCGACCTGCGCGAGATGTTCGCCGACCTGCTGTGGGTGGAGCCCGCGCAGGTCGTGGCCGGCGGCAGCTCGAGCCTCACCATGATGCGGGACTGCCTGTTCTACCTGACGCTCTTCGGCGGGGTGGACTCCGAGCGCCCGTGGGGCCAGGAGGAGAAGGTCCGGTTCGTGTGCCCGGTGCCGGGCTACGACCGGCACTTCACGCTGCTCGAGAGCCTCGGCATCGAGATGGTCACCGTGCCGATGCACGAGGACGGCCCCGACGTCGACGCGGTGGCCGCGCTCGTCGCCGACGACCCGACCATCAAGGGCATCTGGGTCGTGCCCACGTACGCCAACCCGTCGGGGTCGATCGTCAGCCAGGACGTGGCAGCCCGGCTCGCTGCGATGCCGACCGCGGCGCCCGACTTCAAGATCTTCTGGGACAACGCCTACGCGCTGCACCACCTGACCGAGGACGAGGCCAAGACCGCCGACATCCTCACCCTGGCCTCGGCTGCCGGCCACCCGCACCGGCCGATCATGTTCGCCTCGACGTCGAAGATCACCTACGCCGGCGCGGGCGTCGCCTTCCTGGCCGCCTCCACGGACAACGTCGCGTGGTACCTCGGTCACCTGGCCAACGGGTCGATCGGCCCCGACAAGGTCAACCACCTGCGCCACGTCGAGTTCTTCGGCTCGCCGCAGGGCGTGCGCGACCACATGGCCAAGCACCGCGAGATCATCGCGCCCAAGTTCGCCGAGGTGGACCGGGTGCTCACCGAGCGGCTCGGTGATCGGGGCGTGGCCACCTGGAACACCCCGTCCGGCGGCTACTTCGTCAACCTCGACGTCGTGCCCGGTACGGCGTCGCGGGTGGTGGCACTCGCCAAGGAGGCCGGCATCGCGCTGACCCCGGCAGGCTCGTCGTACCCCTACAAGCAGGACCCGGACGACACCAACATCCGGCTCGCGCCGACCATGCCACCGCTCGCCGAGGTCACCGAGGCGATGGAGGCCGTGGCGACCTGCGTGCTGCTCGCAGCGGCCGAGCGCGCGTCCGCGGTCTGACGCTCAGGCGGCTACGCGCTCCGCGCCGAGGCCGCCGCGGACGAGGTCGGCGTACCGACCACCGAGGAGCAGCAGCTCCTCGTGGGTGCCGAGCTCGACCACGCGACCGCGGTGCAGCACGGCGATCTGGTCGGCGTTGCGGACCGTGGAGAGCCGGTGCGCGATGGTGATCGTCGTACGCGTCCGGGTGACCGCATCGAGGGTGGCGAGCACGGCGCGCTCGGTCTCGTTGTCGAGGGCGCTGGTCGCCTCGTCGAGGACGAGCACGACGGGGTCGCGCAGGAGGGTGCGGGCGATCGCGAGGCGCTGCTGCTCACCCCCGGAGAAGCGGTGCCCGCGCGAGCCGACCACCGTGTCGTAGCCCTCGGGCAGCGACTCGATCAGGTCGTGGATGCGCGCCTCCCGGGCCGCCTGCTCGATCTCGGCGTCCGTCGCGTCGGGCCTGGCGTGACGCAGGTTGTCGCGCACGCTCGCGTGCATCAGGTAGGTCTCCTGGGTGACCACGCCGACGAGGTCGGCGAGATCGCCGAGCGCGAGGTCGCGGACGTCGATCCCGTCGATGCTCACCCGACCGGTGGTCACGTCGTGCAGCCGCGGGACGAGGGAGGAGAGCGTCGACTTGCCGCTGCCCGTCTCACCCACGAGCGCCAACGTGCCGCCGGCCGGGACGTGCAGGTCGATGTCGGTGAGGACCGGTCGATCGGCGTCGTACGCGAAGCCGACCCCCTCGAACCGGACCTCGCCGCGGGCGGAGGAGCGGTGGTGACGGCGCGGGTCGGTGGGCTCGTCGATCTCCACCGGCAGGTCGGCGTACTCGAAGATCCGGCTGAAGAGGGCCATCGACGCGGTGAGGTCGACGCCGACGTTGAGCAGGCCCATCAGCGGCCGGAACAGGTTGCCCTGCAGGGCGATGAAGGCCACCAGGGTGCCGATGGTCATCCCGCCCGACGTCGCCGGTAGGCCTGCGGCCAGGTAGATGGCCGCCGGGACCGCGGCGAAGACGATGTTCATGGTGGCCATCCGCCAGCGTCCCGCGAGCCGGGAGCGGATCTCGAGACCGACGAGGTCGGCCGAGGTCTCCTCGAAGCGGGTGGTCAGGCGCGGCGAGGCGCCGAGCGTCTTGGTGAGGAGCACGCCGCTCACGGACAGGCCCTCCTCGATCTGCACGTGGAGGTCCGCGAGGCGTTGCTGGCGCTCGGTGGTGACCCGGTGGCGCATCCGCGCGACCTGGCGGGTGAGGAGCACGGCAGGAGGCAGGACGACGAGCGAGATCAGGGCGAGGCGCCAGCTGAGGGCCACCATCGCGACGGCGGTGCCGACGACGACGGTGACGTTGCCGGCGATCGAGGTCGCCGTCTGGGTCACGACGCCCTGCATGCTGCCGATGTCGTTGACGAGACGCGACTGGACCTCACCGCCGCGGGTGCGGGTGAAGAAGCCGAGGGACTGGCGTTGGAGGTGGGCGAAGAGGTCGCTGCGCAGGCGGTGCATGACCTTCTGGCCGACGGCGGTCGACAGCCAGGTCTGCACGACACCGATCACCGCGGTCACGACGGCGACGCCGAGCATCGCAGCGACCAGCAGGAGCAGGAGGCGCACGTCCTGGCGCGGCAGCGCGTCGTCGATGACGTGGCGCACGAGGAACGGCTGGGCGAGGCCCACCGCCGAGCTCAGGACGATGAGCGCCACGACGACGGCGAGGGCCGTGCGATGGGGCGCGAAGAGTCGGCCGATGCGGCGCAGCGACACGGGGGAGTCCGACAGCTGGCGGAGGTCCGCGGGGTCGGGGCGGCCGGCGCGAGAACCGCGCGGGCCGCGGGATCCGGGCTGGGAGTCAGAGTGGTCAGCCATGCGACCAGCTCCTCTCTGTCGTGGAGGTCTATCGTGAGGTAACCTCACTATGAGGTGACAACCGCAGCAGCGACGGAGGTATTCCCGTGGACCGGGACGAGCCCCACACGACCGGCGACCTGGTGATGGCCCTCGCCCGGCGGGTGCGGCGCGCCCACGTCGACGCGCTCGCCGAGTGGCGGGTCACGCCGTCGCAGTCGCGCGCCCTGCGGGTGCTCTCCTCGGCCCGGGACGGCATGCGACCCTCGGTGCTCGCCGACCACCTGCGGATCGCCCCGCGCTCGGCCACCGAGGTGGTCGACGCCCTGGAGCAACGCGGTTGGCTGCTGCGGGCACCCGACTCCACCGACCGACGTGCCACCACGCTGACGCTCACCGAGGGCGGCCGCGAGCTGGTGCTGGCGATCGACGACGTACGACGACGCGCGTCCGAGGAGGTGCTGGACGTGCTGACGGACGCCCAGCGTCGTACGCTCCACGAGATCCTGACCGTCGTCGTGGGGGAGGACGAGTGACCGTACGTGTCGGCCTGACCGGGGGCGTCGCCTCGGGCAAGAGCACGGTGTCGGCGATCCTCGCCGAGCTGGGTGCCGTCGTGATCGATGCCGACCTCATCGCGCGCGAGGTGGTGGCGCGGGGGACGCCCGGCCTCGACGCCGTCGTCGCGGAGTTCGGCCCCGCGCTGCTCACCGCCGACGGCGAGCTCGACCGCCCCGCCATGGGCGCGCTCGTGTTCGGTGACCCGGATGCGCGCCGACGGCTGGAGGCGATCGTGCACCCGCTCGTGCACGCGCGCAGTGCCGAGCTCGAGGCCGAGGCCGGTGACAGGGCGGTCGTCGTGCACGACATCCCGTTGCTGGCCGAGGTGGGTCGCGCGGGCTCCTTCGACGAGGTCATCGTGGTGGACGCGCCCGCCGAGCTCCAGGTGTCGCGGATGGTCGAGGAGCGCGGATGGACCCTCGCCGAGGCCCAGTCCCGGATCGCCGCCCAGGCGGCCCGCGAGGAGCGCCTGGCCATCGCCACCCACGTCATCGACAACACCGGGACGCTCGCCGGCCTGCGCGCTCGCGTCGAGGAGATCTACGCCTCCCTCGCGGCGCGCGCCTGACGTTTCTCGTTCGCCGGGGTGCGGCCGGTAACGTCCCGGCCGTGCTCTCGCTCCGACCCCGCCTGGCCGTGATCGCGGCCGGCGCCGTGCTGCTCAGCGGGTGCGCAGGCCTCGGCTCGGACGCCGGGTCGGGCGACGCCTCGTCCGCGTCGTCGACTCCTTCGGGGTCCACGTCGGAGACCTCGCCCTCGGAGTCGGCCACCCCGACCGAGGCACCCGAGGACCCGGACACCCCCACCTCGTGGGGGCCGACGGTCGGTGAGGTCGAGGCGGCCCAGGAGCTCGTCAGGGGCTGGACCCCCGAGCAGCTCGCCGGCGGCGTGATCGTCGGACGCTTCCACGGCACCGACCCCGCCGAGCCGGCCGCGATGGTCCGTGACCTCCACCTCGCCGGCGTCTCCGTCACGGCGGACAACGTGGTCGACCACGACCAGGTGGTCGCCATGACCACCGCGCTCGCGGACGCCGCCGCCAAGGACGGGCGCGACTTCCCGCCCGTGATCGGCGTCGACCAGGAGGGCGGCTACGTCTCCCACCTGCGCGGCATCGCCACCGACTTCCCGCACTTCCAGTCCGCCGGCCTCGCGATCCAGGCCGACCCGCGGCTGGGGCGTTGGGTGACCCGCGAGGCGGCCCTGACCACCGGACTGGAGCTCCGCGACCTGGGCTTCACCTGGGTCTTCGCCCCCGTCGCCGACGTGACCATCGGCGCGGCCGACGTGACCATCGGCCCCCGCTCGCCGTCCGAGGACCCGAAGGTCGCGGCCCAGGCGATCGGTGCGGCCATCAAGGGCTACGACGACGCCGGCATCGTGTCGACGGTCAAGCACTTCCCGGGCCACGGCACCGCCACCACCGACAGCCACGACTCCCTGCCGGTCGTCGACTCGACCATGGCCGAGATCGAGGCGCACGACCTGCCGCCCTTCGAGTCCGCGATCGCGCACCACGCGCCCGCCGTCATGATGAGCCACCTCGACCTGACCTCGATCGCCCCGGACGTGCCGGCGAGCATGGCGCCCGAGGTGTACGACCTGCTGCGCGACGACCTCGGCTTCGAGGGCGTGACGATCACCGACTCGCTCGGCATGGGTGCCGTCGCCGGTCGGCCCACCCCGGCGCTCCAGGCGCTCGAGGCCGGCGCCGACCTGCTGCTGATGCCGGTCGACACCGCCGTGACCCACCAGATCGTGGTCGACGCGATCAACTCCGGTGACGTCTCCCGCGAGCGCGTCGAGGAAGCCGCCGCTCGCGTCGTGGCCCTCCAGATGTGGCAGGCGCGGCTGGCAGCACAACGGCCCGTCCCCGCCGACATCGTCGAACGGGCACGGGCCGCGAGCGCGGACCTGTTGTCCGCGGCGTACTGATCAGGCCGCGAGGTCGGGGTCCCCGGCGCGGCGGAGCTTCTGGAGGGCCTCCCGCTCGAGCTGGCGCACGCGCTCGGCGGAGATGCCGTGCCGGGCGCCGATGTCGGCGAGCTTGTGCTGGCGACCGTCGGCGAGGCCGTAGCGGGCCCGGACGATGTCCGCGGAGCGGTCGTCCAGGATGCCGACCAGGTCCTCGAGCCGCTGCTTCGCCTCGGCGTCGAGGAAGTTGAGGTCGGGTCCGGGAGCGGTCTCCTGGGCCATCAGGTCACCGAGCGAGGTGTCGCCGTCCTCGTCGACCGGGGTGTCCAGCGAGACGTGCTCGCGACCCCAGCTCATCAGGTCGAGGACTCGATCGATGTCCATCCCGAGCTCGGTGGCGATCTCCGCCGGCTCCGGGTCGCGGCCCAGCTGGCGCTCGAGCGTGCGACGCGCGCTGCCGACCTGGTTGAGCTCCTCCACGACGTGGACCGGGAGGCGTACGACGCGGGCCTGCTGCGCGATGCCGCGGGTGATCGCCTGACGTACCCACCAGGTGGCGTAGGTCGAGAACTTGTAGCCCTTGGTGTAGTCGAACTTCTCGACCGCCCGGATCAGGCCGGTGTTGCCCTCCTGGATCAGGTCGAGCATCGGCATCTGGGAGCGGCCGTACTTGCGGGCGATCGACACCACGAGGCGAAGGTTGGCCTCGATGAAGCGGTCGACGGCGAGCTGGCCCTGCTCGGCGAGCCACTCGAGCTCTTCCTCGTTGGCCGTCATCGGGGCGCCGCCCTTGCGGCGGCCGACCCGGCCGGTGTCGAGGAGGTGCTGGGCCAGCAGGCCCGCCTCGATGGTCTTGGAGAGCTCGACCTCGGTCTCGGCGTCGAGCAGGGGGGTGCGGGCGATCTCGTCGAGGTACAGCCCGACGCTGTCGCGTCCTTCGATCTCACGGCTGGTGCTGGTGCGCTTGGCCTGTGCAGTGCTCATCTTGGTCCTCCACTCTCGTGCGATCACCCCGTGTCGCACATCTGTTCCAACACCCGTGTCCGTTGCGGGATTCCCTGTCGGATTGGCCCAGCGGATTTCGGTGCCTTCACCTGCCTTGACGAGCCAGTCGCCTCCGGAGTTGCACGATCCGCCAACTCTCAGGGACTTCTCAGGGGTTCCCTCTCGCCGGTGAGAACATGCGGGCATGGCCGGACCACGGGTGGACCTCAACGCCGACCTCGGCGAGGAGGTCACCGACGACGCCGGACTGCTCGCCATCGTGACCAGCGCCAACGTCGCCTGTGGGTTCCACGCCGGCACCCGGGCGACCATGCGGGCGGTCTGCGCCGAGGCCGTACGCCGCGGGGTGGCGCTGGGTGCCCAGGTGTCCTACGACGACCGCGCGAGCTTCGGCCGGGTGGCGCTCGACGTGCCGGTGGAGGTCCTGCGCGAGCAGGTGGCCGAGCAGGTCGGCGTGCTGTCGGAGATCGCCGCGGCCGAAGGCGGGCGAGTGGCCTACCTCAAGCCGCACGGTGCGCTCTACCACCGCGTCGCCACCGACGAGGTCCAGGCCGTCGCCGTGCTGGACGGGTCGGGCGACCTGCCGGTCCTCGGGATGCCGGGGTCGTTGCTGCTGACCCTCGCGGGAGGGCGGGGTCGCGGGGTCCGACTGGAGGGCTTCCCGGACCGCGGCTACACCGACGACGGCGGGCTGCTGCCGCGGGACGCACCCGGCGCCCTGGTCACGGCTCCCGACCTGGTCGCCGCGCGAGCGGTCGAGCTGGCCGGGGAGGTGGACTCGGTGTGTGTCCACGGGGACTCGCCGGGCGCCGTGACGGCAGCGAGCGCCGTACGTCGCGCGCTCCGGGCCGCCGGGTTCGACGTCACCTCGTGCTGGTGACGCGTGCTGCTGACGCGTGCCGGTGCGTCGACCGACCGCGGGGGAGAACCTGTGGACGGAGGGCCGCCAAGCTGTGGAGCACGGCACGACTTCTGTGGGGAACCCTGTGGGACCAGAAGTTTGTCAGGGAAACCCTTGCGGCTGGGTCCCCGGGAGACATAGAACTCTCCTACCGGAACCGCTTCGGCGGGGCCGGGGATCGGATCGGACGAACAGCTCCATACGGCGACTTGCTCGCCGCGCAGGCCCGGTGACGGGGACTGTGGGGGCCGGGAGACCGGTGCGGTGGCTCGGACGTCACCATCCCGGGCAAACCGAGGGGCTCCTGATGCTCATACCATCTGGAGCCCCTCACCTATTTGCGCCTTCGAGGTTGCCAAAGGGCTGCGCCCTGCCGCAAGTCGGTGCCGGTGAACAATGGGCGGCGTGAGGGTGGTCCCGGTCGGAGAACGCGCGTGCCTGGTCGAGGTGGAGGACGCCGTCGCGGCCGCCTCCCTCGCGGCGTGGGCGCGGACAGTGGTCGACGCCGACGAGGTCGTCCCGGCCGCTGCCACGGTGCTGTTCGACGGGTGCGACCCGGCCGAGGTGGAGGCAGTCCTGGTGCACCGTCCCACGGAGGGCGCGGCCCTCGCCGGCCCGCTCGTGACGGTGCCGGTGACGTACGACGGACCCGACCTCGCCCTCGTCGCAGGTCACTGGGGCTGCTCGGTGGAGGAGGTCGTGTCGCTGCACGTCTCGATCGAGTTCACGGCGCTGTTCAGTGGGTTCGCGCCCGGCTTCTCCTACCTGTCGGGGCTGCCCGCTCGCTGTGCTGTGCCTCGTCTGGAGTCGCCACGGACGCGGGTGCCCGCCGGCTCGGTGGGACTGGCCGACCGCTGGTGCGGCGTCTACCCCACGGCCTCACCTGGCGGGTGGCTGCTCCTCGGCACCACCGACGTCCCGCTGTGGGACGTCACGCGGGAGCAGCCGGCGCTCCTCGCGCCCGGCACGCGGGTGCGGTTCGAGGCAGCCGAATGAGCATCGAGGTCCTCGACCCCGGTCCGCTCTCGACGCTGCAGGACCTCGGCCGTCGCGGCTGGGCCCACCTCGGGGTGCCGAGGGCCGGAGCGCTGGACCGTGGTGCCGCCGCCCTGGCCCGGCGCCTCGTCGGCGGTGCCGCTGGCGATGCGGTCCTCGAGACGACGATCGGCGGTGTCGTCCTGCGTACGCGGCGTGCCGTGACCCTGGCCGTCACCGGCGCGACGTGCGAGGTGCGGGTCGGGCGGCTCGCGGTCGACCACAGTGCAGCGGTCACCGTGCTCGCCGACTCCGTCGTCACCGTCGGCCCAGCGCTGGCGGGCGTGCGCTCGTACGTCGCATTCGCGGGCGGGATCCGTGCCGAGCCGGTCCTCGGCTCACGGTCGACCGACACCCTCGCGTGGGTCGGGCCGCCCCGGCTGGCGGCCGGTCAGGTCCTGGACCTCGGACCGGCGCTCCGGTGGCCCGATCCGCCGGCCGCGGTCGTCGTACGTCCTCGCGAGCCGGTGCTGCGGCTGCGACCCGGTCCGCGGGTGGACTGGCTCGCGCCCGGCGCCTGGGAAGCGCTCGACCGGGCGACGTACGCCGTCTCGTCCGACAGCGACCGGATCGGGCTGCGGCTCGACGGGCCGCGTGTCGAGCGCCGGGTGGGGGAGCTGCCCAGCGAAGGGATGGTCCTCGGGGCGGTGCAGCTGCCGCCGACCGGGCAGCCCGTCGTCTTCCTGGCTGACCACCCGCCGACGGGCGGCTACCCGGTGGTGGCCGTGGTCGAGGACGCCGACCTCGACCTGTGTGCGCAGCTGCGGCCGGGTGACCCGGTGGTGCTCCGGACCGGGTGAGGCTCAGTCCTCGACCGGGGGCTCCCACCGGTGCAGGGCCGGATCGTCGGCGCGATAGCTGCGGACGGGCCCGGGCGGGGTGTCCGCGGTCTCGAACCGCACGGTGACGACGCCCGAGCCGGAGCCCCACACCCACCCTCGACCCATCTCGTCGTGCACGACGTCGGCACCGGGCGGCCAGGTGCGACGAGGCGGCTCGGGGAGCGACACCTCCACCTCCTCCTCGTCCTCGCCGTCGCCGAAGAGGTCCTCCTGCACCCAGTCGGCCAGCCCGGAGACGCCGACACCGAGCAGGCGCACCCCGCCGGTGGTGTCGAGGTCGCCGAGCAGGGAACGGGCGATGCGGGCGATCGTCGCGCCGTCGTCGGTCGGGCTGGAGAGGGTGCTCGACCGGCTCAACGTGGTGAAGTCGTGCAGCCGGACCTTGATCGACACCGTGCGCCCGGAGAAGCCGTTCTTGCGCATCCTCGTGCCGACGTCCTTGGCCTGACGGGTCAGCAGGCCCTCCATCAGCTTGCGGTCGTTGAGGTCCGCGTCGTAGGTGCCCTCGACGCTGATCGACTTCGCCTCGCGCTCGGCGACGACCGGTCGCGAGTCCTGCGCGCGGGCGAGCCGCCAGAGCCCGTGGCCCTGGGACTGGCCGAGGAGACGTACGAGCTCGTCCTCGTCGATCAGCTCGAGCTCGGCGATGGTGTGGATCCCGGCCCGGCGCAGCCGCTCGTTGGTCGCCGGACCGACCCCGGGGATGACGGTGACCTTCATCGGCCGGAGCAGGTCGAGCTCGGTGCCGGGCGGCACGACGGTCATCCCGTCCGGCTTGTCGAGCTCGCTGGCGACCTTGGCGAGGAACTTCGACGACGCGATGCCGACCGTCGCGGTCAGCCCACCGGTGACCTCCTGCACGCGCCGGCGCAGCTCGGCGCCGACCTCGGTGACGGTCGCGACCTCGAGGTCAGGCAGGTCGGCGGCGGCGAGGTCGACGAAGGCCTCGTCCAGCGACAGCGGCTCGACGAGCGGCGACAGGTCCCGGAGCGCCTGCATGACGAGCTTGCTCGTGTCGCGGTAGGCGTGGAAGCGCCCGCTGAGGAAGGCGGCGTGCGGGCAGCGGGCGCGTGCCTCCCGCCCCGACATCGCCGACCCGACGCCGAACTGTCGGGCCTCGTAGGACGCGGTGGAGACCACGCCGCGCCCGCCGGTCCCGCCGACGATGACCGGCTTGCCGCGCAGTGAGGGCTTGTCCCGCTGCTCGACCGCGGCGAAGAAGGCGTCCAGGTCGAGGTGGAGGATCGACGCGGTCGCACGCACTCCGCCATCCTCTCAGCCCACCTGGCGTCCACAGGTGTCGCCCACGCGGGCTTCTCCACAGGGCTCGGATCCGTCAGGCGTACGACGTCGGTGGCGGCGGGAAGCGTCTCGGTCATGGAACCCACAGACCGCATGACCTCACCCGACCCGTCAACGACCAGGCTGCGGGCACGCACCCCCGACGACCTCGCCGCGTTCGCGCCCCTCGCCCTCGGCTTCGTGCCCGAGCGGTCGGTGGTGATGATCAGCGTCGGGTCCGCGGGTGGCATGCACGCCCGCGTCACCCTGCCGCACGACGTGGACGACGTCGACGACGTGGTCGAGGCACTGCTCCGGCCTGCGCGCAACAACGGTGTGCGCGAGGTGGTGGTGATGGTCTACGACGACGACACGACCGTGGCCGACGAGGCCGCGTGGTCCCTCCACGAGGAGCTGACCGCCGCCGGCATCCGGGTGCACGAGGTGCTGCGCGTGCACGACGACCACTGGTACGCGGTCCTCCCCGGCGCGCCGCTGGAGCACTACCGAGGGGTCCCGTTCACGCTCGCCGAGCACGCCTTCACCGCGCAGGGTGTCTTCGACGGGCGGGTCACCCATGCCAGCCGCGAGGACCTGCGCGCGACCATCGCTCCTGACGTCGCGGCCGCGCGGCTCGTCGAGCCGCAGCTCGGCGGCGCGGAGGTGCTGCCGGCGGGCGCCCTGCGTGCACTCGTGCGCCGCCACCAGGACGAGGGCACGACGCTCTCGCCGTCCGAGCTCGCGGCGGCGGCGGTCTCCATGCGGCTGGGGGAGCGGCGCGACGAGGTGTGGACCTGGCTGGCGCGCGGCGACGCGCGAGCGGCCGTCGACCTCTGGTCCGACGCTGTGCGTCGGCTGCCGGTGAGCCACGTCGCCGGTCCCGCCGCCGTGCTGGCCTTCGCCGCGTGGTTGGTCGGCGACGGCGCGCTCGCGTGGTGCGCGGTCGATCGCTGCCACGAGGCCGAGCCCACCCACTCGCTCGCCTCGCTCGTCTCCCAGCTCCTGGACTCCGCCACCTCGCCGGACCGGTGGGAGGACCTGCGCCCACGGCTCGGCGCGACTGCCGACCCCGCTGCGTGAGATCCCCCCTCGGGACGGTTCCCGGGCGGGTGCGCCGACACTAGGGTTCGCCCATGGGTGAAGAGGTCGACCAGCAGGAGTTCAGTCGCGCTGACCGGACGCGCCACCGGGAGAAGGTGCGTCGCAACCTCGACGTGTTCGCGCGCATGCTCCGCGAGGCGCGCTTCGACACCGACGACCCGATGACCGGTCTCGAGATGGAGCTCAACCTCATCGACGAGGCGGGCGACCCCGCGCTGAAGAACGCCGAGGTCCTCGAGGCGATCGCGGACCCGGACTTCCAGACCGAGCTGGGCCAGTTCAACATCGAGATCAACCTCGCGCCCGCCAAGCTCCGCGAGGGAGGCCTGTCGACGTTCGAGAACAGCCTGCGCCGCTCGCTCAACGACGCCGAGGAGAAGGCCGCGAAGGTCGGCGCGCACCAGGTGATGATCGGCATCCTGCCGACCCTGGCCGAGGGCCACATGAATCTCGACTCGCTGAGCGCCAATCCTCGCTACAAGCTGCTCTCCGAGCAGATCCTCAATGCCCGCGGCGAGGACATCACGATCAGCATCTCCGGTCGCGAGCGGCTCACCACGACCGCCGACTCGATCGTCCCCGAGGCGGCCTGCACGAGCACCCAGTTCCACGTGCAGACCTCCCCCGACGAGTTCGCTGCCTACTGGAACGCCGCCCAGGCCATCGCCGGCGTCCAGCTGGCCGTGTCGGCCAACTCGCCGTTCCTGCTCGGCAAGGAGCTGTGGCGCGAGACCCGCATCCCGCTCTTCGAGCAGGCCACCGACACGCGCAGCGAGGAGCTCAAGGCACAGGGCGTACGACCGCGCGTGTGGTTCGGCGAACGCTGGATCACCTCGGTGTTCGACCTGTTCGAGGAAAACGTCCGCTACTTCCCGGCCCTCCTGCCCGTCACCGACGAGGAGGACCCGCTCGAGGTCCTGGAGTCCGGTGGCACCCCGGCACTCCACGAGCTGCGGCTGCACAACGGCACGATCTACCGGTGGAACCGGCCGGTCTACGACATCGCCGACAACGTGCCCCACCTGCGCGTGGAGAACCGCCTGCTGGCCGCCGGACCCACCGTCGCCGACACCATCGCCAACGCCGCGCTGTGGTTCGGCCTGATCCGGTTCCTGGCCGAGAGCGAGCGACCGCTGTGGTCGCAGATGTCCTTCTCCGCGGCCGAGGAGAACTTCCACGTCGCCGCGCAGATGGGCGTGGACGCGCAGGTCTACTGGCCCGGCATCGGCCAGGTGCGGGCCACCGAGCTGGTGCTGCGCCGGCTCCTGCCGATGGCCAAGGCCGGCCTCGACTCGTGGGGCGTGCCCGCCGAGGAGAGCGACCGCTACCTCGGGATCATCGAGCAGCGCTGCCTCCACGAGACGAGCGGCGCCGCCTGGTTCGTCGAGCGGGTCCGCGAGCGCGGGGGAGAGGACCGCTTCGACGCGCTGCGCGCGACCCTTCTCGACTACACCGAGCGCATGCACAGCAACGAGCCGGTGCACCTCTGGGACTGAGCCCGGCTGGACGCGCTCAACGCCGCCGCAGCCGGCGCCACTCCCGGCGTACGTCGCTGACCGGGTCGAACCACCCACGCCGGGTCACCACGACCAGCCCGACGGGGTGGCCGGTGCTGCCGCACGCCCAGCTGACCGGCCCCATCCAGCGGAGGTCGTCGTCGTGCGGGCTGAGCTCGCCGGGTCGGGTCAGCCACACGTAGGGACGGGGCGTGAGCGACCGCGCCCGACGCAGCAGGGCGAGCGCGACGTCGGCGCGCACGCCTGCGTCCGGCAGCTGCGGATCGTCGACGTGGCTCGCGCTGCGGCCGGGCTCACCGGCGTGCAGGACGACCGGGAAGTGCCTGCGCCTCTCGCCCTCGACGAGCTCGAGGGTCGCAGCACGGAGCACCCGGTGGGTGTGCCGGTCGATCGGCGCCCGCAGGGCCAGGTGGGGTGCCGCGCTGAACGCCACGTGCTCGGGCATGGCCTCACCCTGCCGGAGGTGCGGCGGCCTCGTGCGGCTCTCCACAGGCTGCCCAACCCCGTCCGTTTCCGTTACGGTGCCCACAGGCCGGCCGCGACGCGCGGTGGCCCCCGAGAGGAGACACCATGGGCACCGTTGTCGTCGGATACGTCCCCAAGCCGGAGGGTGAAGCCGCCCTCGCAGCCGGCATCAACGAGGCAAAGCTGCGCGGTAGCAAGCTCGTGGTGGTGAACTCCCACCGCGGTGGCCAGGACTTCGACGGCCCCAAGGCGCGCGCCGGCGAGGACGACATGGAGGTCATCCGGGCCAAGCTCGACGAGGCCGGGGTCGAGCACGACGTACGTCAGCTCGTCCGTGGTTTCGAGCCCGCCGAGGACCTGATCAGCATCGCCGAGGCCAACAACGCCGAGCTCCTCGTCATCGGCCTGCGCCGCCGCTCGCCCGTCGGCAAGCTCATCCTCGGCAGCAACGCCCAGCGCGTGCTTCTCGACGCCCCCTGCCCGGTCCTGGCGGTCAAGGCCCAGTAGCCCGCCGCCCTCGGCGTACGTCATGCGGCTGGGGCACCCACATGCCCGGTCCGTATGACGCCGTGGTCTCGTGCGCGATGATGTGCGGATGGGCTTCCAGATCACGGGCGACCCCGCCGCCGACAAGGTTCTCGACGACTCCGCATTCGCGCTGCTGGCCGGGATGATGCTCGACCAGCAGTACCCGATGGAGCACGCCTTCCGTGGGCCCTACAAGGTCGTCGTCCGGTTCGGGACGTTCGCCCCGGACGCGATCGCCGCCGCCGATCCGCAGCAGTTCGCCGAGATGGCGTCCACGACGCCGGCGATCCACCGGTTCCCGGGCTCGATGGCCGCGCGGCTCCAGGAGCTTGCCCGGATCGTCGAGGACACCTACGGCGGCGACGCATCGCGTCTCTGGACCGAGGCGGTCGACGGCAAGGACCTGCTCGAGCGGGTGATGGCGCTGCCCGGCTTCGGCAAGCAGAAGGCGCAGATCTTCGTCGCGCTGCTGGCCAAGCAGCTCGGCGTACGCCCTGAGGGCTGGGAGGCGGTCGTGGGCGACTACGCGCTCGAGGGCCACCGCTCCGTGGCGGACGTCGTCGACGCGGACTCCCTGCAGAAGGTGCGCGACTTCAAGAAGGCCAAGAAGGCGGCCGCACGCGCGTCGGACTGACCCGGTTCGGCACCTCAGGCCGGTCGTGGCAGAATGACGACGCGGCTCTTGACGTCACCGGGCCCTGCCGCG
The DNA here is from genome assembly GCA_963708875.1 of uncultured Actinomycetota bacterium. Classification (GTDB taxonomy): domain Bacteria; phylum Actinomycetota; class Actinomycetes; order Propionibacteriales; family Nocardioidaceae; genus Nocardioides. The sequence continues at coordinate 382,754 of CAVPUL010000004.1, forward strand.
CCCCGAAGTCGTTTGACGAGAGGTGTTCGTGTCTTCACACGCACGCAAGTTGCTCCCCGCCGAGGTGCTCGCGCACCCCTCCATCACGTCCCTGGTCGCCGTCGGGACACCGACCGGCACGGTGTCCCCCGAGGACGTACGACGGGCCAGTGACGAGGCCGGCGTCGAGCCGCGTCACCTGAAGGCGCTGCTCGTGCACCTCAGCGGCCTCGGCATCGCGGTCCAGATCGATGCGACCGGCCTGCGCGCGGTCGCCGCGACGAGCAAGCGGACCGCCACGTCCGCCGCCGCGAAGAAGGCGCCCGCCAAGAAGGCCGCCACCGCGACGAAGACGGCCGCCGCGAAGGCGCCCGCCAAGAAGGCAGCGGCCAAGACCGCCGAGCCTGCCGAGGCGCCCGCCAAGAAGACCGCCGCGAAGAAGGCCCCCGCCAAGAAGGCTGCCGCCACCTCCACCGACGAGGTCGTCGACCTCGGCGCCGTCGTGGCGCCTGCCGTCGGTGCCGACGGCAAGAAGGTGCTGCCGGACATCCCCGACGCCGAGTTCGAGAAGGCCGTCGTGGCCGATCCGACGATCAAGGAGGACGAGAAGCAGGCCTTCACCGTCTCCGCGGCCGACGAGACCGACGAGCCCGAGCAGCAGGTCATGGTCGCCGGCGCGACCGCCGACCCGGTCAAGGACTACCTCAAGCAGATCGGCAAGGTGCCGCTCCTCAACGCCGAGATGGAGGTCGAGCTCGCCAAGCGGATCGAGGCCGGCCTGTTCTCCGAGGAGAAGCTCGCCAAGGGCGGCCGGATCAGCCCGAAGATGCTCGAGGAGTACGAGTGGATCTCGGAGGACGGCCGCCGCGCCAAGAACCACCTCCTCGAGGCCAACCTGCGACTCGTCGTCTCGCTCGCGAAGCGCTACACCGGTCGCGGCATGCTCTTCCTCGACCTGATCCAGGAGGGCAACCTCGGCCTGATCCGTGCGGTCGAGAAGTTCGACTACACCAAGGGCTACAAGTTCTCGACCTACGCGACGTGGTGGATCCGCCAGGCGATCACCCGCGCGATGGCCGACCAGGCCCGCACCATCCGCATCCCGGTGCACATGGTCGAGGTCATCAACAAGCTCGCCCGCGTGCAGCGCCAGATGCTCCAGGACCTGGGCCGCGAGCCCACGCCGGAGGAGCTGGCCAAGGAGCTCGACATGACCCCCGAGAAGGTCATCGAGGTCCAGAAGTACGGCCGCGAGCCCATCTCGCTCCACACCCCGCTCGGTGAGGACGGCGACTCCGAGTTCGGCGACCTGATCGAGGACTCCGAGGCCATCGTCCCGGCCGACGCCGTGTCGTTCACGCTCCTGCAGGAGCAGCTGCACGCGGTGCTCGACACGCTGTCCGAGCGTGAGGCCGGCGTGGTCTCGATGCGCTTCGGCCTCACCGACGGCCAGCCGAAGACCCTCGACGAGATCGGCAAGGTCTACGGCGTGACCCGCGAGCGGATCCGACAGATCGAGTCGAAGACGATGTCGAAGCTCCGGCACCCGAGCCGGTCCCAGGTCCTGCGCGACTACCTGGACTGACCCGGCGGATGCACCGCCTCACGAACAGCGTCGCCCTCGTGGCGGCGCTGTTCGTCGTTGCGGGCTGCACCCCGCAGGCGGAGCCTCCGCACGCCGGGCCGCAGCAGTCGGTCGAGCCGAAGCCGGTGCCGACCACCGAGCCGTCGCCCTCGTCGGGCGGGACCAGTCCCGAGCCGGCGCCCGAGATCGGTCCCGTCTCGCCCGACGATCTCGACGGAGCGGTCGTGGTCTCGGCGGTGCGGCACCTCGCCGGACGGATCGGGCCGCGCGAGGCGACGGGCCGGTCGTACGCCCGCGCCGCCCGCTGGGTGGCTGCCGCCTTCGACGCCATGGGCTACGACGTCGAGCGCCAGCGCTTCGAGGCACCTGCCGGGACGTCGTGGGGCGTCCCGGTCCCGGCCGGGACGTCGGTGAACGTCGTCGCGACCCCGCCCGGCTTCGACGCCACCGAGCCCCACCTCGTGGTCGGCGCCCACCTCGACACCGTGCCGCAGGCACCGGGAGCCGAGGACAACGCCTCGGGGGTCGGGGTGGTCCTGGCCGTCGCATCGGCGGCCGCGGCCGGGCGTACGCGCCTGCCGGTGGTGTTCGTCGCGTTCGGGGCTGAGGAGCCGCGCGGCGCCGGGGACGACGCCCACCACTTCGGGTCACGCGCGTACGTCGCCAGCCTGGCCCCGGCGGAGCGGCGGGCCGTCCGCGCGATGGTCTCCCTCGACCGGGTCGGCGTGGGTGACCGAGTCCCGGTCGGCTCGGCCGGCGAGACCGACCCCGTGCAGCGCAGCCTCCTCGCTGCGGCGCGACGTGCGGACGTCCCGACCATCGCCGAGGGTGGGCAGAGGAGCAGCGACCACTGGTCATTCGTCCGCGCGGGACTGCCGGGGGCACGGCTCGGCTCGACGCCGTACGCCGGCTACCACGACTCCGGGGACGTGCCGGCCGTCGTGTCTCGCGCCCAGCTCGAGCGGGTGGGCCGGTTGCTCCTGGCGTGGCTGGCGCCGCACCAGGTCAGTCCGTGAGGCCGGCGCACTCCTGCAGCGACGTGCGGTCGGCACGGAAGCCGACGGCGTCCTCGGGGGTGGTCGTCCTCGCCAACCCGTCGGCTCCGATGCGCTGGGGCACCCACGCCGCGCGTACGACGTGGGCGCGACGCACCCCCGCGGTGCGCGGCCGGACGGTCAGGATCAGCACTCCCGTGCGCGAGGTGGCGGAGTCGCCGGGGGAGTACCACGCGTAGTTGCCCAGCCCGTAGGCGACGTAGCCGTCGCCGAGCCGACCATCACCCTGCAGCTGGTGGGCGTGCGAGCCGGCCACGACGTCCGCCCCGGCCTCGACGAGGGCCGCGGCCAGCGAGCGCTGGTCGCGGCTCGGGCACCGCTGCCCCTGCACTCCCCAGTGCAGGTAGACCACGACCACGTCGGCGGTCCTCCGGGCCCGGCGTACGCCGTCGAGGAGCCGCGCCGGGTCGAGGGCGTCGGCGATGCCACCCCGCTCATCGGTGGCCGCCCAGTGGCTCGTCGGGTCGGCCGTCGGGTCCTGGTCGGCCACGGAGGCCGCGATCGTGGCGACGACGGTGCCGCGGATGTCGGTGAGAGCCGGCGCGAACGCCTCGTCGGTGTCGCGGCCGATCCCGATGACCCGGAGCGGGGTGCCGGCTCGGGCTGCGCGCCGGACCGCCGCGAGCGTGCTGGGGAGTCGGGCGCGACCGAAGTCGAGCGCGTGGTTGTTGGCCATGCTCGCCACGTCCACTCCCGCAGCGGCGAGCGCGGTGAACGCTTCCGGACCTGCCGAGAAGGTGAAGCGCTTGCCCGGTTCGGGGCGTCCGCCCGAGCCGACCGAGGTCTCGAGGTTGACGATCGCCAGGTCTGCCGCGGAGAGGATCGCGCGCGCCGGACCCAGGGCGGACGCCGGGTTGCGCAGACGCTGGGCAAGCACCCCCTCGAAGTGGATGTCGCCCGCGAGCGCGATGCGGATCGGTTCCGGAGGGGCGGCGGCGCTCGGCTCGGACGAGGGTGCGGTCGACGCGGGTGACTCCGACGTCGTCGACTGCTCCGGCGCTGGGACGTCGGAGGGGCTCGTGCACCCGGCGAGCACGAGCGCTGCCCCCGCCAGCACCGAGACCGCGCGGAGGGGGCGTCCGCCGCTCCCTCCCCCTCCCGCCATGGCGTCATCGTGCCACCCGGGAACATGCGTTCACCTCCTGAAGTAGGTGGACGCAAGGGGGGGCAGTAGTGCCACACTCAGGAACATGAGATCTCGGATCGCCCTGGCCGCCGGCTCCGCCCTCGCCCTCGCGGCCCTCGCCGCGGCACCCGCGCACGCGGAGTTCTACAGCATCGACGACCCCGGCGACGCGAGCGCCTCGCTCAGCGACGTCTACGGGTTCGAGGCCAACCACGGCCCTGACAGCCTGCGGGTGAAGATCTACTTCAAGGACCTCGTGCGCTCGAGCGCCGCAGGAGTCTCGATCTTCCTCGACACCGATCGTGACGTGAAGGGCCCGGAGTACGTCCTCAGCAGCGGGCTCGGCGACGGCACCGACTACGTGCTGACCGAGGCGCAGGCATGGCGTGGGAGCGACAACCGCGTGAAGTGCGACTACGCCGCTCGACCGCGCTGGGGCAAGAACACCTTCCGGGCCGTGATCAGCCGCGACTGCTTCGACTCGGCCGGTTCGGTACGCGTCTCGGTGAAGATGGTCGACCAGGCGGACGGCTCACACCCGGTCGTCGACTGGGCGCCCAAGCGGCACCGCTGGAGCCTTCCGATCGCGTCGGGCCTCGGGGCCTGAGCCGACTCACCCGGCGGCAACGAGCCCGACGGCCACGCCGCACAGCAGCAGCCCGATGCCCTGTGAGGCGTGGATGCGCTCGCGCAGCACCAGCGCTGCGAGCGCGATGGTGATCGCCGGGTAGAGCGACGTCACCACCGAGGCGACCGTGAGCAGGCCGGTCTGGGTGGCCAGCAGGAACGCCACGACGGCGGTGGTGGCGAGCAGGCCGGCCAGCACGCCCCAGGCGTGGCTCCGGTCGTACGGCAGCCAGCGGGCGCCCAGCACGGCGGCGGTGGCCGCGACGGCGACCATGCCCGACCGCCTGGCCGACTGCGAGCGGGGCGAAGCCCGCCTCCTCCGGGATCTGTCCGGTCGCGGCGAACAGGAGGCCGAAACCGAGGCCGGCCAGGACGCCGTCGAGGATGCCGGCGGCGAGGTCACCGGCGTCACCGGGCTCGCGGCTCACCAGCCAGATCCCCGGCACGGCCGCCAGGATCCCGACCCAGACCAGCACCGCCGGGCGCTCGCCCGTCGCGAACCCGACGCACACCGGCAGGACGGCTGCGCCGACGGCGGAGATGGGCGCCACGACCCCCATCCGGCCCGCGGCGAGCCCGCGGTAGAGGAACGCCCCTCCGACGCCGGACCCGATCCCGGCGAGCCCGCCCCAGAGGAGGTCGGCAGCGGTCGGCGACCCGTCGGTGAGCAGGGTGAGCACGACCGCGCCGACGAGCGCGGCGGTGACCCCGGTGAACGCGACCGGCCAGGCGGACGTACGTCGTGCCGCCAGCCCGCCGACGAAGTCCGAGAGTCCGTAGGCGACGGCGGCCGCGAGCGAGAGCAGGACCGCCATCAGGTGAGGGCCACGCCGACGACCCAGGTGGCGGCGGCGAGGAATGCGGCCACCAGCTCGATGAGGATCGAGACGCCGACCGCCCTGAGGGCTGCCTTGGTCGAGGGCCACGCGCCGCCCGCGCCGACGCGGGCGCGCTCGGCGAGGTAGATGCCGAGCACGAAGCCGATGAACATCCCGACCACCGGGACCACGAAGAACCCGATGAAGGCCAGCAGCCCACCAGCGAACAGGGTGCGGTTGGGCACGCCGGAGGACTTGAGCTGGCGACCGGGCACGAGGTACTTCACGACGGTGCCGATGACGAGGAAGGTCGTGGCGAACGCGAAGACCAGCCAGGCGGTAGGGGTGCCGTTCTCGAGCGCCCACACGAGGATCGCGCCCAGCACCAGCACCGTGCCGGGCAGGACCGGGACGATGATGCCGGCGATGCCGACGGCGATGGCAACGGAGACGAGGAACTCGGTGGCACTCACGGGACAAGCCTCCCAGACGCTCGGGTCGGCCCGGGACGCAGAACGGCCCCGGAGAGCGTGTCCGGGGCCGAGCTGGTGCGTAGGTGGGTGGTGGTCAGGCGTCGCTGTCCGCTGCCGGGGCGGCGGGGGTCTCCAGCTTGTGGGTCTCGTCGTGGACCGCGGCAGCGATCTCGCGGAGCTTCTCGCCGTGCTCGCGGGCGTGGTGCGCGCAGAACAGCAGCTCGCCGCCGGTCTGGAGCTCCACTCGGAGGTAGGCCTGGGCACCGCAGCGGTCGCAGCGGTCACCGGCCGTCAGGACGGCCTGGGAGGGTGCGGTGGCAGTGGTCACGTCAGCCTCATTTCTTGTTCATCGGTGTCTGGCCCAACGTAGCCAGCGGGGTAAAGATTCCCCGTGGCCGGGTAGAGAAGAGAACTCTTCGAGTCAACCACGTCACACTCGCCGTCGCTGACGTTGTCCGCATCCGTGGACGATCCGTTGCCGAAGTGATACCTCACCCGTGCCCCACGCTAGCCCCGGCCATACGCCCGTCGCGGCAGGCGTGCCTCCGTCGCCCGTGGGCGTGTCGCGGGTAGTGTCGGCGTGTTCCACATCAGTACTTCGGAGCACCCGATCCAGCCAGATTTCCCCGTACGACAGGACCTTCGTGGCAGCACCGGCGGACAACACCTACAACGCAGCACACCTCCTGGTCCTCGAGGGCCTCGATGCCGTACGCAAGCGGCCCGGCATGTACATCGGCTCGACCGACACGCGCGGGCTGATGCACTGCCTGTGGGAGATCATCGACAACGGGGTCGACGAGGCGCTCGCCGGTGTCGCGCACCTGGTCGAGATCACGCTCCACGACGACGGCTCGGTCGAGGTCTACGACGACGGGCGCGGCATCCCGACCGACAAGGAGCCCAAGACCGGGCTGCCCGGTGTCGAGGTGGTGGCCACCAAGCTGCACGCGGGCGGCAAGTTCGGCGGTGGCTCCTACGTCGCCACGGGCGGCCTGCACGGCGTCGGCCTGTCGGTGGTCAACGCGCTGTCGTCGCGGATGGACATCGACGTCGACCGATCGCCGTCGCAGCAGGGCCTGTCCTTCCAGCGAGGCGTGCCGGGGGTCTTCGACGGCGACGGACCGAACGCGACGTTCACGCCACAGTCCGGGCTGACCCGCAAGGGCAAGCGCGTGGCGAAGGGCAGGACCGGCACCCGGATCAGGTTCTGGCCCGACCGGCAGATCTTCACCAAGGACGCCCGCTTCGAGATGGAAGGCCTCATCGGCCGCGCCCGCCAGACGTCGTACATCGTGCCCGGACTCGAGCTCTTCATCCGCGACCAGCGCACCAGCGAGGTGGTGGAGGAGAGGTTCCGCCACGACGGCGGGATCGCGGAGTTCGTCGAGTTCCTCTCGCACGGCGAGCCGGTGACCGACATCCTGCGGCTCCAGGGCACCGACACCTTCACCGAGACCGTCCCGCTGCTCGACGACCAGGGACACATGACGCCCCAGGAGGTCGAGCGCGAGCTGACCGTGGACGTCGCAGTGCGGTGGGACACCGCCTACGACACCGAGGTGCGCTCGTTCGTCAACGTGATCGCCACGCCCAAGGGCGGCACCCACGTGAGCGGGTTCGACGCGGCACTGACCAAGACGTTCAACGACGCCATGCGCGGCTCCAAGGTGCTCAAGACCGCCGACACGGACGTGATCAAGGACGACGTGATGGAGGGCCTCACCGCGGTGGTGACCGTGCGCCTGGCCGAGCCGCAGTTCGAGGGTCAGACCAAGGAGATCCTCGGCACGCCTGCCGCGCGCAGCGTCGTGCGCAAGGTGGTGGCCGCCGAGCTGAAGTCGTTCCTGACCTCGACCAAGCGCGCCGAGAAGGCCCAGGCCAAGGTGCTGATGGAGAAGGTCGCGGGCGCGTCCAAGACCCGGCTCGCGGCCCGGCAGCACAAGGAGAACCAGCGCCGCAAGACCGCGCTCGAGTCCTCGGCGCTACCCGCCAAGCTCTTCGACTGCCGCAGCTCCGACACCGAGCGCACCGAGCTCTTCATCGTCGAGGGCGACTCGGCGATGGGGACGGCCAAGGCGGCGCGCAGCAGCGAGTTCCAGGCGCTGCTGCCGATCCGCGGCAAGATCCTCAACGTCCAGAAGGCCACCGTCGGCGACATGCTCAAGAACACCGAGTGCGCCTCGATCATCCAGGTCGTCGGCGCCGGCTCGGGACGTACGTTCGAGCTCGAGGCTGCGCGCTACGGCCGGATCATCCTGATGGCCGACGCCGACTCGGACGGCGCTCACATCCGCTGCCTGCTCGCGACGCTCTTCTTCAAGTACATGCCCGAGCTGGTGCGCGACGGGCGGCTCTACTCAGCCGTGCCGCCGCTGCATCGCATCGAGCTGTCCAACCCCAAGAAGGGGATGGACAAGTACATCTACACCTACTCCGACGGCGAGCTGCAGCGCCGACTGGCGGAGCTGAAGAAGAAGAACGTGAGGTGGAAGGAGCCGATCCAGCGCTACAAGGGACTCGGCGAGATGGACGCCGACCAGCTCGCCGAGACCACCATGGACCCGCGCCACCGCACGCTCCGCAAGCTCACGATCGACGACGTCGACGAGGCCAGCCGCGTCTTCGAGCTGCTGATGGGCTCGGAGGTGGCGCCCCGCAAGGAGTTCATCGTGCAGGGCGCCTACGAGGTCGACGTCGAGGCGCTCGACGCCTAGGACGCGTGAGACGCACGCGTCCGCCTGCGTCGACCTTGGTGGGGTGCGTGATCAGCAGCTGATGCCGGGGTTGTAGTCCTGCAGCAGGCCCGCGATGTTGGCCTCGTGGAGCCAGACGTGCTGCTGGTAGAAGTCCGGCAGGCCGTAGCGGTTGCCGGCCGGCACGAACGTGAACTTCTTGCCGAACAGCTTGGGGGGCTGCGAGCCGTGCTTGGCGCGCCAGTCAGCGGCGAGGACGAGGTACTCGACCGCGATGAAGCGGGCCGGTGTCGAGGTCTCGTCGTAGAGCAGGATCTCAGGCTCGAGCAGGCTGATCTCGCCATCACCGATCCGCGACCCGAGCGCGTAGTGGGTGCCCATGCCGCCCTTGATCGGGTCCTGGATGCAGGTGATCCCGGCGGTGTCGGCAACCACGCCGAAGCCCTCGGACTTGGCGACGGACAGCGAGGCGTACTTGGCGGTGGCGTCGCGCAGGTCGCTGATGTGCTCGCCGCCCTGCTCGGCGCTGGCGAACGTCGCGGCCGTCAGGACCAGTGCCGCCGCCGTCACGGAGGCGAGGATGAGCCGGGGGTTCATGACCCCTCACTCACTTCGTGGATCTCGTCGGCGACCAACCCGTGCGCCTCGCGGTGCACGGTCGCTGCGGCGTCGGAGGAGGGGGCTTCGACGAGACAGAAGATCTTGCCGCCTCCCTCGTCCACCCAGTAGCGGAGGTAGTTGACGTCGTACTTGTCCTGCGTCTGCAGGTCGGCCATGTGCGCCTTGGCCACGTCGCCGAGGGCGACGGCTCCGTCCATGTGGTGGACGTCCATGAAGAGGGGCATCTCGGGCTCCTTCGTCGGGTGTGTCGGTCGACGTCGACGCTAGGAGCGCAGCGCGGTGCCCGGATCGGCAACCGATGCCCATCTCTGGCGGAGACCTACCCAGGTGAGGCCACGGAGGATACGGATGCCAGGCCCAGGCGTCGGGCCTCGGCGGCGGCCTCGCGCCTGCCGGCGACGCCCAGCTTGCCCAGGACGGCCGAGACGTGGTGGGCGGCCGTGCGCACGGAGATCACCAGAGTCGTGGCGATCTCCTCGTTGGTGGCGCCCGTGCAGAGGAGGTCGAGGACCTCCTGCTCGCGCGACGTGAGCCCGGCCGGGTGGGCACGGGTGGATGCGCGTACGCCGTGGGGCAGCGCGCGCACCCCCGCTTCGCGCAGTCGGCGGCGTGCGCGGTCTGCCGCGGGACGTGCGCCGAGGCGGTCGAAGAGGACGAAGGCCTGCGTCCACTGGTCCGGGTCGGCGCTGTCCAACAGGGCCAGCCCGGCCTCGTACGGGTTGCCGACCCCTTCCCACCGCTCGTACGCGGCAAGGTGATCGCCGCGCACCGTGGCACCCCATGGGTCGCGGACCTCGGCGTCGGGCGGCTCGACGCCCGTGCGACGCGCCCACGCTGCCGCCATCGCGACCAACCGCGACTCGGTCGAGAGACCGAGGGCCTCGTGCAGCTCGGCCCGGGCGTCGTCGTCGCGGGCGCCCAACCAGTGCCACTCCGCCCGGGCGAGGAGGACGGGGATGATCCACTGCGGCTCCTCCGTGGAGCGGGCTGTGCCCAGAAGGGCGTCGAGCTGAGGTCCGACGTCGGGTGAGCCCCTTCTGGCGGCGATGCGGGTGGTGCTCAGCCGGAAGTGCATCTCGTTGATGGGGGAGAGCGGCACACGGTCGACGTACTGACCGGCGAGTGCCAGTGCCTCGTCCCACCTGCCGAGTGCGTCCAGCGCCTCCACCCGCGTGGCCGCCAGGCAGTTGCCGAAGGTCGCGGCATCGAGCTCCCGGCAGTAGTCGGAGCCGTCGAGGTAGACCCGCTCGCCCTCGCCGTAGCGGAGCTCGTCGACGTACATGCTGTAGCAGTTGGTGTAGGCCCGCGACGCCTGTTGCCCGCACCCGGCGTCGAGGGCGACCCGGATGGCGCGCCGCATGACCTCCTCCCACGGTCGTTCCAGCGCGGAGAGCACGCACGCCTGGGTGGTGAGTGCATCGCTCATCACGTCGGGCAGGTCGAATCGCTCGGCCAGGGTCGCCGCTCGTTGGGCGACCGGGACCGATGAGTCGAGGTGGCCGGTGAGCATCAGGTCACCGGCCCTGATGGTGAGGGCACGGGCGAGCTCCGGTGTGTCGCCGAGTGGTTCGAGGAGGTCGACGGCGCTGCGCGCGAGCTCGGAGGACTCGGCACCCTGGGAGAGCCGGTAGCGCGCCTGGGAGAGCCGACGCATCGTGTCGCCCTCGCGAAGCGCGTCCTCCGTCGTGCGCCACAGCGCGAGTGCTTCGCAGAGGTGCTCGGCCGCCTCGTCCCAGCGGTCGAGGACGGTGAGCGCGCCGGCGAGCTGCGACGTGGAGCTCGCCGCGGGTCGTCAGGTCGGCATCGTCGGCCCAGCGCAGTGCGCAGTGGTAGTGGGCGACCGCCTCGCGGTGCGCGGACGCGGATGCCGCGAACCGCGCCGCGGCCGGCGCGTGGACGAGTACGGCAGCGGTGTCGCCGGCCCCATCGGCGTGGAAGGCCAGCCGGGCGTGATCGGCACCCCGGAGGGCGAGTGCGGCGAGGGCACGGCGGTGCAGCTCTCGCCGACGCACGGGAGCCACCGTGTCGGCGACGGCGAGCCGGGTGATCTCGTGGCGCCATCGCAGGGACCGGGCGCTGCCGGACGCCAGGCCGGCCGTGACGAGGTCGTCCACCGCCGGGGCGGGGCAGTCCAGGACCTCGGCCAGCACGTCGGGGTCGATCCGCAGGCCGAGCAGCGCGGCTGCCTCCGCGGTCGCGCGTGCGGCCGCGTCGAGGCCGGTGAGCCGTGCCACGACCGAGTCGCGCACGGACGCGGGCAGCTCGTCGCCGGACTGGGCCAGGAGCTCAGTGACGAAGAACGGGTTGCCGCCGGTGAGGTGGAGCACCCTCGCGGCGTCCAGCCCGGTGCCGTCCAGCAGGTGGCGGATGGCCTCGAAGGTCAGTGGCGGCAGCCCGACTCGTCGTACGGCGCGCTGGCGGGCCAGGTCGCCGAGCGCCAGCCGGAGCCGTGCAGGTCGCTCCTCCTCGCGGAGGGTGACCAGGACCAGCGCCGGGAAGCGCTGGACGCGCCGCCCGAGGAACCGCACCAGGTCGATGGTCGCGTCGTCCGCCCAGTGGATGTCCTCGATCACGAGGACGGTGGGACCACCCGACTGGAGGGCATCGACGATCGCGTCGAACACCTCCTCACGCGGTGCCCCGCCCCGCACGGCGGCGAGCAGCGGGCCGCCGAGGACCTCGGCGACGTCACGCACCGGCCCGAGGGGCTGCGGCGTCGACAGGCCGTCGCAGGCGCCCCACAGCCAGGGGGTGCCGCCGAGGCGGCGCTCGGCCTCCTCGAGGAGGGTCGTCTTGCCGCCGCCGGCGTCGCCCTCGACGAGCACCAACCGACCGTTGCCGCGGGCGGCCTCGGCGGCATACTCGAGGAGCGCGGCGACCTGGGGTTGGCGTTCGAGGACCAGCACCTCTGCATTCTGCGATTCCGGGCGGCGTTCGGACCGGTGGTCTGGTCCAGTCCCGTGGGGCTCCACCCCACCGTGACAGTGGTTGTGTCGCGGTCATCGCCGCCATAGGTTTGTGGCTCGCGTCACACCACCGCCGATGGGGAGCCCATGCCTGACGAGACCTTCGACTACATCGTCATCGGATCGGGCAGCGCCGGAGGTGTGATCGCTGCTCGGCTGACGGAGGACCCGGACGTCCGGGTGCTGCTCCTCGAGGCCGGGCCGGCCGACGACGACGACAACATCCACATCCCGCTCGCGTTCTCAGACGCTGTTCAAGACCAAGTGGGACTGGAACTACGAGACGACGCCGCAGAAGCATCTCGCGGGTCGCCGGGCGTACTGGCCGCGCATGAAGGCCCTCGGCGGGTGCTCGTCGATGAACGCGATGATCTACATCCGCGGCAACCACGCTGACTACGACGAGTGGCGCGACGCCTACGGCGCGACCGGCTGGGGATTCGACGACGTCCTGCCCTACTTCAGGAAGTCCGAGGGCAACACCCGCCTCTCGGGGAAGTTCCACGGCACCGACGGCCCGTTGCACGTCGAGGACCGCACCTACGACCACGAGCTGAGCACCGCGTTCATCGAGGCCGGGGTCGCGGCGGGTCTCAAGCGCAACGACGACTTCAACGGCGCCGAGCAGGAGGGTGTCGGGCTCTACCAGGTGACCTGCAAGAAGGGACGTCGCTGGTCGGTGGCCGACGCCTACATCCACCCTGCCGAGGAGCGACCCAACCTGACCGTCCGCACCGAGGCCTTCGTCACCCGGATCGTCCTCGCGGGCGCCCGCGCGGTGGGTGTGGCGTACACCCGCGGCGGCGAGCAGCACCTGGCCCGTGCCGACGCCGAGGTGGTGCTGAGCGGCGGTGCGATCAACAGCCCCCAGCTCCTGATGCTCTCGGGCATCGGGCCGGGCGCCCACCTGCGCGACCTCGGCATCGACGTCGCCGTCGAGTCCTCAGGCGTCGGGGAGAAGCTGCAGGACCACCCGGCGGCAGGCGTCCTCAGCTACACCAAGGACACCACCGACATCGCCGAGATGCTCGGCCTGGGCAACCTGGTGAGGTGGAAGGCCCGCGGCAAGGGACCGCTGAGCTCCAACGTCGGCGAGGCCGGTGGCTTCTACACCTCGCGCGACGACCTCCGGCTGCCGGACATCCAGCTGCACGTGGCGCCGACCGGGTTCTACGACAACGGCATGCACGAGCCCGTACGCCGCGCGCTGACGACGGCCGTCACCCTGGTCAACGTGCAGAGCTCGGGGCACGTCAGGCTGCGCTCGGCGGACCCGACCTGGCACCCCGAGATCGACCCGGGCTACTTCGACGACCGGGCGGACCTCGAGGCCATGATCGGTGGCTTCCGGACGGCGCTCGAGGTGCTGCGCCAGGGGCCGATCGCGAAGTTCATCGACGCACCGTGGGTGCCGGCGTCGTCGGATCCGAGCGACGACGAGATCATCGAGGGCATCGGCCGGCTGGCCCAGACGCTGTACCACCCCGTCGGGACGTGTGCGATGGGCACCGTCGAGGGCAGCGTCGTCGACCCCGAGCTCAGGGTCCACGGCGTCGAGGGCCTGCGGGTCGCCGACGCCTCCGTGATGCCCCGCGTCCCGCGCGGCAACACCAACGCACCGACGATCATGATCGGTGAGAAGTGCGCCGACCTCATCAAGGAGTCACGATGACCACCACCCTCGAGCCGACCGGGACCGCCGGCGCCACCGAGACGTTCGACTCGCTCGATCCGACCAACGGGGACCTGGTCGGCACGCACCCGGTCTCGACCCCGGCCGACGTCGACGCCGCGGTGGCGCGCGCCCGGGAGGCCGTGGACTGGTGGGGCAACCTGTCGTTCGACGAGCGCGCCGAGCACCTCCTGACCTGGCGCAGCGTGATCACCCGACGCATCTCCCAGCTCGCCGACCTCTCGCACCGCGAGACGGGCAAGCCGCACGGTGACGCCCAGCTCGAGATCGTGCTCGCGATCGACCACATCGCCTGGGCGGCCAGGAACGCCAAGAAGGTGCTCGGGCCGCGCAAGGTCGGGTCCGGACTGCTGATGGCCAACCAGGCCGCGACAGTGGCGTACCACCCGCTCGGCGTGGTCGGCGTGATCGGACCGTGGAACTACCCGGTCTTCACTCCGATGGGGTCGATCGCGTACGCCCTGGCCGCGGGCAACGCGGTGGTGTTCAAGCCCAGTGAGTTCACCCCGGGGGTGGGTCAGTGGCTCGCTGACTCCTTCCGTGAGGTGGTGCACGGACGCGACGTGCTGCAGGTCGTGACGGGCCTGGGCGACACCGGCAACGCGCTGTGCCGGGCGAGGATCGACAAGCTCGCGTTCACCGGGTCGGGACGGACCGGCAAGCTCGTCATGGCCGCCTGCGCAGAAAACCTCACCCCCGTCGTCATCGAGGCCGGCGGCAAGGACTCACTCATCGTCGACGAGGACGCCGACCTGTCCAAGGCCGCGGAGGCCGCGCTCTGGGGCGGGATGTCCAACGCCGGGCAGACCTGCATCGGCACCGAGCGGGTCTATGTCCACGAGAACGTCTTCGACGCCTTCATGACCGAGATCCTCGCCCAGGCGAAGGGGCTTCGGGCCGGGCCGGACTCGGGCGCCCAGATCGGCCCGATCACGATGCCCTCGCAGCTCGGGGTGATCAAGAGCCACATCGACGACGCCATCGCCAAGGGCGCCCGCGTGGCGCTCGGTGGGTCCGAAGCGGTGGGGGAGCGGTTCGTCCAGCCGACCATCCTGACCCACGTGCCCGAGGACTCCACCGAGATCACCGAGGAGACCTTCGGGCCCACCTTGGCGATCAACCCGGTCTCCAGCATGGACGAGGCGGTGCGCCTCACCAACGCGACCGACTACGGCCTCGCCGGTGCGGTGTTCTCCAAGGCCAACGGCATGTCGATCGCCCGTCGGATCCGCTCGGGGATGACCTCGGTCAACTCCGTGATCGCGTTCGCGGCGGTGCCGGGACTGCCGTTCGGCGGGGTCGGGCAATCGGGGTTCGGGCGCATCCACGGCCCCGACGGTCTCCGGGAGTTCACCTACGCCAAGGCCATCACGCGCCAGAGGTTCGCTCCGGTGATGAACCTGACCTCGTTCGCCCGCGACGCCGCGACCGACGGCAAGGTCGCCCAGCTGATCACCTTGATGCACGGGGGCAAGCAGACGCTGAAGTGACGGCCGTCGGGCCGCCTCACGTGCCTTCGCTGACCTCGTAGATCTCGTCGGCGACCAGCCCGTGCGCCTCGCGGTGCACGGTGTTGGCGGCCTCCGCATCGGGGGCGTCGACCAGGCAGAAGATCTTTCCCTCGGCCTCGTTGACCCAGTACTTCAGGTAGCTGACGTTGTGCTGCGACTGCTCCTGCAGGTCGGCCATGTGGGCCGCTGCGACGTCGCCGACGGCGACGCCTCCCTCCATGTGGTGGACGTCCATGAACAAGGGCATCGCGCCACCTCCTTCTGATGTGGATCCCCGTACGGACAGCTCCCCAGTCTGCGCCTGTGGAGGGTCGACGGACAGGCCGGTCTGGACCTGCGGCGCGCGGTAGCATCCGGTCATGCTGGATGTCGGAGTCGCCGAGCTGCTGCTCTTCGTGGTGCTGCCGTGCGGGCTCGCGGTCTTCGGCCTCTACTGGGTCATCCGGTTGGCCGTGCGCCACGCGCTGCAGGACGACCGGACCGCGGTGCGGAGCGAGCGGGCGGCGACTGACGCCTCCGCGACGGTCGTCACCGACACGGTGCGCCGGCGCAGCTCGACCTGAGCGGGTCCCTCAGACGTGCTGGGTCAGCAGCCCGGTGTCGACGTCGTAGAGGAACCCGCCGACCTTGGCGCGGTCACCGATCAGGGGATGCGTACGCACCTTGGCGACGTCCTGGCGCAGCTGGTCGAGCTGGTCGGTGACGACGCCGAACGACTGCCAGCTGGCATCGGTGCCGGCGGACTCGCCGACCTGCATCCGCAGCTCCTCCTCGGATGCCGAGGCCATCGCGCACCGGGTGTGCGGGACGACGAGCACGCGATCGACGTTGAGCAGGTGTACGCCGAGCACGAGGGCCTCGAGCGCCTGTGGCGTGACGCGGCCACCGGGGTTGCGGAAGATCTTCGCGTCGCCCTGCTTGAGGCCGAGCATGCGCAACGGGTCGATGCGCGAGTCCATGCACGTCACGACCGCGATGCCGGCGTGCGCCTTGCCGTCGAAGCCGCCCAGGTCGAAGTCGTCGGCGAAGGCTCGGTTGGCCGCGATCAGGTCCTCGAAGTCGTCCACGTCCGCAGGTTAGCGGGAGTCAGGCATTGCTCGCGAAGAGGTCTCGCGCAGCCAGCCGCGTCGGCTTCACCTGGCGGAACAGCACGAGCGCGAGGATCGCGGCGACCACCGCGCACCCGGCGGCGCCCCAGAAGACCGCGTGCTCCTGGGCGATGCCCGCGATCCTCAGCAGGTCGGAGAACTCCTTGCACCTGCTCTTGCCGTCGCACACCTCCTGCACGGGAGGTACGGCCCGTTGCTCCGCGTAGTAGCGGCGTAGGCCGATCGTGGTGAGCGCCGAGATGCCGATGAGCATGCCGACCATCCGTGACACCACGACGAACGCAGTGGAGACACCGTGCACGTCGTCGTCGGTGAAGGCGAGCAGCGCAGCGTTGACCGGAGCCAGCGCCAGGCCGAAGCCGAGACCGCCGATGATCAGCGCGAGGTTGGCGATCGGCTCCTCGATCGTGGTGAGGCCCCAGCGGGTCATCAGCACGAACCCGGCGGCCGCCATCAGCATGCCGATCGCGGTGACGACGCCGGGGGAGAGGAAGCGGATGAGGTAGCCGCCCACCACTGCGCCGACGGGCAGGGCCAGCAGGAAGCGTACGAGCACCAGCGCGGCCGGCAGCTGGTCGTCGGGGTAGACCGTGGTCCGCGCGAACAGCGGGATGTCGATGAGGGCGGCGATGAGCGCGGCGCCGACGAAGAAGCTGACCAGCAGGGCGCCCCACGCCGGCGTACGACGGAGGGCGCCGCGGGGGACGAGCGGGTTCTCGGCACGGCGTACGTGCCAGGTGAAGGCTGCCGACGCGACGAGCGCACCGAGGAGGTACCAGCGGCCGCGAGGCGAGAAGACCTCGATCTTGGGGTCGGCGGTGGCGAAGGCCAGGATCACGCCGCCCAGCGCGAGGGCGAGCAGGAGGGCTCCCACGAGGTCGGCCTCGACGAGCACGCGGACCCAGCCTCGGAGGTCGAGCAGCGGACGCGGGCCGAACCAGCACCACGCGAGCAGCAGCACGAGGGCCGCGACCGTGATCGCGCCGATCGGGGTCAGCCAGCGTCCGTCGCCGGCGAACGGGATGAAGAGCTGGCCCCACGTGAGGTCGCGCATCAGTCCGGAGGGACGAAGGAACACGACCAACCCGCTGGCGAGGGTGGCCAGCAGGAGCAGCAGGCCGACGATGTCGGGCACCCGCCGACGGTCGGGCGCCGGATCAGTCGGTGCGAGCGTGCGGATCGCCGCGGCCAGGACCAGGCCGACGGCGAGGTTGATCGCGAAGATCGCCCTCCAGTCGGACACGGCGAGCACGGCTGCGCCGAACAGCGGCCCGAGCACCGAGCCGATCTCCTGCACCGCCGAGACGACGCCGAGCGGGATGCCCCGTCGCTCGACGGGATAGAGGTCGGCGACCAGCGCCAGGGTCGCGGGCACGAGTCCGCCGCCGCCGACGCCCTGGAGGAACCGGCCCACCACGATGCTCGGCATGTCGTAGGCGAGCGTCGTGATGAGCGACCCGAGGGCGAAGAGCACGAGGGCCATCACGAGCACCGGCACGCGTCCGCGCAGGTCCGCGATGCGCCCGATCAGCGGCAGCATCGCGACGTAGCCGAGCAGGAAGCCGCTGACGATCGGGGCGGCCCTCTGGAGCTGGTCGATCGGCACCCCGACGCCGGTCATCATGTCGGGCAGCGCCAGCACCACGACGTACGTGTCGGCGGCGGCGAACGCGACGGCGACCGCCGCCATCGCGAGGAGCAGGCGGGAGGTGCGGGTGACCTCCGCGCCGCTCACGGTGCTCACGGCGCCTTGATGTCCTTGGTGCTGCCGTAGTCGGCGAACTCCACGGTGTAGGTCATCGGGTCGGTGTGGGGGTAGAAGACGCCCTCCATGGTGGCCTTGGTCAGCTCGCCCGCGTCGTTCACCTGCCACTCGACGTCGAACGAGTCGCCGGCCGACGAGGGGATGACCGCGTCCATCGCGTCACCGGGCACGGTGCCGGAGTAGGTGGTGAGGACCTCGGAGTTGTTCGCACCGCCGCGCACGCTCTCACCGGCCTCGGGCGACTCGGTGAGCGTGAGGAGGCCCGGGAAGCCGTCGGCACCGACCAGCGAGGCGGGGTCGGGGGCGCCGTACTCCTTGGGGTTGACCTTGTCCCACGCGCCGTTGGTGAAGGGCAGCTGGGCGTAGACCTCGTCGTCGACGGAGATGACCGGCACGTCGACGGTCTGGCCGGCGAACACCACCGAGATCGTGCCGTCGAAGGCGGGCGCGTCGGTGATGGTGCCGGATGCCTTGGCGATCCCGGAGACCCCTTCGGGAAGGGCGCTCGCGGTCAGGGTGAGGTCGACCCCGCTCGTCGTGGCCAGGGTGTCGGACGCCTGGGCCAGCACCTCCTCGGGCGTCTTGCTCTCCGCGGCGTCGGACGTGTCGTCCCCGCCCGAGCAGGCGGCGAGCGTAGGCACGGCAAGGAAGGCGGCCGTCACGACAGCGACGAACCGGGAGCGAGCAGGCATGGGGTCAGCCTTCCACAGGGGCGGGTGCGGGGTCGGCCGATCCGGACGAGCGTCCGGCGACCTGGATCGCGACGGGCGAGGCGACGGCGGCGATCGGCTGCGGAGCCGGTACGCCGGAGCCGTCGCGGCGACCGTCGGCCTCGGGCAGGTCGATGGGCGCACCGCTGTCCGCGGCCGCACGCGCGGGGCCGGGTCCGGCCCAGGCGGTGACCAGGGTGTCCTCGCCCTTGAGGAACCGGTGGCTGCGCACGCCCCCTGTGGCCCGGCCCTTGCCGGGGTACTCCGAGAACGGCGTCACCTTGACCGCACCGGCCTCGGTGCCCGGCAGGGCGGTCGAGGAGCCGGACGCGGTCACGACCACGGCGTCGGTCGGGTCGAAGGCCCCGAAGAACGCGACCCTCTCGCCCGCACCGAGCTTGATGCCCGCCATGCCGCCGCCGGAGCGGCCCTGCGGCCGGACGCCGGAGGCGGAGAAGTGGAGGAGCTGGGCGTCGGTCGAGATGAAGCAGAGCTCCTCCTCGCCCGTGGCGAGCTCGATGGCGCCGACGACCTCGTCGCCGTCCTTGAGCCCGATGACCTCCCAGTCGTCTCGTCCGAGGACCTCGGGGTTGACCCGCTTGACGATCCCGTCGCGGGTGCCGAGCGCGAGGCCAGGGCCGTCGGTCGGGAGGGACGTGAGCGCCAGGGCGCGCTCGCCGGTGTCGAGGGCGAGCATCTCGCTCAGCGGGAGACCGCCCTGGAGGGTCGGGTCGTTGGCCGAGTCGGGCAGCTCCGGCATGTCGAGCACGCTCACCTTGAGCAACCGCCCACGACTGGTGAGGATGCCCACCTCGGCGCGGGCAGTCGTCAGCACGGCGCTCGTCACGACGTCGTGGTTGGCCCGGCCCTCGCCGTGACCGGGCTCGGACGCAGACGTCGTACGGGCCAACAGGCCGCTCGAGGACAGCAGCGCGAAGCACGGGGCGTCCGCCACCTCGAGCGGGGTCGCCGAGGCCGCGGTCACGGTGGTGCCGGCGGAGGCCAGCAGGACGGTGCGCCGCGGCGTGCCGTGCTCCTTCGCGACCTCCGTGAGCTCGTCGGCGACGACCTTCCGCAGCAGGCTCTCATCACCCAGGATGGCGTCGAGGTACTCGATGGTGCGCTCGAGCTCCTCCTTCTCCTTCTCGAGCTCGAGCCTGGAGAACTTCGTGAGCCGGCGCAGCGGCATGTCGAGGATGTAGTCGGCCTGCAGCTCGGAGAGCTCGAAGACCGAGATCAGGCGCTCCTTGGCGGCGGCCGCGTTGTCGGAGCCGCGGATCACCTGGATCACCTCGTCGATGTCGAGGATCGCGATGAGGAGTCCGTCGACGAGGTGCAGGCGGTCGGCAGCCTTCTTGCGGCGGAAGGCCGAGCGGCGGCGTACGACGTCGAAGCGGTGCCCGAGGAAGATCTCGAGCAGCTCCTTCAGGCCCAGCGTGCGCGGCTGGCCGTCGACCAGGGCGACCGCATTGATGCCGAAGGAGTCCTCGAGCGCGGTCTGGCGGTAGAGCTGCTCGAGGATCGCCTCCGGGACGAAGCCGTTCTTGACCTCGACGACGAGGCGGAGGCCCTGGTGGCGGTCGCCCAGCTGCTTGATGTCGGCGATGCCCTGGAGCTTCTTGGCGAGCACGAGCTTCTTGATCTGCTCGACGACACGTTCCTCACCGACGCCGTAGGGCAGCTCGGTGACCACGATGCCCTTGCGGCGCGGGGTGACCGACTCGACGCGGGCCGTCGCGCGCATCCGGAAGGTGCCGCGCCCGGTCTCGTAGGCGTCCCGGATGCCGTCGAGGCCGACGATCTTGCCGGCGGTGGGCAGGTCGGGGCCGGGGATGAAGCGCATCAGGTCGTCGAGCGTGGCCTTCGGGTGGGTGATCAGGTGCTTGAGTGCCTGGACGACCTCGACCAGGTTGTGGGGGGCGATGTTGGTCGCCATGCCGACCGCGATCCCCGCCGAGCCGTTGACCAGGAGGTGCGGGATGGCCGCCGGGAGCACGACCGGCTCCATCTCGCGGGAGTCGTAGTTGGGCTTGAAGTCGACGGTGTCCTCGTGGATCGAGGTCGTCATCGCCACCGCGGCCGGCGCCATCCGGCACTCGGTGTAGCGCATCGCCGCAGGCGGGTCGTCGGGCGAGCCGAAGTTGCCGTGGCCGTCGATGGTGGGCAGCCGCATCGACCAGTGCTGCGCCATCCGGACGAGCGCGTCGTAGATCGCTCCGTCACCGTGCGGGTGCAGCCGGCCCATCACCTCGCCGACCACGCGGGCGCTCTTGACGTGCCCGCGGTCGGGCCGCAGCGACATGTCGTCCATCGTGTAGAGGATGCGGCGCTGCACCGGCTTGAGGCCGTCGCGGGCGTCGGGCAGCGCCCGGGAGTAGATGACCGAGTAGGCGTACTCCAGGAACGACGTCTGCATCTCGTCGCGGATGTCGGTGTCGAGGATGTGCTCCTCGAAGTCGTCCGGGAGGTCCTGCTTCGTCGTACGTCGTGCCATGCGCACCATTCTCCCCGTAGCCCCCGCCCGACGGGCCGGGGGCTCGCCGGGGCGGGTGGTTCCGATCAGACGGACCGTCCTCCGGCTCTCGCGACAGCCCATCTGATGGGGACTACCGCCAGGGGGCGGATAGATTGCTGCCGTGACCGACGTCGAGGCCCAGCAGGTGCCGCCGCCCCGCCACTGGGAGGCGGACGTGCTGCTGCGCGACGGACGGACGGCGCACATCCGGCCGATGCAGCCGGAGGATCGTGAGCTGCTGGTCGACTTCTACGCCCGGGTCTCCGACCAGTCGAAGTACTACCGCTTCTTCTCGCCGATGCCCGAGCTCTCGGACCGCGACCTCGACCGGTTCACCCGGGTCGACCACCGCGACCGGGTGGCGCTGATCCTGCTGGTCGCCGGGCAGATGATCGCCGTCGGCCGCTTCGACACGATCCGCCCCGGCTACGCCGAGGTCGCGTTCCTCGTCGAGGACAAGCACCAGGGCCGGGGGATCGGGCAGCTGCTGCTCGAGCACCTCGCGCAGGCCGGGCGTGAGCGCGGGGTGGAGGAGTTCGTCGCCGAGGTGCTGCCCGACAACCAGGCGATGATCCACACGTTCAGGGACGCCGGCTACCAGGTGAAGAGCGCCTTCGAGGACGGCGTGATGGAGCTGGTCTTCCGCATCGACCCCACCGACACCGCGATCGGCGTGATGGAGCAGCGTGAGCACCGCGCCGAGTACGCCTCGATCGAGCGGTTCTTCTCGCCGAAGTCGGTCGCGATCATCGGCGCCAGTCGGCGCCAGGACACCATCGGCCGTGCCCTCGTGCGCCACATGGTGCTCGGCAACTTCGGCGGCCGGATCCACGTGGTCAACCCGAGCGCCGACTCGGTCGCGGGCATGCCGGCGTGGAAGTCGGTCGCGGAGATCCCTGGCGACGTCGACGTCGCGATCGTCGCCGTACCGGCCGAGGCCGTGCAGGACGTCGTGCTCGACTGCGCCGCCAAGGGCGTCCACGGGCTGGTCGTCATCTCGTCCGGGTTCGCCGAGACGGGGGAGGAGGGCCGGATGCGCCAGCGCCGGCTCGTCGGGCTGTCCCGGTCCTACGGCCTGCGCCTGATCGGCCCCAACGCGCTCGGCGTCATCAACACCGACCCCGACGTCTCGCTCAACGCCTCGCTGTCGTCGGTGATGCCGCCGCGCGGGCGCGCCGGGTTCTTCTGCCAGTCCGGTGCGCTCGGCACCGCGATCCTGGAGAAGGTGCAGAACCGTGGCCTCGGCCTCACCACGTTCGTCAGCGCCGGCAACCGCGCCGACGTCTCGGGCAACGACCTCCTCCAGTACTGGGAGGAGGACGACGCCACCGAGGTCGTGCTGCTCTACCTCGAGTCGATCGGGAACCCGCGCAAGTTCTCCCGGGTCGCGCGACGCGTGAGCCGACGCAAGCCGATCGTCGCCGTACGGTCCGGGCGCAGCTCGCAGGGCGTGCCGATGGGCCACGCGGTCCGGAAGATCGCCGCGCCCGCCCAGGCCGTCGACGCCATGTTCCGGCAGGCCGGGATCATCCAGGTCGAGTCGCTGGAGGAGATGTTCGACGTCGCCCAGCTGCTGGCCCACCAGCCGCTGCCGCGTGGGCGCCGCGTCGCGATCGTCGGCAACTCCGACGCGCTCGGCCTGCTCGCCAACGACGCGGCGAACTCGGTCGGCCTCGTGGTCAACAAGCAGGTGCCGCTGGGCGCCGACGCGACCGCCGAGGACTTCGAGGACGCCCTCGACGGCGCGATCGACGACCCCGAGGTCGACGCGGTCGTCGCCATCTTCATCCCGCCGCTCAACGTCGCGGGTGCCCGTGAGGACGTCGCCAACGTGCTCGCGGCCGTCGGCGAGCAGTCCGACAAGCCCATCGTCTCGACGTTCCTCGGCACCGAGGGCGTCCCGGAGCTGCTGCGCGTGCCCGATGTCGCCGGGTCGTCGGCCGGCCGTGGGTCCGTGCCGTCGTACCCCGCCGTCGAGGCCGCCGTGCGCGCGCTCGCCCACGTCGTGGAGTACGCCGTGTGGCTGCGGGTGCCGCAGTCGACCTACTCCGCCGACCTGGACCCCGTCGACCTCGACGCGGCCCGGCACCTCGTCAACGAGGTGCTGATGAACCACCCCGAGGGCCGCGACCTCGACTTCGACGAGCAGCACCGGCTGCTGCTGGCCTACGGGATCGACCTCTGGGACACCTACGCCGTCCAGAGCCTCGACGAGGCGACGGCTGCGGGGGAGACGCTCGGCTGGGACGTGGTGCTGAAGGCGACCGCGGACCACCTGCGCGACCGCCCCGACCTCGCGCACGTGTGGCGCAACATCGACGGCGTCGAGGACATGGCCGGTGCCTGGCGTTCGCTCAACGAGCTGATCACCGACCCCGACAAGGCCGGCTTCGTGGTGCAGCGCAACGCGCCTCCCGGTGTGCCGATCACCATCGCGACGATGGAGGACCCGCTGTTCGGGCCGGTGCTGTCGTTCGGGATCGGCGGCCCGCTCACCGAGCTGCTGGGGGACCGGTCCTACCGGATCCCGCCGTTGGCCGACCACGACGCCCAGGACATGGTGCGCGAGATCAAGGCCTCACCCCTGCTCTTCGGCTACCGCGGCAGCGAGATCGTCGACGTGGCGGAGATCGAGCGGCTCGTGCGACAGGTCGCCCGGCTCCAGCACGACCTGCCCCAGGTCCGGGCGCTGCAGCTCCCGCTCGTCCTCGCAGGCGCCGACGGATCGACCGTGCTGGGTGCGAGCGTGCGTGTCGAGCCCGTGAAGGACCCCCGTTCGGACTGGTTCGTACGCCGGCTCAGCACGATGCCCGGTGACACGATCCCCGACTGAGAGCCAGCCCCAGTTGAGGCTGACCGGCGCTCGACGCCGCCTCGCGTGACAGACTGGAGGCATGCCCCGCTCGACCCGTGACGCGGACGTCTCCCACGACCTCCGCCAGGCGATCCACCGCACCGGCTACTACCCCGAGGTCGTCGCCGACGGCGTCTTCTCGGCGGCGGGGGGCGAAGACCTCGTCTCCTACTTCGTGCACCACGAGACGACGTTCGAGCACGAGGAGGTACGCCGGCACCTCACCGCGCTCCTCCTGACGCCCACCAGGCTCGTGATCGCGCACACCGACGAGCACCCGGGCGACGACATGCTGCCCGAGCCCTACACCTCCACGACGACGGAGGCGGTCACCCTGACCTCCATCCGTACGGTCGTGGTGACCCGGATGGTGGCCAACCCGACGGCGGGCGTCGCTCCGCCCGCCGAGGCCGTCCTGACGATCGGCTGGGGCGGTGTCGGCCGCGTCGACCTCGAGCCCGCCGGTTGCTCGGACCCCGCCTGCGAGGCCGACCACGGCTACACCGGGACCATCGCCGGTGACGACTACACCCTGCGGGTCTCTGCTGCTGCCGAGGGCGCCGACGCGGTCAGCGCGCTGCTCGCGTTCTCCGACGCGCTCTCGTCGCGCACGCGCGGCTGAACCACGGGTGACCTTCACGCTGCCGGCCTACGGCGACCGCTCGCTGGCCGACGTGGTCCCGTCCGTCGCCCGCGCCCTCGGCGTCGCCCTCGACGACCACCCGGTCGGGCTCGAGCTGCCGCCCGCGCCGTCGTACGTCGTGTTCCTCGTCGACGGCCTCGGCGCCGAGCTGCTGGAGCGGCACAGCCACGCCGCGCCCTACCTCGCCTCCCTCGTCGCGGGCGGCTCGACCGGTACGGCCGGCGTGCCGTCGACGACCGCCACGTCGCTGACCTCGCTCGGCACCGGCCTCGTGCCGGGCGCGCACGGCCTGGTCGGCTTCACCGCCCGCATCCCGGGCACCGACCGACTGATCAACCACCTCTCGTGGGACACGGGCGTCGACCCGCTGGAGTGGCAGCCGCACCCGACCGCCTTCAGCCGCCTCTCGCGTGCCGGGGTCCATGTGACGTCGGTCAACAAGCGTGACTTCGACGGCTCCGGCCTCACGATCGCCTCACAGCGCGGGGCGACGTACGTCGGCGCGGACCGCGTCGGTGAACGCATTGCTGCCACCGTGAGCGCGACGGCCCACCACCCGTCGCTGACCTACGTCTACGACTCCGATCTCGACTGGACCGGTCACAAGTTCGGCGTGGCCTCGTCCCAGTGGCTCCAGCAGCTGGCGATGGTCGACCACGAGGCCGAGCAGATGCGGGAGGCGCTGCCGCCGTCCACCCGGCTGCTCGTGGTCGCCGACCACGGCATGATCGACAGCCCGCGCGATGCCCGCGTCGACATCGACACGGTCGACGGGATGCGCGACGGCGTGTTCCTCCTCGGCGGGGAGGCCCGCTTCCGGCACCTCTACTGCTCGGCGAGGGCCGTCGACGACGTGGTGGCCACCTGGCGCGGGGTGCTCGGTGACCGGGCCACCGTCCTGACGCGTGAGGACGCCATCGGGCAGGGCTGGTTCGGGGCCGTGCAGCCGCACGTGCTGCCGCGCCTGGGCGACGTGATGGTCGCCTGCCACGGCGACACTGCCGTCATGTCGTCGCGCGACTTCGCCTACGAGGACACCCTCGTCGGGCTGCACGGCTCGCTGACCTCGACGGAGATGCTGATCCCCATCCTCGTCGGCTGACCCGGCTCGTGTGTGCGCTCAGGGCGTGCCGAGTCGGCTCGTGTGTGCGCTCAGGGCGTGCCGAGTCGGCCCGTGTGTGCGCTCAGGGCGTGCCGAGTCGGCTCGTGTGTGCGCTCAGGGCGTGCCGAGTCGGCTCGTGTGCCCCGTACGACGTACAGATGCGCCGACTCGGCACCCGTACGACGTGCAGACGCGCCGACTCGGCACCCGTACGACGTACAGACGCGCCGACTCGGCACCCGTACGACGTACAGATGCGCCGACTCGGCACCCGTACGACGTGCAGACGCGCCGACTCGGCACCCGTACGACGTGCAGACGCGCCGGGTCAGCCGAAGGGGAGCGGCTCGGGGGCGAGGCTGACCGCCTTGGCGCGGTCGGCGGTGAGCCGGCGGCGGAAGTGCTGGCGGCAGAGCACCTCGTACGCGACGTCGGCCGGCGGCTCGTCGGCCTGCTCGACGTCGCCGACGACGATCACCTCGCCCTCCACGACCATCGCGCCGTTCTCGGTGCGGGCGTTGTGGGTGGCGCGCTTGCCGCACCAGCAGAGGGCCTCGACCTGGAGGACGTTCATCCGGTCGGCGAGCTCGACGAGGCGCGCGCTGCCGGGGAAGAGGATCGAGCGGAAGTCGGTGAGGATGCCGAACGCGAAGACGTCGATCTGGAGCTCGTCGACGACCTTGGCGAGCTGGTCGATCTGGTCCGCGGCGTAGAACTGGGCCTCGTCGCAGATGAGGTAGTCGATGCGACCGCCGCGGGTCAGGGTGTCGACGACGTAGCTCCAGAAGTCGAAGTCCGCGTCGACCTCGAGCGCCTCGTGGGTGAGCCCCAGCCGGCTCGACACGGTCGCGGCACCTGAGCGGTCATGGGTGGTGAAGATCCGCCCGATGCGTCCGCGGGCCGCATGGTTGTGGTTGGTCTGGAGTGCCAGCGTGGACTTGCCGGAGTCCATCGTGCCGGTGAAGAAGTGCAGTTCAGCCATGACCGGGCGATCTTGTCACAGCGCCCGGCTGCGGCGGCGACTACCGTGCCGGGCATGGACGACGCCAGCGAAAAAGATGACGGCGCCCGGATCGACGCGATCGCGGGTGAGATCGCCGCAGAGCGACGCCGGCAGGTGGCGCGGTGGGGCCGCCAGGACCATGTCTCGGTCGGTCCGGCGGGCACCGAGCCGTTCGCCCCGGTCGTGGCTCGGTGGCGAGCCGTCAACGACGCACGCATGGAGTCCGGTGCCCACTCCTGGGACGCGATCCTGCTCGAGGAGGTCTTCGAGGCGCTGGTGGAGGCCGATCCGGTACGCCGCCGGGCCGAGCTCGTCCAGGTGGCCGCGGTGGCTGCCGCGGAGATCGAGGCCATCGACCGCGCGGCGGCCCTCAGTCGCTCGACTGACGGTTGAGCTCGACGTAGGCGACCCACAGCACGAAGCAGGCGATCCGCACCTCGAGGTCCTCGACGAGCTCGAGCCGGGGGCGGCTGGTGACGAGCCCCGACCGGACGCACTGCCCGATCACGGAGCTTCCCCGGCTGAGGGTCAGCCGCGTGCCGAACCAGCCGGTCTGCGCCAACGTGAGCTGCTCGCCGACGTCGAAGGTCCACCGAGAGGTCAGGAAGCCCGAGCGGCGCGCGGCGAAGTGGGTGACGCCGTCGAGCTCTGCGCGCAGGGTGCTGCCGGCCCACCCGTCGGACCGGAAGAGCCACGACTGCGAGCCGATCTGCACCTCCGCCCGCTCGCGCAGCCAGGACCTCTCGGCCCGCGCCACCTCACGGCCGTCGACGATGACGATGTTGCCCCTGGCCCAGTCGATCTCCACGTCGAGCACCCTCCCACGCCATGGGAGGGTGCTGTCATGACCGACAGTCCGCTCATCAGTCCCCGCGAGCTGGCCGCCGACCTCGACCGCTGCACCGTGCTGGACGTGCGCTACCTGATGGGCGGCCCGCCCGGCGCGGACCAGCACAGGGACGGCCACGTCCCGGGCGCGGCGTACGTCGACATGGACACCGCACTCGCGGACCCGCCCGGCGCCGGGGGCAGGCACCCGCTGCCCGACGAGGCCCGCTTCGAGGAAGCCATGCGTCGGGCCGGCGTGCGCGCCGACCGACCTGTGGTGGCGTACGACGACTGGCAGGGCCGCGGTGCCGCCCGGGCCTGGTGGCTGTTGCGCTTCCACGGCCACCCGGACGTGCGGGTGCTCGACGGCGGCTGGTCGGCGTGGCGGGCCGAGGGGCTCCCCGTCGACGCGGGTGAGGTCGAGTCGGACAGGGGAGACTTCACCGTCTCCGCCGACAAGCAGATGCCCGTCGTGGAGGCCGACGACGTGCTGGGTGTCGACGTGCTGATCGATGCGCGCGCGGCCGAGCGCTACGCGGGAGACGTCGAGCCGGTGGACCCGGTGGCCGGCCGGATCCCGGGTGCGGTCAACGTGCCGACCACCGCCAACGTCGACGAGCACGGACGGTTCCGGTCGGCGACAGACCTGCGGGCGACGTACGCCCGGGTCGGCGCCGACACCGCAGGCTCGGTCGCTGCCTACTGCGGGTCGGGTGTGACGGCGGCGCACGACCTGCTCGCGATGGAGGTGGCCGGGATCAGGGCGGCGCTCTATCCCGGGAGCTGGAGCGGCTGGATCACCGACCCCGATCGGCCCGTCGAGCGGGGCTGATCGGCCTCAGGACGCCTCGACGTCGTCGCCGATCCCGATCCTCCCCGAGCCCTCGGGCACGAGGTGCACCGCGAACATCGTCTTGCCGTCGACCAGCCGGTGGCGCGCCAGGCTGCGGATCGGCTCCTTGGCCGTCGCGAGCGTCTGCGGGTGGATGCTCGTCATCACGCAGCGGTCGACGGGCTTGGCCACCCGGAACCGGACGCCACCGACGGTCAACGCCTGCCAGTGGTCCTCGCCGAACGGCTCGTCGCCGTCGACGACGAGGTTGGCGCGGAACCGCTCGATCGGCAGCGGGTCGCGCGGCTCCTCGCCGAGCTCGAGCGCGCGCTCGACGATCCAGTCGTTGAGCTGCCGCAGGGACGCCAGCGACGCGACGGTGACCGGGAACGAGTCGGGGAAGGTGGCGTGGTCGCCCGGCCGCGCGTAGCCCGGCTGGAGCCTCCGGCGCGTGGGGTCGTCGCACCACACCAGGCGTACGTCGTCGCGGCCGAGTGCGGAGCGGACCCACGCGTCCGCGTCGGCACCGGCCGGCACCGCGCGCAGGTCGAGGGAGAACAGCCGGACCGGCTCGGGGTCGGCCGTCGGCTCGTCGAGGTGCAGGTCGGGAAGTCCCGGCGCCCGGAGCCGCAGCGCGCAGGCGATCGTCGGGTCGGTGGCCGGGGTGTCGGCCACGACGTGGAACAGGGCATGCACCTCGCGGGCGGAGACCAGGCCGTCGTCACCGTCGACGACCATCCAGGTCCGGTCACCGCGGAGGCCGCCCGGGAGCACGTCGATCGAGCGGACCGGCCGGATCGCTCCGGACTTGAGGGGGTGGACGTTGAGCCCGAGCAGCCGCACCGTCAGTCGTGCTTGCCGCCGCCGAACATGATCTCGTCCCAGCTCGGGACCGAGGCGCGGCCGCGCTTCTTCGCGGGGCGGCGAGGCTCGGGGGACTCTGCCTCCGCTGCGCCCTCCGCCGACTCGTCGGCCGGTGCGGCGCGGTCCGCACGGCGCTCGCCGGCGGCAGGCTCGTCGTCGAGGTAGGCCTCGACGGCCTGCTCGGAGCCGAGCGTGGCCTCGGTGAGCTCCATCGTGGTCTCGGTCGCCGACTCCGGGGCCGAACGGGTGTCGGACCCCGGGTCGGTGACCATCTCGATGGCGTCGTCGCCGAAGGCCGGCTCGTCCACGGAGCTCAGCCGGCGCTGACGGGCCGCGGCCAGGTCGTCCGAGGCGGGCTCGTCGGGGGTGGCGGTCGCGGGGGAGCCGTCGCCGACCAGCCAGCGGGCGTCGTCGTCGTCGACGGTCACGAAGTTGCCGCGCGGGTCGTGCGAGAACGTGCCGGTGCCGGTGCGCCCGGCCACCTCGTAGAGGGCCGTCAGGGTCCAGCGGCCGTCCTCGCGACGCCACGCGTCCCACTCGACGGCACCGGGGTCGGCGTTGTGCGAGCGCAGGTGGGCGGTGACGGCCTCGCCGAGCGTGCGGGCGCCCGACTCGCTCGCCCGACGGCGTACGGAGGCGAGCTGCGCACGCTGGGCGACGTGCGCCCGCTCAGCCATGACCGGCGCAGCGAACGGCATGATCTTCTCCACCGACGTGCCGGCGGCGTGGGCCACCGACTCGGGACTCTCACCGGCGCGGATGCGCGTCTGGATGTCGCGGGGACGGAGGCTTGATTCCATCGGGATCTCCAACTGACCGTTGCTTGCGGGCGCGCCCGAGAGGGCGCGGCGGAGCCTGGCGTCGATCACCAGGGAGTGTTCCTGGCCCGACTCGTCCACCAGCAGCAGGCGCTTGCCGTCCCCGCTGCGTCCGGTGAACGTCAGCTTGGCCATGGACAGCGAGCTCCTGCCTGGGATGGTCCGGTGGGCGTCGGTGCGCCTCGCGCACCGGTTCGTTCGAGCCTACGCCAGCGCGGTCCCCCGCCACGGTTGCGCTGCGGCGCGCCACGACACTCGTCGTGCTCGTGTCGAGCACGTCATGACGGCCGACTCCTGGGTCGCTAGGGCCCCAGCACCCTGCGCAGGTAGGGGTTGGCGAAGACCCGGTCCGGATCGAGTCGGTCACGCAGGGCGAGGAAGTCGTCGAACCTCTCGTACGCCGGCGCGAGGTCGGCGGCCGATCGCGTGTGCACCTTGCCCCAGTGGGGGCGCCCGCCCGCCTCGCGCAGGATCGGCTCGAGGCCGCTGAAGTAGGGCCGGTGATCGGTGTCCTGTGGCACGTGGAAGGCCAGGTAGAAGCTGTCGCGGCCGAAGGAGGTCGACATGGGGACGTCATCGGCCGGGGCGGTGCGGATCTCGACCGGGAACGCGATGCGCCAGTCGCTGGCCTCGATCACCCGGCGGCACTCGCGGAGGACGTCGAGGCCGACCTCCCGCGGGACGGCGTACTCCATCTCGCGGAAGCGGACCCGGCGCGGGCTCACGAAGACCCGGTGGGCCAGGTCGCTGTAGCGGCGCTCGGACAGTGCCCGCCCGGCAAGGCGGTTGATCCGCGGGATCGTGCCGGGGGCGAGCGACCCGAGACGGCACAGGGCACCGAAGACGCCGTTGGAGATCAGCTCGTCCTCCCACCAGGCGGCCAGCCGTGACGGCGGCTCCTGCTCGCCCGGCGCGAGGTCGGTGCGCACGTTCTGCTTCACCACCATCCGGTCGGTGTGGGGGAACCAGTACATGTCGACGTGGTCGGCCGCGGCGACCATGGCGTCGTAGGACGAGAGGGCCTCGTCCCACGACATCGGCTGCTCGTGGGCGTCGAGGACGAACAGCGGCTCGACGCGGAAGGTGAGGCTGGTCAGGATGCCGAGCGCGCCGAGGCCCAGGCGGGCCATCTCGAAGACCTCCGGATGGTCCTGGGCGGAGGCCCGGACGACCGCCCCGTCGCCGGTGACCAGCTCGAGCCCGACCACCTGTGCCGCCAGCCCGGCGGCGACCCCGCCGGTGCCGTGCGTGCCGGTGGACGTCGCGCCCGCGAGGGTCTGCTCGGCGATGTCGCCCATGTTGTGGAGCGAGAGCCCGTGCAGCTCGAGCGCCAGGTTGAGGTCCTTCAGCGGGGTGCCGGCGCGGGCGGTGACGGTCATCGCGGCGCGGTCGACCTCGAGGATGCCGCTGAGCCCGTCGGGTCGCAGCCAGGTGTGCTCGGGGGCGGCGATGCCGGTGAAGCTGTGCCCGGTGCCGGTCATCTTCGCGGTGGTGCCTGCCTCGCGCGCCCTGCGGACGACGTCGACGACCGCGTCGACCGACCTCGGCGTCGCCACCTGCAGGGGGGTCGCTTCCTCGAGGCCGGACCAGTTGCGCCAGGTCGTCATGCCCGCAGGGTAGGCGACCGTCGTGCGGTCTGGGCGGCGAGTGCCCCGAGGATGCCGCCGCAGAGCGCGACGGCGTACGCCGCGGAGGCACCGCTGTGGTCGACGACGAAGCCCGCGATGCTCGCGCCCGGTGCGACGCCCGCGACGATCCCCGTGTGCAGGATCGCCATCCCCTCGGTGAGCCGGCCGGACGGGACGCCCTGCTCGACCATGGTCATCGCGCTGATCATCGTGGGCGCGATGGCGAGGCCGCCGACGAGGAGCACCCCCGCCATCAGCGGGATCGAGTCGATGAACATCAGCGGCACCATCGCGAGCGCCATCGCCGCCGAGCCCCAGCGCAGCCGGACGTCCGGCCCGCTGCGCCAGGCGATCGCGCCGGTCACGAGGCCGGCGACCAGGCTGCCGAACGACCACACCGCGAGCAGCCAGCCGGCGACCCACCGCTGGCCCTGCTCCTCGGCGAACGCGACCGTGGTGACCTCGGCGGCGCCGAAGAGCGCACCGAGGCTGAGACAGACCAGTGCAAGTGGCAGCACGAGTCGCCACGGCATGGGGGAGCGGGAGCCGTCAGTCGTCCGGCCCAGTCCGGCCGGCGGTTCGGTGGCTCGCTGGGCGGCGAACGCGAACGTGCCGAGGACGCCGCTGACCAGGGCGAACGTGAGTCCCGCGACCGGGTGCCAGCTCGTCGCGAGCAGGGTCACCAGCACCGGTCCGACGACGAAGACGACCTCGTCCAGCACGGCCTCGAGCGCGAAGGCGGTCTGCTTCTCCGCCGGCTCGTCGAGGAGGTGGGACCAGCGCGTGCGGACGCTCGCCCCGACCTGGGGGAGCGCCGCGCCGGAGATCGCCGCGAAGACGTAGGTCCACACCCTCGACCAGTCCTGCTCGACGGCGATCATCATCAGCGCGAGCCCGGCACCGAAGACCGAGATGGCGATCGGCAGCACGCGCGACTGCCCGAAGTGGTCGACCCACCGACCGTGCAGGACGGCGAACGCCGCCTCGGCCAGCACGAACACCGCCGACACCGTCCCAGCCAGCCCGTAGGAGCCGGTCTCCTGCTCGACGAGCAGCACGATGCCCAGTCCGACCATGGAGATCGGCAGTCGCGCGACCAGGGCTGCACTGCTGAAGGCGAGAGCGCCCGGTCGGGTCAGCACCCGGCGGTAGGAGTCGAGCATCGCCGCGATGCTAGGCCCACCTAGGCTGGCGACATGAATCCCGCGGGACGCCCCGACGTGACGCCGTACGACGCCCTGCTGGTGCTCTCCTTCGGGGGCCCCGAGAAGCCCGAGGACGTGGTGCCGTTCCTGGAGAACGTGACCCGCGGCCGGGGCATCCCGCGCGAGCGGCTCGAGCAGGTGGGGCAGCACTACTTCCTCTTCGGTGGGCGAAGTCCCATCAACGACCAGAACCGCGCGCTCATCGCCGCGCTGGAGAAGGAGCTCGCCGATCGGGGTATCGACCTGCCGGTCCACTTCGGCAACCGCAACTGGGACCCCTACCTCGCCGACACGTTGGCGACGATGGCCGCAGACGGGATCGAGCGGGCCGCGGTGTTCACCACGTCGGCGTACTCCTCGTGGTCGTCGTGCCGGCAGTACCGCGAGAACCTCTTCGACGCCGTCGAGCAGACCCCCGGGGCGCCGCGCCTCGACCGGCTGCGGCAGTACTACAACCACCCGGGCTTCATCGAGCCGGTGGTCGACGCGTGCGTCGCGTCGCTCGCCGAGCTGCCCCACGGCGGTGACCGCGCCCGGCTCGTGTTCGTCACGCACTCGATCCCGACCGAGATGGCGCAGAGCAGCGGCTCGGACGACCCGGCCGGGCAGGCGCGTCCGGCCTACGTCGCCCAGCACCGCAGCGCGGCTGATGTGGTGGCCGAGCGCGTGCGCGCCGTGACCGGCCATGCCCACCGCCACGACCTCGTCTACTGCTCGCGCTCCGGCGCACCCTCCACGCCCTGGCTCGAGCCCGACGTCAACGACCACCTCGAGGAGCTCGCGACCGACGGTGTGTCCGAGGTGGTGCTGGTGCCGATCGGCTTCGTCTCCGACCACATGGAGGTCATCTACGACCTCGACACCGAGGCGATGGCCACCGCCGAGCGCCTCGGCATGACGGCGGTGCGGGCCGCCACGCCTGGAGTCGACCCGCGCTTCGTCTCGATGGTGCTCGACCTGGTCATCGAACGCGCCGCGTCAGAGCGCGGCGAGGAGCCTGCGCGGGTCGCGCTCGGATCGCGCCCGGCCGGACCCGACCGGTGTGGTGCGGGGTGCTGCCCGAATCCTCGCGGCCCACGCCCGGCCCTCTGCGGGTCCGACTCGTGAGCGCCGCGGATCCCGCCGAGCTGCGCGACATCGCGCTCACCGTCGCCCGTGAGGCTGCCGCTCTGGCGCGTCGGATGCGAGACGAGGGCGTCGACGTCGCGGACACCAAGACCAGCGCCACCGACGTCGTGACCCGCGCCGACCACGCCGTCGAGGAGCTGCTGCGTCACCGGCTGCTCGAGCTCCGGCCCGACGACGGGATCATGGGCGAGGAGGGTGACGACCACCCGGGCACGAGCGGTGTCCGCTGGGTCGTCGACCCCATCGACGGCACCGTCAACTATCTCTACGGCCTGCGTGACTGTGCCGTCTCCGTGGCTGCCGAGCAGGACGGCGCACCGGTCGCGGGCGCGGTGGTCGGCATCGGGGTCGAGGTCGAGTACGCCGCCGCCACGGGGCACGGTGCCACGCGCGACGGCCGCCCCATCGCCGTACGCGCGAACGCGCCCGTCGCCCAGCGGCTGGTGATGACGGGGTTCGGCTATCGGCCCGACGTACGGGCGCACCAGTCGCGCTGCCTGGCCGTCCTGCTCCCGCTGGTCCGCGACATCCGTCGCAACGGCTCCAGCGCCCTCGACATCTGCCACGTCGCGGACGGCTCGGCGGACGCCTACGTCGAGGAGGGACCGCACCCGTGGGACTGGTCCGCGGCGGCCGTCGTGCTCGCCGAGGCCGGAGGGCGGTTCGGCGTCCTGCGGGGCACCGTCGAGCTCGAGGGGTGGACGCACGAGGGCGTCGTGGTCGCCACGCCGGCCGACGGATGGGACGACTTCGTCGAGGTGCTCAGGGTCAGCGGCATCCTCGCCTGACGGCTCCTCGACGCCTGGCCCGAACATGGGCCGCAGCGGGCAACGGGATTGCGGGAATAGGGAGACGTGCCCCACTGTTCAGGCGACACGTTGCGGACCGGCCCACCACAGGACCGGTCCATGGTGCACAATCTGGCGCCGACGACGAGCAACAACTGGGTCCCACACCAACGCCGCGAACCGGCGGGGTCAGGGCCCACCGTATGGGGAGAGGGAATCGATGGCTACCGACTACGACGCACCGCGCAAGTCCGAGGAGGACCAGAGCGAGGAGAGCATCGAGGAGCTCAAGGCCCGACGCCACGACAAGAACTCCGGCAAGGTCGACGAGGACGAGACCGAGGCGGCCGAGTCATTCGAGCTTCCCGGTGCCGACCTCTCGCACGAGGAGCTGGCGGTCGAGGTCATGCCGCGACAGGACGACGAGTTCACCTGCATGAGCTGCTTCTTGGTCCACCACCGCTCGCAGCTGGCCGATGAGAAGAAGCTCATCTGCCGCGACTGCATCTGATCAGCGGTACGACTGACACAGCGCCCGCCCCTTCGGGGGACGGGCGCTGTGTCGTGTTCGGGCCGGACTGGACCGGCCGGTCGGTGGGACTAGGACTGCGGAGCGGGGGCCTTGTCGGCGTCCTGTCCGTCCTTCTGCAGCTGTGGCGGGAGGTGGCCGGTGGACTTGGCGTAGTAGTTCGCCGCGCGACGGGTCGCCAGCATCCGGGCCACGGCGATCAGGGTGCCGCTGAGGGCGGCCCACATGACGGCCTCGGGGAGGCTGACGTCGGGGTCGGCCGGGTTGGCCGGCGGGTTCTTGCCGGTGGCGGCCCGCCACGTCGTGTTGAGGCTCTTCTTCGCCAAGGCCGCGGCGCCGAGCGCGGCGGCCAGCGAGAACGCCGAGTAGAGCTTGCTGTTCGAGTCTGAGGCCATGTCGGCCACCCTATCCAGACTGCGGGGAGGTCCGGCCCACCCGGACGGCCGTGACGACGGCCTCCGGACGACGGCAGCTCACCAGCCAGTACGGCGCCGGGTCGGCCGGGTCGGTGATGTCGACGCGCACCCCGCGCTTGAGGTACGGCCGCAGCAGCAGGTAGGCCCGCGCGTCGGCGTCCACCCCGGCCTGGCGACGCATCTCGCCCGCGTCCAGCTCCGTCACCTCCCCGACGTGCTCGAGGCGGATGTGGGCGCGGCCGGCACGGAACGTGTCGTCCTCGACGGCGACGCGCGCGCGGCCGTAGCCGACGAACAGCGCCACCATGATCGCCACCGCGACCACAGTCACCGTCCAGGCAACGATCTCGGTGTCGGGCGTGGCGACGAGCACGGCCAGCCACACCGAGGCGACCAGCATCGAACCCTGCACCCACCAGCGCAGCGGGACGGTGAGGCGTTCGGCGTAGTCCACGGCGCAGAGCCTATAGATTCAGTCCCCGTGCCAGACCACGACCTCCCGGACCTCCCGGACCTCACGCCCGACCTCGACATCTCGGTGGTCCGCCTCGACCCCGACCTCCCGCTCCCGTCGTACGCCCATCCCGGCGACGCGGGCGCCGACCTGCACACGACCGTCGACCTGACGCTCGCACCGGGCGAGCGGGCGATGGTCCCGACGGGCCTGTCGATCGCGCTGCCCGACGGCTACGTCGCGCTGGTGCACCCGCGCTCGGGGCTCGCTGCCCGCCACGGGCTGTCGATCGTCAACACCCCCGGGACCGTCGATGCCGGCTATCGCGGCGAGATCAAGGTGCTGCTGATCAACCACGACCGCCACGAGTCGGTGACCCTGTCCCGTGGGGACCGGATCGCGCAGCTGGTCGTCCAGAAGTTCGAGCGGGCCCGTTTCGTGGAGGTGGGGGTGCTCCCCGACTCGCCGCGCGGCGCCGGGGGCTACGGTTCTACAGGTATCGGTTCGCGTCCCTGAGCCGGTTCGCTGACAAGGAGATGCAGACGTGAAGTTCCGCCGCAAGGCCGAGACGACCGACACGGTCGAGGATGCAGCAGAGACGGCCGTCGAGGCGCCGGATCCCGCGACCGGACCGTTCGACGTGTCCCAGGTCGAGGGCGACGGCATCGACCGCGCCGACCTCGGATCCGTGCTCGTGCCCGCCATCGCCGACCGCGAGCTGCGGCTCCAGGTCGACGAGCAGAGCGGCCTGGTGCGGGCGGTGATGCTCGCCGGTTCGGACGGCGCGTGCGAGTTCCAGGCGTTCGCCGCTCCACGCAACGGCGACCTCTGGGCAGACGTACGGCCCCAGATCGCCGCCGACATGGCCAAGCGTGGCGGCCAGACCACGGAGCGTGAAGGCCGCTGGGGCACCGAGCTGGTCTGCCAGATGCCGGTGAAGCGACCGGACGGCACCGACGCGCTCCAGCCGTCCCGGATCATCGGCATCAACGGCTCGCGCTGGATGCTGCGCGCCTCCTTCCTCGGCCGGCCCGCCCTCGACCCCGACAACACCTCGGAGTGGGAGGACGCGCTCGCCCAGGTCGTCGTACGACGCGGCGAGCAGGCGATGCCCGTCGGCGAGCCGCTGCCGGTCACGCTGCCGGACGACGCCCGCCGGGTGCGGTGAGTCGTGGCAGAGAAGAGCCGTCTGCGACAGGCCCTGTCCAAGTGGGCCGACAGCGCGGAGGCGCACCAGCGTGACCTCCGCCAGAGCTCCGCGACCGGGGAGGCCGTGGCGATCGTTGACGCCCCCGAGCGCGAGCACGTGGTCGTCAACGGCGTCCTGCGGACCGTGACGCTGCGCCCGCGTGGCGGCGTGCCCGCACTGGAGGCCGAGCTCGACGACGGGTCCGGGGTGATCACCGTCGTGTGGCTCGGACGCCGCCGGATCACCGGCGTGGACCCTGGACGTTCGATGACCGTCGCCGGCTGCATCGGACGCCAGAACGGCGTCCCGCTGATGTTCAACCCGCGCTACGAGCTGCGTCCGTGACGGGAGCGACGCCGCCGCCCGGGGACGACAGCCCCGTCGAGGATGCCCAGCGGGCCGAGACGAGCGAGACGGCTGGGACGGTCGAGGCCGTGGTCCGCCAACAGCTCTCCAAGGCGCTCGGCGGCCGCCGCGGCATGGCCGAGGCGGCCGTGCCCACCATCCTCTTCACCCTCACCTGGCTCACCCAGCGCGACCTCGACCTCGCACTCGAGATCAGCGTCGGTGCGGCGCTCGTGCTGCTCGCGATCCGGCTGGTGCAGCGCTCGACGGTCCAGTTCGTCGTCAACGCGCTGTTCGGGATCGCCCTCGGTTGGTACTTCGTGCACCGCTCGGCCGCTGCGGGTGGCTCGGAGCAGGACCAGGCGTTGGCCTACTTCCTGCCCGGCATCCTCTACAACGGGGGCTACGCCGTCGTGCTGGCGCTCACCTGCCTCATCGGCTGGCCTCTCGTGGGCTTCATGGTCGGCAGCATCACCGGCGACCCGACCGCGTGGCACCAGGACCGTCCGGTCGTGAAGCTCTGCAGCCGGCTCACCTGGCTGCTGGTCGCGCCGTGCCTGCTGCGCGTCGCGCTCCAGGCCCCGGTCTGGCTGGCCGGCAGGTCGGGGTCGATCGACCCGGACACGGCCGTCGCCGTCCTCGGCGTCTCGAAGATCGCGCTGGGTTGGCCGCTGCAGCTCGCGGCGCTCGGCTCGATGGTCTGGCTGCTCTCGCGCAACCACACGCCGGTCGGCCCGGACGCCGCAGACGCCGCACCCGCCTAGGGACGTCCGGGGGCGTACGGGGGCGGACGCGCCCCGCCGGCTCAGCCGTGGTGCTGGGTGGGGGAGAGCAGGCGCTCGAGCTCGGTCTCGATCTCGGCGGGCACGACGAAGAGCAGCTCGTCGCCCGACTCGAGCGGTTGCTCGGCGTCGGGTGTGTAGACCTGACCGTCACGCAGGATCGTGACGAGGGCGCAGTTCTCCGGGAACGGCACGAGCCCGGCCGGCGTACCGACATAGGGGGAGTCGGCCGACAGCGTCAGCTCGACGAGGTTGGCGTTGCCCTGACGGAAGGTGAAGAGCCGCACCAGGTCGCCGATGGAGACGGCCTCCTCGACCAGCGCCGACATGATGCGTGGCGTCGAGACGTTGACGTCGACGCCCCACGCCTCGGTGAAGAGCCACTCGTTGTTGGGGTGGTTGACCCGGCCGACCGTGCGCGGCACGCCGAACTCGGTCTTGGCCAGCAGCGAGGTGACCAGGTTGGCCTTGTCGTCGCCGGTGGCGGCGATCACCACGTCGCACTTCCCGAGCTGGGCCTCGGCGAGCGAGGAGAGCTCACACGAGTCGGCCAGCAGCCACTCGGCGTTGGGGACGCGTTCGGGCTTGATCGAGCCGGGGTCCTTGTCGATCAGCAGGACCTGGTGTCCGTTCTCGATCAGCTCGCGCGCGATCGAGCGACCCACGGCTCCTGCTCCGGCGATGGCGACGCGCATGTCTGCAGTGCTCCTGGCTTCCAGTCGGATCTAGGGGGTCAGTCGTCTTCGGGGCCGGACTCGAGCACCGAGTAGGCGTGGGCCGCGTGCTCCTCGCGGATGACGAGGTGCAGCATGTCGCCCTCCTGCAGGACCGTCTCCCGGGTGGGAAGCATGCCCTCGCCGAGGCGGTCGATCCACGCGATCCGGCTGCGCGACTGCATCTGGAACTCGACCGTACGGTTGCCGATCCACCCCTCGGGGACCGGGACGTGGTCGACGCGGATGGTGCCGGAGGGGTCGCGGAAGTCGGGCTCGGCGCCGGCCGGCAGCATCCGGCGGAGGATCTGGTCCGCGGTCCACTTGACCGTCGCGACGGTGGTGATGCCGAGTCGCTGGTAGACCTCGGCGCGGCCGGGGTCGTAGATGCGAGCCACGACCTGCTGGATCCCGAACGTCTCGCGGGCGACGCGCGCCGCGATGATGTTGGAGTTGTCACCGCTCGAGACCGCGGCGAAGGCGTCCGCGCGCCGGATGCCCGCCTTCTCCAGCACCGCCTGGTCGAAGCCGTAGCCGGTGATCTTGTCGCCGTTGAACTCCGGGCCGAGACGTCGGAAGGCGTCGGGCTCGCTGTCGATGATCGACACGGTGTGGTTGCGGTCCTCGAGGCTTCGGGCGAGCGTCGAACCGACGCGGCCACAACCCATGATCACGACGTGCACGCCAGAACCGTATCCCAGCGCGGAGTTCGGCGTCCGGCGGTCTACGCTCTCGTCCGTGAGTGTCGGCGATGTCTCGAAGCGGATCCTGCTCGGGCGCAAGCTCCGCAGCAGCCAGCTGGGCGAGACCCTCCTCCCGAAGCGCATCGCCCTCCCGGTCTTCGCCAGCGACGCGCTGTCGTCGGTGGCGTACGCACCTGACGAGATCTTCATCATGCTCGCGGTCGCCGGCACGTCGAGCTATGTCTGGTCGTGGAAGATCGGCCTCGTCGTCGCCCTGGTGATGCTGACGGTGGTCGCCAGCTACCGCCAGACGGTGCACGCCTACCCGTCCGGCGGCGGCGACTACGAGGTCGCCACCGTCAACCTGGGCCGCAACGCTGGCGTCACCGTCGCGAGCGCGCTGCTCGTCGACTACGTCCTCACGGTCGCGGTGTCGATCTCGTCGGCCGCGCAGTATGCCGCCGGGGCCATCAACGGGCTGATCGGCCACGAGGCGACGGTCGCTGTCGTCGCGGTCGTGGTGCTCGCCGCGATGAACCTGCGAGGGGTCCGTGAGTCGGGCGCCTTCTTCGCGGTGCCGACCTACCTCTTCATGGCCGCCATCCTCGGCATGTGTGCCTACGGGCTGATGCGGCTGGTCGCGGGTGACCTCCCCCTGGCCGAGAGCGCCCACCTGGTGATCCGGCCCCAGCCCGGGTGGGAGGAGCCGCTGAGCCAGGTCGCGCTCATGTTCCTCCTCGCGCGAGCGTTCTCCTCGGGCTGTGCGGCGCTGACCGGCGTCGAGGCGATCAGCAACGGCGTGCCCGCGTTCCGCAAGCCCAAGAGCCGCAACGCCGCGACAACTCTGCTGCTGCTCGGACTGATCGCCATCACCATGATGATGAGCGTCATCGTGCTGGCCAACCAGATGGCGATCCGCTACGTCGACCCCCACGAGCTCGACCGGCTGCGTACGGCGACGGACGGGGCGCTCCCCGTCGGCTATGAGCAGCACCCGGTCATCGCCCAGATCGCGGCAGGGGTCTTCGACAACTTCAGCCCGGGGTTCTACTTCGTGCTCACGGTGACCGGCATCATCCTGGTGCTGGCCGCCAACACCGCCTTCAACGGTTTCCCGGTGCTCGGCTCGATCCTCGCCCAGGACGGCTACGCGCCGCGTTCGCTCGGCTCGCGCGGTGACCGGCTGGCCTACAGCAACGGCATCATCTTCCTGGCGGCGATGTCGATCCTGCTCATCTGGATCTTCGACGCCGAGACGACCAAGCTCATCCAGCTCTACATCGTGGGTGTCTTCGTCTCCTTCAACCTCAGCCAGCTGGGCATGATCCGGCACTGGACGCGACACCTCAGGACGGAGCGCGACCCCGCGGTCCGCCGTCGGATGCTGCGCTCACGGGCGATCAACACCTTCGGCCTCGGCATGACCGCAGTCGTGCTCGTGATCGTGCTGATCACCAAGTTCATCCACGGCGCGTGGATCACGATCCTCGCGATGGCCGTTCTTCTTCATGCTGATGAAGGCGATCGGGCGGCACTACGCGCGGGTCGAGCTGGAGCTCGCGGCCGACGAGCAGGACAAGGTGATGCCGACCCGCGTCCACGCCATCGTGCTCGCCTCCAAGCTGCACAAGCCGACGCTGCGGGCCCTCGCCTTCGCCCAGGCGACGCGCCCCAACGTGCTCGAGGCGATCTACGTCAGCATCGACACCAAGGCCACCAACCGGCTCCTGGAGGAGTGGGACGAGCGACACCTCGACATCCCGCTCAAGGTGCTGCACTCGCCCTACCGCGAGGTCGTGCGGCCGATCGTGGAGTACGCCCAGGAGATCCGCAACGCCAGCCCGCGCGGCGTGGTCGCGGTCTACATCCCGGAGTACGTCGTGGGCCGCTGGTGGGAGCAGCTGCTGCACAACCAGACCGCACTGCGGCTCAAGGGTCGCTTGCTCTTCACGCCCGGCGTCATGGTGATCTCGGTGCCCTTCCAGCTGCGGTCCTCCCAGGTCGCGCAGGAGCGGGAGAAGCGCGACGAGATACGCGTCCACGCGGGCGACCTGCGCCGTGGCCGCGTCACGTCGCGGACCAGGAGCACCCACCAGACCGACGACGTATGAGCTCCGCTGTGAGCCCGGCGTGAGTCGGACCAACCGGGCTCGGAGCGCCCGCGGCCGGTCGCGGGTCGGTGAGCGCTTCGAGGTGGAGGTGGGCGCAGTCGCCCACGGCGGTCACTGCGTCGCGCGCCTGCCGGAGCCCGAGTCGCGGGTCGTGTTCGTACGCCACGCACTGCCGGGGGAGCGTGTCGTCGTCGAGATCACCGAGGGCAACGACGGCGACCGGTTCTGGCGCGGCGACGCTGTGTCGGTGCTCGAGGCCTCGTCCGACCGGGTCGAGGCGCCCTGCCCGTACGCCGGCCCGGCCCTGTGCGGTGGCTGCGACTTCCAGCACGTCGCGGTGCCGGCGCAGCGAGACCTCAAGACTGCGGTGGTGCGCGAGCAGCTCGTCCGCCTCGGTCGCCTCGACCCGGCCTCCGAGCTGGTCACCGGTCTTCATGTGGAGGCGGTCCCGGTCCCGGGCCGTGCCGACGACGGCCTGCGGTGGCGTACGCGGCAGCGCTACGCCGTGACGCCGGGAGGCCGCCCCGCCATGCGGGCCCACCGCTCCCACGACCTGGTGCTCGTCGACGACTGTCTGATCGCCGTCGAGGAGGCGCGTCCGCACCGTGATGTCGAGCCGGGACGCCACGGCGAGTGGTCGCCCGGGCAGCCGGAGGCCGTGACGTCGTCGCACGAGGTGACGGTCGGCAGCGTGACCCACTCGTTCAGCGTCGCTGCCGACGGCTTCTGGCAGGTGCATCCCGAGGCGCCGCGGGTCCTGGTCGAGGCGGTCCTCGACCTGCTCCACCCGGAGGCGGGGGAGCGGGCGCTGGACCTCTATGCCGGTGTCGGCATCTTCGCCCGCTTCATCGGCGAGGTGACGGGTGCCCGCGTGGTGGCCGTCGAGGCCGATCGCGCAGCCTGCCAGCACGCGCGCACCAACCTCGCCGAGCTCACCGGAGCCGGCGTCGAGTGCGGTCCCACCGACCGCGTCCTGAGGTCAGGCCTCGACGAGCCCTTCGACCTCGTCGTCCTGGACCCGCCCCGTGAGGGAGCCAAGCGCGCCGTGGTCGAGCAGGTCGTCGACCGCCGCCCCCGCGCGGTGGCGTACGTCGCGTGCGACCCCGCGGCACTCGGGCGTGACGTCGCCATCTTCGCCGAGCACGGCTACGAGCTGACGGCGATCCGCGCCTTCGACCTGTTCCCGATGACCCACCACGTCGAGTGCGTGGCGCTGCTGGAGCCACGCTGACCGGGCACTTCGGGCGTTCTCAGCGCGGTTCAGTGCATGCCGTGTGAGGGTCTTGTGAAGGATCCTCCGCGCCCGACGGCGTGGGTTCGTCAGCCCGTATCGTCCCCCACTGTGGAGAAGCACGATCCGCTGCGTGACCGCGAGACGACCCTGCGCGTGCGGGTCCGCCGGGCGACTGCTGCGTCGGCCGCCGCGGTCCTCGCGGTCGGGGGGTCCACCCTGGCGATGATCGACGCGGTCGACCCGCACGCGTCCGCGCCTGTCGCGTGGGCGGTGGTCTTCTTCGGCGCCGCCCAGGCGTCAGCGGTCTCGCTGGTCCTGGCTCTGCTCCAGGTCGCTGCCATGGGGGCCCAGGCGGGCACGCCGGCGGATGTCGCCCTGTTGTGTCGCCGCAACGCCTCGGCAGTCGGGTTCGCGCTGCTGGCCATGTTCGCGGTCGGCGCTGCCCTCCCCGGACAGACGGCTGCGTGGCGGATCATCGTAGGTCCCGCCGTCGCGGTCATCGCGCTCGCAAGCCTCGTCCGGGCCCGTTCGCTCGCGCGCGCGCTCGACCGGCACGCGTCCAGGGCGCTGCGATCGCCACTGACGGATGCCGCCGTGCTGGTCGGCCGTGCGGTGGACACGCCGGGATCCGGTGGGTGGGAGCGTCCCGTCGCGCCGTTGGTCTGCACCATGCTCATCGCGATGACGGGTGCATTCGCCTGGGACTCCCTCGATCACGGCTCGCTCGCT
Organism: uncultured Actinomycetota bacterium; assembly: GCA_963708875.1. Classification (GTDB taxonomy): domain Bacteria; phylum Actinomycetota; class Actinomycetes; order Propionibacteriales; family Nocardioidaceae; genus Nocardioides. The sequence continues at coordinate 426,881 of CAVPUL010000004.1, forward strand.
GAAGCCCTGGTGGCAGCCGCCGTGGAAGCCGGTTTGATGATCGCTGGTTTCGTGCTCCTCGGAGGCGCGCTCGGCCTGCGCGCGTCCGGTCCGCGGCGACGGGCCTGACCGCGGGGCGCAGGCGGGGGACCGGGTCAGCCGCGGCCGAGCAGCCTGTCGAGTGCGACGTACCTGCCTTCGGAGGCATCAGCACCTCGGAAGTAGCGGCAACCGATGAGTGCGATATCTGTGATTCTCGCTCACGGGCTTCGGTAGCCTGCGAATCTCACTGTGAGAAGAGGATGGTGCGCATGGGGGTCGAGCCCACCGATGACTGGCGCCGCGGTGATGTCGTTGACACGCCTCCTCCGACGTCGCCTCCGACATTCGAGCTGGCCCCTGACGCCGTCTCTGCCATCCCGCTCTGGCCGGTCCAGGAGATCTTCGACGGCGCATTCTTCGTGATCGGCACGGCGCTGGTGATGTGGCTGGGATGGATCGTGGTCGCCGTCGGATTCGACGGCTGGTTCACGATCGTCTCCGTCTTCCTCTTCTGGGTGCTGCTGGCCTACGTGGGACTGCCTCGCCTGCAGGAGGTGCTCTCGAAGGTCTACGTGCCCGACTACTTCATCGGGCGATCCCTCACCGAGGTGGGCGTGCTCGGTGACCCGATCAACCTGGCCCTCGACGGCAGCGAGGCGGACATCCATGCCGCGATGACCCGGGCGGGATGGGTCCGTGCCGAGGAGCTCACGATCCGCTCCTCCTGGGGAATCGCGCGCTCGTCGGTGCTGCGCCGCCCCTACCCTGAGGCCCCGGTCTCCTCACTGTTCCTCTTCGGGCAGCGGCAGGCCTTCGCCTACCAGCAGGAGGTGGACGGCAACCCCTCCCAACGCCACCATGTGCGCTTCTGGCCGGTCCCTGACGGCTGGACGTTGCCCGGTGGGTTCCAGGTGGGATGGCTGGCCGCGGCGACCTATGACAAGGCAGTGGGCATCTCACTGTTCACCCTCCAGGTGACGCACCGCGTGGACGCCGACATCGACATCGAGCGCGACTACGTCATCAACACGGTCCGGTACGTCGAGCCGGAGGCTTCCTTGCGCGTCATCAAGGAGTACTCCAGCGCCTTCAGCACCCGCAACGGCGGGGGTGACGTCGTACGCACCGACGGAAGCCTGCCGATCCTGGACCTGACCGGCCTCCAGGCGGCGGAGCCGGACCTGGTGGAGCCCGCGACCGATGCGTTGTCGCGTGCGGTGTCTCACCGGGTGCCGCCGCCGAGCCTCCTCGCTGCGGGGGTGATGAGCATGGCGAAGGCCGCGATCACACTGACCGCTGTCCTCCTGGCGATCTTTCGGGAGGACAGCCCCCTGACTCACGCGTCGACCCTCGAGCTTGCGGTGATGGGCGGCGGTGCGCTGTGCCTCGCTGGCCTGTGGGTGTACATGCTCGCTCACCATGCTTGGGCTCGGATCGCCCTCATGGTGGTGTGCACCGCGGAGGCGGTCACGCAGCTGCTCGACCTCAGTGCCGACGCCGAGGTCACGTTCCTGGTGTTGATGAACACAGCGGTCACCGTCCTCATCCTCATCGCAGTGAGCTCCAACGAGGCCCGGCGCTGGGTGCGACTCGGTGGGCGAGACTGAGTCGGATCCGCAGCGCAACGACTCGTGGCGACGCGCACCCGACCCGCGCGGAGGATGCTGTTCACCCTGTGTGGGGGAGGCTGCGCGCCGTGTCTCGCGCGATGGTCTGGGGACGAGCTGTGCTGTCGAGGAGGTTGTCATGGTGGTCGAACCGAGCATGAGCAAGCGCCTGGCAGCGGAGTTCATCGGCACGTTCGTGCTCGTGTTCGGCGGATGCGGGACCGCCGTCCTTGCGACCACCAACCCGGACGTCGGCGTGGGCTGGCTCGGCGTCGCCCTGGCCTTCGGCCTGACCGTCCTCACCATGGCCTACGCGGTCGGCCACATCTCGGGCGGCCACTTCAACCCCGCTGTGACGCTCGGCGCAGCGGCCGGCCGCAGGATCGCCTGGCGGGACACCCCCGCCTACATCGGCACCCAGGTCGTAGCCGGCATCGCGGCCGGCGCTGTGCTGCTCGTCGTCGCCAACGGGCTCGACGGGTTCTCGGCCACCGACAGCGGTTTCGCCTCGAACGGGTACGACGACCGCTCGCCGATGGGATACAGCCTGCTGGCCTGCCTGGTCATCGAGGTCCTGCTCACCGCGATCTTCTTGTGGGTCATCCTCGGCGCGACCGACTCCCGGGCCCCCAAAGGACTCGCGCCGCTGGCCATCGGCCTCGCCCTGACCCTGATCCACCTGATCAGCATCCCGGTGACGAACACCTCGGTGAACCCGGCACGCTCGATCGGAGTCGGGCTGTTCGCCGGAGGCGATGCGATCTCCCAGCTGTGGCTGTTCATCGTCGCGCCGATCGCAGGCGGCCTGATCGCGGGGTTCAGCTACGCGACGCTGCTCGGCGACGAGGGTGCCGTCAGCCTGCCCGAGGCCATGGAGACCTGACCCAGCAATCGGATGCTCGCGGCAAACGGCACGAGCGGACGCTGGGACGTCAGGGATCCAGCCTTCGACCCCGCGCGGGTTCCGATGCATCGGCGTCCGGCTCCTCGGCCGCGGTGTCCGATGCATCGGCGTCCGCTGACTTGGCAGCGTCACGCGCTTCGCCCAGATCAGTGAGAAGGGAGTCGATCACGATGAGGCCGCCTCCGAGCACGACCGCAGCGATCGGCGCAGGCAGCGTCCGACGCGCCCCGGTGGTGGCCGCCAGCATCACGGCTGACCACGACGTCACCGACGTCAGAAACGGCACGGTGCCGCGCTTCCACGGCTCATCCGCATCGGGGATGACGGTGAAGACCTGGAGTCCTGGCCTGTTCAGGAACCAACCGCCGGTGAACGCCGCGAGCAGGATGGGCGAGCGCTTCGACGGGTCCGGTGCCAGGCAGGCCAGGGCGACACCGGCACCCCGGACCATCGCTCCAGGTCGCACCTTCATGGCTGCACCTCCGCCTCGATTGTCTCCTGCCACGGCACTCAGGGCAATCGTCTGCTCATCAGGCCGCCCTGCACGGGCCATGACCCACTACGTGGAGTGCGTGGCCCTGTGGGAGCCCTCCCGCCGCTGAGGGTGTTGTCGGAGGCGGGGCCGTCGGGGAGGGTGGATCCATGGCCACCTACGCCGTCAATCCCGACGCCGTCGCCCATGCTCGCAGGCTGATCGACGCCCGCCAGTACGTCCTGGACAGTGACTGGGGCGACGTGCAGCCCGACGCCGAGGCGGAGAACGCCTACCTCGCCACGCACGCGTGGGAGGACTACGCCGGCTGGCACCTCGGCCTCACCGAGGGCGCCAACGATCGGACCAAGGCGCGCCACGCCTTCGTCTACGGCGACCTGCGGCGGGTCCACCGCAGCGGGCTCATCGCGTGCGTCTACCGAGCCGCGGAGTGGCGCCACAAGAAGGTGGAGCTGGCCGCCCACGACCTGCTCCAGCGCCTGGACGGGATGGCCGGCATCGACTAGCGGCGGTGGGCGCGTGTGATATCTTGACGTCAAGATAAGTGACGTCAGAACTTAGGGTCGCCTGTCTTCCCGCCCCGACCGGGGCGACGGCAAGATGGACGCGAACCCGCGAACTCCCTGAGGAGATGTGGCTGATGGCCAGTCAGGACAGCTTCGGTGCCAAGGGCACCCTGGACGTGGACGGACAGTCCTACGAGATCTACCGCCTCGACGCGGTGAAGGGTGAGGGTCTCGACGTCGAGACCCTGCCCTTCTCGCTGAAGGTGCTGCTGGAGAACCTGCTCCGCACCGAGGACGGCGCGGACATCACCGAGGACCACATCAAGGCGATCGCCGGCTGGGACGCCGCGGCCGACCCGGACCAGGAGATCCAGTTCACGCCGGCGCGCGTGATCATGCAGGACTTCACCGGCGTCCCCTGCGTCGTCGACCTCGCCACGATGCGTGAGGCGATGGCCGAGCTCGGCGGCGACGCCACCAAGATCAACCCGCTCGCGCCGGCCGAGATGGTCATCGACCACTCCGTCATCGCCGACGTCTTCGGCTCGCCCCAGGCGTTCGAGCGCAACGTCGAGATCGAGTACGAGCGCAACCGCGAGCGCTACCAGTTCCTGCGCTGGGGCCAGGGCGCGTTCGACGACTTCAAGGTCGTCCCGCCCGGCACCGGCATCGTCCACCAGGTCAACATCGAGCACCTGGCCCGCGTGGTCATGGTGCGCGACATGGGCGCTGAGCGCCTACCCCGACACCTGCGTCGGCACCGACTCCCACACCACGATGGTCAACGGCATCGGCGTGGTCGGCTGGGGCGTCGGCGGCATCGAGGCCGAGGCCGCGATGCTCGGCCAGCCGGTCTCCATGCTGATCCCGCGCGTCGTCGGCTTCAAGCTGTCCGGCGAGCTCCCCGAGGGCTCGACCGCCACCGACCTCGTGCTGACGATCACCGAGATGCTCCGCGAGCACGGGGTGGTCGGCAAGTTCGTCGAGTTCTACGGCGAGGGCGTGTCCGCGCTGCCGCTGGCCAACCGCGCCACGATCGGCAACATGAGCCCGGAGTTCGGCTCGACGATCGCCGTCTTCCCGATCGACGAGCAGACCGTCGACTACCTGCGCCTCACCGGTCGCCCGGAGGAGCAGCTCGCGCTCGTCGAGGCGTACGCCAAGGAGCAGGGGCTGTGGCACGACCCGAGCGCCGAGCCGCGCTACAGCGAGCGCCTCGAGCTCGACGTGTCCACCGTCGTCCCGTCGCTGGCCGGCCCGAAGCGTCCGCAGGACCGCGTCGAGGTCACCAAGGCGCAGGACAGCTTCCAGAAGGCGCTGGCCGACTACACCGAGGACAAGGCCGCGAGGGCGACCGTGTCGCTCGACGGCCAGGAGTTCGAGATCGGTCACGGCGCGGTGACCATCGCGGCCATCACGTCGTGCACCAACACCTCCAACCCGAGCGTGATGATCGGTGCGGCGCTGCTGGCCAAGAACGCCGTCGAGAAGGGCCTGTCGCGCAAGCCGTGGGTCAAGACCACGCTGGCGCCCGGATCCAAGGTCGTCTCGGACTACTACGACAAGTCCGGCCTCACGCCCTACCTCGACAAGCTCGGCTTCAACCTCGTCGGCTACGGCTGCACCACCTGCATCGGCAACTCCGGCCCGCTCATCCCCGAGGTCAGCGCCGCCGTCAACGAGAAGGACCTCGCGGTCGTCTCGGTGCTGTCGGGCAACCGCAACTTCGAGGGTCGGATCAACCCCGACATCAAGATGAACTACCTCGCGTCGCCGCCGCTCGTGGTCGCGTACGCACTGGCCGGGTCGATGGACCTCGACCTGTTCAACGACGCGCTCGGCCAGGACCAGGACGGCAACGACGTCTTCCTCAAGGACATCTGGCCCAGCCCGCAGGAGATCGAGACGACGATCGCGCAGGCGATCAGCTCGGAGATGTTCAACGACTCCTACAAGGACGTCTTCGCCGGGGACGAGCGGTGGCAGTCGCTGCCCACTCCGGAGGGCAACACGTTCGCGTGGGACCCCGAGTCGACCTACGTCCGGCGTCCGCCCTACTTCGACGGCATGCCCGACGAGCCGGAGGCAGTCACCGACATCGTCGGCGCGCGCGTCCTGCTCAAGCTGGGTGACTCGGTGACCACCGACCACATCAGCCCGGCCGGCGCGATCAAGAAGGACAGCCCGGCCGGTCACTACCTGGCCGAGCACGGCGTCGAGCAGCGTGACTTCAACTCCTACGGCTCGCGCCGCGGCAACCACGAGGTCATGATCCGCGGCACCTTCGCCAACATCCGGCTGCGCAACCAGCTCGCTCCCGGCACCGAGGGTGGCGTCACGCGCGACTTCACCGCCGACGGCGAGGTCACCAGCGTCTTCGAGGCGAGCGAGCACTACCAGGCCGCCGGCACGCCGCTGGTCGTCCTGGCGGGCAAGGAGTACGGCTCCGGCTCGTCGCGCGACTGGGCCGCCAAGGGCACCGCGCTCCTGGGTGTGAAGGCCGTCATCGCCGAGTCGTACGAGCGCATCCACCGCTCGAACCTCATCGGCATGGGCGTCATCCCGCTGCAGTTCCCGGCCGGCAAGACCGCCGACGACCTCGGCCTGACCGGTGCCGAGATCATCTCGATCTCCGGCATCACCGAGCTCAACGACGGCACCACGCCGAAGACCGTGACGGTCAAGGTCGAGCCGGCTCCCGGCACCGACCAGGCGCACGGCGAGACCAGCGAGTTCGAGGCCACCGTGCGCATCGACACCCCGGGTGAGGCGAACTACTACCGCAACGGCGGGATCATGCAGTACGTCCTGCGCAACCTGCTCAAGGGCTGACGCACCCCCGCTCCATGTGTGCCTGACGGCCGCCGCTCCCACCGCGAGGTGGGGACGGCGGCCGTCTCGCCGTCTCCCGGGAGCCACGAGCGCGCGCCGGCCGAGGAGATCGACGTGGATGCCGCCGGTAGCCTGACGCGGTGAACGACGCCGACCGCCCGCTCGACCCTGCGCCGGCGGAGGAGACCTATCCGGACCAGCCCTACCCGGACCAGCCCTACCCGGACCAGCCCTACCCGGACCAGGCGTACGCCGACCCGGCTCCCGTGGTCGAGGAGCAGCGCTCCAGCCGCGTGCCGCTCGTCCTGGCCACCGTCGCAGCCGTCCTGGTCCTGGGAGCCGCGCTCGCAGCTCCACTGGTCGACCAGGCACTGCGCGGCGAGGAAGAGGCGCAGCGGGCACTCGACCTCACCCTCGTCGAGACCTGGGACATCACCGAGCGCGGGCACACGACCGACGACGTCACCTATCCGCAGGACCCGCCCGCCGGGGGAGCGCACGCGCCTATCTGGCTGGACTGCGGGGTGTACGACGTGCCGGTGCACGACGAGAACGCCGTCCACGACCTCGAGCACGGCACCGTGTGGATCACCCACGATCCCGACCTCTCAGCGGACGACGTCGACGCACTGGCAGCCGAGCTCCCGGCCAACGGGATCATGTCGCCGCGCGACGGCCTCCCGTCACCGGTCGTGGTCACCGTCTGGGGAGCCCAGCTCCAGCTCGACGGCGCGGACGACAAGCGGCTCGCGCTGTTCCTCGAGGAGTACGGCGACGGGCACACAGCGCCGGAGTTCGGGGTGACCTGCAACGGTGGCACCCCCGACCCGAGCGGCGCACTGCCGGGCGAGGGTGTCAACGCCTGAGGAAGATCAGCGCTGCAGGAAGTCCAGCAGCGCCTGGTTGAACTCGCTCGCGTGGCTCACGTTGAAGCCGTGTGGTGCGTCCTCGACCACGACCAGCTCGGAGCCGGCGATCGCGTCGTGCGTGCGCTTGCCGGAGCCCTCGAAGGGCACGGTGCCGTCGCCGCGACCGTGGATCACCAGGGTCGGGACGGTGACCTTCGGGAGGTCGTCGCGGAAGTCGGTCGTGCCGAAGGCCTCCATGCAGCCCAGCGCGGCCTTCTGGTCGCTCTGATGGCACAGCGCGATGGCCTCCTGACGCTGCTCCTCGGTGACCTTGAGGTCGCCGTCGACGGAGAAGAAGTCGTTCGTGAAGCCGTCGAAGAAGGTCGTCCGGTCGGACTCGAGACCCTGCGTCATCTCGGCGGCAGCCTCCTCGGTCAGGGGGCCGTCGGGGTTGTCGTCGGTCTTCAGGAGGTACGGCGGGACGGCCGCTGCGAAGACCACCGAGCGGAGGCGGTCCTGGCCGTGGCGCGAGATGTAGCGCGCGACCTCGCCGCCGCCCATCGAGAAGCCGACGAGCGTCACGTCGGTGAGGTCGAGCTCGGAGAGGACACCGTCGAGGTCGTCGGCGAGCGTGTCGTAGTCGTAGCCCCTGGACGGCTTGTCGCTGCGGCCGAAACCGCGACGGTCGTAGGCGACGACGCGATAGCCGGCCGCGCTCAGCGGCCCGACCTGCTCGCTCCACGACTCGCCCGACAGTGGCCAGCCGTGGATCAGCACGACGGGGCGACCCGTGCCGCCGGAGTCCTCGACGTGGACCTTGGTGGAGCCGAGCAGGCCAGAGCTTGCGGTGACATCAGGCACGTGATGGTCCCTTCGTTGGGTGGGGCCTCCTCGTGGGAAGCCGCTCACTGGGTGCTTCGAACGTAGGCACGCTGCCGGATGGGGCGTTCCACCCGCCGGGGTGGCCGACCGATAGCCTCGCCGACATGCTCGTAGCCTTCTCGATCTCACCCGTCGCGCAGGACCCGAGCGGGTCCGTCACCGAGGCCGTGGCCGCCGCCGTACGCGTCGTACGCGCGTCGGGCCTCCCGCACGAGACGACCTCGATGTTCACCACGATCGAGGGCGAGTGGGACGAGGTGATGGCCGTCGTCAAGCAGGCCGTCGACGTGGTCGCCGAGGTGTCGCCGCGCGTCGGGCTGGTGCTCAAGGCCGACATCCGGCCCGGCTACGACGGCCAGCTCACGGCGAAGGTCGACCGGATCGAGCAGGCGCTCGAGGAGGACTGAGCGTCGATCCCGGAGCCCGCACCGAGCTGCACGCGGATCGACATGCGCCCATCCTGCACGAGCAGGTAGCGCGGGGCTAGCGTGGCGCGCATGCACAGCGAGACCCGGACCTACCGCACCGGCGGCGACGAGGTGGTCCTCGACCTGACGTCGGACGCGGCTGACTTCGTGGCGGACCGCGGGGACGGACTGCTGCACGTCTTCGTCCCCCACGCGACCGCAGGCCTCGCGATCATCGAGACGGGCGCAGGCTCCGACGACGACCTGCTTGCCGCACTCGGGGACCTGCTGCCGGCCGACGACCGGTGGCGACACCGTCACGGCTCGCCCGGCCACGGGCGCTCGCACGTGATGCCGGCGATCGTCCCGCCCCACTGCACGGTGCCAGTCCTCGGAGGCCGGCTCGCGCTCGGCACGTGGCAGAGCATCTGCCTGGTGGACCTCAACGTGGACAACAGCAGCCGCGAGGTGCGCTGGTCCTTCCTCGAGGGTTGACGCACATGGACCTCGCGAGCGCGACCGACGCGGAGCGCAGCGCAGCGCGGCCGGGCGACGAGCTCGTCCGCGCGGACGTCGTGATGGACCGCGGCTTCGACCTGCCCGCGCCGCCGGCGGAGGTCTGGCCGTGGCTGGTCCAGCTCGGCAAACGTCGCGCGGGGTGGTACCTCCCGGCGTCCGTCGAGCGCTTCGTCCCGCCGTCGCGCCGCGCACTGCGGCGCATCGAGCCGCGCTGGCTGGCGCACGAGGTCGGCGACGTGATCCCGGACTGGGGTGGCGCGGACGCGACGTTCACGCTCGCCGCCATCCAACCGCCGCGCACCCTGCTCTACACCTCGCGTCGCGGCAGCACCGACCTGACGTGGTGCCTGACCCTGACGCCCAACGGCGCCGACGCGACCCGCGTCCACCTCCGACTACGACTGGGCCCGGTCAAGCACCAACGGCTGGCGTCCACCGCCGGTGGCCTGGTCGACGCACTGACGATCGTCGGGCTGGCAGCCGGTCTGCGCGAGCGTCTCGTTGGCTAGCGTGGCCCGGATGAGCCAGCTGCCACCCGCCGTGGAGATCCGCCCTGCCGCCGCGGCCGACGCCGACGCCGTCCTGGCCGTCATCAGTGAAGCCTTCGGCGCGGGGCGACCGGAGCGTGGCGCCCAGGTCGCCCACCTGTGGTCCGAGGTACGCGCGGGTGAGCATCTCCTCGCCGAGCGCGTGGCAGTCGTCGACGACGAGGTGGTCGGCCACGTCGGTGTCAGCCACTGCTGGCTGGACGCCCGCCGCGAGCTGGTCGACGCCTGCATGCTCTCGCCGCTCAGCACGCTGCCCGCACACGAGCGCCGCGGCATCGGGACTGCCCTGGTGGCGTCCGCGATCGAGGCGGCGCGCGCGTCCGGGAGGCCCGCGCTGCTGCTCGAGGGCAGTCCCGCCTTCTACGGCGCGCGCGGCTTCGAGCCCGCCTCGGCGTACGGCATGGAGCCGCCGTCGACACGCGTGCCGTCGCCGGCGTTGCAGGTGGTGCCGTTCGCTCTCGAGGACTGGATGACGGGTCGGGTCGTCTACCCGGACGTCTGGTGGCGCCACGACTCGACGGGCCTGCGAGACCCCGACCTCGCCGAGGTCGAGGCCGCGCTCGGAATCTCCTGAGCAGCCACCTGATCGAACAGTTGTTCGATAGGGTGGTGTCGTGTTCCCCACTCCGCAACCCCGGCAGCGGCCCACCCCGCCGCAGGGGCACCGGGGCGTCGCACCGCCAGGCTGGCCCCGCCAGGTGCGCCCGCCGGATGCCCCCGACTGGGAGGTGACCGCGGCGAGCTGGCTGCTCGACCTCTGCCCGGCCGACTACCGACGCTTCGCCGGTCTGCGCCGTCACGTCGTGGTGCTCGCCCGGTTCGCGGTGCTCCACGTGGAGGCCCAGCAGCTGGCCACCCGCCGTGGCCTCAGCGAGATCAGGGGCGACCTCAAGGACGTCGCCGACGAGGCGGTGGTCACCGCTGCTGTGCAGACCTTCCAGCTCGAGGACGCCCGCCTGCTCGCCGTACGCCGTGAGGTCGGCCTCGTCGAGGATGCGCTGCGCGGGCGGCGCTACCGAGTGCGGATGTGAGTGCTGGCTAGGGTCACCGGATGCATCGCTTCGCTGCTGTCGCCGTCGTGGACCCCTTCGGCCGGCTGCTCCTGCAGGAGCGCGGCGACGATGCGCTCCACGAACCGGGACGCTGGGGCTATCCGGGTGGTGACCTCGAGGCCGGCGAGGACTTCGGCGCGGCCGCGGTGCGCGAGCTCGAGGAGGAGACCGGTCTCGTCGTGGACGGTGCCCGCCTCGAGTCCCTCGGCGTACGCCGCTTCCTGAGCGAGTCGTGTGGCGAGGAGGACGAGTTCGAGCTGTTCGCCGTCCGGATGTCCGTCACCGACGACGACGTGGTGTGCGGGGAGGGGCGCCGGATGGTGTTCCTCGATCCGCGCGACCTCGGCGACCGTGCGCTGCACCAGGCGACGGCCCTGACCCTTGGCAGCGTGCTGGAGTGGGCCGCAACGGCGGTCCGTACGGACTTCGTGCAGGTGACGCTCGTCGACCCGCGCGGACGGGTGCTGATGCAGGAGCGAGACGAGCACGCGCCTGTCTGGCCGGAGATGTGGTGCTTTCCCGGCGGCGGGCTCGAGGAGGACGAGGCGCCCGTGGCGGGTGCCGTGCGCGAGCTGTCCGAGGAGACCGGCGTGGTCGTCGCCGCCGAGGACCTCACGGACCTCGGGCAGTTCCAGCTGGTGACCGAGGACCGCGGCACCTTCCACTTCCACGCCTTCGTGGCGCGCACGACCCTGAGCCAGCGTGACGTCGAGTGCCACGAGGGGCGGCAGATGGTGTTCGTCGGCTCGGACCCGCTGCCCGACGTCGACCTGGTGCCGTCGACGGCGCTGGTCGCGCCGCAGCTGCGCGAGTGGATCGACGCGCACCCGTTCGTCCCCGACCCGGACGGTCGCACGTTCGCCGGTGTCGTGCTGGTCGATCCGGAGGGCAGGATCCTCCTCCAGGAGCGCGACGAGCACGCGCCGATCGACCCGGAGAAGTGGGGCCTCGCAGGCGGGCACGTGGAGCCGGGCGAGGACTTCGAGTCGGGGGCCTACCGCGAGCTCGAGGAGGAGACCGGCGTACGTCTCCCGCCCGGCAGCCTCACCTTCTTCGACGAGTTCGTCGTCGACCACACCCGGGCGCACGGCACCTGGGACCGGATGCAGGTGTTCGTCGCGGCCACCGACCTCACTGACGCCGACATCGACTGCCAGGAAGGTCGGCAGATCGTGTTCGTCGAGCCCGACGTCGCGCGCGGCCTCGCGCTGACCGCGGCGGCCGTCGACATCGTGCCGGTGCTCCTCGACAGCGAGGCGTACGCGAGCATGACCCGATGACGGTGTTCACCGTGCATCCCGTCCCGTCGCCGGCCCGCCGCGATCCCGCCGGGACCGTGACGGTGGTGCTCGACGGGCTCGCCTTCGCCAACGGTGTCGCCCTCGCCGCCGACGAGTCCTACGTATGCAGGGTCTGGACGGGCAGCCTGCACGAGGCTGCGGTGGCCGCCCACGAACTGGCATGAAATAGACTCCTTCGACATGGCACTCCTCGACTCGATCTCGTCCCCGCGCGACCTCCGCGGGCTGTCGGAGGGCCAGTTGGACGAGCTGGCCGCCGAGATCCGCGACGTGATGATCCGCACCGTCGCGACGAACTCGGGTCACCTGGGTCCCAACCTCGGAGTGGTCGAGCTGACCCTCGCCATCCACCGCGTCTTCGACTCACCACACGACCGCGTGGTCTTCGACACCGGCCACCAGTCCTACGTGCACAAGCTCGTCACCGGGCGGCACGTGGGCTTCGACACCCTCCGCAAGGAGGGGGGCGTCAGCGGCTACCCCAGCCGGGCCGAGTCCGACCACGACATCGTGGAGAACTCGCACGCGTCGACCTCGCTGTCCTACGCCGACGGCCTCGCCAAGGCCTACGCGATCCGTGGCGATGACCGCCACGTCGTCGCCGTGATCGGGGACGGTGCCCTGACCGGCGGCATGGCCTGGGAGGCCCTCAACAACATCGCGATCGCGAAGTCGAGCCGACTGGTGATCGTGGTCAACGACAACGAGCGCTCCTACACGCCCACGATCGGCGGACTGGCGACCGCGCTGACCTCGCTGCGCACCAACCCGCGCTACGAGCAGGTGCTCGACCTGGTCAAGAAGCGCCTCAACTCGGTCCCCGGAGTCGGTCACGCCGCCTACGACGCGCTGCACGCGGTCAAGAAGGGCATGAAGGACGCGCTCGCCCCCCAGGGCCTGTTCGAGGACCTCGGCCTCAAGTACGTCGGTCCCGTGGACGGCCACGACCGCGCGGCCATGGAGCAGGCGCTGGCGCAGGCCAAGCGCTTCGGCGGCCCGGTGATCGTGCACGCCATCACCCGCAAGGGCCAGGGTTACGACCCGGCGCTGCGGCACGAGGCGGACCAGTTCCACGCGCCCGGGCCCTTCGACGTGCAGACCGGCGCCGAGAAGCCCAAGGGCAAGATCTGGACCGACCACTTCTCCGAGGCGATCGTCGAGCTGGGCGAGCGTCGCGAGGACATCGTGGCGATCACGGCCGCGATGATGCACCCGGTCGGCCTCGACGTGTTCGCCGAGAAGTTCCCCGAGCGCACCTTCGACGTCGGCATCGCCGAGCAGCACGCGGTCACCTCGGCTGCCGGCCTGGCTCTGGGCGGCCTGCACCCGGTCTTCGCCGTCTACGCGACCTTCCTCAACCGTGCCTTCGACCAGGTCCTGATGGACGTCGCCCTGCACCAGTGCGGCGTCACCTTCGTCCTCGACCGCTCCGGGGTCACCGGCGACGACGGGGCGAGCCACAACGGCATGTGGGACATGTCGATCCTCCAGGTGGTGCCCGGGCTGCGGCTCGCCGCGCCCCGCGACGTCACCCGCCTGCGCGAGCTCCTCGACGAGGCCGTGCTGGTGGACGACGCCCCGACCGTCGTGCGCTTCCCGAAGGGGCCGCCGCCTGCCGACGTGCCCGCCATCGACCGCGCCGGCGGTGCGGACGTGCTCGTCCGTGAGGGCGACCAGGACGTCCTCGTCGTCGCCGTCGGCTCCATGGCGACGACCGCGGTCGAGGTCGCCGAGCGACTCACCGCCCAGGGCATCGGCGTCACTGTCGTCGACCCGCGGTGGGTCAAGCCGGTCGACCCGGCCATCATCGACCTCGCCCGCGAGCACCGGCTCGTCGTCAGCGTCGAGGACAACGGGCGTACGGGAGGGTGCGGCGCGGTGCTGCTCCAGACCCTCAACGACGCCGGCGTGCACACACCGTTCCGCCTGCACGGCATCCCGCAGGAGTTCCTCGACCACGCCAAGCGCGACGCGATCCTGGCCCGCATCGGCCTCGACGCCCAGACGCTGGCACGCGCGATCGTCGAGGACGTCTCCGGCCTGACCGACGGCGAGCCGGGGGACACCACCGCCGCGACGGTCGGCTGACGCCGGGGGTCGGGCGTCGCTAGGTTGTCACCCGTGACGCACACCGAGCTGACCGTCCCGACCACCGATGGCGAGATGCCAGCCCACGTATGGCTCCCGGAGTCGGGCTCCGGCCCGGGCATCCTGCTCGTGCAGGAGATCTTCGGGGTCAGCCGCTACATCGAGCAGCGCGCGCAGGACCTGGCCGACCTGGGCTACGTGGTGCTGGCCCCCGAGATCTTCTGGCGGCTCGGCGTCGCGCGGGTGGACGAGGGACCAGAGGCGATCGACACCGCGTTCGGCCTGCTGCAGCAGGTCGACTGGCAGGCCGCCGTGGGCGACAGCATCGACGCCGTCGAGGCCCTCCGACAGCGCACGGAGGTGTCCGGCGGGGTCGGCCTCGTCGGCTTCTGCTTCGGCGGTGGTCTCGCCTTCGACGTGGCCTCGCGGACCGAGGTCGACGCGCTCGTCAGCTACTACGGGTCCGCGCTGCCCGACCTGCTCGGCGTCGTCGAGGCCGACCCGCGGGTGACGGTCATCGGCGCCGAGGCAGTGACCGCGCCGTCGCTGCACCAGTTCGGCATGACCGACCAGTTCCTCACCCGGCCCGTGGTCGAGCAGATCCAGGGCTTCCTCGAGCCCCTGCCCCAGGTGACCTGGTACGGCTACGAGACCGCCGACCACGCCTTCGACAACCCCGACTTCTTCCTCTACGACGCCGACGCCTCCCGGCTCGCCTGGGAGCGCACGTCTGCCTGGCTCGCCGCCACGCTCCCGCCCGCACCCTGACTCGACGTACGCCGTCCGTCCGTCCTAGGTTGCCGGGATGAGCCTCTTCCGCACGAAGTCAGTCGAGCAGTCGATTGCCGAGACCGAGGAGCCCGAGCACCGCCTGAAGAAGAACCTGGGCGCGCTCGACCTGACCGTCTTCGGCGTCGGCGTCATCATCGGGGCCGGGATCTTCGTCTACACCGGCCTCGTCGCCGCGACGAACGCCGGCCCGGCCATCGCGCTGTCGTTCCTCGTCGCCGGGCTCGCGTGTGCGCTGGCGGCGCTCTGCTACGCCGAGTTCGCGTCCACCGTCCCGGTCGCCGGCAGCGCGTACACGTTCTCCTACGCGACGTTCGGCGAGCTGATCGCGTGGATCATCGGCTGGGACCTGGTCCTGGAGTTCACCGTCGGCGCCTCCGCGCTCGCGGCCGGCTTCTCGGGCTACCTCCAGAACGTGCTCGAGGGCACGCCCTTCGAGATCCCCACATCGCTCGCCTCGGCCGGTGACGGCATCGTCAACCTGCCCGCCGTCGTCATCTCGCTGCTCGTCGCGGGCGTCCTGATCGGCGGCATCAAGCTCTCCAGCCGGATCAACCAGATCATCGTCGCCATCAAGCTCGCCGTCGTGGCGCTCGTGATCGTGATGGGCATCGGCTACATCAACACCGCCAACTACACGCCGTTCATCCCGCCGAGCCAGCCCGCCGCCGGCGGCGACAGCAGCTTCTGGAAGGCGCCGCTCATCAGCTCGATCTTCGGCCTCGACCCGGCCGTCTTCGGCATCGGCGGCGTGATCGCGGGTGCGGCCATCGTCTTCTTCGCCTTCATCGGCTTCGACGTCGTCGCCACGACCGCGGAGGAGACGAAGAACCCCCAGCGCGACGTCCCGATCGGCATCCTCGGCTCGCTCGCGATCGTCACGGTGCTCTACATCGCCGTGTGCCTGGTCATCACCGGCATGCAGTCCTACGACACGATCGATCCCGACGACCCGGCCCCGCTGGCGACCGCCTTCGACAAGGCGGGCGTGGAGTGGATCGGCAACGTGATCTCGGTCGGCGCCACGATCGGCCTGACCGTCGTGGTCCTGATCCTCATGATGGGCCAGACCCGCGTCGCCTTCGCGATGGCGCGCGACGGACTGCTGCCGACGTCGCTGGCCAAGGTGCACCCGACCTTCGGCACGCCGTACCTTCTCACCGCGATCACCGGTGTGGGCGTGGCGCTCCTGTCGGGCTTCGTCGACTTCGCGACGCTGGGCGACCTGGTCAGCATCGGAACGCTGTTCGCCTTCATGCTGGTGAGCGTGGGAGTGCTGGTCCTGCGGCGTACGCGTCCGGACCTCCCGCGCGCCTTCCGTACGCCGGCTGCGCCCGTGGTCGCGACGCTGTCGGTCCTGCTGTGCTTCTACCTGATGCTCAACCTCATCGGCGAGACCTGGGTCAGGTTCGTGACCTGGATGCTGATCGGGCTGGTCGTCTACTTCACCTACGGCCGCTCGCACAGCCGCCTCGGCCGTGGGGAGTACGACAAGCACATCCCCGTCCCCTGAGCCGAGTCGGCGCATCTGCTGCGTCGAGATGACGCCGAGTCGGCGCATGTGTGCGTCGAGATGACGCCGAGTCGGCGCATCTGCACGCGTTTCCGCGTACAGATGCGCCGACTCGACATGCGTGGCACGAACACAAGCGCCGACTCGACATGCGTGGCAGGAACACAAGCGCCGACTCGGGTGATGTGCGGGTGCAGACGCGCCGCCTCAGTGGAAGCGCTTGCCCGTCGCCTTCTCCGAGATGCCCTGGACGTCGAGCATGAAGGTCAGGCCGCCGTTCCAGAACGAGAAGCCGGCGCCGGTGATCATCGCGAGGTCGATGTCCTGCGGGGCGACGACGACGCCCTCGTCGAGCATCAGCCGTGCCTCCTCGGCGAGTCCGGACAACGTCTTCTCGCGGACCTCCTCGGCACTCAGCACGACCGGGGACTCCGGGACGACGAGCAGCGCCTCGACCTCGGGGTCGAGCGCTCCGTCGGGTCCGTAGTACGCCCCCTTGCGAGCCGCCACGATCCGCTCGAGGGCGGGCGAGACGTAGAAGCGGTCAGGGAACGCGCCCTTCAGCGTCTCGTTGTTGTGCAGCGCGATGGCCGGTCCGACCAGGGACAGGAGCACGAACGGCGGCATCGGCGCGATGCCGGCGAAGGCACCGTCAGCCACGGAGACCGGGGTCCCCTCGTCGACGATCCGGCCGACCTCGCTCATGAAGCGGCCGAGGAGCCGGTTCACGATGAAGGACGGGCTGTCCTTGACGAGGATCGAGGTCTTCTTCAGCGCCTTGCCCGTGGCGAACGCCGTCGCCAGCGTCGCGTCGTCGGTGGCGTCTCCCTTGACGATCTCCAGCAGGGGCATCACCGCCACCGGGTTGAAGAAGTGGAAGCCGACGACCCGCTCCGGGTGCGCGAGGTCGGCGGCCATCTCGGTGATGGACAGTGACGAGGTGTTGGTGGCCAGGACGCACTCGGGCGAGACGACCTTCTCGACGTCCGCGAAGACCGTCTTCTTGACCGACATCTCCTCGAACACCGCCTCGATCACGAAGTCGGCGTCCCCGAACGCGACCTGCTTGTCGGTCGCACCGGACACCAGCGCCTTGTGGCGGTTGGCCTTGTCCTGGTTGATCCGGCCCTTGGCGAGCAGCTTGTCGATCTCCGCGTGGACGTAGCCCACGCCCTTGTCGGCCCGCTCCTGGTCGAGGTCGGTGAGCACCACCGGGACCTCGAGGCGGCGTACGAAGAGCAGCGCGAGCTGGCTGGCCATCAGGCCCGCGCCCACGATGCCCACCTTGGTGACCGGCCGAGCGAGCGCCTTGTCCGGCGCGCCGGCAGGCCGCTTGGCGCGCTTCTGCACGAGGTCGAAGGAGTAGAGCGACGCCAGCAGCTCGGCCGTCTGTGACAGAGCGTGGAGCGCGTCGTCCTCCGCGGCGAACCCGGCGTCACGGTCGCTGTCGCGCGCGGCCGCGATGAGCTCGACGGCCTTCGCGGCGGCGGGGGAGCCGCCACCGGTGCGCGCGGCGACGATGCCTTCGGCCCGCGTGATCGCTGCGTCCCACGCCTCACCGCGGTCGACCTCCGGCCGCTCGACGGCAACCTCGCCGCGGACCACGGACGCGGCCCACAGCAGCGACTGCTCGAGGTAGTCGGCACCACCGAAGACCGCGTCGGCCAGGCCGAAGTCGTACGCCGCCTGCCCGCCGAGGGTCTTGCCCTGGTTGAGCGGGTTCTCGATGACGAGCGTGACCGCCTTGTCGGCGCCGACCAGGTTGGGCACGAGCCACGCGCCGCCCCAGCCGGGGACGAGACCGAGCATGACCTCGGGCAGGCCGAGGGCCGGGGCCGAGTCCAGGACGGTGCGGTAGGTGCAGTGCAGCGCCACCTCGAGCCCACCGCCGAGGGCGAGTCCGTTGATCAGGCCGAACGACGGCTTGCCACCGTCCTGCAGCTTGCGGAAGACCGCGTGCCCGAGCTCGGCCACGACGCGTACGGCGTCGGGGCCGCCGCCCTGGATCGAGGTGAGGTCGGCACCGGCGGCGAGGATGAACGGCTTGCCGGTCACCGCGATGGCATCGATCGAGTCGTCGGCCAGGGCCGCATCGATCGCCGTGTCGAGCGCGAGGAGACCGGCAGGGCCGAACGTGTTGGGCCTGGTGTGGTCCTCGCCGTTGTCGAGGGTGATCAGCCCGAACGTCACCCCCGGGAGTGCGACGGTGCGGAGGTGGGCCTGCGTCACGCGCTCGGCGTCGGAGACGATCGCCCGCGCCCGCTCGACCAGTGCTGACATGTCTGGCGGTGCTCACGTGTTGTCTCCCTCGGTCGAGCCGGTCCAGTGGGGGTTCTCCCAGATCACGGTGCCGCCCATGCCGATGCCGATGCACATGGTCGTGAGGCCGTAGCGGACCTCGGGGCGCTCCTCGAAGGCGCGCGCGAGCTGGTTCATCAGGCGTACGCCGGACGAGGCCAGCGGGTGGCCCATCGCGATCGCGCCGCCGTAGGGGTTCACGCGCACGTCGTCGTCCGCGATGCCGTAGTGCTCGAGGAACGCCAGCACCTGCACGGCGAAGGCCTCGTTGACCTCGAAGGCCTCGATGTCGTCGATCGTCAGACCGGCCAGGCGGAGCGCCTTCTCGGTGGCGGGGATCGGGCCGGCACCCATCACCTCGGGCTCGACGCCGACGAAGGCGTAGGTCACCAGGCGCATCTTGACCGGCAGGCCCAGCTCGCGAGCGGTCTCCTCGTCGGCGAGGAGCGCCGCGGTGGCACCGTCGTTGATGCCCGCGGCGTTGCCGGCGGTGACGTTGCCGTGCGAGCGGAACGGCGTCTTGAGCCCGGCGAGCGACTCCATGGTCGTCCCGGGGCGCATCGGCTCGTCGGTCGTGGCCAGGCCCCAGCCGGCCTCGGCCGAGCGCGTCGCGACCGGCACCAGGTCGGGCTGGATCTTCCCGGCGTCGTACGCCGCCTGGGTCTTCTGCTGGCTGCGGACGGCGTACTCGTCGACGCGCTGCTTGGTGATCGTGGGGTAGCGGTCGTGCAGGTTCTCCGCGGTCTTGCCCATCACGAGGGCGTCGGGGTTGACGATCCGCTCGGAGAGGATGCGCGGGTTGGGGTCGACGCCCTCGCCCATCGGGTGGCGGCCCATGTGCTCGACGCCGCCGGCGATCGCGACGTCGTACGCCCCGAACGAGATGCCCGACGCGACGTTGGTGACTGCGGTCATCGCTCCGGCGCACATGCGGTCGATCGAGTAGCCCGGCACGCTCTGCGGCAGCCCGGCGAGCAGCGCCGCGGTGCGACCGAGGGTCAGGCCCTGGTCGCCGATCTGCGTCGTCGCAGCGAGGGCGACCTCGTCCACGCGCTCGGGCGGGAGCGAGGGGTTGCGGCGCATCAGCTCGGTGATGCACTTGATGACGAGGTCGTCGGCGCGCGTCTCGGCGTACTGGCCGTTGGCCTTGCCGACGCCGAAGGGGGTGCGCACGCCGTCGACGAAGACGACCTCACGCTGGGGACGGGGCACGGGAGCTCCTGGTTCGTGGATGGGCTGATCGGTGACCGGGCGGGGCTCAGGTTACCCCTCGGTAACAATGCCTGCCCAGCAAGACGGGTGTGTGTCGGGTCACTGGCGTCGGGTCACTAGGGTTGACCCCATGGCCGACAGACTCGTGCACATCGTCGACGACGCCGAGGTGCTCGCCGATGCGGGCGACCTGACGCTCGTCTGCGTGCTCACCGGATTCCTCGACGCAGGGAAGTCCGCCGAGCTCGCCGCGGGCCACCTGGCCGGGCTGTCCGACGGCGGCAAGGTCGTCGCGACCTTCGACGTGGACTCGCTCCACGACTACCGCGCCCGCCGGCCGCCCGTGACGTTCGTGCGCGACCACTACACCGACTACGAGGCGCCCCGGCTGGTGATCCGCGCCCTGCGCGACGCCGGCGGCACGCCCTACCTCCTGCTGACCGGGCCCGAGCCCGACATCCGCTGGGAAGCGTTCGCCCGCGCGGTGCGTGAGGTCATCGAGCACTTCGGCGTCTCGCGCGTCGTCGGCCTCGGCGCGGTGCCGATGGCCGTCCCGCACACCCGGCCGATCGCCATCACCCCGCACGCCAACCGCCCCGAGCTGGTCCCGGGCGAGAGCCCGTGGCAGGGCGAGCTGCGGGTCCCGGCGAGCGCCCAGGCGCTGCTGGAGATCCGGCTGGGGGAGTGGGGCCACGACGCGCTGGGCTTCGTCGCCCACATCCCGCACTACCTCGCGCAGATGGAGTACCCGCAGGCCGCGCTCGTGCTGCTCGAGCACCTCGAGATCGGCGCCCGTCTCACCATCGACCTCGGCGAGCTCCGCGAGGCCGCCGAGATCACGGAGACCGAGGTCGACCGCTACCTCTCGTCCCACGACGAGGTGGGCGACGTCGTACGCGGCCTGGAGCAGCAGTACGACTCCTTCCGCGAGGCCGAGGCCGCCGGCACGTCCCTGCTGGCCGGCGACGAGCCGCTGCCGACCGGTGAGGAGATCGGGCGGGACTTCGAGGCGTTCCTCGCCGAGCTGGAGGACCGGTCCAAGGACACCAACGACGACGACCCCGGCTGGGACGGCCGCTGATGGCGGGCAGTGCCGAGGAGCTGGTCACGCTCCTCGAGCTCGAGCAGCTCGAGGTCGACCTCTTCCGCGGGGCCCAGGCCCGCACCGAGCGCCAGCGCGTCTTCGGCGGGCAGGTCGCCGCGCAGGCGGTGGTGGCGGCCACCCGCAGCGTGGAGGGCGAGTTCGTCCTGCACTCGCTGCACTCCTACTTCCTGCGTCCAGGCGACACGACGGTGCCGATCGTCTACGACGTGGAGCGGATCCGAGACGGGCGTTCGTTCGCCACCCGCCGGGTCTCCGCACGTCAGCACGGCCGGCCGATCTACTACATGACGGCCAACTTCCAGATCCCGGAGCCGGGCCTGGAGCACCAGGACCGGATGCCCGAGGTCGTGCCCCCCGAGCACGGGATGCCGCTGGTCGAGCTGGCCCGCGAGCAGGGCGCCGAGGCCGCCGAGCACTGGGAGCGGGAGTGGGCCGCACTCGACATCCGCCACGTCGGCGTGACCGGTCGCGGCATCCCGGAGGACCCCGAGCACCCGGCCCGCGCCCGGCTCTGGATCAAGGTCGACGGCACGCTCGCCGACGACGCGACCACCCAGACGGCCGCGTTCACCTATGCCAGTGACCTCACGCTTCTCGGTGCCGCGCTCGTCCCGCACGGCATCCACATCGCCTCGCCGCGGCTCCAGCCGGCGTCGCTCGACCACACGATCTGGTTCCACCGACCGTTCCGGGCCGACGAGTGGTGGCTCTACGACCAGTTCTCGCCGTTCGCCGGTGGTGGACGCGGACTGGCGCTCGCGCGGGTGTTCTCCGCCTCGGGCGAGCTGGTCGCGACGGTGGCCCAGGAGGGCCTGATCCGGGTGCGCGAACCCCGCGCCGTGACGTGTCAGCGACACATCAGGGGGAGGTCGTACGGCCCACGAGGTGGGGCGAGCCGTCCTTCGGGCTGGTGAGCGCGAAGGTCCAGCCGGACTCGTCCTGGCGGGCCGCATAGGCGACCGTGCCGGGCAGGAACACCGGCTTCTTGAAGGCCACCTCGACGGTGACGGCCGCGGGCAGCCGGTTCTCGATCGCGGCGACCGAGCGCGCCTTCGTCCACATCCCGTGCGCGATCTGGCGCGGGAAGCCGAGCGCCTTGGCGGTCCAGCGGGTAGAGGTGGATCGGGTTGGCGTCGCCCGACACCGAGGCGTAGGTGCGACCGAGGTCGGCGGGCAGCCGCCACTCGACGCCACCGGTCGGGGCGTCGGGGATGGCCAGGCCGGGCATCGGGTCGCCGTCGACCGGGCGACCACGTCGCAGGTAGGTCGACGTCGACTCCCACGCCGTCTCGTCGTTCGCCGAGACGGTCGTGACGAAGTCGAGCAGGACGCCCTTGGCGTGCGGCCGGGGAGCACCGACCGAGGTCATCACGTCGAGCGCCTCGCCCACGCCGATCGCGCGGTGTGCGGTGATGGCGTTCTCGACGTGCACCATGCCGATGGCGGGGTAGGGGAAGGCCGGGTCGCTCATGATCGCCATGTGCAGGGGGAACGCCAGCATGTGCGGATAGGTGAGGGGTACGACGTCCTTGCGCGGGAAGCCGCACACCGCGGCGTACGCATCGACGCGCGCGCGCTCGGCGACGACACCCGTGCGGTCGTAGGCGAGACC
Source organism: uncultured Actinomycetota bacterium (assembly GCA_963708875.1). Lineage (GTDB taxonomy): Bacteria > Actinomycetota > Actinomycetes > Propionibacteriales > Nocardioidaceae > Nocardioides. The sequence continues at coordinate 449,418 of CAVPUL010000004.1, forward strand.
GGTGAAGGCGCTCGCCGGACCCTTCCGGACACCGGGCAGCTGGTTGACCCCCGGCACGACCGGCAGCGCCGCACGGAGCAGCGTGCTGAGCGAGCCGGGCTCGCCGGACAGGGTCTTGGTCTCCGACATCAGGCGCCCAGCATCATCTGGCCGCAGACCCGGACCACGTTGCCGTTGACCGCACCCGATCCGGTGCTGGCGAACCACGCGATGGTCTCGGCCACGTCGACGGGCAGGCCGCCCTGCGACATGGCGTTGAGCCGCTGACCGACCTCGCGGGTGGCGAACGGCACGGCCGCAGTCATCTGCGTGATGATGAAGCCAGGGGCGACGGCGTTGACGGTGATGCCGTTGTCGAGCTCGTCGCGCAGGCTCTCCACGAGGCCGATGACGCCGGCCTTCGACGTCGCGTAGTTGGTCTGGCCGACGTTGCCGGCGATCCCGGCGATCGAGGCCACGCCGACGATGCGGCCGCCGGCGTTGATCACGCCGGAGTCGAGCAGCTCGCGGGTGATCAGCTCGGGGGCGGTGAGGTTGACCGCGATGACGCTGCTCCAGCGGTCCTCGGCCATGTTGGCGAGCTTCTTGTCGCGGGTGATGCCGGCGTTGTGCACGACGACGTCGACGCCGCCGTGGTGCTCACGCAGGTGGTGCGCGATCCGCTGCGGCGCGTCCTTGGCAGTGATGTCGAGGACCAGGTGGTCGCCGTCGAGCTCGGTCATGAGCGTCTGGAGCTCGCTCGCGGCCTGGGGTACGTCGACGCCGACGACGGTCGCGCCGTCACGGTGCAGCACCCGGGCGATCTCCTCACCGATGCCGCGGCTCGCGCCGGTGACGAGGGCGACCTTGCCGGCCAGCGGCTGGGTCCAGTCGTCGACCTGGTCGGACGCGGTGGCGCCGTGCGCGCCGATGCGGACGACCTGGCCCGAGACGTACGCCGACTTGGGGGAGAGGAAGAACGCGAGCGTCGAGGCGATCGCGCCGTCGGCGGCCGGCGCGACGTACACGAGCTGGACGGCCCCGCCGCGGCCGATCTCCTTGCCGAGCGAGCGGGTGAAGCCCTCGAGCGCGCGCTGGGCGACTCGCTCGGAGCCCGACGTCAGCTCGGGAGGCGTGCCGAGGACGACGACGCGCGGGCAGGTCTCGAGCCGACGCATCAGCGGCGTGAAGAACTCCTGCAGGGCGACCAGCCCGGCGGTGTCGACGATGCCCGTGGCGTCGAGGACCAGGGCCTTCGCCCGGGCGTCCTCGGCGAGGGTGGTCGTCGAGGCGATGCCCAGGCCGTCGAGCGTGGTGGGGAGCACCTCGGTGAGGCGGCCGGTGCCGCCGAGGACCACGACGCCGTCGACGAGCGGCGCACCGTCGGTCCAGCGCTCGAGGTCGGTCGGGTTGGGCAGGCCGAGGTTCTTGACGAACAGCTGGCCGATCGAGGTGGACACGAAGCCCTGGTAGCGGTCGCTCATGGTGACGGGTGATCCTCTTCGACAGGTCGGGTGGTGGATGCGGTCCTCGATGTGTAACTCAGTGTGCAACTCAGAGTCCACATTTCGTGACGTGGCCCTCACACCATTGGCGCGCGGGACCACTCAGGCAAGGATAGGAACATGCAGCCCACCACACGTCCTGTCGCCGTCGTCGGCGGCAACCGCATCCCGTTCGCCCGGTCCAACTCGGTCTACTCCGGGGTCTCCAACCAGGAGATGCTGACGGCCGCGATCGACGGGCTCGTGGACCGCTTCGACCTGCAGGGCGAGCGGCTCGGCGAGGTCGTCGCCGGTGCGGTGCTCAAGCACTCGCGCGACTTCAACCTGACCCGTGAGTCGGTGCTCGGCTCCAAGCTGGCCCCCGAGACGCCCGCCACCGACATCCAGCAGGCCTGCGGCACCGGCCTCCAGGCGGCCATCCAGGTGGCCAACAAGATCGCGCTCGGCGTCATCGACGCCGGCGTGGCGGGCGGCACGGACACCACCTCCGACGCCCCGGTCGCCATCAGCGACAAGCTCCGCAAGAAGCTGATGAAGGTCAACTCGGCCAAGGACACCGCCGGCCGGCTCAAGGCGCTCGGCGCCATCCGGCCCGGCGACATCGGCCTCGACATCCCGCAGAACGGCGAGCCGCGCACGCGCCTGTCGATGGGGGAGCACGCCGCCCTCACCGCGCTCGAGTGGCGGATCACCCGCGAGGCCCAGGACGAGCTGGCGGCCCGCTCGCACCACAACCTCGCCCGGTCGTACGACGAGGGTTTCCAGGACGACCTCGTCACGGCGTTCCGCGGCGTCGAGCGCGACAACAACATGCGCCCGGACTCCTCGGTGGAGAAGCTCGCGACCCTCAAGCCGGTCTTCGGCAAGGGCGTCGCGGCCACGATGACCGCCGGCAACAGCACGCCGCTCTCCGACGGTGCGTCCGCCGTGCTCCTCTCGAGCGACGAGTGGGCAGAGGAGCGCGGACTCCCCGTGCTGGCCCACTTCGTCGACGCCGAGACGGCCGCGGTCGACTACGTCAACGGCCACGAGGGCCTGCTGATGGCACCGGCGTACGCCGTCCCGCGGATGCTCGAGCGCAACGGCCTGACGCTCCAGGACTTCGACTACTACGAGATCCACGAGGCGTTCGCCTCGCAGGTGCTCTCGACCCTCGCCGCCTGGGAGGACCCGGTGTTCTGCCAGGAGCGCCTCGGCCTCGACGGACCACTCGGCTCGATCGACCGGGACAAGCTCAACGTCAACGGCTCCTCGCTCGCCGCCGCGCACCCGTTCGCCGCGACCGGCGGCCGGATCATCCCCGTCGCCGCGAAGCTGCTCGCGCAGAAGGGCAAGGGCCGCGCGCTCATCTCGATCTGCGCCGCCGGTGGCCAGGGCGTCGTCGCGATCCTCGAGCGCTGACCTCGCTCCCATTTCCTGTTCGTCGGAGTCCCCGCTCGTGCGGGGACTCCGACACTGGGAGGGGGTTGCAAAGGCCTACAGGTGCGCGACTCGCCCTCCCAGTCCCAGGGATTGGTAGGGTCGCCCCGATCGACATCCTTTAACGAGCCGTCCCGTGAGGCGGAGAAGGAGGTCCGGCGCGCGAATGCCTGCCACCACCGAACAGAGCGGCCCCGACTCCACCAGCGAGCGGGCCGACCGCACCGTCCTCGACGCCCGTGACATCTCCCGGGCCCTGACGCGCATCTCGCACGAGCTCCTCGAGCGCAACAAGGGCGCCACCGACCTGGTGCTGCTCGGCCTGCACACCCGCGGCGTACCCCTCGCGCAAGCGCATCGCCGAGAAGATCACCGCGGTCGAGGGCACCCCCGTCGCGGTGGGCGAGCTCGACGTGACGATGTACCGCGACGACCTGCGGTCCCAGCCGACGCGGCGCGCGCACAAGACCGCGCTGCCTCCGGGCGGGATCGACCGCAAGGTGGTCGTGCTCGTCGACGACGTGCTCTTCTCCGGACGGACGATCCGCGCCGCGCTCGACGCGCTCGCGGACCTCGGTCGCCCGAGCGCCGTCCGCCTCGCCGTGCTGGTCGACCGCGGCCACCGCGAGCTGCCGATCCGCGCCGACCACGTCGGCAAGAACCTGCCCAGCGCCCTCGCCGAGCGGGTCAGCGTCCGGCTCGCCGAGATCGACGGCACCGACGAGGTGACGATCTCGTGAAGCACCTGCTCTCCATCGACGACCTCAGCACCGACGAGATCCACCAGCTCTTCGAGACCGCGGCCGACATGCACGACGTGCAGCGGCGCGAGGTCAAGAAGCTGCCCGCGCTGCGCGGTCGCACGGTCGTCAACATGTTCTTCGAGGACTCCACCCGCACCCGGTCGTCGTTCGAGATCGCCGGCAAGTGGCTCTCCGCCGACGTGATCAACGTCAGCGCCAAGGGGTCGAGCACGTCCAAGGGCGAGAGCCTGCGCGACACCGTGCTGACCGTCTGCGCGATGGGCGTCGACGGCCTCGTCATCCGCCACCCGGCCAGCGGCGCGGCCGTCCAGGTCAGCGAGTGGGTCGACGCGTCGGTCGTCAACGCCGGCGACGGGATGCACGAGCACCCGACCCAGGCGCTGCTCGACGCCTACACACTGCAGCGTCGCCTCGGGTCGCTCGAGGGTCGCCACGTCGTGATCGTCGGCGACCTGACCCACAGCCGCGTGTTCCGCTCCAACGTCCAGTGCCTGACCCGCCTCGGCGCCCGCGTCACCGTGGTGGCGCCGCCGACGCTGATGCCGAGCGGCATCGCCTCCTGGTCGAGGTCGGCCGGCTTCGAGACGTCGTACGACGTCGACGCCGTGCTGCCCGAGGCCGACGCCGTGATGATGCTGCGCGTCCAGCGCGAGCGGATGTCGGGCGCGTTCTTCCCGAGCGCCCGCGAGTACACGGTCGGCTACGGGCTGACCCGCAACCGCCTCGCGCTGCTCAAGCCGGACGTGCCGATCTGCCACCCCGGCCCGATGAACCGCGGTCTCGAGATCGCTGCCGACGCCGCCGACGCGGCGCAGTCGGTCGTGCTGGAGCAGGTCTCCAGCGGGCTCGCGATCCGGATGGCCGTGCTCTACCACCTGCTGGCAGGAGAAGAAGCCTGATGTCCCTCGTGATCACCGGAGCATCGCTCCTCGGGGAGGCGACCCGGGACCTCTACGTCGACGACACCGGCGTGCTCGTCGACGAGGCACCGTCGGGGGCGGAGACGCTCGATGCCGACGGCCTCGTCGCGCTGCCCGGTCTCGTCGACCTGCACACCCACCTGCGTGAGCCCGGCCGCGAGGACGCCGAGACCGTCCTCACCGGGTCACAGGCGGCAGCGCTCGGCGGCTACACGGCGATCCTCGCCATGGCGAACACGAGTCCCGTCACCGACACCGCGGAGGCGGCGACCCGCGTCTGGGAGCTCGGTCGCGAGGCCGGCCTGGTGCACGTCCAGCCGGTCGGCGCCGTCACGCGCGGGCTCGGCGGTGAGGAGCTCGCCGAGCTCGGCCTCATGCACCGCTCCCGCGCCGGAGTCACCGTGTTCTCCGACGACGGCAGGTGCGTCCACGACGCCCGCGTGATGCGCCGGGCGCTCGAGTACGTCAAGGCGTTCGGCGGCGTGGTGTCCCAGCACTCCCAGGACCCGGCCCTCGCCGGACCGGCCGCGTGCTGCCACGAGGGCGAGCTGTCGGGTCGGCTCGGACTGCCCGGCTGGCCCGGCATCGCCGAGGAGGTCATCGTCGCCCGCGACGTGATGCTCGCGCGCCACACCGGCTCGCGCGTCCACGTCGCCCACGTGTCGACCGCGGGCTCGGTCGAGGTGCTGCGGTGGGCCAAGGCCCAGGGCATCGATGTCACTGCCGAGGTGACGCCCCACCACCTGCTGCTCACCACCGACCTGCTCACGGGCTACGACCCGACCTACAAGGTCAACCCACCGCTGCGGCCGCAGGAGGACGTCGACGCCCTCCGCGAGGCGCTGCGCGACGGCACGATCGACGCCGTCGCGACCGACCACGCCCCGCACGCGCGCCACGACAAGGAGCACGCGTTCGTCGACGCAGCGTTCGGCATGGTCGGCCTCGAGACCGCGCTCGGTGTCGTCCGTACGGCCCTCCCGGACCTCTCGTGGAGCGACGTCGCTCGCGTCATGTCGGTGACGCCGGCCCGGATCGCCGGGCTCGCCGACCAGGGGCAGTCGCTCGTCCCCGGCGCCCCGGCCCACGTCGTGCTGGTCGACCCGGACGCGCACGTCACGGTCGACCGCGACGCCTCCGCGTCCCTGTCGCGCAACAACCCCTGGCACGGCCGCGGTCTGGCCTCGCGCGTCGTGCACACCGTGTACGCCGGCCGCGTGACCGTTCGCGACGGCGCCCTGGCCTGACATGCTGCGAGGGTGACCGACCCGCATGACTGGCTCCTCGACGCGAGCGAGCGCGCCAACGACGACACCGTGATCGACCAGCAGTGCGAGGACGGCACTGCGTGGATCGACGGAAATCTGGTGGTTCCCCTCGTTGACGGCTCCGCCTACTTCGCGGACCTGTGCGCCGCGCTCGAGGCCACTGTCGAGGGCGACCTGGTGCTCTTCACGGACTGGCAGGGCGACGCCGACGAGCGGTTGACCGGCGATCCCGGCAGTGAGGTCGTGGAGGTCCTGGGCTCGGCGGACGAGCGTGGCGTGGACGTGCGCGGCCTGGTCTGGCGCTCGCACCTCGACCAGACCGGGTTCTTCGCGACGGAGAACCGCCACCTCGGCGAGCAGCTCCAGCGGCGTGGGGCCGAGGTCCTGCTCGACATGCGGGTGCGCACCGGTGGGTCGCACCACCAGAAGTTCGTCGTGATCCGGCACCGCGACGATCCCTCACGCGACGTCGCGTGGGTCGGTGGCATCGACCTGGCCCACAACAGGCGCGACGACGCCGAGCACCGGGGCGACCCTCAGTCGCAGCCTCTGGCCGAGGAGTACGGCGACCACCCGCCGTGGCACGACGTGCAGGTCAGGATCCAGGGGCCCGCCGTGCACGCGGTGGAGTCGGTCTTCCGGGAGCGCTGGACCGATCCCACGCCGTTGAGCCGCAGCCCGCTGCGCCGCTGGTCGGACCGGGTGCGCCGCCTCGACATCGACCCTGATCCGCTCCCCGAGCAGACGCCACCCCCGGAACCGGCCGGCACCCACCGCGTCCAGCTGCTGCGCACCTACCCCAACCTGCGACACGGACGCGACTACCCCTTCGCGCGGGGCGGCGAGCGCTCCGTGGCGCGCGGCTACACCAAGGCGGTGGGCCAGGCGCGCCGGCTGGTCTATGTCGAGGACCAGTACTTCTGGGGTCACGACGTCGCGTCGACGTTCCTGCCCGCGCTGCGCGCCAACCCCGATTTGCGCCTGGTCGTCGTCATCCCGCTCTTCCCGGACGTGGAGGGCCGACTCTCACGCCCGGCCGAGCTGCTCGGGCGCACCCGCGCGCTGCGCACGCTGAAGCAGGCCGCCCCGGGCCGCGTGGCGGCGTACGGCATCGAGAACCACGCCGGCACCCCGGTCTACGTCCACGCCAAGGTGTGCGTGATGGACGACGTGTGGGCGAGCGTGGGCTCCGACAACTTCAACCGCCGCTCGTGGACCCACGACTCCGAGCTGTCGTGCGTCGTGCTCGACGAGGACTACGCCCGGTCGTTGCGCCTCCAGCTGGCGGCAGAGCACCTCGATCGGGAGCCGGGTGACACCGACGACCTTCGGGACCCGCACGCGATGTACGACGCCTACGCGACGTCCGCCGCCGCGCTCGACGCCTGGCACGACGGCGGTCGCTCGGGGGAGCGGCCTCCCGGCCGGCTGCGGGTCCTGCCCCTCGAGGACCTCGGGCCCTGGCAGGAGCGGCTCGCGCGGATCCCGCTGACCCACGTGCACGACCCCGACGGCCGCCCCGGACCGCTGCGCGGCGGCACGGACTACTGACCGCGGCGTGGCCGGAGGTCGAGGACGTTGGCCTCGCCGCGGTCGCGCAGCGTCGTACGACCGCGTGCGACCGTGACGGCGTTGCGGGCTCCGGTGAGCACGAGGCGGTCGGCGCGGGCGAGGACGAGGGCGTTGTCCGATCCGGTGATCCGGGTGCGGTAGGCCTTGCGGGCGTGGACCGTGTCGGCGCCGCGCAGGCGCAGGACGTTGATCGTGTCGGCCGTCAGCGACGATCCGCTGCTCGTGAGCTCGGCGTGCTCGACCAGGCCGGCGACGGTCACGGTCGACGCGGCACCCGAGACGGCGAGCGACCGGATCGTCGGGGTGCTGATGCTGTTGCCCGCCCCGACGACCTGCACCTCGGCCAGCGGCTTGGCCGTCACCGCGTTCCCGGTGCCCTCGACCACCAGGCGCGTCGCCGACGGCATCGTCACCGTGGTGTCGTCGCCCGTCAACCGGACCACGCCGCAGGTGCCGCGCAGGTCGTAGGTGACGTCGTCCCACGGCAGGACCGTCTCCGAGCCGAGCTCGCACTGCACCGGGAAGACGAGCCCGGCCGCGTGGGCGGGCGCCGCAGCGAGGATCCCGGCAGGGACCGTCAGGACAACGAGGACGAGGGACAGGAGTCGTGGAAAGAGCACATACCGACAGTACGCAGGATGGGGTGGGTGCGCCCCGTGGGTCTCGTCACACCGGCCGGGCACCGGTCGACGGGTCGCGGTCGGTGAGGCAGTAGACCTGTCCGCCCGGCGCCGTCAGCACGGTCCAGATCGCCTGGGTGTCGCGCACCGTCGCGCCGAGGGCGACGTGCCGGGAGGTGTCGCCGGCGCGGTCGGCAGTGGCGAGGTCCGGGTGCGCCCGCACCGGACCCTCGGAGTCCCCGGTGCGCTGCATGAGCAGGCGCAACCGTCCCTCCTCGACGAGGCGGACGAAGTCCGGCAGCGCGCCGACCTGCGGCTCGCGACCGGTCAGCTCGGCCCAGAACGCGACCTCCGCCTCCCAGGACGACGAGGGGACGTCGAGGCAGACCTGGTCGAGGATCGTCGCACCGTCGCGCCCGAGCGAGGGCTCGCCGTCGAGCAGGGTGTGGCAGAAGGTGAAACCGCCGGGGGAGCGCACCACCTCGACGTCCTCGTAGGTCCACGCGTGGCTGGCGCCGAGCTCGCTCGCCCGCTGGATCGCGGCGGGTCGATCGGCCGAGTCGAGGTCGAGATGGATCCCGGCCGGCCCGTCGACGGCCTGGAGCTTGACGTACGCCGACCCTGCCGCCGGCAGCAGCGTGAGGAACTGGCCGTCCTCGCCCCGTCGCTCCGAGGTCGGCCACCCCGTCACGGCCGACCAGAAGGCCACCGCGTCCTCGAAGTGGTCCGCCGGGGTGTCGAGGAAGAGCTGGATCCAGGCGGGGGTCGGAGCACTCATGGGTCGATCCTCACACGTCGTACAGTCGAACGATGAGCGGAATCCCGGCTGCCGTCCCTCAGCTCCTGCACACCGTCCTCGACGCCGTCGACGTCCGGCGAGAGGCGGAGTTCTGGCGCGAGCTGCTCGGACTCGTCTACCGCCCCGGCGACGAGGCGCCCGCCGGTGTCGACGACTCCGACTGGCTGGTGCTGACCCATCCGGACGGACGCAGGTGCCTCGCGATCCAGGAGGTCGAGCGGCTCCCGGAGAGCCGCTGGCCGGAGCCGGGCCACCCGTCGGTCTCGCACCTCGACACCACGGTGCCCGACCGGGAGGCGCTCGACGCCGCCCACGAGCGCGTGATCGCCCTCGGCGGCGAGCTCCGGTTCGATCGCACCGACGACCCGGACGAGCCGCTCCGCGCGTACGCCAGCCCCGAGGGCCACGTCTTCTGCATCTTCATCGCCTGAGGAGCCACCCACCGACGACCTGGTCCTGAGGTCAGGCGAGCCCGAGTGCGTGCGCCTCCTCCCAGAGGTCCTCGCGGACGCTGGGATGGGCGGCGTGCTCGATCAGGTTCCGTGCCTGCTGTCGCTCGTCGCGACCCCACATCCAGGCGATGCCCTGCTCGGTGACGACCGCCCCGTGCTGGAACGACGTCACGGGCTCGTCGACCATCGGCACGATCGTCGAGACGTCGGCGCGGGGGTGCCAGCTGCGCAGCGCCATGAATGCGCGACCGCCGGGTGAGTGGCTGGCGCCGACGGTGAAGTCGGTCTGGCCGCCGAACCCGCTGTGGATGCGGGCGTTGATCCGCGAGGCGTTGGCCTGGTCGAAGAGGTCGACCTGGAGTGCGGTGTTGATCGAGGTCATCGCCGGCTGGCGGGCGATCTCGGCGGGGGAGTTGGTCGTCTCGGTGCGCAGCATCCGCACCCGCGGGTTGTCGTCGACCCAGTCGTAGAGCTCCTGGCTGCCGAACACGAACGACGTGCACGCCGGCGTGCCGCGGTCCAGCGCACCCGCTTGCTCCAGGACGAGGACGCCGTCGCTGAACATCTCGGTCCAGATCCGCAGCCCGCGTCGTTCCAGCACGCCGGCGATCGTGGCGTCCGGGACCTCGCCGATGCCGGCCTGCAACGTGGCGCCGTCGTCGATCTCCGCTGCCACCCGCGCACCGATGAGTCGCGCGTCGTCGCCCGGGGCGCCGGCGGTGTGGGTCGTGAGGGCTGCGTCCACCTCGACGCCGAGGTCGATCTCGTCGATCTCGATCTCCGCGTCACCGAAGGTCCACGGCATGCGTGGGTTCAGCATCGCGATCACCGGGGCGCCGCGCCCGCGGGCAGCCTCGATCGCTGCGGGCAGGACGTTGACCTCGAGGCCGAGCGAGACGCGACCATTGCGTGGGGTGGTCGTGTGGATGACCACGACGTCGGGTGCGAGGGGGCCGTGGAAGAGCCGCGGCACCATCGAGAGCCGGCAGGGGACGTAGGACAGGCGAGCGTGCCTGCGGAACGCGGGCCCGACGAAGGTCGTCTCCGGGACCACGCCCTCGTGCATCGGCAGGCCGTGCTGTGCGTTGAGGGCGTGCAGGCGCACCTCCGGCAGCTCGGCCAGCACTGGACCGAGGAGCTCCACCGGCGACGCGAAGTTGCCGCTCGTGACCACCCGCGGCACGTGGTCCAGCGACGAGCAGTGTCGGTGCACCGCACGGACGGCATGATCGAGGTCGACGACGAGCATGGACACAGCGTGACAGCGGCGGCGCGATATCCGGTGGGCCGATCGTCCCGATCCACCTAGGCTTTGGTCATCATGTGGATCCAGGACTGACCCGACTCGCGTCCGCGGCGGCGCACCAGTGCGCCTTCTGGCCCGGCGAGTCCCTCTCCGACTCCCCTCGAGGACACCCCATGTCAGCCTCCCCGTCCACCACCCTCGCGCCGCTCGTCGTCACAGCTCTCTCCGTCAGCCATGCCGACCGGACCGTCCTGTCCGGGATCGACCTGCTCGCCCAGCCGGGCCGCCGGATCGGCCTCGTCGGCGAGAACGGCGCCGGCAAGTCGACCCTGCTCCGGGCCGTTGCCGGGCGGCTCCCCGACCGCGCGCAGGTCGCCGGATCGATCGACGCCCCTGATGACCTCGTCCTGCTCGGGCAGGAGCCGCCGTTCCGCGATCGCGCCACGATCGCCGAGGTGCTCGCGATGACCCTCGCACCCCTGCGCACGGCCGTCGCCGACGTCGAACGGCTGGCGGATGCGGTGGGGACCGCGGCGGGGGATGCGGCGTACGGGCAGGCGCTGGAGCTGGCCGTCGCCCAGGACGCCTGGGACGCGGACCGGCGGGCCTCGGTCGCCGCGGCCCGCCTCGGTCTCGACAGCCTGGATCCCGGACGCGCGGTCGGCACGCTGTCCGGCGGGCAGCGCACCCGTCTCGCGCTGGCGACGATCATGACGACGCGGCCGTCGTGCCTGTTGCTCGACGAGCCCACCAACCACCTCGACGACGATGCGATCGACGTGCTCACCGCCTTCCTGCGTGAGCTGCCCGGCGTCGTCCTGCTCGCGAGCCACGACCGGGTGCTGCTCGACGACGTGTGCACGGACCTCGTCGACCTCGACGCCGGCGAGCTCGGCACCGACGGCAGCGGTGGCCGGCGGTTCGGCGGGGGCTGGAGCGCGTACGAGTCGGCTCGCGCGGACGCCCGTCGACGGTGGGAGGAGACGTACGCCCTGCAGCAGGAGGAGCTCGCCCGGCTGCGCGACGCCACCCGCATCGGAACGGGCGCGATCGCCCACGATCGCGGGCCGACCGACGGCGACAAGTACATCTACTCCTTCAAGGGCGGCCGGGTCGACCAGACGCTCGCGCGGCGCAAGAAGGACGCGCAGCGGCGGCTCGACCTCGCCGAGCGCGAGCAGGTGCGCAAGCCTCCGGCGCCGCTGCGTTTCCGCGGCGACCTGACGACCCCGACGTCGGGGCGGCTCGTCCAGGTGCGCGACGCCGAGGTCGCCGATCGGATGCGGGTGGCGCGCCTCGACCTCGCCGCGGGCGAGCACCTGCTCGTCACGGGGGCCAACGGATCGGGCAAGTCGACGTTGCTCGGCGTGCTGTCCGGCCGGTTGGCCGCCACCGCGGGCTCGGTCGACGTGGCGGCCCGCACCGTCCGCGAGCTCACCCAGGATCCGCGCGTCACCCAACCGTCGCGCTCCGCCCTGGCGACGTACGACGCTGCCGTGAGCGCCCTGCCGAACCCACCGTCACTGCGTGAGCTCGGACTGCTGCACCCGCGCGACCACCGCACGCCGGTCGGCAGCCTGTCGGTCGGCCAGCGCCGCCGCCTGCAGCTTGCCGTCGCGATCGCCGCGGCGCCCGACCTGCTCCTCCTGGACGAGCCGACCAACCACGTGTCGCTCGCCCTCGCCGGTGAGCTCGAGGAGGCACTGGGCTCCGCGCCGGGTGGGGTCGTGCTCGCCTCGCACGACCGCTGGCTCCGGCGGCGATGGACAGGTCCCGAGCTGACCCTCACGCCCTGGTCGTGACCGGTCGTAGGGTCGGCGCATGTCGACGACTCCCTACGGCGTGACGCCTGGACCTCGCTCCGGCACCGCGACCTTCCGGCTGATGCCCGACGACGGCTTCGCCACCGGCGCGTCGAACGCCGACGTGCGGGTCGCGGCCAGCGGTCGTGCGCTGGCGCTGGCCTACACCTGGACGCACCCGGAGGACGGCGAGCAGGCCGGCTCCCTGCTGCTGGGTGTGCCCGGCGAGGACGGTGCCGTCAGCGCCGGCTGGGTGGACAGCTGGCACCAGCCCGACGTGATCGCGCTGGCCGGCCGGGGGAGTGCGGACGGTGCGGTCGTGGGCTACGAGTACGCGCCGGGCTGGCACTGGGAGGTCGAGCTGGTGGTGTCCGAGGGGCTGCCGTGCCTGGTGATGCGCAACGTCGTGCCCGAGCGGGAGGACGGCCCCGGAAGCACCTACGAGGTGAGCCGCAGCGACTGGCGGTGAGCCCGGCACGGCCGTCCCCGCAGCTGGCCCTGGAGCCGTCTCGACAGGCGATGTCCGATGCCGATTCGTGGTCCGCGCGCTGCTAGGGTCGGTCTCGCTTCGAACATCCTTTAACGATCCGTCCCGTGAGGCGGAGAAGGAGGTACGGCATGGCTCTGCCTGCCCCAGCCCGGACCCGATCAGACCGGACCGCACCAGCACTGATGGTCCTCGAGGACGGTCGCACCTTTCGCGGTGAGTCCTTCGGTGCCGAGGGCGAGACCTTCGGCGAGGCGGTCTTCTCCACCGGCATGTCCGGCTACCAGGAGACGCTGACGGACCCCAGCTATCACCGTCAGGTCGTCGTGATGACGGCCCCGCACGTCGGCAACACCGGGATGAACGACGAGGACCCGGAGTCCGCGCGCATCTGGGTCGCCGGCTACGTCGTGCGCGACCCGGCCCGGGTGGCGTCCAACTGGCGCAGCGTCCGCGGGCTCGGCGACGAGCTCCGCGACCAGGGCGTCGTGGGCATCAGCGGCGTCGACACCCGCGCCCTGACCCGCCACCTGCGCGAGCGCGGTGCCATGCGCGTGGGCATCTCCACGACCGAGACCGACCCCGCCCGGCTGCTGGAGCGGGTGCTGGAGTCCGGGGAGATGGCGGGTGCCAACCTCAGCGAGGCCGTCTCGACGTCCGAGGCGTACGTCGTACCGGCGCAGGGGGAGAAGCGCCACACCGTGGCCGCGATCGACCTCGGCATCAAGGCCAACACCCCGCGGATGATGAGTGAGCGCGGCATCGAGGTGCACGTGCTCCCGGCCACCGCGACGCTCGCCGACGTCCAGGCCGTCGCCCCGGACGGACTCTTCTTCTCCAACGGCCCCGGTGACCCGGCCGCCACGACCGGGCAGGTCGAGCTGCTGCAGGGTGCGCTGCGCGCGGGCATCCCCTACTTCGGGATCTGCTTCGGCAACCAGCTCTTCGGCCGCGCGCTCGGCTTCGGGACGTACAAGCTGAAGTACGGCCACCGCGGCATCAACCAGCCAGTGCTCGACCGCACGACCGGCAAGGTCGAGGTCACCGCGCACAACCACGGCTTCGCGGTCGACGCGCCCCTCGAGGGCAGCACGACGACCGAGTTCGGCGAGGTGACGGTCAGCCACGTGTGCCTCAACGACGACGTCGTCGAGGGACTCGAGCTCCGCGACGCGGACGGTCGCCTGACGAGCTTCTCCGTGCAGTACCACCCGGAGGCGGCAGCCGGCCCGCACGACGCGGCGTACCTGTTCGACCGGTTCAGCGACCTGATGGGAGGCACTCTCTGATGCCGAAGCGCACCGACATCCAGAGCGTCATGGTCATCGGCTCGGGGCCGATCATCATCGGCCAGGCCTGCGAGTTCGACTACTCCGGCACCCAGGCGTGCCGGGTCCTGCGCGAGGAGGGCCTGCGGGTCGTCCTGGTGAACTCCAACCCGGCCACGATCATGACCGACCCCGAGTTCGCGGATGCGACCTACGTCGAGCCGATCACGCCGGAGTACGTCGAGAAGGTCATCGCCCACGAGCGCCCCGACGCACTCCTCGCGACGCTCGGCGGCCAGACGGCCCTCAACTGCGCGATGGCGCTCGACAAGGCCGGCGTGCTCGAGAAGTACGGCGTCGAGCTGATCGGTGCCTCGATCGAGGCGATCGAGCGCGGCGAGAACCGGAGCGAGTTCAAGAAGATCGTCGAGCAGCTCGGCGGCGAGTCCGCCCGCAGCACGATCTGCCACACGATGGACGAGCTGTTCGAGGCGGCGAAGGACCTCGGCTACCCGATGGTCGTGCGCCCGTCCTTCACGATGGGCGGCACCGGCTCGGGGATGGCGTACGACGAGACGGACCTCCGCCGCATCGGCGGCGCCGGACTGGCCGCCAGCCCGACCACCGAGGTGCTGCTCGAGGAGTCGATCATCGGGTGGAAGGAGTACGAGCTCGAGGTCATGCGCGACCGCATGGACAACAGCGTGATCGTCTGCTCGATCGAGAACCTCGACCCGATGGGCGTCCACACCGGCGACTCGATCACCGTCGCGCCGGCGCTGACGCTCACCGACCGCGAGTACCAGAAGATGCGCGACCTCGCGATCGCCATCATCCGCGCCGTCGGCGTCGACACCGGTGGCTGCAACATCCAGTACGCCGTCAACCCGGCCGACGGCCGCCTGATCGTCATCGAGATGAACCCGCGCGTCTCGCGGTCCTCGGCCCTGGCGTCGAAGGCGACCGGCTTCCCGATCGCCAAGATCGCCGCCAAGGTCGCGATCGGCTACACCCTCGACGAGATCACCAACGACATCACGCGCGAGACGCCGGCCTCCTTCGAGCCGACGCTGGACTACGTCGTGGTCAAGGTGCCGCGGTTCGCCTTCGAGAAGTTCCCCGAGGCCGACCCGACGCTGACGACCCACATGAAGTCGGTCGGCGAGGCGATGGCCATCGGCCGCAACTTCACCGAGGCGCTGCAGAAGGCGCTCCGCTCGCTGGAGAGCAGGCACGCGCCGTTCGACTGGCACAAGGAGTTCGTCGAGCTCGACAAGGACGCCCTCCTCGCCGAGATCGCGGTCCCGACCGACGGGCGCCTCAAGAAGGTCATGGACGCGATCCGGGCCGGCGCGACGCCCGACGAGGTCTTCGACGCCACCAGGATCGACCCGTGGTTCCTCGACCAGCTGGCGCTGATCAACGAGGTCGCCGTCGAGCTGATCGAGGCCACCGAGCTCACGCCTGACCTGTTGCGGCTGGCCAAGCGGCACGGCTTCTCCGACGAGCAGATCGGCAAGATCCGCGGCCTGTCCGCCGACGTCGTCCGCGGTGTCCGCCACGCCCTGGGCATCCGGCCGGTCTACAAGACGGTCGACACCTGCGCTGCCGAGTTCGCCGCCCAGACGCCCTACCACTACTCGTCCTACGACGAGGAGACCGAGGTGCGGCCGCGGGCCGAGGGCAAGGAGGCGGTGATCATCCTCGGCTCCGGGCCCAACCGGATCGGCCAGGGCATCGAGTTCGACTACAGCTGCGTGCACGCCTCGCTCGCGCTCGCCGAGGCCGGCTACGAGACGATCATGGTCAACTGCAACCCGGAGACGGTGAGCACCGACTACGACACCTCCGACCGGCTCTACTTCGAGCCGCTGACGCTGGAGGACGTGCTCGAGATCGTGCACGCCGAGCAGCAGGCCGGACCGATCGCGGGCGTCGTGTGCCAGCTCGGCGGCCAGACGCCGCTCGGCCTCGCGCAGGGGCTCGCGGACGCCGGCGTGAAGATCGTCGGCACGTCGCCGGAGTCGATCCACCTCGCCGAGGAGCGCGGCGCCTTCGGTCGGGTCCTCGCCGACGCCGGCCTGCCGGCTCCCAAGCACGGCACCGCGACGTCGTACCCCCAGGCGCAGCGCATCGCCCACGAGATCGGCTACCCGGTGCTCGTGCGGCCCTCGTACGTCCTGGGCGGGCGCGGCATGGAGATCGTCTACGACGACGATGCCCTCGAGGCCTACCTCGAGAAGTACGTCGCCAACGGGCTGATCAACGAGCGCCAGCCGGTGCTGGTCGACCGGTTCCTCGACGACGCCGTCGAGATCGACGTGGACGCCATCTTCGACGGCGAGGAGCTCTTCCTCGGCGGTGTGATGGAGCACATCGAGGAGGCCGGGATCCACTCCGGCGACTCGTCGTGCGCGCTGCCACCGATCACGCTGGGCCGCGAGGAGATCGACCGGATCCGCAGCTCCACCGACGCGATCGCGCGCGGACTGGACGTGCGGGGCCTGCTCAACATCCAGTTCGCCCTGGCCTCCGACGTGCTCTACGTCCTCGAGGCCAACCCACGGGCATCGCGGACGGTGCCGTTCGTCTCCAAGGCGACGGCCACCCCGCTCGCGAAGGCGGCGGCCCGGGTGATGCTCGGTGAGTCGATCGCCGAGCTGCGCACGGCCGGCGTCCTGCCGGCCGAGGGCGACGGCGGCCACCTCCCCGACGGCTCGCCGATCGCGGTCAAGGAGGCGGTCATGCCCTTCGACCGCTTCAAGACCGCCGACGGCCGCACGGTGGACTCGCTGCTGGGACCCGAGATGCGCTCGACCGGCGAGGTGATGGGCTTCGACGCCACCTTCGGCACCGCGTTCGCCAAGGCCCAGGCCGCGGCGTACGGCTCGCTGCCGCTGTCGGGCAAGGTGTTCGTCTCCGTCGCCAACCGCGACAAGAGGCACATGATCTTCCCGGTCAAGCAGATCGCCGACATGGGCTTCGAGATCCTCGCGACCGCGGGGACCGCCGAGGTGCTGCGTCGCAACGGCGTCCGGTCGACGGTGGTGCGCAAGCACTCCGAGGGCGAGGGACCCGACGGCGAGCCGACCATCGTCGGCAGGATCTGGGCCCGCGAGGTCGACCTGGTGATCAACACGCCCCACGGCGCCACCAGCGGTGGCTCCCCACGTGCGGACGGCTACGACATCCGCACCGCGGCCGTGTCGACGGACATCCCGTGCATCACGACGATCCAGGGCCTCGGTGCCGCCGTGCAGGGACTCGAAGCGATGCGTCGCGGTGAGATCGGGGTCCGGTCGCTGCAGGACTGGGCGGCCCTGGCGAAGTCGTCCGGGTCGACCGGCGGGACCGCCTGACGGTGAGGCCCTACGACGTCCTCTTCGACCGCGCGCTGACCCGCCTCGACGCCGAGCGGATCCACCACGCCGCGTTCCGGGCGATCCGCGTCGCCCAACCGGTGACGACCCGGCTCGTCCGTACGCCCACGGAGCGTCGAGTCGGCGCATCTGCTCAGGTCAGGGCACTCGGCCTGACGTTCCCGCACCCCCTCGGCCTCGCCGCCGGCTTCGACAAGAACGCCGTCGGCATCGACGGGCTCGCCGCACTCGGCTTCGGGCACGTGGAGGTCGGGACGGTGACGGGGGAGGCCCAGCCGGGCAACCCGCAGCCGCGGCTGTTCCGGCTCAAGCCCGACCGGGCGATCGTGCAACCGGATGGGCTTCAACAACGACGGCGCCGAGGTCGTGGCGCGCAGGCTGGCAGCCTGGCGCTCCGCCGGCGGGTCGACCTTGCTCGGGGTGAACATCGGCAAGACCAAGGTGGTCCCCGAGGAGGAGGCGGCCGCGCGACTACGAGAAGTCGGCCGGCCTGCTCGCGCGTTACGCCGACTACCTCGTCGTCAACGTCTCCTCGCCCAACACGCCGGGGCTGCGAGACCTCCAGGCCGTGGAGAAGCTCGAGCCCCTGCTCGCGGCCGTACGCCGTCGCGCCGACGAGGCCACCCCCGACCGTCGGGTGCCGCTGCTCGTGAAGATCGCACCCGACCTCAGCGACGACGACGTCCTCGCCGTCGCCGACCTCGCGCTCGCGCTCGGCCTGGACGGGATCATCGCCACCAACACGACGATCAGCCGGGAGGGTCTGGCGAGCACGGCCGAGGCGGTCACCGAGATCGGCGCCGGCGGACTCAGCGGACGCCCGCTGACCCAGCGCTCGGAGGACGTCGTACGCCTCCTGCGTGGACGCGTCGGGCCCGACCTGACCCTCGTCGGGGTCGGCGGCATCACGACGGTGGACGACGCGCGTCGGCGGCTGGAGGCGGGCGCCGACCTGCTGCAGGCCTACACCGCATTCGTCTACGAAGGCCCTCTCTGGCCGCGGCGCATCGTGCGGGGCCTGGCCCGGGGTGCGTGATGGCTGAGCTGCAGGCGGGCCAGGGACCGGTCCACGTCGAGGCCGAGGTGGTCAGCACCAAGCGCATCGGCGGCTACCGCCACCTGACCCTCACCGCACCGGGGGTGCCCGAACGGTTCCGCGCCGGCAACTTCGTCGCCGTCACCGTCGAGGGCCACATCGCACGGCGTGCGCTGTGGGTGCACCGGGTCCGCGCCTCCAGCTCCTTCGGACCCACCCTCGATGTCGTCGTCGAGACCCGTGGCAGCGGGACGGCCTGGCTCGCGGCCCAGCCCGTCGGCACGCGGATCGCCCTGACCGGCCCCCTCGGCCGGCCCTTCGCGCTGCCCAAGGACGCCGTGTCGTGCCTGCTCGTCGGTGAGGGCTACGCGGCAGCACCGCTCTTCCCCCTGGCCGAGCGCCTGCGCGAGCGGGGATCCGCGGTCTCGCTCGTCGTGTCCGCGCCGGACGAGGCGCGGTTGCTCTCTGCGCTCGAGGCCAGGCGGTCGGCGCGCTCGGTCACCGTGCTCACGGCAGACGGCTCCGTCGGCCAGCGGGGGACCGTGGCGGACCACGTCGACGACCTGCTGCGCCGCAGCGACGCCGATGTGGTCTACGCCGCCGGCCCCGTCCCGGTGCTCCGTGCCGCAGCCGGCGCGGCCGAGCGCGCGGGCGCCTGGAGCCAGGTCGCGGTCGAGACCTCGACGCCCTGCGGCACCGGCCTGTGCCACGGCTGCGCCCTGCCGGTGGTGGGGGAGGACGGCGTCGCCCGCGTCGTCCGCGCCTGTGCCGACGGGCCTGTCGTCCGCGGCGACCGGGTGCGGTGGGAAGCGCTGTGATTCCCGGACCTGTCATGGTCGCCGCCGGCTGCGGAGGCACCGGCCGCGAGCTGGCGGCGTACTGCGGACCGGACGGGCTCGACGGCCTCGACTTCGTCACCCGGTCGATCACGCTCGACGCACGTCAGGGTGGCCCGGGACCGAGGATCGAGGAGGTCCCGGGCGGGCTGGTCAACGCTGTCGGCCTGCCCAACCCGGGCCTCGAGCACTTCCTCGCCACCGAGCTGCCGTGGCTGGTCCGCGCAGGCGCACGGGTCGTGGTCTCGATCGCCGGCACGACGATGGGGGAGTACGCCGACCTGGCCCGGCGGCTCAGCCGAGCACCCGGCGTGGCCGGCCTGGAGGTCAACGTGGGAGCTCCCGACGAGGTCGGGATCGGCCTGTTCGAGGTGCGCGAGCCCTACCACTCCGCGAGCGTGATCTCCGCCGTCCGCCGCGAGTTCCCGTCCGACCGTCCGGTGCTCGCCAAGCTCCGGCCCGACGTCTCCCGCATCGTCGAGGGCGCCCGGTCCTGCCACGAGGCCGGAGCCACCGCGGTCGTCATCGGCAACGCCGTCCCGGCCGCCTTCCTCGACGGTCGTTCCGGCGGACTGAGCGGGCCTGCGATCGCGCCGGTGGCGCTGAGGTGCGTCGCCGAGGTGCACCGCGCGCTCCCCGACCTGCCCCTGATCGGCTGCGGCGGCGTGCACGACCTCCGCTCGGCCAACGCCTACCTCGACGTCGGCGCGACCAGCGTCCAGGTCGGGACGGCCCTGCTCCACGACCCGACGACCGTGGCCCGGCTCCGGGCCCACCTCACCCGACCAGACCTGGAGATGTGATGACCACCTTCGGCACCCGCCTGGCCCGTGCCATCGAGCAGCGCGGCCGCTTCTGCGTCGGCATCGACCCGCACGTCGCGCTCCTCCAGCAGTGGGGACTCTCCGACGACGTCGCGTCGCTGGAGCGTTTCGCGCTGACGGTGGTCGAGGCGGTCGCCCCGGTGGTGGGGGTCGTGAAGCCGCAGAGCGCGTTCTACGAGCGGTTCGGCAGTCGCGGGGTCGCGGTGCTCGAGCGCGTGATCGCCGAGTCGCAGGCCGCGGGCGCGCTGGTGCTGCTCGACGTCAAGCGCGGCGACATCGGCTCGACCAGCCAGGCCTATGCCGACGCCTACCTCGACCCCGCCTCGCCGCTCGCCGCCGACGCGATCACCGCCAGCCCCTACCTCGGCTTCGGCTCGCTCGACCCGATGGTCGAGGCCTGCCGGGTCCACGAGCGCGGCCTGTTCGTGCTGGCCCTGACGTCCAACAAGGAGGGACCAGAGGTGCAGCACGCCCGCGGTGCGGACGGCACGGTCGCCGGCACGGTGCTCGATCACCTCCGCCGCCTCAACGCCGACGCCGACCCGGTGGGCTCGTACGGAGCGGTGGTGGGCGCCACGATCGGCACGACCGACGAGGACCTCGACATCAACGGCCCGTTCCTCGTGCCCGGTTATGGCGCCCAGGGCGGCACCACCGACGACCTGCGACGCATCTTCGGCTCGGCTGCGCGATGGGCGCTGCCCAGCTCGTCGCGCGAGGTGCTGGCGGCCGGTCCAGACGTCACGGCACTGCGCGACGCCGCCCAGCGCGGCAACGACTCCGTGCGAGGGTTGGACGCGTGACCCGAGCCGCCGCCGCCCTCCTGCTGGTGGTCGTCGTGCTCGCCGGCTGCTCCGCAGACCCGCAGGAGCAGTACTGCGACGCCGTCACGGACCACCAGAAGGAGCTCACCGAGGTCGCCGCGTCCGACGACACGGGTGCGCTCTTCGACGCCCTCGACACCTACGACGAGCTGCGCAAGCAGGCTCCCCGCGACATCGCCGACGACTGGGACGCCGTCATCGGCCCCCTGCGCGCGCTCCAGAAGGCGCTCGAGGACCACGGCGTCGACCCGTCGACGTACTCCTCCGACGACCCGCCCGCCGACCTCGACGACGAGGGCCGCAAGGAGATCGAGGCAGCTGCCCGCGAGGTCGGCTCCGAGCAGACCGTGACGGCGATGGCGGCCGTCGAGCAGCACGCGCTCGACGTGTGCGGCACCCCGCTCTCGCGCTGACGCGTGACCACGTGATGTCGGCGACGGTGCCCGATTGCCTGCCTCGTCACGACGTGACTAGATTGACCCGCACCAGCCTCGCCCGCCCCCAGCCGACCTCTATCCGACCCAGAAGGACAGCTTTCGTGGCCTTGCCCCCTCTGACGCCCGAGCAGCGCCAGGCAGCCCTCCACAAGGCTGCGGCCTCCCGACGTGAGCGGGCCGAGGTGAAGAACCGCCTCAAGAACTCCGGCGGCTCGGTCCTCGACGTCCTCGTCGAGGGGCGCACCAACGAGGTCATCGGCAAGATGCGCGTCGTCGAGCTGCTCCAGTCGGTGCCCGGCCTCGGCCGCGTGCGGGCGCGCCAGGTCATGCAGCGCCTCGGGATCGCCGAGAGCCGCCGGGTCCGCGGGCTCGGCGTCAAGCAGGTCGCTGCGCTCGAGCGCGAGTTCGGCCCCGACGCCTCGTGATCGAGTCCGGACAGGGCAACCCCACCCGCCGCTCGCGCCTGATCGTGCTCGCCGGCCCGACCGCCGTCGGCAAGGGCACCGTCGCGGCCGACGTGCGTCGTACGCACCCCGAGGTCTGGCTGTCGGTCTCGGCGACGACGCGGCCCCCGCGTCCCGGGGAGGAGAACGGGGTCCACTACTGGTTCGTCTCCGACCAGGAGTTCGACGCCATGATCGAGAAGGGCGACCTGCTCGAGTGGGCGGTCGTGCACAAGGCCGCCCGCTACGGCACGCCGCGGGGGCCGGTCGAGCTCGCGCTCGCGTCCGGGCACCCGGCGATGCTCGAGATCGACCTCCAGGGTGCGCGCCAGGTGCGCGAGACGATGCCCGAGGCCTTGTTCGTCTTCCTCAAGCCGCCGTCGTGGGACGAGCTCGTACGCCGCCTCGTCGGTCGTGGGACCGAGGGCGAGGCCGAGCGCGAGCGTCGGCTCGAGACGGCGCGTGCGGAGCTGGCCGCGGAGAGCGAGTTCGACGAGACCATCGTGAACCACGAAGTTCACGCTGCAGCGGAGCAGTTGGTAGCCTTGATGGTTGGACCCGGTTCCACCATCAACGACTAGCGAGGCACCAACACGTGGCTTCTCCCACCATCGCCGCCGAGGGCGTCACCAACCCCTCGATCGACGACCTGCTCACCAAGACCGACAGCAAGTACAAGCTGGTGCTCTACAGCGCCCAGCGTGCCCGCCAGATCAACGCCTACTACTCCCAGCTGGGCGAGGGCCTGCTCGAGTACGTCGGCCCGCTCGTCGACACCCACGTGCAGGAGAAGCCGCTCTCGATCGCGCTCCGCGAGATCAACGACGACCTCCTGACCTGCGAGGACATCGACCCCGCCGCCGAGGCCGCTGCCGCTGAGGCCGCTGCCGGCGACGCCACGGAGTGACGCGAGCCTTCCATGGTTGAGCGGCGCCGCCCTGAGGAGGTTGCGCAGCAACCGTCTCGAAGGGTCGTCCTGGGTGTCTCCGGCGGCATCGCTGCCTACAAGGCCTGCGAGCTGCTGCGCCGATTCACCGAGTCCGGCCACGACGTGACCGTGGTGCCGACGGCCTCCGCCCTGGAGTTCGTCGGCGCCCCCACGTGGGCGGCGCTGTCCGGCAAGCCTGTCTCCTCGGAGGTGTGGACCGACGTCCACGTCGTCCCGCACGTGCAGATCGGGCAGCACGCCGACGTCGTCGTGGTCGCTCCGGCGACCGCCGACCTGCTCGCGAGGGCCGCCCACGGGCTGGCCGACGACCTGCTCACCAACACGCTCCTCACCGCGCGCTGCCCGGTCGTCTTCGCACCGGCCATGCACACCGAGATGTGGGAGCACCCGGCCACGCAGGCCAACGTCGCCACGCTCCGCCAGCGAGGCGCGGTCGTGATCGAGCCCGCTGAGGGCCGCCTCACCGGGGCCGACACCGGCAAGGGCCGGTTGCCCGACCCGGCCGAGATCTTCGAGCTCGTCCGCGGCCTCCTGGACCGCGGTGCCGACGCGTCCCCCGACCTGGCCGGTCGCAAGGTCGTCGTGTCCGCCGGCGGCACCCGTGAATACCTCGACCCGGTCCGGTTCCTCGGCAACCGCTCGTCGGGCCTCCAGGGCTACGCCCTCGCCCGTGCCGCCGCCTCACGAGGCGCACACGTCACGCTGGTCAGCGCCAACGTGTCGCTGCCCGACCCCGCCGGCGTCAGCGTCGTACGCGTCGAGACGACCGCGCAGCTGCGTGAGGCCGTCGTCGCTGCGACCGCGACCGCCGACGCCGTGGTGATGGCGGCCGCGCCGGCGGACTTCCGGCCGACGTCGGTGAGCGAGGCGAAGATCAAGAAGGCCGACGACGGCTCGTCGCCGTCGATCGAGCTGGAGCAGAACCCCGACATCCTCGCCGAGATCTCCCACGACCGCGCCCGCTCCGGCGCCGTGATCGTGGGCTTCGCCGCCGAGACGGGCGACGCCACCGGCTCCGTCCTCGACCTCGGCCGCGCCAAGCTCGCCCGCAAGGGCTGCGACCTGCTCGTCGTCAACGACGTCAGCGGGGGAGCGGTGTTCGGCAGCGCCGACAACGAGGCCGTCGTCCTGGGTGCCGACGGTGCGTCCGTCGAGGTGCCGCACGGCAGCAAGACCGCCCTCGCCCACGTCATCTGGGACGAGGTCGCCCGGCGATTCGCCGACTGAGACATGCGTCCCGGATGCTGAGCAGCGGGTACGTTTGAACCGACCGTTCCACACAAGAATTGAGAGCAACGTGGCAGGACGCCTCTTCACCTCGGAGTCCGTGACCGAGGGTCACCCCGACAAGATCGCCGACCGCATCAGCGACTCGGTCCTGGACTACCTCATGACCGAGGACACCGACCGCGCCAACCTGCGCGTGGCCGTCGAGACGCTGCTGACCACCGGCCTCGTCGTCGTGGCCGGCGAGGTCCGCACCACGGCCTACGCCCCGGTCGCCGACATCGTCCGCAAGGCGATCCTCGACATCGGTTACGACTCCTCGGAGAAGGGCTTCGACGGCACCACGTGCGGCGTCCAGGTCGCCATCGGCGCCCAGTCGAGCGACATCGCCGCTGGCGTCGACGCCGGCCACGAGTCACGCGTCGGCTCGTCGGAGGACGAGCTGGACAAGCGCGGCGCAGGCGACCAGGGCCTGATGTTCGGCTACGCCTGCGACGACACCCCGGAGCTGATGCCGCTCCCGATCACGATCGCGCAGCGGCTCGCGCAGCGGCTGACCGAGGTCCGCAAGGACGGCACGCTGGCCTACCTCCGTCCCGACGGCAAGACCCAGGTGACGATCGAGTACGACGAGGACGACCGCCCGGTGCGGATCGACACCGTCGTCCTGTCGACCCAGCACGGCCCGGACGTCGACCACGCCACGCTCGAGGCCGACATCAAGCAGCACGTCATCGACCCGGTGCTCGCCCACTTCGACCTCCCGTCGGAGGGCTACCGGATGCTGGTCAACCCGACCGGCACCTTCGTCATCGGCGGCCCGATGGGCGACGCCGGCCTGACCGGTCGCAAGATCATCGTCGACACCTACGGCGGCATGGCCCGCCACGGCGGTGGCGCGTTCTCCGGCAAGGACCCCTCGAAGGTCGACCGCTCCGCGGCGTACGCCATGCGCTGGGTCGCCAAGAACGTCGTGGCCGCCGGCCTGGCCCGCCGCTGCGAGGCGCAGGTGGCCTACGCCATCGGCAAGGCCGCACCCGTCGGAGTCTTCATCGAGACCTTCGGCACCGGCGTCGTGTCCGACGAGAAGATCCAGGAGGCCGTGCTCGAGGTCTTCGACCTGCGTCCGGCCGCGATCATCCGCGACCTCGACCTGCTGCGCCCGATCTATGCCGCGACCTCGGCCTACGGCCACTTCGGCCGCGAGCTCCCCGAGTTCACGTGGGAGACGACGGACCGCGCCGACAAGCTGAAGGCTGCTGCCGGCATCTGAGCCGGTCGCCCGGCCCTGTCGGAGTCCCCGCTCGTGCGGGGAGTCCGACACCTGGAGGCCTTTGCAACCCCCTCCAAGTGTCCGACTCGCCCTCCCAGTTCGGCAGTCGGTGGGCGCTGACAGAATCGCGCCCATGACGTCCCACGAAGCCCCGGAAGCAGACATGCTCCCGGGGCTTCGTGCTGCCGTGGACGACGCGAAGTCCAAGGCCGCCGCGACGCGGCGCCGCACGGCTGCCTCCTGGGAGCCCGCCGCGGTCGACCCCGTCGCGCGGGTGCTCGTCGACATCGCGCTGGCCCACCTCGACCGCCCCTTCGACTACGCGGTGCCCACGGCGATGGCCGACACGGCCGTGCCGGGCGCGCGGGTCAAGGTGCGCTTCGCCGGGCAGGAGGTGCAGGGCTTCGTGGTGGAGCGCTCGAGCGAGACCGACCACACCGGCACGCTCCAGCCGCTGCGTCGCGTGGTGAGCGCCGAGCCCGTGCTGGCCCCGGAGATCGCCGAGCTGAGCGCGACGCTGGCCAGGAGGTACGCCGGTGCCCGCTCCGACGTGCTCCGGCTCGCCGTGCCGCCCCGCCATGCCACCGCCGAGAAGGCAGCGTCCGAGCCGGCGCCCGTCCCGCCCGAGGTGACGCCCGCAGCCTGGGCCGAGGTCGGGCACGCCGAGGCGTTCCTGCGGCGGCTCGCCGCAGGGGAGGACCCGCGGGCCGTGTGGTCCGCCGCGCCCGCCGACGACTGGCCCGCGATGGTCGCCGAGGCGGTGGCGACGACGTACGCCGCCGGGCGCGGAGCACTCGTCTGCGTCCCCGACCGCCGGGACGTGGACCGAGTCGACGCGGCACTGCGCGCGCTGCTCGGCGAGGGGCACCACGTCTGCCTCACCGCCGATGGCGGTCCCGCCGCCCGCTACCGCGACTTCCTGGCCGTCGCGCGCGGTGCTCGTCGCATCGTCGTCGGCACCCGCTCGGCGGCCTTCGCGCCCGTCCACGACCTCGGGCTGGTGGTGGTCTGGGACGACGGCGACGACCTGCACGCCGAGCCGCGCGCGCCCTATCCCCACACGCGCGAGGTGCTGATCGCCAGGGCCGAGCAGCAGTCGACCGCTGCGCTGCTGGGCGGCATCGCGCGCACCCCCGAGGCACAGCAGCTGCTCGCCTCCGGCTGGGCGCACGAGCTGGAGGTCCCGCGTGACCTCCTGCGCCGACGCGTACGCGCCGAGGCCGTCGCCGCCGAGGACCGACAGGTGGGCACCCGCATCCCGCGCGCGGCCTACGACGCCATCCGAGGTGGCCTCGAGTCCGGTCCGGTGCTGGTCCAGACCCCGCGGGCGGGCTACGCCGCCTCGTTGGCCTGCGACACCTGTCGCGCCCCCGCACGCTGCTCGGTCTGCACCGGCCCGCTCTCCGTGCCCGGACCGGCCGTGCCGCCGCAGTGTCGGTGGTGCGGCCACGTCGAGCGGGCATGGGCGTGCGGCACGTGCGGCGGACGAGGCCTCCGGGCACCCGTGCGCGGCGAGGCACGCACGGCCGAGGAGCTCGGCCGGATGTTCCCCGGCACGACCGTGCGCAGCAGCTCCGGCGACCGCGTGCTCGCCAGGGTCGGGGCAGCCGCCGACATCGTGGTGGCCACCGTCGGCGCGGAGCCGGTCGCCGAGGAGGGCTACGCCGCAGTGATCGTCCTCGACACCTGGCTGACCCTCGCGCGCGACGACCTGCGTGCCTCCGAGGAAGCGCTGCGCCGCTGGCTCAACGCAGGAGCCCTCGTACGCCGCGGCGGTCACGTCGTGGCGGTCGGTGATCCCGCCCACCCGGCGCTGCAGGCGCTCGTCCGGTGGGACCCGGCCGGCTTCGCCCGACGCGAGGTCGACGAGCGGTCGCAGGCGCACCTGCCTCCTGCGGCCCGGATGGCGACCGTGACCGGCGACCTCGGCGCGCTCGACGACGTGCTGCACCTGCTCGACCTGCCCGAGGGGACCGAGGTGCTGGGGCCGGTGCCCGTGGAAGGCGACGACCGCGACGAGCACCGGGTGCTGCTGCGTGTCCCGTGGGCGTCCGGCGCCGCGCTCTCCGGCGCGCTCGGCGACCTGCAGCGCGTCCGCTCGGCCCGCAAGCTCGACCCGGTCCGGATCCAGGTCGACCCGCTGACGGTCTGATCCCGTCCCTAGACTGACGTTCCGCGTCACCCATCAGCAGGAGCCCCACCGCATGGCCGTCCAGCCCATCCGCCTCTTCGGCGATCCCGTGCTGCGCCAGCGCGCGCTCGAGGTCGACAGCTTCGACCGCGAGCTGCGCCAGCTCGTCGCCGACCTCACCGACACGATGATCGCGGCACCCGGAGCGGGCCTCGCCGCGCCTCAGATCGGCGTCGGGCTGCGCGTGTTCACGTGGCACGTCGAGGGCGAGATCGGCCACCTGGTGAACCCGTCGCTCGAGCTGTCGGACGAGACCCAGGACGGTGCCGAGGGCTGCCTGTCGCTGCCCGAGCTGACCTACGACTGCCTGCGCGCGCTCTCCGTCATCGCCACCGGGTTCGACATGCACGGCGAGCCGCAGCGGATCGAGGCGTCCGAGCTCCTGGCCCGTGCGATGCAGCACGAGACCGACCACCTCGACGGGATCCTCTTCATCGACAAGCTGGACACCGCTTCCCGCAAGGCCGCGATGAAGGAGATCCGCGAGTCCGAGTGGTTCGGCCTCGAACGGCCCACGGTCCGGGTGAGCCCCCACGCCACCCACGGTCTCGGCCTCTGATGCGGGTCGTCTTCGCCGGCACACCCGAGGTCGCGGTCCCCGCGCTCGATGCCGTCGCAGCCAGCCGCCACGAGCTGGTCGGCGTCGTGACCCGCCCCGACGCGCCCAGCGGACGCGGTCGCAAGCTGGTCGCCAGTCCGGTCGCGCTGCGCGCGGAGGAGCTCGGCGTACCCGTCCTCAAGCCCGAGCACCCACGCGACCCCGACTTCCAGGCCGCCCTCGCCGAGCTGCGGCCGGACGCCTGCCCGGTCGTGGCCTACGGCTCGCTGCTGCCGCAGTCGGCGCTCGACCTCGTGCCCCACGGCTGGATCAACCTGCACTTCTCGGTGCTGCCGTCGTGGCGCGGCGCCGCCCCCGTCCAGCACTCGCTGTGGGCCGGCGACGAGCTCACCGGCGCGACGACGTTCCGCATCGTCAAGGCGCTCGATGCGGGCCCGGTGTTCGGTGTGATGACCGAGCGCATCCGACCGGACGACACCTCCGGCGACCTGCTCGCGCGGCTCGCCGAGGGTGGTGCGGGTCTGCTCGTGCAGACCCTGGACGGGATCGAGGACGGTGACCTGGAGGCGCGCGAGCAGCAGGAGGACGGCGTCTCGTTCGCACCCAAGATCACCGTGGACGACGCACGCATCGCCTGGAGCGACCCCGCCGTCGGGATCGACCGTCAGGTGCGTGCCTGCACGCCGGCTCCCGGCGCGTGGAGCACCTTCGAGGGCGAGCGGATCAAGATCGGCCCGGTCCAGCACGCCGATCGCGAGGCCCTGGCACCCGGCGTCCTCGAGGTCACCAAGAATGCCGTCTTCGTCGGCACCGCCACCACGCCCGTCCGGCTCGGCGACGTCAAGGCGTTCGGCAAGAAGCAGATGGCCGCCGCCGACTGGGCCCGCGGCGTACGACTCGGGTCGGGCGTCCGCCTCGGTGACTAAGGTCGTCAGCATGAGCACCCCCGCTGACCGCCCGGCCCGGCCGGAGGACATCGACGAGATCTGCGGGTCCCTGCCCGAGACCGAGCTCGGCATCTCGTGGGGTGACCGGCCGACGTGGAAGGTCCCGCGAGGAGACAAGGGCAAGGGCTTCGTCCTCTACCGGGCTCCCGGAAGGACGGCGATCGACCCGGAGACCGGAGAGATGTTCGACGACCTCGTCGTCATCACGACGCCGACGGAGGTCGAGAAGAACGCGCTGGTCGAGGACGCGTCGACGCCGTTCTTCACCATCGACCACTTCAACGGCTACAGCGCCGTCCTGGTCCAGCAGTCGCGGCTCGGAGAGATCACTCGTCAGGAGCTCACCGAGGTGCTCACCGAGGCATGGGCCACCAAGGCTCCGAAGAAGCTGGTGCGGGAGCACTTCGGTGAGTGAGCGCCGTCGACCGGCGGACCGGCCCCGGCGCGCCGCCCTCGACGTCCTCACCGCTGTGCGGTCCGACCACGCGTACGCCAACCTGGTGCTCCCGCAGGTGCTCCGCAAGCACGGTCTGGAGGGCCGCGACGCCGCCCTCGCCACCGAGCTGGCGTCCGGTGCGATCCGGATGCAGGGCCTCTACGACCCGGTCATCGACGCCTGCCTGACCAAGCCCAAGCTGCAGCCCGAGGTGCGCGACGTGTTGCGGCTCGGCGCGCACCAGCTGCTGTCCATGCGGGTGCCCGACCACGCCGCGATCTCGACGAGCGTCGACCTGGTGCGGGCTTCCGTGGGGAAGGGACCCTCGGGTCTGGTCAACGCCGTCCTCCGAAAGATCAGTCGACGGACCCTCGACGACTGGGTCGCCGACGTGGCGCCCGACCGGGCCATCGACCTCCACGGACACCTCGCTGTCGCGCAGTCGCACCCTCGCTGGGTCGTCGACGTGCTCGCGGAGGCGCTGGCCTCCGACGCCGCCGACCTCGAGGCACTGCTGGCCGCCGACAACGCGCCTCCCCGGGTCACGCTCGCAGCGCGTCCAGGTCTGGCCGAGGTGGCCGAGCTCGAGGCCGCCGGCGGCACGCGCACGCCCCGCTCGCCCTACGGCGTGGTGCTGGACGGGGGCGACCCCGCCGGGATCCCCGCCGTCGCCGAGGGCCGAGCAGGTGTGCAGGACGAGGGCTCACAGCTCGTGGCCCTCGCGATGACCGACGCCGAGCTGGACGGGCGCGACGAGCTGTGGCTCGACCTCTGTGCCGGACCGGGGGGCAAGGCCGCACTCCTCGCCGCGCTCGCAGCCCAGCGTGGCGCCCGCGTCGTGGCCAACGAGCGCCAGCCGCACCGCGCCGCTCTGGTGTCCTCGGCGTTGCGGGCGATCCCCGCCGGCACCGCGCACGTCCTGGCTGGCGACGGCGCGCGCCCCCCGTGGGTGCCCGGCACGTTCGACCGGGTGCTCGTCGACGCGCCCTGCTCGGGCCTCGGCGCCCTGCGGCGACGCGCCGAGTCGCGCTGGCGACGGACGCCGGACGACGTCGACGTGCTCGTCGGACTCCAGCAGGTGCTGCTCGACGTGGCGATCGACTCCGTCCGGCCGGGCGGGATCGTGGTCTACGCGACCTGCTCGCCGGTGGTCGCGGAGACGACGGAGGTCGTCGAGGCCGTCCTCGGCAGGCGCGGTGACACCGACGAGCTCGACCGATTCCAGCTGTGGCCGCACCGCGACGGCACCGACGCGATGTTCGCGTCGACGTTGCGCCGTCGTCCGCTCTGAGGAGTCCTCGGTCGTCCTGCGGGTGCCGGAGGTGGGCCCACCGCTCGACGCCGACGACCCAGGGCGCGCCCCGTCATCACCCGGACAGGTGAATCCGAGGAAACATTCCGGTTTCACCTGCCATTCACGTGTTCCCAACCCGGTGTACCGACACGCATGATGTTCTCAGCGCGGCGCACCGTTCGGGTGCGTCGGGTGATCGGGGAGCGGGACGAAGAATGCGGCTGCGTACGACCATTGCGCTGCTGGCGTCGACGACGACGTTGGCGGCGCTGGGTGCTGCCCCGGCGCAGGCAGATGCCGGGGCGACGAGTCGGTTGTCCGGGCCGAGCACGGGCGACCCGGACGTCTTCTTGACGTTCGTCGGGTGCGCTGACCTCTTCGGCCCCGCCCGGGCACCCCAGTCGCGGCTCAACCTCGGGCCCTACACCGCGCCGATGGGCCGACGCTCGTTGGGCCTGGTGCCATCCGGGCCCGGCTCGGCGTCGGGCCCCTTCACCCGCTTCGACTCGCTCGCAGGGTTCGACTCGTCGGTGTCGGTCGCCTCGACGTCCGGCAGCCAGGGCGTCTCCTACGTCATGAGCATCACCGCCGACAACCCGCCGGGCACTGCCTGGCGTGGTCGCGCGGCCCTCGTCGCGCCCGGCGGCTCGTGGACGACCGTGTCGACCGCGGCCACGTCCTACGACTGGACCCTCGTCGACCTGGCGACGCTCTCCCCGCTCGGTGAGCCGCAGACTGCAACGACGGCTGCCTTCGCCGCCGAGCACGGTGACGGCACCGGCTTCGCCGTGACCGGCTTCGGCTGCGACGGATCGCCCTTCAACCTCGACGCGATCAGCGGCTCCGGGTCGACCTTCGACTTCGAGGGCACCGACCTCGCGACCTCCGTCGACGTCGACCGACAGGCCGTGGACGCGGGACAGCAGGTCACCGTCACCGGCCGGGTGACCGACCCCGGCGGACGCACCACCGGCGACCCGCTCGTCCTCGAGTCCCGCAGCCCCGGGGGCGAGTGGCACCCCACCGGCACGCTGGTCGTCGGCGATGCCGGCGGCGTGGCGCGCGTCGACGTACCCGTCACGGAGACCACCGAGTTCCGCTGGCACCGGCCCGAGAGCCAGTACGCCGACGAGGGCTGGTCCGACCAGGTGACGGTGACCGTGGTTCCGGTGCCCGAGACCAAGCCGGAGACCAAGCCCGAGACCAAGCCCGAGGGTGACTCGCAGAAGTAGGTCGCGCGGCTAGGGTCTGGCTATGCCCTCGCCGTTCACCGAGATCGAGGTCGACGACCGCGTCGTCAAGGTGACCAACCCGGATCGTGAGTACTTCCCGGCCGTGGACGGACACGCCGCGGCCACCAAGCTCGACCTGGTCGAGTACTACCTCGCGGTCGGCGACGGGATCGTCAACGCGCTCTTCGAGCGACCCTGCATGCTGCACCGGTTCCCCAAGGGCCTGGCCGGCGACAAGGTGCACCAGAAGCGCCTGCCCGCGGGCGCGCCCGAGTGGGTCGAGACCGTGCAGCTGTTCTTCCCCCGGTGGAAGCGGACCGCCGACGAGCTGTGCGTCACCGAGCTGGCCAGCGTGATCTGGGCGGTGCAGATGTCGACCGTCGAGTTCCACCCGTGGAACAGCCGCCGTGCCGACACCGAGAAGCCCGACGAGTGGCGCATCGACCTCGACCCGGGCCCGCAGTGCGACTGGGCGACCGTGCAGCGGGTCGCCCAGGTGGCCCATGACGTGCTCGACGATCTCGGTGCCACGGGCTTCCCGAAGACCAGCGGCGGCTCCGGGTTGCACATCTATGTGCGGATCCCGCCCGACCACGGATTCCAGGACGTACGCCGTGGAGCGCTCGCGTTCGCGCGTGAGGTCGAGCGCCGGGCCGACGGCGAGGTGACGACAGCGTGGTGGCGCAAGGACCGGGATCCCGCGCAGCTGTTCGTCGACTACAACCAGAATGCCCGCGACCACACGATCGCGGCGGCGTACTCCGTGCGCGGCGTGCCGCAGGCCCGCGTCTCCGCGCCCATCCGCTGGGACGAGGTCGACGGCTGCGAGCCCGACGACTTCACGATCTTCACCATGCCGGGACGCTTCGCCGAGATCGGCGACCTGCACGCCGACATCGACGGCCACCCGTTCGACATCGCACCGTTGCTCGAGTGGGCCGACCGCGACGAGTCCGAGGGCGCGGAGGCGCCGCCGGAGCCCGAGGAGACCTAGGGGCCGCCCGACTCCCTAGGATCGACCCGTGGGCATCCAGATCACTCCGAGCATCCTCAACGCCGACCTGTCGCGCCTCGCCGACGAGGTCGCCCGGATCCCGAGCGCCGACTGGGTGCACGTCGACGTGATGGACAACCACTTCGTCCCCAACCTCACGCTCGGGCTCCCGGTCGTCGAGGCGCTCAGCAAGCACGCCAGCCAGCCGATCGACGTGCACCTCATGATCGAGGACGCCGACCGGTGGGCACCGGCGTACGCCGAGGCGGGCTGCGGGTCGGTGACCTTCCACGCCGAGGCGGCCGCGGCGCCCGTGCGGCTCGCGCGAGAGATCCGCCACCAGGGAGCGCGCGCGTCGATGGCGCTCAAGCCGGCCACCCCGATCGAGCCCTACGAGGCGCTGCTGCCAGAGCTCGACATGGTGCTGATCATGACGGTCGAGCCGGGCTTCGGCGGCCAGACGTTCCTCGACCTCTGCCTGCCCAAGATCCGCACGGCCCGCGAGCTGATGCGCAAGCACGGCGTCGAGACCTGGCTGCAGGTCGACGGCGGCGTGTCGCTGGAGACCATCGAGCGCTGCGCCGAGGCCGGCGCCGACGTCTTCGTCGCCGGTTCGGCCGTCTTCTCCGCCGACGACCCGGACGCGATGGTCCGCGAGCTCAAGGCGCGTGCCGAGGCCGCTCTGAGGTGAGCAGGCGGGCGACGGTCGACGACATCCACGCCACGGCGCGGGCGATGCCGCACGTGACCGCCCATCCTCCGGAGGACCGCCCCGTCTACCAGGTGGGCAGCAAGTCGTTCGTGTTCTTCCGTACTCCGCGACCGGACGCAGTCGATCCGGACACGGGGGAGCGGCTCGATGACGTCATCGTCATCTGGGTCGGCTCCGAGGGGGACAAGCAGGCCCTCCTGCAGGACGAGCGGCTGCCGTTCTTCACCACACCCCACTTCGACGGCCATCCATCGGTCCTGCTGCGCGCCTCGCGCGTCCAGGAGCTGGAGCGCGACGAGCTGGTCGAGATCGTCCAGGAGGCGTGGCTCGCCCAGGCGTCGGCCCGGCGACGCCAGGTGTGGCTCGAGGAGCAGCACCTCGACGCGTGAGTGCCCTCCGTACATTGGCGGCATGACCGAATCCGTCTGGGACTACCCCCGCCCGCCGCGGGTCGAGCCGAGCAGCGAGCACGTCGTCGTCACGCACGGCGGAGTCGTGCTCGCCGACACGACCGCGAGCGTGCGGGTGCTCGAGACCAGCCACCCGCCGACCTACTACCTCCCACGGAGCGCGTTCGCCGCAGGCGTCCTGCGGGCCGGCCAGAAGGGCGCGAGCTGGTGTGAGTGGAAGGGCGGCGCCGACTACTACGACCTCGTCGTCGGCGACGAGGTCCTGCCCGCGGTTGCGTGGGCCTATCCGACGCCCGCAGCGGGCTTCGAGGCGCTGCTCGACCACGTCGCGCTGTATCCCGGGCGCGTGGAGCGCTGCACCGTCGACGGTGAGGTGGTCGAGCCGCAGCCGGGCAACTTCTACGGCGGCTGGATCACCTCGCGGGTCACGGGTCCGTTCAAGGGAGCACCCGGCACCTCAGGCTGGTGACACGTCAGTGTGGGCCGCGGTGGCTGCGTAGACACGCGGACAGAACCCGCCGGAGCCGGTGCTGCTGAGCGTGCCTGTCGACGTCGAGCCGGACTTCGGTCCGCGCGCCTACGCCCTCGAGGATCGGGCGGGGCGGGTCAGCCGGCGAAGAGGGTGAGCCGCTGGCGGATGATCTTGCGGCGCAGGACGATGCGGCGCTTGCCGTCGTTGCCGATCCGGAGCCGGTCGAGCTCCCAGCCGCCGTGCTCGGCGCGGTCCACGAGCACGCGTGTGACGACGTTGCGGGAGAAGTCCGGGGGCAGCACGAGCGTCTCGAACTCCCACTCGATGCCGCGCCCGGGCGGGCGGCGCTGGATCCTGGCCACGTGCTCTCCTCAGCTCCAGTGGGTCAGTCGGCGGACACGTCGTCGAGGGCCTCGACGATCTCGGCGGGCAGTGACAGCTCCTCGATCCCGAGGGCGCCGTCCAGCTGGGCAGCGGTGCGGGCACCGACGATCGGCGCGGTGACGCCGGGCCGGTCGCGCACCCACACGAGCGCAACCTCCAGGGGCGACCAGCCGAGGCCGTCC
Organism: uncultured Actinomycetota bacterium; assembly: GCA_963708875.1. Taxonomy (GTDB): domain Bacteria; phylum Actinomycetota; class Actinomycetes; order Propionibacteriales; family Nocardioidaceae; genus Nocardioides. The sequence goes on from CAVPUL010000004.1 coordinate 484,561, forward strand.
GCGGCCCGGGCGACCGCCTCGACGATGCCGCGGCCGCGCTCGTCGAGGTAGGCGCCGACGAAGCCGGCGAAGTGCTCGGTGGCGCCGCGCGAGTCGGACGGCGTACCGGAGCGGTACTTGCCGGTGAGGACTCCGCGGCCCAGCGGGGACCACGGCAGCACGCCGAGGCCGAGCGCCTGCGCGGCGGGAACGACCTCGTGCTCGATGTGCCGGTTGAGCAGGGAGTACTCCACCTGCGTGGAGGCCAGGGGAGTACGGCCCGGGACCGCCCGCTGCCACGTCGCGGCCTGCGCGGTCTGCCAGCCGGTGTAGTTGGAGATGCCGACGTAGGACGCGCGCCCGCTGGACACCGCGAGGTCGAGCGCGGTGAGCGTCTCCTCGACGGGCGTCTCGTCGGTCCAGACGTGGACCTGCCACAGGTCGACGTGGTCGACGCCGAGCCGCTTCAGGGACGCGTCGAGCGCGGTGAGCAGGTGGCCGCGCGACGTGTTGGTGACTCGCTCACCCGTACGACGCGAGATGCCGGCCTTGGTCGCGAGGACGACCTCGTCGCGGGCGACCACGTCGCCGAGCAGGGTGCCGATCAGCTCCTCGCTCGCCCCGTCGCCGTAGCCCGCCGCGGTGTCGACCAGCGTGCCGCCGGCTTCGGCGAAGGCGATGAGCTGGTCACGGGCCTCGTGCTCGTCGGTGTCACGGCCCCAGGTCATGGTGCCCAGGCCGAGGCGCGAGACCTTCAGACCGGTGGCGCCGAGCGAACGCTGCTGCATGCATGCGAGCGTATCCACGCGCCCGTCAGGTTCGTTGCAGGGACGCGCCATTAGGCTCACGCCTCGTGATCGATCTCCTCAAGGCAGTGGTCCTCGGCATCATCCAGGGGCTGACCGAGTTCCTGCCCATCTCGAGCAGCGCGCACCTGCGGATCTTCCCCGAGCTCTTCGGCTGGGGCGACCCGGGAGCGGCGTTCACCGCGGTCATCCAGATCGGCACCGAGCTTGCCGTGCTGATCTTCTTCCGCAAGGACATCTGGCGCATCGGCAAGGCATGGGTGCTCTCGCTGTTCCGGCCCGAGCACCGCGGCACGCTCGACTCCCGCATGGGCTGGTACATCATCATCGGCTCGCTGCCGATCGTGGTGCTCGGCGTGCTGCTCAAGGACGTCATCGAGCGCGACTTCCGCAACCTCTGGATCATCGGCACCACCTTGATCGTGATGGGCATCGTGCTCGGCGTCGCTGACCGCGTCGGACGCACGGACCGGGGGATCGGCAAGATCACCCTCACCGATGCGGTGCTGATGGGCACGGCGCAGGCGCTGGCGCTGATCCCCGGCGTCTCGCGCTCGGGGGCCACCATCTCGATGGGTCGCTTCCTCGGCTTCGACCGCGAGGCGACCACCCGTTTCGCGTTCCTGCTGGCGATCCCGGCGGTCGTGGGCGCCGGCGTCTTCGAGCTCAAGGACATCCCCCACGGCCACAACGACTTCGGCTGGGGACCGACGATCACCGCGACGGTGGTCTCCTTCGTCGTCGGGTATGCCGCGATCGCCTGGCTGCTGCGCTACGTGAGCACCCGGTCGTACACGCCCTTCGTGGTCTACCGGATCGTGCTGGGCGCCGGGACGCTCATCCTGCTCGGCGCAGGCGTGCTGACCGCCTGAACGTGTCCACCAGCAGTGCCAGCGCGACGACCTGGGTGAGCGCGACCACGACGACCAGTGCCACCAGCGAACGCTCGTAGAGCCAGCCCGCGCCGACTCCGCCGACGATCGCCAGCAACCCCTGGATCCCGGCGAACACGCCGTACGCCGTGGCGCGTCGCGGCGCATCGACGAGGTCGGCGACCACCGCCTTGATGGTCGAGTCCTGCACGCCCTGCGCGAAGCCCCACGCCGCCACGCCGACCAGGACCGCGACCATCCCTGACCCGAGCGCGAGGGCGGGCACGATCGCGACGAGCACCGGCACGACGAGCAGCACCCGCGGCCCGGTCCGGTCGTAGACCGAGCCGACGGCCAGTGCCGCGACCGCCTCGACGGCCATCGCACCTGCGTACACGACCGGGACGGCTGCGACAGGGAGGATGTCCTCGACGGTGAGGTGGTAGCCGATGATGCCGAACGTCACCAGCGCGCCAGTGGTCAGCGACGCGGCGATGGCATAGCGGAAGAAGTCTCCCGACAGTCCGGCGCCGACCGCCTCGGCCCACCATCCCTGTCGCTCGGACGGGTCATCCGGGGCACTCGGCGTTGCCGTGTCGTCGTACGCGCCGGGGTCGGGGACGCGTCGGCGCAGGGTGAGCAGGAGGAACATCGCGATCGCGCCCGGCACGGCCAGCACGGCCATCCCCGCCCACAGCGAGCTGACCGCGACGACTCCCGCGACGAGGAGCGGGCCGGCGAACGCACCGACCTGGTCGAGGGCCTTGTGCACGCCGAACCCACGACCGCGACCCACCCCGACCGCGACCTGGGCGAGCAGAGCGGACTTCGAGGGCGACCGGATCGCCTTGCCGAGCCGCTCGAGCAGGATCATCGTGGCACCGAAGGCGAGACCGGCGACGCCGAGCCTCGGTGCGAGGGCGATCAAGGGCACGCAGACCACCGTCAGGCCGTAGCCGAGGATCGTCAGCGACCAGTAGCGGCCGGTCCGGTCGGCGAGCGGGCCGAACGCCAGCCGCAGCACCAGCGCGACGGCCTCGCCGGCCCCGGTGACGAGACCGACGACGACGGCGGAGGCACCCAACGCGGCGAGCAGGGGCCCGTAGACGGAGCGGGCGCCCTCGTAGACCATGTCCGCGAACAGGCTGACGAAGCCGAACCACCACACGACCCGCCAGGCGGTCGGCGCGGCCGCAGGGGTCCGCGTCACAGCCATCCGGAACGCTTGAAGAACCAGAACAGGAAGGCCGACGCCCCGAACATCAGGAGCAGGGAGAACGGGTAGCCGTAGGTCCAGTGCAGCTCGGGCATGTGGTCGAAGTTCATGCCGTAGACGCCTGCCACCAGCGTGGGTACGACGACCAGCGCGGCGCCGGCCGAGATCTTGCGCATGTCCTCGTTCTGCTGGACCGAGATCCGCGCCAGGTGGGCGTCGAAGGCCGTGGAGAGCAGCGTGTCGAGGTTGTCGATGACCTCCGAGACGCGCTGGAGGTGGTCGGCGACGTCGCGGAAGTAGGTCGCGGTCTCCGCTTTGATGCCCTCGTGGGCCCCCATGGCGAACTTCCGCATCGGCTCGCGCAGCGGCAGCACGGCGCGGCGCACCTCGGCGATCTCTCGCTTGAGGACGTAGATCCGGTTGGAGTCGTCGGTGCGGGCTTCGGAGAAGACCGACTCCTCGACCTCGTCGACGTCCTCCTCGAGGGCCTCGCCGACCTTCTCGTACTCGTCGACGACGCGGTCGCAGATCGCATACAGGACGGCCATCGGGCCGTGCTCGAGGACCTTGGCGCGGTGCTCGAGGTCGCGGCGCGAGGCCGCGAGGTCGATGCCCTGCCCGTGCCGCACGGTCACGATGAAGTCCTTGCCGACGAACATGTTGATCTCGCCGGTCTCGACCGCGTCCTCCTCGTCGACGTACCAGAGCGTCTTGAGGACCAGGAAGAGCGTGTCGCCGTAGCGCTCGAGCTTGGGGCGCTGGTGGGAGTCGCCGGCGTCCTCGACGGCCAGTGGGTGCAGGTCGAAGGTGCGCGCGATCAGCTCGAGCTCGTCCGGGCTGGGGTCGTGGATGCCGATCCACTGGAAGTCGCCCGGGTCGCACGGCACGCGGGCGTGGCCGAGGCTCTGGTCGTCGTCCGTGCCGAGCGGCACGCGCTTGCCGCTGTGGTAGAGCGCGTTGTCGACGATCACACGGTCAGGCTAAGCCCACTAGCCTCTGGAAGGTGCCAACCGTCATCCTCGTCCGACACGGCCGATCGTCCGCCAACACCGCCGGTGTCCTCGCCGGTCGCGCGTCGGGCGTGCACCTCGACGACACCGGCCTGAAGCAGGCCGTCGCCGTCGGCGAGCGCCTCGCGGGCGTACGCCTCGCTGCCGCCGTCACCAGCCCGCTCGAACGCTGCCGCGAGACGTGCAAGGAGATCACCGGCCGCCAGGCAGCGACGCTGCGGGCGAGCGCCGAGAAGCAGCTCTCGGAGTGCGACTACGGCGAGTGGCAGGGCCGGCCGCTGAAGGACCTCGCCAAGGAGAAGCTCTGGAAGACCGTCCAGGCCCAGCCGTCGGCGGCGACCTTCCCCGGCGGGGAGTCGATGCGGGCGATGCAGGACCGGGCGGTGGCCGCGATCCGGCGCCACGACGCGCGCATCGCTGCGGAGCACGGCGACAACGCCGTCTGGCTCGCCGTGAGCCACGGCGACGTCATCAAGTCGATCCTCGCCGACGCGCTCGGCACCCACCTCGACCTCTTCCAGCGCATCCACGTCGACCCGGCCTCGGTCTCGGTCGTGCGCTACACCGACTCGCGCCCGTTCGTCCTCGGCACCAACACCCACGGCGGCGACCTCTCGTGGCTGACGCCGCCGGAGAAGGCGCGCCGCTCGTCGCGCAGGTCCCGCGCGAACGCCGGGGACGCCGTGGTCGGCGGGGGAGCGGGTCCGGGCACCCCGACGCCGACGCAGCCAGCCACGACCTAGGGTGAGTCACATGCCCGTCGTGCACCGCTTCGACCCGCCCGAGCGCTTCGTCGCCGGCACCGTCGGCGAACCAGGCTCCCGCACCTTCTTCCTGCAGGCCCGCGAGGGCACCCGGATCGTCAGCGTCTCCCTGGAGAAGCAGCAGGTCTCCGCCCTCGCCGAGCGGATCGACGAGCTCCTCGACGAGCTGATGAACAGCGCCGGCGACGAGCTCCTCATCCCGGCCATCGCGCCCCGCGACATGGTCGACGGCCAGCCGCTGGAGCAGCCGATCGAGGAGGAGTTCCGCGCCGGCACGATGACGCTGTCGTGGGACGGCAGCGACGACCGCCTCGTCATCGAGGTGTTCCCGTTCAGCGAGGCGGCCGTGGTGTCGCCCGAGCAGCTGCAGGAGGACCTCGAGGACCTGCTCGAGCCCGAGCCCGAGGAGATCCTGCTCGTCCGGCTCACCGCGGCCGCAGCCCGTTCGTTCGTCGAGCGCTCGCGCACGGTGGTCGGTGCCGGTCGACCCGACTGTCCCTTCTGCGGAGAGCCCATCGACCCCGACGGGCACCTGTGCGTCCGGTCCAACGGCTTCCGGCGCCGTGACCCCTGACAGCACGCTCCCGCGCGAGTTCCCGACCGGCGAGCTGACCCTGCACGGGCGGGTCCTGCCCGCCTCCAACGCGACCTTCGTCGGCGAGCTCGGCGGGGTCCGCGTCGTCTACAAGCCGATCGCCGGCGAGCGCCCGCTCTGGGACTTCCCCGACGGCACGCTCGCCGCCCGCGAGGTCGCGGCGTACGCCGTGTCGGAGGCGCTCGGCTGGGACATCGTGCCGCCGACGGTCCTCGGCGACGGTCCGCACGGCCCGGGCATGGTGCAGCTGTGGCGCGACGAGGTCGAGGACCAGTCGCCCGTCGACATCGTCGCGGAGAGCGAGGTGCCGCCCGGCTTCCGGCACGTCTTCGACGGCCTCGACGCCCACGACCAGCCGGTGTCGCTGGTGCACGAGGACTCGCCCGAGCTGCGCCGGATGGCGCTCTTCGACGTCGTCGTCAACAACGCCGACCGCAAGGGCGGGCACGTCCTGCCGATGGCCGACGGCCACCGCCACGGCGTCGACCACGGCCTGACCTTCCACGTCGAGACCAAGCTGCGCACGGTCCTGTGGGGCTTCGTCGGCGAAGGCGTCACCGACGAGGAGGCCGACGGCCTGCGCCGGCTCTCGGCCGCGCTGGACGGCGACCTCGGTGCGACCCTCGCCGGGCTGCTGACCCGCGACGAGCTCGCCGTCACCACGCGCCGTCTCACCCGGCTGCTGGACCGCGGGGTGTTCCCGGCGCCCGCCTCGTCGGCGTACCCCGTGATCCCGTGGCCTCCCTTCTAGCCGGATAGGCTTCCCCACATGCGTTCCTGGTCGTCGCCCGACGTTCCCCGACTGCCCGTCACGGGTCCGGAGGTGCGGATCCACGACACCTCGACCGGCGGGGTCGTCGACACCCGGCCCGAGGGTCCGGCGCGGATGTACGTCTGCGGCATCACGCCCTACGACGCCACCCACATCGGCCACGCCGCGACCTATGTCGCCTTCGACCTGCTGAACCGGGCGTGGCGCAACGCCGGCCACGACGTGACCTACGTCCAGAACGTCACCGACGTCGACGACCCGCTGCTCGAGCGGGCAGACAAGGTCAAGGTCGACTGGGTCGAGCTGGCCGAGCGCGAGACCCAGCTCTTCCGTGACGACATGGAGGCGCTGCGCGTCCTGCCGCCGGCCCACTACGTCGGCGCGGTCGAGTCGATCCCGCAGGTGATCGAGCTCATCGAGCGCCTCGACGAGGCCGGCGCGATCTACAAGGTCGAGGACGACCTCTACTTCTCCGTGACCGCGGACGACGCCTTCGGTTCCGTCTCCGGGCTCGACCGCGACGCCATGCTGGCGATCTTCGGCGAGCGCGGCGGCGACCCTGATCGCGAGGGCAAGAAGGACCCGCTCGACTGCCTCCTGTGGCGCGCCGAACGCCCGGGCGAGCCCGCGTGGCCCAGCCCGTGGGGTCCGGGCCGACCCGGCTGGCACATCGAGTGCTCCGCGATCGCCCTCGACCACCTCGGCACGTCGATCGACGTCCAGGGCGGCGGGAGCGACCTCGTCTTCCCGCACCACGAGATGTCCGCCGGCGAGGCCCAGGTGGCCCACCCCGGCGAGCGGTTCGCCCGGGCCTACGCCCACGCCGGGATGGTCGCCTACGACGGCGAGAAGATGTCGAAGTCCAAGGGCAACCTCGTCTTCGTCTCCGCGCTGCGGATGAGCGAGGTCGACCCGATGGCGATCCGGCTGGTGCTGCTGCGCCACCACTACCGCAGCGACTGGGAGTGGACCGACGACCAGCTCTGGGACGCCGTCGACACCCTCGCGAGCTGGCGCCGGGCCCTCGCGCTGGGCCACGGAGCCGCGGCTGGTCCCGTGGTCGAACGCGTGCTCAGTGCGCTCGCCGACGACCTCGACGCACCGACCGCCGTCGCCGCGGTGCAGGAGTGGGTCGAGGCAACGCTGGGCACCACGGGCCTGGCCGACACCTCCGACCACGAGGCGGCGACGACCGTCCACCGCCTCCTCGACGCGACCCTCGGCCTGTCGCTCTGACGTACGCCCGCTCGCTCGAGGGGTGAGCGAGGGGGATCCCCAGCGCTCAGGATCCGCTTCGCACAGCAGTCAGTCCGTGTCGCGGCGCTTCAGGTAGCGCTCGAACTCTCGCGCGATCGCCTCGCCGGTGGCCTCGGGAAGATCGGCGGTGTCGCGGGTCTCCTCGAGCGCGCGGACGTAGTCGGCGACGTCCTCGTCCTCGGCCGCCAGCTCGTCGACGCCGCGCTCCCAGGCCTTGGAGTCCTCGACCAGGTCGCCCAGCGGCATCGGGGCCTGGAGCAGCTCCTCGAGCTGGCCGAGCAGCGCGAGCGTGGCCTTGGGGCAGGGCGGCTGCGCGACGTAGTGGGGCACCGCGGCCCAGTAGGACACGGCGGGGATGTCGAGCTGGGTGCAGGCGTCGTTGAAGACGCCGACGATGCCCGTCGGTCCTTCGTAGGTCGACTGCTCGAGGTCGAGCCGGTCGACGAGGTCGGGCTCCGTGGCCGTACCGGTGACGGGGATCGGGCGGGTGTGCGGAGTGTCCGCGAGCAGCGCGCCGAGGGTGATGACGAGCTCGGCGCCGAGGTCGTCGCAGGCAGCGAGGAGCTCGGCACAGAACTGTCGCCACTTCATGCTGGGCTCGATGCCGCGGACCAGGATGATGTCCCGGTCGAGCTCGGCCGGTCGCGCGACGGCGATGCGCGTCGTCGGCCAGGCGAGGCGTCGGTGGCCGTTGACGTCGGTGCTGATCACCGGTCGGTTGACCTGGAAGTCGTAGAACTCCTCGGGGTCGATGGCGCCGATGACCTCGGCCTTCCACTGCTCCATGAGGTGGTCCACGAGCCCGGAGGCCGCGTCTGCGGCGTCGTTCCACCCCTCGAAAGCGGCGATGACCACGGGGGAGACGAGGTCCTGCACGTCGTCGAACTCGATCACCACTCCACCCTAGGGCGCATCCCCCAGCGATCCGTCGTGATTTCGTGGCGGGTGTCGGCGGATGCCACGATGTGGGAATCCAGTCCGCGTGTCGGACTCCGTTCCTAGGCTGGATCTCCGCCAGCAACAGGAAGGCCAGCCTGTGAAGCCGCAGCACCGTCCAGACGCCACCGACGCCCTCACGGAGATCCTGGGCCAGCGGATCATGGTGCTCGACGGCGCGATGGGCACGGCCATCCAGCGCGACCGCCCCGACGAGGCGGGTTATCGCGGTGAGCGCTTCGCCGACCACCCGAGCGACCTGATCGGCAACAACGACCTGCTGACGATCACCCAGCCGGACATCATCCGGACGATCCACGAGGAGTACCTCCGCGCGGGCGCCGACATCATCGAGACCAACACCTTCAACGCCAACGCCGTGTCGCTGGCCGACTACGGCCTCGAGGCCCTCGACTACGAGCTCAACTTCGAGTCCGCCCGGCTCGCCCGCGCCGCGGCCGACGAGGTCGCGACCGACGACCGGCCGCGCTGGGTCGCCGGCGCGCTCGGCCCGACGACGCGTACTGCCTCGATCTCGCCCGACGTCAACGACCCGGGTGCCCGCAACGTCTCCTTCGACCAGCTCGCCGATGCCTACCTCACCGCCGCGCGCGGCCTCGTCGACGGCGGCGCCGACCTGCTGATGATCGAGACGATCTTCGACACCCTCAACGCCAAGGCTGCGATCTTCGCCGTCGAGACGCTCTTCGAGGAGCAGGAGCGTCGCTGGCCGGTCATCATCTCCGGCACCATCACCGACGCCTCCGGTCGGACGCTCTCGGGTCAGGTCACCGAGGCCTTCTGGGACTCCGTACGCCACGCGCGCCCGCTGGCGGTCGGCCTCAACTGTGCGCTCGGCGCGCGCGACATGCGCCCCTACGTCGCCGAGCTCTCGCGCCTGGCCGACTCGTTCGTCAGCGTCTATCCCAACGCCGGCCTGCCCAACGCCTTCGGTGAGTACGACGAGACGCCGGACCAGACGGCGGCCGTGCTGTCCGAGTTCGCGGACGCCGGTTTCCTCAACTTCGTCGGCGGATGCTGCGGCACCACGCCCGAACACATCGCTGCCATCGCGTCGGCGGTGGAGGGCAAGACCCGCCGCCAGCCGGTCGAGCACCAGGCCGTGATGCGGCTGTCCGGGCTCGAGCCGCTGACCCTCACCGAGGACAGCCTCTTCCTCAACGTCGGCGAGCGCACCAACATCACCGGCTCCGCGAAGTTCCGCAAGCTCATCAAGGACGGCGACTACGACACCGCGCTGAGCGTCGCGGCGCAGCAGGTCGAGTCCGGCGCGCAGGTCATCGACGTCAACATGGACGAGGGGATGATCGACGGCGTCGCCGCGATGGACCGTTTCCTCAAGCTCATCGCGGCCGAGCCCGACATCAGCCGCGTCCCGGTGATGGTGGACTCCTCCAAGTGGGAGGTGATCGAGGCCGGCCTCAAGTGCGTGCAGGGCAAGTCGATCGTCAACTCCATCTCCATGAAGGAGGGCGAGGAGGCGTTCCGCGACCACGCTCGGCTGTGCCGCAAGTACGGCGCCGCGGTGGTCGTGATGGCGTTCGACGAGGACGGCCAGGCCGACAACCTCGAGCGGCGCAAGGCGATCTGCGAGCGGGCCTACCGGATCCTGGTGGACGAGGTCGGCTTCCCGCCCGAGGACATCATCTTCGACCCCAACGTCTTCGCCGTCGCGACGGGCATCGAGGAGCACGCGACCTACGGCCAGGACTTCATCGAGGCCACCCGCTGGATCAAGCAGAACCTGCCGGGCGCCAAGGTCAGCGGCGGCATCTCCAACGTCTCGTTCTCGTTCCGCGGCAACAACCCGGTGCGCGAGGCGATCCACGCGGTCTTCCTCTTCCACGCCATCCAGGCCGGGCTCGACATGGGCATCGTCAACGCCGGGGCGCTGGTCGTCTACGACGAGGTCGACGCCGAGCTGCGCGACCGCATCGAGGACGTCGTGCTCAACCGTCGCCCCGACGCCGCCGAGCGGCTGCTCGAGGTCGCCGAGCGCTTCAACGTCGCCGCGGCCGACGTCGAGGTCACCGAGGACGAGTGGCGCGCACTTCCGCTGCGCGAACGGATCACCCACGCCCTGGTGAAGGGCATCGACAACCACGTGGAGTCCGACACCGAGGCCCTGCGCGCCGAGATCGCCGACGCGGGCGGCCGCCCGATCGAGGTGATCGAGGGCCCGCTGATGGACGGGATGAACGTCGTCGGCGACCTCTTCGGTGCCGGCAAGATGTTCCTGCCCCAGGTGGTCAAGAGCGCCCGCGTGATGAAGAAGGCCGTCGCCTACCTGATCCCCTTCATCGAGGAGGAGAAGGCCAACGACCCGACCCTCGCCGCCTCCAAGGACACCAACGGCACGATCGTGATGGCCACGGTGAAGGGCGACGTCCACGACATCGGCAAGAACATCGTCGGTGTCGTGCTCCAGTGCAACAACTACGAGGTGATCGACCTCGGTGTGATGGTGCCGGCGCAGAAGATCCTCGACACCGCGGCCGAGGTCGGTGCCGACATCATCGGGCTGTCCGGCCTGATCACGCCGTCGCTCGACGAGATGGTCAACTTCGCCTCCGAGATGCAGCGCCTCGGCCTCGAGATCCCGCTCCTGATCGGCGGCGCGACCACGTCGCGCGCCCACACCGCGGTGAAGATCGACCAGAAGTACGACGGCCCGGTCGTCTGGGTCAAGGACGCCTCGCGCTCGGTCCCGACGGCTGCGGCGCTGCTGCACCCGGGGCGCCGGGAGAAGCTGATGGCCGACGTGCAGGCCGACTTCGACTCACTGCGCGCGCGTCACGCGACGAAGAACGACCGGCCGATGGTGTCGCTCGAGGACGCCCGCGCCAACGCCTCCGTGATCGACTGGTCCGGCTATCACCCGCCCAAGCCCAGGATGCTGCTCCAGCAGGACCACGCCGTCTCGACGATCGTCGGCACGCCCGTGACCCAGCACGTACGGGTGCTGCGCGACGTGGACCTCTCGGTGCTGCGCCGCTACATCGACTGGCAGCCGTTCTTCAACGCCTGGGAGATGAAGGGCGCCTTCCCCGACATCCTCAACAACCCGAGCTCCGGTCCTGCTGCTCGCAAGCTGTACGACGACGCGCAGGCGATGCTCGACACGATGATCGAGGAGAAGTGGATCCGCGCCCACGGCGTCGTCGGGTTCTTCCCGGCGAGCTCGGTCGGCGACGACGTCGAGGTCTACCTCGGCAACGACCGGTCCGAGGTCCACGCCACGCTCCACCACCTGCGCCAGCAGGGCCAGCACCGCGACGGCGTACCCAACCGTTCGCTCGCCGACTACGTCGCTCCCAAGGACTCCGGTCTGCGCGACCACGTCGGTGCCTTCGCCGTCACGGCCGGCGACGGCGTGACCGAGCGCGTGGCCGCCTTCCGCGAGGAGCTCGACGACTACAACGCGATCCTGCTGGAGTCGCTCGCCGACCGGCTGGCCGAGGCCTTCGCCGAGCGGTTGCACGAGCGGGTCCGCAAGGAGATCTGGGGCTACGCGCCCGACGAGCACCTCGACAACGTCGGGCTCATCAAGGAGCAGTACGACGGCATCCGCCCGGCCCCGGGCTACCCGGCGTGCCCCGAGCACACCGAGAAGCAGACCCTGTGGGAGCTCCTCGACGTCGAGGAGCACACCGGCATCACGCTCACGGAGTCGATGGCGATGTGGCCGGGAGCCTCGGTCAGCGGCTTCTACTACTCCCACCCGCAGTCGCAGTACTTCGTCGTGGGCCGGCTGGCCCGCGACCAGGTCGCCGACTACGCCGAGCGCAAGGGCTGGACCCTCGCCGAGGCCGAGCGGTGGCTCTCGCCCAACCTCGGCTACGACCCGGAGGACTGAACGTCTCGGTGGTCTGATCACCCGCTGCGGGGGAGACCCGTGCCGGATCCGCGTTCTAACGTCGTCACGAGGGATCCCTTGTCGATGAGCGGAGCAGTCATGACAAACGTGCCCCAGCCCGGACCGGCCCTGGAGCCGACGGCCGGGGATCGTCTGACGTGGATGAGCAAGAACTCGACGCGGCTGATCATCGCGCTGGTCGTCCTGGTCATCGCGGCGCTGGTCGTCGTCTTCTCGTTCAGTCTCTTCGGCAGTTCCTCAGCGAACCCCGGCAACATGACCGCCAGCGGCATCATGGAGCAGGACAACTCCGCCGACGGGGCTGCGATTCTCACGGTCGAGAATCTGCTCCCCGGTGAGTCCGGCACCGGGACGGTGAGCATCACCAATGTCGGCGACGCCGACGGCGACTTCACGCTCACCGCGAGCAACCTGGTCGACACGCCAGCCACGCCGGCGTTCTCGTCGACGCTCACGCTGACGGTCACCGACGGCGCAGACTCGGTGTATGACGGCCCTCTGTCCGAGATGACGACGGTCGACCTGGGGACCTGGGCCGCCGATGACCAGCACGACTTCACGTTCACCGTGACCTTCGATGCAGCGTCGGGGAACGAGTTCCAGGACGCGTCGTCCACCGTTGACTTCACCTGGGACGCCACGCAGAGCACCGGCTGAGGCCGTCATGGCAGCGGCGTCCGACCGTGTCTCCGGGAGCGAGCTCCGGAGGTCGTTCTTGAAGGACCGACGCCTCACCGGGTTGCTCATCACCGTCGGAGTCGTCCTGCTGGTGGCCGCGACGATGATCGGCTTCTCCGGCGCCTACTTCACCTCGACCTCCGGTTCCCCTGGCAACGAGTTCGCGGCCGGGGGCGTCTCGTTCGAGCTGTCCGCGACTGACCAGGTGGTCAACGGGGCCGGGATGACGCCGGGCGAGACGCGAAGCGACCAACAGATCGTCACGAACACCGGCCACCGCGCCACGCTGGTGCTCGGGGTGCTCGACCTCGACACCGCCTCCCCGCTCAGCGACATCCTGGCCGTCCGTGTCGAGCAGAGCGACCCGCAGCAGCCGGATCCTGCCTATGACGGGCCGTTGGCCGGCCTCGACCAGGTCGACCTGGGCACCTTCGACCAGGACGAGATCCGCACCTACACGATCACCGTGACCTGGCCCGCGGCCGAGAGCTCCCCGGCCTTGGAGGGCGCCGAGACCAGTCTGCGGTTCGACTGGCAGATGGAGTCCGTCTCGTGAGCCGGGGCGCCCACCGGGCGATCTCGGCGCTCGTCACCGCTCTCCTGGTCGGCGCGTGCGTGCTTGCCGGCCTGATGGTGCTGCCGACGTTGCTCGGCTACGAGAGGTACGTGATCGTCAGCGGCTCGATGGAGCCGACCATTCCGGTGGGCTCGGTCATCTACGACGAGGTGGTACCGGTCGACGACATCAAGGTCGGCGACATCATCACCTTCGTGCCACCGCCGGAATTCGGAGTGGACGACCCGGTGACCCACCGGGTCGTGCAGGCGACCGTCATCGACAACACGGGGAGCAACCCCGGCGATCGACTGTTCCGCACCAAGGGCGACGCGAACGAGGACCTCGACCCCTGGCAGATGGTGCTCGACGGGCCCGACCAGGCCCGCGTGGCCCACCACATTCCGTACGTCGGCTACGCCTACATCGCCCTGCAGGTCCGCTGGGTGCAGGTGCTGGTGATCGTGATCCCATCGGTGGCGCTGATCGCCTACATCGCGATCACCCTCTGGCGGGTCTCGGGGGACGCGGTTCGTGCGGAGCGAGCGCAGGAGGCGCAGGAGGCGGGGGGACCGGACGGAACCCCGGCAGACACCGAAGACGAAGGGGTGCCGTCGTGAGGCGCCCCCTGTCGCTCGTGGTCCTGGTCGTGGCGGCGCTGCTCGTCGCGGCCGGCATCGCGGCAGCCGCATTCACCGCCCACCACGAGACGCCGCAGACGTTCACCGCGTCCGACTCGTTCGGGCCTCCCGGCCAGGTGGCACTGACAGCGAGATCACGCACCAACGACGCGGGTGCGGCGGCCGCAGACATCGGGCTCGGCCTGCAGCTGAGCAACACCGGCACCGCGGCGATCGAGCTCGCCGGACTGAGCATGCGGTACTGGCTCACCTCCGATGCACGAGGCGGCGGGCCGTCGGCGGCGTGCCTCACCGCGACCCTCGGATGCGCCAACGTGGGGCTCCGCATGGTGCAGCTCGCGAACGCGCAGGAGAACGCCGACCACTACCTCGAGGTCGCCTTCCTGAACGGACAGCTCGCACCGGGGGAGTCGGCCACCCTCGACCAGCTCGAGATCCGGCAGAAGTCTCCCGGCACCTTCGACCAGCACGATGACCACAGCTTCAAGGACCAGGACGCATTCGCCGACAACGCCCAGGTGACGGTCTACGACCACGGCCGACTGGTGTCGGGCGCCGAGCCCGACCACCTTCCCATCGACGAGGAGGCCCAGGTCCTGTATGCCAACCTCGACGACGACCCCCACGACCCGCTGATCTCGACGCGTCTCGTGGTCGAGAACACGGGCGCCGCCAGCATCAACATGAAGAATCTGACCGTCCGCTACTGGTTCACCTCCGACAACGACTCGGCGCCACTGGCGTTCTGCGACTTCGCTGAGTACAAGTGCACCAAGCTGGGCCTGTCGTTGATCAGGGTGCACCCGCGGCCCGGCGCCGACCACTACCTCGAGGTCAGCTTCAAGTCGGGCACGCTGGCGGCCGGAGCCACGACTGGACCGATCGAGCTGCACCTCCAGCACGCGGACTACTCGCCGTTCGACGAGACCGACGACCACAGCCATGGCTCGAACACCTCGCTCGAGCCCGCGCCGAAGATCACCGCGGACCTCAACGGTGTGCCGATCTGGGGCACCGAGCCGTGACCGACGACGTCCAGGCCCGGGAGAGGCTGCGTGTGCTGCGCCGGGACGCGACGAAGTGGGTGCTGGCGCTCACGCTCCTGGTGGTGGCGCTCCTGGTGGGGGTCGCCTGGAGCTTCGGGGTGTTCAGCTCCTCGTCGACCAATGCCCGCAACGTGGTGACCGCCGGCAGCATGCGGCAGGTCAACTCCGCCGAGAACGCCGCGATCATGGGCGCGTCCGATCTGGTGCCCGGCGAGGTCGTGGAGGGCACGGCCACGATCCAGAACGTCGGAGACGCTGGCGCCGACTTCTCCCTGACCGTCCAGGACCTGATCGACGCGCCCGGTCCGGGCGGTGGGCTGCTGTCCTCCCGCCTGCATCTCGAGGTCTTCGAGTCCGACCTGGCGCAAGCGGTCTACTCGGGTCCGCTGGCCGGACTCGACGTGTCCCTCGGCACCTGGGGGGTGGACGAGAAGCGGTCGTACCGTTTCGTGGTGACCCTTCCGTCGGGGTCCGACGAGGAGGCGGACAACCAGTACCAGCACTCGAAGGTCACGGCGACGTTCACATGGCATGCCATCCAGGCGCACTGATCGCACTGATCGCACCGAGCCGGACCCGGGCGAGAAGGCGGGTGATCGGGGGATGTCGGTGAGTCGTCTCGACGATGGCCTGTGCGGCACACCCTTCGAATTAGGGTGGTTGAGTGCATGCAACGTTGCATGAAGCGTCTGGGAGGACATTCTGAACACCGCACTTCCGGGTAGACCTGCAGGTCAGCCCCTCGATGACCAGGTGCGGTGGCCCCGGGCCGTCCTGTGGGACATGGACGGGACCCTCGTCGACACCGAGCCCTACTGGATCGACACCGAGTACGCGATGGCCGAGAAGTACGGCGGCACGTGGTCGCACGAGCACGCGATGAACCTCGTCGGCAGTGCTCTGCTCGACTCCGGCGACTACATCCGCGTCCACATGGGCATCGATCGCACCCCGCAGGAGATCGTGGACGAGCTGCTCGACGGAGTGGTCGCGCGGGTCGAGGTCGAGGTGCCGTGGCGACCCGGCGCCCGCGAGCTGCTCGCCGACCTGCACGAGCACGGCGTCCCGTGCGCCCTCGTCACGATGTCGTGGCAGCGCTTCGTCGAGCCGATCCTGGCCCAGCTGCCCGACGGCATCTTCGCGACCGTCGTCACCGGCGACCGCGTCGAGTTCGGCAAGCCCCATCCCGAGCCCTACCTCACCGCGGCCGCCGAGCTGGGCCTCGCACCCGAGGAGTGCGTGGCGATCGAGGACTCCAACACGGGTGCGAAGTCGGCCGTGGCGGCGGGCTGCACCGTGCTCTGCGTGCCGCACCACGTGCCGATCCTGGAGGGGGAGGGACGCGTGTTCACCGACACCCTCAGCGGCCTCGACGCGGCCGGTCTGGCACGTCTCGTCGAGGCGTACCCAGCTGCCTGACCGGGTGGGACCACCGTGAGGACGCGTGATGCGACCGTGACCATGCTCCTGTGGCCCGGCTCACAGCGAGCGGTCTAGGGTGCGGGGACACATCGGATCGCATGACCTCTCGGAAGGACCTCGGATGTCTCTTAGACGGAACGTGGCGACACTCACTGCGGCAGTCCTCGCGGCCGCCACCCTGGCGAGCTGTGCCGACAGCCAACGCAACGACGACGGTGGCGAAGGGGGCAGCGACGACGGCACGTTCGTCTTCGGTGCCGCTGGCGCGCCCGAGATGTTCGACCCCTTCTACGCCACGGACGGCGAGACGTTCCGCGTCACCCGCCAGATGTTCGAGGGCCTGGTGGGCATCAAGCCCGGCACCGCCGAGGTCGTGCCGGAGCTGGCCACCGAGTGGACCCCCAACGACGACGGCACCGAGTGGACCTTCAAGCTCCGCGACGACGTGACCTTCCACGACGGAGAGGCGTTCAACGCCGAGGCCGTCTGCTACAACTTCGACCGGATGTTCGACCAGAACGAGGCCGGCCAGACCGCCGGTGAGTACTGGGGCTACGTGATGGGCGCGTTCTCCAACGACGCCGACAACTCGCTCTACCGGGGCTGCGAGGCCACCGACGAGTTCGAGGCCGTCATCAGCATCAGCGGTCCCACGTCGGGCTTCCCGACGATGCTGTCGCTGGAGTCGCTGTCGATGCAGTCACCCAAGGCGCTCGAGGAGGGTGACGCCAACGGCATCGCCGCCGAGGGCGAGGGCTTCAGCTTCCCGGCCTACGCCGACGCGCCCGTCGGCACCGGTCCGTTCACCTTCGGCGAGTACGACCAGGCCAACGGCACGATCTCGCTCAACCGCAACGACGACTACTGGGGCGACAAGGCGAAGTCGAGCGAGCTCGTCTTCCGCGTCATCCCCGATGAGAGCACCCGTCGCCAGGAGCTCGAGGCCGGCAGCATCAACGGCTACGACCTGCCCAACCCGGTCGACTGGGCCGGGCTGGAGGCCGACGGCAACAGCGTCGAGGTGCGCGACCCGTTCAACATCCTCTACCTCGGCCTGAACCCGGAGGCCAACCCGCAGCTCAAGGACCTCAAGGTCCGCCAGGCGCTCTACCACGCGCTCAACCGCGACCAGCTGGTCTCGACGCAGCTGCCCGAGGGCGCCGCCGTCGCGACGCAGTTCATGCCCGACACGGTGAGCGGCTACAACACGAGCCTCGAGCCCTACGCCTACGACCCGGAGGAGGCCAAGAAGCTCCTGGCCGAGGCCGGAGCCGAGGGCATGGAGCTCAACTTCGCGTACCCGACCGAGGTCAGCCGGCCCTACATGCCGGACCCGGAGAAGATCTTCGAGGCGCTGCGCACCGACCTCGAGGCCGTGGGCATCAAGGTCAACGTCAAGACGGCATCGTGGAACGGCGGCTACCTCGACAACGTGACGGCCGGCAAGTACGACGCGTACATCCTCGGCTGGACCGGTGACTACGACTCGCCGTTCAACTTCGTCGGCACGTTCTTCGGCAACCTCAAGGAGAACGACTTCGGCACCGAGGCCTATCCGTGGGGCAAGCAGCTCTCCGACGACCTGAAGGCGGCGGACGCCGTCGTCGACGACGACGAGCGCGGCGCGGCCTTCGAGAAGATCAACCAGCAGATCATGGACGAGTACCTCCCCGGCCTGCCGATCAGCCACTCGCCGCCGGCCCTCGTGGTCGGACCGGGCGTGGACGGTGTGGTCCCCAGCCCGCTCACGGCCGAGGAGTTCGACACCGTCTCGGTGGGCGGCCAGTAGCTCCTACCCGGTGACAGATCGACCTGCGTGAGGTCCGGGGGTCGTCCCAGTGACGGCCCCCGGCCCCGCGCAGCCCTGTGAGGAGATGCGTTGATCCGCTTCGTCGTACGACGACTGCTGCAGATGTGCCTGGTCGTGCTCGTGCTGTCCATGCTCGTGTTCGTGTGGCTGCGGTCGCTGCCCGGTGGGCCGGTGTCGGCCATGCTCGGCGAGCGACAGACTCCGGCGCGACGCGCGGCGCTGGAGGCGGCGCTGGGCCTCGACCAGCCCCTGCCCGTGCAGTACGTGAAGTTCATGGAGCGAGCCCTCCACGGCAACTTCGGCGTCTCGACCAAGGTGCTCCCCGGCGAGGACGCGCTCGACGTCTTCCTGAGTCGGCTGCCGGCCACCATCGAGCTGGCGTTCCTGGCGATGCTGATCGCGATCGCGTTCGGCATCCCCTTGGGCTACATCGCCGCCCGGCGGCATGGGTCGGCGGTCGACACGGGCACGGTCATCGTCTCCCTGGTCGGTGTGGCGATGCCGGTGTTCTTCACGGCCTTCCTGCTCAAGTACTCCTTCGCCGTCGAGTGGAACCTGCTGCCGGTGTCCGGGCGGCAGAGCACCGGCGTCGATGCGACCCGGGTGACCGGGATGTTCGTCCTCGACGGGATCCTCACCCGCGAGTGGGACGCCTCGTGGGATGCGCTCAAGCACCTGATCCTCCCCTCGGTCGCACTGGCCACGATCCCGTTCGCGGTGATCTTCCGGATCACCCGGGCCTCGGTGCTCGACGTGCTCGACGAGGACTACGTCCGCACCGCCGAGGCCAAGGGGCTCACCTCTCGCGTGATCCGCGGACGCCACGTGATGCGCAACGCGATGCTCCCGGTGGTGACCACCATCGGCCTCCAGACCGGCGGCCTGCTGGCCGGTGCGGTGCTGACGGAGTCCGTGTTCTCCTTCCGCGGCGTCGGCGACGCCCTGGCCATCGCCTTCCGCGAGAAGGACTACCCGGTCCTCCAGGTGCTGATCCTGGCCGCCGCGGTGATCTACGTCCTGGTCAACCTGCTGGTCGACATCGCCTACGCCGTCATCGACCCCCGGATCAGGACGAGGTGAGCGACATGGACGACAAGATCGACATGGACGACAAGGTCGACAAGACCGACCAGGAGTCGCGCCGCCCCTCCTACGGCGACCGGCGCAAGCAGCGGATCGACTCGCTGGCAGTGGCCGGCGCTGTCGACGAGGAGCCCGGCGTCTCGCTCGTCCGCAGTGCCTGGAAGCGGCTGCGTCGCAACCCGGTCTTCCTCACCGGCCTGGTGATCACGGTCGTCTTCATCGTGCTCGCGATCATCTCCCCGTGGATCGCACCGTGGGACGTCACGGCCCGACCACTGCTCGACAAGGTCCGGCCGCAGTCGAACCCCGTGCCCGGCCCGGAGCCGGGCCACCTCCTGGGTGGCGACGACCGGGGGCGCGACCTGTTCTCCCGGCTCCTCGTCGGCAGCCGGCAGACCCTCGTCGTCGGCGTCTTCGCGACCATCTTCGGTCTGCTGGGCGGCGTCACCCTCGGCACCATCTCCGGCGCCGTCGGCGGTTGGGTCGACTCGTTCGTCATGCGCACCGTCGACGTGCTGCTGTCGGTGCCGTCGCTCCTGCTGGCCTTCACCATCGCCTCGCTCGCCCGGGAGGCGAGCCAGTGGACGCTGATCGTCGCCATCGCGATCGTCCAGGTGCCGATCTTCGCCCGGCTGCTGCGCGGGTCGATGCTGGCGCAACGCTCGAGCGACCACGTCCTCGCCGCCCGCTCCCTCGGCGTACGACCACGCGCGATCGTGTTCCGCCACATGCTCCCCAACGCCATGGGGCCGGTGGTCGTGCAGGCCACCCTCTCGCTGGCCGTCGCGATCATCGACGCCGCCGCCCTGTCGTTCCTGGGACTCGGCAACCCCGACCAGAGACAACCCGAGTGGGGGCAGATGCTCGGCCTGGCTCAGCAGTACATCTCCGAGGCGCCGCACCTGGCGTTCTACCCGGCCGGCTGCATCGTCGTCGTCGCCCTCGGGTTCACGCTGATGGGTGAGTCGCTGCGCGAGGCACTCGACCCGAAGTCGAGGAGGTGAGCGCGATGACGCACACGACCAGTCGCACCGCCCAGTACGGCACCGGCTCGGCCGAGCCGCTGCTCTCCGTGCGCGACCTGCGCGTCACCTTCCAGCGCCAGGGCGAGGAGGCCTTCCACGCGGTCGACGGCGTCAGCTTCGACGTACGTCCCGGGCAGACCGTCGGCCTCGTCGGCGAGTCCGGTTGCGGCAAGTCGGTGACGTCGCTCGCGATCATGGGCCTGCTGCCCGACCACGGCAACAGGGTCGAGGGCACGGCGATCTTCGACGGCGAGGACCTGCTGTCCCTGTCGGAGTCGGCGATGCGCGACCGGCGGGGCTCGGACATCGCGATGATCTTCCAGGACCCGCTGTCGTCGCTGAACCCGGTCGTCTCGATCGGGCGCCAGGTCACCGAGGTGATGGAGCGTCACCAGGGCCTCAGCCGCAAGCAGGCGACGCCGAAGGCGGCCGACCTCCTCGAGCGGGTCGGCATCCCGGACCCCAAGGCCCGGTTGCTCAACTACCCGCACCAGCTCAGCGGCGGCATGCGCCAGCGTGCCCTCATCGCGATGGCGCTCGCCTGCACCCCGCGCCTGCTCATCGCCGACGAGCCCACCACTGCGCTCGACGTGACGATCCAGGCGCAGATCCTGGCCCTCCTCAAGGAGCTCGTCGTCGACACCGGCACCGCGCTGGTGATGATCACGCACGACCTCGGCGTCGTCGCCGGGCTGTGCGACGAGGTCAACGTGCTCTACGGCGGCAAGGTCGTCGAGCGCGGAGGTCGGCACGGGCTGTTCCGCAACCCGCGCCACCCCTACACGGTGGGGCTGCTCAACTCGATCCCGCGCCTCGACGCGGCGCGCGGGGAGAGGCTCTCCCCGGTGCCGGGCTCCGTGGCCGACAACCTGCCGTGGACCTCTGCGTGCGCGTTCGCGCCGCGCTGCTCCAACGCCGTCGAGGCCTGCACCAGCGAGACGCCCCAGTGGGACGGCGACCAGGTCGTCGGTTACCGCTGCTTCAACCCCATGGGAGGCACGCGATGAGCGGGAGTCCTGACGTGCTCGTCGAGGTCACCGACCTCGAGGTGCACTTCCCGATCAAGAGCGGGATCGTCTTCGATCGCACCGTGGGACACGTACGCGCCGTCGACGGCGTCGACCTGAGCATCCGGCGCGGCGAGACGTACGGGCTGGTGGGAGAGTCGGGGTGCGGCAAGTCCACCCTCGGCAAGGCCATCATCAACCTCGAGCCGCCGACCGCGGGCTCCGTGCTCTTCGACGGCACCGACATCGCCTCGCTCAGGGGCGAGGAGCTGCGCAAGGAGCGCAAGCGGTTCCAGATGGTCTTCCAGGACCCGCTCTCCAGCCTCGACCCGCGCCAGACGGTCGAGTCCCTGCTGGTCGAAGGACTGCGGGCCCACGGGCTCGACACCGACAAGGCCAAGACGCGTGCGCGGCTGCGCGAGCTGATGTCCGCCGTCGGCCTGCCGACGGCAGCGCTCAGCAAGTACCCCCATGAGTTCTCCGGCGGCCAGCGCCAGCGCGTCGGCATCGCCCGCGCCCTGTCCGTCGGGCCGGACCTGATCGTGGCCGACGAGCCGGTCAGCGCGCTCGACGTGTCGATCCAGGCCCAGGTGATCAACCTGCTCCAGGACCTCCAGGACGAGTTCGGCCTGACCTACCTGGTCGTTGCGCACGATCTCGCCGTCGTGCGCCACATCAGCGACCGGATCGGCGTGATGTACCTCGGCGGCCTCGTCGAGGAGTCCGACGGCGCCGAGCTGTACGACGTACCGCTCCACCCCTACACGCGAGCCCTCATGTCCGCGGTGCCCGTGCCGGACCCGGTGCTCGAGGACGCGCGGGAGCAGATCCTGCTGACCGGCGACCTTCCCTCGCCGGCGAACCCGCCCAGCGGCTGCCGCTTCCACACGAGGTGCCCGTGGAAGCAGGAGACCCTCTGCGACACCGAGCGGCCCCAGCTGCGGGTCGTGGACGTGCCGGGAGCCACCGACAGCCACCGGGTGGCGTGCCACTGGGTCGAGAAGATCGCCTCGGGCGAGATCGAGCGGCACGCGGTGGAGGCGGTCATGGTGACCGACGGGTTCTCCGGATCGGTCACCGGCCCCGAGGCTCCGCCCGAGGCGTACAGCGGCGTCTGAGCCGGCGACAGTGGCCCACCGGTCGGGCGGTCAGTCGTCGGACTCGTCCGTCGAGGCGTCCGCGACGACGGTCGCACGCTCGGGGAGGGGAGGGATGGTGCCGCCCTTGGTGGGGCAGAACTCGTGGAACGAGCACCAGTCGCACAGGCGGGACGGGTTCGGCTGCCAGTCACCGGACTCCTGGGCGAGACGGATCGCGGCCCACACGGCCTCGACCTTGCGGGCGGTCGCGCGCAGGTCGTCCTCGTCGGGCTCGTAGCGCAGGATCTCGCCGTTGCCGAGGTAGATCAGCTGCAGCATCGACGGCACGACGCCGCGCAGCCGCCAGACGACGAGGGCGTAGAACTTCATCTGGAACAGCGCCTTCGCCTCGTAGCCCTCGCCCGGGCTCTTGCCGCTCTTGTAGTCGACGATGCGGATCCGGCCGTCGGGCGCGACGTCGATCCGGTCGACGAAGCCCCGGAGCAGGAGCTTGGAATCGAGCAGCGCCTCGACGTAGAGCTCGCGGTCGGCCGGCTCGAGACGGCGCGGGTCCTCGAGGTCGAAGTAGCGGTCGAGCACGGTGCGACACGACGAGAGCCAGGCGGTGAAGTCAGGCCCGGCCTCGCCGAACATCGCGTCCAGCTCGGGCTCGGCCTCGAGCAGCAGGTCCCACGCCGGGACCAGCATGTCGCCGGCCCGCTCGGGTGTGCGGTCGAGCGCGGGGAGGTCGAAGAGGTCCTCGAGCACCTTGTGGACGAGCGTGCCGCGCGCCGCGTCGGGCGACGGCGCCTCGGGCAGCCGGTCGATGGTGCGGAAGCGGTACATCAGGGGGCAGGCCATGAAGTCGCCCGCCCGGCTCGGCGAGATCGCGCCCAGCACGTCGACGCCGTCGACCGGCGTCGAGACCCGCTCGGCGGGGGACTCGGCAGGCGGTGCTGCGGGCGGGATCGTCATGGCGCGGCTCACCCTAGGCGAGGCGTACGACACTGCTCGTCCGGCGGGACGGCGCGCGGTCGCGTGTCGGCGTCGTTGGCTAGGCTCGCCACGTGCCCGCACCCACTGATCCAGCTCCTGGCGAGAGACGCACGGCGCCGTCGCCGCGCGCACCGGGCACGTTCCGGATCGGATCGATCGCCGGCATCGACGTGCTCATGACCAGCTCGTGGTTCATCGTCGCGCTGCTGATCTCGCTCACCTTCGCTCCTCGCATCGAGCAGGTCGAGCCCGGGCTCGGGTTCTGGAAGTACGTCGCCGGGTTCGTGTTCGCGGTCGTCCTCTACCTGTCCGTGCTCCTGCACGAGGCCTCCCACGCGGTCACCGCCCAGCACCTCGGCTACGGCGTCAACTCGATCACGCTCCACTTCCTCGGCGGGATGACCGAGATCGACGGCCAGGCCAAGAGGCCGCGCCACGAGTTCTGGATCGCAGTCGTCGGACCGCTGACCTCGATCGCCGTCGGCGTGGCAGCCGTCGGTCTCTGGTTCGTCGTCCCTGCGGGGCTCATCAGGGTCGCGATCGAGGGGCTCGCGGGCGCCAACCTGGTCATCGGCGTGCTCAACCTCGTGCCGGGCCTGCCGCTCGACGGCGGCCGGGTGCTCAAGGCACTCGTCTGGGGCGCCTCGGGCAACCAGCACCGCGCGACCATCGTGGCCGGCTGGGGTGGACGCCTCGCCGCCCTCGCCCTGCTGGCCTGGCCGCTGGTGCAGCGGCCGCTCTTCGGCGTCGACCCGACGCTGATGGACATCGTCCTGGTCTTCATCCTCGGCCTGTTCCTCTGGACGGGCGCGACCGCCGCGATGGCGCACGCCAGGCTGCGCGAGCGCCTCCCCGCCCTCGTCGCCCGTCCGCTCGCCCGACGTACGCTCACCGTCCCCTCCGACCTGCCCCTGGGCGAGGCAGTCCGGCGCGCGCAGGAGGCCCAGGCCGGCAGCATCGTGACCGTCTCGCTCGACGGCAGGCCGCTCGGCATCGTGAGCGAGGCCGCGGTGTCCGCCATGCCGGAGGAGCGACGCCCCTGGGTGCCGGTCTCGACCGTGGCACGGGCGATCGAGGAGGGTCTGACACTGCCGGCGACCGTGGCCGGTGAGGACCTCGTGCTGGCCATCAGCAGACGACCCGCCGAGGAATACCTCCTCGTCGAGGCCGACGGGTCGATCTACGGCGTGCTCGCCACTGCGGACGTCGACCGGGCGTTCCGCGAGAACGCATCGCGCTGACCGCGACCTCCGTCGTCGGCCGAGACGTGAGCGACATGCCCTAGTCTTCCGGCCATGTCCGTCCCCTCTCCCGACGTCCCCGCCGAGGCCTGGTCCGGCGTCCACCGCGGCCCCCTGCGCGAGGGCGAGTGGGTCCGGCTGGTCGACCAGAAGGGCCGCAAGCACAACTTCGAGCTCGTCGCCGGCAAGCGCTTCTTCTCCAACAAGGGCCACCTCGACCACGACGACATGATCGGCCGCGACGAGGGCTTCACCCTCACCTCGTCGGCAGCCGGGCAGTACCTGATCTTCCGCCCGCTGCTGAGCGAGTTCGTGGTCTCGATGCCACGCGGTGCAGCGGTCGTCTACCCGAAGGACGCCGCCCAGATCGTCGCGCTCGCCGACATCTACCCGGGTGCCAGGGTCGTCGAGGCCGGTGCCGGGTCGGGCGCGCTGACCTGCTCGCTGCTGCGGGCCGTCGGACCGTGGGGGAGCGTGACGTCGTACGAGCTGCGCGAGGAGTTCGCCGACGTCGCCCGCCGCAACGTCAACCAGTTCTTCTCCGCCCCGGAGGGCCAGACCCACCCGGCGTGGGACCTCCGTCTCGGCGACCTCAAGGAGGGCCTGGCCGACCACGGTGCGCACCAGGTCGACCGGGTCATCCTCGACATGCTCGACCCGTGGAACTGCGTCGACGTCGTCGCCGACGCCCTGGTCCCGGGCGGCATCGTCTGCGCCTACGTCGCCACGACCACCCAGCTCTCGAGGGTCGTCGAGACCCTGCGGGTGCACGGCGGCTTCACCGAGCCGCAGCCGTGGGAGTCGCTCGTGCGCGACTGGCACGTCGAGGGGTTGGCCGTGCGGCCGGGCCACAAGATGATCGGCCACACCGCTTTCCTGGTCACCGCCCGCCGGATGTC
The DNA here is from genome assembly GCA_963708875.1 of uncultured Actinomycetota bacterium. Lineage (GTDB taxonomy): Bacteria > Actinomycetota > Actinomycetes > Propionibacteriales > Nocardioidaceae > Nocardioides. Next base: position 510,149 of record CAVPUL010000004.1, read on the forward strand.
GCCGGGGGAGAGGCCGCCGCGCAAGACGCGTCGCCCCGCACCCGGCGCGTACGGCCCCGACTACACCGGCCCGCGACCTGCGGACATCCCGCCCGTGGAGGTCGTCGACCTCGACCCCATCGCCGACGAGTGAGCATCGAGGTCGTCGACTGGTCGCCCGACTGGGCGGTGCAGTTCGACGAGGTCGCCTCCGTCCTGCGTGAGGCGCTGACCGGCCTCGACGCGACCGTCGAGCACGTCGGGTCCACGTCCGTGCCAGGACTGGCGGCCAAGCCGGTCCTCGACGTCGACGTGATCCTCGACGCGTCCGACGTGGCTGCCGCCGTGGCGGCGCTGGAGTCCGTCGGCTACGAGCACCGTGGTGACCTCGGCGTGACCGGGCGCGAGGCGTTCTTCGAGCCCGGCCCGCCCCGGCGCAACGTGTACGTCTGCGCGGCCGGCACCACGAACGTGCGCAACCACCTGGCCGTCCGCGACGTGCTCCGGACGCGCGACGACCTCCGCGACGCGTACGCGTCGGTGAAGCTGGCCCTCGCCGCCGACCCCGGGATGGACATCGACACCTACCTCGCCGGCAAGTCGGAGGTCCTGCAGCAGGTGCTCGAGGCCTCGGGCGAGTTCAGCGACGGGGAGCTCGCGGCGATCCGCCGCCTCAACGATGTGACCGCCTGACCGGAGCCGTTGCGAAACGGTGATCGACACGGCGAGATATTCACTTCCGTCCCACGAGTGAGTAGGTAGTCTCGCCAGCGGAGGAGGAGGTGCCCATGTCCGAGCCGACACGCGAGCAGCTTGCCACTCAGGTGCGCTACCTGGAGGCCGAGGTCACCGACCTGCGCCGCCGTCTCGACGACGTACCCGGTCAGGCCCGCGGCCTCGAGAGCCGGCTGGCCGACGCCCAGCGGTCACTGGCCGCGGTCTCGAGCCAGAACGAGCGCCTCGCGCAGACCCTGCGCGATGCACGCGACCAGATCACGACGCTCAAGGAGGAGGTCGACCGGCTGGCCCAGCCGCCTGCCGGCTTCGGCACCTTCCTCACGCGCAACGACGACGACTCCGTCGACGTGTTCACCGGCGGTCGCAAGCTGCGCGTCAGCGTCAGCCCGGCGGTCGAGCTCGACGGCCTCGTGCGCGGCCAGGAGGTCATGCTCAACGAGGCGCTCAACGTCGTCGCCGCCCTCGACTTCGAGCAGATCGGCGAGGTCGTGATGCTCAAGGAGATCCTCGCCGACGGCGAGCGGGCGCTCGTGATCGCCAACGCCGACGAGGAGCGCGTCGTACGCCTTGCCGAGCCGCTGCGCGCCGAGGACGTCACCATCCGCGCCGGCGACTCGCTGCTGCTCGACACGCGTGCGGGCTACGTCTACGAGGTCGTGCCCAAGTCCGAGGTCGAGGAGCTCGTCCTCGAGGAGGTCCCGGACATCGACTACTCGCAGATCGGCGGTCTGGTCGCCCAGATCGACGCCATCCGCGACGCCGTCGAGCTGCCCTACCTGCACCCCGAGCTCTTCAAGGACCACCAGCTCAAGCCGCCGAAGGGCGTGCTGCTCTACGGCCCTCCCGGTTGCGGCAAGACGCTGATCGCCAAGGCCGTCGCCAACTCGCTGGCCAAGAAGGTCGCCGAGCGCACCGGTGCGTCGGGCAAGTCCTACTTCCTCAACATCAAGGGCCCCGAGCTGCTCAACAAGTACGTCGGCGAGACCGAGCGCCACATCCGCCTGGTCTTCCAGCGGGCGCGCGAGAAGGCCTCGATGGGCACGCCCGTCATCGTGTTCTTCGACGAGATGGACTCGCTCTTCCGCACCCGCGGCTCGGGCGTCTCCTCCGACGTCGAGAACACGATCGTCCCGCAGCTGCTGAGCGAGATCGACGGCGTCGAGGCGCTGGAGAACGTGCTCGTGATCGGTGCCTCCAACCGCGAGGACATGATCGACCCGGCGATCCTCCGGCCCGGTCGCCTCGACGTGAAGATCAAGATCGAGCGTCCCGACGCCGAGTCGGCGCGCGACATCTTCTCCAAGTACCTCGTGCCGTCGCTGCCGCTGCACACCGTCGACCTGGCGGAGTTCAACGACGACCGCGAGGCGACGGTCGCGGCGATGATCCGCGCCACGGTCGAGCGCATGTACACCGAGTCGGAGGAGAACCGCTTCCTCGAGGTCACCTATGCCAACGGTGACAAGGAGGTCCTCTACTTCAAGGACTTCAACTCGGGCGCGATGATCCAGAACATCGTCGACCGCGCCAAGAAGATGGCGATCAAGGACTTCCTCGACAGCGACCTGAACCCGTCCGCCCGCGGGCTGCGGGTCCAGCACATGCTCCAGGCGTGCGTCGACGAGTTCAAGGAGAACGAGGACCTGCCCAACACCACCAACCCCGACGACTGGGCGCGGATCTCGGGCAAGAAGGGTGAGCGCATCGTGTTCATCCGCACCCTCGTCACCGGCAAGCAGGGCACCGAGCCGGGCCGCTCGATCGACACGGTGGCCAACACCGGCCAATACCTGTGAGCCCGGGTCGATGAGCCCCGAGGACGACCTCGGCCACGGCGACATCGAGGCCGCTCTCGCGACGCGTCGCGAGCTCGGCGCCCGCTACGACGCCGAGCTGGTGGACGGCTTCGCCGAGCGGATCGAGCGTGCCGTCGACCGCCGGGTCGCCGACCAGGTCTCCCTGCTGCAACGGCGTACGTCGGAGGTGGCCGGCGCCGGGAAGCGCCAGCTGGCCCTCGGCATCATCTCGCTGGTCGCCTTCATCCCGATCTGCATCGTGCTCGGCGTCACCGGCCACTTCCTGCCGCTGCTGGTCGCACTCATCGGGATCGTCGGCGTCAACATCGCGCACGCCTGGCAGTCGCGGATCCCCTGACCGCGACACGCCGGGGAAGGACACCCCTCGGAGCGTGTGTGCCGGACCCGGTGAGGGCTAGGTTGACCAGATGCGAACCATCATCATCATCGTCGTCGTCGTCCTCATCGTCCTGTTCCTTGCCGGCTTCCTGCGCCGCGGGCGCTGAGCTAGCCAGCGACCAGCCGGTAGCCGTAGGCCCAGGGCCGCGAGACCGCAGGCCCGGGCAGGTAGGACTGCTCGGACGCCTCGATGCCCCATCCCGCGGCGGTCACCAGGGCGGGGATGTCGCGCGTGAGGTGGCACCCGCCTGCCACGGCGCGCTGCAGCGGCTCCATCCGTCGCTGCCACCGTCGTACGGACTCGTCGGGAGCCAGGCCGTGCTCGAGCGCGTGCAGCCGCCCGCCGGGCCGCACCACCCGACGTGCCTCGCGCAGCGCCAGCAGCGGGTCGGGGATCGTGCAGAGGCTGAAGGTGATCAGCGCACTGTCGTGCGACTCGTCCGGCAGGTCGAGATGCTGCCCGTCCAACCCGGCACGTTCGATCGGGAGCGTCGTGCGCCCTCGTCGGCGCTCGGAGAGCCGCCAGCCGAGGTCGGAGGGCTCGATGGCGGTCACCGACGTGACCTCCGGTGGGTACCACCGCACGTTGAGACCGCTGCCGAACCCGATCTCCAGCACCCGGCCGACCAGGCCGGCGCACGTCACCTCCCGCATCTCGCCGACCTCGTCACCGCGGAGACTGAGGTCGGTCAGGCGCGGCACGACCCGCTCGTCCCACACCCGTAGGCTCATGTCATGACCTCCACCCCGCAGTGTTCTTGGCTTCCTCCGCTGCGCTCCTCCATCCAACACACGGCGGGGGCCCCGGATGAGCGTACGACGGGTGATGGGCACGGAGGTCGAGTACGGCATCTCGGTGCAGGGCCAGCCCGCGGCCAACCCGATGGTCGCGTCGTCGCAGATCGTCAACGCCTACGCCTCGTCGACCGCCAAGGCCCGTCGGGCCCGCTGGGACTTCGAGGAGGAGTCACCGCTGCGGGACGCCCGTGGCTTCGACATGGCCCGTCAGATCGCGGACCCGACCCAGCTCACCGACGAGGACCTCGGCCTGGCCAACGTCATCCTCACCAACGGAGCCCGGCTCTACGTCGACCACGCGCACCCGGAGTACTCCTCACCCGAGGTGACGACGCCGCTCGACGTGGTGCGGTGGGAGAAGGCGGGGGAGCAGGTCATGCTCGACGCCTCCCGGATGGCGGCGCAGGTGCCGGGCAGCACGCCGATCCTGCTCTACAAGAACAACACCGACAACAAGGGGGCGTCCTACGGCGCCCACGAGAACTACCTGATGCGGCGCTCGACCCCGTTCGCCGAGATCGTGCGCCACCTGACGCCGTTCTTCGTCTCCCGCCAGGTCGTCACCGGCGCGGGTCGGGTCGGCATCGGCCAGGACGGGCGCGACACGACGCCCGAGCGCGGCTTCCAGATCAGCCAGCGCTCCGACTACTTCGAGGTCGAGGTCGGGCTGGAGACGACGCTCAAGCGGCCGATCATCAACACCCGCGACGAGCCGCACGCCGACCCGGCCGTCTACCGCCGGCTCCACGTCATCCTGGGTGACGCCAACCTCGCCGAGATCTCGATCTACCTCAAGGTCGGCACCACGGCGCTGGTGCTCGCGATGATCGAGGACGGGTTCATCGATCGCGACCTCACGGTCGAGGGCGCCGTACGCACGCTGCGCGACGTGTCGCACGACCCCACTCTGCAGCACCTCGTCACGCTGCGCGACGGGCGCCGGCTGACGGCCGTACAGCTGCAGATGGAGTACCTCGAGCTCGCCCGCAAGTATGTCGAGGACCGGCAGGGCTCCGACGCCGACGACCAGACGGTCGACGTGCTGGCGCGATGGGAGTCGGTGCTGACCCGGCTCGAGCGCGACCCGATGGAGTGCGCCACCGAGCTCGACTGGGTCGCCAAGCTCAAGCTCCTCAACCAGTACCGCGACCGCGACGGCCTCGACTGGGACGACGCCAAGCTGCACCTCATCGACCTGCAGTACTCCGACGTACGTCCCGACAAGGGGCTCTACCACCGCCTTGCCGGGGCGGGGAGGATCCAGCGCCTGCTCGACGACGCGACGATCGAGGAGGCGATGCACGATCCGCCCACCGACACCCGCGCCTACTTCCGCGGCCGCTGCCTCGACAAGTACGCCGACTCGGTGGCCGCCGCGTCGTGGGACTCGGTGATCTTCGACCTGCCCGGCCGGGAGTCGCTGCAGCGGGTGCCGACGATCGACCCGCTGCGGGGCACGCGTGCCCACGTGGGTGACCTGATCGACCGCAGCGACACCGCCCAGGCGCTGGTCGCGGCCATCACGCGCTGAGCCCGGACTCAGACTCGCCCGTCCTCCTGCGGGCGTTCGTCCTTGTGACGTCGGTGGGAGTGGATAGGGTCGAGGCATGGCCCAGGAGCAGAAGCAGCCGCGCAAGTCCTCGCAGGAGGAGACGGCGACCGAGGAGGTCGTCGAGAGCGACGTCGCCGAGCGCAAGGAGACGATCGACGGTGACGTCGACGCGATCCTCGACGAGATCGACGAGGTCCTCGAGAGCAACGCCGAGGACTTCGTGAAGTCGTTCATCCAGAAGGGCGGACAGTGACCGAGAGTCGCCTGCCCACCTCGTTCATGACGCCTGGCACGTCGAGCTTCGCCGACTTCATCGGCGCCCAGGCTCCTGACCTGCTGCCGTCGCGCCGCGCGGTGCCCACGGGCAACGCCGGTGACCTCGCGCCCCACGGCACCACGATCGTCGCGGCGACCTTCGCCGGCGGCGTGGTCATGGCAGGAGACCGCCGCGCCACGATGGGCAACATCATCGCCCAGCGCGACATCCAGAAGGTCTTCCCGGCCGACGAGTTCTCCGTCGTCGGCATCGCCGGCACCGCCGGCCTCGCGGTCGAGATGGTGCGGCTCTTCCAGACCGAGCTCGAGCACTACGAGAAGATCGAGGGCACCACGCTCTCGATGGACGGCAAGGCCAACCGGCTCGCCGCGCTCATCCGTGCCAACCTCGGCCTCGCCATGCAGGGCCTGTCCGTCGTCCCGCTCTTCGCGGGCTACGACCTCGCCGCCGACCAGGGACGGATCTTCAGCTACGACGTCACCGGCGGCCGCTACGAGGAGACTGCGTTCCACTCGGTCGGGTCCGGGTCGCTGTTCGCCCGCGGCTCGCTCAAGAAGCTCTACCGCGACGACTTCAGCGCCGACGAGGCCGTCACCGCGGTCATCCAGGCGCTCTACGACGCCGCCGACGACGACTCGGCCACGGGCGGGCCGGACATCACCCGCCGCATCTTCCCCGTGGTCCACCTGATCACGCCCGACGGTGGCTACCGCATGCCCGACGAGGACGTGGCCGCCATCGCCGACCGGATCCTGACGTCGCGGATGCAGCGCCCCGACGGCCCGGCCGCCCCCCTGACCTGAGATTGGAAGCGCTATGAACAGTGCGCGAGTCATGCCCGCGGCGGCCGAGCGCAGCGAGGACGCAATTCAGCAGAGCTATGCCTTGGCATGCTCAGGCGAGGCCGGAGGCATCGCATGAGTATGCCGTTCTACGTCTCGCCCGAGCAGCTGATGAAGGACCGGGCCGACTTCGCCCGCAAGGGCATCGCCCGCGGCCGGTCAGTGGTCGCCGTCCAGTACGCCGACGGCATCCTCTTCGTCTCCGAGAACCCGTCGCAGGCACTGCACAAGGTCAGCGAGATCTACGACCGGATCGCCTTCGCCGCCGTCGGTCGCTACAACGAGTTCGAGAACCTGCGCATCGCCGGCGTACGCCTCGCCGACATGCGGGGCTACGCCTACGACCGGCGCGACGTCACCGGCCGCGGGCTGGCCAACGCCTACGCCCAGACGCTCGGCACGATCTTCTCCTCGGGTGGCGAGAAGCCCTACGAGGTCGAGCTCTTCGTCGCCGAGATCGGCGACGTCGCCGACGACGACCAGCTCTACCGGCTCACCTACGACGGCCAGGTCGCCGACGAGCACGGCTTCGCCGTGATGGGTGGAGCAGCCGACGTGGTCGCCGGGCACCTCCAGGAGCACTACATCGCCGGAAGCCCGCTCGAGGACGCGCTCCGCGTGGCGGTCGCGGCGCTCGGGCACTCCGAGACCGAGGACCGCGTCATCCCGGCCAGCGCACTCGAGGTCGCCGCGCTCGACCGCACCCGCTCGCAGCCCCGCAAGTTCCTGCGCCTGCGCGCGTCGCGCCTCACCGAGATCCTGGGCGGGCGCGGCGACGAGCAGGCGGACCTCCCAGCTCCCGAGGACGCTCTCGCCGGCGCGGCCCCGCACCAGTCCGGCACGGACGACCCCCGGGACCCGACCGACCAGGTCTCCGGTGCGACGCCCCCGCTGGAGGACCCGGTCACCGGTGAGCCCACCCACCCCGGCCCGCCCCAGCCGAGTGACCCCGCCCCGGTCGACCCCGTCGACCCTGTCGACCCGGCCTCGCCCGGCGACGAGCCGCAGCCTCCGCCCACGGAGCCCGGCCAGGTCTGAGGGAATCGGGTCAGCGCAGGTTGAGCCCCGGCCACTGCGAGGTGGGCGCGGTCGGGATGCCGCTGAGCCGGCGTCGGTAGCGCACCAGGGAGCCGAACTCCTCCAGGGCGCTCCACAGCCTCTGGTGGGCCGCCCACGGGAGGGGACCTGAGGGTCGGACGTTGCCGTCGGGACCGAACTCGTGCCACGCGTCGCCGAACCCGATCCAGGCCGGTGTCCAGGTCGCTGCGTCGTCCCAGGCTCCGCGCCGCTGCTCGACCAGGCGCCGGCGCAGCTGGAACTCCATCCGTTCACCGTCGACGACCACGGGGGCCGTTCGCACGGGCCACAACCACATGTCGTCGGTCATCACGCGCAGCTCGAGGTCGGCCACCAGGCTCGGCTCGGCGAGCACCGTCGCGACGAGGTGGCGGGCTGACATGGAGCAACGCTCACCCGAGGAGCATCGGGACGTCAAGGCCACCCGACACCTGGACCTCCCGCCCCACGCGGCCTGCGTGTCACCGATGCGTACGCCCACACGGCGTGGGAGACCGGCCTAGGGTGGGGTCATGGACCGGCGGATCTTCGGGATCGAGAACGAGTACGGCGTCACGTGCACGTTCAAGGGCCAGCGCCGGCTGAGCCCCGACGAGGTCGCCCGCTACCTGTTCCGCAAGGTCGTCAGCTGGGGCCGTTCGTCCAACGTCTTCCTCCGCAACGGCGCTCGGCTCTACCTCGACGTCGGCAGCCACCCCGAATACGCGACACCCGAGTGCGACGACATCATCGACCTCGTCACGCACGACAAGGCGGGGGAGCGGATCCTCGAGGGGCTGCTGCTCGACGCCGAGAACCGCCTCCACGAGGAGGGCATCTCGGGCGACATCTACCTCTTCAAGAACAACACCGACTCCGCTGGCAACTCCTACGGCTGCCACGAGAACTACCTCGTCGGTCGCGCAGGGGAGTTCAGCAAGCTCGCCGAGGTCCTGATCCCGTTCCTGGTCACCCGGCAGATCGTGGTCGGCGCCGGCAAGGTCGTGATGACCCCGCGGGGCGCTTCGTACAGCGTGAGCCAGCGAGCGGAGCACATCTGGGAGGGCGTCAGCAGCGCCACCACCCGCAGCCGCCCGATCATCAACACCCGCGACGAGCCGCACGCCGATGCCGAGAGGTTCCGTCGGCTCCACGTCATCGTGGGCGACTCCAACATGAGCGAGACGACCACCATGCTCAAGGTGGCCTCGTGCGACCTCGTGCTGCGGATGATCGAGGAGGGCGTGGTGATGCGCGACCTCACGATGGAGAACCCGATCCGGGCGATCCGCGAGATCAGCCACGACATGACGGGACGCCGCAAGATCCGCCTGGCCAACGGCCGCGAGGCGAGCGCGCTCGAGATCCAGGCCGAATACCTCGGCAAGGCCCGCGACTTCGTGGACCGTCGCCAGATCTCGACCCCGACCATCGAGCGGGCGCTGGACCTGTGGGAGCGCGGGCTGAAGGCCGTCGAGTCCGACGACCTCGGCCTGGTGGACCGCGAGATCGACTGGGTCATCAAGCACAAGCTGATCGAGCGCTACCGCGCCAAGAACGGCCTCTCGCTCGGTGATCCGCGCGTCGCCCAGCTCGACCTGGCCTACCACGACATCCACCGCGACCGCGGTCTCTACTACCTGCTGGAGAAGCGCGGCGCCGTGGCCCGCGTGACCACCGACCTCAAGATCTTCGAGGCCAAGAGCGTGCCGCCGCAGAACACCCGCGCACGACTGCGGGGCGAGTTCATCCGCAAGGCCCAGGAGCGCCGTCGCGACTTCACCGTCGACTGGGTGCATCTCAAGCTCAACGACCAGGCCCAGCGCACGGTGCTCTGCAAGGACCCGTTCAAGGCCTACGACGAGCGGGTGCAGCGACTCATCGACGGGATGTGACCTGCCCGTGACCGGTGTCGTCGCCGGGGGAGTAGGGATCGCTGGATAGGGTGTCCCGGCCAACGCCGACTGATGAGGTTGATCCTGTGTCTCGTGTTCGTTCCGCTGCCCTCAGCGGTGTCCTTGCCCTCACCCTGCTCGGCCTGGCCGGTTGCGGTTCCGGGTCCAGCGACTCCGACGAGGGAGGCGCATCGCTGAGCTCGGTCAAGGTCGAGGGCAAGCAGGGCGAGGAGCCCAAGGTCACCTTCGACGGGAAGCTCGACGGCACCAAGAGCGAGACCGAGGTCCTCATCGAGGGCGACGGCGACGACGTGGCCACGGGCGACACCGTCGAGGCGCACTGGTGGATCGGCAACGGCTTCACCCAGGAGCAGACGCAGAGCACCTACGAGGGAGAGCCGCAGTCCCTCGAGCTCGGCGACCAGGTGCTGCCGTTCCTCACCACGATGATGGAGGGCAACCAGGTCGGCGACCGGATCGTGGCGATGCTGCCGTCCGACAAGGCGTTCGGCGAGGGTGGCGGTGCCCGCTTCAACATCGGCAACCGCGACGCAGCGGTCATCGTGCTCGACATCATGGGCCGCAAGGACACCGTCCCGGCCCTCGACGGCCCTCAGGGCGAGGACAAGAAGCCGGCCGGCTGGGCGCCGTCCCTCATCGAGAAGGACGGGGTCATCACCGGCCTCGACTTCACCGACGCCCACAAGCCGAGCGGCAAGCTGATCGCCACCACGCTCATCAAGGGTGACGGAGCAGTCGTGGAGAAGGGCCAGACCCTCACCGTCGACTACCTCGGTCAGGTCTACGACGCCGACGCTCCGTTCGACGAGTCCTACAGCAAGGATCCGGCCGAGTTCCCGATCGGCACCGGCAGCGTCATCAAGGGCTGGGACGACCGGCTCGTGGGTCGCACCGTGGGCTCGCGCGTCATCCTCGAGATCCCGCCCGCTGACGGCTACGGCGCGGAAGGCAACCCGGACGCCGGCATCAAGGGCACCGACACGTTGTTCTTCGTGGTCGACATCCTCGGCGCCAGCTGAGTCCACGGCCGGGATCGAGCAGGGGGAGACGGCATGGCACAGCCTCGCGCAGAGCGACTGATGAACCTGCACATCCTCCTGCTCGGGGCCAAGCGGTTCATCGGCAAGGACGCCATCCGCGACGCCGTCTATCCCGAGCACACCCGGGGACCTGCCGGTGACGAGGCCTTCGAGCGTGCCTTCGAGCGCGACAAGGACGCCCTGCGTCAGATCGGCGCCGTGATCGAGGTCGGCAGCGCCGACGCGTTCTTCGACGACGAGATCGGCTACCGGATCCCCACCGAGCAGACCTCGCTCCCCGAGATCCGCTTCGAGTCCGACGAGGCCGCGGTGCTGGGCCTGGCCGCCCAGGTCTGGCAGCAGGCCACCCTCGCCAAGGCGACCGCCCGCGCCCTTGCCAAGCTCAAGGGGCAGGGCGTCGAGATCGACCCCGCCCGGCTCGGGGTGGTCGCTCCGGCGATCACGGCCGACGAGCCGGCGTTCGAGCCGCTCTGGGACGCGGTCGGCAAGCGTCGCCAGGTCAGCTTCCCCTACCAGCGCGCGAGCGAGACCGACCCGACCACGCGGCGCGTGCAGCCGTGGGGCCTGGCCCGGTCGTCGGGTCGCTGGTACGTCGTCGGCTTCGACGTCGACCGGGGCGCGGAGCGCGTCTTCCGGCTCTCGCGGATCGTCGGTCCCGTGCGGCCCACTGGCAAGTCCGGTGCCTACGACGTGCCGGCCGGCACCGACGTACGCGCTGTCGCCCGTCGCCTCTCGCCGTCGTTCCCGTCCGTACGGGCCGAGCTCCGCGTCCGCCAGGGCACGGGCGTGGCCCTGCGCCGGCGTGCTGAGTCGGTGACACCGTCGGGTCAGCCCGGCTGGGACACCGTCGTGGTCGAGGGTCCCGTGCACGAGCTGTCCGACGAGGTGCTGACCCACGGCACGGGTGTCGTCGTGGAGGGTCCTCAGTCCCTGCGCGATGAGGTCGTCTCGCGGCTACGCGCCGTCGCCGGCGCGGACCCTGTGGGTGGGGGAGGCGTGCGATGACGACCCCGCCCGCCGACACCGCACCCGACCAGGTCGCTCGCCTGCTGGCGCTGGTGCCCTACCTCCTCGCCCGCGGCGAGGTCCGCCTCGACGACGCGGCCGCGCACTTCGGCACCGACGCCGACCAGATCGAGCGCGACCTGCGCCTGCTGTTCATGACGGGCGTCTCGCCCGGCCTCCCCGGCGACCTCATCGAGGTCGACCTCGAGGCGCTCGAGGGCGACCGGATCATCCGCGTCGACAACGCCGACTACCTCGCCCGCCCGGTGCGCTTCTCACCCGCCGAGGCCACCTCGCTGGTCGTGGCGCTCCGGACGATGGTCGAGGCGGCCCCCGACGAGGCACGGGACGTCATCGAGCGCACGCTGGCCAAGCTCGAGGACGCCGCCGGCCAGGACGGCGAGGGACTGCTGCGGCTCCACGTCGACCCGACCGCGCTCGAGGCCAGCGCAGTCGTGCCGGCGCTCGAGGCGGCCATCGCCCACGGTCACCAGGCCGCGATCACCTACCACGTGCCCTCCCGCGACGAGGAGTCCCGCCGGGTCGTCGACCCGCGCGGCCTGGCCCGCGTCGAGGACCTGCTCTACCTCGACGCGTGGTGCCACACCGCGCAGGGCGACCGGGCCTTCCGCGTCGACCGCATCGTGTCCGCGACCGAGCTGGAGACCCCGGTCGCCGATCCCGGTGCCCGTGCCCGCGACCTCACCGGCGGCTGGTTCACCGACTCCGAGACCCGCACCGTCACGCTGCGGCTGGCGCCGCCGGCTCGCTGGGTGACCGAGTACTACCAGGTGACCGCGCAGCGGCCCGGCCCCGACGGCACCATCGAGGTGGACCTCGAGGTCGCCAGCGAGCAGTGGGTGCGGTCGCTGCTGTTCCGCCTCGCGCCCCACGCGACCCTGCTGGCGCCCACCGACTACGCCGAAGGATTCACAGCCGCCGCGCGGGCAACCCTCAACCTCTATCAGGGTGACGGCGTAGACTCGTGACGTTCATCGCTCGACCCACCTTCCGCAATCCCACGCTTGGAGAGACCTCATGATCAACCCACTGGTCGGTATGCCCCAGGGGCTGGAGTGGCTGGTGATCCTCGCGATCGTCGTGCTGGTCTTCGGTGCCGCCAAGCTGCCCGACCTCGCCCGCAGCTCGGGCCAGGCGCTGCGGATCTTCAAGACGGAGACCAAGGACCTGCGTGACGGTGACAAGGACGACGCCACGAAGGTGACGCCGGAGCAGCGCGAGATCGAGGCACGTGAGCTCGACGCCCGCAACGAGGTCCACCCCGACATCACGGGTGACGTCGTGCGTGAGCGTCGCGACGACACCACCGCCTGACACAGGTGAGGATCACCGGTCTCGCCGGCCTGTTCCGGGGCGGGCCGCAGCATCCCGTCGGCACTGACGGGCGGATGGCCCTCTCCGACCACTTCCGGGAGTTCCGCGCGCGCCTGATGCGGTGCCTGCTGGCCCTCGCGCTGGCGTTCGCGGTCGCGATCGTGTTCCGGCACGCGCTCTACGACGCGGTCTACGGGCCTTACCAGGACGCGCAGAAGACGCTGTCGCCGGGAGAGTCGATCGCGACGACCAGTGGTGCGGGCGCAGGCCTGCTGCTGTGGTTGACGCTGTGCGGCTTCGCAGCGGCCATCATCACTGCTCCCTACTGGCTCTACCAGGTGTGGGCGTTCGTGCTGCCCGGGCTCTACGCCCAGGAGCGCAAGATGACGCGGATCTTCACCTCGGTGGCCGGGCCGCTGTTCATCACGGGTGTGGTGCTCGGCTATGTCACCCTCCCGGTCGCCCTCGAGGTGCTGATCGGGTTCAACCCCGACGGTGTCACCAACCTCATCGACTTCAACGACTACCTGCAGTTCTTCACCCGCACCCTGTTCGTCTTCGGTCTGGCCTTCAACATCCCGGTCTTCGTGGTGCTGCTCAACTTCGCCGGCGTGATCAAGGGCTCCGCGCTCCAGGCCTACCGGCCCTGGATCATCATCGGCACCTTCATCTTCGCCGCCGTCGCGACGCCGTCGGCCGACCCGTTCACGATGACGCTGATGGCGGTGCCGATGGTGCTGCTCTTCTTCGTCTCCGAGGCGATCGCACGAGTCAACGACCGGCGCAGGGCCAGCCGCGCGCCCAACGCCGGACTCGGTCCCGACGACCTCTCGGCGATCTGAGGCGGACCTCCGTCAGCCGGGGCCGTCTGAGAGGCTGGCCGCATGCAGGCCGCGATCACCGACATCGATCCGTTCGACCTGCCCGAGTGGCTCGGCACGGGCGCCGTCGTGTGGCGCGCGGACGCCGGCCTGCGCACCGGCCACCACGTACGAGGCCGGTTGACGGCCGGGGGCGGGGAGCCGGTCGAGATCGTCTGCGACCTGCTGGCGGTCGACGAGGCGTACCCCGAGCCCGTGGTCGACGACGCGACCCGGTTGCGGGTGCACCAGGCCTGGCGCCACGGCCAGGTGGTCGTCGGCAGCCTCGGCAGCGCGACGGAGGGCGCTCGGATGGTGCTGGCCGTGCCCGGCACCGGCTTCGGACCCGACCTCGTCCTGGACGCGCTGGGCCGCCTCGCACGAGCGGTCGGCGCCCGCGCCGAGAACTACGCGGCCCTGCTGCGCCTGAGTGACTAGTGGTGGGTGAGCGACGGTCTGCCGTGCGCGCAGAGAGTCGCGCACGCGCCACTGGAGCCGGGGGATAGGGTCGCGAACATGCACGATCCGTCTGTCCCCGACGCCACCGTGCGGGGCCGCGAGATCGCCCTGTTGACCAACCCGACGTCCGGCAAGGGCAAGGGTGCGCGCCACCGCGACATCGCCCTTGCGCGCCTCCGGGAGAGCGGCTTCGTGGTCCGCAACCTGCAGGGACGCGACGCCGACGAGGCGCTCGACCTCGCCCGCGGCTGCGTGGCCGACGGCGTCGAGGCCCTGGTCGTCTGCGGCGGCGACGGACTGGTGCACCTCGGCGTGCAGGCGGTCGCCGGCACCGGCGTACCCCTCGGCCTGATCCCGAGCGGCACGGGCAACGACGTCGCGCGCTACCTCGGCCTGCCACGGGCCGACCCGGTGGCCGCGGCCGACCGCGTGATCGCCTCGCGCCGCCGCACCATCGACCTGGCCCGCAGCGGCGACCGCTGGTTCGTCACGGTCCTGGCGGCCGGGTTCGACGCGATCGTCAACGAGCGCGCCAACGCGATGACCTGGCCCAAGGGACAGATGCGCTACAACCTGGCCACCCTGGCCGAGCTGCGCACCTTCCGTCCACTGCCCTACGTCCTCCAGCTCGACAGTGGAGACGGGGTCGAGACCGTCGAGCACGAGGCGATGCTGGTGGCCGTCGGCAACGGCCCGTCCTTCGGCGGTGGCCTGCGGATCACCGAGGGCGCCCTGCTCGACGACGGGCTGCTCGACGTCGTGGTCATCACCAGGATGAGCAAGCCCAAGCTGGTGCGCTCGTACCCGCGCCTGTTCACCGGCAAGATCGACGGGCTCGACGAGTACGTCCACCGGCGGGTGAAGTCCGTGACGGTCGCCGCGCCCGGCATCGTGTCCTACGCCGACGGTGAGCGCTTCGGGCCGCTGCCCCTCACGGTCACCTGCGACCCCGGCGCCCTGGAGGTCATTGCATGAGCACCCCACGACGTTCTCGTCCTCCGCTCCGCTTCTCCGAACAACGCCGCAGGGACCCCGCATGAACACCACTGCCGAGGACGACGAGCAGACGCCGGCCGAGCGCTACGCCGCATTCCGGCGGGACAAGCCCTACCCGATGCTCAAGGACTTCGCCGGCCTCTACGGCTTCGAGCTCGACGACTTCCAGGTCCGCGCCTGCCAGGAGATCGAGAACGGACGCGGCGTGCTCGTCGCCGCACCGACCGGCTCCGGCAAGACGATCGTCGGCGAGTTCGCCATCCACCTCGCGCTGCAGACCGGGCGCAAGGCGTTCTACACGACCCCGATCAAGGCGCTGTCCAACCAGAAGTACCACGACCTGGTGAAGCGCTACGGCGCCGAGAACGTCGGCCTGCTGACCGGCGACAACGTCGTCAACGGCGAGGCGCCGGTGGTCGTGATGACCACCGAGGTGCTGCGCAACATGCTCTACGCCAGCTCACGGACCCTGCTCGGGCTCGGCTACGTCGTCATGGACGAGGTGCACTACCTCGCCGACCGGATGCGCGGGGCGGTGTGGGAGGAGGTCATCATCCACCTCCCCGAGTCCGTCACCCTCGTGTCACTGTCGGCCACCGTCTCCAACGCCGAGGAGTTCGGCGAGTGGCTGGCCACCGTCCGCGGCGAGACGACCACGATCCTCGAGGAGAAGCGGCCGGTCCCGCTGTTCCAGCACGTCATGGTGGGCCGTCGCCTGCTCGACCTGTTCGCGTCCTCGGACGTCGACGCCAGCGCAGGCTTCGTGAAGGAGGGCGCCCCGGTCAACGAGGAGCTGACCCGGATCGCCCGCGACGACTGGGCCAGCACGCGGCTGATGCGCGACCGGAAGTCGCCCCGCAAGGGCAGGCCCGGCTCGTCGAAGAACCCGCGCTCGGTCGGCAACGGCCGCCGGGTGTGGATCCCCAGCCGCGTCGATGTCGTCGAGCGCCTCGACCGCGAGGGCCTGCTGCCGGCCATCATGTTCATCTTCAGCCGCGCCGGGTGCGACGCCGCCGTCAGCCAGCTCGTGCAGGCCAACACGCGGCTCACCACGGCCGCGGAGCGTGACGAGATCTTCGAGCGGGTCGAGCACGCGTCGCGCTCGCTGCCCGAGGAGGACCTCCACGTCCTGGGCTACCACGAGTTCCTCGACGCCCTGACCCGCGGCATCGCAGCGCACCACGCCGGCCTGCTACCGGCCTTCAAGCAGGTCGTGGAGGAGCTCTTCCAGGAGGGAAAGGTCAAGGTGGTCTTCGCCACCGAGACCCTCGCCCTCGGCATCAACATGCCGGCCCGCACGGTGGTCATCGAGAAGCTGTCGAAGTGGAACGGCGAGACCCACGCCGACCTCACACCGGGGGAGTACACCCAGCTCACGGGCCGCGCGGGACGACGTGGCCTCGACATCGAGGGCCATGGCGTCGTGCTCTACCAGCCGGGGATGAACCCCGCCGAGGTCGCCGGCCTCGCCTCGACGCGTACGTATCCACTCCGGTCGTCGTTCCGGCCGTCCTACAACATGGCGGTCAACCTCGTGCACCAGTTCGGCCGCGCGCGCTCGCGCGACCTGCTGGAGCAGTCGTTTGCCCAGTACCAGGCCGACAAGGCCGTCGTCGGGCTGGCGCGTCAGGTGCACAAGGCCGAGGAGGCGCTCGAGGGCTACCGGGACGCTGCGACGTGCCACGTCGGCGACTTCATGGAGTACGCCGCGCTGCGACGGCAGATCTCCGACCTCGAGAAGGGCGCGGCACGCGAGCGCCGCCAGGACCGGCGGGCCGAGGCGCTGGACTCGCTGGGCCGGCTGAAGCCGGGCGACGTCATCAAGGTGCCCGCCGGCAAGTTCAGCGGTCTCGCCGTGGTGATCGACCCCGGGCACTCCGGCGACGAGCCGCGGCCCTACGTCGTGACCGCCGACCGGCAGGCCCGCCGACTGGCCCCGATGGACTTCCCGGTGCCGGTCGAGGCGATCGGCCGGATGCGGATCCCGAAGTCCTTCAACGGACGCAACCCGGCCATGCGCCGCGATCTCGCCACCCAGCTGCGGGCCCGGGCCCGCGACGACGACCGCCCGAACCCGCGGCGTACGAAGCAGGAGTCCTTCAGCGACACACCTGCCGACCGTGAGATCGGCCGGCTGCGCGCGGACCTCAAGGCCCACCCCTGCCACCAGTGCCCCGAGCGCGAGGAGCACTCGAGGTGGGCCGAGCGCTACTTCAAGCTGGAGCGCGACACCGAGACCCTCAGGCGCCGCGTCGACACGCGCACCAACACCGTCGCGCGCATGTTCGACCGGGTGTGCGACGTGCTGACGGCGCTGGGCTATCTCGACGGCGACAAGGTGACCGAGCAGGGGTCCCACCTGCGCCGGATCTACACCGACATGGACCTGGTGGCCGCCGAGGCGATCCGTGCCGGCCTCTTCGACGAGCTCGCACCCTCGGAGCTCGCGGCAGTGCTCTCGGCCCTGGTCTTCGAGGCGCGACGGGCCGACGACGCGTCGTCGCCCAAGATGCCCGGTGGCCTGGTGCGCCCGGTGCTGGGTGAGCTGGTGAAGGTCTGGGCCCATCTCGACGCCCTCGAGCGCGACCACAAGCTCGACTTCCTCCGCGAGCCCGACATGGGCTTCGCCTGGGCTGCCTGGCGGTGGGCCGAGGGCGACGACCTCGACGAGGTGCTGCGCGTGACGGGCCTCTCCGCAGGCGACTTCGTCCGCTGGATGAAGCAGCTGCTCGACCTGTGTGGACAGGTCGCCGACGCGGCGGGGGACACACCGCTGCGGAAGACCGCCCGGGCGACGGCGAAGTCGCTCAAGCGCGGTGTGATCGCCTACAGCGTGCTGGCCGAATGACGGCCGAGTGAGAGGGTGCCTGCCATGACCGCCACCGGCGACCGCCTCCTGCTGCTCGACACCGCGTCCCTCTACTTCCGCGCGTTCTTCGGCGTGCCCGACTCGGTGAAGGCACCCGACGGCACGCCGGTCAACGCCGTGCGCGGGCTGATGGACTTCATCAGCCGACTCGTGGGGGAGTACGACCCCAGCCACCTGGCCTGCTGCTGGGACGACGACTGGCGCCCGCAGTGGCGGGTGGACCTGATCCCGTCGTACAAGTCCCACCGCGTCGTCCGAGCGATCCCGGGCCCGCGACCGGACGTCGAGGAGGTGCCGGACCCGCTCGAGACACAGATCCCGATCATCGAGGCGGTGCTCGAGGCCTACGGCATCGCCAAGGTCGGCCACGCCGAGATGGAGGCGGACGACGTCATCGGCACCTTGGCCACAGGAGCAGGGATGCCGGTCGACATCGTGACCGGCGATCGTGACCTCTTCCAGCTCGTCGACGACAAGGAAGCCGTGCGGGTGCTCTACGTCGCTCGCGGGGTCAGCAAGCACGAGCGCGTCGACAACGCGTGGGTGCGCACCAAGTACGGCGTCGACGCGCACCAGTACGCCGACCTCGCGACGCTGCGCGGTGACGCCTCCGACGGCCTTCCCGGTGTGGCCGGGGTGGGCGACAAGACCGCTGCGACGCTGCTCAACCGGTTCGGCACGATCGATGCCGTCGTCGCCGCCGCGAGCGACCCCGACTCCGACATGGGGCCCGGTCCGCGCGGCAAGATCAAGGCTGCGCTGGACTATCTCGACGTCGCGCCCGAGGTCGTCGCCGTACGCCGCGACCTGGACCTCGGTCAGCCCGACCTGACCCGCCCACGTACGCCTGCCGACCACGACGCGGTCGTGGCGCTCGACCAGCGCTGGGGCCTCGGCTCGTCAGCCGTGCGCCTGGTGGAGGCGCTGTCCGGCTCGCAGTAGTCCCGGACCCACTAGTCTCTGGCGCGTGAGCGCATCCGAGGTCGAGTCCAAGGACCGGCAGATCCTGTCCCTGCTGGCGGTCGACGGCCGCATGTCCTACACCGACCTCGGCAAGGCGACCGACCTGTCGACCTCGGCGGTGCACCAGCGGGTCAAGCGCCTCGAGCAGCGGGGTCTGATCACCGGCTACGGCGCCACCGTCGACCACGACCAGCTCGGCCGACCCCTCACCGCCTTCATCTCGATCACCCCGATCGACCCGTCGCAGCCCGACGACTACCCCGAGCGGCTCCAGGGGATCCCGGAGATCGAGTCGTGCTGGTCGGTCGCCGGGGAGGAGTCCTACATCCTCAAGATCCGGGTCGCCACCCCTCGCGACCTCGAGGACCTGCTCGCCCGGATCCGCGGCGCCGCCGGCGTCTCGACCCGCACCACGATCGTGCTCTCCACGCCCTACGAGAACCGCCCGGTGGAGTAGCCGCGGCTGCTGTTGCATGAGTCCCCGCATGTGCGGGGACTCTGACACTTGTAGGCCGTTGCGAAGGCCTACAAGTGTCCGACTCGCCCTCCCAGTTCAGGGCGCCGTCTCGGAGTCGACGGCGCGACTGTCGAGCGCCTGCCGGATCCGGCGGGCGAGGACGACAGGGCGTTGGAGGTCGTCCCACGTGATGCGGATGCAGATCCACCCCTTCACCACACAGATCTGCTCCTCCCGCCGCTTCTCGCGCATGAGGTAGTCGGCGAGCGACTCGCCGGGCTTCTTGTACTGCTCGTACTTGATGCGTCCGTCGAACTCGAGGAAGACGCCCAGCTCGCACCACAGGAAGTCGACGATCCCGAGCAGGTTGCCTCGATCGTCAAAGACCTCGACCTGTGGTTCGGGGCGTTGAATGCGCTGCGCGTGGAAGAAGTGCCACGTTCGCGCCTCGGCGATGTTGGTGATCCGGGCGTCGGCACGAGCCAGGACGAGTCGCGTGTTCAGGCTGTGGGGCCAGTGTCGCGCCTCGGCCGCGACGGCACGGAGGTCAGTCATCGTCGCGAGCTTCAGGTGAAGAACGCCGCACAGGACCACCAGGCCGACCTCCGGGCCGTGCGCCGTGACGATCTCGATAGCGGCGCGGGCGGGCTTCACGACGGGTACGCCGTCGCGTACCGTCCACCAGCGCTTGCCCAGCGTGGCGCGATGGTGCACGACGCCGGCCTCGCGACGCCCCGGCTTGCCGTCTGTCCGCGTCAGGTGCGTCTCGCTGAGCTCGAGGCCCCAGAGCGGGACGTCGTACTCAGCCAGCGCGCACTGATGGCTCACCACGGACGTCGAGTGGGCAGTACGGAGCACCGCGCGCGAACGGGCGCGCATCAGGCCGACGTCCGTCAGGTCCTTGGCGAGCTCGGCCTGGACGTAGGCGCCGTACCTGAGCTTGATGAGCAGTCCGGCGGTCACCTGGTGACGGATGTCGCGGTCCGTGAGACCTTCAGCGATCAGCTGACGTCGGAGCAGTACGTCGGAGGGTGCGATCTGGAAGTCGGCCATACCCTCTGGTGCCCGTCGGCGGATGCACGCCAAACGGAGCACCTGCGGCCTGTGGACAACCCGACCTGGAGGGCGAGTCTGACACTTGGAGGGGGTTGCAAAGGCCTCCAAGTGTCAGAGTCCCCGCACGTGCGGGGACTCCGACAACAGGGAAGAGCGGGACCCTCAGTAGGCCTGGAGGGCGGCCGTACGGCGGGACGCCTCGGCCATCTCGGCGGCCTTGAGGGAGGCCTCGTCGAGGCGCCCGTGCTGCTCCCACCACTGCTGGCCGGCCTCGGGGAGGGTGTGGATCGGGTCGTAGTACTCGTAGTAGCGCGAGAGGGCCTCGGCGTCGGTGGCCTCGATGGACGTGCGGTAGTTCTTCGTCCAGTACGAGATGCCGTGCTCGGTGTCGTAGTCGGCGTTCTGGTGGACCCAGCGCTTGCCGACGAACGGGACGTCGCACACGATGCGCGGCGTCGCGAAGCCCGGCAGGTAGCCCATGATGTGGTGCTGCAGGCGCTGGGCGTCGTCGAGCGAGACCCGCCAGTGCTCCGAGAACGGGATCATGTCGCACATGTAGAAGTAGTAGGGCATGATCTGCGCGCCGTCGAGCAGGCGGAAGCACAGGTCGAGCAGCGCGTGCGGGTCGGCGTTGACCCCGTTGAGCAGCACACCCTGGTTGCGTACGTCGCGCAGGCCGGCGTCGAGCATCGCGCGGGTCGCCTCGGCGACGATCGGCGTCACGGAGTTCGCGTGGTTGGCGTGCGTGTGCATCGCGAGCGAGACGCCGCGCGAGCGGGCCAGGGTCGCGACGCGGTGGACGCCCTCGACCACGTCGGGCTGCAGCCAGTGCTGCGGCAGGCCGATGAGGGCCTTGGTCGCGAGGCGGATGTCGCGGATGTTGTCGATCGAGAGGACCTCGGTGAGGAACGCCTCGAGACGGGGCCACGGCATGTTGGCCACGTCGCCACCGGAGACGACCACGTCGCGCACCTGGGGCGTACGACGCAGGTAGTCCATCATGTCGCCGAGCCGGTCGTTGGGCTTGGCGGTGAACTTGAGCTTCTCGATGACCGGGGTCGAGTTGCCGACCAGGTCCATGCGGGTGCAGTGGCCGCAGTACTGCGGGCACGTCGGCAGCAGCTCGGCGAGCACCTTGGTCGGGTAGCGGTGGGTCAGCCCCTCGGTGGCCCACATGTCGTGCTCGTGGAGCGAGTCGCGCGCGGCGTGCGGGTGCGAGGGCCAGTCGGTGCGGCGGTCGCTGAAGACCGGCAGCATGTAGTGGCGGATCGGGTCGGCGTAGAACGCCTCGGTCAGGGAGCCCGGGCCGGCCGGCGACACGGACGGGACCATCGTGTTCATCATCTGCGGCGGCACGAGCATCGACATCGTCGCCCGCTCGGCCTGGTCGCGCTCGAGGTCGGCGTAGAACCGCTCGTCCACGAGGTCGCCCAGCAGCTCGCGCAGCTGCTTGAGGTTCTTGATGCAGTGGGCGCGCTGCCACTGGACCGAGGCCCAGTCGGCGGCGGTGACGTCGGCCCAGCCCGGGAACCGGGTCCAGTCGGGCTCGACGAGCTCGACCCGCTGGTAGGGGTAGGGCTGTCCGGTGGCGAGTGCCTGTCCCGGTGCGGTGGCGGTCTCGATGCTCATGAGGTCTCCTTGAGGGGGCCCCGGGCGTGCTCGGGGTCGGCCTGACGGCGCGCCGGTTGTGTGTGCGGCGACACATCTGGAATGCTACGCGGAGAACCTGCGGCCAGTCCAATGCCACGCCGCAAGATTTGCTGTTCATCTGGCGCTTGACGAGAAGGACTACCTGTTATGAACGCCTCGACGGGCCTCCGCACCGGCGACCCGACCGGCCTGCACCGGGTCCTCGACGACGGTGTGGTGCTGCCACAGGCAGCCCGCCGCCTCGACACCCGTGCCGAGCTGTGGCCGGACGAGGTGAAGGTGCGCGTCGAGCGGCTCAACCTCGACGCGGCGTCCTTCCGCCAGCTCGAGCGCAAGCACACCAAGTACGGCGAGACCGACGGTGACGCCGTACGCGCCGAGGTGCTCGACATCGTCGCCAGCCGCGGCAAGATGCAGAACCCCGAGACCGGTTCGGGCGGGATGCTCGTCGGCACCGTCGAGGAGGTCGGACCGGAGTCGCCCCTGGGCCTCTCCGTCGGCGACCGGGTCGCCACCCTGGTCAGCCTCACGCTCACCCCGCTCGTCATCGAGGACGGCCTGGCGAGCTGGGACGGCCACAGCGAGCAGGTGCCGTGCGACGGCTACGCCGTGCTCTTCGGCCGATCGATCGCCGCCGTCATCCCCGACGACCTCGACCCCGCCCTGTCGCTGAGCGTGATGGACGTCTGCGGCGCGCCGGCCCTGACCGCGCGCATCGTGGGGGAGTACGCCGCCCGCGCGCAGGCGCCGACCGTCGCCGTCATCGGGGGAGCGGGCAAGTCCGGCTCCCTCAGCCTCGCGGCCGCCCGTGCCGCGGGCGCGGCCCGCACGATCGGCGTCGTGCCCCACCAGGCCGAGCACGACCTGCTCGTCGACGCCGGCATCGCCGACGCGGTCACCATCGCCGACGCACGCGACCCGATCGCCCTGCGCGACGCCGTCACCGCCGCGGGCGGGCCGGCCGACATCACCGTCGTCTGCGTCGACGTCCCGGGCTGCGAGGGCGGCGCGATCCTCGCCACCGCCGAGGGCGGCACCGTCATCTTCTTCTCCATGGCCACCAGCTTCAGCGCCGCTGCGCTGGGTGCCGAGGGGCTGGCCGCCGACGTGCGGATGCTCGTCGGCAACGGCTACGTCCCCGGTCACGCGGCCTACGCCATGGAGGTCCTGCGCGCCGACGCCGGCGTGCGCGCACTCTTCGAGCGGAGGCTCTGATGGCCCGCACCACCCAGAAGAACAGCAGCCACCTCGGGATCGACAAGGCCGACGTCCGTCGTGCGCGCACGCTCGCGCGCCAGGTCGGCAAGCCCATCGTGGACCTGGCCACCCAGCACACGACCGTCTCGGTCGAGCGCGCCACGTTGCGCCTGGCCGGCCTCGGCGGTGCCGACCCCGACGGCACGCCGTGGGTCAACCGCCTCGCCGACGCCGTACGCGCGGACGTCGGCCTCGAGCACGGCGTCAGCCTGCCGGTCTGGGACGCACTCCTGCGCGGCGAGGGCGACGACCTGCTCACGCTGGCCCAGAAGGCCGCCGCCGGCTCGGTCACCTTCCGGATCCCGGAGGGCAAGGAGGCCACCCGCGCGAAGGCCGCCTGCCGCAAGGCCGTCGGCGCCGGCATCAAGCAGATCGACCGCCAGCGCACCTCGCGCGAGAAGATGATCGCCAAGGTGGGCGACGCCCCCAGCAAGCCGTGGATCTACCTCATCGTCGCGACCGGCGACATCCACGAGGACATCCCGCAGGCCCAGGCGGCCGCCCGCGAGGGCGCCGACGTGATCGCGGTGATCCGCTCGACCGGTCAGTCGCTGCTCGACTTCGTGCCCGAGGGTGCGACGCGCGAGGGCTTCGCCGGCACCTACGCCACCCAGGAGAACTTCCGCCTGATGCGCGCGGCCCTCGACGAGACCTCGAGGGAGCTCGGGCGCTACGTCCGTCTCACCAACTACGCCTCCGGGCTCTGCATGCCGGAGATCGCCGCGCTGGCCGGGCTCGAGCGGCTCGACATGATGCTCAACGACTCGATGTACGGGATCCTCTTCCGCGACATCAACCCGATCCGTACGTTCGTCGACCAGCGCTTCAGTCGCCAGGTCCACGCCCGCGCCGGCATCATCATCAACACCGGCGAGGACAACTACCTCACCACCGCCGACGCCATCGAGGCCGCGCACACGGTGACGACGAGCCAGCTGCTCAACGAGTACTTCGCCAAGGAGGCCGGGCTCGAGGACTGGCAGCTGGGCCTGGGCCACGCGTTCGAGATCGACCCCGAGGTCCCGGACTCGTTCCGCCTCGAGCTCGCCCACGCGATGCTCGCGCGCGAGCTCTTCCCCGACGCGCCGCTGAAGTGGATGCCGCCGACGCGCCACATGACCGGCGACATCTTCAAGGGCTACCTGCTCGACGGCTTCTTCAACCTCGTCGGTGCCCTCACCGGGCAGGGCATCCTGCTCGTGGGGATGATGACCGAGGCCGTCGTGACCCCCTGGATCTCCGACCGCGACCTGGCCCTGCAGAACGTCAGGTACGTCATGAACGCCGCGGGCAAGCTGCACGAGGACTTCCACCCGGCGCCCGACGGCTTCATCGCCAACCGGGCCCGCGAGGTCCTCGGCGACGCCATCGGCCTGCTGGAGGAGATCAAGGCCGACCGCACCGCGCCGGGGCAGCCGCCGCTCCTGTCCGCGATCGCCGACGGCACCTTCGGCCTGATGAAGAGGCCGCCCCACAAGGGTCGCGGCCTCGACGGCGTCGCCAAGAAGGCGGCCGACTACTACAACCCCGCGACCGAGATCCTGGAGGGAGACCAGTCATGAACCTCATCCGTCCGTACGGCGACACCACCGGCGACGGCATGGTGCAGCTGTCCTTCACCCTCCCGATCGAGCACTCCAAGGTGGCCGAGGGCGCCGCGGTGCAGCTCGCCAACAAGATGGGCATGGACCCGGCGCTCGTCGCGCACGCCAAGCCGATGGGGGAGGGCTTCACCTTCTTCGTCGTCTACGGCCGGGTGAACCATCTCGTCGACCCCAGCACCGTCGAGGTCGTCGAGCGCGACTACCCGTTGCTCACGCCCAAGGAGGCCAACGCCGCGATCAAGCGCTCGATGCGCCGCCGCCTGGTGGTCGTCGGCGGCTGCATCGGGACCGACGCACACACCGTCGGCATCGACGCGATCCTCAACATCAAGGGCTTCGCCGGCGAGAAGGGCCTGGAGTACTACCGCGAGCTCAAGGTCGTGAACCTCGGCGCCCAGGTCTCGGTGCCCCAGCTCGTCGAGGCGGCGCGCGAGGAGAAGGCGGACGCCGTGCTGGTCTCCCAGGTCGTCACCCAACGCGATGCCCACCTGCTCAACACCCGCGAGATGTCGGCGGCCTTCCGCGAGGCCTACCCCGCCGCCACGCGGCCCCTGCTCGTCGTCGGTGGACCCCGCTTCGACGAGACCATGGCCGGCGAGCTCGGCGTGGACCGCGTCTTCACCCGCGGTACGACGCCGGGCGAGGTCGCCTCGTTCATCGTGCACCGGCTCACCGGCCCCCAGGACACCCAGGACCACCAGGAGCAAGCCTCATGAGCAACGACTCGCGTGTGGGCACGGTGGTGACCCACCGCCGCTACGTCCCCTACTCGCACGCGCACTACGCCGGCAACCTGGTCGACGGTGCCTACAGCCTCGGCCTGTTCGGCGATGTGGCGACCGAGATGTGCATCGTGCTCGACGGCGACGAGGGACTGTTCGCGTCCTACTCCGACGTCCAGTTCAAGGCCCCCGTCCGCGCCGGCGACGTCCTCGAGATCACCGCCACCCTCGTGAAGGAGGGCACCCGCAGCCGGGTGATGGACTTCGCCGTCCACGTCGTCGGCCGCGGCGCACCGACCGGTGCCGCTCCGGGTGCCGCGGAGGTGCTCGACCCGCCCGTCGTGGCCACCACGGCGACCGGCACGGTCGTCGTACCCCCCTCGTCGTAGCGGAATCGACCCGGTCCTCGGCGTGTCCGCCGCGACACGCCGAGCCCCGCTCAATTCGAACGAAAAAACCTGGTTCGGGGCGCTCGCCGTTTGACCTGCACGTTCGCGCGTTGGCGCAGGTCAGGCGCGTGTTGACACCTGTGGCGCCGGGAGGCATCGTTCCGACGTCCGCCTGTGCATGTCGTGGGTGGCGCCGTCGGCAGTGGGAGGTCAGACATGGGGTTCGCGAAGCCAGCGATGCCCTGGGTCCGACGTCTGGTCGAGCGCGCCCCGCGAGGGCCGGATGCGGGAGGAACCACGAGGCCGTAGACAACTTCGTGCGATCGTCAGCCAGGCGGTCGTGCGTTGGTCCGAAGCCGCGGCGTTCCTCCCGCACCCTGCAGGCACCTCGCCGGTCCGGGGTGATCGGCACGCGTCGGCTACGGTCTGCAGCGTGCCGCTCCGCTGCCTCGTCGCCCTGGTCGGCGGTCTCGTGCTCGCAGCGGCCTTCGAGCCCATCGGCTTCGCCTGGTTGATGCCTCCCGCGATCGCCGCGCTCGTCCTGTCCGTGCGCGGCCTGCGAGCACGCTCGGCGTGGATCCCGAGCCTGATCTTCGGGATCGCGTTCACCTACGCGGTGATGGTCTGGATGCGCTCGGTCGGCACCGACGCGTGGATCGCGATGTGCGCCCTCGAGGCGGCCTTCTTCGTCCCCCTGGGCATCGGGCTCGCGTGGAGCACCCGGCTGCGTGCCTGGCCGGTGTGGGCGGCGCTGTGGTGGGTCGGGATCGAGACCTGGCGCAGTGGGTTCCCGTTCAGCGGGATGCCGTTCGGTCGCCTCGTCTTCGCCACCGCCGACACCCCGTGGGCCGACGCACTCCCGTGGATCGGGATGACCGGTGTCAGCCTGCTCGTCGCCCTGAGCGGCACGACCCTCGCCTGGGTGGTGCTGCACCTGCGCGACAGGACCAGGCTCGCGGTCGTCGTGATGGCTGCCCTGGCCGCCGTCACCGTCCTGCCCGTGCTGGTGCCGTTCACGGTCGCCGAGAGCGGTACGACGACGGTGGCCGCCGTGCAGGGCGACGTCCCCGGCACCGGGCTCGATGTCGTGGCGCACCACCGCGAGGTGACCGCGAACCACGTGCGCCTCACCGAGGAGCTGGCCGATGCCGTGGCAGCGGGAGAGCAGCCCCAGCCGGACTTCGTGGTGTGGCCGGAGAACTCCACCGCCGTCGACCCCTTCACGGACCCCGGCGTGCACGCCGGGATCATCGCCGCCTCGGACGCGATCGGCGTTCCGGTGCTCGTCGGTGGCGTCTCCGGCGACCCGCTCGACGAGACCCGGGTGCTCAACCAGGGCATCGTCTACCGCCCCGGCCTCGGCAGCGGCGACCGCTACACCAAGCGCCACCCGGTGCCCTACGGCGAGTACATCCCGTTCCGCGGCAGCCTGATCCCCGCGACGTACGGCAAGCTCACGATGGTCCCGCGTGACATGGTGCGCGGCACCAGCCTCGAGCCGATCCGGATCGGCGACGTCCGGGTGGCCGACGCCATCTGCTTCGACGTGGCCTACGACGAAGGCATCAGCGGCCAGGTCGCCCGCGGTGCGCAGCTCGTCACCGTGCAGACCAGCAACGCGATGTTCAGCCGCACCGGGCAGCTCGCCCAGCAGTTCGAGATCAGCCGGCTACGGGCCCAGGAGACAGGGCGTTGGGTCGTCGTGGCGGCGGTCAACGGCATCTCCGGCGTCGTACGCCCCGACGGTGAGGTGGTCGCCTCGGTGCCGGCCCACGGCCAGGAGGTGCTCCTGGAGACCGTCGGACTGAGCACGACCATCACCCCGGCCGTACGCCTGGGCGTGTGGCCTGCGCGACTCGTCCTCGGCTTCCTGGTCCTGCACACGGCGCTCGTCATGATCACCTATCGTCGTCGCCGACGCGGCGACCGTGCCGTCGCAGCGAATGTCGAGCGGAGTGGCACAGCGTGAGCATCGAAGGTCTCGGACGCTGCGTGATGGTCATCCCGACCTACAACGAGTCGGAGAACCTCGAGTGGATCGTCGGTCGGCTCCGTGCCGCCCAGCCCGGCGTCGACGTGATGGTCGTCGACGACAACAGTCCCGACGGCACGGGTGCGATCGCTGACCGGCTGGCGGCCGAGGACCCCGCGGTCTCGGTGGTCCACCGGACCGAGAAGGCCGGGCTCGGCGCTGCCTACCTCAACGGCTTCCGCGTGGCGCTCGACGCCGGATACGACGTGATCGGCGAGATGGACGCCGACGGCTCGCACCAGCCCGAGCAGCTGCACCGGCTGCTCGACGCGCTGAGGACGGCCGACCTGGTGATCGGCTCGCGCTACGTGCCGGGCGGCTCGGTGGTCAACTGGCCCCTGCAGCGCCTCGTGCTGTCGCGCGGCGGCAACCTCTATGTCCGGATGCTGCTCGGGATCAAGGTCAAGGACGCCACCGCCGGCTTCCGCGTGTTCCGCCGCTCGACGCTGGAGACCATCGACCTTGGATCCGTGTTGTCTACTGGATACGTGTTCCAGACCGACCTCGCCCACCGCACGGTCACCCGTGGCCTGATCGTCACCGAGGTGCCGATCGAGTTCATCGAGCGCGTGCGCGGCGACTCCAAGATGAGTGGTCAGGTGGCGAGCGAGTCGCTCAAGCTGATCACCCGGTGGGGCCTGTCCGAGCGCCGCGCCCAGTTCGCCAGGGCCAGGAGCAGCAGGTGACGCACCCCGCCGCACCCCGGCGTACACCCGCCCGCCGTCGCCGCTGGGTGCGTCCCGTGCTCGTGGCCGCGTTCGTGCTGGTGCCTCTGGTCGAGATCTGGGCGATCCTCCAGGTCGGTCAGCTGGTCGGCCCGTGGTGGACCATCGCCCTGCTCGTCCTCGACTCCGTCATCGGCGCGTGGCTGATCAAGCGGGAGGGCGGTCGGGCGTGGCAGGCGCTGCGCGAGGCGCTCCAGCAGGGCCGGATGCCGGCCAAGGAGATCGCTGACGGCGCACTGATCCTCATCGGCGGCACGCTCATGCTCAGCCCGGGCTTCGTCCTCGACATCGCCGGGATCCTGCTCATCCTGCCCTTCACCCGACCGGTCGCGCGCCGACTGCTCACCTCAGTGGTGGAGCGCCGGCTCGTCGTCACCCCCGCGTTCGGTCCGTTCGGCGGAGCGTTCGGACCCGGAAATGGCAGCCGCCCCGGGGCCGGGCCCGAGGGCCCGGTCGTCCGGGGCGACGTCGTCGACTGAGGAAGACCCTCAGCCGGCTTCAGCTGACTCGCTTCTTCCGGTTGGCCCGGTGAAGGTGCGCGGGACCGATCTCTCCGCCACGCAACAGCTCGAGGCGCTCCTTGAGGATGTCCTCGAGCTCCTTCTCCGAGCGACGCTCCAGGAGCATGTCCCAGTGCGTGCGGACCGGCTTCTCGGCCTTCTCCTCAGGCAGGATCCCCGCGGTGCTGAGTGCCTCCGCCCCACAACGGGGACACTCCCACTTCGCGGGGATGTCGGCCTCGACCGACATGGTGACCTCGAACTCATGTCCTTGCTTGCACAAGTAGCCGACCTGCTGACGAGCAGCGAACTCAATGCCTCGCTCGTCCTCAAAACTCTGGCCACCGAGCCTCGCGCCACGCAGTGTGCGCTCCGCCACCGTGCCCACCTCCAATTGGGATTGCTGACCCCGTCGTTTGTGTATGTCGGGATGTAGATGAGACGGTCCAGACCGTGGTCCGTGACGCCGCTCGTGGCAGCGTGGTCCGCCTCCGTGATCCTTCAACCGTAGCGGGGGGGCCCACATTCCGCGGATTCGCTGAGCGTGAAGAGGGCGCTCAGGCGGGGCACACTCCACCCGTAGGGGTGCAGTGCACCCCGGTCACGACCCCGCAGGAATGTGACTCAGATCACACGAGGCTGGTCGTTGCCCGCGTCGCTGATGCCCTTCGCCGTGTCGACGCGCACCAGCAGCGCGCCGCCCAGCACGAAGAACACGATCAGCGCGAAGATCGCCGGTCGGTAGGAGTCGGTCAGCTGGTAGACGACGCCGAAGACGAGCGTCCCGAACCACGACGTGCCGCGATCCATCGCGTGGTAGAAGCTGAAGTACTCAGCCTCCTTGCCGCGAGGGATCAGCAGGGAGAAGTACGACCGCGCGAGCGCCTGCGTGCCGCCGAGCACCACGCCGATCGCGACGCCGAGCAGCAGGAAGGGGATCAGCTCCTCCTCGGGCAGGAACAGCGCCGCGGTGACGATGACCATCCAGACCACCAGGCCGCCGAGGATCGTGTGCTTGGAGCCGTAGCGCTTGGCCAGACGTCCGAACGCGAGCGCGCCGCCGAACGCGACGAACTGCACCAGCAGGATCGTGCCGATGAGCACCGACTGGCCGAAGCCCAGCTCCTCGGAGCCGTACGTCGACGCGGACGCGATGACGGTCTGGATGCCGTCGTTGAAGAACAGGTAGGCCAGCAGGAAGTTCAGCGCGACGGGGTACTGAGGAAGCTCGCGCAGGGTCTTGGCGAGCTGGCCGAAGCTCTCGGCGAAGATGCCCTGGTTGCCGCCGTCACTGTCGGCGAGCGGGACGGGCTCGTGGTCGTTGAGCCGGAAGTAGGGGATCAGGGTGAACACGGCCCACCAGATGCAGGCCGACAGCATGCTGATCCGGGCCGCCATCCCCTCGGAGAGCCCGAACGTGTCGTGCAGGGTGACGAGCGCGAGGTTGAGAGCGAGCAGCAGGCCACCGCCGAGGTAGCCCCACGCCCAGCCGCGCGAGGAGACGCGGTCGCGGTTGTCCTCGTCGGAGATGAGCGGCAGGATCGAGTCGTTCACCACGAGCGACGCGCCGAGGAAGATGTTGGCGAGGAAGAAGCCGACGGCCCCGATCTGCCAGTTGTCCCCGGTCGCGAAGAAGATCAGCGATCCCGAGAGCGCGCCGAGCCAGGCGAAGGTCGCCAGCAGGCGCTTCTTGTTGGCCGTCCGGTCGGCGATCGGCCCCATCAGCGGCAGCACGATCGCCGAGATGATCGTCGAGATGGTGACCAGGTAGGAGGGCAGGGAGCCCGGCGCGACCGAGATGCCGAGGAGGGAGATGCGGTTGTCGACCGCGGCTTCCTTGGCGATCGCGATGATGTAGGGCGCGAACAGCACGGTGCTGACGGTCGTGACGTAGGCGCTGTTGGCCCAGTCGTACCAGTACCAGGCCTTCTGCTCCCTGGCCTGCGCCAACGGCTCCAGGTTGGCGATCCCGCCGCGGGCCTCACTCATGCGTCATCCCTCCACTGTCCGCGCGCGCGGAGCACGTCCCTGAGTATGTCCGTGCGATCGGTCATGATGCCGTCGACACCACGGTCGAGGAGGGCGTTCATCTCGAGGGGGTCGTCGATGGTCCAGACGTGCACCTGGACGCCGGCAGCGTGCGCGCGTCGGACGAGCCCGGGCGTGACCACGACGAACCGACCCCGGCGGTGCGGCACCTGGAGCGCGCGCGGCCTGCCGCGCGTCAGCCACCGCGCCAGCCGGCCGCTCGGCGAGAGGACGAACGCCACCACCTCGAGCGGGGGAGCAGACGTCGCCACCCGACCGCCCGTACGCCGCCTGAACGCCGCCATCCGGCGGCTCGAGAACGAGCCGACGAGCACCCGGTCCCAGGCCTCGCGCTCCTCGACGAAGGCCGCGAGCGCCTCGACGGACCCCGCGGACTTGAGGTCGATGTTGAAGCGGGCGTCGGGGAAGGCGTCGAAGAGCTGCGCCAGGGTCGGCACCGGTTCGCGGCCGCCGATCAGGGCCTCCTGGACCTCCGCGTAGGTGCTGTCGGCGATGTGGCCCGTCCGGTCGGTCACCCGGTCGAGGACCGTGTCGTGGAACGCGAGCAGCACCCCGTCGCTGGTGACATGCACGTCGGTCTCGAGGTAGGTGTAGCCGAGCTCGACCGCGTGCGTGAACGCAGCGAGCGTGTTCTCCAGGCCCTCGATCTCCGGGTGGTAGGCCCCACCGCGGTGGGCGAACGCGAGAGGTCGGGGGGAGTCGAGATATCCCGTGTCGTCAGGGCGCGGTGTTGTCACCGGAGAAGTATGGGGCGCAGGAGTACCTTCAGGGGATGGAGAGCCTGACGTGTCCCCGGTGCGGTGCAGAGATGGACGAGCGGAACCTCGGGGAGGCGACCGTCAGCCAGTGCCCGGAGGGCCACGGCATCTTCCTCTCGCGCGCAGACCTGGGCGTCCTGATCGAGGCCGAGACCGACTGGCACCGCAACGCCGGCCAGCACACCGCGCCCATGCCGCGGATCACCGCCGACATGACCGCCCCGCCGTCGGCCGGCAAGGTCTCCCGAGCCTGGGTGGAGACCCTCTTCAACTAGCTCAGATGTCCCTGAACGTCTCGATGTTGGCGCCGAGCTCGTTGAGTCGCTCGGCGAGGTCCTCGTAGCCGCGGTGGATGACGTACGTCGAGCGCAGCACGCTGCGTCCCTTGGAGGCGAGCATCGCGATGAGGAGCACGACGGCCGGGCGCAGGGCGGGCGGGCACACGATCTCCGCCCCTGAGAAGTGCGTGGGTCCCTCGACGAGCACCCGGTGCGGGTCGAGCAGCTTGACCTGGGCGCCGAGCTTGTTGAGCTCGGTGAGGTAGATCGCCCGGTTCTCGTAGACCCAGTCGTGCAGCAGGGTCTGGCCCTCGGCGACCGCGGCGATGACCGCGAAGAAGGGCAGGTTGTCGATGTTGAGGCCGGGGAACGGCATCGGATGGATCTTGTCGAGCGGCGCGCGCAGGTCGGAGGGATGGGTCGTGATGTCGACCAGGCGCGTCTCGCCGTTGTTGGCGACGTACTCCTCGGAGCGGTCGTAGCGGAAGCCCATCTCCTCGAGCGTGGCCAGCTCGATCTCGAGGAACTCGATCGGCACCCGGCGGATGGTGATCTCCGACTTGGTCACGATGGCGGCCGCGAGCAGCGACATGGCCTCGATCGGGTCCTCGGAAGGGGAGTAGTCGACGTCGACGTCGATCGAGGCCCTGCCGGTGACTCGCAGGGTCGTGGTGCCGATGCCCTCGACCTCGACACCGAGCTTCTGGAGGTAGAAGCAGAGGTCCTGGACCATGTAGTTCGACGAGGCGTTGCGGATCACGGTGGTGCCGGGATGCAGCGCGGCGGCCATCAGCGCGTTCTCGGTGACCGTGTCACCGCGCTCGGTCAGCACGATCGGACGGGTCGGCTCGATGGTCCGGTTGACGCTCGCGTGATAGCTGCCGTCGGTGGCCTTGACGTCGAGCCCGAACGGCCGCAGCGCCGACATGTGGGGCTCGACCGTGCGCTCGCCGAGGTTGCAACCGCCGGCGTAGGGGAGGTCGAACTCGTCGTAGCGGTGCAGCAGCGGGCCGAGGAACATGATCACCGAGCGCGTGCGGCGGGCTGCCGTCTCGTCGATGGCGGTGAGGTTGAGCTCGGCCGGCGGGATGATCTCGAGGTCGTTCTCGTCGCCCACCCAGCGGGTGGCCACGCCGAGGGAGTTGAGCACCTCGAGCAGCCGGTTGACCTCCTCGATGCGCGCGACCTTGCGCAGCGTCGTCCGTCCCTTGTTGAGCAGCGAGGCGCACAGGAGCGCGACTCCTGCGTTCTTCGACGTCTTCACGTCGATGGAGCCCGAGAGCGTGGTGGGTCCGTCGACGCGCAGGTGCGTCGGGCCGGCCCCGAGGGCGACGATCTCGGAGTCGAGGGCCGCGCCGATGCGGGCGAGCATCTCGAGGGAGAGGTTCTGGTGGCCCTTCTCGATGCGGTTGATCGCGCTCTGGCTGGTGCCGAGCAGCTCCGCGAGCTGGTGCTGGGTGAGGCCACGGTGCTTGCGTGCGTCGCGGATCAGGTTCCCGATACGACCCTTGTAGTCAGCCATGCCGACCACGTTATCTCAGATATGAGATAAAGCCATTCACCCCGACGGGGTGGTTCTGGTCACGGTGGCGAGCGCTACGAGACGCGGACCACGACCCGGTCGCGCACCCGGGGGGCGAGTCGGTCGCGATAGGTCACGACGAGCCTGGTCCGGCCCGCGTCGAGGCCGCGCAGGCGCACCTTGACGTGGCCCTCGGCCGAGGCTCGGAGGCGCCGCGCCGTGAGGACATGACGGTGGTGCGCGCGGCGTACGACGACGCGTCCCGCAGGCACGCTGCCGTCGGACAGGCGCACCCGGACGCGCAGCGTGACGGGGCGGGACTGCGCGAAGCGGTGCCGGGTCGGACGCGCACGGAGGTCGGCCGTCGGCGGTCCGGTGGTCGGGGGAGTGGTGGTCGGGTTCGGCCCCGCCGTCGCTCCGTAGGTGCCGCCTGCGAGGAGGAGCTCGGAGTAGGCGATCTGCCCGAGGTCGTTGGGGTGGTACCAGAGGTTGGTGTCGGGGCCGCTGAACGCCTGGTTGATCCAGGTCTGCGGGTTGGTCGTGCCGGCGTCGGGCTCGTGGCCGGAGAACTTCGTGGTGACTCCGTCGACGAAGGACATCTGACCCGGGTGACCGACGTTGACGAGGGCGGGCACGGTCGCGAGCTGCGCCGTGGCGTCCGTGATGAGCCTGCGGACCGCGTCACCCGCCGGGTAGGGCGTCAGTGACGGCAGGTCGGGGAGGCTGAAGCCGTTGTCGACCTGGAGCCACGGGTAGCCGAGCTGGACGATCTTCGCGCCGTCGCGCAGGCCGTGTGCCCGCAGCGCCGCCACGTCGTCGACGAGGCGCTGCTTGATCGTCGGGATCAGCGCACGGGCGGCGTCGACCGCGGCCCTGCAGTCCGCGGCCGTGCGGGTGCCGGGCACGAAGCAGCCCTGGACGATCGTGCTGAAGCCGGCGTCGTTGCCGCCCATCGTGAAGACCACGAGGTCGGTGTCGGCGGAGACGAAGTCCGCCTGCGGGCGCAGCTTGCGCGTGCAGTCGTAGGTGATCGTCCCGCCGGAGACGGCGGTGGCACGGTAGGTCCAGAACTCCTCGGTCGGGAACGCCTTCGTGTTGCACGGGTCGGCACTGCGGAGGTGCGCGTCGGCCTGGGCCGTGGTCGTCACGCCTGCCGGTGCCGGCTTCGTACGCCCGGTCTGGGTGTCCATGGCACGCGCGGTGTGCACGTCGGGCGTGCGACCACCGCTGCACGCGTGGTTGGTGAGGGCGACCTCGTGTCCCTGCCGGCGCAGCCCGGCGGCGTACCTCTCGCTCCAGTGGGTCGTGTTGCGGTAGCAGCCGGAGGGGCCGTACGTCGTCCCGGTCGCGCCGTTGCCGGCCGAGTAGGAGTCGCCGATCACCAGCACGTCGATGGCCTGCCCGGCCGCGGCGGAGGCTGCCTGGGCCGGGGGGACGGACGCAGCGGCGAGGACGAGGGCGAGCGAAGCGAGGGTGCGGATCACAAAGACAGTCAACGACGTGAGGAGCCGGTCGTCACGGCCCCTCAGGGGTGAGTTCACGGCTCACGGGGCGCGTGGCAGGATCGCGAGCATGCGAGCAACCACCATCCACGCGCCCGGCGACATCCGCTTCGAGGAGGTCCCCGACCCGACGATCGAGGAGCCCACCGACGCGATCGTCAAGGTGGTCGCGGGCTGCATCTGCGGCTCCGACCTGTGGCCCTACCGCGGCGCCAACGACATCGACAGCGGCTCGACGATCGGCCACGAGTGCGTCGGCGTGATCGAGGAGGTCGGCAGCGCGGTCAAGGACTTCAAGCCCGGCGACTTCGTGATCGTGCCGTTCTGCCACTGCGACAACACCTGCGCCCACTGCGCGGCCGGCGTCCAGTCGGTGTGCGACCACCTCGGCTTCACCGCGAGCGGCCAGGGCGAGTACTCCCGGGTGACGCAGGCCGACGGCAGCCTCGTGAAGACCGACGGCATGCCCGACGACTCGCTCATCCCGTCGTTGCTCACGCTCTCCGACGTGATGGCGACCGGATGGCACGCGGCCGTCGCGGCCGGTGTGAAGCCAGGTGGCACCGCAGTCGTCATCGGTGACGGAGCGGTCGGCCTGTGCGGCGTGCTGGCTGCCGCGCAGCTCGGCGCCGAGCGCGTCATCGCGATGTCACGTCACGAGCCGCGCCAGGCGATCGCCCGTGCCTTCGGTGCGACCGACATCGTCGCCGAGCGCGGCAAGGAGGGCGGTGCCCGGATCGCGGAGCTGACCCAGGGGATCGGCGCCGATGCGGTCCTCGAGTGCGTCGGCACCGACGAGTCGATGAAGACCGCCTTCGAGGTCGCCCGCCCCGGCTCGATGGTCGGTTTCGTCGGCGTGCCCCACGGCGTGGAGCTGCCGGTGCGCCGGATGTTCCAGAAGAACGTCGGCCTGGCCGGTGGCATGGCACCCGTACGCCGCTACCTCCCCGACCTGCTCGAGCGGGTGCTGTCCGGAGCCATCGACCCCGGCAAGGTCTTCGACCTGACGCTGCCCATGTCCGAGTCGCCCGAGGGCTACCGGGCGATGGACGAGCGCCGGGCGATCAAGGTGCTGCTGCAGCCGTGAGTGCCGCGGACGGCCCCCTGGTCCTCGGTCCGCTGCTGCGCTACGTCGACGACACCTCGGCCTCGGTCTGGGTGGAGACCTGCGACCCGGGCGTCGTCTCGGTGACCCGGGGCAGTGCCACCGCGAGCGCCCGTACGTTCATGGTCCACGGCCACCACTACGCCCTCGTCGAGCTCGACGGTCTCGAGCCCGGCACCGCGGAGGCCTACACGGTGACGGTCGACGGGGAGCAGGTCTGGCCCGAGCCGGACTCGCCGTTCCCCGCTCCGGTGATCGCCACCCTCCTGGACGGGCGCCCGCTGAGCCTCGCGTTCGGCTCGTGCCGCACGTCGGTGTCGCACGACGCGGCCGGCAACCAGACCCACGGCGTCGACGCCCTCCGGGCCTGGGCCCTGCGGATGGCCGACCAGGTGGCGCCCGCCGACGACGACCCCGACCTGTCTCCCGACCGGCTGCCCGACCTCGTGCTGTTCCTGGGCGACCAGGTCTACGCCGACGAGACGACCGACGAGATGCGCGCCTTCATCGAGGCGCGGCGCGACATCGAGGCGGCTCCGTGGACCGAGCTGAAGGACTACGAGGAGTACGCCCACCTCTACCGGCTCGCATGGTCCGACCACGCCAACCGCTGGCTGCTGTCGACCGTGCCGAGCGCGATGATCTTCGACGACCACGACATCCGCGACGACTGGAACACCTCGCAGGAGTGGCGTCGCGAGATGGAGGCGACGTCGTGGTGGCACGGCCGCATCGTGGCCGGGCTCGGGTCCTACTGGGTCTACCAGCACCTCGGCAACATGTCCCCGGCCGAGCGCCGCCAGGACGAGCTCTACGCCGCGGTGCTGGCCCACGAGGGCGACGACGAGCACGACTTCGGGCCGCTCGTCGACGACTTCGCCGCACGGGTCGACCAGGAGCCGCAGACCTACCGGTGGAGCTACACCCGCGAGTTCGACACCCAGGTGCGCCTCGTCGTGGTCGACTCGCGCGCGGCCCGGCAGCTCGATCCCGACGACCGGGCGCTGCTCGACGCCGACGAGGCGGCGTGGCTCGACGATCAGCTGCGCGGCGACGTGGACCACCTCCTCATCGGTACGTCGCTCCCGTTCCTGCTCGCTCGCGGACTGCACCACCTCGAGGCGTTCAGCGAGGCGCTGGCAGGCGGGGCGTGGGGAGAGCGCGGCGGCCGGGTGGGCGAGAAGATGCGGCAGGTCGTGGACCTCGAGCACTGGGGCGCCTTCCAGAAGAGCTTCCAGGAGGTGGCCCACCAGGCGATGGAGGTGGCCGCGGGGGAGCGGGGCCGTGCTCCGTCGACCGTCACCTTCTTGTCCGGCGACGTGCACCACAGCTATGTCAGCCAGGCGCGGCCGGCCCGCCACGGTCGACCCCTGCAGTCGACGATCCTGCAGGCGGTCTGCTCACCGATCCGCAACCCGCTCTCGCGCAACATGCGCTTCGCGACCGCCGTGCTGTCCTACGGCGTGGCCGGACCCGTCGGCCGACTGGCGTCGAGGTCGACCCACGTCCCGGACGCCCCGCTCACCTGGCGCTACGCCGAGGGGCCGTGGTTCGACAACAACCTGGCGTGCCTGCAGGTGAACGGTCCCAGCCTCAGGATGTGGTGGGTCACCGGCGAGGTCGTCGACGACCACGAGCGTCCGCGGCTGGCCAAGGTGGCGAGCTACGAGCTCGACGAGGACGGCCGTCCGCCGGAGCACGAGAGGGTGCGCCACCGCTTCGCCCGCGGGGTCAAGCGGCGCTACCGGGACAAGGTCAGGGACCGGGTCACACAGCGCTGAGCAGGCGGTCGCGACCGTGCGCACAGTCGCACGTGTCGGAGCACGGCAGGTAGGTGTGGCCGGCGTGCCCGCAGTCGCTGCACGGCAGGTCGTGCGACAGGTGCACCGAGCCCGGACCGGTGTTGGTCTCGACGGTGTCCCACATGGCCTTGCTCCCCACTGCTGTGCGTCTGGGTGGGGCCACCGCCCCACGATGCTGAGACGTCGACTGTGGCAGGGCATGACGGAACGACTGGGCCGATTGACGAGATCTACCCGATTTCGTGAAGGAATGACCCGTTCGGGTCAGTGACCCATGGCCCGAACACCGCCACCTGTCCACACGTCTCGTCCACACGTCTCTTCCAGATGCCTCGTCCAGCGGCACCCGCCTAGGATCGCGACATGGCAGCGGCGAGGGGTCACGAGCTGTCGCGGCAGCAGGCCCGCCGGATCGCCGTACGGGCCCAGCTGCTGGACGCCGACCGCCCCACCGACGTGCTCGACGTGGTGCGACACCTCGGTTTCCTGCAGGTCGACCTCACCCGGGTCGTCGCCCAGCACCCTGACCTGGCGCTCTGGACGCGGCTCGGCAGCTCGTACGACCCCGCGGACCTCGAGGCGTGCGTGGGCGACGGCGCGCTGGTGGAGCTGCAGGCGCTGCTGCGCCCGAGCGAGGACATCGCGCTCTTCCGGGCCGACATGGACGCCTGGCCGGGCGAGCCGCCGTTGCGGGAGTGGCAGGAGGACCTGAGCGACTGGGTGGCCGCCAACGACGGCTGCCGGCGCGAGGTGCTCGCGCTGCTCCGCTCCGAGGGACCGACGGCCGCGCGCGACATCCCGGACACCTGCGAGGTGCCGTGGCGCTCGACGGGGTGGACCAACGACAAGAACGTGATGAAGCTGCTCGAGTGCATGGAGGCGCGCGGCGAGGTCGCCGTGGCGACCCGCGAAGGGCGTGAGCGCCGCTGGGACCTGGCCGAGCGGATCCACCCCGGGGACCCGACCGTGCCCGCCGAGGAGGCGCACCGCACCCTGGCGGAGCGACGGTTGCGCGCCCTGGGACTGGCCCGGCCCCGCGCCCTCGAGGCCTGGCACGAGCCGTACGACGTGCGCGACGTCGGCGAGCCGGCGCGGGTCGACGGCGTCCGCGGCCTGTGGCGGGTCGACCCGGCCTACCTCGACGACTCCTTCGACGGTCGCACCGCGATCCTCTCGCCGCTCGATCGGCTGGTCTTCGACCGCAAGCGGATGGAGGACATCTTCGACTTCGACTACCAGCTGGAGATGTACAAGCCCGTCGCGGCGCGGCAGTGGGGCTACTGGGCGATGCCCGTCCTCGACGGCGACGAGCTGGTCGGCAAGGTCGACGCCACTGCCGATCGCGAGGGCGGCGTGCTGATCGTCGACGCGGTCCACGAGGACGGCTGCTGGTCGGCCCGTCGCCGGTCCCGGGTCGCCGGCGAGCTCGACGCGCTGGGGGAGTGGCTCGGCCTCGAGGTCGTCAGGTCCTGACCGCGTGTCAGACCAGGCGGAGGACGGCAAGCACGGCGCTCTCGCCGTCGCCGACCGAGCCGCTCAGGTGCCGGCCCTCGCCGAGCGACGTACCGACGACGCGAGCGAGGTCGAGCTCGACCCCCGCGGCGCGCACCGTCGTCACGGCACCGTCGTCGGACGTCTCGTCGATGGACGCCACGGCGGGGCCGGACGGCTCCTCGCCGCTCCCACGCACCTGCATCCGGGCGGGGATCTCGATGCGCTGGCCGTCGTCCTCGAAGTACATCTGGGACTGGCTGCCGCCAGTGGCGATCGCGGCAGCCAGCGTCGTCGCCCACACCGGGTCGCCGCAGCCGTCGTACACCCATCGCTCGCCGAGCACGGAGTGCTGCGTCGTGGTGATCAGGTGCGCCTCGGCACCGGCAAGTGGCGCGGCACGGTAGGTCAGGGGCGTCTGCAGCACGATCCCGTCGTCGGTGCGCCACAGGATCGTCTCGACGCCGACCTCCCCGTCGGGATCGTCGAGTCGGTACTCGGCGACCTTCTC
The DNA here is from genome assembly GCA_963708875.1 of uncultured Actinomycetota bacterium. Lineage (GTDB taxonomy): Bacteria > Actinomycetota > Actinomycetes > Propionibacteriales > Nocardioidaceae > Nocardioides. Next base: position 550,439 of record CAVPUL010000004.1, read on the forward strand.
GGCGATGGTGCGTCCCGCAGCCCACTCGCGCGTCGGGAGCCAGGCCTCGACGATCTCCTGCTTGGACGGCGACAGCGTGGCCCTGTGGACGATTCCCATGGCGCGAGCCTAGGGCGCGGGGCCGGGAATGAGGTCGATGTCGCGCCCGGCCTGGGCCATCCTTGGGCGATGGACGACGTGGACTACGCCAGGGAGCTGTACGCGATCCTCACCGCGACTCCGGATCCAGAGGTCCCGGTAGGGCGGCTCGGCGACGACGGGATCGACCGCGGCGACGGTTTCGGCACGGAGGTGAGGGTGACGGGCATCGAGGTGGTGCCCGGGGACCACGGCAACCAGCTCGACATCGCCTTCGTGCTCGACGTCCCCGACGACGTGGACGTGCCGAGCGAGGGCTCGCTGCGCCTCCCGCTCGACGCGGAGTGGCGGGAGATCAGTGGTTACGCCGAGCCCGAGGACTACGCGCCCCGCGTTGCCGCGCGGCTGGTGCACAACGTGCACGACCACGTCAGGTCGCACCAGGCGTCGCGGGACGACGACCGTGTCATGCCCTCCCGTGCCGAGCAACATGCCCTGTTGATGGAGGTGCTCGGTGGGCAGGGCCACGTCGAGGAGCAGGCGGCGGACCGCTACCTCGTACGACGCCCGCGCTGGCGCCACGATCTCACCGTCCTCCTGACGGCGGACCAGTGGGAGCGAGTGCTCCGCAAGCACGGCGCCCGGCGCGCATGGCTTCTCGAGCACTTCGACGAGTTGTTCGCGTCGACCCCCGGGGAGGAGTGCTTCCTCGTCTTCTGGGAGGGCGACGCCACCACCTCGACGTGGGCGAGGCTGCCACCCGCCAAGCGGCCGTTTCCCCCCTGCGCGAGATGCGGATCCAGTGGGAGGAGGCTCGGAGGAGCGACAGCACCATCGGGTGGTACGCCCACGCCCCCGGATCCCGCGACTGAGCGCAGGCGGGGAACCAGTGTCGCCGCATGGCTGAGTTCACCTGGGTCCCGGCCAACTGGGCAGCGTGGATGCGGAGCCACGGGCTGACTACACGTCGTACGGGATGGCAAGCGTCGCCGCGAGCGCCTCCGGGTCGGCGACCGACAGCGTGGCGCCGGGGTGGTTGATCGTCGCGGTCGGGTCGATCGCCGGGACAGGCTCGTGGAAACGCAGGCACAGGGCCCGGTCGCCGTTGCTGGTGAAGGACACACCACGGTCGCTGAACGACAGGTGCGGCGGCCCGGCGGTCTTGGCGAACGAGAAGTCACCGGTGACCTCCGCCGAGGCGATGTTGCTGCGGGGCGTGAGCAGGCGCCACGGGCCGTAGCGCGCGTACAGCCAGTGTGGCCCGATCTCGACGCCCGTCGTCTTGGGCGTGATGCCGAAGGGGCGGCCCGCGAGCGCGTACGACCGGGTGAACGCGAAGTCGAACGTCTCGACCGGCTCCTCCTCGGCCCCCAGCCCGCTGCGGTCGCGGACGAGTCCGCGCAGTGCTGCGTGCGCCGGGACGCGGTAGGGCTGGAGCAGGGGAGCCGAGCGACCCGGCACGCGGAGGAACGCGCGGCTGCCGCCGCCGGCCGCAGGTACGACGTGGTGGTCCATCTCGACCTCCGCAGGCCCGCGACCGGCGCGCCACGACCACGTGCGCTGCTCCGCGTCGACGTGGGTCACCTCGAAGTCGACCGCCACGCCGGGCGGGCCGTGCACGCGACCTGTCGTGCCGGCGACGAGCACGTCGTCGGAGGCCTCGACCGAGCGGATCAGGGGCGCCCAGACCGACCAGGTGGCAGGAGTGGTGAAGCGGAGCCAGGCATCATCTGCCGAGGCGATTCCGCGTGCTTCGACCAGCATGGCGCGATCCTTCCCAGAAAGTGGTCAGAGGGTGACGGTGTCGTTGTCGCCGAGGTCGGGCTCGGAGTCGGTGACCAGGCCCTTCGCCATCTGGATCGCGACGCCGACCTTGCCGGGGGACTCCCAGTACTCCGCGGTGTCGCCGTCGATCCGCAGCAGCACGTTGTCGGGGTCCTCGGGGCCACCGGACATGAACGCGCCGGCGGAGGCGTCCCACAGCTCGTCGAGCTTGGCGCGGTCGTCGCTGACGTGCGCGGTGCCCGACAAGGACACCCAGCCCGCCTTGCTGCTGTAGGAGACGTTGACCCGCGGGTCCGCCTCCAGCGCACTGACCTTGTCGCTGCTCCGCTCGGTGATGAACCAGGTCGTCCCCGGCTCCTCGAAGTCCTGCATGCCCATGGGCGTGGAGACCAGCGCGCCGTCGAGCGACTGGTAGGTCAGCACGGCGATGCGGGTCTCCTTCATGATCTCGGCAACGGTCCCGGTCCGGTCGTCGTTGGTCATGCCTCGACCCTTGCACGGTGGGCAAAAGGCTCGCCCCATCCCGACGGGCGGTGGGGCGGTCACACTCGCGCTCGCCCGGTCGTCGTACTGGCAGGATTGCCGTCAGCCACGGGAGCTCGGCACACGACACGGGGAGACGAACGGCATGACGACACACGCAGCTGACGACCACGACCTGATCCGGGTGGAGGGCGCCCGGGAGAACAACCTCAAGGACGTCTCCGTCGACCTGCCGAAGCGGCGGCTGACGGTGTTCACGGGGGTCTCCGGATCGGGCAAGAGCTCGCTGGTCTTCGCGACGATCGCTGCCGAGTCGCAGCGGATGATCAACGAGACCTACAGCGCCTTCGTGCAGGGCTTCATGCCGTCCCTGGCGCGGCCCGACGTCGACCACCTCGAAGGCCTGACGACCGCGATCATCGTCGACCAGGAGCGGATGGGCGCCAACCCGCGCTCCACCGTCGGCACCGCGACCGACGCGAACGCAATGCTGCGGCTCCTCTACAGCAGGCTCGGCGACCCCTACGTCGGGCCGCCGACGGCGTACTCGTTCAACGTCCCGACCCGCAAGGCCAGCGGGATGATGACCACCGAGAAGGGCGGTCGGACCGAACGGCGGGTCGCCAAGGGGGAGGTCTACCTCGGTGGCATGTGCCCGCGCTGCGAGGGCATGGGCAAGGTCAACGACATCGACCTGACCGCGTTGTACGACGAGGAGAAGTCGCTCAACGAAGGCGCCCTGACGGTGCCCGGCTACTCGATGGACGGCTGGTACGGACGGCTGTTCGAGGGCATGGGACTGCCGATGGACAAGCCGATCAAGTCGTTCACCAAGAAGCAGCTCGAGACGATGCTGTGGTCCGAGCCGACGAAGCTGAAGGTCGAGGGTGTCAACCTCACCTTCACCGGGATGATCCCGCAGATCCAGAAGTCGATCCTGTCCAAGGACCCCGAGGCCATGCAGCCCCACATCCGGCGGTTCGTCGACCGGGCGGTCACCTTCCAGACGTGCCCCGACTGCGAAGGCACCCGGCTGACGCCTGCGGCCCGGAAGTCCAAGATCGGCGGCAGGTCGATCGCGGACCTGTGCGAGATGCAGATCAGCGACCTCGCCGACTGGGTCCGCGACCTCGACGAGCCGTCCGTGGCGCCCTTGCTCAAGGGACTCCAGCACCTGCTCGACTCGTTCTCCGAGATCGGCCTGGGCTACCTCTCGCTCGACCGACCGGCCGGCACGCTGTCCGGTGGTGAGGCCCAGCGCACCAAGATGATCCGGCACCTCGGGTCCTCGCTGACCGACGTCACCTACGTCTTCGACGAGCCGACGATCGGCCTGCACCCGCACGACATCGAGCGGATGAACAACCTGCTCCTCCAGCTGCGCGACAAGGGCAACACGGTGCTCGTCGTCGAGCACAAGCCGGAGACCATCGAGATCGCCGACCACGTCGTCGACCTCGGTCCCGCGGCCGGGGCGGCCGGCGGCTCGATCTGCTTCGAGGGCGACATCGAGGGCCTGCGCAAGAGCGGCACGATCACGGGCAAGCACCTCGACGACCGCGCGTCCCTCAAGGACTCGGTCCGTGAGTCCACCGGCGCGATGGAGGTCCGCGGCGCGAGCACGCACAACCTCAAGGACGTCGACGTCGACGTCCCGCTCGGCCTGCTGACGGTCGTCACCGGCGTCGCCGGCTCGGGCAAGAGCTCGCTGATCCACGGCTCCCTCGCGGGTCGTGACGAGGTCATCGTCATCGACCAGGGCGCGATCAAGGGCTCGCGGCGCAGCAACCCCGCGACGTACACCGGACTCCTCGACCCGATCCGCAAGGCGTTCGCCAAGGCCAACGACGTCAAGCCCGCGCTCTTCAGCGCCAACTCCGAGGGCGCCTGCTCGACGTGCAACGGCGCGGGCGTGATCTTCACCGAGCTCGGCCCGATGGCCACCGTCGAGTCGCCGTGCGAGGAGTGCGAGGGCCGCCGCTTCAAGGCGGAGGTGCTCCAGCACACGCTCGGCGGCAAGGACATCGCCGAGGTGCACGAGATGTCGGTCCTCGACGCGCTGGAGCACTTCAGCGGCGGTGACGCGAAGATCCCCGCTGCCATGAAGATCCTCGAGCGGCTCGTCGACGTGGGCCTCGGCTACGTCTCGCTCGGCCAGCCGCTGACCACACTGTCCGGCGGCGAGCGGCAACGGCTCAAGCTCGCCACGCAGATGGGCGACAAGGGGGACGTCTACATCCTCGACGAGCCCACGACCGGCCTGCACCTCGCCGACGTGGAGAACCTCCTCGGCCTGCTCGACCGCCTCGTCGACTCCGGCAAGTCGGTCATCGTCATCGAGCACCACCAGGCCGTGATGGCCCACGCCGACTGGATCATCGACATCGGCCCGGGCGCCGGGCACGAAGGCGGCACCATCGTCTTCGAGGGTCCGCCGGCCGACATGGTGGCCGCGAAGAAGCCGACGCTGACCGCCAAGCACCTCAAGGCGTACGTCGCGGGCTGAGGCCCCTCACACCTGGCAGACCGGGCACCAGAAGAGCCGTCGGGCGGCGATCGTGGCGTCGAGGACGGGCGTCCTGCAGATGCGACACGGCAGGCCCGCCCGGCCGTACACGTAGTGCGCGTCGACCCGGCGCGGCCGACCTGCCGGACGTTCCCGGTCCCCGGCGTGCGTGGTGACGATGCGGCCGGCACGGACCCCGGCGCGCAGCAGCACGACGAGGTCGTCCCAGACGGCATGCAGCACGGCGGCGTCGTGGTCGCGACCGGCCCGATAGGGATCGAGCCGGAGCCGGAACAGCACCTCGGCGCGGTAGATGTTGCCGACCCCGGCAACGACGGACTGGTCCATCAGCAGGGTGGCGATCGGTGCTCGACTGCGCAGCACCCGCGCCACGAACGCCTCGGCATCCGGACGCCGGCGCAGCGGGTCGGGTCCGAGCCGGGCGAGGACGAGCTTGCGCTCCGCGGTGGTCAGCACCTCGCACGCCGTCGGCCCGCGCAGCTCGAGCCAGTGAGCCCCGCCGACCAGCCGCAGGCGGAGCGCGCCGCGGGCCGGCGGAGCGGGCAGCGTCCCGTCACGGAACTTTCCGTAGAGCCCGAGGTGGACATGCAGCCACAGGTCCTCGTAGCGGTGGAAGAGGTGCTTGCCCCAGGCGTCCGTCGCGCCGAGCACCCGACCGTCGAGCAGGCGCGCGCCGTCCTCGAAGCGGCCCTGCGGGCTGTCGGCAGACACGTGCGAGCCGACCATGAGCCGGGCATGGCGGCGCGCGAGGCGGTGGATCGTGTGTCCCTCTGGCACGCGCTGATCGTCGCCGACGAGCCGGGCGAGCGGGCACACCCCTCGGGTGCCAGACTCGGGTCGTGACCTCACGCACCAGCCTCCGGGACACCATCGCCGCCCGACCCGTGGTCCTCGACGGCGGACTGGCCACGCTGCTCGAGCGGCACGGCCACGACCTGTCGTCCGACCTCTGGTCGGCACGGCTGCTCCGCGACGACCCGGACGCGATCGAGCGCGCGCACCGGGAGTTCTTCGAGGCAGGCGCCGAGGTCGCCACGACCGCGTCCTACCAGGTCTCCTTCGAGGGCTTCGGCGCCACCGGCGTGGACCGGGCCGAGGTCGAGCAGCTCCTCCGGCGCAGCGTCGAGCTCGCTGCCGCCGCGCGCGACGCCGTCGCCCCCGACGGCTGGGTGGCGGCATCCGTCGGCCCCTACGGAGCGGTGCTGGCCGACGGCTCGGAGTACCGGGGCGACTACGACCTCGACGTCGACGGCCTGCGCGCGTTCCACCGGCCGCGCCTCGACGTGCTGGCCTCGATGGTCGGCGAGCACGCCGACGTGCTCGCCGTCGAGACGATCCCGTGCCTGGCCGAGGTCGAGGCCGTGCTGCTGGAGCTCGACGGGACGGGCGTGCCGGCCTGGTTGTCGCTGTCCGCGGCGCACGGACGTACGCGCGCGGGTGAGCCCCTCGACGAGGCGTTCGCGATGGCGGCGAGCGTCGACGAGGTCATCGCGATCGGGGTCAACTGCACCACCCCGGCCGACGCCCGCGACGCCGTGCCCCTGGCCGGTGCGCACGGTCCGGCCATCGTCTACCCCAACTCAGGACAGTCCTGGAACGCCGCCACGCGTGCGTGGGAGGGGCGCTCCGCCTTCACCGCCGACGACGTCACCTCCTGGATCGTGTCGGGCGCGCGGCTGGTCGGCGGCTGCTGCCGGGTCGGGCCGGAGGACATCGCGTCGCTGCGCGCCACGCTCGCCTCGTGACGACCCAGGACGCCCCGGCCAGCCCCTGACGTCATGAGAACCGTCGGTGCGAACCGGGCATTCTCATGACGTCAGCACCACCAACCGCTGGGTCGCTCGGGTCATCGCGACGTAGCGGTCGACCGCGCCGGTGACGCCGTCGCCGAACCGGTCGGGGTCGACGAGGACGACGAGGTCGAACTCCAGCCCCTTCGCGAGCTCGGGACTGAGCGAGCGCACCCGTCGCGAGTCGTCGTACGTCGGGTCGCCGATGACGACCGCCGTGCCCTCGCCGTGATCGGCCAGCCAGCCCTCGATGATCACGTCCCGCTCGGTGGCGGGGGAGTGGAGCACCGCGATGCCGCTCTCGCGGATCGAGGTCGGCACGTTGGCCTCGGGGAGGACCGCCCGGATGACGGGCTCGGCCTCGGCCATCACCTCGGCCGGCGTGCGGTAGTTCACCGTCAGCGTCGCGATGGTCGCGCCGGGCAGGCCGATGCGGTCGAGCCGCTCGGTCCAGGACTCGGTGAAGCCGTGGCGCGCCTGGGCGCGGTCGCCGACGATCGTGAAGCTCCGCGACGGGCAACGACGCAGCAGCATCTGCCACTCGGCGTCGGTGAGCTCCTGCGCCTCGTCGACCACGACGTGCGCGAACGGGCCGGACAGCAGGTCGGCGTCCGCCGTCGGCAATGCCCCGTCGTCGACGAGGGCGGTCCTCAGGTCGTCGTGCACCAGCATCGAGACCAGTCCGTCGCCGAACTCGTCGGCACCGCTCTCGCGCGCGGTCGTGCGCAGGTCGTCGATGACCTCGCTCATCCGCGCCCGCTCGCGCGCCTCGGCCGCCTGCGTACGCCGTCGACGCCGCGACGCCTCGGGGTCACCGAGCCGCAACCTCGCCGCGTCGAGCAGCGGGAGGTCGGCGTACGTCCACGCCTCCGGGTCCGACCGGCGCAGCGCCTGCACCTCGTCGGGCGCGAGCCACGGCGCGCAGCGGCGGAGGTAGGCGGGCACCGTCCAGAGGTCGCCGACCAGGTCGGTGTGCTCGATCAGCGGCCAGGCCCGGTCGAACGCGTCCCGCAGGCCGACGTTCGTGTCGAGCACCGTGCGGAAGTCCTGGGAGCTGAGCTCGTCGGACTCGACCTTGTCGGACAGGATCGTCAGGATCTCGTCCCACACGTCGTCGCGGGCGAGGTTGTGCGGCGTGCCGGGGTCGGGGGAGTCGAAGGCCTCGGCCCACTCGGCGACGGTGAGCAGGACATCGGCCCACGGCGTCTCGACGAGCAGCGACTCGGTCGGCGGCTCCTCGTAGAGCGCGACGGCCGGCTCGATCGCGGCGACCATCCGCACGTCCGCCTTGAGCGCCGCCACCCGGTCGTCGGTGTCCGCCACGGCGGCGGGCGACTCCGGCACCAGGTCCCGCACGGTGCAGGCCTGGACGCCCTCCTCGCCCAGGCTCGGCAGCACGTCGCTGACGTAGGCCAGGTAGGGCTGGTGCGGGCCGACGAACAGCACGCCGCCGCGGCGGTGGCCGAGCCGTGGATCGGCGTACAGCAGGTAGGCCGTGCGGTGCAGCGCCACGACGGTCTTGCCGGTGCCGGGGCCGCCGTCGACCACGAGGGCACCGCGGGAACCCGCCCGGACGATGGCGTCCTGGTCGGCCTGGATCGTGCCGAGCACGTCGCGCATCCGCGGCGTACGGCTGCCGCCGAGGGTGGCGATGAAGGCGGACTGGTCGTCGAGTGCGGCGGTGTGGGTGAGGCCCTCCTCGGTGAAGGCCTCGTCCCAGTAGTCGACGATGCGACCCCTGGTCCAGCGATAGCGGCGGCGACTGACCAGGCCGTGCGGATGCGCGTGCGTGGCGGCGAAGAACGGCTCGGCAGCGGGCGAGCGCCAGTCCACGAGCAGCCGGCGGCCGTCGGCGTCGGCGAGGCCGAAGCGCCCGATGTAGGTGGGTTCTGCTCTGTCCTCGTGGACGATCCGGCCGAGGCAGAGGTCGAGGTCGAAGCGGCGAAGTGCGCGCAACCGGGCGCTCAGGCGGTGCACCTCCTGGTCGCGCTCGAGGGCGGCCGTGCCGTGGCGGGCCGCGCCCTTCCGCGTCTCGGCGAGCGTCTCCTCGAGCTCGGCGATCGTGTGCTCGAGGCTGGTCCCGATCGAGCGGAAGTGGGCGCGATCCTGGTCGATCAGGACGGGGTCGAGCTTGGCGGCCAAGGTGTCGGGAAGGGCGAAGGGCGTCGGGTCGGAGCTGGCGTCGTGCGGCATCACGCCGTGCAGTGTGCGGGACACCGGGGGCCTTGCGGCAAGCCCCCTGATGGCCTATACGTTGAGAGTGGAGGCAGGCGTGGGGTCCGTGCCGATCCTCGAGGCGATGGGCATCAGCCTCGTCGAGGTCGCTCCCGGCCATGCGGTCGCCGAGCTGCCGCCGGAGCCCAACGTCAACCACTTCGGCGTCACCTACGCAGGCTCGCTCTACAGCGTGGCCGAGATGCTCGGCGGCGTCCTGGCGCTCGCGACCTTCGACTTCGACGGCGAGCTCGCGGGCTTCGTGCCGCTCGTCAAGGAGTCGACGATCCGGTTCCGGCGCCCCGCACTGGGCGTCGTACGCGCCTCGGCATCGCTGTCGGACGACGAGGTGGCGCGGGTCCGGGAGGACGCCCTCGCGACGGGCAAGGGCGAGTTCGTGCTGGAGGCGACGCTCACCGACGCCGACGGGGAGGTCGTCGCGTCGACGGTCGGGACCTACCAGGTCCGCCGTCTCGGCTGACGTCTACGGGCGCCAGAGCCAGCGCAGCGCGTCGGGCAGCAGCACGCCGCCGTGGTTGCCGTCGTGGCCGCCGTCACCGAGCACGAGGCGTGTGTCGTAGCCACGCCGGACGAGCGCCGCAGCGACCTCGAGGTTCGCGGCCAGCCAGTTGTCCTGGGCCTCGTCCCAGCCGAGGTCGCGGTGACCGACCTGGAGGAAGACCCGCAGGTCCCGGACCGGCTCGTCCAGGATCAGTCGCGGGAACGGGTTGCCCTGCACCTGCGGGAAGCTGGCCGAGAGGCCGATGACCTTGCCGAACACGTCCGGGCGGTGCCAGGCGGCCGTGAACGACGCGTTGCCACCGCTGCTGAACCCGCAGAGCGCCCGGTCCTGCGGCCGGTCGCTGATGGGAACGACCTCGCCGACCCGGGGGAGGACCTCGTCGAGGAGGAAGTCGGCGTACGTCGCGTCGGCAGCGTCGTACTCCGCGTTGCGGTTGCCGTCGCCCGGGCCGACGAAGACGCCGACCACCGGCGGGATCGCACCCGCGTGGACGAGGTTGTCGAGGACGACCGCAGCTCGCATCTCGTCGTCGGGGTCGAGGAAGCCGGCGCCGTCCTGGAAGACGACGACCGGCGATGGCTCGGCGGACGCGGTCGCGGGCTGGTGGACCCAGATGCTCCGGGTGGTGCCGGGATAGGCCTGTGAGTCCGCCATCGCCAGCTCCGTCGTGCGGCCGCGGGGGACCGACGACCGTGGCGTGGAGTCCGGCCCGTGCTCGTACGCGACCTCCGACTGGTCGATCGGCGACGGGTAGAACGGCACGCGGTGTCCCATGCCGTCGAACCTACCGATCCCCGGATCCGGCCGGCGCGGGTGCGAGACTGCGTGGGTGGCCGACGGCGGGGTGTTGATCTCGCGGTCGTTCTCGCGCTTCTGGCGGGCCGACGCCGTGTCGGGCCTCGGGACGTACGTCACCCTCTTCGCGCTCCAGGCGCTCGTGCTGCTCACCCTCGACGGGACCGCGTCCGACGTCGGCTGGCTCAACGCGTCGCGATGGTTGCCCTACCTGGTGTTCGGCCTGGTCGTCGGCGCGCTCGTCGACGGTCGTCGACGGCTGCCCCTGATGATCGGCACGGACCTCGTGCAGGCCGTGCTGCTCCTGCTGGTGCCGCTGCTGTGGTGGCTCGACGCTCTCTCACTGGCCGTGCTGCTGGTGATCGTGTTCCTGTACGGCTCGGCGGCCGTGGTGAACATGGCGGCGACGATGTCCTTCATGCCGCGGCTCGTCGAGCCTGACCGGCTGCAGCCGGCGCACGCGCTGATCGACGGCGCCGACGCCGTCTCCTCGACGATCGGCCCGGCTCTCGGCGGACTGCTCGTCAGCACGATAGGTGCGCCCCTCGCCGTGCTCGTGGACTCGGTGACGTACCTCTACTCGGCGCTCACCCTGCGCCGGATCGAGGTCGACGAACCACCCGCACGGACGGGCGTCACGGCTCGTGGCCTCCTCAGCGACATCGTCGAGGGAGTGCGGTGGGCGTACGGCCGCTCGGGGCTCCGGACGTTGGCGATCGCCACGCACGTGTGGTTCGTCGGCAACGCGGTCGTCGGCGTCGTGCTGGCGCCGTACGCCTTCTTCGTCCTCGACCTGACGGCGTTCCAGCTCGGTCTCGTCGGGGCCGTCGGGGGAGTCGGCGCCGTCATCGGCACGACCATCACGACAGCCGTCGGCAAGCGGCTCGGCACCGGCCGCACGATCATCCTGTGCCACTCGATCATCACGTGCGGCGTGGTCGTGATGGTGCTGGCGGGGGAGCCAGGCTCGCGCACGTCCGCGATCGCCCTGCTGATGCTCGGTCAGGGCCTGTACGGGCTCGCGATGGGCATGAGCAACTCCCACGAGATGAGCTATCGGCAGCTGGTCACGCCGGACGAGCTGCAGGCCCGCACCAACACCACGCTGCGCTCGATCAACCGTGCGGTCGTCGTGGTGGTCGCGCCGATCGCCGGCGTCCTGGCCGACGCGGTCGGCATCCGGCCGATGCTGGTCGTCGCCGCCGTCACGTTCGCGCTGGTGGCCGTCGGGCTGGCGGCGACGCCGTTCCGCGACGTACGCGCGCCCGTCTGATCAGTCCTGCCTGGCGGCGTTCACGTCGACGCACAGGACGCCCCTGTTGCCGTCCTGGTCGGCGATCACCGTGAGTCCGGGGGACTCGCTGTCGTCGACGACGGTGCCACCCGCAGCCACGGCGGCCGCGATGCGCTGCTCGGCGACCTCGGCCGCGACGTACACCTCGATGTGGATCCGCTGTCGTGGAGACTCGCCGACCACTGCGTCACCGAACCACAGGTTCGGCACCCGGCCACCGGCGTCGCGTACCTCGTCGCTGGGCGTGCCACGTCCTTGCGAGTCGGCGTCGCCGGTCAGGAGAGCCGCCCACACCGGCGCGACGATCGCGGAGTCAGGCGTGTCGAGGCCGAGCTCGACCACGCTCACCGACGCCGGGTCCGCCGCGAGCCGGTGCTCGGCCGCGACCTCCGTGATCCGTCGCGCGAGGTCGATGTCCTGCTGGGTCACCCACTCGACGACGTGCTCGGTGCCGTCGTCCTCGCGATAGATCGCGTCGTCGCTGCTCAGCTTGAGGTCGACGTAGCCGTCGCCGATGGAGACCTTCGGGTGGTGACCGATCTCGTCGCCGACCTCACCGATCGCGACGACGAACCGCGCCGCGCCGCCGAAGTCGTCGACCACGTAGCGCGCATGCAGACCCTGGGCCAGCTTGCGCCACTCGGTCAGGTCGGCCTCGGCGATCTGCTCGCCTCGCAGCATGTCCATGGAGTGATCCTAGGCAAGCCGGCGTCCTCGGCCTGGCGAACACAGGCGGAGGGAAGACCCCGATGAGGCGCTGCGTGCTTGAAACGGCGGCTGTCCGACGTCGTCTCAGCCACTTCCGGACCCGCGAGCCCGACGCTACGCCGACCATCAGCCGGCGGAAGCCCTCCAAGCGCTCCTTGACACAGAGGGGAGCCAGATCCGCCCGCGCGAAACCAACAAGGCTCACCGGTCTGGACCGCTCCGGAGAACGCCCTTCGGCAGGCGTACTTTGTGCAGAAGGAGATGGTCCTCATGTGGTGGTATCTCGCATTTGCTGCTCTGATCCTGCTCTTCCTCGTGTGGGCTAACCGCCGCACGCGCGGTCGCGGCAACAGGAATTCTGGCGGCGCTGCGGACGAGCACATCCCGTACCCACCTATGTAACGCTCATCGGCTGATCCGAATGCTCGGTGCGTCGGCATCTGGAGTTCCTCTACAGCGTCGATGTGCCCAGGCTGGACGGCTCTGGCTACGGGGTCACGCCTGCATCTGGCCGTCTACGCGCCTGTTGGCTGGACTCCACCTGGTTCGCCGATAACTGACATTATGTCAGATAGCACAGAGGCCGGACTCCCCTCGTACGACGTGTGACGATGCGGTGGCCCCGACGACCACATCGCAACACGTCCGGACATCTCAGTCGACGACGTCGATGAGCTCCCGCAACGCGGCGACGTGGCGGCGGAGGGCCGAGCGGCCGGCGTCGGTCAGCGCGACCCAGGTCGTACGTCGTCCGTCGTGCACGCCCTTGTGGCTGCGGACGTAACCCGCGGACACCAGTGCCGAGACGTGCTTCGACAGCACGGAGTCGCTGACCTCGAGGGCGTCGCGCAGGGTGGCGAACTCGGCCTCCGACACCGCGGTCAGGCTGGTGACGAGCTGGAGACGGGCCGGCGCGTGGATCAACGGATCGAGCTCGGCCATCAGCCGACGGCCACGAGGACGACCATGCCGACGACTGCGGACAGGGCGAGGATCGCAAGCACCACGGGCGTGGACCCGGACGCGTGCCTGGCCGGATCGGCGCGGTAGGCGCTCCACCACTGGCGGGCCCCCAGTGCATACCCGACTCCCCCCATGACGGCCGCCAGCACGACGAGCCACCACTGCGACTCGAACGCCGCCCATGTCGCGGCCGCAAAGGCGCCGACGTAGGTCCCCGTGGCCACCGCACCCGTCCCCAGGACGATCTGGCTGGAGAAGCCGTCCACCCGCACGCCGTTGATCTGCCGGAACCGCAGCAGGGCCCATCCCGCTACCCCGAGATACGCCACCAGTCCGGCACCCAGCAGGGCCATGCCCGCTGTGGTCTGGGCGGCGATCCCCACGGCCGCAGTGCCGATGTGGAGAGCGACCGCGACCGCGAGCGCCGGGTGCAGGCCGCCCGGAAGGCGGAGGCCGCCGGTCAGGCGCCCCCGCGCGGCGTCTGCTGCCGCGAGCTCGGCGAGCGCGTGCGACGGGTCGCGCGGATTCGTACTTTCCATGCTGGAAAGCCTATCCCCTACTTTCCACCTTGGCAAGTAGCGCGCCCGGGCCCCTTCACTCCACCACGGCCTCGCGCTCGTACGCCGCGGTGAGCTCGGTCCAGCGCGCGTGCCAGCCTTCTGCAGCCCGCTCGGAGGTGAAGCCGTCGGGGTGCACGGAGACTCCGCTGTCCAGCGAGCGTCGGAGGTCCTCCAGGTGGGCCTGCCACCCCGATCCGTAGAAGTGCAGCTGGTCGACCGGCAGGCCGCGCTCCTCCACCACGAGCCGGGTCCTCGTGCCCTCCTCGGTGAGCCAGGCCTCGATCTGGCCCTCCTCCTCGGTGCCCGGCTGCGAGGTCAGCAGCAGGTGGTGCGGCGCATCGCAGGTGTCGATGACGGCCGCTCCGGCCCACGTGCTCGTGAAGACCAGCTGCACGGTCCCGCCCACGCGGAGATCACCCGAGACCTCGGCGATCCAGCGCGCCAGCCGCTGCGGGTCGGTGCACGCATCCCACAGGGATGCGATGTCGGTGTCGTAGACGTCCTCGACGCGTACGGCTCCCTCCGTGTCGTCGATCCGGCGCAGGTTCCCCAGGAGCTTCATGACATGTCCTCCGTGTCCCGTCGCGCACGCTTGTCGCGCGCGACCTCGGTGTGCAAGGCGTCGAGTCGGTGCTGCCAGAGGTCCCGGTAGGACTCCAGCCACTCGTCGACCTCGACCAGCGCCTCCGGACGGAGGCGGTAGATGCGCCGCTGCGCGTCCTGCTCGACCGACACCAGGCCGGCCTCCCTCAGCACCCGCAGGTGCCGGGAGACGCCGGGACGGGCGATCGGCAGGGCGTCCGCCAGCTCGGTGACGGTCGCCGGGTGGTCCCGCAGGATCTCCAGCATCGTGCGCCGGCTCCCGTCCCCCAGCGCCTGCAGAACCGCATCCATGCGTTGAATGTACCCCATCGGGTACGTACCCGCAAGGGTACGCAGAGTGCAGCCTAGGGTGGCGCCGTGGAGCTGCTCACCCTCGCCATCGCCGCCCTGATGGCCATCGTCGTGGCCGCCGTGCTCTCCCGCCGCACCGGCATCGCCACTCCCCTGGTCCTGCTCGTCGTCGGCATCGTCTTCAGCCTCGTGCCCGGCACGCCCGACTTCGAGCTCGAGCCCGACTGGATCCTGCTGGGCGCGCTGCCACCGCTCCTGTACGCCACCGCGGTGCAGGTACCGGTCCTCGACCTGAGGCGCAGCCTCGGGATGATCACCTGGCTCTCGGTGACGCTCGTGGTCGTGTCGGCCCTCGTGGTGGGCGCCGTGGTCCACCTGGTGGTGCCGGACGTG
This sequence comes from uncultured Actinomycetota bacterium, assembly GCA_963708875.1. Taxonomy (GTDB): domain Bacteria; phylum Actinomycetota; class Actinomycetes; order Propionibacteriales; family Nocardioidaceae; genus Nocardioides. The sequence goes on from CAVPUL010000004.1 coordinate 565,446, forward strand.
TCGTTCGCCGCGGGCGTGGCGCTCGGTGCGGTCGTGAGTCCGACCGACGCGGTGGCCGCGACCGCCATCGGCAAGCGGCTCGGCCTCCCCCACCGGCTGATGACGGTGCTCGAGGGCGAGAGCCTCTTCAACGACGCGTCGGCGCTGGTGGTCCTGCGTACCGCCCTGCTGGCGATCACGGCCGGCTTCAGCCTCGGCGACGCGGTCCTGGACTTCGTCCGCGCGGTCGCGCTGGCTGTGGTGATCGGCGTCGCCGTCGGCTACGCGACGGTCTGGCTGCGCAGCAAGCTGGCCGACCCGGTGCTGATGACGGCTGCCAGCTTCATCGTGCCGTTCCTGGCGTTCCTGCCCGCCGAGGAGGCAGAGGCATCCGGCGTCGTGGCCGTCGTCGTCGCCGGCCTCGTCACGGGCCACCAGGGCGCCCGCAGGTTCACCGCGCGCGAGCGTCTCACCGAGCGTACGAACTGGCTGACGCTGCAGTTCCTCGTCGAGAACGGCGTCTTCCTCCTGATGGGGCTGCAGCTGGAGAACCTGCTGCGCGACCTCGACGAGTCCAACAGCACCCCCACCGAGGTCGTGGTCGTGGCCACGCTGGTGCTCGCGATCCTCCTCGTCCTGCGCACCGCGTTCGTCGCGGTGCAGGTGCTGGCCGCGCGCCGCCAGCAACCCCGGCTGGACGCGATGCGCGAGCGACTGTCGCTGATCAGCGACAAGGTCGACAGCATGTCCGAGGAGGGCGGCGACCGGGTCGAGGACGAGCGCGGCCAGAAGCGGATGTCGCAGTTCCGCCGGCGCGTCCAGCGCGGGCACGCCGACGTCGACTACCAGGAGAGCGAGCCGGTCACCGCCCGGGGCGGGGTCGTGCTGGCGTGGGCCGGCATGCGGGGGGTGGTCACCCTGGCGGCCGCCCTGACGATCGGCACCGAGGTCGAGGAGCGGACGCTGTTGATCACCGTCGCCTTCGTCGTCGCGGTGGCGTCCCTCCTCCTGTACGGCGGCACGCTGCCGTTGCTGATCCGCAGGCTCGGCGTCTCCGGCGTCGACCCGAGCGAGGAGCGCGACGAGGTGATCGAGCTGTTCAGCGACATCACCGGCACCGCGTCGGACGCCCTCGGGCCGTTGGACCGGATCGTCATCGACGGGCAGGCGATCGACCCGGACGTGGCTGCCGAGTCGCTCTCCTGGCTCGAGCGGATCGAGGAGCAGCGGGGCGACACGACCCCCGAGGCGCTCTCGCTCGCGTCCCAACGGATCCTGCTGCACCGCGAGTTCATCTCGCTCATGCGCGACGCCCTGCACGAGGAGCGGGCCATCGGGGCGTACAGCACGGGTGCGCTCGCGCAGGCCGCTTCCCTGATCGACGCCCAGGAGCTTCGGCTCGATCGCTAGGCCCGGTCGTCGACCCGCTCGAAGGTGCCACGCTCGCACCATGGGCGACGCCGGTCCAGTGCTTGCCGAGCCGCCTACGTTGGACCTATGGCTGACCTCTCGACCTATGTCCTCAACGACGGCACGACCATCCCGGCCGTCGGGTTCGGCACCTACCCACTGCGCGGGGAGGACGGCACCGCCGCGATGGTCTCGGCGCTCGAGGCCGGCTACCGGATGCTCGACACCGCCGTGAACTACGAGAACGAGGCAGAGGTCGGCGAGGCGCTGCGCCGCTCGGGCCTGCCCCGCGACGAGGTCGTCGTGGCGAGCAAGATCCCCGGCCGGCACCACGCGTACGACGACGCCATCGCCTCGGTGCGCGGCTCGCTCGAGCGCCTCGGGCTGGAGCGCACCGACCTCCACCTCATCCACTGGCCCAACCCGTCGCAGGGGAAGTACGTCGAGGCATGGCGCGCGCTCGTCCAGCTGCAGAAGGACGGGCTGGTCCGCTCGATCGGCGTCTCCAACTTCACCGAGGAGCACCTCACCAGGATCATCGACGACACCGGCGTGACGCCGGCGGTCAACCAGGTCGAGCTGCACCCCCGCTTCCCGCAGGCGCGGATGCGCGAGGTGCACGAGCGGCTCGGCGTACGCACCGAGGCGTGGAGCCCGATGGGCAAGCGGCGGGCGCCACTCGAGGAGCCCGCTGTCACCGCGGCCGCCGAGGCACACGACGTGACGCCCGGCCAGGTGATCCTGCGCTGGCACGTGCAGCTCGGGTCGCTGCCGATCCCCAAGTCGGGTGACCCGCAGCGCCAGGCGCAGAACCTGGACGTCTTCGACTTCGAGCTCAGCGAGGCGGAGGTGCTCGCGATCAGCGGTCTCGCGGAGGACGACGGCCGGCTCTTCGGCGGCGACCCCGACACCCACGAGGAGATGTGACCGAGCGCTGCGTACGATCGGCCGCATGCTGAAGCGACTTGCGGCCGTTGCGGCCTGCCTCTCTGTCCTCACCCTTGCCGGCTGCGGCAACGAGAGCGACGGGGCAGACACCGCCAAGGACACCTCGAGCGCATCGCCCTCGGAGTCGACCTCCGAGTCGGCCGATGCGGGAGCAGGCGGCGAGACCACGACCTGCGAGTACCCCGCCGACGGCCAGGAGCCCGCCCGCGAGGTCGAGGTGCCCGACGCCGAGGCACCCGGTGGCACCGTCACCGCGACGATGACGACCAACTTCGGCGACATCGGGCTCACGCTGGATGCTTCGGCGGCGCCCTGCACGGTCAACTCGTTCGTCTCGCTGGCCGAGCAGGGCTTCTACGACGACACCCCGTGCCCGCGGATCGGCGACCAGGACGGCTTCGGCATCCTGCAGTGCGGCGACCCGACGGGCACCGGCGCCGGTGGTGCGGGCTACTCGTTCCCCGACGAGCTCAGCGGCGACGAGACCTACCCCGCCGGCACCCTGGCGATGGCCAACGCAGGCCCTGACACCAACGGTTCGCAGTTCTTCCTGGTGTTCCGCGACTCGCAGTTCCCGCCGAGCTACACCGTCTTCGGCACCATCGACGAGGCCGGCCTCGCGACGATCGACGCGATCGCCAAGGAGGGCAACGACGGCGCCAACCCGGCCGGCGGCGGCGCCCCCAACAAGCCGGTCACCATCGAGAAGGTCACGGTCGGCTGACCTGGTCCCCCGCCGCGTCGTAGACCACGTCCTCGCCGAGCTGGACGGTCCGCGAGACGGTGCAGAGCCGGTCGCGGGACATCTCGATCGCTCCCTGCACGCGCTCGCGCGCGGCGTCGCCGTCCGGTCCCTCCGGGAAGGCGACGTCGAACGACACCCGCAGACCGGTGAGGTGGTTGCCGTGCTCGTCGCGGACCTTCTGGCCCTCGGCGTGCACGCCGAAGGTCGTGCTCGAGGTGCGCTTGTGCGTGATCGCCTCCACGTCGAGCGCGCTGCACCCCGCGATGGCGGCGAGCAGGAGCTCGACGGGGGTGAAGTCGGGATCCTCTCCCCCGGTGCCGAAGAACGTCTCACCGCCGCGGGCGTTGGTGGCCTTGAACCGGGCTGGCCCGATCCGGGTGAGCTCGACGCTGCGCAGGTCGTCATTCATGCGAGGTCCCCGAGGCGTTGTTCGGAGGAGCGCAGCGGAGGAGAAGAACGTCGTGGGGTGCTCATGCAGAACACCCTGCCAGAGCGTGCTCTGGCAGGGTGTCGGGTGCTGCGGCAGCGCCGCAGCGCGTCCGAGTGGGGGTCGGACGCAGCTCGGGTCTCGTCAGCGCGAGCGACGCGCGGCGCGGCGGGCGCGGCGCTCCTCGCTGCGGGCGATCTCCACGTTGCGCAGGAGGGCGCGGTCCTCGGCCGAGTGAGCCCGCGCGTGGACGAGGCTGTTGGCGAGGTGGAGCTGCGTGGTCATGGAGATCTGTCCTTCCGAGGGCCTCTGGCCCTCAGGTGATGATGGATTGACGTAAGGTGTAGCCGCTCCCATGCGGCTCTTACATGTTACGAGCCTTCACCTGGGGCGCGGGCATCCACGGCGACGTGATCTCGGCCACCGATGACGACCCATGGGCGGCTAGGGTCGAGGCGTGACGATCGAGCGCGCGAGACGCCCCGGACCCTCTGTCCGTACGCGTGTGGTGGAGCACGCCGTCAGGGACCAGGTGGCCACGGAGGTTGCCCGCGAGGACCGGCTGGTGACCGAGGAGCCGCTCGAGATCCGGGTGCGCGCGGGCGCGCTCGAGCCGCGACGTGCGTGGGTCACGATGCGCACCCCCGGCCACGACTTCGAGCTCGCCGCGGGGTGGCTGGTCAACGAGGGCATCGCGACCGTCGGCTCGCTCGGGCAGGTCGCCTACTGCACCGACGACGACCTCGATCCCGAGCAGGAGTTCAACGTCGTCACGGTCACCCTCAGCGGCGCGGACGAGCTGCCGCACCGCCACGTCGCGGCGTCCGCGGGCTCGTCGGCGTGCGGCGTCTGCGGCAAGGACAGCGTGGCCGAGGCCCTCCAGACCCGCGCCGCGGCGCCGTGGCCGGGCGCACGCCCCGACGCGGACGTCGTACGCCGCCTGCCGGACGCGCTGCGCGAGAGGCAGGCGCTGTTCACCCGGACCGGAGGGGTGCACGCGGCCGGGCTGGCGACGGCCGACGGCGAGCTGCTCGTGGTGCGCGAGGACGTCGGGCGGCACAACGCCGTGGACAAGGTGGTCGGCGCGCGGGTCCTCGCCGGCGAGGCTCCCGCCGCGGCGTGCCTGGTGCTCAGCGGCCGGGTGGGGTTCGAGCTCGTGCAGAAGGCCGCGGCGAGCGGGATCGGCTCGATCGTGGCTGTCGGCGCGCCCACCAGCCTCGCGGCGCGGCTGGCCGCGGAGGCCGGGATCGCGCTCTGGGGCTTCACCTCCCCCGGTCGTACGGTGAACTACTGCTGAGCCTTGATCTGCGCGGGCGGCGTGGTGGCCGAGGAGTGTCGGTGCGCCGTCATACGGTCGCCTCGTGCGCATCCTCCACACCTCCGACTGGCACCTGGGGAGGTCCTTCCACCGTGAAGACCTCCTGGGCCACCAAGGTGCGTTCATCGACCATCTCCTCGCGGTCGTGGAGTCGGAGAAGGTCGACGTCGTCGTGGTGTCCGGGGACGTCTACGACCGTGCGCTCCCCCACGTCGACGCCGTGGCGCTGGCCGACGAGACGTTCGCCCGGCTCGCCGCGTCGCGGGCCAGGACGGTCGTCAGCAGCGGCAACCACGACAGCGCCCAACGACTGGGGTTCGGCGCCCGGCTGATGGACCACGCCGGCGTCCACGTGCGCACGGACGCCTCGTCGGTGGGCACGCCCGTGATGTTCAAGGACCGCTTCGGCGACGTGGCCATCCACGCCCTGCCCTACCTCGACCCGTCCGCCCTCCTCGACCCGTGGGGCCTCAGCCACCGCAGCCACGAGGCGGCCCTGACCCAGGCGATGACCCGCGTGCGCGCCGACCTGAGCGCCCGCGGCCCCAAGATCCGGTCCGTCGTGCTCGCGCACGCGTTCGTCGCCGGCGCGGAGCCGTCGGAGTCCGAGCGCGACATCAGCGTCGGCGGCGTGTCTCGGGTGGCCACGAGCGTCTTCGACGGCATCGACTACACCGCGCTCGGCCACCTGCACGGCTCCCACGTCCTCTCCCCCGGGCTGCGCTACTCCGGTTCCCCCCTGGCCTACTCCTTCTCCGAGGCCGACCAGGTCAAGGGCTCGTGGCTGGTCGAGCTCAACGCCAAGGGCTTCGCGAGCGCCAGCTGGATCGACGCACCCGTCCCCCGACGGCTGTCGCGGATCTCCGGCAAGCTGGCCGACCTGCTCAAGGACCCGACCCTGACCGACCGCGAGGACGACTGGGTGCAGGTCACGCTCGCCGACGTGCCGCGTCCGGCTCGGGCGATGGAGCAGCTGCGGCGCCGGTTCCCCCACACCCTCGTCCTGCAGTTCCCGCCGTCCTCGGCGGACCCGAAGGCTCCCGCCCGTCCCGCGTCCGGCACGAGCGACCACGCGATCGCGCTCGACTTCATCCGCCACGTGCGCGGCTCCAAGGCCACCAAGGCGGAGACCGCGCTGCTCCAGGAGGCCGTGGACGGCTGCTGCCACGACCCTGACCAGGACGTCCTGATCGGGCTCTCGACCGGATCGCCCGGCATGGACGGCATGGACGGCTCGGAGCGTGAGGCCGGATGAGGCTGCACCAGCTCGAGGTCACGGCCTTCGGTCCGTTCGCGGAGGCCACCACGGTCGACTTCGACGCCCTGTCCGACGCGGGACTGTTCCTGCTGAGCGGACCGACCGGGGCCGGCAAGTCCAGCGTCCTCGACGCAGTCTGCTTCGCGCTCTACGGCGACGTCCCCGGCGACCGCGCCGTCGCCAAGCGACTGCGCTCCGACCACGCGGCTGACGACGTCGTTCCTCGTGTCGTGCTCGAGGCGACCCTGTCCGGCAGGCGCTTCCGGATCGACCGCTCGCCGGCCTGGACGCGCGCCAAGAAGCGCGGCGCCGGCACCACGACCGAGCAGGCGCGGGTGGTGATCTCCGAGAGCACGGACGGCGAGTGGCAGCCGCTCAGCACCCGCCTCGACGAGACCGGCCACCTCGTCACCCGGCTGGTCGGGATGACGCTGCCGCAGTTCTGCCAGGTGGCCATGCTCCCGCAGGGCCGGTTCCAGGCATTCCTCCGCGCGCGCTCCGACGAGCGGCACGCGCTGCTCCAGCAGGTCTTCCAGACCGGCCGCTTCGACGACATCGAGCACTGGCTGCGTGATCGCCGGATCTCGCTGCGGCGCACGTCCCAGGCCCACGAGGGCGAGGTCGCCGACCTGGTGAGCCGGGTCAGCGAGGTCGCCGGCGACGACGCGCCCGACGAGTGGGCGGCGGACCCGGAAGGACTGCGCGGCTGGATCGGCGAGCTGACCACCGCTGCGGTCACCGCCTCCGTCGGCACAGACCCTGCTCGTCGAGGCCGCGTCCGCCGCTGAGGTGGCGGCCTCCGAGGAGTCCGCGGCCGGCATCGAGCTGGCCGGTCGTCGCGCCACCCATGCCGCTGCCCGTCGTGCCAAGGCCGCCGTCGAGGCGGCCACGCCCGAGCACGACACCCGCAAGGACCGCGTCGCACAGGCGCACCGCGCGGCCGGCGTACGTCCGCTCCACGAGCTGGCGGTCAGCGCCCGCAGCGAGGTGCGTGAGCTCGACCAGCAGAGCCGGGCCGCGCGGGAGACGCTCGCGACGCTGCTGGACGCCACCTCGCTCGACGACCAGGAGATCGCCGAGCACCAGCGCACCGCGACCCGATCGCTCACCGAGATCGCGCGCGTGCGTCCCTTCCAGCGACAGGCCTCCGACCTCGACCGCACGCTGGTTCGCCTGACCCGCTCGCGCGACGAGGCCACGAGCGAGCTCGTCCGGGTGCGGACCCGCTCCGACGAGATCCCGCAGGTCCTCGCCGCCCTCGAACCCCGGCTCCAGGCCGCCCGCGAGTCGAAGGCCCTTGCCGAGGCGCTCACCGCCGACCTCGAGGTGCTGCGCTCGCGCACCCGCGCGGCCCGCACCGCGGAGTCGCTGTCGACCCAGCTGAGGGTGGCCGAGCAGGCCCTCGCCGAGACCACCCAGTCACGGCTGCTGGCCCGCGAGACGCTCGTCGAGATCCGCGAGCAGCGTCTCGACGGGATGGCGGCCGAGATCGCCGGCAAGCTCGCCGTCGGGGCCGACTGCCCGGTCTGCGGCTCCCTGGAGCACCCCTCACCTGCGCGACCCGCCCCCGGCGCCCCGGACGAGGCCGCCGAACGGGAGGCACGGCGCGAGGTCGACGACCTCGAGGTCGTCGTGGAGGCGCACGCCCAGCAGGTGCGTGGACTCGAGACGCAGCGCGCTGCCGCGCTGGCCGAGTCCGGCGACTCGGTCGAGCAGCTCCTCGTCGAGGAGGAGGCCGCCCTCAGCAACCTCGAGCGCGCCCGCAGCGAGGCGTCGACGGTCGACGCGTGGGTCGTGCGGGTCGAGGCACTGACCGCCGAGCAGGCCGCGCTGGCCGAGGAGCACGACGAGCTCACCGGCACCACGACCCGCCTCGACACGGAGATCGCCGTCCTGGCGTCCCGGATCGACGGGCTGCGCGAGCAGATCGGTGCTGCGGTCCCCGACGGTGCCGACCTCGACGAGCTCACCGCACACCACCAGCACGTCGAGCAGCTCGCGCGGGACTGTCTTGCCCAGACTGCGGAGCTGGCCCGCGCCCGGGCCACCGCCGCCAGCACGCAGGAGGCCGCCGACGCGCTGGCAGCCCAGGCAGGGTTCGACTCGTCCGCCTGGGCGGCAGCCGCGTGGCTCTCCGACGACGAGCTCGCCGCCCTGCAGCAGCAGATCGATCGTCACGAGCGTGAGTCCGCCCGGGTCAGCGACCTCCTGGCCGACGAGGCGCTGGTCCTGTCCGCCGCCGCCGACCCGCCCGACCTCGAAGCGCTCGCCCAGCAGCACCACCGCGCCAAGGAGGAGGCCGCGACCGCACGCCAGACCGACATGCGCCTCCGCGACCGAGGCAAGCGCCTGCGCGCCCTGGCCGTCGAGCTCGACGACTCCCTGTCCGCGTGGGCACCGGTCCGGGCCGACTTCGACCTCGTCGCCGACCTCGCCGCCCTCGTCGAGGGCAAGCATGCCGACAACCGGCACCAGATGCGCCTCTCCGCCTACGTCCTGGCCCACCGCCTCGGCCAGGTCGTCGACGCCGCCAACCTCCGCCTCGCCACGATGAGCGGGCAGCGCTACTCGCTCGTGCACACCGGTGAGCGGGGTGCCGGTGAGACCCGTGGCGGCCTCAGCCTGCTCGTGCGTGACGACTGGACCGGCGACACCCGCGACCCCGCGACCCTCTCGGGTGGCGAGACCTTCGTCGTGTCCCTCGCCCTCGCCCTCGGGCTGGCCGACGTGATCACCGACGAGGCCGGCGGCACCGACCTCGACACCCTCTTCGTCGACGAGGGCTTCGGCTCGCTCGACTCCGAGACCCTCGAGGACGTCATGGACACCCTCGACACGCTCCGCGACGGCGGCCGGGTCGTGGGCGTCGTCAGCCACGTCCCCGAGCTCCAGACCCGGATCCCCACCCAGCTCCGGGTGCACCGCGGCCGCCACGGCAGTCACACCTCGCTCAGCCTCGGCTGACCTGCGCCCCGGGCGGCCGATCGCGGCCAACCGGAAGCCGCTCGTGGTCGGCGTACGGCCTCGGCTAGGTTCATCCGCATGAGTGAGCCCGGGCTCGACCCGACCTTCCTTGACCTGCCGCACCGCCACCTCGGCGACGTGGCCCTGGCCCGGGCCCAGGAGCTCGGCGCGAGCCACGCCGACTTCAGGCTCGAGCGCAACCGCTACCAGTACCTCGGTGCGCGCGACGGCGTCCTGCAGACCGCGAGCGACGCCGAGGACCTCGGCTTCGCCGTCCGTGTCGTGCACGACGGCGCGTGGGGCTTCGCCTCCGGCGTCGTGCTGACCGACGACGAGGCGCGCCGGGTGGCCGAGACCGCCGTCGCGGTCGCCAAGGTCGCGGCCGCGATGACCACCACGCCCGTCGAGCTGGCCCCCGAGCCGGTCCACGACGACGTCACCTGGGTCTCCGGCTACGACGTCAACCCGCTCGAGGTGCCGACGCGCGAGAAGGCCGCGCTCCTCGTCGACTGGACCGAACGTCTGCGCACCGGCGTCGTGGCGCACGCCACCGCATTCCTCCAGCAGGTCCAGGAGAACAAGTACTACGCCGACCTCGCCGGCACCCGGACGACCCAGCAGCGCGTACGCCTCCAGCCGGGCTTCGAGGCCACGGGCGAGGACGCGGACACCGGGATCTTCGACTCGATGTCCTCCGTCGCCCCGCCGGTCGGTCGCGGTTGGGAGTACCTCGGTGGCTCGCACTGGGACTGGGATGCCGAGATCGCCGAGGTGCCTGACCTCCTCGCCGAGAAGCTCAAGGCGCCCAGCGTCGAGGCGGGGACCTACGACCTCGTCGTCGACCCCTCCAACCTCTGGCTCACCATCCACGAGTCCATCGGTCACGCCACCGAGCTCGACCGGGCACTCGGCTACGAGGCCAACTACGCCGGCACCTCGTTCGCGACGTACGACAAGCTCGGCACCCTCCGCTACGGCTCGCCCGTGATGAACGTCCAGGGTGACCGCACCCAGGAGCACGGTCTGGCGACCGTCGGCTTCGACGACGAGGGGGTCGAGACCCAGAGCTGGGACATCGTCCGCGACGGGACGCTCGTCGGCTACCAGCTCGACCGGTCGATGGGTCACCTCAAGCCCGAGCTCAACGACGGCCGCTCCAACGGCTGCGCGTACGCCGACTCCCCCGGCCACATCCCGATCCAGCGGATGGCCAACGTCTCGCTGATGCCCGGCACCGACGACCTCTCGACCGACGACCTGATCTCGAAGGTCGAGCGCGGCATCTACGTCGTGGGCGACAAGTCGTGGTCGATCGACATGCAGCGGTTCAACTTCCAGTTCACCGGCCAGCGGTTCTACTCGATCGAGGACGGCAAGCTCGGCGGGATGCTGCGCGACGTGGCCTACCAGGCGACCACGACGGACTTCTGGGGCTCGATGGAGGCCGTCGGCGGACCCGACACCTGGGTGCTCGGAGGTGCCTTCAACTGCGGCAAGGCCCAGCCCGGCCAGGTCGCCGCCGTCAGCCACGGCTGCCCGAGCGCCCTGTTCCGCGGCGTCAACATCCTGAACACGATCAACGAGGCGGGACACTGATGACCCAGCGCACCACGGCCCAGCAGCTCGTCGAGCACGCGCTCGCGACCTCGACGGCCGACGACTGCATCGCCATCGTCCGCGACGCCACCAGCGCCAACCTGCGGTGGGCCAACAACACGCTCACCACCAACGGCGTGATGACCGAGGTCGCAGTGACCATCGTCAGCTTCGCGAGCGTGGACGGCGGCATCGCCACCGGTTCCGTCTCGGGGAGCGCTGCCACCGCCGACCAGGTCGCCGCACTCGTGGAGGCCGCGGACGCCGCCGCCCGCGCAGGATCGCCCGCCGAGGACGCCGCCGAGCTGGTCGCCGACCGAGCCTCCGCAGACTGGGACACCGAGCCGCAGACGACCGACATCGGTGTGTACGAGTCGTTCGCGCCCGCGCTCGGTGAGGCGTTCCGCGAGGCCGCGGGTGAGGACCGGCTGCTCTACGGGTTCGTCAACCACGAGGTCACCACGACCTACCTCGGCTCGACCCGCGGCCTGCGGCTGCGCCACGTCCAGCCGACCGGGCACTACGCCTGCACCGGCAAGGACACCTCGCTCACCCGCAGCGCGTGGACCGGTGGTGCCACCCGCGACTTCCGCGACGTCGACGCCGCCAGCATGGCCGCGACGGTGAAGCAGCGGCTGGGCTGGGCCGAGCGCCGTGTCGATCTTGCTGCTGGCCGCTACGACACGATCCTTCCGCCCTCGTCGGTCGCCGACCTCGTGATCGACGCCTACTGGAGCGCGGGCGCCCGTGTCGCCCACGAGGGCGAGTCGGTCTACAGCCGACGCGGCGGCGGCACCCGGATCGGCGACAAGGTCGCGGCGCCCGGCGTCAGCCTCTACTCCGACCCGGCCTACGCGGGCCTCGAGTGCTCGCCGTTCGTCCTCGCCGGCGCCTCCGACAACACCGAGTCGGTCTTCGACAACGGCCTCGCCCTCGAGCGCACCGACTGGATCCAGGACGGCCTCCTCACCGGCCTCCTCCAGACCCGGCACTCGGCCGGCATGACCGGCCAGCCCGTCACCCCGACGATCGACAACCTGATCCTCGAGGTCGGCGACGGCGCGGGAAGCATCGACGACATGATCGCCGGCACGCAGCGGGGGCTGCTGCTGACCTGCCTCTGGTACATCCGCGAGGTCGACCCGCAGACCATGCTGCTCACGGGTCTGACCCGTGACGGTGTGTACGTCGTCGAGGACGGCGAGATCGTCGGCGCGGGCAACAACTTCCGGTGGAACGAGAGCCCGATCGACCTGCTCAACCGCTTCAGCGCGGCCACCGAGTCGGTGCCGAGCTTCAGCCGTGAGTGGGGCGACGACTACTTCTCCCGCACCGCGACTCCCGCGCTGCGGATCCCCGACTTCAACATGTCGAGCGTCTCCCAGGGCGTGTGAACCCGGGCGGTCCGACTCAGCGTGTCGCGACTCTGATTGCGCTCAGCCGAGTCGCTGCACGCGCTGGCGGTGGTTGCTGCTGTTGTCGCCGTCGATGTCGGAGTCGCGCGTACGGGAGATGTGGTCGACCTTCTCCTGGTTGCCCTGCACCGGTTGTGCCGCGATGAGCGTGTCGCGCTCGTAGGCGTGCGACTTGTCGGTGTTGCGGTAGTAGCGGTAGAGCGCCCAGTAGGTCGCCGCTCCCCCGGCCGGGCCTGCGGCAAGGATCCACGCGGGTGCGCCGTCGCCGGCCATCACGACGACCTGGGTGACCTCGGCGATCACGACCACACCGCCAGGATCCAGCCGGCGATGCCCTCGACGAAGGTGCCGAGGGTCAGCGCGGCCGTGATCAGCCGCCACTGCGAGACCGGCACGCTGCCCATCGTCTCGCCCGTGCGCGCGTTGACCGCGATGTAGTGCAGCATCTTCGTGTTCTCCTGGTAGTGGGAGTAGAGCCACACCGGCAGATACATCGAGACCCAGCGCGAGCCGCCGACCTCCACCCGCTCGGCCTCCCAGCGGACGCCGCGATCGAACTGGCCCAGCGAGCCCTCGACCTGCGACCGCCCGATCGAGAGGAGCTGCTCCTGGAGGACCGGCTTGAGCTCCTCCACGTCGAGGTCGCGCTTCTCGCTGGTGAAGCCGACGAGGTAGCTGGAGTTCCACTTCACGGCGTTCTTCGTGTCGAACGGCAGCACCGTGTTGACGATGTTGTTGGTCGTCGAGCCGTCGAAGTTCGCACGGTCGGCAGCACCCTCGACGGTCAGGTCGTCGACCGTGAACGAGACGTTGCGGTCGACGCGGTAGACGTCGGCCGCGTAGTAGGTCGTCGTGTTGTCCCCGCTCTTCTCGGTCCACCGACGCGTCTGCACCTCGCCCTTGCCGACGTACGCCGCCTCGGCGCGGGCATCGATCACGAGGTAGGGCAGGTAGACGCCGAGGACGTTCTCGGGGATGAACTCCTTCTTGAACCGCGGGTGCGCGAAGAGCCGCCGCTTCGAGGCGAACTCACGGATCTTCTCGACGGCCTCGGCGTGGGTCAGCCGGAACGGCAGCACCGCGTCCGGCACGGCACCGTTGGGCGTGCGCTGGTTGACGTTGAGCGTGTGCCGGCACCAGTGGCAGCGGGCGTTCATCGCGTGCGCGGTGTCCACGACGACGTCGGCGCCACAGCCGCCGCAGGTCATCGTGATGACGTCCTCGTCGCTGGAGATCTCGCCCGCGCCGCCGGCGATGACGGTGCCCTCGAGCTCGTCGATGCCGACCCCGAGCCCGAACTCCTCCTCGACCCGCGCCTCCTGCCACTCGTGGCGGCAGAACAGGCACACCAGCATCCCGGTCGACGCGCGCTGTTGCACGTCGGTCGACCCGCACTTCGGGCAGCGGTTGACGCCGTCGTTGAGCGACTCGTTGACCATGTCGATGCTCGGGCCCGGTTCGGGCGCGGCACGCGCGGCCGCCAGCTCCTCCTTGAGGGAGAGCGGCGGTCCGTCGAAGACGGGGCCGTCCGGGTCACGCAGCGGCGGCTGATCAGATGCCAAGAGCCTTCGCCTTCGCTGCGTCGTAGTCCTCCTGCGTGATGAGGCCGGCGTCGAGCATCTCCTTCGCGCGCTTGAGCACCGCGACCGGGTCGTCAGCGGCCGGCGCGGCCGGGGCCGCCGGCGCAGCGGGAGCCGCGGCAGGTGCGGCAGGTGCCTGTCCGGTCGGCTGCTGAAGGCCACCGAGACCCATGCCGCCGGTCGCCATGCCCATCCCGACCAGACCGCCGGGTCCGGCGTTCTCACCGGCGGACTCGATGCCGGCAGCCACGGACGCCTGCAGGTTCGAGTTGCCGCGCGAGCCCGAGAGGGCGTCGGCACGCTGGACGTTCTTGAGCAGCTCGCGGGTGTTCTCGTCGTACTCGATCGAGATGATCGCGGTCTTCACGATCTCGAGGCCGCGGTCGGTGCGCCACTTGTAGTTCTCCTCGACGGCAGCGGAGAGCGACTGCGCGAAGCCGACGGAGTCCTGCTGGAGCCGGGCGATGCGGTTCCCCTTGGCGGGGTCGTTGGTGTACATCGAGAACGCCGGCGCGAGCGAGCCGACGACCTCGTTGAACAGCTGCTCACCGGCCGGGTTGTCGATGTCGGTGAAGTCGAAGACGCCCTTGCCCGTGATCACGCCGGCGGAGACGAAGTTGCGGATGAACGTGAGCGGGTCGGTGACCTTCAGCGTGTAGGTGCCGCGCGTGATCGCGCCGACCTGGGTGTTGAGGAACGCGTCGTCCCAGTAGATCTCCGACTGGGTGCCGAACTTGTTGTTGGGGAGCTCCTTGAGCGCGACGAAGATCGCGGTCTGCTGGCTGCCCGGACGGCCGCCGAACTTGAACCGCTCCCAGCTCTGCTTGATGAGCGAGTCGACCAGGCCGCCGCCGGAGAAGACCGACTGCGATGCGGACTCCTCGGAGTCCCAGATGTAGCCACCGGGCTGGGCCGCGAACCCGGTGAACGCACCGTCCTCGATCAGCACGAGGCCGTAGCCCTCCGGCACGACGATCTTGGAGCCGTCGGTGATGACACCGTCGGACGCACCTGCGTTGGCGCCACGACCGGTGTTCTCGTCCCGGCGCACCGCGGGGAACACCGCTGCTGTGGCGGGCAGCCCGTCGGGCACGGTGAAGAAGTCGAGCCACTGGTCGGCGAGCGTGCCGCCGATGGCACCGCTCACTGCCTGGAAGAGTCCCATTGCCGATTCCGTCCGGAGAGTTCAGCTCGGGTGCAGCCGCCCCCGACGGCCGCAAGAGTAGCGCCCACGGACCCGCCGCATGAGGGACTCGGCCTAGAGGATCGTCGGATGTCCGCCCGGGATGTCGACGTAGGGGTCGTACGGCGTGCGCGTGTAGACGAACGTGGCGCACTCGAGGTGGCTGATCGACCCACCCGGACGGCGCACGACCTCGAGCCTCTCGCCGCGGTGGTAGCCGTTGACCCCGATGAGCACTCCGTCCACGAGCTCGAAGCGCTCCTTCACCACGCCGTTGCGGGCCATCAGTCGGAGCTGCAGTCCGTCGTTGTGCCAGCGCACGTCGTAGGCCGTGTTGCCCCAGAACCACACCCCGGGCACGCCGAGGACGGCTTCGGGCAGGGACAGCGTCGGTCGCCACGGCACGGGACGGTCGTCGTCCGCGTCCGGGTCGCCCTCGATGAGGGACACGGCGAGCTCCTGCGGAGCGATGCCGGTGGTCGCGTTGGCCAGGACCACGGCTCCGATCCCGCTGTCGGGGTCCACCTGCAGGGAGGCCAGGAACCCCGGCATGGATCCGTCGTGGCCGACCAGCCGGCCTCCCGGGTGCACGCCGAGCATGAGTCCGAGCCCGTAGTCCGCGGTGACCGGCCGTTGCATCTCGGCGAGGCTGTCGGGCGCGATGACCTCGGGCAGTGCGCCCCCGAGGACCTGCCCCCAGGTCACCAGGTCGGCGAGGGTCGACCAGAGCTGTCCGGCCGGCGCCATCGCCCCCGTCTCGGTCAGCGGCTCGTGCACCCGGATCCCGGTGAAGTGGTCGACGCTCCAGCCGGCCTGCGCGCCCGGTCGCGGGAGGTACGACGTGGAACGCATGCCGAGCGGTCGGAACAGCCGGTCGGTGACCAGCACCCGCCACGGGGCGCCGAAGCAGCGGGCGACGACCTCGCCGAGCAGGCCGTAGCCGAGGTTGGAGTAGTGGAACCACTCCCCCGGACCGGTCACGCGACCGGAGCCGTCGTTGGCGGCGACGAGGGCTTCGAAGTCCCTGCCACGCGAGCGCTCCCACCACGGGCCGCGCGGCTCGCTCTGCATGCCGGACGCGTGCGCGAGCGCGTCGCGCACCGTCACCTCTCCGTAGCCGACGTCGCCGAGGTGGACCGACAGCGCGTCGTCGAGGTCGAGCAGTCCGGCGTCGCGGGCCTGCATCACCAGCACGGCGGTCATCGACTTGGTGATCGACCCGATGCGGTACTGGCCGTCCAGGCCTGGCGCATCGCCTGCGCCACCGGCCCACACCGCGCCGTAGCGGTCGAAGACCGCACCGACGACGGACGTCAGCCGGCCCTCGGCCTGCGCGACGTCCAGGAGCCGCTGCCGCTGGTCACTCATGCACGTACTCGCTTCGCTCCGCTCGCGATCAGTTCTCGGCGAACGCCTCCGGCGGCGGGCAGGCGCACACGAGGTTGCGGTCGCCGTAGGCCTGGTCGATGCGGGCCACCGGGGGCCAGTACTTGTCGGGGTCGATGCCCTGCGGGAAGACCGCGACCTCGCGTGAGTAGGAGCGGTCCCACTCCCCGACGAGCGCGCGAGCCGTGTGCGGCGCGTGACGCAGCGGCGAGCTCTCGGGCGTCCACTCCCCCGCCTCGACCCGGGCGATCTCACCGCGAATCGCGATCATCGCGTCGCAGAAGCGGTCGATCTCGGCGAGGTCCTCGGACTCGGTGGGCTCCACCATCAACGTGCCCGCGACCGGGAACGACATCGTCGGTGCGTGGAAGCCGTAGTCGACGAGCCGCTTGGCGACGTCATCGACGCTCACGCCGCTCGCCTTGCTGAGGCCGCGCAGGTCGAGGATGCACTCGTGGGCGACGAGGTCGCCGTGGCCGCGGTAGAGCACCGGGAAGTGGTCCTCGAGGCGGTGCGCGATGTAGTTGGCCGAGAGCACGGCCACCGCGGTCGCGCGGGTCAGGCCCGGGCCACCCATCATCCGGATGTAGGCCCAGGTGATCGGCAGGATGCCGGCGGAGCCGTAGGGCGCCGCGCTGATCGGCCCGATTCCCTGGCGCTTGTCGGTCTCCGGGTGCGACGCGTGCGAGGGCAGGAAGGGCGCGAGGTGCTCGCGTACGGCAACGGGCCCGACGCCGGGACCACCTCCACCGTGCGGGATGCAGAAGGTCTTGTGCAGGTTGAGGTGCGACACGTCGCCGCCGAACTCGCCGGGCCGGGCGAAGCCGAGGAGCGCGTTGAGGTTCGCACCGTCGACGTAGACCTGGCCGCCGTGGTCGTGGACGATCTTGCACAGGTCGGTGATCGTGTCCTCGTAGGCCCCGTGGGTCGAGGGGTAGGTGACCATGATCGCCGCCAGGGTCTCGACGTGCTGGTCGCACTTGGCGAGCAGGTCGTCGAGATCGACCGACCCGTCGTCGGAGGCCTTCACCACGACGACCTTCATGCCGGCCATCACGGCCGACGCGGCGTTGGTGCCGTGGGCCGAGGACGGGATCAGGCAGACGTCGCGACCGGTGTCACCGTTGGCCTGGTGATAGCCGCGGATGGCCAGCAGCCCGGCGAGCTCGCCCTGCGAACCAGCGTTGGGCTGGACGGACACCTTGTCGTAGCCGGTGACCTCGGCCAGCCAGCGCTCGACGTCGTCGACGAGCTCGCGGTAGCCGGTGGCGTCCTGCGCGGGCGCGAACGGGTGGAGGTCGGCGAAGCCGGGCAGGCTGACCGGCTCCATCTCGGTGGTGGCGTTGAGCTTCATCGTGCACGAGCCCAGTGGGATCATCCCGCGGTCGAGTGCGTAGTCACGGCTGGAGAGGCGGTGCAGGTAGCGCAGCATCTGCGTCTCGCTGTGGTGGGAGTTGAAGACCTCGTGGGTCAGGAACTCCGTCGACCGCTGGAGCGCGGCGGGAAGTCCGGACATCGAGTCGTCGTCGCCGGCAGCCACCCCGAACGCGCGCAGCACGGCGCCGACGCTGGAGGGGCTGGTCCGCTCGGAGGTCGAGATCCCGACCTGGTCCTCGTCGATCAGGCGCAGGTGCAGGCCTACGGTGCGCGCGGTCGCGACGACCTCGGCGGCCCGGCCGGGGACGGACACGGTGAGCGTGTCGAACCACGGTGTCGTTGACGACCTCCACCCCGCCGGCCCGGAGCGCTGCGGCGATCCGGCTCGCGTGGTCGTGGGTGCGCTGCGCGATCCGGCGCAGCCCCTCGGGTCCGTGGTAGACGGCGTACATCGAGGCGACCACGGCGAGCAGCACCTGAGCGGTGCAGATGTTGGAGGTCGCCTTGTCGCGCCGGATGTGCTGCTCACGCGTCTGCAGTGCGAGGCGGTAGGCCGGGCGACCCTCGGCGTCGACCGAGACACCGACGAGGCGGCCGGGCAGGTGCCGCTCGAGGCCCTGCGAGACCGACATGAAGCCGGCATGCGGACCGCCGTAGAACAGCGGCACGCCGAAGCGTTGCGAGGACCCCACCACCACGTCGGCACCGAAGGTGCCCGGCGCCTCGAGCAGGGTCAGGGCCAAGATGTCAGCGGCGACGACGGCGAGCGCCCCGCGCTCGTGGGCGGCGTCGATCACGGCTCGCGGGTCGACCACTGCGCCCGAGGCGCCGGGGTACTGGACGAGCACGCCGCACAGCTCGCCGTCGGGCAGCCCGTCGGCGAGGTCGGCGACGACGACCTCGATGCCCATCCCCTCCGCCCGGGTGCGGATCACGTCGATGGTCTGCGGAAGGGCGTCGGCGTCGACGACGAAAGGTCCCGCGGCGTTGCGCTGCGCACGGCGTACGAGCGTCATCGCCTCAGCGGCCGCGGTGGACTCGTCGAGCAGGGACGCGTTGGCGGTCGGTAGGCCGGTGAGGTCGGAGACGACGGTCTGGAAGTTGAGGAGCGCCTCGAGCCGGCCCTGGGAGATCTCGGGCTGGTAGGGCGTGTAGGCGGTGTACCAGGACGGGTCCTCGAGCACGTTGCGGCGGATCACCGCGGGGGTGATGGTCGCGTGGTAGCCCAGTCCGATCATCGCCTCGGCCGGCCGGTTGTGCGACGCGAGCGTCCGCAGGGCCCGAGCGGTCGCCTCCTCGTCGAGCGGCTCCGGGAGGTCGAGCGCGGCAGCGCTGCGGATCCCGCCCGGCACGGCGGCGGACATCAGCCCTTCGAGCGACTCGTGCCCGATCGCCTCGAGCATCCGGGCCACGTCCGCGTCATCTGGTCCGATGTGGCGGGCGACGAACTCACCCAGCGTGGTCTCGGTCGAGGTCTCGGTCGAGATGGCGTCCGGCACGGGCACTCCTTGAGGTCACTTCGATGACCTCCCCTCTGTCGGCCTGCTGGCCTCCAGAGTGCCAACCCGTGCGGTCCTGGTGCCTGAGAGGTTCCGGGAGGAGTTGCCCCTTCGGCGCACTGCGACCTGCCACGAGGACCAGCCGCAACGACTCTCCCGCACGGGATGTCGGCGGCTCCTAGTTTAGCGATACGCAACAGAAATGGACGAAGCCGCCCGGAGGACGGGCGGCTTCGTGGAGGTTCGTGGAGCGGTGCGGAGTGCTGTCAGCCGGTCTGACGGGCCGCGCGGCGCGCGGCGAGCATGTCACCGGCGACCGGTGCGCCCGGCTCCTCGGTCGTCGTACGCTCGCTGGGCAGCTCGGCCAGCGTGCCCTCGATCTCGCGCCAGACGCCGCCGATCGCGATGCCGAAGACGCCCTGACCGCCCTGCAGCAGGTCGATGACCTCGTCGTTGCTGGTGCACTCGTAGACCGAGGCGCCGTCGCTCATCAGCGTCACGCGGGTCAGGTCGTCCGTGCCCCGCTCGCGCAGGTGCGTGGTGGCCGTGCGGATCTGCTGGAGCGAGATGCCCGCGTCGAGCAGCCGCTTGACGACCTTGAGGATCAGGATGTCGCGGAAGGAGTAGAGCCGCTGGGAGCCGGACCCGGCGGCACCTCGCACGCTCGGCTCGACCAGACCCGTGCGGGCCCAGTAGTCGAGCTGGCGGTAGGTGATGCCGGCGGCGTTGCACGCCGTCGGGCCGCGGTAGCCGGTGTCGCTCGGGAGCGGGGAGACGTCGTCGGCGAAGAGGAGGCCCTGCTCCTCGGCGAGCCCGGCGGCCTCGGCGGCAGCCTGGGCCGCGGCGGCGTCTGCGCCCGGGTCGTTCTCGTTGCTAGCCACAGCCAAGCCCTCCACGTTCGGTTCCTCCGCTGAGCAGCAACTCCTGGGGGAAGGATCCGAGCGGTGCTGGTCGAACCGGCAACCACAACGGTGGAGTTACAACGAAGACATCTCAAGGTAAGCCCGAGAGTTCGGGTTGTCCATCCACGCGGCGGCGTGTCGCAACCCTCAACCTCAGGTTGAGGGTGAGCGTTACTCCTGAGGTTCGGGTGACTCGAAGTCGTCGGGCGAGACGTGGTCGAGGAACTCGCGGAACCGCTCGACCTCGTCCTCCTGCTCGGCCGGCACGGCGAGGCCGGCCTCGTCGAGCACGGACTCCGCGCACACGATCCGGCTGCCCGTGCGCAGCGCCAGGGCGATCGAGTCGGACGGCCGGGCACCGACCTCCGCGCCACCGTCGAAGACCAGCTGGGCGAAGAAGATGCTGTCCTGCATGTCGACGATGCGGACCTCGACGAGCTTCTGGCCGGTCGCCTCGAGCACGTCGCGCATCAGGTCGTGGGTCAGCGGACGCGGCGGGGTGACACCCTGCTGGGCGAACGCGATGGCGGTCGCCTCGACCGCCCCGATCCAGATGGGGAGGTAGCGCTCCCCCGTCACCTCTCGCAACAGCACGATCGGCTGGTTCGAGGGCATCTCGACGCGGACTCCGACGACGTCCATTTCGCGCATGGCACCACCCTACTCAGGTCCCCTGATGGAGCGGGGCGAGCCCTAACCTCGGTCCAGGCCGACCTTCACCAGCGTCGCGTGCAGGCGTACGGACAGCGCAGCGATCTCCGACGTGGCGTCCTCGGCGCGGCCGCGCGCGGCAGCGTCGCGCCCCCGCGCCAGCGGTGCGACGACCTGCTGGACGAGCCCGACCTCACGGTCCGCGGACGTCTTGAAGGCGCGCAGGTGCCGGGGTTCGAAACCGAAGTCGGCCAGCTCGCGGGCGGTCTGGGCGACGACCAGGGCGTCGCTGTCGAAGTGGCCCGTGCCGGTCCGGGCACTGACCAGGCCGAACTGCTCGAGCTGCGAGAGCAGCTCCTCGGAGATGTCGGCGACCTTGAGCAGCTCGCGCCGCGAGAGGCGGAGGTCGCTGGTGCGCCGGAACGACTCGGGGCTGGGCAGGCCGTCGGAGCTGAGTGCCACCTGGGGGACGGTGGGCACCACCGACTCGATCGCGGGCGGCTCGAGGCCTCGGTCGATGGCGTCGAGGTGGTCGCCGATCACCTTGAGCGGCAGGTAGTGGTCGCGCTGCATCAGCAGGATGTAGCGCAGCCGCGCGACGTCGTCGCCGGAGAACTTGCGATAGCCGGCGGCGGTGCGCTCGGGCTTGACCAGGCCCTGGTCCTCGAGGAAGCGGATCTTGGGGATCGTCACCCCGGGGAAGTCGGCCCGGAGCTGGTCGAGGACCTGCCCGATGTTGTAGCGGGCGCCGCGACTCGCTGCCGAAGGCGTCGAGGCACTCAACGGGTCAGCTGTCCGGGTGGGAGGAGAAGAACACCAGGCGGTACTTGCCGATCTGGACCTCGTCGCCGTCGTTGAGGACGACGGAGTCGATCCGGTCCCGGTTGACGTAGGTGCCGTTGAGGCTGCCGACGTCACTGACGGTGTAGCTCGCGCCCTCACGACGGAACTCCGCGTGCCGGCGCGACACGGTCACGTCGTCGAGGAAGATCTCGCTGTCGGGGTGCCGCCCCGCGCCGACGACGTCGGTGTCCAGGAGGAAGCGGCTGCCCGCGCTCGGCCCACGCTGCACCACCAGGAGGGCATGGCCCTCCGGAAGGGCGTCCACGGCGGCAGCGTCGACCGGACTGAGCTGACGGTCGGACGACTCCCGCTGGTCGGGCACCCCGAAGGTGATCGTCGCGGTGGACTCGACCGGGCTGGCCCCGACGGAGGTGGCGCCGGTGTCCTCGCCGGCGGCCAGCTTGGTGCCGCACTGGGCGCAGAAGCGGGCATCGTCAGGGTTCTGCTTGCCACAAGCGGTGCAGAACGGCATGGAAACTCCTCGACGGGATCGTCGCCCAACCCTCAGCCGAGGGTTGAGGTTGATGGTTGGTCCGAACCTATCAGCCGCGCAAGTCAGCGCGTCCGGGAACGTCGGGCAATCAGCCGGCGATGCTCGCCTGGTAGGCGGCCGCGTCCATCAGGCCGTCGACCTGGGAGACGTCGGACACGCTGACCTCGAACAGCCAGCCGGCCTCGTAGGGGTCGCTGTTGACCAGCTCGGGCGTCGAGTCGAGCGCGGCGTTGGTCGCCACGACCTCACCGCTGACCGGCGCGTAGATGTCGCTGACCGACTTGGTGGACTCGAGCTCGCCGCAGGTGTCTCCCGCGGTGACGCTGTCGCCGACCTGCGGCAGGGAGACGTAGACGATGTCGCCGAGCGCGTCCTGCGCGAACTCGGTGATGCCGACCCGCACCGAGCCCTCCGCGTCTCCGGGGGTGCGGACCCACTCGTGCTCGCTGGTGTACTTCAGGTTCTCCGGATACACGGTGGGGCTCCTCCTGGCGACGGCTGGCACGTGGACGGGTGTGACTGACGGGCAGGCTACTGGCCGCTGCTGAGCTCCGCATCCTCAGGTCGCGAGGACTCCCGGACGCTGGTGATCTTCACCGACTCCAGGTCCTCGACCTCGACGGTGGCTCCGTCCTCGGACTGCAGCGTCTCGATCGGACCGCTGGAGAAGGACAGCGCCGTCCGCAGCAGGTGCGGGTCGCCGATCACCTCGAGGACGTAGGGCGACTCCAGCAGCTGGCCGTCGAGCTCGATGCCGCCGACGGCGTCCTCGAAGTGACTGTCCGCGCCGAGCCGGATCCGGTCGTCGAACTCCATCGCCTCGGCACCGGCCGTGCGCAGCTCCTGCACGGTGTCGAGGAGCGAGCCGACGGCGACCCTGCTGGTCGACTCGGTGATCGTGATGCGGAGACCCTGCCCGGAGACGGGCACGAGGCCGGCGATGATGTTGAGGGTGCGCAGGCGCTGCTCGGCCTCGTCGAGGGCGGCTGCACGGTTCTGGCTCTCGTCGAGCAGCTCGTCGCGTCGGGCGTCGAGCCGGTCGACCTCCCGGCGCGCGCGCTCGGCGGTGCCAGTGAGACCGTCGAGCACCTGGATCAGCTCGCCCTCACGCAGACCGGAGTAGGTGTCGTTGGCCGCGGTGTCGCGCACCTGCACGATGACCGCGAAGCCGAGCACGGCCAGCAGGACCGCTACCACGGCCTGTCGTCGGGAGGGACGCGTGAGCGCGCTGCGCAGCGCGCTCACGGACGGCTCCGGGTCGGTCTCCCGGTGCTGCGGGTCGATCGGCTGCGTCGGGTCAGGCATGGAACAGGTGCCTGCGGATCGCGGCGACGTTGGAGAAGATGCGGATGCCGAGGACGACGACGACGCCGGTCGTCAGCTGGGCGCCGACACCGAGCTGGTCGCCGAGGTAGACGATGGCGGCGGCGATGACGACGTTGCTGACGAACGAGACGACGAAGACCTTGTCGTCGAAGATCCCGTCGAGGTAGGCGCGGAGGCCGCCGAACACGGCGTCGAGGGCAGCCACGACCGCGATCGGCAGGTAGTTCTGCAGTGCCAGGGGGACGTCGGGGGCGAACAGCAGCCCGGCGATGACGCCGATCAGCAGACCCAGCGCAGCGATCACGGCGTGCTTCCCTCCCCTTCTGGTACGCCGTCGGGATCGGCGTCGAGCTCGATCACATCACGCAGGGCGCGCGCGGGGGCAGCCGGCAGGCTGATGTCGTCGACATTCTCCGCGGAGTACACGAAGTCCAGTCCGTTCACGAGCGCGAACCACGCCTGCCCCTCGCTGGTCTGGAGCAGCCTGGCCTGCAGGGTCCGGGGGTCGCCGATCGCGGTGACGACGTAGGGGGCGAGGACAGGTCGGCCGTTGACGTGGACGGCGCGGCCGGTGTTGCGGATCCCGCCGAGGACGTTGACCCGCTGGTCGTTGATCGCGACTGCCTCAGCGCCAGCCGCCCAGAGACCGTCGACCAGCGTCGCGAGGTCCTCGTCGCGGATCTCGCTGTTGACGTCGACTCCCTGACGGTTGTCCACGGTGAGCCGCACCCCGGGACCGTGCACCGCGGCGGAGCCGGTGTTGAGCTCGGCGCGGCGTACGCGGGTCCCGATGTCGTCGAGCTGGCCCTGCAGGGAGGTGCTGTTGCTCGCGATGTCCTGGTTGGCGCTGGTGACCTCGGCGACGTCGTGCTGGAGGTCCGCCAGCTGGTCGCTCCGCGACTCGATCTGCTGGATCAGCGCCGCGCGGCTCAGCTCGGTGACCTCGGCCTCGCGGTCGGTCTGGGCCGCGACGACGGCGGCCATCACGCCGAGCACGGCGATCGCAGCGAGGCTGGCCCAGTGGGGGCGCGACCTCGGGGCCACCGTCTCCCCCGCGGCCGCCCGCTTGCGCGCGACGTGCGCGTAGTCCTCGTCCATCGACCGTGCCGTGATGAGGGTCAGCAGCGGGGTCGTGACGTGCTCGGGCAGTGTCTTGTCGGGCTGGGGTCGCTCGCGGGTGTCAGACATGATCGGACTCAGCCATGGTCCGCCGCCGGCGTACGTCGCGGGGTGTCGCGAAGCAGCGTGCGGACCTGCCAGGCGTACAGGACGCCCGCCCACCAGTAGAGCCCGATCCCCCACCAGGCGAACGCCCAGCCGAAGGTGCGGGCGAGGTTGGCGACGATGCCGTCGCCCTCCCCCAGCAGGAGGAGCGGGAAGGCGTAGAGGAGGTTGAAGGTCGCGGCCTTGCCGAGGAAGTGGACCGGCAGGGCGGAGAACCCGCGGGTGCGCAGGATCGGCACGAGTCCCCACAGCAGCAGGTCGCGCAGCGGCAGCGCGAGGGCCACCCACCACGGGATGATGTCGCGCAGGTAGAGCCCGATCACGACCGCGAGGATGTAGAGACGATCGGCCACCGGGTCGAGGATCTCGCCGAGCTTGCTGAACTGGTTGAGGCGCCGCGCGAGCCAGCCGTCGAGGTAGTCGGTGAAGCCCGCGACCATCAGGACCACGAGCGCGGCCGCGTCCGCCTCGGGTCCGAGGACGAGCCAGAGGAACAGGGGTACGCCGGCCAGCCGCACCACACTGATGATGTTGGGCACGGTCCAGATGCGGGACGCTTCCTCGGACACGCCCAGACCCTACCGAGAGGGCTTCAGCGCGCGTCGGTGGACACGTCGTGGTGGGCCGCATCGCGGATCTCGCCGACCAGCTCCTCGAGCACGTCCTCGAGGGTCACCAGGCCGACGACCTCGCCGTCACGGCGTACGACCCGTGCCATGTGGGCGCCCTTGACCTGGAGGCTCTCGAGCGCGTCGTGGAGCAGGTCGTCGGGGTGCACGGTCGCGAACGGCCGGATCCACTTGTCCTCGATGACGCGCGAGCGCTTGTCGTCGTCGGACTCGAGGGCGTCCTTGATGTGGAGGTAGCCGAGCAGGGCACCGTCGGGCGTCGCCACCGGGAACCGGCTGAATCCGGTCGAGGCGCACACCGTCTCCACGTCCGCGACGGTCGAGCCGGGCGCGACGGTGGCGAGGGTGTCGGGCGTCATCAGGATCGACTCGACGGACTTCTCGGTGAAGCCGAGCGCGCCGGCGAGCCGGTCGTACTCCTCGGCCTCGATCAGGCCCTCGCCGCGCGACTCCTCGACGAGGGCAGCGACCTCCTCGCGCGTGAAGCTCGAGTGGACCTCGTCCTTGGGCTCGATGCCCAGCAGGCGGAGCACGCCGTTGGCGACCATGTTCATCAGGGCGATCACCGGGCGCAGCACGGTGACGATGACCATCATCGGCGGGCTGAGGACCATCGCCGCGCGGTCGGCGCCGGCGAGCGCGATGTTCTTGGGGACCATCTCACCGAGCACGACGTGGAGGTAGACGACGATCGACATCGCCACGACGAACGAGACCGGGTGGAGCAGGTTCTCCGGCAGGTGGGCGGCGTGGAAGACCGGCTCGAGAAGGTGCGCCACCGCGGGCTCGCCGATGGCACCGAGCCCGAGTGAGCAGACCGTGATGCCGAGCTGGGCGCCCGCCATCACGAGGGAGATGTTCTCCATCGCCCGCAGGGTCGTGCGCGCGGCGCGCGAGCCCTCCTGGGCGCGCGGCTCGATCTGGCTGCGTCGGGCCGCGAGCAGGGCGAACTCGGAGCCGACGAAGAACGCGTTGAGCGCGAGCAGGACGACCGCGAGGAGCACGCCGAAGAAGTCGCCGTTCATCGTCGGCCTCCCTCACGCGTGGCACCGGACGCGGACCCGGGCGCGCCCTCGGACACGTCGGCGACGAGGCGCAGGTCGAGACGGTCGATCCGCAGCCCTTCCATCCGCTCGACGGTCAGCGTGACCAGTCGCTCACGCAGCTCGTGCGGGTCGGCGCGGTCGGGCACCGGGACCTCGATGCGGTCGCCGGGCTCGGGGATCTTGCCCAGCTCGCGCATCACCAGTCCGGCGACCGTGTCGTAGTCCTCGTGGTCGGGGAGCTCGATGTCGGTGACGTCCTCGACCTCGTCGGGCCGCAGCAGGCCCGAGAGCGTCCAGCTCCCGTCGCGGCGCTGGCGGATCCGTGCGCCGAGGCGGTCGTGCTCGTCGGAGATGTCGCCGACGATCTCCTCGACCACGTCCTCGAGGGTCACGATGCCGGCGTGGCCGCCGTACTCGTCGAGCACGATGGCCATCTGGAAGCCGTCCTGCCGCAGCAGCGCGAGCAGCGGGTCGAGCCGGAGGCTGTCGGGCACGACGACCGGGCGGACCATGACGTGCTTGATCCGGGTGGTGGCGCGTTCGTGCACGGGCACCGCGACCGCGTGCTTGACGTGCACCGTGCCGACGACGGTGTCCTCGGCGTCGAGGACCGGGAAGCGGGAGTGGCCGGTCTGGCGCGCGAGGTCGATCACGGACGAGACCCGGTCACCGTCCTCGACCGTCGTGGTGCGCACACGGGGCGTCATGATCTCGCCGGCCGTGCGGGTGCCGAACTCCACCGAGCGCTCCACGAGCTCCGCGGTGTCGGCGTCGAGCGTGCCCTGGTCGGCCGAGCGCTGGACCAACGAGGCCAGCTCCTGCGAGCTGCGCGCCGAGCGGAGCTCCTCCTGGGGCTCGATGCCGAGCCGGCGCACGATCGCGTTGGCCGAGCCGTTGAGCGCGCGGATCGGGTGCTTCGAGAGGGCCGTGAACGCGCGCATGAAGCCCTGGGTGGCGCGGGCGGTGTCGAGGGGGCGGGCGATGGCGATGTTCTTGGGCACCATCTCGCCGAAGATCATCGTGATCACGGTGCCGAGCGCCAGTCCGACCGCCAGCGACAGCGGGGTGACGATGCCCTCGGGCAGCCCGGCCGAGGTGAGCGGACCGTCGATCAGGTCGGAGATCGCGGGCTCGGCGAGGAAACCGATCGCCAGGTTGGTCACGGTGATGCCGACCTGGGCGCCGGACAGCTGGGTGGACAGCGACCGGAGCGCGAGCTGTACGCCGCGGGCGCCCTCGTCGCCCTCGGCGGCGGCGCGCTCCACGCTCGGCCGGTCGACGGTCACGAGGGAGAACTCGGCGGCGACGAAGAGTCCGCACGCGGCGACGAGCGCCAGCGAGACGAGCAGCAGGAGGAGAGGGGTCACGACGCGCACCAGGTGCTCAGTGCGGTCGTGCGGGGACTTTGACTACCGTCCATGGCGCTGCTGGGGGTTCCTTTGTCTGGGCGTCGGCGAAGCCACAGACTACCGGTCGGCGCCCGCTTCACCCCAGTCGTCGTGTCGCTTTGGGGAGGGGGCCTCCGGAGACCTACTGTTGCCCCACAGCAGGGGCGCGTCAGCCGGGACCCCCTTGGTCCGGGGCGAGGAATGACCTAGATGCGAGCGTGGGCCCAGTCGATCACGACTGCTCTGCTGGTGGTCCTCGTGGCCACCCTCGCGACGGTCATCGCCGACGGCGGGTCCAACGCCACCGGTTCCGGCTCGGTGCGGATGGTCCAGACGACGCAGAACCCGACCGGCACCGCCCGGGCCGGATCCGAGCGTCCCAACCTCGTCTTCGTGCTCACCGACGACATGCGTGACGACGACCTGGCCCACATGCCCATCACGCGGCGCCTCCTGGCAGACCAGGGCATGGAGTTCACCGACGCGATCTCCCCGCACCCCCTGTGCTGCCCGGCCCGCGCGCAGCTCGCGACCGGCCAGTACGCCCAGAACAACGGCGTCCAGCACAACCGCGGCGTGCACGGTGGCTTCCAGGCGCTCGACCCGACCCAGGAGGCGAGCGCGTGGTTCCGGGACAACGGCTACAGCACCGGCTTCGTCGGCAAGTTCCTCAACGGCTACGGCCCGCACGACGTACGCCCCTCCGGATGGACCCGCTGGGACGCACTCACCCGCGGCGTCTACGACTACGTGAACTTCTCGATGACCGGTGACGGTGCCCCGCACCGCTACACCGACAGCTACATCACCTCGGTCATCGAGGACCACGCCAACCAGGACGTGCGCGACTTCGCCGCATCGGGCGACCCGTTCGTGCTCTACGCCTGGCACCTCGCGCCGCACTACCGGATCACTCCCGAGGGCGGCCGCGGCCTGCCGCCGGCGGCCCCCAGGGACCGCGACCTGTTCCTCGACGAGCGCCCGACGTCGTTCGACGCCCCGTCGTTCAACGAGGCCGACGTCAGCGACCAGCCGGCCTACCTGCGGCACCTCTCCCCCGCATCCCCCGACGAGGTCACGGCGGAGAACACCGCACGGCTCCAGGCGCTGCAGTCCGTCGACCGCGCGGTCGGCTCGCTGGTCGAGACCCTCGACGAGGAGGGCGTGCTCGACAACACCTACATCGTGTTCTCCTCCGACAACGGCTACTCGATGGGTGAGCACCGGTTCGTCGGCAAGGACGTGCTCACGGACGAGGCCCTGCAGGTGCCGCTGCTCGTGCGCGGACCCGGCATCGCCCCCGGCTCGACGTCCGACCTCCCGGTCACCCTCGTGGACCTCCCCGTCACGTTCGCGGCACTGACCGGTGTCGCACCGCAGTGGCAGGTCGACGGCACGTCGCTGGCGCCGACGTTGCGGGGCGAGGACCAGCCCTTCCGCGACACGACGCTGATCCAGACCGGTCGCACCCTCGGCGACGGCTGGTCGCACCGCGGCGTACGCACCGAGCGCTACCTCTACGGCACCGACGGCACCGACGGCTTCCTCTACGACCGGCTCCTCGACCCCGACGAGATGGTCAACCTGATCGACGACCCGCGCTACGCAGAGGTGCAGGCTGCCCTGGAGGTGCGGCGCACCGAGCTGATCGCGTGTGCAGGCTGGACCTGCAACCAGGACTTCGGCCCCCTGCCGGAACCGGTGGCTGAGCCGGTGACGCGGGCCCGGCGCAACCGTTCCTGACCTCGCCGAGGGCCGTCAGCGTCGACGCACCCCGACCAGGACGAAGGTCTCGTCGCCGCCGGCGACATCCCGCTCGCGCACGATGCCGATCCCCGGGGCGTACAGCTTCTCCGACACGACATCCTTCTCGAGCCGGGACCACTCGAAGGCGCGCACCACGTCGTGGAGCTTCCCGTAGGGCGTGCTCGTCGTGACTCCGCGCTGCACCACCCATGCCTGGTCCTCGGCCTCGCCGCGCTCGAACTCCTGCCGGAAGGCGTCGGTGGGCGTCGGGTCCGCCGGCATGATCGTGCCGGCGACGGCGCCGTCGACACCGGCCTGCCACGACCCCTCCCGGCTCTCCACGTGGCCTGTGTCGTCATAGGTCGCGGTGGCTTCGCCGAAGTACCAGACGTTGCCGGCGTCGTCGGTGGCGTACCAGTCGCGCGTGCTCTCCGCGAGCGTGCCGTCGGCGCGGCGTAGGACGTCGCGGACCACGGTCGTCGCGACGCCCTGGATGACCTTGGTGCGCGATGTGACGACGACCCTCTCGCGGAAGGACTCTCCATCGTCCGTGCCTCGGTAGCGGGTGACGGACCCGGGCGCCAGCGGGAAGTATGCATTGGCGACCGGCGCGGCGAACCTGCTCGGATCGACCACCGCCGCGCTGCGGCGAGGGACGTCGTGGCCCGACGCGGCGGATGCGACGGAGAGCCCCCCGGCGCAGGTGACGGCGGCGGCGAGGGCGACGAGCGGGGTGATCTTCATGATGGGCTCCGGGGATGCGCAGGGGTGGGGACCCACACATCGTGCAGCGACGTGGCTGAAGGTGGGCTGAAGCCCCGCTGTCACAGTGGCTTGCGCGAGCCGTCATCCTGATCCCCGTGACCGAGGCTCTCCACCAGGTGCTCCCGGTCGCGGTGTTCCTGCTGGCCATCACCGTGACCGCCGAGATCGCCCAGCTCGCCGGCGTCTTCGACGTCGCCGCACACGCGTTGGCACGCCTCGCCCGGCATCGCGTCGTGCTGCTCTGGCTGCTGTTCGCCGCGCTCGCGGTCGTGTGCACGATCGTGATGAGCCTCGACACGACTGCTGTGCTGCTGACCCCGGTGGGGCTGGCGCTCGCCGGCCAGACCGGGATCGCGCCGATGCCGTTCGCGCTCACGACCCTGTGGATCGCCAACACCGGGTCGCTCCTGCTGCCCGTCTCCAACCTGACCAACCTGCTGGCCGTGCACCGCTTCGAGGACCTGGGCGCGGGCCACGGCGACTACGTCCGTACCGCCGCACTCCCTGCGCTGACGGCCATCGTCGCGACGCTGGTCCTCATCGCCGTCCTCCAACGTCGAGCCCTGCGCGGGACGTACGAGGTCGACCCGCCCGCCGAGCCCCACGACCGACCCCTGCTCCTCATCGCCGGCGTCGTGTCCCTGGCGATCGGTCCGCTCTTCGCGATCGGCATGGAGCCCGCCGTCGTGGCGCTGGCATCCGCCGTGGTGCTGCTCCTCGCGACCCTGTGGCGGGCCCCGCAGCTGGTGCGCGAGGTCCGGCCTCCGTGGCTGATGGCGGGGGCCTTCGTGCTCGTCGCCGGTCTGCTCCGGGTGGCCCAGGCAGATGGCCTCCTCGACTGGCTCGCACCCGCGGTCGGCACCGGCACCGGGCCGCTCGACCTCCTCCACCTGTCCGGCGCCTCCGCGGTGGCCGCCAACCTCGTCAACAACCTCCCGGCCTACCTTGCGGTCGAGCCGTCCGCGGCGGACGACGTACGCCGCCTCGTCGCGACGTTGGTCGGCGTCAACGCCGGAGCCCTGGTCACGCCGTGGGCATCGCTCGCGACGTTGCTGTGGCTGCAACGCTGCCGCTCCGCCGGGCTGCAGGTGCCGCTCCTCAAGCTCGCCGGCTGGGGAGCGATCTGCGCCGTCGTCTGCGTGACTGCGGCGACGCTGACGATCCGCTGAGCCGATACTGGGTCGCATGATCCTCACCCGCGACGACGTGCTCGCCGCCCAGGACCGCATCGCCGGCCGCGTCCGTCGTACTCCCCTGCTGGCGCCCGCGGGCAGCGACCGGTGGTGGCTCAAGTGCGAGCACCTCCAGCACTGCGGCGTCTTCAAGACGCGCGGCGCCTTCAACCGCCAGCTCGCGGCTCGCGAACGGGGCGAGCTCGGTGACGCCGGCATTGTCGTCGCGTCCGGTGGCAACGCCGGCCTGGCCCAGGCGTTCGCGGCACGCGAGCTCGGGGTCAGGGCCACGGTCGTCGTCCCCGAGACCGCACCCGAGGTCAAGGTGCAGCGGATCCTCGCCTACGGCGCGGAGGTGCGTCGGGCGGGCTCGCAGTATGCCGAGGCGCTCGAGGCTGCGGTCGCATTCGGACGGACCGAGGGCGCCACGTTCGTGCACGCGTACGACCAGCCCGAGGTCGCCGCGGGAGCCGGCACGCTGGCCGAGGAGGTGCTCGCTGACGAGCCCGGCATCGACACGATCGTCGTCGCCGTCGGCGGAGGCGGGCTCTACGCAGGTGTGGCGGCAGCCGTACGGGGGCGGGCACGCGTGGTCGCGGTCGAGCCCGAGCGGATCCCGACACTGCACAGCGCGATCGCCGCGGGCCGCCCCGTCGACGTCGAGGTGTCCGGCGTGGCGATGGACTCGCTCGGCGCACGTCGGCTCGGCGACCTCGCCTTCGCGGCCCAGGCGGCCGAGAGCCCGGTCTCGGTCCTCGTCGGCGAGGACGACATCGTCGCCGCCCGGGAGCACCTGTGGCGCGACTACCGCATCGCGTCCGAGCACGGGGCTGCGACCGCGATGGCCGCGCTGCTCTCCGGCGCGTACGTCCCCGCACCCGGCGAGCGCGTGGCCGTCGTCGTCTGCGGAGCCAACACCGATCCGGCGACCCTGGCCTGATCACCGCACAATGCGAGCCAGGCGTCGCGGGCCGGCTCAGCGGGAAGACGAAACCCCGCCCGACCACACGGGTCGGACGGGGTGCTCGCTTCGGTCGGGCTGACAGTGTCCTGGTTCAGGACATCGGCGACACATGTCTCACGACATAGGCGACACCTGTCCCGGGTCATCGGCGACAGCCCCGCCGTGCCGGATCCTCGGCCATGCCGCAACCCACCTCGAAGGCCCGCCTGGTCATCACCGCCCTGTTCGTCGACCACCAGACCCCAGCCGAGGTCGCCGCCCGCTACGGCATCAACCGCGCCTGGGTCTACAAGCTCAAAGCCCGCTACGAGGCCGAGGGCGAGGCTGCGATGGAACCTCGATCCCGACGCCCCAAGACCTCCCCCGGTGCTCTCGCTCCCGAAGTGGTCGACCTGATCGTGCGGATCCGCAAGGAGCTCACCGACGCCGGCCTGGACGCCGGCCCCGAGACCATCGCCTGGCACCTCGAGCACCACCACGGCCACCGGGTAGCGAGATCGACCATCAGCCGCCACCTGACCCGCTCCGGGATGGTCACCCCAGAGCCCAAGAAGCGACCGAAGTCCTCCTACATCCGGTTCGAAGCATCGATGCCCAACGAGACCTGGCAATCGGACTTCACCCACTACCGACTCACCCGTCCCGACGGCCGCCCCGGCGCCGACGCCGAGATCATCAGCTGGCTCGACGACTGCACCCGCTACGCCCTGCACGTCACCGCACACCCCCGGGTCACCACCCCGATCGTCCTCACCACGTTCCGAGAAGCCGTAGCCAGGCACGGGATCCCCGCGTCCACGCTCACCGACAACGGCATGGTCTACACCGTCAGACTGGCCGGCCACGGCCGCCAGGGCGGCAAGAACTCCTTCGAGTCCGAACTGTCCCGGCGCCACATCGTCCAGAAGAACTCCCGACCCGGGCACCCCACCACCTGCGGCAAGGCCGAGCGGTTCCAGCAGACGATGAAGAAGTGGCTGCGCGCCCAGCCCGTCCAACCGGCCACGGTCGTCGAGCTCCAGGCGCTCCTCGACCTATTCGTCGACGAGTACAACCACCGGCGACCGCACCGATCACTGCCCCACCGAGCGACACCGGCGACGCTCTACGACTCGATGCCCAAGGCACTGCCCGGGCCGACCACGAACCCCGAGACCCACGAACGGGTCCGGCACGACCGCGTCGACAAAGCCGGCTCAGTGACGCTGCGGCACAACAGCCGCCTGCACCACATCGGCATCGGACGAACCCACGCCGGAACCTGCGTCATCCTGCTCGTCCAGGACCTCCAGATCAGGGTCGTCAACGCCGCCACCGGCGAGCTCCTGCGCGAACTCGTCCTCGACCCCACACGCGACTACCAGCCCACGCGCGCGCCGAAACCCCCCACCCGAGAACCCCCGAAATGAACAACACCCGAACCTGCTTTCGCAGGTCCGGGTGTCGCCGATGTCCTGAGACATCACACGGTCGGGCTGACAAGGATTTGAACCTGCGACCCCTTGACCCCCAGTCAAGTGCGCTACCAAGCTGCGCCACAGCCCGAATGCTCCTCGGCACGAGGCCGTCGAAGCGTGGGGAACACTACCGCAGGCCCCACGGCACGAGGCAATCGACCCACCCCTCTCGAACGGACGTCGCGTCTAGCCCGAGTGGGCCATTTGGTCGCAAACCGACCACAGCGGAGGCCGCTCCCGCAGAGGATCGGATCCTCAACCAGTGGGGGTTCCGTCTCCGTGTCTTCGTCCACGTCCCGTCGCGCCGGCCTGATGGTCGCCATCGCCGTCGCCGCTGCCTCCATCAGCCTGAACCTGGCTGCACCGCGCGCCGACGCCGTCACGCCCCAGACCGACGTGCGCGAGACCAGCCGACAGACCGACGCGGTCGAGCTCGCGCAGCAGGTGCGCGAGCGCCAGCACAGCCTGTCCACGCTCTTCCGCCAGGCCGACGCGCGCGACCGCGCCCTCCTCGGTCGCAAGGCGGTCCTCGCCCAGTACGGCTACACCGGCGACCCCGACGCGGTCACCGCGGTGCTGCCGCTGGCGTCGTACCGGATCTCGGCCGGCTTCGGCCTCACCGGCCCGCTGTGGGAAGCCATGCACGGCGGCCAGGACTTCGGCGCCTCCATCGGCGACCAGATCGTCGCCGTGTCGGCCGGCACCGTCACCGAGGTGGCGTACTCCGGTCCCTATGGGCTGCGCACGATCATCACGCAGCCTGACGGCACCGAGCTCTGGTACTGCCACCAGACCGACGTCTCGGTGTACGCCGGTCAGGTGGTCGAGGTGGCCGACCCGATCGGCACGGTCGGCTCGACCGGGAACTCGACCGGTCCGCACCTGCACCTCGAGGTGAGGCCGGGTGCCGGCAGCCCCATCGACCCGATGGACTGGCTGCGGGCGACCGGCCTCACGCCCTGACCATCCGGGCCGAGGCTCAGCGCTTGCGCTTCTCGCGGGGCTTCTGGTTGATCACGATCGGCGTGCCGACGAACCCGAACTCCTCGCGGAGCCGGCGCTCGACGAAGCGCTCGTAGGACGCGTCGAGCTTGCCGCTGGTGAAGAGCACGAAGGTCGGCGGGGCGACCGAGGGCTGCGTGGCGAAGAGGATCTTGGCCTGCTTGCCGCTCCTGACGGGGTGCGGGTGCTCAGCCACGAGGCGACCGAGGAACGTGTTGAGCGCACCCGTGCCGATGCGGGTCTCCCAGCCCTCGAGGGCCTTGTCGATGGCCGGGACGAGGCGGTCGACGTGCCAGCCGGTGC
The DNA here is from genome assembly GCA_963708875.1 of uncultured Actinomycetota bacterium. Classification (GTDB taxonomy): domain Bacteria; phylum Actinomycetota; class Actinomycetes; order Propionibacteriales; family Nocardioidaceae; genus Nocardioides. Next base: position 600,442 of record CAVPUL010000004.1, read on the forward strand.
GAGCCGTGAAGTTGATCCGCGGCGCCCACTTGAGCTGCACCAGGTCACGCTCGATCTCGCGCTCGAGGTAGTAGCGGCGCTCGTCGTCGACGAGGTCCCACTTGTTGAACGCGATGATCATCGCTCGGCCGGCGTCGCGGATCGTCTGGATGATCCGCATGTCCTGCTCGGACACGGTCTCGCTCGCGTCGAGCACCAGCACGGCCACCTCGGCACGGTCGATCGCGGTCGAGGTGCGCAGCGAGGCGTAGAACTCGTGGCCGGAGGCCTGGTTGACCCGCTTGCGGATGCCGGCGGTGTCGATGAAGCGCCAGGTGCGGTCACCGAGCGTGATCAGCTCGTCGACCGGGTCGACCGTGGTGCCGGCGACGTTGTCGACGACGACGCGGTCCTCCTGGGCGAGCATGTTGAGCAGCGAGGACTTGCCGACGTTGGGCTTGCCGACGATCGCGATGCGACGTGGGCCGCCGACGTCCCCGAAGGACTGCTGCGGTGTCTCGGGCAGGGCTGCGAGGATCGCGTCGAGCATCTCGCCCGAGCCGCGGCCGTGCAGGGCCGAGACGCAGAACGGCTCACCCAGTCCGAGGTTCCAGAGGCCGTAGGCCTCCGCCCGGTGCGCTGGTCGTCGACCTTGTTGGCGGCCAGGACGACGGGCTTGCCCGACGCCCGCAGGATGCGTGCGACCGCCTCGTCGGCGTCGGTGATGCCGACGGTCGCGTCGACGACGAACAGGACCGCGTCGGCCAGGGACACGGCCACCTCGGCCTGGGCGGCGATCCTCTGGGCGAGTCCGCGGGCGTCGGGGTCCCAGCCACCGGTGTCGACCACGGTGAAGGCGCGCCCGCTCCAGTTGGCGTCGTACGAGACCCGGTCCCGGGTGACCCCGGGGCGGTCCTCGACCACGGCCTCGCGGCGCCCGATGATCCGGTTGACCAGGGTGGACTTGCCCACGTTGGGGCGGCCCACGATGGCCAGCACGGGGGTCGGGCCGGCGTCGGCCTCGACGCTGGTGACGTACTCACTCATGGTGGATCTACAGTTCTGTGGAGGGTTCGACGAGCCCGGTGTCGGGGTCGTCCTCGGATTGTCCCGCAGGAAGGGGCCCGGGCAAGGATCGGCGCGTCCGCGAGAGGGCGCGGTCGAGCTCGGAGAGCATGTGTCCCCTCAACAACACCGAGGTGGCGGCCACCTGTTCCCGGGTGCGGGGCCAGGGCTGCTGTGTCGTCTGCCACGCTCGGCCGAAGACGACGTCGATGTGCTCGCCGGACGCCGGGACGGACGTGCGGCTGCCAGGTGCACGTGTGCCGAGCAGCGTCACCGGCACGACGGGAGCACCGGTCACCAACGCCAGGTACGACGCACCGTGGTGGAAGCGGCGCAGGTCGCCCCCGCCTCGGGTGCCCTCGGGGAAGATGCCGAGCACTCCCCGTCCCGGACGACCCGCAGGCTGGTGCGGATCGCTGCCGGGTCCGCGGCATGGCGGTCGAGGGATCTGGCCGGTGCCACGGAGGAAGGCGCCGACCGTGCCGTCGAACATCTCCCGCTTGGTCAGCGCGTGCACCGGACGTGGGGCGTACGTCGCCAGCAGCGGGCCGTCGACGAGCCCGATGTGGTTGGCCGCGAGGATCACGCCACCGGTCGGTGGCACCAGGTCCGCGTCGTGGACCGCCACCGTCCACCGCAGCCGCATGATCCGTGCTGCGATCGGGCGCATGACCCGCAGCAACCGGGTGCGCGGGTGCTCGGTGCTGCTGGCGGGGAGGTCCCTCCCGGTCACGGCCTGTCCCGGGAGGCGAGGGCCAGGACGGCCTCGATGACCTCGTCGAGCGTGAGATGGGTGCTGTCCACGTGGACGGCGCCGTCGGCCATGGTGAGCGGCGCAGTGGCGCGGCCGGAGTCGATGCGGTCCCGCTCGAGCAGCGACTGCTGGGTGCTGGCGAGGTCGGTGCCGCCCTCCTCGGCCGAGCGTCGTTCGGCGCGGGCGTCGGGGTCGGCGCTCAGGTAGACCTTGACCTCGGCCTGCGGCCACACGACCGAGCCGATGTCGCGTCCCTCGACCACGATGCCGCCGTCGCCGATCACCTCGCGCTGCAGGTCGAGGAGGCGCGCGCGCACCTCGGGCACGGCACTCACCGGGCTGACCGCGGCGTTGACCTCGGCGCTGCGGATGTCGACGGAGACATCGACGTCGTCGACCGTGATGGTGGGCCCGAGCGGGTCGGTGCCCGAGTCGATGCGGGGGCGACCCGCGACGGCCGCGACCGCGGCCCCGTCGCGTACGTCGACACCTTCGCGCAGCAGCCACCACGTGATCGCCCGGAACATCGCCCCGGTGTCGAGGTAGCGCAGCCCCAGGCGCTCGGCCACTCCCCGTGAGGTGCTCGACTTGCCCGACCCGGAGGTGCCGTCGACGGCGATGACGAGGGACCTGTGGTCCGGGGTGGTCTCGACGCTGCTCACGGGCGAGAAGGTTACCGGTGGGTCGTCCAGCCGCGGGATTCGAGAGCCGCGAGCAGGTGCTCGGCACGGCCCTTCTCGACGACCAGCTCGGTGAGACCGACCGGGCGACCCGGGTCGTGGTCGATGTGGACGTCCTCGATGTTGACCCCGATCTCGCCGGCGTCGCCGAACAGGCGCGCCAGCTCGCCGGGATGGTCCGGCACCGACACGAAGACCGAGCGCGTCGGGCGTGCCGGTCCGCCGTGCTTGCCGGGGATGGCGGCCGTGCCGGCGTTGCCCCGGGCGAGGATCTCGACAAGCCCGGACCCGGCCTGCTCCCCCGGCCCGGCGGCGACCGCCGCCATGAGGTCGTCGAGGTCGGCGCGCACCTCGCCGAGCAGGTCGAGGACGGCCCCCGAGTTGGCCTCCAGGATCTGCTGCCACAGCTCCGGGTCGCTCGCGGCGACGCGGGTGACGTCGCGTACGCCCTGCCCGGACAACGCCAGGTGCTCGGCGGGCGCGGACGCCAGCCGCCCCGCGACGAGGACAGCGGCCAGGGGGGCAGGTGGGAGATGCGGGCTACGGCGCGGTCGTGGTCGGCGGGATCCAACCGCAGCGGAGCGGCCCCGCACTCGAGGACGAGGGCCTCGACCAGTCCGACGGCGAGCGCGGACGCACCCGCGTGCGGCGTCACGGCCCAGGGCCGGCCGTCGAAGAGCGCGGCGCTGGCGGCCAACGGGCCCGATCGCTCGCTGCCGGCCATCGGGTGCGACCCGACGTAGCGGGCCAGGTCGGAGGCGGTCACCGGGTCGGACACCGCGGCCAGCGGGGCCGACTTCACGCTCCCGACGTCCGTGACGACCGCGTCCGTACGCTCCAGCGCGTCCACCACAGCACCGGCGATCGCCGCCGGCGGGACCGCCACCACGACCAGCTGGGGTCGGTCCGCCGACCGCGGCGCCGACCGGCGCCGAGGCCGGTCGCGGTGCGGACGTTCTTCGCCGAGGTGTCGCGCAGGACGACCTCGAGCCCGAGGCGGCGACAGACCAGCGCGACGGACGTGCCGATGAGCCCGGCACCGACGACCTCGACCGGTCCGGTGAGGGCCGGGAGGTCCTCAGTCATGGCTGGTGGTCCGGGTGAGGTCGCGACGCAGGTGGGTCGCACCGTGCAGGTAGACGTGGGTGACGTCGGCTCGCGGCAGGTCGGTCTCGACGTGCGCCATCAACCGCACGACCCGCGGCATCGAGCCCTCGATCTCGAGCTCGCGCGCGCACACCAGCGGGACGTCGGAGAAGCCGAGTGGCGTGCGGCGTAGGCCGGGAACTCGCTGACCAGGTCGCTGGTCGCGGTGAAGATGATCGAGATGAAGTCGTCGACGACCAGGTCGTTGGCCTCCATCACGTCCGTGACGAGCTCGGCGACCCGGTCGAGCATGTGCTCGCGGGTGTCCTGGTCCAGCTGCGTCGCCCCGCGTACTGCCCTCACTGCCACGGGAGAACCCTACCCACGCACGAGCTCCAGAGCTGCGCGCTGTCCATCAGCTCGCCGAGCTCGGCCATCGTCAGCTCGCGCATGTCGCCGGAGCGCAGGCGGGCCAGCGTCACGGGCCCGATCTGGGTGCGGGTCAGCCGGCGGACCGGGTGCCCGACGTGCTCGAGGAGCCGACGCACGATGCGGTTGCGGCCTCGGGGATGGTGAGCTCCACGATCGAGCGGTTGCTGCCCTCGCGACGAGGGTCGCCGCCGACCACCCGCGCCCTGGACACCGGTGACCGGGCCGTCGTCCAGCGTCACTCCGGCCAACAGCTCGCGGACGGTGCGGACGTGCACCTCGCCGTCCACCTCGGCGACGTAGGTCTTGTCGACCTCGTGCGAGGGGTGTGCGAGGTGCTGCGCGAAGTCACCGTCGTTGGTGAGGATGATGAGGCCCTCGGTGTCGGTGTCGAGCCGGCCCACGTGGAAGAGCCGCTCGGGACGGTCGGCCACCAGGTCGCCGAGCGTCCGCCGCCCCTCGGGGTCGCTCATCGTGGACACGACGCCGCGGGGCTTGTTGAGGACGAGGTAGACCTTGTCGCTGATCGGCGGCAGCCGCTTGCCCTCGACGCGTACGACGGCGGTGCGCGGGTCGACCTTGGTCCCGAGCCGGGTGACGACCTCGCCGTCCACCTCGACCAGGCCGTCGAGCGTCAAGCTCCTCGCACTTGCGCCGGCTCGCGACGCCGGACTGCGCGACCAGCTTCTGGAGCCGGATCAGCCCGTCCTCGTCGACCTCGGGTCGCTGGGAGGACGGCTGCGGGTTGTCGGGCTCGTCGTTGGGCCTCATGCGGTGTCGGGGTCCCTGCGGAAGTGGTTTCGTGGGGCGTTCATGAGACCTCGGTCCCGCCGTCGGGCTCGGTGCCGGCACCGCTGTGCGGGGACGCGTGGTGCGGGGAGTCGGGCTGGGGCGGGGAGTCGGGGTTGCGGGGAGTCGGGCTGCGGCGCGACCGGTGCCGGTTCGGCGGGCGCGTCGAGTCCGGCGACGCTGGCGAGCTCGTCCTCGAGGTCGTCCATGTCGGGGAGGTAGGGCGCCAGCTCGGGGCAGACTCGTCGAGCGAGGTGACTCCGATGCGCTCGAGGAAGTAGGTCGTCGTGCGATAGAGGTTGGCGCCGCTCTGCTCGTCCTGTCCCGCCTCCTCGACCAGTCCGCGGGTGAGGAGCGTGCGCATCACACCGTCGACGTTGACGCCACGGATCGCTGACACGCGGGCTCGCGACACCGGCTGCTTGTAGGCCACCACCGACAGGGTCTCGAGCGCTGCCTGGGTGAGCCGGGCCTGCTGGCCGTCGAGGACGAACGACTCGACGACACCGGCGAACTCCGGGCGCGAGTAGAAGCGCCAGCCACCGGCGACCGACCGCAGGTCGAATCCGCGGCCCTGCTCGGCGTACTCGGCCGCGAGGGCCGCCAGCGCCTGCTCGACGTCGACCACCGGGTGCCCGACCACGGAGGCCAGGCTTACCTCGCTGAGCGGCTCGTCGGAGACCATCAGGATCGCCTCGAGCGCCGGGCGCAGCTCGGCCACCGCGACGGACAAGGTGTCGACATCGTCGGTGGTCTCGGTGTCGGCCGGCATGGCCCCGGTCTGGTCGCTCACTCGTCGGCTCCCCCATCTTCTTCGGGCACCGCAACATCATCGTCGGCCTGGTTGGCGCCGTCGAATTCGTCGGTGATCTCGATGTCGCCGTCCTCGGCCCCAGTCCAGCGCACGGTCAGCTCGCCCAGCGGCGTCACCTGGTCGAACGAGACGGCGCCCTCGCGGAAGAGCTCGAGCAGGGAGAGGAACCGCGCGACGGTGGTGAGTCGGTCGGGTGAGTCGCCGCAGAGCGCGCGGAAGGTCATCGTGCCGCTGCGTCGCAGCCGGTCGGCGATGAGCTGCGCCTGCTCGCGGACGCTGACCCTGGCGGCGTGGATGTGGT
>CAVPUL010000005.1:0-889916 GCA_963708875.1 uncultured Actinomycetota bacterium
GTGATGTCTCAGGACATCGGCGACACCCGGACCTGCGAAAGCAGGTTCGGGTGTTGTTCATTTCGGGGTTCTCGGGTGGGGGGTTTCGGCGCGCGCGTGGGCTGGTAGTCGCGTGTGGGGTCGAGGATGAGTTCGCGCAGGAGCTCGCCGGTGATGGCGTTGATGACGCGTGATCTGCGAGGTCCTGGACGAGCAGGATGACGTGGGTTCGGCGTGGGTTCGGCCGATGCCGATGTGCTGAGGCGGCCGTGCACGCGCAGGGTGACGGAGCCGGCTTTGTCGACGCGGTCGTGCCGGATCCGGTCGTGGGTCTCGGTGGTTCGGCTGGGGCCCGGGCAGTGCTTTGGGCATGGCGTCGTAGAGCGCCGCCGGGGTCGCGCGGTGGGGCAGGGACCGGTGCGGTCGGCGGTGGTTGTACTCGTCGGAACCGGTCGAGGAGCGTCTGCAGCTCGGCGATCGTGGCCGGTTGGTCGGGTTGGGCGCGCAGCCACTTCTTCATCGTCTGTTGGAACCGCTCGACCTTGCCGCAGGTGGTGGGGTGGTTGGGTCGGGAGTTCTTCTGGACGACGTGGCGCCGGTGCAGTTCGGTACTCGAAGCCGTTGCTTGCCGCCCTGGCGGCCGATGCCGGCCAGTCGGACGGTGTAGACCATGCCGTTGTCGGTGAGCGTGGATGCGGGGATGCCGTGCTGGGCTGCGGTTTCTCGGAACGTGGTGAGCACGATCGGGGTGGTGATCGCGCGGTGTGCGCTGACGTGCAGGGCGTAGCGGGTGCAGTCGTCGAGCCAGGTGATGATCTCGATGTCCGGGGGCGGCCGTCGGGTCGGTGAGTCGGTAGTGGGTGAAGTCGGATTGCCAGGTCTCGTTGGGCATCGATGCTTCGAACCGGATGTAGGACGACTTCGGCTCGCTTCTTCGGCTCGGGGGTGACCTCCCGGAGCGGATCAGGTGCGGTGATGGTCGATCTCGCGACCCGGTGGCCGTGGTGGTGCGCGAGGTGCCAGGCGATGGTCTCGGCGCCGGCGTCGTGGCCGGCGTCGATGAGCTCCTTGCGGAGTCCGCACGATCAGGTCGACGATTCGGGAGGAGTCGCGCCCGGGGAGGTCATGGGGCGTCGGGATCGAGGTTCGATCGCAGCCTCGCCCTCGGCCTCGTAGCGGGCTATGAGCTTGTAGACCCAGGCGCGGTTGATGCCGTAGCGGGCGGCGACCTCGGCTGGGGTCTGGTGGTCGATGAACAGGGCGGTGATGACCAGGCGGGCCTTGAGGTGGGCTTCGACATGGCCGAGGATCCGGCACGGCGGGGCTGTCGCCGATGACCCGGGACAGGTGTCGCCTATGTCGTGAGACATGTCTCGCCGATGTCCTGAACCAGGACACTGTCACCCCGACAGATACGGACCCACCGCGAGGTGGGTCCGTTCGTCATTTGCTGTCCCTACAGTGGAGCGATGGCCCTGCTCACGTGTGACTTCTTCTCCGAAGCCCTGCAACGCGGCACGTCGATGAACGTGGTCCTGCCGCAGCCCACCGAGGAGCAGATCGGGGTGAGCAGCGCGGCGTCGCAGGGCCCGCCACGGGTCCTCTACCTGCTGCACGGCCTCTCCGACGACCACACCGCCTGGGTGCGCTACACCTCGATCGAGAGGTACGCCACGGAGCGGGGCTTCGCCGTCGTGATGCCCGCCGTGGACCGTTCCTTCTATGCCAACGAGGCGCACGGGCACGCCTACTGGGACTACGTGTCGGAGGAGCTCCCCCGGATCGTCAGCCAGTTCCTCCGGGTGTCGCAGGACCCTGCTGACACGTTCGTCGCCGGACTGTCGATGGGCGGCTACGGCGCACTCAAGCACGCGGTCACCCACCCCGAGCGCTATGCGGGCGTGGCCTCGCTGTCCGGGGTCGCGGACATCCGGCAGCTCGCCGAGCGGCTCGAGCGCACCGAGATCGTGGACCGGGTGTTCGGGGGCGCCTTCGGCCCCGACGACGACCTGTTCGGCTTGCTCGCGTCGATGGACCCCGCCACCGCCCCGCGCTTCTACATCGGCTGCGGGACCGAGGAGGACCGGCTGATGCCGCCGAACGAGCGGTTCGTCGACGAGGCGCGGGCGCTCGGCCTCGATGTCACGACCGACTTCCGGCCCGGGGTGCACGAGTGGGGCCTCTGGGACGCCCAGATCCAGGCGGTCCTCGACTGGATGGTCTCGACGTAGGCGATCTCGCGCCGTCGTTTGGCACACTGCCCTCATGGCAGACACCGGCAAGCCCGACGACGACAGTCCCTCGCTGGAGATGCCCTCCTTCTCGCTGCGGCGCAAGAAGAAGGCGACGCCACCCGAGGACACGGTGCCGGAGCCAGTCGTGGAACCCATCCCCGAACCCGAGCCCGAGTCGATCCCCGAACCCGAGCCGGAGCCGGAGCCGGAGCCGAGCCCGAGCCGGATCCCGAGCCCGGAGCCCGAGCCCGAGCCGATCCCGAGCCCGAGCCCGAGCCCGAGCCGGAGCCGGAGCCGAGCCCCCGTCCCCGTCCCCGAGCCGGCGTACGAACCTCCGACCGCGGTGATCCCCGAGCAGCCTGCGTACGAGCCACCGACCGCTGTCGTACCGGTGGTCCAGGACGAGCCCGAGACCGAGCCCGAGGACGAGTCCGCCCACCGCGAGCCCCGCCCCCGGCGCGAGCTCCCGCTCTCCGGGCTGCCGGCCGCAGCCGTCACGGGCGTGGTCGTCGGTGGCCTCGCCGTGCTGCTCGCCTGGCTCGCCGGGCGCGGCTGCGACGTCGTCCGCGGGACGTCGTCGTGCGGTGGCGGTCCGGGGTTCCTGATCCTGCTGGTGGTGCTGGCCCTGCTGGCCTTCGCCGGCGGCTGGCTGCTCGCCCGCTTCGGCGTCCCCGACGCCGGGTCGACCAGCCTCCTGGCCGTCGGGATCATGGCCGTGCTGGTGCTGCTCTTCCTGCTCGGCTCCCTGGACCAGTGGTGGTCCGCCATCGCCGTACCGGTCACCGCCGTCGTCGGCTACTGCGTGTCGTGGTGGGTGACCCATGCAGTCGTGGGGGACGACGTCGAGCAGGACGTGGCGGAGCCCCACGACGTCCGCTGACGCCGGGTTGTCAGCGAGCGGCCGCGATCAGCTCGGCGATCTGCACGGTGTTGAGCGCCGCGCCCTTGCGCAGGTTGTCGCTGCTGACGAAGAGCGCGAGGCCGCGGTCGTCGGGGACGCCGGGGTCACGGCGGAGCCGGCCGACGTACGACGGATCGCGGCCGGCGGCCTTGAGCGGGGTCGGCACCTCCTCGAGCTCCACGCCGGGCGCCGAGCCGAGGATCTCGCGGGCCCGCTGAGGCGTCATCGCCCGCTCGAACTCGGCGTTGATCGCCAGCGAGTGCCCGGTGAACACCGGCACCCGGACGCAGATGCCGGAGACCGGCAGGTCGGGGAGGCCGAGGATCTTGCGCGACTCATGGCGGAGCTTCTGCTCCTCGTCGGTCTCGTCGAGGCCGTCGTCGACGATCGAGCCGGCCATCGGGAGCACGTTGTAGGCGATCGTCTCGACGTACTTCACCGGCTCCGGGAAGGCGATCGCGGAGCCGTCGTACGCCAGCTCGCGGGCCTTGTCGCCGGCGGCGGCCACGCCCTGGGCGAGCTCCTCGACGCCGGCCACGCCCGAGCCCGAGACCGCCTGGTAGGACGAGACGATCAGCCTGGTCAGGCCGGCCTCGTCGTGGAGCGGCTTGAGCACCGGCATGAAGGCCATGGTCGTGCAGTTGGGGTTGGCGATGATCCCGCGACCGGCCTCGACGACCGGAGCCATCGCGTCGGGGTTGACCTCCGAGACGACCAGCGGGATGTCGGGGTCCTTGCGGAACGCCGAGGAGTTGTCGACGACGATCACGCCGGCCTCCACGAACCGCGGCACGAGCGCCCGCGACGTCGTCGCACCGGCGGAGAAGAGCGCGATGTCGAGCCCGGTCGGGTCGGCGGTCTCCGCGTCCTCGACGGTGATCTCGCGGTCGCCGAACGGCAGCACGGTGCCGGCCGAGCGCGACGAGGCGAAGAAGCGGACCTGGTCGGCCGGGAAGTCCCGCTCGAGCAGGATCTGGCGCATCGCGACGCCGACCTGCCCGGTGGCGCCGACGATGCCGATGTTGACCTTCTCCTGGGAGCCGCTCATCGGCCGGTGCCTCCGTAGACCACGGCCTCGACCTCGTCGGCGTCGAGGTCGAACGCCGTGTGCGTCGCGCGGACCGCGTCGGCGACGACGGTCTCGTCCACGATGACCGAGATCCGGATCTCGGAGGTCGAGATCATCCCGATGTTGACCCCCGCCGAGGCCAGGGCACCGAAGAACTTCGAGGTGATGCCCGGGTGCGAGCGCATGCCCGCGCCGATGAGCGAGACCTTGCCGATCTTGTCGTCGTAGAGCAGCTTGTCGTAGCCGACCTCGGCCTGGATCCGGGCGAGCGCGGTCATCGCGGTCTGGCCGTCCGTGCGCGGCAGCGTGAAGGAGATGTCGGTCAGGCTCGTCGCGGCGGCCGAGATGTTCTGCACGATCATGTCGAGGTTGATCTGGGCGTCGGCCAGTGCCTCGAAGATCCGGGCAGCCTCGCCGACCTTGTCGGGCACGCCGACGACGGTGATCTTGGCCTCGCTGATGTCGTGGGCGACTCCGGCGATGATGGGCTGTTCCATGGTGTCTCCCTGGCTGGGGTCGCTGGGCTGGTCGGACGCGGCGGGACCGTCGACGATCCACGTGCCCTCGAGCTGGCTGAACGACGAGCGGACGTGGATCGGGACGCCGTAGCGGCGGCCGTACTCCACGCACCGCAGGTGCAGGATCTTCGAGCCGCACGCGGCGAGCTCGAGCATCTCCTCGTAGGAGACCCGGTCGAGCTTGCGGGCGTGTGGGACGACCCGCGGGTCGGCGGTGAAGACGCCGTCGACGTCGGTGTAGATCTCACAGACGTCCGCCTCGAGCGCGGCCGCGAGTGCGACGGCCGTCGTGTCGCTGCCGCCGCGGCCCAGGGTGGTGATCTCCTTGGTGTCTGCGGACACGCCCTGGAAGCCGGCGACGATGACGATGTGGCCGTCGCCGATGGCCTGGGTGATCCGGCCCGGCGTCACGTCGATGATCTTGGCCTTGCCGTGCACCGAGTCGGTGATCACGCCCGCCTGGGAGCCGGTGAACGACCGTGCGGTGAAGCCCAGGTCGCTGATCGCCATCGCGACCAGTGCCATCGAGATCCGCTCGCCGGCGGTGAGCAGCATGTCCATCTCGCGGGCCGGCGGCAGCGGGGAGACGCCCGTGGCCAGGTCCTCCAGGTCGTCGGTCGTGTCGCCCATGGCGGACACGGCGACGACGACGTCGTGGCCGGACTTCTTGACCTCCACGATGCGCCTCGCGACGCGCTTGATGGCGTCGGCGTCGGCGAGCGAGGAGCCGCCGTACTTCTGCACGACAATGCCCACGGTGTGGTCCTCGAGGATCGGGGTTCGGCGCGGTGGCCGCTTGATGGAAGTGCCCGCTGGCGCCGTTGCCGGCAGGCCGCCCCCGATTCTACGGCTGGGCGGCCGGCGGGTTCTCCAACATCTCATCGGTGACCGCCACCGCCTCGGCGTTCTCCTCGAAGTCGGTGTCGAAGCGGTCGTGCGCGACCACGGTCAGCAGCGCGTTGAGCGCCGCGCCCGCGAGGTTGCCCCAGTTGTTGACGTAGGAGAACTGCCACCACCAGAGCGCCTCGTCGACGTCGCCGGCGCGGAAGTGGCGCAGGCCGTTCTCCAGGTCGATCGCGATCGACGCGAGGTCGTCGGAGAGCCGGCTCTCCACGACCTCCGGCACATAGGGGTCGAAGACGAAGGTGTAGGCATCGACGCCCTCGAGCATCTCGGCCAGGCGCAGGCGCAGCTCGTCGATGTCGGCCTCGGGGCCGACGTCGGGCTGGAACTCCTCGCGTGGCGTGAAGTCGGTCTGCGCACCCAGCCGGGCACCCGCGAGCAGCACCTGGCTGATCTCGAGCAGCAGCAGCGACACGGCCTGCGCGCCGTTGCCCTCGCGGGCGATCTCGCGCAGCGCGAGCAGGAAGCTCGTCACCGAGTCGGCGATCTGCTCCTCGAAGCGGATCTTGTCGGCGTCGGGCACTGAATCCTCCGTCATTGGGCTGATCTCCTTCCGGCAAATGCGCGGCCGAGCGTGACCTCGTCGGCGTACTCGAGGTCACCCCCCACAGGCAGTCCACTCGCCAAGCGGGTGACACGCAAGCCCATCGGCAGGAGCAGGCGCGTGAGATAGGTCGCGGTGGCCTCGCCCTCGAGGTTGGGATCGGTGGCGAGGATGACTTCGGTGACGGTGCCGTCGGCCAGTCGCGGCAGCAGCTCCTTGACGTGGAGCTGGTCGGGGCCGATGCCGTCGATGGGCGAGATGGCTCCGCCGAGCACGTGGTAGCGACCGCGGAACTCGCGGGTGCGCTCGATCGCGACGACGTCCTTGTACTCCTCGACGACGCACAGCAGGGTCGGGTCACGCCGTTCGTCGCGGCAGATCCGGCACTGGTCGTCCTCGCTGACGTTGAAGCAGACCGAGCAGAACTTCACCTTGGCCTTGACCTCGATGAGCACGTCGGCGAGCCGGCGTACGTCGACGGGCTCGGCCTGCAGCAGGTGGAACGCGATGCGCTGCGCGCTCTTGGGACCGACGCCGGGCAGACGGCCCAGCTCGTCGATCAGGTCCTGGACGACACCTTCGTACAAGGGAGGCTCTCAGCCCAGGCCGGGGAAGCCCAGGCCGCCGCCTGTGCCACCGCCCAGGCCCTCGGGGAGCTGCGGCATCGCGTCGCTGGCGAGCGCCTCGGACTTGGCGCGTGCGTCGCGGTAGGCGGCGACGATCAGGTCGGAGAGGTCCGACAGGTCGTCGGGGTCGCTGCCGTCGAACTCGCCGGCCCGGATGGTCACGCCGACCAGCTCACCGATGCCGTTGGCGGTGACGGTGACCGAGCCGCCCGCGACGGTGCCGTCGACGGTCTGCCTGGCGAGGTTGGCCTGGGCCTCCTCGAGCTGCTGCTGCATCTGCTGCGCCTGCTGGAGGAGGGCGTTCATGTCGAAGCCGCCACCCAGGGCGTCGAACGGGTTCTCGGTCATCGGGTCTCCCACGTCGAAGTCATCGTCTCAGTCGTTCTTGATCTCCTCGATCAGCCGGGCGCCGAGCGTCTGGCTGAGGAGGGACTCGGTGTCGAGGACGGCCGACTCGGCGTCGGGATCGTCGCGGTCGACGTCGTCGTCGGCCGACCGGACCGGCTCGGTCGGCTCGGCGGGTCCGCCGGCCCGCGCAGCCTGGAGCGCCTCACGGGCCGGGGCTGCGGAGACCGGCGGCGCGGCGGGGGGCTGCACCGGCTCGCCGCCGGGTGCCTCGACGGCCGGACCGGCATCGCCGGTGACCCAGCCGGGCGGCCCGTCGGGGGCCGCTGCCGCAGGCGCTGCGGACGCGCCCGAGGCGGTCGGATCGGTGGCCGCCTGGCGGATGACGGGGGCCTGCGCGGCGGCACCGCTGGGGTCGACGATCGACTCGACGCGCCAGTCCATGCCCACCACGTCGATGGATGCCTGGCGCAGGATCTCGTCACAGCCGCCGTTGACGAACGAGTCGCGCGCGCCCGCGTTGGCGAAGCCGACGGTCAGGCGGGTGGCGTCGACGTCGACGACGTGGGCGTGCTGGGAGAGCACCATCCACGCGAGGCGGCGACGGTTCTTGGTCTGCTCGAGGATGTCGGGCCAGAGGCGGCGTACGTCGACGAGGCTGAGGCCGCCCTGCGGTCCGGCAGGCTGCTCGGCGACCGGCGCGTCCGACGGGGCGTCGGCGGCAGCCACCGGGGCCGGCTCCGCCACGACGGGCGCCGGCTCGGGGACCGAGGTCGGCATCGGCGGAGGCGGCGGCGGGCCGTCCTGGGCGGGCGCGGAGGTCGGCACGGGCGGCGGAGGGGCGGGCTCCTCCTGGACGGGAGGCGCGGTCGCGGCCGGGGCAGGTGCCGGGGCCGCCGCAGGCGCAGGCGACGGGGACGGGGACGGGGACGGGGCAGGGATGTTGTGTGCGGTCACGACCGGCGCGGCCGTCGGGGCTGGCGTGCCGGTGACGTCGAGCCGACGCTCGAGCCGCTCGAGGCGGGCCATCACGCCTTCGGAGGTGTGGTCCGCGCCGGGCAGCAGCACCCGCGCGCACAGCAGCTCCAGCAGGAGGCGCGGAGCCGTGGCGCCGCGCATCTCGGTGAGGCCGGCGGCCACGATGTCGGCTGCGCGGCTCAGCTCGATCGCGCCGAAGCGCGCGGCCTGGGCGACGAGCCGCTCGCCTGCGTCCTGGGGGACATCGATGAGTCCGGTCGCCGGGGCGTCGGGGACGGCGGTGACGATGACGAGGTCACGCAGCCGGCGGAGCAGGTCCTCGGTGAAGCGGCGCGGGTCCTGGCCGGTCTCGACGACCTTGTCGACGACCGAGAACACGGAGGCGCCGTCGCGGGAGGCGAACGCCTCGACCACCTCGTCGAGGAGCGAGTCGGGCGTGAAGCCGAGCAGGTCGGTGGCCAGCTTGTGGGTCACCCCGGCCTCGCCGGCGCCGCCGAGGAGCTGGTCGAGGACGGACAGCGTGTCGCGTGCCGACCCGGCCCCGGCGCGTACGACGAGGGGCAGCGCGGCCGGCTCGATGGCCACGCCCTCGGCCTCCGCGAGCTGGGAGACGTAGTCGCTGAGCAGCCGCGGCGGGATCAGCCGGAAGGGGTAGTGGTGGGTGCGCGAGCGGATGGTCGGCAGCACCTTGTCGGGCTCGGTCGTGGCGAAGATGAACCGCAGGTGGGGCGGCGGCTCCTCGACCAGCTTGAGCAGGGCGTTGAAGCCCTGCGTCGTGACCATGTGGGCCTCGTCGATGATGTAGACCTTGTAGCGGTCGCGCACCGGCGCGAAGAACGCCTTCTCGCGCAGGTCGCGGGCGTCGTCGACGCCGCCGTGCGAGGCCGCGTCGATCTCGATGACGTCCATCGAGCCGGGACCACCGCGGGCCAGCTCGCGGCAGCTGTCGCACTCGCCGCACGGGTCGGACACGGGCGCCTGGGCGCAGTTGAGCGCGCGGGCCAGGATGCGGGCCGACGTCGTCTTGCCGCAGCCGCGGGGGCCGGAGAAGAGATAGGCGTGGTTGACCCGGTTGGCCCCGAGTGCGGCACGCAGCGGCTCGGTCACGTGATCCTGCCCGATGACCTCCTGGAAGGTCTCGGGCCGGTAGCGGCGATAGAGCGCGAGCGGTGACTCCACGTCGTGAACCCTAACCGGGGTCACCCACAGCGACCACCGCGCGGTCTACCCATGTCGACGGGACCTCTCCCGGACATGAAGAGGCCCCCCACGCACCCGTCAGAGCTCACTTGCCCTTGCTGCCTTCCGGCCCTGGGGGATTGGGCGAGGTGACGCCGCGTGGGGGGTTGCCGGGGAGTCTAGGCGAGCGCCGATCCGGCCCCCAAACCCAGGGCCCGTACGGGTCCGTCCGGGCGATTTCACCGGTCCGCGAGGCGACCGGTACTGTCCTCCGCGGAGGTATCGCCTAGTGGCCTATGGCGCTCGCTTGGAAAGCGGGTTGGGTTAACGCCCTCGGGGGTTCGAATCCCCCTACCTCCGCCAGCACCTCCCTGAGCTTCCACTCCTCCGAGTGGGAGCTCAGGTGCATTTCAGGCCGCGAGACGGCGCAGGACGGATCCGAGCAGGACGGCGGCGCCGAGCGCGACCACCACTTCCTGGGGCATCCGCGCCGCCGACTCCCTGGTCTGGATCCGGGCGTGCAGGTCGTCGACGGCGCGCGGGAACGGCGAGGCACCGAAGAACACCTGCGACGGCTTGTCGAGGTCGGGCAGGGAGCCGCCGGCCATCCCGGCGAGCACGCGCAGCCGGTGCCGGGACGGCGTACGCGACCACACCACGGCGATCGCGGCCAGCCCCGTCAGTCCATCGGTCACCGCGATCGGCATGACGTCCTCGATGGCACGGTCACCCCAGTGGGGTACGACGTCGAGGACGACGTGCGACGCCACCCCACCGAGGAAGGCGCTCACCGGGCCGGGCGCGGCGAGCCCGACGAGTGCTCCTGCGAGCACGTGGTTGGTGACCAGCATGAGTCAGCGCAGCCGGGCCTTGAGCCCGTAGCGCCACTCCTCGGAGATCAGCAGGCTGCCCTCGCCGAGCCGCTTCTCGACCGCGTCGACCAGCATCCGCGAGGCGCCCTCGGGGTAGACGCGCTCCCACGACAGCTCGCCGCGGTGCTCGAAGACGTTGTGGATGACGCTCGTCATCAGCGCCTTGTCGATGGGCGGTGCGAGGAAGTTGCTGCCCGCGAGGAACGTCTCGGAGCGGTCGGAGCCGAAGCGCAGCGTCACGCACGGCACCTCGAGGACGTTGGCCTCCTCCACGATGCTGCCGGAGTCGGTCACGATCACGGCGCACATCGACATCGCGGCGACGACGTCGAGGTAGCTGTCCCACACGGGCGTCGAGATCAGCGCGTCGCCGTAGCGGGCCTCGAGGTCCTCGAGCCACTGGCGGCGTCCGAAGTTGTCGATGGCGGCCTCGGTGCCCAGCAGCCGGATGAAGAGGATGTGGTGGCCCTGCTCGAGCAGCGACTCCATCGCGTCCATCAGGAGGTTGAAGCGGTCGCGGTTGGTGGTGTTCTCGCGGCGGTGCACGCAGAAGCGCAGGAACGAGCCGTCGCCCATCTGCGGGAACTTCTGCAGCACCTGGTTCTTGTCGCTGCCGGCGATGGCCTGCGCGAGCGCGTCGACGACCGAGTTGCCGACCACGTCGATCGCCGCGGGCGCGAACCCCTCGTCGATGAGGAACTCGCGGTTGAGCTCGACCGGCGCGGCGTGCAGGTCGGTGCCCGCGTCGGCGACGCGGGTGTTGAACTGCTCGGGCGACGGCTCGCGGCTGCCCTTGGACCAGCTGGTGCGGTCGATCGACTGCTCGCGGAACGACGCCCAGTCGAGGTCGGCACCCTGGTCGAGCCAGCCCTGCAGCACCTCCGGCTTGGGCGAGAGCGTGCGCAGGCCGGCCTCGACGTGCACGAGCGCCTGCCGCTCACCGAACGTCGCCAGGGCGCCCGCCATCGCGGTCGTGGTGTCGCCGTGGACGTACGTGATGGGGAACCCGCCGCGCTCGGCGAAACCGCGCAGGTAGAGCGCCAGCTTGGCCGTGATGCCCGAGACCAGGTCGTTGACGCCGCCGCGCACCTCGAGGTTCACGTCCTCACGGACGCCGAACTCGTCGAGCATCGACTGCGACAGGTTGTGGTCGTAGTGCTGGCCGGTGTGGCAGAGCACCACGTCGTGCCCGCGGTCGCGCAGCTCGTGGTAGATCGGTGCCTGCTTGATGATGTCGGGCTTGGTGCCGACGACGACGATGTGCTGGCTGTTCTCGTGGGACATGGGTTCCTTCGGGTTCGAGCTGACGCGGGTCAGAGGAGGTCTTCGCGCACGGACGCGAGCAGTGAGCGGAGGTGCTCGAGGGGACCGGCCCCCATCGCGCCCTTCTTGTCCAGGACGTAGACGGCGTCCTCGTGGGTGACGACGACGAGTCCCGTCGTGCCGAGCGTGACGACCGGCCGCCCGTCCATGCTGGCGACGAGCATGTCGTCGCACTCGAGCTGGATCGCCGGACCGATCGAGTGCAGCTCCTGCTCGACGAGGACGTGCTGCAGGCGCTTCCAGGTGCCGATGTCGTTCCAGCCGAGGTGGCGCGGGACGACGAGGCACTCCATCCCGGCGGCGAGCAGGGGGTAGAGCTCGTGGCCGCCGATGGCCGCGCCGCGGTAGGCGTTGACATCCGGGCGATCGGCGGCGAACTGCTCGATCGTGTCGAAGACGAGCGGCATCGCGGCCCGGTAGGCGTCGCACGCCTTCTCGACGCGTACGCCGTAGCAGGCCGTGTTCCAGTAGAGCGAGCCCTGGTCGCCGACCTCGTCGATCGTCGCCGGGTCGGGCTTCTCGAAGAAGTTGGTGATGACCTCGACCGGACCGCCCTCGCCCTGGGTGTGGATGTAGCCGAGGCTGCCGTCGAACCCGGTCGGCTTCGCGCCGAGCACCACCATCGAGTCGGGGCTGTCGACGAGCTGGGTGAGCATGTCGCGGGACGCCTGGTTGAAGGCCTCGTCCTCGGTGATCAGGTGGTCCGACGGCGCGATCAGGGCAGGCGCGTTGCCGTACTTCCGGGCGAGCGTCGCGATGCTCAACGCGAAGGCCGTCGCCGGCCCGGCCGGGTCCTCCTCGAGGATCAGGTTCTCCGGCGGCACCGGACCGAGCGTCTCGCGGGCGGCGTCGACGAACCGCGCCCGGGTCGAGACGTGGATGCGCGAGGGGTCGACGATCTCGCTGAGCCGCTCGATGGTGCCGGTGAGCAGCGGACGCCCGCCGACGACGGGCTGGAACTGCTTGGGGCGGCGGTCCCGGCTGATCGGCCACAGGCGCGAGCCCTGCCCCCCGGCGAGGATGACGGCGACCGGATCTTCCGACGTGTCAGTCATGGGTCGATTCCATCATGAGCGGTGTGATCGCCTCTCAGCGTCGTAGCAAAGGACGCAGCATGAAGGCGAGCGCGAGCAGGGATCCGGCCACCAGTCCCGACCACAGCAGGATCGCCCGCGGCGTGCTGAGCAGGTCGATCGCCCGGGGTGCGGGCGGCGCCTGGGCGTCGGCCCTGACCTCGCGCACGGTCGTCTCCACCTTGCCCTGGCGCCCGGGCTCGAGCTCGCGGGTCAGGGCGTCGTGCGCCTGCACGACCCCCGCCCCGGTCCACGGGTTCACCTCGACCTCGGTGCCCTCCTCCGGCTGCTGCACGCCGCCCCCCTCGGTGGTGGCCTCGAGCCGGGCGACGAGCTGGCGCGGCGTCTCGCGCGGGAAGCGTTCGCGCAGGAGGGCCATCAGGCCACTCACCTCGGCGGCGGCCCACGACGTCGCGACCTGCCCCACGACGCACACCTGGCCGCTGGCGTTGACGGAGATCGCGCCGGACGTGGGGGCAGCGACGTCGGTGTCGAGGTTGGGCTTGACGTAGGTGGCCGGGTCGCTGCCGTCCGGCGGCGTCGCGCTCACCGCCAGCACGCCCGGGTAGTCGGCCGGGAACACGTCGGCGTCGTTGCCCGGCGTGCCCTTGAACCCGTCCTCGCTCGACGCGTCGCCCTCCTCCTTGTTGCCCGAGGAGGCGACGACGACGAGGTCGAGCGCGACCAGCCGGGCGACGGCGGCCTCGAGCTGCGGGTCGGAGCTGTCCACGGCGAGCGAGATGTTGACGACGTCGAACTTCTCGGTCCGGTCGGCAGCGATCACCGCGTCGATGCCGGCGACGATGCCGGCCGACGTCAGCGGCTTCTCCCCCTGCGTCGTGTCGGCACCCTCGACGTCGAACACCTTGACGTCGAAGACCTGCGCGTCCGGCGCGACGCCGTGCTTGCCGGCGATCAGGTTGGCCACGATCGTGCCGTGGCCCGACATCAGCACGTCGGGGGCGACCCCCGCGATCGCGGTGCCGTTGTAGGGCGTCAGTCCCTCGACGGCCGCGATGCCGCTGTCGATGACGGCGACCTTCACACCCTTGCCGGTCGCGAGCTCCTGCGCCCGGTCGACGTGCATGCGGTCGAACGCCGGGTTGTCCTTCTCGTGGGTGTCGGCCAGCCGCTCGGAGTCGGGCAGCTCGGTGATCGCGCACGGAGCGTCGTGGTCGGCGCTCGCCGGCCCCGCCCACACCGGGACGATCGCGGCGGCGACCACGCCGGCCGCGAGCGTCGTACGCCACCGCGTCCGCGTCCGCGCGGGCATCTTCGCGGGGCGGCTCATCAGCCGGCGTCCGCCGTCGAGTCGGCCGGCGGTGCGTCCTCCGGGACCCGGCGGGCCTTGTTGGTCGTGAGGGCCACGCCGTCGTCGAAGAACTCCAGCCAGGTGCTCGGCACGAGGGGCGGGAGGACGTCCTCGTAGCCGATGTAGGTCGGCACAGCGGGTCCGAGCTCGTACTTCTCGCCCTTGGTGTCGATCACGTAGGGCGTGCCGCCGGCGGCGGCCTCGTCGGAGCCGGCCAGGACGTAGGCACCGGCGCTGGGCGCGACCTCCACGTCGTGGCGACCACGATCGATCGGGTCGGCCCCGGCAGGGTCCGCGGCTCCGGTCGGGTTGGTGGCGAGACTGACGCGGGCGTCGGCACCCGGCGCGGGGTGCAGGACGCCGCACAACGAGCCGGCCGTCACCGCGGCCGGGATCGCCGAGGGCCACTCGGAGGGGTATTCAGGGTCACCGAACTGCGCCGAGAGGTCGTCGGTGATCTCGGCGGCACGCTGGCCGACCACGTCGTAGACGGCTGCGGCGAAGTCGTCGAGCTTCTGCGGCTTCTCGTCACCGAGGAGGAAGTAGGTGCCGGAGGTGGAGCGCAGCAGGTCGCCGACGCTGAACCGGGAGAGGTCCTCTGCCGTGTCGCCGTAGGGCACGGGCTGGCCCGCGTTCTTCACGCCGAACGACGCAGCCTCGACGGGATCGCCGTCCGGGAAGAGGTTGAGCCACTCCTGGTCGACCTCGACCGGAGAGGCACCGAAGCCGAGCCGGATGCCGAGGGTCGAGGCTTGCGTGGGGTCCGCGGGCATCGGGAAGCGGTAGGCGCGACCCTCCTGGCTGCCGACCGGCGGGGCGGTGGCGATGAGCCACTCCTTCCCCCCGCTGGAGACGAGGAACGACGAGCCGGCCAGGTCCTCGACCGAGGGCGTCTCCTGGACGGCGATCTTGATGCCGAGGCCGTCGCCGGTGCATGCGGTCCAGCCGTCATCGACGAGCTCGGCAGCACTCGGCAGGCCGGCCGGGGCGCCCTCGATGCCGAGGTCCTCGCCGAGCTGGACGGTGCGGATGTACTTGTCGCGGACGGTGAACGGGGTCAGCTCGGACTTGCCGAGCAGCAGCTGGGCCGACACGAAGTTGGGGACGCGCTGCAGGAGCGCGTCGGGCTCGCCGCGCATCACGACGTACTGCTCACCGGTGTCCTTGGAGATGATGAAGCTGCCCTCGGCGAGCCACTGCGCGGGCGGGCGGCCGAGCAGGAAGCCGGCGATGGCCGCGCCGGCCAGGAGCAGCACGGACAGGGCGATGCCGCCGATCAGCACGCGGCCGGGGCGGACCGGCTCGACCTCGCGGCCGCCGGGCGCACCCGACACGAATGCCGTGACCAGGCGGCGTCGGCTGAAGGCGTGGGCCTCGACGAGGTCCTTCTTGGTGGCCATCGATCAGCCCGCCACCGCTGACACGAAGCCGGCGGCCAGGACCATCAGGGGCAGCAGCGCGAGCAGCGTCATCGTCTCGACGACGTCGCCGATCCGACCGCGGCGTACGGATGGGGAGGCCGGCACCAGGGTGAGGGCGAGCAGCACCGCGCCCACGCCGGCAAGACCGATGGCCGCGCCGGCGCGCCACCCGGTGTGGATGAGCAGCATCGAGATCGCCACCGAGACCAGCCCGAGGATGCCGGAGGCGAGACCGGCCAGCACCTCGGCTCCGGTGCGGTACTGCCGGGTGCGGAACATGACGGCCAGGCAGCACACGGCTGCCAGGACGGTGCCGTAGACGCCGCGGTCGACGGCGAAGGGGGCGAAGAGGACGAGGAGCGTGCCGACGGTGGCGGACACCGCGAGCAGGATCTCGTGACCCACGCGCGCGTCACCGGCGACCTCGTCCGGGTCGATCTCCTCGGGGTCGGCGGTGATGTCGTGCAGGGAGTAGAGCTGGTCGACGCTGGTGCCGGTGACCCCGAGCGCGAGCCACGGGAAGATGCTGCCGGCCAGCACGACCAGCGTCATGAGGACGGTGAAGACCGGTCCCGGCTCGAGCGAGGCCACCGTGATCAGCACCGAGCTGGCGACGAGCACCGCGCCGACGACGATGGCCGGGATCACCAGCGGGCGGCCGTCCTGGAGCCCGACGACGGCGACCAGCCCGACGGCCAGGATGCCGAGCCCGGCGAAGAGCAGCGGGTCGGCGAAGAAGGCGTCGTCCAGCGGCCACTGCCACGCGGGCAGGTCGCCGGGCGCGAGGAGCAGGCCGGCGACACCGGCGTAGAGGGCGGCGAGCAGCGAGACCGCGACGCCCGCCTCGGGCTCGTCCTGGGCACGCGCCAGGACCACGGCGCCCACGACGAGCAGGCCGGCGATCACGGCGGCCGCGACCCCGCCGAGGAGGCTCTCGCCCTGCAGCAGCAGGGCCAGCGCGCCGAGGCCGAGCAGGATGCTGCCCGCGCCCAGTGCCGTACGACGACCTGCCGCCGGCTCCCACGGCTTGAGCTCGTTCTCCACGACGTCGGCCATCGCCTCGACGACGTCGTCGTAGACGCGTGGCGCCCGTTCGTCGACGCCGGCCGTGACGGTGAGCAGGCCACCGTCCTCGATGCCCTGCATCGTGAGACCGGCGTTGTCGGCGAGGGGCCGACCCTCCTGCGTCACCAGGCGGTAGCCGCCGTAGACGGTGGAGGCGTCGAGCAGGCCGACGGAGCGCGCGAGCTCGGGGACGAGCTCGGCCACCGGGATCGAACCAGGGAGCACCAGGTCGACGCGCCTGGACCCCGAGGCGATGGTGACCCGGACCAGACCCGAGGCGACCGAGGACCCCTGACTCATTGTTCCCCCTGAAGCTGCTGCAGCTGCCGCGGACGAGGGCCGGGGCACCGAACGGGGAGCAGCCTAAGGGACTCCCCAGCGGAAATGACCCGAGGCCGGTCATCCCCGGAGGGACGACCGGCCTCGGAAGAGCGGTGTGCGCTCAGAAGCGGTTGGCACCGCGGGCGTCAGCCGCCTTGTACTCGGCGTTGGACGAGTCCACGCCCTGGCTGGCCTGCTGCAGCAGGAGGGTCATCTCCTGCATGGCCTGGTCCCACTTGGCCTTGGCCTGGTCGTACGCCATCTTGGCGTTACCGTTCCAGTCCGCCTTCAGCGGGTTGAGCTCGGTCTCGAGCTGGTCGAGGCGGGACTCGATGTCCTTGGCCGCCTTCATCACGTCGGCGGCACCGGCGTCGAGGTGGCCGTGCTGAACCTTGATTCCGTCGAAGCTCATCATCGATCTCCTAAGTCTGTGGAGGGGCTCGGCGTCAGCCGAGACGGCCCTGGAGGTTGGCGTGGGTGGCGGACTGGTTCTCGTCGGTGGAGACGTTGTCGCGCTCCGTCTCCTTCATCGACGCGGAGAGCTGGTCCAGCGCCTTGAGGATGGTCTCCTGCTTCTGGTCCCACGAGATCATCAGGTTGTTGAACGCGGAGGCACCCTGGCCGCCCCAGCCAGCCATCATCGTCTGGATGTTGCCGGAGAGGACGCCACACTTGTTCTTGACGTCACCGCGGGCCTGGTCGACGTAGTCGGCGCCCTTGGAGAGGGCCTTCTCTGTCTGGCCGTACATGTCGCTCATAGCGAGATCCTTCTCCCCCGGCGGTCGAACCGGCCGAGTGTCTGTTGTGTGGTGGTGATCCACCGTCTGGTGTTGATCCGTTGCTCGGGGAGACGTCCCGGCCCCCCGCGCTGACGTGCATCTACCCGACGGAATCGGGGCTAAACATCAATCCACCGAGGTGTCGTCCCGGGCTCAGGACGTGACCTCCCACAGCCTGCGGAAGACGCCGGCCGCCACGACCGCCGCGGCGAAGGCACAGCTGCCGCAGAGCGACTCGGCCACCTCGGCCCGGCGCGACCACCAGACCGAGCGCCAGCCACGGCCGGTGGCGACCGCAGCGGCGAGGGCGATGACGCCGAGGCCGACCACCACGTAGAAGAAGGTGTCGAGGTGCCCGGCACCGGGGCCGACCACCAGGTGCTGGGCCAGTGCGGCCAGGGCGCCGAGGCCGGCCAGGCGCAGGTACGTCCGCGCAGCGGCGTGCCGGTAGGAGCGGGCCGCGAGGAGCAGCGAGAGGCCCGCGAAGAGGACCAGGCACCGGGCGCCGATGCGGTCGAGGTCGATCGTCGCGCTGTGCAGCAGGAGCGGGCTGGCCACGACGACGGTCACCATGATCGCGACGGCGGCGCCGGTGACGATGCGCGAGGCACGGTGGACCAGGCGCTCCATCACGTCGGCGCTCACGACGATGCGGCCACGGCGTCCGCTGCGCCCGCTGTCGCGCGCCGACCAGGCGGTGACCGCGAGCCGGTCGAGGTCGAGCAGCGCCTCGTCGGGCACGTCGATGGCCAGCGACGGTGCGAACCGTGCAGCCATCATCGCCAGGAAGACCAGCAGCGTCCACGCCACGCGCGCGTCCCAGCCGAGCATCGCCGGGAGGGCGCAGCAGGTGAAGACGGTGAGACCGCTGGCGATCCACACCACGCTGGTCTCGTCGCCCTTCTCGGCCACTGCGCGGCCGATGCCGGCGACGACGGCGGCGGCGATCCCCGCCGCACCCAGGATCGCGGGGAGCAGGTGGACGCCGGGCTCGTACAGGGCCGCGAAGGCGGCAGCAGCCGCGAAGGCGGGCGCCGCACCGGTCCGCTGCCTGCGGTGCCGGCCGATCGGCAGGACGCCGGCCAGCGCGCAGGCGAGGAGGATCCCCACCGCCACGCTGCGGACGGTCTCGTCGCCGACGCGGCCGGCGTACCAGGCAGCGAGGACGGCGCTCGCCGCGGCGACGGTGGCGATCATCGAGGCCAGCGCCGGGGTCTCGGGCGCGTTCTTGGCGGCGTCGAGCAGGTGGGTCTTGCGAGGGCGGTGCACGCCGCTGGTGGCGATCAGCACGTCACCGGGCTGTACGCCGGCCTCGCCGAGCGGGACGGCGGCGTTGAGCCGCTGGCCCAGCGCGGTCTGCAGCAGCGGGACGCCCGGGACGGACCCGGCGGCCACTCCCGAGGCCTGTGCCTGCTTGGCGTACTCGCGGGCCACGTCGACGGCGGTCGCGCCCGGGGGCACGACGAGGTCGAGCACCCCGGCCGGACCGTGGATGCTGAGGGCGATGGTCGCGTCGGCGGAGCCGGGAACCACGACGTCCGACACGTTTCCCCCTTCGCGTGCGTCGAGCGTTTCTCCGCTGGAGAGTAGTCCCACCCGCATCGACGGAGGGAGCACCTATCATCGACGCGACTTCATCGGGTGAGGCAACGGGGGACGCGTGAGCACGACACTGCGAGGCGGTCAACGGCTCGACGAGCCGGAGATGCCGGGCGGCCAGATCGTCCTGCAGCCGCCGCCGGAGCTCCAGGAGGGCGAGGGCGCCAGCGGCGTCCTGATGAACGCCATCCCGATGCTCGGCAGCCTCGGCTCGATCGTGCTCGTCGCCACGATGAGCGGCAGCGGCGGCGCCAGCCGGGGCCGCAGCTTCCTCGCGGCGGGCATGTTCCTCTTCGCCACCCTCGGCTTCATCGTCGTCCAGATCGACCGGCAGCGGAAGCAGCGGGCCCAGCAGGTGACGGGCTCGCGCACCGAATACCTGCGCTACCTCAGCAACATCCGCAAGGTCGCGCGGGAGGCCGCCGACCAGCAGCGCCGCGCTCTCAACTGGCACCACCCCGAGCCGTCCGCCCTGCCGTCGCTCGCCGAGGACCGCACCCGGTTGTGGGAGCACACCGGCACCGACGACAACTTCCTCCACGTCCGCTACGGCCTGTGCTCGCAGCCGCTCTCGCTCGAGCTGGTGCCGCCGGAGAGCGCACCCGTCGACCAGGTCGACCCCGCCGCGGCGTCCGCACTCCACCGGCTGCTCGTGGTGCACCGGCTCCAGCCCAACCTGCCCGCGTCGATCGACCTGCGCGCCTTCGACCGCATCGAGCTGTGCGGTGAGTCCGACGAGGTCCGCTCGACCGCGCGGGCGATGATCTGCTCGGCCACGGCCTTCCAGAACCCCGACCAGCTCATCGTCGCGGTGCTGAGCTCGGAGCAGAACCTCACGCACTGGGACTGGGTGAAGTGGCTGCCCCACGCCCAGAGCACGCGCGAGGTCGACGCGGTCGGCCCGATGCGCATGGTCTCGACCTCGCTCGACGACCTCGGCAACCTGCTGCCGCCCGACCTCAGCGACCGTCCGCGCTTCGGTGCCGACGAGCGCGCCGCGACCCCGCACATCCTGCTCGTCATCGACGGCGGGCACCTGCCGCCGGGCAACCACATCGTGCCGCCCGACGGCCTGCACGGCGTCACGCTCCTCGACCTGCCGAGCCGGTGGGACGAGCTCGAGGACTCCACGCGGCTTCGGCTCGAGTTCGCCGGTGGTCCCGACCAGCTCGGCAAGCGACCCGTCCGTGCGCTCCGCCTGCGCGGCGAGCCGATCAAGGCGCTCGCCGACCAGTGCGACCTCGCCACGGCCGAGGCCTTCGCCCGCCGGATCGCACCGTTGAAGACCATGAGCGCCGAGTCCGCCTCTGCGGGCGGCGCCGTCGACATCACCTCGACCACGCCCGACCACATGGACCTGCTCGGCCTCGGCGACATCTTCACCTACGACCCCGCCACCGCCTGGCGGCCGCGCCCCGTACGCGACCGGTTGCGCGTGCCGATCGGCATCGGCGACTCCGGCGGCCTGATCCACCTCGACATCAAGGAGTCCGCCCAGCAGGGCATGGGCCCGCACGGCCTGGTGATCGGCGCGACCGGCTCGGGCAAGTCGGAGTTCCTCCGCACCCTCGTGCTCGGCCTGGTGATGACGCACTCGTCGGAGCAGCTCAACCTGGTGCTCGTGGACTTCAAGGGTGGCGCGACGTTCGCCGGCATGACCGACATGCCGCACGTCTCCGCGGTCATCACCAACCTGGCCAACGAGCTCACCCTCGTCGACCGCATGCAGGACGCCCTGTCGGGTGAGATGACGCGACGCCAGGAGCTGCTCCGCGACGCCGGCAACTACGCATCGGTCCGCGACTACGAGAAGGCCCGCGCCAACGGCGAGGACCTCGAGCCGATGCCGTCGCTCTTCATCGTCGTCGACGAGTTCTCCGAGATGCTCTCGGCCAAGCCGGAGTTCATCGACCTCTTCGTCGCGATCGGCCGACTCGGCCGCTCGCTCGGGCTGCACCTGTTGCTCGCCTCGCAGCGTCTCGAGGAGGGCCGGCTCCGCGGCCTGGAGTCGCACCTGTCCTACCGCGTCGGCCTCCGCACCTTCTCCGCCGGCGAGTCGCGCGCGGTCCTCGGTGTGCCGGACGCCTATGAGCTCCCCGCCGTGCCGGGCCTCGGCTACCTCAAGCCCGACCAGTCCACGCTGCTGCGGTTCAAGGCGGCGTACGTCTCCGGGCCTCCGTCGAGCCGGGCGCGCGTCACCCGCGACGAGGGCGGCGGCATCCGCGGCATCCTGCCGTTCACGATCTCCGAGGTGCAGGCGCTCGAGCCGACCCTCGACCCCGGCGCTGACGTCGTCGCGCCGCAGCCGCAGCAGCAGGGCGAGCAGCCGTCGCTGCTCGACGTCGCCGTGACGCGGATGATCGGCAAGGGGCCCGAGGCACACCAGGTGTGGCTGCCGCCGCTCGACGTGCCCGACACCCTCGACGACCTGATGCCCGACCTGGCGCCGCACCCCGAGCTGGGGCTGACGTCGCAGCAGTGGCGCAACATCCCCGGGCTGGTCATCCCGCTCGGCACCGTCGACCGGCCGCGCGAGCAACGCCGCGACACCATGACGCTGAACCTCACCGGCGCAGCGGGCCACGTCGCCGTCGTCGGTGGCCCGCGGTCCGGCAAGAGCACGCTCCTGCGCAGCATCGTCACGAGCATGGCGCTGGTGACGACGCCGATGGAGTCACAGTTCTTCGTGCTCGACTTCGGTGGTGGCGCGTTCGCGCCGATGACGCGGCTGCCGCACGTCTCCGGTGTCGCGACGCGCTCCGAGCCCGACGTCGTACGCCGCGTGATGGCCGAGGTCGAGGGCATCGTCGACCGCCGCGAGGCCTACTTCCGCGAGAACGGCATCGACTCGATCGAGACCTACCGCTCGCGTCGCGCCCAGGGTCGCGCGGACGACGGCTGGGGCGACGTCTTCCTCGTCATCGACGGGTGGAGCACGCTGCGCGCCGAGTTCGACGACCTCGAGATGGAGATCCAGCAGCTGGCCGCCCGCGGCCTCACGTTCGGCCTCCACATCGTCACCGCGTCGACCCGCTGGGCCGACTACCGCGCGGCGATGCGCGACGTCTTCGGCTCCAAGCTCGAGCTGCGCCTCGGCGACCCGCTCGACTCCGAGGTCGACCGCAAGGTCGCCGCACTGGTGCCCGTCGGTCGACCCGGTCGCGGCCTGGTGCCGTCGAAGCTGCACTTCCTCGGCGCGCTCCCCCGCATCGACGGCGACGGCAGCGCCGACACCCTCGGTGACGGCGTGGACGACCTGATCAACAAGATGGTCGCCGCGTGGCACGGACCCCAGGGGCCGAAGCTCCGGCTGCTGCCGGCGAAGGTCACCCTCGAGGCGGTCCGCGAGGACGCCGTGCGACGCCAGGTGCCCGAGCGCCAGATCCTGCTCGGCATCAACGAGAAGGAGCTCGCGCCCATCGGGCTCGACGTCGACGCCGAGCCGCACATGCTGATCTTCGGCGACGGCCAGTCGGGCAAGAGCGCCCTGCTGCGTGCGTACGTCCACGAGATCATGCGCACGCGGACGCCCAAGGAGGCGCAGATCGTGCTGGTGGACTACCGGCGCTCGCTGCTCGGCGAGGTGCCCGACGAATACCTCCTCAACTACCTCACGTCCTCCACCCAGGCGACGCCGACGCTCAAGGACATCGCGACCTACCTCGAGGGCCGGATCCCCGGACCCGACGTGACGCCCGACCAGCTGCGCAGCCGCTCGTGGTGGACCGGTGCAGAGGTCTACGTCGTGGTCGACGACTACGACCTGGTCGCCACTGCCCAGTCCTCACCGGTCTCCGCGCTCCAGCCGCTGATGGCGCAGGCCCGCGACGTCGGGCTCCACGTCGTGGTGGCCCGGCGCACGGGTGGCGCGTCCCGCGCGCTCTACGAGCCCGTCATCCAGTCGCTCCGCGACCTCGCGATGCCCGGCGTCATGCTGTCGGGTCCCCGCGACGAGGGCGTGCTCATCGGCAACCTGCGCCCCCAGCCCGCACCGGAGGGCCGCGCCCGTGTCGTCACCCGCGACGGGGGCACGCAGACCGCCCAGCTGGCCTGGCTCGACCCCACCATGTGAGTCGTCGGCGGTCGTCTCCGTGGGGTGGCGGCATACGACATCCATCCGCCCCATGGTGGCGGCATACGACATCCATTCGCGCCCCATGGTGGCGGCATACGACATCCGATTCGGCTCATCAGACGTCGGATGCCGCCACCCTCGCGACCCGCCTGTCGGATGCCGCCACCCTCGCGACCCGCCTGTCGGATGCCGCCATCCCCGCCCGGGGGAGACGACGAGGATCAGCGGCGACCGGACTTGAACATCCCCCGCGCGATCTCGCGGCTGGCGGTGCGCATGAAGTCCTGGAAGGCCGAGGACTTCACGACCGTCTCGATCATGCTGTCCTTCGGCTTCGCTGCCTTCTCGGCCTTCTCGGTGACCCGCTCGTTCTTCTGCTCGCGGGCCATCTCCTTGACGCGGGCGTCCTCGGCGGCCTTGGCCGCGCCCGCCTCGAGCTTCTTGGCGAGCAGCTCGCGGGCGGACTCGCGGTCGATGCCCTCGGCGTACTTCGAGGCCAGCGGAGAGGCCTTGACCGCCGCCTCCATCGTGGCCGTCTCGGCGGCGCCCATCAGCGATTCCGGCGCCCGTAGGCGGGTCCACGCGACGGGGGTCGGAGCACCACGCTCGTTCATCACGGTGACGATCGCCTCACCGATGCCGAGCGACGTGATGACCTCGCCGAGGTCGTCGTAGGCGCTGTTGGGGTAGGTGTTGACGGTCGCCCTGAGCGCTTTCGCGTCGTTGGGCGTGTGCGCGCGCAGCTGGTGCTGGACGCGCGAGCCGAGCTGGGCCAGGACGTCGTCCGGGACGTCCGTCGGCGACTGCGTCACGAAGAAGACGCCGACCCCCTTCGAGCGGATCAGGCGTACGGTCTGCGCGATCTGGTCGAGGAACGCGTCGGAGGCGTCGTTGAAGAGCAGGTGCGCCTCGTCGAAGAAGAAGACCAGCTTGGGCTTGTCGAGGTCACCCTCCTCCGGCAGGTCGTGGAAGAGGTCGGCGAGCAGCCACATCAGGAAGGTCGAGAAGATCGCCGGCCGGTCCTGCAGGTTCGGCAGCTCGAGCAGGCTGATCACGCCGCGCCCGTCGTCGGTGGTGCGCAGGAAGTCCTTGGTCTCGAACTCGGGCTCGCCGAAGAAGACCCCCGCGCCCTGCGCCTCGAAGGAGACGAGCTCGCGCAGGATGACGCCCGCGGTCTGGGACGAGAGCCCGCCGATGGCCTTGAGCTCCGCCTTACCGGCCTCGTCGCCGGTGAGGTACTGCAGCACCGCGCGCAGGTCGGCGAGGTCGAGCAGCGGCAGCCCCAGCTTGTCGCAGTAGTAGAAGACCAGTCCGAGCGAGGACTCCTGGGTCTCGTTGAGCCCGAGCACCTTGGCCAGCAGGGTGGGGCCGAACGCGGTCATCGTGACCCGCACCGGTACGCCGATGCCCTGTCCGCCGATCGCGTAGAACTCCGTCGGGAAGCCCGTCGCCGTCCACTGCTGGCCGACGCTGGCCGTACGCGCGGTCAGCTTGTCGCTGGGCTCGCCGGGCACGCTGAGTCCCGACAGGTCGCCCTTGATGTCGGCGGCGAAGACCGGGACGCCGTTGGCGCTCAGCTGCTCGGCCAGCAGCTGCAGGGTCTTGGTCTTGCCCGTGCCGGTGGCGCCGGCGACCAGGCCGTGGCGGTTGAGCATGCCGAGCGGGATCTTGATGTGTACGTCGCTGAGGTCGTCGGCGTCGAGCATCAGTCCGCCGAGCTCGAGCGCCGGCCCCTCGAATTGGTAGCCCGGGGCGACGGCCTCGGAGATCGGGTCCGTCGGAGCAGCGGGCTCGACCGGGGCGGGAGGCTCGGTGACCGTCTCCCCCGCCGCGGCGTCTGCGGGGGCGGGCTCGGTCGGCGTCTGCTCGGGCTCGGAGGTGGCGCCTGCTGTCTCGGTCATGCGACGAGACTAATCAGCCCAGCAGTCGGCGACGAGGGGCTCCGAGGTGTCGTCGTTATGATCACCGGCGTGATCTTCAAGCGGGTGGGCGTCGGCCGGCCCTACCCCGACCACGGGCTGACCTCGCGCACCTGGGCCGACCTGCCCCCGCGCCAGGTCCGGCTCGACGAGCTGGTGACCACCAAGGACACGCTGCAGCTCGACACCCTGCTCGACGAGGACTCCACCTTCTACGGCGACTTGTTCGCCCATGTCGTGCAGTGGCGCGGTGACCTCTACCTCGAGGACGGCCTGCACCGTGCTCTTCGCGCCGCGCTCCAGCAGCGCCTCGTGCTGCACGCGCGGGTCCACAAGGCGGACGCGCCATGAGCACCCCACGACGTTCTTCTCCCCCGCTGCGCTCCTCCGCACAACGCCTCGGGGACCCCGCATGAGCACCCCACGACGTTCTTCTCCCCCGCTGCGCTCCTCCGAACAACGCCTCGGGGACCCCGCATGACGGGCGCCCTCCGGACCACGCTGACGCTGGCCGTGCTCGGGCTCATGGTCGCCGCCGCCGCCGCGTGGGGCTGGCGAGCGCTGACCCAGCCCTTCCCGAAGGAGGAGCCGGTCGCGATCTGCGAGGACACCAGCGTCGCGGCCGGTGGCGAGGTGCGGCGCGACCAGGTCGTGGTCAGCGTCTTCAACGGCAGCAAGCGCAGCGGACTGGCGGGCTCGACGATGGCCGAGCTCATCGAGCGCGGTTTCGTGGAGGGGTCCGTCGGGGACTCACCGCTGCCAGCAGCCAGCACCCAGATCTGGGCCTCCGACCCGACCAACCCCGCCGTGCTCCTCGTCCAGCAGCAGTTCAAGCAGGCCAAGGTCGTCGAAGGCGACCCGCTCGGCGAGGGCGTGGTCGTGGTGGTGGGTGAGAAGTTCCAGAGCCTCAGGACGAAGCAGGTCGAGTCCGTCGTCGCCGACGCCGACGCGACGTACTGCCAGGCCACCGGCGCCGAGTAGCTGGTCAGTCCCGGTAGCGGTCGTGCCGACGTCGGTCGCCCAGCCACTGGGCGAGCCGGCCGTTCTCCGACACCTGGCGCAGCCGGTCCTCGGTCGCCTCGCGCAGCTTGCGGGGCGTGACGACGAGCAGGTCGTCGCCCGCGCGCAGGACCGTACGCCGCTCGGGCACCAGCACGCTGCCGCTGCGGATCACCAACGAGACCGAGGCGCCCGAGGGCAGCCGGAGCTCGCCCACCTCGACGCCGTGCATCTTCGACGTGGCGGCGATCGTCACCTGGAGCAGGTCGGCAGCCACCCGATCGAGCGGCGCAGCCTCGACGTCGAGCCCGCGCGGCTCGTTGCGGCGCGCGACCCCGAGCCTCTCGGCGGCCCACGGCAGGGTCGGTCCGGTCAGCAGGGTGTAGATCACGACCATCACGAAGACGATGTCGAACAGGTCGTCGGCGCCGTCCACCCCCTCGGCCAGCGGGATCGTGGCGAGCACGATCGGCACCGCTCCGCGCAGGCCGGCCCACGAGATGAAGCCGAGCTCGCGCAACGCCATCGGCTGGGCGATGCTGCTGGCCAGCACGGACAGCGGCCGCGCGACGACCGTCAGCACCAGTCCCGTCACCACGGCCTGCGCGACGGTGCCCGAGTCGATCCGGCCCGGTGACAGGAGCAGGCCGAGCATCACGAACAGGCCGATCTGCGCGAGCCATGCGACGCCCTCGGCGAACGACCTGGTCGCCACCCGGTGCGGCAGCTCGCTGTTGCCGAGGATGAGCGCGGCGACGTAGATCGCGGCGAACCCGGACGCGTGCACGACCGACGCGGCGCCGTACGCCGTGAACGCGAGGCACATGACTGCGAGCGGGTAGAGGCCCGACGACGGCAGGGCCGCCCGCCGCATGATCCACGCGCCGGCGACTCCGCAGGCGACACCGATGAGCGCACCGGCGAGCAGCTCGAAGACGATGATGCCGGCCACCTCGACGACGCTGGACGTGCCGACCGCGCCGGTCGAGATGATGCCGACGAGGACGACGGTCGGGGCGTCGTTCAGGCCCGACTCCGCCTCGAGCGCACCGGTGAGGCGCTTGGGGAGCGGGAGTGCCCGAAGCACGGAGAACACCGCGGCCGCGTCGGTCGGCGAGCAGATGGCGCCCAACAGGATCGCGAGCTCCCAGGGCAGGCCGAGCAGGACGTGCGTCCCGACCGCGACGACAGCGACGGACACGGCCACGCCGAGGGTGGCCAGCGACAGGCCCAGCCGGATGCTGGAGCGCATCTGGCGCCACTCGGTCGTCAGACCACCTTCGGCCAGGATGATCGCGAGTGCTCCGAAGCCGAGCGCGTGCGCCAGCTGGGCGTCGTCGAAGGGGATCGCGAACGGCCCGGCCTCGCCGAGCAGCACACCGAACAGCAGGTAGATGAGCAGGGACGGCAGCCCCACCCCTGCCGAGACCCGCACCGCGAGGATCGCCGCCAGCGTCACGACCGCGCCGACCAGCACGAACACGTCGAGCTGGTGGACGTCGAAAGTCATGCACACCTCGTGCGATCGGGCGGGGATCGGGCGGGGATTTGGCGGGGATCGGCGGAGATCGGGTGGTCATCGGGGTGGACGGGGCCGGCCAGGTCCCTCGATCCTATCCGTGACGACGAGGTGCGTCCGGCCACGTCCGGTGCACAACGAGCGGCGGCGCCGACGTTTGGCGGGGGTGCATGCGGGGTAGGCGGGCACCGACGAAAGGGTGTGATCGGATGTACGGCGACACTGCCGTCGGCCGCAAGCGCGTCGCCGAGCTGCGCGAGCAGGGCGGCGACGTACGCGCCCTTGCCGCCCGTCTCGTCTCGCAGGCCGAGGCCGTGCCGTGGCACGGCAAGGCAGCCGAGGCGATGCGCGAGCGGATCCGCGAGCGCGCCAGCCACCTCCGGGCAGCGGCCGCCCAGCACGACACCGCCGCCGAGTCGCTGGCCGCCCACCTCAGCGAGGTCGACCGCCTCAAGGAGACCATCGACCTCCGCTCACGCAAGGCGACGACCCTCGTCGAGGACGCCCGCACGCGCGCGAGCGAGGGCGCCGTGGACGACGGCGCCGACGCCGCTCTTCTCGCCTTCGATCCTCCCCCGGCCGGCCACCGCGACTGGCTGACCGTCGAGCTCCCGGGACTCTGACATGGTGACCATCGACCTGACCACGCCCCCAGCCCCGCCGGCGACCTTCCTCGACGGGTTGGCCCGGCGCCTGGCCCTGACGCTGCCCGAGCTGCGCCATGTGGCCGACCTGGCCGGCGGCGCCCCGCTCCCCTTCGACCTCCACCCCGCCGCGGGCGCCGACAGCGATGCGGGCGCCCTGTCCGGCCGCCTCGGTGCGAGCCGCGGCTCCACCGAGGACTCGGCCTACAGCGACGCGCTCGGCACCCTGCACGACGCCGAGGAGACCTTGCGCCGTCGCGGCCTCGTGACCGACGACGGCGCCGACCCCGGCCTCGTCGGTGCCGTCGGACTGCTCGCCACCCCACGCCTCGCCCTCGACCTCGACGTCGCAGCCGGCGCCACCCAGGTGAAGGCCTGGCACCGCCAGTCCGGCGGCGCCGTCGCGAGCCTGTCCACGTGCGACGGCATCGTCTTCGAGCTGGCGTGGTTCCCGGTCGAGCAGTGGACCGCCGAGCTGGCCCGCGTCACCACCGTCCCCGAGGACCTCCCGCTGACCACCTCCCACGTGCCTGCACATCTCGACGTGCCCTACGCGCTGGCCGACACCATCGGCGAGGCGCTCCGGTCCGGTCGGTCCGACCTGGTGCCGGTCCTCGCGTCACAGGCGGAGGGCGAGGTCCGTGCCGACGGCGACCCGCTCGGCGCAGCCGAGGCGAGCACCGCGCTGGCAGCCGTCCACACCGAGAGCCGCGGCCGGCTGCGCATCCTCGCCGCCGAGGTCGCCGAGGGCGCCACCGCCTCGGTCGGCGTGGTGTCGTGGGTGCTCCTCAACGACGGCTGGCACTCCTTGACCCCGCGTCACGACGACGGAGCCCGCGTCTCCGTCTCGCGCGTCGAGCCCGACGACCTCGCGACCGCGCTCGCCCCGGTCCTCGCGCAGGTCTCGACCCGAGAGGACGTCGCATGATCTCACCCCACGACGTTCCCGGCCTCCTCCGCTGCGCTCCCCCGACCGACAACGCCGCAGGGACCCCGACATGAGCAACCTCGACATCCCCCGCACGCACTCCGACGACCCGACCGGCGCCGCCACGCCGTCGGCCTCCTCGTCGGCCTCGGTGGCGGCCGACAAGTACGACCAGATGCTGGCGCTGGCCGACCTGTTCGACTCCTCCGGCAACGAGATGCGCACCCGCGCCCGGCTCGGCACGGAGATCCTCGGCGACGACGACGTCGTCGAGTCCGGTGAGCTGTCCACGCCGACCTGGGGCCAGGCCGAGGAGGACATCCGCTCGGCCACGACGGGCAAGCACGGCCTGCTCACCCGGTCGGTCGAGCTCGACGCCGACGCCCTCGTCGTACGCGCGACGGTGCTGACCTACCGCTGGATCGACGAGCTGCAGCAGGCCGCCTACAAGACGCTCGGCTCGATCGCGGGCCGCGCCATCGGCTACCTCGCGCCCGAGGTCGCACTCGGCGGCGCCATCGTCAGCGCCGGCCTGATCGAGACCGACGCGCTCGACCGCGACGGTGTCACGGCCTACCTCAGCGAGCTCGCCGAGAACAACCCCGACCTGATGGAGCACCTCTCGGGCGGTGGCGGCCTGCTCGACGGGCTCCACATGCGCTCGCTCCTCACGGCCGGCGTCCTCGCCTCCGACCAGGGCGCCCACGCCGCCCGCGGCGGGCTGCGCGCCATCGGCATCGACCCGTTCCCCACCGATGCGGTCTCCGCCTTCCGCGACTCCGCCGGCTCGTTCGTCGAGGCCGAGGTGCCCGAGGCCGAGGCCGAGGAGCGCGCGGGCCAGGCACCCCGATCCCTCGAGGAGCTGATGGCGACGCTGCTCGCGGAGGACAGCCGGATCTCGGTCCAGCGGGTCGGGACGGGCCGCTACATCGCCTACCTCCCGGGCTCGCTGACTCCCGACACCGGTCGGCTGCGCCTCGTCGGCGCCGACCCGACGACGGCCGTGGGCCAGGTCATCCGCGCGATCGAGAAGGTCGTGACCGAGGACGACGCCCGCGTCATGCTGGTCGGCTCGGCCGCCGGCGGCACCGTCGCGGCCGAGATCGCCGCCGCGGCGAGCTCGCCCCGCTTCACCGTCGACCAGGTCGTCACGGCCGGCGCGCCCTCGTCGCAGGTGCCGCGGATCCCCGAGGCCACCCGCGTGCTGTCCTTGGAGGACCGCACCGATCCCATCGCCATGCTCGGCTCGCTGATCAACGCCTCGAGCGCCAACCGGCTCACCGTCGTCTTCGACGTCGGCACGACCGGGGGTTCGGACATGTACGTCGCCGGGGCCAAGGCCGCGGACCTCGCCGAGCACCCCGAGCTGCGCGCCGAGATCGCCCGGATGCAGGACCTCGGCTACCTCGCAGGCTGAGGTCTCGTCTCTCAGATGATCTCGTGCACGAACTCGCCCAGCTGGGCGAGGTTGCGACACTCGACCATCGGCACGATGTCGCCGTACTGGTCGGCCGCGCTGTCGCCGGTGCCCCAGTGGCGCGGGTGCTCGGGGTTGAGCCACCAGGCGTGGCGGGCCCGACCCGCCAGGTCCGCGAGCACCGGCAGCGCGAGGTCGCTGTAGTTGGACCGACCGTCGCCCAGGACGAGCAACGACGACTTCGGGCCGATCGCACCGGGGTGCTCCTCGGCAAACCGGGTCAGCGCGCGACCGTAGTTGGTCCGTCCCCACAGGGCGGCCTGCGAGATGCTCGCGGCAAGTGACTCCATCACCTCGACGACGTCGGCGCCCGGCCGGAACGTGTCGCTCACCTCGACGACGTCGTCGACGAACGTGAACGCACGCACGCCGCTGAAGGCCTCCCGCAGGGCGAACACGAGCATCAGGGTGAACTGCGCGAAGTTGGCGACCGACCCGCTCACGTCGCAGAGCACCACCAGGTCGGTGCGGTGCGGACGGCGCGGGCGGTGGTGGGTGGTGAGCGGTACGCCGCCGGTCGCGATCGAGGCCCGCACGGTGCGGCGTACATCGAGCGGGCCGCGCCGCTGCGCGTGCTGCTCCTTCGTCAGCCGGGCGGCCAGTCGCCGGGCCAGCGGGTAGATCTCGCGACGCATCTCCTCGAGGTCGCTGCGCCGCGCGGCGGTGAAGTCGAGGCGATCGATCGTGGGCCGCACCGTCACGTCCGCGACGTGCTCGGGACCCTTCTCCTCGGCGATCCGGCGCCGCGCGTCGCCCTCGACCAGGCGCGTGAAGTCGCCGATGCGCCGACCCGCCGTCCGCTGCGCCTGCTCGTCATCGAGCCCCGCGGAGAGCAGCCCCTGCACCAGCCGGTCCATCAGCTCGGAGGGCGAGACCCGCTGGAGGGACGTGTACGCCGACCAGCTCGACAGGCCGGGGCCCCGGCCCGGCATCGCGCCGAACCGGGCGATCGCCTCGACTGCAAGGTCCTGCAACGCCTGCTGGTCGCCGGAGGCCAGCGCCTCGGCCAGCGCCTCCCGGAATCGGGCCAGCTCTGGACCGGTGTCGCGCGGCCCGTCGTCCGGCTCCGCGCTCGTGCCTGCGACCCCGCTGCCGATGAGCCGTGGGTAGTAGATGTCGAACACCGCGTCGAAGGTGACCCGCTGTGGCTGCCGCTTCACCAGGGTCGCGGCGTACGCCGCCCGCACGGTCTCGCGGTCGTGCCAGCGCACCTTCTCGAGCGCACTGATCGCGTCGAGTCCCTCGGCCAGGGACACCGACAGGCCCGCGGAGCGCAACGCCTCCACGAAGCCGATGTGGGTGTCGAGCAGGGCCATCGAGACCTCAGCCCGTCGCCAGCTTGAGCTCTTTGACGGCGCGGCGCTGGTCCGAGGCGTGCTTGAGGACGACGCCGAGGGTCCGGGCGACGGTGGCCTGGTCGAGGTCGTCGATCTGCAGGGCGATCAACGTGCGCGCCCAGTCGACGGACTCCGCGATCGACGGCGCCTTCTTGAGCTCGAGCTCGCGCAGGCGCACGACCACGTCGACGAGCTGCGCAGCGACCTTGTCGTCCAGCTCCGGGACCTGGCTCGTCACGATCGCGCGCTCGCGCTCGGCGTCGGGGTAGTCGAGGTGCAAGAACAGGCAACGCCTCTTGACCGCCTCCGACAGCTCACGGCTGGCGTTGGACGTCAGCACGACGAACGGGCGACGCGTCGCCGTGACGGTGCCGAGCTCGGGGATGGTGACCTGGAAGTCGCTCAGCACCTCGAGCAGCAGCCCCTCGACCTCGACGTCGGTCTTGTCGACCTCGTCGACCAGGAGCACGGTGGGCTCGTCGCGACGGATCGCACTCAGCAGCGGCCGGGTGAGCAGGAACTCCTCGGTGAAGATGTCGTCGTGGGTCTCGCTCCAGCTGTCCTGACCCGATCCCTGGCCACCGCTGGCCTGGATCCGGAGCAGCTGCTTCTTGTAGTTCCACTCGTAGAGCGCGCGAGCCTCGTCGAGACCCTCGTAGCACTGCAGCCGCACCAGCTCCGCGCCGGCGGCACGCGCCACCGCCTTGGCCAGCTCGGTCTTGCCGACGCCTGCCGGACCCTCGACCAGCAGCGGCTTCTCGAGGGCACCGGCGAGGTACGCCGTCAGGGCCGTGGCGTCGTCGGTGAGGTAGCCGGCCGCGCGCAGCCGGGCGGCCGCGTCGTCGGCGGACTCGAACCAGGTGGTGGTCACTCGGCGAGCGTAGTCGGGCGCGGGGAGTCGGGTACGGGCGCTCGCTTCGCTCGCGCTCTTCCGTTCAAACCGTCTCTGCTGAGTCCTCCGCTCCGCGGAGGACTCAGCAGAGAGGGCGGGATTCGAACCCGCGGTAGGTCTCCCTACGACCGCTTTCAAGGCGGTTCCGATCGGCCGCTCCGGCACCTCTCCTCGTGCTGCGCCGGGGCGCCGCACACCGCGGGACTCTACCGTGGGAAAATCGATCCTCGTGACGACCCAGACCACCACCGTGCACCGCCTCGCGCCGGCCGTGGCCGCGCGTCTGGTCGGCGTCCTGATGTGCGCGGTCGCCGTCATGATCCTGCTGAGCACCGTCGCGATCGCGGTGATCAACCTGCACACCGCGTTCCTCCTGGTCCCGGTGGCCGTCACCGTCCTCGTCCTCGCCCTCGTCTGGTGGGGGTGGCGGACCAAGGGCTGGGTCGCCCGCCTGACGCCGGAGGGCTACCGCATCCAGTGGGTGCGCGGCGTCGGCACGGCATCGGGGCGGTGGAAGGACGTCGAGGACGCGGTCACGACGACCGTTGCGGACGCGCCCGTCGTGGTCCTGCGCCTGCGTGACGGCCGGACGACCACGATCCCGGTGGAGGTCATCGCCACGGACCGCGAGGAGTTCGTCCGCGACGTGCAGCGGCACCTCCAGCACGGGCAGGGTCTGCGCCCGTTCTGAGCAGAAGCAGGCCTGATTCGGCGCACCCGCGCCGCGCCTTGTAACCTTCTGTCCGCCCGGCCCTGTGCTGGGCATGGAGGCGTCGCCTAGTCCGGTCTATGGCGCCCGCCTGCTAAGCGGGTTTGGGGCTACAACCCCATCGAGGGTTCAAATCCCTCCGCCTCCGCCAGAGATCGGCCCCCGTCCGGGTGCGGGGGCCGATCCAGTGCAGCCCGCACCCATTTGCAACAACCTGCAATGCACAGACCTGCAGACCCATGGGCCTGACGTCGCCCGAACACCTGAGGGATGATGGAGCGGTCATCCCCTGTGACACATGACTCTGAGGTGGGAACCACTATGACCCCGATTCGCCGCATTGCAGCCGCCGTCCTCGTGGGCGCGCTCGGCTTCGGATTCGTCGGTATCAGCAGCGCACCGGCGAACGCCGACTTCACCTGGGGCGCCCGGGTCAAGGTCCCCTGATCCAGTGCGTGCCGTGATCGGCACGCGCTGAGAAGCCGGGACACGGACCCCTCAACCCCCCACGAGTTCTGGTCCGGAGGCCTCCCCCACAGGCCAGTCCCGGCCCGAGGGCAGCAGCTCGCTGAGCTGCTGCCCTCGTCTCATTTGCACACCTTCGCAAGCGACGGGACGTCCGCGCGAGTCAGCTCGGCGGCTCGTCGGTCTCCCGGCCCGAGATGCCGCGCTTGCCCATCTCGTAGCCGAGCTGGAAGCGCGTCTCGACCTCGAACTCGTTCTTGAGGTCGGCCACGTAGCCGGCGTAGGTGCGGGGACTGACGCCGAGGCGCTTGGCGCCGGCAGGGTCGGCACGACCCTCGAGCAGCATCCGGATCGTCATCGCCCGCTGCTCGGCGGCGATGTCGCGCATGAGGGTGACCTCGCTGCTGCTGAACGGCCGGGCGCGCTCCCAGTGCCGCTCGAACATGTCGACGAGGTAGCCGACCATCGACCGGTCGCTGATCACCATCGCAGCGTTCAGGCCCTCGTGACTGGGGATGACCGCGATCCGGCGGTCGATCACGATGAGGCGGTTGAAGAACTCGTCCAGGGTCCGCACCTCGGCGCCTGCGGCCGTCACCGCGGCGACGTACTTGCGGGTGTCGGCGCCGCGGCGGGCAGCGTGCTGGTAGAGCGTGCGCATCTTGACGCCGCGCTCGAGCAGCGAGATCGCACGTGCCGTCACCTGCGGGAGCTGCTTGACTCCGCGCCGGTCCTGCGGCTGCGCGGTCAGCAGCTCCTCCTCGGCCTCGGCGACCATCGACATCAGGACGGTCTGGATCGTGGCGACGCCACGGATCTCGGTGAACGGCCCGCCGACGGCGCTGGGCGATCGGCGCCAGGCGTGCGAGAGGGCGCTGAAGGCCTGCGCCCAGTGGGCCGACTCGGCGATCAGCTCCGCGCCCTGCTGGCCGAGCGGAGCGACCACCTGCGCCTGGACGGCGGCCGGGTCCACGGCACGCCACTGGGCTCCGTCGTCGCTCTTGTTGACCAGCCCGACCTCGACGAGGAGCTCGAAGGCCTCGTGGAGCTCCCCGCGCCTGGCGATACGGAGGTCGGTCGCGCCGATGCCGCCCGCGTTGAGGATCTCCTCGTAGAGCGGAGTGGCCTGCTCCTCGAACACGGCGCGTTGGTGCTGCCCGAAGGGCATGACTCACCTCCCAGTTCCCACGAGACCAGTGTGAGGATCGTGCCACACGGGTCCCACCCGGTCGGCCGGAAACCGCACCGACCCGCCCTCCCTGGTGCGGAAGGACGGGTCGGCGGCGTACGAGCAGAGGATCAGGCGTCGAGGCGGGCCTTGAGGGTGTCGAGCTCGGTCCAGAGCACGGCCGGCAGGTCGTCGCCGAACTTCTCGAACCACTCCTCGATCTGGGGCAGCTCGGCCTTCCACTCCTCGGCGTCGACGGCGAGGGCCTGGGCGACCTGCTCGTCGGTGAGGTCGAGGCCCTCGAGGTCGAGCGAGCCCGGTGCCGGCACGTGGCCGATCGGGGTCTCGACCGCGGCAGCCTGGCCGTCGAGGCGCTCGATGACCCACTTGAGGACGCGGCTGTTCTCGCCGAACCCGGGCCACAGGAAGTCACCGTCGTCACCCCGACGGAACCAGTTGACGTAGAACATCCTCGGCAGCTTGGCGGCGTCGTTGTCCTTGCCGATGCCGACCCAGTGGCTGAAGTAGTCGCCGGCGTTGTAGCCGATGAAGGGCAGCATCGCCATCGGGTCACGGCGTACGACGCCCACGGCACCGACGGCGGCCGCGGTCGTCTCCGAGGAGAGCGTCGCGCCCATGAAGGTGCCGTGGTTCCAGTCGCGGGCCTCGGTCACGAGCGGGATCGTCGTCTTGCGGCGACCACCGAAGAGGATGGCGTCGATCGGCACGCCGCGCGGGTCGTCGTACTCGTCGGCGAGGATCGAGCACTGCTTGATCGGGGTGCAGTAACGGCTGTTGGCGTGGCTCGAGAGCTCGCCGGTCTCCGCGGCGATCTCCGGCGTCCAGCGCTCGCCCTTCCAGCTGGTGGCCTCGGCGGGCGTGTTCTCCAGTCCCTCCCACCACACGTTGCCATCGGGCGTGAGCGCGACGTTGGTGAAGACCGAGTTGCCCTTGCGGATGGTCTCCATCGCGTGCGGGTTGGTGTGCTCGTTGGTGCCGGGCGCGACGCCGAAGAAGCCGAACTCCGGGTTGACCGCCCACAGGCGGCCGTCCTCGCCGATGCGCATCCAGGCGATGTCGTCGCCGATCGCCTCGACCTTCCAGCCGGGGACAGTGGGCTTCAGCATCGCGAGGTTGGTCTTGCCGCAGGCGCTCGGGAACGCGGCGGCGACGTACTTGGTGACGCCCTGCGGCGAGGTCAGCTTGAGGATGAGCATGTGCTCGGCGAGCCAGCCCTCGTCGCGCGCCATCACCGAGGCGATGCGCAGCGCGTAGCACTTCTTGCCGAGCAGGGCGTTGCCGCCGTAGCCCGAGCCGAAGCTCCAGATCATCCGCTCCTCGGGGAACTGGACGATGTACTTGGTGTCGTTGCACGGCCACGCGACGTCGGCCTGGCCGGGCTCGAGCGGCATGCCGACCGAGTGGAGCGCGGGCACCCACTGCGGGTCCTGGCCGTCGGCGGCGAGCTCCTCGATCCGGCGGAGCACCTCGGTCCCCATGCGGGCCATCACGCGCATGGAGACGGTGACGTAGGCCGAGTCGGTGACCTCGACGCCGAACATCGGCTTCTCGGCGTCGACGTGGCCCATCACGAACGGGATGACGTACATGGTGCGGCCCCGCATGCAGCCGGCATAGAGCCCGCGCATGAGGTCCTTCATCTTCTCCGGTTCCATCCAGTTGTTGGTGGGTCCGGCGTCGCGCTCGGCAACGGAGCAGATGTAGGTCCTGTCCTCGACGCGTGCCACGTCGGTCGGGTCGGAGGCCGCGTGGAACGAGTTCGGCATCACGTCGGCGTTGAGGCGGGTGAACGTACCGGTCGCCTCGAGGGAGGCGGTCAGCTCAGCCCACTCCTCGTCGGATCCGGTGCACCAGTGGATGCGCTCGGGCTGCGTCAGCTCGGCGACCTCGGTGACCCACGCGAGGATCCCTGCGTGGGTCGTCGGTGCGGCGTCGGGTCGGTCATGGTCTCAGTGGTGGCAGTCATCCCGGAGTTCCTTCAGCGTTCGTCGCGGTTCGCGCGGCCTCGTTGACGGCGACTTTTCCGGGACGGTAGTGCTTGTGAATCCGTGCACATATTGGATCGGTCCAACATGTGTGACGTGGATCTCGCTCAGATCTTCGCGTCCGGATCGATGCTGCGGGTCTCCGTGCGCCGGTTGCGGGACGTGATCCAGTCGCTGATGTAGAGCTTGGGCAGCATCTTCGACACTGCCAGCGTGACGTAGAGGATGGTGTTGATGGCCACGAAGGCCGCGAGGACGGCGATGAACTCCTCGCGCAGCGTGCTCTCGGGCAGCAGGATCCCCCAGATGGTCATCGTTCCTCCTCCCCTCGTGGAGCGTGGTGCTGCGGCTGGACCACGTGCTTCCAGGACGCCTGTCGCGCCAGCGACAGGTCCCACACCCCCTTGACGTACACGACGTTGAGGAACATCGCGTAGAAGAGCTCGGGGAACAGCGACAGTCCCAGCAGCCGCGCCCGCCACCCTCCTCGCCAGACCGTGACCACCCGCTCGATCGTGAAGATCGTGCCGACGCCGATCCAGAACGGGAACCAGACCCACGTGTCGGTGGCGAGGACCATCAAGATGATCAGGGCGAGGTAGGAGGCGAGGGCGATCACGCCGTAGCCGATGCCCAGCTGCTGGGCCCAGTAGCGGAAGGTGGAGGGGCGCAACCCGTAGGCACCCAGGTTCTCCAGGGCGCCGCGCTGCCAGCGCAGTCGCTGGGCCCAGAGCCCACGCCACGACGGCATCACCTCGGTCACGACCGTGCAGTCGGGCGGGGAGATCATCAGCGCCCCGAGCGACTTCAGGGCAATGGTGAGCTCGTTGTCCTCGGTCAGGGCCACGGTGTCGTAGACGTCACCTGGCACGCCCGGCAGCGTGCGACCGCGTTCGGAGGCCACGGCTCGCAGTGCGCGGGGGCGGAAGACGGACGCGGTCCCGGTGAGGACGAACACCCGGCCCCGCCTGCGCTTCAGGTCGCGCTGGTAGCGGGTGTACTCGTTGCGCTGGAAGAGGCCGATCAGGCCGCCGCCCTCCTCGCCGTAGAACAGTCCGCCCACGGCCATGAGGGCGCGGTCGTCGCTCAGTCGCCGGGCGGCTGCCTCGAGGAATCCCGGGTCGAGGGTGGTGTCGGCGTCCATCACCATGACGCAGTCGTTCTCGCCCAGCTCGGGGAGGATCCGCGAGATGGCCTGGTTGAGCCCGCCCGCCTTCTTCTTGTCGTTGTCGACCGTCTCGTAGACCTCGACGC
Organism: uncultured Actinomycetota bacterium; assembly: GCA_963708875.1. Classification (GTDB taxonomy): domain Bacteria; phylum Actinomycetota; class Actinomycetes; order Propionibacteriales; family Nocardioidaceae; genus Nocardioides. Next base: position 38,434 of record CAVPUL010000005.1, read on the forward strand.
CTGCCTCCAGCGCGAGCGGGACGGTGGCGTCGCTGCAGTTGTCGGCGACGACGACGATGCGCGCCGGGACGTGGGACTGCGACCGGAGGGAAGCCAGCGTCTCGGAGATGCAGCCCTCCTCGTTGTGGGCCGGGATCAGCACGGTGATGGTGACCGGGCCGGCGTACACGCCCTTGGTCTCGGCCATCACGAGCTTCGGCGCCAGCGGCATCCGGTCGGGGTCCTGGCTACGGCGGGCGCGAGTGCTGATCCGACGCTCGAGGAACGCAACTCCGGCCGCCAGCAGGAGCGCCAGCCCTGCCGCAGCCAGCAGCACCCTCGGTGTGGGCATCTCGGTGTCGTAGAAGACCTCCCAGACCCCGAAGAGCAGGCCCCTTTCCGGGGGGCTACCGGCGCGCGGCCCGCCCGCCGCCACGGCCAGCCAGATCAGGAGGGCGCCCAAGGACGCACAGCCGATGATGGCCAGCCCGACGGAGCGTTGGAGCCACTGCATGGGGAGCGCCCTCCGGAGCGCGGGTTGGGTCGAGATCAGGGTCGAGATCAGGACTGACGTCGCGGCGACGGCGAGGAGCTCAGCCCCTAGCCATTCGAAGCCCTGACCGTTGCGGTGGGGACGAGAGTCTCCACGAATTCGTCGTAGGGCATCGGCTTGCCGATCAGGTATCCCTGGGCGAAGTCCACTCCCTCCTCGCGACACACCTCGAGGATCGCCGGGTCCGAGACGAACTCGGCCACCGTGCGTTTGCCCAGGTCGCGCGCGATGCCGACGATCGAGCGCATGATGGTGCGATCGACCGGCGAGTCGGCCACGTGCGCGACGAACTCCCCATCGATCTTCACGTAGTCGAAGAGCAGGTGCTTGAGGTAGTAGAACGAGCCGAAGCCGGCGCCGAAGTCGTCGAGCGCGAAGGCGCACCCGAGATCGATCATCCGCTCGGCGAAGTCCCTGGCCAGCGCCACGTCGGCCACCGCCGCGGTCTCGGTGATCTCGAGGATCAGGGCGGACGGGTCGACGGCATGCCTGGCGAGCGAGGTGACGATGACGTCCTCGATCGCGGGGTTGCCGATCGAGTGACCCGACAGATTGACCTCGAACTCGAACTCCGGGTCGTGCTCGCTGCGCAGACGCGCGAGGAGCTCGATGCTCTTCTCGATCACCCAGCTGTCCACCCGGGGCATCAGCCCGACCCGCTCGGCGATGTAGACGAAGCGCGACGGCGGCACCAGCTCGTCGTCGTCGCGCAACCTGAGCAGGACCTCGGCAGAGGTGATCCTGCCGCTGGAGATGCTCATGATCGGCTGGAGGTGCAGCTCGAACCGATCCTCCTCCAGAGCAGCCTCGATCCGGCTCTGCCAGTGGAGCCGAGCGGCAGTGCGCGGTCCGCGGGACTCACCCTCGTGGAGAACCGCCACCTGGTCGCGCCCGGCCTCCTTGGCGTCGTACATCGTCATGTCGGCCAGGGCGAGGATGTCGGCGGCGTGCTCCGAGGCCGCCTTGAACGTCACCGCGCCGACGCTCGTGGTCACCCTGCGGCCGACACCGTCGAGCGTCGCGGCGTGGTCGCGGACGCGCTCGACGACCAGCTCGGCCACTCGTCGTGCCTCGTCCTCCCCACCGTCGGTCAGCAGGATGGCGAACTCGTCGCCTCCGAGACGGGCGACGACGTCGGTGTTGCGGATCGACCGTCGCAGCAGCCCGGCGATCGTCACGAGCAGCTGGTCACCTGCGTTGTGGCCCAGGGTGTCGTTGACCTGCTTGAAGTTGTCGAGGTCCAGCAGGAGCAGGCCACCCGAGGGGCCGTGCCGCCGACACCAGTCGAGGTGCCGCTGGAGCTCGCCGTCGAATCGGCGGCGGTTGGCAAGACCCGTGAGCACGTCGTGGTCAGCGAGGTGCGCGAGCCGGTCCAGGTAACGGCTGCGGTCGGAGATGTCGACGACGTTGACCATGACGATGTCGCCCATGCCCTTGTCGCCGACCACAGCACTGCTGAGCGAGACGTTGACGTCGTTGCCCCCCGAGTCCCGCAGCGAGCACTCGGTGCCCAGCGGGTCACCCTTGGCGAACATCAGTCGGCCGAGGTGGTCCTGGATCCGGTCCTGGCCGGGGGTCTCGAACGCACCGAGCTTGTGTCCGACCATGTCCCTCGGATCGAGGCCCACCAGGACTGCCATCGAGATGTTCACCCGGATGATCGTGCCCACGGGGTCGAGCAGGGCGACACCGTGCGGGGCGTCGTCGAAGAGGCGCTCGACCCGCTCGTTGGCGATGCGGGCGCGACGGGTGGTGCGCTCGAGGTCGCTGACGATGCGCTGGATCACGGGCGCGATCACGAGGGAGATCGCGGTCCACACCACCGCCCGACGCCAGTCCCCGAGGGGGTAGCTCGGCGGTCCGATGACGGCGATCGGCACGGCGAAGGTGAGGATCGCGAGGGCACTGGCCACCCACAGCTGGTGCGCCGTACCGGTGATCGCCAGCCAGAGGATGGGGAGCAGGAGAAGGGCCGTCATGCCCGACGCCGTGCCACCGGCGCCTGCTCCGGCCGCGTCGTGGAGCAACGCTGCGTACGGGAAGAGCAGGTAGGCAGCCGCTGGGTCGCGCCAGGATCGTTCGCCGTGGCGCTGGCTCGCGAGGTAGACCAGCACCACCAGAGCCAGGACGACGGCCGCGAGGCCGGCGACCCACCAGGGCCGCTCGTAGGGAGGCAGCAGGACGGTCAGGAGACCGATGCCGGCTACCAGGAGAAACGGCACCGCGAGCGCGGGCGTGCCTCGGCGCAGATCGGCAGAGGAGGACGCCGCGATGGCGGAGTCAGGAACGAGGCGTCGCACTCACCCAGCGTAGGCGGGTGCTTGACGTTTCGTTGACTATTCCTTGTCTAGATCTTCAGCGACGCGGCGGTGCGCTTCCCAGATCTCCTCGGGCATCCGGTCGAACTGCGCGAGGTGCTCCTCGCGGAAGCCCATCTCCTGCTGCCAGCGCGCCTTGTCGATCGACAGGATCCGCTCGAGGTCCTCGGGCGTGATCTCCACGCCGTCGAGGTCGAGCTCCTCCTTCGTCGGGATGATGCCGACGGCCGTACGCCGACCCTTGACCTCGCCGTTCTTGAGCTGGAGAAGCCACAGAAGTGGGCGGAGGTTGTCGCGGTAGCCGGGCCACAGGAAGTGGCCGTCCTCGGCGTCGCGCTGGAACCAGTTGACGTGAGCGAAGATCGGTTGGTCCTTGGCGGCGCCCACGATGTCGAGGTAGTGGCGCGCGTAGTCGCCCTCGCCGTAGGCCATGAACGGCCGGTTGGACATCGGGTCGTAGCGGAGGATGCCCTCCTTGCCCTCCGCGGCCGACGTCGCCTCGGCGCCGAGCGTGAGGCCGTCGTAGACGCCCTCGGCGAGGTCGGTGATCGCGCGGATCAGCGGCTCGCGGTCACGGGTGCGGCCACCGAAGATGATCGCGTCGATCGGCACGCCCAGGGGGGCGTCGTAGTCCTGCGCGATGTTGGGGACGTTGGCCAGCGTCGTGGTGAAGCGGCTGTTGGGGTGGGCCCACGGCGCGGTGTCGTCGTCCTTGCGGTCCGCGATCGGAGAGCCCATCCAGTCGAGCCAGCCGTGCCGGGCGGGCTTCTCCTTGGAGCGGCCCTCCCACCACACCTCGCCGGTGGTCGGGTTGTAGGCGACGTTGGTGAAGATGCAGTCGGTGTCCGGCCCGACCGAGGCGAGGGCGTTGGGGTTGGTGCCCTCGTTGGTGTCCTTGGCGACGCCGAAGACGCCGTACTCGGGGTTCATCCCGTAGAGCTGACCGGACTCCTCCTCGACCCACAGCCACGCGATGTCGTCGCCGTAGAACGACACGTGGTAGCGCTCACCGAGCGCGTCGGGGGCGGCCATCATCGCGAGGTTGGTCTTGCCGGAGGCGCTCGGGAAGCCACCACAGATGTGGTAGTCCTTCCCGGTCTCCTTGTCGTGGATGCCGATGAGCATGTACTGCTCGGCGAGGAACTTCTTGCTCGCCCAGCCGTCGTACGCCCCCTGCCGCAGCCCGTGCGCGATCTTGCCGAGCAGGGCGTTGCCGCCGTAGGACGAGCCGAAGTGCAGGATCGTGCGCTCGTCGGCCACGGTCACGAAGTAGCGCTTGTCGCCGTCGGTGCCCTGGCCGAGGTTCTCCAGGTCGCCGGAGACGTGGACCGCCCGCACGAAGTGACCGGGGTCCTCGAGGTCGTTGACGAACTGCACGCCCACGCGTGACATCCGGATCATGTGCAGCACGACCGTGCGGGTGTCGGTGATCTCGACGCCGGCCGCCCACGGCGCGAGGGCGTTGCCCGCCGGCGCCATCAGGTAGGGGACGACGTACATCGTCTTGCCGGCGCTGGCGCCGCGCATCAGGTCGTGCAGCTTGGGCTTCATCTCCGAGGACGGACGCCAGTTGTTGTAGACGCCCCTGTCCTTCTCGTCGCTCGTCGCGACGATCGTGCGCTCCTCCGAGCGGGCGGTGTCCTTGTAATAGCTGCGGGAGTAGTAGCGCCCCTCGCCGGCCTTCTCCAGCTCGCCGGCCGCGACGGCCTCCTCGAGGAGTCGTGCGTCGTCGGAGGCGTTGACCACCTCGATGCGCTCGGCGCCGGTGAGCTCGGCGTACTCCTTCACGAACTCACGGACCTGGGGGTTCGTCAGCCCGGCGTCGTCCAGGGCTGCCTCGAGATCTGCCATCGCGCTACCTCTCATCGTGTGACACCCCGGTCTCGGCCGGGCCGTCGCGTGTGCGGGTGCTAGGCACCATAGGGCACCGTCTCAGGGGCTGGGACCAGCCCTCGGGGCTGGTCCTGATTTCGCCCGGCCCACCGGGGTCGGCTATTCTCGGTGAGTCCTCGCGGGCCGGTCGGTCTGCGCAGGTGAGCGCCTGTAGCTCAACGGATAGAGCATCTGACTACGGATCAGAAGGTTTGGGGTTCGAATCCCTACAGGCGCGCAGATCGAAGGAACCGCAGGTCAGCGTCGCTGACCTGCGGTTCTGTCGTTCTACGACCTGTCGCCTGCTGAGATGTCACGCCGCCCGGGACTCGCTTGGTGCAGGAACGGTCCAACAACGTCTCGGGGGCGTCGTGATCTTCGGGCCCGCCGGTGAGCTACCGACGGATCTGCTGGGGGCGGACGCCCTCACGAGTTGCGTGGGTACTCGGCTCGCGCATCACTCGGCTGACGCGCCGTTCGGGCGGCGGCCCCAGGCGCTGATCAGAACACTGGAACCGACGATGGTGTCGGGGTCGGCCATCACCTCGAGGAAGCGATCGATGTCTCCGGGGGAGATGCCCTGGCTGATGAGACCGTCGCGCACCTGGCGGACGTTGGCCGCCTGCACGGTGGCCCAGCCGGTGCCGCCATGGTCGATAGGCACGCAGCCACTGGCACCGGTGTCCTCAAGGCCGTGCCCCCGCAGGATGCGCAGGGCGTTTGCGGCGAAATCACTGACCCCGCCGCGGGTGCCCAGGAGCCGGTTGAACGCTTGTGCCACGCGCACGATCAGCTCATGGTTCGGCCCGGCCCGGTCGACGGTGCGCACCTCGCCGGTGTCGAAGTCCTCGACCAGGATCACGCCACCTGGCGCCAACCCGTCCACCAGGCGGGTGAGCACATCGAGTCGCTCGGGAATGTGTTGAAGCACCAGCCGCTCGTGAATCACGTCCCACGGGCCGGGCGGGACGGGCTGCGCCACGAGGTCCAGGGCCTGCACTTCGAGCTCGGGGCGGCCGTCAGTCCGACACCAGCGGGGGTCGAGGTCCACGGCCAGGACCCGCCCCGTGGAGCCCACTTGATCCGCCATCCATCGGGCAATCGAGCCGCTGCCGGCCCCCACCTCCAGACAGCGTGCCCCCGGCGCCAGCCCCAGTCGCGACAGGTGGCCGCGAGTGATGGGATCGAACACGGCCTCCAACCCGGTGAAGCGATCGGCCGTCTCGAGCTCGGCGTTCGTCAAGAGGTACGGCGCTTGGTCTTCAACCACCCAACAGGTTCTACCATGCAGCGAAGACTGCGGTCCGCAACATTCTGGGCGGGGTGGGCGTGCCGTCAGGGACTCGGCGCCCGCCAGCCGCTGGCGCTCGGAGGGTGACCCGACCTGACACCAGCGGCCACCATGTCATCCTGCTGGTGCGCGTCGCGGAACTGACCTGCGTTCCGCCCCCGTCGCACGCCACTACTTGTCTGCCCGGGAGCCCCGCATGACCTTCGCCCGCCTCGTCCGCCTCTCCGCGGTGGTCGTGCTGAGCGCCAGCGTCCTGACCGGCACGCTCGCCGCCGACGCCTCCACGCCCGAGGGCGACGCAACCATCGCTACGGCGGCTCCGGGACGCCGCGCAGAGCCGGCGCAGCCGAGGATCACCAAGGTCGTGACGTTCATGGTGGAGAACCACTCGCTCGACCAGATGCGCACCTCGATGCCGTTCGTGCACCAGCTCGCCACCACCTACGCCTACGCCACCAACTACATCGCGATCCGTCACCCGTCACTCCCGAACTACCTCGCGATCGCGTCGGGCTCCACCCAGGGCGTCACCGACGACGCAGACCCGTCCGCCCACCAGCTGCGCGGAAGCACGGTCTTCGACCAGGCACTCGCTCATGGCAGGACAGCCACGATCTACGTCGACGGCATGACCTCCAACTGCCAGCTGACCTCGAGCTACCCGTACGCCGTCAAGCACAACCCATGGGCCTACTTCATCAACGGGCGCGCGAGCTGCCGCAAGCACGACGTACCCCTGACCAGGCTCGCCCACGACATCGACGCCGGCACCTTGCCCAACGCCGGCATGATCATCCCCAACCTGATCCATGACGCTCACGACGCCGACCTCAGGACATCGGACGCGTGGATCAAGACGCAGGTCGAACAGATCCAGTCCGGCCCCGACTGGCAGTCAGGGCACCTCGCGATCGTCATCACCGCCGACGAGGACGACGGCGCCAGCGGCAACCAGGTCCTCACTGTCGTGGCCTCGCGCCACCAGGACCAGCGCGTCGTCACCACAGCTCTTTCGCACTACTCCCTGACGCGGCTCTACGAGTCGATCCTCGGGGTCCGATACCTCGCGGCTGCCGCTCAGGCGCCATCGATGCGCCACGCGTTCGGCATCCGCACCATCTCGAGCAAATAGGCCCCTCACAGTCTGCCCCTAGGCTCGACCCCGTGCCGCCCATCGACGACGCCACCCGCCCCCGCGTCGCAGGGTCGGTGGAGCTGACGCCGCGACAGCGAGGCGCGGGCGACCACCTGCGGATGATCCACGACCACTTCCGCCACCAGCTCGAGACCCTGACCCGGGCGGTCGAGAACGCGCGTGACGGCTCGGGGGACGTCGACGTCGTACGGGCCGGCATCCACGGACTGGCGCCGGCGCTGACCGCGCAGCAGGTCTCCGGGCTCTGCGGTCAGGTGTGCCGCTTCCTGACGATGCATCACACGATCGAGGACCAGAACATGTTCCCGGCGGTCGCGACGCTCGCGGCGTACGCCCCGGTGACCGTCCGGCTCGCCGAGGAGCACCTGGTGGTCCACGACCACCTCGAGCGGGTGGACGACCTCGCCGTGGCCGTCGTCTCCGATCCCGGCCGGATGGCCGAGCTGGTCGAGGCGGTGGCTGACCTGCGGACGGACCTGGAGTCGCACTTCGCCTACGAGGAGGCGGAGATGTCCGAGCCGCTGGGGCTGCTGGGCCTGGGCGTGTAACGACGCTCACATTTTCGGGTGCCGACGACCCGTCACCCCTCCCGCTCCCGCTCGTTGGTCAGGCTGAGGGGAGGGACCTCATGAGGGATCAACGACCGACGAGCCGCGATGTCGGCGCGCGCACCAGCGTGCGTCGCGCCGCCGCAGTGCTCGCGATCGCGCTGCTTCTCGTGGCGGGTCTGACGGCATGCGGCGGCCAGGACAAGAAGCAGCGCGCTGCCGATGTCGACCTCACGAAGCTCGTCGCGTCCACCACGAAGGCGAAGCTGCCTCGTGCGCCGAAGGACACCGACCCGTCCGGCACGACCGACGGAGCGGTCGTCCACCCGCGTCGCACGCTCGCCGTGTACGCCGGCCCCGGCCGCCGCCCGTTCGCGAAGGTCACCGTGAAGCAGATGAACGACACCTGGCTCCCCGTGATCGACCGTCGCGGACCGTGGACACAGGTGCTCCTGCCCTCACGTCCCAACGGCTCGACCGGATGGCTGCGCAGCGCGCAGCTCGACGAGCGGCAGACGCCGTACCTCGTGCGGGTGCACGTCGGCTCACGCCGCCTCGAGCTCTTCCGTGACGCCACGTCGATCGGCTCGTGGGCCGTCGCCGTGGGCGCGCCGGAGACACCGACCCCGGTGGGCCGCACCTTCCTGCTCGGCTCGATCGTCGACGAGGGCCAGAGCTACTCGCCCCTGATCCTGCCGCTGGGCATGCACAGCGACACCCTCGACTCCTACGGCGGCGGTCCCGGCACCGTCGCCCTGCACGGCTGGCCCGACGCCTCGGTGTTCGGCCAGGCCGTCAGCCACGGCTGCGTCCGCGTCCCGGCCGACGCCCTCGAACAGCTCCGCCAGGTGCCGCTCGGCACCCTCGTCATCGTTGATCAGAAGTAAGCCCGGAGGTAGACATGCGTACGTCATTCAAGGCCGGAGTCACCGGCATCGCCGTCGCCGCGACCACCCTGCTGGTCGTGACTGCACCCACCGCCACCGGTGAGCCGGTGTCGAGCTCGTCCGCCTACGGTGCCGCCGTCGGCGGCACCCCCGGCCAGCCCGCGGTGGAGTCCGACGGTTCGAGCACGCAGACGGGCGGCGGCCAGCTCCCCGCCCAGCTGGGTCCGCTCGCCGCTGGTGGCGTCCTCGCGCTCAGCGCCGGCGACGACACCGCCTCCTCGGCGGTCACCAACCTGACGCTCGGCAGCGCGGTCGCGCAGCTGCCGCAGGCGATCAAGGACGGGCTCGCCAACCTGAGCCAGGTCTGCACGGGGATCAGCCAGGCCACCCCGGCCAACCAGGTGCTCACCCCGCTCAACGACGCCATCGGCCAGATCCCGGGTCTCGGCACGGTCGTCCAGGTGCCGACGGTCGAGGCGGCCACCACGTTCTGCAACGGCCTGGTGGACTCCGACATCCTCGACCTCGCCACGGTGGGGACGCTGCAGTCGCAGTGCACCGACCAGACCGGGACCGTCACCCTGAGCGACGTCAAGGTCCTCGGTGCGCCGCAGCCGGTGCTCGCCGGGGCCGTCGCCCCCGAGACGCAGCTGCTGCCGCCCGAGCTGGCCGCGGTCGCGAAGATCACGCTGAACCACCAGGTCAGGGATGGCGAGAACTTCACCGTCCAGGGCCTGCGGATCGAGGTCGGCGGCCAGGAGGTGGCCGTGCTGGCGTCCGCGACCTGCGGCGGACCGGCGGCCCAGCCCGTGGTCCAGCAGGCACCGTCCAAGGGCCCCAAGCAGGCACCCAAGCCCACCCCGGTCAAGACGTCGGCACCCGTCACGGGCTGACGTCCGCCTAGCGGTCGAGCAGCGGTCGCGCCGGGTCCCAGGTGGTGCCGTCGCGCTCGTCCTGCCGCCTGCGGGCGATCGCCGAGAGTGCCTCGAGCACGACGCGGTTGGCCAGCGCCGCCGTGATGTCGGCGTGGTCGTACGGCGGGCTCACCTCGACCACGTCCACCCCGACGACCGGCAGCTCGAGGCAGATCCGGCGTACGGCGTCGAGGAGCTCGCGGGCCGACAACCCACCGGGTTCGGGCGTGCCGGTGCCCGGCGCGTGGCCGGGGTCGCAGACGTCGATGTCGACGGAGAGGAAGACGCCCTCGCACTCGTCGGTCGCGATCCCGAACGCCTCGGTGAGGCACTCGGTCAGACCGCGGTGGACGATCTCGGTCATCTCGTAGGACCGCATCTGCTCCGCGGCCATCCAGTCGAGCGTCTCGGGACCGGGCCAGTAGCCGCGCAGACCCATCTGGAGGAAGCGGTCGCCGCGCAGCGCACCCGACTCGATGAGCCGGCGCATCGGCTGGCCGTGGCCCCACAGCGAGCCGAACTCGATGTCGCCGGTGTCGGCGTGCGCGTCGAAGTGGATCATCGAGACCCGCCCGTGGCCGAGCACGTTGGCGACGCCCTTGGCGTCGGGGAACGCGATCGAGTGGTCGCCACCGAGGACGACGGGGATCGCGCCGGCGCGGGCGACCTTCTCGACGGCGGCCTCGAGCACGCCGAGCGCCCGTTCGATGTCCCCGGGCGGCATCTCCACGTCACCGGCGTCGACGACCCGCAGGTCCTGGAGCCCGTCGGTGCGCAGCGCGAGCGAGGGCCGCGAGCCGTCGTGCGGGAGGTAGTCGGTCATCCGGATCGCCTGCGGCCCGAACCGCGTGCCCGGCCGGTGCGACGTACCTCCGTCGAACGGTGCACCCACGATCACGACGTCTGCATCGGCGTAGGTCGACTCGTCGTCGAGGTCGCACGCCGGCACGCCGAGGAAGGTGATGTCGGGACCGAACTGTGCGCCGTAGCGAGCCATGCGCGAACTCTAGGGCGGCCATCGTGATCTACGCTGCCCTCACTCCGACCCTCTCCCCGAGAGCGAGCCCGTGATGACCGTCTTCCGCACCGTGCTGGAAGCGACCGGCGGCAACAACGTCGGGATCGTGGTGCCCGAGGACGTGGTGCTCGCCTTCGAGCGCGGCAAGCGGGTCCCGGTCGTCGTCACCATCGACGGCGACTACACCTACCCGACGACGATCGGCGTGATGGGCGGGCGCTACCTCGTCTCCTTCAACGCCGAGACGCGGAAGAAGACCGGCCGAGCCGCCGGCGACGAGGTCGAGGTCGAGCTCGTGGTGGACCCGGACCGCTGACCTACCAGTCCCCCAGCGCCGCGAACCGCTCACCGATGAGCCGGTGGGTCGCGGAGTCGGGGTGCAGGTTGTCGGGCAGCGGCAGCCGCTCGGCGTCGGCCGCGCCGTAGAGCCCCAGCCCGTCGACGTACGACAGGCGCGGGTCGCCGCGTCGCTCGACCACGTCGGCGAGGACCTCGCGGACCACCTCGAGCGTCAGCCGTCCGGTCGCCACGTCCGCAGGGTCGCCACCGGCGAGGAACGCCAGGCGGCCCTCGGCGAGCGCCGCCATGTCGGGTGCGCTCGGCCCGGGCGTGGACTCGTGGATCGCGCAGTGGATCGGCGAGACCAGCCGGATCGGCGTCTCCGGATGGCCGTCGCGGATCGTGTCGAGCCAGCCGTGGACCGCGGGTCCGAGCGCGCGGCGGCGGAGGAGGTCCTGGTTGACCAGGTTGATGCCGATCTTGACGCTGATCAGGTCGGCCGGGGTGTCACGGAGGGTGCGCGCGACGAACGGGTCGAGCAGCGCGCTGCCACCGAGGCCGAGGTTCACGAGGTCGAGCCCGGCGAGACGGGCCGCGACGACCGGCCACGGCTCGGTGGGGTAGGTCGCCACGGAGCCGTGGCTGATCGAGCTGCCGTGGTGCACCCAGCGGGGCAGGTCGCTCGGCAGCGGCGAGAGGTCGGCGTCGGCGCGCAGGTCGACGAGCTCGGTCTGCTCGTCGTGGGGCAGCCAGACCTCGACGTCGTGCGTCCCGTCCGGCAGCGCGATGACCAGCGTGGTCGGCTCGCCGGCCGTCAACGTGCTGGCGCCCGTCATCATCTCGACGTCGAGCACGTTGCCGCCGGGCGCCTGGAGCCGCTCGACCAGCTCGCCGTCGACGAGCACGTCGTACCAGCCGTCGGGTCGCTGCGGCGTGCCGACGTAGCGGCGCTTCGTCGGCAGCACGTCGAGCTCGAGCCGGGTGGCCGCGGTCCGCATCGCCAGGCGTACGCCGGCGGGCTGGGCCTCGACGAGGTGGAGCTGCGGGTCGTCGGACTGCGCCCGCGCCCAGGCAGGCAGCCGGTGCGGCAGCAGGCCGCGATCGGTGCGCTCGAGCTCGAGCGCACCCTTCACCAAGGTCTCGATCATCTGTCCAGTCTGCCGGGACCGGCGGGCCGTCCTCCGCGAGGGTGGCGGCGTACGACATCCCCCACCGCCCATCCGATGTCGTACGCCGCCAGGGTCGGGCGACCCCCGCGAGGGTGGCGGCGTACCCCCGCGAGGGTGGCGGCGTACGACATCGCGCGCCCCACATGCCGTGTCGTATGCCGCCAGCGCCGGACGGTCGCACTCCACCATGGCGGCGTACGACATCCCCCGGGTCGTTCCCCATGTCGTATGCCGCCACCCTGAGCCGGCCACAGCGACGGACCGCTTGACATTAGTTCGAGACTCATACTTAATAGTGACGTGGCTCTCATCCTCGGCCTCGACTCCTCCACGCAGTCGACCAAGGCCCTCCTCGTCGACGCAGACAGTGGCGAGGTCGTGGAGGCGCGTACGGCGCCACACCCGCCGGGCACCGAGGTCGACCCGCGGGCCTGGCTGGCCGCCGCCGACGAGACCACGGCGGGCCTGATCGATCGCGCGGAGGCCGTCGCGGTCGCCGGGCAGCAGCACGGCATGGTCGCCCTGGCCGAGAGCGGCGAGCCCGTCCGCGACGCCCTGCTCTGGAACGACACCCGCTCGGCCGAGGCCGCCCGGCAGCTCATCGAGGAGATGGGCGGACCACAGGCGTGCGCCGACGCGATCGGCAGCGTGCTCGTCGCGTCCTTCACCTCCAGCAAGCTGCGTTGGCTGCGTGACCACGAGCCCGCGAACGCGGCTCGCGTCGCCCGCGTGCTGCTGCCCCACGACTACGTCTCCCACCACCTGAGCGCGCCGGGCACCGAGCCGTTCACCGACCGCGGCGACGCGTCCGGCACCGGCTACTTCGATGCCCGCGCCGATGCGTGGCGACCCGACCTGCTCGAGCTCGCGCTCGGCCATGCGGCCGACCTGCCCCGCATCGTGGCGCCCGGCACTGCGGCTGGCGAGACGACCGCCGGACAGGTGGTCGCCGGCGGCACCGGCGACAACATGGGCGCCGCCCTCGGGATGGACCTGCGGCCCGGCGACGTCCTGGTCTCGGTCGGCACCTCCGGCGTCGCGTCGGCCGTGAGCACGACGCCCGTCGCCGACGGGACCGGCGTGGTCACCGGCTTCGCCGACGCGAGCGGTGGCTACCTGCCGATGGTCACCACGATGAACGCGGCCGGCATCCTCGACCTCCAGGCCCGCTGGCTCGGGGTCGACCACGACGGCCTGGCCGAGCTCGCGCTGCAGTCCGCGCCGGGCGCGGGCGGCGTGACCCTCCTCCCCTACTACGGCGGCGAGCGCACCCCCAACCGGCCCGACGCGGTCGGCACCTGGACCGGGCTCACGCCGGCCACGACCCGCGCCGACCTCGCGCGCGCGGCGTACGAGTCACTGCTCTGCTCCCTCGCCGACGCCGTCGACCGACTGGTCGCCGCGACCGGCGAGACACCGCGACGGGTGCTGATGGTCGGCGGCGCGACGAGGAGCGCCGCCCTGCGTGCGCTGGCGCCCGCCGTCCTGGGCTGCCCCGTCGTGCTCCCGCCCGCGGGCGAGTACGTCGCACTCGGTGCCGCCCGACAGGCCGCCTGGGCGCTGGCCGGCACGTCCGAGCCGCCGACCTGGCCGGCACCGGCGACCACGGTCCTCGAGGCCGACCCCACCCCCCACGTCCGGGAGGCGTACGCCGCCCTCCGCGAGCACACCACCACCTGGAACACCTGAGTCCCCTTCACGATTGGTAGGCATCCCCATGAGCACCTCGACCCCTCTCGACATCCCCGCCCCGTCCCCCGAGGACAAGTTCTCCTTCGGTCTCTGGACCGTCGGCTGGGAGGCTCGCGACCCGTTCGGCGAGGCGACCCGCAAGCCGATGGACACGGTCCACGCGCTGGAGAAGCTCGCCGAGCTCGGCGCCTACGGCGTCAACTTCCACGACGACGACGTGATCCCGTTCGGCAGCGACGATGCCACCCGCGACCAGATCATCGCCCGCTTCAAGAAGGGCCTGGCCGACACCGGCCTCGCGGTCACGACGGCCACCACCAACCTCTTCACGCACCCGGTGTTCAAGGCCGGCGGCTTCACCAACAACGACCGCGACATCCGCCGCTTCGCGCTCCGCAAGGTGATGCGCAACGTCGACCTCGCCGCCGAGCTCGGCGCCAAGGTCTACGTCGCGTGGGGCGGTCGCGAGGGAGCCGAGTACGGCGCCTCGCAGGACACCCGCGTCGCGCTCGACCGGATGAAGGAGGCCTTCGACGTCCTCGGCGACTACGTCACCGACCAGGGCTACGACCTCCGCTTCGCGATCGAGCCCAAGCCCAACGAGCCGCGCGGCGACATCCTGCTGCCGACGATCGGGCACGCGCTGGCCTTCATCGAGCAGCTCGAGCGACCCGAGCTCGTCGGGGTGAACCCGGAGATCGGGCACGAGGAGATGGCCGGCATGAACGCCGCCGCCGGCTACGCCCAGGCCATGTGGGCCGGCAAGCTCTTCCACATCGACCTCAACGGCCAGAACGGCCCGAAGTACGACCAGGACCTGCGCTTCGGTGCCGGCAACGTCCGCGGCGCCTTCTGGGTGGTCGACGCGCTGCTCGCCGGTGGGTACGACGGCCCGGTGCACTTCGACTACAAGCCGGCCCGCACCGAGGACGAGGACGGCGTCTGGGTCTCGGCTGCGGCCAACATGCGCAACTACCTGATCCTCCGCGAGAAGGTGAAGGCGTTCCGCGCCGACCCCGAGGTGCAGGCCGCCATGGAGGCCGCGAAGGTCCCCGAGCTCGGCGTCCCGACCGTCGCCGAGGGCGAGGGCTGGAAGGGCCTGCTGGCCGCCGAGCTGCGCGACCCGGACGAGATGGCGGTCCGCGGCGGTGGCTTCGAGCTGCTCGACCAGCTCGCGCTCGAGCACCTGTACGGCGTGCGCTGACCGTGCCTCGGCCCAGCGCCGGCACCGAGGGCCTCCGGCGCAGCAACACCGGCGCCGTCCTCCGGGCCCTGCGCGAGCTCGGCCCGTCCACGCGGGCCGAGCTGGCCAAGCACACCGGTCTCGCGAAGGCGACCGTCGGCGTGATCGTCGCCGACCTCGAGGCGGCGCGGGCCGTCGCCGAGGAGGGATCGCGACCGGGCGTGCGCGGGCGACCCGGTCGTCCGGTCGTGCTGCGCGGTGACCGGTTCGTCTCCCTGGGCCTCGAGCTCAACGTCGACTACGTGTCCGCGGTCGTGCTCGACCTGGCGGGCGGCGTGGTCACGAGCACCAGCCGCTCGGGCGGCACCAGCGACGACCTGCGCGACCTGGCGCGATCCGCGCTCGACGAGCACGTCGGACCCGACAGCACGCTGGTCGGGGCGACGCTCGCCGTGCCCGGGCTGGTGCGCGGCGACAACCGCACCGTCGCCTGGGCACCCAACCTCCGCGTCGCGTGGGAGGAGCTCGCCGCCGCGCTCGGCTCGCTGGTGCCGGGCCAGCAGGTCGAGGTCAGCAACGACGCCAACTGTGCGGCGTACGCCGAGGCGCACCACGGCGCCGCGCGCGGTGCGGCGCACGCGCTCTACCTCACGGGCACCGTCGGCATCGGCGCCGGGATCGTGCAGGACGGCGAGCTCGTCCGCGGCGGGGCCGGGTTCGCCGGCGAGGTCGGGCACATGCCCGTCGGCGACTCCACCGCCCTGTGCGGCTGCGGACGTCGGGGCTGCTGGGAGGCCTCGATCGGCCTGCACGCGATGCTCGCTGCTGTGGGGATGCCCGAGCTCGCCACTCCTCTGCTGACGGCCGAGTCGGTGGCCGAGCGCGCCGCGACCGACGCTGGCGTGCGCGCCGGACTGGAGCGGGTGGGCCGCGACGTGGGGCTCGGCATCGCCATGCTGAGCACTGTCCTGGACCCCGAGGTGGTCGTGCTGGGCGGCTACTTCGCGCCGCTGGGCGACCTCGTGCTCGAGTCCGCACGTCGCACGCTGGACGAGCGCCTCGCGTCCGCGGTCCAGGTGCGCCCTGACCTCAGGACCAGCACGCTGGGCATCCAGGCCGCCGCCCTCGGTGCGGCCGAGCAGTCGTTCGGACCGGTGCTCGCCGGAGAGGTCGACCTGCCTGCGTGAGCCCGGCCTGAGGCTCAGCCGGCTCGGCTCAGCCGGCGAGTCGCGACCGTACGTCGTCCAGGGCCGTGCCGAGCGCAGCCACGGGATCGACGAAGAGCGGCTCCAGCGCGATCTCGGCGGCCCCCAGCAGGGGCGAGTCCTGGCCCAGGCCGGGAAGCGCGAGCGTCACCGACTCGAGGGGCGCGGGCAGCGCGCGGTCGGCCAGCCCGGCGTCGACCTCTGCGCCGACGAGCAGGTAGAGCGAGCGGAGGTAGCCACCGAGGATGATCGTGTGCGGGTTGAACATGTTGACCAGGCTCGCCAGTCCCTGCCCCAGCGCGGTCCCGGTCGCGCGCAGCGTCGGCGACGCCTTGTCGAAGGCGTCGAGCACCTCGCCGAGCTGCGCGACCTTGTCGGGCGGGCACTGGATGGCGGCCGCGATCGCGTGGGCGCCGACCTCGGTCTCCCAGCAGCCGCGGTTGCCGCAGTGGCAGGGCCGGCCCCCAGGGTTGAAGCGCAGGTGTCCCACCTCGCCGGCGTAGCCGCCCGCGCCCTCGAGCCGGTGGCCGCCGGTGATGATGCCGGCACCGACGCCGACGTTGCCGGAGATGTAGATCAGCTCGTCGGTCCCCACTCCGGCGCCGCGCGTGTGCTCCGCGAGGGCGCCGAGGTCGGCGTCGTTGGCGAGGTAGACCGGGACGTCGAGCCCCAGCGCGGCGAGCACGATGCCGCCGAAGGAGACGTCGTGCCACTCCAGGTTGGGGGCGAGCCGGATCAGGCCGTCGCTGCGGCGCACGAGACCGGGGACGCTGATCCCGATGCCGACGAGTGACGACGCCGGAGGGGCGTCCTCGACGACGGTGCGGATCAGTGACGCGACGGCAGCACCGACCTGCCAGGCCTCACCGTCGCTGAGCACCGGCGCCTGGGCGCGCTGCAGGATCCGGCCGCCGAGGCCGACCCGGGCCACGACCGCACGGTCGACCCCCAGGTCGACGGCGATGACGTAGGGACCCTCCGCAGCGATGCGCACTCCCACGGACGGCCGGCCGGCGCCCTGCCGGGCGGTCTCCAGGGGGGTGGTCCGCTCGGAGATGCCCAGCGACTCGAGCTCACCGACCAGGCCCGCGATGGTGCTGCGGTTGAGCCCCATCAGGCTGGTCAGCTCGGCGCGGGACATCTCGCCGGTGCTGTGCACGTGCCGGAGCACCGTGCCGAGGTTGTGACGCCGGATGGCCTCCTGGTTGGTCCCGAGGCCCGAGCGCCGCTGCGGGCTCACGGTCCGGGGGCCTAGACGCCGGCCGAGGAGCGACGACGACGCGAGATCGCGTCGACGCTCGCGGCCAGCAGCAGCACGCCGCCGGTGACCACGAAGTTGATGTACGCCGCCTGGTTGAGCAGGCCCAGGCCGTTGGAGATGGTCGCGATCACCAGACCACCGATGACGGCGTCGATCGCGCGGCCCCGCCCACCGAAGAGGCTGGTGCCGCCGATGACAGCGGCCGCGACGGCGTAGAGCAGCACGTTGCCACCACCCGAGCCCGGGGAGACCTTGCCGGTGTAGGACGCCGACAGCAGTCCGGCGATCGCAGCCATCGAGGTGCAGATGACGAAGGCCATGATGCGGACCCGACGCACGTTGATGCCGGCACGGCGGGCGGCCTCGGCGTTGCCGCCGACGGCGTAGAGGTGCCGACCGAAGCGGGTCTTGGTGAGCACGAAGGTCCAGAAGAGCAGCAGTGCGATGACGACGGGCAACGACCACGGGACGCCGCTGATGTCGAAGTTGGGGTTGGGTGCGCGGTTGGCGTTGAGCAGCGCGGTGAGGCCGAGGACGACGGCGGTGAGGACACCGATGCGGAGCACCACGAGGCCGAGGGGCGAGTGGACCAGTCCCTTGTCCGACAGCGACCGGTAGCGCCACAGCTGGATCGCCGCGAAGACGACCACGATCACGATCGCGGCGATCCAGCCCACCGCGACGGGCACGTTCTTGATCGACAGGCCGCGCAGCACCGGGTCGTTGTAGCGCAGCGAGCCGCCGGAGCCGATGAGCTTGAGCGGGACCGCCTGCAGCCCGAGGAAGAAGGCGAGGGTCACGACGAAGGACGGGATCCCGAGGAACGAGACGAGTGCGCCGATGGCCAGTCCGATCACCGCACCGAACGCGATGCCGGCGAGCGTCGCCATCCACCAGGTCCAGTCGTAGTCGATGAGCATGAGCGCCGTGATCGTCGCGCAGGCACCACCAGCGACACCGGCCGACAGGTCGATCTCGCCGAGGAGGAGCACGAAGACGATGCCCATCGCCAGGACGATGATCGCGCTCGCCTGGATGACCAGGTTGGCCATGTTGTAGGTCGTGAGGAACCGGTCGTTGAGCGAGGCGAAGATCGCGATCAGCACGACGAGGCCGAGGATCGCGGGAAGCAGTCCCATGTCGCCGCCGCGCAGACGGTTGACGTAGTCGCGGGCCGAGTCGCCGATGCCACCGGCCTGGCGGTTGTCGTTGTCGAAGCCGCCCGATGCGGGCTGCGGTGCTGGCGTGGACTGGGTGTCGTTGTCGACGGTCATGAGGGGTCTCCGGTCCTGTCTCGGCGGGTCAGACGGTCGCGGGGTTCTCGGCGATGCCGAGGTTCCCGGAGCGTCCGGCGGTGATCAGCTCGACGATCTGCCCGTGCGTGACGTCCTTCGAGGAGACGTCAGCGGCCACTCGGCCGAGGTAGAGGGCGGTGATCCGGTCGGCGACCTCGAGCACGTCGCCCATGTTGTGGGAGATCAGCACGACGCCGAGGCCGCGGTCGGCCAGGCGCCGGACCAGGTCGAGGACCTGGCGGGTCTGCGCGACACCGAGGGCGGCGGTGGGCTCGTCGAGCAGGACCACCTTGGAGTTCCAGAGCACTGCCTTGGCGATGGCGACGGTCTGGCGCTGGCCACCGGAGAGGCTGGCAACGCTCTGGCGTACGGACTTCACGGTCCGTACGGAGAGCGACGCGAGGGTCTCGCGGGCGCGGGTCTCCATGGAGACCTCGTCGAGCCCGAAGCGGGTGGTCTCCTCGCGGCCGAGGAACATGTTCTCGACGATGTCGAGGTTGTCGCACAGCGCGAGGTCCTGGTAGACGACCTCCACGCCGAGGGCGGCGACGTCACGGGGACCGTGGACGTCGACCGACTTGCCGTCGAAGTGGTAGTCGCCGCTGTCCCGGCCATAGATGCCGGCAATGATCTTGACCAGTGTCGACTTGCCGGCCCCGTTGTCGCCGACCAGGGCAGTGACCTGTCCGGGGTAGACGGCGAAGTCGACGTCGTGCAGGACGTGTACGACGCCGAAGCTCTTGTTGACTCCGCGCAGCTCGAGCAGCGGTTCCATGGTCCTACTCCGATCAACAGGAATTTGTTGTGCGAGTCACGGGAGCGACGCCCGGGCCGAGGTGCGGCCCGGGCGTCGTTCCGCGGTGTGGTGGATCAGCCGATCAGGAGATGCCGGCCTTGGCGCACAGGTCGGCGAACTTGTCGACGCACACGTCGGCAGCCTTCTGGCCACCGTCGTCGATCACGTCACCGACGTTGTCCTTGGTGATGGCCTGCGGCTCCAGCAGGATCGAGGGGACCTCGCTGTTGTCGGAGGAGTCGACCGTGGTGCCGGTGGTCGTGGCGTCGTCACCGTTGGCGAGCGCGATGGCGACGTCGGCGAGCGCGCCGGCCTCCTGCGTGGCGGACTTGTAGACCGTCATGCACTGCGTGCCGGCGAGGACGTTCTGCAGGCCCTCGACGGTGGCGTCCTGGCCGGTGACCGGGACCTTCCCGTCCTGGCCAGCGCCCTCGAGGATGCTGATGGCCGCGCCACCGAGGCCGTCGTTGGCCGCGAGCACGCCGTCGACCTTGCCGTCAGCGGCGGTGTAGAGCTGCTGGAAGATCGTGGCAGCCTGCTCGTTGTCCCAGTCCGGGACGGCCTGCTCGCCGACGACCTTGTAGTTGCTCATCTCGTCGAGCACGCTGTGCGCACCCTCGGCGAAGAGCGTGGCGTTGTTGTCGGTGGGCGAACCGTTGAGGTAGACGATGTTGGCGTCCTTGTCGCCGAGGCAGTCCGCGAGGCCCTGGCCCTGCAGCTCGCCGACGACGGTGTTGTCGAAGGAGACGTAGTACTCCGCCGAGCCACCGAGGGTGAGCCGGTCGTAGTCGATGGTGGACACGCCCTGCGACTTGGCCTTCTCCTGGATCGCGGCACCCGACTCGGAGTCGAGGTTGACGATCGCCAGGACGGTGACGCCGTTGCCGATCATGCTGTCGGCGATCGTGGTCATCTTCTCCGCGTCGCCCTCGGCGTTCTGGATCTCGTAGTCGACACCGGCCTCCTTGAAGGCCGCCTCGAGGGCCGGGCGGTCCGCGCTCTCCCAACGCACCGAGGACTCGGTGTCGGGCAGGATGACGCCGATCTTGCCGGTGGCGTCGGCGCTGCTGCCGTCACTGCCGCTGTCGCCGCTGTCGCCGCTGTCGTCACTCCCGCAGGCAGTCAGGGCCATGGACAGGCCGATCAGGGGGACGAGAACCAAACTGTGCTTCCGCTTCACGCGAACCGCCTCCTAGCGATTTGTGTCGCACCTCGGCTCGTCGGGTCCGTCAAGCGGGTGCATATGTTGTGTCGGACAACATATGAAGTGACGGCCATCACGTCCAGAGCCACGACCCGCCGTTGCCCTTTTGTTACAGAAACGACGCTGCCCGAGCGCGAGGTGCCGCTCAAGGGGTCTGGACCAGTGGTTCAGGACGCGCGCTCCGCGGTCCACACGTGCCCGCCGTCGCCGGCGTCGCCCACCACGAGGAGAGCATCGCCGTCACCCGCCACCAGCGTGTGGTCGCCGGCTGTCTGTGGCTCGAGCGGCACCTCGACGCGATCCCACGTACGGCCGTCGTCGGTGTGCCAGAGCTCGTAGTGGTCACCGGTGCTGACCGTGGCGAGCACGCCCAGCGGCGTACGGGCCAGCGAGGCGACGTAGGGCGCACCCCGCCAGCTGGACGCGATCTCCCCGAAGGGAACGGCGTCCTGCCATCCCTCGTCGTCCCCCCCGTCACGGCGCCAGGCCGCGAACCGGTCGCCACTGCGGCCGACCACCAGGAGTCCGCCGTCGTCGAGCAGCACCACGCGCTGGGCGTCCTCGACCGCCTTCGTGGCAGGCATCTCCTCCGGCGTCCACGTGAGGCCGTCGGGCGAGGTCCAGGCGAGCGGGTCGGGGTCGAGCCCGTGTCCCGTACGCGCGCCGCCGCCGACCACCATCCACTCGTCACCGGCCCACCCGCCGCCCTGGGTGATCGACACGAGGTCGCCGTCGTCGGTCAGCCCGGGCTCGGCCTCGACGCGGGTGAACTCGCGCGGGTCGTCGGTGAACCACACGCCCGGTCCGGACAAGCGGTTGCCGGTGATCAACCATCCGTTCGGGCCGCCGGAGATCGGGCCGACGTTGGTCGCGGTGACCCCGCCGAACTGGATGAAGACTGCGGACACGTCCACGAGCCCCGCGCCGTCCTGCCGGAAGGACGTCACGCGCGGGTTGCCGTGGGCGCCGCCGGACCGCGCGCCCAGCATCGCGACGCGGTCGCGCGAGCAGGCCACCGAGCTCATGATCGCCCGCTTGCCCCAGTAGGTGGTCGCCTTCACCGGCACCGACGTCCACGTCGAGCGGTCGGTCGAGAACCAGACCGCGGGCCGCGTGTCACGGGTCTCCGTCGGGTGGTCGAGGAAGACCGCTCCGACGACCCACCAGCCGTCCCCGCACTGCACCGCGTCGCGTACGACGTTGCGTCCGGGCAGCCCGGCCGGTGCCGGCAGCGGGTGCTCGGCCCAGGTCACGGACACGGTCTGCGGCTCCGGAGCGTGCTCGTCGCACGCTGCGAGCAGTGCCGCCAGCGAAGCGGCGAGCGTGACCGCGAGCACGCGACGGGGAGTCCTCACGCTCCGAGTGTGCCCGTTCGGGTGTCCACGGCACGACAACGATTGTCTAACGTGGACGGATGCCTTCCATCTCGCGCACCTTCACGACCACCGCGACCCCCGACGCCGCGTACGCCTACCTCAGCGACTTCACCAACGCCGAGGAGTGGGACCCGGGCACCCAGTCCTGCGAGCGGACCTCGGGCGACGGCGGCGTGGGGACCACGTACAAGAACGTCTCGAAGTTCCTCGGCCGGGAGACCGAGATCACCTACACCACTGCGGAGCTGGCGCCGCCCACCCGCGTGCACCTGCGTGGGACCAACGACCAGTTCGAGGGCCACGACATCTTCGAGATCACCGCGGCTGGGCGCGGTTCACAGGTCAGGTACACCGCGGAGATGTCCTTCTCGGGAGCCGCGAAGCTGGCGTCGCCCGTCGTCGCGGCGTACCTCCCGATCCTGGCGAAGAAGACCGTCGCGGAGCTGCAGGCGTCGCTCGACAAGCAGACCGGCTGATCAGTCCTCGTCGGACTCCTTGGCCACGCGCCTGGGCAGCACGAGCAGCAGGACCGCCAGCACGACGACCGCCGCGATGCCTGCGGCTGCGGCAGCCTTGCGGTCGTACACCACGTCGACGACCAGGAACAGGATGCCGCCGAGCAGAAGTCCGATGAGCACCAGCGCCGTCGCGGTGAGCCGATGGCCCGCCTGGACCAGCTCCTCCTTGGCGTCCTCCTGGAAGACGTGGCGATGGATCGCCACCGGCGCGAGCGTCACGCCCACCGTCGTGAAGGCGAGGCAGAGCAGGCCGACGTACCACCCTCGCTGGAACCCGTCGAGCTCGGAGAAGCGCGACTGGAACGGCAGCGTCGCGAGGAAGCCGGCGAGCAGCTGTACGCCGGTCTGGCTGACGCGGAGCTCCTGGAGCAGGTCGTTCCAGTTGCGGTCCGCGCGCTCCTGCTCGGTCTCGTCGGGTCTGCCGGGGGCCATCCCCGGACGTTACTCAGCGGCGGACCAGCGCCCACCCCCGGACGGGTGAGCAGACCCGGAAAGCCCGCTGGCATCGTGGAGCGATGGCCGAGAAGAAGCAGAAGTCACCCGGGCCGTCCGTGAAGGACGCCGAGGTCTACGAGGCGCTGCGCGACGACGGCGCGAGCAAGGAGAAGGCGGCGCGGATCGCCAATGCGGCGGCCGCGCAGGGCCGCTCGCAGGTCGGCAAGCGGGGCGGCGGCGCAGAGGACTACGACGACCGGACGGTCGAGGAGCTGCGCGAGCGTGCGGCGGAGCTCGACATCGAGGGCCGGTCGAGCATGACGAAGTCCGAGCTGATCGACGCGCTCCGCAACCACTGAGGCTGCTGCCGATCAACCCCGTGAGTCGAGGCGGGCGAGGGCGCGCAGCCACAGCCGGTCGGCGTCGACCGCCGCGGTCTCCCGACCGGGCTCGTCGAGCACTCGCAGGGCCCCGGCAGGCGGCACCGCACCTCCGGCGCGGGCCGCATCGACCAGGACCCGCGCAGCTGCGACCGCCGCTGGACGGTGACCGCTGATCACGGACTCGTACACCGGGTCAGCACCCGCGGCACCGGGCACCTCCCACGCGGAGACGAGTGCCGCGCGGGTGTCGCTCACGGTGACCACGGTCCACTCACGTCGCAACGGCGAGCCCTCCGGCAGCTGGCACCGAGCGGGGTTCCCCGTCGGGTCCGCGGCGTCGGGGGCCTGCGCGCCGGCGAAGTCGGCGACCACGGCCGACCACACGGCGGTGCGCGCGAGCTCGTCCCACCGCCCCCGCTGGGCCCCGAAGCGGTGGCCCTCCTGGAAGGCGCCCAGCACCAGCGGGCGTTCGGCACGGGCGAGGGCCTCGTCCTCGACGGCGTACGACGCCGCGATGAGGACGCGACGACCCAGCCTCTGCACGCCCAGGTGCGGGAAGTCGCGGGCCATGACCGCGTGCACCGACTCGACAGGCCGACGACGACGGCGTTGCACCGTGTCGATGGCGGCGCCGAGCGCGATGCCGGACGAGCGCACGTCCATCACCTGGCGGACGAGGTCGACGTCCGCGTCGGTGAAACGTCGGTGCCCGCTCGCGGACCGCGAGCCGGCAGGGAAGCCGTAGCGGTTCTCCCACGTCCGCAGCACCGTCGGGGTCAGCCCGGTGCGATCGGCCAGCACGCCGATGCTGAAGCCCTCGGTCATCCGTCCTCCGTTCCACGGCACACCCTTGTGCATCGTGCGTAGATAATCTATACAGGACTTAGACGCTTCCGTCTCCCCCACGCACCAGGAGATCTCCCATGGGCACTGTGGTCCTGATCGGCACCGTAGCCATCGTCGTCGCCATCGTCGGCTGCTTCTTCATCTGGCGCCTCGACGCGGCACGGGCCGACGAGGTCGAGCACACGGTGCCGGCACCCGTGCGCGACGTCCCCCGAGTCGCCGGTGGTGCCCACCAGCCGAAGCACCTGGAGCAGTAGGCCCGCGACAGCCAATCCACCCGGTCGGGTGGACTGTGTTGCCCCGGTCGCGTGGCAGGTTCGAAGGGTGACCACTCCGGTCGCCACCGAAGCACAGGAGGAACCACGATGGGTCTCGACGACAAGATCGACAACAAGGGTGACGAGCTCAAGGGCAAGGCGAAGGAAGCCACCGGCAAGGCGACCGACGACGAGAGCCTCGAGCGCGAGGGCAAGACCGACCAGGCCGGCGCCAACCTGAAGCAGGCCGGCGAGAAGGTCAAGGACGCCTTCAAGGACTGACCTCTCCCGTCGGCACGACGGCGACCACCCCACTGCGGGATGGTCGCCGTCGTGCTGTCCGGAGAAGCGGTTCAGACAGGGGTTCCGCGACGACCGATTGCTCCTAGGCTCGCAGGATGATCCCCGACAGCGTTGCCGCGTTCATCGACGCAGAGGTCGCCGCCACGACGACTCGCTACGACGACCTCAAGGTCGCCATCCTCAACGGCACCCTCAAGCGCTCCCCCGCTCCGAGCCACACCGACGGCCTGCTCGAGATCAGCCGCCGGGTGCTGGAGGGCGTGGGCGCCCAGGTCGACGTCGTACGCCTGGTCGACCACGTGATCCCGCCGGGGGTCCAGCCGGACATGCGCGAGGACGGCTGGGAGACCGACGACTTCCCCGAGATCTACCGCTCGCTCGTCGAGCCCGCGGACATCGTCATCCTGGCCACGCCCATCTGGCTGGGTGACCAGTCGTCGCTGACCCGCCTCGCGATCGAGCGGCTCTACGGCTGGTCCGGCGAGGTCAACGACAAGGGCCAGTGGAGCTACTACGGCAAGGTCGGCGGCGTGGTGATCACCGGCAACGAGGACGGCGGCAAGCACTGCGCGGCCCAGATGCTCTACGCCCTGAGCCACATCGGCTTCACGATCCCGCCGCAGGTCGACGCCTACTGGAACGGCGAGGCCGGTCCGGGCCCGTCGTACCTCGACGACGACCGGGGTGCGCAGAACCACTGGACGACCCGCAACACCGTGTTCGCCGCCTGGAACATGCTCCACACGGCCCGCAGCCTCAAGGACGCCGGTGGCATCCCGGCCCACGGCAACAGCACCCGCAACTGGGACCTCTCCGATCCCGACCACCCCAACCCCGAGTACCGCTGAGACGTCGAGCGGGCCGCGCCGCCGATGTCGGTCGGCGCTCATAGGGTGGCCCGGTGACCTTGCACCTGCACACCGCCGAGCGGACCGACGCGCTCGCCGACGGCCTGGCGGACCTGCTGGTCACCCCGCTGCCCGACCCCTTCGCGCGCGAGGTGGTGGTCGTCCCGGCCCGCGGTGTCGAGCGCTGGCTCACGCAGCGGCTCTCGCACCGGCTCGGGGTGGGCGACCGCGGCGGCGACGGCGTGTGCGCGGGAGTCGACTTCGTGACGCCCCACTCCCTGGTCTCGATGCTGCTCGACCGCGACGCCGAGGACCCGTGGAGCCCCGACCGGCTGGCGTGGCCGCTGCTCGAGGTGATCGACAGCTGCCTCGACGAGCCCGGGTTCGCCGACCTCAGCCGCCACCTGGGCCACGGCGACCCGACCGACGAGCGGTCCGCCCGCCGCTATGCCGTCGCGCGCCGGCTCGCCGGGCTGTTCAGCTCCTACGCCGTCCAGCGCCCGCAGCTCGTCCGCGACTGGCGCGCCGGTGACGACACCGACGGCGACGGCGACCCGCTCGACGACGACCTCCGCTGGCAGGCCGAGCTGTGGCGGCGGCTCGTCGACCGCGTCGACGCACCGGCCCCCGACCTACGACACGCGACGACGCTCGAGCGGCTGGCGGCAGGCGACGCCGGGCTCGACCTGCCCGGCCGCCTCTCGCTCTTCGGGCACACCCGACTGCCGGTGACCGAGGTCGAGCTGCTGCGGGCACTGGGCGAGCACCGCGACGTGCACCTCTGGCTCCCGCAGCCCTCGCCGACGTTGTGGACCGCCCTGGCCCCGACTGCCGCCGTCGGCCCCGTCGCACGGGCAGCAGACACGTCCGCCAGCGTGGTCGAGCACCCTCTGCTCGCCTCGCTCGGCCGCGACGCGCGCGAGCTGCGCCGCACGCTGGGGGAGCTGGAGACCGCACAGCACGCAGCGGGCTCCGCCGACGCGACCACGCTGCTCGGCTGGCTCCAGTCCGACCTCCGTGCCAACCGCGCACCCGACGCGGCCACGCTCGCGTCCCGCGCGCACGAGCCGACGGACCTGTCGGTGCAGGTGCACGCCTGCCACGGCACCGCCCGTCAGGTCGACGTGCTCCGTGAGGTCCTCGTGGGCCTGCTGGAGGACGACCCGACGCTCGAACCCCGCGACATCCTCGTGATGTGCCCCGACATCGAGACCTACGCCCCCCTCATCTCGGCGGGGTTCGGACTGGCCGACGTGGCGCACGAGGACGTCGGCCACCCGGCCCACCGGTTGCGCGTGCGGCTCGCCGACCGCTCACCCGGCGCGACCAACCCGCTGCTGGGGGTGGCGGCCGACCTCGTCGAGCTCGCGGCCGGTCGCATGGCGGCGACCGCGGTCCTCGACCTCGCCGCCACCGAGCCGGTGCGGACGCGCTTCGGCTTCACCGACGAGCACCTCGAGCGGATGGCGCGCTGGGTCGACCAGGCGGCGATCCGGTGGGGCTACGACCGCGACCATCGCGGCGGGTTCGGGCTCGACCTCGACGCCAACACCTGGCTGGCCGGCCTCGAGCGGGTGCTGCTGGGGGCGGCGATGTCCGGCGACGGCCACCGGTTCGTCCGGACGACCCTGCCCCTGGACGACGTCGGCGACGGGCACCTCGAGCTCGTCGGCAGCTTCGTCGAGATGGTCGACCGGCTGCACACGTTCGTGCGCGCCGCGGGCGACGCCACCTCGGTCGCCGACTGGACCACCGCCCTCGGCCGGGCCGTCCACGGGCTCACCGCGAGCAGCTCCGACGACGCGTGGCGGGTCGCGCAGTTCGACCGTGAGCTCGCCCGGATCTCGGCGGGAGTCGGTGACCACGAGACCCGGCTGCGGCACGCCGACGTACGCGCCCTCCTCCGGCACCGGCTGCGCGGGCGGCCGACCCGGAGCAACTTCCGCACCGGCACGCTGACGGTCTGCACGATGGTCCCGATGCGGTCGGTGCCGCACCGGGTGGTCTGCCTCGTCGGGCTCGACGACGGCGTGTTCCCCCGGCTGGAGTCCGTCGACGGCGACGACGTGCTCGCCCGGCGGCCGCTCACCGGCGAGCGCGACATCCGCTCGGAGGACCGGCAGCTGCTCCTCGACGCGATCGGGGCCGCGACCGAGACGCTCGTCATCACCTACGCCGGCCGCGGTGAGCACACCAATGACGACAGGCCGCCGGCCGTTCCGCTCGGCGAGCTGCTCGACACCCTCGACCGCACCAGCAGCGCTGCTGTGGGCCCCGACGTGGTCGTGCACCATCCGCTCCAGCCGTTCGACGAGGCCAACCTCACGGCGGGCGCGCTGGTCCGGTCGATCGAGCGACCGTTCTCCTTCGACCGCACCGCGCTGGCCGGCGCGCGGGCGGCGCGCGCACCGCACCCGGCACCACGCGCCCTGGTGCCCGAGCCGCTCGAGGCGCCCGCGGTGGTCGAGGAGGTCTCGCTGACCGATCTCCACGACTTCTTCGCGCACCCGGTGCGCAGCTTCCTGCGCCACCGGCTCCGGATCACCACTCCCTATGACGTCGACGAGACCAAGGACGCCATCCCGATCACGCTCGACGGGCTCGAGAAGTGGGACGTCGGCGACCGGCTGGTGCGTGACGTGCTCACCGGCGGCGACCCGCAGGCAGCGATGCTGGCCGAGCAGCTGCGCGGACTGCTGCCACCGGAGGACCTCGGTGCGGCGATGCTGACCGACATCGTCACGCGCGTACGACCGCTGGTCGAGGCCGCCGTCCCGCTCCGCACGGGCCCGCCCCGCACCCTCGACGTCGACATCGACCTCGGCGACCGGCGCC
This sequence comes from uncultured Actinomycetota bacterium, assembly GCA_963708875.1. GTDB lineage: Bacteria > Actinomycetota > Actinomycetes > Propionibacteriales > Nocardioidaceae > Nocardioides. Next base: position 66,855 of record CAVPUL010000005.1, read on the forward strand.
TGACCGGCACCGTCGGCAACGTCTTCGGCAACAACCTCGTGGCCGTGAGCTACTCCAGCCTCGGCGCCAAGCACCGGCTGGCCGCGTGGCTCGATGCCCTCGCGCTGGCCGCCGGGCACCCCGACGAGAACTGGACGGCCCACACGATCGGTCGCTGGGGCCGGTCCGGCAAACGAGCGCTGCTCTCCCCGATGACCGACGACGACGCCCGGACGCACCTGCGCGCCCTGGTGGACGTGATGGAGCGCGGGCAGCGCGAGCCGCTGCCGCTGCCCGTCAAGACCAGCCTCGCCTTCGCGGAGGAGTTCGCGATCGGGGCGCACGGACAGGCCGATCCCGATGCCAAGGCCCAGGCGGCGTGGGTGACCCCACGCTTCAACGAGACCGGCTTCCCCCAGGAGGACGGCGACCAGTGGCACGTCCGCGCGTGGGGCGAGCAGGCTCCCTACGACGTGTTGGCCGCGCCGCTCCTGGCCGACGAGGACGGTGACGCGCCCCACCGGCTCGGCCACTACGCGCTCCGCGTCTGGTCCCCACTGCTGTCCCACGAGCTGGTGCGGGGGATCTGACGTGGCCGAGCCCTTCACCGAGCCGGTCCAGATGGACACCTTCGACATCTGTGGCCCCCTGCCGACCGGCACCACGCTGCTCGAGGCCAGCGCCGGCACCGGCAAGACGTGGACGATCGCGGCGCTCGTCACCCGCTACCTCGCCGAGGGCGTGGCGACGCTCGAGGAGATGCTGGTCGTCACGTTCACCCGGGCAGCCAGCCAGGAGCTCCGCGACCGCGTACGCCGTCAGCTCGACGACGCCGCCGCCGTGCTGGCCGACCCGACGAGGGCCGACGCCGCCAACCGGCTGCACGACTGGCTGCTCGACGCCGACGAGGGCGAGCAGGCGGTCCGGCTGCGCCGGTTGACCGAGGCGCTCACGTCCTACGACGCCGCGACCATCGCGACGATCCACCAGTTCTGCCAGCTCGTGCTCCGCAGCCTCGGCGTGGCCGGCGACACCGACACCGGTGCGGTGCTCGTGGAGGACCTCGAGCAGCTCACCACCGAGGTGACCGACGATCGCTACCTCGACCTCTTCGCCCGCCGGGAGAAGGCGCCGTGGAGCCGCGACGAGGCGCTCACCATCGCGCGGGCCGTCGTCGACGACCCGCGAGCACGGGTCGCTCCGCAGGAGGCGCTGACCGACGACCCCGACAGCGGGGCGGCGGCGCGCGTGCGCTTCGCGTGCGACGTCCTCGACGAGATCGATCGCCGCAAGCGCCGCCTCGGCGTGCTGTCCTACGACGACCTGCTCGGCCAGCTCGCCGACGCGCTCCGACCCGACGACTCCCCCGCGCGGGCGCGGATGCGCCAGCGCTGGAAGGTCGCGCTGATCGACGAGTTCCAGGACACCGACCCGGTGCAGTGGGAGGTCTTCGAGCGCGCGTTCCACGGCGCCGCGACCCTCGTGCTGATCGGCGACCCCAAGCAGGCGATCTACGCATTCCGCGGCGGCGACATCGTCACCTACCTCAAGGCCGCCGAGCAGGCGACCATCCGGCAGACCCTCGGCATCAACTGGCGCGCCGACCAGCCACTGCTCGACTCGCTGCACGTGCTCGTCGAGGGCGCCGCCCTCGGCGACGAGCGGATCACCGTCCACCCCGTCACCGCGCACCACCCGGCCTCGCGGCTCGACGGAGCCGGGGCGCCGTTCCGGCTCCGGGTCGTGCGGCACGAGGAGCTCGGGCGCAAGAAGCCCCGCATCGGCGACTGGCGCCAGCACGTGCTCACGGACCTCGCCGTCGACGTCAAACGGCTGCTGACCAGCGGCGCGACCGTCGGCACCGCAGGGCCCGGCGACCCGACGACGTACGCCGGCCGGTCGAGCCCAAGGACGTCGCGGTGCTCGCGGCCCGGCGGGCCGACCTGCTCGCGGCGCAGGAGGCGCTGGCCGCGGTCGGCGTGCCCGCCGTGCTCAACGCCGGCGGCTCCGTCTTCAAGACCGCCGCCGCCACCCAGTGGCTGACCCTGCTCGAGGCGCTCGAGCAGCCGCACCGCGCCGACCGCGTGCGAGCCGCGGCACTGACCGACTTCTTCGGCCGCACGGCCGAGGAGCTCCAGTCCGACGCCGACCCGACCGATGCCCTGAGCGAGCACGTACGCCGCCTCGCCGATGTCTTCGTGGCGCGCGGTGTGGCCGCGGTGCTGGAGAGCGCCGTGCTCGACGGGCTCGATCGCGCGCGTCCTCGGCCGGGTCGGCGGCGAGCGCACGTTGACCGACCTGCGACACATCGGCGAGGCACTGCACAAGGTGACCGTCAGCGAGCGGTTCGGCGTCGTCGGGCTGCTCGGCTGGCTGCGCTCCCAGGTCGCCGACGACAAGCTCGAGGTCGCCTCCGAGCGCACCCGGCGCCTCGACTCCGACGCCGCCGCCGTCCAGCTGGTGACGATCCACGGGAGCAAGGGCCTCGAGTACCCGATCGTCTACCTCCCGACCTTGTGGGACCGCTGGGTGCGCGACGAGGACGTCCCGCTCTTCCACGACGCCGACGGCGAGCGCTGCCGCGACGTGGGCGGGCCGAGCACGTGGCGCGACGCGGCGGTCGCCGCCAGCCGGCACGAGGACGCGGGCGAGTCGCTGCGACTGCTCTACGTCGCCCTCACCCGCGCGCAGTCGCAGGTCGTCGCGTGGTACTGCCCGACCGCCAACAACACCGCGCCCGCACCTCTCCACCGGATGCTCTTCGGCCGTGCTCCCGGGCACCCCGTGGTCCGCGACGAGCAGTCCGTCGTCGGCGACGACGAGGTGGTGGACATCCTCGGCCGCTGGAAGACCGCTGGCGGGCCGCAGCCCGAGCTCGCGACGCCCGGGCCCGTCGACAGCACGCCGATCCGACGCGACCTGCCGACGCTGTCGGTCCGGTCCTTCGACCGCGACGTCGACACCGACTGGCGCCGCACCTCCTACTCCGCGCTCTCCGCGGCCGGGGCGCCCCACGCCGGCGCCCCGGACCGGGTGCTGTCCGAGCCCGACGACGCCCCGGACCTCGACGACGCCGAGCTCGACGCAGTGCCCGACGAGGTGGCGGGTCCCGAGGCCGACCTCGCGCTGGCGGCCGTCGCGTCACCGATGGCCGACCTGCCGGTCGGTGCGGCGTTCGGCTCCCTGGTCCACGAGGTGCTCGAGCACGCCGACCCGGCCGCGCCCGACCTGCGCGCCGAGCTGCTCGCCCTGATCGAGGAGCACCGTGCGTGGTGGGCCGTCGAGGTCGACGCCGAGGTGCTCGCCGACGCGCTGGTGGCGGTCTGCGACTCCCCGCTCGGCCCGTTGGCCGGCAGGGCTGACCCTTCGTGACATCCACCGTCCCGACCGGCTGCGTGAGCTCGACTTCGAGGTGCCGCTCGCCGGCGGCGACCTCGCCGCGCGCGACTCCGGCCACGTCGTCCTCGGCGACCTCGGACCGCTGCTGCGCGCACACCTGCCGGAGGGCGACCCGCTGCTCGCCTTCGCCGGACACCCTCGCGTCGGATGCCGACCTCGCCGGACAGCGCCTGCTCGGCTACCTCACCGGCTCGATCGACGTGGTCGTCCGGGTCGAGGTCGACGGCCGCACCCGCTTCCTGACCATCGACTACAAGACCAACTGGCTGGGTGACCGGGCCGCACCCGCGACCGCCTGGGAATACCGTCCCGCGGTCCTCGACGAGGCGATGGGCCACTCCGACTACCCGCTCCAGGCGCTCCTCTACACGGTGGTCCTGCACCGCTACCTGCGCTGGCGGCTGCCGGCCTACGACCCGGCCGAGCACCTCGGCGGCGTGCTCTACCTCTACCTCCGCGGCATGTGCGGCCCCGCGACGCCGAGCGTCGACGGCAAGCCGTGCGGAGTGTTCTCGTGGCAGCCGCCGACCGCGCTGGTCACCGCGTTGTCCGACCTCCTCGACGGAGCGACCCCATGAGCGAGCACCCCACGACGTTCTCCTCCCCCGCTGCGCTCCGCCGAACAACGTCGCAGGGACCCCGCACGAGCGACCTGTTCGAGCCCGTCGACGCCACCGACGCCCGCCTCGCTCTCGGAGCGACCGGCCTGCTCGGCGACTTCAACGCCGCCGGCGTGCTGACGAGCGCCGACGTCCACGTCGCCCTGGCCCTCGGTCGGCTCGGCCGCGAGGACGACGAGCGGGTGCTGCTCGCGGTGGCGCTCGCGGTCCGGGCCGTGCGGGGCGGCTCGGTCTGCCTCGACCTCGCCACCGTCGCCGACCCGCGCCGACCTGCCGTGGCCGTCCGCCGACGAGCTGGGCCGGCGCGGTCGCTGCCAGCCCGCTGGTCGCTGCCGGGCTGGTCCGCTGGGACAACGACCTGCTCTACCTCGACCGCTACCACGAGCAGGAGAGCCAGGTCGTCGACGACCTGCTGTCGCGCGCGGCGACGAGTCCGGCCCACGACCCCGTCGATGATGGCCGCCTCGATGGCCCGCGTGGTCGCGGCCATGCAGCACGCCCGCCCCGGCACGACCTACGACGAGCAGGTCGCCGCGTGCCTCGCCGCCGCCGGGCAGTGGACGACCGTCCTCACGGGCGGTCCGGGCACCGGCAAGACGACAGCCGTCGCCTCCCTCCTGGTGGGTCTCCTCGACCAGCACCCCGACGGCCTGCGCATCGCTCTCGCCGCGCCGACCGGCAAGGCCGCGGCCCGGCTGCAGCAGGCGGTGCACCAGGAGGCCGAGGCGTTCGAGGAGTCGGACCGGGTGCGGCTGGCGGGTGTCACGGCCTCGACGCTGCACCGGCTGCTCCGCCCCGACCCGGGCAACTCGACGCGATTCCGCCACCACCGCGGCAACCGGCTCCCGCACGACGTCGTCGTCGTGGACGAGTCGTCGATGGTGTCGCTGACCCAGATGGCGCGCCTGCTCGAGGCCGTGCGCCCCGATGCCCGGCTGGTCCTGGTCGGCGACCCGCACCAGCTCTCGTCCGTCGAGGCCGGCGCCGTGCTGAGCGACGTGGTCCGCGGGTTCGACCAGCGGGCCGACTCCCCCGTGGCGGCGCTGCAGTCCACGCACCGGTTCGGCGCCGAGATCCACGCGCTGGCCGAGGCGCTGCGGACCGGCGACGCCGACGGCGCCCTCGAGGTGCTCGCCGCGGGGCACGACGCGGTCGAGTGGGTCGACGAGGCCGACCCCGCACCGCAGATCCGCACCACCGCACTGGCCGCCGCCCTGGCCGTGCGTGACGCCGCCGAGCACGGCGACGTCGACGGCGCGCTCCGGGCGCTCGACCACCACCGGCTCCTGTGCGCGCACCGCGACGGCCCCTTCGGCGTACGCCACTGGAACCGTCGCATCGAGCACTGGCTCACCGCGGAGACGGGCGACCCCCTCTTCGAGCGGGCCTACATCGGCCGGCCGCTCCTGGTCACCGCCAACGACCACCAGCTCGGTGTCTACAACGGCGACAGCGGTGTGGTGGTGCTGATGCCGGGCGGCCCGCGTGCCGTCATCGCGGCGAGCGACGGGCCCCGCGACCTGGCGCCGTCGCGACTCGGCGACGTGGAGACGATGCACGCGATGACGATCCACAAGTCGCAGGGCTCGCAGGCCGAGGTCGTCACTGTCCTCCTGCCGGACGAGGACTCCCGGCTGCTGTCGCGCGAGCTGTTCTACACCGCCGTCACCCGCGCGCGGACCCGCGTACGGGTGGTCGGGTCGGAGCCGGCGATCCGGGCCGCGATCGCCCGGCGGGCGCAGCGCGCGAGCGGTCTCGCCGTACGCCTCGCAGCCGCACCCTGACACCCACGTCCCACGGGACGGTCGCGAGAAATCTGGCTGACACAGGAGCCAGATAGCCTCCTTGCATGCCCTACCTGCTGCGCGTCGAGCTCCCGGACGTCCCGGGGTCGCTGGGCCGCGTCGCGAGCGCGATCGGTGAGGCCGGTGGAGACATCGAGGCGATCGAGATCGTCGAGAAGCGTGACGGCTTCGCGGTCGACGACGTGCTCCTGGAGATGGCGCCGGGCGTGATGCCCGACTCCGTCGTCTCAGCGTGCGCCGTGCTCGACGGCGTGAGCGTGCTCTGGATCAACCGCTACGCCGCCGGCGGCAACCTCTTCCTCGACCTCGAGGTCGTGGAGTCCCTCACCGAGGACCCCTCGACCGCGCGCGACCGTCTCATCGACCTGCTGCCGATCGCCTTCCGCGTCGACTGGGCCGCGCGGGTGAGCCCGGCCACCGACGGCCACCGCGTCGTGCACGCGACGGATGCCGCACCCACGGTGTTCGACTTCGGACCGATGTCCGCGCCCGTTCGCCTGCCCGGCGACGACATCTACGTCGAGTGCGCCGCCCCCTTCGGCGACGACGTCGTCCTGTTGGGCCGCCGCGGCGGCCCGGAGTTCCTCGACTCCGAGCTCGCGCGCCTCGAGCACCTCGTCGGGCTCGCGATCACGATCTCCAGTCACTGATCCTTCCACCGGCTGGAGCGGTCGCTCAGGCGACCGACTTGATCCTCGTGACGAAGACCGAGCCGAGCACGCACATCACGAAGCCGACGGCATAGACCACGCCGTAGCCCACCGACCACGACTCGCCGTTGGTCGCCACCGACCCGCCCGCGGCTCGTACGCCAACCAGGACCAGGCCGGCGACCGCAGGCGCGATGACCTGAGGCAGGGCGGAGGCGATGTTGATGACGCCGAGGTCCTTGGCACGGCCCGCCGCGGCAGGCAGGACCTGGGTGATCAGTGCGAAGTCGACTGCCTGGTAGACACCGAAGCCGGCTCCCAGGATCACCGCGGCGAGCAGCGCCCCGGGCCAGTCCTGCCAGAGGCCGAGCACCAGCATGCTGGCGCCGATGAGCACACCGGACCAGATCACGAACACCTTGCGTCGCCCGATGCGGTCGCTCCACCAGCCCACGGCGACCGTGGTGGCCACCGTGGTGCCGCCGTAGATCAGCACCAGGACGCCGAGGTTCGCGGTGGCCTCGCTGTCACTGAAGCCGAGCCCGTCGGTGAGGTAGTAGAAGAGGTAGTTCAGCGCGATCCAGTTGCCGAGGTTGACCAGGAACCGGGTCAGCCAGGCCCACGCGAAGTCGGGGTGCTCCGACGGTGAGATCCAGAAGGAGCGCAGCAGCGACTTCCAGTCCATCGCCTCCAGCTCGTGGCCGGCCGGCAGCGCGATGTCGCGCGAGCCGAGGACGTACGGCACCGACAGCACCAGCATCACCACGGCGATGACGACGTAGCCCTGGGCGATGGAGCCGGTCAGCTCGGCGATCTTGATGCCGAGCAGCACGCCGACCGTGCCGGCGATCGCGATCATCCCGCCGATCAGCCCCCGGCGCGCCGCGGGCACCTGGTCGGGGACGGCCGCGGTGCCGCCCGCCCAGGCGGCGTTGAGGGCGAGCTGGACCAGGCTCCACGCGAGGATCATCGAGTAGGCGCCGTCGGCGACCGAGAGCAGCAGCAGCCCCACCGCCCCGACCACGACGCCGCCGACCACCCACGGCACGCGGCGGCCGAAACGCGAGCGCGTACGGTCCGAGAACGCACCCCAGACCGGGTTCGCGAGCAGCGAGATCATCGCCCCGACGAAGAGCACGACCGAGAGCAGCAGCTCCTTGCTCAGACCACCGGGCTCGGCGGCCGCGACCCGATCGGCCTGCTGCGCGAGCAGCACCTGGATCGGCCCGAACCAGCCGGCCATCAGTCCGAGGTTGAGCAGCACGAGCGATCCGACCCATCGGGCCGGCGGCGCGTCGACGGGTTCGTCGAAGGCCGAGCGGGTCGTCGCCCCAGTGTCGGGCCCAGTGGTCACGGCGTCATTGTGGCCCGCCGGACCTCACAGGTCACCGCTCGAGGATGAAGAGCGGGATCTTCCGGTCGGTCTTCTTCTTGTACTCGGCGTACGTCGGCCAGGTCGCGACGGCGTGCTCCCACCAGGAGTCGTACTCCTCGCCGTCGAGCTCGCGCACGCGGTAGGTGTGCTTCTCCGCCTTGTCCTGGAGGTCGACCTCGGGGTGCTGGCGGAAGTTGTCGGCCCACACCGGATCCTCGGGAGCGCCGCCCTTGGACGCGACCGCGAGGTAGGCGCCGTCGCGCTCGACCCGCATCACCGGGTTCTTGCGGAGGTTGCCGGACGTCGCACCGACCGAGGTGATCACGACGATCGGGTACTTCGTGCCGGGCAGCGTGCCGCCCTTCTCACCGTCGGTGGCCTCGAACTCCTCGACGTTGTTGCGGACCCACTCGGTCGCGCTCGGGACATAGGTTCCAGTCAGTGACATGCCTGTCACAACACCACGGGCGGCGATGATCTTCCACCCTCCGGTCGATACGGTGCGGACATGAGTGCGATCGAGGGCGTCAGCGAGATCTTCGACCCCGAGTCCTGGGACGTGGTGCCGGGCTTCGAGGACCTCACCGACCTGACCTACCACCGCGCCCGCGCGCACGGCACCGTACGCATCGCCTTCGACCGCCCCGACGTGCTCAACGCGTTCCGGCCGCAGACGGTCGACGAGCTGCTGCGCACCCTCGACCACGCCCGGATGTCGGCAGACGTCGGCTGCGTGATCCTCACCGGCAACGGGCCGAGTGCGAAGAACGGCAAGTGGGCCTTCTGCACGGGCGGCGACCAGCGGATCCGCGGACGGGCCGGCTACCAGTACGAGACCGAGGGGCACGACGACGCCGGGGCTCCGCCCAACCCGATCGACCAGGCCAGGCTCGCCCGCCTCCACATCCTGGAGTGCCAGCGACTGATCCGCTTCATGCCGAAGGTCGTCGTCTGCGTCGTCCCGGGCTGGGCCGCCGGCGGCGGGCACAGCCTGCACGCCGTCGCCGACCTGACCCTGGCCAGCCGCGAGCACGCCCGCTTCAAGCAGACCGACGCCGACGTCGGCTCCTTCGACGGTGGCTACGGCTCGGCCTACCTCGCCCGCCAGGTCGGGCAGAAGTTCGCCCGCGAGATCTTCTTCCTCGGCGACGAGTACGACGCCGAGACGATGCACCGGATGGGTGCGGTCAACCGCGTCGTCGACCACGCCGACCTCGAGCGCGAGGCGCTCGACTGGGGCCGCAAGATCAACGGCAAGTCGCCGACCGCCCAGCGGATGCTGAAGTACTCCTTCAACCTCCTCGACGACGGGCTGGTCGGACAGCAGCTCTTCGCCGGCGAGACCACGCGGCTCGCCTACATGACCGACGAGGCCCAGGAGGGCCGCGACCAGTTCCTCGAGAAGCGCGACGCCGACTGGTCGCCGTACCCCTGGTACTACTGAGCGATCAGCTCGACGCGAGCAGCCGGTTGTCGATCTCCGGGTAGTGCCGGCGGATGTTCACCTTGCGCTCGAGCTCGGCGATGATCGCGGGCGCGAAGTTGACCTCGTAGAGCATCTGCGCGCTGCCGAGGCCGCCCGGGCTGAAGACGTTGATCTCCATCAGCTTGTCGCCGACGATGTCGAGCCCGACGAGGAACATGCCGTCGCTGACCAGCTTGGGTCGCACGATCTCGACCATCTCCAGCATCGCGTCGGTGACCACGGCCTTGGTGGCCTTGCCGCCAGCAGACATGTTGGAGCGGATGTCCTTGGTCGAGTTCGTGCGGCGGAAGGCGGCGTACTTGCCGTCGACGGTCAGCGGCTGGCCGTTCATCACGAACATCCGGACGTCGCCCTTGACCGCCTCGGGCAGGTACTCCTGCGTCACGACGTAGCCGTCGCGCGAGATCGCCTCGATGATCTGCTTGAGGTTGGGGCCTTCCTTGCGGTCGATGAGGAAGACGCCGGTGCCACCCGAGCCCTGCAGCGGCTTGAGCACCGCCTTGCCACCGAGGTCGGTGATGAAGGCCTCGATCATGTCCTCGTCGCGCGAGATCAGGGTGCGCGGGCGCACGATCTCGGGGAAGTGCTGGAAGTACGCCTTGGACAGGGCGTTGGCCAGGCTGGTGGGGTCGTTGACGACGAGCACGCCGCTGGCCGCGATCAGCTGGCCGAACGCGACGCCGGCGTTGTTGCGCCAGGGGTCGCTCTCCGCGTCGTCGGCCGGGTCGTTGCGCAGCATCACCACGTCGAAGTCGGCCATCGGGATCAGCTGCTCGACATCGGGCTTCTGCACGTCGTGCATGTGGCGCTCGAGGGAGCGGTACGACTTGGCGTGCCCCGTGCGGGCCTTGGTGCTCAGCGAGCCGTCAGGCTCGTAGGCGAAGTCGCCGATGCCCATGTACCAGGCCTCGTGCCCCATCTCCTTGGCCGCCATCGCGAGGCGGTTGGTGGTGTACTCCGCCTTCTCGGTGGCGATGTCATTGACGACGAATCCGATCTTCATGCGTGTCCCTCCAGGAGTGTGCCGAGATCTTCGGTGCCGGCTGCCCGCGCGAGGTTCGCGTGGGTCTCCGGGTCGTGCAGGTAGCGGGGGAGGACGCGCGGCGGGCGCAGCAGGCCGCGGTCCTCGAGGTCGCCGATGAGCGGCAGGTCGCGCAGGGAGAACTTGCCGAGCCAGAGCCGGTCGAGCGAGCCGTCGGCACCGAGGTGCTCGAGGAGATCGACGAGCCCGCGCAGGTAGATCGCGTCCTTGGTCATCCCGCCGGAGCGGTAGACCCGCATCACGGTCGTCCAGGCGCTCCCCGCCGGGAAGTCGTCCGCGACGAGGGCCGCGTGCGCCTCGGCGAACGTCGCTCCTCCGATCATCCGGTGCACGGTCACGACGCGGCTCGCGAGCTGGCGGAGCCGGAAGGCAGTGAGCCCTCCGCAGGCGATCTCGGCCAGGACGGCGAGGCCCTCCTGCGTCTCGTCGTAGCCGGCGAGGCCGACTCCCAGCACCTTGATCGGCTGGTGGCTCCCGTTGGCCTGGGTGACGAGGTGGGTGCCGACCTCGTGGTGGAGCAGCGCCTGGGCGCGTGCTCGCTGCACCTTGGTCTCCGGCCCGATCAGCAGCACGTCGCCGGAGACCATCACGCCGTTCACGTCGGGGCGGATCTCGGCGTGCATGTCGAGGTCGGGGTCCTCGGCCCGGTAGAGCTCGATCTCCGCCTCCGCCAGGGCCAGGAACTCCTCGGCGTCGAGCGCCTCGTCGGACGGCTCGGTGCGGGTGATGCCGGCCAGCAGCTGCTCGGCCTGCGTGCGCAGCGCCGGCGAGACACCGCCGTAGAGCTCCACGCTGAGCGGGAGGAACTCCTCGGTGTCGCGCGCCTCGAGCATGTCGAGCTGGAGCTCCATCTCGCGGTGCTTGGCGCGCAGCAGCTGCCCCAGCACCGGGTCCTCGACCTGGCCCAGGTCGACTGCCGCCAGCTCGGCGCGTACGACGTCCGGGTCGGCCTCGAGCTCGCGGTAGGTGAAGTCGGGCTCGGGGTCGCGGCCCTCGATGAAGTCGTCGCGCAGGTCGTCGGCGTCGACGGGCGTGATGTCGAGCAGGAACCGGAAGCTGCCCGCGAGCAGGGCGAGCTGGTGGTCGACCGCGAGGTCGGCTGCACTCAGTCCCGCGCGGGACTCGATCACCGCAGCTGCTCCAGCTCGTCCCTCAGCCCCGGGAGCGTCGCCGCGAGGGCGTCCTGGGCCTCACGGAGCTGGCGCTCGTCGAGCTCGCCGGTCCACTCGTCCATGAAGGTCTTCTTGAACTCCAGTGCGAGCACGCACCCGACCCGGGGGTAGCGGTCGTGCACCCACCACGCCAGGTTGCGGCCCTCGAAGGCAACGTTCTCGCGCGCGTCCACCGGCCCACTGCCGGTGGAGGCCTTCCGCAGCTCGCTCACGAACCGCTCGACGAGCGGACCGAACACGTCCTCGTCGAGGCTGCCCGTGCCGACGTTGACCTCGGGGTGGTCGGCCGCCGGCGCGGGCGGCTCGTCCGCGCCGTCACGGCGGTGGTTGTAGGAGTGCACGTCGAGGAGCACGAACGGACCGCGCTCCGCAAGCGCGTCGAGCCGCGGCGCCAGTGCGTCGTAGAACGCGTCGTAGGTCGCGAGGCTGCCCTCGAACAGCTCGTCCGACAGCGTCCCGGCGCGCCACACGTCGAGTCCCCAGCAGTCCTCCGGGCTGCGGTAGATGGCTTCGCGTCGCGGGCGGTTGAGATCGGCCTCGAAGCGCGAGCGGGAGGTGATCACCCGGTCCGGCACGACGTCGGCGATGCGGTCGGTGAACGGGTCCTCCTCGCGCAGCCGCGTCGCCTCGTCGAGCACCATGGCGTCGGCGATCTCCGGTCGCAGGCCGTGTCCGGCGTGCACCGAGGTCGCGACGACCGGCCCCTGCCATTCTCCCTCGAACGTGACGACGTCCGAAGTCCCTCCCAAGTCCGTCATCCGGCCTGTCTACCGGACTTGGCGACACCCCTCCACCCGATCGGACCCCTTGGGGTGGTCGGTGCTAGACCTAGCACCGTGCGCATCGTCGTCCTCACCGGAGCCGGGATCTCGGCGGAGAGCGGGCTGTCCACGTTCCGCGACGCCGACGGGCTCTGGGAGGGCCACGACCCGATGCAGGTCGCGACCCCCGAGGCGTACGCCGACGACCCGGCGCTCGTCCAGCGCTTCTACGACGAGCGCCGCGCGGCCTTGGCGCACGTCGAGCCCAATGCCGCCCACCAGGCGCTGGCCCGGCTCGAGCAGGCGCTCGGCGACGACCTGCTCGTGGTGACCCAGAACGTCGACGACCTCCACGAGCGCTCCGGCTCGACCCGCGTCCACCACATCCACGGCCGGCTGCAGTCGGCCTGGTGCACGACCTGCGACGAGCGGCACCACTGGGACGGCCCGTTGGCCGATCGCCCGCCGTGCCCCGGGTGCGGCGAGCGGACCCTGCGCCCCGACATCGTCTGGTTCGGCGAGGTCCCCTACGACATGGACCTGGTCGAGCGCGCCCTGTGGTCGTGCGACCTGTTCGTCTCCATCGGCACGTCGGGCGTGGTCTACCCCGCGGCCGCCTTCGTGCACTGGGCGAGCGGGCGGACCCTCGAGCTCAACCTCGAGCCGAGCATGGGCGCCAGCGACTTCGCCGAGTCACGTCAGGGACCGGCGACCCACCTCGTGCCGGACTGGGTCGACGAGGTCCTCGGGGACGGCGGACCCACCTCGTCCTGAGGAAGCGGCGGGAAGTGCAGTCGTACGTTCGTCCCGCGGCCCAGGCGTGACTCGACCTCGACGGTGCCCCCGTGGCGCTGCATGATCTCGCGCACGATGCCGAGGCCGAGGCCGGTGCCGGGACGCTGCAGGGCATCCTCGTTGGTCGACCGGAACAGCGGTGCGAACAGGTTGGCCTGGTCGGCCTCGGAGATCCCGATGCCTTCGTCGCGGCACGCGAAGCTGACGGCGCCGTCGGGGCGCCGCTCCACTCCGAGCCAGATCTCGCCGCCCTTGTTGGAGTACTTCACGGCGTTGTCGACCAGGTTGAGGATCGCGCCCGCGATCTCGCGGGCGTCCGCGCGGACGATCGCCGGGGACGAGTCGCCGACGAGGTGGAGCGTGATCCCTGCCTTCTCCGCGACCGCGCCCATGGAGTCGAGCGTCTGGTCGACGATCGGCACGAGGTCGAGGTGCCTCATCGTCGGCGGGTGCTGCGGGTCGCTGACCCGCGACAGCATCGCCAGCCCCTCGAGCAGGTCGCCGAGACGCTCGGTGCCGCGCAGGATCGCCTGCGCGCGGCGCTGGTCGCGCTCGTCGGCCTGCTCGCTGGCGGCGAGGAACTCGGCGTTGGCCGCGATCACGGTCATCGGGTTGTTGATCTCGTGGGTGAGCTCGCGCAGGAACCGGTGCCGAGCCTCCTCGAGCTCGCGCAGCTCCTCGAGCAGGCGGCGCTCGCGCTGGGTGGCGTGGGCGTTGGCGATCGCGCGGCCCAGGTCGTGGCCGAGCTCGAGGGCCGCCACGCCTTCGCCGTCGGTCCAGCGGCGCGAGCCGGTGCGCCGGGCCGCCATGAGCATGCCGAGGATCTCGTCGTCCACACCGACCGGCGCCACCACGACCGCCTCGAAGCCCGCCTCGTCGAGCGCGCGCGAGAACCAGTCCGCGTGGCCGGCCTCGAGCTCCGGGTCGCCCCAGATCTGCGACGCCTCGATGATGAGGACCCGCTGGTCGGCCCAGGCGCGGGCGGCAGCGGCGTCCAGCGCCCGGCGTACGTCCGGGGCCATGCCGAGCCCGAGGCTGTCCGGCGTCTCGACGTCCTCGTCGAGGAAGACGTGGATCTCGAGCTCGTCGACCGACAGGGCACCGAGCAGCGTGCCGCGCGCCTCGCGCAGGAGGTGGCGGACGTCGTGGCGGGCCGGGTTGGAGCGAACCATCCGTCGGGTCGCCCGGATGACCCGCATGTGGTCGGCGAACTCCTCGCGCTCGACCGCCGTCACGACGGAGCGCAGCGTCATCGCCAGCTCGTCGGAGATCTCCAGCAGCCGGTCCTTGTCGGGGCGGCGCAGGTCGGTCGGGACGTCGAGGTAGAGCAGCGCACGCAGGTCTCCGCGCTCGTCGGCGATCTGCGCGACCAGCATGTCCATCGGGTGCCAGTCGTCGGGGTTGCCGGTGGTCGGGATGTCGGGGACGACGACCACGCCGTCGATGAGCTCGCGCGTGCTGTCGGAGAAGCTCTCGTCGGGGATCCAGACGAAGTGGCCGAAGGGCTCGCCGTCGGCGAACACGGCCTGCATGTCGGCGAGGCGTGAGGCCGTCCCCAGGCGCTCCTCGGCGTTGGTCATGTCGCCGTAGATCGCGACGAACTCCAGCAGCCCCTTGGGGCGGACGACCTCGATGGCGCACACCCGGAACCCGGCGCGGGTGGCGGCGTCCCGAGCGAGGGCGTGCATCAGCGCCCGAGCACGTGCGTCACCCCAGCTCAGGTCGCGCGTCCGGCGCTCCCCTGGTCGCCCTCGGTCCATGGCGGTCTCGTCCTCCTGTCGCGGATCGTAGGCGGGGGGCCGGGCCCCCGGAAGTTTTTCCCGAGGTCTTGCCCGTTGCTGTGGAGGAACTGTTGCCTTGGGACCTGTCTAGTCCGCTCCGGGTGACCCAGAAGGGTGGTGCGGGAGTAGTCAGGTCGTGGGCGTCACCGTCGGTCGACGGGCGCCGCAGGCAGCCAGACGTCGAAGGTCGTGCCGACGCCGAGCTCGGAGGCCACCTCGATCATCCCGCCGTGCCCCTTCACGACGCTCTCCACGATGGACAGGCCCAGCCCGGTGCCGGGGAGCTTGCGCGCCTCCGGGTCGCCGGCGCGGAAGAACGGCGTGAACACGTGGGACAGGTCGCCCTCCCCGATGCCGATCCCGGTGTCCGCACAGGTCAGCCGGACGCCTTCGACGCGGTGGTCACCGTCGGCCCCGGGCGCAGCCTCGAGGACGACCGTCACCCGACCACCCTCGGGTGAGTACTTCACGGCGTTGGAGAGCAGGTTGGCCACCATCCGCTGGATGCCGGCCTCCTCGCCCAGGACCACCAGGCCTTCGCCGACGCTGGCGTGGAGCCCGACCCCGGCGTGGGCCGCGACCGACGCAAGGAAGTCGCAGCACTCCCGCACGACGCTCGACACGTCCACGGGGGCTCGGGTGATGGCGCGATCGGGGTCGCTGGCCGTGGCGAGAGCCATCAGCGCCTCGATCATGTCCTCGATCCTGCGGGCTGCGCGGTCCATCGCGTCCAGGGAATCCCGCTCGATCGAGGATGCGGCGTCCTGACCGAGCAGGTCGAGGTGGGTCCACAGCACGCTGACCGGGTTGCGCAGCTCGTGCGCCAACGTGTTGACCATGTCGCGGCGGTAGTCGTTGATGGCCAGGAGCTCGGCGTTGAGGGCCTGCTGGCGCTCCGCCAACCGCGCCTCGAGCAGCAGCCGGGCCAGCTCGGCCGCCACCATGGAGGCTGCGTTGATCTCGGAGGCGATCCAGCGGGGCGCGCCGGGCGCCCGACCCAGCGCCATGGTGGCGAGGTACTCGTCGCCGGCTCCGATGGGCACGAGGAGTCCCGATTCGAGGTCATGGGTGTCCAGGAGATGCGTCAGCGCGGGCGGGGTCGCGATGGTCTCCTCCTGCATGCTCCAGGTGCGCTGCCGCTCGACGACCACGTGGCCACGCCGCCCCCACTGCCGACGCATCAAGGCGGCCATCTCGTCGCGGTCGCCCTCGAGCCCCGCCACCACCGACGAGGCCGAGACCACGTCGACGCTGGCCACGTCCATCGCCTCGGTCAGCGCGCGGGAGAGCTCCGGCAGCAGCTCCCCGAGACCCAGCCCCGGTCGTACGCTCTCGAGCGCCCGGCGCGCCTGGGCGACCATCCGGACCTGCTCGCCGTAGAGCTCGCGCTCGACAAGGCTGATGATCGCGTCGAAGAGCACCCCTGACTCGACGTTGATCGCCCCCACCGTCTCCGGGGTCGGGCGCAGTCCGGAGAGCGGCTCGTCGAGGTAGAGCAGCGCGCGCAGCTCACCGGCGTCGTTGGACAGCAGGCGCACCAGCTGGTCGTCGGGGTCCCACCCGTCCGGCAGCTCGGACGGCGGCACGTCCGGCGTGTGTCCGTAGGCGTCCAGCCACGCGCGCGTGGCGTCGTCGAGCCGCTCGCCCGGGACGTGCCACCACCCGTCCATCTCGACGCCGAGCTCGAGGATGTGGTCGAGGGCCAGCGGAGAGGCCTGCCCGAGCATCTTGTCGCGCGCCTCGTCGTCGCCGGCGATGGCGACGAACTCCAGGTTTCCGTCCGAACGCAGCGCCTCGATCGCCGCGACGCGATGCCCGGAGCGCCGTGCGATGTCCTCGGCGATGGCATGCAGGACTGCCCGTTGGGCTTCGTTGCCCCACGCCTGTCCTCGCGGACGCTCGAACGTCCGAATCTCTTCCCTCACCAGTTCTCCCGTCCCCGATAACGAGATCGCCTCAGTCACGTTACGCGGCGTGGGGCGTGCAACGACCTACGTTCGGTCAAGTTTTCACCTACGATGTGACTCGTGGGTAACATAGCCGCATGAAGCGGGAGATCTACGACGAGGACCACGAGGCCTTCCGTGCCTCGGTCAAGCAGTTCCTGGACCGCGAGGTCGTCCCCCACCTCGAGTCGTACGCCGAGCACCACGGCCTCGACCGCGACTTCTGGCTCGCCGCCGGCAAGCAGGGGTTCCTCGGCCTCGAGATCCCCGAGGAGCACGGCGGCTCCGAGGCCGGCGACTACCGCTTCAACGCCGTGCTGACCGAGGAGCTCGCCAAGGTCAACATGACGCTGCCGAGCTGCGTCGGCATCCACGCCGACATCACCGTGCCCTACCTCGTGCACCTGACCAACGACGAGCAGAAGGCGCGCTGGCTGCCGCGCGCCGCCACGGGCGAGCTGGTCACCGCGATCGGCATGACCGAGCCGGGCGGCGGCTCCGACCTCGCCAACCTGCGTACGACGGCGGTCCGCGACGGCGACGACTGGGTCATCAACGGCTCGAAGACCTTCATCACCAACGGCGGATCGGCCGACCTCGTGCTCGTCGCTGCGCGCACCAGCCCGGAGAAGAAGGCCAAGGGCATCTCGCTCTTCGCCGTCGACACCGCCCTCGACGGGTTCAGCGTCGGTCGCGTCCTCGACAAGGTCGGCCAGGACGAGTCCGACACCGCTGAGCTGGCCTTCGAGGACGTCCGCGTCAGCAACGACGACCTCGTCGGCCCGCTCGACACGGGCTTCATCTCGATGATGCAGTTCCTGCCGCAGGAGCGCCTCGGCTCGGCGATCACCAACCTCGCCCACGCCAAGCAGATCCTCGAGGAGACGGTCCAGTACGCCAAGGAGCGCAAGGCCTTCGGCCAGCCGATCGGTGCCTTCCAGAACACGCAGTTCCTGCTCGCCGACCTCGTCACGCGGGTCGACGTGACGCAGGCCTTCGTCGACCAGTGCGTCGTCGCCCACACCAAGCAGGAGCTCACGCCGGTCGACGCCGCCAAGGCGAAGTGGTGGACCTCGCAGGTGCAGAACGACGTCCTCGACCACTGCGTCCAGGTGCACGGCGGCTACGGCTACATGAACGAGTACCGCGTGGCCCGCGCCTGGCGTGACGCCCGCGTCACCAAGATCTGGGCCGGCTCCAACGAGATCATGAAGATGCTGATCGGCCGCGACCTCGGGCTCTCGTGACGCTGCTGAGCCCAGCCTCACCTTCGTTGCACGGCGTACGCCGACGGGCGAGGATCGAGACGTGAGCGAGCGAAGCGAGTGAGCCATCCAACACAGCGCCCAGGTGCCTCATGCGCGCACGGAGCGAAGCGAGTACGTGCATGAGCCTCGAGATCGGAACCGACGAAGAGCCGCGGCACTTCCACGACGAGATGGGCAACGACGTCAGCGGGCGGCTCAACTGGCTGCGCGCGGCCGTGCTCGGGGCCAACGACGGCATCGTCTCGACGGCCGGCGTCGTGATGGGCGTCGCCGGTGCGACCGACGACCGCGGGACCATCGTCATCGCGGGCATCGCGGCCCTGACCGCCGGCGCCCTCAGCATGGGCACCGGGGAGTACGTCTCGGTCAGCACCCAGCGCGACTCCGAGAAGTCCCTCCTCGAGCTCGAGGCCCAGGAGCTCGAGCGGATGCCCGAGACCGAGGAGCGCGAGCTCGCCGGCATGTACGAGGAGAAGGGCCTCTCCCGCGAGACCGCGGAGAAGGTCGCGCGCGAGCTCACCGAGCACGACGCGCTGCGGGCGCACGCCGACATCGAGTTCGGCATCGACCCCGACAACCTCACCAACCCGTGGCACGCCGCACTTGCCTCGATGGTGGCCTTCACGATCGGTGCGCTCCTGCCGTTGCTCGTGGTGGCCTTCGTCCCCGATGGCGTCCGGGTCCTCGTGACGGTCCTGAGCGTGGTCGCCGCACTCGCCGTCACCGGTTTCGTGAGCGCCCGGATCGGCTTCAGCCCACGCCTGCCCGCCGTCGTACGCAACATCGCCGGCGGCCTGCTCGCGATGGGCGTCACCTACGCCATCGGGTCCTTCGCGGGCATCCACCTCGGCTGATCGGCGGCGTCGCCTCAGGCCGTCGCGGAGCGAGCGGACCAGGTCTCGACGAGGGCCAGGCACCAGTCGAGGTGCTGGCCGGGGTGACCCGCGAGGCAGCTCGCGGTGACCAGGCCGTAGGCCGCGCGGTAGAGCACCAGGACCTCGGGCTCGTACCCGAAGCGCTCGACCGCCAGCCGGTCGAGAGCGGCGGTCGCCTCGGTCGCGCCCGGGCCGAACATGTCCTGCAGGCACGCCGCCACTGCAGCGTCGAACGCCGGGTCGCCGACCGTGGAGACATAGCCGAAGTCGAGCAGGCCGACCGGTCGCTCGTCCTCGAGCAGCACGTGGACCGGACCGAGGTCGCCGTGGATGAGGCGGGCAGGCACCGGGGTGAGGGATCGCAGCGCCTCGGCCATCTCGTCCACTGCGTCGTCCGGCAGGCCTGGAACCAGGTCGCCGCGTCGGAGGCACAACGCGGCCAGTGACTCGCCGAAGGGCACGTCGAGGTCGAACGGCGGCTCGCCGTCAGGCACGGGCAGGACGGCGAGGTCGGGGTGAGCCGGCACCTGCGCCAGCGCCGCGAGCACGTCGAGCACCGGCTCGGGCCGTGCTGCCGCGACGGCAGTGCCGTGGAGCCGGCGCTGGACGGTGACCATCCGCCCGCCGGCCTCGGCGACATCGAGGATGCGGGGCACCGCGATCGAGGCGCCGGAGGCGACGAGCCCCTCCTCCACCGCGTCGTAGAACGTCTGCAGCCGCTCGACCTCGACACGCGGCCGCCGGTCCCACAGCTTCACGACGCGCTCGTCGTCCAGGGCTGCGACCACTCCTTCCATGCCTCGGCCGAGCTCGTCGGTGACGGGGAAGCCGGCGGCCCGCATCGCGGCGAGCGGGTCGCTGCTCACCCGACCTCGTGGACCGAGACCCCGGCGTCGCCGGGCAGCCTCAGCACCGCCGCCGCGGTGGCGACCGGCGCCCCGACGAGGGTCCGCACGGCGGGGTCGGGGCCGAGTGCATGGAGCGGCAGCTCGATCGGGTCGGTGTTGCGGCGCACGGCGTGGACGAGCACGGTCTGGTCGGGGTGCTCGCGCAGGAAGGTCATCGAGTCCTCGCCGGCGTGCAGCCAGCGGAGGCCGCCGCGACGCAGGGCCACGTGCTCGCGCCGCAGCGCGATCCAGGACCGGTAGGCGTCCATGGTCGGCTCGTCCCACGTCTCGCGGTGCTCCCACGGGTACGGCGTACGCGCGTGCTCGCCGTCGACGGCGGTCAGGCCGAGCTCGTCGCCCATGAAGACGACCGGAACGCCGGGCATCGTCATCTGCAGGCCGAGCCCGACGAGGTGCAGGTCGCGCCCGCGACCGGCCAGGTCGGTGCCGCCGTCGGTCCCACCGCCGGTGACGGTGCGGAAGCGCGGGGTGTCGTGGGAGTCGAGGTGCATGGTCGATCCCTGCCAGGCGGTCCACGGCATCGAGCCGTGGACGTCGCGCATGGTCGCCACTGCTGCCGTGGCCGGGAGCACCGGGATGTCGACCGGGAGCCCGAGGTAGTCGAGCCCGTGCGGCAGCCCGGATCCCGTGGGCGAACCGCCGTTGAGCCAGCACCACAGAGGTCGGGTGAAGCCCGCGTAGTCCATGGTGCCGTGCCAGCCCGCGCCCGTGAGGTCGGCCGTCGCGTCGTGGCCGTGCTCAGCGAGCAACCACGCGGTGTCGTCGACCTCGTCGATGGTGCTGCGGAGCGCCTGCGCCACGACGTGCGCGAGGTCGTCGGCGCCGAACCGGCCCGTCATGTTGGCCACGTCGACGCGCCAGCCGTCGAGGCCGCGGCGCAGCCAGTGCGCCACGACGGAGTCGGGACCGGCGTAGAGGCGGCGCGCCATCTCGGCCGAGGAGTGGTCGAGCTTCGGCAGGCTGGGCACGTCGAGCCAGGCCGCGTAGCCGTCGGCGTACTCGTCGGAGAAGCGGTAGAACGACCTCTCGACCGAGGTCGGGTCGGCCTGCGCGCGCACGAACCAGTCGTGGTGGTCGCCGGTGTGGTTGGTGGTGAGGTCGCCCATCAGCCGGAGCCCGTGGGCATGCACGGCGTCGACCAGCCGCTCCAGTGCCTCGTCGCCGCCGAGAAGCGGATCGACCCGGTCGAAGGAGACCGCGTCGTAGCGGTGGGTGGACCACGCCTCGAAGACCGGAGTCAGGTAGAGCAGGGTGGCGCCGAGCAGGTCGAGGTGCTCGAGGTGCTCGGCGACGCCGTCGAGCGTCCCGCCGTACCACTGGAACGGGACGTCGGGGCCCTTGTGCACCACGGGCTGGTCCCACTCGCAGGGGATGGCCCAGTCGGGCACCGACACCGCCAGGTCGGTGCGGCCGAACCTGTCCGGGAACACCTGGTAGCCGACCTGGTCGGGCACCCACTCGGGCAGCCGGTGCTCGGTGCTGATGCGGAAGTCGCCGCCGTCGGTGACGTCCCGCGCGTGCACGCCCGTCGCGGTGAGCCACCGGTAGTCGGCGGGACCTCGGGAGACCAGGAAGCGGTAGGACGTCGAGCGGTTGACCAGGCGCAGCGCGACCTCCCACCACGCCCCGGCCGCGTCGTCGTCGACCTGCGTGGCCCGGCTGACCGCCGGCTCGCCGTCCCGCACCGCGCGGAGGACGACCACGGCAGCGCCGGGCGACCCGTCGACGTCGTGCGGCACGCGGACGCGCAGTGTCACCTCGTCGCCCAGCGCGGGTCGGGCGGGTGAGACGTAGAGGGGCGACCCGTCGTGGTGGGGGTCCAGGGGATGGGGATGGGTCGACATCGACCGACGCCTCAGCCCTTCACGCCGCCGGCAGTGATGCCGCCGACGATGAACCTCTGGAGGTAGAGGAACAGCAGGACCACCGGGATGGCGGTCATGATCGATCCGGCAGCGAAGACGCCGAGGTTGTTGGAGCGGTCGGCGTCGATCAGGCCGTAGAGGCCGGTGGCCAGCGTCTTGTTGCTCTCGTCGCGCAGGAAGATGGAGGCCATCAGGAACTCGCCGATCACGCCGACGAACACGAGCAGGCCGCAGACGGCGAGGATCGGGCGGACGAGCGGGAGGATGATCCGGAAGAAGATCTGCACGTGGCTCGCGCCGTCGAGCATCGCGGCCTCGTCGAGCGACATCGGGATCGAGTCGAAGAAGCCCTTGATCAGCCAGACCTGTCCCAGCGAGCCACCGCACATCATCAGGATGTAGCCCGCCAGGGTGTCGAGGCCGATGGCGGGAAGGACCGCGCCGATGTCGGTGAACATCAGGTAGAGCGCCACGGCGGCGAGGAACTGCGGGAACATCTGGATCAGCAGCAGCGCCAGCAGCCCGCCGCGGCGACCGGTGAAGCGGAAGCGCGAGAAGGCGTACGCGGCGAGCGAGCTGAACAGCAGCTGCACGAAGACGACGGCGACGCACACGATCAGGCTGTTGCGGGCCCACGTGCCGAAGGGCTGCTCGTCGAGCAGCTTGGTGAAGTTGTCGAGGCTGAAGGACTGCGGGATCAGCGTCGAGGTGACGACGTTGCCCAGTGGGTTCAGCGAGGCGGAGAGGAGATAGGACACCGGGAACAGCGCCCAGCACACGGCGATCACCCCGACGAGGTGGCGCCAACCGACCTCGCGGAACCACCGGCTCGGGCCGAGCTTGACCTTCGGGGCCTTGCCACCGCCCCGTCCCGACGACGTACGAGCGACAGGCGCGTCCTCGACGATGGTCGTGCCCGGAGGTGGTCCCTGGACCTGTGTCATGTCAGTTCACATCCTCGAGCGAGCGGGTGGCACGGAACTGGAGCGCGGCGATCGCGCCGGTGATCACGAAGAGGACGACCGAGACCGCACTCGCGAAGCCGATCTGCACGCCCCCGGCGCCGAACGCGAGGCGGTAGGTGTAGCTGATCAGGATGTCGGTGCCGCCGGCCGTCGGGTTGTCCGGGCTGAAGGGCCCGCCTCCGGTGAGGAGGAAGATCGCGCCGAAGTTGTTGAAGTTGAAGGCGAACGTCGCGACCAGCAGGGGCGCCACCGTCACCAGCAGGAGCGGGAAGGTGATCCGCCGGAAGCCGGCGAAGCCGCTCGCGCCGTCGATGCGCGCCGCCTCGGTGAGGTCCTCGGGGATCGCCTGGAGTGCTCCGGTGGCGACGAGGAACATGTAGGGGAAGCCCATCCACAGGTTCGTGACCAGGACGGCGATCTTGGCGGTCGTGGTCCCACCGAACCAGTTGATGTTGAGCCCGGTGAGGTCGTTGATCAGGCCGAAGTCCTGGTTGTAGAAGCTGGACCACAGCAGCAGCGAGATGAAGCCCGGGATCGCGTAGGGAAGGATCAGGAGCGCCCGGTAGATCCGCTGGCCGCGCACCCGGGGGTCGTTGAGGGTGACCGCGAAGAGCAGCCCGAGCAGGAACGTGCCGACGACCGACAGGGTCGCGAAGACGACGGTCCAGATGAAGATCCCGATGAAGCTGCTGCGGATCCGGCTGTCGGTGAAGATCTTGACGTAGTTGCTGGCGCCCACGTAGGCCGTCCACGACTGATCGGAGATCCGCTTGCCAGAGTCGTCGACGAAGTACTCCCGGTCGCCCTGCTGCTGCACCGAGTAGACGGTGTCGCTGGCGCTGTCGGTGATCGTGTCGGCGTCCGCGTCGTAGACCAGCGTGGGCGCGCCCTCGAAGGCCTCGCTCGTGCCGTCGCGGACGATGAAGGTCCCCCCGTCGGTGGGGATCGCGATCTCGTCGAGCGTGTCCGAGGCGGCACTGATCTGCTTGATGTCGAGCACGGTGTAGCCGTCGACGGCAGTCACCCGGCCGTCGTCGAGCGTGACACCGCCGGGGTCGGCGTCCAGCCCGTCCTCGGTGCCCTCGAAGACCGACTCCGGGTCGTCCTGCGGCACCAGGAAGTAGGTGAAGGGCCCCGACGCGGGGTCACCGTCGGTGGCGATGGTGAGGTTGTACTGCGGGGAGTCCGCCGCCCGCGTCACCGACGAGCCGACGATCTGGTCGACCGTGGTCTGCTTGTCGTTGCGGGTGCCGTCGCCGTAGTTGGTGAACGACGTCTTGGCGGTCAGCAGGATCGGGTAGACCACGAAGAGGGCGAGCATCAGCGTGCCGGGCACGAGGTACTTCGCCGGCAGCGCGCGCCCGGTGGCGTACGTCGCCACGAGGACGACCGTGATCAGCCAGATCGCGACCAGGAAGAACCACGAGCCCTCTCCGACCAGCATCGGCGTCAGTGCGATCGCAGTGCCGATGACGATGCCGAGGAACAGCACCCTCACCAGCAGCGCGGGGACGTCGTCGCGGCCCGGAATGGTCAGCCGGCTGCGGCGAGGGGGGTCGGTGGGGTCGGGCGCTTCCGCCATGGCAGTTCCCCTTCACGGGTCCGAGCAGGGCCGGGGTGGTGGATCAGGGTCGTTCAGCGTGGTCGTCCCGCGTGGTGGTTCGGGACGCACCGGAGTGGCGCCCCGGTGGGCGGCGGTCGCCGCCCACCGAGGTGCTGCTCGTCGGGGATCAGCCGGCGTCGGCGATCGCCTTGTTGATGGTCTCGCCGGCGGACTTGATCGTGGCGACCGGGTCCTTGCCGCTGACGATGGCGGAGTAGGCCTTGCCGAGCGGCTCCCACACGGACGCCATCGCGGGGATGGCGGGCATCGGTGCCGCGGCATTGGCAGCATCGGTGAACACCGCCAGGTCGGGGTCGTCGACCTGGTCCTGGACGGCGGTCATCGCGGGCGGCAGCTGCGTGCCCTTGTAGAGCACCATCATCGCCTCCTCGCTGTTGACGCCGTTGTTGACGAACTCCTGCGCGATGTCCTTGTTCTTGCCGTGCGCGGCGACCATGAAGGCCTGGGCACCCATGAACGGCGCGGCGGCATCCTCGCCGGCGAAGCCGGGCACGGGCTGGATGCCGTAGTCGAAGCCGGCCTTCTTCACGTCGGCGAGGGCCCACGGCCCGGAGACGAGGAAGGCGGCCTTGCCGCTGGTGAACAGCGCGATGGAGTTGTCACCGCTGATCGAGGTGCGCAGCACCTTGGCCTTGGCCAGCTTCGAGATCTCCTGGGCGGCCTTGATCGAGCCGTCCTTGCCGATGCCGACGTCCTGGGCGTCGTAGCCCGAGGCCTCGTCGTAGGAGAAGATGTAGCCGCCGAACGAGGTCAGGATCGGCTCCATGTGGTAGGCGTCCCCGAGCTCCCCGACGGGCAGGTTGAGCGCGGACTCGACCTTGCCGGACTTGACGGCAGCCTCGCCCGCGGCGATGGCGTCGTCCATGGTGGCGGGCTCGTCGGGCGCCACGTCCTTGTTGCGGTAGAGCGCCAGGGCCTCGACGCCGTAGGGCACGCCGTAGAGCTTGCCGTCGTACGTGGTGGCCTGGACGGCCTTCTCGGAGTAGCCCGAGAGCTCGTCCGGGGTGAGGTTGAGCGGGTCGATCGCGCCGTTCTGGACCAGGTTGCCGATCCAGTCGTGGGCGCCGACGACGACATCGGGACCGTTGCCGGCCGCGTCGGCGGTGACGAAGCTGCCCTGGAGGTCCTCGGAGATGGCCTGGACCTTGACGGTGATGCCGTTGGCCTCGCCAAAGGTCTCGGCGACCTGCTTGACGGCGTCGATCTTGAGCGAGTCGGTCCAGACGAGGAGGTCGGCGTCGCCGCCGCCGGAGTCGGCGCTCGGGCTCGAGCTGGAGCTGGTGTCGGCGTCCGAGGAGTCGCTCGAGCCGGAGCCACCCCCGCCGCAACCGGCGGCGGTGAGGGCGAGCACCGCGACGGCCACGGGGCCGAGGGTGCGGGTCAGTCTGCGCATGTGAGGGTCCTCCGAGGGGGCGGCAGTGTGAGGGACGCCACACCGTAACAGCGCGTTTGCAGCATTGAGAAGACCCTGCAACTTTTTGCGGCCGGACCGAGACGTACGTGACGTCGGTCACTAGTCTGGCGGGCGTGAAGATCCGGCTGAGCGAGATCGCGGAGCGCTCCGGGGTGAGCATCAGCACGGTCAGCCGCGTGCTCAACGAACAGCCCGGGGTGAGCCAGCACAACCGCCGCCTGGTGCTCACCGCCATCGACGTCCTCGGCTACGACCGACCCGTACGGCTGCGCCCGCGGGCCGGTGGGCTCGTCGGCCTGGTGCTGCCCGAGCTCGAGAACCCCTACTTCCCCCGGCTCGCGCACCACCTCGAGGTCAACCTCGGCAAGCTCGGCCTCTCCCCGGTCCTGTGCAGCCAGACGCTGGGCGGAGTGCACGAGGACGACTACGTCGCGATGCTCCTCGAGCACTCCGTGGCCGGCATCGTCTTCGTCTCGGGCGTGCACGCCCTGGTGGACAGCGATCCCGCGCGCTACCAGCGCCTGCTCGACCTCGGCCTCCCGTTCGTGCTCGTCAACGGGGCGCTGGCCGGCCTGGACGCACCCGCGATCTCCACCGACGACGTCGCGGCGGTCGAGCTCGCCGTCCAGCACCTCGAGCACATGGGACACCGGCGCATCGGCGCCGCGCTGGGCCAGCTGCGCTACCTGCCGGCCCAGCGCAAGCGCCGGGCCTTCCTCGACACGATCCGCGAGCGCGACCTCGTCCCCGACGACGTCGACATCCACGACCTCGTCGAGGCGACGTCGTACTCCGTGGAGGGCGGCCGGCGAGCGGCCGAGGCACTCCTGGACCGCGGCGTGACCGGCATCGTCTGCGGCTCCGACGTGATGGCGCTCGGCGTGATCCGCGCAGCGCGGAGCCGTGGTCTCCGGGTCCCCGAGGACCTGTCGGTCGTCGGCAGCGACGACAGCCAGATGATGGAGTTCGCCGACCCGCCGCTCACCACCGTGCGCCAGCCGGCCGAGGCGCTGGCCCAGGCCGCGAGCGAGGAGATCGCCGAGCAGCTCGGCGGCGCCCGGCCGCACCCCGGTGAAGTGCTCTACCGCCCCGAGCTCGTCGTCCGTGGGTCCACCGCCAGGGCGCCGGAGCCGCGCGAGCCCGGGACCTGATCACCCAGGGCGGCGACGATCTCGTTGACCTTGTCCTTGGCGTCTCCGAAGAGCATCTGCGTGTTGTCCTTGAAGAACAGCGGGTTCTGCACGCCGGCGTAGCCGGTGGCCATCGACCGCTTGAAGACGATGACGTCCTTCGCCTTCCACACCTCGATCACGGGCATCCCGGCGATCGGCGAGCTCGGCTCCTCCATCGCGGCCGGGTTGACGGTGTCGTTGGCCCCGATCACCAGCACGACGTCGACGTCGGGCAGGTCGTCGTTGATCTCGTCCATCTCGAGCACGATGTCGTAGGGCACCTTGGCCTCGGCGAGCAGCACGTTCATGTGGCCGGGGAGGCGACCGGCGACGGGGTGGATGCCGAAGCGGACGTCGACGCCCTTCTCGCGGAGCTTGCGGGTCATCTCGGCCACGGGGTACTGCGCCTGCGCGACCGCCATGCCGTAGCCCGGCGTGATCACGACGGACGACGCGTCGGCCAGGAGGGCGGCGACCTCGTCGGCCTGGATCTCGCGGTGGTCGCCGTAGTCACGGTCCTCGGCCGGCCCGCCGTCGGACCCGAAACCGCCGGCGATGACGCTCACGAAGGAGCGGTTCATCGCCTTGCACATGATGTAGCTGAGGATCGCACCCGACGAGCCGACGAGCGCGCCGGTGATGATGAGCAGGTCGTTGCCGAGCATGAAGCCGGCGGCCGCGGCGGCCCACCCGGAGTAGCTGTTGAGCATCGAGACGACGACCGGCATGTCGCCGCCGCCGATCGCAGCGACGAGGTGGAAGCCGAGCACCAGCGCGAGCACCGTCATCAGCAGCAGCGGCGCGATCCCGACCCAGCCGTCGGCGAGCATGAACCAGACCATCAGCAGTGCGGAGACGACGAGGATCGCCAGGTTGAGCAGGTGGCGGCCCGGGAGGGTCAGCGGGGAGGACGACATCTTCGCGCTGAGCTTGAGGTTGGCGACGATCGAGCCGGTGAACGTGACCGCGCCGATGAAGACACCGATGAAGACCTCGGCGTTGTGGACGGCGTCACCCTCCAACCCAGCGCCGACGCCCGCTCCGACCAGCTGGTCGTGCAGCGAGGCCACCTCGATGTAGGTGTTGTAGCCGACGAGCACCGCCGCCAGCCCGACGAAGCTGTGCATCATCGCGATCAGCTCGGGCATGCCGGTCATCTCGACGCCGCGCGCCAGGCGGATGCCGATGGTCGCGCCGACCGTGCCGGCCACGACGATGATCAGGAGCCCGACCCAGACGGAGGTCTTGTCGTGGATCAGGTCGTCGGTGAGGTAGCGCAGGACCAGCAGCAGGGTGGCCACGATGGCCAGGCCCATGCCGGCCATCCCCAGCAGGTTGCCGCGTCGCGCGGTCTCGTGCTTGCTCAGGCCAGCGAGCGCGAAGATGAACAGGAGCGCCGAGAGGATGTAGGCGCCCGACACGAACGAGACCACTGTCTCAGCCCTTCTGGAACATGTTGAGCATCCGCCGGGTGACGAGGAAGCCACCGAAGACGTTGATGCTGGCGAGCAGGATGGCCACTCCGGCGATGATCTGGACCGCGAGGTTGTCGCTCGGTGCCTGCAGGATCGCGCCGACCACGATGATCCCGCTGATCGCGTTGGTGACGCTCATCAGCGGGGTGTGCAGCGCGTGGTGCACGTTGCCGATCACGTAGAAGCCGATCACCACCGCCAGCACGAAGACGGTCAGGCTCGGCAGGAAGCTGGCCGGGGCCAGGGTCGCCAGGGCGAGGAAGGCCACGACGGCGAGTCCGGCGGCGTACAGCCGCCGTCTCGGGTCGGGGGGTGTCGGGGGGACCTTCTCGATCGGCATCACCGCGGTCGTCTCGCCGACCGGAGCGGCCGAGACCTGCACCGGGGGCGGCGGCCACAGCACCTCCGCCCCTCCATCGACACTGCGCGTGACGGCGATGCCGCGCTGGATCACGTCGTCCATGTCGAGGGTGAGGACGCCGTCCTTCTCGGGCGTCAGCAGCTTGAGCAGGTTGACGATGTTGGTGCCGTAGAGCTGGCTGGTCTGGGCGGCGAGCCGGCTGGCGAGGTCGGTGTAGCCGAGGACCGTGACTCCGTTGCCGGTGACGATGCGCTCGTCCTTGACCGTGGCGGCCACGTTGCCGCCGTTGGCCGCGGCCATGTCGACCACGACCGAGCCGGGCTGCATCGCGGCGACCGTCTCTGCCGTCACCAGCAGTGGTGCGGGGCGCCCGGGGATCAGCGCGGTGGTGATGACGATGTCGGCGGCGCGCGCCTCCTCGTCGTACATCGCGGCGGTGGCGGCCTCCTGCTCGGCGGTCATCTCCTTGGCGTAGCCGTCGGACGAGACCTCCTGGTCCATGTCGACCGTGACGAACTGCGCGCCCATCGACTCGACCTGCTCGGCCACCTCGGGACGTACGTCGAACGCGCGGACGATCGCACCCAGCGAACCGGCGGCACCGATGGCGGCGAGGCCGGCGACGCCGGCGCCGACGACGAAGACGCGGGCCGGCGGCACCTTGCCCGCGGCGGTGACCTGGCCGGTGAAGAGCCGGCCGAACTCGTGGGCCGCCTCGATCACCGCGCGGTAGCCCGCGACGTTGGCCATCGAGGAGAGCACGTCCATCGACTGTGCGCGGGAGATGCGCGGCACCGCGTCCATCGCGAGGGCGGTGACCCCGGCCGCGCTCAGCCGCTCGACGAGCTCGGGGCGCGGGCCGGCGCCAGCAGCGCGACCACGGTCGCACCGCGGCGCAGCAGCCCGATCTCGGCGTCGGTCGGCGCGTTGACCTTGATCACGACATCGCTGGACCAGACGTCCGCGCTGGTGCCGATGTCGACGCCCACGTCGAGGAAGGCGGTGTCCGGTTGGTCGGCGGCCGCACCTGCGCCCTGCTCCACCACCACGTCGTAGCCGAGCGCGACGAGCTGGGACGCTGTCTTCGCCGTGGCGGCGACGAGCGTCTCGCCGGGTCGGGACTCGCGCGGGATGCCGATGCGCACTGCTGCCTCCTGGGTGGGCGGCCGGATGGGTCGGGCCGGGCACAACGTACCGAAGTCGGTCGCCGGACCCGCTCGTGCCTCGCGGGCTCCCCACTGACCGGGGAGGGTGGTCAGCCGAGCGTGGAGCGGCGCGCGACGAGCTCGGGGGTGAAGACCACCTGCTCGTGCACGTGATCGGGGTCGTGGGCCTCGTCGAGCACCAGCTCGGCAGCGCGGCGACCGAGCTCCTGCCGCGGCTGGCGCACGGAGGTCAGCGGGACGGCCGCGGCACTGGCGTACTCGATGTCGTCGTAGCCGACGATCGCGAGGTCGCCCGGCACCGCGAACCCCGAGGTGCTCAGCTGCTGGAGGAGACCCAGGGCGAGCAGGTCGTTGGCGCAGAAGGCGGCGGTGGGTCGTCGGCGACGCCCGATCCCCATCACCCGTTCGCCGGCCGAGCGGCCCTCGACCACAGTCAGGCCGACGGTCGGCACGACCACGAGCTGCTCGGCGGGCAGGCCGGCGTCGGCCCACGCCTTGCGAGCGCCCTCCAGACGGTCGCGCACCTGGCCGATCGTGTCCGGACCACCGATGAAGGCGACGCGCGTGTGCCCCTGCTCGACGAGGTGCTCGACCGCAAGGCGGCCACCGAGCTCGTCGTCGACGGCCACGGAGCAGAAGGTGTCGTCGGTGCGGGTGCGGTCGACGATCACGACCGGCGTGCCGTTGCGTCGTACGTCGTCGAGGACCGTGGACTGGGCGTCGACCGGGGTCACCAGGATCCCCTGGACGCGCTGCTCGACGAGGTGGCCGAGGTAGTCACGCTCGCGCGAGTCGCGGTTGTCGGAGTTGCAGAGGAAGAGCGACAGTCCGGCCGCCTCCGCAGCTCTCTCGGCACCTTCGGCGACGTCGGTGAAGAAGGGGTTGCGCGCGTCCAGGAGCACGTAGGCAAGGGTCCGGCTGCGGCCGTTGCGGAGCTGACGGGCCGACTCGTTGCGGACGAAGCCGAGGTCGCGCATCGCCTGCTCGACGCGCCCGCGCGTCTCCGGCGAGACGCGCTCAGGACGGTTGAGCACGTTGCTCACCGTGCCGAGGGACACGCCTGCGCGTGCTGCGACGTCCTTCACCGACGAGGCCCTGGCCACCCGCAGCACCTCCTCCGTCGTCGACCGCTCCACCGTTGAAACGATCCGCGGAGGGCGTGGGGGCCGAGAGTACGCCATCGCCAGTGCCGGCCGGCAGCCCTCGTGTGATCACTGGCACAAATGGCACGCCCAGGGTCTTGACAGGTGTGACGGCCCTCACCTACCTTTCGTTGAAACCTTTCAATCCGAGGAGCACCATGACCGCCAGTCCCACCGCCACCCCGGTGCTCGAGCTGCGCGACGTCTCCAAGTCGTTCGGCCCGGTCGTGGCCCTGCGGTCCGGCAGCATCCGCGTGCAGGGCGGCTCGATCCACGCGCTCATCGGCGAGAACGGCGCCGGCAAGTCGACGCTCGTCAAGGTCGTGGCCGGCGTGCACCGTCGCGACGCGGGGGTCTTCGAGCTGGACGGCGACGCGGTCGACTTCTCCTCCACCGCCGACTCCAAGCAGGCCGGCGTCGCGGTGATCTACCAGGAGCCGACGCTCTTTCCCGACCTCTCGGTCACCGAGAACATCTTCATGGGCCGTCAGCCGCTGGCCCGCGGACGCCGCATCGACCGTCCCGCGATGATCGCCGAGGCCGAGCGCCTCTTCGCCCGCCTCGGCGTGCGCATCGACCCGCGCCGTCCGGCCGCCGGGCTGTCGATCGCCGACCAGCAGATCATCGAGATCGCCAAGGCCATCTCGCTCGACGCCCGCCTCCTCGTGATGGACGAGCCGACCGCGGCGCTGAGCGGGGTCGAGGTCGACCGGCTCTTCGCCGTCGCCCGCAGCCTCCGCGACGAGGGCCGCGCCCTCGTGTTCATCTCCCACCGCTTCGACGAGGTCTTCGCCCTCGCCGACACCGTCACCGTGATGCGCGACGGGTCCTACGTCGACACCCGGGCGATCGACGCCACCACGCCGTCCGAGCTGGTCTCGTTGATGGTGGGCCGCGACGTCGACGAGCTCTTCCCCAAGGTCGCCGCCACGATCGGCGAGCCGGTCCTGCAGGTCCGCGGCCTCAACCGGACCGGTGTCTTCCACGACGTCGACCTCGAGGTCCGCGCCGGAGAGATCGTCGGACTGGCCGGACTCGTCGGAGCCGGTCGCAGCGAGGTCGCCCGCGCCGTGTTCGGCGTGGACCCCTACGACTCCGGCTCGGTGTCGCTCGGCGGCAAGGACGTCCGGGCCCACGACCCACGCGCCGCGATCCGCGCCGGCATGGCCTTCATCCCCGAGGACCGCCGCAAGCAGGGCCTGGTCATCGACTCCTCGGTCACCCGCAACGTCGCCGGCGTCATCCGCCGAGGCATCGCGAAGGCCGGCCTGCTGACCGCGGCGATGGAGACCCGGGCGGCCGGTCCGTGGGCCTCTCGCCTCGAGGTCAAGACCAGCGCGCTCGACATGAACGCCGCCACCATGAGCGGCGGCAACCAGCAGAAGGTCGTCATCGCCAAGTGGCTGGCCACCAACCCCAAGCTGCTGATCATCGACGAGCCCACCCGCGGCATCGACGTCGGCACCAAGGCCGAGGTCCACCGCCTGCTCTCCGAGCTGGCCGGTCAGGGCCTCGCGATCCTGATGATCTCCTCCGAGCTGCCCGAGGTGCTCGGCATGGCCGATCGCGTGCTCGTCCTCTGCGAGGGCCGGATCACCGCCGAGCTCGACCGGGCCGAGGCCACCCCCGAGGCCGTCATGCACGCGGCCACCCACCACCTGGAGTCAGCACGATGAACACCCCACGACGTTCTTCTCCTCCGCTGCGCTCCTCCGAACAACGCCACGGGGACCCCGCATGAGCCACACCGACGTGCAACCCGACGAGACCGAGGTCTCCGCCGGCGAGGCGCTGCTCGTCGAGCCGAGCCGGCTGTCCCCGGCCCGGCGCGCGATGACGACCCTGCTCCGCTCGCGCGAGCTGTCGATCTTCCTGGTCCTGGTCGCGGTCGTCGTGCTGGCGACCTCCAAGAACAACAGCTTCCTCTTCAGCTCCGACGGCTGGCGCAACTTCCTGCTCAACCCGTCGATCCTGGTCCTGCTGGCCGTCGGCCAGGGCGTCGTGATCATCACCCGCAACGTCGACCTGTCGGTCGGCTCGGTGATGGCGCTCACCGCCTACCTGACCGGCCGCCTCTTCGTCGACCACCCCGGCCTGCCGATCATCGCGGTGATCGCCGCATGCCTCCTGCTCGGCGCGGTCCTCGGGCTGGTCAACGGCCTGCTCGTGGCGTACGGCAACGTGCCCGCGCTCGTGATCACGCTCGGCACCCTCTACATCTACCGCGGCATCATGCTGACCTGGGCCGGCAGCGACCGGATCAATGCCGGCGACCTGCCGGCTGAGTTCCTCCGGCTCGGCACCCGCTCCGTGCTGGGTGTGCCGATGCTGACGATCATCGCGGTGGTGGTCCTCGTCGCCGTGGGCTACTACCTCTACACCGCCCGCGGCGGTCGTGAGCTCTACGCGATCGGCTCGGACCCGGACGCCGCCGTGCTCTACGGCCTGCCCGTACGTCGCCGGCTCCTCGCCGCGTTCGTCCTCAGCGGCGCGCTCGCCGGACTCGCCGGGGTGCTCTACACCGCCCGCTACGGCACGGTCAGCTCGGGCGTCGGTCTCGGCATCGAGCTCCAGGCCGTCGCCGCGGCCGTCATCGGCGGCATCGCGATCTTCGGCGGCAGCGGCACCGTGTGGGGCGCGGCCATCGGCGCGTTCCTGCTGGTGACCATCAACCGGGCACTGCCCAGCCTCGGCATCGAGGACTTCTGGCAGCGCGCCGTCGTCGGCGCCCTCATCCTCGGCGCGATCGTCCTCGACCGCGTCCTCGCCCTCAGACAGGCCCGCAAGCTCGCCGAATCGAGGGATCGCACATGACGACCCAGGCCCCCGAGGCACCTGCCCGCACCTACGCGGCGTACTCCGCGCCGCTGTGGCAGCGGCTCCTGCTCACCCGCGAGATGGCCGTCATCGCCCTCACCGTGGCGGTGATCTTCTACTCGATCGCCAACGTGCCCAACTTCGACGGCCCGCTGACCATCAAGTTCCTGCTGCAGGACATCGCGCCGATCCTCCTCATCGCGCTGCCGATGACGCTGGTGATCATCACCGGTGAGATCGACCTGTCGGTCGCGAGCATCATGGGCCTGAGCAGCGTGCTGCTCGGCGTGCTCCACCAGCACGGCATGTCCGTGCCGGCCGCAGCGCTGGTCGCCCTGCTGGCCGGCCTGGCGTGCGGCGCACTCAACGGCTTCCTCATCGCGTACGTCGGACTGCCGTCGCTCGCGGTCACGATCGGCACCCTCGCGCTCTTCCGCGGCATCGCGGTGGGCCTGCTCGGCACGAAGGCGATCACCGACTTCACCGAGAAGTGGTCGGACCTCGCCACCGGGACGATCGGCGAGACCAAGATCCCGCTCGTCATGATCCCGTTCGCGGTGCTCGCGGTCGG
Source organism: uncultured Actinomycetota bacterium (assembly GCA_963708875.1). Taxonomy (GTDB): domain Bacteria; phylum Actinomycetota; class Actinomycetes; order Propionibacteriales; family Nocardioidaceae; genus Nocardioides. Next base: position 101,289 of record CAVPUL010000005.1, read on the forward strand.
ATTCGTCGTGCTGCTGCACTTCTCGACCTTCGGCCGCGGGGTCTACGACATCGGGCTCAACGACGAGGCGGCGCACTTCACCGGCGTCGACGTGGCGCGGACCAAGCTGGTGCTCTTCATGCTCTCGGGCGTCGTCTCGGCCCTGGCCGGCGTCTACTTCACCCTGCGCTTCGGGTCGGCCCGCGGCGACAACGCCACCGGCTACGAGCTGCAGGTCATCGCGGCCGTCCTCCTGGGCGGCGTCTCCATCTTCGGCGGCCGCGGCCGGCTCCACGGCGTCCTCGCCGGAGTCGTGCTGATCGGCGTCATCTCCAGCGCCCTGCGCCTGGAGTCCGTGACGGTCAACGTCACCAACATCATCGTCGGCCTGCTCCTCGTGGCCTCGGTGATCCTCCCCAACGTCCTTGCGTGGACCTCCTCGAGGCTCCCCCGCAAGACGACACCGGCGGCTCCTCGGGAGTCCCACACCCCAGATAACGCGGCATCCGCCGGCGTACCAACGAGAGGCAGTGACTCATGAAGTTCACCACCAGGAAGCCCGTGGCTCTGGCCGCGCTCCTGCTCACCGCGACCTTCGCCTTCGCCGGCTGCGGCAGCGACGACGCCGGCGACTCCGGCAGCGACTCCGGCAGCGGCGACGGCGGCGGCTCGCTGTCGATGACGATGCTCCCGAAGAACCTCGGCAACGCCTACTTCGACACCAGCACCAAGGGCGCCATGACGGCGGCCGACGAGCTCGGTGCCGACATGGAGGAGGTCGGTCCCGAGACCGGCAGCCCCGACGCGCAGGTGTCCTACATCAACACCGTGGCGCAGCAGGGCAAGGACGCACTGATCCTCTCGGCCAACGACCCCGACGCCCTGTGCGACGCGATCGACGAGGCCCGCAGTGCCGACGTCAAGGTGATCACCTTCGACGCCGACACCAACCCCGACTGCCGCGACCTGTTCATCAACGCGGCCACCTCCGAGGGCATCGCCGCCAAGCAGCTCGAGCTGATCTCGGAGGAGATCGGCGGCTCGGGCGAGATCGCGATCCTGTCGGCCACCGCCAACGCGACCAACCAGAACGCCTGGATCGACATGATGGAGAAGGAGCTCGCCGACAACCCGGACTACGCCGACATCAAGCTGGTCGACACCGTCTACGGCGACGACGAGGACCAGAAGTCGTTCGACCAGACCGAGGCGCTGCTGCAGAACCACCCCGACCTCAAGGGCATCATCTCGCCCACCACGGTCGGCATCGCCGCTGCGGCGCGCTACCTCTCGGACTCGGAGTTCAAGGGCAAGGTCGCGCTGACCGGCCTCGGCACGCCGAACCAGATGCGTGAGTTCGTCGAGGACGGCACCGTCGCGTCCTTCGCGCTGTGGAACCCGGGCGACCTGGGCTACCTCGCGACGTACGCCGCTACTGCGCTGGTCAACGGCGACATCACCGGCGCCGAGGGCGACTCCTTCGACGCCGGCGACCTGGGCTCCTTCGAGGTCGGCGCCGACGGCGTCGTGCTCCTCGGCGAGCCGTTCACCTTCACCAAGGACAACATCGGCGACTTCGACTTCTGAGTTGATCGCCCCGGACCGAGCCTGCGAGGGCCGGACCAGGCGATCAGGTTGAGGAGGGTTGCGCAGGCCCGAACCAGTGAGGGTCTGCGCAACCCGTCTCGAAACCAGATCCAGGTCTCGTGACAGGCGCCAGCGCGCCTTCCTCGACCAACGATGATTGACAGGAGAGTGCGATGCCGCGCGTCTGCTTCACGCTCCAGGTCCGGCAGGACCGGATGGCTGAGTACGCCGAGCGCCACGCCGCGGTGTGGCCCGACATGCTCCGCGCACTCCACGACACCGGCTGGCACGACTACTCCCTCTTCCTGCGCGACGACGGCCTGCTCGTCGGCTACCTCCAGACCGACGACCTCGCCGCCGCACAGGCAGGCATGGCCCGCACCGACGTCAACGCCCGCTGGCAGGCGGAGATGGCCGAGTTCTTCGAGGAGCTCGACCTCCCGCCCGACCAGGGCTTCCGGCAGCTGAGCGAGGTCTTCCACCTCGAGGACCAGCTCGCCGCGCTCCCCAGCACGACCTCCCCGACCACCCCGACCCCACGCCAGGACCAGTGATGACCACCCTTTCCGGATTCTCCGCCATCAGCGACCAGCTCGCTGACCTCGCCATCGAGGTGCCGTCCTGGGCCTACGGCAACTCCGGCACCCGCTTCAAGGTCTTCGGCTCCCCCGGCACCCCGCGCACCGTCGAGGAGAAGATCGCCGACGCCGCCGCCGTCCACCGGTTCACCGGCCTCTCGCCGTCGGTGGCGCTCCACATCCCGTGGGACGAGGTCGACGACTACGCCGCCCTGTCGGCGTACGCCAAGGAGCAGGGCGTCGCGCTCGGCACCATCAACTCCAACACCTTCCAGGACGACGACTACAAGCTCGGCGCCCTCACGCACACCGACCCGCGAGTGCGGCAGAAGGCGATCGACCACCACCTCGCGTGCATCGAGGTGATGCACCAGACCGGGTCCCGCGACCTGAAGATCTGGCTCGCCGAGGGCACCAACTACCCCGGCCAGGGCGACATGCGTGCCCGCCAGGACCGGCTGGCCGAGGGCCTGCGCACGATCTACGACCAGCTCTCCGAGGAGCAGCGACTGGTCCTCGAGTACAAGTTCTTCGAGCCGGCGTTCTACCACACCGACGTCCCGGACTGGGGCACGTCGTACGTCCACGTGGCCGCCCTCGGCGACCGCGCGAAGGTGTGCCTCGACACCGGTCACCACGCGCCGGGCACCAACATCGAGTTCATCGTCGCGCAGCTGCTGCGGCTCGGGAAGCTCGGCTCGTTCGACTTCAACAGCCGCTTCTACGCCGACGACGACCTGATCGTCGGTGCGGCCGATCCCTACCAGCTGTTCCGGATCATGGTCGAGGTCATCCGCGGCGGGGGCTTCGGCAACCAGGCCGACGGCTCGCCCAACGAGGTCGCGCTGATGCTCGACCAGTGCCACAACATCGAGGCCAAGGTCCCGGGCCAGATCCGCTCGGTGCTCAACGTGCAGGAGATGACGGCGCGCGCGCTGCTCCTCGACACCGACGCCCTCGACCGGGCCCGCAGCGACGGTGACGTGCTGCTCGCCAACGAGATCTTCATGGACGCCTTCTACACCGACGTCCGCCGCGACCTGGCCGGGTGGCGCGAGGAGCGCGGCCTGCCGGCCGACCCGATGCGCGCCTACCTCGAGTCCGGCTACCAGCAGCAGATCGAGGCGGACCGCGTCGGCGGCTCGCAGGCCGGCTGGAACTGAGCTCCCCCTCCGTCTTCCGACACTCCCCCGAACCCAGAAGGAACCCTTCACCGTGAGTGACCTCAACCCCACCGTCGCCGAGCTCGTCGAGCGCTCGAACAGGCTGGGCGCCGACGCCAAGAACACCAACTACGCCGGCGGCAACACGTCCGCCAAGGGCACCGAGACCGACCCCGTCACGGGCGAGGACGTCGAGCTGCTCTGGGTCAAGGGCTCCGGCGGCGACCTCGGCACCCTGACCGCGTCCGGCCTGGCCGTGCTGCGCCTGGACCGGATGCGCGCCCTCGTCGACGTCTACCCCGGCGTCGACCGCGAGGACGAGATGGTCGCGGCGTTCGACTACTGCCTGCACGGCAAGGGCGGTGCGGCTCCCTCGATCGACACCGCGATGCACGGCCTCGTCGACGCCGCGCACGTCGACCACCTGCACCCGGACTCCGGCATCGCGATCGCGACCGCCGCGGACGGCGAGCAGCTCACCAAGGAGGCCTTCGGCGACAAGGTCGTGTGGGTGCCGTGGCGCCGGCCGGGCTTCCAGCTCGGTCTCGACATCGCCGCCATCAAGGAGGCCAACCCCCAGGCCATCGGCTGCATCCTGGGCGGCCACGGCATCACCGCGTGGGGCACCACCAGCGCGCAGGCGGAGAAGAACTCGCTCTGGATCATCCGCACCGCCGAGCGCTACATCAAGAAGCACTCCAAGAAGCTGCCGTTCGGCGCCCGCGTGAAGAAGTACGAGCCGCTGTCCCCGGCCAGGCGGCGTGCCCGCGCGGCCGAGATCGCCCCGCTGCTGCGCGGCGTCGCCTCCGCCGACCGCGCGATGGTCGGGCACTTCACCGACGACAAGGTCGTCCTCGACTTCCTCGCCTCGAGGAACGCGCCCTCGCCTGGCCGAGCTCGGCACGTCGTGCCCGGACCACTTCCTGCGCACCAAGGTCAAGCCGATGCTGCTGGACCTCGCCCCCGACGCGTCCCTGGACAAGGTGCGCGCCCGGGTCGCCGAGCTGCACGAGGCCTACCGCGCCGACTACGCGTCCTACTACGACCGCAACGCCAAGGCGCTGCGCGAGCACGGGGGCGGTGAGTGGCCCGCGATGCGCGGCGCCGACCCGCTGATCATCCTCGTCCCCGGCGTCGGCATGTTCAGCTATGGCAAGGACAAGCAGACCGCCCGCGTCGCCGGCGAGTTCTACGTCAACGCGATCAACGTGATGCGCGGCGCGGAGGGCCTCTCGACGTACGCCCCGATCGACGAGTCGGAGAAGTTCCGCATCGAGTACTGGGCGCTCGAGGAGGCCAAGCTCCAGCGGATGCCGAAGCCGAAGCCGCTCGCCACCCGCGTCGCGCTCGTCACCGGCGCCGCCTCCGGCATCGGCCTGGCCACCGCGAAGAAGCTCGCGGCCGAGGGCGCCTGCGTCGTCATCGCCGACCTGTCGCTGGAGAAGGCCCAGGCCGCGGCCGCCGACATCGGCTCGCTCGACGTCGCCGTCGGCGTCCAGGTCGACGTGTCCGACGCTGCGGCCGTCCAGGCAGCCGTCGACGCGACCGTGCTCGCCTTCGGTGGCGTCGACCTCGTCGTCAACAACGCCGGCCTGTCGCTGTCGCGCTCGCTGCTCGAGACGACCGAGAAGGACTGGGACCTCCAGCACGACGTGATGGCGAAGGGATCGTTCCTCGTCGCGCAGGCCACGGCGAAGGCGATGATCGACCAGGGGATGGGCGGCGACATCGTCTACATCTCCTCGAAGAACTCGGTCTTCGCCGGCCCCAACAACGTGGCGTACGGCGCTGCCAAGGCCGACCAGGCCCATCAGGTGCGGCTGCTCGCGGCCGAGCTCGGCGAGCACGGCATCAAGGTCAACGGCGTGAACCCCGACGGTGTCGTCCAGGGCTCCGGGATCTTCTCCAGCGGCTGGGGCGCCTCGCGCGCCGCGGTCTACGGCGTGGACGAGAAGGAGCTCGGCAAGTTCTACGCCCAGCGGACCCTGCTCAAGCGCGAGGTGCTGCCGGACAACATCGCCAACGCCGTCTTCGTGCTGTGCTCCGACCAGCTCAGCCACACCACCGGTCTCCACGTCCCCGTCGACGCCGGCGTGGCCGCGGCGTTCCTTCGATAGGCGGCCAGGGTGGTTGAGGTGCGAGCGAAGCGAGCCTCCACACCCGCCCACGTCGCCGCCATCGACCTCGGGGCGTCGAGCGGACGGGTGATGCTGGGCGAGGTCGGTCCCGACCACCTGCGACTGACGGCGGCTGCCCGGTTCGCCAACGGACCGGTGCACGCGGACGACGGGCTGCACTGGGACGTCTCCGGACTGCACCGCCACGCCCTGGACGGACTGCGGGCCGCCATCGCGATGGCGCCCGGCCCCCTGGCCAGCGTCGGCATCGACTCGTGGGCGGTCGACTACGGCCTGCTGCGCGCTGGGCGGTTGCTGGCCGAGCCGTTCCACTACCGCGACGAGGCACGCAACGAGGCCGGACCGAGGCTGGTCCACGCCCGGGTGCCCGCGCCGGACCTGTACGCCCGCACGGGCCTGCAGTTCCTGCCGTTCAACACCGTCTACCAGCTCGCCGCCGACACCCGCCTCGCGGAGGCCGACCGCGTCCTGCTGGTGCCGGACCTGCTGGCCTACTGGCTCACCGGTGCCGAGGTCGCGGAGCGGACCAACGCCTCCACCACCGGCCTGCTCTCGGTGACCACCGGCGAGTGGGACGACGACCTGATCGCCCGCCTCGGGCTCCCCCGCGACGTCCTCGCCGCACTGGTCGACCCCGGCGCGACGATCGGCACGCTCCTGCCCGAGATCGGCGAGAGCGTCGGCGCCCCCGGCCTGCCCGTCGTCGCCGTCGGGTCGCACGACACCGCCTCGGCCGTGGTCGGCGTGCCGCTCGCCGGTGACGAGTCGGCGTACATCTCCCTCGGGACCTGGGGTCTGGTCGGGCTCGAGCTCCGCGCGCCGGTCCTCACCGAGGCAGCCCGTGCGGCCAACTTCACCCATGAGGGCGGGGTCGACGGCACCATCCGCTTCCTCACCAACGTGATGGGCACCTGGCTGCTCAGCGAGTCCCTGCGCACCTGGGGTCGTGACGACCTCGGTGCACTGCTCGCGGCCGCCGCCGACGTCACGACTGACATCCCGGTCTTCGACGTGCAGGACCCCCGGTTCGTCGCGCCGGGCGACATGCCGGCCCGCATCGCTGCGTGGTGCGCGGAGCACGACGTCGCCGCACCCACGGATGCCGTGACCCTGGTGCGCTCGATCGTCGAGAGCCTCGCGGCGGCGTACGCCGATGCGCTGCGCACGGCCGCCGACCTGGCAGGTCGGACCATCAACCAGGTGCACGTCGTCGGCGGTGGCAGCCAGAACGCCCTGCTCTGCCAGGCCCTCGCCGACCGCACCGGGCTCCCCGTCGTCGCCGGTCCGGTCGAGGCGACCGCCCTCGGCAACGTGCTCGTGCAAGGGCGCGCGGCCGGCGCCGTCAGCGGCGGGCTCGACGACCTTCGCGACCTGGTCGCCCGCACGCAGGACCTCCGCCGTCACGAACCGCGCGTCCGTCACCCCTGATCGCACCCATCCCGCTCGACACCCGCTCGATCCCACTCCGCCTATCTCTGGAAGGCCCCACCATGACCGACCCGCTCTCGGACGCACGCCTCACCCGCCGCTCACTCTTCGGCGCGGCCGCGGCCGGCCTCGGCACTGCCGCCGTCATCGGCGCCGCCGGCACCGTCGCCACCCCCGGTGCAGCATTTGCCGCAGGACCTGGCGGCTTCCCGAAGGACCTCGAGAAGCTGTTCCGCAAGCCCGGCACGAGCAGCGCGGCCGGCTTCCGCTGGTGGTGGCCGCACGGCCTCGTCGACCCTGTCGAGATCGCGCGGGAGGTCGACCAGGTCGCCGACGCCGGCTTCGGCCACCTCGAGGTCGCCGACGTGACCCACAGCCTCCGCGCCCGCAACATCGAGATCGACGTCGCCACCAGCGGGTGGGGCACCGCGCCGTGGGTGGCCGGCGTCAAGGCCGCGCTGGCCCGCGGGGCGAAGCGAGGCGTCACGATCGACATCACCGTCGGCCCGTCGTGGCCCGCCGCAGTCTCGACGATCACCCCGGACGACGCTGCCGCCTGCACCGAGCTGGTGCACGGAGTGGCCACCGTCGCCGCCGGGACGACGTACGACGCAGCGCTGCCCCACCCCGTGGTCGAGCCGAAGTCGTCGGTGACGCGCTCGACGCTGGTGACCGTGCAGGCCCACCGGGTCACCGGCTACGTCCGCGACCGCAACAACGTCATCACCAGCACGCTGCTCGACCCGAGCTCGTGGACCGACGTGACCGCCACCGTCGTCGGCGACCACCTGACCTGGACCGCGCCGGCCGCACCGGCCGGCAGCACCTGGGTCCTGCTCGCCACCTGGAGCCGCGGCTCCGGCCAGGAGCCGGAGGCATCGCCGCACACCTCGCCCCGCTCGTACGTCGTCGACCACTTCAGCCCGCTGGGTGCCCAGGCGGTCGTCGACCTCTGGGAGCACAAGATCCTCGACGGCGAGATGCGTGCCCTGCTGCGCGCGGCAGGCGGCAACCTCTTCGAGGACTCCCTGGAGATCGAGACCGAGGCGACCATCTGGACCCCGACCTTCCTCGAGGACTTCGAGAAGAGCCGTGGCTACGACCTGAGGCCGTGGCTCCCGTTCGTGCTGGAGCTCAAGGAGAAGTACCAGTTCTCGCTCGCCGCGACCGACCCGGCGACCCCCGACAACCTGCGCACCAACGAGATCCGCGACGACTACAACCAGGTGCTGTCCGACCTCTACCTCGACTGCCACCTCCGGCCGCTGCAGGACTTCGCTCGCGGCCTCGGCATGGGCATCCGGATCCAGCCCTACGGCCTCGAGACCGACACGATGCAGCACGCTGCCGTCGTCGACGTCCCGGAGACGGAGTCGCTCGGATTCAAGAACCTCGACGACTACCGGATCATGGCGTCGGGCCGCGACATGGCCGGCCACACGCTCCTGTCCTGCGAGGCGATCTGCTACAACGGCGCCGCCTACAACACGACGTGGGGCGCAAACACCGCGAGCCCGACAGCGCAGAACCAGGCGCTGTTCACCATCAACAGCATCTTCGTCGCGGGCGTGAACCGGCTGATGATCCACGGCTTTGCGTATGCCCAGGCGCCCGAGGTCACCTGGCCGGGCTTCGCGGCGTTCTCGCCCTACGGCAACAACGCGATCGGCTTCGGCGAGGCCTGGGGACCGCGCACTCCCCAGTGGGAGCACGTCCCGGGCATCGCCGACTACATCGCGCGCACCCAGCTGGTGCTGCAGACCGGAACGCCCAGGTACGACATCGCCTTCTGGCGGCACAAGGGCTGGGCCTCGACGGGCATCGGGCCGCAGTGGATCACCAACAACGGCACCAAGCTCGGGTGGTCGCACGCCTTCATGAGCGCGTCCCTGCTGGAGCTGCCGTCCGCGGAGGTCCGCGGCGGGCGGCTGGCGCCGGACGGTCCTGCCTACAAGGCGCTGGTCGTCGGTCCCGACTCGTTGCGCAGCAACGCGGTCACGATGGACATCGAGGGCGCCAAGCGGATCCTCGCGCTCGGTCGGGCGGGTCTGCCGATCGTGCTCATCGGCGACTGGTCGGCGGTCACGCCCGTGGGCCGTGACGACGAAGCCGCGACCACAGAGGTCCGCAGCCTGATGAGCCAGGTGGGCGCACTGTCCACCACGCGGACCGTCCCCGAGGCCGAGGTCGGCAACGCCCTCGCCGCCCTCGGCGTCACGCGCGACGTCGAGCATGCCGACTCGACCGTCATGCACGTACGCCGGTCCGACGGCGACGTCGACCTCTACTACCTCGCCAATGCCCGGCATGCCGAGAACCGGCGCCTCAACCCGGTCGTCCAGGACGTCTGGCTCACCGCCGCAGACCCGACCGCGATCCCGTGGCTCCTCGACGCGTGGACCGGCGAGGTCAGCCGGATCGCCGCCTTCGAGCGCTCCGGCGACCGGGTCCGCGTGCGCGTCGATCTCGTGCCGGGCCAGTCCACCGTGGTCGTGCTGGCCGCACCGGGCAAGGGCACGGCACGCTCCGTGCTGCCCGTCGGGACGGCCGGCCAGACCGTCGTCGTACGCGGTGCCAACGCAGCCCTGCGCAGCACGACGGCGGGATCCTTCGACCTCACCCGCGCCGACGGGTCGACGGCGAAGGTGAAGATCGCCCGCGTCCGCGCGCCGATCGTCCCGTCCTCGTGGTCGTTGGAGCTCGAGGACTGGAAGCCGGCGAACCCGGCGGACACCCAGGACCTGCGCACCGCCAAGGAGGTGCACCAGCGGGACCTCGGGACGCTGCAGTCCTGGTCGAAGGTGGCCGGCCTCGAGGACGTGTCCGGCATCGGTCGCTATCGCACCACGATCGACCTGGGCGCCGACTGGACCGACGACGACGGCGCCTACCTGGAGCTCGGCGAGGTCAACGACACCTTCCGGGTCCGGGTCAACGGTGAGCTGCTGCCTCCCTGTGACCCGATGGACGCCGTCGTCGACCTCGGCCACGCCCTGGTCCGCGGGGTGAACCAGATCGAGGTCGAGGTGGCCTCCACCCTGATCAACCGGCTCCGCACGGTGACCCCGTCGGTGTACGCCGTCGCCGCCCGGCAGAGCTACGGACTGGTCGGACCCGTCCGGCTGGTGCCCTACGCCGAGAAGGTGGTCCCGAGCTGATGACCGGCGCCCTTCTTGGTCCCGTGGAAGGATGCCGCCCGTGAGGGTCGCCCTCCAGGTCACCTGCGTCAACGACGCGATGTTCCCCGACACCGGGAAGTCCGTCGTGCGGTTGCTGCGCCGTCTCGGGGTCGATGTCGAGTTCCCGGCGAAGCAGACCTGCTGCGGCCAGCCGATGGTCAACACCGGCTACCTCGACGAGGCGGTGCCGGTGGTGCGGACGTTCGTCGACGCCTTCGCGGGCTACGACGCGATCGTCACGCCGTCGGGCTCGTGTGCCGGGTCGGCCCGTCACCAGCACTCGATCGTGGCTGAGCGGTCGGGTGATCCGGCGCTGGTCGCGGCGGTGGCGGAGACGGGTCCGAGGACGTACGAGCTCTCGGAGTTCCTGGTCGACGTGCTCGGGGTGACCGACGTGGGCGCCTACTTCCCGCACCGGGTGACCTACCACCCGACCTGCCACAGCCTGCGGATGCTGGGCGTGGGCGACCGGCCCCAGCAGCTGCTCGAGCAGGTGCGCGGGATCCAGCTCGTCGACCTGCCGATGGCCACCGAGTGCTGCGGCTTCGGTGGCACGTTCGCCCTCAAGAACGCCGACACGTCCGTCGCGATGGGAGCCGACAAGGCGCGCCACGTCCGCGACACGGGTGCGGAGGTCCTCGTGGCCGGTGACAACTCCTGCCTGATGCACATCGGCGGCCTGCTCTCGCGCCAGCGGGCCGGCGTACGGGTCATGCACCTGGCCGAGATCCTGGCCGGCACCGAGGCGGACGCCAGATGACAGGCACCTTCGTCGGCATGCCGGCCTTCCCGACGGCCGCGCGCGCGGCGCTCGGCGACACGCAGCTGCGCAGCAACCTCGCCCACGCCACCGCGACGATCCGCGACAAGAGGGCCAAGGTGGTGGCCGAGGTCGAGGACTGGGAAGACCTGCGGCTCGCTGGTGCCGGGGTCAAGGAGGCTGCCCTGCGCGACCTCGCCACGCACCTCGAGACGCTGGAGGCCTCCCTCGTGCGGGCGGGCGCGACGGTCCACTGGGCCCGTGACGCCGAGGAGGCCTGCGCGATCGTCGCCGAGGTCACCCGGGCCCACGGCGCCGACGAGGTCGTCAAGGTGAAGTCGATGGCGACGGCCGAGATCGGCCTCAACGAAGCCCTCGAGGCCGAGGGCATCGCCGCGTGGGAGACCGACCTGGCCGAGCTGATCGTCCAGCTCGGCGACGACCTCCCCTCGCACATCCTGGTGCCGGCGATCCACCGCAACCGCGCGGAGATCCGCGAGATCTTCCGGCGGCGCATGGGCGACGTCGGCCGGCCTGCGCCGGACGGGCTCACCGACGAGCCTGCCGTCCTGGCGGGTGCCGCACGTGAGCACCTGCGCGAGAAGTTCCTGCGCGCCACGGTCGCGGTGAGTGGCGCCAACTTCGCTGTCGCCGAGACCGGCACGCTCGTGGTCGTGGAGTCCGAGGGCAACGGCCGGATGTGCCTGACCCTGCCCGAGGTGCTGATCAGCGTCGTCGGCATCGAGAAGGTCGTCGCGACCTGGTCCGACCTCGACCCGATGATGCGACTGCTGCCGCGCTCGTCGACGGGCGAGCGGATGAACCCCTACACCTCGACCTGGTCCGGGGTCACTCCCGGCGACGGCCCGCAGGAGGTGCACGTCGTCCTGCTCGACAACGGCCGGACACGTGCGCTCGCCGACGACGTCGGTCGGCAGGCCCTGCGCTGCATCCGGTGCTCGGCCTGCCTCAACGTGTGCCCGGTCTACGAGCGGGTCGGGGGCCACGCCTACGGCTCGGTCTACCCGGGTCCGATCGGCGCGATCCTGAACCCGCTGCTCAACGGGGTCGCCGACGAGCAGACCGCGTCCTTGCCGTACGCCTCCTCGCTCTGCGGGGCCTGCTTCGAGGTCTGTCCCGTGCGGATCGACATCCCGTCGGTGCTGGTCGACCAGCGCGCGGCGGTCGTGGACTCGCACCGCGGCGACCGGGTGCCCAAGGCGGAGGCCATCGCGATGAAGGCGGCGGCGTGGACGTTCTCGGACTCCCGTCGGCTGCGGATGGCGGAGCGCGCCTCCGGCCTGGCCGGGCGCGTCATCGGCCGCTTCTCCCGTACGTCGCTGCCCGGCGGTCGTGCCGCTGCAGGCCGTCTTCCCGGTCCTGCCGCGGGCTGGACCGGCGCTCGCGACCTGCCCGCGCCCCCGGCGGAGTCGTTCCGCGAGTGGTGGGACCGCACGGACGGAGGGATCCGCGATGAGTAGCGCCCGCGACGAGATCCTCGGCCGTGTCCGCGCCGCGCTGGCCGACGTCTCGCCCGCCGTCGACGTCCCCGCTGCCCCGCGGGCGCCCGACCGCGGCGACCTCGTGGCGCTGTTCGTCGAGCGCGTCGAGGACTACCGCGCCGTGGTCACCCGCTGCACGCCCGCCGACCTGGGCGGCGTGGTCGCCGGGGTGCTCGGCACCCTCACCAGCGTCGTACCTCCCGGTCTCGACCTCGCGGTCGACGGCTCGGTCACCGACAACGGTCTCTCGGCCCACGATCTGGACGGCATCGACGCGGTCGTGACCCGCGCGCGAGTCGGCATCGCCGAGACCGGCACGATCGTCCTCGACCACGCACCCGACCAGGGCCGGCGCGCGATCAGCCTCGTCCCCGACCTCCACGTCTGCATCGTCGACGCGACCCAGGTGGTCGCCGACGTGCCGGACGCGATCGCCCTCCTCGACCCGTCGCGTCCGCTCACCTGGATCAGCGGCCCGTCCGCCACCAGCGACATCGAGCTCGACCGCGTCGAGGGCGTCCACGGCCCCCGCACCCTCCACGTGGTGCTCGTCGGCTAGTCGAGCGCGCCTGCCGGTGCGACTCGACGCGGCCGGCTACCTGTCCGGGGGGTCGGCGGGTCGGTCAGTGCGCGACGCCGTACAACCGGTCGCCGGCGTCGCCGAGTCCCGGGACGATGTAGCCCTTCTCGTTGAGCTTCTCGTCGAGCGCGGCGGTCACCACGGTGACCGGGACGTCGAGGCCCTCGAGGCCGGCCTCGAGGTTGGCGACACCCTCGGGCGCAGCCAGCAGGCAGATCGCGGTGATGTCGTCGGCACCGCGGGTGGTGAGGAAGTTGATCGCCGCGGCGAGCGTGCCGCCGGTCGCGAGCATCGGGTCGAGGACGTAGCACTGGCGGCCCGACAGGTCCTCGGGCAGCCGCTCGGCGTACGTCGACGCCTCGAGCGTCTCCTCGTTGCGGACCATGCCGAGGAAGCCCACCTCGGCGGTCGGCAGGAGCCGCATCATGCCGTCGAGCATGCCGAGACCGGCGCGGAGGATCGGCACGACCATCGGCCGGGGCTGCGCGAGGTAGACCCCGGTGGTCGGACCCACAGGCGTCGTGATGTCGCGCGGGTCGACGCGGACCTCGCGCGTGGCCTCGTAGGCGAGGAGGGTCACCAGCTCGTCGGTGAGCCGCCGGAAGGTCGGCGAGTCGGTCTGCTCGTCGCGGAGGACGGTGAGCTTGTGGGAGACGAGGGGGTGGTTCACCACGTGCAGGCGCATGGGGCGACCCTAGCGTCCCCTGGCCGCTCCCCCGGACGCGCGGTGAACGGGGTTGGCGCGCCCCCAGCTTTCTGAGACATTGGAGGCGTCCGACAGCGGTTGGGGAGGCCGGCATGTCCGAACAGAGCGGCGGGGTCGACTTCGCGCTGGCCGCATTCGTCGAGCACGGTGACTGGCAGGTCCAGGACATCGCGACGCCCGCCTTCGACACGGTCGAGGCGCTGAGCCACGCCCTGCGCCAGGTCGCCAGCGAGTCCGGGGCGGTCGGGATGGTCGCCGTCGACGAGGACTTCTTCGTCCTGGTCCGCGTGACCGGCACGAGCACCCGTGTCCTGCTGTCCGACGTCACGGCAGCCGACGAGTGGGAGATCGCCCAGTCGGTGATCGACTTCCTGGGTCTGCCCGCGCCCGAGGACGACGACGTCGAGGTGCCGGCCGGCGACCTCGACCTGCTCGCCGACCTCGGCCTGCACGCGATCGACATGGGCGCCCTGCTCGACGACGTCGAGCTCTACCCCGACGAGATGCTGTCCGACATCGCCCGCCGCCTCGGCTTCGGCGAGCTCTTCGACGACGCCGCCGGCCTCACGCCGGCATGACCAACGCCCCACGACCGAGCACGACGGATGCCTGGGACGCACCCATGCGCCTGGCGCTCGCCGAGGCGCAGGCCGCCCTCGCCGCTGACGACGTACCGGTCGGTGCCGTCGTGCTCGACGAGACGGGCACGGTCATCGGCACCGGTCGCAACACCCGCGAGGCCGAGGGCGACCCGACCGGTCACGCCGAGGTCGTCGCGCTCCGTGCCGCCGCAGCCACCCGCGGCGAGTGGCGGCTCACGGGCTGCACCCTCGTCGTGACCCTCGAGCCGTGCACGATGTGCGCCGGCGCGCTGGTCCTCGCCCGCGTCGACCGGCTCGTCTTCGGGGCGTACGACGACAAGCTGGGCGCCGTCGGCTCGCTCTGGGACGTCGTCCGCGACCGTCGCCTCAACCACCGGCCCGAGGTGGTCGCCGGCGTGCTGGCCGCCGACTCGACGGCCCTCCTCGACTGCTTCTTCGCGGCCCACCGCCAGCCGGTATCTAGGGACGAAATGGTAGGCGTGGGGGACGTCCCGCCACCGATTTCGTCCCTAGATACCAAGGATGGGGAGGGGTCGTGACCGAGGTCCGGCGGGCCACTGTCGCCGATGCCGAGGTGCTCGCCCGGCTGCTGTGGGACTTCAACACCGAGTTCGAGACCGAGGTCGACGACGTCGACGTGCTCGCGGCGCGGTTCGCCCGGCTGCTGGAGCTCGACGACATCGTCTCGGTGCTCGCGGAGGACGGGGCCGAGGCCGTGGCGTTCGCCCTCGTGAGCCTGCGGCCCGCGATCTGGTTCGACGGCCCGGTGTCGCAGCTCGAGGAGCTCTACGTCGTCCCCGACGTGCGGGACCACGGCATCGGCACCCAGGTCCTCGACCTGTGCCGGCGGCTGGTCGCGGAGAAGGGCTCGCCCGAGATGCACATCGGTGTCGACGAGGTCGACGTCGACACCCGCCGCTTCTACGAGCGCCACGGCTTCGTCAACATCGAGGCGGGCGTGGACTACCGGATGCTCTACTACGTCGGCCCGACGTCGACCTCGCCGAGCGGATAGTCAGACCACGAACGCAGCGATCTCAGCGGCCAGGCACTCCGCGAGCTCGTCGAGGTCGGCGACCGCGCTGGCGTCGACGTTGACGCCGATGCAGGCCGTGTCGCCGCAGGTCACCAGGCACACGGTCAGCGCGGCGCCGGGCAGCGGCCCGAGGACGTACATCCCCTGCACCTCGGCGCCGGCCATGTAGCGCTTGCGCGGCGGTCCGGGCAGCGTCAGCACGAACGCGTCGGGCACGGATGCGGTCCGCAGGGCCGAGCCGCTCACGAAGGCGGGCATCCGGTTGAGCAGCGGTGCCGCGGCGTCGAGCACCTCGAGCGCGCGCTCGGTGTGGAGCGACAGCACCTCGCCGCGCACGGCCGCGACCCGGTCGACCGGGTCCTCGATCGCAAGCGGGCCGGAGATGATCGCCCCGGCGAACCGGTTGCCGAGGTCGTCGGCCCGGTCGAGCGAGACCCGTACGCCGACAGGAATGTCGCGCACGACGGCGTCCCGTCCCTCGTGGTAGCGGCGCAGCCCGCCGAGCACCAGCGCCACTGCGGCGTCGTCGAGGGTGCCGCCGCCCTGGCGAGCGACCGCGCGGAGCTGGTCGAGCGGCGCGTCGAGGGTGAGGAACGACCACATCTTCCCCGTGCGCGGCGACAGCTCGGACGACGGCGGGGCTGTCTGGGAGAGCAGCCGGCGTACGGACGCGCCGTAGCGCAGGGTCGAGGCGACGACCGCCCGAGGTCGCGTCGCGGCGAGACCGAGGTTGCGTACGGTCGCCAGGGCGGCCTCGGGCAGGGTGGCGACGTCGGTGCGCAGCCCGGAGACGGCGAGGTCGACCGGGTCGGCATGGGTCGCCGCGGCGACGTCCTCGCCGACCGGCTTGCGCGTGGTGTGCGCCCGCTTGCCCGACTGGAGCATCGACAGCAGCTGCACGGTGCCGAGCGGATCGGCCAGTGCGTGGTGGATCTTGAGGACGTAGGCCGCACCGTCACCCACCCCGTCGAACAGCACGCCTTCCCACAGGGGGCGGGACCGGTCGAACGGACGCAGCGCGATCTGAGCGGCCTGGGCCAGCATCTCCTCGCGGCTCGACACCTGCTCGCGCCGGAGGTGGTAGCCGAGGTCGAAGGTCGGGTCGTCGGCCCAGGTGGGAGCCGCGGTCGGCACGACCGGATCGACGACCCGCTGACGCAGCCGGCGTACGAGCCCGGTGCCCCACTCGGTCGCGGCGACGAAGCGCTTCCAGTCCGGCGCGCGGTCGAGGTCGATGATGACGGTGGAGGTGGACGACTGGACGGGGTGCCGCTCGGCGCGCCACATCAGGGTCTGCATGGGGGTCAGCTCGACGCCGGACGCCCACCCGGCCGCGCCACCCCAGCGCTCGAAGTCCTCGGCCTTCGTCACGACGGCCACCGTGCCAGGGTCTCCTCGAACTTCGTGTGCAGCGCGGTGACCCGCTCGCTCATGTCGTCCACGCTCCAGTCGGTCTCGGGCTCGAGCACGCACACGTCGACGACCCCCGGGTTGAGCACGAAGGAGCTGCGGCGCATCAGCTCGCCGGTGTTGCGCAGCACCACCGGCACGACGGGTACGCCGGCCTGCGCGGCGAGGTGGAAGGCGCCCTTGCGGAACGGGCCGAGGACCGGCGTGGCCGACCGGGTGCCCTCCGGGAAGATCATCAGGGAGGTGCCGCCCTTGATCCGCTCCACGACACCGTCGAGGGTCGCGCGGGCCGACTCGGAGTCGCTGCGGTCGATGTAGGCCGGGTCGATGACGATCGAGCCGACAAAGGTGCGCGGGTCCCAGCGCGCCTCCTTCTTGGCGACGATGGTGAAGTCGCGCTCCAGCAGGTTGCCGAGGACCGGGATGTCGAGCGCGCTCTGGTGGTTGGCGACGAAGATCGCCGGCCGGTGCGTCCAGAGCCGCTCGCGGTTGAGCACGTTGACCGACACGCCGGCCAGCGACATCGGCAGGGCGGTGCCGAGCTTGATCGCGGCGTTGCGCCCCTCCCTGCCGTTGCGCCGGACCAGGCCGTAGGCCAGTCCCGCGACCACGCCGGTGTTCATGCCGACCAGCGCTGCCGCCGTACGACCTGCCGCGACCAGCGATCCACCGACCGGGTCGCTGAGGTCGAGCACCGGCCAACCGAGCCGGCCGGCGGCGGAGCGGAGGTCGCGGTGCGGGTTGAGCGCCGTGGGGTGGCCGACGGAGGAGAGGAAGGCGACGTCCTCGTAGCCGTTGCCGTAGGCGTAGGACGTGGAGAGGTCGAGCGCGTGCTCCTTGGCGAACGCGCGTACGCCGCTGGCCTTGTGCCGGCCCCACAGCATCGGCCCGTCGGTGGCACCGGTGAACTGGCCGTCCTCGACGACGAGCTGGGTGCACACGAGGTGCTCGACGCCGAGGTCACGGGCGACCGGCGCGATCTGGTACGGACGTGGCGGCGGAGGCAACCGCAACGGTGTGCCCCGCCCGCTGGTGCGCCATCACGAGGGCACGCGACTCGCGGCGGATGGTGCCGGCGATCTTGGCGCGGAACAGGCGCTCGCCGAGGTCGGCGAACGCCTCCTCGGACTCGCCGCGCATGGCGGAGAAGGCGACGTGGGCGATGCGCGTCGGGTCGCCGCCGAGCTCGCCGTCGACCGCCGTGACGACCGTGCGGAGGAACTCGGCGGGCGAGACGTCGCGCCCCTTGAGCCGGTCGCCGTAGAACGTGGCCGCGGTGTAGCCCGCGACCAGGGTGCCGTCGAGGTCGAAGAACGCGCCGACGGCGGGACCCTGCGGTCCGGCCTCGATGGCGTCGATCGCGGCGAGGACCTCGGCCGAGAGTCCGCTCACCTGGCGCTGCCGTCCCGCGTCTGCGCGTCGGGCACGACCTGCACCACCTGGACGGGCTCGCCGGCGATCTCGCCGACGATGTTGACCCGGCGTACGGCCTCCCGCAGCTCCGCGGCGAAGGCCTCGCGCGCGCTGCCGATGCCGTCGCCGCCCTCGAGCAGTCCCTTGTGGCGGGCGAGCGCCATCGCGGTGCGGAACAGCTCGAGCGAGATCGACTCGGCGCTGGCGACGCGTCGCTGCAGCGCCCACTGCTGGCCGACGGCGAGCGAGTCGGCGAGCAGGTCATCCTCGTCGACAGCGCTGTCACCGCGGTCGGCGAGCCGGTCGGCGAGCACCAGGTAGGCGTCGAGGAACGGCCGGAGCACGAGGTGCGCGAGGTGCGGACGCGCGGTGACCAGCAGCTCGCGGGCCCGGACCGGCGTCATGTCGCTCACGCCCTCACCGACCAGGAGCTGGAGCTCGGTGCGCAGGTCGTCCTCGAAGCCGCGCGCGGCTCGGGAAGAAGAACTCGAACTTGAGGAGGTCGCGCATCCGCTTGGCCTCTTCCCAGCGCCACCTGGAGCTCGCCGCCGGCCGGAAGCTCGGCGTCGGGCTCGAGCTCGCTGACGGCGAGCAGCGCGAGCTCGCCGATCGCACGCTCGACGAGGATGTGGATGACGGTGTTGCGGTAGAACGCGGCGACCAGGTGCTGGTCGTCGCCGATCTTCCAGACCGGCTCGGTCCCCCGGTCGTACGCCGTCAGCACGCCGCTGCGGGCCAGCTCGGCGAGGGCGCGGCGGATCGTCGAGCGGTCGCGGAGGTCGGCGGCGCCGGCGACCGGCCAGCTTCCGCGCGTCGATGTAGGTCGCCAGCGGCTCGACGGTGTCGAGCACCTCGTCGACGGTCAGGGCGCGGTCGGCACCGAGCAGTGCGAGCAGACGATGGCGGTGACGGTGACCGGTGTGGCCCGGTTGAGCCGGTGCGAGATGTCGAGCGCGACGCGCTCGACGGCCTGGTGCCCGACGACGCCCTCGGCCTCGAGGTCGGCCATCCGCTCGCGCAGCGAGAACGGCTCGCCGACGGTGAGGTAGGCGCGACCGAGGCGGTTGCGCTGGAGTCGCGCGAAGCGGACCAGCCAGCGCCAGTCCTCCGGCGTCTTGCTGGCGCCGCGCGACTCCTCGGTCATCAGCGAGACCTCGTGCAGCTGGTCGTAGACCACCGACAGCGGGACGACCTGCACGTCGGGGGCGTCGTCGCCGTCCCCCTCGCTCTGCACGGTGTCGGTGAGGTACTTGAGGATGCCGTGCACCGGCGGACGCAGCTTGCCGGTGCGGGTCCGGCCGCCCTCGATCGACCACGCCATGTTGCGCTTGTTGGTCACCATCTGGCGGATGTAGGACCTCAGCGCGAGCCGGTAGACCGGGATCTCCTGGGTCGAGCGCCGGATGAAGATGAGCCCCGTGCGGCTGGCGACCGTGCCGATCACGGGCAGGTTGAGGTTGGCGCCACCGAACGTGTAGGTCGGCGAGAAGCGCCGCTGCGACAGGGCGTTGGGGATCACCATGCCGTCGAGGTAGGACCGGTGGCTGAAGGCCAGCGCCAGGCTGTGGCTGCGGTCGAGGCCTTGAGCGCCTGCATGTCGTCCTCGTCGACCAGCACGTCGTAGGCCCGGAGGAACCACTCGCCCAGCCGCGCCCATCCCTGGGCGGTGCGGTCGTCGTGGGCGGCGGACATCTCGTGGAGGTAGCCCGTGACCTCCGACCAGACCTCCTCCTCGGGACGACCCTGCTCGTCGGCCTGCTCGGCGACGGCGCGCTGGAAACGCTTGTCGTGGAGGAGCTCGCCGACCTCCTGCGGTGGCGCGGCAGGAAGGCGCTCACCGACGCTCTTCGGGAGGGCGGAACGGGCGAGGTCCCGGACACGTCGGATGGCAGCCATGTCTCAGCCACGCCCCTTTCCGGCTCGCGCCGTTCCTGCTCTCACTGGCGAGCACAGGTGTGCGCCGAAACTACCGTCGTACGCCTCCCGTGACCACGCCTTGCGCCCAGCCGTGGGACCGCTCGCCGGTTTTCGACTGCGGCTCACCCTCCGGTACTGTTCCGCGCGGTGGCGTGTCCGAGCGGCCGAAGGTGCAACACTCGAAATGTTGTGTGGGGTCAAACCCACCGTGGGTTCAAATCCCACCGCCACCGCCGACATGATCGGGCCGGTCCTTCATGGGCCGGCCCGATCGTGCATGTCCGGGGCAGCGCAGTGCCTGGCGTCCGCGAGGATGGACCGATGCGCGCAGTGGTGATCGACGGCGTCCGCTCCCGGCCCGAGGTGCGGGAGGTCCCGCTGCCTGTCGCACCCGTCGGCGGAGTCGTCGTACGCGTCGCGGCGACCGGGATGTGCCGCAGCGACTGGCACGCATGGGCAGGACACGACGACATCGCCTTCCCGCACGTGCCGGGCCACGAGCTGGCCGGGACGATCTCCGAGGTCGGCACCGGCGTCACGCGCTGGCAGGTCGGCGACCGGGTCACCGTGCCGTTCGTGTGCGGGTGCGGGCACTGCGCGTGGTGCCGGTCGGGCAACGCCCAGGTCTGCCCCGACCAGCAGCAGCCGGGGTTCACCCACTGGGGGTCCTTCGCCGAGCACGTCGCCCTCCACGCGGCCGACACCAACCTCGTCGCGCTGCCCGACGCGATCGACTTCGCGACCGCCGCGAGCCTCGGGTGCCGGTTCGCCACGGCCTACCGCGCGCTCGTGGGTCGGGCCCGGGTGGCCGAGGGCGAGTGGGTCACCGTCGTCGGGGCGGGCGGTGTCGGCCTCAGCGCCGTCATGATCGCCCGCGCCGTCGGTGCGCGGGTGGTCGCCGTGGACCGCAACCCCGAAGCACTCGCGGTCGCCACTGACCTCGGGGCCGAGCACGTCCTGCTCGCCGACGGGAGCGACATCCCTGCTGCCGTCGCCCGCCTCACCGACGGCGGCAGCCACGTCGCCGTCGACGCCGTCGGCAGCGAGCAGACCTGTGCCGACGCCCTCCTCAGCCTCCGCCGCAGGGGTCGCCTGGCCCAGGTCGGGCTGCTCCCGCCCGTCGACGGACATCCGCGGATCCCGATGGCACGTGTCATCGCGTGGGAGCTCGACCTGCTCGGCAGCCACGGGATGGCCGCAGCCGACTACCCGCCGATGATGGAGCTGATCCGCCTCGGGGCGCTCGAGCCGCAACGGCTGGTCGAGCGCACCATCGGCTTGGACGAGGCGGCCGCGCTGCTGCCCCGGCTCGACGCGGCGGTCGTCGCCGGCATGACGATCATCGATCCCACCCGCTGACCGGCTGCCGCCGACTGGGAACTATTTGCACTGAGTGCAACAATAGTCGGGTGAAGACCACCCCGCCGATCGACGGACGCAGCGCACTGCGCGCGCAGCGTCGCGCTGCCATCGTCGACGCGACCCGGTCACTGGCAGGTGCGCACGGGGCGGACGGCTTCACCGTCGACCAGGTCGCGACCCTCGCCGGGGTCTCGCGGCGCACCGTCTTCAACCACTTCGCCGGCATCGACGACCTGCTGGTCGCCGTGTGCGAGCAGATCCTGGGCGAGGCGACCACCGAGATCCTCGAGCAGGTCGACCGCGGCACCGCCGACCTGCCGGCGGGTGAGGCCGGCTGGCGCGCGGCGCTCGATGCGGTCGGCGAGGCCGCTCGCATGGTCGACCTCCCCGCAGCGATCGTGACCATCCACCGCATGCTCGGCTGCCCCGAGCCGCAGGACGAGCAGGCCCACGCGATCTCGCGCAACGCCTTCGACCACGTCGGCGGCCAGCTGCGGGAGCAGCTGCGCGGACGCGCACCCGACATCGACCCCGTCGACCTCGAGCTCGGGCTGGCCCTGCACTTCGCCGGCATCACGACCATCGCCGGGCTGCTGGCTCGAGCAGCACCCCGACCTCGACCCGGACGTACCTGTCGGTGCCCGCGCCGACTGGGACCGGCTGCTCGACCGGCTGCTCCAGCGGCTCCGACTCGGCACCTCCGCCTGACCTGCACGCCTCCACCCCCACGTACGAAAGGCCCGTCACCCGACATGGCTGAGATCCTCTTCCGCATCGGTCGCTTCGCCGCCCGCCGCCACTGGGCCGTGATCGGCGCCTGGCTGGCCGTGCTGGCGCTGAGCGCGGTGACGTACGTCGCCTTCGCGGGCGCGCTGTCGACCAACATCACGCTGCCCGACACCCCCACGACGCGGGTCTCCCAGCAGCTCGAGCGCGACTTCGAGGGCAGCCGGTGGCGGCAACGGCGCGATCGTCGCGCAGACGACGGACGGCTCGCCCTTCACCGCCGAGCAGCAGGCTGACCTGGGCACGCTGTTCGACCAGGTCGCGGAGGTCGACTCGGTCGCCGACGTGTCCGACCCGTTCGCCACCCAGGACCAGCTGGACTCCTCGGCGGAGCGCGTGGCCGAGGGCCGCCGGCAGCTCAACGAGGGCGTGGCCCAGCTCCGCAGCGGTCAGGCGCAGATCGATGCCGGCCGCGAGGCGCTGGACCAGCAGCGCACCCAGGCTCGCGAGGCCGGCACCCTGGCCGCCGTCCGCGACCAGCTCGACGCCGCCGAGCAGCAGCTCGACGACGGCCAGGCAGAGCTGGACCGGCAGCAGGCCAAGGTCGACGAGCAGGCGCCCCAGCTCGAGCAGGGCGCCACCCTGTCCGCGCTCGGGTCCGGCTTCCGCACGGTGTCGGCCGACGGCAGTGCCGCGGTCGCCAACGTCACCTTCGACGTGTCGACCAACGAGGTCACTGCCGAGGTCAAGACCGCGATCGAGGACCTCGTGGCCGACGCCGGGATCGACGGGGTCGACGTCTACCCCTCGCAGGACATCGCCCAGACCGTCCCGTCGATCCTCGGCCCGGGCGAGATCGCCGGTGTCGTCGTCGCCGCGATCGTCCTCTTCCTCATGCTCGGCACCGTGATCGGCGCCGCCCTGCCGCTGGTGACCGCGCTGCTGGGTGTCGGCATCGCGTCGCTGGCGTCGCTGTCGTTCTCCGGGATCGTCGACTTCGTCTCCGTGACCCCGGTGCTCGGCGTGATGCTCGGCCTCGCGGTCGGCATCGACTACTCCCTCTTCATCATCAACCGCCACCGGCGCCAGCTGAAGCAGGGCGCCGACCTGCACGAGTCGATCGGCCTGGCCAACGGCACGTCGGGCAACGCGGTCGTCTTCGCCGGCGTGACCGTGATCGTGGCGTTGCTCGCCCTCAACGTCACCGGCGTCGGGTTCCTCGGCCTGATGGGCACGGTCGGCGCCGTCGCCGTGCTCGTCGCGATCCTCATGGCCATCACCCTCACCCCGGCCGTCCTGGCCCTGGTCGGCCCGCGGATCCTGCGCCGCCGCGAGCGCGCCGAGCTCGCCGCCGGCACGACGTACGACGACGACGCAGCCATCACCGACCGCGACAAGCCGATGAGCACCACCCGCGCCTGGACCGTGCTCGGACTCGGCGTGGCCGCCCTGCTCGTCATCGCAGCGCCCGCGACGCAGATGCGCCTCGGCCTCCCCGACGGCTCGACCCAGCCGACGGACTCCGCCGGCTACCAGGCCTACGACATCCAGGCCCGGAAGTTCGGCGACGGCGCCAACGGCCCACTGCTGGTCGTCGCCGACCTGCCCGCGGCAGTCGGCGAGGACGAGGTCCTCGCGGAGCAGGCCGCCGTCGGCGAGCAGCTCGGCCAGGTCTGGAACGTCGAGGCAGTCGTGCCGATCGGGGCGTCGGAGGACCGCAGCGCCCTGGCGTTCCAGGTCGTCCCCGCCGGCTCACCGTCGAGCGAGTCGACCGCGGAGCTGGTCCAGAACCTGCGGTCCCTCACTCCGACGACGACCGCAGGAGGGGAGGCGACGCTCGGCGTCGCGGGCAATGCCAGCGCCGGCATCGACATCTCCGACAAGCTCTCCGAGGTGCTGCCGCTCTACCTCGCGCTGGTGGTCGGGCTCTCGCTGCTCATCCTGATCCTGGTCTTCCGATCGATCCTCGTGCCACTGACCGCGACCCTCGGCTTCGTGCTGTCACTGCTCGCGGCCTTCGGCGGGATCACCGCGATCTTCCAGATCGGCTTCCTGTCCGACCTGTTCGGCGTGCACGCGCCGGGCCCGGTGCTGAGCTTCCTCCCGATCATCGCGACGGGCATCCTGTTCGGCCTGGCGATGGACTACCAGCTGTTCCTCGTCTCCGGGATGCGGGAGTCCTACGCGCACGGTGCGCCCGCGCGGGTGGCGGTGCAGCACGGTCTCAACGCCGGCCGGTCGGTGGTCACGGCGGCGGCGATCATCATGATCGCGGTGTTCTCGGGCTTCATCTTCTCCCACGACGCGACCATCAAGCCGATCGGTTTCGGGCTCGCGTTCGGCGTGCTGCTCGACGCGTTCGTGGTCCGGATGCTGCTGATCCCGGCCGCGATGCACCTGATGGGCGAGAGCGCCTGGTGGTTGCCGAAGTGGCTCGACCGGATCCTTCCCGACGTCGACGTGGAGGGGGCGAAGCTCGAGCGCAGCCATCCGGTCACGCAGGATCAGTGACGTCCGCGACCTGCGCGCCGAAGTGGCTGATCACGTCGTCCGCAGCCAGGGTCGCGGCGACGCCGTGGCCACCGGCGCCGAGCGAGATCGTCTGCCCGACGATCCGCTCGTCGG
Organism: uncultured Actinomycetota bacterium; assembly: GCA_963708875.1. Classification (GTDB taxonomy): domain Bacteria; phylum Actinomycetota; class Actinomycetes; order Propionibacteriales; family Nocardioidaceae; genus Nocardioides. The sequence goes on from CAVPUL010000005.1 coordinate 125,980, forward strand.
CGACGACGGGCAGGGCGGCCCTCGCGCCGAACGGCGTGATCGTGCCCCGCTCGTAGCCGGTCACCTCCCGAGCCGCGTCTGCGTCCGGCATGGAGATCCGGTTGACGCCGAGGAGCGCCCGCAGCTTGGGCCACGAGATGTGCCGATCACCGGGCACCAGGACGAGGACGTGGTCGCCCTCGCCGCGACGTACGACCATCGTCTTCACGATCGCGGACGGGTCCACCCCGCGCGCGGCAGCGGCCTCGGCCAGCGATCCGACCCGCCCGTGCCGGGTGACCGTGTGCGCGAGGCCGGACTCGGTCAGGGCCGCGAGCGCCGGGGTCTGGTCGTCCACGCCCCGAGCGTACGACCGCCGCGTCCGTAGACGCGCGGACACACGTCCGGCGCGCGGCCCGACGCCACGCTCAGCCGGGCCGCGGAGACCGACCTTGGTCCGCGCGTCTCCGATCGGCCGGCGTGCACGATGATGACCCCGTGACCGAATCGCGACCCGTACGGACCTGGCTGACCGACATGGACGGCGTCCTCGTGCGGGAGGAGGACCCGATCCCCGGGGCGAAGGAGTTCATCGCCGCCCTCCGTGAGCACGGCATCCCGTTCCTGGTGCTCACCAACAACTCGATCTTCACCCCGCGCGACCTGCGGGTGCGGCTGCTGCGCAGCAGCGGCATCGACGTGCCGGAGGAGTCGATCTGGACGTCCGCGCTGGCGACCGCGCAGTTCCTCGACGACCAGCGGCCGGGCGGCTCGGCGTACGTCGTGGGCGAGGCGGGGCTGACCGCGGCCGTGCACGACATCGGCTACATCATGACCGACCAGGACCCCGACTACGTCGTCCTCGGGGAGACCCGGACCTACTCGTTCGAGGCGATCACGCGCGCGATCCGGCTGATCAACAACGGCGCTCGCTTCATCGCGACCAACCCGGACGCCAGCGGCCCCAGCGCGCAGGGGATGCTGCCGGCGACCGGCTCGGTGGCGGCGCTGATCAGCACCGCGACGGGACGCCAGCCCTACTTCATCGGCAAGCCCAACCCGCTGATGATGCGCAGCGCGCTCAACCAGATCGAGGCGCACTCCGAGACGACCGTGATGATCGGCGACCGGATGGACACCGACATCATCAGCGGCCTCGAGGCCGGCATGCGCACGATCCTCGTGGCGACGGGCGCGACCGAGCGGCACCAGGTCGAGAACTTCCCCTACCGACCCACCCGGATCGTCGACTCGATCGCCGACGTCGTCCCGCTGGTCAGCGAGATGTACCTGCCGGACGAGGACTGACCCGGCTCACGCGGCCAGGGCCAGCCCCAGCACCACGCCGGCGAGAGCGCAGGCACCGAGCGTGCGCAGCGCCGACCACTTCCGCCAGAACACCAGCGCGCACCCCAGTGCGGTGATCGCGAGGGCGGCGACATCGAGGGACCCGAGCACCGGGTACTCCAGGTCGAGGGCGCCGGCCGTGACCGTGCGGGTCGTGTCGAAGAGCGTGTGCAGCGCGAAGAAGGTCGCCAGGCTCGCGATCACGCCGACCACGGCGGCCGTGATGCCCGCCAGCGCGGCGGCCAGGCCTCGGTTGCCACGCAGGCGTTCGACGTACGGCGCTCCGAGCAGGATGAAGAGGAAGCACGGGACGAACGTCACCCAGGTCGTCAGCAGCGCCGCCACGACCGCAGCAACCCACGGGTCGAGGTCGCCCGGCGCACGGTAGGCGCCGACGAACGCGACGAACTGCACCACCATGATCAGCGGCCCGGGCGTGCTCTCGGCGAGCGCGAGGCCGCGGACCATCTCACCGGGGGCGAGCCAGTGGTAGACCTCGACTGCCTGCTGCGCGACGTAGGCGAGCACGGCGTAGGCCCCGCCGAACGTCACGACCGCGGCGCCGGAGAAGAACACGCCCTGGTCGACGAAGATGCTCGACCGCCCGAAGAGGAGGGCGACGAGGGCGACCGGCGCGAACCAGACCGCGAGACCGACCACCAGGATGAGTGCGGACCGGCGACCGGACGGGCGCTCGGCGTGGAGCGCGTCGTCGCTGATCAGCGGTGGCGGGCCGTCGTCGCTGGCCGCCTTCGGAGGATGCGTCAGCGTCGGGATCCGGCGGCCGAGCGCCCAGCCGATCGCCGGCCGCCCCCAGCACGACCGCCGGGAACGGAACACCGAAGGCGGTCAGTGCGACGAACGAGACCACGGCCAGCGCGACCAGGGCCGGGTGCCCCAGCCCCTTGCGGCCGACCCGGATCACGGCCTGCAGCACGATGGCGATGACCGCCGGAGCGAGGCCGAGGAAGAGCGCCTCGACCAGGGCGGTGTCGCCGAACGCGACGTAGACACCCGAGAGCACGAGGAGGGCCATCACGCCCGGGAGGATGAAGAGGAGGCCGGCGACCAGTGCGCCTCGCACGCCGTTGAGCAGCCACCCGACGTACGTCGCCAGCTGCTGGGCCTCCGGGCCGGGGAGCAGCGTGCAGTAGGACAGCGCGAAGAGGAACCGCTGCTGGCCGATCCACCGCTTCTCCTCGACCAGGGTGCGCTGCATGACGGCGATCTGACCGGCCGGGCCCCCGAAGGTCTGGAGCGAGATGAGGAACCACGTCCGAGCCGCGACGCGGAGCGGGATCACGTCAGACGTCGACTTCTCGGGCGAGAGCACGGGAGAACCGAACAGCCTGCGATGTGTCGCGGTCAAGCCGGTCGCGGTTCCGCGCCCGTGTGATGGAGCGCCTCGGGCCGTGCTCTGTCAGCGCCGGCGCGGGTGGGCGGCCGGGTCAGGCAGCGCGGCCCGGCCGCAACCGCTGCACCAGGCGGCGCAGCGAGCTCTCGCGCCGGCCGAAGGGCGGCAGCGGCAGCAGGTGGGTCAGGCCCTCGCGCTCGGCCATCAGCTGGACGGCGTCGTCCTCGTAGGCCTGGGCCAGCGAGTCGGCTGCCTCGATGTCGTCGCGGCCGACGGCGGCCTCGACCTTGGTCGCGTAGTAGTCGTGCAGCTCGTTGAGCTCGTCGATCAGACGCATGGGTCTCTCCTCGGGTTGGGACCTTGCGTCCAGTCTGACGAAGAAATTGGAACGATCCAAGAGGAGGACGGTGTGAAGTTGGTCAACCCGTCCACGGGGTGACGGTCACCACGTCGCCTCGCGGCACTCGCGGGCCGGACTGACCTCGACCTGCAGCGTCGCGTGCTCGATGCCGTGGACCTCACGCAGCGTGGTCTGCGCTCCCGCCAGGACGGCCTGCGCATCCGCGCCGACGCCGGTGACGAGGTGGGCGGTGGCGACGTTCATCCCCGAGGTCAGCGTCCACGCGTGGAGGTCGTGCACCTCGGCCACCCCTGCCACGCCCTCGAGGTCGCGCACGACCGCGTCGAGGTCGAGTCCCACGGGCGCGTGCTGGCCGAGGACGGCGAGCACCTCGCGGCCGAGCACGACCGCCCGGACGGCGACGAAGACGCCGATCGCGACGGCGACGGCGGTGTCCCACTGGCCCGCACCGGTCAGACCGACGAGCACGCCCGCGAGCAGCACGCCGACGCTGCCGGCGGCGTCCGCCATCACCTCGAGGTAGGCGCCCTTGACGTTGATCGACTCCTGCGCGCCACCGCGCAGCAGCGCCAGGCAGACCAGGTTGATGACGAGGCCGATCGCACCGACGACGAGCATCGGCCCGGACGAGACCTCGACCTCGTCGCCGAGGCGGCGTACGGCCTCCACCACGACGTACGCGCTGACGCCGAGCATGATCAGGACCGTCAGGCCGGAGGCGAACACCTCGGCGCGGTAGGAGCCATAGGTACGCCGACCCGTGCCGTCGGGCCGGGTGGCGATCTTCGTCGCGACGAGTGCGGCGCCCAGGGCGACCACGTCGGCGGCCATGTGTCCGGCGTCCGAGATCAGCGCCAGTGAACCGCTGACGAGACCGACCGCGAGCTCCACGCCGAAGAAGCCCGCCACCAGGCCGAAGGCCACAGCGAGGCGCCAGCGGTGGCGGCCACCCGCGTGGCCGTGGCCGTGCCCGTGGCCTGCGCCCATCACGTCCTCCGTCGTCGACCACGTGCGTCACGCGGTGCTGTCGCGTGCCGTGATCGTATGCGGCACCCGATGGCGCCGCGGTGCAACGCCATCGGGTGGGACCGGTGCGGGCTCAGCCCGGCATCTCGAGGGTGACCGGCTTGGACGGGCCGACCCCGTCGGTGAGGGTGATCGTGAAGGTGACGTCCGGCGCGCCCTGCGGGACCGGCCCGTCGAAGGCGAAGGTCGCGGTCTGCTCCTCGTCGACGTCGATCGGGACGGTGCCGAGATCGGTGCCACCGGCCGTCGCGGTGATCGATCCGCGGCACCCGCTGCTGCCGGTGCCGCACGTGGCCTGGAGCGACACGTGTCCTTCGCTGTCCGGACGCAGGGCCGTGGTGGTCACGCCCAGCAAGGACGGGAACTCCACGCCGGTGGGCGTGTTGTCGCTGTGGGGGTCGAAGCAGCCGTCGAACTCGGAGACCGGGTTGGCCACCTCGCGACCGCTCGTGTCGGTCAGCGTGGCGAAGCCGACGAGCTTGCTCGGGCCGCCGGCGGTGTAGCAGCCGTTGCTGTGCACCTGCAGCTCGAACTTGCCGTACCCCTCGGGTGGCATCGGGTTGTCCGGGTCGGTCCAGCTGACCAGGCAGTTCCAGTTGCTGCCGGCGCCGACGTCGGGCTCGACCGCCCCGCCCTTGTCGCACATGGCGGTGGGGTGGAGCGACTCGGGCGTGATGCCGCGGTGGCCGAGGAGCGCGGCCTGGGCGGTGTAGAGGTTGGCGAACTCGGTCGGCAGCGACCGCTCGAGGCGGGCTCGGGTGACCGCGCTGCCGCCACCCGAGCCGGCGACGACGGCGCCGCCGACAGCGAGCACGACGACGATCGCGGCGATGAGACTGATGATGAAGCGACGCACGGTCAACCTCCGGTGATGTCGCGGTGGCGCAGGACGAGGAAGGCGGCGACCAGGCTGACGACGCTCCACACGGCGCTGGTGAGCACGCCGTCGAGGATCGGGCCGGTGAACCTGGGCTCCGCGAGGAGGCCGTGCCAGGCCTCGAACGGCGTGGTGAGCAGGTAGGGGCGGATCGCCTCGATGCCGCCGAGCTGACCGACGAGCTGCATCACCATGGCGATGACGACGGGCCCGGCGATGCCGACCGCGGCGTTGCGCGACCACACCGAGAAGAGCAGCGCCAGGCAGGTGAACGGCGATCAGCGGCGGGGCCATGGTGGCCCAGCTCGCGGTGACCAGCCCCAGGGCCGCACCGGGCTGGATGGTCTGCCCCGACAGCCCGGTCAGTGGCTGGCGGCCGACGAGCAGCAGGCTGGCACCGATGGTCGCCGCCGCCAGGAGCGACCAGGGCGACGAGGCCGAAGACGACCGAGACGACGACCTTGGCCCAGAACAGCCGCGACCGGCTGACGGACCGGGTCAGCACGGTCTTCCAGGTGCCGTGCTGGTCCTCGCTGGCGAAGATGTCGCCGGCCACCACGGCCGTGGCCAGCGGCAGGATCCACTGGCTCGCGAAGCCGAGGACGAGGAGCGCCATCGCGAAGCCGTTCTCCGTCGAGAAGCGGCCGAAGAGACTGTCCTTCGGCGGCCGTGACTGCGCGCCCACGACGACGACCACCGCGACCGGCGCGAGGAGCGAGCCGAGGAGGAGCGCCTTCGAGCGGAGCTGGGCGCGCAGCTTGCGTGCCTCCCAGCGCACGGCGGCTCCGAGGCCGACCCTGCGTCGCGTGGCCGGGGGTGCGGCGGTGTCGCGGCGGACTGCGGTCGTCGTGCTCATCGGACCGCCCCCGCCGCGTCGAGGTGCTCGGGCTCGGCATCGGTGAGCATGAAGAACAGGGCCTCCAGTGGCGTACGGGTCGGGGTGAAGGCGAGGAGCGGCACACCGGTGCGCACCAGGTCGGCGACGTACGCCGCCAGGTCGTGCTCGGAACCGGTGGCCATCAGCCCGCCGTCCGGCCCGTCCTCGACGAGGACGCCCGGGTGGTGCTCGCGGCCCAGGGCCAGGGCCGTGGCGTCGTCGCCAGTGCGAAGCACGTGCCCGGGGTCGGGCGCCATCGCCCGCAGGTCGGTGACCGTGCCGTGGAAGGCGACCGAACCGCGCCGCATGATCGTGACGTTGTCGCAGATCTCCTCGACCTCGTCCATGTGGTGGGAGGACAGGAGCACGGTGAGCCCGCTGGCAGCGAGCCGCTTGACGAGCGCTCGCATGTCGCGGATGCCGGCGGGGTCGAGGCCGTTGGCCGGCTCGTCCAGCACGAGGAGCCGCGGGTCCCGCATCAGGCTGGCCGCGACACCGAGGCGCTGGCGCATGCCGTACGAGTAGCCGCCCACCTTGTCGTCCTCGCGACCGGTGAGGTCGACGACGTCGAGCACCTCGGCGATCCGGTGGGTCCGGTCGCCACGGTCGTCGCCACCGTCGCCGTCGAGGAGGCCGAGCCCCTCGAGGTTCTGTCGGCCGGTGAGGTAGGGGTAGAACTTCGGGCTCTCGATGAACCCGGCGACGTCGTCGAGCGTGCGTACGCCCGACTCCGACCAGCTCCGACCGAAGACCCGGATGGTGCCGGCGTCGGGGCGGATCAGGCCGAAGAGCATCCGGAGCAGGGTCGTCTTGCCGGCTCCGTTGGGGCCGAGGATGCCGTACACCTCGCCCGGCGCGACGTGAAGCGACACGTCGTCGACCGCCACCAGCGAGCCGTAACGCTTCGTCACGCCGTCCACGGCCACGGCCGCGCCGGCACCAGTTGTCTGAGTCATGTGGGCACGACACCTTCCGCTCATGGTTGCGGGCCCGTCCCCGGGGGGGTGGACGGGCCCGCAACACCCACCATGCGACCGGGAACCTGCAAGGAACCTGACTGCCGCCTCGCGATCTGCGGGAAGGCTCAGCTGTTCGAGGAGGAGCTGACCCGGTCGCCCCACGCAGCGCGAGCGCCGGAGTCGCCGACGCGATAGACCTGTACGCCGGTGGCGAGCGCCGCGACCAGCGCGAGGCCGGCCATCGCCGCGGGCATCATCGAGGGACCGATCGGGGGCTTGCCTGCGGCCTTGCGCCGCTCCAGCCAGACCAGTGCGGCGGCGAGCACCAGCAGCGGGATGGCGAACCAGATGAGCTGGTCACCGAGCTCGGCGTGGTCGCCCGGCTGGCCGACGCGCTTCTCGAGGGCCTCGCCGCTCGAGGTCGCGATGGGCAGCATCGCCGTCCCCACCGCGGCGCAGGCCACGACGAGGGGTCCGTAGCTCAGGCGCCAGGCGGGCCTGACCACGATCGCGATGGTGCCGAGGATGGCCAGGGGCAGCAGGACCACCACGCCGTGGACCACGAGCGGGTGGACGGGCAGGCCGTTGATCAGGTCGAACATCTGGTCCTCCTCCGGCCCACGATGTTCGCAGGCACCTGGCGCACAGCGTGGGCGAGCGAACCTGCACGTCACCTGACTGCCGGTCGGTCCATGCGAGGGCCTCCGTGTCGTCGGCGTCGGAGCGGTCGCCTAGCCTGCGGAGGTGGAGAGGCGACTGCTGGCGGACACCCGACCGCTCGCCAACCCGCACTTCCGCCGCCTCTGGCTGGCCAACATCGTCACGGTCATCGGCGCCCAGCTGACCGTCGTGGCGGTGCCCGCCCAGATCTATGCGATGACCGGCTCGTCGGCGTACGTCGGCCTGACGGGGATCTTCGGCCTGGTCCCGCTGGTGGTCTTCGGGCTCTGGGGCGGTGCGCTGGCCGATGCGTTCGACCGTCGGACTCTGCTGCTCGTCACGACGACGGGGCTGATCCTCACGTCGGCCGGCTTCTGGCTGCAGGCGGCGCTCGGCGCCGAGGACGTGTGGCTCCTGCTGTCGCTCTTCGCGGTGCAGCAGGCGTTCTTCGCAGTCAACCAGCCCACCCGGTCGGCGCTGCTGCCCCGCCTGCTGGGCGACGACCTCCTGCCCGCGGCCAACTCGCTCAACATGACCGTCATGCAGGCCGGTGGCATCGCGGGACCGCTCGTCGGAGGTGCGCTGATCCCGATCATCGGCTACTCGTGGCTCTACCTGCTGGACACGATCACCCTCTTCGCCACCCTCGGCGCGGTCGTCGGCCTGCCCCCGCTGCCGGTGATGGGCGCGACGGTGTCGCCGGGGATCTCGGCCGTCATCGACGGCTTCCGCTACCTGCGCACGCAGCCGGTGCTGATGATGTCGTTCGTCGTCGACATCATCGCGATGGTCTTCGGCATGCCGCGTGCACTGTTCCCCGAGATCGCCGACGTCAACTTCGGCGGGCCCAGCGAGGGCGGCCTGGCCTTTGCGCTGCTGTTCGCCGCGATCCCGCTCGGCGCGGTCGTCGGCGGCGTGCTGTCCGGGTGGGTGTCCCGCGTCGAGCGACAGGGCTTGGCCGTCATCGTGGCGATCCTCGTGTGGGGTTTCGCGATGATCGGCTTCGGCGTGGCAGCCATGCTGGCGTCGTACGCCCCCGGGCCGATGCTCGGCGTCGCGGTCCTGATGCTCGCGATCGGTGGCGCCGCCGACATGGCCTCCGCGGCCTTCCGTACGTCGATGCTGCAGTCCGCGGCGGCCGACGAGGTCCGCGGCCGGCTCCAGGGCATCTTCATCGTGGTGGTCGCCGGCGGCCCCCGCATCGCCGACGTCCTCCACGGCGCGGCCGCCGCCGCGACCGGTGCTGCAGCGGCCGCAGCGGGTGGCGGCGTGCTCGTCATCGTGGGGACCGTCGCCGCGGCCCTCCTGGTGCCGGCCTTCGTGCGCTACCGCGTCACGCGCCCGGCGTACTCCTGAGCGGGTCAGACCACGCGGCCCTTCGGCGTACCTTCGGCGGTCTTGCCGGCGTCGGTGATCATCACCGAGCCGACGGCGTCGTCGATGCGCTTCATCACGTCGTCGTCGAGCTTCACGCCGGCGGCCTTGACGTTGTCGCCGACCTGCTCGGGGCGCGAGGCGCCGACGAGGGCGGCGGCGACGTTGTCGTTCTGCAGCACCCAGGCGATGGCGAGCTGCGCCATCGTGAGACCGCAGTCGGCGGCGATGGGCTCGAGCTCCTGCACGGCGGTGAGCACGTCGTCGTTCATGAAGCGCGAGATCATGTCCGCGCCGCCCTTGGTGTCGGTGGCGCGCGAGCCCTCCGGCGGGGCCTGGCCGGGCTTGTACTTGCCGGTCAGCACGCCCTGGGCGATCGGGCTCCACACGATCTGCGAGACGCCGAGCTCGCGCGACGCGGGGACGACCTCGTCCTCGATGACGCGCCAGAGCATCGAGTACTGCGGCTGGCTGGAGATCAGCTGGAAGCCGAGGTCCTTCGACATCTCGACACCCGCGCGGATCTGGTCGGCGGTCCACTCGCTGACGCCGATGTAGAGCGCCTTGCCCTGTCGTACGACGTCGGCGAAGGCCTGCATCGTCTCCTCGAGCGGCGTCTCCACGTCCCAGCGGTGCGCCTGGTAGAGGTCGACGTAGTCGGTCTGCAGTCGCTCGAGCGAGCCGTTGATCGACTCCATGATGTGCTTGCGGGACAGGCCGGTGTCGTTCTTGCCGCGGGGCCCGGTCGGCCAGTAGACCTTCGTGAAGATCTCCAGCGACTCGCGGCGCTCGCCCTTCAGCGCCTCGCCGAGGACGGTCTCCGCCGCCGTGTTGGCGTAGACGTCCGCGGTGTCGAACGTCGAGATGCCCTCGTCGAGCGCGGCGCGCACGCACTGCGTCGCGACGTCGTTCTCCACCTGCGAGCCGTGCGTGAGCCAGTTGCCGTAGGTGATCTCGGAGATCTTCAGTCCGCTGTTGCCGAGGTATCGAAATTCCATCTCCCCAACCTAGCGAGGGGCTGGTGGCAGCCTGCGGTCGAGCCAGTGGATCAGCGCGAACACGGCCAGGAACAGCACCGTGATCCCGACACAGGCGACGCCGACGGCACCCCAGCCGTCCTCGCCCGGGTCGAGGAACGGGTACGGCACCCACCCGTCGACCTGCCCGACCGCCAGCGTCCAGACCAACCAGGCGATCGGCCACACCAGGGCGTACGCCACCTCGCGACCGGTCACCCGCGGACGGGGTCCGACCCACGCCCAGACCGCCAGGGCGAGGACCGGGACGACCATGTGCAGCAGCTTGTCGGCCACCCAGTCCGCGCCGTCGAGGTCGAGCAACGGCCGCAGCAGGAAGAAGTGGACGACCCCGGTCACCGCGATCCCGGCGACTCCGGCCAGCCGGACCACCCGCCACCCGGGTCGGTCCAGGAGCGGGTCACGCGCCAGGACCGTCGAGACGATGGCAACGAGGAGGTTGCTCTGGATCGTGAAGTAGGCGAAGAAGCGGTAGATCCGCTCGACCATCCCCGGCGGGTCGTCCTCGACCAGGACGGCGGAACCGGTGAGCACCAGCACCAGCTGGAGGACGACGGCCCCCCAGGCGACCACGGCCACGACCAGGTGCAGCGCCCTGGCGCGCGCGGGAGTCATGGCAGGAGCGTAGGGCTCCGACCCCTCCGGAAGGAGGGTCAGTCCAGCACGACCAGGACGTCGCCGTCCTGCACCACGTCGCCGACCGTCACCTTGATCGCCGTCACGGTCCCGGCCCGCTCGGCGAGCATCGGGATCTCCATCTTCATCGACTCCAGCAGCACCACCGTGTCACCGACCTCGACGCGGTCGCCCTCGGCGACCTCGATGGTCAGCACGTTGGCGACCAGCTCGGACACGATCTCGAGGGAGGTGTTGCGGGCCATGCGCCCGAACGTAGCGGTTACCGGACCGTAGCCGCTGATCAGCGGAGCCCGCCCGGTCTCAGAGCTCGGAGAAGCGGCTCGGCTCGGGGCGGTGGGCCCCGGCCTCCTCGGCACGACGCCCGCGACGGCCGCCCTTGGGACCGGTCAGCGCAAGGTCCACGCGGATGATGACGTAGCCGAGCAGCAGCCCCAGCACGAGCGAGTACGCCGCCCGCAGGCCGGCCTCGACGTACGAGCTGTCCGGCGTGATCAGGCCGGACGCCAACGGCACCGTCGCGGCGACGCCGAAGGCGCACACCCACCAGCCCTGGCGCCGGCGGGCCCGGACGTGGGTGCCCCAGACCAGCGCCGGGATGCCGAGCAGCACGACCAGCGGACGCGGGAAGGCGCCGATCTTCTCCGACGTGGCGTCGGCGAAGTCGAGCACCGAGGACACGAAGGTCTGCGCCCCGTAGCGGCGCAGCAGCTCGGCGTACGCCAGGGTCGCGACGAGGACCGCGAGCCCGATCGCGACGATGACCAGCCCCCGGCGGCCGAGGCCGTGGAGGCCGGCGCCGAGGCGGTAGACGATGGTGAAGACGAGGCCGAGCGCCAGCAGGAGCGCAGCGATGTCGAAGCGTTCCGCCGAGACGGTCGGCTCGAAGCCCACCGCCGCGAACGCCGTGACGGCGGCGACGAGGGTGGCGATGACCGCCTCGCGCACGGCCTTGAGCCAGGTGATGGCGGGCACGGTCACCATCACGGCGTAGACGCTGCCGACCACGCACGTCATCACGGCCGCCCCGGTGGGGAGCACGCGGCCGCCGACGAGCAGGCTGGCGACGCCGAGCACGAGCGCCAAGCCCGCCGAGATGAGGGCGCGCCCGGCCGTACGGGTCGCGAGCAGCCACGAGAGCGCGGTGGCCACGGCGACGGCGCCGGCGCCGTCGAGCCAGCCAGGGAGCTCGCCGTAGCCGGCGATCGTCGGCTCGTGGCCGAGGATCCCGACCACCGCGGACGCGCCGAGCGCGGCCGCACCGACCGCGAGGACCACGAACCAGAAGGCCAGCAGCACCGCGCGGGGACCCTCCTGGACGGGCTGCTCGGTCGCGGCGACAGGAGGGGCGGCTGCCGGGGCCTCGACGGGCGGCGCGAGCGTGGCGACGGGCTCGCGGACCGGCTCCGGCTTCTTCTCCCGCCGCCGTCGCAGCCGCGACGGCGGCCGCTCGGCAGCCCGCTTGCCGCGGGCGGACCCGCGGGGGCTCTCGGAGGTGGGGGAAGGCACGACGCAGGAGGCTACAGCCGGCGGTTGGCCAGGGACGGGTTGGTACGACGGGTCGAGCGCAGGTCGTCGCGGTCGAGGGTGACCTCGAACGTCGCCTCGCCGCCGGCCGCCTCGCCGAGGAGCCCGCCCATCGGACCGAAGACCGCCGAGTGCCCGCAGTAGCGGGGCTCGGGCTGGGCGGCCCCGACCACGAAGCAGGTGTTCTCGATGGCCCGCGCGGCCAGCAGGGTGCGCCAGTGCTCGACCTTGCGGTCCCCCGGCAGCCACGCCGCGGGCACCACGATGACCTCCGCACCCGCGTCGACCAGACGCCGCGCCAGCTCGGGGAAGCGCAGGTCGTAGCAGGTCATCAGGCCGACCTGCCACCCTGCGACGTCGACGACCACGGGCTCGGTCGCGCCACCGGTGATGCGGTCGGACTCGCGGTAGCCGAACGAGTCGTAGAGGTGGATCTTGCGGTACGCCGCCTGCGCCGTGCCCGCGACCACGAGGGTGTTGTGCGGTCGCGTCGGGTCGTCGGCGACCTCGAACATCCCGGCGACAGCGGTGCAGGAGGCCGCCTCCGCGACCCGCGCGAGCTCGCTGGCGAAGGGTCCGTCGACCTCCTCGGCGTACGGGCTGACGTCCGAGCCGGCCTCCCCGAAGTCGCGCGCGAAGGCCTCCGGGAACACCACCAGGTCAGCACCGGGCGTGACGCCCTCGGCGAGGCGGTCGCGGTTGCCGGCGGGCTCCAGCCCGCTCGCCCACTGGTGGACGCGCACGCGCAGCCGGTCGGTCGTGTCGGGGTCCCCGCGGCATGGTCCGGGGGTGCGCAGCGGAGGAGGAGAACGCCGTGGGGTGTTCGCTCATGCCTCCAGAGTGCCAGAGGTCGCGACGCTGCGAGGATGAGCACATGGACCTCGACCTCACCGCCGGCGGCTTCTGCGGTGTGGTGCTCGCGGGGGGCACGGCTGCCCGGATGGACGGGGTCGACAAGGCCGCCGTCGAGCTGCACGGCCGGACGCTGCTCGAGCTCGCGCTCGACGCCTTCCTCGATGCCAGCGAGGTCGTCGTGGTCGCGCCGGAGAGCGTCCCGACGGCCCGTCCGGTCACCTTCGTCCACGAGGACCCGCCGCGGGGCGGCCCCGTCGCCGGCCTGCTGACCGGCGTCGACGCGCTGCTGCGCCGGCCGACCCTCGTCGGCGTGCTGGCCGTCGACATGCCCCGCGTGACACCCGCGACGATGCGGCGCCTGCGCGAGGCGGCCGCCGGGCGGGACGGTGCGTTCCTGGTCGACGGCGACGGTCGGCGGCAGCTCGCCGGCGTGCTCGACGCGGCCCGCCTGTCCGGCGTACGGCCCGGGTTGGAGGCGCAGCACGGCATGCCGCTGCACCGGCTGCTCGCCCCGCTGGACCTCGCCGCGGTGCCGTCGATCGGCGACGAGGCGGTCGACATCGACTCCTGGGCCGACCTGCGCGACCTGGGCTGACACGCCCGGCGCACGGCGTCTCCCTTGCCGCACGGCCGTCGGGTGCGAGAGATTGGGATCGTGAACCTCCACGACTGGATCGACGAGCTCGAAGACGTGCTCGACGTCGAGGCAGAGGTCGACGAGGGCCTCGTCCTCGACCTCGCCCGCGTGGCCGCACAGAACGTGCAGAAGACAGCCGCGCCCATCACTGCCTACCTCCTCGGCTTCGCCGCGGGCGCCGGCGAGCTCGACCCCGAGAAGGTCGAGCGCCTCGCCGCCAAGGTGCAGCAGCTCGCCGAGAGCTGGGACCGGCCCGCCGACGCACCGGACCCCGACGACATCGACGACGAGGTGCCGGACGACTCGACGGTCGACCACTCCACCGACCGCTACGAGGCCTGAGCCCGTGCGCGCAGTGGTCGCCACCGGGACTGGCGGACCTGACGTCCTGTCCGTCGGCGAGGTCGACGCGCCGCGAGCGGGCGCCGGTGAGGTGCTCCTCGAGGTCGTCGCGACCGCCGTCAACCGCGCCGACACGCTGCAGCGGCAAGGCTTCTACCCCCCGCCACCCGGCGCCTCCGACGTCATCGGGCTCGAGTGCAGCGGTCGCGTCGTCGAGCTCGGCGAGGGCGTCACGGGCTGGTCCGTCGGCGACGAGGTGTGCGCACTGCTCGCGGGTGGTGGCTACGCCGCACGCGTGGCCGTGCCCGTGGGCCAGGTCATGCCGGTGCCGGGCGGCGTGTCCCTCGTCGAGGCCGCCTGCCTGCCCGAGGTCGCGTCGACCGTGTGGTCCAACGTCTTCATGACCGCCCACCTGCAGAAGGGCGAGCGGTTCCTCGTCCACGGCGGCGCCGGCGGGATCGGCACGATGGCCATCCAGCTCGCCGCCGCCCGCGGTGCCGAGGTGTACGCCACCGCCGGCTCGCCCGAGAAGCTCGAGCTCTGCCGCTCGCTCGGGGCGTCGTACGCCATCGACTACCGCGAGGACGACTTCGTCGAGGTGCTCTCCGACGCCGGGGGTGCGGACGTCATCCTCGACAACATGGGCGCGAGCTACCTCGGCCGCAACGTCTCCGCCCTCGCCACCGGTGGCCGCCTCGTCATCATCGGGATGCAGGGCGGCGCCAAGGGCGAGCTCGACATCGGCGCCCTGCTGCGCAAGCGGGCGTCCGTGACCGCCACCTCGCTGCGCGCGCGACCGGTCACCGAGAAGGCCGCCATCTGCTGCGGCGTGGTCGAGAACGTCTGGCCCCTCGTCGCGTCCGGCGCGATCCGCCCGATCGTCGAGACGACCATGCCTCTGGAGGACGTGGCCCGTGCCCACCAGCTGATGGAGGACGGCAGTCACTCCGGGAAGATCGTCCTGACCCTCTGATCCGTGGCGTGGGGCGGTGCGTGCGACCTCTTCCGGAGGCTCCGAACATGCCCCACGCACCGCTCGGGCGACTTCCGCAGCCCGACTAGGGTTGGACGCATGAGCGACCAGCAGCAGCCCGAGCCCAGCGACGCCGAGGCCCGAGGGGGCAGCGACGACGTGGTCGTCGTGGTCGGGCCCGACGGCCAGCCGATCGGCACGATCCCCGCGAGCGCGCTGCCCGACATGAAGCAGGAGTCGGACGACGAGGGTGACGGCGGGCGCCACATCACCGAGCTGGTCGAGCAGCCGGCCAAGGTGATGCGGATCGGCAGCATGATCCGCCAGCTCCTCGAGGAGGTGAAGGCGGCTCCGCTCGACGAGGCCAGCCGCCAGCGCCTCAAGGAGATCCACGCCGCCTCCATCAAGGAGCTCGAGTCGGGCCTGGCCCCCGAGCTGGTCGAGGAGCTGGACCGGCTGACGCTGCCGTTCACCGAGGAGGGCACGCCCTCCGAGGGTGAGCTGCGGATCGCCCAGGCGCAGCTCGTCGGGTGGCTCGAGGGCCTCTTCCACGGCATCCAGACCGCGATCTACGCCCAGCAGATGGCCTCACGTGCGCAGCTCGAGCAGATCCGCCGCGCCCTCCCGATGGGCCAGGGCGGCCAGGGCGGCCAGCACGGGCACGGCCAGCCGGTCGGGATGCCCAACATGCCCGGCAGCGCGCAGCCGGACGACGACTCGAACGGTCCGTCGAACGGCATGTACCTCTGACCTCGGTGTAGTCCGCTGCGAAAAGCCGCTGCCGCAGCGCGCTGGAGCGGCTTTTCGCAGCGGACTACGCCGGGAGATGGTCAGCGCCGCGCGAGGCGGCGTACGACGAGCAGGCCGAGGAGCCCGAGCAGCACGGCCGCGGCGCCGGGGGAGGCAGCCTGCGCGAAGCCCGCTGGGGCGCCGTCCTCGACCTTGGTCAGCTGGGCCGTCGGCGGCGGGGGTGGCTCGACGGCAGTCCCTGCGCCGAGGACCTTCTCGATCTTGCCGACCTTCGTCGGGTTGGCGACGCTGGTGCCGCCGCAGGCATCAGCGGCGTACGGCGTCTCGGTGCCGCTCGCGAAGAAGAGGTAGCTCGTGCCGACGCCGAGCTCGCCGAGGCCGCACGCGTCGCGGCCGCCGGCCGACAGCACCTGGGTCTCGCGCTCCGGGACGCCCTGGTAGGTGCGCGACGCGGTGATGTCGTAGAGGAAGCCGTTGCCCTGCGCCTCGACCTTGTCGACGGTGCCGATGAAGATCAGGTCCGCCTTCGCCACCTGCTTGTCGAGCGTCGCCTGCTTGCAGGTGCAGTCGGCGGACGCCGGAGCGCTCACCGTGAACACGAGCCCGAGGCACGTCAGCAGCAGTGCTGCGGCAAGGCGGGCGGCTCGGGACATGGCGGACAGACTAGCGAGACAGCCCGTAGAGCTCGGCCAGCACCGCGGCAACGCCGTCGTCGTCGTTGCGGGGTGCGAGGTGGTCGGCCAGGTCGCGCACCGACTCATGCGCGTTCGCCATCGCGTACGACGTACCGGCCCACGCGAGCATCGGCAGGTCGTTGGGCATGTCGCCGAAGGCCACGACGTCCTCGGCGCCGACGCCCATCTCGGCGGCGACCCGGGCGAGCGTGGTCGCCTTCGTGACGCCGGCGGCGCTGATCTCGACCAGCGCGAAGGACGACGACCACGTCGTGGTCACCAGGGTGCCGACGGCCGCCTCGACCTGCCGCCAGAACTCCTCGGGGTCGAGCTCACGGTGCACCGCGAGCACCTTGACCACGTCGTCGCCGTAGATCGACTCCCACGCGCCCTGGTGCAGCGTGTCGGCATCGTCCGGGTGGCGCGGGAAGTCGTCCTCGCTCGCCCAGCCGGAGGTGTGCTCGACCGCGAACATCGTCCCGGGAACGGCCGCGCGCACCAGCTCGGCGACCTCGAGCCCGACCGCGCGGGGCACCGGGTCGACGTCGCGGACGCGGCGCTCGGCGACGTCGTACACGATCCCCCCGTTGCTGCAGATCGCCAGACCGTGCCCGCCGACGGCGTCCCAGAGGGCCTCCATCCAGCGGATCGGGCGACCGGTGGTGAACACGACGGGTACGCCGAGCGCGTCGAGCTCGTCGAGGACCGCGCGGGTGCGGTCGGTGACGGTGCCGTCGGAGTGCAGCAGGGTGCCGTCGAGGTCGGTCGCGACGAGGCGCGGACGCGTCACGAGGGATCCCGGAGCGACAGCGTGAGGGTGAGGTCGTCGCCCTCACCGACGTCGGCAGCGACCCGGATGGCCTTCTTGACCGGCAGGACAAAGCTCCCGGACGTGGCATCGGGGAACACGCTCGTGTCCCACGCCTGCTCCGCCGCCTCCACGTGGACACGTACGGCCCCGAAGCCGCGCGGTTCACCGGACCGCACGCGCACCTCGTCGGCCACCTCGAGCGGGAGCGTGACGAAGCACCGGGCCGCGCTGTCGGCCGACCCCTCGCGCGCCGTCCATCGCCAGAGCGGTGCGGTGAACGTGAACGAGGCGGGCACGGGTCAGGTCTGACTCGGGAGCGGGGAACCACCGCGAGAGCTCGACGGCAGCACCTTCGTCGTAGACCGAGTCGGTCACGTGGTCGGCGGCAGCCTTCACCTCGTCGACGGACTGGCCCATCGCCACGCCGCGACCGGCCCACCGGAGCATCTCGATGTCGTTGCGCCCGTCGCCGATCGCGAGCACGTCTGCGGCACCGAGATCGCCGATGGCGTCGCAGACGTGCTGCAGCCCGGACGCCTTGGAGACGCCGACGGGCGAGAGGTCCATCCACGCCGTCCACCCGACGACGTAGTCGGTGCCGTGGAGGCCGAGCTTGGCAGCCAGCTCGATGAAGTCGTCAGCGGTCGCCTCGGGGTCACGGATGATCACGCGGCTGACCGGCTCGCCGACGATCTCGTCGACCTGGGTGATCAGCTGCTCGCCGGACAGCTCGCCCTCGGGGAAGACCCGGTTCACGCGATAGCCGCCGACGCCGCGCTCCTCGACGGCGACGAGGGCCTCCGGGTGGTGCTCCAGCACCGCGGCCACCGCCGGGGCGGCGTCGAAGGTCTCCTCGTGCACGACCTCCATCGGCGGGTAGCGGAACACCACTGCACCGTTGGACGCGACCACCCACAGGCGGTCGGCGTCCTCGCGCGGGAGGTGGAGGAGGTCGGCGATCCTCGTCATGCCGTGCGGCGAGCGGCCGCTCGACAGCACGATGTGGGCACCGGCGTCGAGCGCACGGTGCACCGCGTCGTGGACGGGCTCGGTGATCGTCTCGTACTCCTCGGTCTGCCCCTCGACCCACTTGAGCAGGGTGCCGTCGATGTCGAGCGCGACGACCCGGGGCGTCCAGTCCGTCATCCGAGCGGCTTGAGCACGTCGACGCCACCCATGTACGGGCGGAGCGCCAGCGGCAGGGTCACCGAACCGTCCTCGTTCTGGTGGGTCTCGAGGATCGCCACGATCGCGCGGGTGACGGCCGTGAGCGTGCCGTTGAGGGTCGCCACCGGGGTGGTCGAGCCGTCGACGCGCGTCCGGATGTCGAGGCGGCGGGCCTGGAACTCCGTGCAGTTGGAGGTCGAGGTGAGCTCGCCCCAGCCGTTGCGGGTGGGGATCCACGCCTCGCAGTCGAACTTCCGCGTGGCGCTCAGCCCGAGGTCGCCGGCAGCGGTGTCGATGATGCGGTAGCAGAGCTCGAGCTTGTCGAGGAACTCCTTCTCCCACTCCAGCAGCCTCTGGTGCTCGGCGTAGGACTCCTCGAGCGTCGTGTAGACGAACATCTCGACCTTGTCGAACCAGTGCACGCGCCAGATGCCGCGGGTGTCCTTGCCGTGCGAGCCGGCCTCCTTGCGGAAGCACGGGCTGAATGCGGCGTAGCGCAGCGGGAGCGCGGCACTGTCCAGGATCTCGTCCGAGTGGTAGGCCGCCATCGGCACCTCCGAGGTGCCGACGAGGTAGAGGTCCTCGCCCTCGATGCGGTAGACGTCGTCGGCCGCCTGCCCGAGGAAGCCGGTGCCCTCCATCGCGCGGGGACGTACGAGCGAGGGGGCCGCCGTCTGGATGAACCCGGCGGCGCGGGCCTGGTCCATCGCCATGTTGACCAGCGCCAGCTGGAGCTGGGCGCCCACGCCGGTGAGGAAGTAGAAGCGCGAGCCGCTGACCTTGGCGCCACGCTCGAGGTCGAAGGCGCCGAGCAGCTGGCCGAGCTCGACGTGGTCGCGGGGCTCGAAGTCGAACTCGCGGGGCGTGCCGACCTGCTCGATGACGGTGTAGTCGTCCTCCAGGCCCGCTGGTGCAGCGTCGTCGGCGAGGTTGGGGATCGCCCTGATCGCCTCGTCCCACGCGGCCTCGGCGGCGACGCGGGTGGCCTCGGCCTCCTTCACGCCGGCAGCGAGCTCCTTGACCTGCGCGAGCAGGGTCTGCTTCTCCTCGCCCTGCGCCTTGGCGACGAGGGCACCGCTGGCCTTCTGCTCGGCCCGCCTGGTCTCGAAGTCGCTGATCGCCTGACGGCGGGCGGCGTCGGCCTCGAGCGCACGGTCCACCACGTCGTCGGACAGCCGGCGCTTGGCCTGGGCGGCGCGTACGCGGTCGGGATCGTCACGGAGGACGCGGGGGTCGATCATGTGCGAAAGGCTATCCGTACGGGCGTGGGGTCGACGAAGTGGTTTGGGCATACTTCGCGGGTGACTCCCGCCTCCCGCAACCGCAGCCTGCTCTGGGCGCTCGTCAGCGGCGTGCTCTTCTCGGTCCTCGCCTTCCTCGTCACGCAGAAGCGGGCCCCGCTCGACGTGTTCGACGTCGAGGGACGACGTCTCGAGGACTGGGCCAACGACTACACGTGGGTGATGGACACGCTCCGCCTGATCGAGCTCGCCTTCGGGACGATCGGGATGACGATCCTGACGGTCGTGCTGGCCCTCGCGCTCATCGCACGCCGCCAACGCTGGGCCGCGCTGCTCGCCGTGGTCGTGATGGTGGCGACCTCGCTGGCCACCTCCGGCCTGAAGGTCTGGCTCGCCCGGGGCCGGCCCGACTGGCAGGACAAGCTCGGGCTCCTCAAGTCCTTCAGCTTCCCCTCGGGCCACGCTTCCTCCTCGGCGGCCTTCGCCGGAATCCTGATCCTGCTGCTGGTGCTCTTCGTGCGTCGGACGAGCCTGCGCCGCCTCGGCATCACCCTTGCCCTCGGCTGGTGGCTGCTCGTCTGCCTGGACCGCGTGCTCCTGGGCCGGCACTACCCCACCGACGTCATCGCGGGGTCGCTGCTCGCGGCGACGATCTTCTTCCTCGCCCTCGCGTTCATCGACCCGCGGCCGCGATCGACCGCTGCCAAGGCCGAGCCGCTCCCCGAGGTCTACGCCTCCGAGCGCCGGCTCGCGGTGATCCTCAACCCGATCAAGGTCGAGGACGTCGGCCAGTTCCGCGCCGTCGTCGGCGCGATGGCGAAGGAGTCGGGCTGGACCGAGCCGACCTGGCAGTACACGACGATCGAGGACCCGGGCACCGGGATGGCCGAGAAGGCCGCCGTGTCGGGGGCCGACCTGGTCATCGTGTGCGGCGGCGACGGCACCGTGCGCGAGGTCTGCGCCGAGCTCGCCGGCACCGGCATCCCGGTCGGGATCATCCCCGCCGGCACCGGCAACCTGCTCGCCCGCAACCTCGACATCCCGCTCTACATCCGCGCTGCCATCGACGTCGCGCTCAACGGCCAGGACCGCGCGATCGACCTGGTGAAGGTCGGCGGCGACGGCATCGAGGACACCCACTTCATGGTGATGGCCGGGATGGGCTTCGACGCCGCGATCATGGAGGGCGTCAACGAGGAGATCAAGAAGAAGATCGGGTGGGTCGCGTACGTCGTCTCCGGCCTGCGGTCGCTGATGTTCCCGGCGATCAAGGTGGAGATCCAGATCGATGACGAGGAGCCCTCGATCCACCGCGCGCGGACCGTCGTCGTCGGCAACGTCGGCTTCCTCCAGGCCGGGATGCCGCTGCTGCCCGACGCCACGATCGACGACGGCATCCTCGACGTCGTGATCATCCACCCGCGGCAGTTCCTGTCCTGGATCACGGTGGCCTCCCGGGTGCTGCGGAAGAGCTCGGTCGTCGACGAGACGCTCGACCGCCGTACGGGCGCGCGCGTGCGCGTCAAGGCCTCCGCCGCCACCCCCCGCCAGCTCGACGGAGACTCGATCGGCGAGGGCCGTGAGCTCTGGATGGAGTGCATCCACGGCCGGTTGCTGGTCCGCGTCCCCCGCTGAGACCGAGTCGGCGCTTGTGTGTCGGTGAGAGGTGCCGAGTCGGCGCCTGTGTGTCAGTGAGAGGTGCCGAGTCGGCGCGTGTGTTCGCGCGCGCCGAGCACTTGCGCCGACTCGACCTCGCCTCGAGGAACACATGCGCCGACTCGACCTCGCCTCGAGGAACACATGGGCCGACTCGACCTCGCCTCGAGGAACACATGGGCCGACTCGACCTGTTCTCGAGGAACACGTGCGCCGGGTCAGCCACGAGCACCGTGCCGCGCTGAGCCAGGCGCTAGTCGAGGTAGCCGGTCTCCGGGTTGATGCCGGCGAGGAAGTCGCGGATCGACTGCACCAGCTGGTCCTCGGAGAGCACGTACGCGCTGGGCGGCGCGACCGTGCCCTCGGGCACGAACACCATCGGCCTTCCGATCGTGAACCCGTAGCCCGGGTGGGGCCCGGAACGCCAGTCACAGTGCGTGGCGTCGCCCTCCTCGCTCGACTGCACGAAGAACTCCTCGCCGTCGACGACCAGGAGCCGCCCCTCAGGGACGGGCATGCTCGATCGCCTCTTCCTCCTCCGGCGAGAGCTGCTGCTCGCAGGTCCAGGAGGCGACCGACTTCGCGTAGGTCCGCGCCTCGCTGCGGCCGTGGATCGAGGTCAGCACGGTGCCGTGGCCGGCGTCGTCGAGGAGCGCGAGGCTCCAGCTGAGGTGACCGCCCACGTCGCCGAAGGCGTCGTAGCGCACGACCGAGAGGTGGCGCAGGGCGTCGCGGTTCTCCGCCTTGAGGGCGGCGACCTCCTGCCGCAGGCCGTGGACGTCCTCGGGCAGCGCGTCGACGCCCTCTCCGGTGGGTCGCGACGTCGTACGTCGGAGGGCGAGGCCGGCGAGCACGCAGGCCAGTGCAGCGAGGACGACGGCGACCACAGCGAGCATTCACCGAGCCTATGTTCGCGAGGCGGTCAGGGCCGGTCGGACACGGCCGGAGATGACAGACTCGCAGGCGTGACCGACCCGACCCGCCGGATCGCCTACCAGGGCGAGCCGGGCGCCAACTCCCACCTGGTCTGCCAGCAGGCCTACCCCGACTGGGAGCCCGTGCCGTGCGCATCGTTCGAGGACGCCTTCGCGGCCGTCGAGTCCGGCGACGCCGACCTCGCGATGATCCCGATCGACAACTCGATCGCCGGCCGGGTCGCCGACATCCACCACTTCCTGCCGACCTCCGACCTGCACATCGTCGGCGAGCGGTTCCTGCGCATCCAGTTCTCGCTGATGGCGCTGCCGGAGGCGGACATCGACACGCTCCGCACGGTGCACAGCCACGTCCACGCGCTCGGCCAGTGCCGCGGCGTGATCCGCGAGCTCGGGCTGACCCCGGTCGTCGCGGGTGACACCGCGGGCGCGGCTCGCGAGGTCTCCGAGTCGGGCGACCTCACCCAGGCAGCCATCGCACCGCCGCTGGCAGCGGACATCTACGGCCTCCAGGTGCTGCGCGAGGAGATCGAGGACGAGGACCACAACACCACCCGCTTCGTCGTGCTCTCGCGCGACTTCGAGCAGGCGCCGTCCGGCAACGGCCCGGTCGTGACGACGTTCATCTTCAACGTCCGCAACCTGCCCGCCGCGCTCTACAAGGCGCTCGGCGGCTTCGCGACCAACGGCGTCAACATGACCAAGCTGGAGAGCTACATGGTCGGCGGGCACTTCACCGCCACCCAGTTCCTCGCCGAGGTCGATGGCCACCCGGACGACCCGGGCGTGCGCAACGCGCTCGAGGAGCTGGAGTTCTTCACCACCGAGGTCAAGGTCCTCGGGGTCTACCCGGCAGACTCCTTCCGGGGCGCGTAGTCCGGGATCGAACGACCCTGACAGACTCTGCCGGTGATTGATCTCGTGGTCGTGGCCCTCGCCTTCGGCGCCATCTTCGTCGTCGAGCTGCCCGACAAGACGTTCATCGCCACGTTGGTGATGTCGACCAAGATGCGTCCGCTCTTCGTCTGGATCGGCGTGGCCCTCGCCTTCTTCGTCCAGACGGCCGTCGCCGTCGGCGTCGGCAAGGCCGCGGCGTTCCTGCCCGAGCAGCTGATCCACACGGTCGCGGCGCTGATGTTCGTGATCGGCGCGATCATCCTGTTCCGCGAGGCCCGCACGGCCGACGAGGACGAGCCCGGCCAGGAGGACGAGTACGCCGCTCGCTCCACCGCCCAGGGCTTCCGGGTGATCGTCACCTCGTTCCTCGTGCTGTTCGCCGCCGAGTGGGGCGACCTCTCCCAGCTCCTGACCATCTCCCTCGTCGCGAAGTACGACGACCCGGTCTCGGTCTTCATCGGCGCCTGGGGTGCGCTCCTCGCGGTCTCCGGCCTGGCCGTGATCGTCGGCCGGCTGCTGCTGCAGCGCGTGCGCCTCTCGGTCCTCCACTACGTGGGTGCGACGGTCTGCGTGTTGATGGCACTGTTGACCGTGTGGGAGATGACGCGCTGAACCGCCCGGTCGAGGACGAGGTCCGCGACCGCTTCGTCGCCGTCAACGGCGACCACCCGATGACCCCCGAGGACGACGCCTACGTCCGCGAGCACTTCGTGCCGGCCACGCCCGAGGCGATGGCCCACATGCTCGAGGGCCGGCTGCCACTCCCGTCGTACGTCCTCTCCGACGGCACGCCGATGGTCCCCGAGGCCCATGGGCGGCTCGCGGACATCGCCGGCGGCGTCGACCGGCTGCACGACTGGTTCGTCGAGTTCTGGGAGGACGATCCCGCCACCGGCGAGGAGGAGTGGGCGGCGTACCTCTCCGGGCAGTACGTCTGCCTCCGCAGCGTCGAGCCGATGAGGATGAAGCAGAGGACCGAGCGCATCGCCGACGCCACCGCGGCCGTCGAGCTGCTCCGTCGCGACCCGCACGACCCGGTCGGGCGCGGGCTGCTCGGTCAGGCGGTCGACGGCGTCATCGCCGTGGCCGGGCTGGACTCGCTCCTGCTGCCGATGACGGCGTACGACCGGCTCCGCTTCGGCGGACCGACGAGTCGCGAGACGTGGGTCGACGGCCTGCGCGAGGAGTTCCTCACGCCGGTCGAGCCGGAGTGGCCGCTGCGCACCGAGCGCCTCGTCCTGCGCCCCTTCGAGCTCGGCGACACCGAGGCCTTCGTGGACGCGTGGGCCTCCGAGGAGTGGACCAGCCTGCTGCTGAGCCGGACGATGAACCGCGCCGAGGTCGCCGCGATGATCCGCCGCCGCACCGAACCGGGCGACGGGCACTTCATCGGCATGGCCGTGGTCCTCCACGACGGCACGGTGGTCGGCGACTCGATGCTGATGCTCCAGGGCACCGGGCTCAGCGAGGGCGAGATCGGCTGGACGATCCTGCCGGAGCACGCCGGCCAGGGCTACGCCACCGAAGCCGCCCGCGCCGTGCTCGAGATGGCGTACACCCACTTCGGGCTGCGCCGCGTCGTGGCCAACCTCGACACCCGCAACGACCGCTCCGCCGCCCTCTGCGAGCGGCTGGGGATGCGTCGCGAGGTCGACAAGGTCGGCGACTTCTGGTCGAAGGGCGTCTGGACCAGCTCCTACGAGTACGCCCTGCTCGCCGAGGAGTGGCGGGCCCGGCAGCCGACCTGACTTCCCGGACACGCGTGGCGCTCCGGCACCGATAGAGTCCGGGGCATGGTCTCCACCCCCGCTCCCCACGGTGCCGACAGCGAGGTCGGCCGCCTGGCCACGGTGATGCTGCACCGGCCCGGCAACGAGCTCAAGCGGCTCACTCCGCGCAACAACGACCGGCTCCTCTTCGACGGCATCCCGTGGGTCAGCCGCGCGCAGGACGAGCACGACGCGTTCGCCTCGACCCTGCGTGATCGCGGCGTCGAGGTCCTCTACCTCACCGAGCTGCTGACCGAGACGCTCGAGAGCGAGCTCGCCCGCAACCACGCGATCACCAGCGCGCTGTCGGGCCTGCACCTCGGCGACACGATGCGCCGCTACCTCGCGCAGGCGCTGCGGGAGCCTCGCACCCGCCGAGCTCACCGACATCCTCACCTGCGGCATCCGCAACGACGAGGTCAAGGGTGGTCACGGCCTGGTCACCAGCCTGCTCAGCCCCTACGACTTCCTCATCGACCCGCTGCCCAACCTGCTCTTCACCCGCGACTCGAGCGTGTGGGTCCGCGACCGGGTCGCCGTCACCAGCCTGGCGATGCCCGCGCGCAAGCGTGAGACGCAGCTGACCGAGCTGATCTACACCGAGCACCCGCGCTTCGCCGGCACCCGCAAGATCCACGGCTGGCACAACGAGCACGTCGAGGGCGGCGACGTCCTCCTCCTCGCGCCCGGCGTGATCGCGGTCGGCGTCGGGGAGCGTACGACTCCCGCAGGCGTCGAGCGGCTCGCCCGCCAGGTCTTCCACGCCGGACTCGCCCACTCCGTCCTCGCGGTCCCGATCGCGCAGGAGCGCGCGACGATGCACCTCGACACGGTGTGCACGATGGTCGACGTCGACAAGGTCGTGATGTACCCCAACGTCGCCGACACCCTGCGTGCGGTCACCGTGACGCTGCGCGAGCAGGGCTCCGACGAGTCCGACCTGACCCTCGACGTGAGCGGGTCCGAGCCGTTCCTCGTGGCCGCCGCGAAGGCGATGCAGATCGACACGCTGCACCAGATCGACACCGGCCTCGACCCCGTCACGGCCGAGCGCGAGCAGTGGGACGACGGCAACAACACCCTCGCCCTGGCCCCCCGCGTCGCGGTCGCCTACGAGCGCAACGACGAGACCAACGACCGGCTCGAGGACGCCGGCATCGAGGTCGTCAGGATCGCCGGGTCCGAGCTCGGCTCGGGCCGCGGCGGACCCCGCTGCATGAGCTGCCCGATCTCGCGTGAACCGCTGCATGTGGAGTGAGCCACACCCGCATCACGTTCGGTCCGATCAATCGTTGAGGTGTCATGACTGAATCCATCCTGGACGGCCTCGAGCCGGCCGACGTCAAGCGCGTGATGGCTGCTGGCAACGAGCTGACCCTGCCGCAGGGCTGGTCGCCGATCGCGGCGGGCACTCCCGCCGACAAGGCCTACCTCATCACCGAGGGCGAGGTGTCGGTCCGCAAGGGCGGCGTCGAGATCGCCACCCTCGGGCCCGGCGCCGTCGTCGGCGAGGCGGCGATCGTCAACCGCACCCTCCGCTCGGCCACGATCGTGGCCCTCACCCCGCTCAAGGTCGTGCACTTCACCAGCGAGCGGCTCGAGCAGCTCGCCGACCAGGTGCCTGCGTTCGGGGCAGCCCTCCGCGCGGCGGCAGCCGGGCGGATCCAGGGGAGCTGATCGGGCTTGGGCGACGACCAGGAGGAGCCGGTCCTCCAGATCGATGAGGACGTCGCCCGCGCCATGGAGGCCTTCCTGCTCGGCGCGGAGCCCAGCCTGACCCGGGTCCAGGTCGCCGAGCGCGCCGGCGTACCGCTCGACCTCGCGGTCACGCTCTGGCACCAGCTGGGCTTCCCGCACCGTGGCGACGACGACGTCGCCTTCGCCGAGAGCGACGTGGAGGCGCTCCGGCTGACCTCCGACCTGGTCCGGCTCGGCATCCTGCCGCCCGATTCGCAGGCCGCGCTCGTCCGCACCTGGGGCCGCAGCTATGCCCGGCTGGCTGAGTGGCAGACCACCCTCCTGGCCGGCATCGCCGTCGAGGGCGGCGACCCCGCTGCCGCGCTGACCGAGCTGGCCTCCGACGTGCTGCCCCGGGTCGAGGCGTTGCAGACCTACGTCTGGCGCCGGCACCTCGCCAGTGCCGCCCAGCACCTGCTGGACGACACGACGTCGCTGTCCAGCGCGGAGTCGCGGACGTCGGTGTGCTTCGTCGACATCGTCGGCTACACCACGCAGAGCCGCAGCCTCGACGGCGCGGAGCTCGTCGAGTGGGTGGACCGCTTCGAGCAGGACACCACCACCCTCGTCGTGGACCACGGCGGCCAGGTCATCAAGACCATCGGCGACGAGGTGCTCTTCACCGTCGCCGACCCGGTCGCGGCCGTCGAGATCGCGCTCACCCTGACCGGGCGTGGAGACGACCCCGACGACCTGTTCCCCGCCGTCCGCGCCGGGATCGCCCACGGCGCCGTCGTACGACGCCTGGGTGACGTGTTCGGCTCGACCGTCAACGCCGCCTCCCGGCTGACCTCGGCCGCCCGGCCCGGCACCGTGCTGGTCGACGTCGGCGTGCACGACGCGCTGACCACGCAGGACGACGACGGGGACGCCGCCTGGCGCTGGCGTCGGCTCCGCCGGGTCTCCGCGAAGGGCTTCGACCACCTCGAGGCCTGGCGCGTCCGCCACGCGAATCCGTCGAGGTCGGCGAAGTCGGACGACTGACGGGGCATCCGATCCCGCTCGCTGGGTACCGATGGCTCAGGCGTCCCGGCATTCATGAGTGCCAGGTTGCCCAGGTCCGGATGCTCATGAAGCGGGCATCCGGACCGCCCACCCTCGACTCCGGGGCACGTGAAAGCCCGGTCGTTGTCGACGGGGGAAACGACAACGACCGGGCAATCACGAATCTACTCCGCTCGCGAGCGGCGGCACAACCGCTGACCCGGTTGTGTTCAGCACGTGGCGAGGATGTGTGACCGCTATTACCGGATCGTCACCTGGCGGTTGGCGAGTCCGGCCCTGGCCGACCTCTCCTCGGGCGTCAGGTCACCCTTGGCGAGGGCCTTCTCGAGCTCCGCGGCGAAGCGGGCGGCCGGCTCCTCGAGCACCTCGGCACCCGTGCCGAGCGGCAGGTCCCACACCGGCGCAAGCAGGCCGTGGGCGCGGAACATCCCCACCAACCGCGAGCCCTCCGCCACCGAGTCCTTGCCAGCGGCGTGCAGCCGGGCGAGGGCGTCGAGGAGCTGGTCCTCGGGGTGCGGCATCACCCAGCGCAGGTGCTCCTTGGTGCCGACGTCGGTCCAGTACGCCGCCTCGACGGAGGCGAGCCGCTTCGTCGGCATCACGCCGCCGTTGGCCTGCTCGAGCGCGGCCTCCATGCTCGCGTCGCGCTCGGGGATGTCGTCGATCCAGTACTCGAAGCCGTCGTGCACGGTGATGTCGAGGCTGGTGTCGCTGATCAGGTCCTGGAGGCTCGGGCCGTCACCCGGATCGGTGGGCAGGCCGACGATGCCGGGCTCGTCGGTCGCGAGTGCCCGCTCGAGGACGGCGCCCAGGTCTCGGGCCGGGTTGCCGTACGAGTGCTGGACCTGCAGGCCCAGCCACACCTCGCCGGACTCACGGACCATCGCGGGCGCGGCGCCGGGCAGCAGCGTCGCGAGCCGGATCGTGCGGCCGCCGTCCTTCAGGGTCAGCGGGAGCGTCGCCGCCGGCACGAGCTCGCGCAGGGCGATCACGTCGCACTCGCCCGGCATCCCCTCGAACGGGCGCGCGACGAAGGACGGGGCCGCTCCACCGGCTGCACCGTGGCACGCCTTGTAGCGCTTGCCCGATCCGCAGGGACAGGGCTGACGCGGACCGACCTCGCCCTCGGCAGCGGGAGCGGACGGGGCGCGGTTGCGGGACTTCTTGGCCATCCCCCGAGCCTAGTGTCCGGCCAGGAGCTCCAGGATGTGGCCCGGTCGGTCGCTGATCACGGCCGTGACACCGAGGTCCAGGCAGATCTCGAGGTCCTCGGCCGTGTTGACGGTCCAGACGTGGATCTCTCGGCCGGCCTTCACCAGGTGCCTGCCGAGGCCGGGGTGCTCGCGCAGCTCGTCGATGCCGGGCCCGATGACCCAGTCGGCACCCACCACCGGACGCAGCACCGGCCAGTGGTGCGCCTTGTCCAC
Organism: uncultured Actinomycetota bacterium; assembly: GCA_963708875.1. Lineage (GTDB taxonomy): Bacteria > Actinomycetota > Actinomycetes > Propionibacteriales > Nocardioidaceae > Nocardioides. Next base: position 154,870 of record CAVPUL010000005.1, read on the forward strand.
CAGCATCACGATGTCGAGGTCGGGCGCCAGTCGGCGGACCCGGTTCATCGCGTTGAGGGAGAAGCTCATCACCCGCGCCGGCGACCCGGCGCCGTCCCAGCCGAAGTCGCCCAGCGTCTCGATGAGCCGTCGCTCGACGAGTCCTCCGTAGCGGGTGGGGTGCTTCGTCTCGATCGCCAGGTCGACGTGCCGGTCGTAGTCGGCGACGGTCTCGAGGAGCTTGCGCAGCGTCAGCACCTTGCCGTCGTACGGGTTGCGCGCCGGTGCCTCGTCGTCGAGGTCGGACCACGGGCTCTTCCACGCCGCGAAGTCCAGCTCGTCGAGCTCGGCCAGGTTCATCGTCGACACGATCCCGGGCGCGGACGCCGTCCGTTTCAGGTTGCGGTCGTGCACGCACACGAGGTGTCCGTCGGCGGTCAGCCGGACGTCGCACTCGAGTCCCTCCGCACCCTCGTCGAGCGCCTTCACATAGGCGGCGAGGGTGTGCTCGGGGGTGTCATGGCTGCTCCCGCGGTGGGCGACGACCTGGGGTCGCGCACCGGGCTCTCGGTCGCGGCGGATGCGCGGCGTACGACGCATGCGCTGAGCATGGCACGGCCGCGGGCCTGCTCAGTGGACGTGTCGCCGCCAGTCCTCGGGCACCCGGCCGGCCGGTCCTGGCACCGGCTGGTCCTCGGGGTGGCTCTGCGGGTCGGCCAGGCGCGGGCCGTCGAGGCCGACCGAGCGCTCGAAGTCCCAGAACCAGTCCTCGCCGGGCTCGTAGCTCTGCATCACCGGGTGACCGCTCGCACCGTAGTGGGCCGTCGCGTGCTGTGCCGGGCTCGAGTCGCAGCACCCGATGTGACCGCACTGCGCGCACCGGCGCAGGTGCACCCACCAGCCGCCGTCCTCCTCGCACTCCACGCACCCGGGGCCCGAGGGGACCACCTCAGGGTCGATGCCCGCCGTCATCCCGTCCGTCATGGCCCCCACCCTGCCGGGTCAGGCGCCGGAGAGGAAGACAGGCAGCCAGTGCGCCTCCCAGGCCGGGATCTCCTGCACCTCGATCGCGGTCCGCTCCGGCGCGTGCGAGGCCGTGCGATAGCGACCGTCCTCGCGCTCGAGGTAGTGGTAGTTGACGAGCTCGCGGCGCAGGTAGGCGAAGTCCTCGTGCACGCCGAGCAGCACCTCGTTGACCTCGCGCTCGGAGTAGTCCCGTCCCGGCTCGAACCGGCTCACCACCTCGAGCAGCACGGCCGCGCGCACCTTGCGCTTCGCCGGCACCCGCTCGATGCGGCCGTCCGTGAACAACCGGCCGACCAGCCGGAGCTGGTCGGCCCGCGCGACGTCGTACGCCACCCGGTCGCGCTCGGCCTCGAGCCCTGCGCGGGCGGCCGTGTAGGTCTCACCGGTCTCGGCCATGCGCGTGCGCACGACCTGCTTGAAGTCACTGTCCCTGGTCATCTCGATCACCCTCGACTGCGCTGCGTCCCCAGCACGCCGCTGCAGCGGGCGTCATCGATGCGACTCGTGGAAGTGGTGCGCCCGAGGATCTGCTCCCCTTCGCCACCTCGCACGGACTGGGGCCGACGCGCTGGGCTGGGCGTTGGACGACGCCCTCGGACCTGAGTCTTCCAGAGCCCGGCCGACGGGGGCAACGTCTTTCGCCCGGGGTCGACCCCCGGTCGCTGGGCGAAACGATGTGAGCAGATCGACGGCGTGGCCCCACACTGGTGCCATGCCGTCGTCGAGCCAGTGGGTCGCGTTCCTCGTCGCCTCGATCCTCTTCATCCAGGTGCCCGGGCCGAGCCTGCTCTTCACGATCGGCCGGGCGCTGACCGTCGGGCGCCGCGAGGCCCTCCTCTCCGTGGTCGGCAACGCGCTGGGGGTCACGGCCCAGGTGGCGCTCGTCGCCCTCGGCCTCGGCGCGGTCGTCGCGGCCAGCGCGACGGCGTACACCGTGGTCAAGCTCGTCGGTGCGGCGTACGTCGTGTGGCTCGGCGTGCAGGCGATCCGCCACCGCGCCGACGCCCGCCTGGCGATGGGATCGGCCGCCCCGGTCCGCCGCGGCCACCCGGTGCGGATCGGCTTCACGGTGGGGGCGACCAACCCGAAGACCATCGTCTTCTTCATCGCCTTCCTGCCGCAGTTCACCGACCCCGGTGGGTCGGTCGCTCTCCAGACGATGCTGCTCGGCCTGGTCTTCGGCGTGCTCGCGATGGCCTCGGACGGCACGTGGGCCCTGGCCGCCGGTGCCGCGCGCAACTGGTTCGCCACCCGGCCCTCACGCCTCGACACCCTCAGCGCCGCGGGCGGCACGATGATGATCGGCCTCGGCGCGACGATGCTCACGGTCGACTGACGTCTCCCTCCGGGCGGTTCCGCGACCGCCGACAGGTCGTAGTGTCGCGCGCATGGAGACACGCGAGTACGACGTCGTCGTCATCGGCGGCGGGCCGGTCGGGGAGAACGCAGCGCAGTACGCCGTCGAAGGCGTCGAGGTCGACGGACGGGCGCTGACCTCGGCGATCATCGAGCGCGAGCTGCTGGGCGGCGAGTGCAGCTACTGGGCGTGCATGCCCAGCAAGGCGCTGCTGCGGCCGGTCGCGGTGGCCGACGTGACCGGCGACCTCGAAGGCGTGTCGACCGCCCATGTCGCCGCCAAGGCACTGCTCGCGCGACGGGACTACTGGGTCGCCGACTACGACGACGCCGGCCAGGTGACGTGGGCCGACGGCGCCGGCATCGGTGTGGTCCGCGGCTCCGGTCGCTTGGTCGGTGAGCGCACCGTGCGGGTCGCGACGTCCGGCGACGACGTGGAGGTACGCGCGCGCCTGGCCGTCGTCATCGCCACCGGGAGCGAGCCGATCGTGCCCGCGATGTACGCCGATGCCCTCCCGTGGGGCTCGCGTGACGCGACCGGGGTGGTCGAGGTCCCCGACCGGCTGGTGGTCGTCGGCGGCGGAGTCGTGGCCTGCGAGGCGGCGATCTGGATGTCGGCGCTGGGCTCGGCGGTGACGCTCGTCGTCCGCGACCGCCGGCTGCTCGGCAGGACCGAGCCCTTCGCCGGTGAGGCCGTCCTGACCGGGCTGCGCGACCGCGGGATCACCGTGCACCTGGGCACCGAGGTCAGCGACGTACGCCGCGAGGCGCCGGAGGCGAGCGGGATCGGCAAGGTCCACGGCGGGACCGTCACGCTGACGACGTCCGCCGGGGAGCTCGAGGCGGACGAGCTGCTGCTCTCGATCGGCCGGACGCCGCGGCTCGACGACCTCGGCCTCGAGTCGGTCGGCCTGTCGGCCGACGACGTGCTGGCCGGGCGACTTCCCGCGTGGCTGCACGCCGTCGGTGACGCCAGCGGTGGCCCGCCGCTGACCCACTGGGGCAAGCACCAGGCACGCGTCGTCGGCGCCCGGATCGCGGCCGCGGCGTCGGGAGACGTCGCGTGGGAGCCCGATCGCGAGGCGCCCGTGCCGCAGGTCGTCTTCAGCGACCCCGAGGTCGCCAGCGTCGGCATGACCGAGGCCGAGGCCCGCGACGCCGGCCACGACGTCGTCATCACCCGGGTGCCCACCTCGTCCGCCGCCGGCACCAGCCTCCTGCGCGACCACGTCAACGGCGACTCCCAGCTCGTCGTCGACCGGGAGACCCGGCTGCTGCTGGGTGCGACGTTCGTCGGCGTCGAGGCCGGGGAGCTGGTCCACGCCGCGACGGTCGCGATCGTGGGCGACGTCCCGGTGCACGTGCTGCGGCACGCCGTCGCGTCGTACCCGACCGCGTCGGAGCTCTGGCTCCGGCTGCTCGAGGAGCTGCCCCGCGAGATGCGGACCCCGCCTGCCCCCACTGGTTGAGGAGTCAGCCCCGCTCGCGCAGGTAACGGCCGAAGTGCGGGACCGTGAAGGCGATCCGGCCGCGCTCGCCCGAGTAGACGAGTCCCTTCTTGAGCAGGGAGTCGCGGGCCGGGGAGAGCGACTGGGGCTTCTTGCCGAGCCGCGCGGCGACGTCGGCGCTGGGCACCGAGTCCTCGGCGTCTGCCTCCTGCTCGGCGCCCACGTCCGCCATCGCCATCAGGTAGTCGCGCTCCCCCGGCGTGGCCCGCTCGTAGCGAGAGCCGAAGAACCCGACGGCGAGCTCCGACTCGGCCTCGGGCGAGGCGACCGCCACGTCGGCGGCGGTGATCGGCGAGCGCGGCGCGAGGTCCCACACCGCCTTGCCGTAGGCCTGGATGAAGTAGGGGTAGCCGCCGGTGGCGTCGTACATCGCGGCGAGGGCATCCGGGTCGTAGGCCGCGTCCTCGTCGGCGGCGGGCGCCTCGAGCGCGCGATCGGCGGCCTCGCGGGCGAGCCGGTCGATCCGCTGGTAGCGGAAGAGCCGCTCGCTGTAGGACTTGCTGGCGCTGAGCACCGCGGGCAGGTGCGGCAGCCCGGCGCCGACCACGATCACGGGCAGGCCCGACTGGCTGAGCTCGTGGCACGCCGCGCACAGGGCGGAGATGTCGTCGGGCCCGAGGTCCTGCATCTCGTCGATGAAGATCCCGACGCCCTTGCCGACGTCGGCGGCCAGGCCGCCCACGTCGGTGAACAGCTCGACCAGGTCGATCTCGATGTCTCCGGAGTCGGCGCGGCCGCGCACGGCGGGCGCGTCGATGCCGGGACTCCACTGGTCCTTGAGCTTGGCGGCGGTGCCGGCGTCACGGTGGGCGAAGGACTTGATCACACCGAGGACGTGGTCGACCGACTCCTCGTCGCGATGCCCGAGCTCGCGGACGGCCTGGTGCAGTGCGCTGCTCAACGGACGGCGCAGTCCCTGGCCCGGGCGCGCCTCGAGCTTGCCGGTCCCCCAGCCCTTGCGCACGGCCGTGCCGCGCAGAGCGTTGAGCAGCACGGTCTTGCCGACGCCGCGCAGGCCGGTGAGGACGAGGCTGCGCTCAGGACGGCCCTTGGCGACCCGCTCGAGCACGACCTCGAAGGCGGCGAGCTGCTCGTCACGACCCGCGAGCTCGGGCGGTCGCTGGCCCGCGCCGGGGGCGTACGGGTTCCGGATCGGGTCCACGATCCGACCATATCGGCTTCTCTAGCCTCGACCTTAGACACCGGGATACTCGGCGAGTCATGGTCTGCGGTGCCACGATCGACTCGTGACCGAGCCGGCAGCGCCCCCCACGATGCACACCGAGCCCCAGACCATCTCCTACCCCGCCGAGTCGCGCAGGTCCTCGCGCTACGCCCAGGAGCACATGGATCCGCACGTGATCGTCCTCTTCGGGGCGACCGGCGACCTGGCCCGGCGCAAGCTGCTGCCCGGCCTGGCGCACCTCGTGGTCTCCGACCTCGCGCCCGACATCCGCATCGTCGGCACGTCGCTGGAGGACATGGACGACGCCGCCTTCGCGGAGTTCGCCCGCACGGCCGTCGAGGAGTTCGGTGTGCACCAGCTCACTGCCGAGCAGTGGGACCACTTCGACGACAACCTCGCCTACGTCCCGCAGTCCGCCGGCCCCGAGGCCCTCGCCGCCGCGGTCGCGAAGGCGGAGCAGGCGCTCGGCGAGGACGTACGCCGGCTCCACTACCTGTCCGTGCCGCCGAAGGCCGCGCTGCCCGTCATCGAGATGCTGCGCGACGCCGACCTGGTCAGCCGCGCGCGCGTGGTGATGGAGAAGCCGTTCGGCACCGACCTCGACTCGGCGATCGCGCTCAACGCCAAGGTCCACGAGACGTTCGACGAGTCACAGGTCTTCCGGATCGACCACTTCCTCGGCAAGGAGGCGGCGCAGAACATCCTGGCGTTCCGCTTCGCCAACGGGCTGTTCGAGCCGATCTGGAACCGCAACTTCATCGACCACGTGCAGATCGACATTCCCGAGACGCTCGGTCTCGACCAGCGCGCCAACTTCTACGAGTCGACCGGTGCCTACAAGGACATGGTCGTGACGCACCTGTTCCAGGTGCTCGCGTTCGTCGCGATGGAGCCGCCGACCGCCCTCGAGCCGCGAGCGATCTCCGAGGAGAAGAACAAGGTGTTCCGCTCCCTCATGCCGATCGAGCCCAAGGACGTGGTGCGGGGGCAGTTCACCGGCTACACCGACCTGCCCGGCGTCTCCCCGGACTCCGACACCGAGACGTTCATCGCGATGGAGTGCCGCCTCGACAACTGGCGCTGGGCGGGCGTCCCGTTCTACCTCCGCACCGGCAAGGAGCTCGCCGAGGGCAAGCGGATCATCTCGATCGCGTTCCGCGAGGCGCCGCGCTCGATGTTCCCGGCGAACTCCGGGGTCGGGTCGGCCGGCCCCGACCACCTCACCTTCGACCTCGCCGACGAGTCCAAGGTGTCGCTGTCCTTCTACGGCAAGCGCCCCGGTCCGGGCATGCGCCTGCAGAAGCTGTCGATGCAGTTCTCCACGGTTGAGACCGAGACCGCGGGCGACGTGCTGGAGGCGTACGAGCGGCTGATCCTCGACGCGATCCGCGGCGACCACACGCTGTTCACCACCGCCGAGGGCATCGAGTCGCTGTGGGACCGCTCCCGCGCACTGCTCGACGACCCGCCGCCGGTCAAGCCGTACGCCCCCGGCACGTGGGGGCCCAACGCCATCCACCAGCTGGTGGCGCCGCACGCGTGGCGGCTGCCGTTCGAGCGGCAGTGGCGCGCCAAGAAGTAGGTCGCTCCGGGCCGGGGCTCAGCCGGCCTGGCTGGGTCGCTCGACCCGCTCCACCCGCTCGCGCGCGGCGTCGTAGGCCTCGTCGAGCCCCTGACGCAGCAACGCGATCAGGTCGGGCACCTCGTCGGCGGCGAGCCGGAAGGTGCCGGCGCACACGTTGTCGCGCCACAGTGACAGCACGACGAGCTGCGACTCCTGGTGCCAGGTGACGCGCAGCGAGCGGTCCTCACCGCGGGGGTCGAGGAAGACCGCCCCGGTGCGAGGAGTGCGCGGCTGTGCCATACGCCATTCTGACCCCACGCCCACAATTCTGCCTAGACTTCCGGTGTGCCGGAGCTGCCCGAGGTCGAAGCCCTCGTCCAGGACCTGCGCGGCCGCCTCGTCGGCCGCGCGATCAGCCGCGTCGACCTCGCCGCCTTCAGCGCGCTCAAGACGTTCGACCCGCCGCTGCACGCCCTGCACGGCACCCTCGTCGACGACGTGACGCGACACGGGAAGTTCCTCGACGTCGACGCCAGCGGCGTGCACCTCGTCATCCACCTCGCCCGGGCCGGGTGGATCCGCTGGCGCGACGAGGTGCCGGCGCTCCCTGCGCGGCCCAACAGCAAGAACCCGCTCGCGGCGCGCATCGTCATCGACGACCCCGACCTCGAGACCCAGCCGGGTCTCGACATCACCGAGGCCGGCACGAAGAAGAGCCTGGCGATCTACGTCGTGCGCGACCCGCAGGAGGTGCCGGGTGTCGCCCGGCTCGGTCCGGACCCGCTGGCCGACGCCTTCACCATCGACGTGCTCGCCGAGATCCTGCAGCGCGAGGGGCGCAAGCAGATCAAGGGCGTGATGCGGATGCAGTCGATCATCGCGGGGATCGGCAACGCCTACAGCGACGAGATCCTGCACGCCGCGAAGATGTCGCCGTTCAAGCCGGCCAACAGCCTCGACGAGGCTGAGCTGCAGACGTTGTACGACGCCGTGCGCGGGACGTTGGGCGACGCGGTCCAGCGCTCCAGCGGGCTCGCCGCCAGCGAGCTCAAGGGCGAGAAGAAGACCAACCTCGCCGTCCACGGCAAGGCCGGGCAGAAGTGCCCGGTGTGCGGCGACGTCGTACGAGAGGTGTCGTTCGCCGACTCGAGCCTGCAGTACTGCGCGACCTGCCAGACCGGCGGCAAGCCGCTCGCGGACCGACGGATGTCCCGGCTGCTGAAGTGAGCCGACCGAAATGAGCAGCGGGCGTCGGTCCGACCCACCCCCGTGAAGTCCGACCGACGCCCGGCACGTCAAGCATACCTTGACTCACGGTGAGCGTCTCACGCGGTGTCGGACTTGTCGCCACCTTTTCTGGCAAAGCGTTCCCAGGCAGCCTGCCGGGACACGCCGAGGGTGCGGCCGATCTCGGCCCAGGAGATGTTGCGCTCGCGCAGCAGGTCGACCCACTCGTGCGCGAACGCGGTGTTCTGCTCGGCCGAGGCCATGATCTGCGGAAGGGTCGCCAGGACCTCGGTGTCGGACATCGTCTCCCAGGGGAAGCGGCCCCTCATCGTCGCGACCCATTCCGGGTCGTGGACGATTGCATGGAAGTGGTCGATGCAGGTGACACAGACCTGCGCTCCGAGACCGCCGATCAGCTGGAGGTCGTCTCCGCCGGGTGAGCCGCAGAACGAACAGATCTTGCTGTCGCGCGCCGTCTCCATGTCCTACCTCCCTCGCCCGTCAACGATGGTACTCGTCCGTCCACACCACGTCGGCTTGGCGGCGAAGCGGTCTAGAGACCCCCGCCGGTCCCTAGTTGGAGTCGGGCAGCTCCGGCATCTGGACGTCGTCGAGCGGGTTGCCGCAGGTCTTGGTGAGGTAGTCCGCGAAGGCCGTGGCTTCCTTCTCGGTGGCCTTGGACGCCTTGGCGCCACCCTTGGACAGCTCCTCGAGCTTGTCGATCGAGAAGTCCTCGGGGTCGATGTCGCCGACCTGCTCGATGAGGGCCTCGAACCCGGCGCGGGCGTCGTCGGAGATGTCCTCCGGTGTGCCGACCTCCTCGAGGTCGGCGGCCCACTCCTTGAAGGCCGTGGCCATCTCCTTGCCCGTAGGCACCTCGGGGTTCGCCATGTCCGTGGGCATCAGGTTCTTGAAGAGGTTGGACTGCGTGGCGCAGAAGTCCTTCGTGCTGGCGTCGTCCGGAGCTCCGCTCCCACCTCCGCCGCAGGCGGACGCGGCGGCACCGACCAGCAGGACGGCGGAGCTCAGCGTGAGACGGGTGCGGGTCTGGGTGCGGCTGGCCATGGTTCCCCCTCGGTGGCCACGCGGGCGCGTGACGATCGCGCCCACCCTTCCGTGTCTCACCCGTGGTCGTCCACCCGGAAGGCGGCCGGCTGCGGGAGGTGCAGGCATGCCTCGAGCGACTCGAGGTACTCGGCGCGCGGTCGACGTACGACGCCGAGCGACTCCAGGTGGGGTGTGGGCCACTGCACGTCGAGGACGCGACGGTCGGCGTCCTGTTCACCGAGGACGTCGACGAGCGCCAGCAGGGCGACCTTGGAGGCGTCGCGCGCGACGTGGAACATCGACTCGCCGGCGAACAGGCCCCCGATGCTGACGCCGTAGAGCCCACCGACGAGCCGTTCGTCGCGCCACGCCTCGACCGAGTGGGCCCACCCGAGGCGGTGCAGCCGACCGTAGGCCTGCCGGAAGTCCCGGTTGATCCAGCCGTCCGCCCGGTCGGGGCTGCCGCACGCCGCGACGACGTCGTCGAAGGCCGTGTCGATCCGGATCTCGAAGTCGCGCGCCGAGCGTCGCAACGACCGCGACACCCGCATGCCCGTCAACGGCAGCACGCCGCGTACGACCGGGGAGAACCAACCGAGGTGCTCCTCGGCGTCGAGCGTGACCGGCATCGGGAAGAGCCCGACGCCGTACGCCGTGACGAGCGTCCCGGGCTCGAGGTCCGCGCCGACGGCGACGAGGTCGTCCTCCGGGTCCCACGTCGAGCGCGGCGGGAACCCCCACGGTGTGGGAGCTGGGGCGATCGGCACGTCTCGCACGCTAGACCACGACCGTACGATCTGGGCATGGGCCTGAAACAGACCGTCGGACGCCAGCTCGCACCTCGTCTCCCCGAGCTCGCTCCGGGCATCACGTCGGGGTTCGTCCGCGAGGCGCTCAGCCGGGCCATCGACGGTGTCGGTCCGCTCGCCCCGGCCGCCGTGGCCGCTGACAAGCAGCTCGAGGAGCAACGCGGCAGTGTCGACCGTGCCATCCACGAGGTCATCGAGAACAACGTCCGCATCGCCGGCCTCCAGGGCTTCGCCACCAACGTCGGCGGGCTGGTGACGATGGCCGTCATGATCCCCGCCAACATCACCGGCCTCGCGCTGATCCAGTGCCGGATGGTCGCCGGAATCGCACACCTGCGCGGCCACGACCTCCACGATCCCCGCGTGCGCAACGCGATCCTCGCCCTGCTCCTCGGCGAGGACCGGGTCCACGACATGGTGAAGCGGAAGAAGGTCCCCAGCACCCCGATGGCCATCGCGACGGCTCCGGCCCACGACCCGACCATCGACGCCGCCATCTCCGCCGTCGTCGCCAGCGACATCATCGCCCGCATCGCCGGCAAGCACCTGGCGACCACGGTCGCACGCCGGGTCCCGGTCGTCGGCGGTGTGGTGGGCGCCAGCGCCGACGGCTACGCGACCTGGAAGATCGGGCGCTACGCCGACCGGGAGATGCTGCCGCGGAGGAAGTGACGTCAGCGCGGTCCAGGTCGGGGCCTGCAGGCCGACCCAGGAGTTCGGCCACGCTCTCCTGCGGGCTGTGCGGCTCCGCGTGAGGGTCAGTCCGGTCGGTCCAGCAGTCCCAGCGCCTGCGCGTGGAGGACCACGTCGGCGTGGATCGGGTCGTGCCGGCGCAGGTAGTCGGCCGCCTCCTCGACCGGCAGCGTCAGCACCTCCACGACGTCCTCCCCGTCGGGCGGGTTCGTCGGTGCGCCCGTGACCTCCACCCGCGCAGCATGCCATCCCGGTCAGAGGACACTGAACCCCTCCGGCAGCCCCTCGCGGCCGAGAGCGGAGCGCAGAAGAGGACCGGCCAGGCCGGATGCCACGGCGAGACCGGAGACCAGCTCCAGAGCCTGCATCGCAGGCAGCGGGGGCACGTCCAGCGGACAGACCCAGTGCCGAGGCGAGGTCGGTCGTGTGCGCGACCAGCTCGAAGGTCCGGGTCGGCAGGTAGTCCGCGAGTCGCATGCCGCCGGCGAGCGTCTCGATCAGCTCGTCACCCGAGCACGCTGCGACGAGCGGCACCACCCGTGAAGCGATCGCGGCCACCGCGGCGGCAGGGTCCTCGCCCAGCGCCGTACCGGCGTCACGCCCGCGCGCGGCGACGTCCGGCCCCGCAGCCAGGTCGCGAGTCACGGCGAAGTAGTCGCCCGCGGAGGCGACCGCCACCGCAGAGGCAGGACGGGCGAGGTAGGTCTCGACCGTCAGCAGCGCGCGGCTCGTGTGCCCGACCAGGCTCCGCACGTCCCACTCACCGAGCCCCGGCTCGGCCCATCGCCCGTCGACCAGGGAGACCGTACGGACGAACCACGCCGCGGCCTCCGAGAAGCCCCGCACGGTGTCGTCCCACGACCTGTCCACGCCCCGAGGCTAGGTCAGCGCGGGACTACTTCTTCCGACCCCGCGCCCGGCGGTACGCGTCGAGGGTGCCGCGCCCGGCGGGGCTGTCCTCCAGCGAGGTGACGATCTTGCGCTTCACCTTGTACGACGGGGTCAACCGCGCGCGGTCACGCTCCTCGCGGGCCTCGCGGAGCTCCTCGTGGAGCTGCTCCTCCACGCCGCGGAGGCGGGCGCCCTCCACCAGGAGGGCGGAGATGGCGTCGAGCGCGGGTGGCAACAGCTCGTCGGCGGTCGCGACATCGGGATCGGCGAAGGTGCCGAGGTCCGGCCCGAGCAGGTCGTCGAGCGAACCGCTGACGTCGTAGCCGCGGTCCGCCATCACGTCCACCCAGCTGCGGCAGAGGTCCTGCGCCCAGGCGTGGTCGTCGGGCGACAGGCCGAGGCGCGCGGAGGCGACGCCGCGCGACAGCGTCTCGTGGGCGAGCAGCTCGCGCACCAGCGGGCGGTAGTCCGGCGGCGCGAGGATCGAGGTGACCCGCTGGTTGATCGTGCGCAGCAGGGAGGTCTCCGGCACCCCGAGGGACGGGTTCTCGCGCTCGGCGGTGAGGTCGAGGTCGAGCCCGTCGAGGCCGAACGTCTCCGAGAAGCGAGCCCACAGCAGCCCGCGGTCGGAGCCCGACGGCGGGACCGTCACGAGGTGGACCTGTGACGGCGGCAGGGACGCACCCCACCGGTCGAGGATGTCCGGGATCTCCTGCACCGCCCAGAACCACGAGCCGATCTTCGACTCGCGCGCCGGGTCGCGGATCGTCTGGAGGAACTTCGCGTACGTGATGTGGCTGCGGTGCTTGACGTTCTCCTGCCACTCCGCCGGGATCTGTCGCACGAGGTCGCGCACCGACAGCACGAGGTGCACCTCGGCGTCGCCGAGGGAGGCGAGCGCCCGAGCCACCTGGGTCGGCGTCGCCCGGGCGAAGATCTCGTGGCTGATGATCGCGGTGCCGTGCCAGTCGCGCACCTGCTCGGCCAGCCGGTCCCACGCGCCGACGGCCTCGGTCTCGAGCCCTCCCCACGGCAGGGTCATCAGGTCGAGCGCGGCCAGGAAGTGCGCGTCGAAGCGGTCGGCCGGATAGAGGATGTCGTGCTCGCGCAGGACCTCCTGGTTCCGGAAGAGGACGTCCTGGAGGTAGGACGTGCCGGTCTTCGGGCAGCCCACGTGGAGCAGCACGCGCCTGCTCACCGCCGCTCCACCTGCCTCTCCGCCTGAATCTGGGTCGTCCGCTGCCTGCCCCGGCCGGTCCGCCAGCCCGGGTCCACGATCATCCCGATCGCCAGGTCGAGCACCTGCCGGTCGTCCGGTCCGGCCGGACCGGACGTCGCCGGGCGTGGCTCGAGACGCGCCAGGTCGCCGACGACAGAGTAGCCAGCACGGGTCACGTCGCGGATCGTGCGGGCCGCCGACCTCGCGACCCAGTCGCGTTCGCGAGCGGGTACGTCGACGGGCGCGACGCCGCTGTCGGGGATCCGCTGCTGCAGCGCCCGCATCAGTCCCGGGCGCTCGTGCCGGGCCACCCGGAGGCCGACCACCGCGGCGATGCGTCGGGCCAGCTCGGCCTGGTCGGCGCCCGGCACCCGCACCGACGGCAGGGACCGTACGCCGAGCTGGCGGGGCAGCTGGTCGAGGTCGGTGACGACCCGGACGAACGGACGCCGGCCGTTCCAGCGGCGTACGGAACCCATCAGGTCCGCGCGTGCCGGGAGCTGGTCGCGCTCGCGCCAGAACCGCAGCCACTCGGCCCACGGCGTCGCACCGGTCTCGAAGCAGCGCTGGGTCCAGGTGTGCGCGAGCAGCTCGTCGAGCGGGCGGCCGATCGCGACGACGAACGGCCGCGGGCCGCCCTCGGGGCGACCGCGGGCGACCAGGTCGGAGCGGAGCGCGACCGACACCAGTGGGTCGCCGACCAGCCGGAACCGCCGGCGCCACGGACGGGCCCAGCTCTCGGCGACCGGGTCGGCGCCGAGCGCGACGAGGTCGTCGGCGAGCAGGACGCTCGCCACCCGGAGCAGCTCGTGGGACGTGATCGCCGCTGGGTCGACCGGCCCGGCCCCGAAGCCGCGGTGCTCGACCCCGAGCAGGGGCAGGTCGGCCTTGCCGCGACCGGCCGCCGGGGCGGCCAGCACACGGTCGGCGAGTCGAGTGCGGACCCGGTCGTCCTCGCCACGGGGCTGCGCACCCGACTCGCGCGCGAGGTTGAGCCGGCGCAGCAGCTCGAGCTGCTGGGCACCCGGGAGCGGACCCGTCGCGCCGCCCGCGGGAGCGTCGGAGGACCACGCCAGCCACGGCGTCGTACCCCCGTCGCGCAGGTGCGCGACCCAGCCGTGCGCGCGCGCGGACGCGTCAGCGGCACGAGGGACTCGACGCCGTCAACGGTCGCGCAGCCGACGGGCGGTCTCGCGCAGCCGGCCACCCATGGTGTCGGCCGAGGCGCGACTGGCCGCCTCCTGCGTCATCACGGTCAGCGCGTCGAGCGCCGCTCCGAGCTCGAGCTTGGCGCGGACCCGGTCGGGGTTGCGCCACTGCTCGCCCTCGGCCGGACGCAGCGGACGCAGGTCCTCGACGTCACCGACCACGTCGACACCGCTGCGCTTGACCCAGTCGATCCAGACCTGGGCGCGCTCCTCGGCCCAGTCGTGGCGCTCGGGTGGCAGCCGCACCGGGATCGCGGCGCGGGACACCAGCACCTCCTGCGCGAGCACCTCGCGGATCAGCTGGTCGTACGCCGGCTCCCGCCAGACGCCGAGCTCGAGGCGACGGTTGAGCTTGCGGAGCAGCGAGGTCTCCGCGATCCCGAGCGAGCGGTTGTCGCGCTCGGAGTCGAGCGGCGCCCAGTCCGGGTCGATGCTGAAGGCGCGGCAGAACCGCAGCCACAGCTCGTCCCCGTTGGGCCCGCGGTCGTGCGGGACCGTCACGACGTGGACGCGCTCGGGTGGCAGCTTGGCCCCCCACTGCGACAGGACGCGGGGCAGGTCCATCGCGTTGAAGAACCAGGTCTGGCCGCGCTCGACCTTGGTGAGGAAGCGTTTGAACGGCCACTTGCGGCCCTGCTTGATCGACTCCTGCCACGCCGCGGGCAGCTGGCGACCGAGGTCGCGCGCGGAGTAGACGACGTGGACCTCGTTGCCGGCCAGGTCGTTCATCGCCTTGGCGATCTTGTCGGGCTTGGCGCCGGCCAGGATCTCGTGGCTGATCACCACGTTGCCCTCGGCCCGGTTGACGCGCTTGACCATCGCGTCCCACGCGCCCTTGGCGTGCCCGGGCGTGCCGCCCCAGTCCTGCTCGAGCAGGTCGAGGGCGGCGCGGAAGTGGAACATGTCGGAGCGTCCGCCGCGCGAGGTCGGCACCGTCACGCCGTGGCGCGCCAGCGAGGACGCGTTGAGCAGCAGGCGGTCCTGGAGGTACGTCGTCCCGGTCTTCGGTGCGCCGATGTGGAGGTGGACGACGCGAGGCATGCCGCTGATGGTAGTCAGTCAACTGCCTGCGTTCGTCAGCCCAGCGCTCGTACGACGGCGCTCGGGCTCGGCCGACCGAGATGTCCGGCCATCCAGACGCTGGTGGCGACGACGGCATCGAGGTCGATCCCGTGGTCGATCCCGAGACCGGTCAGCAGCCACACGAGGTCCTCGGTGGCGAGGTTGCCGGTGGCCGACTTGGCGTACGGACAGCCGCCGAGGCCGCCCGCACTGGCGTCGAACGTGGTGATGCCGACCTGGAGCGCGGAGAAGGTGTTGGCGAGGGCCTGGCCGTAGGTGTCGTGGAAGTGCATCGCGAGCCGGTCGGTGCCGACGCCGGCCTCGGCGAAGGCAGCGACGAGCGCCTTCACGTGGCCGGCGGTGGCGACGCCGATCGTGTCGCCGATGCTGAGCTGGCTGGCACCGAGGTCGAGCAGCCGGGTGCCGGCGGTGACGACCTGCTCGATCGGCACCGCACCCTCCCACGGGTCGCCGAAGCACATCGAGACGTAGGCCCGGACGTCCATCCCCGCCTCGCGGGCCCGCGCCACGGTCGGCTCGAACATCGCGAACTGCTCGTCGAAGGTGCGGTTGAGGTTCTTGGTCGCGAAGGTCTCCGTCGCGCTGCCGAAGATCGCGATGTGCTCGAGGCCGAGCTCCAGAGCGCGGTCGAGGCCACGCTCGTTGGGCACCAGGACCGGCAGGTGCCGACCTTCCTCGCCGAGGTCGGCCATCAGCTCCGCGGCGTCCGCGAGCTGCGGCACCCAGCGCGGGTGCACGAAGCTCGTCGCCTCGACGATCGGCAGGCCCGCGGCGACGAGGCGGCGTACGAACTCGGCCTTCACCTCGACCGGGACGATCGCCTTCTCGTTCTGCAGGCCGTCGCGCGGACCGACCTCGTAGATCGTGACCGCGGACGGCATCCCGTCGGCGCGGACGGTCATCGGGAGGTCAGTCATCGTTCGCCTCGACCGTGAAGAGGGCCGCACCGAGCTTGACCAGGTCGCCCGCAGATGCGCCGACCAGGGTGACCGTGCCCGCGAAGGGTGCCTTGAGCGCGAGCTCCATCTTCATCGCCTCCATCACGCCCAGCGTCTCACCCTCGGCCACGGCCTGCCCCTCGGCGACGTTGACCGCGAGGACCGTGCCGGGCATCGGGGCGACGAGCGTGCCGTCGCCCGCAGCAGTGGCGTGGTCGCCGAACGGGTCAGGGCGCTCCCACACCCAACGCTGTCCGCGATGGACGACCTCGACGACGCCGCGCTGGATGTTGAGCACCGCGTGCTCGGCGACCCCGTCGATGAGCAGGTGGACCGTGTGGTTGCCGGCCTCGACCATGCGTACGTCGTGGGCGGTGCCGTCGTGCTCGACCCGGCCGCGGTGCCGGTCGACGAGGACGACGTCCTCGCCCAGGACCACCGTGTCGGCCGCGGGATCGGCACCCATCCGCCAGCCGTCGGCCCGCCAGGGACCGCTGGCGCCGGCCATCGTGTCGAGGAGGACCTCGGTCCATGCACCGAAGACGCGCGGCAGGTCGACGTCGGGTGCCGCGACCTCGTGGCGGTCGAGCCACGCCGTGTTGATCGTCGCGTCGCGGAACTCCTCGGACGCGGCGAGGGCCCGCAGGAAGCCGGTGTTGGTGGTGATGCCGAGGATCGCGGTCTCGCCGAGGGCATCGACCAGCGCGGTACGCGCGGCCTCGCGGTCCTTGCCCCACGCGATGACCTTGCCGAGCATCGGGTCGTACGACGTGCTGACCTCCTGCTCGGGCTCGAGCGCGTGGTCGACGCGGACGTTCTCACCGGAGCCCCACCTGACGATCGACGTACGACCGGCCTGGGGCAGGAAGCCGTTGAACGAGTCCTCGGCATAGACGCGCGCCTCGATCGCGTGGCCCTCGAGGGTCACGTCGTCCTGGGCGAAGCCCAGCGGCTCGCCCGCGGCCACGCGCAGCTGCAGCTCGACGAGGTCGATGCGCTCGCCGCGCACCCGGACGACCTCCTCGGTGACCGGGTGCTCGACCTGGAGGCGGGTGTTCATCTCGAGGAAGTAGAACTCGCCGGTCGCGTTGTCGAGGAGGAACTCGACGGTGCCGGCGCCGGTGTAGCCGCACTGCCGGGCGAGCGCGACCGCGGACGACGTGATCGCCGCGCGCTGCTCGTCGTCGATGGTGGGAGCGGGCGCCTCCTCCAGCACCTTCTGGTGCCGCCGCTGCGTCGAGCAGTCGCGCTCGAAGAGGTGGATCACGTCACCCTGGGTGTCGCCGAAGACCTGCACCTCGATGTGGCGACCGGACTCGACGTACTTCTCCACGAGGAGGGTGTCGTCGCCGAAGGCCTTGGCGGCCTCGCGTCCTGCGGCAGCACACGCCTCGGTGAAGTCGGCGGCCGACCGCACGACACGCATGCCCTTGCCACCACCTCCGGCCGCGGCCTTGACCAGCACGGGGTAGGCGAAGGAGGTGGGGTCGTCGGTCAGCGAGTACGACGGCACGACCGGCACGCCGGCGGCGACGGCGATGTCACGCGCCTTGTCCTTGCGACCCATCGCGTCCATCACCGCTGAGGTCGGCCCGACGAGGACCATGCCCTCGCTGCCCTCGAGCGCCCGGGCGAAGCGGCTGTTCTCCGACAGGAACCCGTATCCGGGGTGGACGAAGCCGGCCCCGGTCTCACGGGCGGCCCCGACGACCGCGTCCACGTCGAGGTAGGAGTCGACCCGCACTGCGCGGTCGGCGGCGCGCACGTGCGGCGCGTCGACGTCGAGGTCGGTGTGGATCGCGACGCATGCCCAGCCGAGGCGCTTGGCGGTGCGCATGACCCGCAGGGCGATCTCGCCACGGTTGGCGATCAACAAGGTCTTCATGAGTTCTTTCCCATCAGGGGGTTTCGACGCGGCCGTTGCGACCTCGTGCCTCGCTCGCAGGCCTTGCTCAACCTGGTCACGCCCACGCGACGCGCTCGTTCCTCGCTCGTCACTGCGCGCCTCACATCCGGAAGATGCCGTAGCGGGGCTCGGGAATGGGCACGTACGACGTCGCGGCGAGGGCCATGCCGAGCACCCGGCGGGTGTCGGCGGGGTCGATGATCCCGTCGTCCCAGAGCCGGGCGCTGGCGTAGTAGGGCGAGCCCTGGGTCTCGTACTGCTCACGGATCGGCGCCTTGAAGGCCTCGACCGCCGCGTCGTCGTCGAGGTCGGTGCGCACGGTGGCGAGCACGGAGGCGGCCTGCTCGCCGCCCATCACCGAGATCCGCGCGTTGGGCCACATCCAGAGGAAGCGCGGGTCGTAGGCCCGCCCGCACATGCCGTAGTTGCCGGCGCCGAACGAGCCGCCGATGACGATGGTGAACTTCGGGACGACGCTGCACGCGACGGCGGTGACGAGCTTGGCGCCGTCGCGGGCGATGCCCCGGTTCTCGTACTCCCTGCCGACCATGAAGCCGGTGATGTTCTGCAGGAAGACCAGCGGGATCTTGCGCTGGTTGCACAGCTCGATGAAGTGCGCGCCCTTGAGCGCCGACTCGCTGAACAGGATGCCGTTGTTGGCGACGATGCCGACCTCGTAGCCGTCGATGCGGGCGAAGCCGCAGACGAGCGTGTCGCCGTAGAGCTTCTTGAACTCGTGGAACCGGCTGCCGTCGACCACGCGCCGGATCACCTCACGTACGTCGTAGGGCGTGCGGGTGTCGGTGGGCACGACGTCGTAGATCGACTCCGCCGGCTCGTGCGGCTCCTCGACGTCGGCGTGGGGCTCGCGGTCCGGCCGGACCGCAGGGAGCGTGTCGACGATGGAGCGGACGATCGCGAGCGCGTGGGCGTCGTCCTCGGCGAGGTGGTCGACGACGCCGGACGTACGCGCGTGCACGTCGCCTCCGCCGAGGTCCTCGGCCGTGACGACCTCGCCGGTCGCGGCCTTCACCAGCGGCGGTCCGCCGAGGAAGATCGTGCCCTGGTTGCGCACGATGACGGTCTCGTCCGACATGGCCGGCACGTAGGCGCCACCGGCCGTGCAGGAGCCCATCACGCTGGCGATCTGCGGGATGCCCTGGGCCGACAGGTTGGCCTGGTTGAAGAAGATCCGGCCGAAGTGCTCGCGGTCGGGGAAGACCTCGTCCTGCATCGGGAGGAAGGCGCCGCCGGAGTCGACGAGGTAGATGCACGGCAGGTGGTTCTCGGCGGCGATCGTCTGCGCGCGCAGGTGCTTCTTCACCGTCATCGGGTAGTAGGTGCCGCCCTTGACGGTGGCGTCGTTGGCGACGATCACGCACTCGCGGCCCGAGACCCGGCCGATGCCCGCGACGACGCCGGCTGACGGCACCGCGAAGTCGTCGCCGCCGGCACCGGCGTACATCCCGTAGGCCGCCAGCGGCGCCAGCTCGAGGAACGGGCTGCCGGCGTCGAGCAACCGGTCGACGCGATCGCGCGCGAGCAGCTTGCCGCGGTCGGTGTGCTTGCGACGGGCGCGCTCCGAACCGCCCTGGCGGACGCGGGCCAGCCGCGTGCGCAGGTCGTCGACGAGCTCGCGCATGGTCGGGGTGCTCACGGGAGGAAGCGGCGTCTCGGACACCCCGTCAGGTTAGCGATCGTTAACCTGATGGTCCAGTGGCGTGCGTCGGTGGAGCAGGCACCACCCCTCGCGCCTCGTGACGACCTCTTCACACAACACAGACGAAAGGTGGTGGTGACACCACTGGATTTCTCGCGGGTCGCGAGCAACACTCTGGACTGAGAAGTGGTGCGCTGATCGTGGGGATCAGCGGGCGAGTCGCTGCAGGCGTGCGACCATCGCAAGCACCAGGGGAGGCACGTGTGATTCCGCTCGCCATCTGGGAGCAACCGAAGCGTCAGGTCGTCCTACCGGCACCGCGCACGCCCGCCGAGGGGTTAACAGGCACTAACCTCGACGGCGTGACCAGTCGTCGTCAGCAGATCCTCGACATCGCGGCCGACCTCTTCGCCGCGCGCGGGTTCCACGGCGTCTCCGTCGCGGAGCTCGGCTCCGCGTGCGGGATCTCCGGTCCGGCGCTCTACAAGCACTTCGAGTCCAAGGACGCGATGCTGGCCGAGATGCTGGTCAGCATCAGCGAGACGCTGCTGGCCGAGGGCCGCAGCCGGGTGGCGGGCGCCGAGGGTCCGCGCGAGGCGCTCGAGGCGCTCGTCGAGTGGCACATCGAGTTCGCCCTCGACCACCGCGCGCTGATCGTGGTCCAGGACCGCGACTGGAGCAGCCTGCCCGACGAGGCCCGCGAGCGCGTCCGCGCGCTGCAACGTGCCTACGTCGACGTGTGGGCCACGCAGGTCCGACGCCACGACTCGACGATGAGCCCGGAGGCCTCGCGCACCCGGTCACACGTGCTGTTCGGCCTGCTCAACTCCACACCGCACAGCGGTCGGCTGCCCGATCCGCAGATGCACGACGTGCTCCGCGACATGGCACACGGGGCCCTCGGGCTCACCTGATCACGGGCGTGAGCTCCGTGCGGCCCCGGATAGGGTGGTCGCATGAAGATGAGCCAGGACCTCGAGGACGCCTTCAACTCCCAGATCACGCTCGAGTTCCAGGCCTCGCTGGTCTATCGCCAGCTCGGCATCGAGCTCGAGCTGATGGACCTGCCCGGCATGGCCGCGTGGCTGCGCCACCAGGCGGACGAGGAGATCGTCCACGCCAACAAGTTCATCGACCACGTCGCCGACCGCGACAACCATCCGCGGATCGGTGCCACCGAGGCGCCCGTGGCAGCGGCCGGCTCGGTCCTCGAGGCCTTCGAGGCAGCGCTCTCCCACGAGGAGAAGGTCTCGGCCTCGATCCGTGACCTCTACCGCCTCGCCGAGACCGAGGGCGACCTCGACTCCCGCCCGCTCCTCAACTGGTTCCTCGAGGAGCAGATCGAGGAGGAGGCGACCGTCAAGGAGATCCTCGGCCGCGTGAAGATGATCGACGACGACGGCCCCGGCCTGCTCCGGCTCGACGAGGAGCTCGGCGCCCGTCCGGTCGCGACGACCGAGGCTCGCTGACACCCGAGTAGTTCGAGTACGCCGTGTCACCAGGCGTCGAACGGTCGGTCCTGCTCCAGCAGCCGGGCCGCCCGCGCCGCCGCGTCCTCCGCGACCACCAGGTCGTCGACGTCCCCCGGGTCCTCGGTCGCCTCGCCGGCCAGGCTCGGCGCGGGCTGCGTGATCCGGTGCAGGTCGCGCAGCACCCGGTCGCGGGACAACCCGCGCAGGTGGGTCAGCACGAACGGGTCGACCTGGATCAGCCAGGCGAGCTGGGTCAGCACGGCCAGCGCGTGGGGGCACGGGTCGAGCCACGCCTCGCAGGTGCAGGCCGAGCCCAGCTCACCGCCGTAGGGCAGCAGCTCGACGCCCGCCTCCTCCACCGCCTCGACGAACGCGTGCGGCAGCTGCCCCGCGAGCAGCGCGCCGACACGGCCGGACTCTGCGGCGACGAGCTCGGTGAAGGCCGCCGCGTCGGAGGCGTCCAGCACCGGGACGGTCACCTCCACGGTGTAGGCGTCGTGGCCGTCGGCCACCGCGGCGAGCGCCCCGCCGTCGCTCACGGTGATCGAGCCGACCGACCCCGCGCGGGCGAGCGAGCGGCCCTTGCGCAGGTCCTGCTGGCTGAAGGCGGCCTCCTCGACGGCACGCAGGACCGCCTTGCTCCACCAGGTGCCCGTGCCACCGCCGCGACGGGCCGCCAGCCGAGGGTGTGTGCAGGGATGGGAATCGTCCTTCGGAGTCACTCGTGGGGTGAGCTTCATCGGCGCAGCTCGACGAGGTCGCGCAGCTCGGCGTCCGACAGCTCGGTCAGCGCGGTCTCGCCGCGGGTCAGGACCGAGTCCGCGATGAGGCGCTTGCGGGTGAGCAGCTCGGCGATCTTCTCCTCGATCGTGCCCTGGGTGACGAAGCGGTGCACCTGCACCGGCTTGGTCTGCCCGATCCGGTAGGCGCGGTCGGTGGCCTGGTCCTCGACGGCCGGGTTCCACCAGCGGTCGAAGTGGAGGACGTGGTCGGCCGCCGTCAGGTTCAGCCCGGTGCCGCCGGCCTTGAGGGAGAGCAGGAAGACCGGGATCTCACCTGCCTGGAAGCGGGCGACCATCGCGTCGCGCTCGCGCACCGGCGTCCCGCCGTGGAGGAGCTGGTGCGGCACGCCCGTCGTGCCGAGGTGGCGCTCGAGCAGGCGCGCCATCGCGACGTACTGGGTGAAGACCAGGACCGCACCCTCCTCGGCGATCACGGTGCCGACGAGCTCGTCGAGCAGCTCGAGCTTCTCCGAGCGGCCGCGCAGCTTGGGGTTGGGCTGGCGCAGGTAGTGGGCCGGGTGGTTGCAGATCTGCTTGAGCCCGGTCAGCAGCTTGAGGACCAGGCCGCGACGGGTCTCCTCGTCGGCCTCCTCGATGCGGCGCATCGACTCGCGCACGAGCGTCTCGTAGAGGACGACCTGCTCGCGGGTCAGCCCGAGGAGGTGGTCGGTCTCGGTCTTCGCCGGCAGCTCGGGCGCGATCCCGGGATCGGACTTGCGGCGGCGCAGCAGGAACGGACCGATCAGGTCGGCGAACTGGCGCGCCTTGGTCGGCTCGAGACCCGACTCGATGGGGCCGGCCCACACCTTGCGGAAGGCGTTGCGGCTGCCGAGGAGCCCGGGGATGGCCCAGTCGAGGATCGACCAGAGCTCGGTGAGGTCGTTCTCGACGGGCGTACCGGTGAGGGCCACCCGTGCGGCGCTCGGGATCGTCCGGAGTGCGCGGGCCGCGGCGGAGCGCGAGTTCTTGATGTGCTGGGCCTCGTCCGTGACGACCAGGTCCCACGCCACCTCGGCCAGGAGTCCCGCGTCGTTGCGCATCGTGCCGTAGGTCGTCAGCACGAAGCCCGCCGTCACGCCGTCCAGGTCGCGCGCGCTGCCGTGGTGCCGGCGGACGGGCACTCCCGGCGCGAAACGACGGATCTCCGCCTCCCAGTTGCCGAGCAGCGACGCCGGGCAGACCACGAGGGTCGGCCCGCCCGCTCCCTCGACATCGGCGCGGTGGAGGTGCAGCGCGATCAGGGTGATCGTCTTGCCGAGGCCCATGTCGTCGGCCAGGCAGGCGCCGAGGCCGAGCGAGGTGAGCTCGGCCAGCCAGCTCAGGCCGCGGCGCTGGTAGTCGCGGAGGTCGGCGTGCAGCCCGGCAGGTACGGCGATCGGCTCGCCGGTCGCCGCGTCCCGGAGCCGGTCGCGGACCTTGAGCAGGCTGGCGCCGACGATCGCCTCGTAGGGCACGTCCTCGACGTCGACCACCCCGGTCAGCGTCACCGCGAGCGCCTGCACGGGCGTGATCGTGCGGATCAGCCGCTTGCGGGCGCGCTTGATCACCGAGGAGTCGACCGCGACCCAGTTGTCGCGCAGCTTGATGATCGGGCTCGTGGCGCGCGAGAGCTCGTCCATCTCGTCGTCGGTGAGCTCCTCGCCGTGGAGGGAGAGCTGCCACTCGAAGCCGAAGAGCGCCTGCGGCCCGAAGAGCCCGTCCTGCAACGGCTCCTCGCGCCGGCCGACGGCCGAGCGCTGCCGGCCGAGCTCGACCCGCTGCGTCACCTCACGGTCGAGGTACTTCGGCCACATGACCGGGTGACCGGCCTCGGTGAGCGCCGCCGCGCCACTGTCGAGCAGGGACAGGATCTCGTCGGAGTCGAGGACGATCTCGTCGGGGATCCGCAGGTCGAGCAGCCGGTCGAGCACGGGCCACGCATCGGCAGCGGACCGCAGGGCGATCGCCGCGTGGGTGCGGGCACGCTCGCCGAAACCGTGCGCCGCGTCCGGTCCGGCATCGGCCCAGAGCTCGGACGCGTCAGCCAGGTGCGCGGCGTTGTCGACCGCATGGACCTGCAGCACCAGGCGTACGGCTCCCGCGACCAGCTCCTCCTCGTCGGCCTCGATCCGGAACGAGATCGAGACGAGGTGGGGGCGGTCGTCGCGGCCACGCGAGCGGATCCGGGCGATGCGCTGCTGGAGCTGGTCGCTGAAGTCGTCGGGGTCGGTCGGTCGGAGGCCCGGGCGAGCGGTCGGGAGGCGGGAGCCGTGGCGCGAGCGACCGGGCGTGGTCCGCGGCATCGTGTCGACGACGGCGTCGAGCAGCCCGCGGACCATTCCCTCGGCCGTGGCCTGGTCGAACCCGTCGGCGGCACGGGACCGGGCCAGGTCGGTGATCCGACGCTCGTCGGTGGCGTCGAGGCCGGCCACCTGCCAGTGCCGTCCGTCGGGGTCGGGCGCGAAGCGGCCGGACGCCACCAGCTGCAGGCCCATCAGCGCGGCGCCGGCCAGCAGGGACACCGACGGGTGGAGGTCGTCCTGGTCGCGCACCTTGCCGAGCACCGGCAGGGCACCGCGGATCGG
Organism: uncultured Actinomycetota bacterium; assembly: GCA_963708875.1. Lineage (GTDB taxonomy): Bacteria > Actinomycetota > Actinomycetes > Propionibacteriales > Nocardioidaceae > Nocardioides. The sequence continues at coordinate 178,988 of CAVPUL010000005.1, forward strand.
CATGACGATCGTGCGCCGGTCGTCGGTGAACTCGATCGAGCCCTCCCGGGGCGGCTCCCCCACCAGCAGCCTGGCGGGACCGGTGACCGGGACAAGGCTCATGCAGTCAGACCTCTCGCGTTGCGGGCAACAGGACGCTAACGCGTGGGACCGACAACTGGTTCCGCCGCGGTCCACAACGGCTACGGTCGGTGCCCATGAACGCGCACACGGACGTCACCCAGCTCCTCGCGGACCACCCGGTGATCGACGGCCACAACGACCTCCTCTGGGAGGCCCGGGCGCAGGTGGCGTACGACTTCACCCGGCTCGACGTCGGTGCCGGCGGTACGCCCACCCACACCGACCTCCCGCGGATGCGCGCGGGCGGGATGGGCGCGCAGTTCTGGTCGGTCTACGTCCCGTGCCGGCTCTCCGGCGACGACGCCGTGAGTGCCACCCTCGAGCAGGTGGACGCGGCCCGCCACCTCACCGACTCGTACGCCGACCAGCTGGCGTGGGCGACCACCGCCGACGAGGTCGAGCAGGCCTGGGCGTCCGGACGGATGGCCTCGCTCATGGGTGCTGAGGGCGGTCACTCGATCAACTCCTCGCTCGGCACGCTGCGCCGGCTGCACGAGCTGGGCGTGCGCTACCTGACGCTGACCCACAACGCGAACACGCCGTGGGCCGACTCGGCGACCGACCGACCCGTCGCCGGCGGGCTGACGGCGTTCGGTCGCGAGGTGGTGCGCGAGATGAACCGGATCGGGATGATGGTCGATCTCTCCCACGTGTCGGCCGACACCATGCGCGACGCGCTCGAGGTGAGCGAGGCGCCGGTGATCTTCAGCCACAGCTCGGCTCGCGCGGTCACCGACAGCCGTCGCAACGCACCCGACGACGTGCTCGAGCAGATGGCCGCCGGCGGCGGGGTCTGCATGGTGACCTTCGTGCCGAAGTTCGTGAACGCCGCCTGTGCCGACGCCCACCGCGAGCAGGTGGCGGCGGCCGAGGCGGAGGGGATCCTCGAGTCCGACGGCGAACGGTTCGCGGCGTTCGAGGCGACGTGGGTCGTCGACCATCCCGTGCCGACGGCGACCCTCGGCGACGTCGTGGCGCACTGCGAGCACGTCCGCGAGGTCGCCGGGATCGACCACATCGGGCTGGGCGGCGACTACGACGGCGTCGAGGTGCTGCCGGTCGGGCTCGAGGACGTCTCGACCTATCCGGCGCTGCTGGGCGAGCTGGCCGAGCGTGGCTGGTCGACCGACGACCTGGCGAGGCTCACGTGCCGCAACACCCTCCGGGTGATGCGCGAGGTGGAGGCCGCCGCGGTCGCGATCCAGGACCGCCGCGGGCCGAGCCTGGCGCGGATCGAGGACCTCGACGGCGCCTGAGCCGGGCTCCGGTGCGGGCGCAGTCTGGCACCCGTGTGTTTCGGGCGTGTCCATCTCGGGGCGTGATCCAGCCCACCCCTCAAATGATTCGGTGGTTGTCGGAGGCAACCAATATCCTTCGGGGGTGACCGACACCCACCTCCAGTCCGGCGAGACGCAGCCCGACAACTCCGACAAGCTCGACAAGGGCGTCCTGATGGTGGCCGGCGTGGTCGTCCTCGGCGCGATCATGTCGATCCTCGACATCACCGTCGTCTCGGTCGCGCTGAACACCTTCCAGGAGGAGTTCGACGCGACTGCTGCCGCCGTGGCCTGGACGATGACCGCCTACACCCTCGCCCTCGCCAGCGTCATCCCGCTGACCGGCTGGGCCGCCGACCGCTTCGGCACCAAGCGTCTCTACCTGCTCGCCGTGATGCTCTTCACCGCCGGCTCCGTGCTGTGTGCGACCGCGTCGTCGCTCGAGCTGCTCGTCTTCTACCGGGTCCTCCAGGGCCTCGGCGGCGGCATGCTGATGCCGCTGGGCATGACGATCCTGACCCGCGCCGCCGGCCCCGAGCGCATCGGCCGCGTGATGGCCGTGCTCGGCATCCCGATGCTGCTCGGCCCGATCTTCGGCCCGATCCTCGGTGGCGCCCTGATCGACCACCTGTCGTGGCACTGGATCTTCCTGATCAACCTGCCGATCGGCATCGCCGCGGCGATCTACGCGCAGGTCGTGCTCCCCAAGGACTCGGTCGAGCCGTCGGAGACCTTCGACTGGGTGGGCATGCTGCTGCTGTCGCCCGGTCTGGCTGCGTTCCTCTACGGCGTGAGCTCGATCCCGAAGTACGGGACGGCGACGGCCACCGAGGTCTGGTTGCCCGCCCTGGTCGGCATCATCCTGATCGTCGCCTTCGTGCCGTGGTCGCTCAACCGCCGCAACATCCACCCGCTGGTGGAGCTGCGCCTGTTCCAGAACCGCAACCTGACGGTCGCCGTGCTGGCCATGATGCTGTTCGCGATCGCGTTCTTCGGCGCCTCGCTGCTGTTCCCGCTCTACTTCATCCAGGTCCGCAACGAGACCGCCCTCGGTGCCGGTCTGCTGCTGGCCCCCCAGGGCATCGGCGCGATGATCACCATGCCGATCGCGGGCATCATGGCCGACAAGATCGGCCCCGGGAAGATCGTGCTCGTCGGCATCACCGTGATCACGGCGGGCATGGCGATGTTCACCCAGATCGGTGTGGACACGTCCTACCTCTACATGATGACCGCGCTCTTCGTGATGGGCCTGGGCATGGGCGCCACGATGATGCCGATCATGACCGCTGCGCTCGCGACCCTCACCCCTCACAACGTCGCTCGCGGCTCGACGCTGCTCAACATCACCCAGCAGGTCGCCGCCTCGATCGGCACCGCGCTCTTCTCGGTGATCCTCACCAACCAGATCAGGGGCAGCGACTCCGCAGGCGTCTACCTCGCGTCGCGGGCCGCCGACGGCGACGAGTCGGCCCTGGCCGCCATCGCGGACAAGCTCGGGCTCCCGCTCGACCAGTTCACCGCACTGGCAGCGGCCGGTCAGGTATCGCTCGCGGATGCGTTCGCGACCGTGTTCATCGTGGCGACGGTCCTGGTGGCCTGCTGCCTGATCCCGGCCGCCTTCCTGCCTCGCACGAAGGTCGCGCCGGTCGACCCGGCCGCGATGATGGCTCACTGAGCCACCCGCACCACCACGTACGACCGCGGCCCGTCCTCTCCCGAGGACGGGCCGCTGTGGTCTGTGGGGACGCCCTAGGGGTTGTCGGCTCCGGTGGCACCCTTGCCGAGCGCGACCACGAGGTCGGTCGGGATGGTGGCGCCCTCGCGGAAGACGGTCGCGAGGCCCTTGGTCGTCGCCTCGAGTGCCGGCGAGATCTCCTTGAGGAGACCGGCCATCTTGTCGAGCGACTCCGCGAGCGCCTTCATGAACGTCCGGCACCGCTCGAGCACCTGGCGGGCCTTGTTGATCAGCGACCCGAGCGCCGCGGGAGCCGCGATGCCGAGGGTCAGGGCCGACTGGGCGATGGCGCCGATCGCGTCGCCGACGATGTCGGAGAACAGGCCCTGGATGAAGTCGCGTACGCCGGCCAGCAGGCCGCCGGCGACCTCGACGCCCGCCGAGACGCCGTAGGCCACCTGGGACAGCGCGTCGAAGACGTGGACCATCCCGCCAGCGGCGGCACGGTAGGCGTCGATGCTCAGGCCCGTGAAGCCGCCGGTGTCGGAGTCGACGAGCGAGCGGTAGTCGGGCCCGATGCCGCTCATGTGGTCGCCGACGTTGCTCCAGGTCTGCACGCCGGCCCTGATCACGCCCGGGTCGCCCAGCAGCTCGTCGAGCCAGTCCTGCAGCGGGCCGCAGTGCTCCATGATCCAGTTGATGACCATCGAGCACGCGGTGCCGAGCGGGTTGAGGATCATCCCGACGACGTCGAGCGCCGCGCTGACGCCGTTGATCGTGCCCTCGATCCAGTCGCCGCGGGAGAAGGCGGACGCGGAGTCGGCGGCACCGTCGATCATCTTGAGGCCGTTGGTGCCGTTGGCGAAGGAGTCGAAGTTGGTGAAGGCGCCGCGGTCGGTGTTGCCGGGACTCACCACGAGGGAGCTCATCGGATCCGCCTGCCGATCTCGTCGAAGTGCTCACCGACGGTCTCGTCGATGAAGGTGAAGGTGTCGGCCAGGGCCTTGACCGCCTCGGCGCAGTCGCCGAGCGCGCCCTCCATGGTCGCCGCGGCGACCTGGCCGGCGCCCTGGAGCGGGAACATGAACGGCCCCACGAGGAGCGAGCCGATGCTGCCGAACATGCCCGAGGTGAAGCTCACCTGGTTGGCGGCCGCCGTGGCCTCGCCGGCCTGCCCCGACAGGGCGAGCACCCGGCTCGCGTGGGCGCGCATCTCGCCCGGGTCGATGTAGATCTCGCTCATGATGTCCTCGTCCTCCTCGTATCCGTAGCGGTCGCGGTAGGCCCGCGAGAACTCCTCGACCGACGGCGATCCGGGGCCGTAGATCTCGGTGCCGAGCTGCTCGACGTGGAAGCTCAGCCGGCGCTGGGCCTGACGCAGCGCCTCGAACACGTCGGCGGCGATCTGCGCGCCGGTGAGGTGCTGCACGTCGTCCTCGATCACGATCGCCTGCACCTGACCGGTGCCGTCGACGGTGACCGTGGCCATCTCGTCGGCGGACTTCCCCTCGACGGCGAGGTGCTCGCTGCGGGTGGCGAACTGCTGGGCCTGGTCGAGCTTGGCGAGGGCGGTGTCGGCCTGCGCGTCGATCGTGGCCAGCACGGCCTCGAGTCGCGACATGGTCATGGTGGTGGCTCCTGTGCTCAGGGGTGGTCGTGGTGGGTCAGGCGCGGTGCAGAGGGTGGCTCGTCCTCCTCCTGTCTTCCCCTCCCTATGCTTGCGAAACATGGACGGACTCGGGACGGAACTTCCGCAGCGCTACACCTTCGTGTGGTTCCTGCTCATCGCAGCACTGGTCTTCGGCGTTGCGGTCGTGCGCACCGCGGTCAAGGCGATGGGCGAGACGGGCGGCACCGCGATCGGTGCCTGGGCGATGGCCGCCGTGATGGCGCTCGTGCTCGTCGTCGTACCCCTGCTGCTGGTCCGCAGCATCGTGTCGCGCCACACCTACGTCTCCGACGAGGCCGTCTCGGTGGTCACCGGCAACGACCTCCGCCAGCAGGTCGCCTTCGACGACCTGACGGCGGTCAAGGTCCGCTACTCCGGTCGCGGCGGTGCCCTGCGCAACGAGAAGATCTTCCTCGAGGGTCCGCTCCGGACCGGGAGCGGCACCGTCCTCGTCTCGCGCTTCTACGTCGACTCCCTCCAGCCGCTGCTGCAGCGGCTCGCCGCGGAGGTCGCCGAGCGCCCCGAGCTGCTGCAGGGCGAGGTCGAGCGCGACTACTTCGAGCACGCCCTGTCGACCGCGCCCTGACGTGCTCCTGACGGCTGGGCCCGCGCGGAGCATGATGTCGACAGAAAAGTCTGCGCAGGCTGTCGATTTCCGGCAACGGGCGGCGACGACTTCTCGAACGGCCCCGACCGGCGGGGCCGCAGCACGAGAGGCACCACCATGAAGTACGTCCTGATGTACACCTCCCGCCCCGACCTGGCCGCGGGTGCCGACCCCGACGCCGCGCAGGCGATCTACCAGCGGGTCTACGAGTGGTTCGGGGAGAACGCCGGCGTGATGGCCGACTCGGGCGCCGAGCTGCTCGGGGTCGAGACCGCGACGACCGTGCGCCACGGGTCCGGAGGCGCGGTCGTCGTCGACGGCCCGTTCAACGAGGCCAAGGAGGTGATCGGCGGGTTCAGCGTCATCGACGTGGCCGACATGGACGCCGCCATCGCCGTCGTGAAGACCTGGCCCCTGCTCGAGATGCCCGGCATCGCCGTCGAGATCCGGCCGATGGTCGAGGACTACTCCCACATGGCGGGATGAGCACGGTCGGATGACCAGCCCATGACCAGCACGGACGACCTCCTCGCGCGGACACTGCGCGAGGAGGCCGGCCCGCTGGTGGCCCGGCTCTCGCGGCGCTTCGGTGACTTCGACCTCGCCGAGGAGGCCGTGCAGGGAGCCGTGGTCGAGGCGTTGTCGGCGTGGCGCCGCGACGGTCCGCCGCAACGCCCTGGAGCCTGGTTGCAGGTCGCCGCCGACCGCAACGCGATGGACGGGATGCGGCTGCGCGACCGGCAGCGGGCGCTCGCCGCGCGGGCCGACGTACCCACCGAGAGCGGCGACGACGCCCTCGACGAGACGAGCGGCACCGACGACCGGCTGGCGCTGCTCTTCGCGTGCTGCCACCCCGCGCTCGCGCCGGACGCGCGGCTGGCCCTCACGCTCCGCGCCGTCGTCGGCCTGACCACACCGCAGATCGCCCGGGCCTTCCTCGTGCACGAGAGCACGCTCGCGCAGCGGATCGTCCGCGCCAAGCGCAAGATCGTCGCCACCCACATCGCCCTCACCGTCCCTGCCGAGGCCGACCTGGCGGAGCGGATCGGCGACGTGCTGGCTGTCGTCTACGTGATGTTCAACGAGGGGTTCGTCTCCTCGACGGGCGCCACCCAGGACCGCGACCTCGCCGCCGACGCCGTCTGGCTCGCCGATGTCGTCGCGACCGCGCTGCCCGACGAGGCAGAGGCGTGGGGCCTGGCCGCGCTGCTCACCATCCAGCACGCGCGCAGCCGCGCCCGCTTCGACGACGGCAACCTCGTCCTGCTCCGTGACCAGGACCGGTCCCTGTGGGACGCCTCGGCCATCACCGCGGGCGAACGGATGATCGAGCGCGCGGCGTCCTTGCGTCGACCGGGGCCCTACCAGCTGCAGGCGGCGATCGCGGCCGTGCATGCGACCGGGACGAGCTGGGCGGAGACCGACTGGCTCCAGATCACGCTGCTCTACGACGAGCTCTCCCGCTTCGACTCCTCGCCGGTCGTCCGGCTCAACCAGGTGGTCGCCCGCGCGCAGGTGCTCGGCGCGGCCGACGCGCTCGCCGGGCTCGAGTCACTGGCCGAGCCGCTCGCGGACTACCACCTGTTCCACGCCACGCGTGCCCAGCTGCTGAGCGACCTCGGTCGTGAGGACGAGGCAGCACTGGCCAACCGCCGGGCGCTCGAGCTGACGACCAACGACGCCGAGCGCCGGCTCCTCACCACCCGGCTCCACCGCCGCCCACTGGACGACGGCACCTGAACCCGGCTCCGGCCACGCCGAGGGTCAGCTCTGGCTGGCGAGCACCAGCGGCAGCACCGCGGCAGCGCCGGCCTCGCGGATCGCCGTCGCCGCCACCGTGAGCGTCCAGCCGGTCGACACCTGGTCGTCGACGAGCAGGACGGTCGCACCCGGCGGGACCTGGGCGTCGAGCCCGCCCCGGCGGCGTACGGCGGCGACGCGCTGCGCCGAGTTGGTCTGGCCCGCCCGCGGCGGCACGGAGTGGTCCCGGATCGCCCAGGTGCCGACGACGGGCACCTGCATGACCCGGGACAACCCGTCCGCCAGGTCGCGGGTCAGGGTCGGTCGCGTCTCGGACTCCACGACCACGATCGCGTCGGGCCGCGCCGACCACTCGGGGGCCCAGTCCTTCATCACCTCCATGACCGCCTGCGCGAGCGCGGGCGGCACCGGACCGTCGGGGGTGTCCTCGCGGAACAGCGCGCGCAGGGCCTGGCCGTGGCCGAGGTCAGTGAGCCGGGCGACGGCCCGGCCGGCCTCGGCACCCTCGGCGATCTTGCCCTTGAGGTCGAGGCCCAGGTTGGCCAGCGCGGTGGGCCACATCTTGCGGGGGTCGACCGAGATGCCCGGCCGGGCCAGCCGCTCGCCGGCCTCGGCCACCGAGGCCTCGCTGACGTCGGTGGAGAGGGACAGACCGCCACAGTTGTCGCACCGGCCGCAGTCCGACGCGTCGGGGTCGTCGAGCTGCTCACGCAGGAACCGCATCCGGCACTGGTCGGTGCGGAGGTAGTCGAGCATCGCCTGCTGCTCGCGCTCGCGCGCCTCGGAGACCCGGGCGTAGCGCTCGGCGTCGTAGTCCCAGGACCGGCCGGTGGCGACCCAGCCGCCCTGCACCCGCTGGACGGCGCCGTCGACGTCGAGCACCTTGAGCATCGACTCGAGCCGGTTGCGGCCCAGCTCGACGCGGGTCTCGAGGGTCGCCGTCGACATCGGGCGGTCGGACTCGGCCAGCGCGGCCAGCGTCTCGCGCACCTGCTCCTCCCGCGGGAAGCCGAGCGAGGCGAAGTAGGCCCAGATGTCGCGGTCCTCGATCTGCGGCAGCAGCACGACAGTGGCCTCGTCGGTGCCGCGACCGGCACGGCCGACCTGCTGGTAGTAGGCGACGGGCGACTGCGGTGCACCGAGGTTGATCACGAAGCCGAGGCTGGCGTCGAAGCCCATGCCGAGCGCACTGGTGGCGATCAGCGCCTTGACCCGACCATCGACCAGCGCCTGCTCGAGCGCGTGCCGCTCGTCGGGATCGGTCTGTCCGGAGTAGGCCGCGACCTCGAGCCCCCGGTCGCGCAGGTAGCCCGCGACCTCCTGGGTCGCGGCCACCGTGAGGCAGTAGACGATGCCGGACCCGGGCTGCTCGGCGAGGTGGTCGGCGAGCCAGGCGAGCCGCTGCTGCGGGGTCTTGAGCTGCACCACGCCGAGGCGCAGCGACTCGCGGTCGAGGGTGCCGCGCTGGACGAGCACCCCCGCCTCGGCCGCACCGTCGGCGTGCACCCCGAGCTGCTCGGCCACGTCGTCGGTCACCCGGGCGTTGGCCGTGGCGGTGGTCGCGAGCACCGGGATGCCGCTGGGCAGCTCGGCGAGCAGCGTGCGGAGGCGGCGGTAGTCGGGGCGGAAGTCGTGGCCCCAGTCGGAGATGCAGTGCGCCTCGTCGACCACCAGCAGGCCACAGGTGGCGGCCAGCCGCGGGAGCACCTCGTCGCGGAAGCCCGGGTTGTTGAGCCGCTCGGGGCTCACCAGCAGCACGTCGACCTCCCCGGCCTGGATCTGGTCCTGGATCGGCTGCCACTGGTCGATGTTGGTGGAGTTGATCGTGACGGCGCGGATGCCGGCGCGCTCGGCGGCGGCGATCTGGTTGCGCATCAGGGCGAGGAGGGGGCTGACGATGACGGTCGGTCCGGCGCCCGCCTCGCGCAACAGCTTGGTCGCCACGAAGTAGACGGCCGACTTGCCCCACCCGGTCCGCTGGACGACGAGCGCACGCCGGGCGTCGACGGCGAGCGCCTCGATCGCGGCCCACTGGTCCTCGCGCAGCACCGCGTCGTCTCGTCCCACCAGGGCCCGCAGGTGGCCCTCCGCGGCCTCGCGCGCGGAGAGGCGTACGTCGTCGGTGATCGTCATGGGGACCTGTCTACCAACCGGGGCCGACACGACGGGTGCTGGATCCAGCTCAGGAGTCGACGGTGCGCAGCCGCGGAGCGCCGGACGGCAGCTCGGTCGCCTCGCGGAACGACTCCCCCACGAGCACCGGCACCACCTCGCTGACGTCGTGCTGGGCGGCGATCTCGACGTCGGCGGCGAAGCCGGCCACGGTCAGCTCCACCCCGCCGGCGCAGTGCAGCAGGTCCTCGGGGAGCCGTGTCGCCTGCCAGGCCGCGACGGCCATCCGGGCCTCGGGGCTGGCCTCGTCCGCGTGCTCCTGCACCAGCCCCGCGAGGACCGCGCCCGCTCCCCAGAGGTCCTCGACGGCCGGGCGGAGCGTGTCGTCGTACCACCGCTCTCCGGCGGGTACGACGACGACGCTGGCGCCGTCGGCGACCTTGGGAGCGAGCCAGCGGGCGACCGCGCCGGCGTTGCGGAGACAGGCGCCCACGACCTGCGCCCCGGAGTCAGCGAGGGCGAAGGCGATCGTCGATCCGTTGGGCGAGGGCAGGACCAGCCGCCGGACGCCCTCGACCTCCGACAGGCTGGCCGGCGACAAGGAGACGTGCCGGGCATCGCCGCGCGAGAGCGCCTCGAAGCGGCCGACGGCCAGGGTGGCGCCGTGGCGCATCGCGTGCTCGGCGGCGCGGGAGTCATGCCACCGGAACGGGAACACCTCGATGCCGCGCTCGAGGGCGACGCTGAGGGTGGTGGTGAACGAGAGCACGTCGACGACCACGGCGTAGTCGGCCGGCACCGCGGTGGCGCCGGTCGGACCCCACTCCATCCGGATCCGGGAGCTGGACTGGTCGTGGCCGGGCAGTGTCACGGACACATTGAACAACCCGGGAGCCGGGATCGAGAACCGGCGACCGCGGCCCGGACGGATTCGGCGACACGGTCACGAGCGAGGACCCGACGATCAGGTCGTCCGGTGCGCGTCCCCGGTCACCAGATCCGGACGCGACCCTCGGGCTCGAGCCAGAGGCCGTCGCCGGGCTGGGTCTCGAAGACCTCGTGGAACTCGTCGAGGTTGCGCACGATGTTGGCGCGGAACTCGGCCGGGCTGTGCGGGTCGATGGTGAGGTACTGGAGCTCCTGCTCCTTGCGGCGCTTGGTGCGCCACACGTGGGCCCAGTTGAGGAACAGGGTGCGGCGGTCGTCGAGGGAGGCGTCGCCGTCGCGGCTGATGACGTAGGCCTTGTGCGCGATGGTCAGCCCGCCGAGGTCGCCGATGTTCTCGCCGACCGTGAGGCTGCCGTTGACGTGCTCGCCGGGCAGGGTGCGCGGCTCGAACTCGTCGTACTGCGCGACGAGGGCCTGCGACTTGGACTCGAACGCCGTCTTGTCGGCGGCGGTCCACCAGTCGTGGAGGTTGCCGTCGCCGTCGTACTGCGCGCCCTGGTCGTCGAAGCCGTGGCCGAGCTCGTGGCCGATGACGGCGCCGATGCCGCCGTAGTTCTCGGCCTCGTCCGCGTCGGGGCTGAAGAACGGCGGCTGCAGGATGGCGGCCGGGAAGCAGATCTCGTTGGTGCCCGGGTGGTAGTAGGCGTTGACCGTCTGCGGCAGCATCAGCCACTCGTCACGGTCGACCGGCTGGCCGACCTTCTCGAGCTGGCGGTCGGTCTCGAACGCCGAGGCCGCGTTGACGTTGGCCATCAGGTCGTCGGCCGAGATCGTGAGCGCGGAGTAGTCGCGGAACTCCTGCGGGTAGCCGATCTTCGGGTAGAACCGGTCGAGCTTGTCGTACGCCTTCTGCTTGGTGTCCTCGCCCATCCAGTCGAGCGCCTCGATCGAGCGGCGGTAGGCCGTGACGAGGTTGGCGACGAGGTCGTCCATCATCGCCTTGGACGTGGGCGGGAAGTGGCGGGCGACGTAGACCTTGCCGACGGCCTCGCCGATCGCGCCCTCCACGAAGTCGACGCCGCGCTTCCAGCGGGCGCGCAGCTCGGGCGTGCCGTTGAGGGTGCTGCCGTAGAAGTCGAAGTTGGCCTGGACGAACGCGTCGGGCAGGTAGGGCGCCGAGCTGCGCACGATGCGCAGGTGCAGCACGTCGCGCCAGGTGTCCATCGGCGTCTCGTCGAGCACCGTGGAGAGGTGGGCGAAGAAGTCGGGCTGCATCACGATCGTGGTGCGCAGCGTCTCCTCCGTGCCGCCGAGGCCGGTCACGTAGGTGACCCAGTCGAACGCCGGGCACAGCTCGCGCAGCTCGTCGAGGGTCTTGTGGTTGGTGGTCTTCTGGACGTCACGCGTCTCGGCGGCCTCCCAGTGGCCCTCGGCGACGCGGGTCTCGTAGGCCAGCACGCGCGCGGCGGCACCGGCGGGGTCTGCGTGCTCGCTCAGGGTGAGCAGCGAGGTCAGGTAGTCGACGTACTTGGCGCGGATCTCGGCGAACTTGTCGTCGCGGTAGTAGGACTCGTCCGGCAGGCCGAGCCCGCCCTGGGCGAGGTAGACGATGTTCTTCGAGGCGTCGACCCGGTCGGGGGTGATGTAGGAGCCGAAGAGGCCCGGGCCGCCGATGCGCTCGAAGACGCCGAGGAAGGCAGCCAGCTCGGTGAGGTCGGTGATCGAGCCGGCGCGGTCGAGCAGCCCCTGGATCGGCTCGAGTCCCTTGGCCTGGATCGTGTCGGTGTCCATGAAGGACGCGAACAGGTCGCCGACCTTGCGCTCGTCGTCGTCGAGCTGGTCGGCCGGGCGATCGGCGAGCTCGACGATGATGTCGCGCACCTGCTGCTCGGCGTCGTCCGCGAGCGCGATGAACGCACCCCAGCTCGACTTGTCCGAGGGGATCTCCGTGTCCTCGAGCCAGCGCCCGTTGACGTGACCGAAGAGGTCGTCCTGGGGGCGGATGTCGGGGTTCATGCCGTCGCGTGCTGCGTCGAGGATCGTCACGCGCCCGACCCTAACGCGGCGGGCCAGATGCCGGCCTCAGCGCACCCGTACGACCGACTTGCCGAGGGTGCGGCGCTCGTCCATGTCGACGAGCGCCGCGCCGAAGTCGGCGAGGTCGTACGTCGCACCGATCGGCGGCTTGATGAGGCCCGACTCGATCATCGGGGCGAGCCGGTGCCACTGCTTCTGCATGTAGCCCGGCCGCACCATGGCGTAGGCGCCCCAGCCGACGCCGCGGACGTCGGTGTTGCCGAGCAGGAGCCGGTTGACCTTGACCTGCGGGATGCCCTGGCCGGAGGCGAAGCCCACCACGAGCACGCGGCCGTTCTCGGCCAGGCAGCGCAGCGAGTCGGTGAAGGCGTCCCCACCGACGACGTCGAGCACCACGTCGACGCCCTTGCCGCCGGTGAGCTCCTTCGCCGCGTCGCGGAAGTCGGGCCCGACGATGACCTCGTCGGCGCCGGCGGCGCGCGCGAAGTCGGCCTTCTCCTGCGTGCTGACGACGGCGATCGTGCGGGCGCCCAGGCCCTTGGCGACCTGGAGGGTGGCGGTGCCGACGCCGCCGGCGGCGCCGTGGACGAGGACGGTCTCGCGGTCGCGCAGCCCGCCGCGCTCCTCGAGCGCGAAGAGGGCGGTGAGGTAGTTCATCGGCAGCGCCGCGCCCTCGTCGTACGACATGCACGTCGGGCAGCGGGAAGGTGAAGATCACCGGGTTGGCGACCTGCTCGGCCGCGCCGCCGTGGAGGTTCACCCCGGCGACCCGCTGGCCGACGGTGAAGCCGCTCGACTCCGCCGCACCCGGATCGAGGACGACACCCGCGAAGTCGACGCCGAGGGTGAACGGCGGCTCGGGCTTGAACTGGTACTCCCCACGGCTCAGCAGCAGGTCGGGGAACGAGATGCCGACGCTGTGCACCTCGACCAGCACGTCGTGGGCGCCCGGGGTGGGCTCGGGCACGTCGCGCACCTCGACGTCGGTGGGACCGGTGGTGGTGACGACCTGGACTGCCTTCATCCGACGCACGCTAGCCGACGCGCTTGATCTCGCTGAGCTCGAAGTGCATCGGGTCGGTGTAGCGCCAGTCGCCACCCCAGGCGAAGCCCCACGTCTTGAAGATCGCGACGACGTCGCGGTCCATCTCGCCGACCGTGCCGCGGCCGTTGCCCGGGACGTTGAGGTCGAGGGCGAGGCCGAACGAGTGGTTCGAGAGCGTCGTGGTGTTGGCGATGAAGCGCGGGTAGTAGCACCCGGCGTACTCGCTGGGGTGGATCGAGCCCGACAGACCGCGCTGCTCGACCTCGAGCAGGGCCGCGCGCAGCTGCGGGAAGAGATCCTTGTGGCAGGTGACGCTGCCGAGGATCGGCACCACCTCGGTGCGGATGTTGGCCGCGACCCACGAGGACTCCGGCGCGATGCGGCCGCCGCCGATGACGCGGTAGCGGTAGGTGCCGACGACGCTGCCGATGCTGCCGCCGGTCGGGATGGCGGTGAGCTTGGCGTCGGGGTCGAGCCCGATGCGCGAGGCGATGTCGAGCATCTGGACCGAGGCGTCCTTGCCGACGAGCTTCTCGAGCGGCTTGCGGATCGTCGCGGGCGTGGTGCCGTCGGTGGAGATCAGCAGGCCGTTGTCGGTGGCCATCTCGATGTCGTCGGCCCAGGCGGTGTTGACGACCATGTCGATCGTCGGGATCTGCGGGGTGTACGCCCCCACGTGCAGGCTCGGGGCGTCGTCGTCCTCCGAGCCGAGGCGGATCATCCCGTCCTTGTCGGCGAGGCGCTTGGCGACCTTCTGGTCGATCGCCATCTCACCGCCCGCGACGCGGTCCCACGCCTCCTGGAAGTCGGCGACCTTGACCTCGGTGAAGTTGCGGTAGCCGCCCGGGTCGACGGAGGCCACGGTCAGCACCCGGTTCTCCAGGCTCACCTGGCCGAGGCCGATCCGCTCGGTGTGCGCGACGCCCTTGAGCTTCTCGATCTTCTTCAGCAGGTCGTCGTCGATCGTCTTGTCCCACTGGATCAGGATGTCGGCGCTCCAGAGCCGGCCGTCGCGCTTGCCGGGCGGGTCGACGGCGTGCGCGGGGTCGGCGACCGGGACCACGGTCCCGTCGGTCTTCTCGGGCTTCGTGCTCGACGTGCCGGTCGGGGTCTCCGCCGCCTTCGTCGGGTCCGGCTCGGCGGGAGCCGGCTCGGAGCACGCGCCGAGCAGCAGGATCAGGGCGGCTGCGGCCGTCACCGCACCTCCCGGGCCCCGTCCTCGCCGTACGCGCATGCTGGAACCTTAGGCAGCCGGTGTGCGGACCCGGTCGGGAATCGCCAACCACGAGACCGCGCCACCCACGACGAGCAGGACGGCGCAGGCGGTCATCGCCTGCCCGTAGGCGGTGTCGAAGACGACCGGGTCGCGGTAGTCGTCGCCGGAGAGGCCGACCGCCATCGGCAGCGCGGCGACCGCGAGCAGGGAGCCGGCGCGGGCCACCGCGTTGTTGATACCGCTCGCGATGCCGGTGACCTCGTCGGGGGCGGCGGCCAGGACCGTGGCGGTCAGCGGCGCGACCATCAGGGCCAGGCCGAGACCGAAGACGGTCAGGCCGGGCGCGACGTCGCGCCACCACACCACGTCGGGGCCCACTCCCAGCAGCCAGAGGGTGCCGGTGGCCATCACGATCGGGCCGAACGTCATCGGGATCCGCGGGCCGATCCGCTGGGCCAGCGCGCCACCGCGCGCCGCGAGCAGCAGCATGCACACCGTGATCGGCAAGGTGGCGAGACCGGCCTCGAGCGCGCTGTATCCACCCACGGTCTGGAGCTGGAGGACGAGGAAGAACAGGATCGCGCCGAGGGCGGCGTAGACCACCAGCGTCATCATGTTGGCGGCGCTGAAGGTGCGGTCGGCGAAGAGCCCGAGCGGCACCATCGGCTCCGTCGTACGGCGCTCGACGACGACGAACCCGACCGCGGCCAGCACGCCGACGCCGGCCGCCCACCACGTCGCCGGACCGCCCGCATCGGTCAGCGCCCAGGTGATCCCGGCGAGCGCGAGGGAGGCGAGGGCGGCACCGGTGACGTCGAACCGGCTGTGCGCCCGCGGGTCGCGGGTCTCCGGGACCCAGGTCTGCGCGAGCCAGACGGTGAGCGCGGCGAGGGGGAGGTTGATGAAGAAGATCCAGCGCCACGACGCGTGGTCGATGAGGAGACCGCCGACCAGCGGACCGAGCGCGGCGGCGATGCCGCCCAGCCCCGACCAGGCACCGATCGCGCGGCTGCGGTCCTCGGCGCGGAAGGCGCCCTGGATCATCGCCAGGCTGCCGGGCGTCAGGAGCGCGCCGCCCATGCCCTGGAGCACGCGTGCGGCGATCAGCACCTCGGCGGTGGGTGCGACCCCGCACAGGAGCGAGGCCAGGGCGAACCAGATCGTGCCGACGACGAAGACGCGGCGCCGACCGAGGCGGTCACCCAGGGAGCCGCCGATCAGGATCAGCGAGGCGAGGGAGAGGAGGTAGCCGTTGGTGATCCACTGCAGCTGCTGCAGTGATGCCTCCAGGTCGTCGCCGATCGTGCGCAGTGCGACGTTGACGACGGTGCCGTCGAGCAGGGTCAGACCCGACCCGAGGGTGGCGGCGGCCACGATGCCGCGCGCCGTCGGCGTACCCCAGGAGACTCCGCTCACGGAGCAAGGGTAGGGCGAGGCTCAGCCCGCGAGGACCCGACCGGCGAGCCAGGCGAGGTCCGCCGCGGTCTCCTCGGGCGAGGACGAGGGCTGCATGACGTGGCTGAGCACGACCCGGACCACCATGTCGATCGCCGGATCGAGGTGCGCCGGGTCGATACCGGGCGCGTAGGGAGCGACACGCCTTCGCACGACGTCCTTCGCGACGCCGAGCAGCGAGCCGGCATTGGTGGTCAGCAGCGGCAACAGCTCGGTGTCGGCGCCGTGCGTGGCGCTGACCACCGCATGGAGCAGCGTGTTGGCCTGCGCGTAGGTCAGCACGTCGGCCACCGACTTCTCGATCGCCCGGGTGAGGTCGGCGGGCTCTTCGTCGAAGGCCCTCTCGACGACGCCGAGGAACGTGGCCAGCTCCTCGAGGACCATCGTCTCGGCCAGCGCCGGCTTGGAGCCGACCTCGTTGTAGACCGTCTGCCGGCTCACCCCGACGTCCGCCGCCAGCCGCGCCATCGTCACTGAGGCCCAGCCGGAGGAGGTGGTCATCTCGACGGCCGCCGCGACGATGCGTGCGCGGGTCGTGGCCATGGCCGCAGTGTAGGAGGCAGGGGCGTACGCCCCGGTCGTCAGGCGACCGATCGCTCGGGCTCGAACGGCACGAAGTCGACCTTGTCGCGCACCCCGCAGTCGGGGCAGCACCAGTCGGCCGGGATGTCCGCCCAGGCGGTGCCGGCGGCGAAGCCCTCGTGCTCGTCACCCGCGGCGACCTCGTAGACGTACTCGCAGCTGGGACAGCGGGCCGCCAGCACCTCCGGCGCACGCTGACGCGGCGCTTCTGCCTCGGAGGAGCGAGGCGGAGGAGGGGCCGAAGCGCCGCGTCGGCTGGTGCGTTCGGCATACCGCACCACGTACGTCTCGCGCTTGCGCGGGCTGATGTTGGCGAGCGACACGTCGCCGCCGAAGTGGTCCACCACGCGCTGGTCCATCACGCGCCGCCAGACGGCGGGGACGATCGCGAGCACGATCATGCCCGCGTAGCCCGTCGGGAGGACCGGGCTCTCCTCGAAGTCGCGCAGCGTCTGGTAGCGCCGGGTCGGGTTGGCGTGGTGGTCGCTGTGACGCTGCAGGTGGTAGAGCAGGACGTTGGTGGCGATGTTGTTGGAGTTCCAGCTGTGGCCGGGCAGCACGCGCTCGTAGCGCTGGCGCTCTCCCTCTCCGACCTTCTGGCGCAGCATCCCGTAGTGCTCCATGAAGTTCACGACCTCGAGGAGCGAGAAGCCGACGACCGCCTGGATCAGGAGGTACGGCGCGACCTCGAGGCCGAACACCGCGAGGATGACGGCCCAGAGGACGAGCGACATCACCCACGCGTTGAGGACGTCGTTGTCGAGGCGCCACGGGCTCTGCTTGCGACGCGCCAGCCGGCGCTTCTCCAGGCGCCACGCGGACTTCACGGAGCCGCCGACCGTGCGCGGCCAGAACTGGTAGAAGTTCTCGCCGAGCCGGGCACTGGCCGGATCCTCCGGGGTGGCGACGCGGACGTGGTGGCCGCGGTTGTGCTCGATGTAGAAGTGGCCGTAGAAGACCTGCGCCAGGGCGATCTTGGACAGCCAACGCTCGTTGGCCTCCTTCTTGTGACCCAGCTCGTGGGCGGTGTTGATGCCGATCCCGCCGATGCAGCCGATCGAGATGGCCAGGCCGATCTTGTCGATCGTCGTCAGGGGCGTGTCCGCGAGCACGCCGAAGGCGTCCCACCCGCCGACCACGGCCATCGCACCGAGGAAGCCGACGTACTGGATCGGCAGGAACAGGTAGGTGATCCACCGGTAGTAGCGGTCCTGCTCCAGCGCCTCGATCACGTCGTCGGGCGGGTTGGAGCGGTCGAGGCCGGCGATCAGGTCGATCGCCGGGACGACGCCGAGGATCACGATCGGTCCGATCCAGAAGAACGTGCTCCAGCCGGTGGCGACGTAGCCGCCGAAGGCGATGAACGCCAGGCTCGGCACCACGAGGCCGATGAGCCACAGGTAGCGCTTCTGGTCCTTCCACATCTCGGTCGTGCCCTCGGGCACCGTGCCGCTGGGTGCCAGACGAGTGGGATAGCCGGCCATCGGGGACCTCCTGGGTGCCGCGCGAGTGGGGTTTACAAGACCATACGATCTGTCAACCACTTTGACAAGAGACGCGTTTCTGTCAACCACCCTTCCTGCGAGCAGCCTTGACCTTTGGTCTGTATCGCCAAGCCCGTGCGAGGACTACGGTTCCAGGATCGGCAGCGGCGTCGGGACCGCGCGAACCCAGGAGCGCACCATGGCCTCTCGTCGTCTTCTCGTCTCACTGGCAGCCACCGGGGTGGTCGCCGCGACGGCCGCTGCCGGGTCCCCGGGTGCCGCCGCCAAGCCCCAGGCGAGCCCGCCCGACAAGGTGGTGATCATCGTCGTCGACGCGCTCAGCAAGCAGATCGTCGAGAAGTACCACATGAAGAACGTCGAGAAGCTGATGGCGCAGGGCGTCGACACCCCCAACGGCTACCTCGGCCACACCGGCTCGGTCACCGTCGTCACCCACAACGTCCTGACGACGGGCATGCAGCCCAAGCACATGGGCTGGACCAACGAGGGCTACCGCGACGTCGACGGCCTCCTCGGGGCCAAGGGCGGCCTCTGGCTCACCAGCAACTTCGGCGCGGCCCAGATGGCGCCGCTCCAGCGTGCGGCAGGAGCCCCACACCTGTCGGACTACCTCGACGACACCGGCAAGGTCTTCACGGTGAGCCCCAAGGCGTACGCCGCCTACGGCCTCAGCGGTCCGGGCTCGGCCAACACCTCGGTCCTCACCTTCGGCAGCAAGACCTGCCCGGACCCCTCCAGCACCACCGTCCCTCCGGCCACGAAGCGGTTCCGGGCGCCCACCGGGCTCAACGTCCCGGCCTACTTCTCCGCCGACTGCGGCTCGCGCTGGGTCGTGGCCCGCGACACGATCTACGACACCGGCCAGCTGCCTGCCTCGCTCTACCCCGCGACCGACGACCGCTACGTCGTCGGCACCGACCCTGCCCACCAGGGCGGCGACATCTGGGCGACCGACGCGGTGCTCGAGATCATGGACCAGGAGCAGGACGACTGGAGCGGCATCTTCGTGAGCCTGCCCGGGGTCGACAAGGCCGCCCACATGTGGGGCGGCGTCAACGACCCCGAGAACGCGACGCCCGGCTACAACCCGATGACCCACATGAAGTACGCCACGGCGACCGCCGACGCGCAGGTCGGGCGCATCATGGATGCGCTCAAGCGGAGCGGCGAGCTCGACAGCACGCTGGTCGTGCTGACCGCCGACCACGGATCGGTCGCGGCCGCACCCGGTCACTTCCACGGCACCCTCGGCGCCGGGAACGACTACGGCTACAACAACTGGTACTACGGCGCCCCGCTCAACGACGTCGTCTACGACAAGCCGCAGCCGGCCCTGCAGCCGCTCGTGGCCACCGGCAACATCGGGTTCGCCTACAGCGACTCCTCGCTCAACGTCTGGCTCAAGAGCCAGACGCCGGCCGAGGTCACTGCCGCCGCCGCGATCATGAAGGACATGCCCGACGTCACCGCGGTGTGGCAACGCAACGGCGACCACTTCGACCGCGTCACGCCGGTGCGCTACGACCGGATGAGCACGGCCGAGGCCGCGTGGTTCGACGCCAAGGCACAGGAGCTGGTGAACACCCAGGCCGCCGCCTACGGACCCGACCTCGTCGCGACGCTGCCCGACAACACGACGTACTCCGTGCTCGGCGACCACGGCGGCATCCAGCGAGCGACGCAGCAGGTCCCGATCGTCTTCGCCGGCTCCTACCTCTCCCACCGCGACCTCGACGCGGAGGTGAGGTCGATCGACATCATGCCGACGATCCTGCGGGCGATGGGGATCTCGCCGACCTTCACCGCCGACGGCACGGCCTACGCCCTGCCGTACAAGAACAAGTAGCCGTCGGGCGGCACGCGCGGGCAGGAGACACCTCCGACACCGGCACCCGGTTTCGGGCCGCTAGTCTCAGGCACCATGGAGCACCCCATCGGCATCGACTTCGGCGGCACCGGCATCAAGGGCGCACCCGTGGACCTCGATCGCGGCGACTTCGCGCAGGACCGGGTGCGGATCGACACCCCCAAGCCGGCGGATCCGCAGTCCGTCGCGAAGGTGTTCCAGCAGATCGTCGACAGCTTCCCGTCCTCGAGCACCCCGGTCGGCGTGACCGTGCCGGGCATCGTGCGCCGCGGCGTCGTGCTCTCGGCCGCCAACATCGACAAGTCGTGGGTCCGCGAGGACGCCGACGCGATCTTCACCGAGGCGCTCGGCCGCGAGGTGCACGTCGTCAACGACGCCGACGCCGCCGGCCTGGCGGAGTCGGAGTACGGCGCCGCGAAGGGTCGCAAGGGGCTGGTCATGGTCATCACCCTGGGCACCGGCATCGGCTCGGCGATGATCTACGACGGGGTGCTCGTCCCCAACTCCGAGATGGGCCACCTCGAGCTCGACGGCGTCGTCGCCGAGTCGCGCGCCGCGACCAGCGCCCGCGAGCGCGAGGGCCTGAGCTGGGAGGCGTGGTCCGAGCGACTCACGACCTACTTCCGCCACCTCGAGCGGCTCTTCACCCCCGACCTCTTCGTCGTCGGCGGCGGGGTCAGCAAGTCGTGGGACAAGTTCGGCCACCGCATCGACATCGAGACCGAGCTCGTCCCGGCCAAGCTGGAGAACCGCGCCGGCATCGTCGGCGCCGCCCTCGTCGCCCACCAGAAGGCCGGCCAGGACGACTGAGGCCTCGTCCTCGCCTCGTCCTCGGCTCGTCCTCGGCTAGCCCTCCAGGACCTGCTCGAAGGCCGCGATCGCCCCGCGCAGGTAGCGCTCGATCGTCACCCGCTCGCCCTCGGTGAAGTCCCGGTCCAGCTGGTCGAGCGCGACGAACATCGGCAGCAGGTGGCCCACCACCTCGCCGCGGCCGGACTCGGTGAGCACCAGCTCCGTACGTCGCCGGTCGACGGGGTGCGGGCGACGCTCGACATGACCGTGGGACACCAGCCGGTCGACGATGCCCGTCGCAGCGGCGGTCGAGACCTCCAGCCTGCGGGCGACCTCGGCCGGACCGATCTGCTCGCGGCTGAGGTGCTCGAGCGTCACCATCTCGGTGTCGGTGATGCCGGCGCGACGGGCGACGACATGGTTGACCCGGGCGCCGGTCGTCAGCAGCTCACGCAGTGCCACGAGGGTGCCGGTCGCGTCCCAGCCGGGTCCCGGTCCTGACGTCGCGTCTGCCATGCGCACCTCCTGATGACCTGCTCGGACTTGCCGACCTCCCACGATATCGCTAACTTGGTTAGCAATCTCCTGACTGAGCGACCCCGATCCTAGGAACTCCCGTGCCCGACCACCAGTCTCCCGCCCTCGCCCGCTTCATCGCCGGACGGCGTACGGCGTGGCTGGTCGCCCTCGTGCCGCTGCTCATCGCGATCGCGGTGCTCGCCCTCGTGCCCGAGGGGCAGCACGACGCGAGCCCGACCGACAGCCTGCCCGCCGGTGCGGACAGCACCCTCGCGGTCGAGCTGGCCGACCAGCTCCCGGAGGACGAGGGCCAGGTGGCCATCGTGCTGTGGACCACCGACTCGGGAGAGCTCGACCAGTCCGCGCAGGACGACATCACGCAGCAGGCCGTCGAGCTGCTCGAGGCGAGCGCGGACAGCGGCGGTGCGCCGGAAGGTGCCGCCTCCGGTGGGTCGCCGGTCGTCGTCGCGAAGGACGGCACCGCGGCCTTCGTCGCCGTCCCGGTCACCTCGTCGTCCGCGACCGACAACATCGACCGGGTCGAGCAGCTGCGCCAGGACCTGCGCGCGGACGCGCCCGACGGGGTCACGGTCCAGGTCACCGGGCCGGCCGGCATCCAGGCCGACATCGGCCAGGTCTTCGACGGTGCCGACTTCCGGCTGCTGCTCTCGACCGCCGGCGTGGTGGCGCTCCTCCTGATCCTCACCTACCGCAGCCCCGTGCTGTGGCTGGTCCCGCTCATCGTCGTGGGTGTCGCCGACCGGCTCGCGGCCGTGGTGTCCACCAACGTGCTGGAGGTCGCCGGCCTGGCGTGGGACGAGTCGACGGTCGGGATCCTCAGCGTGCTCGTCTTCGGTGCCGGCACCGACTACGCCCTGCTCCTGATCTCGCGCTACCGCGACGAGCTCAAGACCACCGACTCGCGCCACGAGGCGATGGCGCACGCGCTGGCCCGCACCGCGGAGGCCGTGCTCTCGAGTGCGACGACCGTCGTGCTCGGCCTCCTCACGCTGCTGCTCTCGGCGATCCCGACGACGCGCGGCCTCGGCGTGGCATGTGCCGTGGGCATCGTGGTCGCCGCGGCCTTCGCACTCGTGGTGCTGCCGGCGGCACTGGTGCTCTTCGGCCGCTGGATCTTCTGGCCACGCGTGCCGCACGTCGGCGACACGGTGCTCGTCGACTCGGACTCGCTGTGGCACCGTGTCGGCGATGCCGTCGCCAGGCGCCCCCGCGCCTTCGTCGTCGGCACCGCTGCTGCCCTCGCGGTCCTGGCGACCGGCATCTTCGGCATCACCACCGGGCTCGACCCCTCGGACCAGTTCCTGCAGAAGCCCGAGGCCATCTCGGCGGCCGAGCGGCTCGCCCAGTCCTTCCCCGCCGGCACGAGCGACCCCATCCAGGTCGTCACCCGCGACGACCCCGAGACGGTCCTGGCGGCCGTCGAGAAGGTGGACGGCGTCGACTCGGCACGGGTCACCTCGACCGGTGACGGCATCGCCCGCATCGACGCGGTGCCCGACGCCGAGCCCGGCAGCGACGCGGCGCAGGCCGTCGTGGTCGACGTACGCGCTGCGGTCGCCGACTTCGACGACACCTACGTCGGTGGCGGCGATGCCGAGGCCCTCGACGCCGGCGACTACGCCGCGAAGGACCGGCTGGTCATCATGCCGCTGATCCTGCTGCTGGTGCTGGGCGCGCTGCTCCTGCTGCTGCGGTCGATCGTCGCCCCGCTGCTGCTCGTCGCGACCGTCGTCGCGACGTACGCCGCCAGCATGGGAGCGTCGTGGGTGCTGTTCACGACGGTCTTCGGCTTCGAGGCGATGGACACCGGGGTGCCGCTGCTGGCGTTCCTCTTCCTCGTCGCGCTGGGCGTCGACTACAACATCTTCCTGGTCACCCGCGCCCGCGAGGAGGCGCGCGAGCACGGCACGCGCTCCGGCATGCTCCGGGCGCTGACCGCGACCGGCGGCGTGATCACCAGCGCGGGCATCCTGCTCGCGGCGGTCTTCGCCGTGCTGGGCGTCCTGCCGCTGGTGGTGCTGGCCCAGCTCGGCGCGATCATCTTCGTCGGCGTGCTGCTCGACACGCTCGTCGTACGCACGGTGCTGGTGCCGGCGCTCGCGCTGTCCCTCGGCGACCGGTTCTGGTGGCCGCGCACGGTGACGGACAAGGTGAGTGGCTAGGACTCCCGGCCGCTGATCGCGGAGGCGACGCGCTTGGTCACGTCGGGGTGGAAGACGCTCGGGATGATGAAGGCCGGGTGCAGCTCCTCGGCGCTCACCGTGTCGGCGATCGCCTTGGCCGCGCGGAGCAGCATGTCGATGGTGATGTCCTCGGCGCCGGCGTCGAGCAGGCCGCGGAAGACGCCGGGGAACGCCAGCACGTTGTTGATCTGGTTGGGGTAGTCGGAGCGGCCCGAGGCCACGACCGCGGCGTACTTGCCGGCCTCGGCCGGGTCGACCTCCGGGTCGGGGTTGGCGAGCGCGAAGACGACCGGCTTGGGCGCCATCGTCGGGATCCACTCCGGGTCGAGGATGTTGGGCGCGGAGACCCCGACGAAGACGTCGGCGTCGACCAGGACCTCCTGCAGGGAGCCGGTCGCGCGGCGCGGGTTGGTCGCCGCGGCCAGCTCCTGGTGGGCGGCCGACAGCGAGTCGTCGTCCGCGGACAGGGCGCCCTCGCGGTCGACGACCACGACGTCGCGCGCACCGGCGGCGAGCAGCAGCGTGACGATCGCCGTACCTGCCGCTCCGGCGCCCGAGACCACGATCCGTACGTCGGCGAGCTCCTTGGTCACGCAGCGCAGCGCGTTGGTGAGGGCGGCCAGCACGACGATCGCGGTGCCGTGCTGGTCGTCGTGGAAGACCGGGATGTCGAGGGACTCGCGCAGCCGGCGCTCGATCTCGAAGCAGCGCGGAGCCGCGATGTCCTCGAGGTTGATGCCGCCGAAGCCCGGCGCGATCATCTCGACGGCCTTGACGATCTCGTCGGTGTCCTGGGTGGCCAGGCAGATGGGCCAGGCGTCGATGTCGGCGAACCGCTTGAACAGCGCGGCCTTGCCCTCCATCACGGGCATCGCGGCGCCGGGGCCGATGTTGCCCAGGCCCAGCACGGCCGAGCCGTCGGTGACCACGGCGACCGAGTTGCCCTTGATGGTGAGCTTGCGGACGTCCTCGGGGTTCTCGTAGATCGCCATCGACACGCGGCCGACGCCGGGCGTGTAGGCCATCGACAGGTCGTCGCGGGTGCGCAGCGGCACCTTGGACTGCACCGAGATCTTGCCGCCGAGGTGGAGCAGGAAGGTGCGGTCACTGACCTTGTGCACCGTCACGCCCTCGACCGCGGCGACCGCGGCGACGAGCTCCTCGGAGTGGCTCGCGTCGGAGGCCGAGCACGTCACGTCGACCACCAGCCGGTCGTGGCGCGACTCCGTCACGTCGATCGCGGTCACCACACCGCCCGACGCGGCGATCTGGGTCGCGACGGCGCCGACGACACCGTGGTCGGGCGCGGTGTACAGCCGCATGGTGATCGAGTACGACGACGCTGTGGCTGCCATGAGCGCACCCTCCCCCGCTCCCGGGGTTACGCACAAGTCACCTGCGCCTAGGCTCGAGTTGTGGACATAGTGTTCGTCGACTCACCCGACCACCACCGCTACGAGCTGCGTTCCGGCGACGAGCTGATCGGCCTGGTGGCCTATCACCTGGCCGACGGCGTGATCACGCTCGTGCACACCGAGGTCGATCCGGCCCACGGCGGCCAGGGCCACGCAGCCACCCTCGCCCGCGGCGCGCTCGACGACGCCCGGTCGCGCGGGCTGAAGGTCGTGCCGTCGTGCCCCTACGTGGCGTCGTACATCGAGAAGCACCCGGACTACGCCGACCTCGTGGCCTGATCGACTCAGCGCACGACGCTGTCGGTGATCGTGCGGCTGGCTCCGAGGAAGAAGATCCCGGGCAGCGTCTCGAACCCGTCGCTCGGGTTGTCCTCCAACCGCGACCCGTCGATGGCGAGCGTGCCGGTGCGGTCGTTGGAGACGAAGAAGATCGCGCCGCCGCCCTCGCGCGCGTGGTTGCCGGTGAGCGTCGAGTCCTTCACGACGAGGTGGATCGAGTTTCCGTCCAGGTAGATCGCCCCGCCCGAGCCACCACCCGGCGAGCCCGGGCGCTGCGGGTTGGCACCGCGGCCGGTCGCGTCGTTGTCGGTGAAGGTCGACGACGAGATCCGCCACGAGACGCCGATGCTGCTCAGCGCCGAGCCGTTGCTGCACCGGCCGCCGGTGAACGTCGAGCGGCGTACGACGACGGGGCGGTCGCGGTGCTGGTCGAGCACGCGTACGGCGCCGCCGCCGAGGTCGGGGCCGGTCCGGTCACACCGGTTGTCGACGAAGGTCGAGTCGAGGATCGTGAGCCGGCCGCCGCGGGCGAAGATCGCGCCTCCGCCACCACCATCGACGGTCTCGCCGGTCGCGTTGCCGCCCGCGAAGCGCATCCGCTTCACCACCAGCGTCGGCTCGGCCTGGTCGTTGCAGTGCGACGTCGTCCAGACCTGGGCCCGGTCGCAGGTGTTCAGGTAGAGGATGCGGCGCTGGCCCTGGCCGCTCAGGGTCACCAGCCCGCCGCCGTCGAGCACGACGGTTGCGGACGTGTTGACGACCTTGGCGGTCCGCTTCATCGCGATCGTGACGGGCTGAGGGCCGCAGTCGAACGTGATCAGGCCGCCCTTCGCCACCGCCCGTACGACCGCGCGCGAGGTGCACGAGGCCGGGGTGCCGGTGCCGACGACGGTCCCAGCCGCTGCGTCGGTCCTCACCCCGATCGGACCAGCCACAGCAGGAGCTGCCCACGCCACCACCACGGCGACGAGCGCCGCGGCGAGGACGCCGGCCCGACTCACCGTGCCCGCCTTCTCACAGGTCCTTGTCACAGGGCCTTCTCGATGTCCTTGCTGAGCTTCTCGGGCTCGGTGGTCGGCGCGTAGCGGTCGATGACCACGCCGTCGCGGCCGACGAGGAACTTGGTGAAGTTCCACTTGATCTTGCTGCCGAGCATCCCGCCCTTGGAGTCCTTCAGCCAGTCGAAGAGCGGGTGGGCGCCGTCGCCGTTGACCTCGACCTTGCTGAACAGCGGGAACGTCACGCCGAAGTTGCGCTCGCAGAAGTCGGAGATCTCCGCCTCGTTGCCGGGCTCCTGGTTGCCGAACTGGTCGCACGGGAAGCCGAGGACGACGAGGCCCTGGTCGGCGTACGTGTCGTGGAGCTCCTGCAGGCCCTTGTACTGGCCGGTGAAACCGCACTGCGAGGCGGTGTTGACCACGAGCACGACCTTGCCGTCGTACTGCGAGAGGTCGGTGTCCGTGCCGTCGATCGCCGGCGCGGAGAAGTCGGAGAGAGTTGTCATGCTCCCGAGTCTGCCACCCAGCCCTCACCGAACCCTCCCCCGAACGCCCACTCCGCCACGGGCCTGCGCACGCGGTCGCGGTGGTCGCGGGCGGCGGTCCGCTCGTCGACGTCGGCCGGATCACCCGGCGCGCCGACCGCGATGCCGGTGAGGAGCTGGTGGGTGGGAGGTACGCCGAGCGCGGCGGCGAGGGCGTCGTGGTCGAACCCGGCGAACTGGTGCGCGTGCAGCCCCATCGCCCGTGCCTGGAGGGTGAGGTGGGCGGCGGCCTGGCCGACGTCGTGGAGCGCGTAGTCGCTGTAGGCCGGCGCGTCCGGCTCCTCGCCGGTGCGGACATGGGCGGCGGTGACGAAGACGACCGAGGCCCGCGGGACCCACCCCGAGTTGCCACGACTGAGGTGGGTCACCAGACGGTCGTGGTTCGCGGTGCCCGGGACACAGACGAAGAACAGCCACGGCTGGCTGTTGCCCGCGCTCGGAGCCCACTGCGCCGCGTGCAGCAGCGTCTCGATCTCGCCGTCGCTCAACCGGTGCGAGTCGTCGTACACGCTCGCGCTCCAGCGCGACCGCATCGGCTCGGCGAGGCCCTCGGCGGTGGGCTGGGGCGCCTGTGGGTGTTCGGGTTCGGTCACCCACCGAGCATGCCAGTGGCTCAGTCGTCGAGGGCGTCGAGGTCATCCCGAGTCCGTACCCAGGGCGGCGGTCCGAGGCCCCTGCCGCCGGGAAGGATCACGGAGACGACCTCGATGGCTCCGTCGTCGTCCTCGAAGAGGTCGATCGTCAGCTGGCACCCGCGCTCCGGTGCGTCGCCAGGTCGCGCACCGCCGGCCACGAGCACGACTCGGGTGGCGACCGCCGCGACACCGGACGGCATCAACGTGGGGACTCCGCACGTGGTCGGCGGCGGTGGTCCACGGGTGATCGAGACGACGGGCTGACCGAGGTCGTTGGCCACGGGGCGCACGGCGTAGGCGACGACCGGGTCGCGCACCCGCGAACGCCAGGCGAGCGAGGCGGCCGGTCGGGTCCCGTCGACCGTCCCCACCGCCGCGCCGTCGACGTAGAGCCGCACCACGGGTGCGAGGTGCGGGTCGGCCGAGCCGGAGACGAGGAACCGCAAGAACGCCCAGGCCTGGACGCGTCCGGCGGTGTCGGCAGGACACCTCCACGTCGGGGTCCCCGTCGCGATGACGGTCACGACCTGATCGGGCCGGACCGTGTCGCCGGAGGGTGGCACGGACCCGAGCACCTGCCCGGCCGGGTCGCACTGCGGCACCGGGTCGACCCGCGTCGCGATGCCGGCGAGCCCCAGCGCGCTGACGGCCTCGGTGGAGGTGAGGCCCACGAGGGAAGGCACCGTCGCCGCCCGCCGCTCGACCTTCGCGCGGTCGGGCGGACCGATGAGGATCGTGACCGCGAACGCCACCGCGACGACGGTGACGAACACGACGACGGCGAGTGAGGGGCCGCGAGACCGCCGGCCGAGCACCGCCTCGCGCAGCGCGGGCACGACGACCTCGTCGGGGTCCGCGGACCGGACGATGCGGCGTCTCTGGTCCTCGATCACGCGATCGACCACGGCCGCGGCGTCGTCCGCCGACACGCCGAGCTCGGTCGCGATCTCGACGAGCCGACGGTGGCGCGCAGCTCGGTAGTCCTGGAGGTCCATCACTGCTCCTGGTCCTGGAGTCCGGAGTCTCGCCCCGTCAGTCGTGACGCGCAAGACCGGGGGACGCGGTGTCCACGAGAGCGCACAGGACGCCTGCGACCGCCTCGTCAGTCGTCGAGGGCGTCGAGCTCGGACAGCGCTGTCTCCCAGCGCTTCCGGCGCTCGGCGTCCGACTGCTCCCACCACTTCGGTCCGCGCTCGCCCAGACCGACCTTGGCGAGCCGGGTGCGGTGCCGGGTCGCGGCGAGCGCGTCGTCGTCAGCGGCGGTGCGTACGCCTGACCGACCGCGGCCGAGGTGGGACTTCAGGCGCGCGAGCTCAGGGTCCGGGATCAAGGGGTCCGTACGCCGCCAGCGCCGACCGTCGACGACGAGCCACTTCTCGTCGTCCGTGGGCGCCATGTCCCGATGATCCCAAAAGAATCTCGGGGGCAGATGTCGTATCCGGTCGAGCTCGTTCGTGGAGTGGGTGAGAAGTCCTCCACCCACGACCGAAGGAACCGGGATGACCACCACGCTCGACGCTCCCGTGCAGCCTGATCGAATCACCCCAACACCACTGAGGAGACAGAGATGACGCAGTACCTGATGACCGTGCACGGACCGAAGGTTCCGGAGGACGAGTTCGGCGGCTACGGCTCGCAGGAGGCCATGGACGAGGCGATGGCCACGACCGGGGCGTTCAACGAGCAGCTCCGTGAGGACGGCTACTGGGTGTTCGCCGGCGGCCTCGCCCCGGCCACCACGGCCCAGGTCGTCGACGGCCAGTCCGGCTCGCCGGTCGTCACCGACGGCCCCTACCTCGAGTCGAAGGAGCTCATCGGCGGCTTCTGGATCATCGAGGCGCCCGACGCCGACACCGCGCTCCGCCTCGCCGCCGAGGCTTCGGAGGCCTGTCGCGGCAAGGTCGAGCTCCGCGCGTTCGCGGGCCTCGGCTGAGCGGCGTACGAGGCGAGGACCAGCCGAGAAAACACGAAGGCCCCGGGTGACCGGGGCCTTCGTCGTGGGTGCGCGAGGGGGGATTTGAACCCCCACGCCCTTTCGGACACTGCGACCTGAACGCAGCGCGTCTGCCGTTCCGCCACTCGCGCTTGAAGCGGGCTCAGGCTACCCCAAGCCGAGGAGGCCCTCCCAATCGGCCGAGCGCCGCTGGGACACCCCGGTGGTCGCCATGACACCGGCATGCCGGGCGTCGAGCGGCCACAGGTCCGCTCGAGTCACGCCGCGCACGCGGAGGGCCACCCCAACGGCGGGGCGGCACCGTCGCGTGGCGGCAACTGGCCGGTACGCTCGTCGGCACCGGCCGGGCGGTGTGTGAGGCCTGCCCACCGCGATCCCCGACGAGACAGCGAACAGAGCGCGATGAGAGGAGGACCGGCAGTGAACGCCCTGCAACGCTTCGAGCAGCGCCTCGAGTCCGTGATCTCCGGTGTCTTCGCCCGCGCCTTCCGCAGTGCCGTGCAGCCGGTCGAGATCGCCGCCGCGCTCCAGCGCGAGTGCGACAACAACGCCCAGGTGATGAGCCGGCAGCGCCGGCTCGTGCCCAACGACTTCCACGTCGAGCTGTCCTCGACCGACCTCGAGCGGATGCTCGGCCTCGGTCGCGCGCTCGAGCAGGACCTCGTCGACCAGCTGCAGGACCACGCCGACGCGCAGGGCTACGTCTTCACCGGTCCCATCTCCGTGGCCTTCGAGTCCGCCGACGACCTCACCACCGGTCGCTTCCGGATCCGCAGCAAGGCGCAGGCCAGCGTGACCGACAACGACCAGCGGACCCGGTCCCGCGCCTCGCACGCCACGCTCGAGGTCAACGGCACCCGCCATCCGCTGCGGTCACCGGGCCTCGTCGTCGGTCGCGGCACCGAGGCCGACCTCCGGATCAACGACCCTGGCGTGAGCCGCCGCCACCTCGAGCTCGAGGTCACCATCGACGGCGTCGAGGCCGTCGACCTCGGCTCGACCAACGGGATCCTGGTGGACGGGACCAAGGTCGGCCGGGCCCGTCTGCGCGACGGCTCCACGATCAAGATCGGCCACACCGAGATGACCGTCCGCATCGAGGGCGGCCGCGACGAGGCCGGGGGCTGGAATGTCTGAGCTGACCTTGTTCCTGATCCGCGCTGCCTTCCTCGCGATCCTCTGGATCTTCGTGCTCTCCGCGATCTCGGTGATCCGCTCGGACATGTTCGGTGCCCGGGTGCCGGAGACCGCCCGCGGCGCCGCACCCGTCCCCGAACGACGCAAGGGCGCGAAGGCCAGCAAGAAGCCGCGCCGTGGTGCGCCGACCCACCTGCTCGTGGTCGAGGGTGAGAACCCCGGCACCCGCGCCGAGCTGGCGGACGCGCCGCTCCTCATCGGTCGCGGCAGCGACGCGGCGATCAAGCTCGACGACGACTACGTCTCCACCCGCCACGCCCGCATCGCAGCCAGCGGCGACGAGTGGTTCGTGGAGGACCTCGGCTCCACCAACGGCACCTACGTCGGGCCGGTCCGCATCACGCAGCCCACCACCATCGGCCTCGGGGTCCAGGTCCGCGTCGGCAAGACCATCCTGGAGCTGCGGAAGTGATGTTCCTCCACTACTCCGCGATCTCCGACGTCGGACGCGTACGCCGGGAGAACCAGGACAGCGGCTACGCCGGACCGTGGTTGCTCACGGTCTGCGACGGCGTCGGCGGTGCGGTCCGCGGCGACCTCGCCTCGAGCACCGCCGTGCAGGCGCTGCGCAAGCTCGACCAGCAGCCCGACGAGGACATCCTCGGCCAGGTCGCCGGCGGCGTGCACCGCGCCGACGACCGGATCGCCGAGCTCGTCGAGGAGGACCCCGCCCTCAACGGCACGTCCACGACGGCCACGGTGGTGCTCTTCGACGGTGACCGGTTCGGCGTCGGCCACATCGGCGACAGCCGTGCCTATCTCTACCGTCGCGGCGAGCTGCGCCAGCTCACCCACGACCACACCTTCGTGCAGTCCCTCATCGACGAGGGCCGCATCACCGAGGAGCAGTCGCGGACGCACCCGCACCGCAACCTCATCCTCAAGGCCCTCGACGGCATCCGCCACGAGGAGCCCGACCTCTTCGAGTTCCCGGCCATGGCCGGTGACCGGGTCTTCCTCTGCAGCGACGGCGCCTGCGGCACGCTGTCCGACGAGCGGATGGCCGACATCCTGGGCTCCGGCACCCCGGACTTCGCCGCCATCGAGCTGGTCCGTGCCAGCCTCGAGGCCGGCAGCACCGACAACGTCACCTGCATCGTGGCCGACGTCGCCGACGAGGCGCCGGACGAGGACCTGCAGCCCCTGCTCGTCGGCGCCGCGGCCGACCTGCCCCGCCGGATGCCGCTCGCCGGCGCGGTCGGCGGCCTCTTCCGCGGCCACCGCTCCGGTGACACCGGTGAGATCCCGCCGGTGCCCAGTGACGTACCCGCGGGAGCGTTCGCCGGCGACCCGCTCGACTCCGAGGCAGCGCGCTACGCACCCCGCGCACCCGGTCGCTTCGGCTGGCTGCGGCGGCTGATGGTGGCGGTCGTGCTGCTCGGTGTCGCCTGGATCGTGGTCGCGGCGGGCTGGTCGTGGAGCCAGCAGCAGTTCTACGTGAGCGACCAGGACGGCATGGTGACGATCTTCCGCGGCATCGACGCCGACCTGCCCGGCATCCCCCTCTCCCACGCCTACGAGACGACCGACGTCGACCTCGACCTGCTCAGCGACATCGATGCCGAGACCGTGCGCGAGGGCATCGACGCCGACGACCTCGACGACGCCCGCAGGACCGTGGACAACTACGCCGCCATCCAGAACGTCGAGTCAGATTGACGGGCGGGCGACGATGAGTCAGACCGGATCCCTCATGGGCTTCGTGCACCGGCGTCGCCGGGGCGCGGAGCTGTTCTTGCTGATCCTCGCGCTCGCCGTCGGCATCGGCGCGTATGCCGCGGTCGGCCTCGGCGTCGAGGGCGCCGTCCCTGCCGACATGGTCGGCTACGGCGGCTGGCTCACCGCGCTGATCGTCGCGGCCCACGTGACGGTCCGCATGGTCGCGCCCTACGCCGACCCGGTGCTGCTCCCGCTCGTCGCCGCGCTCAACGGGCTCGGCCTCGCGGTGATCCACCGCCTCGACCTGACCTACGAGGCGCTCGGCGAGGACCAGCACACCTTCGCGCGCCAGCAGCTGATCTGGATGACACTCGGCGTGGCGCTCTTCATCGCCGCGCTGGTGCTGCTGCGCGACCACCGCGTCCTGCAGCGGCTCACCTACACCGCCGGTCTGGCCGGCATCGGGTTGCTGATCCTGCCGTTCCTCCCCGTGGTCGGGCGCAACATCAACGGCGCCCGCATCTGGATCAACGTCGCCGGGTTCAGCTTCCAGCCCGGTGAGGTCGCCAAGGTGCTGCTGGTGGTCGCGTTCGCCGGCTACCTCGTGCTCCACCGCGACGCCCTGGCGCTGGCCGGGCGCCGGGTGGTCTTCCTCGACCTGCCCCGCGGCCGCGACCTCGGGCCCATCCTGGCGATGTTCGGCGTCTCGATGATGATCCTGGTCCTGCAGAACGACCTCGGCTCGTCACTGCTCTTCTTCGGCCTGTTCCTGGCGATGCTCTACGTCGCCACCGAGCGTCCGGGCTGGTTGGTCGTCGGTGGCCTCATGTTCGCCGCCGGTGCGCTGGCGGCGTACACGTTCGTCGGCAACGTGCAGAACCGCTTCAACTTCTGGCTGCACCCCCTCGACTACTACGACGCCTCACCGGGCAGCTACCAGCTCGTCGAGGCGCTGTTCGGACAGGGCTGGGGCGGCCTGATCGGCCGCGGGCTGGGCAACGGCTTCCCCGAGCGGGTGCCGTTCGCCTACTCCGACTTCATCATCTCGACCATCGGTGAGGAGCTCGGCCTGACCGCAGTCATGGCGATCATCGTCTGCTACGGCCTGATCGTGGAGCGCGCCCTGCGCATCGCGCTGATCTCACGCGACGGCTTCGGCAAGCTGCTCGCCGTCGGGCTCGGCTCGATCGTCGCGCTGCAGGTCTTCGTCGTGATCGGCGGCGTCACGGGCCTGATCCCGCTGACCGGCCTGACCACACCGTTCCTGTCCTACGGCGGGTCGTCGCTCGTCGCCAACTGGGTGATCGTCGCCCTGCTGCTGCGGATCTCCGACCAGGCCAGGCGCCCCGCGCCCCGGCTCGACCCGGTCGACGACGCGTCCGACGACAGCGAGTCGACCCAGGTGGTGAAGCTGCGGTGAACAAGCCGATCCGCGTCGTGTCCGTGTTCTGCATGCTGCTCTTCCTCGCGCTGCTGGTGAACGCGACGTACCTGATGTACGTCCGCGCCGACGGGCTGTCGGCCGACCCGCGCAACCGCCGGATCATCACCGCGACGTTCGCCCGCGAGCGCGGGGCGATCCTCGTGGGCAAGGAGGCGGTCGCGCGCAGCGTGCCGTCGGACGACAAGTACGAGTTCCAGCGCACCTACCCCGAGCCCTACAAGTACGCCCCGATCACCGGCTACTTCTCCTGGTTCAGCCAGACCGGCGTCGAGCGCTCGCAGAACGCCGTGCTCGCCGGCGACGACTCCCGCCTCTTCGTCACCCGGCTGGTCGACCTGCTGAGCAACTCCGACCCCAAGGGCGGCAACGTCCAGCTGACGGTCAACCGCGCGGCCCAGGACGCCGCGTGGGCCGGCCTCGAGGCACTCCCCGGTGACGCGCAGGGTGCGGTCGTCGCGCTCGAGCCCACCACCGGCCGGGTGCTGGCGATGGCGTCGACGCCCACCTTCGACCCCAATGCCTTCGCCTCCCACGACTTCGGCGCGGTGGGCGAGCTGGACAAGAAGCTCAACGCCGACGAGACCGCGCCGCTGATCAACCGCGCCATCAGCACGACCCTCCCGCCCGGGTCGACGTTCAAGCTGGTCACGGCCGCCGCTGCGATCGAGTCCGGCAACTACGACGCCGACTCGATGGTCCCCGGCGGGTTCCGCTTCAAGCTGCCGCAGTCCAGCGACACCGTGCCCAACTACGACGGTGGTGACTGTGGTGGCCGCCGGATCACCTTGACCCAGGCCCTGCAGGTCTCCTGCAACGTCACCTTCCTGACCCTCGCCAACGAGCTGGGCAACGAGGCGATGCTCGAGCAGGCGGAGAAGTTCGGCTTCAACTCGACCTCGCTCGAGGACCTCGGCGGCCAGGCCACGTCGCTCTACCCCGACGACATGGACGCGCCGCAGACCGCGATGTCCGGGATCGGCCAGGCCAGCGTCACCGCCACTCCGCTGCAGATGGCGATGGTCGCCGCGGCGATCGCCAACGACGGCGACGTGATGCGCCCCTACGTCGTCGACGAGGTCCGCGCCCCCAACCTCTCGGTGCTCGGTCGCACGGACCCGCAGATCATCAGCAAGGCCATCTCGAGCACCACCGCCGACGAGCTCACCCAGATGATGGTCGCCGTGGTGGACGACGGCACGGCGGCGCCGGCTCAGATCCCGGGCGTACAGGTCGCGGGCAAGACCGGCACCGCCCAGTCCGCCCCCGGTCGACCGCCGTACGCCTGGTTCGTCTCGTTCGCCCCGGCCGACGACCCCAAGGTCGCCGTCGCCGTCCTCGTCCAGTCGAGCGACACCTCGCCCGACGAGATCGGTGGAGGTGTCCTCGGGGGCCCGATCGCGAAGTCGGTCATGGAGGCGGTGATCACGCCGTGACTGCGCTCGCGCCCGGAGCACACGTCGACGAGGCACGCCGCTACGTCCTCGAGTCACGCATCGCCACCGGTGGCATGGGCGAGGTCTGGGCCGCGCGCGACACCGTGCTCGACCGGCCGGTCGCGGTGAAGGTCCTCAAGACCGAGTACGCCGACGACCCGCTCTTCCGCCAGCGGTTCGAGATCGAGGCCCGGCACGCAGCGGCGCTGCAGCACCCCGGCATCGCGTCGGTCTACGACTACGGCGCCAGCTCGCTCGACGACGGGTCCTCGACCCCGCGCCCCTACCTCGTGATGGAGCTTGTCGAGGGCCAGCCGCTGTCCGCCCTCCTTCGACCCGGCGCGCCACTCGACCCGCAGGTGGCGGGTGACCTCCTCGCCCAGGCGGCAGTCGCGCTCGGCGTGGCGCACGCGGCCGGCATCGTCCACCGTGACGTCAAGCCGGCCAACCTGCTCGTGACTCCCGACCGCCGGGTGAAGGTCACCGACTTCGGCATCGCCCGCGCGGCCGAGGGGATGGCGCTCACCGAGACCGGTCAGGTCCTCGGCACCCCTGCCTACATCTCGCCCGAGCAGGCCGAGGGCGGCACGGCCACCGCCGCGTCCGACGTCTACGCGCTCGGCGTGGTCGCCTTCGAGTGCCTGACCGGAGGCAAGCCCTTCATCGCCGACAGCCCCGTCGCCACCGCGATCGCCCACCTGCGCAACCCGGTGCCCGAGCTGCCCGACAGCGTGCCCGCCGACCTCGCCCAGGTCGTACGCCGAGCGCTGGCCAAGACGCCGGGCGACCGCTACGCCGACGGTGCGGCCTTCGCCCGCGCCCTGCGCGACCCCGGCGCCGCCGCAGCCGCCGCCGTCGTCGCGCCAGCGGTGGCACCCGTGGTCGCCGACGGCGCCGGGACCCAGGTGATGCCGGCCGCCGCTCCGGCCCCCCGACCCGTGGCCGCCACCGCACCACGCGAGCGGCGTACGGACTCCGCCATGCCGTGGCCCCTCATCCTCGGGATCGCCGCGGTCATCGTCGCGGTGCTGGTCGCGGTGTGGCTCGGCACCCGCGACCAGGACCCGGTGTCCAGCACGGACGACAGCACGCAGACGCCGAGCCGGACCCCGAGCCAGACTCCCTCGGACACACCGTCGGAGACGCCCAGCGACACCCCCAGCGAGACACCCAGCGAGACACCGAGCGAGACACCGTCCGAGACGCCGTCGGAGACCGCGCCGGCAACCGTCGAGGTGGACCCTGCGTCCTACATCGGGCGCGACCACAAGGACGTCGAGAAGGAGCTGAAGGAGCTCGGGCTGGTCCCGGCTCCGGTGGAGCTGGAGAACCTCGGTGACCAGACGGACGGCATCGTGGAGTCCGTCGACCCGTCGGGGACGCTGACGGAAGGCGACACGATCACCGTCAGCTACTACGGCAAGGCGCCCAAGGGCTCGTCGAACGGATCTGGAAAGGGCAACAAGGGATGACGCAGCCGGAACCGACACTGATCGGTGGCCGCTACGAGCTCGGCGAACCCCTGGGCCGCGGTGGCATGGCCGAGGTGCGCAAGGGCAAGGACCTCCGGCTCGGCCGTACGGTCGCGGTGAAACGACTGCGCACCGACCTCGCGAGCGACGCCACCTTCCAGGCCCGCTTCCGCCGCGAGGCACAGGCCTCCGCCTCGCTCAACCACCCGTCGATCGTGTCGACCTACGACACCGGCGAGGAGATGGCCACCGACGGGTCCGGCGTCGCCCAGCCCTACATCGTCATGGAGTGCGTCGAGGGACGCACGCTCCGCGACATCCTGCGCGAGGGCCGCAAGATCCTGCCCGAGCGCGCCCTCGAGATCACCAGCGGTGTCCTGTCGGCGCTGGACTACAGCCACCGCGCCGGCATCATCCACCGCGACATCAAGCCCGGCAACGTGATGCTCACGCCGTCCGGCGACGTCAAGGTGATGGACTTCGGCATCGCCCGAGCCATCTCCGACGCCTCCTCGACGATGACCCAGACCGCGGCCGTCGTCGGCACCGCGCAGTACCTCTCCCCCGAGCAGGCGCGCGGTGAGACCGTCGACTCCCGCTCCGACGTCTACTCGACCGGCTGCCTGCTCTACGAGCTGCTGACCGGTCGGCCGCCCTTCGTCGGCGACAGCCCGGTGGCCGTGGCCTACCAGCACGTCCGGGAGCAGGCCTCGCCGCCGTCCGACCTCGACGACCAGCTCGACTCCGAGATCGACGCCATCGTGATGAAGTCGCTCGCCAAGCGCGTCGAGGACCGCTACCAGAGCGCCGCGGCGATGAAGGCCGACATCGAGCGCTACCTCGCCGGCCACCCGATCCAGGCGCCGGCCGTCGTACCCGTCGAGGACACGACGTACGCCCCGCCGCCCGCCGACGCGACCACCGCGATGGCAGCGGCCGCCGTGGGAGCGCCGCCGCCGCGGCAGGACGAGCCGCGTCGCGGCCGGGCCGGCTGGTGGGTCCTCGGGGGGATCGTCGTCGTGCTGCTCCTCGTCGGCGCGTACCTGATGAACGGCGTGCTCTTCGACGACGCTCCCACCCGGGCCGCGGTGCCCAACGTGGTCGGGATGACCGAGGACGAGGCCCGTGTTGCGATCGCCGACAGCGGTTTCGAGGTCGGCCGGGTCGACCGCCAGCCCTCCGACACGGTCGCCGCCGACACCGTGATCGAGCAGGAACCCAATCGCGACACCTTCCAGGACCCGGGGACGCCGATCGACTTCGTGCTGTCCCTCGGGAAGCCGGAGGTCGAGGTCCCCTTCGTGGTGGGCACCCTTCGCAAGGACGCCCGAGCCCAGATGATCGCGGCCAACCTCAAGGTGCGCTTCGAGGAGCAGGACTCCGACGAGGCGAAGTTCCAGGTCCTCGGCACCACGCCGACGGCCGGTACGCCGGTGGCCGAGGGGACCACGATCGTCATCACCTACTCCGACGGACCCGAGAAGATCCCCGACGTCCGCGGCCTCAAGCAGGGCGAGGCGGAGCGGACGATCCGCGCGGCGGGCTTCGTCCCGGACGTACGGACCGACGCCACCTCCACCGAGCCCAAGGGCACCGTCGTGGACCAGATCCCGGCGGGCGGGACCGGCGACCAGAACAGCACGGTGACGATCTTCGTCTCCGCCTACGAGGAGCCCGTGGAGACCCCGACGGAGACCCCGACGGAGACCCCCACCGAGACCCCCACCGAGACGCCGACCCCGACGCTGCCCACCGAGAGCCCGTCCACGACGCCGCCGACCCCTCGGATCAAGGCCCGCTGAGCCCGCCGGCGCTCACCCGGGGATCGGCGTCGCGTAGGTGAGGTCGAGCAGGCCGGCGTAGGCCGGCGCGGTCGCCGTGTCGAGCTCGGTCATGTCCCACGACACCCCGCCACCGGGGATCTCGGTGTAGTCGCGGTAGGTGGCGAGGATCGGGTCCACGGTCAGCTCGGCCTCGAGCCGGGCCGGATCCCCGATGCCCACGATGACGTAGGGCGGGGAGTAGGGCAGGCCGTGGAGGGTCACCTGGTTGCCCTCGCACTTGATGCCCGTCGTCGAGATCAGCCGCTGGCCCTGGATCGTCACCGCGACCGCGCCTGCGTTCCACATGGCGTTGGCGACCGCCTGGATGTCCTGCTGGTGCACCACCAGGTCGTTGGGGTCGTCCTCGTAGGCCTCGCGCGCCTCGAAGGTCGCGTCGTCGAGGGTGACCTGCACCGCCGAGCCGGACTTCTCGGTCAGCCCGGCGGGATCGACCACGGTGGCGATCTTGTCCTGGACCCGCGTGACCGACCGGTCGCCGAGCTGCGTGCTGAGCGCTTCGACCTCGGCGTTGAGCGCGGCAGCCTGCGCGGTCAGGTCACCCGCCTGGTCGCGCTCGGCGCGGACCACGGACGCGAGGTCGGTCAGGCGTCCACCTCGCAGGTCGAGACCGTCGCTCTGCTGCGCGCTCACCCCGAACAGCGTCCCGCTGACCAGCACGATCAGCGGTGTCGCCACTCGCCAGACGCGGTGGCGCCTGGGGGATGAATGGGGCTCGGGCGACATGACGACTACGCTAACCCCCCGGCGGTCGCCCCGGCGTCCGAGCGGCGCGTCATCGACGTACGCGCCCCGTCCCGCACCTCGTCCCACCATCCACCCAGCCACAGGAGCAGCAGTGTCGAAGTCCAGCGCGGTCACCACCGAGGAGAAGACCAGGACCTTCTCCATCAGGTTCCTGATCAGCCTGCTCCTCATCGGCGCCGGCATCGCCTGGATCGCCTTCTACTACCTGCAGGCCCGTGGCAACCCGCTGGCGTTCCCGCCGGTCGAGGGATCGCCGAAGTCGGTCGCCGACCTGGGGAACTGGAACTACGCCATCGGCTTCGGCCTCCTGATGCTCGGCCTCATCCTCGCGGCGCACCCCTCGACCCCGCTGGGTCGCGGTCGCGGGGTGGTGGCCGGCATGCTCGCCTGCTTCCTCATCGGCCTGCTGTGGATCTGCACGTTCTACGTCTTCTCCGACGACCTCTCCAAGCTCTGGATCTTCAACGACCTCGGCCAGTGGAACCTCGTCGTCGGCATCGCCTTCATGGCGGTCGGGTTCAGCTTCGCGACCAAGTGGGAGTAGGTTCTCCCTCGACCTGAGCGATCGGGTCACCCGCACCATCTCGCACGACCCGCCTCGAGCGGTGAGTGAGGCGCCTTCCTGGGGAAGGGAAGGCGTCTCTCTCACCGCTCGAGTCGATTTCGGGGCGTCTGGTCAGGCGTTCGGATTTCCACACTGTGGAAAACACCTGTGGAGAATTACACGCCTGTAGTTATCCACAGCTGTGTCCACACCTGTGGGCAACCCGCGACGACAGAGCCCCCGCCCCCACGTCTGTACGACCGGGGGCGGGGGCTCTGCTGTGCAGCGAAGGAGGGGCGCGGGTCAGCCGAGCTGCACGGCGCGGATGCCGGCGAGCACGACCAGGGCGACCGTGAGGACGAGCAGTCCGCACCACTGGAACAGGCTGCGGTGGGCCTTCGGGGCGTACGCGATGATCGCCGCCGCGAGGGCACCTCCGATGAGGCCGCCGAGGTGGCCCTGCCAGGAGATGTAGCGCCAGCCCACCACGGTCACCACCAGGCCGAGGACGAGGTTCTGCGTCAGCCAGCTCGAGTTGAGCCGACCCTTGCGGGCGACGACGAGCAGCGCTCCGAGCAGCCCGAAGATCGCGCCTGACGCGCCGACCGTGGAGCCGTACTCACTGCTGAGGTAGAGCACCAGGACGGACGAGGCGAGCGTGGCCACCAGGTAGATCGCGAGGAAGCGGGCGCGGCCCACGATGCCCTCCAGCACGGGGCCGAACACGAAGAGCGCGAACATGTTCATCGCGAGGTGCCAGATCTCCACATGGGTGAAGGCCGCGGTGATCACCTGCCACCAGGCACCATCGGCGAAGCCGGGGTAGTCCGTGGCCGGGGTCAGGGTGCACACCGGATGGGTCGGCGGGTAGATGTAGCCGTCGCCCGGCGCGCAGTAACCCTGGGGGCGCAGCGCCAGCAGGTCGACCAGGCGTGACTTGTTGCCCCCGGTCGCGGTGATCGCCAACCAGACCACGACGTTGATGCCGATCAGGACGAACGTCGTCAGCCGCGGGTCGGCGCTGCGCTCGCCGCCGTACATCGCCTTGTTCTGCCGTGAGCCCTTGGCGGCCTGCTTGACGCAGTCGGGGCACTGGAAGCCGACCGCCGCGTCGCGCATGCAGTCGGGGCAGATCGGTTTGTCGCAGCGCTGGCAGCGGATCCAGGTCTCGCGACCGGGGTGCCGGTAACAGGTCGGCACCCCGGTCGCGGCCGGGCCCTCGGAGGGCTGGGTCATCGTGCGGCGATCGTCAGGAGGATCAGTGCTCGCTCAGCGCTCGATGGTGACGGACTCGATCACCACGTCGTCGACGGGGCGGTCCATCGCACCGGTGGCGCTGGTGCCGATCGCGTCGACCACGTCGCGGCTGGCCTGGTCGGCCACCTCGCCGAAGATCGTGTGCTTGCGGTTGAGCCACGGGGTCGCGGCGAGGGTGATGAAGAACTGCGAGCCGTTGGTGCCGGGGCCGGCGTTGGCCATGGCGAGCAGGTAGGGCTTGTCGAAGACGAGCTCGGGGTGCACCTCGTCCTTGAACGTGTAGCCCGGGCCGCCGGTGCCGGTGCCGAGGGGGCAGCCGCCCTGGATCATGAAGCCGTCGATCACGCGGTGGAAGCCGAGGCCGTCGTAGTACTTCTCGCCGCTGCGGCCCGCGTCGTCGCGGTAGTCCTTGGTGCCCTCCGCGAGCCCGACGAAGTTGTCGACGGTCTCGGGGGCGTGGTTCGGGAAGAGGTTGATGACGATGTCGCCCCGGTTGGTCTTCAGGGTCGCCTTCTGGTCGGCCATGGATTCGTGCCTCTCGATCGGGTGCAGATGGGGGTGTGGACAAGTCCGGTGCACGTCAGGCGTGCCCCACGATCCTGCCACGCTCACCCCATGCTCACCCCACGCTCCCCCCACGCTCCCCCCGCACCCGCGCCGACAGACGTTCCCCACCCGGACGGGGCTGGCCGCTCCTTGGCCGGCATGGTGAGATGGACGGACACAGACATCAGGAGGTCACGCATGCCTTTCGGCCGCAAGAAGTCCCTCATGGACCGGGCCCACGACTACGTCGAGCAGTTCTCGGACCAGTTCACCGAGACGGTGATTCCCCAGCTGGAGTCGGCGTGGGAGCAGGCCGTGGACAAGGCCGGTCCCGCCATCACCGACGCGCGGGACAAGGCAACGCCGCTCCTCGAGGAGGGCCGGGCGCGCGCCACCGAAGCGGCCACTGCCGGCGCGGCGGTCGCAGCCGCCAAGGCAGGCGAGGCCCGGGAGAAGGCTGCCCCGTTGCTCGCCGAGTACCGCGCGACCGCGGCCGAGAAGGCCGCCGCTGGCGCCGCTCTCGCCGCCGAGCACGCAGCGGCCGGTCGTGACGCCGCCGTCGCGAAGGCCAACGAGCTCCGCGGCATCGAGCCGGAGCCCACGGGTGGACGGTTCAAGAAGTTCCTGCTGCTGAGCGGCCTCCTGGCCGTCGGCGGCATCGTCTTCAGCAAGCTGCGGGCCAAGAAGGGCGCCGACGCCGGCTGGCAGTCCACCTACGTGCCGCCCGCCCCGTCCACCCCCAGGACGTCGACGACTCCGGCGACCCCGGCCGCTGCTGCCGCCCCGGTGAAGCGCACCACACCGGTGACGGGTGACCCGCTGACCGATCCGATCGAGGAGGTCACCGCCGACGACGTGGTGACCGCCGACCCGCCCGCCACCGACGACATCGGTGGTGGCGCCCCCGGCGAGGCGATCAGCGACGCCGTCGAAGACCCGCACGAGGCCACCACCCCGGACGAGCCCGCCGAGGTCATCGACATCGAGGACGTCCCGAAGAAGTAGTCACCGCGACACCGCCTCGAGCGGTGGTCCACCCACATGGTCGACGTACCGGAATGTGGCTGGGCCACCGCTCGAGTCATGTCCGGGTCCTGAGCAGTGGTCCACCCGCACGACGTGCGGAAGGTGGGGGGATCACCGCGGGCTGACGTCCGGCCGGTTCTCCTCGATCCAGGCGTCGACGCGCTCCCACCAGCCGTAGAGCCACTCGATCCGTTCCTCGCGGCCCTCCGGGATCTCGTCTCGGGGCACCTGCCACCACCGCATCGTGAGCTGCTTGTCCATCGGCAGCTCGCGCCACACGTCGCTGATCGTCACCAGGTGGTCGAGGCCGGTGTGGGCGACCATCAGCACGTCGGCGTCGGGTGCCGCCTCGAGCGCGGCGAGCACGCCGCCCGGCCGGGGCGCCAGCACGTGGGTCATCCGCTCGGCGCGCGCCGCCATCCGCTCGAGGCCGAGCTTGCGGAGCCGGGCGATGGCCTTCTCCCGCCGGGCCGCCGTGAAGTTGCCACCCTCCGGGAAGATCACGAACGCGTCGTTCTGGTCGAGCCCGCTCGCCAGGGCCGCGATCTGCGACTCGAGGTCCTCCCCCACCTCCGGATCGGGTGAGATGAACTTCGCCGGGATCCGCCGCAGGACCACGTCGATCGCCGGGTCCCAGGCGAGGGTGTTCTTCAGGACGACGCGCGGTTCGCGGGCGTACCAGTGCAGCAGGGCGTACATCAGGATGAACGAGTCGCCCGGGCCCGCGTGGCGGCACATCACCAGCACCGGCCCCTCCGGCACGCGCGGCGGGTGCGGTCCGTCGGTGCGGATCCGCAGGGCGAGCACGCGGCGGGCCTCGCGGAAGAACACGATCAGCGTGCCGTGCACGAGGTCGTAGTGGATGCCGGCGAAGTAGGGCGAGCGGATCTTCCACCCGAAGCCGCTCGCCAGCCACAGCCCGAGCATCACCGCGAGCAGCAGCGTCTCGAAGGTGAGGTAGACGACGGCGAGCCACAGCAGGCGCAACGCCCGCCACCGCCCGGGCATCAGGCGTGACAGAGCGGCCGCACCCACCAGCCAGAGGGGCAGCGTCACCCAGAGCGCCACCGTGAGGCCGATGAGTGCGGGTGCGACGACGAATCGGCGCAGCGCCCACAGCCCGGGGCTCACGAGCGGCCGACCGCGTCGTCGAGGTAGCTGCGGGAGGCGGCGTACGTCGCGTCGATGCGAGCCTGTACGCCGCCGAAGTCGCGGTGGGCCAGGAGCGAGTCGTCCTTCGCCGACGTCCCGGCGGCCGGGAGCACGTGGGCCTCGACCCCGTCGGGGATGGTCGCCATGTCCCGCGTGAAGCGGTGCCGGCGGGCGACCTCGAAGCTGACCCGCGCGACCTCCCACGGACGGGTCGGCGGGGTGAGCGGCCGGTCGATGCGGCCGACCTGGAGGACGAAGATCCGGGTCGCGCCCAGCTCGACGGCCTTGCTGACGGGGATGGAGTTCACCAGGCCGCCGTCGAGGAAGTGCTCGCCGTCGATCTCGGCCGGCGGGAGCAGGCCGGGCACGGCCGCGCTCGCGAGGATCGCCGGGACGATCGGCCCCGTGGTGAACCAGTGCTCGGCCGCGCGCTCGATGCTGGCGGCGCAGACCCCGAGCCGTACGGGAAGGTCCTCGAACCGCAGGTCCCCGAGCTCCTCCTCCAGCCTCTTCCGCAGCGGCCTGGACGAGTAGATGTGCGTGCCGGTCGACACTGCTCGCCGGACGGTGCGCAGCGGCCGGTCGCCGTACACGTCGCGACTCTGCGCGACCGTCGCCCACAGCTCGGTGAGCCGGTCGATGACCGCGAGCTCGGGCTGGCGAGCGACCATCGCGCCGTTGAGGGCGCCGACGCTCGTTCCGAGGACGAGGTCCGGGACGATGTCGCGCTCGAGGAGCGCGCGCAGCATGCCGACCTCGACGGCGCCGAGGACACCGCCGCCACCGAGGACGAAGGCGGTGGTCATGGACCGACCCTAGTCAGGCTCGGGCCAGCTCGGGGTGCTCCGCGCGCATGCGCTGCGCGA
Organism: uncultured Actinomycetota bacterium; assembly: GCA_963708875.1. Taxonomy (GTDB): domain Bacteria; phylum Actinomycetota; class Actinomycetes; order Propionibacteriales; family Nocardioidaceae; genus Nocardioides. The sequence continues at coordinate 223,335 of CAVPUL010000005.1, forward strand.
CCCTGTGCTCGACGAAGAACATCAGGAGCGGCACCAACCCCGCGATCAGCATCAGCAGGGTGAACTGCGGAGACCACCGGGCCCGGTAGGCGAGCATCAGGGCCACGAGGACGTAGACCATGTAGAGCGTGCCGTGCAGCGCCCACAGGATGCTCAGGGACTCCCCGGCCTGCTGGAGGGTGCTGCCTTCGGGGAGGAGGTACTTCATCGGGGCGACGACCAGGGCGCAGAAGGCCAGCGCGACGCCGACGACGAACGCGAGGAACCGGTAGGCGGTGAAGAGGGGACGCACGGCGCTCAACCTATCCGGGAGGTGGTGGCCTCGACCGAGGGGTTGAGCGGGCTGGTGACCCCCGTCACCACGTCGCGGCGCCAGCGCCACCAGATGAAGGCCGCGAAGGCGCCGAAGACCCACCACTCGAAGGCGTAGAGCAGGTTGCGGACGCCGGTGAAGCGGCTCGGGCTCGGCAGCGCCGCGAGCTCGGCGGCCTGGAGCCCGTCGGCCGGGCTCTCGCTCACCGCGTAGGCCGAGTAGAGGTCGACGTCGACGCGCTGGACGGCGTCCGCGACCCGGATCTCCGGGAACACGTCGTCGCTCGGGTCGTCGTCGGTGACCAGGCTGCCCTCGGGCGCCTGGAGCCACCCGGTCACGTCGGCCTCCCCGGTCGCGGCGAGCAGGTCCGCGTCGGGCTGCGCCGCCCACCCGCGTACGACGAGCACGGCGGCATCGCCGACCTGGAGGGGCGCCACCGCCCAGTAGCCGTCCCGGTCGCCCAAGGTGCGGTCCTGGACCCAGAAGCCGCCGTCGATCCACTCACCGGACATCTCGACCGGGCGGCCCACGTCCTGACCGGGGAACGGGTCGTCGCTGCCCATCACGTCGGTCAGCGGCACGGCCGTGACGTCGGTGAGGTCACGCGCCTCGGCGTCGCGGTGCGCCTGCCAGGCGTCGTACTGCCACATGCCGAGCCATCCCGCGATGCCGACCAGCACGAGCGCGAGGGCTGCTGCGCCGAGGTCGGTCAGCAGGCCGGGTCGGCGGGGGGCGGTCACGTCTCCGATTCTCCCAGCCGGGCGGTGAGCACCACTGACCGGTCGTGGACACGCGGACACAGCTCCCTGCCCGCACACCCCGTCAGCGTGACCGCAGGGCGCCCCGACCACTTCTGTCCGCGCGCCTACGGGGAGCTGCCACGCGCCAGCTCGTCACGCCGCCGGGTGAGGTACGCCGCCTCGGCGGTGTTGCCGGCAAGGCCGATCGCACGGTCGTACGCCGCCCGCGCATCGCTGCTGCGACCGAGCCGGCGCAGGAGGTCGGCGCGCGTCGCGTGGAACGCGTGGTAGTCGTCGAGCGTCCCGGCGAGCGCGTCCACCTGGGCGAGCGCCACCTGCGGGCCGTCGAGCTCGGCCACGGCGACCGCGCGGTTGAGCAGGACGACGGGCGAGGGGTCGAGGCGGACGAGCTGGTCGTAGAGCGCGACGACCTGCACCCAGTCGGTGTCGCGGACGTCGGGCGCATCGGTGTGCACGGCGTTGATGGCGGCGAGCACCTGGTAGCGGCCGGGCGCCTGACCGCTCACGAGCCGTTGCCGGACGATCGCGTGGCCCTCCGCGACGAGGGTGCGGTCCCACGCGCCGCGGTCCTGCCGGTCGAGCGTGACGAGCTCCCCGGTGGACGAGACACGTGCGGTGCGGCGCGCCTCGATGAGCAGCATCAGCGCCAGCAGGCCAGCGACCTCGCCGTCGTCCGGCAGCAGCTCACGCACGAGCCGCGTGAGGCGTACGGCCTCCGCGGTGAGCTCGGCACGGATCGGGTCGGTGTCCTCGCCGGTGGCCAGGTAGCCCTCGTTGAAGACGAGGTAGAGCACCGCCAGCACGCCGGCGACCCGCGCCGGCAGGTCGGCGGCGCCGGGCACGCGGTAGGGGATTCCGGCGGCCTTGATCTTGGCCTTCGCACGGGTGATCCGCTGGGCCATGGTCGTCTCCTGGACGAGGAAGGCGTGGGCGATCTCGGCGACCGTCAGCCCGCCGACCATCCGCAGCGTCAGCGCGACCCGTGCCTCCATCGCGAGAGCGGGGTGGGCGCAGGTGAAGAGCATCCGGAGCCGGTCGTCGTCGATGGCGCCGACGGCCTCGGGCGGACCGGAGAGCTGGTCGGTGAGCATCTGCGCCTCCTTCTGCTTCGCGTCGCGGCGGCCCTCGCGGCGTACGCGGTCGAGGGCCTTGTTGCCGGCGGTGGTGGTCAGCCAGCCGCCGGGGTTGGGGGGCACGCCGTGGGCGGGCCAGTGCTCGAGCGCGGTGGCGAAGGCCTCGGCCGTCGCGTCCTCGGCGACGTCGAGGTCGCCGAACCGCCGCGCGATGGTGGCCACGACCCGGGCCCACTCGTCGCGGTGGACGCGGGCGATGACCTCGTCGACGTCGGTCATCGGGTCGGGCTCACGCGATCCCGTCGAAGGGGCGGACCTCGATCTTGCGGTGGCAGGCCTTCGACCCGCCCGCGGCCAGCGTGAGCGCGACGTCGAGGTCGGCGGCCTCGATCACCCAGAAGCCGGCGAGGTATTCCTTCGTCTCGGCGAACGGCCCGTCGGTGATCGCGGTGTCGCCAGACCGGGCGTCGACCACTGTGGCGGCGTCGACGTGCTCGAGCCCACCGGCGAAGACCCAGTAGCCGTCGTCCTTGAGCTGTTGGTTGAAGGCGTCGACCGCGCCGGGCTCGTCGGCCGGTCCGGGGTCGGCTGCGTCGTCGATCACGGAAAGGAGGTAGTGCATGGTCATCTCCAGCGATTGTGGGCCACCCCCGCTGGGCGGACCCTCACCACTACTACGAACGCGCTGGTGTCGATACGACACTGTCATCGGCAGTTTTTCCAGTGCCGTCGCCTAGGGTCGAGGCATGTGGCCCCGTCGCCGGCACGAGCAGCGCGCCGACGACCCGTCCGCCTGGCCGTCGCGGCCCGGGGTCGAGGGCGACGCCCATGCCGCTGCGATCGTCGACCGCATCGACCAGGTCGACTGGGACAGCCGCACGCACGCGTACGGGCCGGCAGGCGACGTGGGTCCGCAGCTGCGCACGCTGGTCCTCGGGGACGAGCCTGCCCGCCGCGCAGCGTGGTACGAGCTCTGGGGCAACGTCCACCACCAGGGAACGGTCTACGACGCGACGATCCCTGCACTCGAGGTGATCGCCGACCTCGCGGCGTGGGAGGACTTCCCGGACCAGCGCCAGGCAGTCACCATGCTGGCGGCGTTCGCCGAGGGTGACGGGTCGCACGCCGAGACCGTTGCGGCTGCCGTACGCACTCGGGCGGAGGTGTTGCTGAGGGGCTGGAGGGACCAACCGCCTCTGGTCCAACGCGCACTCCTCATGCTGGGCCGCTCCGTCGGCGTCGACACTGAGGGGCTGCGGGACGCGGTGCTTCCCGAGCGGTACGCACCCGCGTGGGCGCACGGCACTGCCGGAGACATCTGGAAGCGGTTCGAGGAGGACGGTTCCGTCCCGGCGAACCGGAAGGACTCGTGCGACGCCGCGATGGACGCGCTGTCGGAGCTGGAGGCCTGGGCCTTCTCCGAGACCGAGCTGCCGGGAAGTGGTGGAGCCTAGGGGACTCGAACCCCTAACCCCCTGCTTGCAAAGCAGGTGCGCTACCAATTGCGCCAAGGCCCCTGGATCGGGAAGTGCTGTGGCGCGGAGCGCCGGTGGTGCGACGGGCGTCAGGACTTGTGGACGGAGTCCGTGGCCTCGGCCCAGAGGGCCTGCTCGTGCTTGCCCTCGTCCATCTTCTTCTTCGCGACCAGCGCGCCGGCTGCGGCGAGGACGACCAGCAGGAGCTTCTTCATGCGGTTCTCCTCGAGCGAGAGATGGAGCGGGAGATGAGCGGGATGGAGATGGAGTGGGCCTAGGAGGACTTGAACCTCCGACCTCTTCCTTATCAGGGAAGCGCTCTAACCGTCTGAGCTATAGGCCCGCATGCGCCGCCGTGCGGCGACGCCGAAGATTACCTGACCTCGGTCAGGCCGTGCCAATCGAGGGTGGTTTCGAGGCTCGCTGCGCTCGCACCTCAACCGACGAGGACGGAACTCACTTCTCGTCCTCGGCGAGGGTGACCTCGATGCCGCCCAGGAGGGCAGCGGCGAGGTTGTAGAGGAACGCGGTCAGGGTGGCGATCGCGGTCATCAGGACCACGTCGAGCACCGAGACCAGCAGCGTGAAGCCGAGCACCCGGGACATGCCGACGTAGTCGGTGACGTCGAAGGTGGAGTTGCCGCTGTCACCCTCGACGATGCTGGCGACCGCGGAGTTGATCGAGTCCCACACGCCCGCCGCGCCGAGCACCGACCACACCATGAAGATGGCGACGAAGGTGACGACGCCGAAGGCGACCGAGAGCAGGAACGCCGTCTTCATGACCGACCAGGGGTCGATCCGCGTCAGCCGCAGGCGTGCGCGCCGCGGCTGGCGGCCCGGCGCCCGGGACGCGCGGCGCCCGCGCGGGGTGCCGGTCGTCGCGTTGGCGCGGTGCTCCTGCGCGGCGTTGGACATGGTGTCCTGCAGCCGCTCGGTCAGGGACCTGCGGGCAGGCTCCTTCTCGGGCGTACGACGGGCTGTGTCACTACCGGGGGGCGCGGTGCGGTCCGCCATGGATCACTCCTCGGTGCTCTCGTCGGGGCTCTCGTCATCAGGCACAGAGGCGGGAGCTTCCGCGTCCTGACCGTCGATTGTTGCACCGCCGACCACGTCCGGCGATTCGGCGGCAGCCTGCTCCGCTTCCTCGACGACCTTCGCCTCGACCGAGCGAGCGACGACGGCGACGCTGTCACCGGACTTCGGCGTCACGAACTTCACGCCCATCGTCGAGCGGCCGGTCGGCCGGAAGTTGGCGTCGATCGGGCTGCGGACGACCTGGCCGCCGCTCGTGATCGAGAGCACCTCGTCCTCCTCCTCGACGATGAACGCACCGACCAGGCCACCACGGTCCTCGTTGGCCAGCGACATCGCCTTGATGCCGATGCCGCCGCGGGACTGCAGGCGGTAGTCACTGATCCGGCTGCGCTTGGCGAAGCCGCCGTCGGTGATCGTGAAGACGTACTGCTCCTTCACGTCGGGCAGGTCGCCCGCGGCGGTGGACTCTCCGGCCTCCTCGGCCTTCGACTCCGCAGCCTCCTCGGCCGCGACCTGCTCGGCGCGGATGACCGACATCGACAGCAGCGAGTCGCCGTCGCGGAACTTCATGCCGCGCACCCCGCCAGTGGCGCGACCCATCGGGCGCAGCTGGTCGTCGTCGGCCTGGAAGCGGATCGACTGGCCCTTGCGGGAGACCAGCAGGATGTGGTCGTCGCCGTTGACCAGCTCGGCACCGATCAGCTCGTCGTCGTCCTCACGGAAGTTGATGGCGATGACGCCGGCCTGGCGGGGGCTGTTGTAGTCGCCGAGCTTGGTCTTCTTGACCAGGCCCGTCCGGGTGGCGAGCACCAGGTAGGGCGCCTGCTCGTAGTCGCGGATCGCCAGCACCTGCGCGATGTCCTCGTCGGGCTGGAAGCTCAGCAGGCCGGCGACGTGGCCGCCCTTCGCGTCGCGCGCCGCCTCGGGAAGGTTGTAGGCCTTGGTCCGGTAGACCCGGCCGGCCGTCGTGAAGAACAGCAGCCAGTGGTGGTTGGTGGTCGCGATGAAGTGCTGGACCACGTCGTCTCCACGCAGCGTCGCGCCCCGTACGCCCTTGCCGCCGCGCTTCTGCAGGCGGTACTGGTCGGCGCGGGTGCGCTTGGCGTAGCCACCACGGGTGATCGAGACGACGAGCTCCTCGTCGGGGATCAGGTCCTCCATCGACAGGTCGCCGTCGGCCGCGATGATCTGGCTGCGACGGTCGTTGCCGTACTTGTCGGTGATCTCCTTGAGCTCGTCGGAGACGATCTGACGCTGACGCGACTCGTTGGCGAGGATGTCCTCGAGGTCGGCGATGACGAGCTCGAGCTCGGCGAGCCGGTCCATGATCTTCTGGCGCTCGAGGGCGGCCAGACGACGCAGCTGCATCTCGAGGATCGCGTTGGCCTGGACCTCGTCGATCTCGAGGAGCTCGATGAGGCCGGTGCGGGCCTCCTCGACGTCGGGGCTGCGACGGATGAGCGCGATGACCTCGTCGAGGGCGTCGAGCGCCTTGGCCAGTCCGCGGTAGATGTGGGCCTGGCGCTCGGCCTCGGCGAGGCGGTAGCGCGTGCGCCGCTGGATGACCTCGATCTGGTGGGTCACCCAGTTGGAGATGAACTGGTCGATCGGCAGCGTGCGCGGCACGCCGTCGACGAGCGCGAGCATGTTGGCCGAGAAGTTCGACTGCAGCTCGGTGTGCTTGAAGAGGTTGTTGAGCACCACGCGGGCGACGGCGTCGCGCTTGAGGATGATCACCAGGCGCTGGCCCGTGCGCGAGCTGGTGTCGTCGCGCACGTCCGAGATGCCCTGGATGCGGCCGGTGTCGGCGAGCTCGGCGATCTTGAGCGCGAGGTTGTCGGGGTTGACCATGTAGGGGAGCTCGCTGATCACGAGCATGACGCGGCCCTTGGCGTCCTCGTCGATCTCGACGACGGCGCGCTGGGAGATCGAGCCGCGACCGGTCCGGTAGGCCTGCTCGATGCCCTGGCGGCCCACGATCAGCGCGCCGTTGGGGAAGTCGGGGCCCTTGATCCGCTCGATGAGCGCGTCCTGGAGCTCCTCCTTGGTGGCGTCGGGGTGCTCGAGCGCCCACGTCGCACCGTCGGCGACCTCGCGGAGGTTGTGCGGCGGGATGTTGGTCGCCATGCCGACCGCGATGCCGGCCGACCCGTTGACCAGGAGGTTGGGGAAGCGCGACGGCAGGATGGTCGGCTCCTGCGAGCGACCGTCGTAGTTGGGGCGGAAGTCGACGGTGTCCTCGTCGATGTCGCGCACCATCTCCATGGCCAGCGGCGCCATCCGGCACTCGGTGTATCGCATGGCCGCGGCGGAGTCGTTGCCCGGCGAGCCGAAGTTGCCCTGGCCGTTGATGAGCGGCGAGCGCAGCACCCACGGCTGCGCGAGGCGGACCATGGTGTCGTAGATCGCGGTGTCGCCGTGGGGGTGGTACTGACCCATCACGTCACCGACGACGCGCGAGCACTTCGAGAAGCCGCGGTCGGGGCGGTAGCCGCCGTCGTACATCGCGTAGAGGATCCGGCGGTGCACCGGCTTCAGCCCGTCGCGTACGTCGGGCAGCGCGCGGCCGACGATGACGGTCATCGCGTAGTCGATGTAGGACTGCTGCATGAGCGTCTGCAGCTCGATCGGCTGGATGCGCTCGTCGCCGAAGCCGAAGCCGCCGGCGCCGGTGGTGTCGGTGGGGATGTCGGTCATGTCTGTCTCCTGCGTTCTATCGATGTCTAGGGCTGGTCGTAGATACGGCTAGCGACCTAGATATCGAGGAATCTGACGTCCTTCGCGTTGCGCTGGATGAACGAGCGGCGCTGCTCGACGTCCTCGCCCATCAGGATCGAGAAGATCTCGTCGGCCTGGGCTGCGTCGTCGAGGGTGACCTGCTTCATCAGGCGGGCGTCGGGATCCATCGTGGTCTCCCACAGCTCGTCGGCGTTCATCTCACCGAGACCCTTGTAGCGCTGGACCGGGTTCTCCTTGGGCAGCTTCTTGCCCTGGGCCAGGCCGTCGGCCTGGAGGGCGTCGCGCTCGGCGTCGGAGTAGACGAACTCGTGCTCGGCGGGCTTGTTCCACCGCAGTCGGTAGAGGGGCGGTTGCGCCATGTAGACGAAGCCGTGCTCGATGAGCGGCTTCATGAAGCGGAACAGCAGGGTCAGCAGCAGGGTGTTGATGTGGTGGCCGTCGACGTCGGCGTCGGCCATCATCACGACCTTGTGGTAGCGCAGCTTCTCCAGGTTGAACTCCTCCTGGATGCCGGTGCCGAGCGCGGAGATGATCGCCTGGACCTCGGTGTTGGCGAGCACCTTGTCGATGCGGGCCTTCTCGACGTTGAGGATCTTGCCGCGGATCGGGAGGATCGCCTGGATGCGGGGATCGCGGCCCTGACGAGCCGAACCGCCGGCCGAGTCGCCCTCGACGACGAAGACCTCGCACTCCTCGGGGTTGGTCGACTGGCAGTCGCTCAGCTTGCCGGGGAGGCCGCCGCCACCGAGCAGACCCTTGCGCCCACGGGCCAGCTCGCGCGCCTTGCGTGCGGCGAGTCGCGCGTTGGCCGCGGCCTGGGACTTGCGGACGATGTCCTTGCCCTCGGCCGGGTTCTCCTCGAACCAGGCACCGAGCTGGTCGTTCATGATGCGCTGGGTGAAGCCCTTGGCCTCGGTGTTGCCGAGCTTGGTCTTGGTCTGGCCCTCGAACTGCGGCTCGGCCAGCTTGATGGAGATGATCGCGGTCAGGCCCTCGCGGATGTCGTCACCGGAGACGCGGTCCTCCTTCTTCTTGATCAGGCCCCACTCCTCGCCCCAGTGGTTGACCAGCGAGGTCAGCGACGCCCGGAAGCCCTCCTCGTGCGTGCCGCCCTCGTGGGTGTTGATGTTGTTGGCGAAGGTGTGCACGGACTCGGTGTAGGACACGTTCCACTGCATCGCGACCTCGAGGCTCATGTGGTTCTCGACGCTCTCGGGAGTGTCGGCCTCGAAGGAGATGACCGTCGCGTTGGCCACCTGCTTGCGGCGGTTGAGGTGCTCGACGTAGTCGACGAGGCCCCGGTCGTACTTGAAGACCTGCTCCAGACCCCCCGCCTCGGCGCGCTTCATCGCGTCGTGCCCGGCGTTGTCGACCGTGTTGTCGATGGTGTCGTCCTGGACGGCGTCCACGCGCGACTCCGCGTCGGCCCGCTCGTCGCGCACGACGAACTCGACGCCCTTGTTGAGGAACGCCATCTCGCGCAGCCGCGAGGTGATGGTCTCGAGGTTGTAGTGGGTCGACTCGAAGATGTCCTCGGAGGCGTACCAGGTCACGGTCGTGCCGGTGCGCTCGCCGGGCTCCATCGCCCGGATCTGCTCGAGGTCCCCGTCCGGCACGCCGAGCCGGAACGACTGGCTCCACAGGTGGCCGCGGTTCTTGACCTCGGCGACCAGGCGGGTCGAGAGGGCGTTGACGACCGAGACGCCGACGCCGTGCAGGCCACCGGACACCTTGTAGCCGCCGCCGCCGAACTTGCCGCCTGCGTGGAGCATCGTCAGCGCCATCGTGAGGGCCGGCATCTCCTGACCCGGCGCGGTGTCGGTCGGGATGCCGCGACCGTTGTCCTCGACGCGCACGCCACCGTCGGCCTGGAGGGTCAGCACGATCCGGTCGCAGATGCCCGCGAGCGCCTCGTCGACGCCGTTGTCCACGATCTCCCAGATCAGGTGGTGCAGGCCGCGCTCACCGGTCGAGCCGATGTACATGCCGGGGCGCTTGCGCACCGCCTCGAGGCCCTCGAGCACGGTGATCGCCGAGGCGTCGTACTCGAAGTCCTCGTCGACAGCGTTGGTGTTGCGCTTCTCGGCGACGGCCTCGGCGATCGCTTCGGCGGGAGTGGGGGAGTCTGCGGGGGGCGAGTCGGGGGTCGATGCGGAGATGTTCTCGACGTTCTCTTCGCTCAAGGCGCAGCCTTCTTCCCTTCGCCCGTGACGGGCGTTCGACATGAGTCGAGTCGCGGCTGTTGCCCAGGGCATCCACGCGTGCGACTCGACTTGCCATACTACCGGCCAGGGGCCTCCAACCGAAGCACCCGCCCCGCGGATGGGGTGGATCGGTGGAAAAAGTGGCCCTCAGGGGCCACATGAGGCCGGTTCAGAGGGCCGAACAGGGGGGTCGGTGGGTCCCCCTACCGACGCGAGGCCCTCAGATCGGCAGATCCGGCCTCTCGGCGCCCTGGTCGACCGGGACCGCCCGATCAGCCGTAGGTGTCGCGTGGGCCCCGTCCGTCGCGGCTCGAGAGTCGGCCCTTCTTCCAGCTCGGCAGGTGCGGGCCGAGCACCTCGATGACGAGGACGGTGCCGTGACCGAGCTCCTCGTTGAGGCGTCGTACGACGCTGGGAGCGAGCAGCTTGAGCTGCGTGGCCCAGGCCGTCGAGTCGGTCCGGACGACCAGCCGGCCCTCGTCGAACGTCTCGGGGGTGCAGTGGTCGGCGACCTCCTGGCCGACCAGCTCGGCCCACCGGCCGAAGACGCCCTGGACCTTGAGGTCGAGCTCCCAGCCGTGGTGGGCGATGAGGCGGCCCATCGCGTCGTCGAGCAGCTGCGGGTCGCGGTCGTCGGGTCGCGCGCCGGATGATTTCGTGAACGTACGCCGCCGCGAGGGGCCGGTCTTCTTGCGGGCGGGGGTGCCGGCGCTCGCGGCCGCCGCCCGGGCAGCCGCGCGTGCGAGATCCAACCCGTCGGGCTGGTGCTCGGGTGTCGGTGGCGCCGGTTCGGGGGTCGGCTCGTCAGTCGTCACGGGTCACCTCTCCGTCGGCGACGAGGTAGCGCATCCCTTGCAGCGACGCGGGCACGTCGGCGGCCACGGCCGCGGTGACCAGGACCTGCTCGGCGCCGGCGACCAGCTCGGCGAGCTGGGCGCGCCGCTCGGCGTCGAGCTCGGCGAAGACGTCGTCGAGCACGAGGATCGGGTCGTCGCCGTCGGCGCGCAGCAGGTCGTACGACGCCAGCCGCAGGGCGAGCGCGAAGGACCAGGACTCCCCGTGGGACGCGTACCCCTTGACCGGCAGCCGCAGGTCGTCCGGCCCCGAACCCGTGCCGAGGGTCAGCAGCAGCTCGTCGCGGTGCGGGCCGACGAGCGAGATGCCCCGGTCGAGCTCGTCCTTGCGCCTGGCGGCGATGGCGTCGAGCAGTCCCTGCTGGAGCGCAGCCTGGTCGGACGCACCGACCTCGATGCTCGCCTTGTACTCGAGCTCGGCGTCGTCACGGCTCGCGCCGCGTGCCACCGCTTCGTAGGCCTTGCCGAGGTAGGGACGCAGGTCCTCGACGAGCTGCAACCGCGCGCCGAGGATCTCGGCTCCGACGCGGGCCAGGTTGTCGTCCCAGATCTCGAGGGTCGACATCGCGGCGTCACGCGACGAGCCGCGGGCGACGCCGGCGGTCTTGAGCAGGCTGTTGCGCTGCCGGAGGATCCGGTCGTAGTCCGACCGCACGCCGGCCAACCGCGGTGCCCGGAGCACCAGCAGGTCGTCGAGGAGCTTGCGCCGGTCGGACGGATCACCCTTGACCAGCGTCAGGTCGTCGGGCGCGAACACGACCGTACGGACCAGGCCGATGATCTCGCGCGGCCGCGGCAGCGGAGAGCGGTTGATCCGGGCGCGGTTGGCACGGCCCGGGTTGAGCTCGACCTCGAGCAGCGCCGTCCGCCCCTCCCTCACGACGGACGCCCGGACGATCGCCTGGTCGGCACCGGCTCGGACGAGCGGGGCGTCGGTCGCGACGCGGTGCGAGGACAGCCGCGAGAGATAGTCGATCGCCTCGACGAGGTTGGTCTTGCCCTGGCCGTTGCGGCCGATGAACGCCGTCGCCCCCGGCTCCAGCGCGACGTCGATGTCGGCGTACGAGCGGAAGTTGTGCAGGGTCAGGTGCGCGACGTACAAGGAGAGACCTAGCTCTCCCCGGCCTCGTGACCGTCGCCAGCACCGGCCTTCTTCGAGGTCTCCGACTGCTCCGCGCCGGCCGACCCCTCGGCGTCGCCGCCGTGGGGGGCCGAGGACCGCACCGCGTGACCGCCGAACTGGTTGCGCATCGCTGCGACGGCCTTCATCGTCGGCGAGTCGTCCTGCTGGGAGACGAAACGCGCGTAGAGCGCGGCGGTGATGGCCGGGGTCGCGACACCGTGCTCGATCCCGGCCTCGACGGTCCACCGGCCCTCGCCGGAATCTGCGGCGTAGCCGGAGATCTTGCTGAGGCCGGGGTCCTCGTCGAGCGCGTTGACCATCAGGTCGAGCAGCCAGGACCGGATGACCGTGCCCTCGCGCCACGAGCGGAAGACCTCGGTGACGTTGTCGGTGAGCTCGGCCTTGTCGAGCAGCTCCCAGCCCTCGGCGTAGGCCTGCATGATCGCGTACTCGATGCCGTTGTGGACCATCTTGGAGAAGTGCCCGGCACCGACCTTGCCGGCGTGGACGGAGCCGAACTCGCCCTCGGGCTTGAGGGCGTCGAAGGCGTCCTGGACCTTGGCGATGTCGTCGGCGTCGCCGCCGTACATCAGGGCGTAGCCGTTCTCGAGGCCCCACACGCCGCCGGACACGCCGCAGTCGACGTAGCCGATCTTCTTCTCTGCGAGCAGCTCGGCGTTCGCGATGTCGTCGGTCCACCGCGAGTTGCCGCCGTCGACCACCACGTCACCCTCGTCGAGCAGGCCGGCGAGCTCCTTGACGGTGGCCCGGGTCGGGTCACCGGAGGGGACCATCACCCACACGACCTTGGGGCTCGGCAGCGCCTCGACCAGCGCCTCGAGCGAGTCGACGTCACTCACCTCGGGGTTGCGGTCGAAGCCGACCACGGTCAGACCTGCGCGACGCATCCGCTCGCGCATGTTGCCGCCCATTTTGCCCAGCCCGATGAGTCCGATGTCCATGGTCGCGAGCCTAGCCGGGTCCGACGCAGGAGGACACGGCGTGTCGAGGGAGGTCGAGCGCCACCGTGAGCGAAGACGGTCAGCTCAGGAGCCGGCGGGGCATCAGCAGGTAGCGGAAGGTCTGGCTGTCGTCGGCGTCGGTGCCGGAGATGACGACCGGCTTCGTCGCCTGGGTGAACGCCAGGTCCACGAACTCCCCGTCGATGGCGGTCAGGCCGTCGAGCAGGAACTGCGGGTTGAAGCCGGTGGTGAGGTCGTCACCGTTGATGTCGGCGTCGACGGCCTCGGTCGCCATCGCCTCGTCGCCGGAGCCGGCGTCCAGGACGATCTGGTTGTCACCGAACTTCATCTGGACGGCCGTGTTGCGCTCGGCGACCAGCGCCACGCGCTTGACGGTCTCGATCAGCTCGGCCTTGTTGACCTTGGCGACCGTGAGGTGCTCGGCCGGGAAGAGCGAGCGCACCTTGGGGAACTCACCGTCGAGGAGCCGGGTGGTCGTGCGACGTACGCCGCCCAGCCCGGTGCCCTCGAAGCCGATCAGGCCCTCACCGGCACCGCTCGCGGCGAGCGCGATGGTGACCTCGGCGCCGGAGGTGAGCGACTTGGCGGTGTCACCGAGCACCTTGGCGGGGACGAGGGCGGCGATCGACTCGTCCGGGGACTGCGGGTTCCAGGTCAGCTCGCGGTGCGAGAGCCGGAACCGGTCGGTGGCGAGCAGCGCCATCGTCGAGCCGTCGATCTCGATGCGTACGCCGGTGAGCACGGGAAGCATGTCGTCGCGACCCGCCGCGGTGACCGCCTGGGAGACGGCGTGCGCGAAGTCGGCGCTCGAGACGGTGCCGGTGGCCGAGGGCATGTCGGGGAGCGTCGGGTAGTCGTCGACGGGCATGGTCTGGAGGCTGAAGCGCGCCGAGCCGCAGGTGAGCGAGACGCGCGGGCCCTCGAGCGTGAGCTCGACCGGCTTGGCCGGCAGGCTGCGGCAGATGTCGGCGAGCAGCCGGCCGCTGACCAGTGCCTTGCCCTCGTCGTTGACCTCCGCGTTGAGCGTGGCGCGCGCCGACGTCTCGTAGTCGAAGGTGGAGAGCACCAGACCGGAATCGCTGGCCTCGATCAGCAGGCCGGCCAGGACCGGCGAGCTGGGACGGACCGGAAGGCTGCGGGCAGCCCAGGCAACGGCATCGGCGAAGACGTCGCGTTCGACGCGGAACTTCACAAGGTTCTCCTCAGCAGGGCTGCTCACGACAAGTTGTGGGGTGCTGCAGGCGCAGCACGACGGTCACGCGCGTGCGCGTGGGAAGTGCATCCTGCCACGCACCGAGGACACATCGGCAGGGTTCTCCCCAGAGGAGGGGCCGTTCGATGTTGGTGGGAGGGAGATCAGTCTTCAGGTACGTAGTGGTCATAGGGTCGGTGGAAACTGTGGACAACCCTTGTTCGTGCAGGTCAGCGGGCTGAAACCGTGTGGACAACGCCTGTGGACGCCGGGGGAGACACCGGTGTGGTGGTGTGGAGACGGGGCCAGTCCGTGTCGAACTTCTCGGTGCGTCCACAGGGGCTGGGGACGCAGGGCCGAGCCAGACCACATGTTCTCCACATGGTGCGGACCCCTGGCGAGCCTCAGGACTGACGCGCCTGCATCTTCACCCGGTTGGTGAGCTCGCTGACCTGGTTGAAGACGGCCCGGCGCTCGGCGAGGAGCTGGCGGATCTTGCGGTCGGCGTACATCACCGTGGTGTGGTCGCGCCCGCCGAACTCGCGGCCGATCTGGGGCAGCGACATGGACGTCAGCTCGCGGCAGAGGTACATCCCGATCTGGCGCGCCATCACCAGGTGGCGCCCGCGTGACGGGCCGGTGAGGTCCTCGAGCGAGACGCCGAAGTAGGCCGCGGTCTGGGCGATGATCAGCGCGTGCGTGATCTCGGGCTCGCCGCCCTCGGGGATCAGGTCCTTGAGCACGATCTCGGCCAGGGTCATGTCGACCTCCTGGCGGTTGAGGTTGGCGAACGCGGTGACCCGGATCAGCGCACCCTCGAGCTCGCGGATGTTGGTCTGGATCTTCGAGGCGATGAACTCGAGCACGTCCGGCGGTGCGGTGAGGCGGTCCATCGCGGCCTTCTTGCGCAGGATCGCGATGCGGGTCTCGAGGTCGGGCGGCTGCACGTCGGTGATCAGGCCCCACTCGAACCGGTTGCGGAGCCGGTCCTCCAGCGCCTCGAGGCGCTTGGGAGCACGGTCGGAGGTCAGCACGATCTGCTTGTTGGCGTTGTGGAGGGTGTTGAAGGTGTGGAAGAACTCTTCCTGCGTCTGGGTCTTGCCCTCGAGGAACTGGATGTCGTCGATCAGCAGCACGTCGACGTCGCGGTAGCGCCGCTTGAACCGGTCCTGCCGGTCGTCGCGGATCGCGTTGATGAACTCGTTGGTGAACTCCTCGCTCGAGACGTAGCGCACCTTGGCGTTGCTGTAGAGGCTGCGGACGTAGTGACCGATCGCGTGCAGGAGGTGGGTCTTGCCCAGGCCGGAGTCGCCGTAGACGAGGAGCGGGTTGTAGGCCTTGCCCGGCGCTTCAGCCACCGCGACCGCCGCGGCGTGCGGGAAGCGGTTGGACGAGCCGATGACGAAGGTCTCGAACGTGTACTTGGGGTTGAGCCTGGTCTCGAGGACCGAGGAACGGCGCTCACCGGTGGGGGACGCCGGCTCGTGCTGCTCGACCATCGAGGGAGGTGTCGGCTCGAACGCCGGCTCATTTGTCGACAAAGCGATAGATCCATCTATCGATTCATCGATCTGTGGTTGCGATTCGGCCTCCAGCGCGGGGTTGACCGTGACCAGCATCCGGATCTCCCGGCCGAAGGCCTCGGTCAGCGCGTCCTCGATGTGGCTGCGCAGTCGCCCCTCGAGCTGGTTGCGGGTGAAGTCGTTGGGGACCGCGATGATCGCGGTGTTCTCGTGCAACGTCACCGGGACGCTCGGGCGCAGCCAGGCGCGCTGGTTGGGTTGGAGGTCCTCGACGATCTGCTGCCATGCCGTCCCGAGATCTACCTGCTGGTCGTCCACCGGACCGCCTTCGCTCTTCTACGTGGTGTTGCGAGTGTGTCGTGAGGCTCACGCCGGGCACCTGGCTCGACCGTGGTCCACAGAGTTGTCCACAAGCTGTGAACTGCTCGGCCCGACCCGCTCGGTCGGACGTCGCGAACCGCTGATGTCGGAGGTCCCGCCAATGTTTGTGCAGGTCAGAGGCACTGTGGCAGGGCGTGTGACCCGGGACACAGTACGTCGTGAACCCTGGTGGGACCGCGTTTTCAACAGACTGCGGACCCCCGGAACGTAACAACCTGGCGCAGGGTCCGGCAAGACGTCATCCACAGGCATCGCCGCGCGACGCCTTCGTGTGGTCCTCGTGGGTTTGACCCCCCGTTTCCCCACCGCGTACCGTTGGCCGGTCGCTCCATGTCGACGGGTGCCGCATGTCCACGATCCGCCACCAGGCGGCCACGTGGGTGGGCGGTGCCGGCCGAAGTTCCCTGACCCAGGCCTTGCACTGATCTCGCAGTGGAGTGGACATCCCTCGAAACCTTCGGAGAAATTGCCGTGAGCAAGCGTACCTACCAGCCGAACAACCGTCGCCGTCACAAGGTGCACGGATTCCGTCTGCGCATGCGGACCCGCGCGGGCCGCTCGATCCTGTCGAGCCGCCGTCGCAAGGGCCGCAAGGAACTGGCGGTCTGACGCCCCGAGTCCACGGCCCGCGCCGTGCTCCCCGCCGATCACCGGCTCACGGACAGTGACGACTTCCGTCGCGCTGTGCGGAGCGGGCGGCGTGCCGGCTGCTCCACGATGGTGGTCCACCTCTGGGTCGACCCCGCCGCGGACGCAGCACCGGTGCGGGTGGGGTTCACCGTCAGCAAGGCCGTGGGCAACGCCGTCACACGCAACCGCGTGAAGAGACGACTGCGCCACCTGACCCGGGAGCACCTCCCCTCGCTGGAGGAGCTTCCGGGTCGTGCTGCTCTCGTGGTGCGAGCCCTTCCGGCCGCCGCCGATGCGTCGTACGCGGCGCTGGGTGTCGACCTGGGCCGTACCCTCGAACGCGTGAGCCCGGCATGAAGCACCTCCTGATCGGCTTCATCCGCGCGTGGCGCTTCGCGATCAGCCCGCTCTACGGTCAGGTCTGCCGCTACCATCCCACCTGCTCGGCGTACGCCCTCGAGGCCGTCACCCAGCACGGGGCCGTGCGCGGCACCTGGCTCTCCCTGCGTCGCATCGCTCGTTGCCACCCGTGGGCCGCCGGCGGCTACGACCCCGTTCCGTCCCGCGCCACCTCGGCCGCGGAGCCTTCTTCCCCGTCATCTGCAACTCGAGGAGCTTGAGTGCTCGACTTCATCGGATCCATCGGCCACGCGATCATGGTGCCGCTCTACTACGCGGTGTCCTTCGTGCTGGTGGGCTTCCACCGAGGGTTGTCGACCTTCATGGACCCCGCAGCCGGCGAGACCTGGGTGCTGTCGATCATCGGCCTCACGCTCACCATCCGGGCCGCGCTGATCCCGCTGTTCGTGAAGCAGATCAAGTCCAGCCGCAACATGCAGCTGATCCAGCCCAAGGTCCGCGAGCTGCAGAAGAAGTACGGCCACGACCGGGAGAAGCTCGCCCAGGAGACGATGGCGCTCTACAAGGACTCGGGCACCAACCCGTTCGCCTCGTGCCTGCCGATCCTGCTGCAGATGCCGATCTTCCTGGCGCTGTTCCGGATGCTCGACCAGGCGTCGAAGAAGGACAAGGCGCACGGCTTCCTCGACGGGACCCTCGCCAAGCAGTTCGGTGACTCCAAGATCTTCGACGTCATCCCCATCTCGGGCACGTTCCTGAAGAACGGCGGGGTCGTCGAGGTCATGGTCCTGGCCGCGTTCCTGGTGATCGCGATGACCGCGACCACCTTCCTCACGCAGCGTCAGCTGATGAGCAAGAACATGCCGGCCGACGCCCTCTCCGGTCCGTACGCCCAGCAGCAGAAGATGTTGCTCTACGTGCTCCCCGTGGTCTTCGCGGTCGGTGGCATCGCGTTCCCCATCGGTGTCCTCGTCTACTGGACGGTCTCGAACCTCTGGACGATGTGCCAGCAGTTCTACGTGATCCGCAACAACCCTGCTCCGGGCACTCCTGCGGCCAAGGCCAAGGAGGAGCGCGACCGGGCCAAGGGCAAGGTGCCGGCCACCGAAGCCGCTGCCGCCGAGTCGGCCGTCGCGGTGGACGAGAAGCCCCTGCCCCAGCGCCAGCAGCCGCAGCGCCAGACGAAGGCGCAGCGCAACACCAAGAACAAGAAGAAGCGCTGACCCCACGATTTTCCCGTTGCCGTCTTCGGCACCGCATCCGAGTGAAGCAGGAGTTCCACGTGAGTGAGCAGATGACCGACGGCGAGACCGTCGAGACGACCGACATCGACGACACCGAGGCCGAGGCCTCGACCGGCGACGCGGGCAAGGCCGGGCGCCCCTCCAAGGTGCAGCGCCTCGAGGCCGAGGGCGACATTGCCGCCGACTACCTCGAGGAGCTCCTCGACATTGCGGACCTCGACGGCGACCTCGACATGGATGTCGAAGGCGATCGGGCCAGTGTCCAGATCGACGGCACCGGCCTGCAGCAGCTGGTGGGCAGCAACGGTGAGGTCCTCGAGGCCCTGCAGGAGCTGACCCGGCTCGCGGTCTACCGCGAGACCGGCGAACGGTCGCGCTTGATGCTCGACGTCGGCGGCCACCGCGCCGAGCAGCGCACGCGCCTCGTGGCGCTGGCCGAGACGTCGATCGGCGAGGTCAAGGAGAAGGGCGTGCCCCTGTCGCTCGAGCCGATGAGCGCCTTCGAGCGCAAGGTCGTCCATGATGCTGTGGCCGCCGCCGGTCTGTCCTCGGAGTCCGAGGGCGCCGAGCCGAAGCGCCACGTGGTGATCCTCCCCGCGTGACCGACGACGTTTCACGTGAAACGCCCTCCGCGCCCGCTGGGGCACGGGGGGTGTTCGCGTCTGACCGCTTCATGCTCGCCGAGCGCTACACCGAGCTCCTGGCCACCGAAGGAGTCGTCCGCGGCCTGATCGGACCGCGTGAGGCGGACCGGCTGTGGGACCGCCACATCCTCAACTCGGCGGTGCTGGGGGAGGCCATCCCCGAGGGCGCGAGCGTGTGCGACATCGGAACCGGCGCGGGACTTCCCGGCCTGGTCGTGGCGATCGCTCGACCCGACGTCTCGATGACCCTGGTCGAACCGCTGCTGCGGCGGACGACCTTCCTGGACGAGGTAGTCGCCGAGCTCGGGCTCGAGCACGTCACCGTGGTCAGAGGACGCGCGGAGGACCTCCACGGCACGCAGACGTTCGACGTCGTCACGTCGCGGGCGGTGGCTCCCCTGGACCGTCTCCTGGGCTGGTCCATGCCCCTGGTGTCGTCGACCGGCGCCCTGGTGGCGATGAAGGGTCGGTCCGTGCACGACGAGATCGCGTCCGCGAAGGACCTGCTCGCGAGGTGGCGGTGTGCCGACCCGGAGGTGCTGGAGCTGGGTCAGGGCGTGGTCGATCCACACACCACCGCCCTGCGGGTGTCGTGGGCCGACCCGAGCCGGATAGGTTGGCCCCTTGCCCGCGGGCCCGAGCGCGCCCGTCAACACCAGAAGCGGCGACGTGCGACACGAGAGGCGGAGTGACGTGAGCGGAGAGAACCCCGGTGGCTGGGGCGGTCGCCACGCTGCCGACGATGCGGCGCCCGAGTTTTCCACCGATGCGCCTGGGCGTGCTGAGCGCGGTTATCCACAGGGCGAGTCCTCTTCTCCACAGGTAGCGGATGTTTCACGTGAAACACCATCCGCGGTTTCACGTGAAACACGACCGGCGTGGCAGGTGCGTACGGCCGCCGACCTGGCCGATCACGCCGACACGTTCCACGACCAGCAGACGCCACTGGCCCAGGCCGCGCAGCACTCTGTTCTCGCGCGATCGGGTGGCTTGCGGCGTCAGGGCGCTCCGCGACCGGACGCGACGCGTGTGATGGTGGTGGCCAACCAGAAGGGTGGCGTCGGCAAGACCACGTCCACCGTGAACGTCGCCGCCGGACTTTCCCAGCTGGGACAGCGGGTCCTGGTCATCGACCTGGACCCCCAGGGCAACGCCTCCACGGCGCTCGGCGTCGAGCACCACCGGGGTGTCCCGTCCACCTACGACATGCTCGTCGAGGGCCAGCCCCTGGCTGAGGTGATGACGGAGTGCGCCGACCTCCCCGGCCTGTGGGTCGTGCCGGCCACCATCGACCTCGCCGGGGCCGAGATCGAGCTGGTGAGCGTGGTCGCCCGCGAGCAGCGGCTCGCACGGGCGATCCATGCGCACCCGCTCGTCGGCACGGCCGAGGTGGTCGGTGACGACCGCTTCGACTACGTGCTCGTCGACTGCCCGCCGTCCCTCGGCCTCCTCACCCTCAACGCGCTCGTGGCCGGTCGCGAGATGTTCATCCCGATCCAGGCCGAGTACTACGCCCTCGAGGGGCTGGGCCAGCTGCTCGAGACCGTCGAGATGGTGCGCAAGCACCTGAACCCGCAGCTGATCGTGTCCACGATCCTGATCACGATGTACGACGCTCGCACGCGCCTCGCTGCCGGCGTGGCGGACGAGGTGCGGACCCACTTCGGCGACCAGGTGCTCAAGACCGCGGTCCCGCGCTCGGTACGAGTGTCCGAGGCGCCGTCCTACGGGCAGACCGTGATGACCTACGATCCGGCGTCGGCCGGCGCGTTGTCGTACCTCGAGGCCGCCCGCGAGATCGCCAGCAAGGGAGCACCCACAGCATGAGCACCCCACGACGTCCTTCTCCGCACCTCCGCTCCCCCGAACACCGCCGCGAGGACCCCGCATGAACGCCAACCCGCCTCGCCGTGGCCTCGGGCGTGGCCTCGGGTCGCTGATCCCGACGGCCCCGACTCAGCCGGTGCACACCGACCCTGAGGGCTCATCCGCGGGCGAAGACCGCGCGCGTTCGGCCACGTCCGGATCCAACGGCACCTCGTCCGCTCCCGCTCCGGACGCTGCTCCCGCACTGGTCGCCGGGGCCTACTTCGCCGAGCTCCCGATCACCCAGGTGCGGCCCAACTCGCGCCAGCCGCGCCAGGTCTTCGAGGAGGAGGCACTGGCCGAGCTGGTGCACTCGATCCGCGAGGTCGGGCTGCTGCAGCCGGTCGTCGTACGTCGAACCGGTGACGACGCCTACGAGCTCATCATGGGCGAGCGTCGCTGGCGGGCCTCGCAGGAGGCCGGCCGCGACACGATCCCCGCGATCGTGCGCGAGACCGACGACAACGACATGCTGCGCGACGCGCTGCTGGAGAACCTGCACCGCGCGCAGCTCAACCCGCTCGAGGAGGCGGCCGCCTACGGCCAGCTCCTGGAGGACTTCGGCTGCACGCACGAGGAGCTGGCACAGCGCATCGGTCGCTCGCGTCCGCAGATCTCCAACACGCTCCGGCTCCTGAAGCTCTCACCGGCCGTCCAGCGTCGCGTCGGCGCCGGCGTGCTGTCGGCCGGCCATGCCCGAGCCCTGCTCGCGATCGACGACCCCGCGCTCCAGGACAAGCTCGCCGCCCGCGTGACGGCGGAGGGCATCTCGGTCCGCGGCCTGGAGGAGATCGTCTCTCTCGGCGTGGAGCCCGACGCCCCTGCTCGGGTCGTCCGCAAGCGTCCGGTCGCGCCCGGGTTGACCGAGCTCGCCGACCGCCTGTCCGATCGCCTCGAGACGCGGGTCAAGGTCGACCTCGGCAAGGCCAAGGGCAAGATCACGGTCGAGTTCGCGAGCCTCGACGACCTCCGTCGGATCGTCGACGTGATGGATCCGCGCAACCGCGACGACCGCCCCGTCTGAGACGAGCAGCTGTCCGGCGAGGAACGAGCCGCCTACGTCACGCTCAATGTCGACAAAGCAACAAAACGACTCATCGACAAGGAGACTTGTCGATGGGTCGACTCAACGCTTCTTCTTCGCCCGCTTCTCGGCACGCTTGCGGGCGCGTTCGCGCTTCTCGGCTGCGTCGAGCTGGAGCGCCTCGTCCGGCGTGGGGGCGGTGCCACCCATCGAGGCAGGGACCCACCAGGAGCCGGGCGGCTGCTCGTCGGCGGGGTACTCGGCCACGACCGCGGCCAGCATCTCGGTCATCCGGGCGCGCAGCTCGGCGGTCTCACCGACCGGGTCCGTGCCGGTCGGGTACATCGGCTCGCCGACCTTGATCGCGATGGTCTTGCCCCGCGAGAAGTCGCGCGGGTGGTCCTTGGTCATCATCCGCTGGGTGCCCCAGAGGATGACGGGCACGATGGGTACGCCGGCCTCCGCCGCGATGCGTACGGCCCCGGACTTGAACTCCTTGAGCTCCATCGAGCGGGAGATCGTCGCCTCGGGGAAGATCCCGACCGCCTCGCCCTGGCGCAGGTACTCGACGGCCGTGTGGAAGCTGGCGATGCCCTCGCCGCGGTCGACCTCGATGTGGTGCAGCGAGCGCATCAACGGACCCAGCCACCGGTGGTCGAAGAGCTCGCGCTTGGACATGAAGCGCACCAGCCGTCCCGAGGGGTTGGCCGCGAGCCCGCCGTAGATGAAGTCGACGTAGCCGATGTGGTTGTAGGCCAGCAGCACACCGCCCTCGCGCGGCACGTGCTCGGTGCCGGACATCAGGAAGTGCTGGCCGAGGGCCCGGAAAGCCGTCTTGGCCGTCACGATGATGGGTGGGTAGGTGACATCACGCATGGGGGGAGCCTAGGGTCCGGCGCAACCGTGCGGCGAGGGATGGTGACGGGTGACTCAGCCTCGGTGCCAGAGCCGGTCTCAGCGGCGGGTGGACAGGAAGTCTGCGATCCGGCCGATCGCTTCCTCCAGCACGCTCGCCTCAGGCAGGGTGACGAGCCGGAAGTGGTCGGGGGTCGGCCAGTTGAAGCCGGTGCCGTGGGTGACCAGGATCTTCTTCGCCCGCAGCAGCTCGATCACGAAGTCCTGGTCGTCGTCGATGGCGTACACGTCGGGGTCGAGCCGCGGGAAGCAGTAGAGCGCCCCGCGCGGCTTCACGTTGCTCACGCCCGGGATGTCGTTGAGCAGGCGGTGCGCGAGCATCGACTGCTCGTAGAAGCGACCGCCCGGCCCGATGAGCTCCTCGATCGACTGGTATCCCCCGAGCGCCGTCTGGATGGCGTGCTGGGCGGGCACGTTGGCACACATGCGCATGTTCGCGATCAGGGTGAGGCCCTCGAGGAAGTCGGTGGCGAGCTCCTTGGGGCCGGAGATCATCACCCAGCCGGCGCGGTAGCCGCAGACGCGGTAGGCCTTCGAGAGCCCGGAGAACGTCAGCGTGAGCACGTCGTTGCCGCCGTAGGTCGCCGCGTGGTGGTGCTGGGCGTCCTCGAAGAGGATCTTCTCGTAGATCTCGTCGGCCATCACCACGAGCTGGTGGCGACGCGCGATGTCGACGAGTCCCTTGACGGTCTCCTCGCTGTAGACCGCGCCCGTCGGGTTGTTGGGGTTGATGATCACGAGCGCATGCGTGTTGTCGGTGATCTTGGCCTCGATGTCGGCGAGGTCCGGGTTCCAGTCGTCGTCCTCGTCGCAGCGGTAGTGCACCGGGATGCCGCCGGCCAGCGTGACGGCACCGGTCCAGAGCGGGTAGTCGGGCGCGGGGACGAGGATCTCGTTGCCGTCGTCGACGAAGGCCTGCAGCACCATGGAGATCAGCTCGGAGACGCCGTTGCCGATGTAGATGTCCTCGACGCCGACGTCGCGCAACCCGTGCGACTGGTAGTAGTGCATGACGGCCGTGCGAGCCGACCAGATGCCCTGGCTGTCGGCGTACCCGGTCGACTGAGGCAGGTGGTGCATCATGTCGGCGAGGATCTGCTCGGGTGCCTCGAAGCCGAACGGTGCGGTGTTGCCGATGTTGAGCTTGAGGATCCGGTGTCCCTCGGCCTCGAGCCTCTGGGCCTCGACGAGGATCGGACCGCGCACGTCGTAGCGGACACCTTGCAGCTTCTTGCTCTGTCGGATCGGGCGCACGCCTCATCCTCGCAGGCGCCGATCGGGTCTAACATCGAAGACGTGTCCCGCAAGACCGCTCGCCTGACGGTCGACCACCTCGAGGAGCTGGCCGATCCGGTGCGGTCGTGCCTGTTCTGGGAGCTCGGCCCCGTGGACCGCGCCCGGCTCGACGAGCAGGAACGCATGGCCGAGAAGGAGAGCTGGCTCTCCGGCGTGCTGCGCGACTGGGGCTCGTGCGGGCGGGTCGTACGGGTGGACGGGCGGACCGTCGGGCACATCGTCTACGCCCCGGCGGCCTACCTGCCCGGCGCCGCAGCCCTGGCCACCGCGCCGGCCTCCCCGGACGCCATCATCGCCGCCACTGCCTGGATCGAGCCGTCCCTGCGCGGTGGCGGGCTGGGCCGCCTGCTGGTGCAGGCGATGGCCGCCGACCTCGTCGAGCGCGGCCACACCGCGATCGAGGCGTACGGCGACACCCGCGGGCGTACGCACGGGTGCGTCCTGCCGGCCGAGTTCTACGGGGGCGTCGGCTTCAAGACCCAGCGCGCGCACCCGACGACGTCGCGGATGCGGATGGAGCTGCGCACGGCGCTGAGCTGGAAGGACGAGGTCGAGCTGGCGCTCGAGCGGATGTGGGGTGCCGTACGCCCCACGCAGAAGGCGACCCGCCCGATCGGATCGGTGCGGGCCGCCTCCGGCGACTAGCTGACGGGATGCCTCAGATGAGGCCCTCGAGCTCCTTGAGGAGCGCGGCCTTCGGCTTGGCGCCGACGATGGACTTCACGACCTCGCCGCCCTGGTAGACGTTGATCGTCGGGATGCCGGTGACGCGGTAGGACGAGGGGGTCACCGGGTTCTCGTCGACGTTCATCTTGAGGAAGGTGATCTTCTCACCGTGCTCGGTGTTGAGCTCGTCGAGGATCGGGGCGACCTGGCGGCACGGGCCGCACCACTCTGCCCAGAAGTCGACGAGGACGGGCTTGTCGGACTTGAGGACCTGCGCCTCGAACTCGGCGTCGGTCACGGCGGCGATGTTGGCCACGGTTGCCCCTTTCATGGAGGACTGAAGGATCACGGGGTGATGTCTGAGTCAACACCACCCCACGGACAGTTGTTCCCACCGCGCGCCCGGGGCCGCTGTGGGTCGACGAGCCGCGACGACGTGGCTGACGTGCTCAGGCGCCGGCTGTCTGCACCTCTTCGCTGATCGCCTCGACGACCGCGGCGGCCTCGCCGGCGGTGGCGGCCTCGTGGTCGAGGGCGGCGATGAAGCGCTCGGCGTCGAGGGCGGCCGCGCAGCCGGTGCCCGCGGCGGTGATCGCCTGGCGGTAGTGGTGGTCGACGAGGTCACCGGCCGCGAAGACGCCCGGGAGGTTGGTCGCGGTCGAGGGGTGGTCGACGAGGACGTAGCCGTCGTCGTCGAGGTCGACCTGGCCGGTGAGGAGCTCCGAGCGCGGGTCGTGACCGATCGCGATGAACAGGCCGGTGACGTCGAGCTGGCGCTCGTCGCCGGTGACGGTGTCGCGCAGGGTGATCGACTCGAGCTTGTCGGCGCCGTTGATGGCCGCGACCTCGGAGTTCCACACCATCTCGAGCTTGGGGTCGGCGAAGGCGCGCTCCTGCATGATCTTGGAGGCGCGCAGCTCGTCGCGACGGTGGATCAGGTAGACCTTCGAGCCGAAGCGGGTCAGGAAGGTCGCCTCCTCGATGGCGGAGTCACCGCCACCCACGACGGCGATGGCCTGCTCGCGGAAGAAGAAGCCGTCACACGTGGCGCACCACGAGACGCCGCGGCCGGAGAGCTCCTCCTCACGGGGCAGGTCGAGCTTGCGGTAGCCCGAGCCGGTCGCGAGGATCACCGACCGCGCGGTGTAGGTGTCGGTGGCGGTCTTGACGACCTTGATGTCACCGGTGAGGTCGACCTCGACGATGTCGTCGGCGATCAGCTCGGCGCCGAAGCGCTCGGCCTGCGCGCGCATCTCGTCCATCAGCGCGGGACCCATGATGCCGTCGCGGAAGCCGGGGAAGTTCTCGACCTCGGTGGTGTTCATCAGCGCACCGCCGGCGGTGACCGAGCCCTCGAAGACCAGGGGCTCGAGGGCCGCGCGAGCGGCGTACACAGCGGCGGTGTAGCCCGTGGGCCCCGATCCGATGATGATGACGTTGCGCGGGTCGGTGGTCTCGCTCATGGGGTGGTTCACTCCTGCTGGCTGGTGTCACTGATGGGGGTGCTGGCGTACGACATCCTCAACCGATGGTAGGCCAGCGTTCTTCCCGCCTCAGGGTGCGGGCAGCGTGAGCGTACGCACGACCTGCGGGTCGCCGCAGACGTAGAGGTCCACCTGCTGGGCGGCGCCGACGGCTCGGCGGAACACCACCACCCCGGCCTGGCCGTCCACCTCGGCGAGCACCCGTCGGCCGCGGCCGGTGCCGCCCGGGTCGCAGTCGGTCTGCCGCTCGGCCGACATCGATGCCTGGGGCGCCGACGCGTCGTAGGCGCTGGAGCGCAGGCCCAGCACCTCCTCGTCGAGGTCACGTGTCGTCGGAGGAGAGCGTGGGGTAGGCCGCGAGCGGGGCAGGCGTGCCGGACTTGCGGCTCTGCGGCGCCATCTCCTGGCTCTCCGCGGCACCGCCGGAGTCCGAGTCGTTGCCACTGGAGTCGTCGGCGAGGTCGCGCTGGGACGTCGCGGCGTCGCCACCGGCAGCCGAGTCGGAGGCGCCGCCCGACGTGCCCGGGAGTCCCTGGCCGAGGGCGACACCGGCGACCACGACAGCTGCGGCGGCGAGCAGTCCGACCCCGGCGAGGCGGCGGCGCCGGGCGCCCAGGTCGACGACGGGGGCGATGTCGGCAGCAGGACCGGCCACCCGCTCGGCGTGCAGGGAGGCGAGGGCCTCGTCGAGGCGGGTGACGACCTCGGGAGGGGTGGGCGCGTCGTGGCGCGCGTCGGCGAGCAGGCGGCGTACGGCCTCCTGCTCGGGCGGCAGGCCGGTCGGGTCGGTCATCGGGTCACCTCCTCGGGAACAGTGACGACGGGGCAGGAGAACATGGGCATGGTGGGCTCAGGGCGTGGGTGGGCCGCGGGGCCGCACGGTGGGTTGGACGGGACCGTCCGGGGGCGGGTTCCCGTGAGCGGTGTCACCCACCGGCCGGTGCAGGTCGGCGAGCAGGCCGGCGAGCTTGGTGCGTCCTCGCGAGCAGCGCGACTTCACGGTGCCCTCGGCGCAGCCGAGCATCTCGGCGACCTCGGCGACGGGATAGCCCTCCATGTCGACGAGCACGAGGGCGGCGCGCTGGTCGGCGGGCAGCGTGGCGAGGGCGCCGAGCACCCGACGTCGGCGCTCGGCATCTTCCGCGGCCGCCTCGGGCAGGTCGTCGTGCTGCGCCGTGGCGACCAGCGTGCCGCGGTCCTCCACGTCGTCGGGGAGCGCTTCGAGCCGCCGGATCTTCGCGGCCCGGATCCGGTCGAGGCAGGCGTTGACCACGACGCGGTGCAGCCAGGTCGTCACGGCCGCCTCGCCGCGGAACGAGCCGGCGCGACGGAAGGCCGCGATCATGCCGTCCTGGAGTCCGTCGGCGGCGTCCTCGGGGTTGCCCATCGTGCGCAGGGCCACGGCCCACAGCCGGTCGCGGTGCCGGGCGAACAGCGTCCCGAACGCGTCGACCTCACCGTCCACGTGGGCCTGGAGCAGCTCCCGGTCGGAGCGCTCGTCCGTCACCGCGACAGTCCTCCGGGGTCCCGTGGGGTGTTCATCCGAGCACCTGCACCTCGGAGATCGTGCCGCGGAAGCCGTCGTCGACCTGGGGCAGGATCGTGAGCCAGACGGTCACGTAGCGAGCGGAGACCGCCTCGTCGAGGGTGATCGTGAGCTCTCCGTCGCCGGACGCCGTCCCGACGGGAGTCAGGCCGGCGACGCCGGTCGGCGCGGTGGAGGTGGCGTACGCCGCGAGCGACGTCTGCCCCTCGACGCTCACCTTCACCTCGCGGACGCCCTTGGTCGCCCCGAGGTCGATGACGAGGCCGACCCCGGTCTTGAGGCCGGCAGGTCCGAAGTTCTGCTGGTAGGTCGAGGTGGTCCACGCGGTGGCGGGGTCGCCGTCGAGGACGTTGGGCACCGATTCCGGGTTCTCCTCGCGCGGCACCGAGCCCTGCGGGTCGAAGTCGTCGGCGACGAGGTCCGTGAAGGGCTTCGGCTCGGCGGTCGTGGGTTCGGACGACGCCGAGGTCGTCGGCTCGTCGTCGCTCGAGCCGGTCGTCGTCGGCAGGCCGAGCTGGTAGGCCGCGACCGCAGCGATCATCACCAGCACGCAGACGGCGACGATCATCGCCAGCCTGATCCAGCTCCGGCCGGGGACCTCGTCGCCGGTGTCGTCGAGGCCGTCGCTGGTGCCCCATCGGTCCTCCGACCACGAGCCGGAGCTCCACGAACCGGTGTCGCGACCGATCGGACGTGCACTGGAGTCACGGCTGTCGTGGGAGTCCTGGGACGACTCCCACGGCCAGTAGTCCGGGTTGGTCGTGGACGCGCGGCTGCCCGGGCGGGGGCGGCGTACGGGCTCGCCGTCCGGTGGGTCGGGCGCGAAGAGCGGCTTGGGCGGCAGCTCCTCCAGCGGTGGCGGTGGCTCGGGTCGTTCGGCACGTGCCCGCAGCCAGTCGACCTCGTCGTCGTCGTGGAAGACCGGCATCCCGGCCTGGGTGGGCAGGTCCACGGCAGCCGTCGGTGCCTCCGGCAGGGGCGCGACCGCACGCTCCACGTCGGTGACCTCCGACTCCGACGGCTCGGGGGGTTCGGGCTGCGATGGATCGGAGTCCGCAGGCACGGAGGGGGGCGGCACGGGGAGGACCGCCGGTGCGGTCGCGGTCCGGTGGTCCGCCGACGTCGAGGCGCGCGGACCCTGCACCGGGGCGTGGGTCCCGGTGAGGTCGCCGACGTAGTCGTGGAGCAGGTCGCGGATCCCGCGGGCGGTGAAGTCCGAGCCGTTGCCGCCCGGCGCGTGCTGCGGGTTGAGGACCTGGTCGCACAGGGCGTCGAGCATGCGGGGGATGCCGGCGCGCACGCGGCGAGGACGCAGGACCTCGCCGTGCACCTCGGGTGCCGGGGGGACCGCGGACTCGGAGGCGCCGGCCCACTTGCCGGTCAGGGCGCAGTAGAGGAGGCCGGCCAGGTCGATCTCGTCCACCTCGACGCGACCGGGCGGCAGTCCGCGGAGGGCGGCGTCGACGCCGAAGCCGATGATCCGGATCTGGCCGTGCTGGTCGATCAGCACGTTCTCCGGGACGAGGCGGCCGTGGGCGAGGCCGGCGGCGTGGGCCTCGGTCAGGGTGTCGGCGACCTCGGCGACCAGCCAGGCCGATCGCCGTGGCGGCAGCGGGCCCTCGCGCGCGACGAGGATGTCGAGGGAGTCGCCCTGGCCCCACTCGTTGACCACGTAGCAGCGACCGTCGGCCGACTCGGCGTCCAGCACCCGGAGGAGCCGGCGGTCGATGACGGGTCCGGCGCCGCGGGCGGCCTCGAGGACGCCGGTCGCGCGCTCGTCGTCGGCAGGGAGCAGGTGCACGGAGACCGCACGGTGGAGGACCAGGTCATGGGCTCGCCAGAAGCGCCCCGTGCCGTTCTCTGCCAGGAGGTCGTCGAGGCGGTAGCGCTCGGCGAGCACGTCACCGGCCTGCATGGACGTCGGCACCGATCACCTCCTCACTCCGGCCTGTCCGGCCTACTCCGGTCGACACGCGCCCACGGCTGCTTCGGCGTGTGGGCAACCCCGTCCGTTCCCATGAGTCACTGTAAGGACTCTCAGCCCCGGCGCAGCCGCGCCGCGACGGTGTCGACCAGGCTGGTCACTTCCCGGATCCGCAGCAGCCGGGCGCCGACCAGGATCACGGCACACCCGAGGAGTCCGGACACCGCACCGCGGGCCACGGACACCAGGGGGTGCGGCTCCTCGCCCAGGCCGGACAGGGCCCACTCCGCTCCCCACGTCACGGCCGCTGCGACGACGAGCACCAGCGCCATGCGCACGGCGAAGCGCATCAGCTGGGCACCCTGCAGCTCGCCGAGGGTCCGGCGCAGCACGGTGAAGCTGATCATCGAGCCGACCAGGTAGGACAGCAGGTTCGCGAGGACCAGCATCGGGGCGGTGTCGATCGGCGGCCGTGCGCCGACGAGCAGGTGCGCGGCGACGACGTTGGTGAGGGCCACGGCGCACTGGATGTAGAAGACGCGGCGGGTCGCCTCGAGGGAGTAGAAGCCGCGCTGCATGAAGTAGTGGACGGTGAAGGGCACGAGCGCCGGGCCGAAGAGCGCGATGGTCGGCGCGAACGACTGCGGGTCGGTGGACCCCCATCCGAAGAGCCCGTTGGCGACATCGCTGGCGATGATGGGCACGAGCACCGCGAAGGGCAGGACCAGCGCGAGCGCCGTCCCGAGGGTCGAGCCCACCGTTCGCCCCACGCCTCGCAGGTCGCCCTCGTGGGCGAGGGAGGAGATGCGCGGCAAGATGGCCGTGGCGAGCGACACCGTCACGATCGAGTGCGGCACCATCATCAGCAGCAGGCCGGTCGAGTAGACCGTGTAGCCGGTGCCGCCGGCAGCCGCGCCGCCCGACGCGAGCTTGACGACGTACATGTAGGCGAGCTGGGTCGCGATCACGAAGAGCACGGTCCAGACGCCCAGCGACAGGGTCTTCTTGAGCTCGGGGTCGCGGAAGTCGAAGCGCGGGCGGTAGGTGAATCCCGAGGCGCTCAGGTAGGGCACCAGGACGATGAACTGCGCCGCGATGCCCACGGTCGAGCCCATGCCGAGCAGGGCTTCCTGGGACGACGAGAGCGCCGCGAGGGTCTGCGGCTCGGTCGCGGCGCCGAACGCGAGCAGGTAGGCCACCAGCATGACGACGGCGATGACGTTGTTGGCGATCGGTGCCCACATCATCGGCCCGAAGCGGCCGCGGGCGTTGAGCACCTGGCCGATGAGGACGTACATCCCGTAGAAGAACACCTGCGGCAGGCACCAGCGGGTCAGGTCGACGATCGACTCGAGGTGGGCGGCGAGAGCGGGCTCGAGGTAGTCGTCGTCGAGGTAGAGCCGCAGCAGCACCGGTGCCAGGACCATCAGCACGACCGTCACCGCGGCGAGGAACAGGGCCGACAAGGTGATGATCCGGCTGGCGTAGGCGTCGCCGCCGTCGGGGTCGTCCTTGATCCGACGCACCAGCTGCGGGACGAGGACGGCGTTGAAGACGCCCCCCGCCACGAGGATGTAGACCATGTTGGGGATCGTGTTGGCGATCGTGAAGAGGTCGGCGCGCAGCACGCCACCGAGCGCCAGCACGAGGAGCGCGCTGCGGATGAAGCCGGAGGCACGCGACACCACGGTGCCGGCGGCCATCACGGCCGAGGAGGCCAGGATGCGCTGGTCGCTCATCCGCGGCCTCCGCGGCGTGGTCCGCAGGAGCGGAGCGGGGGAGGAGAAGCTCGTGGTGTGGTCATGAGGGCCCCGGGAGCAGCGGTGCTCCGGTCGGCTCACGGTGGCCTTCGGTGGGAGCCTCGTCCGGCTCCACGTCGTCAGCGGCCGGTGTCTCGCCCTCGCCCCGCGACGCGGCCGCCAGCTCGGCGCGCCGGGCACGGATCTGGCCGGGCAGGCGGTAGCCGATCATGCCGAACAGCACGAGCGCACCGCCCGCCATCGCCACCCACACGAGTGCGCTCACCCTGGCGGCGCGGATCGGCAGCTGGGCGCTCGAGCCGAGCGGATCGCCGTCGACGGACGTGACGACCAGTCTGACGTTGTGCACGCCGAGCTGGTCGGTGGTGGCCTCGTAGCGCAGCACGCTGCGCGCCCTGGGCCCGAGAATGCGGTCGCCGACGTCGCTGAGGGTGAGCTCGCCGTCCGTGATCGGACGGACCTGGACCGTGACCGGCTGGTCGAGGTTGTTGACCAGCGTGGCTCCGAGCTTGCCGGACGCGCTGAAGAGCGTCACCGCGCTGGGGCGCCTCGATCTGGATGCTGCCGAGGTAGTCGCGCATCGCGTCCTCGACCCGGCCGGCAGCAGCGAGAGCGAGACGTGGCCTGGAGCGGTGCTGCTCGGACAGCGTCACCAGTGCCTCCTCACGCACCTGCGCCTCGATGCTCGTCCGGAAGTAGAGGACCTTCTCGAGCAGGGTCGAGGCGTCGGTGGCGCGCGTGGCGGCCGTGAAGTTGCCGGCGTCGATCTCGGCCTGCTGGTCCTCGTCCGTGTAGTTCAGGCTCGACGCGGGCTGTCCGACCGCGTTGCGGTCGTCGGCGATCTCCTCGACCGGCACGACGTCGAGCCACGGCTGCTCGAGCTGGTCGAAGAACGCCGCGGCGTCCTCCCCGCGCCAGACTGGCCGGAAGGGTCACGATCAGCGGCGCCGGGTCCTCGTCGAGCGTGCGGAGCGCCGCCTCGCTGATCAGCCGCTGGCGCAGGGCGAGCGGGTCGGTGGCCGCCGTGGGACCCGGCCCTCCCGACTCGGCGGCCGTGCTCGTGACGAGCAGCTTGTGACCGAGCATCCTGACGACCGAGTTCGTGGTCTCGGGCGGGAGGTCGAAGGCGCTGTCACCGAGAAGGATCACCGCGTCGGGTGCGACGTACTGGATGGCCTCAGGACTCAGCGCGTCGTCGGCCGGCGCCACGGCCGGTCGCGAGGGAATCCCGTCCGCCAGCGCCCCCATCACCTCGGTGCTCCGCGCGACGGCCTGGTCGTAGCGGATGGGGTCGTTGCGCACCGCCGCGGAGACGTCGAGGTCGCCGAAGGGCAGGGTCAGCACCGGCTGGGACCCGACCAGGGTCTTGAAGCGCTCGAACCAGGCTCCCGCCGCGGCCTTGAGGGCCTGCTCCTCGGCGGTCGGTTCGGGGTCGGAGGGCGCGGTCGGCGGCGTCAGCGTCTCCTCGGCGTCCGCCGACTCGCTCGCGCCGTCCTCCGGCGAGGCCGTCTCGGTCGGGGCAGGTTCCTGGCCGGCGACGGTCGGGTCGGGAGCGATGCTGCGCGCGGGTTGCCGAGCTCCAGGCGGCGCAGGGCGATCAGCACGGCCGGGTCGACGAGGAAGCTGTACGGCGTACCGTCGGCGGAGTCGGCCATGTCGAGCACGCTGTCGAGGCTGCCGCCCTCCTCGAGCCGCCGTGCCCAGCGGTCGAGTCCGGCGATCTTGCCCTCGTCGGTGAACCAGACGCGGCTGCGGATCGAGAGGATGACCGAGGCCTCGGCAGGTGTTGTCGCTGCTCGGCCTGGCCGGGATGAACGTGCGGGCGCGGCCGTCGGCGATGCCGTCGCGCGGGACGGCGCCGTCACCGAAGGCGTGGACGCCGATCCAGTAGACGCCCTCCTCGTTCGGGTCCATCGCGAGCAGCTCCACCGGGACGGAGTCGGAGAAGTAGGCCGTCTGGCCCGGCGCCAGCTCGGCGACGGTGTAGAACGTGCCGGGCTCGGTCACCCGGGGACCGACGAACTCGCCCGGCTCGCTGGCGGCCGACGAGACGAGGCTGGGCGAGCTGAGGATCGGGGTCTCGGAGGAGAAGGCGTGCAGGTTGATCCGGGTGTAGGTGTCCTGGCTGACGTTCGTGACGGTGCCGGTGATCTCGACGTCACCGGTCTTCGGGAGCACCGGGTCGATGGTGTCGATGTGCACGAGCAGCGGGTCGATGTCGTCTGCGGGAGCCGCGGATGCCGGCACCTGGGCACCGATGCACGCCAGCCCGGCCGTCAGCAGCCCCGCCAGGGCAGCACGGAACGAGGACGAGCGGGGCACGCACCGACTGTAGTTGTTGGGCGGGTGCATAGCCTGAATCCACCGGTCTCTCGCCTGCTGCGCGGCGTCGACCGAGGGAGCCGGGCTGACCGCACGTAGACTGGCCCGTCGTGTCCGACGCCGCCCTGCCCCCGCTCACGATCGTCGAGATCCAGCGCCGCGTCGGCGCGGAGCTGGACCGCATCGGCTCGGTCATCGACGAGCTGGGAGCCCGCTTCGCCGGGGCCGGTGAAGAGCTGGCCCTCGTCGGCGGACCGGTCCGCGACGCGATGCTCGGTCGCCTCCAGAGCGACCTGGACTTCACCACCTCCGCCCGACCAGAAGTCACCGAACGGCTGGTGTCCGACTGGGCCGACGCGGTCTGGGACATGGGCCGCGACTTCGGCACCATCGGCTGTCGCAAGGGTGACTGGCAGGTGGAGATCACGACCTACCGCTCGGAGACCTACGACCCCACCTCCCGCAAGCCGGAGGTCGACTTCGGCGACTCGCTCGTCGGCGACCTGGGCCGCCGCGACTTCGCGGTGAACTCGATGGCCGTACGCGTGCCGGACCGCGAGTTCGTCGACCCCCACGGCGGGATCGTCGACCTGGCCGAGCGGGTGCTGCGCACTCCCGGCGCACCCGAGGACTCGTTCTCCGACGACCCGCTGCGGATGATGCGGGCGGCCCGCTTCGCTGCCCAGCTGGGCTTCACGGTCGCGCCCGAGGTCGTCGAGGCGATGACGGCGATGGCCGGCCGGATCGAGATCATCTCGGCAGAGCGGGTGCGCGACGAGCTGGTCAAGCTCGTGTGCGCGCCGCACCCCCGGCTCGGGCTCACGCTGCTCGTCGAGACCGGCCTGGCCGCCCACGTCCTGCCGGAGCTGCCGGCGCTCGCCCTCGAGCGCGATGAGCACCACCGCCACAAGGACGTCTACGAGCACACGCTCACCGTGCTCGAGCAGTCGATCGACCTCGAGCAGCGGCTCGGGGGAGGTCCCGACTTCGTCAGCCGCTTCGCGGCGCTGATGCACGACGTCGGCAAGCCGAAGACCCGTCGCTTCGAGTCCGGCGGCACCGTGACCTTCCACCACCACGACGTCGTCGGCGCCAAGCTGACCCGCAAGCGGATGAAGGCGCTGCGATTCTCCAACCACGACATCGACGCCGTGGCGACGCTCGTCGAGCTGCACCTGCGGTTCCACGGCTACGGGTCGGGGGAGTGGACCGACAGTGCCGTACGCCGCTACGTCCGCGACGCCGGCGACCAGCTCGAGCGACTGCACATCCTCACCCGCGCGGACTGCACGACGCGCAACCAGAAGAAGGCCGACCGGCTGCGGCGGACCTACGACTCCCTCGAGGAGCGGATCGCCCGGCTCTCCGAGGAGGAGGAGCTGGCCTCGATCCGGCCCGACCTCGACGGCAACCAGATCATGACGATCCTCGGCGTCGGTCCGGGCCGCGAGGTGGGCGAGGCCTACGCGTTCCTCCTCGAGCTGCGGATGGACGAGGGCCCGCAGACGCCCGAGCAGGCCGAGGCGGCGTTGCGCGCCTGGTGGGCGACGCGCGACGGGTGACGCCGGCCGGTCGGGTCTCCTGACCGCTGCACCTCACCGCTGGTCTGACCACTTGACCACTGGTCTGACCAGTCGTACGGTCGAGCGCATGGCCCTTGCTCCCGTCACCCGTCGCTCCGTCCCCGACGAGGTCTACGACCAGCTGCTGGGCGAGATGCTCGGCGGCGAGCTCGCCGCCGGTGCCCCGCTCCCGAGCGAGCGACGCCTCGCGGACGTCCTCGGCGTCTCCCGGCCGGCCGTGCGCGAGGCGCTGCAGCGGCTGGTCAGCGCCGGCTTCGTCGACGTACGCCAGGGCGACTCCACCACCGTGCGCGACTTCCGCCGCCTCGGTGGGCTCGACCTGCTGCCGCGGCTGCTGCTGGCCCGCAGTGGCCTCGACCTCGCGGTCGCCCGCAGCATCCTCGAGGCGCGCGCGCACGTCGGACCCAAGATCGCCGAGCTCGCAGCAGCGAGGGGTGGACCCGAGGCGGTCGCGCACCTCAGACGGTCGGTCGAGGAGCTCGATGCGGACGACGATGGCGTACGCCGCCAGCACGTGGCGCTCGCGTTCTGGGAGCACCTGGTGGAGGCGGCGGACTCGATCACGTTCCGGTTGATGTTCAACTCGATGCGCGCGGCCTACCTGCCCCTCGTCGAGGCGCTCGCGCCGCTGATGGCGGGGGAGGTCGACCGGGTCGAGGCCTACGCGTTGCTGACCGATGCCGTCGCCGCGGGCGACGCGGACCTGGCGCGCGACCGCGCGGCCGACCTGCTCGGGTCGACGACCGCCAGCCTCGTGGAGGCGATCGACCGGATGCAGGAGCTGGAGCCGTCATGAGCGATCGGGCGGTGGAGCAGCTCGCCCAGCAGCGGCTCGAGGCGGCCGAGCGCAGGCTGTCGCGCAAGCCGGTGGTCACCCTCGCAGCGACCGGCCGCGACTTCTGGCGCTACCCGTCGCCCTGGATCATCACGACCTACCTGGTCGGCGCCGTCACCGCGCGGGTTGCCGTCGGTGGCTGGGCGTGGACCGACCTGCTCGCGCCCGTGGTGTTCCTTGCGCTCTTCCCCCTCGTGGAGTGGCTGATCCACGTCTTCATCCTCCACTGGCGCCCACGACGGATCGCCGGCGTCGAGGTCGACAGCCTGCTGGCCCGCGACCACCGGCGCCACCACGCCGATCCCCGCGACGTACCCCTCGTGTTCATCCCGTGGCGGGCCCTGCTCTGGGTGGTCGCGCTGCCCGGGCTCGCGCTGCCTCTCGGCGTCGGCGCCCTCCTCGGGGCCGGGCTGCCGGTGGCGCTGACGTTCGTGGTGACGCTGGGCGTCGTGCTGCTGACCTATGAGTGGACGCACTACGTCATCCACTCCGACCACAGGCCTCGGACCCGCGCCTACAAGGCGATCTGGCGCAACCACCGGCTGCACCACTACAAGAACGAGCACTACTGGTTCTCGGTGACCACCTCCGGCACCAGCGACCGGCTGCTCGGGACCTACCCCGACCCGGCGACCGTGCCGACCAGCCCGACGGCCAAGGACCTGCACGGCCTCGCCGAGGCGTCCGACCCCGCTGGTCAGCGGGCGACCCGGAAGCCCTCGACGTAGGCCGTGCCGCGCTTCACGACCAGGCGGAGGCGGTGCGGTCGGTCGGTGCCGAGGCCGGAGACCACGGCGTGGCGGTCGAGCCGGGGCTTGGTGCGGCGGCCCTTGAAGGACACCGTCGCGATCCGCGTCCCGTCGACGAAGAGCACAGCCTTGCCGCCCGCTCTCGCCCGACCGAACACGAGGTCGATCGCGTCGCCCTGGAAGCCGACCCTCAGCACGTCACGCCCGGACCGCCGGCCCCGGTTGTCGCAGTACGAGCCTCCGGGGGCGTCACCCTGGAGCGTGCGCCAGCTGCCGAGGTGCCCGACGGCCCGGCCCTGGCACGGCAGCGCCCGGACGAGCGCGGTCGGAGCCGTCGAGGCGACGGCGATGGTGGCCTGACCGGCGCCACCCCCGCCCGACCCGGTGCCCGATCCTGTGCCCGTCCCGGGCGTCACCGGCGTCGGGGTGGGCGTCGGAGTGGGCGTCGGGGTGGGCGTGGGAGTGGGCTGGCCGGGCTGGGTGATCGTGATGCGGACGGCGGCGGTGTCGGTGAGCCCGGCGGCGTCCGAGACGGTCACCGTGGCGTCGTACGTCCCCGCGTTGCCGAAGACGTGCTCGACCACCGCGCCCGTGGCGTCCTTGGTCGGACCGCCGTTGTCGAAGTCCCACGAGTACGTGAGGCCGCCGGGCGTCTCGGCGTCCGTGCTGCCGGAGGCGTCGAGCGTCACCTTGGTGCCCGGCGCGCCTGTCGTCGGCGTCGCCGTGGCCCGGGCATCGGGAGCCGTGTTGGCCGGCGGCACCGGCTCGTCGCCGTAGCCGTAGTCGAACGGCGCCGCAGCCGCCACCGACGGTGAACCGGACGTCGCCGGTCAGGTCGCCGTCGGCGATCTGCGGACCCTCGCCCGCCTCGGTGCCGTCACCGTTGCCGGTCACTCGAGGACGTCGAAGCTCAGGCAGTCGTAGTCGAACTCCCAGTTGCCCGACGCGCTGCTCGGGTCCGGTGTAGTTGTCGGTCCGCCCGTCGCCGCCGTCGGAGAAGTGCGAGTCGCCCGCCGCGTCGGTCCAGGCGGCATCGGTCAGGTCCGGGGTGTCGGACGCCGGGCTCCGGCTGGCTGTCCAGCGGCGACTGGGCCGGCGGGTCGTCGGTGCCGGCGTTGCCGTAGCCGTGCGCCTCGTCGGTGTAGGCGAGTGTAGAGGCCCGACTCGAACGCCGATCGGGTCCCGGTCGATCTGGCCGTTGCCGTCGAGGTCGAAGCCCGAGCGGTCGCGCATCTCGAGGTAGTAGGCGTGGTCCGAGGGTCCCTCGGCGCCGGCGGCGACGTACTGCCAGCCCTGGCCGCACTGGTGCCGCGGTCCGTCAGGTCCCCGGCAACCGCCGTTGAAGATCCTCGGGTCGTCGTGGCCGCCGCTGGTCTCGAAGTCCGTGTCCGCAGATCTGGCGCGTCGAGCCGTTCGGCAGCGTCGCGGTGACCTCCACGTCGTCGATGAACCAGCCCGGCCGGGCCAGGCCGGGGTCGGTGGCATAGCTGAAGCGCAGGCACCGGGGCCTCGGAGCCGACCAGGTCGCTGATGTCGTAGGAGTCGGCGAGGAACACCGATGTCGGGGTTGTTGCCGAGCTTGCGGTCCGTCGACTCGGAGCCCGCGGCGTAGGACCCGCTGACGTCCCGGTGATCCCGTTGTCGTACGTCGCCTGGCAGCCGTTCTGGTTGGGGTTGCCGGCCAACGGGTCGGTGTTCGAGGTCGTGTAGCCGTTCTCCGACGGGTGCGAGGCGTAAGTCCTCGCCTCCGTCCGTCGTGGTGAGCACGTAGCCGTAGTCGAAGTCCCACTCGATGTCCCACATGGACTTGAAGTCGAGCGAGACCGTCGTGCCCGTCGGGAAGCGACGCCAGCCCCGGGATGGCGAGGTCGAAGTTGTGCCCGCCGTCGTCGGTCGCGCAGCCGAAGTCGTTGCCGGAGCGCGACCACCAGGTGTGCGAGGCTGGACGCCTGTCGCCGCTGTCGAACTTCGCCGGGTCGAGCAGCTACACGACCGGGCAGCTTGGCGACGTACATCTGCGAGTTCTGCACGCGGCCGACACCGTCCTGGCCCTCGGTCAGCGTGTACGGCGTGCCGGTCGCGGTCCTGCCAGCGTGATCGCGTCCGTGTCCTGCTTGGAGTCGGTGATGCCGGACTCGGTGCGGGTGCGAGTCGAGCACCTCGGGGACCACCCAGCCGAGCTCCTGGCGCCCGAACGCGTCGATGTTCTGCGACTTGTCGGTCGCCATCAGGTTCCAGTCGCCGTAGGTCTCACGGCTACCGGTGGAGTAGAAGTCCGGCAGGCCGAGCGAGTGGCCGTACTCGTGGGAGATCACCGACGCGTGGTCGATCGCGGTCTCCGGGTTGAGGTTGTAGGGGCCGACGCGGACGAAGACCTTCAGGGCGTCGCCCTTGTCGATCGGTCGTCATCGTCGTGTAGCTGTCGTCGGTGTACCAGAGCGGCTGGTCCTCGAGGTTCTTCAGCTGGTCGTCGGTGGTGAAGCCGGGCAGACCGGTGACCGGGTCGGTGTAGTAGAACTCCAGGCGTCGACGAGTGCGGCCAGATGTTGTCGTACGGGCCGTCCGCGGTGCCGGTGTTGGGGTTGGGGAGGTCGCAGCCCGCGACGCTCAGCTGGGACGCGCCGTTGCCGCCGCAGCCGGCGAAGACGGCCATGAAGAAGTCCACGACGCCGTCCTTGTCGGTGTCGTAGTCGGAGTAGTCGATCTCCGGGTCGGCGATCGCCGCCGCGTCGACGACGATCTTGCCGGTCGGGCCGCAGCCCGAGTCGATCTGCTGCAGCGCGCCGACGCCGGCGAGCGAGCCGATGACCGCGGAGCCGTTGGCGTCCGAGCCGTAGTAGCCGGTCGTGCCGGGGAGCTGGTAGACGCCGTCGCGGATCCGGTCGGGATAGAGCGGCGTGCCCTGCGGCGGGCACCGGGCTGTCGGCGTACGTCACGCCGGCGCAGGTCTGGCCGGGCACGACCTTGGTGAAGGGGAACGCCTTGTCGCCGCCGGTCGAGGTGTTGCCGGGGTAGGTGAAGTCGGCAGTGTCGATGCCGGTCGAGGGCACCGTGCCGTCCGGGTAGAGCTGGCCGAGCGACATCTCCTGGTAGAGGTTGAACGTCGAGCCCTCGTAGGTCGGGTCGTTGATGCACGGTGTCGAGCGAGCGGTCGTGCTCGCCGTAGCCGCGGTCGGTGTACGGCGACCGGCACGACGGGGAACGGTCGGTCGCCGTAGCGCGCAGTGTCGTACTCCGAGCCCGGCGGGATCACCTTCGGCCCGTGGCTGGTGAGCGCCTTGCTGGCGCCGGCGACCGTGACGGTCGCGGTCGTCGACAGGTCGCGCCACACGATCGTGGGGAGCTGGGCGACGGTGGCCGCACGGCTCTCGAGGACCAGGGTCCTGCTGGCACCGGCTGCGAGGGCGCCGACATTCCAGGTGTAGGTCCCGGCGTCCACGGTCGCGGTGCCGGCCTTGGCGATCGTGCTGCCCACGGGTGCATTGACGGTGACGCTCGCACCCACGACGGGCAGCCCCGAGGTGTTGCGCACGATGACCCGCGACGGGTACGTCTCGCCGGGCTTGACCCAGCCGACGGCGGAGACGAAGGAGTTCTCGACCTCCAGCCCACCGACGACCCCCTCGGACACGACCGCCGGGGACGCGGGCGCGGCGGCGGGTGCGTTCGCGGCGGTGGCGGAGCCGGTGGTGACCGTGGTGACGGTCAGTAGTCCGGCGAGGAGCGCGGTCGCGGCGGCCGTGGTGCGGCGGGCGGCGATCCGATGGGATGCAGTCATCGGTTTCCTCGGGTGATGGACGCGTTCTCGGGACGCGTCGACACCCCGTGAACGAGCCTGTGACCTGAGGGGTTACGCGATCGTGCACATGTGAAACGGCCCCGCTGGTCCGGGACGTGGACCTGCGGGGCCGTTCGGGTGGAGCTAGGGGTGGAGATGGGGGTGGTGCTGGTGGATCACTCGCCGGCGATGAACTTCTCGAGCTCGGCGCGACCGATGTCGTCCGGCATCTGCACCGGCGGGGACTTCATCAGGTAGGTCGAGGCAGCGATGATCGGGCCGCCGACGCCGCGGTCCATGGCGATCTTCGCGGCGCGGACGGCGTCGATGATGATGCCGGCCGAGTTGGGGGAGTCCCAGACCTCGAGCTTGTACTCGAGGTTGAGGGGGACGTCACCGAAGGCGCGACCCTCGAGCCGGACGTAGGCCCACTTGCGGTCGTCGAGCCACGCCACGTAGTCGGACGGGCCGATGTGCACGTTGCGGCTGTCGATCTTGTCGGCCAGCTCGCCGGTGAGGTTGGACGTCACGGCCTGGGTCTTGGAGACCTTCTTGGACTCCAGGCGCTCACGCTCGAGCATGTTCTTGAAGTCCATGTTGCCGCCGACGTTGAGCTGGTAGGTGCGGTCCAGCGCGACGCCGCGGTCCTCGAACAGCTTCGCCATCACGCGGTGCGTGATGGTGGCGCCGACCTGGCTCTTGATGTCGTCGCCGACGATCGGGACGCCGGCGTCCTCGAACTTCTTGGCCCACTCGGGGTCGGAGGCGATGAAGACGGGGAGGGCGTTGACGAAGCCGACGCCCGCGTCGATGGCGCACTGGGCGTAGAACTTGGCGGCCTGCTCCGAGCCGACCGGGAGGTAGCACACGAGGACGTCGACCTCGGCGTCCTTGAGGGCCTGGACGACGTCGACCGGCTCGACGGCGGACTCCTCGATGGTCTGGCGGTAGTACTTGCCGAGACCGTCGAGAGTGGGGCCGCGCTTGACCTCGATGCCGAGCGTCGGGACGTCGGCGATCTTGATCGTGTTGTTCTCGGAGGCGTTGATGGCCTCGGAGAGGTCCTTGCCGACCTTCTTGTCGTCGACGTCGAAGGCGACGACGAACTCGACGTCCTTGACGTGGTAATCACCGAAGACGACGTGCATGAGCCCCGGGACGGTCCCGGTCGGGTCCGCGTCCTTGTAGTACTCCACACCCTGGATCAGGGACGTGGCGCAGTTGCCGACTCCGACGATGCCTACTCGTACCGAACCCATGGGGCTCTCCTTCTCTCAACTGGTCGTACTGGCTGGTTGTTGTTCAGTCGTTCGTGGATGGTGCTGGCGTGGGTGCGACGTCGCCGCCGCGCTCGGCCTGGATCAGCTCGGAGAGCCACCGCACCTCGCGCTCGACCGACTCCACGCCGTGGCGCTGGAGCTCGGCGGCGTAGCGGTTGACCTCGGCCTGGGTGCGCTCGAGCTCGCCCTGCACGCGGGCGAGCCGCTCCTGCAGCCGCGACCGGCGTCCCTCGAGGACCCGGAGCCGGATCTCCATGTCGGTGGAGGAGAAGAACGCGAAGCGGATGTCGAAGTTGTCGTCCTCCCACGCGGTGGGACCGACCTCCGACATCAGCCGCTGGAAGTGGTCGTTGCCGGCGGGCGTGACCTCGTAGGTGATGCGCGGGCGCCGGGTCAACGGCGTCGCGGGTGCGGCGACCTCGGTGATGAGGGTGGCGCGCAGCATCTTCTTCAGGGCCGGGTAGAGCGAGCCGTAGGACAGCACCCGGCCCCACCCGAGCATGAGGTTGAGCCGCTTGCGCAGCTCGTAGCCGTGCATGGGTCCCTCGTGCAGCAGTCCGAGGACTGCGAGCTCGATGGTGTCACCACGGCGTGCCATGCGACCTATCGTACCGATATATCCGCCAGTGACGAATCGGGATGCCGCACGGCTCCCCGTACCCTGTTCCGGTGACCGCGAAGAAGCGCAGGGCCGACGGCAAGGCCCAGACCCGACGGCCCCAGCAGAAGCGTACGAAGGGGCAGCGTGCGGCGAAGGTCGCCAAGGTCCTCGGTGTCCTGTTCGTCGTCGGTGCGCTCGTCACCGCCGGCATCGCCGTCGTGCTCTACCAGGCGATCAGCATCCCGACGCCCAACTCGGCGTTCCAGGCGCAGACGACGTTCGTCTACTACCAGGACGGCAAGCAGCAGCTCGGCACCTACTACGAGGACCAGAACCGCGAGTCGATCCCCTACGACGAGATGCCGGACACGATGAAGGACGCCGTGGTCGCCGCGGAGAACCGGACCTTCTGGACCGACAAGGGCATCGACCCCAAGGGCATCCTGCGCGCGCTGTTCTCCAACGCCAGCGGCAACCAACGCCAGGGCGCCTCGACGATCACCCAGCAGTACGTCAAGATCCTCTACCTGACGAGCGAGCAGAGCTACAAGCGCAAGATCAAGGAAGCGGTCGTCTCGCTCAAGATCCAGCAGCAGCTCAGCAAGAAGGAAGTCCTCGAGGGCTACCTCAACACCATCTACTTCGGTCGCGGTGCCTACGGCATCCAGGCCGCGTCGAAGGCCTTCTTCGGCCACGAGGCCAAGGACCTCACCCTGCGCGAGGCCGCGGTGCTCGCGACGGTGCTGAACAACCCGTCGAAGTTCGACCCGGCCAACGGCAAGCAGGCTCGCGAGGACCTCAAGGGCCGCTACGCCTACGTGCTCGGCAGCATGGCCGACCTCGGCAGCATCACCACCGAGGAGCGCGACCAGGCCCTCAAGCGGCTCCCCAAGTTCCCCAAGGTCGCGGCCCAGAGCCAGTTCGGCGGCCAGAAGGGCCACATGCTGACCCTGGTCAAGCAGGAGCTGCTCGCCAAGGGCATCGCGTCGGAGGAGGAGATCGACGGCGGTGGCCTGCGGATCACCACGACCTTCGACCCGAAGGTGATGGCCGACGTCCAGGAGGGCGTGCTCGAGGAGAAGCCGGACGGCTTCGGCGACAAGCAGCTCCACATCGGTGCGGCGACGATCGAGGTCGGCACCGGTGCGCTCCGCGGGTTCTACGGCGGGCAGGACTACCTCCAGTCCCAGATCAACTGGGCCGCCACCGGCGGCATGGCCGGCTCCACGATCAAGCCGCTGACGATCGCCGCGGCGATCAAGCAGGGGTTCTCGATCAAGGACAGCTTCCAGGGCAACTCGCCGTACACGTTCCCCGACGGCACCGAGGTGCGCAACGAGGGCACCGGCAGCGACGGTCTCGGCAACGACTACGGCGACGCGGTCAGCCTGGTCGAAGCCGGCGAACAGTCGATCAACACCGCCTTCGTCGACATGTCCGACTCGATGGACGACGGCCCGCAAGCGATCTACGACATGGCCCGCGCCCTCGGCATCCCCGGCGAGGACGCGTCGACCAAGTACCCCGGCATCCCGTCCACGTCCGTCGACTTCAGCCCTCAGGACACGCTGATCACCCTCGGCAAGGGCCGGATCAGCCCGATCAACATGGCCAACGCCTACGCCACCATCGCCAACGGTGGCAAGCGAGCAGACGTCCACGTCGTGCAGAAGGTCGTCGACAAGAACGGCGAGACGCTCTACGAGTGGAAGGGCAAGACCCGGGACGCGGTCGACGAGGACATCGCCGCCGACACGTCCTACGTCATGCAGCAGATCGTCCAGAACGGCACCGGGCAGGCCGCCCTCGACCTGGGCCGCCCCGCCGCCGGCAAGACCGGCACGGCCACGGGCGGTGAGGACGAGCACGTCTCGTCGTCGTGGTTCGCCGGCTACACGCCGCAGATGGCGACTGCCGTGATGTACGTCCGAGGTGACGGCGACGACCAGATCGACGGATGGCTGCCGTCCTACTTCGGCGCGGTCTACCCCGCCCAGACGTGGACCGGGATCATGCAGCGCGTGATGGAGGGCAGGGACGTCGAGGACTTCCCGGAGCCGGTCTACCTCGACGGCGACGCGCCCGAGGACGGCCACGAGTACACGCCGCCTCCGTCCCCGACGTCGACGCCGTCGTCTCCGTCGAAGCCCACCAAGTCGCCGAGCGAGACCGGTGGTGTCCCGACCGAGACGCCGACCGAGACGCCCACGGAGACCCCCACCGAGACCCCGATCCCGACGGAGACGCCGACCACGCCCGTGCCGACGACGCCGGTCCCGACGACGCCGGTGCCGACGACGCCGGTGCCGACGACGCCGGTGCCGACCACGCCGGTGCCGACGACCCCGG
The DNA here is from genome assembly GCA_963708875.1 of uncultured Actinomycetota bacterium. Classification (GTDB taxonomy): domain Bacteria; phylum Actinomycetota; class Actinomycetes; order Propionibacteriales; family Nocardioidaceae; genus Nocardioides. The sequence goes on from CAVPUL010000005.1 coordinate 267,850, forward strand.
CGCCCACGACGCCGCCGCCGTCCAGCGCGCCGGCCGCCCCGACGTCCCCGCCGCCGGTCGGCCGCCACCAGCGGCGGGCGCAGGCACCCGACTCCCGGCCCTGACCGTGGACGAGCGCCCCGTCGCGCCGAGCCGTACGGACCCGGTCGTCGCCGCCCTGTCGGAGGTGGTCGGCGGGCCCCTCGGTGACCACGCGTCCGGCCACCCGTGGTGGAGCCCGGCCCGGGTGCTCGTCGGCGCCACCGCCGTCACCCTCGCGGCCGGCATGGTCAGCAAGACCGCCTGCGTCCCCTCCGGCTGGGGCCGCGAGGACCAGCCCTACCGGCAGCTGTGCTGGACCGAGCTCGCCGGGACGTCGGCCACCACCGCCACGCCACCCCACGTGACGACCTGGCTCGAGCGGCTGGCCGCCCTGGCGCCGGGCACGGGCACGGTCGCGACCACCGCATCGCTGGCGGTGCTGCTCGCGGCGCTCGCCCTGCTGGCCACGGTCCTGCTCGTCCGCGTGGACCGCCACCGGCCGTGGGCCGCGGCGGGCTGGGCGATGGCCCCGGTGCTGCTGGCCCACTGGCTCTCCTGGGAGCTCGTCGCCGCGGTCGGGGTCGCCGTCCTCCTGTGGGGCTGGACCACCGGCCGGGCCTGGGTCGCGGGCATCGGCGCCGGGATCGGCGCTGCCTTCGCCCTACCTGTGGCGGTGGCCCTCGTCGGTGTGATCGCTGTCGGTGGCCGGACGCGTGACCGCGTCGACGCGCTGCTCGCGGCCGCGGCGGCGTACGTCGTCGTCACGCTGCCCGGCCGGGCTCGGGGCGAGGACGCCGACATCGGCTCGATCTGGCAGCTGCTCGGTCAGCGCGGGGTCGACACGTCGACGACGACCCGGTCGATCACGCAGCTCGCGGTGCTGGCACTGGCGGCGGTTGCGGTCACCTGGATGGTGCGGCGCTCGCCGCAGGTCACCGCGCTGACCAGCGCCCGCTCCGGCCTCGTGATGGTGTGCGCTGCTCTGGTGGTCGCGCCGTCGGCCCCCCCGGAGCTCGGCCTCGTGGCACTGCCGCTGGCCGCGATCGCCGTACGCCGGTGGCGCGACCTGCTCGTGTGGCAGGGACTGCACCTGGTGAGCTGGGTGATCACGGGGTGGTATCTCGGTGGCGCCCTCGTCCCCACCCTCAGCGAGGACGAACGCGTCTACTGGCTCGCGGTCCTGCTGCGGGTGGGCGGGCTGGTGTGGCTGGCCGTGGCGGTGCTGCGGGACGAGCCCGAGGTGTCGTCAGGAGACGACGACGCGGTCGAAGTCGGTCGCGGTGAAGCGGACCCTGACCTCGATCTCCTCACCGACGCGGGGCACCCGCGCACCTGAGGGCACGAACAGCATCGACGCCTGCATGTGCGGCGGCTCGGCGAAGAGTCGCTGCTTGCCGTCGATGGAGAAGGGCGAGCGCACGAACCCGACCGCGTCCATGCCGCCGCGGGCAAGGGTCGCGGCCCGAGCCTTGAGCGACTGGTCCCCGGTCGGCGCCTCGAGTCCGATGCCGTGTGCGGTGCCGCCGCTGACGATCACGATGTGGCCGTGCTTGGGGGCGCTGCGCCCGCGGTAGCCGAAGGTGTCCCCGCGGTCGACCTCGTGCACGTCGAGCACGGTGGCGCCGACGCGGAGCGCGCCCCGGTCGCCGAGCCAGAGGTCGGTGCCGATGCGTGGACGCACGGTGAAGTCGGGGTAGCTGCTCGCCAGGCTGGTCAGCTCGCCGTGCGTCAGGTGGGACACGAAGACCGTACGGGTGGGCAGGCCGGAGGCGACGATGTCGTTGATCAGCCGGCTCACCTCGCCGAGGTGCGACGTGGTGTTGAGCGGCAGGTGCATCGCGACCCCGCGCAGGCCGCTGCGCTCGCTGCCGAGCGCCTCGGCGGCCGCGCGCGAGCTCGCGGCGGGTCATCCCGTGACGGCGCATCGAGGTGAGCTGCTCGAGGACGAAGCGGGCGCCTGGGTCCTGGTCGCGGAGGCCGGCGAGGTCCTCCGGGCGGCTGATGGTGTGCACGACGCGAGCGGCCGTACGGGCGTCGAGGTCGAGCGCCGCACCGAACGGGCGCCACGCAGTGAGCACGAGCAGGTCGCCGTCGTAGCGGGTCGCCACCTCGTCGATCTCGTCGTAGATGCCGACCGCGATCAGGTCGAGCGGTGCGCCGGTCTCGGCCGCATGCCCGGCCAGCCACTGGGCGCGACGGGCGAGCCGGCCCACGCCCAGGCCGTAGCCGTTGCCCTTGACCACCGGCACGATGCCGGGGTGCTTGCTGACGGTCGCGAGCAGGTGGGCGCGCCAGCGGTCGCCGTCGACGGAGAGGGTGAGGGTCATCGCTCCATCACCCCCGCCGGGCCAGGTAGACCTGGAACGCCTTGTAGATCGCGCGGTTGACCGGCAGGTCCCACTCGCCGGCGTACTCGACGGCCTGGCCGCCGGTGCCGACCTTGAACTGGATCAGCCCGACGTGCGGGTCGTCGGCGTCGAGCGTCTCGGTGATCCCGCGGAGGTCGTAGACGTGGGCGCCGGCCTCGAGCGCGTGGCGGATCATCGCCCACTGCACGGCGTTGGAGCCGCGCACCTCGCGCTTCTCGGTGGACGAGGCGCCGTAGGAGTACCAGGCGTGCGTGCCGACGCGGATCGCGATCGTCGCCGCGACCAGGTCGCCCTCGTGGCGGGCGAGCCACAGCTGGATCCGGTCGGGGTCCTCGGCGAGCAGGGCGTCGTACATCGTCTGGAAGTACGTCAGCGGGCGCGGCGTGAAGTGGTCGCGCTCGGCGGTGTGGACGTAGAGGTCGTGGAACGCCTTGAGGTCCGCGCGCTCGCCGAGGGCGACCTCGACTCCCTGCTTGTCGGCCTTCTTGATGTTGCGGCGCCAGAGCTGGTTCATCCCCTTGAGGACGTCGTCCTCGCTGCGCGCCACACCGGTCTCGTCGACGAGCGGGATCTGGAAGTTGAACTGCGGTTGCCCGGCGGAGAAACCGCCTTCGGCCGACTGCTGCTGCCAGCCGAGCTCGTGCAGCTGGGCGATGACGCGCGCGCCGTCCTGCGAGCGCTCCAGGGGAGGTACGTCGCCGAGGCGGCGTACGGAGTCGTCGGCGACACCGGCCTTGACCTGGTCCGCCGACCAGCGACGGGTCACGACAGGCGGTCCCATCCGGACGGCGAAGGCGCCCTGGCGCTTGAGGTGGGCGACCATCGGCGCGAGCCACGACTCGAGGTCGTCACCGTCCCAGTCGATGACCGGCCCCTCGGGCAGGTAGGCGAGGTAGCGCTTGACCCGGGGCAGCTGTCGGTAGAGGACGAGCCCGGCACCCACGAGCTCGTCCGCGACCCCTTGGGTTGAGGAGCCGAGGGACGAGGCCTCTCGAAACCACCCGATCGACTCGGCCTTCCACTCGGCCTTCACGCTCGCCCAGGCAGGGGTCTGCAGGAAGCTCGCGGACGACCGGCTGGCGATGAGCTCGCGGTGCTGCTGCGCGGAGATCGGGCGCAGCGTCAGGGGGGTCGTCACCCCGGGAACGTTACAAGGGACCAGACACGACCCCCGTACGTGTCTGGTCCCTACGTGAGCACAGACGTCGCAGACACCCGTTTGGTTGCGTCGGTGTCAGAACTTTCTTGACGACCTCTGCGGCCGAACGTCAGAGCCGCTCGCGCAGCCAGGCGAAGTCGGCCAGGTGCTCGGCGGCACCTCCGGGCGTCTCGCAGATGACGGGAGCACCGGCCTCGCGGACCACGCCCGCGAACTCGTCGGCAGGCAGGTGGCCGTTGCCGAAGTTGGCGTGCCGGTCCGCGCCGGAGTCGAAGACGTCGCGCGAGTCGTTGGCGTGGACGAGATCGATGCGACCGGTGATCCCGCGCACCCGCTCGACGGCGTCGCCGAGCTCGATCCCGCCGGCCCACGCGTGGCAGGTGTCGAGGCAGAAGCCGACGCGGTCGGCGTTGTCGGCCGAGGAGATCGCGTCCCAGACACCGGCGATGCGGTCGAGGTGGCGCGCCATCGCGTTGTCGCCACCGGCGGTGTTCTCGATGAGGAGCGGGATCTTGATGTCGGTGGCCTCGATCGCCTTGCGCCAGTTGTCGAAGCCGACGCTCGGGTCGTCGTCCTTGCCGACGTGGCCGCCGTGCACGATCAGACCCTTGGCGCCGATCTCGGCCGCCGCGTCCATGTGCTGCTGGAGCAGCTTGCGGCTCGGGATCCGGATCCGGTTGTTGGTCGTGGCGACGTTGACGATGTAGGGGGCGTGGACGTAGAGCGAGACGCCCGCGTCCTCGGCCGCCGTGCGCAGCGCCGCGGCACCACCCTCGTAACGGATCTCCGGGCCCTTGTAGCCCTGCGGATCGCCGAGGAAGAACTGCACCAGCGTGGTCTGCCGGGCGACGGCCTCGGCGACGGGGTCGGTCTGCTCGACGTGGGCGCCGATGGCGAGGTTCATGGTGCCCACCCTAGGAGGACGCACAGACAGCCCGCGACGACGGCGAGCAACCCGGCGACGGCCGCCCACGCCGGCCAGTCGACGACGGCACCCGGCCCGGTCCCGGTCGTACGCCGGGCGCCGGGTGGTGGTCCGAGCCGGTCCGGCACCGGAGGCCCGTCTGCCTCCGGAACGGGCAACCGGCGCAGCAGCCGGAGCGCGGCGTCAGCCGTCGCGATGCGCTGCTCGGGATCGTGGACGAGCAGCCGCTCGACGAGCGGCCGGAGCGGGTGCGACGGGATCTCCGCCTGCCGCGTCGGGGGCAGGCCGGTGATCATCTCGAGCACGACGCGGCCCACGGCGTACAGGTCCTGCGTCGGCGCGGGAGGGGCCCCGCGGGCCTGCTCGGGAGCCATGTAGCCGTCCGTGCCGATGGCGCCCGGCACCGTCGTGAAGCGCCGGTCCGCGATCGGGGCGGCGACGCCGAAGTCGCCGAGCCGCAGGTGCGGAGGCTGCGTGCCGGTCGCCTCGAGCAGGAGGTTGGCGGGTTTCACGTCGCGGTGGACGAGCCCGGCCGCGTGCACCGCGGACAGGCCGAGGAGCAGCTGCTCGCACAGCAGGCCGGCCGTCCCGGCGTCGAGCGGCCCGTGCTCGCGCAGGAGGTCGGCGACCGAACCGCCGGTCACCAGCTCCATCGCCAGCACCACCAGGTCGTCCTCGGCGGCCCACCCGTGGGGCGCGACGACGTGCGGGTGGCGTACGCGGACCGCCTGCTCGCGGACGAACCGCGCGAGCAGCGCGGAGCTGTGCTGGCCGAGCACCTTGAGGGCCACGTGCCGACGGGTGCGCCGGTCCCAGGCGCGCCACACCGATCCCATGCCGCCGGCCCCGATCTGGTCGAGCAGCACGTAGCGGCCCGCGACCACGGCGCAGGCTCGGGTCGTGACGGCTGGCACCCTCGCGACGCTAGCCGGGTCGACCGGTGTCGCGCGGCCGTCGTCCACAGGTGGCCGTCACGCTCCACGGCCCACCACGACGATTCCGACAGCGGGCGGGGGCGCTGGTAGCCTTCCCCGGTTGCCTTCGGGTGACCGCAGCGGACGACCCACGTCGTACCACCCGTTGCGAACGCACAGTCCTCCTGCCACGGAAAGCCCGTGGCCGCTCTAGCCCAGAGGAGGTGGAGACCGCTATGCGTGCTTATGAAGTGATGGTCATCCTCGACCCGAGTCTCGACGAGCGCACCATTGAGCCGTCGCTCGACAAGTACCTCAACGTGATCCGCAAGGACGGCGGCTCTGTCGAGTCCGTCGACGTGTGGGGTCGTCGCCGGATGGCGTACGAGATCAAGAAGAACGCCGAGGGCATCTACGCCGTCGTCCAGCTGACGGCCGAGCCCGCGACGGTCAAGGAGTTCGACCGCCAGCTCACGCTGAACGAGTCGATCCTGCGCACGAAGGTCATGCGTCCCGACGCCCACTGATCGCCCTCGGGCATCTGTGGAAAGACACTTCCCGCTGTCGGTGACTGCCTGTTTGATGGGCAGCACACCGGGAGCAACCCCCCGGATCACCAGCACAGCAGCAGGACATTCTGAGGAGACCTGGCATGGCAGGCGAGACCACGATCACCGTCATCGGCAACCTCGTCGACGACCCGGAGCTGCGGTTCACCCCCTCGGGGGCACCCGTCGCGAACTTCCGGATCGCGTCGACGCCGCGGACCTTCGACCGCCAGACGAACGAGTGGAAGGACGGCGACACGCTGTTCCTCGCTTGTGCCGTGTGGCGCCAGGCCGCGGAGAACGTCGCCGAGTCCCTCCAGAAGGGCATGCGCGTGATCGTGCAGGGTCGCCTCAAGTCCAGGCAGTACGAGACCCGCGAGGGTGAGAAGCGCACCGTCTTCGAGATCGACGTCGAGGAGGTCGGCCCGTCGCTGCGCTCTGCATCGGCCAAGGTCACCAAGACGACCCGGTCCGGCGGCGGTGGCGGCTACTCCGGTGGCGGCGGTGGCGGCGGCTACTCGGGCGGTGGCGGTCAGTCCGCGCCGGCCGACGACCCGTGGTCCAGCCCGGCTCCCTCGCAGGGTGGCGGCCAGGGTGGCAGCAGCTGGGGCGGACAGCCCCAGGGTGGCCAGCCCGGCGGCCAGGGTGGCGGTCAGTCCGCGACGCCCAACGACCCATGGGCCACGCCCGGGGTCAACGGCGGCAACGACGAGCCGCCCTTCTAGTCCAGATCCGGACTTCAGCACCACATTCGACATTCCATTCCGTCCCTGATTGCCTCAGGGCCGGGCTCACTGAAAGGGAGCACCACAATGGCCAAGGCAATTCTGCGCAAGCCCAAGAAGAAGGTTTGCCAGTTCTGCAAGGAGAAGGCGACCGGTGTCGACTACAAGGACACCACGCTCCTCCGCAAGTTCATCTCCGACCGTGGCAAGATCCGCGCCCGTCGCGTGACCGGCAACTGCGTCCAGCACCAGCGCGACGTGGCCATCGCCGTCAAGAACGCGCGCGAGCTGGCTCTGCTGCCCTACACGTCCACCGGTCGCTGAGAGGAGCACGAGACATGAAGCTCATCCTGACCCAGGAGGTCGACGGCCTCGGCGCCCCCGGCGACGTGGTCGAGGTCAAGGACGGCTACGGCCGCAACTACCTCGTTCCCCGTGGCCTCGGCATCCGCTGGACCCGTGGCGGCGAGAAGACCATCGAGTCCATCAAGACCGCCCGCTTCGCGCGTGCGGCCCGCGACGCGGACCACGCCACCGAGATCAAGACCAAGCTCGAGGCCAACCCGGTCAACGTCAAGGTCCGTGCCGGTGAGGGTGGTCGCCTGTTCGGCGCCGTCACCACCTCGGAGATCGCCGACGCGATCGGCGAGGTCTCCGGCGAGAAGGTCGACCGTCGCACGATCGTGGTCACCAACCCGATCAAGACGCTCGGCTCGCACACGGTCTCGGTCAAGCTGCACGACGAGGTGTCCGCCACGGTGGCCCTCAACGTCGTTCCCGCCTGACCGCCGCACGACCCAGCACCACGCGAACGGCCCGTTGCCTCCTCGGAGGCGGCGGGCCGTTTCGCCGTCCGTCCTCCACACCCACGTTGCGTAGTCCGCTGCGAAAAGCCGCTCGCGGGCGCTCTCTCTGCGGCTTTCTGCAGCGGACTAGGCCGACGTGGGCGCGAAGAGGCGGCTACTGGGTGGGCTGCTCGCAGAGGAAGGGGCCGCCGCTGCCGCCGGAGTGGTACTCGTACGTCGTGCCGCCGACCCGCAGGGTGATCCGGCTGCCGTCGATGAGCGACATGGTGTAGTTCATCCCCTTCTTCGCACAGCCCCGGCTGCCGTCGCTCCAGGTCACCTCCTCGGTCGCCACGACCTCGACGTCGTCGGGCTCGACACCGAGCCGGCCCGCGAGGTCGGCGACCGCCTGGTCGACCGCACCTCCCGGCTGGGGGGCGGGGGTGCTGGGTTGCATCGTGTCCTCCGGCGTGGTCGGTCGGGCCGTGGTGCCCGGTGCCGAGGTGTCCTCGGCGCTGTCGGGCGCTGCACCGCCGCACGCCACCAGGCACCAGGTCATCGCGCTGGTGACGAGCAGGAGGCGCACGAACGGCATGTCCCCATGATGTCGCGTGCGAGCAAGCGGGACCCCGCACATGCGACGAGGGGGCCGACGGTGTCTCCACCGTCGACCCCCTCGCCAGAGGAGCTACGTCACATCATCACTGGACGTTGCGACGATCCACCACCTTGAACTTGATGTTCTTGGTGAGCGGCTCGGTCGCGGCGTCGCCGAGGTAGGCGACGCTGACCTTGACCTTCCCGGTCTTCGAGAAGCTCGGCAGCATGACCTTGGTCCGGCCCTTGGCGTTCAGGGTCTTGGTCCAGGTCTTGTTCTTGCCGGCACCCTTCAGGGTGATCTTCACCGTGCCCGAGGGCACGATGTCCTTGGCCCGGACGGTCACGCGGAGCTTGACCTTCGTCCCGACCTCGACCGGCTTGACCATCTTGGTGCCGATCTTGGGCACCAGCTTGTCCACCGAACCGGGCTTCGTCTTGACGACGAGGTTGACCGGAGCGGAGGTGCTGGGTGCGTTGGCACCGTCACCGACGTACTTCGCCGTGATCGGGAGGGTCCCGGCCGTGGTGAAGCCCGACAGGGTGGCCGTGGCCTTGCCCGATGCGTCCAGCGTGCCGGTGCCGGCCACGCGGGTGCCGTCCATGAACTGCACCTGGCCGGTCGCCGGGGTGGCGCCGGTGGTGAAGACCGTCGCCGTGGCGGTGGTCGTGTCACCGGTCAGGATGCTGTCCGGGTTGAGCGACAGCGCCACGTTGGTGCGCTGGGCCGAACCCTTGATCGCCACGGTGTACTTCGCCGACACGGGCTTGGCGCCCGGGTCGTCGGTGTGTGGACGACCGTGTTGGTCAGGTCCTTGTTGCCGACCGTGTCGTTGACCTTCACCTGGTAGGTGAAGCTCGCGCCCTCAGCGGCAGGCTCGGAGTAGGTCGCGCAGACGTTGAGCCCGTCCTCGAGCACGCCGTTGGCGTCACCCTGGTTGACGAGCGCCGCGGCCTGGCTGGCCGGCGCGTTCTCGGTGCCGATGGTGACGTCGTCGTACGACGTCGCCTCCGAGCACGTCGCCGCCGCTGATGTTGTCGTAGGCGAACACCAGGTCGTTGCTGCCAGCAGTCGCGAAGACCTCCATGTCGAGCTGACCGAACTCGCCGGCGTCGTCGCCGAAGTCGCGCATGTTGTCGTACTCGACGATGGCGACGTCGCCCGGGTCCGTGACCCGCGGTCGGCGAGCGTGACCCCGGCACCGGTGGCCGCGTCGTAGCGGAACTCCATGTCCTGCCACATCAGCGCCGCCACGTTGTTGGGCAGGCGGCGTCGGGCACGCGACTGCGCCACCCACGGCTTACCGGCGGGGTCGTAGTTGTCGTCGCCGTAGACGAGGAACCCGTCGTCGGAGAACGTCAGGCCCTGGTAGGACTGCCGTAGAACCCGTACGTGCCCGCGGCGAACGCCGAGAACGTGGTGGTGTCGCCGGCGATGTCCGGCTCGGGCGTGATCGGCCCACGTCAGGGGAGGAGGTCGAGGTAGCCGGCGCCGAACGGCGTCTGGCAGCTCGGGTCTGCTGGCGCTGGTGGTGATGGTGTAGTTGCCCTCGTCGCCGAAGGTGGACTCGAGGTCACCGGTCCACGACACGACCCCGTCGTCGTACGACGCACCGTTGGTGGCCGAGCCCTCGACGTAGGTCGAGCCCTCGGGCAGCGTGTCGGTGATCGTGTAGGCGAGGTCCTCGCGCGTGACGTTGGGCGCGACGTCGACGGTGTAGGTGATCACGTCACCCGGGGCCGCCTGCGTCTTGTCCGCGGTCTTGGTGACGTCGTCGGCGACGCGGTGGATGGTCACCGGGATGACGCCGATGTCGCCGGTCGACGCCCGGGAGGTGCCGAGCGTCAGCGCGCCGTGCCAGGTCTCGCCGGCGTCCATGCGCCGGCTCGTCCCAGAAGGTGCGGATGTCGAACGGCGTGGCGGCTGGGACCGGACCCGACGGGCCCTCGGCGCGGAGGTTGCCCTGTCGCCGGCGACCACAGCAGTGAGCAGGTCCGTGGTGTCGGTGCCGCCGGGGGTGGTCGCCTCCCAGTTCTGCACGAGGACCCAGTAGGTCCCGCCTCGGGGTTGGCGATCTCGACGCTCTCGTTGGAGCCGCCGGCTGGCGCTCTGCGCCACCACGTTGGCCGCGGTGACCGCACCCGGTGCCGACGTACATGTCGAAGTCGGGAGCAGTCGGGTTGGCGAGGCTGGCGATCAGGTCGTGGCGCCCGCGGGCACCGCGACGTTGGTGACGGGGATGCCGTTGCCGTCGAAGGCGTCGGCGTTGGTGGAGTCCTCGACGATGACAGCGCGGTGCGCTTCTCGGGGAACGAGACCGCTGGCGTGCGATCTGCAGGTCGGTGATCGCCTTGGCCTGCAGACCGGACTCGAGCTGCGAACCGGCGTCACGACGGGTCGTGATGTCGATCGTGTCGGGCAGCACACCCGCGGACGGCAGGACGCCGACCGGGAGGTGCGCGACCGGCGCGGTCGAGTCGCCGGCGGGAGTCAGCACCAGGGTGCCGAACAGCCACTTGGTCGTGGACAGCCCGGCGGCGAGCGTCGGCGGTGACGGTCACGTCGGCCGATCCGCCGTCGGTCACGGTGAACGAGGGCTTGTCGACGGTGAGGGTGACGCCCGGGTCGGAGCAGGTTCTCCACCGACACGTTCCAGGTGCCGGCACCGGTCGCGGTGCCGGTGAGGGTGCGGGTCCAGTCACAGAGCTGCAGGCACGTCGTCGTCGGCCATGCTCGCGGTGTTGAGCGTGCGCACGTCGCCGCCGACGGCGGGGTCAGCGGCCACGTAGCCGGCGAGGTTCTCGTCGAGCACCAGACCGGCCCGGCCGACGTTGGTGCAGCTCGATGCGACCCGAGCCCATGTCGAACCAGTCGGCGTCGGTGCCGTCGTTGTCGGTGATGTCGCGCTCGGACGTCGTCATCAGCGCGGACTGCGCCTCGGCCGGGGTCCAGTCGGGGTGGACGCCCTTGAGGAGCGCGAACGATCCCGCAGTGTGCGGGCTCGCCATCGAGGTGCCGGAGATGAACTCCCACTCCACGTCGTTGCCGGTGCCGGCCGCGGCGAGGATGTCCACGCCGGGAGCCGAGACGGACGGGCTGATGATCGAGACCGCGCGGTTGGGACCGCGGCTCGAGAAGGCGCCATGATGTCGCCGTTGGCGGCATCGATGTTGACGACGGCACCGGACAGGGCAGCCTCGCGCCCGGGTGGGCGGCCACGTAGGCCTTGAGGGCCACACCGTCGGCGTAGGTGATGTGCGCGGCGGGCAGCGCGTGTGCGTCACCGTTGAGCGAGGTGCCGCTGGCCTGGTCGTTGCGAGGATCATGCCCTCGGCGCCGAGGGCGGCGACGTTCTCGCCCTTCTCGACGCGGCCGTTGCCGCCACGGTCGCAGATGATGATCTTGCCGGACAGGTCGGTGCCCGCCGGGAAGGTGGTGCCGGTGCCCGGAGGTGCGTCGGTCACTGCACCGCACTTCGCGTTGTTGTAGGGCGCGTCGCCGGCGTAGACGACCGGGAACGAGCCGTCGGTCGGGCCGGAGAGCCCGGCACCTTCGATGTCCGCCAATGGTGCGGCGTCGGGGCCCGCGATGTCGATGACGCGCGAGACGTACTTGCGGTCGTGCGTGGTCGCACCGACGGAGGTGACCCACGGCACGTCGGCCGGGCTGCCGACGGTGGCGGCACCGGGGCCGTCGTTGCCGGCGGAGGTGGCCACGTAGATGCCCGCGGCGCGAGCGTTGAGGAACCCGACGGAGTCGGCGTCGCTCCAGGGGCTGGACGCGGCGTTGGCACCGATCGAGTAGTTGATCGCGTCGACACCGTCCTTGATGGCCTGGTCGATGGCCGCCACGATGGACGAGCCCTGGCAACCGGCGCCGTCGCAGACGTCGTAGCTGATCAGGTTGGCGTGCGGTGCGACACCGTGGATGTTCGAGGTGACCGAGAACTCGTGCTCGGTGCCCTTGGCGGCGTAGACCGTCGCGGCGGTGTAGTCGCCCACAGCGGTGGACGCGGTGTGGCTGCCGTGGCCGTCGTCGTCGTACTTGCCGTCAGTGGCGCCCGGGAGGTCGAAGTCCCAGTAGCCGATGACCTTGTCGTTGCAGCCCCACGTGGGGTCGGTCGCGCAGACGCCCTTGTAGTTGCCGGCACCGTTGGGGTTGGTGTGGTCGTAGCCGTCCGCGCCCACGTCCGCGAAGGACGGGTTGGCGGGGTTGAGGCCGGTGTCGAGGACGCCGACGACGATGCCTTCACCCTCGCTCCCCACACCGTTCGGCACGTTGGAGCCGTCGTAGATGGTCGTGGCGCCGATCCAGGCGGGGCCGCGGTCCGTGGTGAGCTGGCGGGTGAAGTCCACCTGGACGGCCTTGACGCCGTCGATACGCGCGACGCGCTGCGCCTGCGTTCGGGTGAGCCTCACGGTGATGCCGTTGATGGCGTGGGTGTAGGAACCCAGCACCTTCGGGGTCGAACCGGTGATCTTGGCGATCGAGCTGGTCAGGTCGGCCTGCTCCGCCTTCAGCTCCTGGCCGTACGCCGCGGCGCCCGTGCTGCGCTGTACTCCCTTCTCGTCCTCGACCGATCGGGTCGGGATGGCGGGGGAGTCGAGCTGGATGATGTAGGTCTGCGGCGCGGAGCCGGTGCCGAGGTCGAGCACCGTCCCCTTCTTGCCGGCCTTCGCCGGCGATGCCTGCGCCGGCTTCAGATCAGCCGTCGAGGTGTCGGCTGCTTGCGCAGCCGTCCCCCAGGGCATGAGGAGTGCGGCTGTGACGCTGATAGCAGCGCCGGCCGCGAGGGTACGACGGATCACGCGGTTCTCCCGTTCGAAAGGATGGCCTCGTCGCACGAGGACGCGGCCACCGAGGCGAATGCGTACGTTTCGTACGAAGAGAAGGAGGTGCAACTTCTGTATCTCAGGTCACATGGTCGCCAAAGTCAACCAAATCGCGCACCGCAAATCGTCCCGTCACTCGGTCGTGACACCGAACCCCCTGTAGGGGTGAAGCCGGATGACACGGCGTGGTGGGGAGCGCAGGCGAGGTGCGCAGGACGTGCAGGTGTTGTCGAGGCGCCCGTGCCGACCCCTCAGGAGGCGGCCGGGACGCCCGTCACCATCCACGCGTCGCCGCGCGCACGCCACATGAGCAGGACGCCGCGACCACCCATGAACACGACGGTCATCGCCACCCACACCGCGACCAGCCCGTGCGGGAGCGTGGCCGCCCAGAGTGCGGCGGGGGTGTACGCCGCGAGCACTGCGAGGCCCGCCCAGGCGAGGTAGGCGCCGTCGCCGGCGCCGATGAGGACGCCGTCGAGCACGAAGACGACGCCCGCGAGCGGTTGGCCGATCGCGGCCACGAACAGCACCGGGACGAGCAGCTCCTGCACCTCGGGGTCGCTGGTGAACAGCGCGCCGACGAACGGAGAGGCCGCAGCCAGCGCCAGGCCGGCCACGAACCCGCTGCCCCAGCCCCACTGGATCATCCGCCCGGTCAGCCGTCGCGTGGTCTCGACGTCGCCACTGCCGAGCGAGCGCCCGGTGAGTGCCTGCGCGGCGATCGCGATGGCGTCGAGGGCGAACGCCAGGAACGACCACAGGGTGATCGCGACCTGGTGGGTCGCGATCGTGACGTCACGCGCGTCCGTGCCGGCGCGGGTGACGGCGTACGTCCCGACGAGGAGGCACGCCCGCAGCGCCAGGGTGCGGATGACGAGGGCGACGGCGGCGTGGGCGGCCGCGAGGATGCCGGCGAGGTCGGGCGTGAGGGGCGCGTCCTGCTCGCGGGATGCCCGCACCACGACCGCGACCAACCACGCGGCCGACATGACCTGGGCGATCACCGAGCCGATGGCCGAGCCGGCGATGCCGAGGTCGAGGCCGTAGACGAGGAGGACGTTGAGCGCGATGTTGAGGCCGTTGCCGACGACGGCGACCAGCAGCGGCGTACGCGTGTCCTGCAACCCGCGCAGGACGCCGGTCGCCGCGAGCATCACCAGCAACGGTGTCGTGCCGAGGAACGCGATCGCGAGGTAGGTCTCGGCGTGGCCGGCGACCTCCGACCCGGTGCCGAAGGCGGCGACCAGGGGTCGGGTGGCGAGGACGCCGGCGACGGTCGCGACCGTCCCGATGACGACCGCCAGCCAGAGTCCGTCGACGCCCTGGGCGAGTGCCGCGCGGAGGTCGCCCGCGCCGAGGTGGCGCGCGACGCTGGCAGTGGTGCCGTACGCCAGGAAGACGCACAGGCCGACGACGGTCTGGAGGATGACGGCGGCGATGCCGAGCCCGGCGAGCTGCGGGGTGCCGAGGTGGCCGACGATGGCGGCGTCGACGAGCAGGAACAGCGGCTCGGCCACCAGCGCCAGGAACGCGGGCACGGCGAGTCGCAAGATCTCCCGGTCGACGGCTTTCACGAGATTCACCCTAGGAACAGCGCTCCGCAGCCGCGTCGGCGGAGTCCCATAGTTGAGGGTCCCGGCCGGCGTACATAGCCCGTTCGGACTACCTGTGCATCGTGGTGTGGAGAAGCGTGCCGACCGGGCGTCTGGGCAACCGTGTCGACAAAGCAACAGGCATCCTCCAGATGGCGGACAGGTGAACAGGCGAATGAGCGTGGAGATTTTTGTCCACAGGGTGTGGACGACGTTTCCGCAGGTCAGCGCGGGTGACACCCCACAAACTTTCTCGCTCTCCACACCTCGGTCCACGGTCGGTGCACGGCGGTGCGCGTGTCGTCCACGCCAGTGCGCAGGTTGTCCACAGGCCCTGTGGACAACTGGCTGTCCACCGGCCCGGGGAGCGCGTACGTTCGCCCGCGGCAAGGACCTCGCGCGAGGCGCCTTCGACACGATCTTCCATGGCTCCCATGGCTCCCATGGGGTGGTGTCGGTGGTCGTCCCTACCGTCGGTCACGTGGGCAGTACGGCGAGTGGAGCACCGATGAGCGTCACCTTCCAGGGCGACACCGACGAGGCGTGGGGCGACGGTCCCGCGGCCTACGAGCCTGGCGCGTCCCCGCGGTCGGCGGGCGACCGGACGCCTCCGCAGGACAACGCCGCCGAGCAGAGCGTGCTCGGCTCGATGCTGCTGTCCAAGGACGCGATCGCGGATGTCGTCGAGGAGGTCCAGGCGGTCGACTACTACCGCCCGGCCCACGAGGTCATCCACGACGCGATCATCGACCTCTACGGCCGAGGCGAGCCGGCCGACCCGATCACCGTCGCCGACGAGCTGCAGAAGCGCGGTGAGCTCCAGCGCATCGGTGGCGCTCCCTACCTCCACACCCTCTCGGCCAACGTGCCGATCGCGGCCAACGCCGGCTACTACGCCGCGATCGTGCGGGAGAAGGCGATCCTGCGCCGCCTCGTCGAGGCCGGCACCCGCATCGCAGCCATGGGCTACTCGGGCGAGGGCGAGATCAACGACGTCGTCGACAGCGCGCAGGCCGAGGTCTACAAGGTCACCGACCGCCGCGCGACCGAGGACTACGCGCCGCTGAGCGACATCATGAGCGGCGTCCTCGACGAGATCGAGATGATCGGCAACCGTGAGGCCGGCCTCTACGGCGTGCCCACCGGCTTCGCCGACCTCGATGACCTCACCAACGGTCTCCACTCCGGCCAGATGATCATCGTCGCGGCCCGCCCCGCGATGGGAAAGTCGACGCTGGCCCTCGACTTCTGCCGCGCCGCGTCGATCCACAACAACCTGACCAGCTGCTTCTTCAGCCTCGAGATGACGCGCTCGGAGATCATGATGCGCCTGCTCTCCGCCGAGGCGAAGGTGCCGCTCAACCACATCCGCAACGGCACGATGCGCGACGACGACTGGGAGAAGCTCGCCCGCAAGATGGGCCAGGTCTCCGGTGCGCCGATGTTCATCGACGACAGCCCCAACATGACGATGATGGAGATCCGGGCCAAGGCGCGGCGGCTCAAGCAGCGCCACGACCTCAAGCTCATCGTGATCGACTACATGCAGCTGATGAGCTCGGGCAAGAAGGTCGAGTCCCGCCAGCTCGAGGTCTCGGAGTTCTCCCGCAACATCAAGCTCCTCGCCAAGGAGCTCGAGCTGCCGATCATCGCGCTCTCCCAGCTCAACCGTGGCCCCGAGCAGCGCGGCGACAAGCGCCCGATGATGAGCGACCTGCGTGAGTCCGGCTCGCTCGAGCAGGACGCCGACATGGTGATCCTCCTCCACCGCGACGACGTCTACGAGAAGGAGTCGACCCGTCCCGGCGAGGCCGACCTCATCGTCGCCAAGCACCGCAACGGCCCCACGCGCGACCTCACCGTCGCCTTCCAGGGTCACTACTCCCGCTTCGTGGACATGGCCCAGGGCTGATCCGGCACCGGCTGGCGTCAGTCGGCCGTGCCACCCCTTCGGTGGCAGACGTCCGTCGACCGCCGGTCCTACGTTGGTCGGGTGACCACTGTTGCCGAGCTGATCATCGAGGCGCTCGCCGAGGAAGGCGTCACCAGCGTGTGGGGCGTCGTCGGAGATGCGCTCAACCCCGTGACGGATGCGATCAGGCGCGAGGACCGCGTCGAGTGGGTCGGCGTACGCCACGAGGAGGTCGCAGCCTTCGCTGCGAGCGCGCAGGCCCAGCTGACCGGCCGGCTGGCGGTGTGCATGGGCACCGTGGGACCGGGCGCGATCCACCTCCTCAACGGGCTCTACGACGCCAAGAAGTCCCACGCGCCGGTGCTGGCGATCATCGGCCAGGTGCCGCGGGAGGACATCGGGTCCGACTTCTTCCAGGAGGTCGACAACGACGTCCTCTTCTCCGACGTCTCGGTCTGGTGCCACACCCTCACCGACGTCGACCAGATGCCACACCTGCTCGAGGAGGCGGTCAACACCGCCATCTCCGAACGCGGAGTCGCCGTGCTGTCCGTTCCTGGCGACGTCGGTGGACTCGACCTCCCGTCGTCGACAGCAGTCCCGAAGTTCGTACGCCCGGCGCCGCTCGCCGCTGCCGAGCCCGACCTGGTGCGGGTCGCTGCCCGGGCGCTCGACGATGCCGACCGGGTCACCCTGCTCGTGGGCCAGGGTGCCCGCCATGCCCGGGACGAGGTGCTCGCCCTCGCCGAGCGTCTGCAGGCTCCGATGGTGCTCTCGCTCAAGGCGAAGGACGGCTTCGACGACGACAACCCCTATGAGGTCGGGCAGTCCGGGTTGATCGGGAACCCGGCCACGGCCGAGGCGTTCGCCGCCTGCGACGTCCTCTTCCTGGTGGGCACCGACTTCCCCTACCGCGAGTTCCTCCCGACCGGCAAGACGGTCATCCAGCTCGACTCCCGCGGGCCGCACATCGGGCGACGTACGTCCGTGGACCACGCCCTCGTCGGGGACAGTGCGCTCACCCTGCAGGCGCTGCTGCCCCTGCTCGCCCAGAAGAAGAGCACCACGCACCTCCATGCGGCGCGGAAGGTCTACGAGACGTGGGGAAAGGCGCAGGCGAGGCTCGCCGACCCCACCCACGAGAAGAAGCTCCTCGGCCGGCTGCGGGGGAAGGCCGACAACCCCGACCACCGGATCCGCCCCGAGCTGCTCGCCGCGGCGGTCGAGCGCCATGCGTCGGCCGATGCGATCTTCACCACCGACACCGGGATGTCGACCGTCTGGCTCTCACGGTTCGTCCGGATGACCGGCGGGCGCCGGCTGCTCGGCTCCTACAACCTCGGGTCGATGGCCAACGCGATGCCGCAGGCCCTGGGGGTCCAGTCCCTCGACCGCGATCGTCAGGTCATCTCCTTCTCCGGCGACGGCGGTCTCACCATGCTCCTGGGTGACCTCATCACCGCGGTCACCTACGACCTCCCGATCAAGATCGTGGTCTTCGACAACGGTCGGCTCGGGATGGTGAAGCTCGAGATGGAGCAGGTGGGCCTGGCCGAGTTCGGCACCGTCCTCCACAACCCGGACCTCGCGGCGGTCGCCACGGCTCTCGGCCTCCACGGCGTCCGCGTCACCGACCCGTCCGACGTCGACGACGCCGTGCGCGAGGCGCTCGCTCACCCGGGCCCGGTGCTGCTCGACGTGCTGACCAACCCCGACGAGGTGGCCGTGCCCGGGAAGCCCACCCTCGCCCAGGGCTGGGGCTTCGCGATCGCGAAGACCAAGGAGTTCATCGTCAGCCCCGAGTAGCAGCCCTTGGTGCGGAGGACCGCTCAGCCGCGGTCCACGATCGCGAACACCCGCGCCGGGAAGCCGGAGCCCTCCTGCGGCTTGGGCCAGGTCGCGACGACGAGGGCGCCGGTGGCCGGCACCCGGTCGAGGCCGGCGAGCATCTCGATCTGCCACTTGTCGGCGGCGAGGATGTAGGTCTCGGCCGGGGCAGTGCCCGCGCCGACGACGGCGCCCGGGTCGGTGTCGGTCGTGTCGTGGCCGACCGCCGTGACGCCGCGCTCCTCGACCAGGAACGTCAGGGCGTCCACGCCCCAGCCGGGGTAGTGCGCGAGACCGTCTGCGTCGCGGTTGGCCATGGCGTCGCCATCGGGCCAGCGGTCGGCCCAACCGGTGAGGAGGGCGACGAAGGCTCCTGACGGGATCTCGCCGTGCTCGGCCTCGTGCGCCTCGAGGTCGGCGACCGAGACGATGTGGTCGACGTCGGTCGCCACCTGGGGGCGTACGTCGACCACCACGAGCGGCAGGATCATGTCGGTCACCGGCAGCTCGTCGAGGTAGCGACCGCCGCGGGTGAAGTGGGCGGGCGGGTCGACGTGGGTGCCCCACTGGCCGATGTGGGTGTAGCGGTGCGCGAGGAAGCCCGAGCCGGAGGACCCGACGCCTTCGTCGAAGTGGAAGAGCGTCTCGCGCTCCTCGTCGGGGAAGGCGAAGTAGTGGGGGATGCCCGGCCCGAACGCGTGGGTCAGGTCGATCCACTCGCACGAGCGGAGGCGGGCGAGGACGTCGGCGAGGGAGTCGGCCATCCGGGGATGCTAGCCGGGTGGGTCAGGCCGCCTCGGCGATCCGTTTGATCGCCGCGAGGGTGCGGGGGATGCCGGCGTACGCCTGCCGGGTGCGGTCGTCGATCTCGGCCGCGGACCGCTCGCCGAACTTGTCCGCGAACATCGCCAGTCCCTCGGGGGTGAACTCCCACGTCTCGGTCAGTCGGGTGCCGCGGTCGTCCGGCTCGAGCACGAAGCCCCAGCGGACGTACGCGCCGCCGACGATCACGAGGTCGTAGACCTCCTCGGGTGGGGCCTCCCACGACCACGAGCTCCTGATGGGTACGGGCCTGAAGATCGCTCATCCGCGCTCACTCCTCTGTCGTCGGCTGCCACCGTGCCAGTCCTCCTGCTTCCCGATGCTGTCGGGGTCGACGCCGAAGCCCACCAGCTGAGGCCGCTCGCGCAGGCTGCGCTTGAGCTCGGCGAACCCGCCGAACCGGGCCAGGCCGACCACGTGGTCCCACAGCTCGACGGCCTGGTCCGGCTCGGGGAGGCGGCTGATCACCGGACCGAAGAACGCCACACCGTCCGGTGGTTCGAAGTGGATGATCGGCGTGCCGACGTCCTTGCCGGTCAGTGCGAGCGCCTCCTCGCCGTCGGCGCGGATCGCGTCGTCCCACGACGTGTCGTCGAGCGCGTCGGCGAGCTCGGCGGGCAGGTCGGCCGCCGCCAGGATCGGCGCGAGGAACTCCTCCGTGCCACGCCGTTCGCGGTTCGTCGTCTCGTCGCGTCGGTCGGAGGCGAGTCGAAGATGTGGGCTCCGAGGGCGGCCTGCAGCACGTCCACGGCCGCGGCGCCGTGCTCCTCCCGCGCCCGGGCGGCGACGCGCAGCAGCCGCAGCCCGGCGGTGTGCCCGGCCTCGTACTCCGGCGGGAAGTGGGCGTCGTAGTCGATGTGGGAGTTGATCAGGCGCAGCGAGATGAACCGCCACTCGACGCTCAGGTCGCGCTCGGCCTGCACCATCCGGATCCACTTGCTGGTGAGCCAGCAGAACGGGCAGACGGGGTCGAAGTAGAACCGGATGTCGGCGGTGGTCATGCGAAGACCCCGGCCGGGAACGCGCCGTTGGTCAGTGCGGTCGTGACCAACGGACGGCACAGCTCGGTCAGCCGCGCCGTACCCGCCTCACCGAGGGTCTCCCACGGCGCGAAGGCGCTCTCCTCCGTACGTCGTTCGACGTGCTTGCGGAGCGCTACGCCGTCCTCGGTGAGCCCGCCCTCGGTGGTCATCAGGCCGCGCTCGGCCAGGCCGGCGACGGCGGCCGACCAGTCCTCGTCCGACCAGGCGCGGGTGGCCTGCGCGGCCGGCTGGGTGAAGCCCTTGCCCGTCGCGGTGTGGGTGACCAGCGCCTCGATGCCGCTGAGGTCGGACCCGATCAGGGCCGCGACATGTCCGTCGCCGCGGTGCTCTCGCAGCAGCGTCAGGGCGTGGAAGAGGGCCATGTGGGCCTCGTCGGGCCACGGCAGGTCGGCGTGCGCCGCGTAGAGCGGGCGGCCCGCGACCGTGCAGCCGGCTGCGGCCGTACGGGCGAGGTCGGCGGCCTCCCTGACCTCGTCGGAGGCGAGCGTCTCCTCGCCGAGGAGACGGGACCAGGCGGCGGAGACCCCGCGATAGCGGGCGGCCACGACGTCCTCGGGACTGGCGGCCTCCCACGCTGCCGGGATGAAGTGCGCGACCAGGGACGGGTTGAAGACGTAGAACGTCGCCGCGACGGGGCCAGCTCCGACGCGACCCATCGCAGCGGCTCGCGAGGCGAAGTAGGTGGCGCGGCCCTTGCGCACGCCCGCGCCGATGACCTCGGCCTCGACCTCCGGGGCGAAGTAGCCCAGCGCGTGCAGGGGCTCGAGCAGACGGGCGGTGCGGCCGGCGAGACGGGGATCCATGCCCTCCTTCCTACCGCCTTCCACCGCCGTCCACCGCGTGACCCCTGCGGGGGTAACACGTCCGTAAGGAGATTGGACTTGTGAGTCCACTTCAGCGGGAGGATGTTTGGACCAATCGGTCCATTCGAGAGCTCGACGATCGACCCGATCCGGCGAAGCGGTACTTCGCCCACCCCAGAAAAGGATTCCCCCATGAAAATCACCACCACCCGGCTTGCCGTCACGGCAGTCGCAGCGATGATCACCGCCGGCACGACCCTCGCCGCCAGCCCGGCCCAGGCCGCCGGTCCCGGAGGCAAGGCCTCGGGTGCCGACGCGGTCTACGTGCTGAGCAACCAGGCCGCCGGCAACAGCGTCGTCGCCTACGACCGCGCCTCCGACGGCACGCTGACCCTCGACGGGAGCTACCCCACTGGTGGCCTCGGCACCGGGTCCGGCCTCGGCTCCCAGGGCGCCATCGTCGTCGACGACTCCGGTCGGCACGTCTACGCCGTCAACGCCGGATCCGACACCATCACGTCCTTCGACGTGACGTCCTCCGGTCTCCGCCGCTCGTCCACCGTCTCCTCCGGCGGCGACGTACCGATCAGCCTCAGCGTCGAGGGCAACCTCGCCTACGTGCTCAACACCGGCAGTGGCGGCAACGTCTCCGGCTTCCGGATCGCCAACGGTCGTCTCGTGGCGCTGCCCCACTCGACCCGCGGGCTCAGCGGCACAGCGGCCGACGCCGCGGAGGTCGCGATCAGCCCCGACGGACGCGAGCTCGTGGTGACCGAGAAGGCCACGTCCCTGATCGACGTCTACGCGCTCAACAACGCCGGCTTCGCCACGGGCCGTACGTCGGTGGCGTCGGCGGGAGCGGTGCCGTTCGGCTTCAGCTTCACGCCGTCCGGTGACCTCGCCGTCTCGGAGGCCGGCCCGAGCGCCGCCTCGACCTACGACGTCGGCGCGTCGGGCCTGACCCCGATCAGCACCTCGGTCGCCAACACCGAGGCGGCGGCCTGCTGGCTGGTCGTCACCGATGACGGCCAGTTCGCCTACACCGGCAACGGCGGCGGTTCGCAGTCGATCAGCGGTTACGACCTGGGTGCGGACAGCTCGCTGACCGCGTTCGACGACGGCGGCAAGACCGGCACGGCGGCGGGTGGCGTCTCCGACATCGCCCTGGCCTCGGGCAGCGAGTTCCTCTACGCCCGGCTGGGCAACGGCACCGTCGGTGCCTACGCGGTCAACGACGACGGCAGCCTCGCGGCTCTCCCGGTCGCCGGTGGCCTGCCGGCCGGAGCAGCCGGCATCGCCGCCCACTGAGGACGGCGTGGCGGGGCCTGGGGTGACGCACCCCGGGCCCCGCTCGCGTGCGTCAGGCGGCGTGCGCCTCGATGGCCGAGAGCGCCTGGTCCAGCGCCAGCTCCAGGGGACGCGACTGCTGGGTGGCCTGCGCGAGGAGCAGCCCGCCCTGGATCGCCGCCAGCAGCCCCCACGACAGGTCCTCGGGCCTGGCCTCGGGCGCGAGCTCGCCGGACTCCTGCAGCCGTACGAGTCCCGCAGCCAGCTGCGTACGCCATGCCTCGAAGGCCCGGGTCGCCGCGGCCCGGGCCTGCTCGTCGACGTCGGCGACCTCGCTCGACAGGCCACCGACGGGGCACCCGCCGAAGGTGGTGGCCGCGGTGTTCATCGCGACCAGGCGGTCGCGCCACACCCGCAGCCCGGCCAGCGTCGCGAACTCGCCGAGATAGGGCTGCTGTCCCTCGAGCACCGCGGCCTGCTGGTGCGCGATCACCGCACAGACGAGCGCCGACTTGTTCTCGAAGTAGTGGTACATCTGCGACTTGCTGGTGCTGCTCGCCTCGAGCACGTCGTCCAGCGAGGTGCCGGCGACACCGCGCTCGTACATCAGGACCGCGGCCGCTGCCACGATCCGGTCGCGGGTCGCCCGGCCGCGGGCCGTGCGCGGTTCGCTGGGGGTGCTCACCCCGCCAGCGTACGACTCCTGTGGACCCAGCGGTCCACTCGCGTCGGCCCTCAGCCCGGCCCGACGGGGTGGGTGAGGTCGTAGGCCTGCGCCACCTTCTGCGGCACGACCATCCGCCAGGCGTCGACGACGAGCTCGCGCGCCTCGGCGGCGTCGAGCTCGGCGAGGGTGGCGTGCACCCAGTGGAAGCGCATGTCCGTCTCGCGCGGCATCTGGAACCGCGGGTCGCTCTCGACGAGCGCGACCCGCTCCTCCTTGGGGAACGCGAACCCCATGATGGTCTCGTCGAGGGAGAACGCGACGTAGACGATCGAGCCGACGCGGAACTTCAGGCGGCCCGCGACGTGTGCGATGTAGGACCGCTCCAGTGACTCCCCGAGAGGCAGGACGTCTTCGACGACTGCCATCGGACCCTCCCTCCCCCTGTACGTCGAGTATGCGACCGCGCGGCACGAAGATCGAGCGGGATTTCGGCGCGCACCCGTCGTCGGGGTGAGGCGCCCGAGCGTCAGGCCTGCCTGGCGTCTGGATCCGGCAGCGCCGAACGGCAGCAGGACCAGACCAGGCCAAGGTCTGGTCAAGGTCGAGTCATCACGGTGCGCTGACTCCGCCACCTCCCGTCGGTCCTGGGCGACACTGGGGCCGTGCAGATCCCGGACCCGGCCCTCGTGGTGCTCGTCGGTGCCTCGGGGTCCGGAAAGTCGACCTGGGCCGCGGCGCACTACCGCGCCCAGGAGGTCGTCTCGTCCGACGCGCTGCGCGGTGTGGTCGGCAGCGGGCCGCACGACCTGGACGCCTCCGCGGACGCGTTCGGTGTGCTGGAGACGGTCGTCGCGGCCCGGCTCGGCCGTGGCCTGACGACGGTCGTGGACACGCTCGGCCTCGACGCGTCGAAGCGGCTGGCCTGGCTCGCAGCCGCGCGCGCGGTCGGGCTCCCGGCCGTCGTCGTCGTGATGGACACCCCTGACGCCGAGTGCCGCCGGCGCAACGCCGCGCGCGACCGGCCGGTCCCGGCACCTGCGCTGGCAGCACAGCTGCGGGCGGCGCGCGACGTACGTCCACTGCTGGAGGCCGAGGGATGGGACCTCGTGGTCCCGGTCGCGGCCCAGGCCGCTGTCGTCGACCCGGCGCCCGAGCCGCGGTCCCGGAAGGTGAGCGACCGCACCTCCAGCCTCGGCCTGCGCACGGTCCTCCAGGTCTCGCGGTTCCCGTGGGGCGAGGACCCGCTCGCGTGGCTCACGGACATCGCGCGGGCCGCGGACGAGGCCGGCTTCGCCGGGATCGCCCTCATGGACCACCTCATCCAGGTGCCGCAGGTCGGCCGCGCGTGGGACCCGATCCCCGAGCCGTGGGTGACCCTCGGCGCGATCGCCGCGCTCGGCACCGACCTCGAGCTCGGCACCCTGTGCACCCCCGTCACGTTCCGGCCCGCAGGTGTCACCGCCAAGGCCGCCGCGACCCTGTCCGCCCTCACCGGCGGGCGGACCTTCGTCGGCATCGGCGCCGGCTGGTTCGAGCGCGAGCACGCGGCGTACGGCATCGCCTTCCGGCCGGCCCGCGAACGCCTCGACGACCTCGAGCGCGCGATCGTGACCATGAAGGCGCTGTGGGCGAGCGGCACCAAGGCCTACTCCGCGCACGGCGTCTCACTGCCGGAGACGACCTCCTACCCCCGTCCGGCCGGGCCGATCCCCGTCATCGTCGGGGGCTCCGGCGAGCGCCGCACGCTGCGGATCGCGGCGCAGCACGGCGACGCCTGCAACCTGCGCACCACCGACGAGGCGGAGCTCGCACGGCTCGTCGGTGTGCTGCACGCGCACTGCGGCGACGTCGGCCGCGACCGGTCCGAGGTGGCGATCACCGTCCTCGACCTGCCGGTGGTCGGCAGCGACCGCGACGACGTGTGGGCGCGCGTCGAACGGCACCGCGGCCGCACCCCGGCAGCGACGTACGCCGCCCGCACGCATGCCGCGACCGTCGCCGGACACCGGGACCGGTGGGCACGCCTCGCGGGGCTGGGCGTGAGCACGGTCTTCCTCGCCACCCCCGACCTCGAAGCCCCCGAGGACGTCCTCGCCCTTGCGGGGGCTGAACGCCTGACCGGTCGGCCACTAGGGTCGAACGCATGAAGACTCGCACCCTCGGGAACCAGCAGGTCGGCGCCATCGGGCTCGGCCTCATGACCTTCGACCAGACCGGCACGCAGCCCCGCCAGCAGCTCCTCGACACCGTCAGCGCCGCGCTCGACGCGGGTGTGACGCTCTTCGACTCCGCCGATGCCTACGGCCCCGGGGACGAGAAGGGCGCCGGGGCCCAGGGCGAGAACGAGCGCCTGATCGCCTCGATCCTCGACGAGCTCGGTGTCCGCGACCGCGTCCTCCTCGCCACCAAGGGCGGTCACGTCCGCACCGACGGCGGCGAGTGGGAGGTCGACAGCTCGGCCACCCACCTCCACGAGGCCGTCGACGCGAGCCTCGAGCGGCTCGGCGTGGAGCAGATCTTCCTGTGGCAGCACCACCGGCCCGACCCGAAGGTCTCCTACGACGACGTGATCGGCACGCTCAAGGAGATCGCTGACAGCGGCAAGGTCGCCCACGTCGGCCTCTCCAACGCGAACCCTGACCAGATCCGCGCCGCCCACGCGGTGCTCGGCGACGCACTGGTGAGCGTGCAGAACCAGTTCAGCCCGAAGTTCCGCTCGAGCAAGCCCGAGATCGACGTCTGCGACGAGCTCGGGCTGGCCTTCCTGCCGTGGAGCCCCCTCGGTGGGTTGTCCGACGCCAAGGAGCTCGCCGACAAGCACCCCGCCTTCGCCGAGATCGCCACCGACCGCGGCGTCAGCGCACAGCAGGTCGCGCTCGCCTGGGAGCTCGCGCAGTCGCCCGTCGTCATCCCGATCCCCGGAGCCAAGCGGCCCTCGTCGATCATCGACTCCGCGGCGGCCGCGGAGATCGAGCTGACCGACGACGAGCTCGCCCGCCTCGACGCGAGCTAGCCGTGGGCGTCGACCGAGGGACGACGGCTCCATGACGCGCCCGCTGCTCGCCCGCGCGGTCGACACCGCGATGGACCGCTCGCTGGTCCTCGGCTACACGACGATCGGGCTGGCCGTGCGGCGAGCGCTGCCCGGCTGGCCCGCCGACCCGCTGCCGCGCTCGCTCGAGGGTCGGCACGTCCTCGTCACCGGTGCCAGCTCGGGCCTCGGCATCGCGACCGTCGAAGGACTCTCCGACCTCGGCGCCACGGTGCACATGCTCGTGCGGGACGAGGCCAAGGGGGCGCGCGTCGCAGACGAGATCCGGGGCGAACGGCCCGGCGCCGAGCTGCGGCTGTGGCGCTGCGACGTCGGCGACCTCGACGACGTACGCCGCTTCGCGTCCGACTTCGCCGCCCAGGTGCCGAGCCTCCACGCCGTCGTGCACAACGCCGGCGCGATGCCGCCGACGCGGAGCGAGTCGCCGCAGGGCCTCGAGCTCAGCATGGCCGTGCACCTCGTCGGACCGGTCGTCATGACCGAGGCACTGCGCGGCCCCCTCACCGGCGGCCGCGTGGTGCAGGTCAGCAGCGGCGGGATGTATGGACAACCGCTGCGGGCGGACGATCCGGCGTACACCAAGGGCGACTACGCACCGGCCACCTCCTACGCGCGGTCCAAGCGCTGGCAGGTCGAGATGGCCCCCCTCCTGGCCGAGCGCTGGGGTGCGGACGACATCACCGTCGCCACGATGCACCCCGGCTGGGCAGACACCCCGGGCGTGCAGGAGTCGCTGCCACGGTTCCGCGCGATCACCCGACCGGTGCTGCGCGACGACGCCCAGGGTGCCGA
This sequence comes from uncultured Actinomycetota bacterium, assembly GCA_963708875.1. Lineage (GTDB taxonomy): Bacteria > Actinomycetota > Actinomycetes > Propionibacteriales > Nocardioidaceae > Nocardioides. The sequence goes on from CAVPUL010000005.1 coordinate 294,526, forward strand.
CACGAGCGTCTGGCTGTCCGCGATCGATCCCGCTCCGCCGACGGGGAAGTTCTGGCACGACCGCGTCGAGCGCCCGACCAGCCTGCTGCGGTCGACCCGGCCGAGCGAGGACGTGCGCGCCAGGGCCTGGGCCTGGCTCCAGGACGCCGCGGACCTCGGACCGGCGACGACCCGGTGACCGACGTCTGGCCGCTCGTCCACGCCGAGCGCCACGCGCTCATCGCCGATCTCGGGGCACTGGACGACGAGCAGTGGCGCACGCCGTCGTGGTGTGAGGGCTGGACCGTGCACGACGTGGCGGCCCACCTCGTCGGCAATGCGAGCGCGATCTCGATACCGGGGCTCGTCGTCGCGATCGTGCGGGCGCGCTTCAGCTTCGACCGGATGAACGAGCAGGACGCCCAGCGCGAGCTCGGTGACGGCCCGGCGCACACGTTGCGCCGGCTGCGCGAGGTCGCCGACCTCACCGAGGCGCCGCCTCTCGTGCCGCTCGACGTGCGCCTGGTCGAGGAGGTCGTCCACGGCGAGGACGTACGCCGCCCGCTCGGCCTGCACCGCGACTATCCCGCCGAGGCCGTGGTCCCCGCGCTCGAGCACCAGGTGCGCACCAAGGTGGCGGTCGGCGGCGGGCGCGAGCGCGCGGCCGGCGTACGTCTGCGGGCCACCGACGCCGACGTCGTGATCGGCGACGGACCGGAGGTGACCGGGCCCGTCGTGTCGCTCCTGCTGGCGGTCTCCGGCCGGTCGGCCGCGCGGGCGGACCTGTCCGGCCCCGGCCTTCCGCAGCTCGGCTGAGTGCGACGGCTGCGTATCTAGGGACGTTCTGGTAGGTCGAAGGCGCGTTCCACCCACCATTTCGTCCCTAGATACCCAGAGGCGGGACGGTGAAAAACTTGACTGGTTCAAGTAAACCCGGCAAGGTGGCGAGGGATGCACCACGACACCGAGGCTGAGTTCGAGCAGCTGCTCCGCGGCGCCGACCTGAGGGTCACCCGCCCGCGTCTCGCCGTCCTGCACGCCGTACGCCGGCACCCGCACGCGGACACCGGCAGCCTCCTCGCGGCGGTCCGCACCGAGGAGCCGGGCGTCTCGCACCAGGCGGTCTACGACGTGCTCGGCGTGCTGAGCGAGTCCGGGCTGGTCCGCCGGATCCAGCCGGCCGGCTCCGTCGCCCGCTACGAGCTGCGCGTCGGCGACAACCACCACCACGTGGTCTGCCGCGCGTGCGGCACGGTCGCCGACGTCGACTGCGCGGTCGGCGTACGTCCCTGCCTCGACGCCTCCGACACCCACGGCTTCGTCATCGACGAGGCCGAGGTCACCTACTGGGGCCTCTGTGCCTCCTGCGCCACTGCACCGTCCGCACCGACCACTGCCATCCGCAACTGAGAGGGACTCCCATGTCCGACGACCTGCCCAACGACTCCGCGCGCGCCACCGACACCTCCAACAGCAACCAGGCCAACGCCGAGGTCGGCGAGATGAACGAGGACGCCCCGGCCGGGTCGTGCCCGGTGCTCCACCAGGGCCTCACCCACCCGACGCAGGGTGACGCCAACAGCGACTGGTGGCCCGAGCGGCTCAACCTGCGCATCCTCGCCAAGAACCAGCCCGTGCTGAACCCGCTCGGTGAGGACTTCGACTACGCCGCCGCGTTCGAGGCGCTCGACCTCGGTGCCGTGAAGGCCGACATCGCTGCGGTGCTGCACGACAGCCAGGACTGGTGGCCCGCCGACTTCGGCCACTACGGCCCGCTGATGATCCGGATGGCGTGGCACAGCGCCGGCACCTATCGCGTGCAGGACGGTCGCGGTGGCGGTGGCACCGGCCAGCAGCGGTTCGCGCCGCTCAACTCGTGGCCCGACAACGGCAACCTCGACAAGGCGCGCCGCCTGCTGTGGCCGGTCAAGAAGAAGTACGGCAACGCGCTCTCGTGGGCCGACCTGATCATCCTCACCGGCAACGTCGCGCTCGAGGACATGGGCTTCGAGACGTTCGGCTTCGCCGGCGGACGCATCGACGCCTGGGAGCCGGACGACGACGTCTACTGGGGTCCCGAGACCGAGTGGCTCGGCGGCGACAAGGGTGGCGCCGAGCGCTACCACGGTGACCGCGAGCTCGAGAACCCGCTCGCCGCGGTCCAGATGGGCCTCATCTACGTCAACCCCGAGGGCCCGGAGGGCAACCCCGACCCGCAGCTCGCCGCGCACGACATCCGCGACACGTTCAGCCGGATGGCGATGAACGACGAGGAGACCGTCGCACTGATCGCCGGTGGCCACACGTTCGGCAAGACCCACGGAGCAGGCGACCCCGAGGAGCACGTCGGCCCCGAGCCGGAGGCCGCGCCGATCGAGACCGGCGGGATGGGCTGGCTCTCGACGTACGGCTCCGGTGTCGGCAAGGACGCGATCACCTCGGGCCTCGAGGTCACCTGGACCGACCTCCCGACACAGTGGAGCAACCGCTTCTTCGAGATCCTCTTCGAGCACGAGTGGGAGCTCTCGAAGAGCCCTGCCGGTGCCGCGCAGTGGGTCGCCAAGGACTCCGAGGCGATCATCCCTGCTCCCGACGAGGGCGGCGCGAAGCGCCTCCCGACGATGCTGACGACCGACCTGGCGCTGCGCGTCGACCCGTCGTACGAGGCGATCTCGCGACGCTTCCTGGACAACCCGGACCAGTTCGCCGACGCCTTCGCCCGCGCGTGGTTCAAGCTGACCCACCGCGACATGGGCCCGGTCACCCGCTACGTCGGCCCCGAGGTCCCGTCGGAGGAGCTGATCTGGCAGGACCCGATCCCGGCCCCGTCGCACACCGCGTCCGCCGAGACGATCGCGGCCGTCAAGCAGCAGATCGCCGACGCCGGCCTCACGGTCTCGCAGCTGGTGTCGACCGCCTGGGCCGCTGCTTCGTCCTACCGCCACTCCGACAAGCGCGGTGGCGCCAACGGCGGTCGCATCCGCCTCGAGCCGCAGCGCAGCTGGGAGGTCAACGACCCGCAGCAGCTCGCGGGCGTCATCACGGTGCTCGAGGGCATCGCCGCCGGCAACGACATCACCTTCGCCGACACCGTGGTGCTCGCGGGCAACGTCGGTGTGGAGCAGGCAGCAGCCGCCGCCGGCATCACGGTCGAGGTGCCGTTCACCCCGGGTCGCGGCGACGCCACCCAGGAGCAGACGGACGTCGAGTCGTTCGCCTGGCTCGAGCCGAAGGCCGACGGGTTCCGCAACTTCGAGCGGTCCGACGCCAAGCTGCCGGCGGAGTACCTCCTCGTCGACAAGGGCAACCTGCTCAACCTGAGCGCGCCCGAGCTGACCGTCCTGGTCGGCGGCCTGCGGGTGCTCGGCGCCAACACCGCCGCCTCGACGGACGGTGTGCTCACCGAGCGCGTGGGCGAGCTGACGAACGACTACTTCGTCAACCTGCTCGACCTCGGCACGGTCTGGAGCCCGGCCGGATCCAACAACCGCTTCGAGGCCAGCACGGGCGGCAACGCCTGGACCGGCTCGCGCGCCGACCTGGTGTTCGCGTCGAACTCCGAGCTGCGTGCGGTCGCGGAGGTCTACGCCCAGGACGGCTCGCACGAGAAGTTCGTCCGCGACTTCGTCGCCGCGTGGGTCAAGGTCATGGACAACGACAGGTACGACGTCCGACGCTGACGTCGCTCGTGGCGTGGGAGTCCCCGGTTGGCCGGGGACTCCCACGACTGTGCGGTGATCCTGGTGTGCCAGCCGCACCACGACCACCGCACTAGCGTGGTCGCATGGTCGATCGAGCCACGCCCAACCTGCCCTCCCGTGACCTGGAGGCGACGGTGGCGTTCTATGCCGCGATCGGCTTCGTGGCGACGTACACCGATCCCGGCTGGTTGATCCTCGAGCGCGGCAGCCTGATGCTGGAGTTCTTCCCGGACCCCGGGATGGACCCGGCCACGACGTCGTCCGGCTGCTGCGTGCGCGTCGACGACGTGGATGCGTTGTACGACGTCTGCCTGGGCGCCGGCCTGCCGGTGACCCACCTCGGCCGGCCGCGCCTGCACCCGCCCCGGATCGAGGAGTCAGGGATGCGGATCGGCTACCTCGTCGACGCCGACGGCAACCTGCTGCGGCTGGTGCAGAACCCGTGACGCGGTCAGGCGGGCGAGCTGTCGGCGTGCACCTCGTCGCCGATCGCGATCGTCCCCGACGACAGCAACCGGAACACCGTCCCGCCGCGGGGTGAGCGCAGCGCCTGCATCGCGCCCGGGCCCAGCCAGTCGTCGAGCAGCCGGCACGGTGCGGCGATCCGCACCACCTCGAGCTCGACGTCGCCGATCGTCAGTCGCTCACCGGGACGGGTCGGGACCGGCCCGTGGTCGAGCGTGATGTTGCGCCGGGTCAGGCCCGGGTCGATGGGCCGGCCGAGCACCTCGGCCGCTGCCTCGAGGTCGTCGAACGCCTGCACGGTCACGTGCCGGTGCTTGCTCCCGTGGTAGCGGTCGCCCACCAGACCGACGCCGGCCTCGGCCTCGACGGACTCGACCGACTTCGTCGGGATCCGACGGCCGGGGGCGACGTGGATGGCGTGCACGCGGGACCTCACGGTGCGACCGTACGGGCTCCTCGCAATGCGGTCGCCGACCGTCCGGCTCCCCGGGCATGATCACCGGATGGACGACCTCCGCGACCCGAAGACCGCACTGCTCTACTACCTCCAGGACGCGCGCGACGCGGTGCTCTGGAAGCTCGAGGGCGTGGGGGAGCGCGACCTGCGGCTGCCGCGCACGCCCACCGGCACCAACCTGCTCGGCATCGTCCGGCACGTCGCCAACGTCGAGATCGGCTACTTCGGGCCGACCTTCGGCCGCGACTGGAGCGAGCCGGACCACCCGCTGGTGGTCGACGACGCGGCGTACGACGACGACCCGCAGGCGGACTGGTGGGTGCCGGCGGACATCTCCGCGGCGCAGGTCGCCGACTTCTATCGCCGGGTCTGGGACTTCAGCGACGCGACCATCACCGACCTGTCCCTCGACGCGATCGGGGCGGTGCCGTGGTGGCCGGAGGATCGGCGCGAGGTGTCGCTCGCGCGGATCGTCACGCACGTCATCTCCGACACGACCCGGCACGCTGGTCACGCCGACATCCTCCGCGAAGGGATCGACGGCGCGGCGGGGCTCAAGGTCGCCTCCACCAACATGCCCGACGTCGACTGGCCGGCGTACGTCGAGAGGCTGACGCGGGTCGCGGAGGAGTTCCCGGCTGTCTAGTCGTCCGCGTGCGGGAGCGGCCAACAGTGCTATACCGGCGAGGTCGCACCACGTCCCGGGAGGCCCGATGACCACGTCCGCAACCGACCCCGCCGGCTGGCGCCTGCCCGAGACGGCGAAGGGCTGGGTGACCGACGGCGGGCTCGAGACCGACCTGATCTTCCACCGTGGGCTGGACCTCCCCGACTTCGCGTCGTTCCCGCTGCTCGACGACCAGGACGGGCGGGCGGCGCTCGACGACTACTACCGCGGGTACGCCGACGTGGCGGCGCAGGCCGGAGCGGGCCTGCTGCTGGAGACGCCGACCTGGCGCGCGAACACCGACTGGGGTGCCCGGCTGGGCTACGACGCCGACGCGCTGCACCGGGTCAACCGCGACGCCGTGGCCTACCTGCGCGGCCTGGCCGGCGAGGTCGCCGACGGTGTGGAGCAGGTCCTGGTGGTCGGGGCGGTCGGACCGCGGGGCGACGGCTATCTCGCGGGTGACCTCGATGCCGACCGCTACGCCGACTACCACCGGCCCCAGCTCGCGGCCTTCCTCGACGGAGGCGCCGACCTCGCGACGGCGTACACGCTGACCACCGTCGCCGAGGCGGTCGGGATCGTGCGCGCGGGCATGGACGTCGCGCTGCCGGTGGCCATCTCCTTCACCGTCGAGACCGACGGCAGGTTGCCGGACGGCACACCACTGGGCGACGCGATCGAGCAGCTCGACGCGGCGACCGACTCCGGTGCCGCGCACCTGATGGTCAACTGCGCGCACCCCGACCACGTCGGCCTCGGCCTCGATGCCGCGGCACCCTGGGCCGGGCGCATCGCCGGGCTGCGCGTGAACTCGTCCCGGCTCAGCCACGCCGAGCTCGACGAGGCCGAGGAGCTCGACGAGGGCGACCTGCCGGACCTCGCGGCTCGGACGCGGGCGCTGGCGGGCTCGCTGCCGTCGGTCCGGATCCTGGGTGGGTGCTGCGGCACCGACGTACGCCACATCGCCGCGATGTGGGCGGACGGGTCGCCGGTCACAAAGTAGGAGGCGCGGCGTCGGTGCCGACGCCTAGGGTTTTCCCATGCCGATGGACGATCTCGACCCGGTGCCGGCGGACCCCGCCGCGCCCCAGGTCGAGGCCCACCTCCCGCCGGGCGTGACGCGGGGCGAGGAGACGCTGCGCGCGTTCCGAGCCGTGCTGGCCAACACGCTGGTGGCCAACGTGACGTCGAGCTTCCTGTGGTTCGCGCTGACCTTCTGGGCCTACCTCGAGACGCGCTCGGTGATGGCGACAGCGATCATCGGCGGCGGGTTCATGCTGTTCACCGCGGTGTTCGGCACCTACTTCGGCACGCTCGTGGACCGCCACCGCAAGAAGCAGATCATGATCGTCTCCTCGACGATCACGCTGGTGACCTATGCGGCGTCCGGCGGTCTGTGGCTGCTCCTCGGCGAGGGCCGGCTCTCCCAGTGGGAGAGCCCGTGGTTCTGGCTGTTCACCGCGGTGATCCTGGCCGGCAGCGTGGTGGAGAGCATGCGCAACATCGCGCTCTCGACCACCGTGACGCTCCTCGTCCCCGAGGACGGTCGCGACAAGGCCAATGGCCTGGTCGGCACGGTCCAGGGCATCGCGTTCATGATCACGAGCGTGTTCAGCGGCCTGAGCATCGGCCTGCTCGGCATGGGCTGGACGCTCGCCATCGCCATCGCGCTCACTGGCGCATCACTGCTCCACCTGCTCCCGGTCACGATCCCCGAGCTGGACCCCGAGCCCGAGGAGGGTGGGTCCCGCTTCGACGTGCGCGGCGCGGTCATCGCGATCAGGGCGGTGCCGGGACTGGTCGCGCTGATCCTCTTCTCGACGTTCAACAACCTGGTCAGCGGCGTCTACATCGCCCTGATGGACCCCTACGGCCTGACGCTCTTCAGCGTCGAGGCGTGGGGGATCGTGCTCGGCGTCACCGGTCTGGGCTTCGTCGTCGGCGGTGGCCTGGTGGCCACGTTCGGCCTCGGCGCCAACCCCGTCCGCACCCTGCTGCTGGTCAACCTCGGCATCGCGGTGATCGGGATGACGTTCACGTTGCGCGAGTCGGCCTGGCTCTACGTCGTCGGCATCTTCGCCTTCATGGCGATCATCCCGGCCGCGGAGTCTGCCGAGCAGACGATCCTCCAGCGCGTGGTGCCGTTCCGCACGCAGGGCCGCGTCTTCGGCTTCGCGCAGAGCGTCGAGGTGGCGGCGAGCCCGATCTCGGCCTTCATGATCGGCCCGATCGCCGAGTTCTGGCTGATCCCCTACATGGCGACCGCCGACGGCCGGTCGACCTGGGGCTGGCTGGTCGGCAGCGGCGAGGCGCGCGGCATCGCGCTGGTCTTCTTCGGCGCCGGCGCGATCATGTTCGTCGCCGTCCTGGTCGCCCTCGCGTCCGCGCCCTACCGACGGCTCTCGGCGGCGTACGCCTCCGCGCCGCCGCAGCATCTCGAGGCCGCGGCCGCCGACTGACCTGCCGCTTCACGTCGGTCAGCGAGGGACGTCAGGCGGGCATCTTCGTGCGCAGGAAGAGCACGGTCCGGTCACATCTGTGCCCGCTCGCGCGTCAGAGGATTGCGATGATGGCGACGGAGAAGGTGGAGCACATGGACGAGACGGAGATCTTCGAGGGCGAGCGGCCGCGGCTGCTCGGCATCGCGAGCCGGGTGCTCGGCGACCACGCCGAGGCCGAGGACGTCGTCCAGCAGGCCTGGTTGCGGCTCGACCGGGCGCTGACCCGCGACCCGGGCGCCGACCGGGCCAGCGAGATCGAGAACCTCCCCGCCTGGCTGACCACCGTGACGACCCGGCTCTGCCTCGACCGGCTCCGCGCGCGTACGCCCGTGCCTGTCGAGGACGTCGAGGTCGTCGAGACCGCACCCGACCCGGCCGACGACGTCGCGCTCGCCGACACGGTCGGCATCGCGCTGCAGGCCGTGATCGACCGGCTGTCGCCCCGCGAGCGGGTGGCGTTCGTCCTGCACGACAGCTTCGGCTTCGAGTTCGGCACGATCGCGGCGGTCCTCGACACGACCCCCGTCGCCGCCCGCAAGCTCGCGTCGCGGGCGCGTTCCAAGGTCGCCCAGCCGGCTCCCGAGGACGCGCTCGCGGACTGGGAGGTGGTCGATGCGTTCATGGCCGCCGCCCGGGGCGGCGACTTCGAGCGGCTGCTGCAGCTCCTCGCACCCGACGCCGTCGTCGGCGCCGACGAGGCCGCCGTACTGGCCGGCACCCCGGCCTCGATCGAGGGCCGTGACGAGGTGGCCACCTTCTTCAACGGCAGCGCGCAATCGGCCTTCGCCGTCCTCGTCGGCGACCGCCCGGCGTCCGCGTGGTTCCTCCGGGGCGAGGCCAAGGTGGTCTTCGACTTCACCATCGAGGGCGGCCAGGTGCACGGCATCACCTTCCGCGCCGAGCCCGCCGTCCTCGCCCAGGTCGTACGCCGCTCCGGTGCCGACCCGGCATGATGCCGTCCGCCGCCCGGTCCCTCCCGCCAACTCACCATGACAGCACGCAGAAGGAGAATCCGATGAAGACCATGACCTGCCGCCAGCTCGGCGGCCCGTGCGACCTCGCCCACCGCGGGGAGTCCCACGACGACGTGATCAACGCCCAGGACAAGCACCTCAAGCAGGCCGAGAAGGACGGCGACGCCGCCCACCAGCCGGCGCGGGACGAGATGAAGAGCCGCTGGAAGCACCCGAAGAAGTCCCTCGGGTGGTACCGCGACATGAAGCAGGCCTTCGCCGACCTGCCCGAGGACTGAATCCGATCAGCGAGCCGGGTGCCGGTCGGCCAGCACCCACGCGGCGCCTGCCACCGCGGCGGTGACGCCGACGACGGACGGCCAGGTGCCGACCTTCTTCGCGAGCGGGTGCGAGACCCCCATCGCGGTCCAGTAGGCAGCGGTCAGGCCGGCCGCGAGCGGGACGCCGCCGACGGCGTGCCACTGACGGAGGGCTGCCGCGTTGGCGGCGAGCATCGCCACTCCGCCGAGGGGGCGTACGCCGGTCTGCTGGGCCAGGGTGAAGCCACCGATGAGGCCGCCGGCAAGCAGTGCAGCGGTGGGGACGCGGGTCGGGTCGGGCATCCCACGAGCCTAGCCAGCGTCACGACACCGTAAGGAGCAGACCGGCCGGATCGCCCTAGCCTCGAAGCAGGAGGTGAGCGACATGATGGACATGTTGAGCTCGACAGTGGCGATGACGCTGATCGCGCTGGTCGTCGTGGCCGGCGCAGGCGGTTTCATCGCGATGCGGGTCCTCGGCGCACGCGCGGTCGAGGGCGACCACCCGGGCGAGAAGGGCTACACGCACCGCCGCCACAGCGACGACTGACGCGCTTGCCCATGGTCACGGCGGCCCGGACCGCGCACACTGGGGCTCCCTCATCGAAAGGACTCCCATGAGTGAGCTCCAGGTCGTCGCCACCATCCCCGCCAAGCCCGAGGCTGCCGATGCGATTCGCGCGGCGCTCAAGGAGCTGGTCGCGGCGACCCTGGCCGAGGACGGCTGCCTGGCCTACGACCTCTTCGAGTCGGCGAGCGCCCCGGGCACGTTCGTCACAGTGGAGCGGTGGACCGACCAAGCGGCCCTCGACGCCCACCTGGGCATGCCGCACGTGGCAGCTGCCTTCGCGGCAGCGGACGGCGCCCTCAGCGGCGACGTCGCGATCCACCCGCTGCAGCCCGTGGGCTGAGTCAGGGTCGCTCGCGGGGCAGGGCGCAGGTCTGTGCCAGCCCCAACGCCCAGCAGGTCGGGCACCCGCGCAGCAGCACGGCGGCGGGTGCGATGAGCAGCAATGCCCACGGACCGACCCACGGCACGAGGACGAAGGCGGCGACCATCATCGGCAGCCCCAGCGCCCCGCGTACGAGGTGACGCGGGACGCTGGTGCTGGCGAACGTGGTGTCTGGCTGGCCCATGCAGTGGATTCGTCGCGGACGCGACGAACGGATGGTGATCGGCACCGATGCGGCACCCGAACGTCCGGAACCGGCGCTAGCGTCGTCGACATGAGCACCGAGGAGAAGGACGACGTCTGGGTCCCGCCGCCGTGGGAGCCACCGATCGACGGCACCGAGGCCGAGCACCTGGTGGGTGCCCTCGGCCGGATGCGCGCCACGCTGCGCTGGAAGGCCGACGGACTCGACGAGGTGGGCCTGCGCCACCGGCTCCCGTCCTCGCACCTGTCGCTGGGCGGGCTGCTGCTGCACCTGGCGATGGGAGAGGACTACTACCTCACCACCAAGCTGCGCGGGGAGGAGCTGGTCGAGCCGTGGCGCTCGCTGGGCCATGACGGCACCGACGAGTGGGAGTTCACCACCGAGGCGTTCTCCGCGGCCGAGACGTACGCCATCTTCGACGAAGCGGTCGTGCGCAACACCGCCCGGATCGAGGCAGCCCTGGCCGAAGGTGGTGGCGGCCCCGACCTCGTGGCCCATGTCGACGACGGCAACGGCAACCACCCGCGGCTGCGGCGCCTGCTCGTCGACCTGCTGGAGGAGTACTCGCGGCACACCGGGCACGCGGACCTGCTGCGCGAGGCGGTCGACGGCCGGGTCGGCGAGGACCCGGACGCGGACTGGACGCCCGCGTGGCTCGACAACACGTCGTCCTGAGACACCCGGCCTGACAGGCTGGGCGCGTGCCCAGGAGCCACCCGCGCAACTCCCGCTCCTGAGGCGCTACTTCGAGGGCTCCGGGGTGTCGACGTTGACGTCCGAGCACGTCACCTTGGGGTTGATGCCGGTGTAGTTCAGCGGGCCGGCGAGGATGTTGAGCACGATGTCGCTCGTCTCCGAGCAGTTCGTCTTCGTGTCCTCGAAGTAGCCGCGCTGGAAGGCTGCGAACGCTCCGATGACCAACCAGATCACGAGCAGGATGCCGATCAGTCGCCCCATGGGGACCTCCTTGACCATGACGGCAGGGTCGCCGTCGGCCCGATCATGGTCGCGCCCCGGCTCGCGCTGCCACCCTCGCAGGGGTAGGTGGGCCTAGGGTTCGGCCATGACGATCCTCATGGCGGGCTTCGCGATCCTGGCTGCCCTGCTCCACGTCTACATCTGGGTCCTCGAGTCGTTCCGCTGGACCGAGCCGTCGACCCGCAAGACCTTCGGCACCTCCGAGGCGGATGCCGAGATCACGAAGCCGCTGGCCTACAACCAGGGTTTCTACAACCTCTTCCTGGCGATCGTCACGCTCGTCGGGCTGGCGATGTACCAGGACGAGCACCTCGCCGGCACCGCGCTCGCCCTCGCCGGGACCGGATCGATGCTGGCCGCGGCCATCGTCCTGGTGACCCACGACCGCTCGATGATGCGGGCGGCACTCACCCAGGGCACGCTCCCCGCGCTCGCCGTGCTGTTCCTGCTGCTGGAGTACTGACCTCGGCCGGGCCTACTGGCCGAGCCACGCGTGCACCGAGGAGACGACCGAGGCGCCCTCGCCGGTCGCCGACGCGACGCGCTTCATCGAGCCCGACCTGATGTCACCGCCGGCGAAGATGCCGGGGACGGTCGTGGCGAGGTCCTCGGGCGGTACGTCCTCGACCCAGCCCTCCCGTGGGATGTCGCGCCCGGTCAGCACGAAGCCGCGCTCGTCACGCAGCACGGTGTCGGGCAGCCACCCGCACTCCGGCGCCGCCCCGAGCAGCAGGAACAGGCCGCGTGCCTCCATCCGCTCGTGCTCACCGGTGGCGACGTCCTCGACGGTGATCCAGCCGAGGTGGCCGACGTCGTCGGGCCCGCCGTCGACGACGCACGCCGAGCCGCGCACCGTGATCCGCGGGTTCCACTCGATCTCGTTGATCAGGTACGACGACATGGTGGCGGTGAGGTCCGGACGTCGGACGAGGATCGTGACCTCCTTGGCGAAGCGGGCGGCGTGGATCGCGGCCTGGCCGGCCGAGTTGCCGCCGCCGACGATGACCACGTGGTCGCCGGCGAGCTCGCGAGCAGCGGCCATCGCGGCGCCGTAGAACACTCCGCGCCCGACGAGCTCCTCGATCGAGTCCACCCCGAGGCGGCGGTAGTTGACGCCCGTCGCGACCAGCACGGTGCGGGCGTGCACGTCACCGCCCTCGGTGTGCACGATGTGGTGGCCGCCGTCCTCGCACGGCGAGATGCCGGTCGCCGGCCAGCCGGTGAAGAAGCGGGTGCCGAAGCGCAGCGCCTGGCCCCGTGCCCGCTGGGCGAGCCGCATGCCGGAGATGCCGCGCGGGAAGCCGAGGTAGTTGCGGATCATCGAGCTGGTGCCGGCCTGGCCGCCGATCGCCTCGGCCTCGAGGCACACCGTCGAGAGGCCCTCGCTGGAGGCGTACACGCTGGCCGCGAGGCCCGCCGGACCGGCACCGACGACGACCAGGTCGACCACCTCGTCGAGGTCGATCTCGTCAGGGCGGCCGTAGAGCTGGTTGGCGAGAGCCCGCACGCTCGGGCAGTGGCCGCACCACCCGACGAGCGAGGACACGACCGGCCAGCGGCCCTCGTCGTCGGGGCAGCGCGCCATGATCTCGCGGCCGATGTCGCTGTCGGGGTGGTGCACACCGGCGGGCATGCCGACGCGGCCGAGGTAGTCGAGCAGGTCCCGCGTCAGGGCGTCCTTCTCGGGGGTGACGATGCGGACGTTCTCCACGACGGGTGTGGCGACGGTGGCGTTCCACTCGTTGAGCATCTCGCCGACCGCGCCGTGGAACTCCTCGTCGCGCGGGCCCTGCGGCATCAGCAGCAGCGCGTCGACCTTGCCCGCTGCCACTGCGTGGCGGAACGTCGCGTTGTCCTCGCGGAAGCGGCTGATGTGCGACACGATCAGCCTGCGCGCCGTCGGCACGGCCTTGCGGGTGCCGCCGATGAGTCCGTAGAGCTTGTCCTCGTCGTGGTCGCTGTCGATCACGAAGAGCGCGACCTGGTGCCCGGAGGTCATCAGGTCCTTGGCCGTCGCCTTGGCCGAGACCTCGTCGTGCACCAGCCGGACGTCGTACTCCCGCTCGTAGCGGCCGAAGGCCTCGGCCAGCACGTCACCGTGGTGGGCGGAGGCGATGACGATGGCGGGCGCTCCCATGTCGATGAGCCTAGTCAGCCGGTGAGGTTGTGGACGTAGCACCAGCGCCAGGACTCGTCGGGCTCGGCCGACTGCATGACCGGGTGGAGCGACTCGTGGAAGTGCGCGGTCGCGTGCTTGCCGATCGAGGAGTCGCAGCAGCCGACCTCGCCGCACTCGAGGCACTGGCGCAGCGAGACCCAGCGAGTGCCGTCGGCCAGGCAGGCCGCGCAGGCCGGGTCGGCGACGGTGTCGATGGCGGGGTTGGCCTCGAGGTCGTCGCACTGGCGGCCGGCGGTGTAGGTGAGCGACCCGATGCGGGTGCGCTCCGGGGCCTCGGACCCCGCGTCGAGCATCGACTCCTCGATGTCGAGCAGGCCGAGCACCTGGCTGACCACGTCGGAGGGGATGTTGCCCTTGCTGCGCACGAGCAGGACCTTGGCGCGCTCGGCGTCGATCATCTCGCCGCGGATGCGGGCATAGAGCTGCGACGGGGTCTCGGCGTCCTCAGCGGTGGCCAGCTGCTCCCACGCGGCGAAGGAGCGCTGGTCCAGGCGTGCCCGGATCTGCTCGGAGACCCCGTGGTGGTCGTCGTACTCGAGCTCCTCGAGCTTCGCGTAGCCCGCATCGGCCGCCTGTTGGAGCAGGGCCGCCCGGGCGAGCGCGTCCTCGGCGGGGTCGGGTGCAGGTACGTCGAGCACGCGGGTGAGGAGGGGGAGCGTGAGTCCCTGGATCAGGAGCGTGCCGGCGACCACGGTGAAGGCGACGAGCAGCAGGACCTCGCGGTGCGGGGCGTCGTCGGGGATGACGAACGCCGCGGCCAGCGTGACGACGCCGCGCATGCCGGCCCACCCGACGAGGAAGGTCCACGACGCCGGGAGCGGGTTGTCGCCGTGGCGTCGGAAGAGCAGCGTGGAGAAGACCCAGCCGAGCCGGACCACGACCACCGTCAGCAACGTGGCGCCGCAGACGAGGGCGATGCGGCCGGTGGAAAGCGTGGACTCGGTGACGTCCTCGAGGATCCAGTCGAGCTGCAGGCCGATCAGCAGGAAGACCGTGTTCTCCAGCATGAAGGCGACGGTGCCCCAGGTGATCCGCTCGGTGATCCTCGACTGCGCGGTCTGGATGACGGGTGCCTTGTGGCCCAGCAGCAGGCCGGCGACGACGACCGAGATCACCCCGGACGCGTGGATCTCCTCGGCGGCCACGTAGGCCGCGAACGGCGTGAGGAACGAGATGCCGGTGTCCATCAAGGGGTCGGTGATCCGCTTGCGCAGCCAGGCGATCAGCAGGAAGAAGGCAAAGCCGACGAGGACGCCACCGCCGGCGGCGCGGACGAAGTCGAGCCCGACCTCGGCGATCGTCAGGCTCCCGGCGAGGAAGGCGATGGCGGTGCGGAGGGCGACGAGGGCGGTGGCGTCGTTGAGGAGCGACTCGCCCTCGAGGATCGTCACGACGCGCCGCGGCAGGCCGATCCGCTTGGCGACCGCGGTCGCCGCGACGGCGTCGGGCGGTGCGACGACCGCGCCGATCGCGATGGCCGCGGCCCAGCCGATGTCGGGCACCAGCCACTGCACGACCGCGCCGACCGCCAGCGTGGTGATGATCACGAGCACCACCGAGAGCCGCAGGATCGAGCCGCGGTTGGCGTTGAAGTCGACCAGCGAGGTCTGGATGGCCGCCGCGTAGAGCAGCGGCGGCAGCAGTCCCAGGAGCACGACCTCGGACTCGAGGTGGATGGTGGGCAGCCCCGGGAGGTACGACGCGGCCGCTCCGACGACGATCAGGAGGAGCGGCGCGGGGACGTGCACGCGGTCGCTGACGGCGGCGACCGACAACACGACGGCGGCCATCGAGACGAGCAGCAGGGCGAGTTCCACTCGGAGAGTCTTGCGCCTGCGCGATCCTCAGGCCAACGCGTTCACCGTCAGCGGACGACGTCGTAGCGCTGGAGCGTGATCCCGTTGGAGTAGGCGGCGTGCTCGATGAGTGCGAGCTTCGTCTTCGCCGGGGCTTCGCCGTCGGTGAACAGGCGCTTGCCGCTGCCGAGCATGATCGGGAAGACGAGCAGGTGGTAGCGGTCGACCAGACCGGCGGCCGCCAGGCCCTGGGCGAGCGTCGGGCTGCCGTGGACCTGGATCTCGCCGCCCTCGGTCTCCTTCAGCGCGGCGACGTCGTCCAGCGAGCGGAGGACGTGGACCTCGCCCTCGCCCCACGGCACGGTGTCGCCGGTCAGCGTGGTCGAGACGACGTACTTGGGCATCGCGTTGTAGGTCGCGAACTCCTCCATCGAGGGCCACACGGGGGCGAACTCGTCGTAGGACTGGCGACCGAAGAGGAGCGCGGACGCCTCGAGGGTCTCGCGGCCCTTGATCTCGTAGGCAGCGGGGTCGAACTCGACGTCCTTGAACGTCCAGCCGCCGTGCGGGTGGTCCCCGCCGCCGGGGGAGTCGACGATGCCGTCGAGGGTGATGAACTCGGTGACGACGATGGGTCGCATGGGCGTGGCCTTTCGTAGGGGTCGAGACGTGCGTACGGGTCAGGAGGCGAGGAGGTCGTCGATCTGGTTGAGGGCCGCGCTGGCGCCCTCGACGACGCCCATGGCGAGGACGGTCCGGAGGGCCTCGGCAGTGGCGTAGCTCGAGACGAAGGTGGCCCGGGTCGTGCCGTCGGTCTCGACGAACCGGTAGTCCTGGCTCGACTGCGGCATGTCCGGGTTGGGGGTGAAGGAGTCGTCGAGGGCGAAGCCGTCGGTGAACGAGAAGCCGTCCGGTCGGTCGACGGTCGCGATGTCCCAGTAGGCGTAGTAGTGCTCGCCCTCGGGGGTGGTCAGGTAGTAGGTCATCCGCCCGCCGGGGGCGAGCTCGTGGTCGACGAAGGTGGCCGGGTGGGTCGGCGGGCCCCAGACCCGCTCGAGCTGGCGCGGGTCGGCGTAGACCTCCCACACGCGCTCGACGGGTGCGGCGAAGTCGGCGGTGATGGTCAGGGTGAGGGCGTCGAGGTCGTGCTGGACGTCGGTGACGGGCATGGTGGTCAGTCCTTCGTGTCGGTGGTGTCAGGGTTGTCAGAGGCGAACAGCTCGTCCATCCGGGAGATCCGGCCGCGCCACAGGGCTTCGAGCTCGGTGAGCATCGCGCCCACCGACCGGACCGCCTCGACGTCGCCGCTGGCCAGGGCCTCGCGGCCCTGGCGGCGCTTGGACAGCAGGCCCGCCCTCTCGAGCACGGCGACGTGCTTCTGGACGGCCGCGAAGCTCATGTCATAGCTCCGGGCCAGGGTGGAGACGGAGTGCTCGCCGGCCAGCACGCGACGCAGGATGTCGCGCCGCGTCCGATCGGCGAGTGCGTGGAACCAGGCGTCTGCCCGGTCCTCGCTCGCTGTGGTGCTCTCCTCGGTCATGGGACAAACATACAACCAATGAGTTGTACGTTGTCAAGACGGAGTCCGGATGTATGCGATCCCCGCACTCGGGGAACTGGCCCTTCCTAGGGGTGGGAGGTCCGTCGCGCGGAGTACGATCAACGCTGCGGTGCGGGTCTCGTGCCACGATCTCGAAGAGAAGTGGGACTGCATCGTGGAGCGACTCGTGGAAGGTCTCCGTCTCGGCGACCGCTACGTGCTGGAGGAGCGGATCGCCTCCGGGGGCATGGCCCACGTCTGGTGCGCCGTCGACGACGTCCTGCAGCGCCAGGTGGCGGTGAAGATCATGCGGGCCGACATGGACGACGAAGAGGTCTTCGCCGAACGTTTCCGCGACGAGGCCCAGCACTCGGCCTCGCTGATGCACCCCAACATCACGACGGTCTTCGACTACGGCGAGGACGACCACAGGTCCTACCTCGTGATGGAGCTGGTCGAGGGCATGCCGCTGTCGGCGGTCATCCGCGACCAGGGCGCCCTCGACCCGGAGAACGTGCGCTCGATCGTGGCCCAGGCCGCGCTCGGGCTCGGCACGGCCCACGAGGCCGGCGTCGTCCACCGCGACGTCAAGCCCGCCAACATCCTGCTCCGCAACGACGGCGTCGTGAAGCTCACCGACTTCGGCATCGCGCGCGCCATGGACGGCATCGGCCACACGCGGGTCGGCGAGATGGTCGGCACGCCCAACTACATCAGCCCCGAGCAGGCCATGGGCGAGAAGGCGACCGGCGCCAGCGACCTCTACGCCCTCGGCGTCGTCGCCCACGAGATGCTCACCGGCACCCGCCCGTTCGACCGTGGCACGCCCATCGCCACCGCGATGTCGCACGTCAACGAGCCTCCGCCGGCGCTGGGCGACGACGTGCCGACCGACCTGCGCGCCGTCGTCGCGACGCTGCTGGAGAAGGACCCCGAGAAGCGTCCCGCCAACGCACGCACCGTCGCCGTGATGCTGGGGGTGGCGAGCAACGAGCTCTCCGGCCTCGACCTCGGCCTGGCGGCGGGCGTCGACAGCGACTACGTCCTGCCGGTCACGCCGATGACCCCGGTGAACCTCCGGCGTCCGGCGTCGCTCGACCAGCCGACCGTCGCGGCCACGCCCCGAAGAGCTGCTCGACGAGCCTCGCGACTAGCGGCGCGCAGCCTCGTCGATCAGGGCCGCGAGCGCGGCCGGCTGGGTGAACATCGGCCAGTGGCCGGAGTCGATGTCGACGAGCTCGAGCGCCGTCGCCGTCGCGAGCTCCGGGACGTCGCCGTCGTCGATCCACTCCTGCGCCTCGGCCGGGCTGAACTCGGGGCAGATCAGCGTCAGCGGTACGCCGTGGCGAGCCTCGCTGGTCCAGTGCACCGTGCCCCGGGTGACTCCGACCGGCACCGGGATGACCGTGCCGAGGAGGTCCGCCTTGAGCTCGGCGGACATGTCGTCGGAGTCGGGTCCCTCGAACTTCTCCCAGCCCGGGAAGGGCATCGCGCCGTCGACCGGCTCGAAGAAGTCGGCGTACTTCTCGCCGTCGGTCGTCGGGAAGCCGCCGATCAGCGCGACTCCCGTGACGCCGTCGGGCCGCTGGTCGGCCGCCACCCACGCCAGCGTGCAGGCGGCCGAGTGGCCCACCACCAGGGGCTTGTCCTCGGCCGCGTCGACCGCCGCCAGCACGGCCTGCGCCTGGTCGTCGTACGTCGCCGAGGTCGCGCCGTCGCCCTGTCCGGGGAGCGTCACCGCGATGCCGCGGTGGCCGAGCTTCTCCAGCTCGGGGACCACCTGGTCCCACGCTGATCCGTCGAGCCAGAGTCCGGCGATGAGCACGATGTCCATGGAGTCTCCTTCGTCGCGGGTGTTCGTCCTTCGCGATCCACCCTAGGAGAGGTTCCGGACGCTCCACGACCGGATCCGGTGCAAGGATCACGGACATGAGCGACATCAGCCCGACCGCGCGCGCACTGCGGGCGCTGGACATCCTGCAGGGCCGGCCGGGCATCACGGCCACCGAGCTGGCGGAGCGGCTCGGCGTCACCGAGCGCGCCGCGCGCCGCTACGTCGCGATCCTGCGCGAGGCCGACATCCCGGTCGAGTCGACGCGGGGGCCCTACGGCGGCTACACCCTGGGCCGTGGCCTACGGCTGCCGCCACTGGTCTTCTCCGCGACCGAGGCGCTCGGCCTGGTGATGGCCGCGCTCGACTCCCAGCACGCCGTCGCCGATCCCGACGACCCGGTCGGGTCGGCGCTCGGCAAGATCCTGCGGGTGCTGCCGAGCAACGTCGCGCGGCAGGCGGTCGCCCTCCGGGAGACCGCTCGGGCCGTCCCCGAGCGCTTCCCGGTCAAGCCCGACCCCACCGTGACCACGGACCTCGTGGCGGCGGTCGCCTCCCAGCGGCAGGTGCGGATCGGCTACCGCACGGCGGCCGGCAACGCGCGCACGTTCGAGGTCGACCCCTGGTCGGTCGTGGTGCGCTACGGCCGGTGGTACCTGCTCTGCCACTCCCACCACGCCGACGAGCTGCGCACCTTCCGCATCGACCGCGTCACTGCGGTGACGATCCTCGACGGCACGTTCGAGGTGCCGGCGGACCTCGACCCGGCAGCCGAGCTGGAGTCGAACCTCGGCAAGGGCTGGGAGCACGAGACGCACGTCGTGTTCGAGGCTCCGCTCGAGCAGGTGCGGCCGTGGATCCGGCCGACGCTCGGCGAGCTCCGGGCGCGACCCGACGGTGGCTGCGAGCTGGTCGGCACCACCAGCAACGCCGTGGCGTACGCCGGCGAGTGGCTGGCCGGCGTACCGCTGCCGTTCACGGTGGTGGGTGGCGACGAGCTCAAGGCTGCCGTGGCGGCGGTCGGTCAGCGGCTGACTGCTGCGGTCAGCGACTGACCGCGACCTCCTTGCCGAGGCTCCAGCCGTCCGAGATCGGCAGGTAGTCGCCGCTCCAGAACGTGCCCGGGTCGTACCAGGTGGCACGGCGGTCGTCGCGCAGGACGCCCATCTCGATGTAGCAGCTGGCCACGATCTCGGCGCAGAACGCCGCCTCGGGCGTGACCCGCTGGCCCCGCTTGCGGCGCGGCACGTAGGCGTCGCGGCCGCGCAGCCAGCGGACGCCGAGCTTGGTGAGGCTGGGGAAGGAGACGCCGTCGAGCCGGGCGACGGTGCGCAGCATGCCGTCCTCCTCGGCCTGCCCGATCTGGGGCTCGAGCTGCCGCAGCCAGGCGTCCTGCTCGTACTCCGTCTGCCAGCGCGACACGGCCTCGCGCAGGTCGTGGAGCTGGACGCCGCGGTGGTGGCCGCCGGTCCACACGTCCTCCTGGCTCTTGCCGAGCTCGGCGTGGAAGATCAGCGGCGGCAGGTCGTCGACGACCACGGCCATCCCGACGTGGTTGACCGGCGAGTTGGTGACCGCGCGGATCGCGCGGTCGGGCGCGCGGCGGCCGCGGAAGAGCCAGATGTCGCCGCTGCGGGTCAGGTCGACGGCCTGGTCGAGGGTCACCGGCGTTGCCATGCGCGGCAGTCTGCCGCACGACTCCGCCTCGCGCCGACGAGCCGGGGGATACGCTCGCGCGGTGCAGGTGTGGAAGTGGTTGGGACTGGCCGGGATCCTGGCCGGGGTCGCGACCGGCGCGGCCGTGGCGCGCGACGAGCGCGTGCGCCGTCACTACGACGCCGGCGAGATCCGCGACCGGCTGCACCAGCGGCACGACGAGGCCGTGGCCCGGGCCGCCGACACCACCTAGGCACCGGCGACGGGCGTACGTCAGGCGCCGAGGGCGAGGCGTACGGCGATCGCGAGCATCACCAGGCCGATGGCGATGTCGAGGACCTGCCACGCACGGGGGTCGGCGAGGCGCGGGGCGGCCAGCCGGGCGCCGTACGCCAGTCCCGCGAACCAACCGATGCTGGCCATGCACGCGCCGAGCGCGAACCACCACCGGCCGGGCGTGCCGTGCGTGCCGGCGATCGAGCCGAGCAGGAGCACGGTGTCGAGGTAGACGTGCGGGTTGAGCCAGGTCAGCGCGACGGCACGGGCGGCGACGCCTGCACGCGTCTCGACCGCGGCCTCGCCGACCGCGAGGGCCTGCGGCCGTCTGGCGCGCACCAGGGACATGACGCCGTACACGGTGAGGAACGCGACGCCGAGCCAGCGGATCACCTCGATCGCCCACGGTGCGCGGTCGACCACGACGCCGATGCCCGCGACGCCCGCCACGATGAGGACGACGTCCGACAGCGCGCAGATGGCGACGACGAGCGCGACGTGGCTGCGGCGCAGGCCCTGGCGGAGGACGAAGGCGTTCTGCGCTCCGATCGCGATGATGAGGGACAGGCCGGTCAGGAAGCCGGCAGCGATGTCACCCACGGGCTCAACCTAGGGGGTGTCCGGACGCGCGTCGGGACCCCGAGACGGCCCTGACAGATGTCAGGGTCCGCTGCGGGTCTTATCCCATGGCAGCGGGATTCCGACTACTGCCAGACTTGCCGGCATGACAGAGCAACCCACGGGGGATCCGGCGCGCGGCGTCGCGGCGAGCGCACACGACCTGGTCAAGGTGTACGGCAAGGGCGAGGCCGAGGTACGGGCTCTCGACGGAGTCACCGTCGACCTGATGCAGGGCGAGTTCACCGCCATCATGGGGCCGTCCGGCTCCGGCAAGTCGACCCTCATGCACTGCCTGGCCGCCCTCGACACCCCGACCTCGGGCGAGGCCGTCGTGGACGGCACGTCGCTGGGCAGGCTCAAGGACAAGGACCTCACCACCCTGCGCCGTGAGCGCGTCGGCTTCGTCTTCCAGTCGTTCAACCTGGTGCCGACCCTCAGCGCGGAGGAGAACATCCTGCTGCCGCTGAACCTCGCCGGCCGCAAGCCCGACCGCGCCTGGTTCGACCAGGTGGTCGATGCGGTCGGCCTCCGACCGCGACTCGGCCACCGCCCCAGTGAGATGTCGGGCGGCCAGCAGCAACGCGTCGCGTGCGCCCGCGCCCTGGTCAGCCAGCCGTCGATCGTGTTCGCCGACGAACCCACGGGCAACCTCGACTCGACCAGCTCGGCCGAGGTGCTGGGCTTCCTGCGCCGCAGCGTGGACGAGTTCGGCCAGACCGTCGTGATGGTGACGCACGACCCGGTCGCGGCGTCGTACACCGACCGGGTGGTCTTCCTGGCCGACGGGGTGATCGTCGACGAGCTGCGCAGCCCCGACCGTGACCAGATCCTCGCCAAGATGGCGCGCCTGCAGGACGTGGCGATCAAGAAGGCGGCGAGCTGACGTGCTCCGCCTGACCTGGCGCAACCTGCTGGCCCGCAAGGTGCGCCTGCTGATGAGTGCACTGGCGATCGTGCTCGGCATCGGCTTCCTGGCCGGCGTGATGACGTTCAGCACGGGGCTCAACGCCACCTTCGACAACATCGTCCAGGGCTCCACCTCCGATGCCGTCGTACGCCCGGCGGGAGAGCTGCAGGGCGGCAACGCCGGCGTCGCGACCAGCCAGGTCGTCACGCCCGAGGACGTCGACAAGCTGGCCGCGCTGCCGGAGGTGAAGGAGGCAGTCGGCTCCGTCGACGGGATCGGGTCCTACCTCCTCGGCAAGGACGACAAGCTCGTGGGCGGGCAGGGTGCGCCGACCCTGGCCTTCAACTACGCCCCCAGCGAGAACATGGCCGGCGAGCAGATCCTCGAGCTCAACGAGGGCCGGTGGCCCGAGAAGCCGGGCGAGATCACCCTCGACTCGTCGTCGGCCGAGCGCGGCAGCTACGCCGTGGGCGACACCGTGAAGATGATCGTGCCGACGCAGGACCAGGACCCGCGACGCACCTTCACCCTCGTCGGGACGGCCGACTTCAACGGCGGCGGTACGGCCGGGGCGACGCTCGTGCTGCTCGACACGAAGGAGGCCCAGGAGATCTTCCTCGACGGCCAGGACGCCTTCACCAGCGTCTCCCTCACCGGCGCCGACGGCGTCTCCCAGTCCGAGCTGGCCGATGCGGCCGAGGCGGTCGTCCCGGAGGGTTTCACCGCGGTCACCGGGAACAAGGTCGTCAAGGAGACGCAGAAGCAGATCGGCCAGTTCCTCGACGTCATCTCGATCTTCCTGACGACGTTCGCCGTCATCGCGATCGTCGTGGGCGCCTTCATCATCTTCAACACCTTCTCGATCCTGGTCTCCCAGCGGGTGCGCGAGTCTGCGCTCCTGCGGGCACTAGGGCGCGAGCAAGAAGCAGGTCACGCGGTCGGTGCTGATCGAGGCGTTCCTGATGGCGCTCGTCGGCTCGACCCTCGGCCTGCTCCTCGGCCTGGGACTGTCGCGCCTGCTGGCCGGCCTCTTCCGCACCTTCGGGCTCGACATCGCCGGTGACGTGCTCACCCTGACCCCCTTCACCATCATCTCCGGCTACGTCGTGGGGATCCTCGTCACGATGGTCGCAGCGTTCGTCCCGGCCCGCCGGGCGGCCAAGGTGCCGCCGGTCGCCGCGATGCGCGACGACCTGGTCGTCCAGGAGAAGGGGATGGGACGACGGCTCGTGCTCGGCACCATCGCCCTGGTCGTCGGCGTCGCCCTCGCGACCCTCGGCCTGGTGGGTGCGCCCGGCACGGACGCCATCTGGATCGGCGCCGGTGCCGTGATCTGGGTCGTCACGACGGCCGTGCTCGCGCCCGTCCTCGGACAGCCCGTGCTGATCGCCTGCCGCGCGGTGTTCGGCCGCCTGTTCGGCACGGCCGGCCGTCTCGCGGGCGAGAACGCCCTGCGCAACCCCCGGCGTACGGGCGCGACGGCTTCCGCGCTGATGATCGGCCTCGCGGTCGTCTCGGCCGTCGGCGTGCTGGCGTCCTCGCTGAGCGCGACGAACGACGCCACGGTCGACGAGGCGTTCCGGAGCGACTTCCTCGTCCAGATGCCGACCTTCCAGGGCTTCCCCTCGCAGTACGGCGACCAGATGGAGGACGTCGACGGGGTCGACCTGGTCTCGCGCCAGCAGGGCACGCCGGTGTCCGTCGAGGTCGACGGCAAGCCCGACCAGACCTTCGCCGCCGGTGTCGACCCGGCCTACTTCGAGATCTACGACCTCACGATGGTCGACGGCTCCGACGCCATCTCGGGGGACCAGACGCTCCTCAGCGAGAGTCGCGCCGACGACCTCGACGTCGGCGTCGGTGACAGCATCGACGTGGAGTTCCCGGGTGGGACGACCATCCCGCTCGAGGTGAGGGGCGTCTTCGAGGACACCCCGACGACCGCGGGCGTCACCGTCCCGCTGTCGGTCCTCGCCGAGGCCGGCCTCAAGCGCAGCGACTCCAGCCTCAGCATCACCCTCGCCGACGGTGCGGACAGCGATGCGGTCAAGCACGAGCTCGAGGACGTGGTGAAGGACCTCCCGATCCTGTCCGTCCAGGACAAGGTGGAGTTCAAGGAGCTGATCAGCGGCCAGGTCAACCAGCTGCTCTACGTCATCTACGGACTGCTCGCGCTCGCCGTGGTCATCGCGGTGATCGGCATCATCAACACCCTCGGCCTGAGCGTCCTCGAGCGGACCCGCGAGATCGGCCTGCTCCGGGCAGTGGGCCTCTCGCGGCGCAAGCTGCGGCTGATGATCACGCTCGAGTCCGTCGCCATCGCGCTGCTCGGCGCCGTCCTGGGCATGGTGCTGGGCCTGGTCATCGGCGTGGTGCTGCGCGAGTCGCTCAAGGACGACCTGACCGAGCTGTCGCTGCCGATCAACAGCCTGCTCGTCTTCCTCGTCGTGGCCGTGATCTTCGGGGTGCTCGCCGCGATCATCCCGGCGATCCGTGCCTCGCGGATGAAGGTCCTGGCGGCGATCGCGACCGAGTGAGGTCCCACGGCCACCGCCCCCCGGGTGGAGACGACCCCGGGGGCCGGTGGGACCGTGGACGCGTGATCAACACAGCTGATGGCGGGCGTGGACCGACCGATGTCATCGTGAGCAGATGATCGAGGCCCTCGGCTGGGGAGCGCTGGCCGCCAGCTCGCTGTTGGTCGGCGCGGTGCTCGCTCTCGTGCGGACCTGGTCGGACCGTCTCGTCGGGCTCGTGCTCGGCTTCGGCGCGGGCGCGCTGATCGCGAGCGTGTCGTTCGAGCTCGCCGAGGAGGGACTCAAGGTCGGGAGCGCGTACGCCGTCGCCGGCGGCCTCGCACTCGGTGGCCTCACCTTCTTCGGGGCCGACAAGCTGGTCGAGCGGTGGGGCGGCCGGTCCGGCGGCTCGTCGGCCGGTGCTCCGCTGGCGGTCGGCGCGTTCCTCGACGGCATCCCCGAGCAGGCGGTGCTCGGGATCGGCATCGCCTCGGGTGGTGGTGTGAGCGCAGCCCTCGTGGTCGCGATCTTCGCCTCGAACCTGCCTGAGGCGATCGGTTCGGCATCCGACATGAAGTCCGGAGGTCGATCGGCCAGGTCGATCCTCGGCCTCTGGGCCGGCGTCGCGGTCTTCTGTGCTGCCGCGACCGTCGGTGGCTACGCCTTGGCGGGCGTGGTCTCGAGCGAGGGCCAGGCCTTCATCGACGGCTTCGCGGCAGGAGCGCTGCTGACGATGCTGATCGACTCGATGGTCCCCGAGGCCAAGGAGAAGGCGAAGGACCTCGCCGGGCTGGCGACGGTCGTCGGGTTTGCGATCGCGGCGGGGCTCTCGCTGCTCGGTCAGTAGCCGCCGTCGGGCGCGACCATCTCGCCGCGGACGCCGAGGAGACGCACGGGCCGCGAGTCGTCGAGCGCGAGGTAGAGGTCGTACGCCGTCTGGGTGATCACGTCGACGTCGTAGGTCGGCTCCTTCAGCTTGCGCACCTTGGTGAACGTGAAGAACGGTGCGAACCGGATCTTGAGGTGCACCCGCTGCACCGCCCGCTCCTCCTTGCGTACGTCGTCCACGACGCGCGCCGCGAGCTCGGCGAGAGCGGTGCGGACCTCGTCGGGCGTGACCAGGTCGGCCTGATAGGTCGTCTCGCGGCCGTGCGCGCGCGCCACCCACGGGGTGTCGTCGGGACGTGAGCGGCCACCGCCCCGACCGAGGCGACCGAGGTAGGGGCCGCTGGACGGGCCGAAGGCAGCGACCAGCGCCTCGTCGTCGGCGCCGGCGAGGTCGGCGACGGTGCGCAGGCCGATGGCCTCGAGCCGGCCTCCGATCTTGGTGCCGACGCCCCACAGCGCGGTGGTCGGGCGCTCGCCCATGACCTCCATCCAGTTGTCACGGGTGAGCCGGAACGTGCCCTGCGGCTTGCCGAAGTCGGTCGCGATCTTGGCCCGGACGAGGGTGTCACCGATGCCGACCGAGCAGTGCAGCCCGGTCGCCTCGAGCACGCGTGCCTGGATCGAGCGGGCCGCAGCCAGCGGGTCGTCGGTCTCGATCCCGACGAAGGCCTCGTCCCACCCGAGCACCTCGACGACTGCGCCCGGGGTCGCGCGCAACGTCTCCATCACCCGCGCCGACGCCTCCTCGTAGACCGGGAAGTCGACCGGCAGGAACACCGCCTCGGGGCACCGCCGAAGGGCGAGCTTGAGCGCCAGCCCGCTGCGTACGCCGAAGGCCCGCGCCTCGTAGGACGCCGTCGACACGACCGCCCGCTCGGTCGGGTCGCCGCGGCCGCCGACCACGACGGGCAGCCCGACCAGCTCCGGGCGGCGCAGCAGCTCGACGGCGACGAGGAACTGGTCCATGTCGACGTGGAGCACCCAGTGGGTCACCACGCCATTGTGGCCGAGGGGTGCGACAGCCGTACGGGGGTCGCCGGGGTGGTGGCGGCACATCGCCGTTCTGCGGGGCTCGGACGTGCGATGTGCCGCCACCCCTGCGGGCGATCACGGCGGTACGCCGTCGGCGTACGGTCGCGGGCATGAGCGACGACCAGCCCGACCCGTACGCCGCGCACCCCGAGGAATCGGTGTTTCCCGCTGCAGGCGAGCGCGTCAGCGACGAGGACCGGCAGCGCGCGCTCGACGCAGAGCCCGCCGGCAACGCCACGGTCGGCGACACGGTGGACACCGACGCCGTCGACTCGAGCGCGCACGAGACGGGCGCGGGCTCGGAGGAGGTCGCGGACCAGGCCCGCGACGACTGAGGAAAATGCCGTGCCCGACGGGCACGCCCGGTGCGAGAGTGCGGCCATGACCGCGCAGCGACTCGAGATCGAGCAGGCCCTGCCCGGGATGCAGGCCCTCGCCTCGGAGATCTGGACGACGGCTGCGCGGCACCACCCCGGGCAGCTGGCCTGGTCGGCGGCCTACGGCGAGCCGGCCGCCCTCGAGCCTCGGACCTGTCTTCGTCGTCGACGGCGCGTGGGCCTGGCTGGAGTCGCCGGGCTGGCTGGAGGTCTGCGGCGCCGACCCCGAGGCCGTCCGTGCCGTGGTCGACGCCGCGCTGGCCGAGTGCACGGGGGAGGTCACCGCGAGCACCCTCGAGACCGAGGACGTGGTGCTGACGGTCCTGGCCGACGCCGGGTTCACCGAGGTCGAGTCGCCCTGGTTCACCCACCACTTCCTCGACCTGGCCGACCTGCCGGCCGTCGCCCTTCCCGAGGGGTACGCCGTCCGCTCGGTGCGCGAGGGCGAGCACGAGCAGCGGTCGAAGGTCCACCGCGACGCCTGGTCCGCGACGTCGAAGGTCACCTCGGCGGCCTACGAGCGCCTGATGGCCACGCCGCCCTACCGCCCCGAGACCGACCACGTCGTGGTGAGCGAGGACGGTGAGTGGGTCGCGTCGTGCTGCGTGTGGCTCGACGATGCCACCGGCGTTGCGCTGGTCGAGCCGGTCGGGTGCGTGCCCGATCACCGTGGTCGCGGCCTCGCCGCCGACGCCTCGGTCTCGGCACTCATGGCTGCCCGCGACCTCGGCGCCACGACCGGCCTGGTCTGCCCACGCGGCGACGACGACTACCCGGCACCCGGCCGGCTCTACCGGGGCATCGGGTTCGAGCCGGGCGCGCGGACGAGGACCTACCGGGGATCAGGATGAGTCGCCGCTGAGCCTGCGGTACTTCAGGTACTCGCGCCACGCCAGCCAGCCGAACCCGGCGGCGATGACGAGGCTGCGCCACGAGATGCCGAAGGTGACGCCGACCAGGTTCAGCACCGCTGCGCCGAGGTAGTAGGCGACCAGGAGCCGGCTCCGTCGGGCGAGGTCCGGCACGAACCCGGCGGCGTACTCCTCCGGCGTGCCGAACTCCTCCTGGACGGTCCGGCCGGCATCGGCGGCGTGCGCGTGGGCGTCACCGATGATGGTGCGCACCCGGGCGTCGGCCATCGTGTAGCGGCCCCGCAATATCGCCGCCAGCTCGCGCGACCACTCGTCGACGTCGGCGATCCCCTCCGGCACCGGGACAGGTCGTGCGTCGAGCCACCTGCGCCACGTGGTGGACAGCAGGGCGCAGGCCGCAGCCACCGCGAGATACCACCAGATGCTGGCGGTGCCCAGGGGATGTGCCTTCGACCATTCGTTGACCAGCGCGATGACGGTCGCGCTGGCGACGAGGGTCGCGGAGGCCGCCACGACTGCGCCGCCGAAGCCCCGGCTCCGGAGCGTCGTGTCCCACGCGGTCGCCATCGTGACCACGCCGAGGCCCATGCCGACAGGGATGACGATCATGCCGAGCGTCCAGGTCCTGCTCGTCTCGCCATGGAAGAGGAAGACGGCGAGAAAGGCCACGCTGAAGAAGGCCGCGCAGGCCAATCCCGACGACGGCACCTCCGGCCACGTAGCGCGTCCCGCGTCCCAGAGGTGCAGGCGCCCCTCCTCGACCCATCGGTCATAGAGCGCATCCGCATGGTCTGCTGGCGTGCCGAACAGGACGTCCGGTGACTCCTGGGTCTCCTTCACGAGTGCGAGGGCCTCCTCCAGGCCCTCGCAGACCTGGTCGGGCTCGACATCGCGCCGCATCAATCGCCACGACACCGCGTACGCCCACACGCCGTCCAGGTCCTCCCCGCGCGCCTGCTCGAACTTCTCGTGGATCACCGCCAGCGGTGTCTTCGCCTCAGCCATGGCGGATCGCCCCCGTGCTCATCGTGGTCAACGTCTCCCCCAGCTCGCGCCACGAGCCGAGCTCGCGCTCCAGCCGGTCGCGTCCGGCAGCCGTCAGGTCGTACTCCCGGCGCCCGGGACCGCCCCGGCCCTCGACCCAGGCGGCCTCGACGTCGCCGGCCTCCTCGAGCCGGCCGAGGACCGGGTAGAGGGAACCACCCTTCAGAAGCCCGAAGCCGTGCGCCGACGAGCGACTGCGGCGATGCGCGTAGCCGTGGAGGCGGCCCTCGGTGAGGCTCGCCAGCACGGCGAGGTCGAGGGCGGCACGGACCCACGGGGTCGGCCAGCTCGCTGCGTCGCTCATGTATCTAAGTACAACGCATATCTAGGTACGGCGGCAAGGTCGAATCCCGCTCGTGGATTCCACGAGCAGAGCTCGAGTCAGCTGAGGAAGTCGCTGAGCCCCTCGAGCAACCGGTCCACGTCGCTGTCGTCGGTGTAGGCCGCGAGCCCGATCCGGAGGCCCGAGTCCACCGGCAGGCCGAGCGCGCGGAAGGTCTCGTACGCGTAGAACGTGCCGGCGGGGACGAGGACGTCGCGCTTCGCGAGGGCCTCGTACGCGTCCACGGGCAGGCGGTCGCGGAAGGTGAGGAACAGCGTCGAGGTGCGGTCGGTGGCGCGGGAGTGCAGCGTCAGGTGCTCACTCATCGCCGCCAGCCCGTCCTCGATGCGGACCCGCAGCCGCAGCTCGTGCGCGGCGATGTCGGCGTGCGCCGCCACCAGCGCGGTCGCGCCGGGAGTCGCCGGTGCCCGAGGACGCGATGAAGTCGACTGCGGCCGTGGCGCCGGCCAGCAGCTCGTAGGGCAGGGTGCCGAGCTCGAACCGTTCGGGCACCGCGTCGCTCGACGGCAGCAGCTTGTCGGGCCGGAGGGTCTCCAGCAGCGCGGGGTCGGCCACGAGGGCACCGCAGTGCGGGCCGAAGAACTTGTAGGGCGAGCAGACCATGAAGTCGGCTCCCATCGCGGTGACGTCCGGCGCCGCATGGGCTGCGTGGTGCACCCCGTCGACGTGGACGAGCGCACCGACCTCGTGCGCACGCGCGGCGACCGTCGCGACGGGCGGTCGGGTGCCGAGCAGGTTGGAGGCGGCCGTCAGCGCGACCAGCCTCGTCCGCTCGCTGATCGCCTCGAGCGAGGACAGGTCGAGCTCACCGGTCGCCGGGTCGAGCCGCAGCCACCGCACGGTGACGTCGGCACGCTCGGCGGCCTGGATCCACGGCCGCACGTTGGAGTCGTGGTCGAGCTCGCACAGCACGATCTCGTCGCCCGGCGACCACGCGCGCGACAGCGTGCGCGAGAGGTCGTACGTCAGTGCGGTCGCGCTGCGGCCGTGGACGACACCTCCGGGCACGCCGCCCACCAGGTCGGCGATCGCGGACCGGAAGCCGGCGACCGACTCCTCGGCGTTGCGCTGGCTGAGGGTCGCGGCACCGCGCTGCGAGAGCGGGCCGGTGAGCGTACGGACGATCGCCTCGCCGACCACCCGCGGCGTCTGGGTGCCGCCCGGGTTGTCGAAGTGGGCGATCCCCGAGTCGAGCGAGGGGAACTCCGTGCGGAAGGCAGCGACGTCGAAGACCATGCCGCCAGCCAACCAGACGGCTCAGTTGGCGATGTGGACGACCGCGTCGCCGGAGTTCACCAACGGTGCCTCGGTGCGCCCGATCACGATGCCGTCGCGGTTGGCGTACACCGCGCGGAGGGTCTTGCCGAACGAGTCGAACAGGGTGCCCAGCCGTTCGCCGTCGGTGACCTTCTGGCCGAGGTGCGCGTCGAGGTGCAGGATCCCGGTGCGGCGGGCCCGGACCCAGCCGCTCGAACGGCACTCGAGGCTCGGCTCGACCGCGAGCTCCTCGAGCGGCTCGATCATGCCGAGCATCGCCAGCACCCGGCGTACGCCGATCACGCCGGCCTCGACGGCGTAGTCGTCGAAGCGCAGCGGCTCGCCGGCCTCGTAGAGCAGGACCTTCGCGCCCTTCTCGCGCGCGGCGTGGCGCAGCGACCCGTCGCGGATCTTGGCGTGCAGCATCACGGGTGCGCCGAACGCGGCGGCCAGCTCGCGCGTACGCGGGTCGTCGAGGTCGGCGCGCACCTGCGGCAGGTTGCTGCGGCGGTCGGACCCGGTGTGGAGGTCGATGCCGACCTCGCAGCCGGCGACGATCTCGCGCATGAAGAGGAAGGCGATGCGGCCGGCCAGGGAGCCGCGGGCCGAGCCGGGGAAGGATCGGTTGAGGTCGCGACGGTCCGGCAGGTAGCGGTCACCGGTCATGAAGCCGAGCACGTTGACGATCGGGACCGCGACCAGGGTGCCGCGGAAGGTCTTGGGGTCGAGTCCGGCCATCACCTGGCGGACCACCTCGACCCCGGCCACCTCGTCGCCGTGGATGGCGGCGTTGATCCAGATCGTGGGCCCGTCCTCGCGGCCGTGCACCACCCGCACCGGCAAGGTGACGTCGGCGCCGGTGACCAGGCGCGTGATCGGGAGCTCGAGGGCGCGCACCGTCCCGGCGCGGATCCGGACACTGCCGATGGCGAACGACTCGCGGGCCACTCACTTCCCCCAGTTCTTCCGGCGTACGGCGCGACGCGGCTTGCCGCCGGCGTAGGACCGCGAGGAGTCGACGAGGAAGCCGCGCTCGAGCGCCTCGCGGCCGATCAGCATCCGGAAGCCCATCTCGTCGCGGTTGCTCAGCGTCATCACGGTCGTGATGGTGCGTCCGGCCAACGCGACGTCCAGCGCGACGGCGTACCTCTGCTCGACCTGGCCGTTGCTCGAGCGCACCTCGCGACGGTCGAGGACCGGGAGGCTGAGCTCGACGTGGTCCTCGTCGGACTTCTGCCACGGGTGGATGGAGAAGCGCACCCACTCGGCGCCGTCCTGGTCGAAGGGCTCGAGGTCGAAGGCGTGGATCGCGGACGACCGCGCGCCCGTGTCGATCTTGGCCTTGACCCACTCGACGCCGGCCTGCGGGAGGCTCACCCACTCGCGCCAGCCGACGACCGCCGGGGCCGCATCGGACGGATCGGGGGCGGTGGACACCGGGCCATCCTGTCAGGTCGCCGCGTGCTTGTATGAGGCCCGTGAAGCTCGCCATCCTCTCCCGCGCACCGCGCTCCTACAGCACGCAGCGACTCCGGACGGCCGCCCTCGACCGCGGTCACGACGTCAAGGTGCTCAACACGCTGCGCTTCGGCATCGACCTCACCGGCGACGAGCCCGACCTGCTGTTCCGCGGCAAGCAGCTCTCGACGTACGACGCCGTGCTGCCGCGCATCGGCAACTCGATCACCTACTTCGGCACCGCCGTCGTGCGGCAGTTCGAGCAGATGGACGTCTACACGCCCAACACCAGCTATGGCATCGCCAACAGCCGCGACAAGCTGCGCGCCACGCAGATCCTGTCGCGCCACAAGATCCCGATGCCGGCCACGACCTTCGTGCAGGACCGGGCCGACGTGATCCCCGCGATCGAGAGCGTCGGCGGCGCGCCCGTCGTGATCAAGCTGCTCGAGGGCACGCAGGGCATCGGCGTGATCCTCGCGCCGACCCTCAAGGTCGCCGAGGCGATCATCGAGACCCTCCAGAGCACCCGGCAGAACGTGCTGATCCAGCGCTTCGTCAAGGAGAGCAAGGGCCGCGACATCCGCGCGCTCGTCGTCGGCGACCGCGTGGTCGCGGCGATGCGACGGGTGGCGCAGGGCGACGAGTTCCGCTCCAACGTGCACCGCGGCGGCAGCGTCGAGCCGGTCGAGCTGGACGAGGAGTTCGAGCGCGTGGCCGTGCGCTCCGCGCAGATCATGGGACTGCGCGTCGCAGGTGTCGACATGCTCGAGGGCAAGAACGGCCCTCAGGTGATGGAGGTCAACTCGTCTCCCGGCCTGGAGGGCATCGAGGCCGCGACCAAGCTCGACGTCGCCGGCGCGATCATCGACTACATCGACAACCAGGTCGCGTTCCCCGACATCGACGTACGCCAGCGGCTCACGGTCTCGACCGGCTACGGCGTCGCCGAGATCGTCGTGCACGCCGGCTCGGACATGGTCGGCAAGAAGCTCGGCGACTCCGGTCTCGACGACCGCGACATCACGGTCCTCACCCTGCACCGCGGCCCGCAGGTCATCCCGAACCCCCGCAACAAGACGGTCCTCGAGGGCGAGGACCGGCTGCTCTGCTTCGGCAAGCTCGAGGAGATGCGCTCGATGATCCCGGACCGCAAGGAGCGCCGGGTCAAGCGGCTGATGAAGAAGCACCTGCCCCCGACGACCCCGTAGGTCCGCGGGACGTCATACGGACGGGGCAAGCGGGTGCCCCTTCCGCATGACGTCCTGAGTCAGTCCCGGACGCGGGTGTGCCAGAGCCACGCGAGCCCGACGAACGGCAGGACCAGCGGCAGCCAGCCGTAGCCCGCGCCGTACGACGACCACACGGTCTGGTCGGGGAAGAGCTCCGGGTCGAGGACGGTCAGCGTGCCCACCGTGAGCACCCCGACCAGCTCGAAGCCGACGGCACCCCACGCCAGTCGACGCGGCTGCGGACCGACCTCGGCCAGGCCGAGGGTCGCGGCGATGTAGACGACTGCGGCGAGGGCGGAGAGGGCGTACGCCAGGGGGGCCTCGTCGGCCTTGGTGAGCAGCTGGACGAGCGAGCGCGCCGTGGCCGCGAGGGCGAAGACGCCGTACACCGCGACGAGGGCGCGGCCGGCGCCCCTGGCTGTCGATCTGGGGGTCGAGCTCATGACCACACCTGCAGGACCCGGACGACGACGAAGGCCTCGGTCAGCCCGGCGACCGCCAGGACTGCCGTCGCTCCGCGGCTCCGCTCGGCGAGCGACCACGCGAAGCCGATCGGGAGCACGACCAGGGCGGCGAGCAGGTAGCCGAAGAGCGTCACCGTGCGACCGCCGGAGAGATCAGCATCGCCGACCTGCACCGCAGCGATCACCAGCAGGACCAGAGCGCCCACCTCGATCACGGCGGCGAAGCCCAGCAGCCCCCAGTCGGGCGTACGCGCGAGGGCGACGTAGGCCAGCACGACGGCCGCGAACGCCAGCGACGCGTAGATGAGCACGAGGGGCAGCGGTCCGTCCACGGCGCCGATCCTCTCAGGTCGCACCTCGCGGGACGTCAGGGGAATCGTCGGTGCGAACCGGAGATCCTCATGACGTCCGCATCCACAGGAGGGCCGCCGCCGGCTCGCCGACTGCCGTCAGGCGCCGGTGAGGGTCGGCGGGAACTCCTTCATCGCGTGGTCGGCGATCTTCTTCATCATGTAGCCGTCGATGCCGCCGCCGACGAGGCCGCCCGCCACGGGGATGCCGCGGCCGAAGCTGCTCAGCACCTTCTCGCTCATCCCGCGCATCAGTCGGAAGCCGACCGCCTTGTTGACGATCATCAGCGCCGCGGGCGGCAGGCCGTGCAGCGCGTACGACGTGATGCGGCCGCCGGGGGTCGCCATCCCGGCCTTCTTGAGGACCTCGTCGGAGTCCGAGCCGACCAGGGTGAGCAGGATCGCGGTGCGGACGCGGGGCTCGTCGATGTCGTACCCGCGCAGCGTCGCGATGCCGGCAACCATCCGCACGGCCTGGATGTAGAACTCGGCCACGTTCGCGGGCAGCGACACCGGCATCGTCACGTAGCCGCCGAGCCCGGTGACGAAGCCGCCGACACCTCCGGTCAGCACCGTCATGCGCGCCAGCCGGTTGATCGCCTGCTCCTTGTCGCCGCTGGTCCTGGCCAGCGCCGCGTCGGCGAGCTCGCGCGAGGAGCTCAGCGGTCCGCGTCCCTCGATGCCCGTGTCCACGAGCATCGCGACGAGCCGGTCGATGGCGTTCGGGTCCGCCCCTTCGTCGGTCGCGGCGTCGAGCGCGGCGCGGGTCTTGTGCGTCGCGGAGCGGCCGGGGGTGATCTTGTCGAGGAGTCCCATGCCGCACAGGGTACGAACCCGGCACGAGCGGTGGCTCACCCAGAGTTGGGTGCCACCGACGGTGGCTGGACCACGGCCTCGATCAGGAGACCGAGGACCGGAAACCCCGCAACCGCAGGCTGTTGGTCACCACGAAGACGCTCGAGGTCGCCATCGCTGCGCCGGCGAGCATCGGGTTGAGCAGGCCGGCGGCGGCGAGGGGGAGCGCGGCGACGTTGTAGGCGAACGCCCAGAACAGGTTGCCCTTGATCGTCGCGAGGGTCCGGCGTGAGAGCCGGATCGCGTCGACCGCGACGAGCAGGTCTCCGCGCACGAGGGTCAGGTCGCTGGCCTCGATCGCCACGTCGGCGCCGGTCCCCATCGCGAGGCCGAGGTCGGCCTGGGCCAGGGCGGCCGCGTCGTTGACGCCGTCGCCGACCATCGCGACGACCTTGCCGGCGGCCTGGAGCCGCTGGACCTCGGCGACCTTCTCGGCAGGCAGCACGTCAGCGACGACCGTCGAGATGCCGACCTGGTCGGCGACGTGGCGCGCCGCGGCGGCGTTGTCGCCGGTGAGCAGGATCGGTTCGAGGCCGAGATCGCGGAGCCGCGTGATCGCCTCGGCCGACGACGGCTTGACGGTGTCGCCGACCACGATCACGCCGCGGGCCCGGCCGTCCCAGCCGACGGCGACGGGCGTACGTCCCTCGCCCCGAGCGCGCTCGACGACGGCGACCAACGAGCTCGGCAGGCGCTGCGACCAGTCCTCGAGCAGCCGGGGACGGCCGACGAGGACGGCGTGACCGTCGACGACGCCCTGCACGCCGAGGCCCTCGACGTTGGCGAAGTCCTCGACCGCAGGCAGCTCGCCACCGGCCGCCGCGATCGCCCGGCCGATCGGGTGCTCGGACGCGGACTCGAGGGCGCCGGCGAGGCGGCGTACGTCGTCGACGGACTCGCCGTCGGCGGCCACCACCTCGTGGACGGTCATCTCCCCGGTGGTCACCGTGCCGGTCTTGTCGAGGACGATCGTGTCGACGCGGTGCGTCGACTCGAGCACCTCGGGGCCCTTGATCAGGATGCCCAGCTGCGCACCACGACCGGTGCCCACCATCAAGGCCGTCGGCGTCGCGAGCCCGAGGGCGCAGGGGCAGGCGATGATCAGCACGGACACCGCGGCGGTGAAGGCAGCCGTTGCGCCGCCGCCGGCCCCGAGCCAGAAGCCGAGGGTCGCGACGGCCAGGCCGATCACCACAGGCACGAACACGCCGGAGACCCGGTCGGCGAGGCGCTGGACCTCGGCCTTGCCGTTCTGTGCGTCCTCGACCAGGCGCGCCATCTGCGCGAGCTGGGTGTCGGCGCCGACCCGGGTGGCGCGTACGAGGAGGCGACCGCCGGCGTTGACCGTCGCGCCGACCACGACGTCGCCGGGCCGGACCTCCACGGGCACGGACTCGCCGGTGAGCATGGACGCGTCGACGGCGGACGTGCCCTCGACGACCTCGCCGTCGGTCGCGACCTTCTCCCCGGGCCGTACGACGAAGACGTCGCCGACCGCGAGCTGGTCGATCGGGATGCGGACCTCGACGCCGTCCGTGATGACCCCGACGTCACGGACGCCGAGCTCGAGCAGGGCGCGCAGCGCAGCACCGGACTGACGCTTCGAGCGGTGCTCGAGCCAACGTCCGGCGAGCAGGAACGTCGTCACCCCGGCCGCGGCCTCGAGGTAGATGTTGCCCGCCCCGTCGGTGCGGTCGATCGAGATCCGGAAGGCATGGGTCATGCCGGGCTCGCCGGCGGTGCCCAGGAACAGCGCCCACAGCGACCAGCCGAACGCCGCCAGCACTCCGATCGAGACCAGGGTGTCCATCGTCGTCGCGCCATGGCGCAGGTTGGTCCACGCAGCGCGGTGGAAGGGCAGCGCGCCCCACACCACGACGGGAGCGGCGAGCACGAGCGAGGCCCACTGCCAGTAGGTGAACTGAAAGACCGGGACCATCGCCATCGCGATGACGGGGATGCTCAACGCCGTGCTGACGAGCAGCCGCTGGAGAAGCGGATCGATGCCCGGCTCGGCTGGTTCGACGGGTGCCTCGGCGGGCTTCGGTAGCGCGGCCGCGTAGCCCGCGGCCTCGACCGTCGCCACCAGGTCGTCGGTCGAGACCGTGCCGGGGTAGGAGACCTTGGCCTTCTCGGTCGCGTAGTTGACCGTCGCAGTGACGCCGTCGAGCTTGTTGAGCTTGCGCTCGATGCGGTTGGCGCACGACGCGCACGTCATGCCGGTGATGGCGAGCTCGACGTCAGTGGTCATGGGAGTGCTCACGCTGGTCATGCCAGTGCGTAGCCGGCTTCCTCGACGGCTGCCTGCACGGCTGCGGGGTCGAGGGGGGCGGCGCTGGTGACGGTGACGGCTCCGGTCTCGACGACGACGGCGACGTCCTCGACACCGGCGAGCTCGGAGATCTCCTCGGAGACGGAGGCGGCGCAGTGGCCGCAGGTCATGCCGGTGACGGTGTAGGTCTCAGTGGTCATGGGACGTCCTTCTCTCTTCGGCGGTTGACGTGCGAGCGCAGCGAGGCTCGAGCCTCAGGACCTCACGAGACGGGCGATCGCCTCGGAGGCTTCCTTGAGCTTCTGGTCCTGCTCGTCGCCTCCCTGGCGGGCGGCGTCGACGAGGCAGTGGGCCATGTGGTCGTCGAGGAGCGAGAGGGCGAGGGCCTGGAGCGCCTTGGTGGCGGCGGAGACCTGGGTCAGGATGTCGATGCAGTACTTCTCCTCCTCGACCATCCGCTGGATCCCGCGCACCTGCCCCTCGATCCTGCGGAGGCGCTTGAGGTGGGCCTGGACGGCTTCGTCGTTTCCCTCGAGGTGACCGTGCTGCTCGCTCATGCCTCGAATATACCCCTAGGGGGTATCGATCTCCAACTGGAGTCACCCCGTTCCTCACCCCTGAGGGTGCAGTTGGTCACCCAGTTCACGCTCAGCGGCGTCTCGGTGCGGCAGTTTTCCACTGGTCCAGACCTAGGGTGTCGAGGACGGTCCGGGGGGACGTCGAGGTCGCACCGCCGTGCGCTCCTCTCCACGGACCTCAGGAATCAGATGATCATCCGCGTGGCGCTGCTCGGAGGCGACGAGCTCGTCCGCCGAGGACTCGAGAGCATGCTCCGAACCCTGGGCGGTTTCGAGATGGGCAGCATCAAGGACCGGATGCGGGCGCCCATCGACATCGCGCTCGTCGAGACCTACGGCACGTCGCTCGACGACACCACGCTCGCGCGCGCCGCCGCCGACCCGTTCATCCACCGCGTGGCCGTCTTCACCTGGAACCACCACCCCGGCCTCGTCGACGAGGTCCTCGTCGACGGAGTGGCGGGCTACCTCGGCAAGAGCCTCACGGCCGCCCAGCTCGGTCGCGCCCTCCGCGCGATCCACGAGGGCCAGTCCGTCGTGGCGCCGCCGCTGCCCGGTCTGTCCGCGCAGGGGGTGCGCGTCCCCAACGAGGCCGACATCCTCACCGCGCGCGAGCGCGAGACGCTCGCCTTCATCGCCACCGGGCGCAGCAACGACGAGATCGCGCAGGAGATGCGGATCTCGCTCAACTCGGTGAAGTCCTACATCCGCAGCGCCTATCGCAAGACCGGTGTGCAGAGCCGCAGCCAGGCCGTCCTCTGGGCGGTCACCCACGGCGTACGCGTCGAGACCCTCGAGACCCTGCAGGACGCCTGACCCGCGTTCAGGGCAGGAGCGACGCAGGTCGTACGACGTCGGGGCGGGTCCACTGCCCCCGGCTGACCAGCACCTCGCGGAGCACGTCGGGCCGGTCGGTGATGATCCCGTCGACCCCGGCGTCGAGCAGGGTCCGCATCGTTGCCGGGTCGTCGACGGTCCACACGACGACCCGGATGCCGAGGTCGTGGGCGCGCGCGATGACCCGCTCCGAGTGGATCGGCAGTCGGCCCAGGCGCATCGGCACGTGGGCGAAGGCGCCCCCGGTCGGTCCGGTCGTCCGGACGCCGAGCGGGCGGACGCGGCCCTTGGAGCAGGCGATCAACGTGGTCAGCGAGCGCCAGCCGAGTGCGGTCGTGACTCCGGGTGCCTCGTCCTGCAGCCGGCTCAACCACCGGCTCCAGGCGCCGGCGACCAGCACCCGCTGCGCCCACGTCGGGTTGGCGCGCAGCAGCCGGGCCATCGCGCCGATCGACGCCTCGTCCTTGAGGTCGATCGCGAACCTCGCCTGCGCGTACGTCCCCATCGCCTCCGCCAGCGTCGGGATCGGCTCGGTGCCGTGCACCCGGAGCCGGCGGAGGTCGGCGAGGTCGAGGTCGCCGACCCGTCCGGTGTGGCCGGTCACGCGACGCAGGTCGGAGTCGTGGAAGCAGACGACGTGCCCGTCGCGGGTCGTGTGCACGTCGGTCTCGAGGTGGGTCAGGCCGAGCGCAGTGGCGCGGCCGAAGGCGGCAAGGGTGTTCTCGGGTGCGAGCCCCATGCCGCCGCGGTGGGCGATGGCGAGCGGTCCCGGGTGGGCGCCGTAGCTGGTCACGACCTCAGCATGGGGTCGTCCCGACACGCCTGTCGCGCCGGAACGACCCCATCCAGTGAGTGTTCACCGAGCCTTCGCGCGCCCGACCGGCGCGCGACGTCGCTCAGACCCGGTAGCCGCCCAGCAGCTCGGCCAGCCGCAGGTGCGGCTGCGCCTCGTCGCGCCGGCCCTGGCGTTGCAGGGACCGGCCGACCAGCAGGTGGGCGTACGGCTCGTTGGGGTCGTGCTCGAGCAGCTCGGTCGCGACCTTGATCGCCCCGTTGAGCTGGGCGGAGTGATAGAGCGAGCGTGCCAGCAGCAGGCGTACGTCGGTGAGCTCGTGGCCCACGTCGGCGGCGTCGTCGAGCAGCTCGCCCAGCAGCACGGCCGCCTCGCGGTAGGCGCGCTCCTCGAAGAGGGACTGGGCGCGGACCCAACGATCGTGCGCGGTGTCCTCGAGCAGTCCCGCGTGTCCGCGCAGCAGCTGGTCGAACGAGGTTTCGTCGAAGGGGGTGAAGTCGGTCATCGTCGCTCCTCTCATGCAGGTGGCTTGTTCCGAGCGTGCGCCTGCACCCGCCCTCAACGCCGTAACGGCGCCCGGCGATTCCGCGGAATACTTGGCGTGGCGGTCTCGTTGGAGATGATAGAAACTTCAACCAAACTTTGATGATGGAGAGTGGACACCATGCAGTTCGGCATCTTCAGCGTCGGCGACGTCACCACGGACCCGACCACCGGTCGCGAGCCCACGGAGGCCGAGCGCATCGCGTCGATGACGCAGCTCGCGCTCAAGGCCGAGGAGGTCGGGCTCGACGTGTTCGCGACGGGCGAGCACCACAACCCGCCGTTCGTCGTGTCCTCCCCGA
The DNA here is from genome assembly GCA_963708875.1 of uncultured Actinomycetota bacterium. GTDB lineage: Bacteria > Actinomycetota > Actinomycetes > Propionibacteriales > Nocardioidaceae > Nocardioides. The sequence goes on from CAVPUL010000005.1 coordinate 334,527, forward strand.
CCACGCACCTCGGCTACATCGCCGCGAAGACCGAGAAGCTGCTGCTCTCGACGAGCACCACGCTGATCACCACCAACGACCCGGTGAAGATCGCCGAGGACTACGCCTTCCTGCAGCACCTCTCCGGTGGCCGCGTCGACCTGATGATGGGTCGCGGCAACACCGGCCCGGTCTACCCCTGGTTCGGCAAGGACATCCGCGACGGCATCAAGCTCGCGGTGGAGAACTACCACCTCCTCCGCAAGCTCTGGCGCGAGCCGGTCGTCAACTGGCAGGGCGAGTTCCGTACGCCGCTGCAGGGCTTCACCTCGACGCCCGCGCCGCTCGACGGCACGCCGCCGTTCGTGTGGCACGGCTCGATCCGCAGCAGCGAGATCGCCGAGCAGGCGGCCTACTACGGCGACGGCTTCTTCCACAACCACATCTTCTGGAACAAGGAGCACACCGAGGCGATGGTGAAGCTCTACCGCCGCCGCTTCGAGCACTACGGCCACGGCGCCGCCGACCAGGCGTACGTCGGGCTGGGTGGGCAGGTCTTCATGGGCGCGACCGAGGCCGAGGCCAAGCGGGTGTTCCGTCCCTACTTCGACAACGCCCCGGTCTACGGGCACGGCCCGTCGCTGGAGGACTTCACCGAGATGACGCCGCTGACCGTCGGCACCCCCGAGCAGGTCATCGAGCGCACGCTCGGCTTCGCCGACTACGTCGGTGACTACCAGCGCCAGCTGTTCCTCGTCGACCACGCCGGCCTGCCGACGTCGCTGGTGATGGAGCAGGTGGAGATGCTGGGCACCGAGGTCGTGCCCGTGCTGCGCAAGGAGTTCGAGCGCCGCCGCCCGGCCCACGTGCCGAGCGACCCGCCGACCCACGCGTCGCTGGTGGCGGCCGGTCCCGACAGCCCGCACCACCTGGTGGAGCCCGCGCGGGCTCGCGCCGAGGAGCTGGCTCAGGCATGAGTCGTCGCATCGTGGTCGTGACGGCGGGACTCACCGTCCCGTCGTCCACCCGGCTGCTCGCCGACCAGCTCGCCGAGGCCACCTCGGCACAGGTCAGCGCGCGCGGCGAGTCGGTCGAGATGGACTTCGTCGAGCTGCGCGAGATCGCCTCGGAGCTCGCGACCTTCATGGTCACCGGCGGCATCCCGACGCCGCGGCTGACGCAGCTGCGGGAGCTGGTGGCCGCCGCCGACGGCCTCATCGCCGTGACGCCGGTGTTCAACGCCAGCTTCAGCGGGCTCTTCAAGATGTTCTTCGACGCCCTCGACCCCGACGGGCTCACCGGTACGCCGGTGCTGATCGCCGCGACCGCCGGCACCGCCCGGCACTCGCTCGTGCTCGACCACGCGATGCGGCCGCTCTTCGCCTACCTCCGCGCGGTCGTCGTACCGACCGGGGTGTTCGCGGCCACCGAGGACTTCGGCAGCCACGGGCTGTCGGACCGGATCACCCGCGCCGCCTCCGAGCTGGCCGCGGCCGTGCTCAGCCAGGGCGACTACTCCGTCGGCGGTTTCGCCCCGGACCTCGCGGCCCGCCCCCGGCGTACGTCCGGCACCCAGGTCGAGTCCGACGTGACGCCCTTCGGCGACCTGCTCAGGGGTCACTCTGGCACCGACTGACCCCTCCGGTTGGCCGTCGGCGTCCAGTTCCCCCTGACGGGTGATGCCTGAGGCCCCGGGCCGTGGTTACGTCGATGGCTGAACGTGAAACGAGTCCCTGGGGAGGGAACCATGAGTGACATCGTGTGGAGCTACCGCGACAGCGAGTGGAGCGAGGACCGCGACCTCGTCGGCTACGAGGTCGAGGCGGACGGCGGGGGGATCGGCAAGGTCGACCAGGCGAGCACGGACGCAGCCGCCCAGTGGCTGGTCGTCGACACCGGGTTCTGGATCTTCGGCAAGAAGCGCGTGATCCCGGCCGGCACCGTCGTCGGGATGGACCACGACGCGCGCAGGATCGTGGTCAGCATGACCAAGGACCAGGTCAAGGCGGCGCCGGACTACGACGAGTCCGAGTGGGCGAACGAGGACACGCACGAGCAGCAGCGGGCCCGGCACGGCGACTACTACACGCCGTTCTCGGACCGGTGATCAGAGCAGGTTCCGCGCCCCGCCCGACGTCCTCACCTGCATCGCTCGACGAGGCGCCGGGGGCGTGGCCCGCCCTTCCCCGCCCGCGCTCGGAGTCACTAGGTTGGGTGGACCACACCGGACGGGAGCCCACCATGTCGATCACGCTCAACCCCTACCTCAACTTCCCGGACGCCCAGGCGCGCGAGGCGATGGAGTTCTACCAGTCGGTCCTCGGCGGTGAGCTCAACGTCATGTCGTTCGGTGACATGGGCACCGAGGGGCCACTGGCCACCCAGGTCATGCACGGCCAGCTCGTGACCCCGGACGGCATCACCCTGATGGGCGCCGACGCGCCGCCGGAGATGGTGCAGGTGAGCTTCGGCGACAACGTCTCGGTGAGCATCTCCGGTGGGCCGGAGGACGGCGACAGGCTCCGCGGCTGGTTCGCCGCGCTGTCCGAGGGCGGCCAGGTCCGGCAGCCCCTCGAGGCTGCGCCGTGGGGCGACGAGTTCGGCATGTTCGTCGACAAGTTCGGGATCAGCTGGCTGGTCAACATCGCGGGCGCTGCCGCGAGCTGAGCCTCTGGCGCGCTCGTGCGTGCGGGAGCACACTGGCCGCATGCGCACCCTGACGCGTCGCCTCGCCCCGCACGCCCGTACGTCGTGGCTCACCTTCAGCGCGGTCTCGGTGGCGGCCCTGTCCGTCGCGATCGCGGCGGTCCTGCTCAACGGTGGTGGCCGGCCAGCGGTCGTCGCGACGGCGTTCACCTGGTTCGTGGCGGTCGTCGTCCTGGGGGCGTGCCTCGACGCGATCCTCGTGCCCGGCAACCCGGACGTACGCCGTCGGGCAGGGCATGCCGCCGGCTGGACCGGCGCCCTCGGCGTCGGGGGCCACATCGGTCACGTCGGCTCGGGTGGCGACGGGGGATCCTGCGGCTGACCGCAGGACGCCACGGCGCCGCCACCTCCTGACGCGTCCCTCGTCAGGGCGCGTACGACCGCACGCCCACCGCGACGCCGGTCGAGCGCGGAGCGTCGTCAGGCGCGGCTCGCGCGAAGTGGTCTATGCACTCGCGGGACTTGGTTGCCGCGCACCGGCGCCCTGAGGAGAGTGGAGGGTCCCCACCTGCGAAGGAGAGAGCATGTCCCCGATGTCGGCTCGACCGAGGAGATCCTCGGTTTTCCTCGCGGTGTTCGCCCTGCTGCTTGTAGCCCTACCTGGACTCCTCGCCAGCAACGCCCACGCCGCACCCGCTACGAAGGCCCAGACCTGGAACGTCATGGTCGGCTCGGAGTCGCGTTCAGGCGCCATCCAGACCATGGCGTACGGCCCCAAGAAGATCTGGATCAACGCCGGTGACACCGTGCACTGGGTCTCCAACTCGATGGAGCCGCACACCGTGTCGTTCATCGATGCCAAGCACCCCGCGGTCCCGTTCGACCTGACGACCGCCTACATGACGACGGCCACGTCGAAGCACACGATCTCCAAGCCGGGGCAGTTCCGCAGCTCGGGGATCATGGCACCGGCGCCCGACGCCGTCTTCGCGGACGCGGTCAAGTCGTACGACCTGAAGTTCCTCAACCCGGGCAAATACCACTACTTGTGCTACCTCCACGGGAAAGCGATGTCGGCGGTCGTCGTGGTGCGCAAGGCGGGCAAGTCATATCCGCACACGCAAGCCGACTACGACGCGATGGCCACCGAGGCATCGAATGCGGACATCGAGCACGGGCTCAACCTGTGGGATGACGCACTCGGTTCTGCCGACTCCCACCATGTCTACGTGGGGGCCGCAGACATGACGGCGATGGTCAACCGGTTCATCGCCGGCAGCATCGTGGTGAAGGTCGGCGACAGCGTCACCTTCGACACGTCGAGGAACATGTTCCCGGTCCCGCACACGATCACGTTCGGGCCACCGCCGGCGAACCCGTTGGCGCCGACCGGCGATCCGACGAACTACCAGGGTGCCGCCCTCAGCTCAGGGGTGATCCTGCCTCCCGGGTTCGGGCCACCGCCCAGCACGTTCACGGTGAAGTTCACCAAGGCGGGCACCTACTCGTACGTCTGCCTCCTCCATGCCGGGATGGGCATGGTCGGCCAGGTCGTCGTGCAGTAGCCCGGAGACGGACAGCGAGACGGCCCGTTCCGACCAGCGATCGGAACGGGCTGCTCGTGACGCTCGTCAGCGCTGTCCGAGTCCGCAGCCTGCTCGCGAACCGAGACATGGACGCGGACTTGTTGGCCAAGACTGCAGTCGAACGTGTTGACGAATAGTGCTCAACAGGTGTAGAGTGGTCGGCACGTCCCTAGCTTCCGGGCCACCAGTCACGACGGTGCGCTTTCCCGGTGGTGATGAGGACGAGTTGCGAGGGTGAGTAATAGCCCGGATGCCGGGCCTCCAGGAGCGACGACCGTTGTCCGTCACGCGTTGCGTGGCGACCAGTCGTCGAGAGGAGGCCGAGCGTGACCGATGTGGTGACACACCCGATCGTGGCAGCGGCCACCGACGTACGGTCGTCGCTCAAGGCAGTGATCGGCGTGAACCCGACCTTCATGTCGACCGCCGACAAGGCTGCGGCGCTCACCGAGCTCGGCCGGGCCGAGGCGCAGCTGGCGGAGCTGCGGCTCCGGATCCTGGCCGACGCCGGCGACCTGGCTCACGAGACCGCGGCCAAGGACGCCGCCGGGTGGCTGGCGAAGGCGACGCGCACCCGGTTCGCCGACGCCCGTGCCGACCTCGCGCTGGCCGCCGCGCTCGACCAGGACCGGGCACTCCTCGCCGCGGCCATGCGTGACGGGTCGGTGACGTTGGCGCAGGCCCACATCATCCACCGGGCGGTCGCCGCGCTCCCGGCGTCCGTGGACACCGACACCGTGATGAGGGCCGAGGCGCACCTCGTGGCGCGGGCCGCCGAGTTCGGGCCGAAGGAGCTCGCCCGGATCGGGCGCCGGATCCTCGACGTCGTCGCCCCCGAGATCGCAGAAGCAGTCGAGGCGGCTCGCCTGGCCGACCTCGAGGCCGACGCGGCCGATCGGGTCCGGCTCACTCTGCGCCGCCTCGGGGACGGCACCACCCGCATCTCGGGTCTGGTCCCCGACGCAGTCGGCACCCGGTTCGCGACCTACCTCGAGGCGTTCACCAACCCGCGCGTCGACACCAAGGGTGGACGCAGCGGCGGGGCCAGCGACGAGGCAGGTGACCCGGTCGCGCGTACGCCGTTCGCCAAGCGCATGGGCCAGGCGTTCGCCCAGTTCCTCGAGGCGGTCGACCCCAAGCGCCTGCCGCTCCACGGTGGCGACGCGACCACCGTCATCATCACGATTCCGCTCGCCTCGCTCCTGTCCGACCTCGCCGCGGGCGACCTCATCGGTGCCGGCCTCGTCCCCGGCGACGAGCTCACCGGCGACCGGATCACCGCGGCACAAGCTCGACGGCTGGCGTGCACCGCGAACATCATTCCTGCAGTCCTCGGCGGCGACAGCCTCCCGCTCGACCTGGGCCGCGCGAAGCGGCTCTTCAGCCCGGCGCAGCGCAAGGCCCTCCTGATCCGCGACCAGACCTGCCGCGCAGAAGGCTGCGACATCCCCGGCACCTGGTGCGACGCCCACCATGTCGACCCTTGGCACAACGGCGGCCCGACCGACCTCGACAATGCGGTGCTGCTGTGCAGCCACCATCACCACCGGATCCATGACGCCCGCTATCGCCTCGACCGCCTCGCCAGCGGCGACCTCAGGTTCCACCGACGCAGATAGGAGCCGGCGAATGGAGCTCTCGTCGAGGTTGGGGAGTGTCATCGAGGCGCTGCACAGCGCCGCCTGAGGGCGCTGTCAGTTGCGCGGGTGAAAGGTCTGCCCGAGGTCAGTCGGCGATCGGCTGCCAGGCGAGCGCGCCGCCGACCTGTTCGCGGTTGAGCCGCTCAGCCTTGCCGCCGAGTGCGGGGACGGTGAAGATGCCCTTCAGACCGATGACGCGGGTGACGGTGAACCCGACCGTGGTGCCGTCGGGGCTCCACGAGACGGCGCCAGGAGGAAGGCCCAGGCAGAAGCACTCCCCGGCCTCGGCGAGCTGTAGCGCGCTCCCGGACGCGGCATCGACTGCAACGACGGAGAACGCCGTGAGCAGGACGTCTGCGGTGCCCCCCGGGTTGCCGGGCACCGGTGTGCCCGCGAGATAGGCCAGGGACTCGCCGTCGGGTGACCAGGACGGCGCGATCACCTCCACGCGTGGGTCGGGCGAGGCGAGGAGGCGGTGCAGTCCCGACCCGTCGGCACCCACGACGTACAGGCCGGTAGGTGCTGAGAACGCGATCCTTGTGGCGTCCGGTGACCACACCGGCACGCCCGGGCTCAGTCCCGGAAGGGTGATGACTGACTCGCCGTCGGGGGTGCTGATCCGGAGCTCGCCTTCGGAGGCGAGGGCGATCTGAGAGGTGTCGGGCGAAGCGCCTGCGAGGCAGGGGGTTGCGCACGTCGTCAGGGTCCGGACGTCGCCGGTCGCGACGTCGAGCGCGACCAGCGTGCCGGTGGTGGTGTCGTAGACCAGTTCGGTGCCGTCCGCCGACCACGCGAGATGCGCGTTGCTGCGCACATAGGCCGGCAGATGAGCGACCTCCTTGCCGGCCGCGACCACGCGCATGCCGGGATGCTCGATCGACACGAGGGCGCCGTTGGAGACGTGCAGCTGTTCCGGCGCCGGCGCCGGGTCCGGTGGGCGTGTCGGGCCGCCCAGTCGCCACACGACGCCGGCGACGAGGAGTGCCGCGACGGCGACGAGCGTGACGCCGCGTGTGGTCGCGCGGCGACGGTGGGCTCGGCGAAGCCGTTCAAGGCCAGCCGCGACGTCGACCGTGGTCTGGCGCTCCAGGTCCTCGACCGCGGAGGTGATGCGGGTGTCCAGGCTCATGACACGTCCTCGGGGTCGAGGCCGAGCTCGGCTGCCAGTGCATGACGTGCTCGGCTGAGATGCTGTTTGACAGTGCCCGGCGTGCAGTCCAGCACACTGGCGATGTCGGCGATGGGCATGTCGTAGAAGAACCGGAGGGCAGCGGCCTGGGCCTGCCGCGGCGGGAGCCGGCGTACGGCCGCCCAGAATTCCTCGCTGTCCTCCGACATCCCCGACATCCCCGGCGCCTCCTGGCGGATGCGCAGGCGGGTCAACGCCCGCAGCTCGACGAGCCGGCGCCGGAACTGGGAGACGGCGAGGTTCGCGCAAGCACGGCGCACCCACAGATCGGGCCGCTCGAGCTCGGCGACGTGGTTCCACCGACGGTAGGCGACCATCATCGCCTCCTGCGCCACGTCCTCAGCCAGTGCCGCTCCGCACAGGCCGCGCGCCAGAGCGGTCAGGCGGGGCAGCTCGGCGACGTAGAACGTGTCGAAGTCCTCGGCACGCGAGACCGACAGCTTCTCTCGCGCCGCCCAGTCGGTGACAGGGAGTTCGCCCATGTCCAGTACCTCGTTCGACGCCTGCCTCAGGATGACAGGTCCAGACCACACCCTCGCGTGTCATCCGCAAGCCTTGCCCGAACGAGGGACCGGGTATGAGGACAAAGATGGGGTTGGTGGTCCCGTTCCTGCTCGTGCTGGGCGCGTGCGACTCCGCCACCGACGACCCGGCAACGCAGTCGCCACGGGACCCACCTGTGTCCGCTGTGTCCGCGGCGCCGCCGACGGTCTACCAGGCCGACTCCACAGTGTGGGTGCGGCCTTCCGGGTCAGACGCCGTGGTTGACGTGGGCAGCGGCTTGGACGGCGTGCCTCAGCACCCGGACTGGTCGCCAGACGGGCTGACGCTGGTCGTCGAGACAGACTTCGCGAGCATCTGGACCATGGCGGCCGATGGGTCAGATCCGGTCCGGCTCTACGACTGCACGAGGCCCTGCGTCGTCATCCAGGACCCGTCCTGGTCGCCCGACGGTCGACAGGTCGTGTTCAAGGAGTCGCAGAGTCGGGACGGGGAGGTGACCTCTCGCGAGCTGCTCCGGGTGATCGACGTCGCCGAGGGGGACGTCCGAACTGTTCGCACGGACCGAACCGGGCGAATCGGGTTCTACAACCCGCGCTGGTCGGATGATGATGGCTCCCTTGTCTACGAGGAGGACGTCTTCGCCTCGGCACGGGTCGACGAGACCGTAGTCAGCAGGTTCCGCGTCGTGACCATCGGCGCCGACGGGCGCGACCGCCGGGTCCTTGCATCCTGGAGGGGGCCGTTCGCCGGACCTGGGTCGCCGGCACCGGACTGGAGCGGCGTGCGCGTGGTCTACGCGAGGAACGACAACCTGGTGGTGATGGACCTCCAGGACGGCAGCGTGCGTCAGCTGACGTCGTACAACGCTCGCACCGAGCACGCGATCCAGCCGACGTTCACTCCTGACGGCACGCAGGTCGTGTTCACCTACGTCGAGGGGACCTTCGGCGTGGACGATCACGCGCAAGGTGCCGTGCTCGACCTCGAAACCGGGGTGGTGAGCATGCTCGACCTACCCGGCGCTACCCACGTGCGGATAGCGCCGCCCTAGCAGTGAGCGTCAGGCAAGGACATTGAGCGGGCCACCTAGTGGCTCACGTTCGCGTCACTCCGCCGCGTTCGGGTGTCGGCCCAGCAGCTTTCTGCTGCGATGAGCTTGTCCGATTGCGGGTTCAACCATGGTTGCGATCCGGCACCGACTGGCATAGAACGGTCCTATCCGAGGCGCTCCGCACCAGCCCCTTACGCAGAGGGCCCCGCGGGGCGCCTCACCCATTGACGGCACCCGGGTCTCCGCGGCAACGTTTCGTTGTTCTCTCGTGGGCTGAGTGTTGCCCCCCGCACCTGACCGAGTCCCCGCCCCTGCTGCTACGGCGGGCTGCGACAGGAGTGGCTGGCGCCCAGGGGTGCGCAGAGCAGTACTCAGCGCGGCCGATCCGCCGCCGGTCGAGTTCGAGTTCGAGTTCGGAGCAGCCTGCGAGCCATCGGCTTCGGAAGACTCGCGCAGATTCGTGGCGGGCAGGCGTTGCTCGCGTTTAGTGTGCGAGACATGAAAGGCCTTGTGCTTCGTGTCCGGCTGATCAGCGGGGACAGCATGGATGTCACGTATGACGACCGCAGTGCGGGGAGTGAAAGCGAGGTCATCGACCACGTCGTCAACACGTTGTCGCAGGACTCTGGCGTGCTCCGCTGTCGACACGGCGATCGGCTCTTGGTGCTGTACGCAAGGGGTGTTGCCGCGGTGGAAGTCGAGCCGCGCGGCGCGGTCCTTTAGCGTCCCGTGCCCTACCGAGAGGCCATCGTCACTGACTCCTCCCAGCGAACTCGCAGACACTCGGCACGGCGCACCCGCATCTACTGTCCGAGGGTGTCGCAGGTTCAGTACGGTCCGGCCATGAAGGCGATCGTTCAACGCCGGTACGGATCCGTCGACGACCTCGCTCTGAGCGAGGTCCCTCGCCCGGAGCCAGCCGCGGATGAGGTGTTGGTCCGGGTCCGGGCAGCGTCCGTGCACCCGGACGTGTGGCACGTCGTGGCGGGCCGGCCCGCGGTCCTGCGCCTGATGGGCTCGGGCGTCAGACGCCCGCGTGAACGAGTGCCCGGGACCGACGTCGCCGGGGTGGTGGAGTCCGTCGGGAGCGCGGTCACCCGGTTCGAGCCGGGTGACGAGGTCTTCGGTGAGACCGTTCGCGGTGTCCAGTGGCGCAACGGTGGTGCGTACGCCGAATATGCCACCGCCCCCGAGGAGGGGCTGGCGCTGAAACCTTCCGGCGTCAGCTTCGAGGAAGCGGCCGCGGTGCCGACCGTCGGGCTGATCGCGTTGAACAACCTTCCTCGACGACGGGTGCGTCGCGGGTCACGCGTCCTGGTCAACGGCGCTGCGGGAGGCGTCGGCGCGATCGCCGTGCAGCTCGCCAAGTCCTACGGTGCCGAGGTCACCGGTGTCGACCACGCGAGCAAGCTCGCACTCGTGCGGTCCCTCGGCGCGGACCGGGTCATCGACTACACGTCCGAGGACTTCACGCGCGCCGGTGAGCAGTGGGACTTCATCTTCGACGTGCCCGGCAACCACTCCTTCAAGGCGATCCGACGCGCCCTGGACCCGCGAGGCAGCTACGTGCTGATCGGGCATGACGCGTTCGGCGCAACCGGACACCGCTGGCTCGGCAGCATCCCGCGACTCCTCGGCCTGGTAGCACGCTCGGCGGTGTCCCCGCAGCTGCGCGGCGGGTCCTTCGCGTCACCGGACAAGCGGCAGTTGATGGGCACACTCGTGGAGCTCATCGAGACGGGGCAGCTGCGCGTGGTAGTCGACCGGACCTTCCCCTTGAGCCAGGCGCCACAGGCGATGCGCCACCTCATGTCCGGCCATTCTCTAGGACGGGTCGTTGTCCGCATCGACCACTAAGAGACCGCGTCTTACCGCCGCGAACGTCCGCCGCGGTGCGGACGAACGCGAGCCAACCCAGCGGCCGGGCCGGCCAGCTGCTCGGCGATGACCATCAGGGCTCAGAAGCCGCCGAAGTCGAAGCCTCCGCCGTCGAAGCCCCCGCCGTCGAAGCCACCGCCGTCGAACCCACCGCCATCGCCGCCGCCGTCGTACCCCCCGTCGCCACCATCGGATCCGCCGCCGTCACCGCCGTCGGATCCCCCGTCACCGTCACCGCCACCGTCGTAGCCGCCACCGAGGTCACCGAACATCATCCCGCCCATGAACATCCAGGTCATGGGGCCGAAGGCGCCGAAGTAACCCGCGGCGTACGGCTCGTAGGCGCGGCCGCCCTGCCAGTAAGGGAACGCGCTGGGCGCCGACCATCACCTTGCGGACGTCCGGCTCGGCGCCGGCGTTGACGCGCTCGACGTCGAGGGCGCACGCGGGCACGTCACGCTCGACGCCGTCCGGCGGGACGAAGAGGACGTCGGCGACCGACGGTCCGTGACGCGGGTCGAAGAAGCACGGCGGCCGGCGGGTGGGGAGCGGCCGTCCGTCGACCCGGGCTCGCACGCACGCGATGGCGTAGCGACCGTCCTCGACGATCGAGGTGACGTGCCGGATGTCCTCCGGCCGGGTGATCGAGTCACCCGCGGTCTTGGCCGACTCGTACGTGTCGAGCGCACGCTGGTAGTCGGCGTTGGCGCCGGCGTCCAGGTCGTGGCCGCTCATCTCGAGGTCGAGCTCCTGCAGGTCGACGCCGAACGCGGTGATGTCCTCGAACGCGAGCTTCTTCACCGGGGCGAGCTCGTCCTCGCGCCTCTGGAGCTCCCGCTCCTTGCTCCGACGGGTCGTGACGACCGCGACGACGCCCACGACGCCCAGGATCACCAGCAGCAGGATCAGGTCCATGACGCGAGCCTAGGTGGCCAGTCGCAGGCGGTGCTCGCTCTCGTCCTCGCCGACGTAGGTGAAGCCGCAGCTCTCCCAGAAGGATCGGGCGCGTGGGTTGTCCTTCTCGACGCCCAGCTCGACGGGGAGCCGGTCGGCACGGGCCTGGGCCACGAGCATGTCGACCACTGTCCGACCGACGCCGCGGTTCTGGTGCTCGGGCAGCAGCTGCAGCCCCGCGATCTCGACCAGGTCAGCCCGGCGTACGACGCGCAGCCGGCCGACGTCCACACCATCCACCTGCACCACCGAGATCGACGAGCCGGCGCCGTCGCCGTGCACCTGTTCGCGGGTCCACTCGCCGAAACCACTGCGGTAGTCGACCTCGTCGAAGTCGTCGGGGAAGCGGCCCTGGTCGTACGTCGCCTCGATCACGACGTCGGTCAGGAAGGCGACGTCGGCCTCGGTCGCCGGACGGACGCTGACGTCCAAGCTCACGCCTCCCACGCAGGGCCGGTGCCGCCGAGGCGCTCGAGCAGGCGGCGGCCGACGTGGCCGGCGTTGGCACGGCGTACGTCCTCGGGGACGGGCGGGAGGTTCTCCTCCCAGTCGAGGAGGGTCGAGCCGCGCAGCTGCGGCATCCGCGCCGGACGGCCGAAGAAGAACGGGTGCAGGTGGGCGCCACCGTCTCCGTAGCGGCCCACGTGGCAGCGACCGACGCTGGGCAGCTCCTCGACGGCGGCAGCAACGGCGACCATCAGTCGCCCCATCTCCGAGGCGAGGTCGTCGGGCAGGTCGGCGAGGTCGTGGTGCGCCCGCGGCTGCAGGATCAGTGCGACCGGGATCCGCATGTCGAGCACCTTGAGCTGCCAGCGCTCGTTGCTCCACGCGACCTGCGCCGCGCGCTCCGGGTCCTCGGGCCTGGCGCACGCACACTCGGCGGGGTCCTCGCCGGACCGCGGCGGCTCCTCGTCGTACATGTCCTGCAGCGGCTTGATCCGCAGCCCGTCGAGCTCGAAGGGGAAGATGTCCCATCCCGGCATCAGCTCGATCTGGACCGGCAACCGACCCTCGTCGTCGGTCGCCGCGGCGACCCGGGCGTGGAAGTCCTCGGCGCTCTCGAGATCGGTCATGAGGGTGAGTCTTTCAGGTGACCGCCGTGGTCGGCTCGGAGGTTTCGAGGCTCGCCGCGCTCGCACCTCGAACACCGAGGGTCACCAGGGGGAGGGCTGGTAGTCCTTCACGAAGCAGCCGAAGAGGTCGGTCCCGGCCTCGCCGAGCACGATCGGGTCGTAGACCCGCGCGGCGCCGTCGACCAGGTCGAGGGGCGCGTGCCAGCCCTCGGCGGCGATCCGCAGCTTCTCGTGGTGCGGCCGCTCGTCGGTGATCCAGCCGGTGTCGACCGCGGTCATCAGGATGCTGTCGGTCTCGAACATCTCGCCCGAGGACGTGCGCGTCATCATGTTGAGCGCAGCCTTCGCCATGTTGGTGTGCGGGTGCCCGGCGCCCTTGTAGCGCCGCGAGAACTGGCCCTCCATCGCCGAGACGTTGACGACGTACGCCCTGCCGGACGTGGCCGCCTCGGCTGCAGCGGCAAGCGCCGGCCGGAGCCGCGAGACCAGCAGGAACGGGGCGATCGAGTTGCACAGCTGCACCTCGAGGAGCTCGAGCGGGTCGACCTCGCCGACGGTCTGGGTCCACGAGTTGTTGACCTGCATGTCGGGCAGCAGGCCACCGGCGTCGACGGCCGTCCCGGCGAGGTGCGCGTCGAGCGAGGCGTGCCCGGCCTTGAGCGCGAGCGCCGTCAGGGTCGCGGCGTTGTGCGCGGCGACAGCGTGCTCGTCGGACTCGCCGACGTGGTGCGCGACCGCGGTGTCGGTGAGCGCGCCCGCGATCGCGGCGGGGTGCGCCTCGGAGATCCGGTCGAAGGTGACCAGCTCGGGGATCGAGTCCTCCGGCAGCGGCAGCGACTCGGCCTCCACCAGAGGCGCGTACGCACCGGGCGTGCGGCGCACGGTCTGGCACGCGTTGTTGATGAGGATGTCGAGCGGCCCTGCGGCCGAGACGTCGTCGGCCAGCGAGATCACCTGGGTCGGGTCGCGCAGGTCGATGCCGACGACCTTGAGCCGGTCGATCCAGTCGGCCGAGTCGGGCAGCGAGGAGAACCGACGTACGGCGTCCTTGGGGAACCGGGTCGTGATGGTCGTGTGCGCGCCGTCGCGGAGCAGCCGCAGCGCGATGTACATCCCGATCTTGGCGCGGCCTCCGGTGAGGAGCGCCCGCTTGCCGGTGAGGTCGGTGCGCTGGTCGCGCTTGGCGTGGCTCGTCGCGGCGCAGGCCGGGCAGAGCCAGTGGTAGAACGCGTCGACCAGGGTGAAGTCCTGCTTGCAGATGTAGCAGCCCCGGGCGACGGTCAGCTCGCCGGCGAAGGCGCCCGCGGCGTTCGAGACGAGCGGGATGCCGGCGGTCTCGTCGTCGATCCGCATCGGCGAGCCGGTCGCGGTCCGCTCGATGATCGCGCGGTCGTGGGCCAGGTCGGCGGCGCGGGCGGCCAGCTTCCGCTCGGCCTTGATCGCCTTGTACATGTGCGACGCGGCGCGCTTCACGGTGACGTGGTCGGGGTGGTCGCCGGGCAGGTGGTGCAGCGTGGCCAGGACCCGCAGCGTCGCCTCGAGGTCCTCGGGGTCGATGCCGGGCTCGCGCTCGGGGTGGTGCTCGGTCACCGGAGCAGCGTACGGGCGGACCTCACTCCCGCCACAAAGGACGGAAGGACCGACCGAACCACCCGAGGCCGGAGCCGGCGGGCGTGCGCGGCAGCTCCTCGCCGCCGTACGTCACCCGGCGGGCGGTGCCGTAGGACAGCCAGGTCTTCGCCGGGCCCTGGCCGATCCCGGGCAGCGCCCACTGGCAGACGCCGTCGGGGAAGGCCGCCCGCAGACGGGCCCACTGGCCGTCGGTGAAGGGCACCGGCAGGCCGCCGGGCAGGAGGTACGACGACCGGTCGAGCGGCTCGAGCTGGCAGGCCAGGACGTCGTTGGCCGCCGGGCCCCCGGACTCCTGCCGCGGCGTCGACAGGTTGGTGCGCGCGATGTCGGACCGGCAGACCACGCCGGGCACGCCGTCGGCCAGGCAGCGGTCGGTCAGTGACGCCGGCTTGTCCTCGACGATCTTGGCCGCCAGCGGCACGGACCGCTTGTCCTTCTCGACCTGCGCGAGCCAGCCGTCCATCGCGATGAACGCCTCGGTCGGCCAGCGCACGTCGCCGAGCAGGGGCGTCGGGCCGAACCACTCGACGCGGTTGTCCGTGTGGCCCTGCGAGCGCTGCAGCCGCAGGTGGCTCCAGACCGCGTGGGCATAGTCGTGGGCGACGCCCGGGTCGGGGCCGCCGTGGTTGATCATCGCGATCTGGCTGGTGTGGGTGAACTCGTTGAGCAACCCGGTCCGGTAGGCGTTCGCGATCGACGCGGGGTCGCCTGCAGTCCGTACGGCGATGGGGTCGGCGTTGACGTCCAGGCCGCCGATCTTCTCGTTGAGGTCGACGAACTGCTCGGGCGTGATGCGACCACCCTCGAGCGCCTTCAGGCCGTACTGCACACCCTGGTTGCCGAACGGGAGCCCGGCGAAGCCGTGCCCGACGGCCTTCTCCTGGGCGCTCCAGACCGACGCGGGGCGCGGGCCGAGCTGGTTGCGCATCAGCGTGAGGATGTCGCAGCGCACGCCACCGGGGTTGGTGTCGGAGTCGAAGCGCGTACGGGTGTCGCCGGCGACCGGCGCGGGCACGCCGGCGCAGTCGGTCTCCGGGTTGATCGCGTCCTTGAAGAGGCCCTCGTCGGCGGTCACCGCGTTGATCGGCGTGACGTGCCCCTCGACGTCGGCCATCTGCGTCGGCGCCCACACGACACCCGGTCCCCAGGTCTGCGGGTTCTCGAAGTAGGCGCGCATCAGGTGGTAGTCGGCGAACTGCGAGCCCGGGCTCATCACGTCGGGGTAGGAGCACGTGGTGACCAGGCCCTGGTAGATGCCGGGGTACGCGTTGGCGACCGTGTGCTGCGCGACGGACCCGCCGCTGCAGCCGGTGCCGATCGTGTAGCGGATCGTGCCGTACTGCTCGACGAGCCGCTCCTTGGCCATCATCAGCGACTCGGCGTTGTGCGCGACGTTGCAGTCGTGGCCGGTGTTGGCCAGCGCCGTCGACATCACCGCGAAGCCGCGGCGCAGCGCCTCGACGTACGAGTTGTCGAGCAGCGGCACCGGGATCGCGTCGAACGTGCCGGAGGCGTCCTCGAGCGGCGGCTCGGCCGGCGCATAGCTCGCGCCGCAGCCGCCGCCGTGGGTGACGAGCACCTTGTGGTTCCACTGCTGCTGCGGCGCCCACGCCTTCCACTTCTCGCCGGGCGTGAAGAGGGTGAGGATGGCGTAGCGGTCACGGTCCTGGTAGCCGTCCTCGCGCCGCACGATGAACGGCACCGTCCGGCCCTGGTCGGTGGTCGCGGTGTCGACGTCTGTCGCGGGCTTCGCGGGGTCGTACGGCTTCAGGGCCTTCTGCCCGGTCGGCTTGTAGAGGAAGGAGTACGACGCGGGCTGGTTGCACTGCGCGTCGCGCGCGGTGTCCTGGCAGTCGTACGCCGCCGTGACCGGGCCGCTGAACACCGGTCCGCCGATGCGGTGGTTGGTGATCACGACGCGGTCGCGTCGGGCGGAGCCGGCGCGGGCCACGAGGACGTTGCGGCCGTTGTCGAGGCCGCGGAGCAGGACGGTGGAGCGGGTGCGGAACTTCCTCGACACGTCGCGCCCGTCGAGGGTCACGCGCAGGTCGCCGGCCTTCCGCGGGGCGCGGATCCGGACGAGCACGTCGCCACCCGAGACCAGGTCGGCGCGGTTGGACAGCACCTCGATCCGGACGCGGCCCGGTCGGTCAGGCGCTGCCGAGCCGGGCGCCGATCCGGCGACCACTCCCAGGAGCGCCGCGAGCAGCGCAAGGGTGATGGCCACCGCGGGGACGCGGGTGGCGGATCGGGGCAGGGACGGGTGCGGCACGGCGTACCTCCAGGTCGGGCTCAGGAGGACAACGACGCAGGCGGGCGGCTGGTTACTGGCCGGTCACCCGGGAACTGGGAGGGCGAGTCCGACACTTGGAGGGGGTTGCAACGGCCTCCAAGTGTCGGACTCCCCGCACGTGCGGGGACTTCGACACGGAGGCAGCGAGACCGTCAGTTGCGCGCAGGGGACCCGTTGATCCGGACCCGGTCGGCGCGCATGCCGTGCTCGACGCCCCAGAGGACCGCCTTGGAGCGGGAGTCGACGTCGATCTTGCGGTAGGCCGAGCGGATGTAGGACTTGATCGAGTTGAGCGACAGCAGGGTGCGCTCGGCGATCTCCTGGTTGCTCAGGCCCATCGTGATGAGCGACAGCACCTCGGCCTCGCGTGCGGTGAGGCCCTCCTCGCGTCCGGGCCAGTCGCCGCCGACGAGCGAGGAGCGGCCGCGCGAGGGCGAGACGACGACCTGGCCGGCCGAGATCGCGTGGAGCGCGTCGACCAGCCGGGCGGCGGGGAGGCTCTTGGAGAGGTAGCCGCGGACGCCCGTGTTGAGGGTGTCGCGGGTCAGCCACGGCTGGAAGTTCCAGGTGTAGACGGCGACGCTGCGCACCTGCGGGGAGTCGACCAGGCGCTGCACGGCCGGGCCGTTGCCCTGGCCCATCCCGAAGGTGTCGTAGAGGGCGACGTCGACCGGCTGGGCGACCGGCTTGCCGGCGACGAGCTCGACGACCTCGACCCGTTGGGCGTAGTTGCGCATCATCGCGTCGAGCCCGCGCACCACCACCTCGTCGTCGTTGACGAGCGCCACCCGAATCACCATGCGCTCAACGTACGTCAGTTATGTATGTTGAGGGCCGTTGTTTCACCGGAGAAGGGGAGAACGTGCGGGGTAGCACGACCACGGTCGAGGAGACCCGCACTGGCGGCCTCGGCATCCGGTGCGAGGGTGTCGTCCACCTCTACAAGACCTTCGGCGGACACGATGTCGTCGCGCTGCGCGGCGTCGACCTCACCATCCGGCCAGGCGAGCGGGTCGCGTTCCTCGGCCCCAGCGGCTCCGGCAAGTCCACCCTGCTCGCCCTGCTCGGCGGGATCCAGCGTCCCAGCGCCGGCAAGATCTTCCTCGGCGACGAGGAGGTCTCGCGGATGGGCGAGCGCTACCTCGCCCGGATCCGCTCGCGCCAGGTCTCGACGATGCTGCAGGGCGCCACGCGCAACCTGCTGTCGTACGCCACCGCGCGCCAGAACATCGCCTTCGCCCGGCTCTCCCTCTCCGGCAGCGAGCGCGAGGATGCGCTCCCCGACACCGAGCTGCTCGACCGCGTCGGTCTGGTCGAGCAGGCCGACCAGGTCGTCTCGACGATGTCCGGCGGCCAGCGCCAGCGCCTCGCCCTCGCCTGCGCCGTCTCGACCTCTCCGCGCCTGCTCCTCGCCGACGAGCCGACCAGCCAGCTCAGCCACGCCGACCGCGACCACGTGCTCCACCTGATCCACTCGCTGGGCGACGACTTCGGCACCACGATCGTCGTCGTCACCCACCAGCCCGAGGTCGCCGCGACCTTCCCGCGCACGGTCACCATGAAGGGTGGCCGCGTCGGTGCCGAGGGGCACGGCGGCTCGGAGTACGCCGTGGTGGGCGAGGACGGCGTCCTCCACCTGCCTGGCCACATCGCGGCCGAGTGGCCCCCCGGCACGCTCGTCCGGTTCGAGGACGACGACCAGGGCCGGATCATCGTGACCCGCGCGAGCCGCGAGGGGCAATCCATGCACGAGTGGATTCAGCCCGACCCCGACGACGACGCAGACAGCGCTGCGCCTCGACGCGATCACCTACGTCGCCGGTCGCACGCTGCTCGACGACGTCAGCGTCATGTTCCCGGCCGGCAAGGTCACGGCGCTCTCCGGCCCGAGCGGCTCGGGCAAGACCACGCTGCTGTCCATCGCGGGCGGGCTGCTCCAGGCCACCTCGGGCACCGCCGAGCTCGACGGCCGCGACATGTGGACCGGCAGCGGCGACCCGCTCCCGCAGGTCGCGTTCGTCCTCCAGGTCTACGGCCTGGTCCCGATCCTGTCCGCACGCGAGAACGTCTCGATCGCCCTCCGTGCCCGCGGCACCGCACCCGCCGACGCCGACGAGGCGGCCGAGGCGGCACTGGCCCGCTTCGGCATCGCCGACCTCGGCGAGCGCCAGGTCGAGGAGCTGTCAGGTGGGCAGATGCAGCGCGTCGCGTGTGCCCGGGGCTTCGTGGTGGGTGCCGACGTGCTGCTCGCCGACGAGCCGACGTCCGAGCTCGACGAGGGCAACCGCAGCGTCGTCCTCGGCGAGCTCCGCGAGGAGGCGGCCCGGGGCGCCGTCGTCGTCGTCGCCACGCACGACCCCGCCGTCGTCGACGCGTGCGACCTCCACATCGCGCTCGACGAGGGCCGGGTCGTCCGGTGAGCGGGCGAGCGAAGAAGGCAAGCCGTTGAGCCGAGTCCTTCGGGGCGCCTGGAGTCGTCGCGGTGCACTGACGACCCTCGTCCTGATGACCGTCGTGGTCGTCGGGGGCGCGGTGACCGTGCTGCAGTTCGCCGAGGCCGCCGGTACGTCCCGCTGGCTGACCGCGCCCCTGCTCCTGCTGGGTGCGGTGGCCGTCCCGAGCATCGGCGCGGAGCTCGCCGTCGCCCGCCGCGAGGAGATCGGCCTCGCGCGGCTCCGTGGCATCCACGGCATCCGCCTGTGGCGCTTCCTGCTCGTCGAGCCGCTCCTGGCCATCGTCCTCGGAACGCTGCTCGGCCTCGGGGTCGGCGCGATCGGGACGGTCCTGACGACACGCACGTGGCTCGATGCCGCCGCGCCCGCGCTCCAGCAGCCGGCGCTCGTGACCGCGGCCGTGATCGCCGGGGCGGCCCTCGTGATCGTCGGCCTGTCCGCGGCGGCCGCGCTGCGCGAGCCGCTCGCCGTGCAGGTCTCCACCCGTCGTCGTCCTCGCCGGGCGACGACCCTCGCGATCTTCCTCAGCGTCCTGGTGCTGGTGGGCGCGGGCGTCGCGGCCTACCGGAGCCGGTCGGCCTCGGGTGAACCCGACGTCGTCGTGCTCCTCGGCCCGGCGTTGGTGGGGCTCGCGCTCGGCCAGGCCGCCATCTGGGTCATCCGCATCGCGGCGCGCGGCCTCACCCCGGTGACCGAGCGGCGCGGCATGGGCGCGTTCCTCGCGGCCCGTCGGCTGGCCCGCGCCGACGACCTCGTCACGCCCGTACGCCTCGTCGTGGCCGCTGCTGTCGTCGGGGCCCTCGCCCTGAGCGGCGCGGTCAGCGTCAGCGGCTGGACCCGTGACCAGGCCCGCGTCGAGGTCCCGGGGGCGCGCACCATCGACGCCACCGACCTGGGCGCCGTCGGTGCCGTCGACCTGACCGAGAAGGTCGACCCGGACGGCGACCACCTGATCGCCACCGCGATCGTCCGCAACGAGGAGCGCCTCGCCGAGCGCCGGGCCTACGTCGACGCCGACCGGTGGGACGCCGTCGTGGGCGACTACTACGACGGCACCGACGCACGCGCCGCGTCGGACGCGGTCGACCGGCTCGGCACCGACGCCGTACCGATGCAGGCGACGGGCGAGCGGCTCACGGTCACCGCGTCGGCGTCCGCGCTCCCGCCCCCGCAGGTCTTCACCAGGCCGGACGGCACCCGGGTGGAGGCACCCTCGTCGAACGACCTCGTGGTGCGGGTGTCCTACATCGGCGCCGACAACGTGTCGGGCACCGCGACCGCGACGACGCGGTTCGCCCGACGCGGGCTGGAGTCCGAGGGCTCGACCCGACTGCGCGCGTGCGCCGCACGGTGCCTGATCACCGGCATCGAGGTCTCGCGCGACCTGAGCGGGGTGTTCACCACCGACCCCTTCCGGGTGGTGATCAGGTCCATCGCCATCGGCGACACGAACCTGGCGCGCACCACCTGGCTCCCCGATCCGACCTCGGTGGCGGCCGCCCTCGGAGACCGGTTCCTGCCCCCGGACAGCATCGACCGGCGGCTCCTCGTCAACCTCCCCGACGGGCTGGAGGTCTCGCTGCTCCCCAACTCCGCCCTCCGCCTGCTCGACGAGTCCCGCAACTCGTCCGTGCCGGTCCTCGTGGCGGACGAGGAGGCCCCGAAGGCTCTCGACCTCGGCGGCGACGACCGCGCGACCGACGTCATCGGCGTCGCCGGCTCGATGCCTCTGGTCGGCAGCGTCGGCCTGCTCTCCGACATCCGCACGTCGGCGGTCGGCTCCGACCCGACGGTCCCCGCCGCCGAGGTGCAGGTCGTCGCCGCCGCCGGCACGCCCGACGACATGCTCGACCAGGTCTCGGAGGCCACCGGCACGAGCTGGCGGTCCATCGGTTCCGTCCGTGACCAGCTCGGGGAAGCCCACGGCGGTGCCCAGGCGGTGGCGTACGCCCTCACCGCGCTCGCCTGTGCACTGGTGGCCCTCCTGGCGCTGGGCGCCGGGGTGGCCCGCCACCTGCGCGACTACCGTCGCGACGTGGCTTCCCTGCGCGTGCTCGGCATCTCCGTCGCCACCGCCCGCAGGGCCGGTCGCACCGAGCTCGTCAGCCTGACCATCCTGGTGACGGTGGCCGTCATCGCCGGCGGCTGGCTCGCCGTCACCCTGCTCCTCGCCGGGCTGCCGCTCCTCGTCCTGCCCGTCGCCGGACTCCCGCTCGACACCGCGCCGCACCTCGTGCCGCTCGTGATCCCGGCCGTCCTCTCGGCTGCTGCGGTCGTGCTGGTCGGTGGCCGCGCCCGCGCCGTACGCGCCTCGACCACCCGGCCCAGCCTGCTGCGCGAGGAGGAAGGACGATGAGACAGCTCCTCGGCGCCATCGTCCGCGGCCTGCGCTCGCGTGCCCTCCTCTCCGTCGGCTCGGTGCTGCTGACCGCCCTGGCGATCGGGTCCGCGGTGCTCGGCCCGATCTTCTCCGAGGCCGTCACCAACTCCTACGTCGTGACCCGCCTGCAGGAGACCGCGCCCGGGCTCACCGGCCTCAGCCGCGTCTTCACCCCCGACTCGGGCTCGTCCCTCGAGCAGGCCGAGGGCGACGCCGTCGCCGCCTCGACCTCCCTCACCAAGGGGCCGTGGCAGCAGCCCGCCGTCATCGTCCAGTCCGAGCGGTTCAGCGCGCTGCGGGGCGTCGTGACCTTCTGGTCGCGGTCCGACGCGTGCGAGACGCTCGCGATCGAGGGTCGGTGCCCGGAGAAGCCGGGCGAGGTCCTGATGCTCACCGCGGACCTCGAGAAGACCGGCGCCGAGATCGGCAAGCCCCTCCCGCTGGCGATCTACGAGCCGCCGCAGCTCGCGTCCCTCGGCCTGCCGCGCCCCGGCATCAGCGAGGTCGTCGTGGTCGGCTCGTACGACACCCCCGGTCCCGACGACGGCTGGCTGATCCCGAGCCGGCTGCGCACCACCAACGAGCAGACGACGATCAACGGCGGCTACACGCCCTACAGCCCGGCGCCGCTCCTCACGACCGCGGACACCGTCACCTCGGCGGGCGACTGGACCGTCCGCGTGGACACGCCGCTCGACGTGCCGCCCGACCTGACGCCCGCCCAGCTCGACGAGGCGGCGCGGTCGGCCGCGGCGATCCCCGCCGACACCGATGTGGCGGTCACGGGTGGGACGCTCCGCGCCGACGACACCAACTCCCTCGCCGACGTGGTCAAGGAGGTGCGCTTCCAGCAGTCGACGGCCCGCAGCTCGATCGCGCCGGCGGTGCTCTCGCTCGTCCTCGTCGCCCTCGCGCTCCTCATGCGGCTGCTCAACGCGGCCTCCGAGCTCCGCGTGCCCGAGCTGGCCCTGGCCTCGCTGCGCGGGGTGACCTCGCGGCGGCTGTGGGGGCTGGGCCTGGCCGAGCCGCTCGGCATCCTGCTCCTCGCGTTGCCACTGGGCGTCGCCTTCGGCATCGGGCTGTCCGTCGTCCTCGTGAAGAGCTGGCTGGTGCCGGGTCTTCCGTTGCCGCTGCCGTGGGCCAGCTGGGTCGCGGCGGCGCTGGTGCTGGTGGCGGCCTTCGTCGTCGCGTGTGTCGCCGTCGGGCTGGTGGTCCGCGAGTCGCTGGCGTCCCAGCTCAGCGGCGTACGCCGTCCGGTGGCCGCGCGTCGCTGGTCCGTCATCGCCCAGCTCACCCTCGTCGCCCTCGCTGTCGCGGTCCTCGCCAGCAAGCTGTCCGCCGGCGGTCCGGGCGAGCCGGACGCGACCGACCTGGTGCTGCCGGTGCTGCTCGCCGTCGTCGCCGGCCTCGCCGCGACCCGGCTCACCGCCACCCTCGCCACCTGGTGGACGGCGCGCTCGCGCGGCCGCTCGCTGAGCGGCTTCGTCTCCTCGCGTGCGATCTCGCGCCGGCAGGAGGGCACGCTGGTGATCCTGCCGATCACCGCAGCGATCGCCGTCGCGGTCTTCGGTGTCGGCGTCTACGACTCGGCCGCGAGCTGGCGCACGAGCGTCGCCGCGACCGCCTCCCCCGCCCAGACCACGTGGTCCACGACGCTGACGATGTCGGAGGCGATCGACCTCACCCGTCGGATCGACCCCGAGGGACAGTGGGTGATGGCGGCGGCCAGTGCGACCAACCCCGGTGCCAACTTCTCCATCGTCGACTCGGCGCGGCTCGAACGGGTCGCGACCTGGCCGTCGACGTGGAGCCCCGGCCTCGACGTCGGCCAGGTCGTCGACGAGATCAGCCCCGGCGGCGTGGTCCCGACCGTGACCGGCAAGAAGCTCACCCTCACCGTCGACAACCAGGCCGACACGGAGCGCGGCATCGCCGTCGAGGTCCGGTTCGGCAGCCGCGGCGGCCTGCCGCTCAAGGCGTACGTCGGTCCCTTCCCGGCGGGCAAGCACACCCGCTCGACCCGGATCCCGTTCTGCCGCACGGGCTGCCCGCTCGAGGGCATGACGCTCGGCGGCGGCGCCGGCACCAACACCGCCATGTCCGGCTCGCTGCGGCTCTCGGACATCGAGGTCGACGGGGCTCCTCTCGACGGCGGTATCGACGGCGCCGGCTGGACGCCGTCGCCCGACCCGGCCGTCCGCAGCTCGATCGTCGAGATGACCGAGTCCGACGGCGGGCTCGACATGACGGTCGACACGGGTGACTCGGTGGGCATGGCTCGGATCACGGCCGGTGGCATCACCTACGCCCGTCCCGCGCTCGCCGGCCCGGGCGTGCAGCAGCGGGCGATCGCCAAGCTCGACGAGGGCTACGGACTGATCCCGGTCGACACCGTCGGCGAGATCGAGGGCATGCCCTTCACGGGTCCGTCCGGGCTGCTCGTCGACTACTCCTCCTTCATCACCGACCACGCCGTCTACGACAACCTCGTCACGGTCCGCGTGCTCGAGCGCGAGGGCGCGCCCGCCTCGATCACCGAGGCGCTGTCCGAGGCGGGGCTCACGGTCGGCACGACCCTGGCGCAGGAGCAGCACGTCCTCGACCAGAGCGCGTACGCCCTCGCGCTGCGGCTCTACGGCGTGGTCGCCGCCCTCGTGCTGATCATGGCGCTGGCGGGCCTCTTCGTCAGCGCGGCCGTGCAGCTGCCCGCACGCCGCCGCGACGCGGCGGCGCTGCGCGTGGTCGGCGTACCCCGCGCGTCGGTGATGGTCGCCGTCGTGCGCGAGCTCGGGGTGGTGCTCGGCAGCGCCGCGCTCGCCGGCATCCTGGCCGGATCGCTCGCCCAGTGGGTGGTGCTGCGCACGATCACGCTCGGCTACGCCGACGACACGACCACGCCCGCGCTGGTGGCTGCGATCTCGCCGCTGCGGCTGGTGGTGCTCACGCTCCTGGCCGCCGCCGTCTTCGGGACGGTGGCGCTGATCAGTGCGTCGATGACCGTACGAGGTGCGCGCGGCGCGACGTTGCGCGAGTCCGCGCGCTGACCGTGCCCGCGGAGGGGTCAGGTCAGGCGCAGCAGGGGTCGAAGCGGAAGCCCACGCCCCGGATGGTGCGGATCCACTGGTTGTCCGCCGAGGCACTGCGCAGCTTGCGGCGCACATTGGCCAGGTGCACGTCGACGACGTGCGTGCTGTCGGGCACGAACTCGGTGTCCCACACCGCCCGGAGCAGGTCCTCGCGGGCCACGACGACGCCGGGGTTGTGGATCAGGTGGGCGAGCAGGTCGAACTCGGTGCGGGTCAGGTCGACCTCCTCGCCGTCGACGCGCACCTCGCGGGCACGCTCGTCCAGGAGCAGGTCGTCGCACCCGGCGACGCCGTCGGCGCCCACCCTCGAGCCCGTGTCAGCCATGGCCGGCACCGCGCCACGCGCTGCGTCCGGGACGGACACCGACTCGGGGGAGACCAGGTCGCTGGTGCGGGGACGACGGAAGAGTGCGGCGACGCGCGCCTGCAGCTCGCGCATCGAGAACGGCTTCACCAGGTAGTCGTCGGCACCGACCTCGAGGCCGATCAGCCGGTCGACCTCGGCCGTACGGCCGCTGACCACGATCACGTAGCAGTCGCTGACCAGGCGGACCTGGCGGCACACCTCGACGCCGTCGATGTCGGGCAGCGTGAGGTCGAGGGTGACCAGGTCGGGATCCTCGTCCCGGATCACCGCGAGGGCGGCGACGCCGGTGCGCGCGATGGTCACATCGAAGCCGGCCTTGTGCAGCAGCCCGGAGATGGCGTCGCCGACGTCGCGGTCGTCCTCCACGACGACTGCTGTGCGTCGGTTGTCCATGTGTCGTTCCCCCCGGGTCACCGATCCTTGGGGGCACGTGATGGTGCCACCCGGGCCCGACGCCTGGTCACGCACGCGGCCGAGCCACTGCCGATGCTAGGCGGCGTTGGGCTCGGCCCGTAGGGGTTATCCGGTTTGTCGGCCCGAGGCGGCGCTCAGAAGTCGAGGCCGCGCGCCCAGTCCTCGGAGTCGATGCGCGCGACGAGGTAGGGGCCGCCGCCGGCGCGGCGGTCCTGCTCGCTGCCCTCACGGTCCATCCGGTAGCCGATGCCGCGGATCGTGTGGATCCAGGTGGCGTCGGAGTGCCGGCGGAGCTTGCCGCGCAGGTTGGCCACGTGCACGTCCACCAGGTGGTGGTCATGGGTGAGCGCGCTGCTCCAGATGGCGAGGACCATCTCCTCGCGGGTGCAGACCCGCGACAGGTGGGTGGCGAGGTGCTCCAGGACGTCGTACTCGATGCGGGTCAGCTCGACGATCGTGCCGTCGATCTGCACTTCGCGCCGGGCCGAGTTGATGACCAGGCCGGCGCCGCAGGCGATCGTCGTCGGCTCGTCCGACGGCTGCGACGGGCTCGGCACGTGCGGTGCCGAGGCGGCCGCGTCCTCACCGTTCATCGCCGCCCGCGGCCGACGGAACAGCGCGGCCACCCGGGCCCGCAGCTCGCGCGGCGAGAAGGGCTTGAGGACGAAGTCGTCGGCGCCGACCTCCAGGCCGATCAGCTTGTCCACCTCGTCGGACCGTGCGGACACGATCACGATGTAGCAGTCGCTGGTCTCCCGGATGCGGCGGCACACCTCGATGCCGTCCATGTGCGGCAGCGTCAGGTCGAGCGTGACCAGGTCCGGCGGATCGGCTGCCGCCACGTCCACTGCGGCCCGTCCGTCGCGCGCCGAGGTCACGCGGAAGCCCGCGCCTTCCAGGGTCTCCACCAGCGCCGAGGAAATGTCTGGATCGTCTTCGACGACCAATGCATGAAGATCTTGCACGTTGGAACCCCCACAGAAAAAGCCGAAACAGGGACCCCACGTCCCCGCCGTGGCGCCGCCCGATCCGGCGTCGCTCGATGGTAAGGGCAAGAACGCCCTCAGGGTGGCGTTGTTTCCACAGGCGAGTCGCAGGTCTAGACCAGCGCGATTGACGGAAACTTTTGCTGTAGGGGTCTCAGACTGCGCTTTCCCTGTCCACTGGAAGGTCCATCGCACGATTGACCCAGACGCTCTCAGGAATCATCCCCACCCGTTCATACAGACCGAGCGCGCCGGTCCGTGAGTCGGTGCTCAGCTCCGAGGTGGACGTGCCGTGCGCCCTCGCCTGCGCGAACGAGTCGACCAGCAGGGCCTGGGCCAGGCCGCGGTTGCGCTGGTCCGGCCGCACGGCCAGCCGGTCGACGTACCCGGTCGAGCCGTTGTCCGAGACGAGGACCAGTGAGACCCCGACGACCGCGCCGTCCTGGTCGAGCGCGACGCGCAGGTTCCACGGCTCGAACCCCGGTCGGCCCGTGGTCGCGGCCTCGAAGTCCTCGAAGGCCTCCCGCTCGCGCACCGACCACTCCAGGAAGGCGTCCTCGAGCACGTCGTGCGCGGCCCTCAGCTCGCCCGGCTCGGCCGTGCGCACGACATAGCCGGCGGGCAGCTCCCGCTCGGGGATGGTGGCGCCCTCGGGGAGCTTGAGCACCCAGCTGGTCCACCGCACGCGGAAGCCGAGGTCCTCGAGCAGGCGATCACCGGGCGACCCCTGCGGGACCGGCATGCCGACGACGCTCGAGCCGATGCGGCGTCCGAGGTCCTGGAGCCAGTGGGCGAGCCAGGTCCCGATGCCACGACCGCGGTGGGACGGCAGCACGGACGTGTCGGCGCGGTCGGCGCCCATCAGCTCGGCGTAGGCCACGAGGGTCTCGCCGTCGTAGACGCCGACCGAGCGAGCACCGAGGTCGTGGCTGGGCCTGGCCCAGTCGCTGACGATGTCGGACTCCTCGATCGAGACCTCGCCGATGTCCTCCTGCTCCTGCGCGGCCATCAGGACGAACACGGCGTGGGCATCGGACTTCTCGAGCGGCCGGGTGGTGAGGCCCTCCGGCAGTGGGGGCAGCTGCGACATCGGCTGGGGCATGCGGAGAAGTGTGCTCGCTCACGTGTCCCGTTGTCGTGCGCTTATCGGGTCCAGGGCGACTGGTCGCGGAATGACTGATTGCCCTGTGAGGCCCTACCGTGGTGAGCGTGAGTGACGACCAGACGGACAGCCCAGACCAGTCCTCGGGGCCTGAACAGACCTTCGCCGACCTCGGCCTCTCGCCCGAGGTCCTCAAGGGCCTGGCCGCCGTGGGCTACGAGACCCCCTCCCAGATCCAGGCGGCGACGATCCCGCCGCTGCTCGAGGGCCGCGACGTCGTCGGCCTGGCGCAGACCGGCACCGGCAAGACGGCCGCGTTCGCGCTGCCGATCCTGTCGCGCCTCGACTTCAGCCAGAAGACCCCGCAGGCGCTGGTGCTCGCGCCGACCCGCGAGCTCGCCATCCAGGTGGCCGAGGCCTTCGAGAAGTACGCCGCCCACATGAAGGGCGTCAAGGTCCTGCCGATCTACGGCGGTCAGGGCTACGGCGTCCAGCTGTCGGCGCTGCGGCGCGGGGTGCACGTCGTCGTCGGCACGCCCGGTCGGATCATGGACCACCTCGAGAAGGGCACCCTCGACCTCACCGAGCTGCGCTTCCTCGTCCTCGACGAGGCCGACGAGATGCTCAACATGGGCTTCGCGGAGGACGTCGAGACGATCCTGGCCGACACCCCGACCGACAAGAACGTCGCGCTGTTCTCGGCCACGATGCCGGCGCAGATCCGCCGGATCTCCAAGAAGTACCTCGACGACCCGGTCGAGATCACCGTCAAGAACAAGACGTCGACGGTCTCCTCCATCACCCAGCGCTACCTGATCGTGTCCTACCCCCAGAAGGTCGACGCCCTCACGCGCATCCTCGAGGTCGAGAACTTCGAGGGGATGATCGTCTTCGTCCGCACCAAGAACGAGACCGAGACCCTGGCCGAGAAGCTGCGTGCCCGCGGCTACAGCGCGATGGCGATCAACGGCGACGTCGCCCAGGTGCAGCGCGAGCGCACCATCAACCAGCTCAAGGCCGGCAAGCTCGACATCCTCGTCGCCACCGACGTCGCCGCCCGCGGCCTCGACGTCGAGCGGATCAGCCACGTCGTCAACTACGACATCCCGACCGACACCGAGTCCTACGTCCACCGCATCGGACGCACGGGCCGCGCGGGCCGCAGCGGCGACTCGATCGCTTTCGTGACCCCACGCGAGCGCCACCTGCTCCGCGCCATCGAGAAGGCGACGCGCCAGCCGCTGACCCAGATGCAGCTGCCCACCGTCGACGACGTCAACGCCACGCGCCTCTCGCGCTTCGACGACCAGATCACCCAGGCGCTGACGCAGCCCGAGCGCATCGACTTCTTCCGCGACGTGGTGTCCCACTACGTCAGCGAGAACGACGTGACCGAGGTCGACGTGGCCGCCGCGCTGGCGGCCGTGATGCATGGCGAGCAGCCCCTGCTGCTCGAGCCCGAGCCGGAGCGCTCCACCCGCGCCTTCGACGAGCGGCCCACCCACGGCGGCAAGGCCGACCGTGCGCCGCGGGACTCGCGCAGCGGCCAGCAGATGGCGGCGTACCGCATCGAGGTCGGCAAGCGCCACAAGGTCGAGCCGCGCCAGATCGTCGGCGCGCTGGCCAACGAGGGCGGGCTCTCCCGCGGCGACTTCGGCCACATCATGATCAAGCCCGACTTCTCGATCGTCGAGCTCCCCGCCGAGCTGCCGCCCGGCACGCTCGACCGGCTCGCCGCCACCCGCATCTCCGGCAAGCTCATCGAGATCGCGCCGGACAAGGGTCCCTATCGCGGGCGCCCCGGTGGCGGCCACGGCGGATCGGGCAGCGGCCACCGCAAGGGCGGCGGCTACCAGGGCAAGAACCCCCGCTAGTCGAGTCGGCGCGTCCGTACGCCGACCAGGCGCCGAGTCGGCGCATGTGTTCGCAGCGCCGCCGCCCAGTCGGCGCATGTGTGTGCCGGAAATGCAGCGAGTCGGCGCACCTGCACGCGTGATGCGTGCAGATGCGCCGACTCGGCACTGGTGAGCGGCGCACAAGCGCCGACTCGACGGGTGTGGCGCGATCAGTCGCGCCGACTCGTCAGGCGTTCTGGATGGCCGAGATGTCGAACTCGAGCTTGATCTTCTCGGAGACGAGGACGCCGCCGGTCTCGAGCGCGGCGTTCCAGGTGAGGCCCCAGTCCTTGCGGTTGATGGTGGTCTCGCCCTCGAAGCCGACGCGGACGTTGCCGAAGGGGTCGCGGGCCGAGCCGGTCTGCTCGAACGGGATCGTGACGGACTTGGTGACGTCCTTGATGGTCAGGTCGCCGGTGATGGTCCAGTCGCTGCCGTCTCGCTGCACGTCGGTCGAGGTGAAGGTGATGGTCGGGTAGGTCTCGGCGTCGAAGAAGTCGCCGGACGTCAGGTGACCGTTGCGGTCGGGGCTGCCGGTCTCGATCGTGGCGACCTCGATGGAGAGGTCGACCTTGGAGTCGGCGGGGGTGGCCTCGTCGATGTGCGCGGTGCCGGTGAAGGCGCCGAACTGGCCGCGCACCTTGGTCACCATGGCGTGGCGGGCCACGAAGCCGAGGCGGCTGTGGCTCACGTCGAGGGTGTAGTCGCCGCTGATGTCATCGATGGCAGTGGTGGGGGCGTCGAACGAGATGCTCATGGAAGCTGTGCTCCTGGGTAGTTGGTAGAAGATTCAACCACTAGAACGACCGACCCCCCAGCTTCATTCCCGTCGAGCGAGAACTTTTTCCGTGCCCCCTGAAATGCAGCAGAGCCACGCCCCTCGAGGGGCGTGGCTCGTGGCTGTGGGACTGCGGTCAGGCGGCCTGGACGGCACTCGCCGAGGCGAGCGCCCAGCGTGCCTCCATGTGGGTCCGGCCCGACGCATCGGTCACCGCGACCCAGGTGCAGACCGGTGCTGCAGTCATCCCTGCGGTCATCTCGTGCTTGCTCATGTGACACCTTCCGTTCACCTTCTGTTCACCTAAGGTACCACGTCCCCACTGACGCACATGCGTTGTGCTGAAGACTGGAGACTTTCCCCCACTTGGGCGCCTCTCTGAGGGTGTGTCGGCGTCCGGGGCCTCCATCTGTGACAGGTGGGACGAGTGTCGAGCAGGCTCGCGAGGATGGGTATGCAGGAATCTGCCCGATTTCGGGCAGGAAGTTGGCAATGCCTCCGCGGGAAGGTGATCCTGTGCAGGTGCCGGACCCCGATCTCGTCTCCCATGTCGTCGCCACCACGTCGCTGACGGAGGGGGAGGCCACCCGGGTGATCGACGACGTGATCGCCTTCCACGCCCAGGGCGTGGAGGACTACGTCCGGGACCGGCACGCCCACCTCAAGACGTACGGCGCGAAGAACCCCGAGATCTTCGCGCGGATCGCCGAGGAGCTCGCCCAGCGCGTGGTCGCTGCGCCCGAGCTCTCCGAGCGGCAGCTGCGTCGCATCGTCTACGGATAAGGGACTCACCAGCATGTGTGGAATCGTCGGCTACATCGGCCGCCAGGACGCGGCACCCGTCGTCCTCGAAGGACTGACCCGCCTCGAGCACCGCGGCTACGACTCGGCCGGCGTCGCCGTGCTCAGCGCGCGGGGCGTCAAGGTCGCCAAGCAGGCCGGCCGGGTGCGTGACCTGAGCGCCGCCCTCCCCAAGCGGTTCGCCGGCACGACCGGGATCGGCCACACGCGGTGGGCGACCCACGGCCCCGCCACCGATGCCAATGCGCACCCCCACCAGGACGAGTCCGGACGGGTCGCGGTCGTCCACAACGGGATCATCGACAACTCGGCCGCGCTGCGCGCCGAGCTCACCGACGCCGGCATCACCCTCGCGAGCGACACCGACACCGAGGTCCTCGCGCACCTCGTCGCTCGCAGCGAGGCCGACAGCCTGGAGGGCAAGGTCCGCGACGCGCTCGGCTCGATCGTCGGGACGTACGGCCTCGCCGTGGTGCACGCCGACTTCCCCGACCGCATCGTGGTGGCCCGCAACGGCAGCCCGCTGGTGGTCGGTGTCGGGGACAAGGAGATGTACGTCGCCTCCGACCTGGCCGCGATCGTGCGCCACACCACGACCGTGGCGATGCTCGACGACGGCGAGATGGCCACCGTGACGGCAGCCGGCTTCACCACGATGCGCCACACCGACCTCGCCTCCACCGGCAAGACGGCGACGGTGGTCGACATCGACGCATCGGCGTACGAGGCGGGCGAGCACGAGTCGTTCATGCGCAAGGAGATCCACGAGCAGCCGACCACCGCCTTGGCCGTGCTCCGTGGCCGTCTCGACGACCGGTTCGGCACCGCCCACCTCGGCGGCCTGCACATGGACGCCCGCGACCTGCGAGCGGTGCGCCGGGTGAAGATCCTCGGTTGCGGCTCGGCCTACTACGTCGGCCAGATGGGCGCCGCTCTCATCGAGGAGCTGGCCCGGATCCCCGCCGACGCCGAGGCGGCGAGCGAGTTCCGCTACCGCGACCCGGTCATCGAGCCGGACACGCTCTACGTCGCCGTCAGCCAGTCCGGCGAGACGATCGACACCCTGCTCGCCGTCCAGGAGGTACGCCGCAAGGGTGGCCGCTGCGTCGGCCTGGTCAACGTCGTCGGCTCGGCGATCGCGCGCGAGTGTGACGGGGGCATCTACCTGCACGCCGGGCCCGAGGTCGCGGTCGCGAGCACCAAGGCACTGACCAACATGTTCCTGGGCTTCGCCCTGCTCGCGCTGCAGCTGGGTCGGGTCCGCGATCTCTCCGTCGCCGACGGCAAGCGACTCGTGGCCGGCCTCGAGAAGCTGCCCGCGCAGATCGAGGAGGTCCTCGCCGGCGAGGCCGACCTGGTCGAGGTCGCGCAGCAGCTCGCCGAGGCGCAGAGCCTCTTCTTCATCGGTCGCGTGCGCGGGTTCCCGGTGGCGCGCGAGGGGGCGCAGAAGTTCAAGGAGATCAGCTATCGGCACGCCGAGGCCTACCAGACCTCCGAGCTCAAGCACGGTCCGCTCGCCCTCATCGACCCCGACGTCCCGACGGTCGCGCTCGTGCCCCGCGACGAGCTGACCGAGCGCAACATCGGCGCGCTCCACGAGATCGACGCGCGGAAGGGTCCGCTCGTCGTGATCACCCACGCGGAGGTCGACCTCGGTGAGGTCCGCGCCCGCCGGATCGACGTACCCCGCAACGAGCCGGAGCTCGACCCGATCCTGCTGACCATCCCGCTCCAGCTGCTGGCCTACCACGCCGCGCAGCACCTGGGTCACGACATCGACAAGCCGCGCAACCTCGCGAAGTCCGTCACCGTCGAGTGACGACCACGCCGACCAGGGGCCCCTGAAATGGACTGGGCGCCCCTTGCCGCATGGGGTCGGCAAGGGGCGCGCCGTGGAGAAGACTTCCATCAGCCCGGCGTCCTGTCCGAGGTTCGCCGGAAGTCCCGAGGGATTTTGCCCTTGCCCACGTCACGGGTGTCTCGCGCGCCCCTCGAGTGCGCTCCGGTGACCCGCCACGAGCTCCAGCGCGCGTCGCGCGAGGGGCTCTGCAGCGGCCCGGTCGGCGGCGATCAGGCCCACCCGCGTACGCCGGTCGAGCAGGTCGTCGACATCGTGCGCGCCCTCGTCGGTGATCGCGAAGACCAGCTCGGCCAGGGTGACCGGCACCTCCGGGGACGCCGGTGCGAGCAGCTCGTCGTCGCCGAGTCCGGTGACCTCGCGAGCCGTCGCCATGACGAGGTCGGCGTCGGAGCCGAAGCGACGTACGAGCCGGGCGGGCGCGGTCGACGCCCGGCCGGGGACGGCGCCGAGCAGCGGCAACGACGCGGTCCGGCACGGACCGGCCGCGAGGCGGTCGTCCAGTGCGTCGAGGGTGTCCTGGGCCATCCGGCGGTAGGTCGTCAGCTTGCCGCCGACGACCGTCGTGACGCCCGTCGCCGAGGTGAGGATCGCGTGCCGCCGGGACAGGTCCGCCGTCGCGTCGGTGCCGTCCACCTCGAGCAGCGGGCGCAGCCCGGCGAAGGCGCCGACCACGTCGTCGCGGGTCGGCGGGACAGTGAAGGCGGAGGCGATGACGTCGAGGAGGAACTCGATCTCCCCCTCGCTCGGCACCGGCACGTCCGGGACCGGGCCGGTCACCGGTTCGTCGGTGAGGCCGACGTAGAGGGTGCCGTCGGGCTGCGGCAGCACCATCGCGAACCGCGACGTCGAGCCCGGGATCGGCACCATCACGGCCACCCGGGTGTGCGGCACCACCGACCCGCGGAGCACCAGGTGGGTGCCGCGGCTGGGTCGGAGCCGGACCTGGTCGTCGAGGTCGCCGGCCCAGACGCCGGTCGCGTTGACGACCGCCCGGGCTCGGACGGCGTACGTCTTCCCGGTGAGCTCGTCGCGCAGCTCGACGCTCGTCCCGGTGGCCGTGGTGACCCGGGCGCGCGTGCGGACCTCGGCGCCGTACGACGCTGCGGTGCGGGCGACGGTGACGACGAGCCGGGCGTCGTCCTCGAGCTGTCCGTCCCAGGCGAGCAGCCCGCCGCGGAGGGTGTCGGCACGCATCGACGGAGCGAGGCTGAGGGTCTCGGTGGCGTTGAGGCGGCGGGGTCGCGGGAGCGTACGGGTGCTGGTGCGGGAGGTGCGACGGAGCAGGTCGCCGGCCTGCAGGCCGGCCCACGTCATGGCGGTGCGGCTGCGTGGCATCGCGTCGTTGAGGGGCGTGAGCATCGGCAGTGCCCGGACGAGGTGGGGCGCGGTGACCTCCATCAGGATCCCGCGCTCGACAGCGCTCTCCCGGGCGATCGCGAGCTTGCCCTGGGCGAGGTAGCGCAGCCCGCCGTGGACGAGCTTCGAGGACCAGCGCGACGTGCCGAAGGCCAGGTCGTGCGCGTCGACGGCGAGCACGGAGAGGCCGCGGGTGACCGCGTCGAGGGCGACGCCGGCACCGGTGATGCCGAGTCCGACGACCACGACGTCGACCTCGTCCGGGATGCCGGCCAGGCCGGGGGTGATGGGGGGCACCACGGCGTTCACTGGGGCTCCAGGGCCCGGGTGATCAGGCGGACGTACTCCGCGTCCAGCTGCTCGAAGCCCACGCCGGCGTCCGTCATGGTCTGTGCCGAGAGGACGAAGCCGTGGCCGGCCAGTGTCAGCGACCGCGCGATCAGGATGGCGTCGCCCGTGCCGGATCGCGCCGGATGCCTGACCGCTCTCGATCTCGGCGGCGAGGATCTCGACGAGCGCCTCCTGGGAGCGGCCGCGCCGGGAGATCAGGTAGGGGAGGAGGAGGTCGGGGTCGAGCTCGACGATGCGGACGAAGAGCTCGTTGTCCCGGAGGGCCCGGATGGTCGAGAGGGCCGCGGCCGCGATGCCGTGGGGCGTCGAGGTGTCGACGGCTGCGACCCGCGTCGCGGCGGCGATGCCGACCCATTCGCGGGTCATCAGGTCGCCGAGCAGCGATCCCATGTCGGGCCAGGCGCGATAGATCGTCATCCGCGAGACGCCCGCGCGCCTCGCGACCTCGGTCAGGGTCGTCCGCCGCCAACCGACGTCGAGGATGCAGTCGCGGGCGGCGTCGAGGTAGGCCGAGAGGCGCGGGTCAGCCATGTGACGAAGTGACGACATGTGTCACACTGTAACGCATGACCCCGAAGACGCCCTCCGTCGAGATGCACCCCCAGCGCTGGGGCGACCCCACCGCGGCCGCTGAGCTGCCCGAGTCGGCACGCGGCCTGGTCGACCTGGCCTTCGGGTTGCAGGACCGTCCCGCCACCGAGGGTGCGGTGCCGCCGGCGTCCGTCCTCGACGACGTGCTCCTCGACGAGCTGCGCTCGGCGATCGGCGCCGAGCACGTCCTCGTCGACGACGCGACCCGCACCCTGCGCACGCGCGGGAAGTCCACCACCGACCTGTTGCGGGCACGCGCCGGCGACCTGACCGACGCCCCCGACGCCGTGGTCCGCCCCGACGGGCACGACGACGTCGTCGCGGTGCTGGCGTGGGCGAGCGCGCACCGGGTGGCGGTCGTGCCCTTCGGTGGCGGCACCAGCGTGACCGGCGGGCTGGCCGCCCGGCGCGACGGGTTCGCCGGTGTCGTCAGCCTCGACCTGGTCCGGATGAAGCGCCTGCTCGCCGTCGACGAGGTCTCGATGACGGCGACGCTCGAGCCGGGGCTGCGCGGGCCCGAGGCCGAGGCGCTCCTCGCCGAGCACGGCGTGACCCTCGGCCACTACCCCCAGTCGTTCGAGCACGCCTCGATCGGCGGGTTCGCCGCCACCCGGTCCAGCGGCCAGTCGAGCGCCGGCTACGGCCGGTTCGACGCGATGGTCGTCGCGCTCGTCGCGGCGACGCCCACCGGCACGCTCGACCTCGGGACGTCGCCGGCCAACGCCGCCGGTCCCGACCTGCGCCAGCTGCTCCTCGGGTCCGAGGGCGCCTTCGGCGTGATCACGTCGGTCACGCTCCGCGTACGCCGTGCGCCCGCCGTGACGACGTACGAGGGATGGCGCTGGCCGTCCTTCGACGCGGGCTCCGACGCGATGCGCACCCTGGCCCAGGCGGGCCTGCTGCCCACGGTGATCCGGCTGTCCGACGAGTCGGAGACCGCGATCAACCTCGCCGACCCGAGCTCCATCGGCGCGACGGAGGATCCCGGCTGCCTGATGATCACCGGCTACGAGGGCACCGCTGATCAGGTGTCCGCCCGTCGCGAGGCCGTGACGGCCGTCCTCACCGGGCTCGGTGGCACCGCCCTCGGCACCGAGCCGGGGGAGAAGTGGGTGCACGGCAGGTTCGGGGCGCCCTACCTCCGCGACTCGCTGCTCGACCACGGCGTGCTGGTCGAGACCCTCGAGACGGCGACGTTCTGGTCCAACCGGCAGCGGCTGTACGCCGACGTGAAGGCGGCGCTGTCGTCCTCGCTCGGCGAGGGATCGCTGGTGCTGTGCCACGTCTCGCACGTCTACGAGACCGGATGCTCGCTCTACTTCACGGTCGCCGCACGCCAGGACGAGGACGCGGTCGCCCAGTGGCAGGCCGCCAAGATCGCCGCCAGTGACGCGATGATCGCGGCCGGCGCGACCATCACCCACCACCATGCCGTCGGCACCGACCACAAGCCGTGGTTCGCCCAGGAGATCGGCGAGGTCGGCGTACGGGTGCTGCGTGCGGTGAAGGCCGAGCTCGACCCGACGGGCATCCTCAACCCGGGCGTCCTCATCCCGTAGGCGTGTCCCTAGTGCTGCGTACCGGGAGTGCTGATGTCGGTCGGTGAGTCGGGGCAGCCCTCGACCAGGAGCTGCGCGAACCGCTCGCCGAGGACGGCCGGGAAGACCGAGGCCTCCGTCGACCGGAGCTCGTCCGCGGTCCACCACCGGAAGCCGACCACGCTCTGCTCCTCGAGCTCGCTGAGCTGAGCGGGGACGGGATCGAAGGGCGCGACGCGGTAGCGCAGCCACGTCTCGTGCACGTCGTAGCTCGCTCCGGCGAAGGTGTAGCGCGTCTCGCGGGTCCAGACCGTCTCGCCGGGTGTCCGCAGCTCGACGCCGGTCTCCTCCCACGCCTCGCGGGCGGCGGCCTCGTGGTGCGACTCGCCCGGGTCGATCCCGCCGCCGACGGGATACCAGTGGTGGGCACCGTCGGCAGGGTCGCGCCCCTGGATCAGCAGCACCCGGTCGTCGGGGTCGACGAGCAGCAGCTTGACGGTCCGCCTCATGCGAACGACCAGACCAACAGCTCGGTCGCCTCGCTCGCGCGGACGAGGTGCCCCGGCTCGTCGGAGATCCGGGCGGCATCGCCCGCGTCGAGGGCCACGTCCGCGAGCGAGGCGGAACCGGAGGCGGCGAAGACGTGCTGGCGCGGGTCGTCGGGCAGCGCCACCGAGTCGCCCGGTGCCAGTCGTGCGACGAGCAGGCGTGCACCGGTGGTGCCGACCGGGAGCCCAGCGCCCCCCGCCACCTCGACCAGCCCCGAGCCCGGCTGTGCCGCCTCGCCCAGGACGTACGACGGCTCGGCGCCGGCGAGCGTCGGCGCGAGCCAGGCCTGGACGAACCGGCAGCGACCCGAGGCGGGGTCGGCGACCTCGCTGTGCCGGATGCCCGTCCCCGCGGAGAGCACCTGGGCCCGGCCGGCCCCGACGACGTGCTGGGCGCCCGTCGAGTCGGTGTGCACGAGCGCGCCCTCGAGGACCCACGTGACGATCTCGAGCTCGGAGTGCGCGTGGTCCGGATAACCGGTGCCGGCATCGATCCGGTCGTCGTTGTGGCACACAAGTGGACCGAACCCGAGGTTCGCCGGGTCGTAGTGCGGGCCGAAGGAGAAGGAGTGCCGCGTCTCGCGCCCGGGCGCGGTCGACGACGACCTCTGCGAACCGGCGTACAGGGCCACTGCCATGCCGATATCTTCGCGGATGTGCCTTCCCCGCAAGACTTCCCCCTGCTGCCACCCGGTTTCCGCTTCGGGACCAGCACGGCGAGCTACCAGATCGAGGGAGCGGTGGCGGAGGACGGCCGCGGCCCGAGCATCTGGGACACCTTCACCGGGCAGCCGGGTCGCGTCGTCGACGGCAGCAGCGGCGAGGTCGCCTGCGACCACTACCACCGGGTCGACGAGGACGTCGCGCTGATGCGGGAGCTCGGCACGGGCGGCTACCGCTTCTCGATCGCCTGGCCGCGCATCCAGCCCACCGGTCGCGGTCCGGCCAACGAGAAGGGGCTGGCGTTCTACGACCGCCTGATCGACACGCTGCTCGAGCACGGCCAGCAGCCGATGGTCACGCTCTACCACTGGGACCTCCCACAGGCGCTCGAGGACGACGGTGGCTGGCTCAACCGCGACACCGTCGACCGGTTCGCCGAGTACGCCGCGATCGTCGGCGAGCGGTTCGCCGACCGGGTCGAGCACTGGATCCCCGTCAACGAGCCCAACGTCGCCTCGGTGCTCGGCTACGCGATGGGCACCCACGCCCCGGGCCGGAAGATGCTCTTCGACTTCCTCCCCGCCGCCCACCACCTGCTCCTCGCCCACGGCCGCGCGGCGATCGAGCTGCGCCAGGCCGGCGCCGAGTCGATCGGCTGCGCCAACAACCACGCGCCGATCTGGCCGGCGAGCGACGACGACGCCGACGTCGGGATGAGCAAGATCTTCGACGCCCTGTGGAACGGGATGTTCCTCGAGCCGATGCTGCTCGGCCGCTACCCCGCGGACCTGATGCCGCTCTTCGAGGACGTGATGGCCGACGGCGACCTCGCCACCATCCGCCAGCCGCTCGACTTCTACGGCGTCAACTACTACAACCCGATGAAGGTCGCGGCCGCGGGCGAGGACTCCGACATCCCGTTCGAGTTCCGCGACATCGTCGGCTACCCGACCACCGACTTCGGCTGGCCGATCGTGCCCGACGCGCTGCGCGAGTGGCTGGTCATGTTCCGCGCCCGCTTCCGCGCCGCGCTGCCGCCCATCTACATCACCGAGTCGGGCTGCAGCTACAACACCGGTCCGGACGAGCACGGCGTCGTCGACGACCAGGCCCGCATCGACTACCTGCGGTCCCACGTCAACGCGGTCTCCGAGGCGATCATCCGCGGCGTCGACGTACGCGGCTACTACGCCTGGTCGCTGATGGACAACTTCGAGTGGGCCGAGGGCTACACCCAGCGCTTCGGCCTCGTGCACGTCGACTACGAGACGCTGGCGCGCACCCGGAAGAACTCCTTCCACTGGTACGCCGACCTGATCGCCGCACAGCCGCAGCACCTCTGACTCCGGGCAGTCGACCTGGCTGGCAGACTCCGCGACATGGCCGATCGCCCCGTACCTGAGCGCCCCGTGCCGGACCGGCCGGGGCCGGACCGCCCGCCGGAGTCCTCCGACACCTACGGGATGACGTGGGTCGCGCTGGTCCTGCTGCTCGTGATGGTGGCCGTGGTGGGGTGGCGTCTCTACGACTTCTGGGACAGCAGGCAGCCGCCGTCGGGGGCGCAGACGCAGGAGGCGACGGTGCTGGGGTTCGCCGAGCTCGGGCCCAGCCGGGCCGGGTCGACGTCGGCGGAGTACTCGTCGGTGGCCTTCGAGCTCCCGGACGGCCGGCAGGCCACTGCTCTCTACGAGCTGCGCCGCCTGGGCGACGTCGAGAAGGGCGACACGATCACGGTCTACGAACAGGGCGGCGAGTGGCGTACGACCGCTGAGAAGGCGTGGGGATCGACCGTCGGCTGGGGCCTCGGTCTGGTCGTGCTCCTGGTGATGATCGCCGGCTGGTTCCGGGTGCGTGCGCGCGCACGGAAGGGCAGTACGCCTTACTGAACGGGGCTTTCCGCGTTTGTGGGCGCAGGTGGTGGGTAGGAGTCGGGTCGACGTCGCACCCCAGTCCCGACCCAGCCGCACCTACCTCGCCCAGGAGACACCGTGAGCTTCCGAGTGGACCCAGATGCGTTGACGGCGGCTGCCGAGGTCGCCTCGCGCCAGCACGACCACGTCGGCACGATCGACGACTACATCAGCTCGTCCTGCAGCAACTTCGGCGCTTTCTCCGGGGTGCTCAACCTGTTCCAGGGCAGCTATGAGTCGGCGGTCGGCACTGCCCACGACGGCCTCCGCGACTCGCGCGCGGTGGCCACCAAGGTGGTCGACGCCTTCGTCGAGTCGCGTGACGACTACCTCGACACCGACCAGGCGACGTACGACCGCTTCCGGGCCATGTCGCCCAGCCCGGCCGACTTCCCGCCCTACACCCCGGCGGGCAGCGGCAACGGCGCACCGGACGGCCCGCTCACCGACGCACCCCAGGGAGGCGAGCCGGTCGGCGACCTCGAGGACAAGCGCCCCGGCATCTCCGACGGGGCCGAGGCCCTGCGCGACCGGGTGCTGCCGGGCAACGACGTCGACGACGTGCCGCCGTGGATGGACCCCCGGAAGGCGGCCGCGGACGCAGCGGGCGACGCGATCGAGCGACGCACCGACGAGTACGCCTACTACCGCTCGATGGGCTACTCCGACGAGGAGGCGCTGGAGTTCGCCCAGGCGGACGGCGTCGACGGACGTGCCGACACGATCACCCACGACCGCATCGACCAGCGGGCCGAGGACTCCTACACCACGGCGTACGACGACGCGATCGCCGACGGTGCCAGCGAGGAGGACGCGCGCGAGCGGGCGAACGACGCGTACTCCGAGTCGCGCTCGGCCGACGGCGCGGACCGCGACCGCCGCCAGGACATCGGCGAGACCGTCTCCACCTACACGGACCTCTACGACGAGGGCAAGAAGACCATCGACAACATCAACGACCTCGCCGACAACATCGAGGAGATCGGCGACAACGCCGACGACCTCGGCGACTACGACGACTACCAGTCGCAGGACGACGACGAGAGCGCACAGGAGTGGGCAGGCCGATGACGATCACCGAGCAGGTCAACCCGGTCTCCGCGGTCGCCGGCGGCACGCCGCCCGGCACCCAGGGGCAATACATCGAGGACAAGAAGGGCGAGTGCGGCCTCATCATCCCGGCGATCGACGGGATGGTCAGCAAGGTCACCGGCTGGAGCCTCCTCGAGGCGCTCTTCAAGCCCGTGGCCGGCGACTTCAACGCCGTCTCGTCCATGCAGCTCGCGTGGGGCAACGTCGGCAGCGCGTGCGGCGCGGTCGGGCAGAACTACACCTCGCTGGGCCAGCAGCTGCCCGCGGTGTGGGAAGGCCCGGCCGGCGGCGCGGCCCGCTCGCGGATGACGGACGTGGGCCAGATGCACGCCGACCAGGAGGAGGCCTCGGGCTACATCGCCGAGCAGCTCGGCCACGTCATCGAGGTCGGCAAGGCGACCCTCGACGTGCTGGTCATCGCCATCGACTTCATCGACGGGATCATCCAGGAGCTCATCGTCTCGGCCATGGCCGGTCCGATCGGGTGGGCCAAGGCCGGCATCTCCGCCCCGGGCAAGGCCCGTCGCGTCGTCGAGCTGATCCACGACGGCCTGCGCGCGATCGAGAAGCTGACCCGCGCCGCCGAGGCGCTGCTCAAGGTGCTGAGGTACGTCAATGCCGGCCTCGGTGGCGCCAACGCGGTGCTCACCTCGATCAGCACCGCGCAGCACGCCGACGCGGGGAGCCGCACCGACGACTCCGCCGACCAGGGGTTCTGAGCGACATGGCCCTCTCCGACGACCCCGCCCTCCAGGCAGCCCTCGCCGAGTCGCGCCAGCAGGCACGCGACGCCACGGCGTCCCTGCGCCAGCTCGCCGCCCACCTCGGTGCCGAGCGGGACAAGTTCCGCGCCCAGTCGGCCCGCCGGCTGCAGGAGCTGCAGGCCGATGCCCGGCGTGGACAGCTCGGCCCGGAGCAGGAGCGCCTCCAGCGCCGCGTCGACGCGGGCGAGACCACCTGGCACGACATCGCCTCGGGTGCCGACGAGGATCCGAGCGCCGAGGTGGCCCGCGGGCACCTGGCCACCCACCTCACCGCCCTGCGCGAGGAGCTCGAGGACGACGAGGCCTTCCTGGAGGCGGACGCCGCAGCCAGGGCACAGCAGGAACGGGCGACCCCGGAGCGCTGAGCCCCACCGATAGGCTCATCACGTGAGTACTCGACGGGTCGTGTTCGTCGTCGGCTCGGGCCGTTCGCGGCACGAGCACGATGGCCGGGACGCTGCGCACGCTCGGCCTGCACGTGCCGCAGCCCGAGGTCGTCGCCGACGCGACCAACCCCAAGGGGTTCGGCGAGCCGCGGTGGGTCGTCGACCTCCACGCCGAGCTCCTGGCCCGGAGCAACGTCCAGGTCTCCGACGCCCGGCCGCGCGCCTGGCTCGACACCGGCACGACCAGCGGGGACCACGCCACCCGCGAGCGCGTCACCACCTGGCTCGCCGAGCAGCTCGCCGTCGGTGACGAGCTCGTCATCAAGGACCCCCGCGCCTCGTGGTTCCTCGGCCTGTGGCGGGCCGCCGCGGATCGCTGCGACGCGACGCCGTCGTACGTCACGATGCTGCGACCGGTGACCGAGGTGGTGGGTTCCAAGCAGACCTACTACGGCCAGATGGGCGCAGGTTCCGACCAGGGCGCCATCACCCGCACCGCCGCGTGGATCAACATGATGCTCCACACCGAGCGCGCGACCCGCGGCCAGCAGCGCGCGTTCGTCCACTACGGCGACCTCCTCGACGACTGGACCCAGCCGGTCTTCGCCCTGGGCGAGGCCTTCGACCTGCAGGGCGTGAAGACCGCGATGGCGGTCGACATCGCCGAGGTGCACCGCTTCATCGACCCGTCGCTGCGACGCGTGACGATGACGTGGGACGACATCGGCGTCCCCGACAAGCTGCGTGAGCTCGCGGACGAGACCTGGCAGGCGCTCGACTCGCTCGCCACCGACGACACCGCGAAGGCGCAGGAGTGGTGCGACCAGCTGCGCACCGCCTACGCCGCGCAGTACGCCGACGCCGAGGCGTTCGCCCACTCGACCGTC
Organism: uncultured Actinomycetota bacterium; assembly: GCA_963708875.1. Classification (GTDB taxonomy): domain Bacteria; phylum Actinomycetota; class Actinomycetes; order Propionibacteriales; family Nocardioidaceae; genus Nocardioides. Next base: position 377,161 of record CAVPUL010000005.1, read on the forward strand.
GTGGCCCAGCGGCGTACGGCTGCCGCCGACGCGCGCCGTCAGGCGGCCGAGCAGGCGCCGAGCCGCACCGGCGCCGACCGCGTCCCCCACGCCGTACGCGCGATGGTCCCGCCCGCGGCCCGCCAGAAGCTGCGGCAGGCGCTGGGCCGGGAGCGCGACCCGGGCCAGGGGAAGGCCTGATGCCCGACATCGCCGCGCTGGAAGGGGAGCCCGGCTACGACGTGACGTGGCCGTGGACCACCGGTGACGTCCTCGAGCCGGGCCTGACGTGCGTCTTCCGGGTCCGCAACGAGGCGCGCAACCTGCCGTGGGTGCTGCCGCCGATCTTCTCCGCCGTGCAGCACGTGCTGCTGGTCGACAACGGCTCCGACGACGACACCGCCGGTGTCGCGCAGCGGGTCGCGGAGCAGTGTGGCGCGGCCGACCGGCTCACGGTCCTCGACTACCCGCACCAGGTCTCGCGCGCCGGCGGCGAGCACCTCGCGACGCCGGCGACGAGCGTCCACTCGCTCACCCACTTCTACAACTGGTGCTTCTCCCACGTCCGCACGACGTACTCGATGAAGTGGGACGGCGACATGGTGCTGACGCCCGAGGGCGCCGGCATCCTGCGCGACCTGTCGTGGCAGCTGCAGTCGACCCGCGCGATCGTCGCGATGCCGCGCCACCCGCTGACCGTCGTCGACGAGTCGACCGGCTGGCTGGACCTGTCGCTGCGTTTCCTCGAGCCGTGGGTCTATCCGATGGGGCCTGACTTCACGTTCGTGAAGGCCTTCGACTGGGAGCTGCGCGAGTTCCCACCCGGTGTCGAGCGGATCGTGCTGCAGCAGGGGCTCTGCGTCGAGGTGAAGTGGCTCGACGCCGACGAGTACGCCCACTGGCGCCGCGACGGCGTCGACTTCACCAACACCCGGCTCTATCGCAAGCTGCGCGAGTTCGAGGTCGACGAGGCGATCCGCAACGGCGACCCCGAGGCCCTCGGCGGGCTCGTGAAGGTGACCGCCCCCGAAGGAGTCCACATCATCGACCACGTCAGCCGTGACTGGCTCTGGCGCCAGCCGCGCCCGCTCGTGCAGCACTCGTTGCCGGCTTCCCTCAAGCACAGAGCGGTGAAGGAGCAGGTGCGGACATGAGTCCCTCCTCCCCGGAGCGTGCCCTCCACCCGCTCCACGACCTGCGGATGCCCGGACCGACGCTGGTCCTCGTCGACGACTCCGACGGCGGCCTGGCGCTCGACGCGCTGCACGGCATCGAGGACGTCGAGGGCCTCGAGCCGCGCATCGTGACGCTGTCCTCGCTCGACGGTCCGCTCAAGGGCTGGGGCTCCGTGCTCGTCGTGGCCGCCGACCGTGCCCGGCTCCGTCGGATGGCGAGCGCCGTCCCCCTTCTCGGCCAGTGCAAGGCAGTGGCGTGCTGGCTCACCGACACCCCCACGCCGTGGGTGCTCGTGCCGCGCCCGGAGTGGCCGCCGCTGGCGCACCTCGCGGCCCGACCGGCTGGCGACCGCGGCGTGCTGACGGTCGTCCGATTCGGCTCGGGCGCGCGTGCCCAGCTCGTCGTGATGGAGATGGCCCGACAGGCCGCGGGGCCGGGCGACACCACGCACGGTGGCCTCGTCGTGGCGTACGCCGGACGTCCCGCCGCGCCCGGCCTCGACGCCCGGAGCGTGCTGCTGACCGACGTCGCCGACGCCGGTGAGGAGACGCGGGACGTGCCGCCGGACGTGGTCGTCGCCCGTCGTGACGGGACCGTCGCCCCGCACCACGTCATCGACCGCTCGCCCACCGTGGTGACCGATCCCGGGCCCGAGCCGGTCGACGAGCGGGTCTTCAACCCGATCGGCTTCCGCAAGGACTGGGACGAGCCGGTGGCAGACCTCGCCGACCTCGGTCGTGGGCCGGTCACCGAGGACGTCGTCGCGTCCTCGCGAGCCCACCAGGCCGTACGGATCCCCACCGAGACCGCGACCGCCGACCTGCTCGCGCTCGCCGCTTCCGGCGTGCCGCTGGTCGGCGTCGACGCAGCCCGGCTCACCGAGGCGGGGGTCGCACCGGCGCTCGTCGACGCGCTCACCGCCCAGGTCGACCTCGACGACGCGTTGCGCCGCGAGGAGCACAGCCTCGAGGTCCGCCGGGCCGCCTTCGACCACCACTCCACGCTGGCCTGGCGCTCGGCGCTCGCCTCGCGTGCCGGCGTACGCCACGTCGCGCTGCCGGCGGTCAGCGCGCTGCTGGCCACGAAGCGGCCCGAGATGCTCGACTTCGCGCTGCGCCAGATCGCCCGGCAGCGGGGTGCGGAGGTCGAGCTGGTGCTCGCCGCGCACGGCTTCGAGCCGGATCGTGACGCCGTACGCCGCGCGCTGGGCGACCGCCCGCACCAGGTGCTGACCTTCGACGGCTCCGACTTCTTCGGCGACGTCCTCACCGGGGCGGCGCGCGCCGCGTCGAGCGAGGTGCTGCTCAAGGTCGATGACGACGACTGGTACTCCCCGGACGCAGTCCACGACCTGCTCATGGCGCGTCGCTTCTCCGGTGCCGACGTCGTCGGGATGCCGTCGGAGTTCGTCTACCTCCATGCCAACGACGACCGCGACGCGATGACCGTGCGGCGCATCCACCCGTCGGAGATCTTCGCCCGCTTCGTCGCCGGCGGCACCCTGCTGCTCGACCGCGGACTGATGCACTCGCTGGGCGACTTCCGCCGGGTGCGGAAGTTCGTGGACGCCCAGCTGCTGGCCGGGGTCGAGGCAGCCGGCGGCCGGATCTACCGCACCCACGGGCTCGGCTACATCCTGCGGCGCACGGGTGCCGGACACACCTGGCAGCGTGACGACGAGGAGTTCCGCCGACCTGACATCGTGGCCTCCGAGTGGGCGGGGTTCCAGCCGAGCCTCGCGCTGGAGGTCGACCCGCTCGACCGGCCCGACACGGACGGGGGTGCCTAGGTGGCTCGGCAGCCCGTGGTGCGCCACAACGACTGGGGATCGCTGACCCCGCCGGCCCTCGGCGACTGGGATCCGACGCTGTCGGTGACCGTCGTCGTGCCGACCTTCAACTACCAGCACACGCTGCCCTACGTGCTCGCCGGTCTCGCCGCGCAGTCCTATCCCGCGCACCTGCTCGAGGTGGTCGTCGTCGACGACCAGAGCTCGCCGGTGCAGGAGCTGCCCGACGTCCGCCCCGACAACACCCGGCTGATCCGCGTCGAGGACGGCTGGGGACGCGCCAACGCCTGCCACCTCGGCGCGCTCGCGGCCGAGGGCGACGTCCTCCACTGGTACGACGCCGACATGCTCGCCTACCGCGAGGAGGTCGAGGCGCACGCCCGCTGGCACCACCTCGTCGACTACGCGGTCCCCGGTGGCGACAAGCGCTTCGTCGACCCGTCGTCCCTCCTCGGGTCCGACCCGGCCCTCGTCCGCGACCGGATCGCGGCAGGCGACGCGGCCGAGCTGTTCCCCGACCAGGAGCACGAGCCGCACCGGTGGGTCGAGGACTACTGGGCCAAGACCGACGACCTGCGCACCGCCGGTCCGCGCGCCCAGCGCTTCCACATCGGGATGACCGGCTCGGTGACCAAGGCGCTCTACTTCGACTCCGACGGCTTCGACCGGTCGCTGCGGCTCGGCGAGGACATGCACCTCGGCCACTCGCTCGCCCAGGCCGGCGGCGTCTTCGTCGTCGATCGCGAGGCCCGCAGCTGGCACCTCGGCCGCTCGCAGGTGCTGCGCCGGGCCGAGCAGGTCAACCGCTACAACGACCCCTACCTCGCCGACCTCGTGCCGACGATGCGGCCGAAGCGCAACAAGCGCGGCCGGACCTACCAGGTGCCCTACCTCGAGGTCGTCGTGCCGGCCGGACCCGCCGACGACACGATCCGCGTCGTGGACGCGCTGCTCGACGGTGACGTGCCCGACCTCCGGGTGACGGTCGTCGGCCCGTGGGGCTCGGTCCACGACGACCGCGTCCAGCCCGTCGAGGACCCGGTCCTCGAGACCCGGCTGGTGCACCGGTCCTACCTCCACGAACCGCGCGTCCGGCTGGTCGAGGCGCTCGACGGATCGAGCGACGCCGAGTTCATCCTCACGCTTCCGGACGTGTCGCTCGCGCCGCTGCGCGGCGTGCTGCCGGCCCTCCTCGACGACCTCGAGCGCACCCACCACGGCGCCCGCCTGCTGTCGTACGACTCGGGCGCGGTGGCGCGCCTCGAGCGCACCTCCGCCCTGGCCCGGGTCGCCCGCGTGGCCGACGACGGTGACGACCGGGCGACCCTGATGGACGAGTCGTTCGGCACCAGGACGTACGCCGCCGCAGGCGTCGGCTGGGTGCCGGCCGAGGAGCGCGAGGTCGAGCGGTTCACCCTCGGCGCGCGGCCCGCGATGGACCCGGAGAAGTCCGAGCTGCGGCTGGTCAAGGCCCTCCGCAAGGTCGACGCGGTCTCCGCGCCCGGCGACGAGCCGCCCCACGCCGAACAGGGCGATCAGCCGGACCAGCCCGACCAGCCCGAAGGAGCCGACCAGGGCAAGCGGGGGCTCTTCGGCCGTCGCCGCTGACCCTTCTGGTCAGTCGGCGCCGAAGAGGTCGCGCGTGTAGACCTTGTCGGCCACGTCGCGCAGCTCGTCGGCCATGCGGTTGGCCACGATGAGGTCGGCGCGCTGCTTGAAGGACTCGAGGTCGCCGGTGACCTCCGAGCCGAACCAGGTGTCCGCGCCGAGCTCGGGCTCGTACACCACGACCTCGATGCCCTTGGCCTTGATCCGCTTCATGATCCCCTGCACCGAGGACTCCCGGAAGTTGTCCGAGCCGGCCTTCATGATCAGCCGGTGGATGCCCACGACCTCCGGCTTGCGGTCGATGATGTCGAAGGCGATGAAGTCCTTGCGCGTCGTGTTGGCCTCGACGATCGCGGAGATCAGCGTCTGCGGGACGTCGGAGTAGTTGGCGAGCAGCTGCTTGGTGTCCTTGGGCAGGCAGTAGCCGCCGTAGCCGAACGACGGGTTGTTGTAGTGCGTGCCGATGCGCGGGTCGAGGCCGACGCCGTCGATGATGTGGCGCGAGTCGAGCCCGTGCGAGAGCGCGAAGGAGTCGAGCTCGTTGAAGTAGGCGACCCGCATCGCGAGGTAGGTGTTGGCGAAGAGCTTGATCGCCTCGGCCTCGGTGGGCTGGGTGAGGAGCACGGGTACGTCGTCCGCGTCGGCGCCCTTGAGCAGCAGGTCGGCGAATGCGCGGGCCGGCTCGGTGTCGTCGCCGACGACGATCCGCGACGGGTGCAGGTTGTCGTGCAGTGCACGGCCCTCGCGGAGGAACTCGGGGGAGAAGACGATGCGGTCGGTGCCCAGCCGGGCGCGTACGTCGTGGACGTAGCCCACCGGGACCGTCGACTTCACCACCATCGTGGCCTCGGGGGCGATCCGGATGACGTCGCGCATCACCGCCTCGATCGAGCGGGTGTCGAAGTAGTTCGTCACCGGGTCGTAGTTGGTCGGCGTCGCGATGATCACGAAGTCGGCGCCGGCGTGCGCCTCCTCGGCCTCGGTCGTGAAGGTGAGGTCGAGGTCCTCCTCGGCGAGGAACCGCGAGATGTCCTCGTCGTGGATCGGGCTCTCGCCGCGGCGCAGCAGGTCGATGCGGGGGGCGTCGAGGTCGAGACCGACCACCGTGTTGTGGCGGGAGAGCAGCACCGCCATGGACAAACCGACGTAACCGAGGCCGGCGACGGAGATCTTCGCAGTCACCGGGCCAGTGTGCCGTACGTCGACGGCAGGCAGGTCATGCGGAGCGGTCGGGAGGTGACCGCTCCGCACGACGTCTCTGCCGGGCGGCTCAGCTGCGGTCGCTGGAGTCGCCGGTCACGACCACGTAGAAGCGCTTGCGGGTGCCGTCGGTGGTGAAGCTGCCGTCGCTGTTGCGGGGGCTCACGACCAGGTGGTTGGTGTTGCCGGTGCCGGGAGGCGCGCAGTTGACGACGCCGGGCGTGCACATCGCTGCGGTGATCTCGCCGGAGAACTCCGGGTTGACGTCGCCGGCCGTGGGCATCGTCTGGCGGCCCGTGGTCACGCCATCGGCGTTCTGGTCCACGGTGTTCTGCAGCGCGATCGTGGTGATGATCCCGTTGTTGGCGAGGTTCTCGCCGGCGTTGATGTAGACGTTGCCGTTGGCGCGCAGGGAGTTGTCGGCCGGTGCGACCGCCGTGTTGGCCAGTGTCGGGTAGGCCGCGGCCACCGTGAAGCCGCCGGACTGCGCGATGATCGCGCCCGTGGCGTCGACGAGCGCCCAGCGACCGACGCCGGCGGGACCGGCGGGGCCGGTGGCACCGGCGGGCAGCTGACCAGCCTTGAAGTCCTTGGACTTGAGCGAGCCGTTGCGGATCTTGTTGGACCCGATCGAGTCGCCCTTGATGTCGCCGCCCTTGAGCGAGCCGTCCTTGACGTCCGTGCTCTGGATCGAGTTGTTCTTGATGTCGTCGGAGCCGATCAGCCCGGCGGCGTACGACGTCCCGGTGGAGGCCACGAGCAGGGCCATGATCGAGACCGCCATGGAGGGGGAGGGGCGGCGGAGACTGGGGAGGCGCATGGGTTCGAACCCTTCGTCGACGACACCGCCGGGCTCGACGGCTTGCCAGTGGTTCGATGTGACCCGGGTCACGGATGTCCGACTTTGGGATGAAACGTCCCCGCGGCTCAGGCGTCGCGGCGACCTGGCCGGTGCACCCAGGCGAATCCGGCCAGCCCGAGGAGCACCGGCCACAGCGCGAGTCGCTCCAGTGCCCCACCCGCTTTGAACGACCCGTCGCCGGAGACGATGAAGCCCACGGCGGCGGTCGCGGTCACCGCGCCTGTCGCGAGCAGCGCCGTCGACAAGCGCGGCCGGTCCTCGCGCACGCGCAGACCCAGCAGCAGCAGTGCGAGGGGCTGGGCGACGAACAAGGGCGTCGCGGCGATCGCATGGAGCGTGGCGTCCTGGTCGAGCGGCGCCAGCCCGGTGGCGTACGAGCTCACGCCCGAGACGACGAGCAGACCGGTCACCCACGGACCGAGCGGCTTCATCAGCAGCAGCGCGCCGCCGGCGAGCAGGACGCCGTACGCCATGAACGAGCCGTTCATCACCGCGTGCCGCGGCGAGCAGTACGCCGACGAGCAGCCGACCTCCCCGAGCTTGCTCACCGAGTCGGAGACGAAGCTGTAGCCGCCGGTCGTGGCGGCGGCGGTGACGATCTCGGTCGCGATGTAGGTCGGCCGCAGCAGGAAGGCGAGCGCCCCGAGCTGCACGGCGCGGGAGTCGATCACGCGGCCAACCTAGGGCACATTGGGACGCATGGATCTCGCCCGCTTCGTCGACGCGCAGGAGGACACCTACGACCGCGCGCTGCGCGAGCTCCGCGCCGGGCGGAAGACGAGTCACTGGATGTGGTGGGTGTTCCCGCAGGTCGCCGGGCTCGGCACGAGCGGCACGTCGCAGGCCTACGCGATCGCCGACCTCGTCGAGGCGCGGGCCTACCTGCACCACGACGTCCTCGGCCCTCGGCTCCTCGAGTGCTGCCGTGCGCTGCTCGGACCTCGAGGACGTCACCGCCGAGCAGGTGCTCGGGTCGATCGACGCGATCAAGCTGCGCTCGTCGATGACCCTCTTCGCACACGCGGACCCGGAGGAGGCCGTGTTCGGCGAGGTGCTGGCGAGGTTCTACGACGGCCGCGAGGACGAGCGGACCGTGCGCCTTCTCGGGTGACCCTGCGGCTGCCTATGCTCGCTCTCATGTCGATCCTCCAGCCCACCGAGCTCACCCACGCAGCGATGCTCGGCCTCGGCGTCTACCGACCCGAGCGGATCGTCACCAACGACGAGGTCTGCGAGGTCCTCGACTCCTCCGACGAGTGGATCCAGACCCGGTCGGGGATCAAGACGCGGCGCTTCGCGGGGGAGCACGAGACCCTCATCGGGATGTCGATCAGCGCCGCCGAGAAGGCGCTCGCGGCGGCGGGGGTCAGCGCCGACCAGGTCGGCTGCGTCATCGTCGCGACCTCGACGCACCCCGAGCACACGCCCGCCTCGGCGCCGCAGGTCGCGACCGCGCTCGGCATCACCGCCGCCGCGTTCGACATCTCCGCCGGGTGCGCCGGCTTCTGCCACGCCCTCAACCTCGCGGCGTCGATGGTGCGCTCCGGAGCGGAGTCGTACGTCGTCGTGGTCGGCGTCGAGCAGCTGAGCCGCTTCATGGACCCGACCGACCGCGGCACCGCGTTCATCTTCGCCGACGGAGCCGGTGCCGTCGTGGTCGGTCCGTCGGAGTCGGCCGGCATCGGCCCGACCGCGTGGGGCTCCGACGGTTCGCAGGCGCACGTCATCACCCAGACGCCCAGCTGCATCGGGGGGCACGGCGAGGGTGCCGACCACCCGGTCGTGCAGATGGAGGGCACTGCTGTCTTCCGCTGGGCGCCGTTCGCCATGGCGAAGGTCGCGCACGAGGCGCTCGGCCTCGCCGGGATCGGTGTCGACGACCTCGACGCCTTCATCCCGCACCAGGCCAACCTGCGCATCACCCAGACGCTCGCCAAGAACATCAAGCTGCCCGACTCCGTCGCGATCGCGACGGACGTCATCGACTCGGGCAACACCTCGGCCGCCTCGGTCCCGCTCGCGATGGAGGCGATGCTGCGCCAGGACGAGGCGTCTGCCGGCGACACCGCGCTGCTGATCGCGTTCGGCGCCGGGCTGAGCTATGCCGGGCAGGTCGTGACCCTCCCGCCGCTCGGCTAGCGGCAGTCGCGCGCCTCGAGGGCCGACTTCACCAGGGAGAGACCCAGCGCCTCCGCCTCGTCGAGCGACAGGGCCACGGACTCGCCGAGGTCGCCGCGGTAGATCTGGATCACCGGCGTGTGGCCGCCGGGTTGGCGGAGCAGGTAGAGGTGGATCGTCTCGTGCTGCCACTCGCCGTCGGCGACCTCGACCATCGGACGACGGGTCAGCTCGACGTCAACGGTGACGCCGCGGCAGACCTGGTCCTCCGGGAAGGGGGCATCGCGGTGACCGCTGCCGTCGACGCACCATGCGGCACACGAGACGGGGGGAAGTGTCGAGGGCGCCACCGCAGGTGCCGGGCTGATCAGCGTCATGAACCTCCAACGCGTCGCGACCCCCCGCGTTACGCCCGGATCACCCCTCCGAATGCCTCAGGCGAGGAGCAGCATCGCCAGCTGTCCCACGAGCACCACGGCCCCCAGCACCCGCCGGAACGGACTGGCGCCTCTCACGAGCTCGTCGAGCGCCCAGACCAGCAGGGCCCCGTGGCGTACGCCGTCGACGGCCGTCGTGTGCGCGGACGACAGGTCGAAGAAACCCACCACCACAGCGACGAGCCAGACGGACAGGGCCGGGTTGGGTGGCTGCCACACGGTCTGGCTCCCGTCCGGAGCGCGGAACCACCACGCAGCGGAGGTCAGGCGGTGCGGGGAATCTGCCGTGGTCGTCGAGGACATGGAGGGAACGTACCCACCGTGGTCCGGACCACGCAGTGGGTCACGTCACCGGCCGGCTGCACGCCAGCCGGTCTGCGACGACCGCCCAGACGTCGGGGTCGACACCCATCCCGATGTGGGTCGAGGACACCTCGACGTGCTCGGCGCCCGGCGTCGCGTGGTCGATGCAGGCCGGCCACGCGACGACGCCGTCGCGCTTCGAGAACATGACCGTCAGCGGCACGCTGATCGGCGACCTCGCGTCGAGCTTGCGCGTCACGCGGTCGACGTCGGGGGCGGCGTCGGGACCGCGCCCGTACGCACGCGCGATGGAGGTGTACGCCGCTCCGCCGGCGACCGGTGTGCCGTACGTGATGACGCGTCGTACGGCCTCGGGGTGGCGGCGCGCGACCTCGCGGGCGATCACACCGCCGAGGCTCCAGCCCACCAGCGACGCGGGCGAGCCCTGCGTCTCGACGAGGTCGAGGACGCGGGCGGACAGCCGCTCGACGTCACGCCGCGGGTCGCCGGTGTTGGTGCCGAAGCCCCAGCCGCGGGCGTCGTACCCGAGGCGCCGCAGGTAGCGCCGCAGTGGCGCGCCGGACAGCTCGGGCGCCCGCCAGCCCGGGATGTCGATGACGAGGTGGCCGTCGCCCCGCGGTGCCGACGAGAGGCGGGGGACGGCGCCGACCAGGCGGATGGCCGCCAGCGGCGAGGTGAGCTCGCCGAGGGAGGTCCACGTCGACGGCGGTCCGGTCGGACGCGCGAGGTCTGCCGCGTCGACGGAGGTGCGGGCGCGGGTGCGTACGCCGGCAGCGGCCAGGACGGTGCGAGCCGGGTGGCTGAAAGGCATGCCCAGACCGTACGGCCGTAGCCGACCTCGTACCTACTCGTTGGTAGGGGTAGACCCGTCCAGCGAAAGAGGCCCCGCGATGCACCGAATCCTCGCCGCCGCAGTCCTCGGCGTCGTCACCGCCGCCACCAGTCCGCTGCTCGTCGCACCGGTCGCCCCGGCGGCCACTGCCGCAGGCGTGACGACGACCGACGGCTGCATCACGAGCGTGCCCGATCCGGGCACTGAAGCGCCCGTCCAGATCTGCTACACCCTCTTCCGCCCGGCGGGCGCGACCAAGGACCGCGCCCGTGCCGATGGTGCTGCACAGCCACGGGTGGGGCGGCAGCCGTACGAAGGACCCGGCGTCCTTCTCCTACCTGACCGACGCCGGCTTCGGGGTGCTGAGCTTCGACCAGCGCGGGTTCGGCGAGAGCGGCGGCCACGCCTACATCGAGAACCCGGACGTCGAGGGCAAGGACGTCCAGAAGATCGTCGACCTCGTCGCCGCGCAGGACTGGGTCAAGAAGCAGAAGCCGGGCGACCCGGTGCTCGGCGCGATCGGCGGCTCGTACGGCGGCGGCTACCAGTTCGTCGGCGCCTTCAGCGAGCTGCGCGACAAGGGCGCGACGCGCTTCGACGCGCTGGTCCCCGAGATCACCTGGTGGAGCCTGACCGAGAGCCTCTTCCCGCAGGGCGTCCCGCGGACGGAGTGGGCCGCGGCCCTCACCGCAGCCGGCCTGCCGACCGACGCGCTGCCGCCGATCGTGCTGCAGGGCTTCGCCGAGACCTCCGCGACGGGCAACGTGCCGTCGTACCTCTACGACTTCCTCGACAAGAACGGGCCGGAGTGGCACGTGCGCAACGGCCGCCGGCTCGACGTGCCGGTGCTCTTCGGCCAGGGCGAGACCGACAACCTGTTCCCGCTGCACCAGGGACTGAAGAACTTCCAGCGCGCGCTCACCGACAAGGCCCGCAGCCGCAGCATCTTCGTCGGCTACAACGGCGGCCACACGCTGCCCGTCGCTGCTGCCCGCCGGGTCGAACTACGACATCCCGCTGGCCGTGAGCGACGGTTGCTCACCCACCCTGGGCAGCCCGTCCTTCGCCGACCTCGGCCTGCGGTTCCTCCAGCAGAACCTCCAGGGCAAGGAGGCCGGACTCACCGGCTTCGGCCGCTACCACCTCACGACGGCCGGCGGCCGCTGCGTCACCGTCCCGTCGGTCGCGCCGTCGACCACCGTCCGGCTCGGCGACGTCGTCAGCACCGTCGGTGCCGGCGCCCCGGTCGCGTACCCGATCGCGCAGGGCCCGCTCACGATCGCCGGCTCGCCGACGCTCGACGCCAACATCAGCACGATCGGCCTCGACAACCGTGCCTTCCTCGCCCTCTCGGTCGGCACCAGCCCGGCCGACGCGAAGATCGTGCAGAACAACATGCTGCCGATCCGCGAGAACGGCATCGCGATCAACAAGCCGCGCACCGGCATCGAGCTGCCGTCCGTCGCCGTCGACGTACCGGCCGGCCAGACGCTGTTCCTCACGGTCTCGCCGATCTCCGACATGGCGGCGGGCTTCGGGAGCCGGGTGGTCGGCGCGATGAAGCTCACGAACGTCGACGTGCACCTGCCGGTGACGACCCGCTGAGGGCGCGGCGGCGCCGATCACTTCCCCGGCAGGTCGCCCGCCGTGAGCGGTGAGGAGTGTCGACGCCAGACCTGCCAGCCGGGCTCCCCGAGCCGCCAGATGTCGGTGATCACGAAGATCCCGCTCCGGTCCTGGCCGAGGACCGTGGCTCGCATGTCGATCTTGCTCAGGACCACGGCGAGGTCTTCGTCGCGATCGAGCTGTTGCTCCTCGATCCGGTACGAGTGCACGACGTAGTCCGGCAGGACCTCCAGCCAGCGGGCGCGCGGCATGCGCGCCGGCGTCGGATGCACCAGCACGAGCGCGTAGTCCGGGTGCAGGACTTCCTCCGCGAGGGCGAGATCTCGTTGCTCGATCGCGTCGTCGAAGAGTCCCATCGCGATGTCCAGCTCGGGCGAGGTCATGTCCGGATCATCTCCGGTGCGGCGCTCCGGCGCCAGAGGCACGTCCCTACAGTGCGGCGACGACCTCGGTGCCCTGCTTGATCGCGCGCTTGGCGTCGAGCTCGGCGGCCACATCGGCTCCGCCGATCAGGTGCGCCTCGCGGGAGAGCCCGTCGTACAGGCCGCGCACGGAGTCCTGGCCGGCACAGACCACGATCGTGTCGCACTCGATGACACGGGCGCTCCCGTCGACGGTGACGTGCAGGCCCTCGTCGTCGATCTTGTCGTAGGTCGCGCCGCTGACCTGGGTGACCTTCGACTGCTTGAGCACGGCGCGGTGCGCCCAGCCCGACGTCTTGCCGAGGCCGATGCCGATCGGGGTGGTCTTGCGCTGCACCAGCGTGACCTCGCGGGCCGGGGTGCGCGGCTTGGCCTCGGTCAGCCCGCCCTCGGTGAGGGCCGGGTCGCCGACGCCCCAGTGGGCCATCCAGTCGTCGAGGTCCTCCTCCTCGTGGGTCAGGAAGACGCTGACGTCGACGCCGATGCCGCCGGCGCCGATCACGGCGACCCGCTTGCCTGGCACGACCGCGCCGCTCAGCACGTCGGCGTACGACGCCACGCTGGCGTGGTCGATGCCGGGGATCTCCGGCATCCGAGGCACGACGCCGGTCGAGACGATCACCTGGTCGAAGCCGGCGAGGTCGTCCGCGGTCGCCTCGGTCGAGAGGCGTACGTCGACACCGAGGACCTCGAGGCGACGGGTGAAGTAGCGCAGCGTGTCGGCGAAGTCCTCCTTGCCGGGGACGGCCATCGCCAGGCGGAACTGCCCGCCGAGCTCGGCGGCCTTCTCGAAGAGGGTCACCGCGAAGCCGCGCTCGGCCGCGCTGGTCGCCGCGGCGAGGCCGGCGGGACCGGCGCCGACCACGGCCACCGTCTGCTTGCGCATGGTCGGCGTGAGGACCAGCTCGGTCTCGTGGCAGGCGCGCGGGTTGACCAGGCAGGACGCGCGCTGGTTCTCGAAGACGTGGTCGAGGCAGGCCTGGTTGCAGGCGATGCAGGTGTTGATCTCGTCCGCGCGCTCGTCCATCGCCTTCGCGACGAAGGCGGCGTCGGCCAGCAGCGGCCGCGCCATCGAGACCAGGTCGGCCTCCCCACTGGCGAGGATGTCCTCGGCGAGCTCGGGGGTGTTGATCCGGTTGGACGCGCACACCGGCACGTCGACGACCTGCTTGAGACGGGCGGTGTACGAACGCCAGGCGCCGCGCGGCACCTGCGTGATGATCGTCGGGATGCGCGCCTCGTGCCAGCCGATGCCGGTGTTGAAGACGGTGACCCCGGCGGCCTGGAGGTGCAGGGCGAGCTCGGCGGTCTCGTCCCAGGTCTGACCGCCCTCGACGAGGTCGAGCAGCGAGATCCGGTAGACGATCGGGAAGTCGTCGCCGACCAGCTCGCGCGAGCGGCGTACGACCTCGACCGGGAAGTGCATCCGACGCGCGGCCGAACCGCCCCACTGGTCGTCGCGGTCGTTGGTGCGCGCGGCCAGGAACTGGTTGATGAGGTAGCCCTCGGAGCCCATGATCTCGACCGCGTCGTAGCCGGCCTTGCGGGCCAGCGCGACGCTCTTGGCGAACGCCGTCGCGGTGTGGTCGACGTCCTTGGTCGACATCGCGCTCGGCTTGAACGGCGTGATCGGCGACTTCTTGTCCGACGCGCTCTGCGACAGCGGGTGGTAGCCGTAGCGGCCGGCGTGCAGCACCTGCAGCGCGATCGCGCCGCCGGCGTCGTGCACCGTCCCGGTGATCCGCTCGTGCCGCTTCGCGTGGAGGCGGTTGGTCATCTCGGACGCGAACGGCTTGAGCCAGCCGCGCTTGGTGGGGGCGTAGCCGCCGGTGATGATCAGGCCGACACCGCCGCGCGCCCGCTCCTCGAAGAACGCGGCGAGCTTGTCGATGTCCCACGGGTGGTCCTCGAGCCCGGTGTGCATCGAGCCCATCACGACGCGGTTGCGCAGCGTCAGCGCGTCGGGCCCGTCGCCGAGCGTGATCGGCTCGAGGAGGTGGGGGTAGAGGGGGTGCGTCATCACTGGGCTCCTTCGTGGGCCTGCAGGTATTCGGTGATCCAGTCGATCCAGAACTGCTCGAGCCGCAGCCCGCCGCGCAGCACCAGCCACTGGTCGAGCCCGGCCTCGTCGAGGATCGAGGGGTCGGGGAACTGCTCGCTCTCGAACTTCTCGTAGTGCGCCAGCCGCGTCGCGTGGTCGGCCCGGAGGTCGACCAGGTGGCGGGTCAGCGTCGCGCGGTCGCCGTACGACGCTCCGCGCAGCTTGACGGCCAGCTCGCTGCGGAAGGTCTCCATCGGCAGCGGGACGGCGAGCCACTCGGCGAGCACGGTCCGGCCGGTCGCGGACGGCGTGTGGACCCGCTTGTCGGGACGACCGTCCTGCTCGACCACCTCGACGGTGACCCAGCCGTCGGCCTCCATCCGCGCGAGCACGCGGTAGATCTGCTGGTGGGTCGCGTGCCAGAAGAAGCCGAGCGACTTCTCGAAACGGCGGGTGAGCTCGAGGCCGCTCGCGGGTCGCTCGCTGAGTGCGACGAGGAGGGCGTGCTCGAGGGCCATGGCAGCAGTGTGCCCACCTATGCAACGAGTTGCAAGGTGGGGTGCGCCACGTGGACTGGTGCGAACTGGGAGGGCGAGTCGGACACTTGGAGGGGGTTGCAACGGCCTCCAAGTGTCGGAGTCCCCGCACGTGCGGGGACTCCGACACAGGCGGGCTACCCCTCGCGACGCTGACAGCACCGGTGTCATGATCGGGCCCATGACCTACGAGCTGGGCCAGGGCACCGGGCCGCTGCGGGGCGTGAAGGTGGTCGAGGTCGCCGGCATCGGGCCCGGGCCGCACGCGTGCATGATCCTCGCCGACCTCGGTGCCGACGTGATCCGGATCGACCGGCCGGGCGGCGGGATGTTCGCCAGCGGTCGGGCCGACCTGCTCAACCGCGGACGCCCGAGCGTGGCGCTCGACCTCAAGCAACCGGCCGCGGTCGAGACGGTGCTGCAGCTCGTCGAGGGCGCCGACGTCCTGGTCGAGGGCATGCGGCCGGGAGCGATCGAGCGGCTCGGGCTCGGTCCCGAGGTGTGCCTCGCGCGCAACCCGCGACTGGTCTTCGCTCGGATGACCGGCTGGGGGCAGGACGGTCCGTGGGCGCACGCGGCCGGCCACGACATGAACTACATCGCGATCACCGGCGCCCTCCACGGCCTCGGCCAGGACCGGGACCGGCCGCACTTCCCGAGCAACCTGCTGGGCGACTTCGGCGGCGGGTCGACCTACCTCGTGATCGGCATCCTCGCCGCCCTCCTCGAGGCGCGTACGAGTGGGCAGGGGCAGGTCGTCGACGCCGCGATCGTCGACGGCACGGCCCACCTCAACGCGATCGCCTCGACCTTCGCCGCGGTCGGGCTCGACACCGGCACGCGCCGTTCGGGGATGCTCGACGGCGGCACCCCCTGGTACGACGTCTACGAGACCGCCGACGGGAAGCACGTGAGCGTCGGCGCGCTCGAGCCGCAGTTCTGGGCCGACCTCGTCGCGCGGATCGGCGTCGAGCTGCCCGACCGCGACGACCCGGCCAACCATGCGTCGATCCGCGACGCGCTGGTCCGCCGTTTCAAGGAGAAGGCCCAGGCCGAGTGGGCGGAGGTCTTCGACGGCACCGACGCCTGCGTCGCCCCTGTCGTACCCCTCGCCGACGCGCCGCAGCATCCGCACCTCGCCGCGCGGGGCACGTTCGTCGAGCGGGCCGGCGTCACCCAGCCGGCACCCGCGCCGCGCTTCTCGCGGACCGCGGCGACACTCGCCGTGCCGCCCGCGCTGCCCGGCGAGCACACGCGTGAGGCGCTGGCCGCGTGGGGGATCGAGGGGGTCGACGCGCTCGTCGACAGCGGGGTGGCGGTCCAGGCCGATGAGGTGTAACTCATAGTTACATCTCGGTCCCACCGACCTACCCTGAAGACGTGACCACCACCGAGCACGTCGACGTGCTGATCATCGGAGCCGGCCTGTCGGGCATCGGCGCGGCCGCCCACCTGGTCAAGGACCTGCCCGGGACGACGTACGCGATCCTGGAGCGGCGCGCGGCCAGCGGCGGCACCTGGGACCTGTTCCGCTACCCGGGCGTGCGGTCGGACTCCGACATGCACACCCTCGGCTACCGCTTCCGCCCGTGGCGTGGCGAGGTCGCGCTCGCCGACGGTCAGTCGATCCTCGACTACGTCCGCGACACGGCGCGCGAGTACGGCATCGACGAGCACGTCCGCTACGGCCACCACGTGACGTCCGCTGCCTGGAGCTCGACGACCGCGCGGTGGACGGTCACCTCGGAGGTGGACGGCGAGGCCCGCACGATCACCGCGGACTTCCTCTGGGCGTGCAGCGGCTACTACGACTACGACGAGGGCTTCACCCCGGAGTTCGAGGGTCAGGAGCGCTTCCGCGGCGAGGTCGTGCACCCGCAGCACTGGCCCGAGGACCTCGACCACACGGGCAAGCGCGTCGTCGTGATCGGGTCGGGTGCCACTGCGGTGACGCTCGTCCCGGCGATGGCCGGGACCGGTGCGAGCCACGTGACGATGCTGCAACGCTCGCCGACCTACGTCATCTCGGTGCCCGGCAACGACTCGATCAAGGGCCGGCTCACCCGGCTGATCGGCGAGAGCCGGTCCTACACGGTCACGCGCTGGAAGAACATCGCCCTCCAGTCCGCGCTCTACCGGATCAGCCGCCGCAAGCCCGACCTCGTCCGCAAGGTCGTGCGCAAGACCAACGTCGCCCAGCTGCCGCCGGGCTACGAGGTCGACACCCACTTCAACCCGACGTACGACCCGTGGGACCAGCGGATGTGCCTGGTGCCCGACGGCGACCTGTTCGCGGCCATCAAGGACGGCTCCGCCTCGGTGGTCACCGACCGCATCGCGAGGTTCACCGAGACCGG
Organism: uncultured Actinomycetota bacterium; assembly: GCA_963708875.1. Classification (GTDB taxonomy): domain Bacteria; phylum Actinomycetota; class Actinomycetes; order Propionibacteriales; family Nocardioidaceae; genus Nocardioides. The sequence continues at coordinate 394,468 of CAVPUL010000005.1, forward strand.
CCTCGAGCTCGAGTCCGGCGCACACCTCGAGGCCGACATCGTCGTGACGGCGACCGGCCTGAACCTCCAGATCTTCGGGGGCACCGAGCTCATCGTCGACGGCGAGCCGATCAAGCCGCACGAGACGATGGCCTACCGCGCGATGATGCTGTCGGGAGTGCCGAACTTCGCCTTCACCATCGGCTACACCAACGCCTCGTGGACCCTCAAGGCCGACCTCGTCGGGGAGTACGTCGTCCGGCTGCTGAAGCGGCTGCGCTCGACCGGCGCCCGCACCGTCGTCCCCGTGCGCGACGAGTCGGTCGCCGAGGTGCCGCTGATGGACTTCGACTCCGGCTACGTCCAGCGGCTCGTGCACACGCTGCCGCGCCAGGGCACCGTCGCGCCGTGGGCGCTCAAGCAGAACTACCTCTACGACGCCCTCGCCATCCGCACCGCCAAGCTCGACGACGACGTGCTGCGCTGGCGCTGAGTCCTGCGGAGGGATGCCACGGGGCTGGAACCCGCTGCCGAATGGAAGCGCTCTCACAAATATGCAGGTCACTTCTGAGCGCACCATTGACTCTCGATGTGACGCCTGCCATGGTGTTGCCCGGACGGAAGTGGAAGCGCTCTCACACCCCTGACGTCCTCTCCGGTCGGACAACCCGTCCGACGCTTCGCACGAAAGCAGGAGTCCAGTGGTGCAGACACCGAAGACCCGGCGAGCACGACTCGCCACCAGCGCCCTGGTGGCGCTCACCCTTGCCGGGACGGCCGCAGCGTGCGGTGGCGGCGGGGACGAAGGCGGTTCGAGCGCGGACGGGGTGACCACGATCAGCGTGGCGACGTTCAACGAGTTCGGCTACGAAGACCTGATCGATGAGTGGAATGCCGCCCACGACGACCTCAAGATCAAGCAGGTCAAGGTCGGCACGTGGGACGACGCCAAGGCCAACCTCTACACCAAGCTGGCGGCCGGCTCCGGCCTGTCCGACATCGAGGCGATCGAGGGCGACGCGATGCCCGCGATCATGGCCGAGAGCGACGCCTTCACTGATCTCACCGACCCCGAGCTCGACGGGCGCTGGCTGGACTGGAAGGCGGCCGCCGGCACCAACGCCGACGGCCAGATGATCGGCTACGGCACGGACGTGGGGCCGGAGGGCATCTGCTACCGCTCGGACCTCTTCGAGAAGGCGGGTCTCCCGACCGACCGCGACAAGGTCGCGGCCCTGATGGGCACCTGGGACGACTACTTCGCCACGGGTGAGGAGTTCGTCAAGGCGATGCCCGACACCGCCTGGTACGACTCCTCGGGCGGTCTCGCGCAGGCCATGCTCAACCAGGTCGCGAACCCCTTCGAGGCCGATGACGGGACCGTGGACGTCGAGAACGCCGACCTCGAGGCCGTCTACGCCGCCGTGACGGACAACATCGCTCGCGGACTCTCCTCCAAGATCCCCCAGTGGAGCGACGACTGGACCGCACAGTTCCAGAACGACGGCTTCGCCACGATGGCCTGCCCGGGCTGGATGATGGGCATCATCGAAGGCAACTCCGAGGGAGTCGAGGGCTGGGACATCGCCAACGTCTTCCCCGGTGGCGGCGGCAACTGGGGCGGCTCGTTCCTGACCGTGCCCGCGCAGGGCGAGCACCAGGACGAGGCCAAGGAGGTCGCTGCCTGGCTGACCGCTCCCGAGCAGCAGGCCAAGGCCTTCGCGGCGGTGGGGGCCTTCCCCAGCCAGGTGGAGGCGCAGGACTCTCCCGAGGTCGCAGAGGCCACCAACGCGTTCTTCAACGACGCGCCCATCGGTGAGATGACGGCCGAGCGAGCAGCGGCCATCACCGTGCAGCCGTTCAAGGGTCCGAAGTACTCCGACATCCTGTCGGCGTTCCAGGCCGCGATCCTCCGGGTCGACGACGGCTCGCAGGACGCTGACGAGTCGTGGGACCAGTTCCTGACCGATGTCGAGGCGCTGGGCTGATCGGTCCGGACCACCCACCACCGAACGGCGAGACGTGAGCACTCCCCTCCACGCCAGGGGTGGCGACACCCACCAGGTGTCGCCACCCCGACCGGGCACCACACCCCACCGCCCGACCGGCAGCCCGGCGAGCGGCTCGGCCGGCAGCCCGGCGCGCCGACCGGACAGCTCCCCGTGGCGTCAGCGGCTGGGCCGGCTCGACTACACGCTCTCGCCCTACCTCTACATCTCGCCGTTCTTCATCCTGTTCCTCGTCATCGGCATCTTCCCCCTCGGCTTCACGGCGTGGGTCTCGGTCCACGACTGGAGCCTGCTGGGGGGCAAGGGCGACTTCGTCGGACTCGACAACTACCGCGAGGTGCTCGACAACCCGTACTTCACCAAGCAGCTGGTCAACACGATCAGCATCTTCGTGATCTCCTCGGTGCCCCAGATCCTGATCGCCCTCGTCCTGGCCGGCCTGCTCGACAACCAGCTGCGAGGCCGTACGGCGTGGCGGATGAGCATCCTGCTTCCGTTCGTCGTGTCGCCCGTGGCAGTCGCGATCATCTTCGGCAGCCTCTACGGCGATCGCTACGGCCTGGTCAACCAGGTCCTGTCGACGGTGGGCATCGAGCCCGTCGCGTGGCACACCAACCGCCTCGCGAGCCACGTGGCCATCGCCACGATGGTCAACTGGCGCTGGACGGGCTACAACGCGCTGATCTTCCTGGCTGCGATGCAGGCGGTGCCACGAGAGCTCTACGAGTCGGCCGCACTCGACGGTGCCGGCCGCATCCGCCAGTTCCGGTCCATCACCGTGCCGATGATCCGGCCCACCATGGTCTTCATCATCATCACGTCCACCATCGGCGGGCTGCAGATCTTCGCGGAGCCGCGACTCTTCGACGACACGACCGCCCGCAACGGTGGCAGCGACCGGCAGTTCGGCACCATCACGATGCTGATCTACGACCTCGGCTGGGGGCTGCGCGACCTGGGGCGCGCGTCCGCCACCGCCTGGTTGCTCTTCCTGGTGATCTGCGGCTTCGCGGTCGTCAACTTCCTGCTCATCCGTCGCGTCGGAGCCATCGGGGGCAGGAAATGAGTCGCCGTCCGGGCTTCCTGGTCTACGGCCTGATGATCGCGTTCGCGCTCGGGTCGGCCGCCCCGCTCTACTGGTCCTTCCTGCTGGGCTCCCAGACCAAGGAGGTGGCGGCCCAGGGCATCCCACCGCTCATTCCGGGCGGTCACTTCCTGGCCAACGCCCAGCGCGCGATGGACTCGATCCCGTTCTGGAAGGCCTTGGGCAACAGCGTCCTGGTCTCGTCGGTGAGCGCCTGCTCGGTGGTGTTCTTCTGCACCCTGGCGGGCTACGCCTTCGCCAAGCTGCGCTTCCGCGGCAGTGGGCCGCTGCTGGTCTTCGTCATCGCGACCATGGCGGTCCCCACCCAGCTCGGCGTGGTCCCGCTCTTCATCTTGATGTCCAGGCTCGGGTGGGCGGGCAGCACCTCCTCGGTCATCCTCCCGTGGCTGGTGACCGCCTTCGGCGTCTTCTTCATGCGGCAGTACCTGGTGGATGCCGTCCCCGACGAGCTGATCGAGGCCGCGCGGATGGACGGGTGCAGCCAGATCCGCACGTTCTGGACGGTCGCCGTCCCGGCGGCCCGACCCGCGGCCGCGATCCTCTGGCTGTTCACGTTCATGCAGGTGTGGACGGACTTCTTCTGGCCGCTCATCGCGCTGCCGCCCGACAACCCCACCATCCAGGTGGCGCTCAACCAGCTTCAGAGCGGGTACTTCAAGGACTTCAGCATGGTCCTTGCCGGGACCACCCTGGCCACGATCCCGCTCCTCGTCCTGTTCGTCGTCGCCGGTCGCCAGCTCGTGTCCGGCATCATGCAAGGAGCCGTCAAGGGATGACCATCCAGAGCACGCCCGTCCCCGCTGCCCAGCAGTCCTCCCCGCTGCGCTTCCCCGCCGACTTCGTGTGGGGCATGGCGACGGCGTCCTACCAGATCGAGGGAGCCGTCGCGGAGGACGGACGTACGCCCTCGATCTGGGACACCTTCTCCCGGATCCCCGGTGCCGTGATCGGCGGGGACACCGGTGAGGTCGCCTGCGACCACTACCACCGGATGCCGGCAGACGTGGATCTCCTCGCCGACCTCGGCGCCACGTCGTACCGCTTCTCGGTGGCGTGGCCGCGGGTGCGTCCGGACGCCGGTCCGGTCAACGCGACCGGACTGGCGTTCTACGACCGGCTCGTCGACGAGCTGCTGTCCCGCGGGATCGCGCCCTGGCTGACGCTCTACCACTGGGACCTGCCGCAGGTGCTCGAGGACGCGGGTGGCTGGACCAACCGCGACACCGCCCACCGCTTCGTCGAGTACGCCACCTCGGTGCACGACGTGCTCGGCGACCGCGTGCCGACGTGGACCACCCTCAACGAGCCGTGGTGCTCCTCGTTCCTCGGCTACGCCGCCGGCCACCACGCGCCGGGACGACAGGAAGGCGCGGCCGGGCTCGTCGCCGGTCACCACCTGCTGCTGGCCCACGGGATGGCGACGCAGGAGCTGCGCAGCCGAGGCGTCGACCGGCTGGGGCTGAGCCTCAACCTCACGGTCGCGGACCCGAGCGACCCCGACGACCCGGTCGACGTCGACGCCGCGCGACGCATCGACGCGCTGCACAACCGGTTCTTCCTCGACCCGATCTTCGCGGCGTCCTACCCCGCGGACCTGCTCCAGGACACCGCCCACCTCACCTGGCAGGGCCGCCCGTGGACCGACGTCGTGCACGACGGCGACCTGGGCGTCACGTCGGCGCCGATCGACGTGCTGGGCGTGAACTACTACCACGGCAACGAGGTGTCGGGTCACCCGCGCACCGACGTCGTGGGCGTCGGCTCCGACCAGCCCGACCGGGCCGCGCTCTCGCCGTTCGTCGGCTCCGAGCACGTCACCTTCCCCAGCCGCGGCCTGCCCGTCACCGACATGGGCTGGGAGATCCAGCCCGACGGGCTGCACCGGCTGCTGCGTCGCCTCCACGAGGACTACCCGCGCCTCCCGATCTACCTCACCGAGACCGGCGCGGCCTTCGCCGACGAGGTCGACGCCGCGGGCGAGGTGCACGACCCGGACCGCATCGCGTTCCTCGACGCCTACCTCCGCGCGGTGCACCTCGCGATCGCCGACGGCGTGGACGTGCGCGGCTTCTACCAGTGGTCGTTCTGCGACAACTTCGAGTGGGCCTACGGCTACGCGAAGCGCTTCGGGCTGGTCCACGTCGACTACGCGACCCAGCGGCGTACGCCGAAGTCGAGCGCGCACTGGTACGCCGACCTCGCTCGCACCGGGACCCTGCCTCCCAGCGAGCCGGTGGACGACTAGCGTGGCGCGCGTGAGCATCCCGCGGACCGCGTCGAGCGCGGGCTCGCCCACCCTCGACGAGGTCGCGCGAGTGGCGGGTGTCTCGCGGGCCACGGCGTCACGAGCGATCAACGGTGGGCAGCGGGTCAGTGCCCGCGCCCAGTCCGCGGTGGACACCGCGGTCCGGACGCTGGGCTACGTCCCCAACCCGGCGGCCCGCAGCCTGGTCACCCGGCGTACGGACTCGATCGCCGTGGTCGTGCCGGAGCCCGACGACCGCGTGTTCTCCGACCCGTTCTTCGCCGGCACGCTGCGCGGCGTCACGCGGGTGCTGGGGGAGAGGGACATCCAGCTCGTGCTGCTCCTCGCCAGGCCCGGAGCCTCCGCGTCGCGTGCACTGCGCTACCTCAACGGCAGGCACGTCGACGGCGCGCTCGTCGTCTCCCACCACCGCGACGACCGGCTGGCCGAGCACCTCGCCGACCTCGGCCTGCCCTGCGTCTTCGGCGGCCGGCCGTGGACCGGCGGCGACCGGGTGGCCTACGTCGACGTGGACAACATGCAGGGCGAGCGTGAGGCGACCGAGCTGCTGATCGCCCGTGGCTGCACGCGGATCGGCACGATCGCCGGGCCGTCCGACATGACCGCGTCCGCCGACCGGCTGGCGGGCTGGCGGCAGGCGATGACCGAGGCCGGGCTGTCCACCGAGGCTGTGGCACACGGCGACTTCACCGAGGCGAGCGGCGTCGACGCGGCGCGGACGTTGATGGAGAGCCACCCCGACCTCGACGGCCTCGTGGTCGCCTCCGACCTGATGGCGGCCGGCGCGCTCCGGGTGCTCGCCGAGCTCGGTCGCCGGGTCCCCGACGACATCGCCGTCGTGGGCTTCGACGACCTCGGTGTCGCCGAGCGGACCACCCCCCAGCTCACCACCGTGCGCCAGCCGGTCGAGCAGATGGCCGAACGGGCCACCAGGCTGCTGCTCGAGCGGGTCGACGCGGTCAACGGGAGCCACCCGATGCGGCTGATCATCCCGCCCACCCTGGTGCGCCGCGAGAGCGCGTGAATCCACGCGATCGCTCCATCCGGAGCCGGCCAGCACAGCGGCTGAGTCCCGACTCACACCGCAAAGGATTCACGGGAACACCACCGGTCCCGCTACCGTTGGGTCCACAGACGCCCGGCCGGTCTTGCCCCGGGCGCAGGTTCGTCGCTTGATCGCGACAGCCCTTCCTCAGCTCTTGAGGCACGTACGCCGCAGCACATACAGCGGCTCACGGTGGCGAGACGCCAACCGAAAGCTACTCACATGACCTTCGCCGACCTCGGCGTCCCGTCCTCGCTCGCCCAGATCCTGGAGCAGCAGGGCATCACGACCCCCACCCCGATCCAGGCCGCGACGCTGCCCGACAGCCTCGCCGGCCGCGACGTCCTCGGCCGTGGCCGCACCGGCTCCGGCAAGACGTACGCCTTCCTCCTCCCGCTGGTCGCCCGGCTCGACAAGAGCAAGCTGCCGGCCATGCCGCGCAAGCCGCGCGCGCTGATCCTGGCGCCGACCCGCGAGCTCGTCGGCCAGATCCACGCGGCTCTCCTGCCGCTGGCCAAGTCCGCGGGCCTCTCGACCGTCGTCGTCTACGGCGGCGTCGGCCAGAACCCCCAGGTCACCGCGCTCAAGAAGGGCGTCGACATCGTCATCGCCTGCCCCGGTCGCCTCGAGGACCTCATGGGTCAGGGCTACGCCGACCTGTCGGCCATCGAGGTCACCATCCTCGACGAGGCCGACCACATGGCCGACCTGGGCTTCCTGCCCGGCGTCCGCCGGATCATGGACAAGACGCCTCGCCAGGGCCAGCGGATGCTGTTCTCCGCCACGCTCGACAAGGCGATCGACGTCCTGGTCAAGCGCTACCTCGACAAGCCGATGACGCACGAGGCCGACTCGGCGCAGTCGCCGGTCGCCACGATGCACCACCACGTGCTGCACCTCTCGCGCGAGCAGCGGGTGCCCGTGCTGGTCGACCTGACCAGCGCCCCCGGCCGCACGGTCGTGTTCACCCGCACCAAGCACGGCGCCAAGGCGCTGGCCCGCCAGCTCAACAAGAGCGGCGTGCCCACTGTCGACCTGCACGGCAACCTCAGCCAGAACGCGCGCACCCGCAACATGGAGGCGTTCCACTCCGGCACCGCCACCACGCTGGTCGCGACCGACATCGCCGCCCGCGGCATCCACGTCGACGACGTCGCGCTCGTGATCCACGCCGACCCGCCGACCGAGCACAAGGCCTACCTGCACCGCTCCGGTCGTACGGCTCGCGCCGGCAACGAGGGCACCGTCATCACCTTGATGACCGACGACCAGCAGCGCGACGTGCGCGACCTGACCCGGCTGGCCGGCATCAAGCCGACCACCACCAAGGTCAACGGCCCCGGACACGCGATGCTCGAGCAGCTCGCCCCCGGCGTCCGCAGCACCCCCGGCGGCCTCACCATCGACGTCCCCACCTCGGGTGGCGGCGGACGCTCGACCGGTGCCAACGCCCAGCGCAAGCGCGCCCGCAGCACCGGCCAGACCAACGGCCAGTCGCGTCGCGGCAACCCGACCAGCTACACCAGCGAGACCCCCGGGTCCGGCTCCACGGGTGGCGGCCAGCGTCGCCGTTCCGGCGGCGGCCAGGGCGGCGGCCAGGGTGGCGGCCAGGGTGCCGCCGGCGGCCAGGGTGGTGGCGGCAACCGCCGTCGTCGCTCGGGTGGCGGCGGCCAGTCGGCCGGCACCTCGACCGGCGGTCGCGCGCACAGCGCGTCGTCGTTCAGCCGCGGTCGCTGACCCTTCTCGCTCCACGTCCTTGCCCGTGAGTCTCCTGGAGACTCACGGGCAAGGCTCGTTCTGGGGTCGGGACGCGCGTCGACAGGACTGACGGAATGTCCGTCGCAGGATGTTGGTTCACCCTTCAACTACACGGAGGAGCGACATGACCGACTTCGACCACAGCGTGCTGGGCAGCCGCGACCACATCTCGCTCGGCCTCGACACGTTCGGTGACGCGCCGCTCGACGGAGCCCCGGGCAACCACGCGCAGGCGCTGCGCGAGGTCGTCGCGGAGGCTGTCCTCGCCGACCGGGTCGGCATCGACTACATCGGCCTCGGCGAGCACCACCGACCCGACTACGCGATCTCCGCGCCCGACGTCGTGCTCGCCGCGATCGCCGGCCAGACCGAGCGGATCCGCCTCGGCACCGGCGTGACCGTCCTGTCGTCCGACGACCCGATCCGCGTGTACGAACGCTTCGCGACGCTCGACGCAGTGAGCAGCGGTCGCGCCGAGGTCCAGCTCGGTCGCGGCTCGTTCATCGAGTCCTTCGCGCTGTTCGGCCTCGACCTCGGCGACTACGACCGGCTCTTCGAGGAGAAGCTCGACCTCTTCGCCGCGCTCCAGCACGAGGAGCCGGTGTCGTGGGAGGGCAGCACCCGGACCCCGCTCGTCGAGCAACGGGTCTACCCGACGACGGCCGCAGGCAAGCTGCCGGCGTGGATCGGCGTGGGCGGCACGCCCCAGTCCGTCGTACGCGCTGCGCGCTACGGCATGCCGCTGATGCTCGCGGTGATCGGTGGCTCGCCGTCGGCGTTCGTCCCGTTCGCCGACCTCTACCGTGACGCGCTGGGCCAGCTCGGGCTCCCCGAGCTCCCGATCGGCATGCACTCGCCGGGCCACGTCGCGGCCACCGACGACGAGGCGAAGGAGCAGCTCTTCCCGCACCAGTCCGAGCTCGTCACCCGCATCGGCCGCGAGCGCGGCTGGGGTCCCTACAGCCGGATCGCCTTCGAGCAGGGCGCCGCCCCTCAGGGCGCCCTCTTCGTCGGCTCGCCCGAGACGGTCGCCCAGAAGATCGCCTGGGCAGCCCGGACGCTGGGCCTGTCGCGTTTCCAGCTGAAGTACTCCGTCGGCTCGCTCCCGCACGAGCAGCGGATGGAGTCGATCCGGCTCTACGGCGAGGAAGTCGTCCCGCGAGTTCGCGAGCTCCTCGCGTCTGCCTAGGCTGGAGCGCATGCGCACCTGGATCCAGCGGTCGCTGTGGGACGTCGTCCCGCGCGACCAACGTGACAGCGACGCGGCCTTGCACCGGCGTCAGGTCGTCGCGGCGGTCGTGGTGCTGGTCGGTGCGGGCGTGCTCGGCTGGTCCTTGCGCCTCGAGCCCGGCGGCAACCTGTTCTACCTCGCCGCGATCGTGCTGGCCGGTGTGTGGGCCGTCGGGGCGTTCTTCTCCGGTCGCCTCCACCTGGGTCGGATGGCCCGCGGGAGCGAGGTCCTCGTCCGGCCGATCCTCGCGCCGATCATGCTCGGGCTGCTGCTCGTCGGCATCTTCGTCCTGGGCGCACTCGTCGTGCGGGAGATCCCGCCCCTGGCGACCTACGTCTCCTCCGTCCTGGCGTACGCCGACGAGGGCTCGCTGACGCTGCTCGCGATCATCACGTTCTTCAACGGCATCGCCGAGGAGCTGTTCTTCCGCGGCGCCATGTACGCCGCGATCCCGAAGCACCCGGTCGCCTGGACGACGCTGGCCTACGTCGTCGCGACCCTGGCCACCGGCAACGTGATGCTCGGCTTCGCCGCGGTCCTGCTCGGCGCGGTCTGCGGCCTCGAGAGGCGGGCCAGCGGCGGCATCCTCGCGCCGATCCTGACCCACATCACGTGGTCGCTGTCGATGCTCTTCCTGCTACCGCTCCTCTTTGCCTGAGGCAGCCCGCTCGGCCAGCGCGCGGCGTACGGCCTCCTCGTAGGACAACGGCTCACCCGGCACGACATCGCGGATGGACGTGTCGCGCACGACGACCTCGGTCGACATCGAGTCGATGAGGTTGCGACCTGTGGTGACGTCGACGTCGGTGACCAGCGCGAGCCAGCGCGACGAGAGGCCCGGGGTGAGCAGCGGGACGACGACGATCGGGAGCTTGCGGCCGGTCATCGCGAGCGCCACGCCCTGCAGCATCTCGCGGTAGGTCAGCTGGTCCGGGCCACCGATCTCGAAGACCCGGCCGAGGGCGTCGGGGTGGTCGACGACCCCGGCGAGGTAGCGGACCACGTCGTCGATGGCGATCGGCTGGGTGCGGGTGCCCACCCACTTGGGCACGACCATCGCCGGCAGGTTCTTCACCAGCTGGCGGGTGAGCTCCCACGAGATGCCGCCGTGGCCGACCACGATCGCGGCGCGCAGCACGGTGACCGGCACGCCGTCGGTGCCGAGGAGCCCTTCGACCTCGCGCCGCGAGCGGAGGTGCGCGGAGAGCTCCTGGCCCTCGTCGCCGAGACCGCCCATGTAGATGATCTGGCTGAGCCCGGCGGCCGCGGCAGCGGCGCTGAAGTTGCGGGCAGCGTCCGCGTCCTTGCGCTCGAAGTCCGGGTCGTCGAGCGAGTGCACGAGGTAGATCGCCACGTCCACGCCGTCGAGCGCCGGTCGCAGGGAGTCGGCATCCATCACGTCGGCGCCGACCGGCTCGCCCGGCCCGTCGTACGACTCGGGGCGCCGCGTCATCGCGCGCACGTCGTGCCCGGCGTCGAGCAGGGCGGGGACGAGGCGGCGACCGATGAAGCCGGTCGCGCCGGTGACGAGGACGGTGCTCATGCCCCCACCTTGTCAGGACCGCCCATCCGACGGCTCATCCCAGCGTGGAGGTCCTGCCGCGACGCGCGTCGAGGCGGGCCATGGCCGGGGTGGCGGTGATGCCGTGCAGCAGCACGGAGGCGATCACGGTGAAGGCGACGGTCGACCAGAGCCACGACTCGTCGGGCAGGTGCTCGTGGCTGGCGGCGTACGCGAGGTAGTAGAGCGAGCCGACGCCGCGGACGCCGAAGAACGCGACCGCGACCATCTCCCCGCGGTCGAGGCCACCGTCGCGCGACTCGTCGCGGCAGAACAGGCGTACGGCGGCGTAGCCCGTCAGCGGCCGCACGACGAGCACCAGGGCGAGGGCGACGACGACGCCGCGCCAGTCAAGGTGCTCGAGCAGGCCCTGCGTCATCGCCATGCCCAGCACGAGCAGGACGAGCAGCGTCATCAGCCGCTCGAGCCGCTCGACCACGCCGTGCATCGCGCGCTGGTAGGAGTGGCCGCGCTCGGAGGCGCGCAGCCTCATCGCGCAGGCGAACACCGCCAGGAAGCCGTAGCCACCCACGAGCTCCGCGGCGCCGTACGCCGCCAGCAGTGCGGCCAGCGCGAGGAGGGGCTCTCCGTGGTCGGCCAGGCGGAGGTTGTCGCTGCGCGAGTGGAACGCCTGGCGGCCCAGCACCCAGCCGGCGGCCAGCCCGATGCCGACCCCGAGCGCGATCTTGCCCAGGACGTACCACCCGAGCCAGGCGCCGGCGTCGAGCGCGGTGAAGCCACCGGCCAGCATCAGGAGCGCGAGGTGGACGAACGGGAAGGCGAGGCCGTCGTTGAGGCCGGCCTCCGCGGTGAGGGCGAAGCGGATGTCGTCGTCCTCCTCGGGGCCTTCCTCGTCGTCGGGGTCGTCGATGTCGTCGGTGAGCGGCTCGCCGACCTGGACGTCGGAGGCGAGCACCGGGTCGGTCGGCGCGAGGACCGCTCCGAGGAGAAGGGCCACCGCAGGCGCGAGCCCGGCCACCCACCAGCCGAGCAGCGTCATGCCGGCGATGGTCAGCGGCATCGTGACGAGCAGCAGCCTCCAGACCGGCGACCACGTGCGGATCGAGCGCCACGACCGGAGGTCGAGGCCGCGGTCGATCGCCAGGCCGACGCCCATCAGCGAGACGAGCACGGTGAACTCGGTGACGTGCGCGATCAGGTCGCGGTGGTCCTGCGGCTCGAGGCTCACGCCGTCGGCGAGCGGGAGCAGTCCGATCAGCATCCCGACTGCCACGAGCACCATGGGCGGCGACAGCGCGATGCGCCGGGTCGCCTGGGGCAGGACGATCGCGAGCAGCAGGGAGAGGCCGAGCAGGAAGTAGACGGCGGCGCCGGTCATCGCTTCCTCGGGCCGAGGGGCGCGGGGGTCACGTGTCCACCCTGCCAACCGCGGTCAACCGCGGTGACACCCCGGGGGGCGGTCAGCGCGGCCGCTTGCCGTCGTACGTCGCCTGGCTCGCGTCGATCGCCTGCTCGTAGGCCATGACGAGACCCGCGATCGTCAGCGGCTTGAGCCGGTGGACGAACTCGCGCAGCTGCTCGGCGGTGTAGCCGGCCTCGCGGAACTGCGGCCACACCATCGCGCGGACGATCTCGGACAGCTCCTCGGCGACCTGGCGGCCGTGCTCGGCATAGACCTCGGTGACAGCGGACGCTGCCTCCGGCGAGATGCCCATCCCCGAGAGTCCGCCGGGCACGTCGACGTCGCGATCACCGGTGACGGGCGCGAGGAGGGAGAGGTGGAGCGCGATGTCGGAGGGGGTGGCTGTGGCCGGGATCGCGTCGACGTACTTCTCGATCGCCGACAGCGTGAAGCCGTGGCCCTGGAGCTCGCGCACGAGCTCGAGGCGGGCGACGTGGTCGGGGCCGTAGTAGCCCGAGCGGCCGCGGCGCACCGGCGAGGGGACCAGCCCGCGCGAGGCGTAGAAGCGCACGTTGCGCGCGCTCACCCCGGTGCGCTCGGTCAGCTCGTCGAGCGTGAGCAGCTCGGTCTCCACTGTTCCTCCTCGGTGACGCCCGACACACCTGTTGGACTGTGACAGTAATGGTGTCACAATCGCTGGCATGGCAGAAGCATTCGTCTACGACCACATCCGGACGCCTCGTGGCCGCGGCAAGGCCGTCGGCTCGCTGCACGAGGTCAAGCCGGTCGACCTGGTCGTCGGACTCCTCGACGAGCTCAAGACCCGCAACCCCACGCTCGACCCGGCCCGCGTCGACGACGTCGTGCTCGGTGTCGTGACACCCATCGGTGACCAGGGCGGCGACATCGCCAAGACCGCGGCCCTCAAGGCCGGCTATCCCGAGACCGTCGCCGGCGTGCAGCTGAACCGCTTCTGCGCCTCCGGTCTCGAGGCCGTCAACCAGGCCGCGCAACGCGTGCGCTCGGGCTTCGAGGACCTCATCCTCGCCGGTGGCGTGGAGTCGATGAGCCGCGTGCCGATGGGCAGCGACGGCGGCGCGTGGGCGATGGACCCGGCCACCGCGCTGGAGACCGGCTTCGTGCCGCAGGGCATCGGTGCCGACCTCATCGCCACGATCGAGGGCTGGAGCCGCGAGGACGTCGACGCGTACGCCGCCGAGTCGCACCACCGCGCCGCGAAGGCGTGGGCCAACGGCTACTTCGACCACGCGGTCATCCCGGTCAAGGACCTCAGCGGCGTCACGGTGCTCGACCGCGACGAGACCGTCCGTCCCGACACGTCGGTCGAGGGCCTCGCCGGCCTCAAGCCGTCGTTCGCCGGCATCGGCAAGGACGCGGGCTTCGACGACGTGGCGCTCGAGAAGTACCACTGGGTCCCCGCGATCAACCACGTGCACCACGCCGGCAACTCGTCGGGCATCGTCGACGGCGCGGCCGTGATGGCGATCGGCACCGAGGAGGTCGGTACGTCGCTGGGCCTGACGCCCCGGGCCCGGATCATCTCGACCGCCGTGTCGGGTGCGGACCCGACGATCATGCTCACCGGTCCCGCCCCGGCCGCCCGCAAGGCGCTCGCCCGTGCCGGTCTCGAGGTCGAGGACATCGACCTGTTCGAGATCAACGAGGCCTTCGCGGCGGTCGCCATGCGCTTCATGCGCGACCTGGGCATCGACCACGAGATCACCAACGTCAACGGTGGCGCCATCGCCATGGGCCACCCGCTCGGCGCCACCGGCGCGATGATCCTCGGCACCCTCGTCGACGAGCTCGCCCGCCGCGACCTCAAGCGCGGCCTCGCCACGCTCTGCGTCGGCGGCGGCATGGGCATCGCCACGATCGTCGAGCTCGTCTGAACCTCCCTTCCTCACCGCCGAGGGTGGCGGCGTACGACATCTCCGCGACCGCTTCCGATGTCGTCTCCCGCCACCTTCGGCACAGCACCGCCCACCCTGGCGGCGTACGACATTCCCGGGGTGGCCCCCGATGTCGTTTCCCGCCACCCTCGCGGAACCACCGAACAGGAACCCGATGACTGACACCGACACCCAGACCGCGGTCCGCTACGACCGCGACGCCGACGGCATCGTCACGCTGACCCTCGACGACCCGACGGCCAGCGCCAACACCATGAACGAGCTCTACCAGTCGTCCATGGAGGCGGCGGTCACGCGCCTCTACGACGAGCAGGACGACGTCACCGGCGTGGTCCTGGCGAGTGCGAAGAAGACCTTCTTCGCCGGCGGCAACCTCAAGAGCATGATCACCGCGACCCCCGACGACGCGGACGAGATCTTCGCGATGGGCGAGGCCGTGAAGTCCAGCCTGCGCCGGCTCGAGACCTTCCCGAAGCCGGTCGTCGCGGCGATCAACGGCGCGGCCCTGGGCGGCGGCCTCGAGATCGCGCTCGCCGCCAACCGGCGCATCGCCGTCGACGACCGCTCGGTGAAGATCGGGCTGCCCGAGGCGACGCTCGGCCTGCTGCCCGGCGGCGGCGGGGTCACCCGCGTCGTACGCATGCTGGGGCTGCAGTCCGCGCTGATGGACGTGCTGATGCCGGGCACGCAGTTCGACCCGCAGGGCGCGCTGGCCAAGGGCCTCATCGACGAGGTGCTGCCGACCCGAGAGGAGCTCGTGCCGGCCGCGAAGAAGTGGATCCTCGAGCACCAGGGTGACGAGGACGCCGCCAAGAACCCGTGGGACCGCGCCGGCTACAAGATGCCCGGCGGCACTCCGAAGACCCCGGCGCTGGCGCAGTTCCTGCCGGCGTTCCCGGCGCTGCTGCGCAAGCAGACCAAGGGCGCGATCTATCCCGCACCGCGCGCGATCATGAGCGCCGCGGTCGAGGGCGCGCAGGTCGACTTCGACACCGCGTCGCGCATCGAGAGCCGCTACTTCACCAACCTGGTGGTCAACCAGCAGGCCAAGAACATGATCCAGGCCTTCTTCTTCGACCTCCAGGCGATCAACTCCGGATCGCTCCGCCCGCAGGGCATCGAGCGCTGGCAGGCCACCAAGGTCGGCGTCCTCGGCGCCGGGATGATGGGCGCCGGCATCGCGTACTCGTGCGCCCGCGCCGGCATGCAGGTCGTGCTCAAGGACGTCTCCGCCGAGGCGGCCGAGAAGGGCAAGGCCTACACCGCCAAGCTCAACGCCAAGGGCATCGAGCGCGGCAAGCTGACCCAGGACAAGGCGGACGAGCTGCTCGGGCGCATCACCGCGACCGGCGAGCCTGCGGACCTCGCCGGCTGCGACCTGGTCATCGAGGCCGTCTTCGAGGACCCCTCGCTCAAGGCCAAGGTCTTCGCCGAGATCGCGCCGTTCGTCAACGACGACGCGCTGCTCTGCTCCAACACCTCGACCCTGCCGATCACCGAGCTCGCCGGCGGCATCGACCGCCCTGCGGACTTCATCGGGCTGCACTTCTTCAGCCCCGTCGACAAGATGCCGCTCGTCGAGATCATCCGCGGTGGTGAGACGTCGGACGTCGCGCTCGCCAAGGCGTACGACGTCGTGCAGCAGATCCGCAAGACGCCGATCGTGGTCAACGACTCGCGCGGCTTCTACACCTCGCGTGTGATCGGCACCCAGATCAACGAGGGCCTGACGATGCTCGCCGAGGGCGTGCACCCGGTCTCGCTGGAGCGGGCCGCGACGTCGGCCGGCTTCCCGGTCGGGCCGCTGCAGATCAGCGACGAGCTCAACATGGAGCTGATGGCCAAGATCCGTACGGCCACCGAGGCCGCCGCCGCGCGCGACGGGGTCGACCTGGGCGACTACCCGGCCGGCGACGTCATCGCCACGATGATCGACCTCGGTCGGCCGTCGCGGCTCAAGGGCGCGGGCTTCTACGACTACGACGACAACGGCCGGCGTACGACGCTGTGGCCGGGGCTCGCCGAGACGTTCCCCGTCGCCGAGCAGCAGCTCCCGATCCGCGACGTGCGCGACCGGATGTTGTTCATCGAGGCGCTCGAGACCGCGAAGTGCTTCGAGGAAGGCGTCATCACGTCCGCCGCCGCGGCCAACATCGGGTCGATCATGGGCATCGGCTTCCCCGCGCTGACCGGCGGTGCCGCCCAGTTCATGACCGGCTGGCAAGCGCTCGACGAGACCGGCCACGGCACCGGCCCGATCGGCCTCGACGCCTTCCTGGCCCGTGCCGACGAGCTCGCCGAGGCGTACGGCGACCGGTTCCGCCCCACGGCGTACCTCCGCGACCTCGGGGCGTTGGGCGACTCCTTCCCCGCCTGACGCCGAGGCGGCGCGGGTGTGCGTCGAACGAGTGCCGAGTCGGCGCGAGTGTGCGTCGAACGAGTGCCGAGTCGGCGCGAGTGATGCGTCGAAGGAGTGCCGAGTCGGCGCATCTGTTCCCTCTCCCACGAACACGCGCCCACTCGTTGCGTGTGCGCAGAGCACTTGAGCCGACTCAGGCCGTTTCCGATGTGCGGACGCGCCGACTCGGGGAGAATGGTGCGGTGAGCCAGCCCCCGTCCCCCGCCGTCGTCGTCCGCGACCTCCACGTGCGCTTCGGTGACGTCGAGGCAGTCTCGGGCGTCGACCTGAGCGCCGCCAGCGGGCAGGCGACCGCACTCCTGGGTCGCAACGGCGCCGGCAAGTCGACGACCATGAAGGTCCTCGCCGGAGTCGTACCTCCCACCGCCGGCCAGGTCACCGTCGCCGGGCACGACGCGACGACCGACGCCATCGGCGTGAAGCGGGTCGTGGGCTACTGCCCCGACGTGGGCGGACTCGTGCCGCGGGCCACGCCGTGGGAGCACCTGCAGCTCAGCGCTCGCCTGCGCCGGATGGGCGAGTGGGAGGAGCGCGGCCGCGACATGTTGGAGCGCTTCGAGCTCGGTGACGTCGCGCACCGGGTCGTCGGCGGCTTCAGCCACGGCATGAGCCGCCGGCTCAGCGTCGTGCTCGCTGCACTGCACGAGCCGTCCGTCCTGCTGCTCGACGAGCCCTTCGACGGCGTCGACCCGCTCGGCGTCGAGGCCACGCTCGAGGTCGTCGCCGATGCCCGCGCGCGCGGTGCCTGCGTGCTGCTGTCCACGCACCTGCGCGACCTCGCCCTCGAGGCCTGCAGCACCGCCGTCGTGCTGCGCGGCGGCAACCGGGTCGCCGCGATGCAGGCCGCCGAGCTGACCGGCGAGGCCTACCGTGCCCTCCTCGACTGAGACCGGCTGGCTCGACAGCTGGTCCGGATCCGTGCGCGACACCGGCCACCTGGTCGCGTTCCGCGGCCGGACCGTGCGCCACCGCCGGGCCTCGGCCGTCGGCGTCGTCGTCGTCCTCCTGCTGACCGCCGGTTTCGCGGTCGGCCCCAGCAGGCTCGACCTGCACGGATCGACCTCGTCCGCGCTCGGCCGGGCCGTGGCGTCGCTCGAGGGCAACCTCGGCGCGTACTTCGCCGGCTTCCTGCTGCTCGCGATCAGTGCCGCGATGGGCAGCGGCGGAGGCCGTGAGCTGCTGTCGCGCAGCGAGGTCGCGATCCACCCCGTCAGCCCGGTCACCGAGCACCTCGGTGCCCTCCTGCTGGCCCCCCTCAACCTCGCCTGGCTCGTCCAGATGTGGAGCCTGCTCGCCATCACGGCGCTCGTCACCCCGACCGGTCGGCTCCTCGGCGCCCAGCTGGTGGTGCTCGCCTGGGTCCTCACCGCGACCGCGTTCGGCCAGGCTGTCGGCTGGTCGGCGGAGGGCGTACGACGTACGGCACACGGCGTCGTCGTGGTCCGCGTGGTCGCCGGAGTGGTCGTGGCGGTCATCGCCGCCATGCACCTGGCGGGCGCGCTCGGAGGTGTGGTCCGGTCCCTGCCGACGACCTGGCTCGCCGAGACGGCCCAGACCTCGAGCTGGCCGCTCGCCGTGCTCGTCCTCCTGGTGCTTGCCGCCGTCGGTGTCGTCGGCGGCGCCCGGCCCGCTGCGTGGGCCCTCGACCTCCCGCCACGTGAGGAGCTCCGCGTCCAGTCGGGCGTCCACGAGGCGCGCCACGCGCCCGAGCCGCGATGGGGCTCGCCCGAACGCGCGATCCTGCACCAGCTCGACCGTGGGTCGGTCTGGCGGTCGGTCGGCATGCGCCGCGGCCTCATGGTCCTCGGCATCGGCCCCGGACTGGTGGCCCTCGTCGCCGGGCTCCAATGGAGCTCGGTCATGTTGCTGCCCGGTCTGACCGCGAGCGGCGCGGCGTTGCTGTTCGGTGTCAACGCCTGGTGCCTCGACGGCAAGGGCATGGTCTGGCGCGAGACGCTCCCGGTCTCGCCGGCGGACGTGTTCGACGTACGCGCCCTCGTCATCGCCGAGTGCATGGCGATGGTGTCCGGCGTGACCATCGTCCTCGCCCTCCTCCGCAACGGGATGCCGACGCTCGTCGTCGGCGCAGCGGTCGCCTCGTGCTGGTTGGTGGTGCTCGTCCAGGTGCTCGCGATCGTGCTGACCTGGTCGATCCGCTCGCCCTACTCCGTCGACCTCTCGTCGCCGCGTGCGACGCCCGCGCCCCACGCCTCGATGGCCGGGTACGCCGGCAAGCTCTCGCTCGTCACCACCCTCACCGGCATGGTCTTCACGACCATCTCCACCGGGCCCTGGGCCTGGCTGCCCCCGGCCGTGGCGGTGCCGTTCCTCGCCTGGTCGACCTGGCGGCTGGTCCGCGCCCGCCGCCGTTGGCTCGCGCCCGCCGAGCGCGCTCGCGTCGTGCTCACGGTCGCCGCCGTCTGACCACTCACCTTCCACCAGCGATCCCCTGCTGACCGGGGATCACGCGGGCAAGCGCCATGCATACGTGGTATACATACCCGGTATCCATCGCCCACGGGGGTCGGTGGACGGGACCACGGAGGCACGGATGTCGATCCGGCAGGCGATGCTCGCGATCCTGGAGCAGGGGCCGATGTACGGCTACCAGCTGCGGGCGGAGTTCGAGCAGCGGACGGGGGAGACCTGGCCGCTCAACATCGGGCAGGTCTACACGACGCTCACCCGGCTCGAGCGTGACGGACTGGTCGAGGTCGTCGTTGAGCACGAGAGCGAGGTCGCCGGGCACGGGGGTGTCGGCGAACCGCTCGCGTCCGACCGGCAGCACGTCAGCTATCGGGCCACCGTGGCGGGACGGAGCGAGGTGTCGGAGTGGTTCGCCACCCCGGTGCCTCGCTCCCAGCCCCCGCGCGACGAGCTCGCGATCAAGCTCGCCATCGCCGTGACGCTGCCCGGCGTCGACGTCGGGACGATCATCCAGCGCCAGCGCAGCGCGACCATGGCCTCGCTCCAGGACTACACCCGGCTCAAGCGGACCGGCCGGGCCGCCGCTCCCGCGGAGCCTGCCGACCTGGCGTGGAGCCTGGTCCTCGACGCCCTCGTCTTCGACGCCGAGGCCGAGGTGCGCTGGCTCGACCACTGCGAGGCCCGGCTGAGACGCGCCGCGGTGGAGCGTGGCGACGTACGCCCCGCGGCCACCCCGGCGACGTCGCAGGGAGTGAACCGGTGAACGCCGTCCTCCACCTCGCCGCCGTCTCCCGCGTCCACGGCGAGGGTGCCACCGAGGTGCACGCACTGCGCAGCGTCACCTTCCGCGCGCACCCGGGCGAGCTCGTCGCCGTGATGGGCCCGTCGGGCTCGGGCAAGTCGACCCTGCTCACGCTGGCCGGTGGCCTCGACGCCCCGACGTCCGGCTCGGTCTGGATCGAGGGCACCGACCTCGCCTCGCTCGACGGCTCCGGGCGCGCACGCATCCGGCGTACGTCGGTGGGCTACGTCTTCCAGGACTTCAACCTGATCCCCGCGCTGACGGCCGCCGAGAACGTCGCGCTGCCCCGCGAGCTCGACGGGGAGAAGGGCAGGATCGCCCGCCGGCTCGCGCTGATCGCCCTCGAGGAGGTCGGTATCGCCGACCTCGCCGACCGGTTCCCGGACGAGATGTCGGGCGGCCAGCAGCAACGCGTCGCGATCGCCCGCGCGATCGTCGGCGAGCGCCGGCTGATCCTCGCCGACGAGCCGACCGGAGCCCTGGACACCGACACGGGCGAGGAGATCCTGCGGCTGCTCCGCGCCCGCTGCGACGCGGGTGCGGCCGGCGTGATGGTGACCCACGAGGCGCGCCACGCCGCGTGGGCCGACCGCGTGGTCTTCCTGCGTGACGGCGTCATCGTCGACGAGACCGGCTCCGACGAGCCCGAGGTCCTGCTCGCCGGGGATCACGCATGACGGGTTGGCGGCCGGCCCTGCTCATCGCCTGGCGCGACGCGCTGCGCCACAAGGGCCGCAGCCTCCTCGTCCTGGTGATGATCAGCCTGCCGGTGCTCGCGGTGAGCGCCGCGGCGGTGATCATCAAGACCGGTGAGGTCAGCGGGATCGAGGGCGCCGACCGGCACCTCGGCGCCGCCGACGCGCGGGTCCTGACGGAGGGCCGCGGCCGCATCGTGCAGGCGCCTGACGTGAGCAACAACGAGTGGGCCTACCTCGGCGACGCCGACTACGACCACCCGGTCACGGAGGCCGACGTACGCGCCGTGCTCGGCGACGACGCACGACTGCTCCCCATCACGAGCGGGTGGTCGCGCGCCCGCCTCGGTGACAGGGTGATCGACTTCTCCACCACCGGCGTCGACCTGGGCGACCCGCTCACGCAGGGTCTCTTCGACCTCGAGACCGGTCACCTGCCCGAGGCGCCGGGCGAGGTCGTGGTCAACGGCGCGATGCTCGACAAGGGCTTCGCGGTGGGTGACGAGCTCGACGTCGCGGGGAGCAGGCTGGTGATCGTGGGTGCCGGACGCGATGCGACCGACCGCACCCAGCCGATCGTCCTGGGCTCGGTCGACGACCTCGGCAGCCTCGAGGGGGAGTCGTCCAACCGCCACGAGTGGCTCGTCGACGCCGGTCCGGTGCCGTGGTCCACGGTGCTCGAGCTCAACGAGATCGGTGGCGTCGTCACGTCCCGCGCGGTGCTGGCCGACCCGCCCGACGTGGCGTCGATGGCCGAGCAGATGGGCTACGACACCGGGCAGGACGAGATCTTCGCGATCGTCGCCCTCATCATCGTGATGGCGCTGATCGAGGTCGTCCTCCTCGCCGGCCCGGCCTTCGCGGTCGGCGCGCGGCGGCACGCCCGGACCCTGGCGCTGATCGCGGCATCCGGTGGCACGCCCGCCCAGTCGCGGCGCGTCATCCTCGGCAGCGGCGTCGTGCTCGGGCTGGTGGCCTCGGGCATCGGCCTGGTGCTCGGCATCGTCACCGGCTGGGCGCTGCTGCCGCTGGTGCAGCGGTTCAACGGCGAGTGGTTCGGCCCCTTCGAGCTGCCGTGGCGCTACCTCGCGGCGATCGTCGCCTTCGGCCTGCTCTCTGCTCTCCTCGCCTCGGTCGTGCCCGCCTGGCTCGCCAGCCGGCAGGACGTCGTGGCCGTGCTCGCCGGTCGGCGGGGCGACCGCCGTCCGCGCGCGTCGACGCCGGTCGTCGGCCTGGTGCTGCTCGGGGTCGGCATCGCCGCCTCGGCGTACGGCGCGGTGACGTCCGACAGCGGCAACGGCGCCCTCTGGATCGCCGGCTCGGCCATCGTGTCGGTGCTCGGCATGATCCTGGTCGTCCCGGTCGTGGTGTCCGCGGTCGCGCGCGTGTCCGGCCGGCTGCCGCTGACGGCGAGGTACGCCGCGCGCGACGCCGCGCGCCACCGCACGCGCACGGTCCCGGCCGTCGCCGCGGTCGCCGCGACGGTCGCGGGAGTCGTCGCCCTCGGCATCGCCAACGCCAGCGACGAGCGGCAGAACGAGATGACGTACACCCCCCAGGCCCCGATGGGTGCCGGTTTCGTCTCGTGGGCCCCCGACGTGCTTCCCGGCGAGGAGGCACCGGACGCGGACCGGGCCTGGTCCCGCATCCAGGAGGTCGTCCGCTCGACCGCCCCGGGCGTCGACGTCGCCGTGCTGAGCGGGCTGGACGAGTCCTACGACCCCGACGGCTACACCTCGACCTCCATCGTGCCGCCGCGCGACATGCAGGACACGTGCTGCCTCTCGGTCTACGGCCCGATGATCGCCGTCACCGATGCGGCTGCCGACCTCGGGCTCACGGGTGCCGCCGCTGATGCGGTCGACCAGGCGCTCGCCGAGGGCCGCGCGGTCGTCTTCACCGGCGCGCTCGAGGGCGAGACGGAGGCGACGATCCGACGCGAGACCTGGCGGGAGAACAGCGACACCTCGGACATCAAGAGGACCCGCGACGTGCCGACGCAGCTCATCGCGTGGCACCCCGCGGACTCCTCCCCGGCTCCGGCGGGCGCGATCCTGCCGACCGCCCTCGCGGACGAGCTCGGCCTCGACGTCGCGACGGTGAGCCTGCGCCTCACCGGTGACCTCGGCGGCGCGACCGAGACCCGCATCCGGGAGGCGGTCCAGGGCGCGGTCGACGGCACCTACATCTACGTCGAGCGCGGCTACCGGCGCCCCGACTCGGCCGTGATCATCCTGCTCGTGCTGGGCGCTCTCGGGGGCGTGCTGATGCTCGGGGGGACGCTCACGGCGACCTTCCTCGCGCTCTCCGACGCCCGCCCCGACCTGGCCACGCTGTCCGCCGTCGGTGCGGCTCCGCGGGCGCGGCGACGGATCGCGGCGGCGTACGCCCTCGTCATCGGCTTCGTCGGCGCGATCCTCGGCGTGGCGGTGGGGTTCATCCCCGGCATCGCGATCTCGCGACCGCTGACCGCGAGCTTCGGGAGCTCGGGACCGGGCCCCGACGGCCCGTTCCTCGCGATTCCGTGGCTGCTCATCGGCTCGATCGTGCTCGCGCTGCCGTTGCTCACCGCCGCGGTGGTCGGGCTGTCGGCCCGCTCGCGCCTGCCGTTGGTCGCCCGGCTCGACTGACCTTTCCCGGCGGCCGGCCGGGTATCTAGGGACGATCTGGTGGGTCGATCGGGGGATCTGGCCACCAGATCGTCCCTAGATACCCAGTCCGGTCACAGCGAAACACAAAAAGGCAGGCTTGACTGTTTGTTTGTACGACGGCAGGCTGGCGTCGTGACGTCCACGACCAGCGCGACCCGGGTGCCGCAGGCGGACCGGACCCGTGCGATGCGGGCACGGTTGATGGAGGCCACCGTCGAGCTGCTGGTCGAGCGCGGCTTCGCCGGGACGTCGACCACCCTCGTCTCCGAGCGGGCGGGCGTGAGCCGGGGCGCGCAGCTGCACCACTTCCCGACCAAGAACGACCTCGTCGTCGCCGCCGTCGAGCACCTCGCCGAGCGCCGCGGTGCCGAGCTCGAGGCGGCCGCCGCGCAGCTGCCGGACGGAGGACGGCGTACGCGTGCCGTGGTCGAGATGCTCGGGGACCACTTCTCCTCGCCCGTCTTCGCCGCCGCGCTCGAGCTGTGGGTGGCGGCCCGCACCGACGAGGCGCTGCTGGTCGCCGTCGGACCGTTCGAGCAGCGGGTGGGTCGCGAGACGCACCGCATCACCGTGGCCGCCCTGGGCGCCGACGAGTCCCGGCCGGGCGTACGCGAGCTCGTGCAGGCCACGCTCGACCTGGTCCGCGGCCTCGGCCTGGCCTCGACCATCTCCGACGACTCCGCACGCCGCCGCCGGATCCTGCGCGAGTGGGCCGACCTCCTCGACAAGGAACTTCACCATGACTGACCTCCTCACCCAGGTGCTCGCCGACCTCGCCGCCGAGGGCGACCGGCTGGAGGCGCTCGTGCGCGACCTCGACGACGCCGGCTGGCACACGCCGACCCCCGCCGCAGGCTGGGACGTGGCCGCGCAGGTCGCCCACCTCGCCTGGACCGACGAGGTCGCGCTGAAGGCCGCCACCGACCAGGACGCGTGGGACGCGGTGGTGATGGACGCCATCGCCGACCCGGAGGGCTACATCGACACGGAGGCCGTCGCGCTCGCCCGCGACGCCGACCTGCTCGCGCGCTGGCGCGGCGCCCGCACCGACCTGCGCGCGGCCCTGACGGCGTACCCGCAGGGCCAGAAGATGCCGTGGTTCGGGCCGCCGATGTCCGCCACCTCGATGGCGACCGCGCGCCTGATGGAGACCTGGGCGCACAGCCTCGACGTGCACGACGCCCTCGGTGCGCCGGTCGAGGACTCGGACCGGATCCGGCACGTCGCCCACCTCGGGGTCCGGACGCGCAACTTCGCCTTCTCCGTCCACGGCCTCGACGCTCCGGCCGAGGAGTTCCGCATCGACCTCGTCGCCCCGTCCGAGGACGTGTGGTCGTGGGGGCCCGAGGACGCGACGCAGACGTTGACCGGCAGTGCCGGCGACTTCTGCCGCCTCGTCACCCAGCGCGTGCACCGCGCCGACACCGACCTGGTCGCGACCGGCGCCGACGTGGACCGCTGGCTCGACATCGCCCAGGCCTTCGCCGGCCAGCCGGGCGAGGGGAGGGCCGCGCGATGACGGACCACCCCCCGCAGCCGGCACTGCGGATCGGCAACTGCTCCGGCTTCTACGGCGACCGGCTCAGCGCGATGCGCGAGATGCTCGAGGGCGGCCGGCTCGACGTCCTCACCGGCGACTACCTCGCCGAGCTCACGATGCTGATCCTGGGCAAGGACCAGCTCAAGGACCCGAGCCTCGGCTATGCGCGCACGTTCGTCCGTCAGGTCGAGGACTGCCTCGGTATCGCCCTCGAGCGGGGCGTGAAGATCGTCGCCAACGCCGGCGGCCTCAACCCGGCCGGCCTCGCCGACAGGCTCCGCGAGGTCGCCGCCGGGCTCGGGCTCGACCCGCAGGTGGCGCACGTCGAGGGCGACGACGTCCGCGCGCTGCAGCTCGAGAACGCCCTCACGGCCAACGCCTACCTCGGCGGCTTCGGGATCGCCGCCGCGCTGACCGGCGGCGCCGACATCGTCGTCACCGGCCGGGTCACCGACGCGTCGCTCGTGGTCGGCCCGGCCATCGCCCACCACGGCTGGAGCGCGACGTCGTACGACGAGCTGGCGGGCGCCGTGGTCGCCGGTCACGTCATCGAGTGCGGCACGCAGGCGACCGGCGGCAACTTCAGCGGCTTCCTCCACCTGCCGCACCGCGACCGTCCGCTCGGCTTCCCGATCGCCGAGGTGGCGGCCGACGGGTCGAGCGTCATCACCAAGCACGACGGCACCGGCGGCGCGGTCACCGTCGACACGGTCACCGCCCAGCTGGTCTACGAGATCCAGTCCACGCGCTACCTCGGTCCCGATGTCACGGTGCACCTCGACTCCGTACGCCTCGAGCAGGCCGGCGACGACCGTGTCGCGATCGGGCCGGTGGTGGGCGAGGCGCCTCCCGAGCGGCTCAAGGTCTGCGTCAACGAGCTCGGGGGCTGGCGCAACAGCGCCGAGTTCGTGCTCACGGGGCTCGACGTCGAGGCCAAGGCGGAGTGGGTGCGCGACCAGCTCGGCGCCCGCCTCACCGCCACCGAGGTGCTCTGGTCCGACGTCGCGCCCCCGACGGCCGACGCCGACACCGAGGAGTCCGCCTCGACCCTGCTGCGCTGCACCGTCAAGGACTCCTCGCCCGATCCCGTCGGCCGCGCCTTCACCGCCGCCGCCGTCGAGCTCGCGCTCGGGTCCTACCCCGGCTTCACGCTGACTGCTCCGCCTGCGCCTGCGACGCCGTTCGGGATCTACCGCGCGGCGTACGTCGACCGCGCTGAGGTCACCCACACCGTCGTCCACGCCGACGGGCGCCGCGAGGTCGTCGAGGACGGTGGGTCGTACGCGTCGGAGGTCGCCGCACCCGGCGCCCGCCCGTCGCCGTACCCCGGGCGCACGGACGTGCTCACCCGTCGGTTGCCGCTCGGCACGTTCGTGCACGCCCGCTCCGGCGACAAGGGCGGTGACGCCAACATCGGGCTCTGGGTCGCGCACGACGGCGTGCCGCGTGAGCAGTACGACGCCCGCGTGCAGTGGCTCTTCAAGCTGATGTCGCCCCGGGGCATCCCGATGCTGGTCCCGGAGGCCGCCGACCTCGACGTCGACGTCTGGCTGCTGCCGCACCTCGGCGCGGTCAACGTCGTCATCCACGGCCTCCTCGGCGACGGGGTGGCCGCCTCCACACGCTTCGACCCGCAGGCCAAGGGTCTCGGTGAGTGGCTCCGCTCGCGCCACGTCTCGATCGAGGACTCGCTGATATGAGCGGTTTCGAGGCTCGCTCCGCTCGCACCTCAACCAGCGATGAGGGGCAGGTCGAGCGCGAAGCCCTGCGGGCGACCGCCGCGGAGTTCGTCCGCCGGGAGGTCGCGCCGCACCTCCAGGAGTGGGAGGACGCGGGCGAGATCCCGCGCGCCCTGCACCGCACCGCGGGCGACCTCGGCCTGATCGGCATCGCCTTCCCCGAGTCCGTCGGCGGCAGCGGGGGCGACCTCCTCGACTCGGTCGCCCTGCAGGAGGCCATGTTCGACGCCGGTGCCTCCAGCGGCCTGATGGCCGGCCTGTTCACCAGCGGCATCGCGTTGCCGCACATCGCCGCGAGCGGCAACGCGGACCTCGTCGACCGGTTCGTCCGGCCGACCCTGGCCGGCGAGCTGGTCGGATCGCTCGCGATCACCGAGCCCGGTGGGGGATCGGACGTCGCCCGCATCACGACCCGAGCGGTGCGTGAGGGGGACTCCTACGTCGTCAACGGCGCCAAGACCTTCATCACCTCCGGTGTCCGCGCGGACTTCGTGACGACCGCCGTCCGCACCGGGCGCCCGGGCCACGGTGGGATCTCGCTGCTCGTCGTCGAGAAGGGCACGCCCGGCTTCACCGTCGACCGGTCGCTGCGCAAGATGGGCTGGCACTGCTCCGACACGGCCGAGCTGTCGTTCGTCGACGCACGCGTCCCGGCCGCGAACCTCGTCGGCGAGGAGGACAGCGGCTTCGGGCAGATCGCCGACCAGTTCGTCGTCGAGCGCATCGCGCTCGCGGTCCACGGCTACGGCATCGCGGCGCGCTCGCTCGACCTCGCGGCGGCGTACGCCCGCGAGCGGCAGACGTTCGGCCGCGCGCTGATCGGCAACCAGTCCGTCCAGCACACGCTGGTCGAGATGCGGCGCCAGGTCGAGGTCGCCCGGACCTACACGCACCACGTCGCGGCGCGGCACGTCGCGGGTGAGCTCGTCGTCGCCGAGGCGTGCCTGGCCAAGCAGACCGCGGTGGACTGCGCGGCGTACGTCTGCGACCGCGCCGTCCAGCTGTTCGGCGGCGCGGGCTACATGCACGGCACCGAGGTGGAGCGGCACTACCGCGACGCCCGGATCCTGCCGATCGGGGGCGGCGCCGACGAGGTGCTGCGCGACCTGACGGCCAAGCTGATGGGTTATGCGTCATGAGAGGACATCGATGATCACGCTGCCTTCCCTGGGGGACGAGGTGTCGGTCTGGATGGATGCCACCCCCGCGGCCGTGTGGGACCTCGTCAGCGACGTCACGCGGATCGGCGAGTTCAGCCCCGAGACCTTCGAGGCGAGGTGGACACGTGGGTCGACCGGCCCCGAGGTCGGGGCGTACTTCAAGGGCCACGTGAAGCGCAACGGCGTCGGCCCGACCTACTGGAGTCCCTGCCAGGTCACCGCGTGCGAGCCCGAGAAGGTCTTCGAGTTCTCGGTCGGGACGGACGCGGTGACGGTCAACAACTGGGGCTACCGGCTCGAGCCGAAGGACGGCGGCACCCTGGTCACGGAGTACTTCCGGCTCGACCCCAACCTCCCGACCAGGCTCTACTGGCTGGTGCTCGGCCCGCTGCGTCGGCGCACGAACCGCACCGGCATGCGCACCACGCTGGAGCGGATGAAGGCGGTGCTGGAAGGTGTCTGACCTCGATACGCCACCTCGTCCCTCGGCAGCTACTCGATCACCGAATGCGGTCGCGATGCTCGACAAGATCGCCGATCTCGACGAGCAGCACGCCATCGCAGTGGCCGGCGGCGGGCAGAAGTACGTCGACCGCCACCACGCGCGCGGCAAGCTCACGGCGCGCGAGCGGATCGAGCTGCTCGTCGACCCCGGGTCGGCCTTCCTGGAGCTGTCGCCGCTGGCGGGCTGGGGCTCCGACTTCACCGTCGGCGCGTCCCTGGTGACCGGCATCGGGGTGGTCGAGGGCGTCGAGTGCCTCATCACCGCCAACGACCCGACGGTCAAGGGCGGGGCGAGCAACCCGTGGACGGTGAAGAAGGCGTTCCGGGCCGCGCAGATCGCCGAGGAGAACAACCTCCCGACGATCTCTCTCGTCGAGTCCGGCGGCGCCGACCTGCCGACCCAGAAGGAGATCTTCATCCCCGGCGGCCGGCTCTTCCGCGACCTCACGAGGTCGTCGGCCCGCAAGCAGCCGACCATCGCGCTGGTCTTCGGGAACTCGACCGCCGGTGGGGCCTACGTCCCCGGGATGAGCGACTACACCGTGTTCGTACGCGGCGGGGCCAAGGTCTTCCTCGGCGGTCCGCCGCTCGTGAAGATGGCGACCGGTGAGGAGTCGGACGACGAGTCGCTCGGCGGCGCCGAGATGCACGCCCGGGTCAGCGGCCTGGCCGACTACCTCGCCGAGGACGAGCACGACGCGATCCGGATCGGGCGCCGGATCGTGGCCCGGCTGAACCGGCGTCGTCCCTCTGTCGGAGTCCCCGCACGTGCGGGGACTCCGACACCTGGAGGCCTTTGCAACCCCCTCCCAGTGTCGGACTCGCCCTCCCAGTTGGGCTTCGCCGAGCCCGACGCCGACGTCGAGGGCCTCCTCGACCTCATCCCCACCGACCTCAAGGAGCCGTTCGACCCGCGCGAGGTGATCGTGCGCATCGTCGACGGTGCGGGCGAGGCCAACGGACGGTCGTTCGACGAGTTCAAGCCGCTCTACGGCACCTCGCTCGTCACCGGCTGGGCACGGCTGCACGGCCACCCCATCGGCATCCTCGCCAACGCGCAGGGTGTCCTGTTCTCGGAGGAGGCGCAGAAGGCGACGCAGTTCATCCAGCTCGCCAACCAGGCGGACACGCCGCTGCTCTTCCTGCACAACACGACCGGCTACATGGTCGGCAAGGACTACGAGCAGGGCGGGATCATCAAGCACGGCGCGCAGATGCTCAACGCCGTCTCCAACAGCACGGTCCCGCACCTCAGCGTGATCATGGGCGCGTCCTACGGCGCCGGCAACTACGGCATGAACGGCCGCGCCTTCGACCCGCGCTTCCTCTTCACCTGGCCCAGCGCGAAGAGCGCCGTGATGGGCCCGGCCCAGCTGGCCGGCGTGCTCGAGATCGTCGCCCAGCAGTCCGCCGAGTCCAAGGGCGAGGTCTTCGACGCCGACGGCTTCCAGGGCATCAAGGACTACGTCGAGGCCTCGGTCGAGGAGCAGTCGCTGCCCTACTTCCTGTCCGGGATGTTGTACGACGACGGCGTCATCGACCCGCGCGACACCCGTACGGTGCTGGCGATCTGCCTCAGCGTCATCGCCAACACCACCTGGACCGGTGGACAGGGATACGGGGTGTTCCGCCCATGATCACCAGACTCCTGGTCGCCAACCGCGGCGAGATCGCCCGCCGGGTCTTCGCCACCTGCCGCCGCCTCGGCATCGAGACCGTCGCCGTCCACTCCGACGCCGACGCAGGCCTGCCGTTCGTGGCCGAGGCCGACCACGCCGTACGCCTCGCGGGCACGGCACCTGCCGACACCTATCTCCGGATCGACCTCGTCCTCGAGGCCGCGAGGAGGTCCGGCGCCGACGCGATCCACCCGGGCTACGGCTTCCTGTCCGAGAACGCCGCCTTCGCCCGCGCGGTCATCGACGCCGGCCTCACCTGGGTCGGCCCGCCTCCCGAGGCGATCGAGTCGATGGGCGACAAGGTCCGGGCCAAGGAGATCGCGGCGAAGGCCGGCGTACCCGTCCTCTCCGCGCCCGACGACCCGACCGAGGCCGACCTCCCGCTGCTGGTGAAGGCCAGCGCCGGCGGCGGTGGTCGCGGCATGCGGGTCGTCCGCACCCTCGACCGGCTCGACGCCGAGATCGAGGCTGCACGCGCCGAGGCCGAGTCGGCCTTCGGTGACAGCACGGTGTTCGTCGAGCCGTACGTCGAGGCCGGGCGGCACGTCGAGGTCCAGGTCGTCGCCGACGAGCACGGCGCGCTCGTGCTGGGATCACGCGACTGCTCCGTGCAGCGCCGGCACCAGAAGGTCGTCGAGGAAGCCCCGGCTCCCGGACTTCCCTCGGAGACCTGGGACCGGATGTCCGAGGCAGCCGACCAGCTCTGCCTGGCCATCGGCTACCGGGGCGCGGGCACGGTCGAGTTCCTCTACGACCCTGTCGCGGACCGATTCTTCTTCCTCGAGATGAACACCCGCCTCCAGGTCGAGCACCCCGTCACCGAGCTGGTCCGGGGCATGGACCTGGTCGAGGTGCAGCTGGCCGTCGCCGAGGGCCGCGGCCTTCCGCACGACGCGCCGGCCCGGGGCGGCCACGCCGTGGAGGTGCGCCTCTACGCCGAGGACGGGGCGTACGTCCCGCAGAGCGGGCGGCTGGTCACCTTCGACCTGCCCTCCGACGGCGAGTTCGACCTGCTCGGGCGACCGGGCATCCGCGTCGACTCGGGCTTCGCGTCCGGCGACCAGGTGTCGACCTACTACGACGCGATGCTGGCCAAGGTGATGGCGTGGGCGCCCACCCGCGAGCAGGCGATCCGGATGCTCGTCGCCGCGCTGAAGCGGGCCCGGATCCACGGCGTCACCACCAACCGCGACCAGCTCGTCGAGATCCTCACCGACCCGGTGTTCGTGGCCGGTGAGATGACGACGACCTGGCTCGAGTCACGCGAGGTGGCCGACGCGCCGACAGCCGACCGGACCACGGTCGTCGCCGGAGCCCTGATGCTCGCCGCGGACGACGCCGCCCGGCGTACGGTCCAGCAGGGCGTCCCCTCCGGCTGGCGCAACGTCACGTCCGCGCCGCAGCGCACCACCTTCGAGGGCCACGAGCCGGTCGAGTGGAGGGGCACCCGCGGCGGGTTCGTGGTCGACGGCGTGACGGTCCTGGAGGTCTCGCCGACCCACGCCAGACTCGAGGTC
The DNA here is from genome assembly GCA_963708875.1 of uncultured Actinomycetota bacterium. Lineage (GTDB taxonomy): Bacteria > Actinomycetota > Actinomycetes > Propionibacteriales > Nocardioidaceae > Nocardioides. Next base: position 425,852 of record CAVPUL010000005.1, read on the forward strand.
GGCGGCGTCACCACGGAGACACGCGGACAGATGTACGCCGAGCACCCGGGTGCCCCGCGTGAGCTGTGGGTCGACGGACCAGTTCTGTCCGCGTGTCTACGCGAGGTCCCGCGCTTCACCGACCCCGCCGACGCGGTGGCGAGCGGTTCGCTGCTCGCCCCGATGCCCGGCACCGTCGTACGCGTCGCCGTCGAGGCCGGGCAGGACGTGGCCGCCGGCGACGTCGTCCTCGTCCTCGAGGCGATGAAGATGCAGCACACCGTGACCGCGCCGCACGACGGCACGGTCACCGAGATCAACGTCGAGCCCGGGGCGCAGGTCGCGTCCGGGGAAGTCCTGGCGGTCGTCGCCACCCACGAGCCCGAGGAGAGCACCGCATGAGCACCTTCACCGAGTCCGAGGAGCGCATCGAGCTGCGCCGGCAGGTCGGCAGGCTCGCGAAGGGTTACGGCCGCGAGTGGTTCACCGCTCGCGCTCGCGCCGGCGAGAAGACCACCGACCTGTGGATGGAGATCGCCAAGGCGGGCTACCTCGGTGTCAACATCCCCGAGGAGTACGGCGGGGGTGGCGGCGGCATCGGCGACGTGGCCGCCGTGTGTGAGGAGCTTGCTGCGCAAGGCTGCCCGCTGCTGATGATGGTGGTGAGTCCGGCGATCTGCGGCACCGTCATCGCGCGCTACGGCACCGAGGAGCAGAAGCAGCGGTGGCTCCCCGGGATCTGTGACGGCACCGGCACGATGGCGTTCGCCATCACCGAGCCCGACGCCGGCACCAACTCCCACAACATCACGACCACCGCCCGCCGCGACGGCGACGAGTGGGTGCTCAAGGGCCAGAAGATCTACATCTCCGGCGTCGACGAGGCTGCCAACGTGCTGGTCGTCGCGCGTGCCGAGGACGCCAGGACGGGCAAGCTGAAGCCCTGCCTGTTCGTGGTCCCGACGGACTCCGCGGGCTTCGAGTTCACCGCGATCCCGATGGAGATCGTCAGCCCGGAGAGCCAGTTCCAGGTCTTCATCGACGACGTCCGCCTGTCCGCGGACTCGATCGTGGGCGACGAGGACGGCGGCCTCGTCCAGCTCTTCGCCGGCCTCAACCCCGAGCGGATCATGGCGGCCTCGTTCTCGACCGGCCTCGCTCGGCACGCGCTCGACAAGGCGTCGGCGTACGCCAAGGAGCGCACCGTCTTCAACGCGCCCATCGGGTCGCACCAGGCCATCGCCCACCCGCTCGCGATGGCGCACATCGAGAACGAGCTGGCCCGGCTGATGACCCAGAAGGCGGCGGCACTCGTCGACGCCGGTGACGACCTCGCTGCCGGTGAGGCCGCCAACATGGCGAAGTACGCCGCCGCCGAGGCGGCGGTCCACGCCGTCGACGCGGCAGTGCAGACCCACGGCGGCAACGGCATCACGCAGGAGTACGGCATGGCGGGGATGCTGGTCGCCGCGCGCGCCGGGCGGATCGCGCCGGTGAGTCGGGAGATGATCCTCAACTTCGTCGCGATGCACAGCCTGGGGCTGCCGAAGTCCTACTGACCTACTCGCAGGTGTCGACCCGGTCGGCGTACCACCGCGCCGGCGATCCACTTCACGAGCACGACCGTATGCGGCCGCGCGCACCACGAAGGCAGTTCGACCGGGACGTGTCGCCGCTGAGCGTGGCAACGGCGGGTGGCAATGCGAACTGCCTGCGTGGTGTCGGCGGCTGGTGGCAGGCTGTCCGCGTGGCCTTCGCAGACCGTCCGCTCGTGCCGGAGGAGTGGGTGCAGCGGATCGACGCGGTGCTCGGCGCCCTGCCGCGGTGCGAGCAGGAGGCTGCGTGGACCGGCACCCGCTGGCGCGTCGGGAGCGCGACGGTCGCGCACGTCTTCGGCGGCGAGGACCAGGTCTTCCGGATCACCTTCCGCGGCGAGCCCGACGAGGTGGCCGCGTTCGAGCACATGGGCGAGCCCTACTTCCGCTCCGGCTGGGGCGGCAACGTCATCGGGATGGTGCTCGACGACGACACCGACTGGCAGGAGCTCGGCGAGCTGCTCACCGACTCCTACTGCATCCAGGCGCCTGCGAGCCTCGCCGAGAAGGTCGCGCGACCGCCCGCCTGACACCGGGCTCAGCGCAGAGGCACGAACCGGTAGCGACCGTGCTCGGTGACCACAGCGCCCGGGTTGGTCACCCGCAGCATCGTGCCGGCCACCGGGATGACGAGCACGCCGTCGTCGGCGAGCTGGTCGACGAGCAGCGAGGGCAGCGAGTCGGGCATCGCGGAGACCAGCACCCGGTCGTACGGCGCGCCGTCGGGGTCGCCGAGGACACCGGGCGGAGCGAGCCGGATGCTCGCCCACGGCCGGTCGACGCCGGCGAGGTTGCGGGAGCCGAACGCGACCAGCGCGGGCTCGAGCTCCACGCCCAGCACCGACCCGGTCGGGCCGACGAGGTGCGCGAGCAGCGCCGTGGTCCATCCGGAGCCCGCGCCGACGTCGAGGACCCGGTGTCCCGGTCGGACGTCGAGCAGGCGGAGCATGTCGTCGACGGTGCGCGGCTGCGAGCTCGTCTGACCGGCCGCGATCGCCAGCGGACCGTCGTACGCCCACCGACGCCTGACCCCGCGCGGGAGGAAGTCCCGCCGCGGGGTCGCGTCGAAGGCCGACTGCACGGAGTCCATCAGAGCCAGGTGTTGTCGTGCTCGCGCATGAACGCCTCGTACGCGTCCCCGTCGAGATGGCCCATTCCGGCAGCGAGGCCCTCGAAGTAGGCCTCCCGGGGCGCACCCGGCGCGAAGTGGAGCAGCATCTTCGCCGGGCCGTCCTCGTTGCGGAAGCCGTGGATCCCGCCCGCCGGCACGTGGGCGAAGTCGCCCGCACGGGTCTTCACCCAGGCGGTGCCGTCGTAGATCGTGACGGTGCCCTCGAGGACGTAGAACGACTCGGTGATCGTCCGGTGGAAGTGCGCGTCCGGCCCGCTCTGCGGTCCGGCGAACTCCCACCGGTAGAGCCCGAACGTCCCCTGCGTCTCGGTGCCCTGCGCGAGGTAGAACACCTTGTTGCCGTTGGGGTAGACGACGGCGGGCTCGGTCGCCGCCCGGACGACGTGGGCGGAGACCTCCCCACTGTCGCCGTCGTACAGGGGTGGTGGGTAGCTCACTGCGCGGACGCCTCGTAGGTCTCCTTGACGTCCTGGGGCGAGGCGGCGTTGGGCTGGCTGATCCGGACGTGGTTGCCGAACGGGTCGCGGATGCCGAAGTCGGTGCCGTAGGGCTGCTCCACCGGCTCCTGGGTGATCTCGACACCGGCGTCGCGGAGGGCGGCGTACGTCGCGTGGACGTCGTTGCTGAGCAGGAAGACGCCGCCGAGGGCGCCCTTCGTGACGAGCTCGCGGACCTGTGCGGCGGTGGACTCGTCGTGCTGCGGGCCACCGACGAGCTCGAGGAGGAGCGAGGTGTCCTGGCCGGGTACGCCGACGGTGAGCCAGCGCATGAAGCCGAGGTCGATGTCGTCGCGCGCCTCGAAGCCGAGGAGGCCCGTGTAGAAGTCGAGTGCCTCGTCCTGGTCGAGCACGGGCACGCTGCGGATGTGGAGGGAGGTGATGTGGTTGCTGTTGGCGGTCATGACGTAGACGCTAGCCAGCACCACCGGGGGTGCGCTTCTCCGAAACCACTGTCGTGGGGGGAGCTGTCGCCGCCGAGCGCGGTCGCGTCCACGCGGCGATGAAGCACGAGGGCACCGCGACCGCTGCGTGCTGGGCGCGGAACTCCGTCGGGGAGAGGCCGACGATGTTGCTGAAGGTCCGGCTGAACGTGCCGAGGCTGGCGAACCCCACGTCCCATGCGACGTCGGTGATCGGCCGGTCCGTCTGGCGCAGGAGCGTCATCGCCCGCTCCACCCGCCGCCGCTGGAGGTACCGATGGGGCGTCTCGCCGTACACGTCCTTGAAGACCCGCCCGAACTGCGACGCCGACAGGTGCGCGACGGCCGCCAGCGTGGGTACGTCGAGGGGCTCGGCGTAGCGGCGGTCCATCTCGTCGCGGGCGCGCAGCATGCGCCGGTTGGTGTCCTCCTGCGAGGAGAGCGACGACGACATGCGTCCGAACCTATCCGCGCCTGCTGGGGAAGGAGCAGCGGCACGGCCCCGGGGGGAAGCCGTGCCGCTGCAGTGCGTTGAGGGCCAGTGCCCGTCGCCGGGTGTTCGCGGGGGATTACGGTGGCGACGCTGCGGACCCGCGGAACGCGGCCGCGCCGGCTCACGAGGAGCCGGACGATCAGGGTTTCTTGCCGCCTCCCTTGCCGCCTCCCTTGTCGGTCGGCGCCTCGGTGGATGTGGTGGTCGACGGGGTCGGCGTCGGCTTGCCCGTGCCCTTCGTCGGGCTGGGCGAGATCGCGGTGGTGGGCGACGCGGTCGGCGTCGGCTTGCCGGTCGGTTTGTCCGTGGGCTTGCCGGTGGGCTTGTCGGTCGGCTTCGACGGGGTGGGCTTCTGGGTCGGACTCGGAGCGTCCGTCGACGGCCCGATGAGAGCGGCGCACCACGACGCGACCTGGGAAGGACCGCCCGCAGCCTCGGCGAGCGCCGTGAAGGCGGCGCTGTCGAGGGACTTCCCGTGGTCCGACCGGTCCGTCGCCTGGAAGGCCTTGCAGAGGCCCGCGTAGCTCGGCGTGGGGGACGTCGAACTGGCGCCGGCCCCGGGGCCCTCGCTCGCACCAGGTGCGGTGCCAGGTGTGGTGCCAGAGGTGGCCGGTCCGCTCGCGCTGGGCTTGCCCGTGCCCGATCGGTCGGACGCGGTGCCGGAGGGAGTGTCCGACGGAGTGCCGGACGGAGTGCCGGACGACGTGCCGGACGACGTGCCGCGACGACCCGGCGTGCCTGACGTGGTGCCGGCGGTGGACGGCGTTCCGGCCGGGGCGGCGGCGGGCTCGTCGCCCCCGCCGATCGAGAAGCCCGGGACGTGGGGGAGGTCGGCGGAGCTGGCGAGCGCGAAGCCGCCGGTCGCGAGTGCCACGACGGCGCCGGTGGCCACCACGGCGCGTACGGCGGCCCGGCTGCCGCGTCGAGGCGCCGGCACGAGGACGGGGGCAGGGGCGCGCGGCACGGTCAGGTGTGCGCGGTGGAACGCCGCCACCTCACGCTCCTCACCCTGCAGCTCGTCCGGTGCGGTCGGAGCCTTCGCCGCCGAGAGCAGCCGGCCGAGGGCGCTGCCGTGCGCCGCGGGGTCGTCGAGCAGGCGCTCGGCGTCGCGACGGGAGGGGCGGGGTCGGCGGATGCTCATCTCACTCCGTTCAGCGCCGCAGCGCTCGCCCGCGTTACGGGTCGACGTCGATCTTCTTCGCCAGCCGCCGCAGGCCACGGAAGGACGCTGCCCGCACCGCTCCGGGCGACTTGTCGAGGATGCGTCCCGCGGTCGCCGCGTCGAAGCCCAGGACCGTCCGCAGCATGATCGCCTCGGCCTGGTCCGGCGGCAGCGCGGCCACCAGGGCGAGCGCGGCCTGGGAGCGGACCCGGCCGAGCGTGTCGCCCTCGACGTCGGCGTCGTCCAGCAGGTCGACGAGCTCCTCGACGGTCCGCTCGTCCGTCGGCCAGCGCCGGGCGCGGCGCAGGTGGTCGAGCGCCCGGTGGCGCCCGATCGTGGTGATCCAGCCGCGGAAGCCGTCGGCGTCGCCGGTGAAGTGGCTCAGGTCGCGGAACGCCTGGGTCCAGGTCTCGCTGGCCACGTCGTCGGCGTCGCCCCGGCCGACCAGCACCGTCAGGTAGCGCAGCAGCGGCGGCTGGACCTCCCGGTAGACCGTGCGGAACGCCGCTTCGTCGCCCGCGAGCATCCCCTCGACGGCGGAGTCGAGGGCGTCGGGACCGGGCACGCGCGATTCTTACCCGACACCGGCGCCCGGTTCCAGAGGGACGCGTCGCGAGGTCAGGTCAGTTCCGCGGCGGGCGCGGGAAGAACAGGGGGACGCGGGCGGCGTACGCGTCCCAGCCGGGCCGCTGGGACATGGTCTTCTCGAGCAGCTGGGCGCCGGTGACGTTGCGGATGAAGTAGGTCATCGCGACCGGCGCGAAGATCGTCAGGAGGCCCGGCAGCCAGCCGAGCGACAGCGCGCCGGCGAGCCACAGGCCCCACCACACGCAGGCGTCACCGAAGTAGTTGGGGTGGCGGGTCCATGCCCACAAGCCGGTGTCGAGCACGGGCGGGCGCTCGTCGCGGGGACGGGAGCGGTACGCCGACAGCTGCGCGTCGCCGACGACCTCGAAGAAGATGCCGACCGCCCAGACGGCCACGCCGATCCAGACGACCGGCCACCAGCGGACGTCGTACGCCGCGGCGACGTGGAGCGGGAACGAGATCACCCACGCGACGACCGCTTGCGTGAGGAAGACGCGCAGGAGGACCGTGGCCGCACCGGCGTGCCAGCCCGGACCACCGAGCATCGCCTCGTAGCGCGGGTCCTCGCCGTGGCCCTTCGACCGCTTGGCGATGTGCCAGGCCAGGCGCCCGCCCCACAACGTGACGAGAGCCGCGAGGAGCCAGGAGTGCCGGTCCGGCCAGACGACCGCCAGCACCAGCGCGATCGCCACGAACGACGACCCCCAGGCGACGTCGACGACGGCGACGCGGTCGAGGCGGCGGCTGACCGCAGCCGTCACGCCCATGACGACCAGGGCCGTCAGCAGTGCGACGAGGCTCTGGGTCACCATGCGCGGATGACGGGCACCGTGTGGGGTGCACCGGGTCGGACCGCGAGGATCTGGTCGACACCCATGCGGCCGTCCCGGAAGGCGAGCGCGCCGCCCACGAGGTAGAGCCGCCAGACGCGGACGACCTCCTCGCCGACGAGCTCGGTCAGCCGTTCGATGTTGAGCTCGAAGCGCTGCATCCAGCCGGCGACCGTCAGCACGTAGTGCTCGCGCATCGCGTGGACGTCGCGGACCTCCAGCCCACCGGCCTCGATCAGGCCGACGGTCTCGCCGACCGGCCGCATCGTCATGTCGGGGGCGATGAACGACTCGATGAACGGCCCACCGCCGGGGTGCTTGCCGCCACCCGCGCCCTGGCGCGACATCTGCTGCACGAGCACGCGGCCGCCGGGACGCACGGAACGGCGGAGCACCTCGACGTACGTCGCGTAGTTGGCCGCGCCGACGTGCTCGCCCATCTCGAGGGAGCCGACGGCGTCGAAGTGGTCGCGCTCGGGCACCTCGCGGTAGTCCTGCAACCGGATCTCGACGCGGTCCTGCAGGCCGCGCTCGGCGATGCGGGCGTCGATGAACTTCTTCTGCTCGGCCGCGATGGTGACGCCGGTGACCTGAGCGCCGAAGTGCTCCGCGGCATGCAGTGAGAGAGAGCCCCATCCGCAGCCGACGTCCAGCATCCGCATCCCTTGTCCCTGCCCGAGGCCGAGCTTGGTGCAGACCAGGTCGAGCTTGGCGCGCTGCGCCTCCTCGAGCGGTGTCTCGGGCGTCGCGTGGTAGCCGCAGCTGTAGGCCATCTGCGGCTCGAGGATGAGGGAGTAGAACTCGTTGGACAGGTCGTAGTGGTGGCTGATCGACGACCGGTCACGGGCCAGGCTGTGCAGCCGTCCCTTGATCCGCGCCTGCGACGCCGGGGCTGCCGGCGGGCGGCCGAGCGCGCCGAGCCCGGCGGCGGTGCGGACGGCGTCGACCAGTGCGCGGGGCGAGAGGCGTACGCCGGACAGGCCGCGCTCGGCGCCGATGTCGAAGGCGTGGGTCAGCGCGGACTCGAGGTCCCACCCGTCCTGCTCGGGGACGTCGAGCTCGCCGGTGACGTAGGCCTGCGCGGCCCCGAGCTCGCCCGGGTGCCACAGCAGGCGACGCAGGGCGTCGGGGGAGCGCAGCACGACGAGCGGCGCGCCCTCCGGCCCGGCCACGGAGCCGTCCCAGGCCTCCAGGCGGACGGGCAGGTCACCGCCGATGAACGGGCGTACGGCCTCGGCGAGGCGGTCGGCGACCCCGGTGGTGGCGGTGGCGGTGGGGCGCGGCGTCGTCTGGGTCACTGGTCCTCCCGGGTGAAGGTCAGCTGCGAGACGTTGATGTAGCCACTGGCGAAACCGGCCTGCGAGTAGGCGAGGTAGAAGTGCCACACACGCATGAAGACGTCGTCGAAGCCCAGCCCCAGCACGGCGTCGCGCTGGGCGAGGAACCGTCGGTCCCAGCGGCGCAGGGTCTCGGCGTAGTGGTCGCCCATCTCGAGCTGACCGGTGAGCCGGATCGTCGTCTCGTCGCGGGTGATCTGGTCGATGACCTCGACGCTGGGCAGGAAGCCGCCGGGGAAGATGTACTTGTTGATCCAGGTCTGGCCGTCGCGGGTGGCGAGCATCCGGTCGTGCGGCATCGTGATCGCCTGGATGGACACGCGGCCGCCCGGGGCGAGGACCTGGTCGATGGTCTGGAAGTAGGTGCCCCAGAACTCGTGGCCGACGGCCTCGACCATCTCCACGGACAGCACGGCGTCGTACGTCGCTCCGGTGGTGCCCAGCGCGCGGTAGTCCATCAGCTCGACCGTCACGCTGTCGGCGAACCCGGCGGCGGCGATGCGCTCCTCGGCGAGCTCGAGCTGCTCGACGGACAGGGTGATCGAGTGCACGGTCGCGCCGCGGCGGGCGGCGCGGATCGCGAGCTCGCCCCAGCCGGTGCCGATCTCGAGGACCCGCGTGCCGACGGTGACGCCGGCCTCGTCGAGCAGTCGGTCGATCTTGCGGCCCTGGGCCTCGGCGAAGTCGAAGCTGTGGAGGAGCGCGTCCGGGCTGTCGGTGGGCTCTGGTGGGGTGGCAACCAGGTGATCGCCGACGGAGCCCGGCCCGCGGCCGGCCGCAGTGGAGGAGGTGTCGAAGAGGGCGGAGGAATAGCTCAGCGTCTCGTCGAGGAAGAGCGCGAACAGGTCGTTGGACAGGTCGTAGTGGTGGGAGATGTTGGCCTGGCTGTTGGCCTCGGTGCTGCGCTGGTGACCCGGCAGGCGAGGGGTGACGAAGGCGCGCAGCTTCTGCAGCGAGTCCGGGATCAGGGTGGCCATCCGGGCGGCGGGCACGGTCAGGAAGCCGGCGAGGTCCTCGGCGTCCCACGCGCCGGTCATGTACGACTCGCCGAACCCGATGAGGCCGTCGCGTCCGAGCCGTGCGTAGAACTCGTCGGGGCGGTGCAGCCGCATCGTGGGGCCGCCCTGTCCGAGGCGTCGGCCGGTCGGCTCCTCGATGACCGTCACGGCCAGGCGGGAGACGGCCGCGCGGAACAGGCGCTTGGCCACGGCGGCGGAGATCGCGGTGCGGGGCCCGCTGCGCAGGGGCTCGAGGGCGGGCACGCCCTGGCTGCCGGACGGGTCCGACGGTGCGGACGGGGCGAAGGGGGCGGTGTGGGCGGGCTGGTTCTTCTCGAGGGTCATCGGACGCCCTCCTGTCGGTGAGTCGGACGTGGTCGGATCGGCAGTCGGCGCGCCCACAGCCAGATGCCGTGGGCACGGATCAGCGCGCTGCCGCGCAGCGCGGCGCCGAGGGTCTTGCGGACGGGGATGTCGCTGCGCGTGCCGGTGAGGCTGGCGCTGAAGGGGGATGAATCGCCGTCGGACACGGAGGGGGAGTGTCCCCGCAGCGTCACGGCTATGTGCAGCCGGTCGGTCGGGATCGGCACCGCGATGTCGTAGGTGCCGTCCACGCCGTGGAAGGGCGAGACGTACATCGCCTTCTCGGTCGTGGCGCGGCCCTGCTCGTCGGGGTGGACGAGGTAGGCGTGGCGGTCGCCGTAGGTGTTGTGCACCTCGACGACGACGCCGGCCTGCCGGCCTCCGTCGTCGAAGCACCAGAAGACGCTGATCGGGTTGAAGGCGTGGCCCATCGAGCGGGGGTTGGCCGCCATCAGGATCGTGCCCGGTCGCTCGCCGGAGCCGAGGCTGACGCCATGGTCGCCGAGGAAGGACTCGACGTTGTGGCGCAGCGTGCGGTCGGGGCGGCCGAGGTGGTCGCGCGCCTCGAAGCGGGCGAGCAGGCCGTGGTCGGGAAGCTCGTCGAGGTCGACGAGCCAGAAGGTCGAGGAGTGCTCGAAGGACCGCTTGATCGGCGTACGCCGGGTGTGGCGGATCGTCGTCGCGAAACGACCCGGCTGCGGGAGGACCGGCGAGGTGCGGGTCCACGGCAGGTCGAGGTGGGTCGCGGCGGCCAGGCCGGACCGCGCACCGTCCTCGTGGAAGCCCCAGCCGTGGTAGGCGCCGGCGAAGGCGATCCGCTCGGTGTTGATCTCCGGGAGGCGGCGCGAGGCGGCGACCGACTCGGGCGTGTAGAGGGGGTGCTCGTACTCCATCCGGTCGATCACCGTGGCCGGGTCGACGAGGTCCTCGCCGCCGAGCGTGACGAGGTAGTGGGTGTCGGTGGGGAGCCGCTGCAGTCGGGTGAGGTCGTAGGTCACCGTGACCGCGCCGGACTCGCTCGCCGGCCGGAAGAAGTTCCACGACGCGCGGGCGTCCGGAGCGTCGGGCAGCAGGGAGACGTCGGTGTGGAGCAGGGCCGGGTTGCTGCTGTAGGGCATCGCCGAGAGCAGCTCGCGCTGGAGGTCGGTGGGCGCCTCGAGCATGCCGAGCGCCTGCGCCGGGTGCGTGGCGATCACGACGGCGTCGAACCTCGTCGTGGTGCCGCTGCCGTCGGTGACCTCGACCCCGTCGGCGACCTCGCGGATCGACGTCACCTTGGTGTCGAGGCGTACGTCGTCGAGCTGGGCGGCCAGGGCGGCGACATAGGTGCCGGACCCGCCGGTGACCGTGCGCCACTCGGGCGAGCCGAAGACGCCGAGCATGCCGTGGTGCTCGAGGAAGGTGAAGAGGTAGCGCGCGGGGTAGTCCAGCGACGTGGCGGGGTCGCACGACCACACCGCAGCGACCAGCGGCTCCATGAAGTGGCGGACGAAGCCGGGGGTGAAGCCGCCCTCGTCCAGGAACTCGCGGAGGGTCTCGTCGGAGTCGTCGTCCGTGGCGAGCAGCGCCCGCGCCCGGCGGTGGAAGCGCGGGATCTCGATGAGCATCCGCCAGTGGGACCGCGAGCGCAGCGACGAGCGCTGGGCGAACAGTCCTCGGGCGCCGAGCGCGCCGGCGTACTCGACGCCGCTGCCGGCATCACTGACGGACAGCGACATCTCGGAGGGCTGCGTCGCGATGCCGAGCTCGGCGAAGAGCCGCAGGAGCGTCGGGTAGGTCCGGCGGTTGTGCACGATGAAGCCGGTGTCGATCGCGAGCTCACCGTCGGCCGTCGGCACCCGGTGGGTGTCGGCATGCCCACCCAGCCGCGCGTCGGCCTCGAAGAGGGTGACGCGGGCGGTGCGGGAGGCGACGTGGGCAGCAGTCAGTCCGGCCACGCCGGAGCCGACGACGGCGATCCGTCGTGGGGCGCCCATGGTCAGGTCGCCTGGGTGAGGTCGAACAGGGCGATCGGCTTGGTGGTGGGCTGGTCGGAGCCGCTCTCGGGCTCGACCGTGATGCCGATGGCGGCAGCCGCGGAGGCCGAGCCGTCGAGGACCACCGTCTGGTCGGCGCTGTCCGGCATGAGCCCGGCGGACGTGGCTTCGTCGTCCGGGGACACGAACCAGAGCTCGTAGGCCTTGCCGGCCGGAGCGGGAGCCATGTCCTCGGTGGTGATGACGGCACGGTCCTGCGACTTCGAGCGGACCACGGTCGCGCGTCCCGCTTCGCCGAGGTCGAGGGAGACCTGCTCGGCGTCGGGAGCCTGGAGGACCTGCTCGGCCGCGGTGAGCTGGGGCACCTCGTCGTTGGCCCACGGCTGGATCACCGCGGCGCCGAGTCCGACGATGAGCGCGAGGGCAGCCGCGACCAGAAAGGGCATCCACCTCCGCCCCCGCCCTGCCGGCTCGTGGGCAGGGTAGGACGAGTGGACGACCGGGACCTCGGGAGGAAGGGGGCGGACCTGGGAGATGCCGGCCAGCACGGACTCGCGCAGCGAGGCGGGCGGCGTGGTCGCGACGGCCTCGGACAGCAGGGCCGCGGTCTCGCGCAGCTCGGCCACCTCGGCGCGGCAGTCCTCGCACTCGACCAGGTGCTGGTCGAAGCGGGCCCGCTCGAGCTCGTCGAGGGCATCGAGGGCATAGGCGCCCGTGAGCTTGTGCAGATCGCTCATGAGGCAACTCCCATCAGGTCTCGCAGACGGATGAGTCCGTCGCGTATTCGTGTCTTGGCTGTGCCCAACGGAACGTCGAGCAGGGTGGCGACCTCGGTGTGTGTGTAGCCACCGAAGTAGGTGAGCTCCACGGCCTGTCGCTGTACGTCGGTCAGTGTGGCAACTGCGTTGCGGACGCGGGTGGCGTCCAGGGACGCGTGTGCGGACTCGGCGGTCTGGTCGTGGTCGACGGGTGAGGTCTCCCGGTTCCAGGTCTCGTCGCGGGCGGTGGCCGCCTCGACCGAGCGGACCCGGTCGACGGCCTTGCGGTGCACGATCGTGAGGAGCCAGCCCGCCGCGCTGCCGCGACCGACCTCGTACCTGGCACTGGAGCGCCACGCGTCGAGGTAGGCCTCCTGGGTGACCTCCTCGGCGTGGGCCGGGTTGCGCACCACGCGCAACGCCAGCCCGTAGGCCCGGGCCGACGTCGCGTCGTAGAACGCGGCGAAGGCGGTCTGGTCTCCCAGTGCCGCCTGCCCGAGGAGCTCGGCCAGGCGGGCTGCGTTGCCCCCGGACGGGACGCCTTGCGGCGCCCCGTCCGGTGGACGGGCCTCAGCTTTTCCACGTCAGCATCCTTGCTTATCCGTCGAGGTGACGAATCACATCTTCGGCATCAGGACCTGGTCGACGACGTAGACGGTGGCGTTCGAGGTCTGCACGTTGCCGCAGACGACGGAGGCGTCACCGATCTTGAAGTCCTCGCCGGAGCCCTCGACGGTGAGCATGTCACCGGCCAGGGTCTCGTGGTCACCGGCGATCTCGTCCGGGCCGAGGCGCTCGCCGAGCACGTGGTGCGTCAGGACGGTGGTCAGGGCCTTCTTGTCCTTCAGGAGGGCGTCGAGGTCCTTCTTCGGGATCGCGGCGAAGGCGTCGTCGGTGGGCGCGAAGACCGTCAGGGCCTCGGCCGAGTTGAGCGTGTCGACGAGGCCGGCCGCTTCCACCGCGGCGGTCAGGGTCGTGAGGAGAGGGTTGTTCGACGCGGCGGTGGCGACCGGGTCGCCTGCCATGCCCTCGACGGAGCCGGGACCGGAGGTCGGGACACCGGCGCAGCCGGGACCGAACGGGGCGTCGGCGGCCGGAGTGGCCTCCTCGGAGGGCGTCTCGGACGGCGTCTCGGAGGGGGTCGACGAGCTGGTGGTGTCGTCGGACGCGCTGGTCGAGGCGTCGTCGCTGCCACAGGCAGCGAGGCTCATGGACGCGGTCAGAGCGAGGGCGGCGAGGCCCAGGGTGCGGGTGCGGATCTTGGTGTTCATGGCACTGCCTTTCGATGGGTTCAAGCTGGTTCGGTGGGGGCCCTGGAGGCCCGCTGTCGAGAGGTGTTCGGAGCTGCCCCGGCAGCGGATGGGTGGTGCGGGGCCGATTTCGGTGGGAATCTCGGGGAGATGTGGCAGGTGCGGGTGGGAGACCCCGCAATGTCGTCGAGCGGTGAGTGACGCAGGGTCCGGAGGCACGGAACCTGCGCCACACACCGCTCGACGAGCTGATGGGTGGAAACGGCCGAGGGTCAGCCGACGTTGACCGAGATCTCCTGGAGTCCGCTGGACCCCTCGGGGAACGGCCGGGCGCGTACGTCGGTCTGGACGTCGCCGTCCTTGTTGGTCGCGCGGCAGGCGAGGAAGTGCTGGCCGGGCTTGGCGTCCCACTCGAAGTACCACTGGCGCCAGTAGTCGTCGGTCACCTGCGGGCCGAGCGTGGCCGGCTTCCAGGCCTCGCCGTCGATGCGGACCTCGACCTTGTCGATGCCCACGCCCTGCGCCCACGCGACGCCACCGACGATGACCGTGCCTGTCTTGCTGTCGGAGAGCGGCTTGGGGGTGTCGACGCGGCTCGAGATCTTGATCGGGGCATCGATCGCCCAGTCGCGCTCGGTCCAGTACGCCTGCTCGGCGTCGTACGTCGTGAGGGTCATCTTCGTGATCCACTTGGTGGCGCTCACGAAGCCGTAGAGGCCGGGGACGACCATCCGTGCCGGGAAGCCGTGGGTGCGGGGCAGGGCCTCGCCGTTCATGCCGATCGCGATCAACGCGTCGCGGCCGTCGAGGGCCACGTCGAGCGGGGTCGAGATCGTCATGCCGTCGACGTCGGTCGACAGGATCTGGTCGGCCTGGGTGGAGTCGATGCCGGCCTTGGCCAGCACGTCCTTGAGGGGTACGCCGAGCCAGCGGGCGCTGCCGATGTAGGGACCGCCCACCTCGTTGGACACGCAGGTGAGGGTGATGTCGCGCTCGACGGTCTTCATCGCGGCGAGCTCGGCGAAGGTCATCGTGACCTCCTGGTCGACGTCGCCGTCGATGGTGAGCGTCCACGTGTCGACGTCGACGGCAGGCACCGTGAGGCGGGTGTCGACGCGGTAGAAGTCCGCGTTCGACGTCCGCAGCGGGCTGATGCCGTCGTACTTGCCCTCCAGCCCCTGGGGGAAGGACGGCGCGGGGTCGGTGGCAACCGGGAGCTCGATGTCGGTCCCGCCGAGGCGGTACGACGTCACCCAGCGACCCAGCGCCCCCATGGCCACTGCGGCCGCGGCGAGCCCGCCGGTTGCCAGCACGACCCCGCGCCGACTCGGACCGTCGACCCCACGCGACGTCCGATCGGGAGCCTGGTCAGAGATGCGGTGCAGCCACCACAACGAGGTGGAAGCGATGACTGCGGTGACCAGGGCAGGAACGATGTCCAGCGGCCCGGAACCGGGACGCAGGACTGCGAGCACGCCGGCGACACCGGCGAGGCCCACGAGGATGAGCAGACCGACCGTCTCCCGGCGGTCCGCAAGGACGCCGGCGATGGCGGCCAGCAGCAGCACGACGATGACCACCGAGCCGACGAGCACCGCCTTGTCGGCGGTGCCGAACTGACGGATCGCGAACTCCTTGAGCGGGGTCGGCGTCAGGTCGATGACCGTCGAGCCGACCGCGAGCACCGGGGAGGCGGAGGGGACGGTGAGCGCGGCGACGAGGTGGCCGGCCGCGAGGCCGACGAGGGTCGCCAGGACGCCGTACGCCGCATGGAGCAGCGTGCGTCGACGCGTGGGTGCATCAGGGGTCTGCATGGACGGTGTTCGGAGCGGCAGGCTCTCCGGATGGCGGGTGCGGCAGGATGGCGGCCATGACCGATGCGTCCCCCGAGCTGGTCCACTACGCCGTTTCCGACGCCGTCGCGACGATCACGCTCGACAGTCCCGCGAACCGCAACGCGCTCAGCCGGCAGCTGGTCACCGAGCTGTTCGCGCACCTCGAGCGAGCAGGCGCCGACGACGACGTCCGGGTGGTGCTGGTCGAGAGCAGCGGCAAGGTCTTCTGCTCCGGCGCCGACCTGTCGGAGGCCACCACGGAGGGCATGGAGGTCGGCGCCCGTCGGATCGTCGACCTGCAGCGGCTCATCGCCACCCTCGACAAGCCCGTCGTCACCAAGAACCTCGGTGCAGTGCGCGCCGGCGGCATCGGCATCATCGCCGCGGCGGACGTCGCCGTGAGTGCCGAGGACGCGACCTTCGCCCTCACCGAGGTCAAGCTCGGGCTGGCGGCCGCGATCATCAGCCTCACCGTCCACCACCGGATGAACCCCCGTGCAGCAGCCCTCACCACCCTCGGCGGCGAGGTGTTCAGCGGCGCTGAGGCGGCGGCGTACGGGCTGGTGACGAAGGCGGTGCCCGCCGACCGGCTCGACGAGGAGGTCGCCGCGACCTGCGCCAGCCTGGCCACCGGTGCCGCTCAGGGCCTGCGCGAGTCCAAGCGGATCCTCAACCGCGACCTCGTCGCCCGCATCGACGCGCTCGGCGACGAGATGGCCACCACCAGCGCCCGGCTGTTCGCCAGCGACGAGGCCCGCGAGGCGATGACCGCCTTCTTGTCGCGCAAGAAATAGCGCCTCGGCTGCATCCACCGGGGCCCACCCGTCGGAGAAGCAGGTGACACCCGCGCCGAAGGAGAGCCATGGACGTCCCGCAACGACCCGGCCGGGAGCGTGACCCGGACACCGCCCGGTGAGCCTGGCCGACCCCGCACCCTGGCTGCTCCTGGTCGCCGGTGCGCACCTGGGCTTCCAGCTGACCGTCGACCTGGTCGTCTACCCCGCGCTGGGCGAGGTCGCCGACGACCGGTGGACCACCACCCACGAGCAGCACTCGCGCCGGATCACGCCGGTCGTGGCCGCGATCTACCCACCACTGGTGCTGCTGCTCGGCTGGACGGTCGTCGAGGTGCCGGGAGAGGTGGGCACCTGGATCGCGGTGGCGGGCGGGCTGCTGGCAGTCGTCACCACAGCGGCCGTCGCCGCCCCGACCCACGGCCGGCTGGCGTCGGCCGTGGCCAGCGACCGCCCGGCGCTGCTGCACCGCCTCGACCTCGCGGACCGGGTCCGCAGCGTCGGCGCGCTGGTCTGTGTGGCCGGGGCCCTGGCGCTGGTGGCGTGACGGCTCACGAGTTCGTCGCTAAATGAGTGGTGGCGGGTGCGCGGCGCTAGGCTTGTCGGTCTGTCCGAGCGGGTTGGACACGGGTTCATCGGGGGATGAGGAGCAGGACGTGAGCGAGGAGCTCGAAGCACGGGAGATCGCCTCCGAGCAGGGCTACGTCGACGAGGTCTACGTCCAGCTCGAGGCGTCGATGGTCAACGCGCGGGCACTGGCGACCGAGGGACGCAACCGCGGCCGGCTGGAGCACGAGGGCGGGCTGGTCGAGCGCGACGCGATGGTCTTCCAGGCCGCCAAGCGGATGGCCCAGCTCGACGCGGCGCACGAGGGCCTGGTCTTCGGCCGGCTCGACCTCGACGCGTCGATCGATGCCCTCCCGCGCTACATCGGGCGCATCGGCGTCCGCAACGCCGACCGCGACGTGCTGCTCATCGACTGGCGGGCGCCGGCCGCCGGCGTGTTCTACCAGGCCACCGCCGCGACCCCGCAGGGCGTCGTACGCCGCCGGGTGCTGCGCTCGCAGCACCGCACCGTCATCGGTGTCGAGGACGAGCTGCTCGACGACCAGGCCGAGACCGACCTGCCGATCGTCGGCGAGGGTGCGCTGATGGCGCAGCTCTCCCGTGCCCGCGACCGCTCGATGCACTCGATCGTCGCGACGATCCAGGCCGAGCAGGACCAGGCGATCCGCGCACCCGGCAAGGGCGTGGTGTCGATCTCGGGCGGACCGGGCACCGGCAAGACCGTCGTCGCCCTGCACCGCGCGGCCTTCCTCCTCTACTCCGACCGTCGTCGCTACGAGGGTGGCGGCGTGCTCGTCGTCGGCCCGAGCGGCGTCTTCATGCGCTACATCGAGCGCGTGCTCCCGAGCCTCGGCGAGACCGCGGTCGCGCTGCGCTCCCTGGGTGAGGTCGTCGGCGGCGTCCGTGCGACCCGGCACGACGAGCCCGCGGTCGCCGACATCAAGGGCGCCACCCGGATGGCCGAGCTGATGCGCCGCACGTCGCGCCAGCACGCACCCGGCGCTCCCACCAGCTTCCGCATCTACTGGCGCGACGACACGATCGTGCTCGACCCGGGCCTGCTCGGGCGGCTGCGTCGCCAGCTGATGTCACAGGGCCGCCGCAACCGCCAGCTGCCCCGCGTCGCCCGTACGCTCCTCGACGCCATGTGGCGCCAGGTCCAGGGCGAGCGCGGCCGCGAGCGCGGGCGTGAGGCCTTCGACGACGACATGCTCGGCCACGCCGGCTTCGTCGAGTTCGCGTCGGGCTGGTGGCCGCCCCTGGATGCGCAGACCGTCTTCAGCTGGCTGCGCGACCCCGAGTTCCTCTCGCGGGTCGGCGAGGGCGTCGTGACCCGCGAGGAGCAGCTCCTGCTCGCCAAGTCGTGGGACGCCGGTGTCCTGTCGATCGAGGACGTCCCGCTGCTCGACGAGCTGCGCTACTCCCTCGGGGACGTGCCGCAGCGCACCGACGACGAGCGTGACCTCGACGAGACCGGTCTGCTCGAGGGTGGCGTCGACCTGCAGGAGCTCACCACGATCTCCGAGCGCGAGTACGCCCCCGGCGGCCTGGCCTGGTCGGCACCGACCCACCGCATCGACGACGACGGCTACGCCCACGTGCTCATCGACGAGGCACAGGACCTCACGCCGATGCAGTGGCGGATGGTCGGTCGTCGTGGTCGCGCCGCGAGCTGGACCATCGTCGGTGACCCGGCGCAGTCGTCGTGGCCCGACGCCCCCGAGGCGACCCGAGCGCGACTCGAGGCGCTCGAGGGCAAGGAGCTCCACGAGTTCCACCTGTCCACCAACTACCGCAACTCCGCCGAGATCTACGCCTTCGCCGCCGCCTACGCCCAGCGGGTGGGCCTCGACGCCGACCTGCCCGACGCCGTACGCCGCACGGGCGAGGAGCCGCAGGTCATCGGCCCGGTCGACGACCTCGAGGCCGCCGTGCGCGACGCCGTCGTCACGACGGTCGGACGCGTGCAGGGCACCGTCGGCATCGTCGTGCCGGTCGCCCGTCGCTCCGAGGTCAACGCATGGCTGGCGTCGTGGCCCGAGCTGGCCGATGACGCGGCCGGCGCCCGCGCCGCGGTCGACTCCAGCGTCACGCCGAGCGGCGAGGACCGCGTCGTCGTGCTCACCGGCCTCGACACCAAGGGCCTGGAGTTCGACGGCATCGTGGTGGTCTCGCCGCAGGAGATCGAGGACGAGTCGGCCACGGGCCGCTCCACCCTCTACGTCGTGCTGACCCGCGCGACGCAGCTGCTGACCACCGTCGGCTGAGGGTCCGGGGCGCCTGGGTAGCTGCGCCTCCGCGGGTGGCGGCATATGACGTGCCGCGTGCCGTGGGTGGCGGCATCCGACGTGCCGCGTGCCGTGGGTGGCGGCATCCGACGTGCCGCGTGCCGTGGGTGGCGGCATCCGACGTGTGCGGCCGTGTCGTATCCGACCCGGCGGGGAGCGGTGTCGTATGCCGCCACCCGGCGGGGAGACGGTGTCGTATGCCGCCACCCAGAAGGCGATGGCAGGCAGGCCCCCTAACCCCCGGGACGTACGTCCGGCAGCACCGGTCCGGCCGCCGCGGCCGGCCGGCCCAGCCCGGCGACCGCGCCGAGGACCAGCACGATCCCCACGACCGCCGCCGGCCCGAGCTCCTCGTCGAGCACGACGGCCGCGACCACGGCGGCGGTCACCGGTTCGACGAGGCTGGCAGTGACTGCGGTGCTGGGCGCGACCACGCGTAGGCCGGAGTAGAGCAGGACGTAGGCGAGCGCCATCGTCAGCGCCCCGAGGTAGGCCAGCCAGGCCAGCGCCGCAGCGTCCGTGGTGGTGCGCGGTCCGTCGACGAGGGCCAGGCACGGCAGGAGGACGGCGGCGCCCACGAGCGTCATCCCGCTCGTCAGCACCAGCGGTGACGACGTACGGCTGACCGAGCCGCCGGCCACGGTCGTGAGGGCGTACGTCGTCCCCGACGCGATCGCGAGGAGCACTCCGGCGACCGGCGCCGGGCCGGTCGACGACGCGTGCCCGGCCACGCTCACCAGGACGAGCCCGACGAGCGCCGCCGCCAGGACCGCGAGCCGCGACGGGGCCGGTGCCCGCCTGTCACGGACGGAGTCGGTGACCGTGAGCAGCACCGGGGCCAGCCCGAGGCTCACCACCGTCGAGACGGCGACGCCGACCTGGGTGACGGAGACGAAGTAGAAGCCCTGGTAGGCGGCGGTGCCGACCCCGACCACGAGCAGCTGCCGCGGGTTGCTCCGCACGAGGTGGACGAGCTCCGCTCCCCGGCGGAGCGCGAGGAGGGCGAGCAGCAGCACCGCCGCAGCGATCGCCATCCGCCAGGCGCTGATCGTCACCGGCGACAGCGCCTCGTGCTCGCGGATCAGCTGGACCGCGAGCCCGCCGGTGCCCCACAGCACGCTGGCCGCGCCGACCTCGACGAGGCCGCGCACGTGCGAGGGGCGCGATGCGGGCGCAGTCCCGGAGGGCACGTGCGACTCCGGCAGCATGGACCGGATCATCGCAGCCGCGTCGGCCGGCGACGACCGGGATTGGCCCCACACGCCTTAGGCTGCGGGCCATGTCTTCTTCTTCTCAGGCAGGCGGCCGGGTCCTCGTCACGGGCGGCGCCGGCTTCATCGGGACGACGCTGGCGCGCCAGCTCGCGGACGCCGCCGAGCAGTGGGTCGTCCTCGACAACCTCCACCCGCAGGTGCACCCCGGCTCGCAGCCACCGGCTGACCTCCCGGACTCGGTCGACCTCCGCGTCGGCGACGTCACCAACGCCGACGACCTCGACGCCGTCGTCGCCGACCTGCGCCCCGACACGGTCGTGCACCTCGCCGCGGAGACCGGCACGGCGCAGTCGCTGTCGGAGAGCACCCGGCACGGCATGGTCAACGTCGTCGGCACCACCCAGCTGCTCGACTCCCTCACCAGGGCCGGCCACGTGCCCGGCCACTTCGTCCTGAGCAGCTCGCGCGCCGTCTACGGCGAGGGCGTGTGGCGCAACGCCGACGGCTCGACCTTCCAGCCGGGCCTGCGCACCCACGCGCAGCTCGAGGCCGGGACGTGGGACCACGGCGACGGCGCCGCCCACGTGCCCAACACCGTGGCCGGCACCCACCCGAACCCGATCAACGTCTACGGCGCCACCAAGCTGGCCCAGGAGCAGATCCTGTCGGCGTGGACGGGCTCGCACGACACGCGCCTCTCGGTGCTGCGGCTGCAGAACGTCTACGGCCCGCGCCAGTCGCTGTCCAACCCCTACACCGGCATCGTCTCGCTCTTCTCGCGCCTGGCCCGCGAGGGGCAGTCGATCCCGCTCTACGAGGACGGCGACATCACCCGCGACTTCGTCTACATCGACGACGTCGTCAGCGCGCTCGTCGCGGCGATCGCGGCCAAGCCCGCCGACCACATGCGCACCGTCGACATCGGCAGCGGCGTGCGCACCACGATCGGCGACCTGGCCCGCGAGGTGGCGCGCTACCACTCCGCGCCCGAGCCGCACGTCACCGGGCAGTACCGCGACGGCGACGTCCGCCACGCCTCGTGCACGGTCGACGACACCGTGAAGGAGCTGGACTGGGAGCCGCGCTGGAGCCTGCGCGACGGTGTCGCCGGCCTCCAGGAGTGGATCGCGACCCAGCTCGACTGATGGCCGCCTCCACGCCCACCGCGCAGACCCCCGCGACCGACGCCGGGGTGCCGGCCGGCGCGCCCGTCACCGCGACGGCCCATCGGTCCAACAACCTCGACGGGCTCCGGCTCCTCGGGGCGCTCGCCGTGATCTTCGGCCACGCCTACCCTCTCGTCGGGCGCGAGTTCGAAAACCCGATCGTGGCGGGCTACCCGGTCCAGACGCTCGGCGTGGTGATCTTCTTCAGCATCTCGGGCTACCTCATCACCGCCAGCTGGAGTCGTACGAAGAATCCGGTCACCTACCTCGCCGCGCGCTGCCTACGCATCTTCCCCGCACTGATCGTGGTGGTGCTCGTCTGCATGTTCGTGGTCGGACCGCTGGTGACGGTGCTGCCCACGTCGCAGTACTTCGACGCCCCGAACTTCTGGACCTACCTCGACAACATCATCCTGCGTCCGCAGTACGAGCTCCCCGGGGTCTGGGCCGACCTGCCCTACCCCAACGCCGTCAACGGGTCCCTGTGGACACTGCCCGCGGAGTTCTTCTGCTACCTCCTCGTGCCGCTCGTCTTCCTGGTGCCGCGGCAGCTGCGGATCCCGTTCATCGGGCTGCTGCTGGCGTGGTCGGTCTGGTACTCGATGACCCCGCCGCTGGACTCGATGGTCATCTGGCACTCCCGCATCTCCGAGAACGCGCTCATGTGGGCCTTCTTCGCGATGGGCGCGATCCTGCGCCTGATGGCCGAGCGCGGGATGAAGTTCCGCACCGACGTGGCCGTCGGCCTGCTCGCGCTCCACCTGGTCCTCGCCGCGACGCTGCCCCAGCACACCACCAAGGTCGCGTGGCTCTTCCTGCCCTACGTCGTGCTGACCATCGGCCTCGCCTCGACGCCCTACGTCCGCCGCGCCTCGCGCTTCGGCGACCTGTCCTACGGGCTCTACCTCTGGGCGTTCCCGGTGCAGCAGCTGGTGATCGACCTGTGGGGCGTGCAGCGCATGTCGGTCAACCTGCTGGTCGTCACGGCCATCACCGCGGCGCTCGCGTTGGCCTCGTGGCACCTCGTCGAGCACCCGTCGATGAAGCTCAAGGACCGCATCATCAGGCGCTCCGCCCCGGTTCGCACCGCGCCGCAGCCAGCGGCTGGGACGGCCGTCGAGGGGCCCGCCGCGCCGCCGTAGGGTTTCGGGCATGACCGAGACCCCCACTGTCGCCGACCTCCTGGAGCAGATCCAGGGGTACGGCGCGTGGGCGGTCATCCGGCGCAAGGCGGCACCGACCGCAGGATTGATCGGCGGCACGCCGCACGAGGTGGCGTCGCTGCTCGACATCCCTCTGGAGACCGGCGCCCCCGAGCCCGGCCGCAGCGCCGACCGGCTGGTCGCCGTGCCGTTCCGGCAGGTGCGCGAGCGCGGCTTCGCGGCGATCGACGACGGCACGCCGCTGACCGTCGTCGACATCGAGGCCGAGCACGAGGTGTCGGTCGACGACCTGCTCGCCGCGCTGCCCGACGCACCCGTCGAGCTCGCCGACCGCGGCGGCTTCGCGACCTCCGACGAGGACTACGCGAAGGTCGTCGAGGCGATCATCCGCGACGAGATCGGGCAGGGCGAGGGCGCCAACCTCGTGATCGGGCGCCACTACCGGGCCGTCCTCGCGGACTGGGACGCGACCAAGGCACTGACCGTGCTGCGTCGGCTGATGGAGCGCGAGCGCGGTGCCTACTGGACGTTCTGCTTCTTCACCGGCGAGCGGTTCCTCATCGGCGCCAGCCCCGAGCGGCACGTGTCCGTGCGCTCCGGCGACGTCCGGATGAACCCGATCTCGGGCACCTTCCGGGTCGCGGGCCTGGCCGAGGACGAGCTCAAGGCCGGGCTGCTCGAGTTCCTCGCCGACGAGAAGGAGGTCTTCGAGCTCTTCATGGTCGTCGACGAGGAGCTCAAGATGATGTGCGACATCTGCCACGAGGGTGGCCAGGTGCTCGGGCCGTTCCTCAAGCCGATGACGCACCTGATCCACACCGAGTACCTCCTCGCCGGCCGCTCCGACCGCGACCACCGCGAGATCCTCCGCGACACGATGTACGCCGCCACGGTGACGGGCGCGCCGGTCGAGAACGCCTGCCGGCTGATCGCCGACTACGAGCCCGAGGGCCGGGGCTACTACGGCGCGGCGCTCGCGCTCTTCGGTCGCTCGCCCGACGGCACGCCGACGATGGACAGCCCGATCCTGATCCGGACCGCCGACGTCTCCACCTCCGGCGAGCTGAAGGTGACCGCCGGTGCCACGCTGGTCCGCGACTCCGACGCAGCCAGCGAGGTGGCCGAGACCCGGGCCAAGGCGGGCGGCATCCTCAGCGCGTTCGGCCTGGCGCCGGCGGCGGCCTCCGACGGCCTGGACATCGCGGACCTCGCGCGGGACGAGGACGTCGTACTGGCCCTGGGGTCGCGCAACCAGCGGCTCTCGCGCTTCTGGCTGACCGACCAGGCCGGCGAGCCTGCCGACCCGTCGCTGGCGGGCCGGGAGGCCGTGATCCTCCACGGCGAGGACGACTTCGTGAACATGCTCGTCCACGTGCTCGGCGTGTTCGGCATGACCGCGCGGGTGGTGCGGCACGAGGACTACGCCTCGGGCGCCTTCGACGGTGCGGACCTGGTGATCGTCGGCCCCGGTCCCGGTGACCCGCGTGCGGGCGACCACCCCAAGATCGCGGCGTTCCGCCGGGCCGTCGACGACCTGCTCGCCTCCGGCCAGCCCTTCCTCGCGGTGTGCCTGGGCCACCAGACCCTGTGCCAGCAGCTCGGGCTCGAGCTCGGCTACAAGGACGTCGTGTTCCAGGGGACGCAGTCGCCGGTCCGGCTCGACGGTCGCACCGAGCGGGTGGGTTTCTACAACACCTTCGTCGGCCGCGTGCCGGCCGACGGCGTGCTGCCGGCCGGCGTACGTGTCGAAGCCGACGAGGCGACCGGCGACATCCACGCGATCGTCGGGCCGCACTTCCGCGGCATCCAGTTCCACGCCGAGTCGATCCTCACCGAGAACGGCTACGACCTCCTGCACTCCGCGGTGCGTGACCTCCTCGCGACCCCCTGACCCCCCTCCTTGGTATCTAGGGACGTTCTCGTAGGTCGAACGGCCCTTCAACCCACCAGATCGTCCCTAGATACCCGGCCGGGGGCATAAGTCGACTCGTCTGATAGACATTGACCCGGAACGGCGTGGCTGGCAACCGATCGATGGCGCGGAGCGTCACTCTGGGTGAGCCAGCTCGGGACACGACGGGGGACACGTGCATCACTTCAGACGAGCGCGCGATCGATGGGTGACGGGCCTGTGCCTGCTCGCGCTCATGGGCGGAGCGGCGGCGTGCGGGACCGCGAACGGCCGCGGCACGAGCGACGACGTACGTCCGCCGCGGGCCAGCAACGCCGCGATGTCCTCGCTCGACCTGGCGCCGGCGGCGCGGCAGGACGCTCGGCCCAACATCGTCGTGGTGATGCTCGACGACTTCTCGATGGACCTCGTGCAGACCATGCGATCGGTCCAGCGGATGCGCAAGGCCGGGGCGTCCTACCCGCACTCCTTCGTGACCGACTCCCTGTGCTGCGTGTCGCGGTCGAGCTTCTTCACCGGCCAGTACCCCCACCAGACCGGCGTCCGCACCAACACCAGCAACCAGGGCGCGTCGATGCTCGGCGGGTGGCCGGCGTACGACACCCACGGCAACCCCGAGCGCGCGTTCAACGTGCGACTGCAGCAGGCGGGCTACACGACGGGCTTCGTCGGCAAGTTCCTCAACGAGTACGAGTGGTCGCCCGGTCGCGCGCTGCCGCCGGTGGTGCCGGGCTGGTCGACCTTCAACACCGTCTTCGGCTCGGCCTACGACGGCTGGGACTTCGCCAGCACGTCGGTGGTCGACCAGCGGATGCGACTGACCCAGCACGACGCGCCGCCGGCCAGCGCGAGCGACGCCGCCAAGGACAAGGCGTACGCCGGAACCGTGATCGGCGACCTGGCGATGGACTTCCTGGCCACCGGGGAGGCCGCGGACGCGCCGTACTTCCTGGAGGTCGCGCTCTACGCGCCCCACAACCGCACCCAGCCCGAGGGCCACTACCCGGGCGACCCGCTCTTCCCGCCGATGTTCCGCGACCGCGAGGGTGCGCGGAGCTGCGGGCGGGTGGCGTGCCGCAAGCTGACCGTCGACGACCTGCCCGGGTTCGGCGACACGCGCGAGGACAACCGGCCGCGCACCGTCGAGGGCGCGAAGGCCCGGGCCTGGAACACCGGCTCGACCTTGTCCGCGTCGGCGGCGGTCCGCGACCTGCGCGACCGGGCGCGGATGTCGCAGTCCGCGGACCGGCTGGTCACGAAGATCCTCCGGTCGGTCGGTCCCGACACCTACGTCGTGCTCACCTCCGACAACGGCTTCCACCTCGGGCAGAACGGGCTCGGCCGCGGCAAGGGGACGGCGTACGACACCGACGTGCGCGTGCCGCTGCTCGTCACCGGGCCGGGCGTCGTGCCCGGGCAGCGCAGGGAGGTCACCAGCAACATCGACCTCGCGCCGACCTTCGAGGAGCTGGCCGGGTTGGCGCCGGTGCCCTTCCGGAGCGGTCTCTCGCTCGTGCCGACGCTCTCGCAGCCCGGCGTCGTGCGGCAGTCGTACGCCTTCCTCGAGCACACCCAGCAGACGCTCACCGGTGGCGACCCGGACGCGGCGTTCAGCGGCGCCGAGCTCGACCGGATCCCGTCCTACACAGCGGTCCGCAGCCGTCAGGCCCTGCTGGTGCGCCTCGACCTCGATCCGCGACGCGGCAGGACGTCGTGGGGCTACGAGTACTACAGCTATCGCGGGAGCCGCTGGGAGAAGCGCAACGCCTTCACCAGCGCGAAGCGCAAGCCCGAGGTCGACCTGCTGATGGCGAAGCTGGCCGCGTTCGACACGTGTCGCGAGAAGGGTGACGAGCCGGTCTCCGACGCCTGCCGCACGGTCCGGCAGTAGGGCGGCAGTAGCACTACTGTCGCGTGCGTGCAGCCGGACGTGATCGTGGTCGACCACCACGACTCCTACACGTGGAACCTCGTGCACCTGATCGCGTCGGTGACGGGTGTGCTGCCCCGCGTCGTCCAGCACGACGAGGTGACGCCGGAGGACGTGCTGCGGCACTCCCACGTGGTGCTGTCGCCGGGGCCCGGCCACCCTGCCGTGCCCACCGACTTCTCGGTCGGCACCGCGGTGCTGCTCGACGGGTCACGGCCGGTGCTCGGCGTCTGCCTCGGCATGCAGGGCCTGGTCACGACGTACGGCGGCCTCGTCGCCCGCCTCGCGCCGGCCCACGGTGACGTCGCCGCGATCCGGCACGACGGCGAGGGCGTGTTCGCCGGGCTGCCGCAGGACTTCGCGGCGGTGCGCTACCACTCGCTCGGCGCCGTCTCGCTGGGCTCCTCGCTCGTCGCGACCGCGTGGTCCGAGGACGGGGTGGTGATGGGCGTCCGCCACTTGGCCCTGCCGCTCGAGGGCGTCCAGTTCCACCCGGAGTCGATCCTGTCGTCCCACGGCGCCGAGCTGATCAGGAACTTTCTCAGTACCACCCCACGACGTTCTTCTCCCCCGCTTCGCTCCTCCGAACAACGCCGTGGGGACCCCGGATGAGCGGCGATCCGGAGTCCTACTTCCTCGACGTGGCCGCACGCCATCCCCGCTGCTTCTGGCTCGACGGCGGGGGCGCCCGTGACTGGTCGGGTCGCCGCTCCATCATCGGCTGGCTCGAGGACGACGACGTCTCGCTGACCTGGTCGGCGACGCGCCGCGAGGTGCGCGAGCACGCGGGTGGGACCTCGACGGTGGTGGGCGACGACATCTTCACCGTGCTCGAGGAACGGATGCGCGCCGGCGAGCAGTGGTTCGGCTACCTCGGCTACGCCTGTCGCACCGACCTCCCCGCACTCCTCCCCGGACCGGGTGATCCCTCCCTCCCCGACGCGGTCTGGATGCGGCCCGCCTCGGTGCGGGTGTTCGAGCACCAAGCGTCCGTGTCGGAGTCGTCGGAGTCGTCGGAGTCGTCGGAGTCGTCGGAGTCCCCGCACGAGCGGGGACTCCGACACTGGGAGGCCGTTGCAACCCCCTCCAAGAGTCAGACTCGCCCTCCCAGTTCGTACGCCGACGGGTTCGCGGCCGTCCAGGAGCACCTGCACGCCGGCAACTCCTACGAGGTCAACCTCACCCATCGCCTGACGATCGAGTCCGACCTCGACCCGGTGGCGGCGTACGTCCGGCTGCGCGAGCTCAACCCCGCGCCCTACAGCGGCGTCCTCCAGCACGACGTCGACGGCGCGCGGGCCTGGCTGCTGTCGAGCTCGCCGGAGAGGTACGCCCTGGTGACGCCCGACCGCCACCTGGAGACCAAGCCGATCAAGGGCACGACGCCGCGCGGAGCGACGCCGGACGACGACGAGGCCCTGCGCGATCGGCTGACGAGCGAGCCCAAGACGCGCGCCGAGAACCTGATGATCGTCGACCTGCTGCGCAACGACCTGTCACTGGTGTGCGAGGTCGGGTCCGTCGAGGTGCCGGCGCTGATGCAGGTCGAGAGCTATGCCTCCGTCCACCAGCTGGTGTCGACGGTGCGCGGCCGCCTCCGCGACGACGTCACGACGGTGGGAGCACTGCGCGCGCTCTTCCCGGCGGGATCGATGACCGGCGCTCCCAAGCTGCGCACGATGGAGATCATCGAGCAGGTCGAGCTGACGCCGCGAGGCGTGTACGCCGGTGCGTTCGGCTGGATCAGCGGCGACGGCCCGGCCGACCTCGGGGTCGTCATCCGCTCGCTGATGACCGACGGCAGCGGCACCTGGCGCATCGGCACCGGCGGCGGGATCACCGTGAAGTCCGACGTCGACGAGGAGTGGGCGGAGTCGCAGTGGAAGGCCGAGCGGCTGCTGCGCGTCTTCGACCCGCCGCTGTGACGGTGGGCCACCACCTGTATCCACCACGCTGCCCGGGGGTGGGTGCAGCAGCTAACCCGGCGTGACGGCGGGGACGCCGGGCAGCCACAACGTGAAGCGGGCCCCGCCGTCGGGCGCCCGGGACACCTCGATCTGGCCGCCGTGGCGGTCGATCACCTGCCGCACGATCGCCAGCCCGAGCCCGGAGCCGGGCATGGCGCGCGACTCCTCGGAGCGGAAGAACCGCTCGAAGATGTGGGGCTGATCGGCCTCGGCCACGCCGGTGCCCTGGTCGTCGACGACCAGCACCCCGTCGGCGAGGCGCACGGTGACGGTGCCGTCGGACGGGCTCCACTTCGCGGCGTTGTCGAGCAGGTTGGTCACCGCACGCTCGAGGCTGCTCGAGTCGCCGACGACGACCCACGGCTCGGTCGAGACGTCGAACCCGATGCCCTGCGCGCGACGTCGTACGCGCGTCACCGCCCGCTCCACCACGTCGGCCAGGTCGACCTGGGCCACGACGTGGGTCATCGGCTCGTCACGGGCCAGCTCGACGAGGTCGCCGACGAGCGCGCTCAGCTCCTCGATCTGCCCGCGCACGTCGTCGAGGAGCTCGAGCCGAGCCTCCGGTGGCAGAGCGGCGTTGCCCTCGGCCTGTCGGAGCAGGTCGAGGTTGGTGCGCAGCGAGGTGAGCGGCGTTCGCAGCTCGTGGCTCGCGTCGGCGACGAGCCGCCGCTGCCGGTCGCGCGAGGCGCCGAGGGCGAGCAGCATCTGGTTGAACGCCATGGCCAGGCGAGCGACCTCGTCGTCACCCTCGATCCGCAGAGGCGTGAGGTCCTCGGTCTCGGCGATCCTCTCGACCACCTGCGTGAGCCGGCGTACGGGCCGCAGGCCGTTGCGTGCCACGAGCCATCCGGCCAGCAGCGCTGCCAGCACCCCGAGCGCCCCGAAGACGAAGAGCACCCCGCCCAGCTTGCCGAGCGTCCGGTCGTTGGGGGTGAGGGGCTGCGCGAGGATCAGTGCCTGCGCGCTGCCGGCCTGCACCGTGGCGACCCGGAAGCGTTCGCCCTCCTCGGTGACCAGGGTGCGGACCGACGAGTCGCGTTGGCCGGTCATCACGTCGTACTCCGGCGACCCGAGGTGGAAGTCGGGGATGTCGGTGCCCGAAGCACCGTCCCCGTTGACGATGATGACCCGCACGTCCGCGGCGCCGAGCATCCACGGCGGGATGCCCTTGACGGTCAGCTCGGAGAGCGCGGAGACGGTCGTCGCCCTGTGCGCGCGGTTGAGCAGCGACTGGTCGAGCGAGCTCATCAGCTGCTGGCGCATCACGACGTACGCCGTCAGCGACAGGATCGCGATGGACACCCCGAGCGCCACGGTCGTGAGGACCGCGACGCGCGACGCCAGGGACCGGCGGTAGTGCCACCGACCCTGCTCGAGGGCCGTCGGCAGGTGGTCGGTCTTCATGATTCCTTGAGCACGTAGCCGACGCCGCGCACCGTCTGGATCAGCCGCGACTCACCCTCGGCCTCGGTCTTGCGACGCAGGTAGCCGACGTAGACCTCGAGCGAGTTGGCGCTCGTCGGGAAGTCGAAGCCCCACACCTCCTCGAGGATGAACGAGCGGTCGAGCACCCGCCGCGGCCGGCGCAGGAACATCTCGAGCAGGGTGAACTCGGTGCGGGTGAGCTCGATCGGCCGCCCGCCCCGGGAGACGTCGCGGCTCGAGACGTCCATCGTGAGGTCGGCGAAGGCCAGCACCTCGCCGTCGCCCTCGGCGTCCGGCACCACCCGTCGCAGCAGCGCCCGCAGCCGCGCGAGCAGCTCCTCGAGGGCGAACGGCTTGGTGAGGTAGTCGTCGGCACCGGCGTCGAGGCCCTCGACCCGGTCGCCCACCGCGTCGCGCGCCGTGAGGACGAGGATCGGTACGTCGTTGCCGGCCGCGCGCAACGCGCGCGTGGTCTCGATCCCGTCGAGGCGCGGCATCATCACGTCGATCACCACGACGTCGGGGTGCTGCGCACCGACCGCCACCAGCCCCTCGGCGCCGTCCGCGGCGAGCACGACGTCGTAGCCGTTGAACTCCAGCGACCGGCGCAGCGAGTCGCGTACGGCCCGGTCGTCGTCGACGACGAGCACGCGGGGCTTGGCGTCGGTCACGGCCACATCACGACAGCCATGGTGCCAGCCACGCCTGAGACGAGGCTGAAGATCGGGGAATCAGAGGTAGCGCGCCGCGATCGTGCCGGCCCGCGCCCCGTAGCTGCCGCCGAACATGCAGGCATGCACGAGCAGGGGGAAGAGCTGGTGCAGACCCAGCCGGTCCTCCCAGCCATCGGTGAGCGGGTGCACCTCGTCGTAGGCCGCCACCATCCGGGGCAGGTGGGTGAGGCCGAAGAGGTGGAGCATCGCCAGGTCGACCTCGCGGTGGCCGCCGTAGGCCGCCGGGTCGATGACGTGGATCGCGAGGTCCTGGCCCCAGAGGCAGTTGCCGTTCCAGAGGTCGCCGTGCAGCCGGGAGGGAGCCTCGTCGGGGAGCAGCTCGGTGAGCCGCCCGACGACCGCCTCGACCGCCGCGGCGTCCCCGTCGGTGATCGCGCCGCGGTCGCGGGCCAGCTTGAGGTAGGGCAGCAGCCGACGGATCGCGTAGAACTCCGGCCACGAGCCGGCCGTCTTGTTGGGCAGCGGCAGCCGGCCGATGAAGCCGTCGTGGTCGAGGCCCCAGCCGTCGGCGCCCGCGGCGTGCGTACGAGCCAGCTGCTGGCCGAAGGTCACGGCCGCCTCGACCGGCGTCTTCGAGCTCTGCTCGATCCACGCCAGGATCACGCAGTCGCTCGCGGCGGCCAGCACGTCCGGCAGCGGGATGCCGTCCTCGACCTGGGCCAGCCAGCGCAGGCCGGCGGCCTCGGCCTCGAAGAAGCCCTCGGGGGCGTGGGGCAGCGTCTTCATCAGCGCCGTCTGCCCGCTCGACAGCCGGAGCCGGGTCGCGGTGGCGATGTCGCCGCCGGCGACGGGCGAGGTCGCGACGACCGACGCCCCGAGCAGCTCCTCGGCGCGCCTGGCGACCAGTGGCTGACGAGCCATCAGGCGTGGCCCCCGCCAGTGGCGGCGAGCAGGTCGGGGAGCGCGGACACGATCGTGTCGCTCGTGCGCTCGACCATCGCCAGCACCTCCTCGAAGCCGTCGGCCCCACCGTAGTACGGGTCAGGTACCTCGCCTCCCGGATCGACCGGATCGAAGTCGCGGAACAGCCCGAGGCGCTCGGCGCGGCCCCCGACGTCGGCGAGATTGGCCCGGTCCATCACGAGCACCAGGTCGTACGCCTCGGGCCAGGTCGCGTCGTACTGCCGGGCGCGGTGTCGCGTCGGGTCGTAGCCCGCGGCGCTCAGCGTCGCGGCCGCGCGGTCGTCCATCGGGTTGCCGACGTGCCAGCCGCCGGTGCCGGACGAGGCGACCTCGACCCGGTCGGTGAGACCGGCGTCGGCGAGCCGGCGCTCGAGGACGACGTGCGCGGTGGGGGAGCGGCAGATGTTGCCGAGGCAGACCAGCGCGATGCGGTAGCTGCCCGGCGTGCGGGGAGACGGGAGCCGCGAGATGCCAGGCACCCGCATCAGTCCCGCGACGGAAGCGCCGTCCGGACGCCCCAGCCGACGAGAGTGATGATCACGGCGCCGACGAGCGCGCTCCAGAACCCGTCGACGTGGAAGCCGAGGTCGAACGCGTCGGCCAGCCGGGCGGTCAGCAGCAGCATCAGGGCGTTGATGACGAGCAGCAGGAACCCCAGCGTCAGGATGATGAAGGGCAGCGAGATCAGCTTGATGACCGGCTCGATGAAGGTCGACACGAGCCCGAGGATCAGCGCCACGACGAACAGCGGGAGGATCTTGTCCCGGAGCTCGGCCTGGCCGGCGGACGGGCCGTTGAACCAGATCCCGTCGAGCAGCCAGGCGGCCACGGCCAGCCCGGCGGCGTACGTCAGCAACCACGTCACGAACCTCATTCGGCGAGCCTATCGGGGATGGTCCACCGGCTAACCTCACCGCCGTGATGAGCACCCCACGGCGTTCTACTCCTCCGCTGCGCTCCCCCGGACAACGCCGCGGGGACCCCGCATGAGCATCGGGGGGACGGGCGTGATGGTCGTGAGCACGCTGGCTGCGGCCGTCGTCGCCGTGCTTCTCGCTCTGTCCACCCGCAGCCGGCTCGGCACGGTCACCGCGGTGGCCTTCTCGGGGCTGCTCTGGTCCCTGGTCGCGATCGCGATCGCCACGCTGGTGCCGACCCGCGCGGACGTGGGGATCGTGCCCGCCGACGGCCGGAGCGCCTCCTGCTCGTGGGACTACGGCGGTCCCAACGGTGCGGCGTTCGAGGGGCTCGGCTTCGACCAGCGCACCCTCAACGTGCTCCTCTTCGTGCCGGCCGGGATGTTCCTGGTGCTCGCGGTCGGGCGGTGGTGGTCGGGGGTGGTGCTCGCTCCGCTCGGGCTCGCCCTGCTGGCGGCGTACAGCGTCGGCGTCGAGCTGCTCCAGCTCCAGGTGGCCCGCATCGACCGCGCCTGCGACGTCACCGACATGGTCGACAACACCCTCGGAGCCGGGGTCGGCTTCGTCATCGGGGTGGTGCTGCTGCCGGTCGTGAGGCCGTGGCGAGGCCGGCAACCGGCTCACTAAGGTCGGGGCATGCCCTCGACTCCCCAACCCCGGCCCAACGTGCTCGCCATCCCTGCGTACGTCGCCGGCAAGCCGCCCGTCGCCCAGCCCGGGCTGACGTCCTACAAGCTCTCCTCCAACGAGAACCCCTACCCGCCGCTCCCCGGCGTGCTGGAGGCGGCGACCGAGGCGGCGGCGGCGATGAACCGCTACCCCGACATGGGCAGCACCGCGCTCTACGCCGCCCTCGGCGAGGCGATGGGCGTGCCGGTCGAGGACCTGGCGGCGGCGACCGGGTCGGTCGGCCTGATCTACCAGCTGGTCAACGCGTTCTGCGAGCCCGGCGACGAGGTCGTCTATGCCTGGCGCTCGTTCGAGGCCTACCCCATCGCCGTCACCGCCGGTGGCGCGGCGAGCGTGCAGGTGCCGCTGACCTCCGACGGACGCCACGACCTCGACGCGATGGCGGCGGCGGTCACCGACCGGACGAAGGTCGTCATCGTCTGCACGCCCAACAACCCGACGGGTCCGGCGGTCACGCAGACCGACCTGGACGCCTTCATCGCGAAGATCCCCACCCACGTGGTCGTGGTCGTCGACGAGGCCTATCTCGAGTTCGTCCGGATGGACGACGCGATCGACGGCGTCGCGACCTACCGCCGCCACCACAACGTGGTGCTGACGCGGACGTTCTCCAAGGCCTACGGGCTCGCCGGCTTCCGGGTCGGGTACGCCGTCGGGCCGGCGCCGCTGGCCGGTGCGCTCCGCGCGGTCTCGCTGCCGTTCGGGGTGAGCCACGTCGCCCAGGCCGCCGCGATCGCTTCGCTCGCCGCCCGCGACGAGCTGTTCGCACGCGTCGACGACCTCGTCGCCAGTCGCGCCGACCTGGTCGCCCGGCTCCTCGGGGTCGGCTGGGAGCTGCCCGACGCGCAGGGCAACTTCGTCTGGTTCCCGCTGGGTGACCGGGCGCTCGAGTTCGCAGCCGCCTGTGGCGAGCTCGGGATCTCGGTCCGCCCGTTCGCCGGCCACGGCGTCCGCGTCAGCATCGGCGAGGCCGAGGCCTTCGACCGGGTGGTCGAGGTGGCGGCTCGCTTCGCTCCTTGAGGGACTTCCGTGTCGGAGTCCCCGCTCGTGCGGGGACTCTGACACTTGGAGGGCGTTGCAAAGGCCTCCGGGTGTCAGACTCGCCCACGGAGTACGACGTTATGTCGGCAGGTCGGCGGACTGGGTCGTCCGTTCGGGCGCGTCTGCGACCGGGGCGCGGTCCATCCGCCGGAACGACGGCACCCGTGTCGGCGCCATCGTGGTGACGAAGTACGCGGCGCCCGCGATCAGCATGGCCGGCGACAGGCCGAGGCCGGCGACCGCCAGGCCGCCGAGGATGCCGCCGAGCGGCATCAGCGACCAGCAGATCGCGCTGTTGAGCGAGGACACGCGGCCGAGCAGCGGGGCCGGGATCCGCTCCAGGATCACTGCACCGAGGATCGGGTTGAGGAAGCCCGACGCGACGCCGGCGACCGCGGTGATCGCGAAGACCGCCCACAGCGGCGACTCCACGGCCATCACGACGTAGCGCGGCGCGCCGCAGATGAGGAACGCGATGACGTACGTCCGGTAGCGCGGCAGCGTCTCGCCCCACCGTGCGGCCGCGAGGGCGCCCAGCACCGACGATCCGCTCATCACGGCGAACAGCGTGCCGAGCACCGCGACCCCGGCGCCCGACTCCTTGGCCCACACCGGCGCGAGCACCGAGGCGTAGGCCATGTCGATGAGGTTGGTCACCGCGACCATCGCGCAGATCGCGATCAGGACGGGCTCGGTGCGCAGGAAGTCCCAGCCCTGCCGCAGCTCGTGGACGTACGACGTCGAGTCGGCGTCGGCCTCGGGCGGGACCGGTCGCCCGAGACCGGCGGTGGCGATGCCGAAGACGACGAACGAGATGAGGAACGAGGCGGCGTCGACGTAGAGCGCGTTGGCCGCACCGACCGTGGCGACCAGCAGGCCGGCGAGCGCGGCGCCGCCCATCGACGAGGTGCGCTCGACCGCGGCGGCGAGCCCGGACACCCGCTCGAGCGAGTAGTCCGCGACCCGCGCGATCTCGGGGCTCATCGCGCCCTTGCCGGCGTCGCCCGGGCCGCGCAGGGCGCCCGCCACGGCGACGAGGACGAGCAGGGTCGGGAAGCTCAGCATCCCGAGCCCGTGCAGCAACGGGATCGCCGCGACCACGAAGGTGGAGATCAGGTCGCACCCGAGGGTCACCCGCCGTGGTCCGAGGCGGTCGAGCAGCGGGCCGCCCAGCGCCTTGGAGAGGACCAGCGGGGTGATCTCGGCGGCCGCCACCAGGCCGGTCTGCGTCGCCGATCCCGTGGTCGACAGCACGAACCACGGGATCGCGATCATCGAGATCCGGGTGCCGACGAACGAGATGCCCTCGGCGACCAGGCCGCCGACGAGGGGCGTACGACGGGGTGCCGCGGTCGCGGTCGTCATCGCGCGTCCCACGTCTGGCCCGGGCGGACGAACGCGTTGAGATTGACCACGAAGGGCGCGGCGGCCTCGTCGTCGGAGTCCGCGGTCGCCTCGATGGCGGCGACGAGGGTCTTCAGCAGCGCATCTGCCTGGGCCGGCGTCACCCGCACCTCCCAGTCGCTCAGCGTGCCGGGCGAACGCCACGCCTCGGGGAGGAACGGCATCTCCGACACGGCCGCGCGCATGCGGTCGGCGTACAGCATCACCACCGTCGACAGGTAGGCCTCGACGTCGCTGTCGACGACACCCTCCTCGCGGAAGTCGGTGCGGGTGCTGTCGTGCGCCGCCCGCCACCAGCGGTCGCGGGCGTTGCCGCGCTCGGTGTCCTCCTCGATGAAGCCGTGCTGCGCGAGCTGGCGCAGGTGGTACGACGTCGCGCCGGTGTTGAGGTCGAGGCGCTGGGCCAGCGTGGTGGCGGTCGCCGGCCCGTCTCCGCGCAGGATCGTCAGCATCCGCAGCCGGACGGGGTGGCTGAGCGCGCGGAGCCCGGCGATGTCGGGCGTGATCGAGGAGGCCATGGGCCCACCGTAGAACTGCAAAGAGTTATTTGCAAACAGTTCTTTGCGATGTGTGCGGCGGCTACTCCGACAGGCGGGCGACCAGGCACGGCCCGCCCTCGTAGATCCCGCCGTCGATGTCGAGCGCGAGCCCGTCGGCGTAGAGCCGCGGCTGGTCGTAGGAGTCGCACGGCACCTGGAACAGGTCCCCGATGATGCTGTGCCCGTGGACGATCCGGCTCCCGCCGAGGGAGTCGAGGAGCGTCCGTGCGGCCACCGGGCCAGTGCGACCGGCGAAGTCGTGACGCCGGCCCAGGCGCACGAGCACGTCGAACCAGGCGACGGGGTCGTCGTCGGCCAGCGTCGCCCGCACGGCGTCGTTGATCGCCTCGACGGAGTCGCCCCACTCCAGGTATGCGGTGGTGTCGGAGTGCATGAGCAGGTGGTCGACGTCGCAGGCGATCGCCGGCAGCCCGGCCAGCCAGCTGAACAGCTCGTCGTCGATGCCGGCCTGGTCGGTGGCGAGACCGCCGTTGCGAGCCCAGACCGAGCCGAAGGTCCGGACGACCCCGCGGTGCACCACCCGGGTGTCCCCGAAGCGTCGGGTGCCGAGCGCGATGACCTCGTGGTTGCCGAGCACCGGGAGCACCGCCCCGCCCGCGGCGTCGGCCTCGCCAGCCAGGCGGCGTACGAGCGCGATCACCCCGAGCCCGTCGGGACCGCGGTCGAGGAGGTCGCCGAGCACCCACAGCCGCGCGTCGCCGCCCGACCAGTGGGCCGCCTCGTCGACGAGCCCCGCGTCCTGCAGTGCGGCAGTGAGCTCGGTCAGGTGGCCGTGGGGGTCGCTGGTGGCGAAGGTCGCGCTCACGCCCTCACCGTACGACGGTTGGGTGGGCAGCGCTGGGTATGGTTGAAGTGTGAACGACACGGCGACCTACGCGACCGCGGGCAAGCCCTTCGAGAGGGACATGTCCTACCTTCCCGACCGCATCCTGGCCGGTGCGACCTCGGCCGACCCGCTCGACGACGACTTCCCGAGCGGGTCCAAGGACAGTCCACGCGACGTCGCGGTGCGCCCGGCCGAGCCGGGTCGCTACCGCCTGGTCGCGGCGCGCGCGTGCCCCTGGGCGCACCGCTCCGTCATCGTCCGCAGCCTGCTCGGCCTCGAGGACGTCATCTCCTGGGGCGCGCCCGGCCCGACGCACGACGCCCGCAGCTGGACCTTCGACCTCGACGAGGGCGGCCGCGACCCGGTCCTCGGCATCGAGCGGCTCCAGGAGGCCTACTTCGCCCGCGACCCCGACTACCCGCGGGGCATCACGGTGCCGGCGATCGTGGACGTCGCCTCCGGCGAGGTGGTCACCAACGACTTCCCGCAGATCACCCACGACCTCTTCTTCGAGTGGCGCGAGCACCAGCGCCCCGACGCCCCCGACCTGTGGCCGGCCGACCTCCGCGAGGAGATGGAGTCGGTGATGAAGCGGGTCTTCACCGAGGTCAACAACGGCGTCTACCGCTGCGGCTTCGCCGGTTCGCAGGAGGCGTACGACGACGCGTACGCGCGGCTGTGGACCGCGATGGACTGGCTCGAGGACCGTCTTGCCGACCGCCGCTACCTGATGGGCGAGCGCGTGACCGAGGCGGACGTACGCCTCTTCACCACGCTCGTCCGGTTCGACGCGGTCTACCACGGCCACTTCAAGTGCAATCGCAACAAGCTGGCCGAGATGCCGCACCTGTGGGCCTACGCCCGTGACCTGTTCCAGACACCGGGCTTCGGCGACGAGGTCGACTTCGACCAGATCAAGCAGCACTACTACGTCGTCCACACCCAGCTCAACCCGTCGCAGATCGTGCCGGCAGGGCCGGACGAGTCGGTGTGGAGCACGCCCCACGGCCGCGGCTGACTGGACGATTCGCGCCGAGTTCGGTGCTTTCGCTCAAGGACGTCTGTAGGTAGTCCTGCGGTTCGTCGTAGTGGGGCCTGAGGGGCGTGTCGGTGCCTCACTGTTGCCTCTCGAAGGCCGACTCGTGGGGAGCACGGCCGCCCGGGTCCGCCCGGGCAGCAGCTCGAATGGGGACGATCGTGGGAACTCTTGCCGGCTCGCCGACTTCCGGTGCACCGCACCGACGCATGCGAAGGATCGCCGCGCTCGCGCTGGTCCTTCCGGCCGTCGCGGTCCCGACCGCGGCCCTCGCCGCCGACGGCACCGACCCCGGGGCCCCCGTCGTCACCAACACGGTCCGCGCGACCTACGACGTCGACTACGCCTGGCAGGTCTTCAACGCGGTCGACCGCAACCGCGCCGATGCGCCGGTCGGCGGCACCGCGACCGTGAGGTACGCCGTGGGCGTGACCGCGCTCGGCCCGCCGGCGACGTCCGGCTACGAGGTCACCGGCACCCTGGGGGTCACCAACCCGGGCGAGCCCGTCCTGGTCGCGCTGACCGCAGATCTGGCCGGCGCCGGCGCCTGCACGATCGCCGCGACGGACGCCTCGCCGGCCGCAGGGCTCCAGGTGACGCTCCCCGCCGGCGCCAGCTCCTTCGCGTACACCTGCGCTCCCGGTGCCTCGACCGGTCCGGTCAGCACGACGGTGACCGTGTCGTGGGACGCCACCGACCAGCAGGAGGTGGCGCGCGCGGCCGGCTCGAGCAGCGCCGTCGCCCAGTCCGCCTTCGTCGTGGACCAGAAGACCGACGAGCTCACCACCGTCTCCAGCGCGACGGACGGCGGCTCCCCGGTGGACCTCGGCACGCTCGACTGGGACGACGTGTGGGCCGCGGCCGACCACCGCGTGCTGGTGCGGGTGTCGTCGCTGCCGCTCGGCGTCGGCGACGGGCCGTGCGCGAGCCACGCCAACGTCGCCCGCGAGACCGCGGACGCCACCACCGACAGCGAGACCGTCACGGTCTGCGAGGAGCCCGAGGTCCTCGGCGAGGAGTCGTTCGGCAAGGCCGTCGGCCGCGTCCGGGTGACCTGCCTGGGCACGGTCCGGGCCCACCTCGACAACCGCTCCGGCCGCACCGCGGTCTACCACCTCCGCGTGGGCACGAAGGTGCGCCGCTTCTGGGTGCGGCCGCAGTTCGCGAAGACGGTCGTCGGCCGGGGTGACCCCCGTGCCGTCGTGGCCCTGAGCGCCGGAGCGGCGCAGCTGGGGCGCACCCAGGTGCCCCAGCGCTGCCAGGCGCCGTCGGTCCTGCCGGACACCGGCCTCCGCAGCTCGGGCTGACGCAGACGCCAGGCCGAGCGCCTGGCCCCCCGACGCCTCCGCCCACACGGAGGCCGCCGGCGCCGACGGGTACCCACGAGTCCGTCGGCGCCGGTCTCATTTCGCGGCCGGTCTGGTCCAGTGGCGCCGTCACGACCCGACATCAAGGGTCAGTCGGTGCAGCTTCGGTCAAGGTGGGCCACAGGTCGTCCTCGACTTCGGCCAGACCGGTCACGAGCGCCTCAACGGGAGGATCGTGGGCAGGTCAGCAGGCCGTCCAGCGTCGGACGACCCGGTTCGGCTCTCCACGGGCCGCCGGCCAGGGGGTGGACACAGTGGGAGCAGGGCACCACGCCACGGCCAATCGCACGTCGAAGGTGGGTTCCACCAGGCTCGACCGGATCCGCTTCCCCCAGCGGTGTGAGGCCCTCCAGGTCCTCCCGGGCGCGTGGCCTCCTGGCCGCCATCGCCTGATGGCTGCCTTCGACTCCGGGCGGAGCTCCTAGCCGCCCGCACCTCCATCCCCCATGGAGGGAGCCGGTGTCGGCGGGCCACGGCCTGTCGGCGCCGGCTCGCGGGGGCCTGCAGTCCGGTCGCAGCCGGTGCATCGCCATGCAGGGAGGCCTAGTCCATCTGGCTCCTATCCGGCTGGATACAGCGAGACTCGGTCAAGGGCCTGTGCAGATAGCCCACGACCTTGGCTCACCCCTGTCGCGAGGCGTGTGACGGGGCGACCCTGATGCCCGGAACATCCTGCTGTGCGCCGTGGGGGCGAAGCGGCAGGCAGTGGTCGTCGGCTCTGGGGCGCCGGTCACGTCAACCACTTCCCAGGGGAACAGCCATGTCCGAGCTCACCAGGATCACGGCGGCCGGCACAGCCACGGCCGTACGCGTCCACGTCCCGCCGCCCAGCGGCACGGTCACGTCATGCGTCGCCTAGCGCTCGTCCTGCTGGCGATCTTCCTGACCGCGGGCGGCCTGTCGGCCGTCCAGCCCAAGGCATCAGCATCCGCCGACCTCGTGCCCGCGCACGCGTCTGCCGCGCCGCACCGCGCTGGAGCCGCTTGATGCGCGACCTCTCGGGACAGCGACCCGCCAGGGGGCATGACGATCGGGACACCCGGTCCGCCGACCGCCTCGAACCCCACCGCACACCCGTGTCGGTCCCGGCCCTCGAGGCCCCGGTCCGTCACGGGTCGTGGTCGTGCGCCGCACGCCGACGATCCTCATGTCCGGGTAGCGCCTCTTCCGCCGCCCGAGCCTCCACCCCCAATGGAGGCGAGCCGGCGTCGACGGGTCACCCACGAGTCCGTCGGCGCCGGCTCATCCATGTCCAGGAGGGTGTGGTCCGCATCAAGGAGCTGGCCGGCGACCACCCCTGACCAGTCCTTCGATGCGGACTTCACAGGCGTACGAGGGGCTCATCGGGACCGACCGAGCTGAGGCGGCGGCCCCGGATGTCCAGTCCAGACCGGTGTTAATCCCGTAGATACGACGAGGATCTGTCAAGGCCTCACGTAGATAGGCCACCACCTTGGTGCAGGCCCTGTGTTGCGGCGTGTCTGCGAGGGAGGGTTGGCCTCTGAACGAGCAGCCGACGTCTTGGGGGCGACGGCTTGCGGTGGTCGTCGGCTTTGGGGCGCCGACCACGTCAACCACTTTCAAGGGGATCAACCATGCCTGACTTCTCTCGCCGGACCGTCGTCCGCGGAACCGCCTGGACCGTGCCGGTCGTCGCGATCGCAGCTTCGGCGCCGGCCTTCGCGACCTCGCCGCAGCCGCCGCCGCCGCCGCCGACGGTCGCGATCGACAGCTCCTGCGCCAACGTCGGAGCCACGAAGAAGGGCTGTGGGGTCAGCGCCAACGGCACTGTGACGGGGAGCGACGACAACACGCTCCAGGTCCCGGTCACGGTGAGCAACACGTCGCTCGTGCCCATCGTGTTCCAGGTCACAGAGCATGTACACCACCAACAACCAGACCAGCCGCGCCCACTGGGCCTGGTACGGGCGTCACCTCTGGGATCAGAGGCGTCGTCGCCACGAACTCCACCTTCACTCAAGGCACGTGCACGAAGGCCACGAGGTCGGACCTGCGCCGGATGGGCTCCCGGGTGGGTCCGTCGAGATTGCGGCCAACACCACGGCCTACTTCTTCATCATCTCCGCGTCCACCAGCAGCGCAAGCAACTTCCAGGCGACGATCAGCTCCCGGCTGCTCGACGCGGCGACCTGCGCGCCGATCGCCGGCACGACAGCCACGGTGAAGACGGCGACGGCCATCTCGAACAACAACTGCCGCTGAGCGTAGAAGAGCTCAGCCGCAGCAGGGGTTGGCAGCGCGCCCTGCGCGACTGCGCTCGGCGGCCCAGGTGACGGTGCTTTTTCCGAGAATGTCAGTCAACAGGAGGAGCAGCGATGCGTCGTGCCCTGTTGGCCCTCCTGGCGGTCGGCCTGACCGTCGGCGGGCTGTCGGCCCTACAGCCCCGCGCGTCAGCGTCGGGCGACGGCGCGGTGGGGAACCACTCGTCCGTGCACTCACCCGATCCGGGCGGTCGATGAGCACGCGCCCGCAGATGCGGTTACGAGTGCGCCCGGAAGGTCCCGATGAGGGGCCAGCCACCTCCCTGCTGGGGCAGGTGGCGCCCCTCATCACCGGGTAGCGGTCACCGCTGCCCGAGCCTCCACCCCCCAATGGAGGCGAGCCGGCGTCGACGGGTCACCCACGAGTCCGTCGGCGCCGGCTCATCCATGCCCGGACCGAGGTGGTGCGGAGGGGGCGCGGTGACCCGTCAGATTGGTGCTGGCAGGCTGCGGCCGATACCTTGTGGCCACCATGTGGTCGGGGTCACACACGCCGACGACCACCCCTGCAAGCCGTCGGCGTCCGGCGATCCCGTGACTGCCGCTAGCTGTTGTGAGGAGAATTGCGTTGTCCGATCCTGTGCACTTCGGTCCCGACCTGGCGGAGGTCTTCGGACCCTCCCAGTCCGACGGCGGCCCCGACCTCGTCCAGCTGCTGACGCCTGAGGGCGAGCGCGTCCACCACCCCGACTTCGACTACGACTTCTCGGCCGAGGAGCTCCGCGGGCTCTACCGCGACATGGTGCTGACGCGACGCATCGACGTCGAGGCCACCGCCCTCCAGCGTCACGGCGAGCTCGGCATCTGGGCCCAGCTGCTCGGCCAGGAGGCCGCCCAGATCGGCGCCGGCCGCGCGATGCGTCCGCAGGACTACGCCTTCCCGACCTACCGCGAGCACGGCGTCGCCTACTGCAAGGGCGTCGACCCGCTCCGGCTGCTCGGCCTGTTCCGCGGCGTCGACCAGGGCGGCTGGGACCCCAACGAGAACAACTTCGGTCTCTACACGATCGTCATCGGCGCCCAGACCCTCCACGCCACCGGCTACGCGATGGGCATGCAGCGCGACGGCGTCGTCGGCACCGGCGACCCCGAGCGCGACTCCGCGGTGCTCGCCCACTTCGGTGACGGAGCCTCCTCGCAGGGCGACGTCAACGAGGCCTTCATCTTCGCCGCGTCCTACAACGCGCCTGTCGTGTTCTTCTGCCAGAACAACCAGTGGGCCATCTCGGAGCCGATCGAGCGCCAGACCCGCATCCCGCTCTACCAGCGGGCGCTGGGCT
Source organism: uncultured Actinomycetota bacterium (assembly GCA_963708875.1). Classification (GTDB taxonomy): domain Bacteria; phylum Actinomycetota; class Actinomycetes; order Propionibacteriales; family Nocardioidaceae; genus Nocardioides. The sequence continues at coordinate 468,536 of CAVPUL010000005.1, forward strand.
TCGGCTTCCCGGGCATCCGCGTCGACGGCAACGACGTGCTGGCGACGTACGCCGTGACGAAGGCCGCGCTGCAGCGTGCCCGCGACGGCAACGGTCCGTCGTTCGTCGAGGCCTACACCTATCGCATGGGTGCGCACACCACGACCGACGACCCGACGCGCTACCGCCTCAACGACGAGCTCGAGCACTGGAAGCTCAAGGACCCGATCGAGCGGCTCAAGGTCTACCTGCGCCGCAACGGCCTGGTCGACCAGCAGTTCTTCGACGACCTGGACGCCGAGGCCAAGGAGCTGGGCCACCACCTCCGCGAGGGGTGCAAGGCGCTGCCCGACCCCCAGCCGATGGACCAGTTCGGTTACGTCTTCACCGAGATGACCGAGGAGATCGCCGCCCAGCGCGACGGTTTCGCCGCTTACCTCGAGAGCTTTGAGCTCGGTCACTCGGAAGGGGCGCACGCATGAGCACCACCCAGAAGATCACCCTGGCCAAGGGCCTCAACATGGGCCTGCGCAAGGCGATGGAGGCCGACGACAAGGTCCTGCTCATGGGCGAGGACGTCGGCAAGCTCGGCGGTGTCTTCCGCATCACCGACGGCCTGCAGAAGGACTTCGGCGAGGACCGCGTCATCGACAGCCCGCTCGCGGAGTCCGGCATCGTCGGCACCGCGGTCGGCATGGCGCTGCGCGGCTACCGCCCCGTCATCGAGATCCAGTTCGACGGCTTCGTCTACCCGGCCTACGACCAGATCGTGTGCCAGGTCGCGAAGTACACCTACCGCTCGCAGGGCAAGGTGAAGATGCCGATCGTCATCCGCATCCCCTTCGGCGGTGGCATCGGTGCGGTCGAGCACCACTCCGAGAGCCCGGAGGCGCAGTTCGCGCACACCCCCGGCCTCAAGGTGGTGGCCTGCTCCAACCCGGTCGACGGCTACTGGATGATCCAGCAGGCGATCGCCCACGACGACCCGGTCATCTTCCTCGAGCCCAAGCGGCAGTACCACGCCGACAAGGCCGAGCTCGACGAGTCCGCGACGCCCGAGCCGCTCTTCACCTCGCGCGTCGTACGCGCCGGCAGCGACGCGACGGTGCTGGCCTACGGCCCGACCGTCAAGACGGCGCTCAAGGCTGCGGAGGCCGCCGCGACCGAGGGCCGCAACCTCGAGGTCATCGACCTGCGCACCCTCTCGCCGCTCGACATGGCGCCGGTCTACGAGTCCGTACGCCGGACGGGTCGCTGCGTCATCACCCACGAGGCGCACGTCAACCTCGGCATGGGCGCCGAGGTGGCGGCCCGGGTCACCGAGGAGTGCTTCTACTCCCTCGAGGCCCCGGTGCTGCGCGTCGGTGCCTTCGACATGCCCTACCCGCCGTCGCGGATCGAGGAGGAGTACCTCCCCGACCTCGACAAGGTCCTCGACGCCGTCGACCGCACGTTCGCCTTCTGAGGAGACCAACATGTCAGAGTTCCTGCTGCCTGACGTCGGCGAAGGCCTCACCGAGGCCGAGATCGTGGCGTGGAAGGTCAAGGTCGGCGACACGATCGAGATCAACGACGTCATCGTCGAGATCGAGACCGCGAAGTCGCTCGTCGAGCTGCCGTCGCCCTACGAGGGCACGGTCCTGGCCCTGCTCGTCGCCGAGGGCGAGATGGTCGACGTCGGCACTCCGATCATCTCGGTGGGCACCCCCGGCGAGGAGCCGGCGGCCGCCCCTGCTGCTCCCACCGAGCAGACGGAGTCCGATCCCTACCTGGGCATGGCCGAGAAGGCCGGTGCGGCCGAGGCTGCGGCCCAGGTCGACCCGGCCGACATCGACCTCTCCAACCCGGCCGCGTCCGGCTCCATGGAGGGCGCCTCGCTCGTCGGGCGGATCAAGGCCGAGCGCGGCCCGATGCGTCGAGCCCGTCGCGGCTCGGCCTCGCCGAGCACCGACGCCGGTGCCCAGGCCCAGCTGCAGCTGCAGGGCGCCTTCGCGCCCGGTGGCGCACAGTCCGACGAGGTGATGCCGGCCGACGAGTCACCGGTGCCGGCCACCGACCAGCGCCCCGCGCCCGCGGCGGCCCCGGCCGAGGCGCTCGTCCCGGCGTCGGCGCAGGCCGAGCCCAGCGACGTACGCGCCCTGGCGAAGCCGCCCGTGCGCAAGCTCGCCAAGGACCTCGGCGTCGACCTCACCACCGTGACCGGCTCCGGCCCGTCGGGCTCGATCACGCGTGACGACGTCCAGGGTGCCGTCGGCGGATCGGCGCCTGCCGCCGCGCCCGCGGCTGCTGCCAGCCCTTCCGCGTTCACCGCCGCCCCCGGCGAGCGGGAGACCCGCGAGCCGATCAAGGGTGTGCGCAAGATGATGGCGACGGCGATGAGCCAGTCGGCGTTCACCAGCCCGCACGTCACCGAGTGGATCACCGTCGACGTCACGGCCACGATGCAGCTCGTCGCCCGGCTCAAGAAGCGCCCGGAGCTCCGCGACACCCGGGTCAACCCGCTGCTCGTCCTCGCCCGCGCGGTCATCCTCGCGATGAAGCGCACCCCGGAGATCAACACGTTCTGGGACGAGGCCGCGCAGGAGGTCGTCTACAAGCACTACGTCAACCTCGGCATCGCGGCGGCCACGCCGCGCGGCCTGGTCGTGCCCAACGTCAAGGACGCCGACAGCCTGTCGATGACCGAGCTGGCGGGCGCACTCGGCCAGCTGACGGCGACCGCGCGCGACGGGAAGACGCAGCCGGCGGAGATGGCGGGGGGCACGTTCACCATCACCAACGTCGGCGTCTTCGGTGTCGACGCCGGCACCCCGATCATCAACCCGGGCGAGTCCGCGATCCTCTGCTTCGGCGCGATCAACAAGCGGCCGTGGGTCGACGAGGAGACCGGCGAGATCGTCGTCCGGGACGTCACCACGCTGGCGCTGTCCTTCGACCACCGTCACATCGATGGCGAGAAGGGCTCGCGCTTCCTCGCCGACGTGGCCGGGATGCTGAGCGACCCGGGGACTGCGCTGCTCTTCTGACTCGGTATCTAGGGACGTTCTGGTAGGTCGGACCGGCCTCCGGCCCACCATTTCGTCCCTAGATACCCGGCGTACGGGCGCGCCAGGCGGCGAGGAGCTCGGCCTCGCGCTGGGGAGCGAGTGCCGTGACGGGGGAGTCGAGGCAGCCGGGTGCGGTCTCGGCGGGGGTTCGGAGCCGTAGCCCGACTGCCTCGGCCGGTCCGGGGTCGTGCGCCAGCATCCCGTCGTACTCGGGTCGCGGCAGCCACAGGGGCAGCGAGCCGTCGCCTGCCCACGGTGCGACGTCGTGCGCCTCGAGGAAGTCCTGGTCGACCCACGTGAGGTCGGGCTCGGTGCCGACGCCGGCTGCCACACCGGCGAGCATCTCGCCGAACGGCATCGGTCGCCCGACGGCGTCGAACACCCCGGTCGTACGCGCCTCCGCGAGGTCGAGCAGCCACGCCGCCAGGTCGCGTACGTCGATCACCTGCACGATGTCCTCGGGCCTGCCGGGCGCCAGCACGTCGCCGCCGCGGGCCAGCCGCTGAGGCCAGTACGCGAAACGACCGGTGGGATCGCCCGGTCCGACGATGAGCCCGGGACGGGCGATGGCGTACGACGTCGCGAGCTCCTGCACCGCCTGCTCGCAGGCCACCTTCATGCCGCCGTAGGCCTCCGGATCGACGGCGAGGTCGACGTCCTCGGTGATCGGCTCGGCGAGCGGCTCCATGGCGGTCGAGGAGTTGTCGGGGTAGACGCTCACCGTCGAGACGAAGACCCAGTGCGCGCCCGGCACCGCAGCCAGTGCGCGGCGGGCGTGTGAGGGGAGTCGGGTGACGTCGACGACGGCGTCCCAGTCGCCGTCGACGAGCGCGGCGGGCGGATCGTCGGCACGGTCCCACGGCACGTGGGTCGCACCGTCGGGGACGGGGCCGGACTCGCCGCGGCAGGCGCAGGTGACGTCCCAGCCGCGGGAGAGGGCCTGGACGGCCGTCTCGCGGGAGAGGAAACGGGTGCCACCGAGCACGAGGAGCTTCATGGGTCCACTCCACCTGCCGCTCAGAGGCGGCGACAAGGTGTTTCGCTGTGAGCGCAACCCGTGACCCCTTTGTCAGGGACGGCGGATCGCTGTCACACTGTCGGCCTCGGAACGCGCGCGAAGGGAGCGGGCAGATGTCGCTCGATGCCGCCACGGCCTCTTCGGGTGAACCCTCGGCGGCCGCCCTGCTGGCGCGCGCCCAGCAGGTGGCCGACCAGCTGCAGAGCGAGGCCCACGCAGAGGCGGACCGGCTGACCGCTGACCTCGCGGTCATGCGCGAGGAGGCCCGCCGCCTCGCGGCCGAGGCCGAGGCCGACCGCGCCGAGGCCGGCCGGGCCCGCAAGCAGGCCGAGCAGGTCCTCGCCGGGGCGTCCGAGGAGGCGGCCACCATCGTGGTCGACGCCAACGAGCAGGCATCGCTCCTGATGAGCTCCGCCGAGGCCGCGCGCGACGACCAGGTCGAGGCCGCCAGGGCCGACAGCGAGAAGCTGCGCGCGCAGGCGGCGGACGACGCCGTCGCGCTGCGGGCCGAGTCCCAGGAGCTGCGCGACACCGCAGCGGGGGAGAAGTCCACCCTGCTGGATGCCGCGCGCGCCGAGGCCGAGGGCATCGTCGCGGCCGCCCAGGAGACCGCTGCGCGACTGGTCGAGGAGGCGCGTACGGCCGGCCAGCAGCACCTCGAGTCCGCGACGACCGAGGCCGAGTCGCTGCGCGCCACCGCCTCGGTCGAGTCGGCGCGGATGCGCGACGAGGCGTCGCTGCACGCCGAGGACCTGAGGCGTACGACCGGTGCCGAGACCGAGCGGATGCGCCTGTGCGGCCGAGGAGACGCTGGCCGCGGCCCGGGCCGAGAGCGACGAGAAGCTCCGCGACGCCGCCGAGCAGACCGAGTGGGCGACCGCCACGGTGCAGTCGGTGCTCTCCGGCGCCGCGGCCGAGGCCGAGGCGACCCGCAAGGCGTCCCACGCCGATGCCGGCGACCACGTACGCCTGGTGCGCGAGCGCGTGCAGGGCGTCATCGCCGCCGTCAACGGCCGGGTGGCACTCGAGCTCGCCGAGGCCAAGCAGCGTGCCGAGGAGATCGCCCAGGACGCGGCCCGCGCGGCGGGCGAGCGGAGGGCCGAGGCGACGTCGGCGCTCGAGCAGGCGCAGGCGGAGGCGGCGCGCATCGTCGCCGACGCGACCGACGAGTCCGAGCGCGCGGTCGAGCGGCTCGAGCGCAGGCGTTCGGAGGCAGAGTCCGGCGCCGCCAGCCTCCGCACGATCGTCGCCCAGGAGGTCACCCGCAGCCGCGCCACCGCCGCCGAGGACCGGCGCCGCGCGCGCGAGGAGTCACTCGCTCTCGTCGCCGAGGGGCGCGCCGAGGCCGACCAGCTCCGCGAGGGCGCCCAGCGGGCGCTCGAACGCGCGCGTGCCGAGATCGCCCAGCTCCAGACCCGGCGTGACCGCATCGCTGCCGAGCTCGGCCAGCTCTCCGGCGTGATCGAGGCGCTGTCCGTGCCCGAGCGCGAGCAGGCCACGGCCGCCGTGACCACCGACGACACCCCCGACCCCACCCCTGACCCCAGCCCTGACCCCAGCTCTCCCCCACCCCTGACCAGGAGACCCCCGATGCCTGACGAGATGTTCACCAGCGTGCGACGCGGCTACGACCCGACCGAGGTGGAGCGCGCGATCGGACAGGCGCGCGCCGAGGCCGACGAGCTCCGGACCCGTCTGGCGGCGGCCGAGGCCGCCGCTGAGCAGGCGCGCGGCGAGGCCACGACGTCGCGCGACGCCCTCGTCTCCCGCGAGGCGCAGGAGCCCGAGCTCCCGACGTACGAGCACCTGGGCGAGCGCGTCGGCCAGATCCTCTCCCTCGCCGAGACCGAAGCAGCCGAGATCCGTGATCGCGTGGTCGGCGAGGTCGAGTCGATGCGCAAGGAGGCCGAGGCCGAGGCGGGTGCCGTCCGCACCGAGGCCGACCGCTACGCCGAGGAGACCCGTCGAGACGCCGAGGCCGAGGGTGCCCGACTCGTCGCCGACGCGCGTACGGCCGCCGAGTCCGAGCGCGATGCGGCAGAGCGCGACGCGTCGGCCCGTCGCGCCGAGGCGGAGGCGCTGCACGAGGACGCCCGCGCGAAGGCCGCCCAGTCCGGAGCCGACTTCGAGACCACCCTGGCCGAGCGGCGCCAGAAGGCGACCTCGGAGTTCCAGGCCCAGCAGGCCGCCGCCCAGGCCGAGCTCGACGCGATGACCGCGCGCAACCGCGACGCCGAGGCGTCCCTGGAGCGCAGCCGCACCGAGGCCGAGTCCCGCATCGCCCGGATGCTCGCCGACGCCGAGGAGCGATCGACCACGATGGTCGCCGACGCCCGCTCGACCGCCGACCGCGTCCGCGCCGAGTCCGACCGGGAGCTCGCTGCGGCGGCCCAGCGCCGCGACAGCATCAACGCCCAGCTCTCCAACGTCCGTCAGATGCTCGCGACCCTGACCGGTACGGTCCCCGGCGTCGCGCTGCCCGAGCCCGTGCAGCCGGTCGCTGACGACGTACCCGCCGGCGACGTACCCGCCGACGACGTACCCACCGACGTGGAGCCCGAGCCGGACGCCGAGGTGGAGGCCGTGACCGAGGCAGAGATCGTCGAGGCGCAGGACGAGGCTGGGAAAGACCCCAAGCCCGCGTGATGCCCTGGACTTGTCAGGCACTCGCTGGGGGAGCCACCTCTCAGACGTAGCGCCGGGCCCGCTTCTCCGGCGACCCCGGCCCGGCGGCGAGGAGCGCGCTGAGCTCGTGCTCGAGCACCGCGGCGACCCGGCGGCAGAAGTCCTCGGGCTCGTCGGCCGCGTCGGGCTTCTCGGCGACGATCCGGTCGACGATGCCGCGGCGGTAGAGGTCGAGCGCCCGCACCTGCTGGGACCGCGCCATCTCGGCGGCGTGGTCGAGGTCGCGGTGCACGATCGCCGATGCCCCCTCGGGCGGCAGCGGCGAGAGCCAGGCGTGCTGCGCCGCGATCACCCGGTCGGCCGGCAGCAGCGCGAGCGCACCGCCGCCGTTGCCCTCCCCGAGCATCAGGCACAGCGTCGGGGCGTCGAGGGTCACCAGGTCGGCGAGCGACCGGGCGATCTCACCGGCCAGCCCGCCGTTCTCGGCGTCGGCCGACAGCGCGGCGCCCTGGGTGTCGATGACGGTCACGAGCGGCAGGCCGAGCTCGGAGGCCAGCCGCATCCCGCGTCGGGCCTCGCGCAGCGCCTCCGGCCCCATCGGGTGGTCGGTCGTCTGGCCGCGCCGGTCCTGCCCGAGGAACACGCACGGCGCCTCGCCGAACCTCGCCAGCGCGATCAGCAGGCCGGGATCCTTCTCGCCCTGCCCGGTGCCGTTGAGCGGCACGACGTCACTGGCGCCGTACTTCAGCAACCGGCGTACGCCGGGCCGGTCCGGTCGCCGTGAGCGGGTGACGCAGTCCCACGCGTCGACGTCGGGCACGGACTCCTGACCGGGGTCGGCCACCGGGGCGACGCCCTCGCGCGCGGCCATCAGGATCGACAGGGCGCGGTCGAGGATCTCGGCGATCTCGTCCGGCGGCAGGACCGCGTCGATGATGCCGTGGGCATAGAGGTTCTCCGAGGTCTGTACGTCGCCGGGGAACGCGCGTCCGTACAACGCCTCGTAGACCCGCGGGCCGAGGAAGCCCACGAGGGCGCCGGGCTCGGCGACGGTGACGTGACCGAGCGAGCCCCACGACGCCATCACGCCGCCGGTGGTGGGGTTGCGGAGGTAGACGAGGTAGGGCAACCCGGCCGTGCGGTGGGCCGCCACCGCGGCGGAGATCCGCACCATCTGGACGAACGCCGGTGTGCCCTCCTGCATCCGGGTGCCACCGCTGATCGGAGCGGCGACCAGCGGAAGTCCGTCGCGGGTGGCGCGCTCGATCCCGGCGACGATCCGATCGGCGGCTGCCCGTCCGATCGAACCGGCCAGGAAGCCGAACTCCCCCACCAGCACCCCGATCCGGCGACCGTGGAGCCGCGCCTCGCCGGTGAGCACCGACTCGTCGACGCCCGACTTCTCGGCCGCGGCGGCCAGCTCGGCGGCGTAGTCGTCACTGATCCCGTCGCGCGACGGCGCGGTGTCCCACGAGGTCCAGGAGTCGTCGTCCAGCACCAGGTCGATGAGGTCGTGCGCGGAGAGCCGGGCCATTCGGCGAGAGTAGTGCGCTAGCCCACCCCCTCAGGGGTATAGCCACCGGGCGGCGACTACCCCACCTTGGGTAACTAGCGGCGAGGAGATGAGCACCCGATCGGGCTCGTGCCTTGATTCGTCCACCGAACATCCGCGGGCTCGGGCCTGTCCCAGGGGAGTCACTGTGGGCACGTTCCGTCCGTCTCGTACCGGCCGCATGCTCGGCCTCCTGCTGGTGGTGCTGGGCCTCGTGCTCGCCCCGCTCGGCGCTGCCTTCGCCGCTCCCGGCGATCCGGGGACCATCGCGGGAGAGGTGCTCGGTCCCGACGGACTCGCGCTGTCCGGCGCCACCGTCACGCTCTACGACGACGTCCAGCAACCGGTCGGCAGCACGCAGCTGACCGGCGCCGACGGACTCTTCGAGTTCGGCGGCCTCGACGGCACCTACTACGTCGGTGCGACCAAGGCCGGCGTCGGCACGGTCTTCTACGACGGAGCCACCTCGCTCGCCGACGCCTTCCCGCTGTTCCCCGACCCGTCGTTCGGCGAGCAGGCGGTGCTCCAGATGCCCACCCCGCCCGCCATCACCGGCACGGTCAGCAGCTCTGCCGGACCCATCGACGGAGCCACGATCACGGCGTACGCCTCCGACGGTGCGGGCGGTTGGGACCAGGTGGACTACGCCTTCAGTGACGCGGCCGGCCACTACGAGTTCTCCTCGCTGAGCCCCCAGCAGTACCGGCTCGGCTTCGAGGCCAGCGGCCAGCTCCCCGAGTACTGGAACGACAAGCCCGACGTCACCTCCGCCGACAACGTCAACGTCGTCGCGGGTCAGACCCGTACCGCCAACGCCCAGCTCGCCGACCCGCTCCTGATCACCGGCACCGTCACCGGAGCCGGCAGCACCCCGCTCCAGGGCGCGGACGTGGTGGCCGAGCAGGAGGTCACCCAGTTCGGCGACACCTTCTGGGACCAGGTCGCCTTCGCCACGACGGCCGCCAACGGCACCTACTCGCTGGAGGTCGCGCCGGGCACGTACCGCGTCCGGTTCGACGCCACGACCTACCTGGGCGAGTACTGGAACGACGCGCTCGACGAGGTCGACGCCGACCTGGTCACCGTCACCAGCGCGACCGTGCCCAACATCAATGCCGCGCTCTCGGTCGGGGGCAAGATCACCGGCACGATCCGCGACACAGCCAGCGTCCCGATCACCTCGGCATCGGCAACGGCCTACCGCCTCGTCAACGGCTCGTGGTCGTACGTCGCCAGCGCATCGACCAACGGCAGCGGCGTCTACACGATCGACGGCCTCCGGGGCGGTACCTACCGGGTCGAGTTCTCCAGCTTCGGCGGCGGCTGGCTCGACGAGTTCTACCAGGACAAGGACACGATCGAGACCGCCACCGACGTGCCGGTCACGCTCGGCGGCACGGCCACGGCCAACGCCACGCTGGACAAGGGCGGCATCATCGGCGGCACCGTCACCGGCCCGTCCGGGAACCTCGCCGGAGCGACGGTGACCCTCTACCGGCCGAGCCGCTTCTCCGACTCCGGCTGGAGCTACGCCGACTCCGACACCACCCCAGCCGCCGGGACCTACTCCTTCACCGGCCTCGTCCCCGGCGCCTACCGGGTCTGCGTGACCGAGGCGACGGGGCTGGCCCTGGAGTGCTGGAACGACAAGCCCGAGGTCTTCCTGGCCGACACCATCACCGCGGCCAAGAACAGCAGCGCCACGGCCAACATCGCGCTGGCCGCGGCACGCCACATCACGGGCACCCTGACCTCCAAGGCCGGCGGGGCGTTGACCACCCCAGAGGTCTCGGCCTATCGCAAGCAGTCCGGACCGGAGGGCACCTTCTGGCAGTTCGTCACCTCCGCCACGCCCGGTGCGGGCGGCGCCTACTCGGTCGACGTGGCGCCCGGCACCTACAAGCTCCTGGGGACCGCCGATGAGCACGTCTCGGCGTGGTCCGGCGGCACGACCCTCCTGTCGCGGGCCACCAGGGTCGTGGTGACCGGCGCCGACCAGAGCGGCCAGAACATCGCGCTGGACCGCCTGGGCCGCGTGGCCGGCACGGTGACCGGTCCGTCGGGCCCCATCACCGGTGCCACCGTGCGGGTCTACCGCTGGTCCGGTAGCGACTTCGTCCAGGTGCGGTCGACCCTGACGTCCGCCGGCGGGACCTACGCCGTCACCGGACTCATCCCCGGCAACTACCGCGTCGGGTTCACGGCCGCGGGCATGACGCCGGAGTACAACCTCGACAAGGCCGACGTCGACCTCGGTGACGACGTGGCCGTGTCCTACAACGCCGTCGCGACCGTCAATGCCGCGCTCGTCTCCAACCAGCGCACCCTGTCCGGGACGGTGACCGCCGCCGCGGGCGGTGCGGCACTGACCGGCGTGACGGTGCGGGTGGAGCGGCGCGTGGTCGTGCAGGACGACGTCCGCTGGCGCCTCGCCGACTCGACGACGACGACGGCCGGCGGCGCGTGGTCGGTGACCGAGCCCGACGGCACCTACCGGGTCGGGTTCCAGCGGTCCGGCTACCTCGCGCAGTGGTACTCCGGTGCGACGACCGCAGAGACCGCGACGCTCGTGGCCGTCACCGGCGCAAACCGCACGGGACTCAACGCGGCCATGGCCGTGGGCGGCACGATCAGCGGCACTGTGACCGGGCCCTCGGGAGCGATCACCGACGGCAGCGTGACCTTCTACCGCGAGGTCGCGCCGGGCAACCTCGACTACGAGGACGAGGTGGCTCTGGGCGCTGCCGGTGCCTACGCCTCGCCGGCGCTGCGGCCCGGCACGTACGTCGTGCAGTTCGGGGCCGACGGCTACGTCCCGGAGTACTACAACGACTCGGCGACGGCCGCCGGCGCTCAGCGGTTCGTCGTCACGACGGGCTCCACGGCGACGGCCAACGCCGTCCTGGCCCGGTCGCTCGTCCTGTCCGGCACGGTCACCGGCCCCGGCGCCACGGCACTTCCGGACGTCGACGTCACCATCGAGAAGTTCTGGGACTTCGGCGGCGGTGACACCTACTGGGACTACGAGACCAGCGCCACCACCAACGCCTCGGGTGCCTGGACCGCGGACGTGGGCGCCGGAACCTTCCGGGTCAGCTTCGAGCGCAACGGGTACGTCACCGAGTGGTGGAACGACGCCACCACCGCCGCGGGCGCCCAGTCGTTGGTGATCACCAACGCCGATCGACCGGGCATCGACGCCCTCCTCAGCCCGGCCGCGGTCCTGCGCGGCACGATCTCCGGGCCCGACGGGCCCGTGGACGGGTGGGTGACGGTGTACCCGGCGAGCGCGACCGACCTGGCCACCGCGCCCGAGCTGGCCTACGACTTCGCCAGCGACGGCCAGTACCTCATCGACTCGTTGGCTCCGGGCAGCTACAAGGTCCGCTTCGAGTCCTCCCGGCTGCTGCCGGAGTTCTACAACGACAAGGCAGACCTCGCGACGGCCAACCCGGTGGCGGTGAGCACGGCTGCGCCCACCACGGTCAACGCGACCCTGGCCCGGGGCAGGGCCATCGCCGGCACGCTGACCGGCGTCGGCGGAGCGATCGAGGACGGCAGCGTCGACTTCTACCAGCGCCAGACCGACGGTTCCTACGACTACGTCGACTCCGACGACACCGACGCCGACGGCGGCTACCGCGCCTACCTCCCCGCAGGCACCTACACGCTGCAGTTCTCCGGCTACGACAACCGCCTCTCCGAGTGGTGGAACAACGCCGCCACCCAGGCGGCCGCCACCACCGTCGTGCTGGGCTCCGCAGCGGACGTCACGGGCATCGACGCCGTCCTCGACGACGGCGCGACGGTCAGCGGGAAGGTGACGTTCCCGCAGCGGCTGTCCGGCTGGGACAGCTCGGTCCAGCTCTACGACACCGCCACGGGCTCGTTCGCCGGCAGCGCGACCGTCAACGCCTACACCAACGCGTACACCATCAGCGACCTCCCGCCGGGGACCTACCGCGCCCAGTTCGCCCGTACGCCGGGGTACGACGTCGCGGAGGCGCAGTTCTACAGCGGCAAGTCCGAGAACCTCGGCGTCGCCGCGTCCACGACCCTCACCCTGGGTGTCGCCCAGGTGCAGACCGGCGTCAACGCGGTCCTCGTCGAGGGCGGCCGGTTCACCGGTCGCGTCCGTGACACCGCGTCGAACCCGATCGCCGGGTGCGTGGTGACGGCGTACACCAGTGACGGCACGCTCGTGGGGCGGGCGTCGCGTCCGTCAGCGGCAGACGGCACGTACGTCGTCCCCGGTCTGACCACGGGCAGCTACCTGCTGCGGGTGACCGGCGGCGGCTGCGGGTCCAGCACGTCCTACTACGACGGCGCCGGCACGCTCTCTCCCTCGGGGGCCAGCGCCGTTCCCGTCGCCGCGACCCGTGGCACCAGCACCGCGGTCCCGCAGGACATGGTGGTCGGTCCGCCCGACGCACCGCCGATGGTCAACAACAGCCTGCCGACGATCAACGACACCACCCCGGAGGTCGGTCAGGTCCTCACCGCGACCACCGGCACCTGGACGCCGTCCGACGGCACGTACACCTACCAGTGGCTGGCCAGTGGCGTCGCCATCGCCGGTGCGACGACGAACAGCTACACCGTCGTCGCGGGAGACGTCGGCAAGACGCTCGCCGTCCGGGTCACCGCCTCGAAGGCGGGCTTCACGAGCGTGAGCGCGACCTCCGCGGCCACCACGGCCGTCCCAGCACCCCCCACGATGGCCAACAACGTCCTGCCTGCCATCAGCGACACGACCCCGGCGGTGGCACAGACGCTGACAGCCACCAGCGGCACGTGGACGCCGTCCGACGGGACCTACGCCTACCAGTGGCTCGCCGACGGCTCACCGATCGCGGGCGCCACTGCGGCCACCTACACGGTGGCCGCCGGCAACCTCGGCAAGGTGCTGGCCGTGCGGGTGACGGCGTCGAAGGCAGGGTTCGTGAGCGCGTCGGCCACCTCGGCGGCGACCTCGGCCGTCGGCCCGCAGCCGCAGGTCACCAACACGGCACCGCCGACGGTGAGCGACACCACCCCCGAGGTGGGCCAGGTGCTGACCGCCGTCGACGGGACGTGGACGCCGCGCCGACGTGACCTTCACCTACCAGTGGCGCTCGGACGGGACCCCGATACCCGGCGCGACGTCCAAGAACTACCAGGTGCCCGCCGCCCAGCTCGACAAGAAGCTGTCGGTGCGGGTGACCGCGACGAGGCTGAGTACCTCCCCGCCACGGCGACGTCGACCGAGACCACGCCGGTGGTCGCCGGCGACGACGCCCTTGGTCGAGAACACGGCGTCGCCCACCATCGATGACACGACGCCGAGTGTCGGCCAGACGCTGACCGCGCGCGACGGGACCTGGTCGCGAGACCAGCGGGTGTCACCTACACCTACCGGTGGTTCGCCGACAACGTCGCCATCCCCGGCGCCAGCGACGAAGACCTACTCCGTCGCGGTGGCACAGCAGGGCACGAAGCTCTCGGTGGAGGTCACCGCGGCCAAGGCGGGCTTCACCTCCGGACTGGCCACCTCGGCCCAGACGGCCGCGGTGGCACCCGGGACACTGACCAACAACACCCTGCCGACGATCAGTGACTCCACGCCGACCGTGGGCGAGGCACTCACCTCGACGCCCGGCACCTGGACTCCTGCCGACGGCACCTACGCCTACCAGTGGCTGGCGAACGGTGCTGCCATCCCGGGAGCCACGAGCAGCGGCTACACGCCGGTGGCCGGCGACGTCGGAAAGGCGCTGTCGGTGCGGGTGACCGCGTCGAAGGCCGGCTTCACGAGCGCGAGCGCGACCTCCACGCAGACCGCCGGCGTAGCGGCCGCAGTGGTGCCGCCCCCGCCCCCGCCGCCGCCCCCGCCGACCCCGACGCCCACGCCGACGCCGACTCCCACGCCGACCCCGGTCCCGGCCGCGATCAGCTGCCCGACGCCCAAGGTCTCCGGCACCTTCAAGGTCGCCAAGAAGGTCAAGGCGGTCATCGGCACCGTGTCCCCGGCAGGCGTCACGGTGAAGTACCAGTGGTTGCGCAACGGCAAGAAGATCAAGGCCGCGACCAAGGCCACCTACAAGCTCACCGCGGCTGACAAGGGCCGCAAGATCAGCGTCAAGGTGACCTATCTCAAGGCCGGCCTGACGACGGTGGTCAAGACCTCGGCCGCGAAGAAGGTGACCTGAGGGTCAGGCCTGGGGCACCCCGGGCGCAGGAGTGGTCCGACCCATGATCCAGCTGTCGAAGAACGTCGACAGCTCGAGGCCCGTCTCCTTCTCCCAGTACGTGAAGATCTGCTCGCGCGAGACGGACGTGTTGTCGTGCTGGCCCAGCCAGCCCCGGGCGATCCGGAAGAACTCCTCGTCGCCGAGCTCGACGCGCAGCTCGTTCCACATCAGCGCAGGCGGGTAGTAGATGTTGGACGCACCGAACTGCCTCGGGTCGTACGCCCCGGGTGGGCCGTAGTCGTCGCGCAGGCCCTGGTCGGCGGCGCGGGAGCGCTGGATCGTGCCCCGCAGCGGCTGGATGTCGTGCTCGTCCTCGTAGAGCCACTGCATCAGCATCGTCATGCCCTCGTTGAGCCACACGTCGCGCCAGTCGGCCGGCGAGACCTGGTCGCCGTACCACTGGTGCACGAGCTCGTGGGCGATCACCGGCGGGGACAGGACGTACTCGTTGTTGCCCAGCGTGACCATCGTCTGCGTCTCCATCGCGCTCTGCGACGCGGTGACGACGAGGCCGAGCGAGTCGAACGGGTAGGGGCCGAGCTTGGACTCGATCCAGTCGATCGAGTCGGCGGCCGTCTGCACCTGGTCGACGTCCCTCCCCATGCCGCGCGGCGTCCAGTAGTCGACCCGCAACCCACCAGCGGACGTGTTGCTGCTGTGGGCGTAGTCGCCGATCGCGAGGGTGACGAGGTAGGACGACGCGGGCTCGGTGAGCTGCCACGAGCTCGTCGTGGTCCCGCCGTCGGTGGTCAGCTCGGTGAGGTGTCCGTTGGAGATCCCGGTCCACGGCGAAGGGGCGTGGACGGTGATGTCGTAGAGCGCCTTGTCGGACGGCTGGTCGTTGACGGGATACCAGGTGTAGGCGCCGAAGGGCTCCTGCATCGTCCACACCTCACCGGTGTCGGTGATGGTGAATCCCGTCGTCGAGAAGTCGCGTCGCGTCGTGGGTGCGGGAGCGGGCTTCGGAGTGCCGACGTAGTCGAGCGTGAGCTCGTACTGCTGGTCGGTCTCGATCGGTGCCTCGATGACCAGGTCCTTGCCGCGACGCGCGAAGCCCACGCCCTCGCCGTCGAGCTCGAGGCGACCGACGGTGAGGCCCCGCCCGAGGTCGAGCTGGAAGCGCGGGGCGGTGCGCGCGGCGCGGAACGTGACGATCGCGCTGGCCTCCAGTCGCTTGGACCCGGGATCCCAGTCCAGGTCGAGGTCGTAGAGCAGGGCATCGATCCGCGGGTCGCCGACCGCCGGGTAGACGCTGTCCTCCACGGGCTCGGAGACTGCGGTGTCGAGGGCCTGCTCGACAGGCGCCGTGATCACCGGCGCCGACGACGCGGCCACCTCGCCCTCCTCGGTGCCGCTCGTGGCGGCAGCGGTCGGCGATGGCGACGGACTGGTGAGCTCGTCGGAGACGCCGGCGCTCGAGGAGCAGCCGGCGAGCACGGCGGTGCTCGCCACCAGCGCCGACAGGCGGCGGAGCGTCACCGGTCGCCGCGCAGGAGTGGTCGGGCGAGCTTGCGGCCGTGGTGGATCTGGGCCTTCACGGTGCCGAGCGGCGCGCCCACCAGTGCGGCGATCTCGTCGTAGGGCAGCCCGTAGACGTCGCGCAGCAGCAGCGGTTCGACGAACTGGGGGTGGTCGCGCTCGATCGTCTCCATCGCCTCGAGCAGGTCGAGGCGGGTGCCGGCGATGACGCTCGTCGTGCGCGGGTCCGGCCGGTCGTGGGCGCCGTCCTCGAAGTCGGTCGGCGTGGCCAGGTTCTTGAGCCGGCGGTACGTCGTGCGGGCGCTGTTGACCGCGACGATGTGCAGCCACGTCGTGAACCGGCCGCGGGCGCCCCACGAGCCGATCTTGGTCGCGACGTTGAGCATCGCCTCCTGGCAGGCGTCCTCCGCGTCGCCGGAGTAGGGCAGCACTCCACGGCAGATGTTCAGCACCCGAGGACGTACGGCTGCGAGCAGGGACTCGAGGGCGTCGCGGTCGCCGTCGCGGGCCTGTCGCGCGAGCTCGTCGATGTCGTCCGGTGCCAGTCCGGCACCGTGGTCCCCCGGTTCATTCACCCCTGCACGATAATGCCCGGGTGTCCGCTCCTTCTCGTCTCGGTCGTTATCCGGTGCGCCGCCGCATCGGGTCGGGAGCGTTCGCGACCGTCTGGCTCGCCTACGACGAGCACCTCGACTCCCCAGTGGCGATCAAGGTGCTCGCCGACAACTGGACCGGCGACCTGCACATCCGACAGCGCTTCGTCGAGGAGGGCCGCTTCCTCCGCAAGGTCGAGTCGCCCCACGTCGTGACCGTCTACGACGCCGGCGAGCTGGCCGACGAGCGCCCGTTCCTCGTGATGGCGTACGCCGACCAGGGCACGCTGGCCGACCGGCTCGAGCTGTCCGCCCTCGAGCCGTCGCAGGCCCTCACCGTGCTCACGCAGGTCGGCCTCGGCCTCACCGCCCTGCACGACCGCGGCGTGCTGCACCGCGACGTGAAGCCCGCCAACGTGCTCTTCCGCACCGTCGAGAGTGCCCGTGGCCACCAGGTCGTCGCGATGCTGGGCGACCTCGGGCTGGGCAAGGCGATGGACATGTCGTCCCGCCTCACGATGGTCGGCGGCACCCCGACCTACGTCGCGCCGGAGCAGGCGCTGGGCGAGGGTCTCGACGCGCGCGCCGACCAGTACTCCTTGGCCGCGCTCGGCTACTACCTGTTGGCAGGCCGTCAGCCCTACGACCACAAGACGCTGGCCGCTGCCGAGGATCCCGCCCCGCCGCCGCCGATGGAGATCGGCAACCCCGAGGCCGAGGCCGTCGTGCTCAAGGCGCTCTCCAAGGACCGCAACGACCGGTTCGAGGACGTCGAGTCGTTCACCGCCGCCCTCGTCGCGGCACTCGGTGGTCAGGTCGAGGAGGCGCCGCTGGCGTGGATCCCATCGGACCCCGGGCTCACCCAGGCCGCCGCGCGTCCCGAGGACACCGGCAAGCTCGGCGACCTTCCGCCCGCGGCGAAGCCCGCCCGCCGTCGCCGGCTCGCGTGGCTCGTGGCCGGGATCGTGGCGCTGGCGCTCGGCGCCGGTGCCGGCTGGGCCGCCGAGCAGTCGTCGACCTCGGAGCGCACGCTGGAGGACGCGACCGGGACGATCTCCGTGACGGTGCCCGAGTCGTGGACCACCCAGGTCGACCCGGAGCAGTGGATCCCGCTCGAGGGTCAGCAGGAGCAGCCCGCGATCGCCACCGGATCGCAGCCCGGCTGGAACTCCGCGGACGGCCCGGCGCCCGGGGTGTTCATCGGAGTTCTCCAGGCCGAGAAGCTGCCGTCCCGCGTGCCCCAGCACCTCGACTGCGAGACCAACGGCGAGCTGATCAAGGACCAGCAGGACGGCGACCAGTCGATGACGGTCTTCTTCAAGGGTTGCCCGGGTGCCGACGTCATGGTCGAGCGCGTCATCCAGCTCACGTCCAACCGGCTGCTCTGGGTCCAGGTGCGCAGCGACGACCGCGGCACCGCCAACCGGGTGCTCGAGTCCGTGACGACCTACGGCCTCTAGGCCTTCCCGGCGCCGAGAGTCATCGACTCCGCCACCCGGTTGATCAGGTCGGACATCCCGGGGACGTCGACGGAGCGGCCGGAGACCGAGATCTCGACCTGGGCGTTGTCGGAGCCGGTGAGGTCGAGCCACTTCAAGAACCCGTGCCGCAGGTGGTTGCTGGTGACGTACGTGAAGTGCAGGCTGTCGGCCGTCTGGCTACGGATGATGACGTTGGTCTCGTCCTCGACGAGCTCGTCGATGCGCCGGTCCAGCGTCCAGTCGATGGAGCGTCGGTTGCTGATGACCTGCTCGACGCGCATGTAGTAGCCGAACGACTCGAAGTCCGGCGGTCGCCACTGCCACTCGGTGAGGGAGTTGGGGGAGAAGCGCCAGCCCGCCGGCCGCTCCAGCGAGAGGCCGAAGTCGCCGACCCCGACGCGCTGTCGTACGAGCTCGACGCCGGGCTCGAGCGGCGGGAAGTCCGGGTCGGGGAACAGCTCGGGCACCGGGTCCACGGGGAGGCTCGGCGAGGCCGCCGCCACGGGTGACGCTGCCCCGTCGTCCCGCAGGTTCTCGCCGAGGGCCCACGACGCACCGAAGCCGCCACCGGCGCCGAGCGCCAGCAGCAGCGCCAGCACCGTCGGCCCCCGCCATGTCACGCCGGTCAATCTAGGCCACGGCAGGCGGTCAACCCGTCTCGACGACGCCGCCGCTCGCGCCCCGCATCCCGTCGGCCACCCGGCGGATCAGGTCCCGGGTGCCCGCGACGTCTCGGTCGCGACCGTGCACGACGATCTCGACGTCGGCCTGCCCGCTGCGGTCGAGATCGAGCCAGCGCATGAAGCTGTGGCGGGCGTTGTTCTCGTTGCTGCGGTAGGTGTACTCCAAGGAGTCCGCGCCGCGGTCGAGGATGTCGACGTCCTCCTGCTCTCGCTGGAGCCGCTCGATGCGGATGTCGATGGCGTCCTCGATGGTGATGTCCTGGCTGTTGATCTGCTCGATGCGCATCACGTAGGTGTTGTTGGACGTCCCGGGCTGCTTCCACTTCCACTCGTTGGTGGCGTTGGCGTTGGTCGTCCAGCCCGTGGGCGCGGGGAACGTGATCTCGAACTTGCCGGTGCCCAGCGTCTCGGTGCGCATCGCCAGGCCGGGCTGCAGGGCCGGATCATCCGGGTCCTGGGCGAAGGGCAGCGACGCCTCGATCGGCCGCTCGGGACGTTCGGCCGGCACGGGGGAGGCCACACCCGTCCCGATCGTGGTGTCGCGGCTCTGCGCCGACGAGGCGAACCCGCTCCCGGCCCCGATCGCCAGGAGCGCGACAAGCACCGCAGGCCCCCGCCAATCCATGCCCGCGACTCTACGTCCTAGCGTGGGCCCATGCTCATCCGAGACGTGCGCCTGGTGGCCGTGACCGCAGCGTCGGCCGGCCCGGTCGACGTACGCATCGAGGACGGGCGGGTCACCGAGGTCGGTCCGTCCCTGCCGGCCCGCGCGGACGAGGAGTCCTACGACGCGACGGGGCGCTGGCTGATGCCGGGCCTCTGGGACCAGCACGTGCACCTCGGCCAGTGGACGCTCGCGTCGGCGCGGCTCGACCTCGCCGGCGTGCGGTCCAGTGCGGAGGCCGTGACGGCCGTGCGCGAGCGGCTCGAGGAGTGGCCGGACCTCCCGGTGATCGGCTGGGGCCACCGGCCGACGGCGTGGCCGGACAACCCCGCCGTCTCCGACCTCGACGCGATCGACACCGACCAGCCGATCGTGCTCATCGCCGGCGACGGCCACCACGGCTGGCTCAACACGACCGCCCTCCACATGCTCGCGCTCTCGACGCGCGACAGCGTGGTGAGCGAGGGCGAGTGGTTCCAGGCGTACGGCCGGCTGGCCGGCGTGATGGGCTCCGACGGCACCGGGCCGGACGCCTACCGCCGCTCGATGGAGGCAGCCGCCGCGCAGGGTGTCGTCGGCCTGGTCGACCTGGAGTTCAGCGGCGGCGTGGCCGACTGGGTGGCCCGGTGGGCGGCGGGCGCCGACCTGCTGCGGATCCGCCACGCCTGCTACGCCGACGGGCTCGACGACGTGCTCGGCCGCGGACTGCGCTCGGGTGATCCGCTCGGCACCGACCCGCGCCTGACGATGGGCCCGCTCAAGATCATCAGCGACGGCTCGCTCAACACGCGTACGGCCTGGTGCTGCGAGCCGTACGCCGAGAAGGCCGTGCCGGGCCACGAGTCGGGCCAGCCCAACCAGACCCCCGCCGAGCTCCGCTCGCTCCTCGCGCGCGCGGCCGCCGGCGGGCTCGACGTCGCCGTGCACGCGATCGGCGACCGTGCGGTCACCGAGGCGCTCGACGCCTTCGAGGAGACCGGCGCCCGCGGCGGCATCGAGCACGTCCAGCTCACGACGCGCGAGGACGTACGCCGTCTCGCCGCCCTCGGTGTCCGCGCGAGCGTGCAGCCCGCGCACCTCCTCGACGACCGCGACGTCACCGAGCGGCTGTGGCCGGGGCGCGCCGAACGCTGCTTCCCGCTGCGCTGGATGGTGGACGACGGCGTCGACGTGGTCCTCGGCTCGGACGCCCCGGTCTCGCCGCTGGACCCGTGGCTCGCCGTCGCCGCCGCGGTCCACCGGTCCGCCGACGAGCGCGAGCCGTGGCACCCCGAGCAGGCGATCACCGCACGCGAGGCCCTGGCCGCCTCGACCGACGGCTGGGGAACCATCGCCGCCGGTCACCCGGCCGACCTCGTCCTCCTCGACGCCGATCCCCTCGACGGCGACTCCGACCGCGCGCACGCCGATGCGCTGCGCGCCTTCGCCGACCACGTCGTCGTGACCTGGGTCGCCGGCGCGACGGCGTACTCGCGCGACTGAGCGGTGCGTGAGGAGGACCGCTCCGGCGCAGCTCAGGCCAGGGCCAGCGTCGCGTCGAGCACGAAGGCGGGGTCCTCGAGCCGGTCGCCGTAGACCTCCCGGAGCTGACCGACGCGGTAGCGCACGGTCTGCGCGTGGACGAAGAGCTCCTCGGCCACCGCGTCGCGGCGCCCGTGGTGGAGGAGCCAGCTGCGGAGGGTGTCGGTGAGCTTCTCGGCGGTCGAGGGGCGCAGCTCGGCGAGCGGGGCGAGCACCCGCGCGCGCAGCTCGGCGCGCGCGTCCGCGTCGGCGGAGAGGATGAGTGCGGCGAGGTGGTCGTCGGAGTCCACCAGCCCGGGCAGGTCGAGCACCGTGCACCGCAGCGCGCGGCGGTGCGAACCCGCCACCTCGAGCCACGGGGTGCTCGGTCCGACGACGGCGTCGGTGCCGCGGAGGGCGCGGAGCACCGTACGCCGCGCGGTGGCCGTCGCGGCGCTCGGCACGAGCAGCGACGTGTGTCCCTCGGGGAGGCCGGGCACGTCGTCGGTGGGCTGCAGGGTGGCCGGGTCGAGGGCCGTCAGGGCGTGGGAGACCTGCGACTCCTGGAGGATGACGGCGGTCAGGGCGCCCGGCGGCTCCCAGTCGGCCCGCTCGGCGGCGGCGTTGACGGCGTCGGCGGGTGCCCCGCTCAACAGGGCTCGGGCGAGGCGCTCGAGGTTGCGCTGGCGGATGCGACCGCTGCTCTCGAGCTCGTCGGTGTGACCGGCCACCGACGCGCCCGACAGCTCGTCGATGTAGGCGAAGACCAGCTCGGCGAACCGGGCGAGCTGACCGGCGTCGACACCCGCCTCGACCGCCACGTCGGCCATCTCGCGCCACGAGGCACGGGCGCCGATGCGGTAGGCCGAGAGGAGCGCCTCGACCGTACGTCCGGCAGCGGGCCTCGCCGCGGCCGAGCTGGTAGGCGCCCTCGATCGCCGGCGCCTTGGGCGCGTCGGCGTCCTGCCGGGTCGCGAGGGTGAGGAACCCGCCGAGCGCGAGCTGCACCGCGTTGCGGATCACCTCACCCATCCGGCCGCTCCACGCGCCCGCATAGCTGGGGACCTCCTCGACGATGTGGAGGACGGCGCTGTCCGCGACCTCGGCCAGGCGCTCGCGCAGGGCATCGGCCACGAGGGGGTCCAGGCCGACAATGGTCTGGAATTGTGTGGCCGGGGGCACACTCCTGTGGGCCATGAGGTCTCCTGAGGTCGCTTTTGTTCGCAGCGAACAACAGTCTACCCCCGATTCACGTGCGCAGGGCAGGAAGAAGCGGCCTGCGACGGGCACATTGGTACCTATGACCACGACTCTCGAGCCGCCCACGGGCACTGCCCGCCGGAGCCGGCGCCTGGGCGACCAGCTGGTCCGGGTCGCCGAGGCGGCCACCACGCCCTACCTCCCGGCCGACTTCCTGGACCTCTTCGCCCCGCTGCGATCGGGCGCCGACCTGCGCGGTCGCATCGAGTCAGTGGTCCCCGAGACCGCCGACGCGGCCACGATCGTGATCCGCCCCGGCGCCGACTGGGCCGGTCACGTGCCCGGCCAGTACCTCCGGATCGGCATCGACGTCGACGGCGTACGCCAGTGGCGCGCCTACTCGCTCACGCACGGCCCGCGCAGCGACGGCCGCATCTCCATCACGGTCAAGGCCGTGCCCGACGGTCTCGTCAGCAACCACCTCGTCCACCGCGCGCAGCCCGGCACGCTCGTCCACCTCGAGCAGGCGGCCGGCGAGTTCGTCCTCCCGCCCGCTGGCGGCAGGTTCCTCATGGTGACCGCGGGCTCCGGCATCACCCCGGTGATCGGGATGCTGCGCAACCTGTTCCCCAGCACCGACGACGGCGTGCTCCGCCCGGCGCGCAGCGCCGTCCACGACATCGTGGTCGTGCACGTCGCCCCCAGCCACCCCGACTCGATCTTCATCCGCGACCTCGAGGCGCTCGACGCCGCGGGCGCGATCCGCCTCGTCGCGAGGTACGACGACGAGCACGGCGTGCTGTCGGTCGACGACCTGGCCGACCTCGTGCCCGACCTCGCCGAGCGCACGACGCTCGCCTGCGGGCCGGCCGGCCTGCTCGACGCCCTCGCGACGCACCACGAGGCCGCCGGCATCACCTTGACCACCGAGCAGTTCCGCACCGCTCGCGTCGAGCCGGGCGACGGCGGCACCGTCAGCTTCACCTCCGGCACCACCCTCGACGTCGACGGCGCCACGCCGATCCTCGACGCAGCCGAGGAGGCGGGCATGTTGATGCCGTCCGGCTGCCGGATGGGCATCTGCATGGGCTGCGTCATCCCCCTGCGCGAGGGCAGCGTGCGCGACCTGCGCAACGGCGCCATCACCACCGCGGTCCCGGGCGAGACGGGCGACATCAAGGTGCAGACCTGCATCAACGCCGCCGCCGGCCCGTGCCACATCGACCACTGACCAGACCTCCCCACCACCCCAGGAGATCGACATGACGACCATCCAGAAGAAGCAGGCCCTCCCCGGCCAGACCAACCCGATCGAGCACCTCACCGAGGCCGACATCGAGCAGATCGGCCACGAGCTCGACGCGATCCGCCAGGAGATCCTCGACGACCGCGGCGCCAGCGACGCGGCGTACATCAGGCGCGTCATCGACACCCAGCGCAAGATCGAGCTCGGCTCGCGCGCGGTGCTGCTCTTCAGCGTGTTCCCGCCGGCCTGGGTGCTCGGCACCCTCGGCCTGAGCATCTCCAAGATCCTCGACAACATGGAGATCGGCCACAACATCCTCCACGGCCAGTGGGACT
This sequence comes from uncultured Actinomycetota bacterium, assembly GCA_963708875.1. Classification (GTDB taxonomy): domain Bacteria; phylum Actinomycetota; class Actinomycetes; order Propionibacteriales; family Nocardioidaceae; genus Nocardioides. Next base: position 492,168 of record CAVPUL010000005.1, read on the forward strand.
GGATGCGCGACCCGAAGATCCACTCGAGCACGTGGGAGTGGGACTCCGCGACCCCCGCGTCGCAGTGGAAGCACAGCCACAACGAGGTGCACCACACCTACACCAACGTCGTCGGCAAGGACAACGACCTCGGCTACGGCATCATGCGCGTCGACGAGGACCAGACCTGGCAGCCGATGTACCTCGCGCAGCCGCTGTGGAACTTCATCAACGCCTGCCTCTTCGAGTACGGCATCGCCGCCTACGACCTCGAGCTCGGTCGCAACCTGGCCATCCCGAAGGACAAGCGCAGCGCGGAGTTCAAGGCCAACGCCAAGCAGGTGCTGCGCAAGATCCGCAAGCAGGCCACCAAGGACTACGTGGTCCACCCGGCGCTGTCGATCCCGACCGGGTCCTTCCTGCCGACCCTCGCCGCCAACGCCACCGCCAACGTCGTGCGCAACCTCTGGTCGCACAGCATCATCATGTGCGGCCACTTCCCCGAGGGCGTCGAGACCTTCGAGAAGCGCTCGATCGAGGGTGAGAGCAAGGGCGAGTGGTACGTCCGCCAGATGCTCGGCAGCGCCAACATCTCCGGCTCGAAGTTCCTCCACCTGATGTCGGGCAACCTCTCGCACCAGATCGAGCACCACCTCTTCCCGGACCTGCCGTCCAACCGTTACGCCGAGGTGGCCCCCAAGGTGCAGGCCCTGTTCGAGAAGTACGACCTGGCCTACTGCTCGCGGCCGTTGGTTCCGCAGGTCTACTCCGCGTGGCACAAGGTGGTCCGCCTGTCGCTGCCCAACGGCTGGCTCAAGACGACCAACGCCAAGAACGCCCCGCAGCAGCTCGCCGTCCTCTACAAGATGGCGACCGGCGACCGGCGCACGCGCCGCCTCCTCGGGCGCAAGCTCGAGAGCGCGGCCCGGGCCGCAGCGTAGGTTTCCACGGTATTTGCCAATCTGTGCCACGGATTCCTCTGGTCTGGACCGGAAAAGAGATTGCGGATCAGCAGTAGTTGTACGGATGTATCAGGAGCACACTGGGCCCATCCTCTCTACCAAGAGCTGATCGATCGTGGGGATCGAGAAGAGGGATGACACAGGTCCAACAACCAGGGAGGCACCCGATGATCAGGGTCGGTGCAGTGGGGCAGATCGAACGACAGGCGTCCGCCGAGACGACGTACGACATCCGCGGAGAGGCATCGCCGCAGTTCGTCCCGCGCCCTCGTGGCGCGGTGGTCGTCGGCTCGGCGGTCCGGCCGCCGGCAGCCTGACCGGGTCGCGGCGACCTCTTTGGGGAGAGGTCGCCGCGACGAGGTCACCCGTCAGCGCGACGACGTCCAGGCGCTGAACGGCGATCCCGGGCACCGATCAGGTGTCCGGGCTTCGGCATGCCCGGGGTGCGTGGCTGCGCCGGCGAGTGGTGGCCGACCTGGGGCTCGGCCCGGCGGCGATCGTCAAGGCCCGCCCCGCGATACACCCGGGCCCGGTCCAACGGTCTGGACCGTCTTCCGAAGACTTCCCGAAGGGTTCGCCTAGTAGCGGTCGGCGACGCGCGGCGCTCCTAGCCTTGGCGCAGGCGTCCCGTGGGGGGACGCCGGGGGTGGGGACGTGAGGAGTCCGCAATGGGGAAGCAGCACAACGACGAGTCGACCTGGGACGTCACCGGACGGATCAAGGCGCTCGAGCAGTTCAGCGGGTCATTCGTGGCACGGCCGCGCACCGAGGGCGAGGCGATCCCGATCACGGCGGCACCGCCGACCCGCGCGCCGGAGCCGCGTCGCTCGCGGATCTTCCTGCGCGGCGGGTCGGGTCACGGCGTCTTCGCCGACCTCACGGTCACCGCACCGCTGCCGCGCCCCGCTCTCGACTGACCCGCGCAGGCATCGGCCGAGCCTCCGCGATCGGGGGCAGGTGCTCACCTAGAGTCACCCGGTGGTCTGGCTGGTCGGTGCGCTCCTCCTGCTCTGGCTGGCCTGGGGACCGTTCGTCCTCGTGGTGGCCGGCGCCCTGCTGTGCGTGCCGCGCGTGCGGTGGTGGGTGCAGGACCGTGTGCGGTTCGAGGCCCGCAGCGCCGGCATCGTGACGGCGACCGTCGCGGGGTTGCTGCTGGCGGTCGTCGTCGTCCCCGACGGCTGGCTCCCCATCCCGCCGGCTCCGGGTGCCTGGGCGGTCCCGTCGTACGTCGGCCGCCCGGCGTCGCCGCAGCCGATCGCCACCGAGGTCCCGCAGAACCCGCACCGGCTCGCCGGTGCGCCCGACGCGATCGCCGGTCCGCTGGGCCTCCAGCCGGAGGTGGAGACGGCCTGGCTCGGTCTGCAGCGCTGCGGCGACCTCGCGCCCACCACGTCCGGCGACCTCGTCGCGAGGTGCACCGATCGCTCGGGGTCCCTCCTGCGCCTCGTCGACCCCGACACGATGCACACCGCGGCGACGTACGACCTCGGCGAGCCGGCCGACGACCCCGCCTGCGCCAGCGACGCCGTCTACGTCGACGAGGCGGACCGCGCGGTCGTCGCTGCCGGTCGTACGGTCTCGGTCGTCTCCACGGAGCCCAGCAAGGACGCGGCACACCTCACCGCCTCGTCGACCTGGGACCTCAAGCCGTGGATCCCGTACGGCGACTGCGTGGTCGCGATCGCCCCCGACTGGTCCGGCCTGGTCTGGTGGGTCTCCCGCAAGGGTCTCGTCGGCACCATCGCACCGGACTCGGGTCGCGTGGCGGTCCTCGACCTGGCCGAGCCGGTCCGGCGCGGCCTCGCGGTCGACGAGGGTGGGACCTACGTCGTCACCGACGAGGCACTCCTGCGGGTGGCGGCGACGGGCGACGGCACGCCGCAGGTCCTGTGGCGCACCGCGTACGCCGGCGACAGCGGGTCGGCTCCGGTCCTGCTCGACGGCGGGGTCGTCGCCATCACCGACGAGTCGGAGGGCCGGCTCGGGGTGGTCTTCCTGGCGCGCGACACGGGCGCCGGCCTGTGCCGACAGTCGGTCTTCGAGAAGGGCGACGGCGCCACCGACAGCACGCTCGCCTCGCTCGGTCGTGGTGTCGTGGTCGCCAACAACCACGGCTACAGCTCGCCGCGGAGCACGCTCCTCGGCTTCACGAGCGACCCGGGGATCGCGCGGGTCGACCTGGTCGACAGCGGGTGCGTCGTGCGGTGGACGAGCGAGGCGGTGTCGCCGAGCTCGGGCGCGACGGCCAGCTGGCCCACCGGGCTGGTCTACGCGTGGACCAAGCGGCCGTCCCTCAGCGGGGTGAGCGCGTGGTACCTCACCGCCATCGACGCCCGGTCCGGCCGCAGCATGTGGAGCGTGCGCACGGCGATCGGCCTGATGGGCGGCAGCGACGGGTCGCGGATCGCCCTCGGCCCCGACGGCTCGGCCTGGCTCGGCACGCTGGCCGGGCTGGTCCGGGTGCGCGACCGCAGCTGACCCCCGCCCGGTATCTAGGGACGATCTCGTAGGTCCTGAGGGCGGATGTCCTACCAGATCGTCCCTAGATACCACGGTGTCAGGGCCAGGTGAGGCCGACGGTCTCCTCGCTGAGCTCCCAGAGCCGACGCTGCGCCGTCTCGTCGCGGGCGAGCGGCGTCGATCCGACGATGCGGGGTCGACCGCCGACCTGCCCGGGGCCGCCCGGTCCGACGTACGTCCCTCCCGGCAGGTCCGCGGTCGCGGCCATCAGGCTCGGCCACGCACCCGCCTCGGCGGACTGGGAGACGGCCTTGACCGCGGCGTCGAGGATCGCGGCACCGCGCTGCTCGATGCCCCGCATCTGGCCGTTGACGACGAGGTGCGTGCCGGCCAGTCCGGGGTGGGCCGCGAGTGCGAGCACGGGAAGCCCGGCCCGGCGCAGGCGTCGGTCGAGCTCGAAGGTGAAGAGCAGGTTGGCGAGCTTGGTCTGCCCGTAGACCCTCCACCGGCTGTAGCGCCGCTTGGCTCGCGGGTCGCCGAGCGGTGCTGATCGCGCCATCCGGTGCGCCTGCGACGACAGGGTGACCACGCGCCCCTCGCCCGACGCCACCAGCTGGTCGAGGAGCAGCCCGGTGAGCAGGAACGGCCCGAAGTGGTTCGTCGCCATCTGCGACTCGAGCCCGTCGGAGGTGTGGCGCAGCGGGGTGGCCATGATGCCGGCGTTGTTGACGAGCAGGTGGAGGGGTCCGAGGGCGGCGGCCGCCGCTGCCCCCTCCCGTACGGAGCCGAGGTCCGACAGGTCGACGACGAGCGTGTCGAGCCGGGCGTCGGGCACCTCGACCCTGATCGCGGCGGCGGCGTCATCGAGCTTCTCGGGCGTACGTCCGGCCAGCGCCACGCGGGCGCCGTGCCGGGCCAGCTCGAGGGCCGTGAAGAAGCCGAGGCCTCCTTGCGTCGGGCCCGTCACCACGGCCGTACGTCCGGTCAGGTCGCCGATGTCGTCGGTCGTCCAGGCTGCCTCGCTCACGGCGTCACACCCAGTGCAGCGACGACGCGCTCGCCCAGCTCGGCGTCGCCCGTCACGCGTACGACCCCGGGCTCGGCGGGCCGACGCCCTCCGGCCAGCACGATCCAGGTCTCGCGGTCCATGCCGAGCGTGACCACCGCTTCGCCATCCTCCGCCGTGGCGGGCCGACCGCGACCGTCTGCGCCGACGACGGCGGCCACAGGATCGTGCCCGTCGACCTCGAGGCGTACGACGCTGCCGGCAGGCGCCTGCGCCCGCTTGCCGACGATGAAGGGAAGGCTCTCCATCAGGTAGGTCGCCGTGTGGAGCGCGGGCGCCGAGTCGAGGTTGCCGGGCATGTCGAGCGCCCGGCGCACGTCCTGCTCGTGCATCCAGACGTCCAGCGGTCGGTTGCGCAGCAGCAGACCGGTGGTCCAGCCGATGGCGCCGAACAGGCCGGGAGCCGGCGCCGACCCGTCCGACGGAGGCTCGGCGAGCAGCTGCGTGTGGCGCGCCGTGGTCGACCCGCGGATCTCGGAGATGAGCGCATCGGGCGACTCGTCACGGCGGAGCACGACACCCTGCTCGGTGAACTGGCCCATCATCCCGTGCGCGTGCGGGGCCTCCCCGATGTCGACCTCCTCGTGGCGGCGGCCGGCCAGCAGGGACTCGAGGTGCGCGGTGTGTGCCGCGACGGCGTGGACGTCCCAGCCCGGCAGGTCGGTCGGCACGGACCACTGGTCGTCGGCCACGTGCTCGAGGACGCGGGTGAACGAGTCGACCGCCTCCCACCACACGGCGACGAGTGCGGCGAGACGTTCGGTGTCGGTCAGGGTCTCGGTCATGCGGCGAGCGTAGAGCCCCCCTACGGGCCGTGCGCGTCGGACGTTTCGGACACGTTTGTCCAATTCGCCACGGACGGCCCGCTCGACACCTACCGTCCGAACCATCGCCGGCCCGATCCGCGGTGCCGGGGCTCTCCTGGGGGTTTCGCTCATGTCCACACGCTTGCGTCGGCCTGCCGTCGCACTCATCACCACGGCACTGGCTGCAAGCGTTGTCGGCATCATGCCGGCCGCACAGGCCGCCGCCACTGGCGCCATCAGTGGCACGGTCACCGGATCGGGCGCCCCCCTCGAGGGCGTCGAGGTCGAGCTGTACCAGTTCAACCCGAACTACGGCGGCTACTGGGCCTACGCCGGATATGACGTCAGCACCGACGCCGCCGGCCACTACTCGATCACTGCGACCGAGGGCGACTACCGCATCGGCTTCACCGACTACTCCGGTGGATTCGTCGAGGAGTACTTCGACAACGCCGCCGAGGTCGACACCGCCAGGACCGTCTCGGCAAGCGCGGCCACCCCGTACGTGGCCAATGCCGACCTTGCTGCTGCAGCGCACGTCACCGGCACCGTGACCGGTCCCGACACCCTGCCGCTCGAGAACATCGAGGTGACCGCCTGGAAGCGGGTCATCGAGTACGCAGGCACCCCGGACGAGTACGTCGACTACCGCTACGGCGGAAGCGGCCTGACCGACTCGCTCGGGAAGTACGACGTCGGGGGCCTTCCGGGCGGGACCTATCGGGTCGAGTTCGCCGAGGACAGCTACTACGGCACCGATGACTACGCGACCGAGTACTACGACAACCAGGTCAGCCTCGAGTCCGACGCCACCCAGGACCTGGTCATCGCCTCAGCGGCGACACGTCCGGGTGTCGACGCGCAGCTTGCGCTCGACTCCGAGATCTCCGGTGTCGTCACGGACGCCACGGACCTCCCCATCGAGGGCGCCGAGGTCGAGACGCTGGTCAAGAGCGGGACCCACTGGTACTCCGTCGGCTACGACTCCACCGCCGCCGACGGCTCCTACCGCGTGGAAGGGCTGCCCGCAGGCACCTACCGCGTGCGGTTCAACGCCGACATCGGCACCAGCTACGAGGTCGAGTACTGGAACAACGTCGGTCGGCTCGGCAACGCCACCAACGTTCCGGTCGGCGACAACGTGCCGGTCTCCGGGATCAACGCCAAGCTCGTCGTGGGTGAGCACGACAGCGAGGTCGGCCCGACCTTCACCAACACGGCACTGCCGACCATCTCGGGTGCGCCCGTGGTCGGCCAGACCCTGACGGCCGGCACCGGCACCTGGACGCCCACGCCGAGCACGTTCTACTACGACTGGTACCGCGACGGTGACTACATCGAGGACGCCTACTCCTCGACGTACGTCCTGACCGCCGCCGACCTCGGCAAGACCATCACCGTCGGGGTGGACGCGGGTGACGAGTACTCCGACTACGACTACGGCTACGCCGAGTCCGCTCCGACGACTCCGGTCACGTCCGCGCCGGTCACGCCGCCGGTGGTCACGCCTCCCGTGGTCACGCCGCCAGTGGTCACCCCGCCGGTGGTCACGCCGCCGGCACCGGTCGTCGACCTCCCGACGGCCCTGGCCAAGGCCCTCGCCGCCCTGAAGATCAGCGGCAAGCCGAAGGTCGGCAAGACCGTCAAGGTCGTCAACCTCGACCTGGACCTGCGCACTGCGGCGACGTACAAGTTCCAGTGGTACGCCGGCACCAAGAAGATCACGAAGGCGACGAAGTCGAAGCTCAAGGTCACGTCGGCGATGAAGGGCAAGAAGCTCTCGGTCAAGGTGACCGGCACGGCCGGCTCGACCTCGAAGAGTGTGAAGCTCAAGGTCGGCAAGGTCAGCTGACCTCAGCAGGATCCGCGCGGACGGCGCAGCCCACCCCTGCGGGGGACCGGGTTGCGCCGTTTGCCCGTCCGGCGGCTCTACGCTGCCGGGGAACGGTCGGACCCGAGCCGATCGCACCACGACACGTCACGGAAACAAGGAGTCGTCATGGGAATCGGCATCGGCATCCTGCTGCTCGTCATCGGTCTGATCCTGCTGTTCGCGATCAAGGAGTTCCCGCAGTCCCTCCAGGACGTCGTCGACCCGACCACGGTCGGCTGGATCCTCGTCATCGCCGGCGTGCTCTCGTTGGTGCTCGGACTCGTGATGAACAACCAGCGCTCGAGGACCACCCACGTGGAGGAGCGCCGCGACGTCTGACGTGGCGTTCGGCTAGAGCCAGCCGCGGTCCTGCGCGATCCGGGCCGCTTCGCTGCGCGTCGTCGCGCCCGTCTTGCCGATGGCGGCGGACAGGTGGTTGCGCACGGTGCCCTCCGAGAGGTGCACGCGCGCGGCGATCGTGGCCACGGGCGATCCGTCGAGGGCGTAGGTCAGCAGCTCGCGCTCCCGGCCGGTGAGCGGGCTCGGTCCGTCGATCAGTGACTCCGCGGCGAGGTCCGGGTCGATCACCCGGAGGCCGGCGTGGACCCGGCGTACGGCGTCGGCGAGCTGGCGGGCGGGGGTGTCCTTGACGACGAAGCCCGAGGCGCCGGCCTCGATGGCGCGGCGGACGTAGCCCGGTCGGCCGAAGGTCGTCACGATCAGCGAGTGCACGCCCGGCAGGTCCCGTCGCAGGGCTGCGGCGGCATCGATGCCGGTGAGGCCCGGCATCTCGATGTCGAGCAGGCAGACCTCGGCGTCGGAGGCGCGCGCGGCCTCGACGACCTCGTCGCCACGACCGACCTGGGCGACCACCTCGAGGTCGGTCTCGAGGTCGAGCAGCGCGGCCAGCGCGCCGCGGACGAGCGCCTGGTCGTCGGCGAGCAGCAACCTGATCACGGGAGCGCCACCCTGACCCGGGTCCCCGGGGTGGCGGATGCGACGTCGAGCGTGCCGCCCGCGCCACCGACCCGCTCGCGCATGCCGCGCAGCCCGTTGCCCTCGGGGCCGGTGCACCCGGCGCCGTCGTCGCTGACGGTGATGCCGCCCGGGCCGAGCTCGATCACGACGGATCGCGCCTGCGCGTGGCGTACGACGTTGGTGACCGACTCGCGCAGCACCCAGGCCATCAGCGCCCGGTGGCGCGGGTCGGTGTCGGCCACGTCGCCGACGACGGTCGCCGAGATCCCTGCGTCGGCCAGCACCAGAGGGGCCGCGGCGAGCTCGGCCTCGAGGTTGCCGGCGCGCAGGCCGCCGACCGTGGCGCGTACTTCGGCGAGCGCCTGCCGCGCGGTGGCCTGGATCGACTCCAGCTCGGCCTTGGCCCGCTCGGGATCGATGTCGATGAGTCGGGACGCGAGCTCGGCCTTCACGGACAGGGCGGTCAGCGAGTGCCCGAGGACGTCGTGCACGTCGCGCGCCACCCGCTCCCGCTCGGCGACCAGGGCGTGCTCACCCTGCGCCCGGTGGGCGATCTGCTCGCGCTCGCCGAAGAGCCGGAGCATCACACCGCCGAGCATGATCGGCCACAGCATCAGGAACAGGTAGGGCGGGAAGTCGTCGATGCCCAGGAGCGAGAGCAGCGGCACTGCCGCCCAGAAGCCGACGGCCCACTTCCACCCGGGGCTCGGCAGCTCGAGGGCCGAGAGCATCGCCAGGTAGGGCGTGTAGGAGATGACGCCGATGCCGATGACCGGCAGGGTCACCAGGGCGAGGGCGAGCATCAGCCCGAGGTAGATCCACGGGCTCCCACGACGGGAGTAGCCGAGCACGTTGGAGACCGCGAACCCGACGATCGCCAGCAGGCACACCGTCTTGGCGGCGACCGGGACGTCGGCGTCGACGACCGCGATCACCGGGTAGACGAGGAAGACCAGCCAGATGGACGCGAACGCCCAGCCCCACTTCACCCAGGGGTTGGCGGGGAGGGCCTCCTCGGTCACGTGCGCGCCCGGCTGCGGCGTACGCCCCACATCGCCAGCAGGGAGAAGATCACGGTCCACGCGAGCACGTTAGCGACCGGCAGCCACAGCGGGTCGCGACCCTCGATCGGCAGGTACCCCTCCGTGAGCGGGAAACGGGCCAGCGCGGCGTAGCCGTAGAGGGGCGTGAATCGGCCGAGGTCGAGCATGAAGCCGCTCATCGGCGTGAAGACGTTGCCCAGGAACGCCATCACCACGATCAGCCCCGAGGCGATGCCCGGGGCGTTGGTGCCGCGGAAGGCGAGGCAGATCGCGAGGCCGTAGATCGCGAAGAGCGACGAACCGAGCCACACGATGACGCCGGCGAGCACCCAGTCCGACCAGCTGCCGCGCGCGCCGGTGGCTGCGCCGATCCCGAAGATGAGGGCGACCGGCATCGCGGCGACGGTCATCGCGACGCCGGCCTTGGCGGCGACGAACGCGAGCGGGCGCATCGGGGTGAGGCCGAGCTGGCGACCCCAGCCCATCACCTGCTCCGTCGCCGCGCTGCCGGCGACGCCGGTGGTCGCGGTGACGGCGCCGTAGGCGGCCATCGAGATCATCACGTACATCGCGACGTTGCCGCTGCCGACCGCCTCGTCCGAGCCGAGGCCGAAGACCAGGTACATGAACATCGGGAGGCCGACGATGAAGAACATCCCGATCCGGTCGCGCAGCTGGCGGCGCAGGTCGAGGCGGGCGTACGTCGCCATCGCCGGGCGCGGCGCCGGTCGTGGGTCGGTCCGGGTGCTCGTCGTGCCGACGGTCGTGGCGGTCATCGTGCGGCTCCGATCAGGTCGTGGTCGTTCTCCGAGGTCAGCGCGAGGAACGCCGCCTCCAGGCTGGCGGCCGACACCTCGAGGTCGGTGACGCCGAGGGGTCGGAGCACCTGTCGCACGCTGGCCAGCCAGGCCTCGTCGATGCCGTCGGCGCCGACCACCTCGGCGGGCGGGCGGAAGGTGAGGGTGCGTCCGCCGTACGCCGCTCGTACGTCGGCGGTCGCGGCGTCGTGGACGATGCGGCCGCGGTTCATCAGGACGGTCCGCTCGGCGAACTCGTCGGCCTCGGCGAGGTAGTGCGTGGCGAAGACGATCGTGCGGCCCAGGGCCGCGTCGGCACGCATGGTCTGCCAGAACTCCTGGCGGGCGCCGACATCCATGCCGGTGGTCGGTTCGTCGAGGATCACCAGGTCGGGGTCGGGCAGCAGGGCGAGGGCGAACTTCAGCCGCTGCTGCTCACCGCCCGAGCACGCCTCGACCCGGCGTCCGGCGAGCCCGGTGAGGCGAGTGCGCTCGAGCACCACGTCGACCCGGTCCGTCCGGCCGTGGAGCGCCGCGATCGCCCGCACCGTCTCGGCGACCGTGAAGTCGTTGAGCAGCCCGCCGGTCTGCATGACCGCCGACACCCGGCCGGCGCGGACGGCCTCGCCCGGCGTCATGCCGTAGACCTCCACCGTGCCGGCGTCCGGGTCGGTCAGCCCGAGCAGCATGTCGACGGTCGTGGTCTTGCCGGCGCCGTTGGGTCCGAGGAAGGCGACGATCTCGCCGGGCTGGATGGTCAGGTCGACGTCGTCGACCGCCACGACGGGAGTGCCGTCCGTGCCACGGAACGACTTGCGGAGCCCGGTGGCGTGGATGTGCGGGCGGCTTCGAGCTCGGGGTGCGGTCATGCCTCCAGCGTGTCGGCGTACGTCCCTGCGGGCCTGACGGAAGTGTCACGACCTCGCCGTGACACCTGTCATCGAGTCGGCGCATCTGCACGTCGGAAATGCGCCGAGTCGGCGCATCTGCACGTCAGTCGTGTGCAGATGCGCCGACTCGGCGGTCAATCAGTGCGCAGAAGCGCCGACTCGACTAGAAGGACGCCTCGTCGAGGTCCATCAGGTCGAGGTCGATGCCCTCGGCGATGGCGCGCTCGGCGCTGATCTTCGGCAGGTTGGTCTGGGCGAAGAACTGGGCCGCGGCGACCTTGCCCTCGTAGAACGTCTTGTCCTTGGCCGACACCTCGCCGGCGAGCTTGTTCAGCGCGACCTCGGCCTGGCGGAGCAGCAGCCAGCCGCAGACGACGTCGCCGAGCACCATCAGCAGGCGCGAGGTGTTGAGCCCGACCTTGTAGATGTTGCGCACCTCGTCGGCTGACGACATCAGGTCGTTGATCATGTGCCCGACGATGGCGTTGGCGTCCTCGAGCGCGGTGGCGAGCAGGGCCCTCTCGTTCTTGAGGCGACCGTTGCCGGCCTCGGAGGCGATGAAGCCCTCGATCTCCTTCGCCAGGTGGCCGAGCGCCTTGCCCTGGTCCTTGACGATCTTGCGGAAGAAGAAGTCCTGGCCCTGGATCGCGGTCGTGCCCTCGTAGAGGGTGTCGATCTTGGCGTCACGGACGTACTGCTCGATCGGGTACTCCTGCAGGAAGCCGGAGCCGCCGAACGTCTGCAGCGACTCGGTGCCCAGCAGCACCCACGAGCGCTCGGAGCCGTAGCCCTTCACGATCGGGAGGAGCAGGTCGTTGACCGCGGCGGCGAGGCGGGTCTCCTCGGAGTCCGCGGTGCCGGCGTGCTCGGCGAGCATGACCTGGTCCTGCCAGGTCGCGGTGTAGAGCACGAGCGCGCGCATCGCCTCGGCGAACGACTTCTGCGTCATCAGCGAGCGGCGTACGTCGGGGTGGTGGGTGATCGTGACGCGAGGTGCCGTCTTGTCGGCGGCCTGCGTCAGGTCGGCGCCCTGGACGCGCTCCTTGGCGAACTCGAGCGCGTTGAGGTAGCCGGCCGAGAGGGTGGCGATGGCCTTGGTGCCGACCATCATCCGGGCGTTCTCGATGACCTGGAACATCTGCGCGATGCCGTCGTGGACCTCGCCGAGCAGCCAGCCCTTGGCGGGCTCGCCGCCACCGATGGCCGAGTCGCCGAAGGTGAGCTCGCAGGTGTTGGAGACCTTGATGCCCATCTTGTGCTCGACGTTGGTGACGTAGGCGCCGTTGCGCTCGCCGGTCAGCTCGCCGGTCTCGTGGTCGAAGTGGATCTTCGGGACGATGAAGAGCGAGAGGCCCTTGGTGCCGGGGCCGCCGGCCCCCTCGACGCCGACCGGGCGGGCCAGCACGAGGTGGATGATGTTGTCGCAGAGGTCGGACTCGGCCGAGGTGATGAAGCGCTTGACGCCCTCGATGTTCCAGGAGCCGTCCTCGTTGGCGGTGGCCTTGGTGCGACCGGCGCCCACGTCGGAGCCGGCGTCGGGCTCGGTGAGCACCATGGAGGTGTTCCAGCCGTTGTCGACGATGTGCTGGGCGATGCGCTTGTCGCGCTCGTTGCCGTTGCGGTGCACCACGCCGGCGAAGGCGGGACCCGCGCCGTACATCCAGATCGGCGCGTTGGCGCCGAGCACCATCTCCCCGATCGCCCAGATCAGGGACGACGGGGCGGGGGTGCCGCCGAGGTCCTCGTTGATCTGCAGGCGCCAGAACTCGGCGTCCTCCCAGGCCTTGTAGCTCTTCTTGAACGACTCGGGCAGCGGCGCCGTGTGGGTCTTCGGGTCGAAGACGGGCGGGTTGCGGTCGCTGTCGACGTAGGACGCGGCGAGGTCCTCGCGGGCGAGACGGTCGACCTCGGCCAGCACCTCGCGGGCGGTCTCGCCGTCGACCTCGCCGAACGGTCCGGTGCCGAGCACGTCGTCGCGGCCGAGCACCTCGAAGAGGTTGAACTCGATGTCGCGGAGGTTGGTCTTGTAGTGGCTCACGGCTTCCACCTGTTTCCATGCGAGGGGTGTGTGCGGTCGTGGGGGCGAGGGGCTGCTACTCGCCGGTAACTTAATGATGCCTCGCCGATCGGGCTCGCGCAACACGAACGGCCGATGTCGCCGGTCACAACCCTCGGACCGCGGAGCGTGACAGGGCACGCCGAGATCGATGTCGGTTTTGTCTATCACCTCATGTATGTCTAGTCTTTTGCCTGACATTCATTGAGTCGCTCGACTTCGCAGCGCTCCTGACCTTGGAAGGACACCCGCCATGCGCAAGCTCATCGTTCTCGGTGTCGTGGGCTTGATCGCCCAGCTCATCGACGGCTCCCTGGGCATGGCCTACGGCGTGACGTCCTCGACCCTCCTGCTCGCGGCCGGCGTGGCGCCTGCCGCCGCCTCGGCAGCGGTGCACTTCTCCGAGATCGGCACCTCGCTGGTCTCCGGTGCCTCGCACCACAAGCTCGGCAACGTCGACTGGCGCACCGTCTCGATCCTCGCCGTGCCCGGATTCGTCGGCGCCTTCCTCGGCGCGACCCTGCTCTCCAACCTGGACGCCGCGATCGCCAAGCCGGTCGTCGCGGTGATCCTGCTGAGCCTCGGCTTCTACGTCGTCTACCGCTTCCTGCGCCTCGGCGGCGCCCGCCCGACCTTCAAGGGCCACCCCTCCGCGATGTTCCTCGCGCCGATGGGTCTCGTCGCCGGCACGCTCGACGCCGTCGGTGGTGGCGGCTGGGGCCCCGTGGGCACCACCTCGCTGCTCTCGAGCGGTCGTCTGGAGCCGCGCAAGGTCGTCGGCTCGATCGACACCTCCGAGTTCGTCGTCGCCGTCGGCGGGTCGCTCGGCTTCCTCATCGGCCTCGGTGCCGAGGGCATCAACTGGGGCTACGCCGGTGCTCTGCTCGCCGGTGGCGTGATCGCCGCGCCGGTCGCCGCGTGGCTGGTCAAGCACCTCGCCGCCCGGGTCCTGGGCACCGCCGCAGGTGGCCTGATCATCCTGACCAACTCCAAGACGCTGCTCGAGGCGGTCGGTGTCCCGGGGGTCGGCGTCGCCGTCGTCGCCGCGACCGTCTTCGTCCTGTGGATCGCCGGCATCGTCTGGGCGGTCAGGCAGGAGCGCGCCGCCCAGGCCGCCGTGCTGGACGAGCCGGAGCTCGCCACCGTCTGAACCCGGGTCCGTACGCCGTCGCTCCCGCACCACGCGGGGTGGCGGCGTACGCCCCGTGGCGGGGCGTGCGGCGCAAGCACCAGTGTCTCTGCCGACTTATCTGACAAACTGCACTCATGCGCGTCTCCGCCAAAGCCGACTACGCCCTCCGGGCCCTGATCGAGATCGCGGTGCGCACCGACGGCACGGCGGTCAGCGCCGAGCAGCTCGGCAAGGCCCAAGGCATCCCCCACGGCTTCCTCCAGGCCATCCTCGCCGACCTGCGCCGGGCCGACATCGTGGTCTCCCAGCGTGGCCAGTCGGGTGGCTGGCGCTTCGCGCGCGAGCCAGGGACGGTCACCGTCGCCGACGTGATCCGCGCGGTCGACGGGCCGCTGGTGTCGGTCTACGGCCTGCGGCCCGAGGCCGTGGCCTACGACGACTCCGCGCAGGTGCTCCAGCACGTCTGGATCGCGGCCCGCAGCTCGCTGCGGATGGTCTTCGAGCAGGTGTCGATCCAGGACCTCGCCGATGGCACCCTGCCCGAGGGTGTCGCGGCCCTCACCGAGGACGACGACGCCTGGCAGCCGCACTGACCGCTTCCGCGGCGGTCGAGGAGCGAGCCTCGAGGTCTTAAGCGGCCAGTCTCTTGTTGACCTGCTTGCGACGACGGGAGATCTTCGCGAGCCGCTTGTCGAGGCGCGCCTCCTCCTCGATCAGCGCGATCCGCGCGACCTGGGCCGCGAGCTGCTCGTCGGTGAGGTTGTCGGGCAGCACGTGGACCCGGTCTTCCTTGACCAGCGACATCCACGCCGCCGGTGGCTGGACGGAGAAGCCGCTCGTCACGACGAGCACGACCTTGAAGCCGGCGACGCCGTCGAGGGCGAGCGCGGCCTGCTCGGAGGTCGCGTCGAAGAACGCGGGCATGCTCACGAAGCAGTCCGCCCTGGTCTTGTAGGCCCTGCGACACACCGCGGCCCACGCGCCCTCGACCTGCCTGCGCTTGAGCCCGGCGGCCTTGTGCGTGCGACGGATCTCGGTGCCCGCGTGCTCGAAGACCTCGGCGGCGGTGTCCGGGACGCAGATCCGGCCGAGCGCCAGCCCGTCGTCCATCGCGGAGATGTCGACAGCGTCAGGACCGATGTGGAGCAGGAACAGTCTCTTGGCCATGGCGCCAGCGTGACGCACGCGTGCGTCGTACGTGTGAACGCCGGTCGTCGGCGGGTCGAACTCGCGACGCCGAACCACCCAGCAGGGAGGCAGGCTGGTTCGAGCGAGCCGGACTATTCGACCTCGACCGCGGAGAGCCAGCGGATCAGCGGCCGCAGGGAACCCCAGTCCTCGCGCACCCGGTCGACGAGACCGGCATTGATCGCGTCGTCGTCGAAGCCGTAGGACCGACCGACGAAGAGCTGCTTGCGGCGCAGCAGGTGGATGCGCGGATGGTCGGAGTCGTAGCCGCGGGGTGAGGTCTTGAGCTGCTCGCCGCCGACCTCGAAGCCGTCCTTCTCGAGCTTCTTCAGCAACCGGTCGAGGGCGTTGCCGGTCTTGTCGTCGGCCATCGCGTCGCGGACGGCCGCCAGTCGCGGGCCGCCGGCCTCGTAGAACCCGCCGCCCACCCGCGTGCCGCGCGCGGAGATCTCGACGTACCACCCGGTCGACGGCCCGGCACCGACGAAGGCGCCCTGGTGGGTCTTGTACGGCGTCTTGTCCTTGGCGAACCGCACGTCGCGATAGGGCCGGAACACCTTCGCAGTGCCGAACTCCGGCTCGAGCGCCGCGGTCAGCGCCTTCATCGGCGCCTCGACCGCGTCCTTGTAGACGGCCCTGTTGGTCTCCCAGAACGACTTGGTGTTGTCCATCTCGAGGTCGTCGTAGAAGTCCAGCGCGGCGACGGGGAATCCGGTGAAGCTCACCCGGGGAACCCTATGCCGCGTCCGTCAGGCGACCGGTGCCCACACCAGCTCGTCGCCCTGATCGCCGAAGGAGGCGATCGACAGCACGCCCCCGCCGCAGGTCGGCTCGCCGAGGAACGCGTTGCCGAGCGACGCAGACTCGTAGGCGACCTCGAGCGTGTGCTCCGGCGTCCAGCGCATCAGCCGGGCCGGGTCGTCGCCGCCCTGCGGGTCTCGGACGAAGAAGACCGAGTCGCCGCAGGGGAGAGCGGTCCCGGTGGTGCCAGGTCCCAGGTCGAAGTAGGTGCCGTCGGCCGAGGCGTGGAAGTGCGCCTCCTCCTGGCGACGCCGCTTCGGCACCTCCGACCACACGGCGCCGCCGGCTGTGGCCGCGACGTCCCAGGCGAGGCATTCCTGCGGTCCCTCGACCGGATGCGGCAGGCCGCTCCCGTCGAGGAGGTTCACGGTCCGGCAGGCGACGGGGCGGGCGTCGTCGAAGGTCATCATCCCGACGCCGTTCTCGCTCGCGGTGAGGCCGGAGAATCCGGTGCCCTCGGGCGCGCACCAACCGTCCTCGCCGTTGCTGTCGGCGAGCGCGCTGGTGGCCAGGCAGTACGCGCCGCCGTCGCCGTACGTCGGGTAGTAGAGGTCGCCTGTCGGTGAGCGCCCACGAGCCGCCGCTCGCGGGCTTCGGTCCGGTCAGCGACGTCTGCTCGCCCGTCGCGAGGTCCACGACGTCGACCTCGCTGGGATCCGTCTCGGCCTTGTCCTGCTTGACGACCACGGCCCAGTCGCTGCTCATCAGCACCTCGGAGATGGTGCGGCCCTCCTCGACCCCGATGCCGACGCCCTGCCCGTCGGACGAGAGGTCGACGCTCGTGTTGTCCTTGCTGGCCAGGGCCTCCCACTCGGGTCCCTTGACGTAGCGGGTGCCCGCCTCGACGCCGGTGTCCTTCCAGTCGAGCAGGTTCGTCGTCGGCTCGAGGGCGGTGGGGTCGTCGATCGGTCCGCCGCTCGGGCTGTCGTGGGTCGGCTCCTGGGTGGGTTCGTCCGCCGGTGTCGGACTGCTGCTGTGCGTCGGGCTCGGCCCGGGCGTCGGATCGTCGGTGCCGCAGCCGCCGAGCGTGACGAGCAGCGCCAGCGCGATCGTCGTACGCACCCGCATGTCAGACGCCGAGGTTGTGCTGGAAGTGGTCGAGGTTGGCGCGGTAGGCCTTGTAGGCGTTGCGCCACTGCACGCGGTCGATCGCCGGCTCGCTGGGGTCGAACTTCGACTGGTCCCACGGTTCGAAGTAGCCGATCTTGCGGTTGCCGTCGGGGTCCTGGTCATAGCCGCGGCCGACCTGGAAGTGCCCGCTCGCGTCGTCGTCGAGGTAGGGGTAGTACTGCTTGAGCAGCACCGGGTGCAGGACGACCGGCGACCGGTAGTCGTGGACGTGCCGCATCATCAGGCGGTACCACTGCTTGAAGGTGAAGTCGCTGATGTCGAGCACGACGTAGGGCCCGGCGTACTTCGCGTCGTCGTAGTCGGTCAGGTTGTTGACCACGCGCACCATGTCGGTGATCGCCGTGCCGGCCGACGTGGTGCCGAGGCGGCGTGCCCAGTAGGCCTGGGTCTTGCGCGTGCCCTGCGCGCTCCAGCCGATGGCCTGCATGGTCGCGGGACCGCACCACCAGGTCTGGTTCTGGGCCTGCGCCACCTTGCTGGTGAGGATCTTGGCCTTCGTCGGGTACGACTCGCCGAAGCCGCCGCGGGCGTCGACACCGTCGCTCGTGCTCACCTCGGGGTGCTTCTCTGCGAAGTCTGCGGGGAGCTCGACGCCCTGGATCTCGTGGCGCAGCAGCCAGACCTTGCCGACCGACTGCGCTGCCATGGTGAGCTCGGCCCGCTCGGCGTCGGTGCGGGCCGACGCGCTGCGAGCGCTGTTGCGGGCCAGGAGGCCGTCCGCGTCGAGGTCGCCTGTGCGCTCGGCGGCTTTGCCGAAGGTCGGCGGCGTCTCGAGCCGGGCGGCCAGCTCCTCGCGTGACTGGTTGGTCCAGCCGAACCCGAGGCAGTAGCGCTGGCCGTCGAACGTCGCGCAACGGACCGCCGCGCGTGCCATCGTCGTACGCCCCTCGGCTCGCTCGAGGCCGGCGCCCTCGGCCAGCACCCGGTCGATCTCGGCCTGCATCTCCGGCGTCACCCGGCCGCGACCCGCCGCGCCGGGTCCCGCGGTGGACTCGGCGGTCGGCGCGATCGAGCCCTGGTCGGCGTCGTCGCCGTCCGGCAGCAGGGGTACGGCGCCGAGGGTCAGGGCGAGCGCCGCGGCTGCGATCGTGGCGGGGTGCCGCCAGAGCGGACGAGATGCGTCCTCGGTGGCGATGCGATGGGCGATGCGGTGGGCGAACAGCCGGGACAGACGGGGAAGTACGGGCATGGGGAAGGCCTTCGATCCGAGTAAGGCGGACGCCTCACTGTCCCCTCTGGCCCCACCCGACGCAAGTTCCCCACGCGTTGCGCGGTCTACGACATGGCGTGGGCCTCGACGCCGATAGCCCCATCGAATGGGTGGGTGGCGAGGGCGGCGGGCCGCCCACTGATGGGGACTCCCCGAGGAAAGTGGAGCGGATGACGAGATTCGAACTCGCGACATCGACCTTGGGAAGGTCGCGCTCTACCAACTGAGCTACATCCGCATGCCGTCCGTGGACGGCGGGGGAATGTTACCTGACCGTCGGGTCCACCTCGGACAGGCCGGGACGCTTGGCGGAGACGGTGTCCCCCGACGAGCGACCGGTGATCCGACGGTGGACCCAGGGCACGAGGAACTCGCGCGTCCACCGGGCGTTGGCGGCCCACTGCTCGCGACGGGCGAGGACCGGCGGCGCCTCGACGGTGACGGGCTCGAGGGCGTGCTCGACGCCGATCGCGTCGAGGACGGCGCGGGCCATGTGCGTGTGGCCGTGGTGGTTGAGGTGCATCCGGTCGGTGTCCATCACGCCGGCGATCTCGATGTCGCGCATCCGCCACATGTCGACGATGGTGACGTCGTGCCGGTCGGCGATCTCGCGCACCCACTCGTTGAAGATCGCCATCCGGCCGCGGACCGGCCCGTAGATCCCGCGACCGCCCGGGTCGAAGATCGTGAACATCACGACGCGCGCGCCGGTCGCGCTGAGTCGCACGATCGCACGGTCGTACGTCGCTGCGAGGGCGTCCAGGTCGACGCGCGGCCGGAGCACGTCGTTGCCGCCGCCGTGGATGGTGATGAGGTCGGGCTCCAGCGCGATGGCCGCGTCCACCTGCTCGGCGACGATCGGGCCGAGCTTGCGGCCGCGTACGGCGAGGTTGGCGTAGCCGAAGTCGTCGGTCTGCGTCGCGAGGACCTCGGCGACGCGGTCGGCCCAGCCGCGCAGGCCGTTGGGGCGCGAGGGGTCGGGGTCGCCGACGCCCTCGGTGAAGGAGTCGCCGAGGGCGACGTAGCGGTGGAAGGTCACCGATCCATTGTGGCGACCCGCTCCACAGGGCCGAAAACGTGCCCTAGGTTGGGCCGCGTGCTGCTCTCTGATCGCGACATCCTCGCTGAGATCGACGCCGGCCGGATCGCGCTGGACCCGTGGGACCCGCAGATGCTGCAGCCCTCCAGCATCGACGTCCGCCTCGACCGGTTCTTCCGCGTCTTCGAGAACCATCGCTACCCCCACATCGACCCGGCCGTCGACCAGTCCGAGCTGACCCGCGAGGTCGAGCCGGAGGGTGACGAGCCGTTCATCCTGCACCCGGGGGAGTTCGTCCTCGGGTCGACGTACGAGGTGGTCAGCCTGCCCGACGACGTCGCCGCTCGCGTCGAGGGCAAGTCGTCCCTGGGCCGCCTCGGCCTGCTCACCCACGCGACCGCCGGCTTCGTCGACCCCGGCTTCTCCGGCCACGTGACGCTCGAGCTCGCCAACGTCGCGACCCTGCCGATCAAGCTCTACCCCGGCATGAAGATCGGCCAGTTCTGCTTCTTCCGGCTCTCCTCGCCGAGCCAGCACCCCTACGGCTCGGAGAAGTACGGCTCGCGCTACCAGGGTCAGCGCGGTCCGACGCCCAGCCGGTCGTTCCAGGGCTTCCACCGCACGCCCATCTGACCGGGATAGTCCGCTGCAGATGACCGGTCTGGAGGGCCGAATCACCGGCCGTTCGCAGCGGACTATCCCGGCGGGCTGTGGAAAAGGGACGTACGCCGTCCACATCGCGGATTACGGCATACCCGTGTTGCGTTAATCGCCCGAGCCATGGTTAGGGTGACCTTAGTTAGGTCACCCTCACTTCTGTCACGGAGTTCTGATGAAGCGCACCCTCGCCGCCCCTCTCGCAGCGGCCACCCTCCTGGTGGGCGCCCTCGCCGGCTGCAGCACCGGGTCCACCAGCGGCACCGATCCGGACGCCGACCCGACGGCGACCACCACGGCCGACGCCGACGCGTTCCCCGTCACCATCGAGCACGCGCTCGGTGAGACGACCATCGAGTCCGAGCCCACGCGCGTCGCGACGCTCGGGTGGACCGACGCCGACCAGGCGCTCTCGCTGGGCGTCGTGCCGGTCGGCGCCACCAAGATCACGTGGGGCGGCAACGAGGCCGGCTCGACCGCCTGGTTCGACGCCGCGGTCGAGGAGGCCGGGGCCGAGGCGCCGGTCCGCTACGACGACGCGGACGGCGCTCCGATCGACGAGATCGCCGAGCTCGCCCCCGACCTGATCCTCGCCACCAACTCCGGCATCACCGAGGCGGAGTACGCCAAGCTCTCCAAGATCGCGCCGGTCGTGGCCTACCCCGAGGCCCCGTGGACCACCGACTGGCGGACCTCGCTCGAGATGGTCGGCGAGGCACTCGGTCGTACGACACGGGCCGAGGAGGTCGAGGCCGACACCGACGCGACGATCGAGAAGGCGAAGGCGGCCAACCCGGAGCTGCAGGGCGCCGAGCTGATCTACGGCTACCTCGCGGCGACCGACCTCTCGACCGTCGGCCTGTACGCCTCGGAGGACCCGCGGGTCTCGATCCTGCGCGACTTCGGGATGGTGGACGCCCCGGCGGTCGCGGACGCGGTCGAGCCCGGCGAGTTCTACGGCACGGTCTCCGCGGAGAAGTCCGCCGATCTCGACTCGGACGTCTTCCTCACCTGGGTCGACTCGCCGGACAGCGTGAAGACGATCTCGGACGACAAGCTGCTCGGCCAGATCCCCGCGATCGCCGACGGCCACTGGTACGCCGAGACCGACAAGGCCAACGCGATGGCGTCGACCAACCCGACGCCCCTGTCGATCCCGGTGATCGTCAGCGACTTCCTGCCGCACGTGGTCGAGGCACTCGAGGGCGTCTGAGCATGACCGCTCTCGCCTCGACCAGGGAGGACGTGACCGGCCCCCACGGGGGAGGGCCGGCGCGTCCCGCCCTGCCGGCGAGCGCCGCGATCGCGGTCGCGGCGCTCGCCGGCGCCTGTGTGCTGTCCTTGCTCGTCGGCGCGCGGATGGTGCCGGCCGACGCGCTCTGGGACGGCGCACACCCGGCCCGCGCGATCGTCGAGGCGCGCTTCGAGCGCACCCTCCTCGGCGTGGCCGTCGGGGCCGCCCTCGGCCTCGCGGGCGCACTGATGCAGGGCCTGACCCGCAACCCGCTCGCCGACCCCGGCATCCTCGGCGTCAACGCCGGCGCGACCTTCGCGATGGTCGTCGGGATGACGGCGTTCGGCCTCGATGCGATGGGCCAGTTCCTGCCGCTCGCCTTCGTGGGCGCGGCCGTCGCAGCCGCGCTCGTGCACGCGATCGCCTCGATCGGCCGCGACGGTGCGACGCCCATGAAGCTCGCCATCACCGGGGCTGCGCTCAGCGCCGGCCTCGCGAGCTGGACCACGGGACTGCTCCTGGCCGACCGCAAGACGATGGAGTCCTTCCGCTTCTGGCAGGTCGGCACGATCGGCGGGCGTGGCCTCGACGTGCTCGTCGTCGGCGTGCCGTTCCTCGTCGTCGGCGCCCTGCTCGCGCTCGCCGGCGCCCGGCTCCTCAACACGCTCGCCCTCGGGGAGGAGCTCGCCCGCGGACTCGGTCGTCGTACGACCCGCGACCGGCTGGTGATCGCCCTCGCCATCGTGCTGCTCGCCGGCACCGCGACCGCGCTGGCCGGGCCGATCGCCTTCGTGGGTCTCGTCGTGCCCCACGTCGTACGCGCCCTCGTCGGGCCCGACCACACGCGGGTCCTGCCGTTCTCGATGCTCGCCGGCGCGGCGCTGGTCGTCGTCGCCGACACGGTCGGCCGCATCGTGCTGCCGCCCTCCGAGGTCCAGGTCGGTGTGATGACCGCCGCCGTCGGGGTGCCCGTCTTCATCGCGCTGATCCGGCGCACCGGGAGGGCGATGTGAGCCAGCTGATGTCTCGTCCGACCGCCACTCGGGTGCCAGTGGGTGACGCCACGGAGGTCGTCCGTCGTGCCCGTCGCGCGCCGATCCGGCACCGCCGCAGGCTCCTCGCAGCTCTGTCCGTCGCGGTGCTCGGCGCCTTCGCGGTCCGCGTGCTGCTCGGCGACTACACCGTCACCGTCCCCGACTTCGTCAGCATCGTCGGCGGCGAGCAGATGCCGGGCGCCACCTACATCGTGATGGAGTCCAAGCTGCCGCGCGCCGTCCTCGCGGTGCTCGTCGGACTGGCCTTCGGCGTCGGCGGCGCGATCTTCCAGACCACTCTCCGCAACCCCTTGGCCAGCCCGGACATCGTCGGCGTCAGCCTCGGCGCGAGTGCCGCCGCGGTGTCGGCCATCGCGCTCGCCGGGTGGACCGGCTGGCCGGTCTCGCTGGCCGCGGTCGCGGGTGCCGTCGGTGTCGCCCTCGCCGTACGCGCTGTCGCCGGCGACCACGGCGGCTTCCGGCTCATCCTCGCCGGCATCGGACTCGCGGCGGCGATGCAGTCGGTCATCCAGTACGTCTTCACGCGCGTCGACGAGTGGGACGTCCAGCTCGTGCTGCGTTGGCTGACCGGCAGTGTCAGCGGCGTCGACTGGGCCACGATCGGCCTGCTCGCCCTCGCGCTGTGCGTCCTCCTGCCCGCCACGGCGTGGGCCGCCCGGTCGCTCGTCGTCACCGAGCTCGGCGACGACACCGCCGCCGGGCTCGGCGTCGGTCGCGGCCGCACCGAGGTGCTGATGTTCCTCGGCGTGCTCCTCGTCGCCGTCGGCGTGGCCGCCG
Source organism: uncultured Actinomycetota bacterium (assembly GCA_963708875.1). Taxonomy (GTDB): domain Bacteria; phylum Actinomycetota; class Actinomycetes; order Propionibacteriales; family Nocardioidaceae; genus Nocardioides. Next base: position 515,302 of record CAVPUL010000005.1, read on the forward strand.
CAGGCCCGGTCGCGTTCGTCGCGTTCCTGTCCGGCCCGATCGCGCGCGCCCTCAACCAGGGGCGTACGACGTTGGCCGGCGCCGGCCTCGTCGGTGCGCTCATGGTGCTGGTCGCCGACCACGCCGGCGCCTACGCGTTCGCCGACCTCAACCTGCCCGTCGGCGTCGTCACCGGTGCTTTCGGAGCACCGTTCCTGCTCTGGCTGCTCGCGCGGGGCCGTACCCAGAGGAGGACCGCATGACGACCACCACACGTCCCGGCACCACCCGGCTGGAGGCGAGCGCGCTGACCCTCGGCTACGCCGACACCGACGTCGTACGCGAGCTGGACCTGCGGGTGCCGCACGGCCAGGTCACCGTCATCGTCGGCGCCAACGCCTGCGGGAAGTCCACCCTGTTGCGGGGTCTGGCCCGGTTGCTGCGACCGCGCTCCGGCTCGGTCCTGCTGGACGGCTCGGCGATCCACCGGCTCCCGACCAAGCAGGTCGCACGGACGTTGGGCCTGCTCCCGCAGGACCCCGTCGCCCCGGAGGGTGTGACGGTCGCTGACCTGGTGGCCCGCGGCCGCCACCCGCACCACGGCGCCTTTCGCCGGTGGACGTCCGAGGACGACGAGGCGGTCGCCGAGGCGCTCGTCCTCACCGACACGCTCGGGCTCGCCGACCGCGTCGTCGACGAGCTGTCGGGCGGTCAACGCCAACGGGTGTGGATCGCGATGGCGCTCGCGCAGGGCACCGACCTGCTGCTCCTCGACGAGCCGACGACCTACCTCGACGTCGCCCACCAGGTCGAGATGCTCGACCTGCTCGCCGACCTCAACCAGCGTCGCGGCACCACGATCGTGATGGTGCTGCACGACCTCAACCTGTCCGCGCGCTACGCCGACCACCTCGTCGCGCTGCACACCGGTCGCGTCGTCGCCGAGGGCACGCCGCGCGAGGTGGTGACCGAGGACGTGGTGCGCACCGTCTTCGGCCTCGACAACCGGGTCATCGACGACCCCGTCTCGCACACCCCGCTCGTGGTGCCGATCGGCCGCCACGTCCCTGCCCGCGATCCCTCGCCAGACCTGGAGAACCGATGACCGCCACCTCCCGGACCCGCACCGTCCTGCCCATGCTGATCGCCGACGTCGTGGTCGTCTCGGTCGCACGCCTCAGCCCGACCTTCGTCCGCGTCGAGCTCGGCGGACCCGACCTGGCCGACTTCGGTGTGGACGGCGACCGCTGGGACCAGCGGATCAAGCTCGTCTTCCCCGACCCCACCACGGGCGCGATCACGTCGACCGAGGGCGCCGACGAGACGTGGCTGGCGACCTGGCTGGACCGTCCCGCCACCGAGCGCGGCCACATGCGGACGTACACGATCCGTGACGTCCACGGCACGGCTGCGCAGACGACCTTCGTCGTCGACATGGTCCTCCACCTCGAGGGTGACCTCGTCGGTCCTGGCTCGACCTGGGCCTCGCGGGCCGCCGTCGGTGATCGCCTCGTGGTGCTCGCGCCGCGGCGCGGCTTCCCCTACGGAGGCATCGAGTTCACCCCGGTGCCGGGTGCTGACCTGCTGCTGGTGGGTGACGAGACGGCCGTGCCGGCGGTCTGCACCGTGCTCGAGCAGCTGCCCGACGACGCACGAGGGACGGCGTTCCTCGAGGTGCCGTTCGCGGCTGACGTCCAGGACGTACGGCGTCCGGCAGGCGTCGAGGTCGTGTGGCTGGCCCGCGAGGGTGAGCCGCTCGGCGAGGGCCTTCGCGAGGCGGTCGTGACCCACCTGGGCCCACTCTCGATCAGCATGGCCGGCGCCGAGGTCGAGGTGGCGGCCGACGAGGTCGACCCCGACCTGTGGGAGACGCCGTACTACTCCTCGTCGGGCGAGGAGGTCCCCGGCGACGCGGCGAGCGGAGCTGACATGTACGCCTGGATCGCGGGGGAGTCGAGGGTGGTGACGGGCCTGCGCCGCCACCTGGTCGACGAGCTGGGTTTCGACCGCCGGCAGGTGGCCTTCATGGGCTACTGGCGCCGCGGCGTCGCGATGCGGTCCTGAGCCAGGAACGACTCGACGCCCGGACGTCAGGTCCGGGCGTGGAGGCGGGTGGTGCTCAGCGGCGCTTCGGGGCGCGCGGGGAGTAGCGCACGCGCTCGGCGATGCGGTGACGAGCGATGAGCTCGATGTCGGTGAACGAGTCGTACATGGTCGTGCTCCTTTCGTGAGGTCGGGGGGATTCAGCTCTGGTGGAGGGTGACGTCGCCCGAGGCGGTGGTGGCGCGCACCTCGAGGAAGGGCTCGCCCTCGGCGGGCTCGCCGGTCTTGGGGAGCGTCGAGGAGAGGCGGCCGCTGGCGGTGCGGACGTCGGTCCACACCGGCATGCCCGCCGCGACGCCGATGCTGACGTCCCCGCTCGCGGTCTTGGCGGTGACCCGGCCCGCGGAGGCGTGGCCGACCATGAGGTCGCCGGAGCCGGTCGTGAAGACGACGTCGCCGGTGACCGCTCCGACCTGGGCGTCGCCCGAGCCGGTCTTGATGGCGACCTCACCGCTGGCGGTGTCGACGCGTACGTCGCCGCTCCCGCTGGTGACCACGAGGCCGGAGTCGGCGCGGGTGACGCGGACGTCGCCGGAGCCGCACTTCACCCGGGCGTCGCCCGTCAGGTGCTCGGCGACCAGGTCGCCCGAACCGGACTTCACGACGGTGTCGCCGTGGACCACGTCGAGGGAGACGTCACCCGAACCGGAGTCGACCGAGGTGTCGGCGAAGCGCCCGTGGGCTGCGACGTCGCTGCTGCCGACCTTGGCGGTCAGTGCACTGGCGGTCGGCACCTCGACGATGATCTCGGCGCGGGGGTCCTTGCCGAAGAACCCGCCCGATCCCTTGGGGGCGATGATCGCGATCCTGTCGCCGAGGTCGCGGACGTCGAACTCCTCGGCGCGGTCGCCGGTGATGCGGACCGTGGTCTCGATGGTGTCGGTGGCGGTCACGTCGACGGTGCCGCGGCCGTTCTCGACGTAGAGCTCGATCGGCTGGGGAGTGTCGAAGCTGAGGTCCAGGTGGTTGCTCATCGGGTGTCTCCGGTCTGGTTGAGGGTGTGTTCGTCCGACGGGCCGGCCGGTGCCGGTCCGCGGTGATGGGCGGGGAGGGGTTGCCGGTCAGCGCCGGCGGGGTCGGGCGTCAGGCCCAGCCGGACATCCGGCGGTTGTGGGTGCCTTGCTTGCGGTTGGCGGCGAACGGGTCGTAGCCGACGAACGGGACGCTGCTCAGGTCGACGTCGATGTTGATCGCGTGGTCGCTGCTGGCGCTGCGTACGACCGCGACGAGCCAGGTGTTGAGGCTCTGACCGGCGGCGGCGGCCTTCTCCTCGGCCCGGGCCTTGACGGCCTCCGGGATGCGGAGGGTCACCCGGGCCAGGTCGCCGTCCTCCTCCTCGAGGGGAGCGGGCGGCGCCGGCGGCGGGGGCGGTGCCGGCATCTCGGCGGGCGGCGCGATCTCGACGACGAAGTCCAGCTCGCGGCCGACCAGTCGTACGTCCACACTGCCCTCGGGCAGCTCGGCGGTGATCTCGGCCGCGGCGTGGGAGATGGCTTCCATCAGCGCCAGGCGGGCGCTCGGGTCCAGCGCGTAGGCCAGCCGCTCGGCCGCCTGCTTCAGCTCGTCGCTGCCGGCCTCGGCCGCGGCGACCAGGTCCCGGCGGAGGCTGTCGACGTAGGGGGTGATGTCCATGTGCACCACCATGACATCACTGTGACGTCATGTCAACACCATCGTGACATCATTTGACGTCAAAGTGGCGCCGGGGTGACGTCATCCCCGTCCCGCCCCCGGGTAGTCCGCTGCAAAAAGCTGATCCCGAGTGTGGATCCAGCAGCTTTTTGCAGCGGACTATCTCGGTGGGTCAGAGGTCGAAGAGGGAGCCGGAGTCGCTGATGTCGACGTCCGTACGCGGCGTGTGACCGGGCTCGTCCGAGGCGGCTGCCGGCTTCGCAGCCGCTTGCTCCTCGGGCTTGTCGGTCGTCCCGGAGTTCTCTTCGTGGGCTTCTTCCGCGTCCTCGGGCGGGGTCGGCTCGGCCTCGTCGCCGGTGTCGTCCGAGTCGAGGACCGCGTCCGGGTCTTCGTCCTCGGCGGCTGCCTCGGGCTCTGGCTCGGGCTCTGGCTCGGCCGGCTCCGCAGGGGCTGCGGCGTCCTCGGGGTCGGCGAACAGCGCGGCCTTGCTCAGGTCGGCACCGCTCGGCGGAGCGCTCGGCGCCGTGGGCACCTCGGCTTCGGGCTCGGCCTTGTCCCGGGCTCGGCCTTCGGCTCGGGCTCGGGCTCCGGCTCGGGCTCCTCGTCGGGCTTGTCCTCGGGCTCGGGGTCCGACTCGCGCTCCGGCTCGGACTCGGCGTCGGGCCTTGGTCTCCGGCTCGGTAGCTGCCTCGGGCTCGGGCTCCGTCGGGGTGGCCGCAGCAGGGGCGGGCTCGGGGCCGGCGCCTCGACGTCGAAGAGAGATCCGAGGCCCGAGATGTCGACGTCGGTGGTGGGCGTCGACGTCGTACCACTGGCAGCGGGCTCGGGCTCGCCGTCCGCATCCAGGACGGTGTCCGGGTCGTCCTCGTCGCCCTCAGCGGCAGCTTCGGTCTCGTCGGCCGGCTCGTCGTCGGGTACGTCCGCCGAGTCGGTCGCCGGGGCAGCCGCTTCGTCACTCGTCTCCGGCTCCGGCTCCGGCTCCGGCTTCGGGTTCCGTTGCGGCGGGCGCCTCGAGGTCGAACAGCGAGCCGAGGCTCGACAGGTCGGCGTCCGTCGTGGGCGTCGAGGTCGTACGGGTCGCGGCCGGCTCGGGCTTCTCGGCCGGCTCGTCGGCGGGTACGTCCGACGAGTCGGTCGCCGGGGCAGCCGCTTCGTCACTCGTCTGCTCGGGCTCCGGCTCGGCCTCGGGCTCGCGGCTCGGCATCGGGCTCGGCCGTCGCGCGGCTCGGTCGGGGCGGGAGCGGCGATGTCGAAGAGCGAACCCCCACTGCTGACGTCGGTGCTCGCAGGCGCGGCGGCGGGCTTCTCCGATTCAGGCTTCGTCTCGGCCTTCGTGCTCGGCCGGCTTCTCGGCAGAGGCAGCGGGCTCGCTCGGGGCGTCGAGGTCGAACAGCGATCCGCCGCCACCGAGATCGGTCGGCTCGGTCGGCTTCGCAGCCTCGGGCTCCGCAGCCTCGGGCTCCGCAGCCTCGGGCTCCGCAGCCTGGGACTGCTCTGCCTCGGGTGCGGGAGTGTCGAAGAGTGATCCACCCGACGACTCGGGCTTCGGCGCGGTCGTCACCTCGGCCTCGGGCTCCGGGTCAGGGGTGTCGAAGAGCGACGTACCGCCGGAGGCCTTCGCGGCAGGCCCGGCATCCGCAGTCTCGGTGACCGTGTCGTCGGTGACGGTGACGTCACCGGGCTCGGGCTCGTCCTTGGTCGCGACATCGGCGTCCGAGGACGACGTGGCGGCAGGGGCTGAAGCAGCCCGGAGCCGAGGACGGAGCGGCCTTGGTCGCCTGCTCGCCCTTCACCGAGGCGAGCAGCATCTGCGCGACGTCGAGGACCTCGACCTCCTCGCGGGCGTCGCCCGAGGCCTGCTGGGCGGTGAGCCCGTCGGAGAGCATGACCCGGCAGAACGGGCAGCCGACGGCGATCTGGTCGGCACCGGTGCCGACGGCCTCGCGGGTGCGGTTCATGTTGATCCGCTCGCCGAGGTTCTCCTCCATCCACATGCGCGCGCCACCGGCGCCGCAGCAGAACGAGCGCTCGGAGTTGCGCTCCATCTCGATGACCTCGGCGCCGGGCAGCACCTGGAGCAGCTCGCGCGGCGGCGAGTACACCTCGTTGTGGCGCCCGAGGTAGCACGGGTCGTGGTAGGTGATCGAGCGCTTCGCGGCGCCCGCGCCGTCCTTGACCGGTGTCAGCTTGCCCTCGCGCACGAGGCGGTTGAGCAGCTGCGTGTGGTGCACGACCTCGAGCTCGATGCCGAAGTCCTTGTACTCGTTCTTGAGGGTGTTGAAGCAGTGGGCGCAGGTCGAGACGACCTTCTTGACCTTGTACTCCTTGAACGTCTCGACGTTCTGCTGCGCGAGGCCCTGGAAGACGAACTCGTTGCCGGCGCGACGGGCCGGGTCGCCGGTGCAGGTCTCGCCGTTGCCGAGCACGCCGAACGAGATGCCGGCCATGTCGAGCAGCTCGGCGACAGCGCGCGTGGTCTTCTTCGCGCGGTCCTCGTACGCCCCCGCGCAGCCGACCCAGAACAGCCAGTCGACCGACTCGAGGGACTCCAGGTCCTCCCCGACGACGGGCACGTCGAAGTCGAGGCCCTTGGCCCAGTCCATGCGAGCGGTGCTCGACATGTTCCACGGGTTGCCCTTGTTCTCCAGGCCCTTGAACAGCTGGTTGAGCTCGGCCGGGAAGTTCGACTCCACCAGCAGCTGGTAGCGCCGCATGTCCATGATGTGGTCGACGTGCTCGATGTCGACGGGGCACTGCTGGACGCAGGCGCCGCACGACGTACAGCTCCAGAGCACGTCGGCGTCGATGACGAAGTCGCCGTCGGCCGGGTTGTAGAAGTAGTCGAGGACGTCCGTGCCGGACCCGGCGCTCTCGCCCTTGGAGCCGGTGCCGACCAGGGCGCGCTCGGTGTGCGCCTCGTGGTCCGGCGACTTCGGGTCGTGCTTGGCGTACGTGTGGTCGCGCAGCGCGGTGATCAGCAGCTTGGGCGACAAGGGCTTCTCGGTGTTCCAGGCCGGGCACTGCGACTGGCAGCGGCCGCACTCGGTGCACGTGGAGAAGTCGAGGATGCCCTTCCACGAGAAGTCCTCGGCCTTGCCGACGCCGAGGACCGAGTCCTCGTCGAGGTCGTCGATGTCGTCGAGGGTGATCGGCTTGCCGGCCGACGTCAGCGGCTTCATGGCGCCGAGTGCGGTGCGCCCGCTGGCCTCGCGCTTGAAGTAGATGTTGAACCAGGCGGTGAAGCGGTGCCAGGCGATGCCCATGGTGATGTTGCGCGCGATCACCATCAGCCAGATCATCGCCAGCGCGATCTTGAAGGCGGCGATGGCGTAGATCAGGTTGTCCAGGGAGCGCTCGCCGACGGGGTAGAACGCGTCGCCGATCCACGACGAGATCGGGTAGTGGCTGCGACCCGCGTCCTCGTCGAGCTTCCACTCCGCGGCTCGCACGAACAGGATCGCGCCGCCCTCGAGCAGCGCCAGCGCCTCGACGAAGTACGCCTGCCAGAACGTCGAGCCGAAGAACCGGCTCCTGCGTCCCTCGGAGCGCGGGTGGTGCTTCTGCCGGTAGATGATCAGGAAGACGATGCCGACCGTGCTCAGCAGACCGATCAGCTCGCTGAACCACTCGTAGGGGTACCAGTGGCCGATGACGGGCCACGCGAAGTCCGGCTTGAAGAGCTGGAAGTACGCCGCCAGCACCGCGGTGCTGAGGAACAGGAACGCCGCGTAGACGAACCAGTGCATGATGCCGACCCAGTGCCACTGGAGCATCCGCGTGTGGAGGAACGTCTCCTTGAGCATCGTGACGGCACGACCGGAGGGATTCTCGCGGCGGCTGGCGTCGGGCTGACCGCTGCGGATCACGCCCAGCATGCGACGCACCGCGGGCACCAGGAGCGCCACCGCGGCGACGGTCAGTGCGAGCGAGACGACGATCGCGAACATCTGCATGCGGGCTGCTCCTCGGATCGGGCGTACTGAGCGGGAGCATATGACCGCTCGTCGCACCGACGGCAGGGCTCCCACGAGTGAGAAGAATCCTACCCGCAGGTAACTTCACCCGGGAGGGTGGTGCGATCAGTTCACGATCGCGACGTTCTCGACCTCGATCTCGCGGGCGTCATCACGATAGGTCGCGACCTTGGCCTTCACCTGGCCGAGCGCCTCGGTCAGCTGGGCGACACCATCACGCAGCTTCTGCTGGTGCTCGGCGTGCGCCAGGTGGGACTCGCTGGTGGCGTCCCACCCGGGCGTCAGCGTCTTGACCTGGTCGAGGAGCTCGTTGATCTGGGTGGTGATGGCCGTCGTGGCGTCGCCCAGGGCCGTCTCGATCGTCGACAGGGAGTCCTGGTGCACGACCAGGCCGCGCTCGCTCATCGGGGACCTCCGCCGAGGCGTTCGGCGAGCTGGCCGGCGCGCGTGGCCTGCTCGACGTCGTTGGTCTGGTGCTCCTGGGCGACGTACATCAGGTTCTGGCTGTAGCCGTCGAGGATCGGGCCGAGCGAGATCGCGACCTCGAACCATGCGTTGATCGCCTCGCCGAAACCGGCGGCCGCCTGGCCCTTGAATCCGGCACCAGACGCGGTCTCGATGGTCGAGCCGAGGTCGCTCAGGGTCTGCTGCAGCGGCTCGACCGCCTCGGCGACCGCCTGGGCGGCTGCCTGCATCTCGGAATAGACAAGTCCGACGGCCACGGCCGCCCCCTCTCGGGTCTGTGCTGGGTGGTGTGCGCTGGGTGGCGCGTGGTCCCCCTTACCCTCACGGGAGGCGGTTCACACCGCCCGGACTGCCCGACTTCGTTCGGTTTGAGGCAGCCCGCCGCGGGGAATCGGGAGACCATGCCGTCGTACGACTACGAAGTGGACCTCGAGAGCATGGGCAAGGCCGCCCAGGGGCTCAACGACACCCTCCAGCTGTTCAAGGACAAGGACGTCGAGGACCTGGTGCCGTCCAAGGGTGACGTCGGGAACGACGTGCTCTGGGACGCGCTCGACGAGTTCAAGGGCCGCTGGGAGGAAGGCGTCAACAACCTCTGCCAGGACGTCGAGGAGATGGCCGGGAGGCTCGGCAAGATCGCGATGAACTACTTCGAGACCGACAAGGCCGGTCACGAGTCGCTCTCCGCGCTCAAGGGCACGATCGCCGCGATCAAGGTGATGTGAGATGCCGGACTTCGAGATCGAGGGCAACCCGGGCAACATCCGCGCGAAGGCCCTGGTCATGGAGCAGAAGGGCCAGTCGTTCTACGACACCGGCGACGCCCTGTCCAAGATCGACGTGTCCGGCTGGACCGGGCGCGCAGCCGACGAGTTCCGCGAGGCGCATGATCTCGAGCCGGATCGCTGGATCAAGTCCGGCAACGGGTTCAAGAAGGCCGCCGCCGGCCTGACGACGTACGCCGGTGAGCTGGAGGACGCGCAGTCGCGCGCCGAGTGGGCCCGCAAGGAGTACGAGCGGGGTCAGCAGGAGTCGCAGAGCGCGCGCACCCAGTACGACTCCTACATGGGCCGGATGCGGTCCTACTGGAGCAGCGGCGGCACCGACCAGGCCGAGCCGTTCAACGACTGGGGCGACCCGATCCAGCAGGCGGCGCTGCAGGAGCTGGCCTCCGCCCGCGCGGACCTCGACACCGCGGCCCACACCTGCGCCGGCCAGGTGAAGGCCGGGTGCGCCGACGCGCCGGAGGAGCCCAACTGGCTCGAGTCCGGCCTCAAGTTCGTCGGCGGCATCCTCGAGGGGGCCGGCGAGGCCGTCTGGGACCTGCTCACGATGGTGCCGTTCAGCCCGGTCAACATGGTGATGGACGCCTACAAGATGGCCACCGGGGACCTCACTCCCGAGGAGCTGATGAAGAAGTACGAGCTCTCCGCCGAGAACGCCTGGGACATGGCGAAGGGCATCTACACCGGCCTGACCACCGACCCGATCGGGTTCGGCAAGGAGCTCGGCAAGAGCCTGCTCGACTGGGACACCTGGGCCGACGACCCGGCTCGCGCGCTCGGCCACCTCGTGCCCGACGCGGTGATCGCGGTCGCCACGGCCGGCACCGGCGCCCTCGCCACCCGCGGCGCGAAGGGTGGGATCGACGCGATCGACGCGCTCGGTGACCTCAACAAGCTCGACAACCTCTCCGACCTGAGCAAGCTCGACCACCTGTCCGACCTCAACAAGCTCGACGAGCTCGGGGACCTCCGGCGCCTCGACAACCTGCCCGACGACCTGCGCAACCTGGTCGACAAGCCCATCGGCGACCTCACGCCCAGCGAGATCGAGCGCCTCACCGAGGCGCGCAACGCGATCAGGATCGAGCCCGGGACGCCGATGCAGCGCGTCCTCCAGCCCACCGTGTTCGACGACTACCTGAGGGGCTCGTCGGACAACCCGCACTTCAAGCCCGACGAGTCCTTCGGCTTCACCTCCCGCGCCGAGGACGTCGAGAACCTGCACACCCCGCGGGACATGTACGACAGCCTCGGCCTCGGCTACGACAACACGCCGTTCAGCCCGGACCAGGACAGCGTCCATGTGCTGCGCTACACCGCGGAGAGCGCCGACGACTTCACCATCCCTCGGCACTCGGACCTCGGTGGGGACGGCGCCTGGGACGCTGACGCCGCGAACCCGAACAACCCGTTCACGGGCAACGGCTACACCTCGGGCGGCGTGCCGGAGTTCCGCAACGTCGACCCCTCGCAGCTCCGCATCGGCGACGAGATCTGGAGCATGGACAAGTTCGGCAACCAGCACCTCGTGGCTGAGCTCGGCAAGGACGGCTGGGTGCGGGTCCCGTGACCGCACCCGTCAGGCCCCCAGGCCACTACGCCGTCATCGACGGGGTCGAGCAACCGGTGAGGAGCAGCGCCTACGACTACGTCCTGGTGGACGGGGAGCACGGCGACGTGCGCTACGACATGGACGACCTCGACGACCTGCTGTCGGTGAAGGTCCGGGCCCGGTGGAAGGGGGCCGACATCGCCATCGGTGGAGTGCAGGGCGGCGACGCCCGCTTCTACACGTGGGACCGCGACCTCGCCGAGCGGGAAGGGCTGGGCGGCGACGTCCGCGACGGCTGGGGAGGCCTCGCCCCCCTGTCCGAGCTGACCGACGTGACTGAGAAGGTGTCGTCCATCCACCCGAGGAGGCGCGAGTCATGACCGTCCTGGAGAAGCTCCTGGTCCCTGCGGTCTCACACCGTGTCATCGAGCTCGGGTACGACGAGCTGACCGGTGCTGTCTACCGACCCGACGACCTGATCGGCCTCACCCCCGTCGAGCGGGTCAAGGCGCTGGGCCTCGACGGTGCGGACGGGCCCTTCGGCGAGGCCCCCGACCACGTCGACGTCATCCGCTTCAGCACCAATCCGCTGATGGACCTCCGGATCCCGACCAACGCACCCGGCCACGCCGACGTGCCGTGGCCGACGTACCCGACCGGCTTCCTCCGCAACGCCGCTCCGGTCTGGATCCTCACGATGACGCGGATGCCGGTCAGCGCCCGCTTCATCCGCGTCGCCCTCGACGGCACCGAGCAGGAGCTGTCCCGCTACCACGGTGCCGCGCGCGGTTGGCAGGGCGCGAAGGGCTACTTCCCGCCACTCCACCTCGTGGGACCGCGCGCCAAGGTCGGCTCGCTCGACCTGCCGTGCTCCTACACCGCGGACCAGCAGTCGGTGGAGCTGGTGTGGGTCGGCGACGAGCAGGTCCCGCAAGGGTTTGCCCCGACCCGGCCGATGATCCATGCGCGCGTCGTGCCGGTCACCGAGTGCGAGGTCTTCGACATCGCCCTCGTCGCCCGATGGCGTGACCGGCGGGTCCGGGTGCTGCAGCAGGCGGGCGACGAGGCACTGGTCGTCCTCACGCCCGACTCGGTGGCCGATGCAGACGAGCTGGGCGCGATCGAGGTCGAGCCGGGCATCTACCAGGCCACGCTTCCTGCGTCGGAGCTGACGGCGACAGAAGGCGTGCGCTCCGACCCGATGCCCACGCAGCCCCGCGCCACGCACGGCTGACTCGGCCGAGGGTCACGTCCGTGGACGAGCGACGACGCAGCGCGCTGAGACCTCACCCGCGGCGTACGCCGGTCACCTTGCCGCTCCGCGACAGCTCGACGGTCATCACGACCCGCAACTTGCCGGGCTTCTTCGCGCAGTAGGTGAACTCGCGGCCCAGTCGCTGCCAGGGCTGGCCGACGCGTTGCATCAGCGCGCGCGTACGCAGACCGGCGTCGGCGGCGCGCGTGAAGGCGCGCACCGACATCCGCAGCCCGGGGTTGCGGCACGAGTCGGGAGCGATGCCCCACGAGCGCTCCCAGGTCTGGAGGTAGGCCTCCGCTCCCCGGCTCAGGTCGGCGCCGAGGGCGGCCCCGTCCGCACCCGCCACGTGCTCGACGTCCTCGACCCAGTCGGCGTACATCCCGTAGTGGGCGACGCCGTCGGTGTTGATGTCGAAGACCCGCTCGCCGCTGCGCTGCCGGCCGATCGTGACGCCGTCGAGTCCGGTGAAGGGGTACGTCACCGGGGCCGGCGCACCGGCTCCGCGCGGGTCGCCCTGGGCGCCGAAGCCGTTCATGTCCGAGCCCCAGCCGAAGCCGAAGTAGAAGCGCTTGTCGGTCCAGCCGAGGTGCTGGCGCCACTTCTCCACGAAGCCCGTCGAGTCGCCTGCGTAGGGGGCGACGAAACCGCCGAGCCGGTAGATCCGCGGGTAGGCGTCCGGCGTCGACCACGAGTGCGACGACACCACGCCGACCGGTCGGCCGGCGGCCTGCTGCTGCTCCATGTAGTCGAGCGCGGCGTTGCGGCCCGCGACGCTCATGTGGTCGGGGTCGAAGAGGATCTTGCTGTCGATCATCGCCGAGAGCAGCCGCTGGCCGAGCGGGCTGAGGCCGAGCTGGTTGCAGTGCGGACCTGCCGGGTAGAGCGGCGCGGGCTGCACGCCGACGTCGCCGAAGAGCTTCCAGATCGCGCCGAAGATCGCGTCCTGCTGTGCTGCCGCGAGGGGAGGCGTCGACGTCGGGCCCCCGCCCAGGTCACCGAGGTTGGGTGACTGGAGCCGGTCCTCGGTGCCGGGCGCGTAGCTGGTGGGGCAGGTCTGCATCCGGAGGAACGACCCGGTGCTCAGGAAGTTCGCGCTGTTGGTCAGCGGCCCGATCGTGCCCGCGTCGCCGGCGACGCCGGTGAAGGCGTTGTCGAACTTGTTGGTGAGCTCCATCTGGCTGACGCCGAGCTTCTTCATCTCGGCGAGCTCGGTGAGCATCTGCTCCTCGGTGCACGTCGGCCTGCCGAGCTGGACGTTGCAGCCCAGCGGCACGGAGGTCTCCATGCCCATGACCACGGCGAGCTTGCCCTGGTTGATCACCTTCCGGGCCTCGAACGGGTCGGTGACGATCCGGTACCAGCCGCGGCCGGGGCCGCCGTACTGCGCGTCGATGTAGTCCTGCATCGCGCGCATGTCCTTGGCCTGCAGGCGTACGGCGTCGCGGTCGTCGCACGAGTTCTTCTTCAGCGGGTAGACCGTGCAGAGGATGTGGTTCTCGGTCAGCAGGCTGGTGTGGATCCGCAGCCCCGCGCGCCACGAGCGCTCCAGCCACTTGTAGTAGACCTGCTGGTGCGTCAGCGAGTGCGGGTTGGGCCAGTAGGAGAAGGTCGGCCAGCCGACCGGGTCGTGACCGGTGCCCGGGGTCTTGCCGGACAGGACGTCCTCGAGGAGCGCTCCGCGACCGTCGGCGACCTGGTGGTCGGGGCAGTCGACGAGCGCCGCCGCGGCGCCGTACTTGTGGAACGGCGGGCTGCAGATCACGCGGCCGCCGAGAAACTCGTGGGTCTGGCCGTGCACGTGCGGGTCGACGTAGCCGCGGACCTCCTGGAACTTCGTGACCCCGCCGAAGGGTCGTCCGCTGACGTTGGTCTCGACCTCGGGAAAGGCCGTGCAGCCGTCGGTGCGCCGCAGTGCGAAGGACTCGGCGGCGCCCGTGGCGAAGCCGCCGCCGGTGCGCCGCAGGGCGCGGCCGTCGGCGAGGGTGAAGGTGAAGCGCCCCTTGCCGGCCCGGCGGACCGTCCAGTCCGAGTCGGGTGAGGGAGCCGCCGCCCAGGCGGCGGTGCCCGAGGCGGCCGCGGCGAGGAAGGTGCGGTCGGGCGCGTAGAGGAGGTAGCTGCCCAGGCCGGTCGCCTGGAACGTGAGCGACTGCCCGCCGAGGCGGTAGCAACCGCCTGCCATGGCGTACACGCTCTCGGGCACGCGGAGGCGCGGGCTCCGCAGCGGTACGCCGACGAGCCGCGGCTCCTGCTGGGTGCGCTGGGCGGCGACCCGGGCGCGGCTCGCCTCGCGCTGGGCCGGCGTCGTCGGGTCGGGCGCCTGCGCTGCCTCCCCGCTGCGGCTGATGGCGTTCTTGGTGGTCGGGTCGTTGTGCACGTGGCCGTGGCCGTCGTTCAGCGACGCGCTGATCGCCGCGACCGTCCCGCCCTGACCCGGGTGCGTGTGCGGCTTCTGCTCCGCGAGGACCGCGGCCCGTTGCCGCGCCTGCGCGTCGTACGTCGAGGAGAGGCTCGCCGAGCCGGTGCCGCTGGGGGCGGCCGACAGCACACCGCCCACCACCAGCCCGCCCGCTGCCAGGAGGGACAGGAGCGTGCGCTGCACGTGTCGGGGCGTCTGGGTCACGTCGGTCCTCGGTGGTCGGTGGCGTCGGTGGTGCAACGACCTTCACCCACGGGGAGTCACGTCGCAACCGTCTGCGAGCGACCTAGGCTGTGGGTCATGCGCAGGTGCCTGGTGGTGCTGGCGGCGATCGCCGCGGTGCTGGTGGCCGCCCCGGTCGACGCGCGTCCGGTGGCGGAGGCACGCGCGTCCGCGGCACCCCTCGGGCGGGTGACCATCTCGACGATCGGGGTGGACGCCGGGATCATCCCCGTCGGCGTGACCAGGGCCGGACAGCTGGCGATCGGCACGAGCGTCCGCGACGTCTACCGCTGGCGCGACGGCGTCCTGCCGGGACAGGAGGGCAGCGCCGTGCTGGCCGGCCACACCTGGTCCCGGGGACCCGGCGTCTTCGACCACCTCGGCCGGTTGGGCGTGGGCGACCTCGTGGTCGTCGGACGGAACCGGTTCGCCGTGACGCGCGTGCGTCGGGTGACGGACATGTCGCGGAGCGAGGTCGCCGCCCTGTTCTCCGACCGCGGCAACGCGCGACGTCTGGTCCTCATCACGTGTGGGGACCGCAACGACCTGACCGGGGTCTACCGCACGCGGATCATCGTCAACGCGCTGCTGCTGCCCCGCCACTGACCCGCCGGGTCAGCCTCGTGGCCGTCGCGGTGACGGCCGCGGCGATCGCGGCCACGTCGGCCTCGTCCTCGCTGGGGAACGTCACGGCCACGCCCGCCACCGGGTGGGCGTTGTGGTCGAGCACCGCCGCGGCCACGCTCACCAGTCCGGGCGTCACCTCGCCGTCCTCGGTCGCGTGGCCGCGCTGGCGGGTCTCGCTCAGGACCGTGCGCAGGGCGCTCAGCGAGGCCGGTCCCTTGCCGTGGCGGTCCACGAAGGCGCTCCGGTCGGGGTAGAGCGCGCGCACCTGGCTGGACGGCAGCGCAGCGAGGATCGTGCGCCCCGACGCCGTGAGGTGGGCCGGCAGGCGTACGCCCACGTCGGTGACCAGGGGCGGCCGTCCCGGTGCGCGCTCCTCGATGACGTAGAGGACGTCGCGACCGTGGAGCACGGCGAGGTGCGCGCCGTAGCCGGTGCGGTCGACCAGCTCGGCGAGAGGCCGACGGGCCAACCGGGCGAGCGGCTCCTGGCGGGTGAACCCGCTGCCGACCTCGAACGCCGCGACGCCGAGCCCGTAGCGGTGCTCGTCGGGCAGGTGCACGACGAAGCCCTCGTCGATCATCGTGTTGAGCAGGTGGTACGCCGTGCTCCGCGGCAGGTCGCAGGCGCGCATGACGCGGTCGAGGGGCACCGGGTCGGCCTGCGTGGCCAGGAACCGCAGGACCCGCAGGGCGCGGGTCGCGGCGGGGACCTGGCTCACGAGACCGTGCCGGTCGTCGTCAGGCCTTGTCGGTCCGGTCCGGGTCGTCCTGGCGGGTGAACCAGCCACCGCCGCCGTCGGTCTGCTCGATCGGGCTGCCCGGCATCTCCTGGGCGCCACGCGTACGACGAGGGAGCTCCGGGCTGCCGGCGTCCTGGGTCTCGGTGGTGGTCGTGCCGTCGGTGTACGACTGATCGGTGCTCTCGGTCGGCGCGGCGGGCGCGGGATCGGTCTGCGGGACCGACTCCGGCTCGCGGTTGGCCTCGGACGGCGGGGTGGGCTGCTGGTCGACGCTGCCCGGCACCTGCGGTGCGTACTCGTCGGACGTGTCGTCGACGCGCGGGTCGAGGCGGTCAGCCTCGCGCACCTGGGACTCGTGCTCCGCCTCCACCTGCTGGGCCGCGACCTGGGCCTCGCGGGCCTCGGCCTGGGCCCGCTCCGCCTGCAGCCGTGCCTCCTCCGCCTTTGCCTCCGCCTCTGCCGCGCTCTGCTGCGCGGGGGCGATGGTGCTCTGGGCCTCGGTGGCGGCCTGCGAGCGCAGCTCGTCGGCCTTGGCGATCTTGACGGCCTTGTCCCGCTTGTTGATCAGGAAGGCCGCGACCGCGGCCGCGATCAGGACGATGACGACGATGACGATGACGGTGGGCACGAGTTGTTTCCTCTTTCGATCGACAGGGGGGACCAGTCTTGCAGGACTGGTGGTCCTGTCCAGACCCGCACGGGTGGCTCGGGGCGAACCCCGTGCGGGTCATGGGCTCAGCGCAGTCGCTCCATCACCTTGCGGGCGGTCCAGTGGCCGATGGCGTAGCCGTCCGTGACGGCGTCACGGAAGTGGAAGCCGCCCCAGATGCGGGCGTTGAGGGCGTCGTACTCGAGTGCCGTGAGGGTCGCATAGGTGCGTGGGGCGTTGGGCATGTTGACCGAGCGGAGCTCGAGCGGTGTCGTCTCGCCCAGGGTCTCCCGGACCACTTCGACGGCCGGGCCGGTGAGGCAGGCGTGTCCGCTGACGTAGTCGGAGTAGTTCGGCTTGGGCAGGAACGGCTCCCACCCGGCCTCCGGCTGCGTGTCGGGGTTGCCGTCGTCGGCCGCCCCCGCCACGGCCTGGAAGGGCCGCCAGAACCCGACGTCACGCTTGAGCTGCCAGCACCTGATCACGGAGTCGGTCATCGCGCCGTGCATCGCGGCGAAGATCCACGTCGTGTCCGTGATGCTCGCGGGGTGGGACTCGAGGTAGCGCACGAGCGCGTCCCCCACGGTCGTGGCCGAGTTGCTGTTGAAGAAGAGCGCGGTGTCGGACTGGGCCTGGGTCCGGGTGGTGGAGGTGATCGACCCGAGGAGCTTCACCTCGTTGTAGTCGGTGGTGTAGTCCGCACTGGTCAGCGCGTCGGGGCCGTCGACCGGGGCGAGCTTGTGCAGGACCAGGGGCTCGAGCGAGCCGATCCAGGCCCCGAGCATGTCGGTGGCAGGTGGGGTCGGCTGCCAGGTCCCGATGCCCGGCGGCAGCGTGTAGTGGATCTCCGTGTCGCCGAAGCCGTCGCCGGCCCGGCTCGCGACCATCCTGGCGGCGGCGCGCTCGCCGAGCGCCGCCCCGCGGTCCTCTGCGCGGCCGTCGGGCACGGCGGCGAGGCTGGTGACGAGCTGGGCGTCGAGCGCTGCGGCCGCACCCGGGTAGTAGTGCAGGAGGACGTCGTGGGCAGCGGTCGCGACGGCGGCCGTCTCGGAGCTGTCCGATCGCTCGGCCGAGGAGGTGGCTGCCCGGTGCATGGCGAGGGAGGTGAAGCCGAGGACCGGGACTCCGCTCGGGATCGGGGTCGCGGGATAGACCGTGGCGAACGAGACGCGCTCCCAGTCGAGGACGACCTGGGCACTCTCGGTCGACCCGGAGTGCCGCGTGCGGGGCGGGCGGTCACTCGCCGGCATCCCGGACGTGGCGGCGGGGGCGAGAAGCGTCGATCCGACCAGGAGGGCGGCCGAGGCGAGGGTGAGGTGGATGCGGTGCAGAGTCATGGGCAGAGGCCTTTCGCGAGGAGGGATGTCCCTCCTGGCGAGTCTCTGTGCGGTGCGGGCCCACGACCATTCGCCTTCCGGCGTATGTCGGGGTCTCAGCCCACCAGCTCGTGGGTGGCCGAAGGTTCCCGCTGGAACACGTGGACCGCGGCCGTCCTGCTCGTCACGCCCAGCTTGCGGTAGACGTGCTCGAGGTGCTTGCGGATGGTGGCCGGCGCGACCGACAGCTCGTAGGCGAGGTCGGCGTTGGACATGCCGGTCGACAGGAGCTGGAGCACCCGCCGCTCGGTCAGGGTCAGTGAGGCCGGGAGGGTCGTGGTCTGAGCGCTGCGGAGCAACCGCTGGAGCGCCGGCGCGACCAGGTGGAGCATCGCCAGGTCGCGCTCGCAGAACATCCCGGCGTAACGGTCCATGCCGAGCTGGGAGACGTGGTCGCGGCCGCTGCGGAAGCCGATCACCACGCCGTCGCTCACGCCGACCGCGCGCAGGAGCTCGCGATGGTCGGGGTCTCGACTCTGGTGCACGATGCCCAGCGGGAGCGGGCCCTCGCACACCTGGGGATCGAAGGAACCCAGCGCGACGTGCGGGAGGGAGACCTGCTCGACGACGCACCCGGTCGAGTCGGCGATGTGCACGTCGATCGTGTCGCTGGGGACCAGCCGGGAGATCAGGGCCAGGACGTGCGACGACGGGAGGGCGCCGGGGCTGGGCTCCAGCGCCATGAGGGCGCGGACGGAGGCCTGTTCGCGTTCGGTCAGCACGAGTTCGGGCATGACGTCTCCTCCTGCCCCATTGTCACCGGAAGCGCCCTCAGGCGCCTCCCCATTTCTTGCCACCCCTCCCAGTGCTGCGCGCTTCGCCCAGTCTGGAATCCGAGACAGCAGCAGCGTGGCGGAGGGTAGTGCCGACTCGCGGGCAGGAGTTGGATGAGGTGCATGCAGACGATCCATGTCGGGGTTGGCCCCGTGTCCTTCGAGGACCTCGTCCACGTCGCCCGCGACGGCGCAGCGGTCGCGCTGACCGACGAGTCGCTCGCCGCGATCGACCGGGCGCGCCAGGTGATCGAGACGCTCGCCGCCGCGGAGACTCCGACGTACGGCGTCAGCACCGGCTTCGGCGCCCTCGCCACCCGGCACATCCCGACCGAGATGCGCGCCCAGCTCCAGCGCTCGCTCATCCGCTCGCACGCCGCCGGCTCGGGCCCCGAGGTCGAGCGCGAGGTGGTCCGCGCGCTCATGCTGCTGCGGCTCTCGACGCTGGCGACGGGTCACACCGGCGTACGCCGGGAGACCGCGCTGCTGATGGCCGGCCTCCTGTCCCACGGGATCACCCCCGTGGTGCGGGAGTACGGCTCGCTCGGCTGTTCGGGCGACCTCGCGCCGCTGTCGCACTGCGCGCTCGCGCTGATGGGCGAGGGCGACGTGCGCGATGCCTCGGGCGAGCTGATGCCGGCCGCCGACGCACTCGCCGCCGCCGGCCTGGCGCCGGTCGAGCTCGTCGCCAAGGAGGGCCTGGCGCTCATCAACGGGACCGACGGCATGCTCGGCATGCTGGTCATGGCCATCACCGACCTGCGGATGCTGCTCCGCACCGCAGACATCGCCGCCGCGATGAGCGTCGAGGGCCAGCTCGGCACCGACCGGGTCTTCGCGCCCGAGCTGCAGGCCATCCGGCCGCACCCCGGCCAGGCCCTGTCCGCGGCCAATCTCACCGCCCTCATGGCCGACTCCGCGGTCGTCGCCTCGCACCGGACGGGCGACTGCAACCGAGTCCAGGACGCGTACTCGCTGCGGTGCTCGCCCCAGGTGCACGGGGCCGCTCGCGACACCGTCGAGCACGCCGCGACGGTCGCCGCTCGTGAGCTGGCCAGCGCGATCGACAACCCGGTGGTCATCGGCGACACCGTGGAGTCCAACGGAAACTTCCACGGTGCGCCGGTCGCCTACGTCCTGGACTTCCTCGCGATCGTGGCCGCCGACGTCGCCTCGATGAGCGAGCGGCGTACGGACCGGTTCCTCGACAAGGCCCGCAACCACGGCCTGCCGCCCTTCCTCGCCGACGACCCGGGCGTCGACAGCGGGCTCATGATCGCGCAGTACACGCAGGCCGCGATCGTGTCCGAGCTCAAGCGACTCGCTGTCCCCGCCTCGGTCGACTCGATCCCGTCGAGTGCGATGCAGGAGGACCACGTGTCCATGGGCTGGAACGCCGCCCGCAAGCTGCGCACGTCGGTCGACGGCCTGTCGCGGGTGGTCGCCGTCGAGGTGCTGACCGCGGCCCGCGCCCTCGACCTCCGCGCCCCGCTCACCCCCTCGCCCGCGACGGCAGCGGTCGTCGCCCTGCTCCGCCAGTCCGGCATCGAGGGCCCGGGCCCCGACCGCCACCTCTCGCCCGAGATCGAGGCCGCCGTCGGTCTCGTCCAGTCCGGCGCGGTCCTCGCCGCCGCCGAGTCCGTGATCGGAGAACTGCAGTGAACGCCTCGTCCAACCCCCGCCTGCCCATCCACGCCGCACACGGCACCGAGCTGTCCGCGAAGTCGTGGCAGACCGAGGCGCCGCTGCGGATGCTGATGAACAACCTCGACCCCGACAACGCCGAGCGCCCCGAGGACCTGGTGGTCTACGGCGGCACCGGCAAGGCGGCGCGCAACTGGGAGGCGTACGACGCGCTGGTGCGGTCGTTGCGCGACCTCGAGGACGACGAGACGCTGCTCGTGCAGTCGGGCAAGCCGGTCGGGATCATGCGCACCCACGCGTGGGCGCCGCGCGTGCTGATCGCCAACTCCAACCTCGTCGGCGACTGGGCCAACTGGGAGGAGTTCCGCCGGCTCGAGGACCTCGGCCTGACGATGTACGGCCAGATGACGGCCGGCTCGTGGATCTACATCGGGACCCAGGGGATCCTCCAGGGCACGTTCGAGACCTTCGCCGCGATCGCGGACAAGAAGTTCGGCGGCACCCTCGCCGGCACGATCACCGTGACCGCGGGACTGGGCGGCATGGGTGGTGCGCAGCCGCTCGCCGTCACGATGAACGACGGCGTCGCCATCTGCATCGAGTGCGACCAGCACCGGATCGACCGCCGCCTCGAGACCCGCTACCTCGACGTGCAGGCGCGCGACCTCGACCACGCGATCGAGCTCGCCCTCGAGGCACGCGACGCGCGTCGCGGCCTGTCGATCGGCGTGCTCGGCAACGCCGCCGAGCTGCTGCCCGAGCTGCTCGAGCGGCACCTCGACCGCGCCGAGAAGGGTGACGGCCCGCTGATCGACATCGTCACCGACCAGACGTCGGCGCACGACCCGCTGTTCTACCTCCCGGCCGGCACGGCACCGGACGACTGGGAGCGCGAGCGCACCGAGGACCCGCGCGGCTTCACCAAGCGCAGCCAGGAGTCGATGGCCCGCCATGTCCGCGCGATGGTCGAGTTCCAGGACGCTGGCGCCGAGGTCTTCGACTACGGCAACTCGATCCGCGACGAGGCCCGCAAGGGGGGCTACGACCGCGCCTTCGAGTTCCCGGGCTTCGTCCCGGCGTACATCCGTCCGCTCTTCTGCGAGGGCAAGGGCCCGTTCCGCTGGGCCGCGCTGTCCGGCGACCCGGAGGACATCTACGCCACCGACCGCGCGATCAAGGAGCTCTTCCCGGCGGACGAGAAGCCGGAGTACGCCCGCCTGCACCACTGGCTGGACATGGCCACCGAGCGCGTGCAGTTCCAGGGCCTCCCGGCCCGGATCTGCTGGCTGGGCTACGGCGACCGCGCGAAGGCGGGCGCGAAGTTCAACGAGATGGTGGCCAGCGGCGAGCTCAAGGCGCCGGTCGTCATCGGCCGCGACCACCTCGACTGCGGCTCGGTCGCCTCGCCCTACCGCGAGACCGAGGCGATGCTCGACGGCTCCGACGCCATCGCCGACTGGGCGATCCTCAACGCGCTCGTCAACACCGCGTCCGGCGCGACGTGGGTGTCCTTCCACCACGGTGGCGGCGTCGGCATCGGCCGGTCGCTGCACGCGGGGCAGGTCACGGTCGCCGACGGCACCGACCTCGCGGCGGAGAAGATCGAGCGCGTGCTGACCAACGACCCGGGCATGGGCGTCATCCGCCACGTCGACGCGGGCTACGACCGCGCGGTCGAGGTCGCCGAGGAGCGCGGAGTCCGCGTACCGATGCGCGAGTGACAGGGTGGCGGCATGGACGATGCCGCCGCCAAGGCCAACCTCCACAACTACCTCAAGCACGAGCGCACGGCGGTGCTCGCCAAGCTCGACGGGTTGTCTGACTACGACGTCCGCCGCCCGCTCACCGTCACCGGCACCAACCTGCTCGGGCTGGTGAAGCACCTCGCCACCTGGGAGGCCCGCTACCTCGGGGAGGTCTTCGATCGCCCCTTCCCCGAGCCGCTGACGCGCTGGGACGACGAGGAGGAGCGTCTCGCCGACATGTGGGCGACGGAGGACGAGTCGCGCGCGGACGTGGTCGACCGCTACCGCCGCGTCTGGGAGCACAGCGACGCGACGATCGAGGCCCTGGCTCTCGACGACACGGGTCGGGTCGAGTGGTGGGGCGCCGACGAGGTGCCGCTGTTCAACGTCCTGGTCCACGTGCTTGCGGAGACCAGCCGGCACGCGGGCCACGCCGACATCCTGCGCGAGGAGCTCGACGGTGCCGTCGGCACCGACGCGGAGGCGATGGCGGCCGCCGGGCACGACGCGGCCTTCTGGGCCGCCCGCCGCGCGGAGATCGAGGCCGCCGCCCGCGCCCGGGATCCGGGCAAGCCGGCCGCCCGAAACCGCTGACTTCCCGGCGCTCGTAGGACAGGATTCCCGCATGGCTACGGGGGACAAGAAGCCGGCGCGTGCGCGCGCCGTGCTGACGGACATCAGCACGCGGGCGTGGGAGCACCCCGCCGACAGGGGCGCGCTGGTCGCGCTGCGGAAGCTCAAGGGCTTCGACGTGCTCCTCAAGACCATGTCGGGGGTGTTCCGCGAGCGGGCCTGGCGGCTGACGCTGCTCGGGTCCGCGGTCCGCGTCGACGAGCGCCAGTTCGCGCGGCTGCACCGGCTGCTGGCCGAGGTCGGCCAGAGCCTGGACGTGTCAGTGCTGCCCGAGATGTACGTCCAGGCCGACCCGAAGCTGGGCGCCCAGACGGTCGGGATGGAGCGCCCGTTCATCATCCTGTCGTCCGGCCTGGTGCACCACCTCGACGACGACGAGCTGCGCTTCGTCATCGGCCACGAGCTCGGGCACGCCGTGAGCGGGCACGCGGTCTACCGCACCCTGCTGCTGCGCCTGCTCGGGCTCGGCGGCCTGCTCAACGCCGTACCCGGTGGTGCCATCGGCATCCGGATGGTCACCGTCGGCCTGCTGGAGTGGTCGCGCAAGGCCGAGCTGTCGGCGGATCGTGCCGGGCTGCTCGCCAGCCAGGACCCGACCGCTGCCCTGCGGACCCACATGAAGATCGCCAGCGGTGGCACGCTCGAGGAGCTCGACGTCACCTCGTTCCTCGCGCAGGGAGGGGAGTACGACGAGGGCGGCGACGTGCGCGAGTCGCTGATCAAGCTGTCGCTCCTGCAGCAGCAGACCCACCCGTTCGCGGTCGTTCGGGCCACCGAGCTGCGGCGCTGGATCGACTCGGGTGCGTACACGTCCATCCTGGCCGGCACCTACCCGCGCCGCGAGGGCGACGACGACGCCTCGGTCAGCGAGGCCGCCCAGGAGGCCGCGGCGAGCTATGCCATCGCCTTCGAGCGGACCCAGGACACCCTCGGCCGGCTCGTCCATGACCTGGCCGGCTGGATGGGCGCCGCCAGCACCTGGATCAACGACCGCGTCCGGCGCGGCAACGAGAGCGCCTGACCTCACCGGCCGCGCAGCCGGCCGCGCAGCCGGGTGATGGTCTCGTTCTTCCGGGAGATCTTGGCGCGCAGCTGGGCGATCAGGGCGTCCCTGCGCTCGAGGCCGGCGCGGAGGTCGGTCGCCGAGGCCATGGCCGCCTCGGCCAGCCGGGCCTGGTGGTCGTGCTGCCCCGCCAGCCACGCGAGGTGGACCTGGCCCTCGTCGTACTTCTCCTGGAGCCAGCGCTGGGCCTCGGCCTGCGTGTCGTGCTCCTCGCGGAGCCAGGCCAGGTCGCGCTGGAGCAGTGCGATCGCGGCGCGGTCCTCGACGAGCTGGGCCCGCCGCCCCGCCTCGCACCGGGCGTCGACGTCGGCCTGGCCGCCGGGCCCGACGACCAGCTGGTGCCACGGCCGGAGCTCGGCCACCCGCTCCTCGTCGGTCCACGTGTCGCGCCCGTCGCTGCTCGTCGGGAACTGGAGCGCGGTCATCCGCGCCGAGGTGGCGCCGACGTACGACGGGTGGCGCATGAGCTTGCGGAACTGCCAGTGGTCGGGCCACCAGCCGGCGGGCGTCGTGTCCCAGCGGTCGTCGACGGCGTCGTAGAGCGCCTTGGTGTGCGCCGTGCCGGTGATGCTGACCGAGCAGAACCGGATGTCGTCGCTGAGGTGCAGCGCCGACCACCTCGGGGTCGGCGAGGTCGGCGGCGTAGAAGCGGACCTGCCCGTCGGGACGCACCTCGCCGTTGAGGCTCTGGACGAAGGAGTGGTCCCGGAGCACGTCGAGCAGGTCGGAGACGTGGTCGGGCAGCAGCAGGTCGTCGTCGCACAGGTAGAAGATCGCGTCGCTGCGCGCGGCCTCGACGGCGTCGTGGCGGTAGCGCTCGCCGTGGTGCGGGCCCTTGGGGAAATCGAGGAACCGGACACGCTCGTCGGCGTCGACGAGGTGCGCGACGACGGCTCGGACCTCGTCGGTGACGCCGTCGCCGATGAGCAGCACCTCGAGGTCAGCCACGCTCTGGCGCAGCACGGTGTCGACGGTGAGGGGCAGCGTGGTGGGCTTGTCGTGGATGGGGATCAGCACGGACGCGCGGGTCACGATGCGGTCCTGGAAGGGCTCGTCGCACAGCACCAGCAGCACCGACGGTCGGCGTCGAGGCGGTAGTCGACGAAGTCCGACGGTCCGACGAGCAGCGAGTCGCCGGCGGCCGACAGCTCGAAGGCCCTCTCGCCCTCGATGCCGCGCACGGTGCCGTCCACCAGGCCCGTCACCAGCACCAGCAGCTCGCGGCAGCAGGCGGTGTGACCGCCACGGGGTCGGCCGCTCGGCGGTGCCGGTCACGGCGAAGACCCGCCGGACGGGGAACGCCCACGTCGGCCCCCTCCACGGCGAGCAGGCTGCCGCGCGGGTCGGTGTGGACGGGGAAGCGACCGGGGGCGGACGTCACGACCGATCCGCCCAGGCGGAGAGGGCGCGGCACACCTGGCGGATCTCCTCGTCGCTCAGCTCGGGGAAGCACGGCAGGCTGAGGATCCGTCGTCGCGCAGCCCTGCGGCCACGGGCGTGGCTGCACCGTGCGATGCAGATGCCGGGCATCTCGCCGACGAGGTGCGGGTAGTGCACCGCGGTGTCGACACCTGCCGCCGCTCAGGTGGGCGGTGAGGTCGTCGCGCCGCTCGGTGACGACGACGGCGTGGTGGGCGACCGTCGAGGCGCGGTCGCCGTGCAGGCGCGCAGCGGTACCCAGCGCATCGGCGTACGGCGCGGCGATCGCCCGGCGCCGTGCGTTGCGGTCGTCGAGGAAGGGCAGCCGCGCGCGACAGGACGGCCGCCTGCAGCGGGTCGAGCCGGGTGTTGCGTCCGCCGGGGGAGGTCGACGCGGAAGCGCTCGCCCCAGCCGTACTGCCGCAGCGTGCGTGGCCCGGGCGGCGACCGACGGCGTCCGCGAAGCACGACGAGCGCCGCCGTCGCCGACGGCGCCGAGGTTCTTGGTCGGGTAGAAGCTGAAGGTGGCGGCGTCCGCCCGTGCACCCGACGTGCTCGCCGGCGACCCGCAGGCCGTGCGCCTGGGCGCAGTCCTCGACCAGGGCGAGGCCCGCACCGCGACGCCAGGCGTCGAGCGCCGCGAGGTCGGCACGGCGTCGCCGTGCAGGTGGGTGACGACGAGGGCCTCGACGCCGGCGCGGTGCGCGGCCCGCGGCCGTCTCGACGGTCGGCCCCATGGTCGAGGCGTCGACGTCCATCACGACAGGCACGAGGCCGACCATCCGCGCGGCGGTGGCCGCGTAGCCGCCCTCGTTGGCGGCGACCAGCACGCCGGCGCCCGCGCTGCAGCCCGAGCGCGGCGAAGGCGATGGCCAGCGCGTCGGTCCCGTTGCCCACGCCGACCGCGTGCCGGCAGGCCGGCGTACGGCCCGAAGACTCCTCGAAGCGACTGACCTCCGGCCGCCGAGGATCCACGGACCGTCCCGGAGGACCCGGCTCACGGCCTCGCGGATCGGCCTCGGCCTCGTCCGGCGCCCAGCCGGGTCGGTGCCGCGGCGGGGACGGTCATCGGCCTCAGGCGGGCGCGGAGCTCGTGCCGGCGTCATCATCGGCCGGTCGTGCAGGGCCAGCAGCTCGTGCACCCGCTCGACCAGCATCGGGTTGGTGGCCAGCCGGGTGCGCCCGCGGTCGAACCAGATGCCGTCCTCCAGCCCGACGCGTACGCCGCCCCCGGCCGCGATCGAGTGCGCCTGGACCGGCAGGCCGAAGTCGCCGAGTCCGGCGCCGGACCAGATCGTGCCGTCGAGGCAGCCGGTCGACGGCCAGGCCCATCTCGGCGAGCGTGGCCTGCATGCCGGCGACGTTGCCGAAGAACAGGTTGGTCGACGACCGGGCCGGGCAGCAGGCCCTTGCTGCTGGAGGACGTGGACGAAGTTGACCATCCCGAAGTCGAAGATCTCGAGCTCCGGGACGATGCCGCGGTCGAGCATGATCCTGGCCAGCGCCGTGGATGGTGTCCGGGCGTTGACCGAGGCCTGGGTGAGGAAGTTCAGCGACGACAGGGTCAGCGAGGCCAGGTCGGGCTTGAGGTCGCCGTCGAGCGCCAGGCAGTCGGCCCGCCGCTCGAGCTCGGACCAGGTGCGACCGCTGGTGCTGACGTTGATGACGACGTCGGGTGCGGCTTCGCGGACCGCGCCGACGATCCGCTGGTAGACCTCGCGCTCCCACGTGGGGTCGCCGTCGTCGCCGCGGGCATGGAGGTGGACCGAGGTGATGCCGACCGCGGCCGCGGCCGCGACGTCGCGCGGCGATCTCCGCGGGGGTGAGCGGCACGTGCGGCGTCATCGCCCGGGTCGGCACCATGCCGGTCGGCGCGAGCACGATGGGAGCGGGTGCGATCCAGGTCGGTCAGCAGTGTGGACACGCGAGCTCCTCCACGGCTCGGTCCTGTGGACCTGCAGCACCCGCGCGGGATTGCCCACCACGACGTCGCCCGGCGTCGACGTCCCTGGTGACCACCGCGCCGGCGCCGACGATGGCTCCGGTCCCGACGGTGACGCTCGGGGAGGACGGTCGCCCCGGCTCCGATGAACGCGCCGGCCTCCACCACGACCCCGCCGGCGAGCACCACGCCGGGTCCGGTGGCGACGGCGAAGCCGAGTCGGGCGTCGTGCCCGATCGATGCTGGCCCGGTTGACGCTGGCGTGACAGCCGATGGCGGCGAACGAGCCCGAGCACCACGCCGGCGTTGACGTAGGCGCCGTGCTGCGACCGTCGCGGTCGAGGGGACGATCGCGGTGGGATCGACCAGCGCCTCGGGCGTGTCCCACTGCGTGTCGGAGGCCGCGTGCGCGGCCCTGGCCCGGTGCCTGGCCGAGGAGAGCCCGAGCGTGAACGGCGTACGAGGAGTGGTGTCGGTGAGGTCAGCCAGGCCGGGGAGCCGGGGGTCAGCGCCGCCGTGGTTGTCGATGCACACCGCGTCGCGACCTTGTCGGCGCAGCGACTCGACCACGTCGAACGCGTAGGGCGATGCCACGCCGAAGACGGTCAGGGCGCCTGTCATGGAGGAACCCTAGTGGAGCACCCAGGACGCGTTCGGGCCCCGGACACCTGCTGGTGTCCGGGGCCCGTTGGCTCGTGGAGTGCTGTGCCGCTACCAGACCCGGCGGCTGCTGCCGCCGATCGGGACGAAGTTGAGGACCAGACCCACGACGATCAGGATGATGCCGATGGTGGTCAGGATGCTCTGCGGGAGCAGGAGCCCCAGGATGAGCAGGATCAGTCCGAGGACAATCATGTGTTTTGCCTCCTTGTGAAGCGCCCACTGTGGGCAGCGCCAGCACTCTGCCGTGTGGGAGCCGCTTTGGAAAGCCGGACCCATCCCTGTGGGTGATCCTCAGCCGGTCCCGAGTGCGCCGATCGCGTCGTGGATCGAGAGCGTGCGCCGCGCCGACTCGACGTGCAGGTTCTCCACCATCTTGCCGTTGTAGGTCACCACGCCGGCGCCCTTCCCGTCCTCGAACGCCGCGATCAGGCCGCGCGCGTCCTCCACCGCCTGCTCGCTCGGGGCGAAGGCGGTGTTGGCGCCCTCGACCTGGCCGGGGTGGATCAGCGTCTTTCCGTCGAAGCCCATCTGGCGGCCCTGCTCGCACTCGGCGAGGAAGCCGTCGGTGTCCTTGACGTCGTTGTAGACACCGTCGATCACCGCGATCCCGGCGGCCCGTCCGGCCAGCAGAGCGGTGTGGAGGCTGGGCAGGATCGGGGCGCGACCCGGGACGTGCTCGGCGTACAGCTCCTTGACGAGGTCGTTGGTCCCGAGGACGAGGGCGCCGAGCCGCTCGGACGCGCGCGCGATGGCGAGTGCGTCGAGTATCGCGACGGGCGTCTCGACCATCGCCCAGAGCCGCGTGTGGTCGGGCGCGCCGGCCTTCTCCATCATGTCGACGAGCCGAGCGACCTGCTCCGCGCTGTCGACCTTCGGCACGACGATCGCTGCAGGACCGGCCTGGCTGGCCGCCGAGAGGTCGGCCTCGTGCCACTCGGTGCCGATCCCGTTGATGCGGATGGTGACCGTACGCCGCCCGTAGTCACCGCTCGCGGCCGCCGCTGCTGCGGCCTCGCGCGCCGCCGGCTTGGCGTCGGGGGCGACGGCGTCCTCGAGGTCGAGGATCAGCGCGTCGCAGGACAGGCCCTTGGCCTTCTCGAGCGCGCGCTCGTTGGAGCTCGGCATGTAGAGCACGGAGCGCAGGGGAGTGAAGTCAGCCATCTCAGGCCTCCAGGTCGCGCTGCTGGTCGGGGATGGCGTCGTACTGCTTCTGGAGCTCGGGGTCGATCGCGGCGAGCTCGTCGGCGAGGGCCACCATGACCTGGCACTGCTTCACCGAGGCGTCGTCCTCCATCTTGCCGTCGATCATCACCGCACCGGTGCCGTCGCCCATCGCAGCGATGACGCGTCGGGCATGCGCGACGTCCTCCACGCTGGGCGAGAAGACCTGGTGGGCGATCTTGATCTGCACGGGGTGCAGGCTCCATGCACCGACGCAGCCGAGGAGGAACGCGTTGCGGAACTGGTCCTCGCACGCCGCGGTGTCCTTGATGTCCCCGAACGGCCCGTAGTAGGGGTAGATCCCGTGCATCGCGCACGCGTCGACCATCCGGGCGATCGTGTAGTGCCACAGGTCCTGCTGGTACGTCGTCCGGTCGGCGTCGTACTGCGGCTGGCCGTCGACGCGCGGCGGGTCCTGGCGTACGAGGTAGCCGGGGTGGCCGCCGCCGACACGGGTCGTCTTCATCCGACGGTCGGCGGCGAGGTCGGCCGGGCCGAGGGAGAGGCCCTGCATGCGCGGGCTGGCCGCGCAGATCTCCTCGACGTTGGCCACGCCGCGAGCGGTCTCGAGGATCGCGTGGACGAGGATCGGTCGCTCGAGGCCGGCCTTGGCCTCGAGCTGGGCGAGCAGCCGGTCGACGTAGTGGATGTCCTCGGCGCCCTGCACCTTCGGCACCATGATCACGTCGAGCTGGTCGCCGATCTCGGTCACCAGGGTGACGAGGTCGTCGAGGCCCCATGGGCTGTCGAGCGAGTTGACCCGGGTCCACAGCTGCGTCGGGCCGCGGGTGCCTCCGAGGTTGGCCGTCGCCTTCGCGATGTCGACCAGGCCCTGGCGCGACCTCTCCTTGTTCTCCGCCTTGACGGCGTCCTCGAGGTTGCCGAGGAGCACGTCGACGGTGCCGACCATGTCAGGCACCTTCGCCGCCATCTTCTCGTTGCCGGGGTCGAAGAAGTGGATCGCCCGGCTCGGCCGGGCCGGGATCTCACGCAGTGGCGCTGGCGCCCCGACGGCCAGCGGGGCGAAGAAGTCCTTGGCGGATCGCGTCATGGCCGCAAACTACCGCCGCTCGGACGTCCGTCGATATGACGGATCTCTCGCCGACCTGTTCGTGCTGCGATCGGTCAGCGGCGACGCCACCAGCGGCGGCGCTGCGGCGCAGCCGCTTCGAAGGCCGCGCGCGCCGCGCGCTGGGCCTCGATCCGGGCCGTACGCCGCTCGCTCCAGGCGACGACCTCGTCCTCGACGTCGCGCTGCCGGGTGATCACCGGCGGTCCCGACGGGCCGGTCGGTGGGGTGTAGATCGCCTTGCGGACGCGCCCGTTGAACTCCTCGACCTCGCGGCGTACCTCCGCCTCGACGTTGATCCGGTCGAGCCGCGCGTCGAGCTCGGCGTCCTCCTTGCGGAGCGCGAGGGCCGGCGGGAGGAGCGCGATGTTCTCGCGCTCGACGAGCTTCTTGATCCACCAGTCCGGGTCGTGCTCGACGCCGAGGTCCTCGATCGGCTTGCCGTAGCCGGGCAGGTCGTCGAAGTCGCCGCGCTCCATGGCGACCCGGATCTGCTGGTCGACCCAGGTCGACTGCTGGGCGATCCGGGCGGCCGCGGCGGACCGGCCGGTGCGGTCGTCACGCTCGGGCAGGCGGCGGGCAGGGTCGGCACCGCTCTCGTCGGGAGACGGTTCGAGGTCGGACATCGCGATCACCTCCGGTCCCTCCACCCTAGATCGACTCATCCCCGGACCCCAGCGAGCCCGGGTTTCGGGGTAGGGCAAGGGGTGATCCCGATGGCGTGGAGAGCTCGGTCGACGCAGGCTGGGGACATGGACAACATTCGTGCTTCGCTCGCCCGTCAGGGACTCGTACGCTCCTCCGACCGCGGCATCCTCGGCGGTGTCTGTGCCGGCGTCGGCCGCCGGCTCGGCCTCACGCCCTGGGTGACGCGCCTGCTGTTCGCCGTCACCCTGATCGTGGTCCCCGGCAGCCAGCTGCTCGTCTACCCGGTGCTCTGGTTCCTGATGCCCGCCGACGACAGCGTCGTCGCCACGACGAACGCGCCGTACGTCGCCCGCTGACCGGGATCCGCTGAAGAGGGCGATCAGGGG
Organism: uncultured Actinomycetota bacterium; assembly: GCA_963708875.1. Classification (GTDB taxonomy): domain Bacteria; phylum Actinomycetota; class Actinomycetes; order Propionibacteriales; family Nocardioidaceae; genus Nocardioides. The sequence continues at coordinate 546,285 of CAVPUL010000005.1, forward strand.
GCGACGGTCTCCTGGGGCGCGTCGCTGAACGCGTGCCTGGGCGCGGCCATCAGCGCGAGCGCGGCGAGGAACGACGCCCCGGCGCAGACCGCCCAGACGGTGAGGTAGCCGCTCAACGGAGCGACCTTCTCGGCCGTGGCGTCGAGCGAACCGGTCGCCGTCAGTGCGATCGCGAAGATCGCCGAGGCGATGGCGCCGCCGACCGTCTTGGCGCCGTTGGTCATGCCGGTCGCGATCCCGGTGCGCTCCGGCGGCGCGGCCGCAGCGGCGGCGGCGGGCAGCGCCGCGACGAGGGCACCCGAGCCGAGGCCGGCGATGCCCATGTTGATGAGCGCCTGCCAGGTGTGGTCGTGGAAGGGCAGCCACAGCAGGTAGCCGATGCCGACCAGCGAGCAGGCCACGACCAGCGCACGGCGTACGCCGCCGAGGACGCGCGTGGTCAGCGGCAGGGTGAAGGCGCCGATGGCCAGCGTGACGACGTACAGGCCGATCAGGGTGGAGATGAAGGCGGAGTCCGCCCCGAGGCCGTAGCCGCGCACGGCGGGATCGGCCTGGGCATAGGTCGACAGCGGGATCTGTCCGCCGAGCACCGGGATGCCGAACAGGAACGCGGTCAGCTGCACCGGCCACTGGGCCGGGCTGGAGAGCAGCCTCACGTCGACGATCGGCTCGGGGTGGCGCGCCTCGAAGCGCCAGAACACCACGAAGGCGGCGACGGACAACGCGATGGTCAGCCATCCCCAGAGGGACCCGGCGCCGTCGAGCCGCAGCAGCACGAGGCCACCCATCAGCACGCTGAGGGCGAGCGTGACGAGCCCGAGGCCGGCCCAGTCGATCCCGCCGTCGGTGTCGTCGCCCGGCGCCTGCTCGATGCCGACGAGGATCACGAAGAAGACCGCCGTGACGACCACGGCCGGCATCGCGAGCAGGATGTTCATGTCCATCGAGTCGACGAGCAGACCGCTGGTCACGGCACCGATGATGACCGCCAGCTCGAGCGAGCCGACCAGGATCGCCGCGCCGCGGCGGGTCAGCAGCTCCTGACGGCCCGAGTCGCGCGTGCGGCGGTGGATGATCGCGATCTCCAGCGGGAGCCAGACGACGTACGCGCCCTGGATCGCCCAGCCGATGAGGAAGGTCGTGAATCCGGGCGCAAAGGCCAGCCACCACGACCCGAGGGCGGTGACCGCGGTCGAGACGAGGAGCACCTTCTTGTGACCGACGAGGTCGCCGAGCCGCGCCAGGAGCGGGATGCAGAGGGCGCTGACGATCAGCTGCGCCGCCTCGAACCAGTTGATGTCGCCCTCGGCGATCGAGAGGTGGTCGGCGATCTGCGGGTAGATGGGCGTGTAGTAGCCCTGCAGGATGCCGCTCGCGAACTCGACGAGGACCAGGAAGCCGACGATCGTGGCGAGGCCCTTCACGGCGGTCCGGGCGATCGGTCCCCCGGAGGTGGGCGAGGTGGACGTCGTCATGAAGGGAGCCTCTCGATGAGCAGCTGGTACCAACGGGCTCCGTCGACGAGGTCGGCGACGCCGATGTGCTCGTCGTAGGAGTGGATCGCCTGGCGCTGGGCCTTGGTCATCCGGAAGGGCGCGAAGCGGTAGACGTGCTCGCTGATCGCGGTGAAGTGGCGCGAGTCGGTGGCCGCCATCATCACGTAGGGCGTGGCGATCGCCTCGGGGAAGACCTCGCCGATGCACTCCTCGAGCAGCTCGAACGCCTCGTCCATCGGTGAGATCGGCGACGGCTCGCCCGACTCGATCACGTCGATCCGGATCGAGTCGTCCGCGACGGCCTTGCGGACGTGCTCGACGACTCCGGCGACCGTGTCACCGATCATCACCCGGATGTTGAGCCCGGCCTTGGCGGTCGAGGCGATCACGTTGAGGGCCGGCGACCCGCTCAACGTGGTGGTCGCGACCGTCGTACGCGTCATGGCCGCGGCTTCCGGTCCGGCAGCCAGGAGGGCGCGGGTGACGACGGGGGCGAACCGGTCGGCCCGGCCGAGCAGCGGCATGAGGACGGGCCGCACCGGCATCGGCAGGTGCGGTGCGAGCCGGCGCATCAGCTCGAGCGTCGGGGCCGGGGCGGAGGCGGGGAACGGCGCCTTCTCGACCCGGAGGATGGCACGGGCGATGCGCGCGGTGGGGCCGTTCTTCGCGGGCGTCGACGCGTGCCCGCCACGGCCCTCGGCGACGAGCTCGAGCGAGGTGGTGCCCTTCTCGGTCACCCCGATGACGCCCAACGGCGCCTTCACGCCGGGGAACGCGCCGCTCGCGATCGCGCCGCCCTCGTCGATCACGAGCCAGGGGGTGACACCGCGCCCGCGCAGCACCTCGACCGCCTCGGGCGCGGCCGTGCCGCTGACCTCCTCGTCGCAGCCGAAGGACAGCCAGACGTCCTGCGCCGGCGTGTGGCCCGCCTCGAGCAGGGACTCGACGGCCTCGCAGATCCCGGCGACGCACCCCTTGTCGTCGAGCGTGCCGCGACCCCAGATCGCCGGTCCAGTGGGACTTTCGTGGATCTCGCCGCCGAACGGGTCGTGCTGCCAGGGAGCATCGCCGTCGACCGGTACGACATCGAGGTGGGCCATCAGCACCACCGGTCGATCGGCGCTCGCGCCGGCCCAGTGGAACAGCAGGCCGTGGGTGCCGACGATGCTGAGCGTCAGCTGCTCGTGCAGCCGCGGGAACTGGACCGCCAGCTCGGCGAGGAGTCGGTCGAAGGCCTCGGCGTCCACACGGCTCGGGTCGCGGTCGGAGACGGTCGGGATGCGGACGAGGGCCTGGAGTGCCGTCACCACACGCGCCTCGACGGGCAGAGCGGTCATGCGCTGACCGTAGTGCCCCAACGCCCCCGGTGGACGACGTTCTCGCGCCGCTCGCGTCGGGCCGGTGATCCTTTCGCGCCGGTGTCCGGGACCCGGTGCCCGACGGTGATCGCGCCGATGGGCGTGTGGTCGTCCGGGATGCCGAACGCCTCGCGGAAGGAGTCGGTGTGCTCGCCCGGGATGCCGAAGAAGCACGCGCCGAGTCCTTCGTCGACCGCCGTCTGGAGGATCAGCAGCGCCGCCATGCCGGTGTCGACGTACCAGTACGGCACCGGCCACCGGTCGTCACGACGGTCGGTCCAGCCCTTGTCGGCCTCGGCGTAGCGGTCGAGGTAGGCGCCCTTGCAGGCGAGCGGGACGATCACGACCGGGGCCGTACGCATCCCGTCGAGCCAGGCGTTGTGCGTGCTGGGGTCTGCGCCTGTCGAGCGCCAGAAGAGGTCGAGGTCCTCGGGGGTGTCGAGCACCAGGAACGCCCACCCCTGGCTGAAACCGGCGTTGGGCGCGCGCTGGGCGTGCTCCACCATCCGGTCGACCACGGCCGGGTCGACCGGCTCCGGCCCGTAGCGGCGGATCATCCGGCGGCGGCGTACGACGTCACGGAACTCCATGGAGGCAGGCTCTCACTCGCAACCACATCTCAGATCCGAGACGACTTGCCGGGGCCGTGCGTTGACCGGCGTGGCCGTTGCCGGTGGACTGCAGGAATGCCACCCAGCAGTCGACACTTCGAGGAGATGTGGCGCGACCTCGCCCCCGTCGGCCGGTCCGCCACCTCCGGCGGCTACTTCCGGCAGCCCTGGGCGTCGGCGGAGCGTGAGCTGCGGTCGTGGTTCGCCGAGGAGTGCGTCGCCCGCGGCCTCGTCGTCGAGACGGACGGCATCGGCAACCAGGTCGCCTGGTGGTCTCCCGAGTCGGCGTCCGGGCAGGGCGTCCTCACCGGCTCGCACCTCGACTCGGTGCTCGACGGCGGAGCGTACGACGGCCCGCTCGGCGTCGTGTCGGCGCTGGCGGCGATCGACACGCTGCGCGATCGTGGCTTCGTGCCCGGCCGCCCGATCGGGATCGGCGTCTTCGTCGAGGAGGAGGGATCGCGGTTCGGCCGGGCATGCCTCGGATCGCGGCTGGTCACCGGCGCGACCACGTGGGACGAGGCGAAGGAGCTGACGGACCGCGACGGCGTGTTCCTCGGCGACGCGATCGCCGACGCCGGCCTCGACCCGTCGCAGGGGCTGCTCTCCCTCGACCGTGTCGGCACCTTCGTCGAGCTGCACGTCGAGCAGGGCCGCGACCTCGTCGACCGCGAGGTCGCCGTCGGACTGGCCAGCGAGATCTGGCCGCACGGCCGCTGGCGGTTCGACTTCGCCGGCCAGGCCAACCACGCCGGCACCACGCGCATGGAGGACCGGCACGACCCGATGCTGACCTACGCGATGACCGCGCTCGCTGCCAACAAGCAGGCCCGGCTCGCGGGTCAGCGCGCGACCTTCGGCCGCCTCGCGGTCGAGCCCAACGGCACCAACGCCGTGCCGTCGCAGGTGACCGCGTGGCTCGACGCCCGCGCGTCCTCCGACGATGCCCTCGCGGAGATGGTGGGCGAGATCGCCCGCCAGGCCGACGACCGTGCCGGTCGCGACGGCACCTCGCTGGTCGTGACGCCGGAGTCGGTGTCCGGCTCGGTCGCCTTCGACGCCGACCTCGCCGCCCGTCTCGCCGCGCTGGGCGACTGGCCGGTCATCCCGACCCAGGCCGGCCACGACGCCGGGATCCTGTCCGACGCCGGCATCCCCACCGCCATGGTCTTCGTCCGCAACCCGACCGGCATCTCGCACTCGCCCGACGAGCACGCCGAGACGGCCGACTGCCTGGTCGGCGTCGAGGCGCTGGCCGACGTGCTCGCCGAGCTGGCCGCCTCATGAGCACCCCACGGCGTTCTTGTCCCCCGCTTCGCTCCTCCCAACAACGCCGCAGGGACCCCGCATGACGGCGTACCTCCTCGAGCGCGCCTGGCTGGGCGACCGCTTCGCCGACGACGTGCTCGTCGAGGTCGAGGACGGTCGCTTCACGTCGGTGACCCCCGACGCGGACCCGCCGCGCGCGGTCCCGGTCCGCGGGCTCGTCGTCCCCGGCCTCGCCAACACCCACAGCCACGCGTTCCACCGCGCACTGCGCGGCCGCACCCAGCGCGAGCGCGGCACCTTCTGGACCTGGCGTGACCAGATGTACGACGTCGCCGCGCGGCTCGACCCTGACACCTACCTCGCCCTCGCGCGGGCGACGTACCGGGAGATGGCAGCCGCCGGGATCACCTGTGTGGGGGAGTTCCACTACCTCCACCACCAGCCCGACGGGACGCCCTACGCCGACCCCAACGAGATGGGGCTCGCGCTGGTCGAGGCGGCGCGAGAGGCCGGGATCCGGATCACGCTGCTCGACACGCTCTACCTCTCCTCCGGCTTCGGTGCGGCGCCCGAGGGAGCGCAGGTCCGCTACAGCGACGGGTCGGTCGAGGCGTGGGCCGACCGCGTGGGTGCGCTGGCGGTCGACGCCCATGCACGCGTGGGCACGGCCGTGCACTCGGTCCGCGCCGTCCCTGCGGATGACCTCGACGCGGTGGCAGCCGGCATCGGCGACCGGCCCTTCCACGTGCACCTCTCCGAGCAGGTCGCCGAGAACGACGGCTGCCTCGCGGCGTACGGCGTCACGCCCACGCGGCTGCTCGCCGACCACGGGCTCCTCGGTCCGACGACGTCGCTCGTCCACGCCACCCACCTGTCCGCCGACGACATCGCCCTCATCGGCGGCGCCGGCGCCTACGCGGCCTTCTGCCCGACCACCGAGCGCGACCTCGGCGACGGCATCGGCCCGTCCAGGCGGCTCCACGACGCCGGCGCCCGACTGACGCTCGGCAGCGACAGCCACGCGGTCATCGACCCCTTCGAGGAGATGCGCGCGGTCGAGCTCGACGAGCGCCTGGACACCCAGCAGCGTGGCCACTGGACCGCGGCCGAGCTGCTGACGGCGGCCACGACGGACGGCCACGCCTCGCTCGGGTGGGACGACGCCGGGACGATCGCCGTCGGGCAGCGAGCTGACCTCGTCGTCCTCGACCCGGCTTCTGCCCGCACCGCCGGCACCGGTCGCGACGAGAACACCATCGTGTTCGCCGCCGCCGCCGAGGACGTACGCCGGGTCATGGCGGACGGCCGCTGGATCGTCGAGGACGGCGACCGCGCGGCCATCGGGCGCGAGCTCGACGAGGTCATCGGTCGCATCTGGGAGGACCTGCCATGAGCACCCCACAACGATCTTCTCCTCCGCTGCGCTCCCCCGAACATCGCCGCGGGGACCCCGCATGAGCACCACCGTCATCACCGGCATCGGCGAGCTCGTCACCAACGACCCGGCGCAGGCTGAGCAGGGCGGTCTGCTCGGGATGCTCACCGACGCCGCGGTCGTCCTCGAGGGCAGCCGCGTCGCGTGGGTCGGTCCGGCCGCCGAGGCACCGGCCGCAGACGTCCAGGTCGACGCAGGTGGCCGTGCCGTGATCCCGGGCTTCGTCGACAGCCACAGCCACCTCGTCTTCGCCGGCGACCGCTCGGCGGAGTTCGAGGCACGGATGACCGGCCAGCCCTACACGGCAGGTGGCATCCGCACCACGGTCGCGAGGACCCGTGCCGCCACCGACGAACAGCTCACGTCACATGTCGCCCGGCTCGTCGCCGAGATGCGGGCCCAGGGCACCACCTCGCTGGAGATCAAGAGCGGCTACGGGTTGTCGGTCCACGACGAGGCACGCAGTCTCGCGGTGGCCCGCCAGTTCACCGACGAGACGACGTTCCTCGGTGCCCACGTCGTCCCCGCCGAGTTCCAGGGAGACGCCGCGCGCGTCGATGCGTACGTCGACCTCGTCACCGGTCCGATGCTGGCGGCCGCGGCGCCGCACGCCCGGTGGATCGACGTGTTCTGCGAGGACGGCGCCTTCGACGTCGACCAGGCACGCACCATCCTCGCGGCGGGGTCCGACAGCGGCCTGCGCGGACGCCTCCACGCCAACCAGCTGACCTACGGCGGAGGTGTGCGGCTGGCCTGCGAGCTCGGCCTGGTCGCGGTCGACCACTGCACCTTCCTCTCCGACGACGACGTCTCCGCGCTGGCGTCGACCGGCACCATCGCGACGCTCCTGCCGGGGGTCGAGTTCTCGACCCGGCAGCCCTACCCGGATGCCCGCCGGCTCCTCGATGCAGGCGTCCGGATCGCGCTGGCCAGCGACTGCAACCCCGGCTCGTGCTTCACCTCCTCGATGGCGCTGTGCATCGCGCTCGCCGTCCGCGAGATGCGGATGAGCCCCGCCGAGGCGCTGCACGCCGCCACCGCGATGGGCGCCGCGGCCCTCGACCGCGACGACGTCGGCGTGCTCGCGCCCGGCAAGGCCGCCGACCTCGTCCTGCTCGACGCGCCGTCGTACGTCCACCTCGCCTACCGCCCCGGCGTCCCGCTCGTGGCCGGGGTCTGGCAGCACGGCCGCCCGGTCGTCGGCACCGCCCTGGCGGGGTAGTCCGCTGCGAAAAGCCGCTCGCGGGACCTCGGGCTCCGGCATTTTGCAGCGGACTATCGGGGGCCGGGCTACCTCAGACGCCCGACCTACGCCGTCCAGCGCCGATCTGAGGTAGCCGGCCGCGCGGAGATAGGGCACCTTCCCGATGTCCGGGCCTACCTCAGCGACGGAATCTTTTCTCACGGTCCACCACCGGACCGGCCGAGAAGAGGAGAAGCACATGTTCACCACCGACAGCTTCCTGGGTGCCGAGGTCCGCTACCGCCAGGAGAAGGTTGCCCAGGACTACGGAGTCCGCCGCAGCTGGATCCGTCGCAGCGACGCCACGAAGAAGTGACGCGCGGCGCGACCGGCACCGAGGTGTCGGAGCGGCACGACAGAATGTCGTCCGTGCCGGCGCTGAGGACCACCGATCTCATCGGACGCGATGCCGAGCTGGAGCAGCTGAGCTCCCAGCTCGGCATTCGTGCGTCCGGAGCAGAGCCGACGGTCCGCGCGATGCTGGTCGCCGGCGACGCGGGAGTGGGCAAGACCCGCGTCCTGATGGCGCTGCGCGATGCCGCGATCGCGGCGGACTGGCAGGTCGTCGCCGGGCACTGCCTCGACCTCGCCGACAGCTCGCTGCCCTACCTCCCCTTCTCCGAGATCCTCGGCCGCGTGATGGCCGACCTGCCCGACGTCGCCGCGCGCGTGCTCGAGCAGCACCCCACCCTCGCCCGGCTCCAGCCGGGCCGTCGGATCCGCAGCAGCGAGACCGCGTCGGGCGACCAGGCCCTCGACCGCGGCAACGTCTACGACGCGTTCGGCGACCTCCTCGCCGCCGTCGCCGAGCACGCTCCCGTCCTCGTCGTGGTCGAGGACGCCCACTGGGCCGACGAGTCCACCCGCGACATGCTCAGCTTCCTCTTCTCCCGCCCCGTCCCGGGCGTCTCGCTCGTCGTGTCCTACCGCTCCGACGACCTCCACCGCCGCCACCCGCTGCGCCGCCAGGTGGCCGAGTGGATGCGCCTGCGCGGCGTCGACCGGCTCCAGGTCGAGCCGCTGGCCGACGACGACGTACGCCTCCTCGTCCGCGCGCTGCACCCGGCGACGATGTCCGAGGCGGAGTACGTCTCCATCGTCGACCGCGCCGAGGGCAACCCGTTCTTCATCGAGGAGCTGGTCGGCGCCGCGTGGTCCGGCCAGGTCCCCGGCGAGCTCGCCGACGTGCTCCTGGTCCACCTCGACCGCCTCGACGAGACGACCCGGCGGGTCACCCGGCTCGTCTCGGTCGCGGGACGCCAGGTGAGCCACGCGCTGCTGGCGGCCGTGTCCGACCTCGGGGCCGCCGAGCTCGAGGCGGCACTGCGCGACGCCGTCGAGGCGCACGTGCTCGTCGTCTCGCGCGGTGGCACGTACGCCTTCCGGCACGCGCTGCTCGGCGAGGCGGTCTATGACGACCTGCTGCCCGGGGAGCGGGTGCGGCTCCATGCCGACTTCGTGTCCGCGCTGGGTGAGGGTCGCGCGGTCGGCACCGCGGCCGAGCTGGCCCAGCACGCCCGTCGCGCCGACGACCGCCCCGTCGCCATCCGGGCCTCGATCGAGGCCGGCGAGGAGGCGCTGGCCGTCGGCGGTCCGTCGGAGGCCGCGACCCACTTCCTCGACGCGCTCGAGCTGATCGACACCTCCCGCACGCCGGTGACCGACATCGACCCGCACGCGCTGGCCCGCCGCTGCGCGGAGGCGCTCGTCGCGGCCGGCCGGGTGCCCAAGGCGGTCAAGGTGCTGCGCGCACGCCTGGCCACGCTGCCGCTCACCGGTGCCGAGCTCGACCGGGGCCAGCTCCTGACGGCGCTGGCGTCCGCGCTGATGCTCACCGACACCACCGACTCGCCGCGCGCGGCGGCCGCCGAGGCGGTCGACCTCCTGCGCGACGGGCCACCCAAGCTGCTGGCCCGCGCCCTCTTCGTCCATGCCGAGTCGCTCGGCAACTGGCGCGCCGAGGAGGCCCGCGCGATCGCGCTCGAGGCCCTCGACCTGGCCGAGCGCAACGACCTCACCAGCCTTGCCGTCGAGCTCCACACCACGCTCGCCGGCCTCGACCCCGACGCCGGTGACGACGCGGGCGCCGGCTGGCGGGCGGCGGCCGAGCGCGCCCGCGCCGCAGGCCTGATCGAGCCCGAGCTCCGTGCGCTCTACTTCCTCGGCCGGCTCCACCACGATCGCGGGGACATCGACGCGGCCAACGAGGTCTACCGCGAGGTGATCGAGCGCAGCGAGATCGGCGGTCTCGCCTGGTCGCCCTACCCCGCCGAGTCCCGGCTGTTCCACGCCGTCGCGCTGACCCACCAGGGCCGGCTCGACGAGGCGTGGCAGCTCCTCGACGTGACCGGCCAGGACCCGCCGATGGTCTACGAGTGGCTCTACTTCGCCCACCAGATGCTGATCGTCATCGGCATCCGCGGCGGGACTCACAGCTTGGGGCTCGAGCGGCTGCGCGAGCACTGGGGCAGCGACGGGCTCACCGCCATCGCCGCCGGCAGCGCCGAGCTGATGCGGGCGGCCGCGGCCGCCGACGCGGAGGCAGCGCTCGCGGTCTACGACGACGTCGTCGCCACCGTCGTACCCCTCTGGCACGACTGGTTCCAGGCGCGGCTCCGCCTGTCGACCATCGTCGTCGGGGCCTATGCGGGTGCTGCCGCGCACCAGTCCGCCGAGGAGCGCGATGCCGCCGCGGCGAGCGTCGATCGGCTCGTCGGCGACGGCGGTCGGGTGATCGACTTCTACGCCCGCTACGAGGCGAGCCGCGGTCCGGAGTACGTCATGTGGGCGGCCCGCCGCACCGCCGAGCACCTGCGGTGGCGGTGGCTCGCCCAGGTCGACCCGCCGTCCAGCGACGAGCTCGTCGACGCGTGGCGCGCGGCCGAGGAGACCGCCGTGGCCTACGGCAGCGTGCCCGAGGTGGCCCAGACCCGCGTACGCCTGGCCGGCGTGCTGCGTGCGTCCGGTGACGCCGCCGGCGCACGCGAGGTCGCTGACCTGGCGCGTGCTGCCGCGCACGCGATGGGTGCCAAGCCGCTCCTCGCGGAGCTCACCGCGCAGGGATCGACGCCCGCACCGGCGACGGCGGTCGGCGGCGTGACCCTGACCCCGCGTGAGGCCGAGGTCCTCGCCCTCGTCGCCGAGGGCCGCAGCAACGGCGAGATCGGCAAGCAGCTGTTCATCAGCACGAAGACGGCGTCGGTCCACGTCTCCAACATCCTCGCCAAGCTCGACGCCGCGTCCCGCACGGAGGCCGCTGCCGTCGCGCGCCGCCGCGGCCTGATCTGAGGCCGATCCCGCGGGCGCCGGGACCCGTCGGCAAGACTGGTGCGGTGCCTGACTTCCGCTGCTCCGTCGCCAGCGTCGAGGACGCCGAGCCGATCATCGGCACGGCACCGACCGACACCGAGATCCTGCTGGTCGAGTGTCCGGGCCCGTGGGGCCGTGAGGCCGTCACCGACAACCGCCTCCCCGACGTCGTGCGCGAGCACCTCGGCAGCCTCGACCTCAAGGTCTTCCTGCTCCGGAGGTACGACGGCAGCGCCGGCCCCGGCACGCGCGTCTTCCTGGCCAGCGCCACCGACGAGGGCTACGACGTCCGGGGCACGGTGCTCGACCGTCCCGAGGACCTGGTCGACCTCGACCTCGCGAGCATGCCGGCGTACGACGGACCGCTCTGGCTGGTCTGCACCAACGGCAAGCGCGACCGCTGCTGCGCCGAGCTCGGCCGCCCGATCGCCGGCCTGCTGAGCCAGGAGTGGCCCGAGGGCACGTGGGAGACCACGCACCTGGGCGGCCACCGGTTCTCCGGGACCCTGCTCGCGCTGCCGAGCGGCCTCACCCTCGGTCGCCTCGACACTGCGACGGCGCTCGCGGCGTGCGAGGCCGTCGAGCGAGGGGAGGTGCCCGTCGACCGGGTACGCGGCCGGGCCGGGCGACCCGGCCTGGAGCAGGCGCGTGAGCTGCACGTCCTCGCGGGCGGCGACGAGCGCGACGAGATCGTGGCCGTGCCCGGTCCGACGCGGCGCCAGTCGTGCGGCGACGACAAGATCAAGGGAACGACGCGCTTCGAGGTACGACCGGCCTGAGGACCAGGACGTCATCCGGAGAGGGCAGGCGCCTGCCCCGTCCGGATGACGTCCGTGTCGTGTCCCGGCGCCGAGCGGGTGCTAGGAGGCGGAATCCCGCTCGGCGCCGGAGATGGTGGGGCTAGCCCTTCTCCGCTCCCGACGTACCCCCGCGCACGAGGTACTTCTGGAAGACGAAGAAGACGATCGCGACCGGGATGGTCATCAGCAGCGCCGCGGCCATCGAGATCGGGTACTGCTTGCCCGAGCCGAGCTGACCGCTGGTCAGCGTGCCGACGCCCTTGGTGAGCGTGAAGAGGTCGGGGTCCTGGCTGGCGACGAGGAAGTGGGGCAGCTCGTTCCACGACCCCTGGAAGGACAGGATCGTCAGCAGGATGAGCGCCGGACGCGCCATCGGCAGCACGACGGACCAGAAGATCCGGAAGGTGCCGGCACCGTCGATGCGCGCCGCCTCCTCGACGGACTCCGGGATCGTCTCGAAGAACTGCTTCATGATGAAGACGCCCGCCGCGTCGACCAGGAGCGGCAGCACCAGGGCCGGCCAGTGGTTGTAGATCCCGAGGTAGTTGAGCACGAGGAACTTCGGGATGAGCAGGATCACTCCTGGCACCGCCATCACGGCGAGGATCGCGGTGAAGACCGCCCCGCGGCCGCGGAACTTGATCCGCGCCAGCGCGTAGCCGGCGAGCGAGCAGAGGAACACCCGGCCCACGGTCACCAGCACGGTGACGATGATCGAGTTGCGGAACCAGAGCGGGAAGTCCTTGCCGGCCAGCTCGCTGTAGGCACCCGTCGAGAACGGGTCCGGCACGAGGGACAGCGGGTTCGCGACGGCGTCGGTGTTCGTCTTGAACGACGTCGTCACCTGCACCAGGAACGGGTAGAGGTAGACGAACGCGAAGAAGAGCAGCACCGCGTAGCCGAGGAACAGCCACAGGGCGGTCCGGTCCCGGACCATCGGCTTCGCGCTCGTGCGGGGGGTGCTCATGCCTCGTGGGGTGTTCATGCCGCACCTCCAGCGGTGACCCGGGCGCGCTCGCGCTTCGTCCGGCGAGCCGCGCGCTTGGTCGCGATCGCGTCCTTGTCGCGGAAGAGGAACCGCTGGATCGAGGTCATCGCGAAGATGATGAGGAACAGCACGAACGCCATGGCTGCGGCGATGCCCCACTTCTGGTTGTCGAAGGCGTAGGAGTACGACAGGTACGCCGGGGTGAGCGTCGACTTGCCCGGCCCGCCCTGCGTCATGACGTACACCTGGTCGAAGACCTGCCACGTGCCGATCAGGCCGAGCGTGGTGACCAGCAGCATCGTCGGGCGCAGGTGCGGCAGCGTGACGTTGCGGAACACGCCCCACGCGCCCGCGCCGTCGATGCGCGCGGCCTCCTCGACCTCGAGCGGCAGGTCCTGCAGGGCGGCGAGGAACATCAGCATGAACGTCCCGGCGGTGGTCCAGATGACGAGCATGATGATCACCGAGAGCGCGACGCTGGGTCCGGCGATCCACTGCCACCACGTCAGCCCGAGCACACCGCTGTCGGCGAGCGCGGACGGCGGGTCCGTGGCGCTCCAGAGCCCGAGGCCGTCGCCGAGGAGGTGGAACAGCCCGCGCGAGTCGTTGAACCACGTCGGGCCGTCGACGCCGATCGCGTCGAGCATCGAGTTGATGACGCCGCCGCCGCTGAAGAGGAACAGGAACACCAGGCTGATCGCCACCGAGCTCACGACCGACGGGAAGTAGAAGGCGGTGCGGAAGAAGCCGACCGCCTTGAGCATCCGCTGGTTGAGCACGACGGCGAGGAACAGGGCGAACGCGGTCTGCAACGGCACCACGAAGAGCACGTAGAAGAAGTTGTTGCGCAGCGAGGTCATGAAGTCCGACCTCGTCAGCCCGCCCTGCTCGCCCACGAGCTCGCGATAGTTGTCGGCGCCGACGAACCCGATGCCGGAGGCGAACGGGCTGCCGCGGCCGTTCCAGTCGGTGAACGAGACCCACAGCGCCATCAGCACGGGCACCGCGAGGAAGAGACCCAGCACGACCAGGGTGGGGGAGACGAACGTCCACCCCGCCAGGGCCTGGCCGCGCCGGATGCTCCTGTCTCGGCTCACTGCAGCTCCGCCTCGGCGTTCTTCTGGAAGGAGTCGAGGATGTCCTCGACGTTCGCGGTCTTCAGCTGCTCGAGCTGCGAGTCGAGGTCGGCCAGGACCGGGCCGAGGCCGGGCAGGTTGACCGGGCCCTGGCCGTAGTCGCCGCCGGCGATGAAGGGCGCGTCCTCGGGGAACTGGTCGACGTAGTCGGCCTGGGCGGCCTGACGGCTCGGCATCACGCCGAACGCGTCGGCGTTGGCGAGCTGCTGCTCGGGGGTGGTCAGCGCCTCGACGAAGTCGACGGCCGCCTCCTGGTTCTCCGAGTCGGCAGCGATGCCCCAGCACTGGGTGAAGAGCAGGGTGCCCTTGCCGGCCGGACCCTCCGGCAGCTCGGCGACGGTGTAGTCGACGTCGGGGTAGTCGTTCTCCATCGCGCCACGGATCCAGTTGCCCTCGATGGTCATCGCCGCCTTCTGCGTGCCGAAGCCCTCGCCGCCCCAGCCGGCGTCGACGTCGGGCGCCAGCACGGCCTCCCCGCCCTGGAGCATGCCCTGGACGTACTCCAGCGCCTCGACGTTGCTCGGCTCGGTCGCGGTGGCCTCGCCGGCGTCGCCGTCGACCCAGAAGCCGCCGTTCTGCACCAGGAACGCGCCGACGCGGTCGCGGCCGATGCCGAGCACGAGCCCGGCCTGGTCGGGGGTGGTCAGCTTCTTCGCGACGCTCTGGAGCTCGTCCCACGTGGTCGGGATGTCGGCGTCGGTGAGGCCGGCCTTCTTCCACGACTCGGTGTTGATCTCGAGGGCGAGCGTCGAGAAGTCCTTGGGCGCGCAGTAGGCCTTGCCGTCGAGGGTGAACGAGTCGACCAGGTTGGGGTAGAAGTCGTCGGCGTCGGCCAGCTGGTCCATGTAGGGGTAGAGGTTGCCGGCCTCGGCGTAGTCACCGAACACGCCCGCGTCGACGTAGAAGAGGTCCGGGGGGTTGCCGCCGGCGAAGCCCTGCGAGAGCTGCTGGGCGAGGTCGTTGGCCACCACGACCTCGACCTTGTTGCCGCTCTCCTCGGCCCACGCGTCGGCGGCGTCCTGCACGGCCTTGGTCTCGGCGTCGCCGCTGGAGCCGATCAGCACCTGCAGCGTGACCGGACCGTCGCCGGACGAGGCCGGCTGGTCCGAGCTGTCCTTCTCGAAGCCACCCCCTCCGCACGCGGCGAGGGCGATCGACGAACCGAGGGCCAGCGCGACGAGAGACGTACGGCGACGGCGGGAGGTGGGCAACATGTGGAGCTCCTTCATCGGGGAATCTGCGGGGGATCGAGCGGGGGATCGAGCGGGGATCGAGCGGGATCGAGCGGGGTCAGGCGGGCAGGTGGAGCACGGGCGGGACGAGCAGTCCCTGCGCCGGCCGGTCGGGGGCCTCGAACCGGCCGGTGAGCAGGTCGATGCAGAGGTGCGCCACCTGGTCGATCGGCTGCGCGACGCTGACCAGGCCGAGGGCGGCTGCGACGGGGGTGGCGTCGAAGCCGACGACGGTCGCCGGCGCGCCGCTGCCCGCGGCCGCGACGGCCGCCCGGTGCGCGCCGAGGGCGAGGGTGTCGCTCGCGCACACGAAGGCGTCGGGGGCGTCGGGGCCGGACAGGAGGGCAGCAACCGCCTGCTGGGCCGCGGCCGCGTCGTTGAGGCTGCGCGCCTCGACGGGGGCGCCGAGCCCGGCCTCGTCGGCGGCCTCGAGCCAGCCTCGCCGGCGGTCGCTGCCGGTGCTGGGCTCGGACCCGTCGCCGGGCCAGCCGAGGTAGGCGATGCGCCGCCGGCCGAGCCCGACCAGGTGTCGTACGGCCAGGGTCGTGCCGATCGCACCGTCGACGTCCACCCAGTCGTGCGGCTCGTCGTCGTGGCCCCAGGGCCGGCCGAAGGCGCAGAAGGTCGTGCCGCTCTCGGTGAGGTGGGCCGGGCGGCGGTCGTCGGCGCTGGTCGCGGTGAGCACCACCGCGTCGGCAGCACCGGTGTGCACGAGGTCGTCGATGACCGCGACCTCGGCCGCCTCGTCGACCGGCTGTGCGTAGAGCAGGACGCGCAGCCCGTTGTCCTGTCCTGCCTCCGCGAGCCCGTGGTAGAACGCGTCGAGGACCAGCCCGGAGATGCCGTCCTGCTGCCGCTCGGCGCGTACGGCGATGGCGTGGGCGCGTCGGGTGGCGAGCTGCTGGGCCGGCAGCGACGGCCGGTAGCCGCTCTCGCGGATCGCGGACAGGACCCGCTCGCGGGTGGCCTCGGCGACGCGGCTCGGGTGACGCAGCACGTTGGAGACCGTCTGGCGCGAGACCCCGGCGCGGGCGGCGACGGAGTCGAGGGTGGCCGGGTCGTGGGGCGTCATCTCGGTCCTCCTTCGCGCTGTTCCGGGCTGGTTCCCGACCCCGGACGAGGTGGGTAGCGGGCTGGGTGGCGGCCGACTAGGGTATTTGAGCGCTCAAATGTTTGAGCGCTCAAACCGTAACCCACGTCACACTGGGTGTCACCCCCTGCATTTCCGCGACAGATCCCAGACCAGATCCGCGACCCGAAGGGCCCTCTCGATGGAGCACGACACGGACTTCGGTGACGCGCCGCAGCAGCCCTGGCTGCACGACCTGTCCCTGACCCTCGCCGCCCCGACGCAGGTGTGGTCGGCGTCCGACGGCCAGATCGGCGAACCCTCTCCTGCGGCCGACGGCCGCACCGGCCTCGCAGGGGTGCACCACGGCGAGCGGCGCGTGCTCAGCCTGCTCCGACTCGACGTCGACGGTCGCGAGCCGACGCCCGTGGCCGCGCACGGCGTCCGCGGCGACTCCACGTCGTACGTCTCCGTGCCGCGCCACCTCGGTGACGCCGGGCCGGACCCCACCGTGCGTGTCGAGCGGCGCCGCGATGTCGAGCCCGGGCTGGTCCGCGAGCGCTACACGATCTCGAGCACCGCCGCGGATCCGGTGACCTGCACGCTCCGTCTGCAGGTGGCGGCCGACCTCGCACCCCTCGACGGCGTCAAGGGTGGCACGGGCAGGCCGGCCGTGGCGCCGGAGGGCGTCGGCGGGCACGTGCTGACCTGGCGGAGCGATTCCCTGCGCGCCGTGCTGCGGCTGCCGGGCGCCCACACGTCCGCCGACGGCGACCATGCCCGAGCGTCCTGGGACGTCGTCGTACCCCCCGGCCAGTCCGTCACCCGCGAGCTCCTGCTGACCCTCGACGACACCCGCGCCGCCGTCACCGCGCCGAGCCGCGAGGCGGGCTGGCCGAGCGTCGAGGTCGAGAGCGCTGACCGGCGACTGGCGCCGGTGCTGGAGCGCAGCCTCGACGACCTGCGGCTGCTGCGGCTCGCCGCACCGGGCGCTGACGGCGTCGAGGAGGAGTTCATCGGCGCCGGCGCTCCCTGGTTCCTCACGCTCTTCGGGCGCGACAGCCTGTGGACCGCCCGGATGCTGCTGCCGGTGACGACCGACCTCGCGATGTCGACGCTGCGGCTGCTCGCCCACCGGCAGGGCACCCGCACCGACGACGCCACGGCCGAGGAGCCCGGCAAGATCCTCCACGAGGTCCGCTCGACGGGCTTCAGCCTGGGCGAGGACGACGGCGCCGACCGTCACCTGCCGCCGGTCTACTACGGCACCATCGACGCGACGCCGCTCTGGGGGCTGACCCTCTACGACGCCTGGCGCTGGGGTGCTCCGGAGGAGGAGGTCGAGCGGCTGCTGCCCGCCCTGGAGCGGGCGCTGGCCTGGCAGGTCGAGCACGGCGACGCGGACGGCGACGGGCTCCTGGAGTACGTCGACCGGTCCGGCCACGGCCTGTCCAACCAGGGGTGGAAGGACTCCGGCGACGCCGTCCGCCGCAGCGACGGCTCGCGCGCCAGCTCCCCCCTCGCGCTGGCGGAGGTCCAGGGCTACGCGTACGCCGCCGCTGTCCGCGGTGCCGACCTGCTCGACGCCTTCGGCCGTCCGGGCGCCGACCGGTGGCGCACGTGGGCGCAGCGGCTGCGCGAGGAGTTCGCCCAGCGCTTCTGGGTCGAGGACACGCTCGGCGCCTTCCCCGCGATCGCCCTCGACCGCGACAAGCGACCGGTCGTCTCGCTGACCAGCAACATCGGGCACCTGCTCGGCACGGGCATCCTCGACCCTGACGGGGTCGACGCGGTCGCGCGCCGGCTCGTCGGGTCGGACATGTTGTCCGGCTTCGGCATCCGCACCCTGTCGACCCAGGCCGCCGGCTACTCGCCCACGGGCTACCACGTCGGGTCGGTCTGGCCCCACGACACCGCGATCTGCCTGGCCGGGCTCGCCGCCGAGCGGCGTGCCGAGACGGCCCCGGTGGCTGACGCGCTCCTGGCCGCGCTCACCGCGTTCGACGGACGCCCTCCGGAGCTCTTCGCCGGCGACGCCCGGTCGGCCCAGCCGGTGCCGCTGCCCTATCCGGCGGCGTGCAGGCCGCAGGCCTGGTCCGCGGCGTCCGCGGTCTCGCTCGTCGGCTCGGTCCTCGGCCTCCGGCCCGACCGGGACCGGCTGTCCGTCCAGCCCGTACGGCCGTGGGAGTTCGGCGCGACTCGCGTCTCCGGTCTCGGCACGCACGGCCGGCCGGTGGACATCGAGGTGTCCGCGGACGGGGTCGGCTCGGTGCGGACCCGGTGAGGGTCTAGCCGAGACGGTCCTCGAGGTGGGTGGCCGGCTGCCACGAGGTCTGCTCGGCGACCAGCCGGGGCCGGCCCTCCTCGGCCGCCTCGAGGTTGCGGGCGGCGCGAGTGGCCTGGGCCTGCTCGCGGTCGGCGACGGACTCGGCGTCCCGGGCCTCGACGCGGGCCTCGACGAGCTCGTGGTGCAGCGACTGGACCTTGGCGGACTGGGCCTGGATCTCCTCGGGCGACGCGTCGGCGAGCACCATCTTCTCGAGGTCGTCGAGGGCGCCCTGCTCGCGGCGCTTGAGACCGTCCACGGTGCGCCGGGCCGCGTCGGCGGCGTCGTTGGCGTGGACCGCCTCCATCGCCTCCTCGGCCGCCTCGCGCCGCAGGTCGCCGAACTTCACCTGGTGGGCATGGGCGGCGACGAACTTCTTGGTGTCCTTGTCCGGGTGCACGTCGGCGTAGTCGGCCAGCGCCTTGACCAGGTCGCGCGTGCTCGCCCGACGGGCGTCGCGCAGCTCGATCTTGGTGTCGAAGCACTCCTGGTAGGTGCGCCAGTCACGCTCCCAGGCGTCCATCTCCTTCTCGGGGGCGTCGCCGGCGATCGTCTCGACCGGGGGCCAGATCCGGTTGTCGCGGACCTCGAGGCCCTTCGACACAGCGTGGGCACGCAGCTGCTCGAGGCCGTCGCGGTGGCGCGCGAGCACGTCGGAGTAGGCGTTGATCGCGCGACCGAGGCCGCGCAGGTTGTCGCGGACCAGCGCGGACTCCTCGTGGCGGCGGCCGGCGCGCTCGCGCAGGGTGTCCGCGGCCTCACCGGCGAACACCTCCTCGGAGAGCCCCGCGGTGCGCTCGAACGCATCGACGGCGAGCTCGGCCTTGGTGGCGAGGTGGCGCACGGAGTCGCCGTAGCGGTCCACCTCGGCGGGGTCGGTCCAGTGGTAGGTGCAGCCGATCGGGTCGCCGAACTTCAGCTCGTCCTGCTGGGTCTCGATGCGGTCGACGAGCACCTTGGTCATGACGGCTTCACCTGGTCGAGCTGGAGGGCGACGTGGGCGGCCTGCTCGACCATCGAGTCGAGCTCGTCGAAGTCGACGATGGAGTCGTCGATCGCCTGCGCGATGTTGCGGCAGCGCACGGCGACCTGCTCGGTGTCCTCGACGAGGCTCCGGACGCCCTCGACCATCAGGTCACGCCACGGGAAGTCGTCGGCGGGGTGGTCGATGTCGCCCAGCGCGGCCCGGAGGTCCTCACGGGCGGAGTCCAGCTCTGCCTTGGCGCCGCGCAGCGCCCGCTGGTTGATGGCGATCGGCCTCATGGCGACCTTCTGCCCCGAGGCACGCCCGTGAAACCCGAAGTCGGGAATTTGTGAACGACGTCCCCGCAGGTCTGGACCGGAGTGTTGCCGGGCCGCGGGAGGGGGTCAGACGTGGCCGCTCAGCTGGGCCAACCTGAGCTCGAGGCGTCCCAGCATCTCGGTGGCCACCTTGTCGGGCAGCGGCGACTTCCGGCCCCCGCCCTGGGCGCACACGGGCAGCACGTCGATGGACAGCTTCGCGCCGCCGGCGAGCGCGCGCAGCTCGTCGAGCTTGTCGCCGAACGGCGAGCCGCTGCCGGGGGAGTAGTAGTCGACGGCAGCGTCGATGTCGTCGGCGAACAGGTCGGCCTTGGTCACCGCGATCACCAGCCACGTCGGACGCTCGCGGCGTACGGCCATGCTCGCGACGCGGTGAGCGGTGATCGACCAGTCCTCGAGCTCCGCTGCCAGCTGCTCCTCGCGGGTGGCGATGGCGGCGCCGCTCGTCCCGCCCGCACGCCTCGGGGTGGCGTGACCGTTGGCGACGACGTGCAGGACGCCGTCGACCGGCTCGTCGTGGAACACCTCGTCGAGCGCACTGAGGCGGGTGGCGGCGTTCTCGCCGGGCACGACGCGGAACCGGTAGCCGCGCATCCGCGCGTCCCGGCGCGTACGCCGCTCCATGACCGCGGAGCCGACGTCCTGGCCTCCCTGCTCCGACGACTGCGTGCTCGCCCGCCGTGACAGCCGGTCGGCCAGCCGGGTCTTGCCCACGCCGGTCATCCCGGTGACCGCGACGGTCGGGTAGCGGTGCCGGAGCAGGCGCGAGGCACGCTCGGGTGCCTGGGAGAGGGCGGCGAGGGCGCCACCGGCGAGCGTGGTGCCGATGGCTGCGCGGCCGTGTCGCAACGGTGACTGCATGGCACCATCCTGCCTGCCGGGTGCCGAGCCGGGTGGCGAGAGGGTGTCCACGGTTGGCTTCGCCACCAGCGATCGGGGACGATGGTGGCGCCCACCGCCCCCGGTCGAAAGGTCGCCATGGACTCCGAGAAGGACCGCCCCGTGCTCACGGGGCTGATCGCGCTCGTCGCGGTTGCGGTCGCCATCGGCCTCCTCGGCGGACTCGCGGTGATCGTCGGCGTGAAGGCGACCGGCGTCGGCGGCGCCTCGACCGCGAGCGACGCGGGGGCCACCCCGTCCACCTTCAGCCTGCCGCGGCCCACCGAGACCAGCAGCGAGATCCCTGCGCCCGAGGAGTCGGTCGAGCCGAGCCCGGGTGAGCAGCCGTCGTCGGAGGCGCCCGCGACGGCCATCTCGTTGCAGGTCGTGCAGCAGTCGGTCAGCCCGATGCAGCAGATCGACCTCACCGGCACCTACCAGGCCGGCGAGGGCGCGATCCTCCAGGTGCAGCGCCTCGAGGGCGGCACGTGGTCCGACTTCCCGGTGACCACGCCGGTCACGGGCGGCACGTTCGGGACCTACGTCGAGACGGCGCAGGTCGGGCCCAACAAGTTCCGGGTGATCGACACCGACTCGCAGGCGATCTCCAACGAGGTCACGGTGACGGTCGGCTAGGACTGGTGCGGCGCCGCTGCTCCTCTGCCGTACGGACCGCGAGGGCCGTACGCCGGTCGTGGTCGACGCGGCCGGTCCAGTAGCCCACCCAGCCGGCCCCCGCCAGCCCGAGCGCACCCAGGACCAGGCACGCCGTCGCGAGCGAGGCGAACGCGGCGATCGCACTGATCACCAGCGGGCCGGCGGAGTTGCCGATGTCGCCGCACAGGCGCCACGCGCCGAGGAACTGCGAGCGGCCGTCGACCGGCGCAGCGTCGGCTCCGAGCGTCATCACGATCCCCGAGCCGAGGCCGTTGCCGGCCGCGATGAGCGCCATCACCAGCGCCACCGAGACGGCCGACCCGGCCAGCGGCAGCAGCAGGCACGCGATCGCCATCGACAGCACGACCGGCACCGCGACCACCATCCGGCCCCGGGTGTCCATCAGCCAGCCCCCGGGCCACATCAGCGCGACGTCGATCGCTGCGGCACCGGCGAAGATCAGCGAGGTCGTCGAGGCGGAGAGGCCGACCTGGTCGGCCCACAGCGGGAGCAGGCTCAGCCTCAGCGAGCGGCTCATGCCGAGGATGACGACCGCGCTGCCGAGTGTCGCGAGCAGCCTGCGGTGCCCGACGATGACGGTCCAGACGCTCAGGTGGCCGGTCTCCTTCGCGGCGGCACGCTTCTCCCCACCGAGGTCGGGCATGGTGGCGGCGAGCAGGGCCGCGCAGACCGACATCGCGGCACCCAGCCAGAAGACGCTCGTCAGGTCGGTCAGGTGGATCAGTCCTGCACCGATCAGCGGCCCGACGAGGACGCCGACCCGGTACGAGCCCCCGAGCAGCGACATCGCCCGCGCGCGGTGGGTCACCGGGACGACGTCGATCATGAAGCCCTGGCGGGCGATGAGGAACATCGTCCAGCACGCGCCGCTCAGCAGCACGCCGGCGGCCAGCCCGATGACGGAGTCCGTCAGGGCGGCGAGCGCCATCGCTCCGGCGTCGGCGAAGCCGGCCGCCACGAGCGCGCGTCGCTCGCCGATCCGCGCCACGAGGGCGCCGGCGGGCAGGCTCGCCATCAGCATCCCGACGCCGGTCAGGGCCACGATCGCGGCGGCCGTGCTGACGTCGGCGCCGAGGTCGCGGGCCCGCAGCGCGAGCACGGGCATCATCGCGCCGTGCCCGATCGCGGACACGATCGAGGGGCCGTACGCCACCAGCCAGATGTCCCTGAACCGGAACTCGCCGTCCCCCGAGGTGCTCACCCCGACACGCTACGGGCCCGGCCCGGGTGGACGCGGAACCCGGTGGAGGTTGTCACACCGCGGTCGTAGGGTCTTCTCCCGTGGCCCACGACATCGACGCGCAGCCCGTGTCCGCCCACGACGCGAGCGAGCCGCTCGGCCTGCCGGGAGGCGGCGACTGGCTCACGTGGGTCGGCGAGCGGTGCGAGGGGGAGCTCGCCGAGGCCGTACGCCAGGTCGAGCAGGTGAAGGCGGGCTCGGGCGATCCGCACGAGGTGCTGGCCGCGTGGAACCGCGCCGAGACCGCGATCGCCAACGCCGAGTCGGTCGCGCTGTGGTCCGAGGTGCACCCCGACGACGAGGTGCGCACCCGTGCCGACGAGCTGAGCCAGCAGGTGCACAAGTACATCACCGAGCTCGGCCAGGACCGGGACCTCTTCGCGGTGTTCGACGCACTCGCCGCAGACGGCCTGGACGCCGACGCTCGCCGGGTCCACGAGCACACCCTGCGCGACTTCCGACGCGCCGGCGTCGACCGCGACGAGGCGACGCGTGACCGGCTGCGCGAGCTGAGCGAGCACGGCGTGAAGCTGTCGCAGGACTTCGGCCGCAACATCCGCGAGGACGTCAGGTCGATCCGGATCGCGCCCGAGCGGCTGGACGGGCTTCCCGACGACTATCGCGCCGCCCACCCGGCCGAGGACGACGGCCTGGTCACCATCACGACCGACTATCCCGACCTGGTCCCCTTCACGACCTTCGGGTCCGACGCTGACGCTCGCCGTGATCTCTCCCTCGCCGCGAACACCGTCGCGTGGCCGGCCAACGACCAGGTCCTCCAGGACCTGCTCGCCGTACGCCGCGAGACCGCCGGCCTCCTCGGCTACGACTCCTGGCCCGACTTCGACACCGAGGTCAAGATGATCGGCACCGGCCAGGCCGTCGCCGACTTCATCGAGCGGATCAGTGACGCGGCCACCGAGCGCGCCGGCCAGGAGGTCGCGGTGCTCCTCGAGCGCAAGCGCTCCGACGAGCCGGACGCCGTCGAGGTCGCGACCTACGACTCGCGCTACTACTCCGAGCTGGTCCGCCGCGAGCAGTACGACGTCGACGGCCAGGTCGTGCGGACCTACTTCCCCTTCGAGCAGGTCCGCCAGGGGCTCCTCGACGTCACCGGCCGACTCTTCGGTCTCGAGTGGACGCCGATCCCGCGCGAGGAGGCGGGCACGTGGCACGACGAGGTCGCGAGCTACGACGTCGGCCTCGGGGGCGTGCGGATCGGTCGGATCCACCTCGACCTCCACCCTCGCGACGGCAAGTTCAAGCACGCCGCCCAGTTCGACATGGTCAAGGGCGTCGCCGGCGCGCAGCTGCCCGAGGGCGTGCTGGTGTGCAACTTCGCGCGCGGTCTGATGGAGCACGACGAGGTCGTCACGCTCTTCCACGAGTTCGGTCACCTCGTCCACCACGTGCTCGGCGGTCAGGGCGACTGGTTGCGCTTCTCCGGTGTCGCCACCGAGTGGGACTTCGTCGAGGCGCCGAGCCAGATGCTCGAGGAGTGGGCGTGGGACGCCGACGTGCTCGCGACGTTCGCCCGCAACGCCGCCGGCGAGCAGATCCCTGCCGACCTGGTCGCCGCGATGCGCCGGGCGGACCACTTCGGCAAGGGCGTCTACGCCGTCCAGCAGATGTCCTACGCCGCCCGGTCCTACTTCTTCCACGCCGGACAGCACGACGACCTCACCGCCTACGGCGACGAGCTCCAGCGGCGCTACTCGGTGTTCCCGCCGCTCGAGGGTGCGCACATGCACTGCTCGTTCGGCCACCTCGACGGCTACTCGTCGGGCTACTACACCTACATGTGGTCGCTCGTCATCGCCAAGGACCTGTTCTCCGCCTTCGACGTCGACGACATGTTCGCCGCCGACGTCGCCACGGCCTACCGCGACCGGGTCCTGGCCCAGGGTGGCCGCCGGGACGCGGCCGACCTGGTCGCCGACTTCCTCGGCCGGCCCTACTCCTTCGACAGCTGGGCTGCGTGGCTCGCGGAGTGAGCCGAGGAGCAGGACCGGCCCAAGGTCACGGGATGTAGTCGAACGCGTCCGGGTTCGGACCCGTGCGTCCCGCCTCGCCCCGGTCCAGGTCGTCGAGCGCGCTCACGTGCGTGGGCTCGAGCTCGAAGTCGAAGATCTCGAAGTTCTCGCGCATCCGCTCGGCCTTCATCGACTTGGGGAAGATGATGTCGCCGCGCTGCAGGTGCCAGCGCAGCGTCACCTGGGCCGGCGTACGGCCCACGAGGGCGGCGATCTCGCCGATGGTGGCGTCGTCGTTGACCGCGCCCTGGGCGATCGGCGACCACGCCTCGGTCAGCACCCCGTGGCGCTGGTTGGCCGCGCGCACGTCCTCGTTGGCGAAGAACGGGTGGACCTCGACCTGGTTGACCACCGGCACGACGCCGGTCTCCTCGACGATGCGGTCGAGGTGGGCGGGCTGGAAGTTGGAGACGCCGATGGAGCGGGTCTTCCCGGCCTCCTGCGCCTCGATGAGCGCCCGCCAGGTCGAGACGAAGTCGCCGTCGTACTTCGTCGGGAGCGGCCAGTGGATGAGGAAGAGGTCGGTCTGCTCCAGACCGAGGCGCTCGAGCGACGCGTCGATCTCGCGTCGGGCGTCGTCGGGCCGATGGAAGCCGTTGTTGAGCTTGGTCGTGACGTAGAGCTCGTCGCGGTCCAGCGTCGAGTCCTTGATCGCCTGGCCGACGCCGGCCTCGTTGCCATACATCTGCGCGGTGTCGATGTGCCGGTAGCCGGCCTCGAGCGCCAGGGCCACGGTCGCGGCGGTCTCCTCCGGTGGGACCTGGAAGACGCCGAAGCCGAGCTGGGGGATGGACGTGCCGTCGCGGAGCTGGATGTCGGGAACAGTCATGTGAGTTCCTACGCGGATCGGAGCTCGACTATTCCGACACGTCCCCCGTCGGGGTGGTGGCACCTCGGAGCGACGAACGGGGCGGGGCAGCAGTGCTGCCCCGCCCCGTCCGGGGTGCGTCAGGTCGTCAGGAGACGTTGAGCGCGGTGTCGTCGACCACGAAGCTCGTCTGGAGCGACGAGTCCTCGGTCATGGTGAAGCGGATCGTGACCGTCTTGCCCTTGTACGCCGTGAGGGCGTGCGAGAACTGGGTGTAGGTCGCGTTGGTGCCGACGTTGGTGAACGTGCGGAGCGTGGTGGCGGTCCCGCCGTCCACGACCTGCACGCGCATGGTGTCGTACGCCGTCGAGCCGCTCTCCGCCGTGTCCGTCCGGATCCAGTACGACAGCGTCGCTGCCGTCGCGTTGGCGGGGATGGTCACCGACTGGTTGACCGTCTCGGTGCCGGCCGTGCCGTTGCCACCGAGCCAGAGCTTCCACGAACCCGTACGGGCCGGGCGACCGGTGTTGTTGGTGATCGGGCCGGCGGTGCCGGTCCACACGGTCGCGCCGGACTCGAAGCCCGGGTTGCCGAGGATGTTGCCACCGGTCGGCGGAGGCGTGGTGGTGGGCGGCGTGGTGGTGCCGCCACACGTCGGGTCGGCAGCCTGGGCCGGCACGTTGACGGCGTTCCAGGCGGCCTTCGTGGAGTTGAAGAGGGCGCACGTGGGGTCGAGGTTCTTCGCCGAGGTCAGCGTCCACGTCCGGTACTTCAGGTACGAGGCGGAGCTGGTCTTCATCAGCATCGCGTTGTACATGATCTTCATCGCGGTCTGGACGCCGACGCCGCTCACGGTCTGGCCGTTGCACTTCGAGGTGCCGCCGTTGGCGAGCAGGTACCACCAGTGGTCTCCGGGGCCGGCCGCGGCGTGGACCTCGGCGGTCGGGATCGAGCTGGAGTAGCAGGACGGGTCACCGACGTTGCCCGGGTTGGACATGTCGCGGATCGGGCCGGAGCCGACGAGGTTGATCTCCTCGCCGATCGTGTAGTCGCCCGGGTCGGCCGGGTTGTTGGCGTAGAACTCGGTCGCGGTGCCGAAGGTGTCGGCGACGAACTCCTGGGTGCCGTTGCTCGAGATGCCACCGGGGGTCTTGTCGTCGATGCCGTGGCCGAACTCGTGCGCGACCACGTCGATGGCGCCGATCCAGTCGTTGGTGCCCTGGCGGTGCCCGATCTGCACCTGCGTGCCGTCGTAGTAGGCGTTGACGTCGTTGAGGCCGACGCGGATCGGCACCCATCCGCCGGATCCGTTCATGCCGTTGCGGCCGAGCCAGCTGGAGAGCATGAGCCGCTCCTGCTCGGCGGCGTAGAAGGCGTCGACGCAGCCGGTCTCGCGGTTGGTGCCGACGCCGTTGCCCCAGGCGTTGTCCGTGCCGCTGAACGTCACGTTGGTCGCGGCGTCCTGGCACTTCAGCGTGGTCGCGTTGGAGTTGGTCATCGAGTACGAGGTGCCGGAGCCGGAGGTCGGGATGGTGACCGAACCCTCCCAGTTGCCGGTGCCCGTGCCGTGGGCGATCTGCTCACGCGACTCGAGGACCTCGCCGGTGTTGGCGTCGATCCAGGCGCGCTGCCACGAGGCCTCGCCGGCGTGGGTGCCGCGGACCTCGACCTCGTACGCCAGCTTGGTGCCGGCCTCGCGGTGCCAGATGACCAGCTCGGGCGTGGTGGTCTCCGCGCCCTTGTCGGCCAGCTTCTTGGCAGCGGCCGTGGCGCGGGCGGCCGGGATCTTCGCCGTGGTGCTGGCGATCTCGACGGGCGCCTCCTGGGCGACCGACGTCCCCACGACCTGGCCGTCGGCGTTGGCGAGGACGACGAAGTCGCCACCGACGACGCGGAGACCCTCGTGGGTCCGCTCGTAGGCCATCGAGTAGATCTCGTTGTCGCCGTCGTAGGTGTCGGTGCGGACGAAGGCGTCCGACGAGGCGCGCTCGAGCGCGCTCCCGTGACCCTTCACCCAGGCAGCGGCTGCCTGCTGGGCCTCCGCACGGGGGTTGCCCGCGGAGGGTGCGGCGTCGGCCGGGGTGGCGGTCGGTGCCAGGAACGACGCAGCGACGGCTGTCGCTGCGATACCGGCCAGGGCGGCCAGGCGAGTTGTCTTCACTGAAAGTTGTCCAATCATGAGTTCAAGCCCGAGAGCTCGAGGATGGATTGGTGGTGCGGACCACTGCACAAGTTCGCAATCAGCGGAGAAGGCGTCAATGGACGCGGAAGTGCAGGTTCGTGCAACGCGAGAACCTGCACAGTTCGGTCGATCACCGACATAACTGTCCGATAATCGACACGCCGCGGATTCTCGCGCCCCGTCAGCGGATGTCCGCGGGGATGGGGATCAGCGGCGGAGCACGGAGGGGCGAGCCGGAGTCAGCGCCGTGATCCGCTCCGCGACGGCATCGCCGAACTCGCGGTGCCCCTCGGACGTGAGGTGCAGCCGGTCGTCCAGGTAGGGGAGGTCGAGGTCGCTCGTCCGGACGTAGGGGACGCCGTACTCCTCGGCCAGCTCCGCGAGGAGGGCATCGACCCGCGGCACGGCACGCGAGCGCGCGGGCGCGTCGGCGGGACCGACCACGACGACGTCGTGACCGGCCAGGTCGGCCATCAGGTCGCGGAAGCCGCGGTCGATCGCGGCCGCCGGCTGGTCGACGTCGTTGAGGCCGCCCTCGACGACCACGAGCGCCGGGCGCGTACCGAGCGCGGTCGGAGCGCGGTCGGCGAAGGAGACGCGCCCGCACCCGCTCGCGCGTGCGCTGAACCCGGACCCGGAGAAGCCGGCGACGTGCACCTCGCCCGGCAGGCGGGAGGCCCACGAGGTGCCCAGGTCGTCCTGGCCGAGCCCGACGGACCACGAGTCGCCGATGACCAGGACGGGCGAGCCGTCGCCGGTCACGATGGCGCTGCGCTCGCGGGAGTCGACGCGGTGCTGCTGGCAGCGGGCCGCGCCTGCGCCCGCTCGATCGACGCCCCAGAACGCCATCAGGGCAGCGAGCAGCAGCACGATGGCTGAGGCGCCGGTCAGCCGGCGCAGGTTCCCCCGATGGAGCACGTGCAAAGTGTGCGGCCAGGTCGGCGAATCTCGCAGTCGATCGGTCGAAAGTAGGGGAAACGTGACGGATCCGGGCCGCCGATAACGGGCGGCGCCGACGCCCCGCACCGGCCTAGGGTGTCGGCCGTGACCCCCGACGAGCTGTTGACGGCGTACGACGACCAGCTGCGCACGGACGCCGAGATGGCTCGCGCGCACGACGTGGTGCGGGAGGGGCCGCTGCTCTGGGCCGTCTTCGACCACGGCGGCTTCGTGTCCTACCGCGACCTCGGTGGCGTCGAGGGCGACGACCTCGATGCACTGATCGCCCGGACGGTCGCGCACTACCGCGACGACACGGACGTGGCGTCCTTCGAGTGGAAGTCGCGCGGGCACGACCTGCCCGCCGACCTCGGCGAGCGGCTCGTCGCCCACGGTCTCGTCGCCGATCCGCTGGAGACAGTGATGATCGGCGAGGCGTCGTCCCTCGCGGTCGACGTGCCCCTCGCGGACACCCCGGCCGGACCCGTCGTCGTACGCCGGATCCTGCCCGGCCCGGACGCCGAGGCCGACGTGACCCGGATGCTCGAGGCGCAGGAGTCGATCTTCGGCACCGGCCGCGGGCCCTCGGTGGCCTCGTCGCTGGCCGAGCTCGAGTCGGGCAGCTCCGAGTTCTGGATCGCCGAGGTCGACGGCCGGATCGTCTCCGGTGGCCGCCTCACGCCGGTCGAGGGCACCGAGTTCGCGGGGGTCTGGGGCGGCTCGACGCTCCCGGACTACCGCGGCCGCGGCATCTACCGCGCGCTGGTCTCCGCCCGCGCCGCCTCGGCGATGGAGCGCGGCATCCGGTTCATCCACTCCGACTGCACCGACATGTCGCGCCCGATCCTCGAGCGCTCGGGCCTGCGCGCCGTCACCACGACGACGCCGTACGTCTGGACCCGCTGACCGACTCGGCGCGAGTGTCCCGCCGGATCGTGCCGAGTCGGCGCGAGTGTCCCGCCGGATCGTGCCGAGTCGGCGCGAGTGTCCCGCCGGATCGTGCCGAGTCGGCGCGAGTGTCTGGCGGGAGCGGCTCGAGTCGGCGCGAGTGCGCAGGGGTCGTCGCACACAAGAGCCGACTCGAGGGCGATCGCGCGTACTCATGCGCCGACTCGGAGGCGATCGCGCGTACACACGCGCCTGCTCGGGCTGTGGGGGCGTACACACGCGCCTGCTCGGCAGCTCGCGCTGAAAGTCGCTGAAAGTCGTCCCGGCAAACGGGAACAACGCGTCGCGTCGTGCGTTGAACCCCATGAAGAGAGTTGAGTGACATCGACTCAAGTGTTTTGCTTCTCCGGCCGCACGGCGGCAGGATGGGCCACCACAGCATCCAGTGCAGATCCCTATGCAGGAGGTAACAACCATGGCTCGAGCCGTCGGCATCGACCTCGGCACGACGAACTCCGTCGTCGCCGTCCTCGAAGGTGGAGAACCCACCGTCATCGCCAACGCCGAGGGCGCCCGGACCACTCCGTCCGTCGTCGCCTTCACCAAGTCCGGCGAGGTCCTCGTCGGCGAGGTCGCCAAGCGACAGGCGGTCACCAACGTCGACCGCACGATCCGGTCCGTCAAGCGTCACATGGGCGAGGACTGGAAGGTCGACATCGACGACAAGACCTTCACCCCGCAGCAGATCAGCGCGTTCGTGCTGCAGAAGCTCAAGCGCGACGCCGAGGCCTACCTCGGCGAGACGGTGACCGACGCGGTCATCACCGTCCCGGCGTACTTCTCCGACGCGCAGCGCCAGGCGACCAAGGAGGCCGGCGAGATCGCGGGCCTCAACGTCAGCCGCATCGTCAACGAGCCCACCGCGGCCGCGCTGGCCTACGGCCTCGACAAGGGCGACGACCAGACGATCCTCGTGTTCGACCTCGGTGGCGGCACGTTCGACGTGTCCCTGCTGGAGATCGGCGAGGGCGTCGTCGAGGTCAAGGCGACCTCCGGTGACAACAACCTCGGTGGCGACGACTGGGACAACCGCGTCGTCGACTGGATGATCAAGAAGTTCAAGGACAACAACGGTGTCGACCTCGGTGCCGACAAGATCGCCAAGCAGCGCCTCCAGGAGGCCGCCGAGAAGGCGAAGATCGAGCTGTCCTCGAGCTCCGAGACCACGATCCACCTGCCGTACATCACCCACGGCGAGGGCGGCCCGCTCCACTTCGAGGAGAAGCTGACCCGCAGCGAGTTCCAGAAGCTGACGGCCGACCTGCTCGACCGCACCAAGGCGCCGTTCCAGTCGGTGCTCAAGGACGGCGGCGTCGCCGTCGACAAGATCGACCACGTGGTCCTGGTCGGCGGCTCCACCCGGATGCCCGCCGTCAGCGAGGTCGTCAAGGAGCTGCTCGGCGGCAAGGAGCCCAACAAGGGCGTCAACCCCGACGAGGTCGTCGCCGTCGGCGCCGCGCTCCAGGCCGGTGTCCTCAAGGGCGAGGTCAAGGACGTGCTGCTCCTCGACGTCACCCCGCTGTCCCTCGGCATCGAGACCAAGGGTGGCGTGATGACCACGCTCATCGAGCGCAACACCACGATCCCGACCAAGCGGTCCGAGATCTTCACCACGGCTGACGACAACCAGCCGTCGGTCGAGATCAAGGTCGCCCAGGGCGAGCGCCAGATGTGGTCGCAGAACCAGCCGCTCGGCAACTTCGAGCTGACCGGCCTGCCGCCCGCGCCCCGCGGCGTACCCAAGATCGAGGTCACCTTCGACATCGACGCCAACGGCATCGTGCACGTCTCGGCGAAGGACCAGGCGTCCGGTCGCGAGCAGTCGATGACCATCTCCGGTGGCTCGGCGCTCGGCAAGGACGAGATCGACCGCATGGTCAAGGAGGCCGAGCAGTACGCCGAGGAGGACGCCAAGCGTCGCGAGTCGGTCGAGGCCCGCAACCAGGGCGACCAGCTCGTCTACACGACCGAGAAGTTCCTCACCGACAACGCCGACAAGCTCCCCGACGACGTGAAGACCGAGGTCCAGGCCGACGTCGACGCCCTCAAGGAGACCCTCGCCAAGGAGGACGCCTCCTCGGAGGAGATCACCGCGGCCGTCAGCAAGCTCGGTGAGTCCAGCCAGAAGATGGGCGCCGCGATGTATGCCGCAGCCGAGGCCGAGCAGTCCGCTGCCGGTGGCGCCACCGGCGCGACGGGCGAGGCGGACGACGACGTCGTCGACGCCGAGATCGTCGACGAGCCGGCCGCCGAGTCGGGCGAGTCGGCCCAGCCCGGCGACGAGTCGTCCTCGGAGGGTGAGTCCAAGTGACCGAGTCCGGCAGCTCATCGTTCGGTGACGCGGCCGGCGAGATGGCCAACGAGACCGAGGTCGAGGTGCCCCTGGAGGGCGCCTCGGCCTCGGCCGGCCACTCCGAGTCGCACACCGACTCACCGACGGCCCAGCCCGGCCAGGGCACGCGCGACGAGACCAGCGGCGTCGACAACTGGTTGGAGGAGGGCGGTCCGCTCGAGCCCGAGGACTTCGCCGACCCCGTCGTCGATCCCGGCGTTCCCGGCGTCGACGTCCCGGCCTCCGCCGACGTCCAGCTCGCCGAGCGCACGGCCGACCTGCAGCGCCTCCAGGCCGAGTACGCCAACTACCGCAAGCGCGTCGACCGTGACCGCCAGCTGATCGCCGAGAACGCGACCTACCGCGTCCTCGCCCCGATCATCGAGGTGCTCGACACGATCGATCGTGCCCGCGAGCACGGCGAGGTGGACGAAGGCGGCTTCAAGGCCGTCGCCGACCAGCTCGAGGGCATCGTGGCCAACCTCGGCCTCAGTCGCTTCGGGGTGCCCGGTGACGCGTTCGACCCCAACCTCCACGAGGCCCTGAGCCACCTCGGCGCCGACGCGGAGGTCACCGTCACCACGGTCAAGCACGTCGCCAAGGCCGGCTACAAGATCGGCGACCGGGTGGTGCGTGCCGCGCAGGTCCTGGTGGTCGATCCGGTCGAGGCCTGACTCGATGGCTGACACCGAAGGATTCCGCAACGACTGGGCGACCAAGGACTTCTACCAGGTCCTCGGCATCGCCCAGGACGCGAGCGCGTCCGAGGTCAAGACGGCCTACCGCAAGCTCGCCCGCGCCAACCACCCCGACTCCAACCCCGGCGACGCCAAGAAGCACGAGAAGTTCAAGGCGGTCGCCGAGGCCTATGACGTCGTGGGGGACGAGGCCAAGCGCGCGAAGTACGACGAGTTCCGCTCGCTGCAGGCGCGCGGGGGCTTCGGTCCCGGCATGGGTGGCGGCGGGGGCGGCTTCGGTGGCGGCGGCGGTGGTGGGTTCAACCTCGACGACCTGCTCCGCGAGCGGGGTGGCGGCGGTGGGCTCGGCGACATGTTCGGCGACATCTTCGGCGGCGGGCAGCGCCAGCGCACCCAGCAGCCGCGCCCGCGTCGCGGTGCCGATGTCGAGAGCACGGCCACCATCGGGTTCACCGACGCACTCGACGGCGTGACCGTCTCGCTGCGGCTCACCTCCGACGCGGCCTGCGAGACCTGCAAGGGCACGGGCGGCAAGCCCGGGACGCGTCCGCACATCTGCCCGCAGTGCGAGGGCGCGGGCTTCGTCGTGTCCGGCACCGGCGGCGCGTTCTCGATCAACGAGACCTGTCCCGCCTGCGGCGGTCGCCAGCTCGTGTACGACGAGGCGTGCCCCACCTGCCACGGGAGCGGTCGCGGCACGTCCGCCCGCGCCATCCAGGCGCGGGTCCCGGCAGGGGTCAAGGACGGCGCGAAGATCCGGCTCAAGGGCAAGGGCGGCGCCGGCGAGCAGGGCGGCCCGCCCGGCGACCTCTTCGTCACCGTGAAGGTGTCGCCGCACCGCGTCTTCGGGCGTACGGGCGACAACCTCACCCTCGACGTCCCCGTCGCGTTCGACGAGGCGGCGCTCGGCGGCGAGGTGAAGATCCCGACCCTCGGTGGCCCGCCGGTGACCCTCAAGCTCCCACCCGGCACGCCCAACGGCCGCACCTTCCGGGTGCGCGGCAAGGGCGCGACCAAGCGCGACGGCACGAAGGGTGACCTGCTCGCGACCGTGCAGGTCCAGGTCCCGGCGTCGCTCGACCAGACCGCGCGCGAGGCCCTCGAGTCCTACCGCGCGGCCATGGCCGGCACGCCGCTCCGCGCAGGGCTGTTCGAGTGACCACGCCGTTCGGGGCACCCAGCCCCGACGCCGCCGTGTACGTCATCAGCGTCGCCGCGGAGCTCACCGGGCTGCACCCGCAGACCCTCCGGGCCTACGAGCGGATGGGGCTGATCGCGCCGGGCCGTACGGGCGGCGGCGGGCGGCGCTACTCCCACCGGGACCTCGAGCTGCTGCGCCAGATCGCCGACCTGACGAGTGCCGGCATCGGCATCGAGGGCGTCCGCCGGATCATGGCCCTCGAGCTGCAGGTCGACGCGCTGCGCGCCCGCAACGAGGAGCTGCTCGCCGAGCTCGACGCCGTACGTCGCGGGCTCGCCGCGCGGGCTGCCGCCGCCCAGGCCGCCGCCCCCGCCAACAAGCTGCCGGTGCTGCACCAGGCAGTCGGCCAGTCCATGGTCGTGTGGCGCCGCGGCACCTGACGACGGCTGGCGTCGTCGGCGCCGGCGGCTAGGGTTCCGGCGTGCGGCAGCGCCTTCTCGAGACGGCGGACCGGTGCGCGTCACCGGTTTGCTTCCCCGGGGCTACCCCGGGGACCACCGGAACGTTCGGGCACTGCACCGCGCGCGACTCGCTGCGCTTCGCTGCAGGTGATCGCGCGCACGACGGGACAGGTCGAGCTGCGCTGCCGCACCCCGGTCCTCCGGCGCGATGAGGACCGACCTGGCCCGCGCCCTGGCGGCAGGCTTCCTCGCCGGGGAGTGGACCCAGGCGGGCCTCGTCGAGAGCGGGCGGACCGTGCTGGGGCGCCGGCCGAGATGGCTGTCGCCGCTGGCACGGCAGGTGCTCGCGCTCTATCCCCGACCTCCCGAGGACCGTCCCCGCGAGCTCGCCGCCAACCTCGCCGCGCTGCCGGCCGCCGACAAGGCCCTGCACGTCGGTCCGCTGGTCCGTCCCGTCGTCGCGACCCGGATGCTGGCCAACCGCTGGCGCCTGCCGGTGCTCGACGACCTCGGCGATGTCGCGTCCTTCCTCGGTCTCGACACCTCCGAGCTCGACTGGTTCGCCGACCCGCGCCACCTGGCCCGCACCGCGGCGGACGTCCCGCTCCAGCACTACCGGGTCAGCCACCGGGTCGCGCCGAGCGGCGCGATCCGGGTCCTCGAGGCGCCCAAGCCGCGCCTCAAGCGGATCCAGCGCCGCCTCCTCCACGAGGTCGCGTCGCTCGTCCCGCCGCACGAGGCGGCGCGCGGCTTCCGGCCCGGCGGGTCGGTGCGTGCGTACGCCGCCCCGCACGCGGGCCGTGACGTCGTGCTGCGCCTCGACCTGGAGGCGTTCTTCGCCAGCGTCACCGTGTCGCGGGTCTACGGCATCTGGCGCACCGCCGGCTATCCCGAGCCCGTCGCCCACTGCCTGGCCGGGCTCGTCACGAGCGTGCTGCCGCGCTCGGCCTGGCGCGCGGTCCCGCGACCGGCCGATGACGGCCTGCTCGACGCGCACTGGCGCCTGGGTCGGCGCCTCGCCGCGCCCCACCTCCCGCAGGGCGCACCGACATCGCCGGCGATGGCCAACCTGGCGGCCTACCACCTCGACGTCCGGCTCGCCGCGCTCGCCCGCTCGTGGGGCGGGCGCTACACGAGGTACGCCGACGACCTCGCGTTCTCCGGGGAGGCGGGCTGGGGCCGCGGCACGTCCCGCCTGCTCGACGCCGTCGAGGTGATCGTGCAGGACGAAGGGTTCCGGCTCAACGCGCGCAAGACCCACGTGATGCCGCGAGGCGGGCGGCAGCGGCTGGCGGGCCTGGTCGTCAACGAGCGGCCGCGGGTCGCCCGCGAGCAGGTCGACGTGCTGCGCGCGATCCTGCACAACTGCCGGGTGCACGGCCCCAGCTCGCAGAACCGCGGCGACGTGACGGCATGGGAGGAGCACCTGCGGGGACGCATCGCGTGGGTCGCGCAGCACGACCCGCTGCGTGGCGCTCGGCTGCAGGCTGAGCACGACGGGATCGACTGGTCGCGCTGAGGGTGGCGGGAGCGGTGCTGTCGGTGCGACCGCGTAGGTTCATGGGTGTGACCGGGTCGACGATCGTGAGCTGCTGATGAGCAAGATGGACAACCTCCGCGCGATGCGCGAGGCCAAGTACGCCGAGTCCCAGAAGCGCGCCGGCACCGCGCCGGCCCGTCCCAGGGCAGCGGTGGCGCCGCCGGCTCCTGCCAAGACGGCAGGAGACCCCGTGGCCGACGCAGTCGCCGCGACCGACGAGGAGCTGTGCGGTCACCGCAACATGAGTGGCCGCACCTGCACCCGCGAGAAGGGCCACGCGGCCAAGAGCCACCGCTACTCCTAGCCTGGATCCGCCGGTCTCTCGCCTGCTGCGCGCCACCATGCGGCGCGCTGGCGGCGTTGTCGAGCACTCGACGGGCCTGGCGGCCCGCCTTCGGCCCTCCGCCTTGCCATCACACCCGCCTGATGACGCTCGCGACGGCGTCGACCGGCGTATCCAGGCTCTCAGGCGCTGAGCGCCTCCTCCGGCACGCCGGTCGGGTGCGGCGCGGGCTCCTCACGGAGCTCGGCCACCTGCGCCACCAGCGCGGCCATCACCTCGTCCGCCACCCGGCGCACGGTCGCGTCGTCGATCGGCTCATCTCCGCGGACGCCTGCCAGCGCTCGTACGTCGATCGGCGTGCCCACCGCGACCGCCACCCGCGGGCGCAGGACCGTGTTGCGCAGCAGCCGGGCGACGATCCCGGTCGTGCCGACCACCTGCTGCGCGCCGACGAGCGCGACCGGCACGATCGGCGCCCCGGTGCGGAGTGCGAGGCGCACGGCGCCCGTCTTCGAGCGCTCGGGCCAGTGCTGCGGGTCGCGGGTGATCCGGCCCTCGGGGAACAGACCGACGGCCTCGCCGGCCCCGAGCGCGGTGGCCGCTGCGTCGAGCGACCCGGCGGCGGACGCCGTGCCGCGCTGCACCGGGATGAAGCCGAGGCGTCGTGCGACCGGGCCGACGAGTCCCGAGCGGAACACGCCGCCGGTCGCCATCAGCCGCAGGGACCGGCCGAGGCGCCGGCCCACGAGGGCCAGCAGGATGCCGTCGGCGAAGCTCGTGTGGTTGGCGACCACGATCACCGGCCCGTCCGGGAGCGCGGCGTCGGGGACGGCGCGACGGGTGAGCTCGAGGCGGCTGACCGCCGAGACGACGGAGCCGAGGATGCTGGCGGCGACGGCGTAGAGGAGGGCCGCGCGAAGGCCGGGGCGCTGCCACGTGCTGGTGTCCGGGCTGGAGGGCATGGGGCGAGTGTGGGGCACCGGTCGGGTGCCGCGCGTGAGTATGCGGGCCGAGTCAGGTCCAGTGACCGGGGCGGGCCAGCTCGGTCGGCAGCGCGGTGGTCGCATCGCCGATCGCCGCGTTGGCCTGGGGTTGCGTGAGGAACAGCGTCGAGGAGAGATCAGTGCCGCGGACGTCCGCGTCCCGCAGGTCGGCGCCGAGGAGGTCGGCCTCGTCGAGCATCGCCGCGCGGAGGTCGGCGCGGATGAGCACGGCGCCCCGGAAGGTCCATCCCCGGTGGTCGCCCGCCAGGCGCTGACCCGCCAGGTCCTGGTGGGACCGGTCGGCCGCGTCGGGCCAGCGACGGCGTACGCGGGTGCTGGCGTCCGCGAGCAGTCGGCCGACGCGTTCGTGGATCACGTCGACGTCGCGGGTGAGGAGTGTCTCGGGATCGGCGGCGGTCAGCTCCTCGATCTCCAGGCGCAGCGCTGCGGCGTCCGGATCGGGTGCGCGGCGCTCGACCTCGAGGAGGTGCACGAGCATCTCGTGGAGCTGGCGCATCACGGACAGGACAGCGCCCATCTCGCCGAGGTTGTGGCCCTCGCGCCAGGAGACACCGGCGTAGGTCACCTGCGACACCTGCTGGCCCGCACCGAAGCACTCGAAGACGGTGCACCCGGGCCACCCGTCCTCACGCAGCGTGGTGTGGATCCCGCAGCGGTCGTCCTGGAGCAGGTTGAGACAGGGACGTCCGCCCGGCTTGTCGACGCCGAATCCCGAGGAGGCGGAGAAGGGAAGGAGCACGCAGCACAGCGCGAAGCAGCTCGCGCAGTCAGACCTCAGCCCCGGTGTCGCCACCGGGGGATCGTGTCATGCAGCGGGAGGCTCAGTGGTACCAGTTGGCCATGATCGCGTAGGCGTTGACGTAGGACAGCGCCACGAACGCGACTCGCGACGACCCGGTTGTCGGCCAGGTACTTCGGCATCGGGAACAGGTTCATAGCCCAAGTGTGCCCCGCTGTCCCGGGAATCAAACAAGTGACAAGTAAAGTTTTCGGCCGTCGGAACAGTTCTCCAGAGTTGAGGGGAATCGACTCAACTTGTGGCGCGTTGTGCCGAGTGGGACCACAGTGGCCCCACCACGGTCGTGCTTGATCCAGGAGGAGCAGAGTTGAGTCAGTTCGGTGCCGAGAAGTTCACCAGCCGCAGTCGCGAGGTGATCGAGGCCGCCCAGCTCGCCGCCACCACCGGTGGCAACACCCACACGGAACCGGTCCACCTGCTCGTCGCCCTGCTCCAGCAGGAGGGCGGCACCACCCGGGGCATGGTGACGAAGGCAGGAGTCGAGGCGGGCGACCTGCTCGCCAAGGCCGCGGCCGTGCAGAAGGCGCTGCCCAGCGCGACCGGCTCGACGGTCCAGCAGCCGAGCGCCTCGCCGGCCCTGACGCGCGTCCTCGCCTCGGCGCTCGACCTGGCCGGCTCGATGAAGGACGACTACGTCGCGACCGACCACCTCCTCGTCGCCCTGGCCACCGTCGAGTCGTCGGCACAGAAGGTGTTGACCGACGTCGGCCTCACCGCTGCCGGGCTGCGGGAGGCCATCACGGCGGTCCGCGGCAACCGGCGCGTGACCAGCGAGGCGGCGGAGGCGTCGTACGAGTCGCTGGAGAAGTACTCGGTCGACCTCACGCAGGCGGCCGAGGACGGCCGGCTCGACCCGGTGATCGGGCGCGATGCGGAGATCCGTCGCGTGGTGCAGGTGCTCTCGCGGCGTACGAAGAACAACCCGGTCCTCATCGGCGAGCCCGGGGTCGGCAAGACCGCGGTCGTCGAGGGCCTCGCCCAGCGCGTGGTCGCGGGCGACGTGCCCGACTCGCTCAAGGGACGTCGGGTGCTGTCGCTCGACCTGGCCGCGATGGTGGCCGGCGCGAAGTACCGCGGCGAGTTCGAGGAGCGGCTCAAGGCCGTGCTCGAGGAGATCAAGGACGCCGGCGGGCAGGTCATCACGTTCATCGACGAGCTGCACACGGTCGTCGGTGCAGGTGCCGGCGGCGACTCCGCGATGGACGCCGGCAACATGCTCAAGCCGATGCTCGCCCGCGGCGAGCTGCACATGATCGGCGCGACGACGCTGGACGAGTACCGCGAGCGGATCGAGAAGGATCCCGCGCTGGAGCGCCGCTTCCAGCAGATCTTCGTCGGCGAGCCGACCGTCGAGGACACGATCCAGATCCTCCGCGGCATCCAGGAGAAGTACGAGGCGCACCACGGCGTACGCATCACCGACGCCGCGCTCGTCGCGGCCGCGACGCTGTCCGACCGCTACATCACCGGACGCCAGCTGCCGGACAAGGCGATCGACCTGATCGACGAGGCGTCGTCGCGGCTGCGGATGGAGCACGAGTCCTCGCCGGAGGAGATCGATGTCCTGCGCCGTCAGGTCGAGCGGCTCAAGATGGAGGAGTTCGCGCTCGCCAAGGAGACCGACGCCGCGTCGGTCGACCGGCTCGCGACGCTGCGCAAGGACCTCGCCGACCGCGAGGAGGAGCTGCGCGGGCTCGAGGCCCGCTGGGAGCGCGAGAAGGACCAGCTCCAGGGCGAGGGCGAGCTGCGCCGTCAGCTCGACCAGCTCAAGATCGAGGCCGAGAAGCGGCTGCGCGAGGGCGACCTCGCCGGTGCCAGCGAGATCCAGTACGGCAAGATCCCGGAGCTCGAGAAGCAGATCGCCGAGGTCGAGAAGGCCGAGGCCGACTCGCTCGACGATCTCGAGCCGCTGGTCGGCGAGGAGGTCGGCGCCGAGCAGATCGCCGACGTCGTCGAGGCGTGGACCGGCATCCCCACCGGCAAGATGCTGCAGGGCGAGACCGCGAAGCTCCTCGAGATGGAGTCGGTGATCGGCGAGCGGCTCATCGGCCAGCGCGCCGCCGTGACCGCGGTCAGTGACGCCGTACGCCGCTCGCGCGCCGGCATCGCCGACCCGAACCGGCCGACCGGTTCGTTCCTGTTCCTGGGACCGACCGGCACCGGCAAGACCGAGCTCGCCAAGGCGCTGGCCGACTTCCTCTTCGACGACGAGCGGGCGATCGTCCGCATCGACATGAGCGAGTACAGCGAGAAGCACTCGGTCTCGCGGCTCGTCGGCGCACCTCCCGGCTACGTCGGCTACGACGAGGGCGGCCAGCTCACCGAGGCCGTCCGCCGTCGGCCCTACAGCGTCGTGCTGCTCGACGAGGTCGAGAAGGCGCACCCGGAGGTCTTCGACATCCTGCTGCAGGTGCTCGACGACGGCCGGCTCACCGACGGCCAGGGCCGCACGGTCGACTTCCGCAACACGCTGCTGATCCTCACCTCCAACCTCGGCTCGAACTTCCTGGTCGACCCGAGCCTCATGCCGGACACCAAGGAGCAGTCGGTGATGAGCGTGGTGCGGTCGCACTTCAAGCCCGAGTTCCTCAACCGGCTCGACGAGGTCGTCATGTTCGACGCGCTCTCCAAGGACGACCTGGCCCACATCGTCGGCCTGCAGCTCGCACTGCTCGAGCAGCGGCTCGCGGTCCGGCGGATCACCATCTCGGTGACCGACGCGGCACGTGCCTGGCTCGCGGAGACCGGCTACGACCCGGCGTACGGCGCCCGCCCGCTGCGGCGGCTCATCCAGTCCGCCATCGGCGACCCGCTCGCACGCAAGCTGATCGCCGGTGAGGTGGGCGACGGGGGCGCGGTGACCGTCGACGTGAGCGACGACGGGCTGGTCCTCGCCTAGCTCGTCGGGCCGTCCCAGTCCCAGTGGGTCAGGGCGAGGCCGTCGGGGACGTCGTCGCTGGAGCGTCCCCAGGCCTGGAACGGCACGGTGGCGGCCCACGTGACGTAGTCGGTGATCGCCTGCCGCACCTTCGGGTCGGCGGGCACGCCGGCCTCGTCGAAGGAGTCGACGACGCACTGCACGAACCGCGGGCTCGCCTCGGCGGTGTACTCGCCCTCGCCGGCGTGCAGCCGCTGGACGTGGGACTCGCTGCCGCCCATCTCGGAGGTGTACGTCGGTGGTCCGCCGAGGGCCTCGGCCCAGTAGGCGGCCAGCCGGGCCGTGTGGTCCGGGTTGTTGTCGGCGTGGGAGAAGGGGTGGTTGAGCAGGTCGTCGGCCAGGCAGCGCTGGTGGGTCGCCTCGGCCAGTCGCTCGAAGACCTCGATGCCGCCGGCCGCTTCGTAGATCGTGGTCACCTGCTGATCGTCGTACGGATGGGGCGTCGCGTCGAGGGCGACGACGTCGGCGGACACCTGCTGGACAACATCAGGCGTCGCTCAGCCGGCACTCAGTCGGCTGGGGGATGCTGTCCTCCGTGAGCACGCCGACCGTCGACGCCCGTCCGTGGTGGCGACTCCGCGACACCCCGGTCCCCGGTGGCGTGCCTGAGCTGGCGAAGGCACTGCTCTGGACCGAGCTGGCGATCGTCCTGCTGGTGTCCCTCGGCCGCTCGGCGGTCTACTCCGTCGTCAGCCTCGTCTCGGCGCTGACCGCGCCCGGTCCGCTGTCCGCGCAGGGAGCCAACCTCAACAACTCGCTCGCCCCCGACCGCCCCTGGCTCGACCTGACCTACCAGCTGCTGCGGATCGGGTTCGCGCTCGTGCCTGTCGCGCTGGCGGCGTACCTCCTGGTCCGGTCGGGCTCCCGGCTCCGCGACGTGTGGGCGCGTGACGGCGGGTGGGCCGGGGTCGGCGACCTCGGCCGCGGTGCGCTGCTGGCGCTCGGTGTCGGGTCCGTGGGCGTCGTGTTCTACCTCGCGACGTACGCCCTCGGCACCAACCTGACGGTCGTGGCGCAGTCGCTGCCGGGGGAGTGGTGGCAGGTGCCGGTGCTGGTCCTCGCGGCCGCACAGAACGCCGTGCTCGAGGAGTTCGTGGTGCTCGGCTTCGTGCAGGTGCGGCTGCGCCAGATCGGCTTCGGCGACTCGGCGGCCATCGGCCTGGCGGCGCTCTTGCGCGGCAGCTACCACCTCTACCAGGGGCTCGGTGGCTTCGTCGGCAACCTCGCGATGGGGCTGCTGTTCGGCTTCCTGTTCCGTCGGTGGGGGCGGGTGATGCCGTTCGTCGTCGCGCACACGCTGCTCGACGTCGGCGCGTTCGTCGGGTACGCCGCGCTGGCCGGCCGGGTCGACTGGCTGCCGACGTTGTAGGGCCCGGACGTCATACGGACGGGGCTACCGCTGGCCCGCTCCGGATGACGTCACTCGCCGGTCTCCACCTCTTCGGTCGCGAGCTCCTCGGCCTGCCGCTGCTCCGCGCGCCGGCCGAGCAGGCCGCCGCTCCAGAGCGCGAGCAGCACCAGCAGGGGCTGGAAGAACAGCCGGATCAGGCGCGCCCGGTCGGTGTCGAGACCGAAGGCGTCGGTGCCCTCGACGTACTGCCCGACGTTGCCGGGGAAGATCGCGACGAAGAACGCCGCGAGCAGGGCGCCGACGGTGCGACGGTGCTTGCGGGAAGGCGACGAACGCGCCGCCCAGCGCGATCTCCACGACGCCGGAGCCGATGACCGTGAGGTCCTCGTCGACAGGGAACCAGTCGGGCACCTGCGCCTGGAACTCCTGCCGCTGCGTGGTCAGGTGCAGCACCCCCGCGCCGACCATTGCCGAGCCGAGCAGGACGCGTCCGACAGTCTGGGCCTTCATCCGCCCACCTTAGGCGGGTGGCAGCAGCACGCCGGGGTTCATCAGCCCGTCGGGGTCGAGGGCCCGCTTGACCGCGCGCATCAGGTCGACCTCGACGTCCGACTTGTACGACGCCCCGGCGGCCGCCTTCGTCCGACCGAGGCCGTGCTCGGCGCTGATGGAGCCGTTGTCGGCGGCCACGGAGTCGTAGATCGCCGTCGACAGGTCGCTCGCCGCGGCGCGGAGGTCGTCGTCGCCGCCCACAGGAGCGCTCAGGTTGTAGTGCAGGTTGCCGTCGCCGACGTGGCCGTAGGTCACCGGCCGCACCCCGGGCAGGATCTCGGCGAGGCCGGGCCCCATCGCGGTGGCCCAGTCGGCGAGGCGAGCGATGGGCAGCGTGACGTCGTGCTTGAGGGTGGCCCCCTCGACCTTCTGCGCCTCCGAGATGCCCTCGCGCAGGGCCCAGAGCGAGGAGCGCTGCGTCGGGCTGCCGGCGATCGCGGCATCGCTCGCGAGGTCCGCCTCGACCGCGTCCGCGAGGATCGCCTCGAGGGCGTCGTCCAGGCCGCGGTCGTGGTCGGCGCCGGCGAGCTCGACCAGGACGTACCAGTCACTCGGCTCGGCCAGGGGGTCGCTCGCGCCGGGCAGGTGCGCGAGCACGAGGTCGAGCGCCTGGCGGTTGGCGATCTCGAACGTCGACAGGTGCGCGCCCGCGTGCTGCTGCGCGACGCCGAGCAGCGAGACCGCCGCCTCGACCGACGGCACCGCGACCCATGCCGTCGCGTGACGCGGGGTGGCCGGGAACAGTCGCAGGACCGCACCGGTGATCACGCCGAGCGTGCCTTCGGAGCCGACGAAGAGCTGGGTCAGGTCGTAGCCGGTGTTGTCCTTGCGCAGGCCGCGCAGTCCGTCCCAGACCCGGCCGTCGGGCAGCACGACCTCGAGACCGAGCACGAGCTCGCGGGTCATGCCGTAGCGCAGGACCGCGGTGCCACCGGCGTTCGTGGCGAGGTTGCCGCCGATCGTGCAGCTGCCCTCGGAGCCCAGCGACATCGCGAAGAGTCGACCTGCCTGCTCGGCAGCGGCCTGCACGTCGGCGAGCACCACGCCGGCGTCGACGGTGATCGTGCCGGCGACCGGGTCGACCTCGCGGACCGTGCGCATCCGGCCGAGCGACAGCACGACCTGCTCGCCGGAGGAGTCGGGGACGCCGCCGCCGACGAGGCCGGTGTTGCCGCCCTGCGGCACGATCGCGACGCCCGCCCCGTGGCAGGCCGCGACGACCGCGGACACCTCGGCCGTCGACCCCGGCCGGACCACGGCGAGCGCCCGGCCTTCGTGGACGCCGGTCCAGTCGACGACGTACGCCGCCACGTCACCGGCGTCGGTGAGGACGTGGTCGGCCCCGACGGCCGTACGGAGGTGGTCGAGCAGGTCGGTCAACGTGGTGCTCCTTCGAAGGTGTCAGCCCAGCATGACGGCGATGAGCAACGCGACGGGCAGCGAGGCCAGGGTGGTGACGAGGATGGTCTCGCGGGCGACATCCTCGCCCACGCGGTAGCGGGTGGCGTGCAGGAAGATGTTCTGCGCGGTCGGCAGCGCGGCCGTGATCACGACGCCGAGCAGGACCCGGTCGTCGAGGCCGAGCGCCAGGCCGACGCCCCAGGCGACCAGCGGCATGACGACCAGCTTGAGCACGCTGGCGACCAGCACCTCGCCGTTGTGCCCGGCCCGCCCGAGCGGCGGGCTCAGCCTCAGCGCGGCGCCGTACGACATCAGCATCAGCGGGATGGCCGCGCCGGCCATCAGCTCGAG
The DNA here is from genome assembly GCA_963708875.1 of uncultured Actinomycetota bacterium. GTDB lineage: Bacteria > Actinomycetota > Actinomycetes > Propionibacteriales > Nocardioidaceae > Nocardioides. The sequence goes on from CAVPUL010000005.1 coordinate 590,417, forward strand.
CGGGTCGGCGACCGGCTTCGGGAGCTCGCGGCCGGTGAGGGCGAGGACGAGACCGACGAGCGCGGCGATGGTGAGCGGGTTGGTCACGAGTCGGCGCAGCGCCTGGCCGATGCCCTCGCCGCGGCCGGTGATCCGGTCGAGCACGATCAGCGCGACCGGCTGGACGACGAGCATCTGCACCAGCAGCGTCGGCACGACCACCGTGATGTCACCGACGACGTAGGCCGCCATGGCGATGCCGAGGTTGCCGGCGTTGACGTAGGACGACGTGAGCGCGCCGATCAGCAGCGGTCCCGTCGACAGTCCCCACCGCAGCCGGGCGATCACGACGTACGCCGCGAAGCAGACGGAGAGCGACACGGACGACGCGACCAGGTTCGCGGCCGCCGCCTCGAGGTGGACCTTGCTGATGGTGACCACCATCAGCGCGGGCGAGGCGACGAAGAACGCGATCTCGCCGAGGGTGCGCTGCGAGCGTCGGTCGAGGACGCCGGCGTGCGCCAGGGCGGCGCCGGCTGCGATGACGACGAGGATCGTCGAGAAGCCGATCAACAGGTCCATGCGTCCTCCTCCGTCCCGGGTATCGCGCGATAGCGAGGTCGTCTTGGACTCGACCACCGCGGCCCGGCAAGGATGGCGTGGTGACCCTCGACACCCAGCACCCGGTCCGTGTCGTCCAGCTCGGCGGGCTGATGCCCTTCGTGCGTGACTGGCTCGTGGAGCGCTACGCCGCTCCCGAGCTCGCCGACGTCGCCGATCCGCACGGTGTCGTGGTCGCCGTCGTGGGTGGGGGTGCGCCAGTGGGAGCGGCCGAGATGGACGCGCTGCCCGACCTCCGGGCGATCACGAACTTCGGCGTCGGCTACGACAACGTCGACGTGGCCGAGGCGACCCGTCGCGGCATCGTGGTGTCCAACACCCCGGACGTGCTGACGGATGCGGTGGCGGACCTGGCGGCCTTCCTGGTCGTCGACGTGCTGCGTGGGATCACCGCAGCGGACCGGTTCGTGCGCAGCGGCGCCTGGGGTCGCGGCGAGAAGATGCCGCTGACCCGCGACGTCCGCGGTGCGGTCGTCGGCGTGCTCGGTCTCGGTCGCATCGGCACGGCGGCGGCGGAGCGGTTGGAGGTCTTCGGTGCCGAGATCCACTACCACTCGCGCAGCCCCAAGGACGTGGCCTGGAGCTACCACACGACGCCCGTCGAGCTCGCCCGCGCGAGCGACGTGCTGCTGGTGCTGACCCCCGGCGGTGCCGCCACGGAGAGGCTCGTCGACGCCGAGGTCCTCGACGCGCTCGGTCCCGATGGCTACCTGGTCAACGCAGCGCGCGGCTCGGTCGTGGACGAGGAGGCCCTGGTCGCCGCGCTGGAGGCGGGCCGCATCGCCGGCGCCGGGCTCGACGTCTTCGCCGACGAGCCGCGCGTCCCGGACGCGCTGCTCGGTCGCGACGACGTCGTGCTGCTGCCGCACGTGGGCAGCGCGACCACGCAGACCCGCGAGGCGATGGGTCGTGTCGTGCTCGACAACATCGACGCCTTCCTCGAGCGCGGCGAGCTGGTGACCCCCGTCCCGACCGATTGACACGCGGGCTCCTCCCCGGCTCTTGACGAACTCATGCGATGAGTTGCACACTCATCATACAAGTTGGAGTCGACCCGAGGGAACCCCCATGACGCTCACCGCCACGCCGCCCGCCTCTCTGTCTGCGGAGGGGACCGCTGCCGCCACCACTGGCGACCGCATCCGCAGCATCACGCTGTCGCACGTCGTCCTGCCGCTGCCCAACCCGGTGAGCGACGCCAAGGTGCTCACCGGTCGGCAGAAGCCGCTGACCGAGACGGTCATGCTCTTCGTCGAGCTGACCACCGAGCAGGGCCTCGAGGGGATGGGCTTCAGCTATTCCAAGCGTGCCGGCGGCAAGGCGCAGTACGCGCACCTCAAGGAGGTCCTGGACGTCGCGATCGGCCAGGACCCCAACGACATCGCGAAGATCTACGAGTCGCTGATGTGGGCCGGGGCGTCGGTCGGCCGGTCGGGTGTCGCCACCCAGGCGGTCGCTGCGCTCGACGTGGCGCTGTACGACCTCAAGGCCCGCCGCGCGGGGCTCCCGCTGGCCAAGCTGCTCGGCGCCCACCGCGACTCCTGCCGCGTCTACAACACCTCCGGCGGCTTCCTCCAGGCCTCGGTCGAGGAGATCAAGGAGAAGGCCACCGCCTCGATCGAGTCGGGCATCGGCGGCATCAAGATCAAGGTCGGCCAGCCCGACTGGCGCGAGGACCTGCGCCGCGTCACCGCCCTGCGCGAGCACCTCGGCGACGGCCCGTTGATGGTCGACGCCAACCAGCAGTGGGACCGCGCCCGGGCCCGCCGGATGTGCCGCGAGCTCGAGCAGTTCGACCTGGTGTGGATCGAGGAGCCCCTCGACGCGTGGGACCACGTCGGTCACGCGGACCTGTCGCAGACCTTCGACACCCCCATCGCGACCGGCGAGATGCTCACCTCGGTCGACGAGCACATGGGCCTGGTCAGTGCCGGCTACCGCGGCATCGTGCAGCCGGACGCCCCGCGCATCGGCGGCATCACGCCGTTCCTCCGGTTCGCCACCCTCGCCGCGCACCACCGCCTCGACCTGGCGCCGCACTACGCGATGGAGATCCACCTCCACCTCGCCGCGACGTACCCCACCGAGCCGTGGGTCGAGCACTTCGAGTGGCTCAACCCGCTCTTCGAGGAGCGCATCGACATCCGCGACGGCCGCATCTTCGTCCCGGACCGCCCGGGCCTCGGCTTCACGCTGACCGAGAAGATGCGCTCCCTCACCGTGGACACCGCTACCTTCTCGGCATGACCACCCCACCACGCTGCTCGGTGCGCTCGCCCCGCGTCGGGGAACCCGGTTGAGCTCCACTCTCTCCGCGGCGGTGGTCGCCGGCCTCAAGGACAAGATCCTGGCCGGCGACCTCGCCCCGGGCGCCAAGCTCCCCTCGGAGACCGAGCTCGTCGAGGAGTACGCCGTCTCCCGCACCGTCGTGCGCGAGGCGGTGACCCGCCTCCGGGCGGAGGGCCTGGTGGAGACCCAGCACGGGCGCGGGTCGTTCGTGCTGGCTGTCCCCGAGGCGTCGTCGTTCCTCGTCGAGTCCTCCGCGATCCGTACGCAGGCCGACGTGATGGCGATGCTCGACTTCCGCATCGGCGTCGAGAGCGAGGCCGCTGCTCTGGCTGCACGCGACCACACCGATGCCGACGTGGCGGCGATCGAGGCGGCGATGGCCGGCTTCGTCCGCGCGGGCCACGAGGGAGCCGTCGAGGCCGACTTCGCCTTCCACCTCGCGATCGCCCGCGCGACGGGCAACCGGTTCTACGCCGACCTGCTCGGCTCGCTCGGCCCGATGATGATCATGCTGCCCCGCACCCGGCTCAACGAGGCGTACTCGATGACCGACGCCACCCACGTCGAGCGCGTCCAGCGCGAGCACGACAACGTCGCCGCCGCCGTCCTGGCCGGTGACGTCGAGACCGCCCGTGCCGCCATGCGGCTGCACCTGGGCAACACCCGCCGCCGCGTCACCTGACTCGCCCGCCCGCTAGGACCTGCGGGCCTTCTTGCCGCGGGCGATCTCGGTGCCGAGGGCGTCGAGCTGGTGGTCCCAGAACGCCCGGAACTGCTCGACCCAGGCATCCGCCTCCCGCATCCCGGTCGGGTCGACGGCGTAGAGCCGGCGGGTGCCCTCGGCGCGCACCGTCGCGAAGCCGTTGTCGCGCAGCACCTTGAGGTGCTGGCTGACCGCCGGCTGGCTGATCCCGAACTCGGCCCCCACGGTCGCAGCCACGTCACCCGCGCTGGTCTCGCCGCCGGTGAGCAGCTCGAGGATGCGGCGGCGTACGGGGTCGCCGAGGACGTCGAAGGCGTGCACGGCTCAGGCCGGGGGCGGCGCGCCGGTGTAGAACGCGGCCGTCCGCCCGGCGGCTGCCCGCGAGGCCTCCGCGTCGCCCGAGACGAGGGCATCGGCCTCGCCCCACCCGGTCGCCGCGCCGGTCATCAGTGCCACGCCGTCGGGTGAGGTGCTCCATGCCTCGAACTCCTCGTGCGAGATGCCTTCGCCCGCACCGAGGTACTCCGAGAGGCCCATCAGGCCCAGCTCCCAGCCGACGCCCACCGCGCCCGGTCCGTACGTCGACCAGTGCTCGCCGCCGGACACGTCGGCCGCGTGGCGGAGGGTCAGCGCGGCTCCGTCGGCCGCCTGCTCGAGGAGCAGGTCGACCCACGAGACGTCGCCGCCGAGCTCCCAGGTGATCGCCAGGTGGCGTGGCGCCTCGCAGGCACGCACCTCGCCTCCGGCGTTGCCCTGGACCTGGAAGCGCCCTCCGAGACGGAGGTCGCCGGAGACCGGGGCGAACCAGCGAGCGATCCGCTCGGGATCGGTGACGGCCTGCCAGAGGTCGTCGACCTCGGTGGGATAGGTGCGGGTGGCCACCACGACCTTCACGGGTGTGCCCTCGTGGGTGCTGTCCTCGACGGCGCGGGTGATCGCGCCCAGGTGCTTCGCTACGTCGAACATGCGGCAGAGAGTTTCACGTCCGGCTTATATAAGTCAAGGACGAAACGATCGGTGGAGGGTCCCGATACGCTCGCTGGCGCTCGCTGCTCGCCCCAGCGGTGGGGCGGCTACCAGCGGGCGGTGTTGACCTCGAAGCCGGGCCGGATCGAGCGCATGTAGACGGTGTCCTCGCGCCGGCGCACGCCGCAGGAGAGGTACTGCTCGTGCAGTGCGCCGAGCCGGTCGCGGTCGAGCTGCACACCGAGGCCGGGCCCGGTGGGCACCGCGACCGACCCGGAGTCGAAGGACAGCACGCCGTCGACGACCACGTCCTCGGTCTTCCACGGGTAGTGCGTGTCGCAGGCGTAGGTCAGGTTCGGCGTCGCCGCGGCGAGGTGCACCATCGCGGCGAGCGAGACGCCGAGGTGGGAGTTGCTGTGCATCGACAGCCCCAGGCCCCAGACGTCGGTGATCCCGGCGAGCAGTGCGGACTTCTTCAACCCGCCCCACAGGTGGTGGTCGGACAGCACGACCTGCACCGCATCGGACGCGATCGCCGGCGGCAGGTGCTCCATCGCGATGACGCACATGTTGGTGGCGAGCGGCACGTCGGTGCGAGCGGCGACGGCGGACATCCCGGCGATGCCGGGTGTCGGGTCCTCGAGGTACTCGACGATGCCGGCGAGCCGGTCGGCCACCTTGATCGACGTCTCGACCGTCCAGGCACCGTTGGGGTCCAGCCGCAGCGGCATCGACGGGAAGGCGTCACGCAGTGCCTCGATGGCCGCGCACTCCTCGTCGGGGTGGAGGACGCCGCCCTTGAGCTTGAGGGAGCCGAAGCCCCAGCCGTCGACCATCCGGTGCGCCTGCTCGACGATCCGGGAAGGCGTCAGGGCCTCGCCCCACACGTCGTCGGCGAAGCCGGGGTGCCCGGCCCACTTGTAGAACAGGTAGCCGCTGAACGGAACCCGGTCGCGTACGGCGCCGCCCAGGAGCGAGCTGACCGGCACGCCGGCCTCGTGGCCCTGGAGGTCGAGGCAGGCCACCTCGAACGGGGAGTAGACGGTGTCGACGGCCGAGTCGACGTCGAGCATCCCGCCGAACGACGCACCGCCACCGCCGGTCTCGCGACCGAGGACGTCGGTGACCAGCGCGCGCAGGCCGTGCAGGTCGTACGGGTCGTGGCCGCCGAGCACGTCGGCGACGGCCTCGAGCCGGGCGAGGTGCGCCTCGTCGGCGTAGGTCTCGCCGAGGCCGAGCAGTCCCGAGTCGGTGTGCAGCTCGACGATCGCGCGCAGGGCGAAGGGTTGGTGGACACCGACGACGTTGAGCAGCGGCGGGTCGCCGAACGCGACCGGGGTGACGACGACCCGTGAGATGCGCGAACGGCTCACGCCAGGCTCACTGGGACGGCTTCACGGCGAGGATCGGCACGTCGAGATCGAGGAGCAGGCGCTGGGCGTCGCTGCCGGTGACGAGCTTGCCGACGGGCGAGCGCCGACGCAGCCCGATGACGACGAGCCGCGCCGACGAGGCCGCGACGACCTTCTGGAAGGCCTCGACCAGGTCGTCGCCGTGGTCCGCGTGGTCGATCGTGGCGGTGACGCCGGCCGCGCGGGCGCGCTCGAGGAGCTCCTCGCCGGTCGACTCGTCGATCAGGTCGCCGTCGACCGTGGTCCGCCTGCGGGGGCTGTTGAGGATGACGACCTCGTCCCCGCGGGCGACAGCCTCGGCCAGGCCGGCCTCGAGGGCCGCCTCGCCGACGGGGGAGGGGACGTAGCCGATCACGATGGTCATCGCACACCTGCTTCATGGTCGCTGTTGTCGGACGTGGTCTGGGTGGACGTCTCCGCGGGCTCGGCCGACGGCGCGCGGCGGGCGCCGCGGAGCCGGGAGATCACCGGCCAGGCGACCACGAGCACGATGAGGACGAGGAGGGTGCCGGAGATCGGTCGCGTCGCGAAGCCGGTCGGGTCGCCGTCGAAGATCAGCATCGAGCGGCGGAAGCTCGACTCGAGCAGCGATCCCAGGACGAAGGCGAGCACGAGCGGGCCGGGCTCGAAGCCCGTCTTCTTCATCAGGTAGCCGATGATCCCGAAGATGATCATCACGAAGATGTCGAAGACCGAGTTGTTGAGCGTGTAGACGCCCAGGATCGTGATGAGCGCGGTGATCGGCGCGAGGATCGCGGGCCGCACGCGGAGGATCTTCACGAAGACGCCGACCAGCGGGATGCTCAGCGCCAGCAGGATCAGGTTGCCGATGTACATCGAGTTGACCACGCCCCAGAACAGGTCGGGTCGCTCCTCGATGAGCTGCGGTCCGGGCTGCACCCCGACGACGAGGAGGGCCGCGAACAGCATGGCCATCGACGCGTTGGCGGGGATCCCGATCGTGAGCAGCGGGATGAACGACGAGGTGGCCGCGGCGTTGTTGGCCGACTCGGGTCCTGCCACTCCCTCGATGGCGCCCCGGCCGAAGCGCGAGGGGTCCTTGGCGACCTTCTTCTCGGCCGCGTACGCCGCCAGGGACGCCATCACGGCGCCACCACCGGGCAGCACGCCGAGCACGAAGCCGATGGCCGAGCCGCGACCGATGGCGGGTGCCGCCTCCCTGAGGTCCTTGCGCGAGGGCCAGATGTTGGCGATCGCGGCGGGCACGTGCGGCTTGCCGTGGCGCTCCTCGAGGTTGTAGAGGATCTCGCCGACGCCGAAGAGGCCCATCGCCACGATGACGAAGTCGATGCCGCCCTCGAGGTTGAGGCTGCCGAAGGTGAAGCGGTTGGCGCTGGTGAAGCTGTCCGCGCCGACCGTGGCGAGCAGCAGGCCCACGGACGCGGCGACCAGGGCCTTGATGGTGTTGCCGTTGCCGATGGTGGCGACCAGCAGGACGCCGAGCAGGGCCAGCGTGGCGTACTCCGGCGGGCCGAAGTCGAGGGCGTAGCCGGCGACGATCGGCCCGAGGAGGGTGAGCCCGATGATGGAGACGGTGGCGCCGACGAAGGAGCCGATGGCCGCGACGCCGAGCGCGGTGCCGGCCTTGCCCTGCTTGGCGAGGGCGAAGCCGTCGAACACGGTGACGACCGACGAGGCCTCACCGGGCAGCCGGAGCAGGACCGAGGTGATCGTGCCGCCGTACTGGGCGCCGTAGTAGATGCCGGCGAGCATGATGATGGCGGCCACCTGGTTGCCGTCCGCGGCCGCGCCGTAGGCGATGGGCAGCAGGATGGCCATCGTCGCGGTGGGCCCGAGGCCCGGCAGCACGCCGATGAGCATGCCGATGATGACGCCGATCAGGCAGTAGAGCAGGTTGGTCGGTTCGGTCACGACCGCGAAGCCGTCGAGGAATGCGCTGACGTCCATGGGGGTCTCCTCTCTGGCCTAGAAGGCGATCAGGTGGGGCAGGGGGATCTTCAGGGCGTAGAGGAAGAGCAGGTAGAACACCGCGGTGGTGGCGATCGAGACGACGATCGTGCTGCGCCAGGTCTCGCCGCCGAGGAAGCGGAGCCAGACGATGCCGAGGAGCACCGAGGGGATCTCGAAGCCGACCGTGGGCAGGAGCACGCCCAGGCCGAAGAACGTGAGGCCGCCGACGAGAACCAGGTAGCTGGCGCGGGTGAACTTCTCGGCGTCGTCGAGGCCGCGCCCGACCACGAGCAGGACCACGCCGAGCACCACGATCAGCACCGACACCACCAGGGGCCACAGGCCCGGGCCGGGTCGCCGCAGCGACCCGAGCCCGTAGCCGAGGGCGAGGAACGCCGCACCGGCACCCAGGACGATCACCACGAGCGCCGCGACGACCTGGTAGGCGGGGCCGCCCGGGGGCGGCCGCTCCTCCGCGAGGTCCCGGGCCACCTCGGCCTGGAGCTCGGCGAGGATGTCGGTCTCGCCCGCACTGCGGGGATCACGCTCGCTCATGGTGGTCTCGTTCCTGGTGGTGGGGGCAGGGGTGGTGCCGGTGTGGGGTGGTGCCGGGTCAGCTGGCCGAGCCGAGGTCGATGCCGTACTCGTCGACGAGGTCGGCGTAGCGCTTCTGGTCCGCCTCGAGCTGTGCGACGACCTCGTCACCCGGGACCTGCATCGGGGTGAGGTTGTTGAGCTCGTTGAAGGACTGGTAGCCCTCGGTCTCGAAGGTGGCCTCCATGCCATCCCAGATCGCGTCCTTGACGTCCTGCGGGGTGCCCTTCGGGACGGTCATGAAGCGGTACTGGGCGACCTCGACGTCGAGGCCCTGCTCGGTGGCGGTGGGCACGTCGGGGAGGAACGAGACGCGCTCGGGGCCGAAGACGGTGAGCGGCACGATCTTGCCGGCGTCGATGTTCTCCATGGCCTCGCCGACCTGCAGGCAGGCGGTGTCGACCTGGTTGCCGAGCAGGGCGGTGAGGGCCGGGGCGCCACCGTCGAACGGGATCGCCTCGGCGTCGGTCTCGTTGACGTTGAAGGTCAGCGCGCAGGCCAGCTGGGCACCGGTGCCGACACCGGTCGTGCCGTAGGTGATCTTGTCGGTGGCGCCGGAGAGGTCGTCGACCGAGGTGAAGCCGCTGCCCTTGCTCGCGACCAGCACGTAGTCGTCGCGCGAGACGCCGCCGACGACGTCGAAGTCGTCGATGCTGGTGACCTCGTCCTCGCTCACGGCCAGGGGGGTGATCACGAAGAGCGACGCGTTCTGGACCGAGATGGTCGAGCCGTCGGGCTCCGCCTTGGCGACCTCGGCCGCGGCGAGCGCGCCGTTGGCGCCCTCGCGGTTGATCACCGAGAAGGTGCCGTCCAGGTCGGACGACAGGCCCTTGGCGATCTCGCGGCTGATCAGGTCGGACGAGCCGCCGGCTGACGCGCCGACCGGCATGTTGACCGCACCGGTGGGGTAGTCGCCGCTGTCGCTACCGCCGCCCGCGGTGGTCTGGACGCCGCCGCACGCCGAGAGGGCGAGGGCCGCGCCGGTGGCGATCGCTGCGAGGCTGAGGGTCTGCTTGCGCATCTGGTGGGCTCCTTGATCGGGTTGTGACCACCGACACTAGGTTTGCACGACGATGCCGGTCCAAGCCCGATTGGGCATGGACTGATCCATCTGGAGCATCGTACTGTCGCCGCGTGATCACCCTCGACCAGGTCCGTTCCTTTGTCGCCGTGGCCGAGGAGCTGCACTTCGGACGCGCTGCCGAACGGCTCCGGATGACGCAGCCGCCGCTGTCCCGCCAGATCCAGAAGCTGGAGAAGTCCGTCGGGGCGCGGTTGCTCGAGCGGGACAACCGACGCGTCGAGCTGACGGGTGCGGGCGCCGCCTTCCTCGACGAGGCCTACCGGCTGCTCAACCTCGTGGAGGGCGCGGGCGACCTGGCCCGCCGCGTGGACGCGGGTGCGGCAGGCGTCGTACGCCTCGGGTTCACCGCCGTGTCCGCGATCTCGATCCTCGGGCCGCTGCTGCGCCGGCTCACGGCCGAGCTGCCCGACGTCGAGGTGGTGCTGTCCGAGCGGGTGACCAACGCGCAGGTCGACGGCATCCGTCGTGGTGAGCTCGACATCGGCCTGGCGCGGCCGCCCTTCGACACCTCGTTGCTCCGCTCGCGCGTGGTGCTGCGCGAGCCGCTGAAGGCGGTCGTGCCGGCTGCGCACCCGCTGGCCGGCGCGGACCACCCGCTGGCCCCCGAGGACTTCGACGGCGAGCCGGTGATCGGCTACCACCCCGACCAGTCGCGCTACTTCCACGAGCTCTCGGTGCGCTTCCTCGCCAACGCGCACCCGCGCATCGACCAGCGCGTGCACCAGGTGCTGACCGCGATGCTGCTCGTCTCGGCCGAGCGCGGCATCACCCTCGCGCCGGCCTCGGCGGCGTCGCTGCACGTCGACGGTGTGGTCTTCAAGGACCTCGCCCAGCACGGCGGTGACACCCGCGTCGACGCCGACCCGGACCGGCCCGTCGAGCTGCACGCCATCTGGTCGCGCGAGGCGGTCACCCCCGTCGTACGACGGGTGCTGGAGGTCGTCGCGGCCCGCTCGCCCTCCTGAGATGGCACCGGCGCTTGGGCCGAATCGTTCCGCCACGGCCTCTCATCTGTGAAGGTGGTCCTTGTTCGCTTGGGGCGACGGCAGGGGGCGCAGGGAAGTGGCACGCGAGATGCAGGAAGTGGCGGCGGAGGTCGGTCCGTTGGTCGACGACCAGACGCGCCAGCACCTGCAGGTGCTGGTCGAGGGCGTCGCGACGCTCGCGGGTTTCGAGCAGTCGTCCATCACGCTCCGGCGCAGCCACGACTACCTGAGGTTCGTCGCGGTCGGTGTGCCGGACAATTTCGTGGGCGCCAGCATGCCGCTGTCGGCGATGGAGGAGGAGATGTCGCGCTCCGACGACTGGGGCGTGTGGCGGTTCGTCCCGCACGAGCGCGTCAGTGCCGAGGTGCTCCCCTACAGCTACATCCCCGACGTGGTCCCGCTCGACGTCGACGACGCCTGGCACCCGCTCGACATGCTGTTCGCGCCGCTCCACGACGACAGCGGGGAGCTGCTCGGCCTGCTGACGGTCGACAGCCCACGCAACGGGCGCAAGCCCGGCCCCGAGCAGCTCGCCGTCCTCACCCAGTACGCCGGCGTGGCGCGCACCCTGCTGATGCTCGCCCTCGAGCGTGAGCAGCTCGCCCAGCGGGTCCGGATGGCCGACGAGGCCAGGGCGATCGTGCGCCGCGCCCTCGGTGAACCCTCCCTCGAGCTGGTGCTGGAGGCGTGCCGTTCGGCCGTCACCTCGTGCTTCGATGCCGTCGGCATGTGGCTCACGGCGTTCCACGACGACGGCGACCGCAGCACCACGTCGTACGCCGTGGGCAGCGACGAGCCTCCGCCGTTCGCCGAGATCGACGACGTGGTCGTCGGGCTGGCGCACCGCTACTGGGCCGATCAGTACGTCGCGCACTTCTCCCACGCCCATGCGGATCATCCCGGCCTGCCCGTCGGGGACGCCGACAGCCTGCTGGAGTTCCTCGAGCGCATCGGCATCGGCTCGGTGCTCTTCGTCCCGCTCGGCGTGGGCCCCGAGTGCCTCGGGTTCCTCGTGCTGACGAGGGTCAGCGACACGCCCGAGTGGACCGAGCTCGAGCGGGAGGTGGCCCTCGAGATCGGGCGCGACCTCGGCCGCGCCGTCGCCAACGCCCGCCAGCTCACGCGCGAGCGGGCGGTCGCCGACCACCTGCGTCGCATCGACGGCTATCGCATGGAGATGGTCAACACGCTCAGCCACGAGCTGCGCACGCCCGCTGTTCTCGATGACCGCGAACCTCGAGCTGCTCGACGTCGACCACCTCGCTCCCGACGACCAGAAGTCGGTCGCGGCAGCGACCCGCGGAGCCGAGCGGATGCGGATGGTCATCGAGGACCTCCTCACCATGGCCCAGGTCGCCGACCCGGCGCGCGCGTTCGAGCCCGACCGGGTCGACCTGCGCCAGGTGCTCCTCGACGTCGCCGAGGAGTGCCACCACGCCGCGGCGGCGAAGTCGCAGGACTGCCGGATCGACGCACCCGAGCAGCCGGTCCTGGTCGCCGGGAGCGCCGAGGAGCTGCACCGGGCGCTCGCCAACCTCGCCAGCAACGCGATCAAGTACTCCCCCGAGGGATCGGCCATCGACGTCCGGCTGGAGCGCGACGACGAGGTCGTGCAGGTGTCGTTCGCGGACTCGGGCATCGGCATCTCCGAGGAGGACCAGGGCCGCCTGTTCCGCGAGTTCTTCCGCTCCACGAACCCGGAGGCCCTCGCCCGGCCGGGGACGGGCATGGGACTCGCGATCGTCGACCGCATCGTGCGGCGCCACTCGGGCCACGTCGACGTGAGGTCCCAGCTGGGCGAGGGGACGACGGTCGCGGTGACGCTCCCCGCGTGGGACGCAGACGTCAGCCCGTCCCCCTCGTCATGAACGTGCTCAGCGGGTCGTCGGCGTACGACCCGAACGGCGGGCACGGCACGAAGCCGGCCCTGGCGTAGAACGTCCGCGCCGGCACGAAGAAGTCCATGCTGCCGGTCTCGAGCGACACCCGCTCGACGCCGCGCGACCTCGCGTCGGCGAGGGCATGGTCCAGCAGCCGGCTCGCGATCCCGCGACCCCGCACCAGCGGGTCGGTGCGCATGCTCTTGAGCTCCTCGTGCGTCGCCTCGACCGGCGCCAGCGCCGCCGTGCCGACGATCCGTCCGTCTGACTCGCCCACCCAGAGGCGTACGCCGGGCTCCTGCAGGTCGGCGAGGTCGAGGGCGTGCCGGCTCTCGGGCGGCGCCGTCGGCTCCATGTCGTCGAGGTGTGCCTGGAGGAAGGCCGCGAGCCGCGGGTCGGCGAAGTCGGCGCGCGAGATCGTCAAGGGCACGGGGACATCATGGACGCGCCGCCCGCGGTGGTGCGACCGTGTGCCCATGACTCGCACCCTCGACGTGGACTACCTCGTGGTCGGCGCAGGCGCGATGGGGATGGGGTTCACCGACGCCCTCATCGACCACTGCGACGCGCGCGTCGCCGTCGTGGACCGGCGCCATGCGGCCGGCGGTCACTGGCTCGAGGACTACCCGTTCGTACGACTCCACCAGTCCTCGACGTTCTACGGAGTGCAGTCGTCGGTGCTGGCCGGCGGGCGGATGCAGGAGCGCGGGCCGGAGGCCGGGCTGCACGTGCGCGCCTCGCAGCCCGAGATCGTCGACTACTACGCCCAGCAGGTCGAGCGGATGCGCCAGACCGGCCGGGTCGAGGTGCTCACCGGCAGCGACCACGTCGGCGACCGCACCGTCGTCTCGCGGATCTCCGGGCAGCGCTGGGAGGTGCCCGAGTCGTGCCGGATCGTCAACTCCCACTACCTCGCGCCCAGCATCCCCGCGGAGACGTCGCCGCCCTTCGTGGTCGCCGACGACGCCCGGGTGGTGACGGTCAACGACGTCGTGCGGCTGGAGGAGGCGCCGAGCCAGTACGTCGTCGTCGGGTCGGGCAAGACCGCGACCGACGCGTGCGTGTGGCTGCTCGGGCAGGGCGTCGACCCCGGGGCGATCTGCTGGGTGCGCCCCCGCGATCCGTGGATGCTCAACCGCGCGCTGATCCAGCCGGACCCTGCGGTGTTCCTCGGCGTGCCGGCCACGATGTTCGAGGCGGCGGCGGCGTCCTCGTCGCTGGACGAGGTCTTCCTCCGGCTCGAGGAGGCCGGCGTGATGATGCGGATCGACCGGTCCGTCACGCCGACGATGGCGAAGGCGCCGACCCTCGGCGAGTGGGAGCTCGAGCTGCTGCGGTCGATCGAGGACGTCGTACGCCACGGGCACCTGCGCGCGGTCTCGCGCGGCCTGCTCGAGCTCTCGGACGGCACGTCCGTCCGGGTCGCCGACGATGCGGTCGTCGTGCACTGCGCTGCCGACGGGCTGAAGAACCCGCCGCTCGTCCCGATCTGGGACGCCTCCGCGATCACGATCCAGCCGGTGCGCGCGGGCTTCCCCTGCTTCGCCGCCGCCCTCACCGGATACGTCGAGGCGACCCGTCGCGACGACGACGAGAAGAACCGTCTCTGCCCGCCGTCCCGTTTCGGCAACTCGCTGGCCCAGTGGGCGGAGATGAACGTCCGCGGCACCCGCGCGGCGATGGCCTTCGGCGCCGAGCCCGACATCGCCGCCTGGGCCCACACGGTCGCCGTCAACCCGGCCCGGATCCCCGCCGACCACCCCGGCTCTCCGGCGCTCGATGCCGTCCGCGAGCGGTTGGCGGCGTCCACGGCGCCGGGGCTTGCTGCGCTCGAGCGGTTGATGGTCACCGGCTGAGTGCTCACCCTCGTGTCGGAGTCCCCGCACGTGCGGGGACTCCGACACTTCGAGGCCTTTGCAACCCCCTCCAAGTGTCCGACTCGCCCACCCAGTACGTCGTGATGTCGTCGGGCGTCACGTGACGCCGGCGTAGCCCTCGCGGTAGCTCGGTCGGGTCGGAGCCCAGCCGGTGGCGCGCAGGCGGGCGTTGGAGAGCCGCTTGCCGTGGCCCTGCTCGGGGTCGGCAGGCGGCGGAGCGGGTGCGCCGAGCCGTTCGGCGAGGTACGCCGCCACGTCGCCCAGCTGCGCCGGCTCGTCGTCGGTGCCGAGGTAGAGACGGTCGGGCGTCGCGTCCATCGTCAGCAGGTGGACGACCGCTGCCGCCGCGTCCTCGCGGTGGATCCGGTTGGTCCAGCGGTGGGGGTCGTCGATCCGCCCCTCGCGGACCTGGTCGAGCAGCCGCGTGCTGCTGCCGCCGTACAAGCCGGAGAGGCGGAGCACGGTGCCGTGCGGGATCCGGTCGTGGAACGCCGCCTCTGCCGCCAGCAGCTGACGGCCGGGTCCGTCCGAAGGTGCGGCCGGCGTCGTCTCGTCCTCGAGGTCCGGTCGGTCATGGCTGGCGTGCACCGCGGTCGAGGAGACCAGCACCGCCCGCTCGGGCGCCACCTCGAGCGCGTCGAGTGCCCGCGCCATCCCGTCGACGTACGTCGCCCGGTAGGCCTCCTCGGTCCGGGGCCTGGCGGTGAGCGCGACGACGACGAACCGGGGACGTACGCCGGCCAGGTCGGGTGACTCGCGCGTCAGGTCGACGCTCCGCCCGACGAGCGGGGACGGGACCAGCGAGGCGTTGCGCCGCAGCGCCAGCACGTCGTGTCCGTGCGAGGAGAGGCGGAGGCCGACCGCCGCGCCCAGGTCGCCGCAGCCGACCAGCAGGACGTCAGCACTCACGGAGCCGAACCTATCGGTGGGCACCATGCTCCGCGCGCATCACGGCATCTAAAATCGGGCTTGGACAGGCATCGTCGCGTCTTCCTAGGTTGGTGAGCACCGCCACACCAGCCGAGTGCCGACCGAAGGACGCAGCGTGACGAAGTACAGCCCCACCGAGCTCGTCGAGACCCTGGGCAGCGGACTGCTGTCGTTCCCGGTCACCCACTTCGACGCCGACCTGCAGCTCGACGAGGCCGCCTACCGCGAGCACCTCGAGTGGCTCAGCGGCTATCCCGTCGCCGGTCTGTTCGCCGCCGGCGGCACGGGCGAGGGCTTCTCGCTCAGCGCCGACGAGACCGACCGCGTCGTGCGCACGGCCATCGCCGGCGCCGGCGGCAAGGTGCCGGTCCTGGCGCCCGCGACGGGTTCGACGGTCAACGCCGTCGCGCAGGTCCAGGCGGCCGAGCAGGCCGGCGCCGACGGCATCCTGCTGATGCCGCCCTACCTCACCGAGGCCGGTCAGCGCGGGCTCGTCGAGCACATCAGTGCCATCTGCGCGGCGACCGACCTCGGCGTCATCTACTACTCGCGCGCCAACGCGGTGCTCGGGCCGGACGCCCTCGAGCAGGCCTGCGCCCGCAACGACAACCTGGTCGGCTTCAAGGACGGCGTCGGCTCGATCGAGCAGATGACCCGGACCTACGCCCAGCTCGGCGACCGCCTCGTCTACGTCGGCGGCCTGCCCACCGCGGAGGTCTTCGCGCTGCCGCTGCTGCAGCTCGGCGTGACGACGTACAGCTCGGCCATCTTCAACTTCGTCCCGCAGTTCGCGCTCGACTTCTACGACGCCGTGCGCCGCCAGGACCAGGGAGCCGTCTACGCGATGCTCAACGACTTCGTCATCCCCTACACCAAGATCCGCGACCGCGAGTCCGGCTACGCGGTGTCGATCGTCAAGGCCGGGCTGTCCGCGGTCGGCCGTCCGGCCGGGCCCGTCCGCCCGCCGCTCTCGGACCTCACGCAGGCCGAGCGCGACGAGCTGCAGACCCTCGTGGACAAGGTGGCAGGCTCGCAGGCCTGACCACGCGCACCCGATCCGAAGGACACCATGACTGACCTCGCCACCTCGATCATCGCTGGCATCGACTCCGAGCAGCCCGACGTCGCCGCCGCCACCGCGGCCGCAGCCGAGGCGTTCGGTGCCTACCGCGCCACCACCCCCGAGGTGCGCGGTGCCTTCCTCGAGGCGGTCGCCGCCGAGATCGAGGCCGACCAGGACGCGATCATCGTCGAGGCCGTACGCGAGAGCGGGCTGCCCGAGGGCAGGATCACCGGCGAGGTCGGTCGTACGACGGGCCAGCTGCGGTTGTTCGCCGGCGTCGTCCGTCAGGGCGACCACCTCGGCGTCCGGATCGACCCCGCGATGCCGGACCGTACGCCCCTGCCGCGCGCCGACATCCGCCAGCGGATGGTGCCGCTCGGCCCGGTCGCGGTCTTCGGCGCCAGCAACTTCCCGCTCGCCTTCTCGACCGCCGGCGGCGACACCGCGTCTGCGCTCGCGGCCGGCTGCCCGGTCGTCGTGAAGGGCCACCCGGCCCACCCCGTGACCGGCACCCTCGTCGCCCGCGCGATCGCCCGCGCCGTCGAGAAGTCCGGCCTGCCCGCCGGGACCTTCTCCTTCGTCCTCGGCGGCATCGAGACCGGCCAGGAGCTCGTCGCCGACCCGCGCATCACCGCGGTCGGCTTCACCGGCTCCCGCGGTGGCGGCCTCGCGATCGTGCGCGCCGCGGCCGGACGAGAGGTGCCGATCCCGGTCTACGCCGAGATGTCGTCGATCAACCCCGTCGTCGTCCTCCCCGGCGCGCTCGCCGATGCCGACACCGCGGCCTTCGCCCAGGCCTACGTCGGGAGCCTCACGCTGGGCTCCGGCCAGTTCTGCACCAACCCCGGCCTCCTCTTCCTCCCCGCCGGCGAGCAGGGCGATGCCTTCCTCCGCGCGGCCGGCGAGGCGGTCGCCGGCGCGACCGGCCAGACGATGCTCACCCCCGGCATCGCCGACGCCTACCGCTCCGGCACCGCCACACTGCGCGACCTCACCGGCGTACGCGTCGTGGCACAGGGCTCCGCGTCCGGTGACCTCGCCCCCGCGCCCCAGGTCGTCGAGGCCGCCGCGCTGGAGCACCCGGTCACCGACGAGGTGTTCGGCGCGTCGGGTGTGGTCGTGAGGTACGACGACGTGGCCGACCTGCTGCCGCGGCTCGAGGGCCTCGAGGGCCAGCTCACCGCGACGATCCACGCGAGCGAGGCCGACACCGACGCGGCGCGCGCGCTGCTCCCGGTCCTCGAGACCAGGGCCGGCCGGATCCTCTTCAACGGCTGGCCGACCGGCGTCGAGGTCGGGCACGCGATGGTGCACGGCGGTCCGTTCCCCGCGACGTCCGACTCGCGCAGCACCAGCGTCGGCAGCCTTGCCATCGAGCGGTTCCAGCGCCCGGTCGCCTACCAGGACGTCCCGGCCGGGCTGCTGCCCGAGGCCGTCCGCGACGACAACCCGTGGGGCCTGCTGCGTCGCTCGACGGGACACTCGAGATGAGCACCACCATCGCCGCCGTCGAGGTCGTGCCGGTCGCCGGCCACGACTCGATGCTGCTCAACCTGAGCGGCGCGCACGGGCCGTTCTTCACCCGCAACATCGCGATCGTCACCGACTCCGAGGGCCGCACCGGCCTCGGTGAGGTGCCGGGCGGCGAGGCCATCAGGGCGACCATCGAGGATGCAGCCGCGGTCCTCGTCGGCCACCCGGTCGCGGCGTTCCGCTCGTTGCTGCGCGTGGTCGCCGCCCGCTTCGCCGACCGCGACTCGGGTGGGCGCGGACTGCAGACCTTCGACCTCCGGACGACCATCCACGCGGTCACTGCGCTGGAGTCGGCGCTGCTCGACCTGTCCGGCCAGGCGCTCGGCGTGCCCGTCGCCGAGCTGCTCGGGGAGGGCCAGCAGCGCAGCACCGTGCCGATGCTCGGCTACCTCTTCTACGTCGGCGACGCCGACCGCACGGACCTGCCCTACGTCCGCGAGCATGACGGAGCCGACGACTGGGAGAAGGTCCGGCGCGAGGAGGCGATGACCCCCGCTGCCGTCGTACGCCTCGCCGAGGCTGCACAGGCCCGCTACGGCTTCACCGACTTCAAGCTCAAGGGTGGCGTGCTGCCCGGTGAGGAGGAGGTCGCCGCCGTCACCGCGCTCCACGAGCGCTTCCCCGACGCGCGGATCACCCTCGACCCCAACGGCGGCTGGCTGCTCGACGACGCGGTCCGTCTGCTGCGGGGCAAGGACGACGTGCTGGCGTACGCCGAGGACCCGTGCGGCGCGGAGGGCGGCTTCTCCGGACGCGAGGTGATGGCGGAGTTCAAGCGCCGCACCGGCCTGCGGACGGCCACCAACATGGTCGCCACCGACTGGCGCCAGATGGCCGACGCGGTGCGGACGAATGCCGTCGACATCCCGCTCGCCGACCCGCACTTCTGGACGATGGCCGGCTCGGTCCGGGTCGCCCAGCTGTGCCACGACTTCGGCCTGACGTGGGGCTCGCACTCCAACAACCACTTCGACATCTCGCTGGCCATGTTCACCCAGGTCGGCGCGGCCGCGCCCGGTGAGATCACCGCCCTGGACACGCACTGGATCTGGCAGGACGGCCAGGGCCTGACGACCTCTCCGTTGGAGATCGTGGACGGCGCGATCGAGGTCCCCGACACCCCCGGTCTCGGCGTGACGCTCGACCGCGACCGGCTGGCCGAGGCGCACGAGCTCTACCTCGAGCACGGCCTCGGCGCTCGCGACGACGCGGCCGCGATGCAGTACCTCGTCGAGGGCTGGGCCTTCGACCCGAAGCGCCCCTGCCTCGTGCGCTGACGTCCGTCACTGCCCAGCCAGGAAGGCGTCGACCTCCGCGGCGGTCGGCGCGGACTCCGGGCCGCGGCGGGTCACCTTGATGGCAGCAGCGGCGTTGGCGCGCCGGCAACCCTCGACCCACGGCGTACCGGCCGCCACCTCGGCGAGCAGCGCGCCGGTGTGGGTGTCGCCCGCGCCGTTGGTGTCGACGGGTGTCTGCGGGAACCCGGCGACGTACGTCGTCTCCTCGCCGACGTGCACCGCGCAGCCCTCCGGCCCGTCGCGCACGATGGCGACGGCGTCGCCGCGCAGCAGGGGAGCGATCGCGGTGGTGAGCCCGGCGAGGTCGCTCGGCGGCTCCTGGCCGTTGGCCCGGAGCAGCTCCTCGGCCTCCTCGGCGTTGCTCGACCAGACGTCGGTGAGCTCCAGCATCGCCGCCCGCACGTGCTCGCTGAGGGTCGCGAAGGCCGCGCCGGGATCGAGCACGACGACCACGTCCGTGTGCAGCGTCGGCAGCCACGCGAGCAGCGGCTCGCCCGTGCTCGCGAGGGCCAGCGAGAAGCCGGTCACGCACACCAGGTCGCCGGGCTGTGGGTCGGCGGTGGCGAGCGACTCGACCGAGATGTGGCGCTCGGCGCCCAAGGTGGTGACGAACGTGCGCTCGGCGCTCGGCTCGACCATCACCACGCAGATCCCGGTGTCGAGGTCTGCGACGGGTGGGGCGGAGGCGGCAATGCCGTCCTTCTCGAGCGCGGCCCTGATCAGGTCGCCGTGCGGCCCCGTGCCGTGGGCCCCGGCATGGACGCACGTCGCGCCGAAGCGGGCCGCGGCGACCAGCACCGTGACGGCTCCGCCCGCGTAGTCGGTCGCCGACGACGCCATCACGTTCTGCCCGCGGGCCGGCAGGTCGGGGACCTCGACGACCACGTCGACCAACGCCTGGCCGGTGTGGATCACCCGATTCACGACGCGAGGACCTCGGCGGTCGTCGCCAGCGTGATCTGCGGCGGGTAGAGCGCCATCACGTCCATCGCGGCCCGGTGGTTCTCCGGCGTCGATCCCGCGCACGCGTCGGTCACGACGGTGATCGTCGCGCCGGCATCGGCGGCGGCGAGCGCGGTCGAGACGACGCAGCAGTCGGTCGAGACGCCCGCCAGCACGAGGTGCGGCAGGGGACCGGTCACGGCCTGGAGCGCGTAGCCCCACTTGCCGAAGGTCGGCAGCGACACCACGCGGCTCCCGAGGTCGGCCATCTCGGGGACGAGCTCGAGGAGCGGGTCGCCGTCCGGCACGTCGGCGAAGGGCCAGGCCTGCATGTACGCCGCCCAGCTGCCCTTCGGCTGTGGCGCAGGCACCCAGCGCGTGACGACCACACGATCGCCCGCCGCGGCCGCGAGCCGGCGTACGGGGTCGACGATGGCGGGGAACATGGGCGAGCCCCACTCGCTCGCCGCGTCGGCGAAGATCCGCTGCGGGTCGATGACGACGAGCCAGGCGTCGGGGTGCATGCCGCCAGCCTGTCAGAGAGCGTGCACCTCCAGACAGACGTCAGCGGCCACCGGTCCCCCGACCGGTAGCCGCTGAGTCGCACGAGGGAAGAGAAGGGGACTACTTCACCTCGGCACGCAGGACCGCGCGCAGCCCGAGGGCCAGCGGGATCCAGAGCCAGACGAGCGTGGTGACGCCGAGCTGCTGCCAGTACTCCGCGGTCATCGTGACGTCGTAGAGGCTGGTGATGGCGTACTGCACGTCGACCCACGGCTGCAGGTCGGCGAACCACCCCTGGAAGGCGGCCAGCGTGCCGAAGGCGACCGGCAGGACGAGGGAGTAGACGAAGTAGCCCACGATCGCGCCGGCCGAGCTGCGGAACAGCACACCCAGCGTGAAGCCCATCAGCATCCCGAGCACGTTGGCCAGGACGATGGCGCCGAACTGCGCCAGCGAGATGTCCCAGACCGCGTCGAGCCCGGTGATGGCCGAGCCGAGCAGGTTGCCGATCGCGCCGACGGCGAGGGCGAGGAACATCGCCGCGACGCCGACGAGCAGGGTGGCGAGGACCTTCGCGGACATCACCCGGCCACGCCAGGGCACGAGGGTGAAGGTCGTCAGGCCGGTCCGCTGGCTGTACTCGCCGGTGACGGACAGGATCGCGATCATCGGCAGCACCACCGAGAGCGGCATGCCGATCGCGGCGGAGAAGGTGTCCTGGGTGATCGCCTCGTCGGGCGCCCAGATGATCACGGCGGCCGTGGCGAGCACGGACACGATGCCGACGCTCGCCATCAGCCAGAAGCCGGCGCGGGTGTCGAACATCTTGCGGAGCTCGACCTTGACCAGCCGGCTCGTCGGGATGGGGCGCAGGGACCGGGTGGCCGCGGGCGCAGCCGGGGTCGTACGGGAGAGGGTGGGGGTCTGGGTCGCGGTGCTCATGCTGCTGCTCCTTCACGGGCGGTGTCGGCGGTGAGCTCGAGGAACATCTCCTCGAGACCCGCGCCGTCGGCGGGGCGGAGCTCTCGCAGGACGACGCCTGCGCGGTGGGCGGTCTGACCCACGAGCTCGGGGTCGGCGTCGACGCGGAGGCCGCCGTCGATGGGGGAGGTGACGATGGCAGCCTCGTGCAGGGCGCGGGCGAGGGTGTCGTGCTGAGAGGGGTCGGCGGTACGGACGAGGGTCCCGGCCGCGGCCAACAGCTCGGTCTTGCTGCCCTGGGCCACGATCCGGCCCTGGCCGATGACGACGATGTCGTCGGCGATGACCTCGATCTCGTGGAGCAGGTGCGAGGACAGGAGCACGGTGCCGCCGTCGTTGGCGAAGCCGCGGAGCAGGTCGCGCATCCAGCGGATGCCGGCCGGGTCCAGGCCGTTGGCCGGCTCGTCGAGGATGAGGACCTCCGGGTCGCCGATGAGCGCGGTGGCGATCCCGAGGCGCTGGCGCATGCCGAGGGAGTAGTCGCGGACCCGGCGCCCGGCCTCGTCCTCGGTCAGCCCGACGCGGGCGAGGGTCTCGTCGACCTTCGTCCTCGGCAGGCCCATCGTCTGCTGGGCGATGGTGAGGATCTCGCGACCGGTGCGCCCGGCGTGCTGCGCGGAGGCGTCCAGGAGGACGCCGACCTCGAGGCCGGGGTTGACGAGCTCGCGGTAGTCGCGGCCGGAGATGGTGACGCGGCCGGAGCTGGGACGGGTGAGGCCGACCATGACGCGCATGGTCGTGGACTTGCCGGCACCGTTGGGGCCGAGGAAGCCGGTGACCCGGCCCGTGGCGGCCGTGAAGGACACGTGGTCGACGGCCGTGAAGGGGCCGTACTGCTTGGTGAGGGACTCGACGCTGATCATGGGTCAACCCTCGCGGCGTGGGGGGTCGCGCACATCGGGGAGAGTGCCCGGTCGGTCCCCGAGAACGACCCTGAGAAGACCCCGGTCCGGACCGCCGTGGCATGCCGGGGGAGCGCGGATGTGGGCCCGTTGGGACCCACTGGGGACAATGGTCGGGTGAGCCAGCCCACCGAGCAGCGTCCGCCCCAGGTCACCCTGGCGTCGGGCATCGTCATGTTCGCCTCGGTGGTCGTGCTGCTCACCACGTGGGAGAGGGTCGCGACGCTCGGTTCGCTCGAGACCCAGCAGTCCATCCGCGACCTCCTGGCCGAGCCCCCGTTCTCCTCGCTGGGCCTCGGCGTCCAGGGCGCCTCCGACCTCCTGCGCATCGCCAGCATGGTCGCGGCGGTCTCCGCGTGCGCCACCGCGATCCTCGGGTGGTACGTCCGCAAGCCCGACCGCTCCGCCCGGCTCGGCCTGACGATCTTCGCGGTCCCCGTCTTCGTGGCCGGCATGTCCGTCGGCGGGCTCGCCGGGTCGTTCGTCGCGGCCGGCACGGCGATGCTGTGGCTGGCCCCGGGGCGCGAGTGGTTCGCCACCGGGAGGTGGACCCCGCCCGCTCCGCCGCCGGAGCGCGCCGCCCGCGCCGCCGCCCCCCGTCGTACGCCACCCTCCCCAGCGCCGCGGCAGCCGACGGACATCGACCGCCCGCCCGCAGCCCCGCCCGGAGCCCCGACCTCGCCGTACGCCCACCAGGCATGGGAGCACCCGCAGTCCCTGCACACCCGGCCGGCCGCGATGGTCGCCGCGTTCGTGATCACGGTCGTGATGGCCGGCGGCCTGCTCACGCTGTCGCTGCTGTGGGTGGCGATCGCGGGACTCTCGCCGGAGTTCCTCCGGAGCGTGCTCGAGCAGCAGCCCGACATGTTCGACGAGGGACTGACGTTCGAGCAGGTGCGCAGCACTGTCCTGGCGTTCGCCGGTGCGTTCATCGTCTGGTGTGTCGCCGCACTCGTGCTGGCCGGCTTCGCGATGGCCCGCCGCGACTGGGCCCGGCGCGGGTTGATGGTCATCGCCGGATTCAGCGCGGTCGGCTGCATGGCCTTCGTCCTCGACACCCCGCTCGTGGTCTTCCCCGCGATGGCAGCGGTGGCGACGGTCATCTGCCTGCGCCGCGTCGAGGTCCGTCGCTGGTTCGCCCTCGAGTCGCGCTGAACCCCGACTCCAGGCTGACGCGCCGAGGATGCGCGACGTGATGAGATGGATGCATGAGTGAGCGCAGCCAGCGAATCATCCGACACAGCGTGACAAGAGCCTCGTGCGCGCACGGAGCGAAGCGAGTACGGGCATGAGTGACTCGCAGGATCCCGGTCCCACCGACACTCCGTACGGCCAGCCGTCCGGACAGCCCGACCCCTACGGCCAGCCGCCGACGGCCCAGCCCTACGGGCAACAGCCCTACGGCCAGCAGCCGTACGGCCAGCAGCCGTACGGCCAGCAGCCGTACGGGCAACAACCCAGCGGCGACCGTCGCCCCGGCACCGTCACGGCGGCGGCCTGGATCACGATCGTGTTCTCCGCGATCGTCACCTGTGTCTTCGGCTTCGCGACGCTGGGTCTGATCGTGGCCCGCGACCAGGTGATCACCGAGATGGAGAAGGTCCAGGACTTCCGTGATGCCAACATCGATGCGGACACGGCTGTCGGCGTGCTGGTCGCGGTCATGCTCGGGCTGGTCCTGTGGTCGATCATCGCGATCGTGCTCGCCGTGATGGTGCTGCGCCGCTCCAGCGTCGCGCGCATCCTGCTGGTCATCTCCTGCTCGGTGACGGCCCTGTTCTCGCTGGCCAGCATCACGAGCGGCATCTCGCTCGTCTGGCTGCTCGCGGCCGTCGCGGCGATCGTGCTGCTCTTCACCGGTGGTGCCGGCGACTGGTTCAAGCGGCTGCCCGCCCAACCCGGCGGTGGCTATGCCGGCTACGGCGCCCCGACGGCAGGTCCCTACGGCAGCACCGGCCCGTACAGCAGCCAGTACGGCGACCAGCAGCCCGACCCGTCCGGCAGCCAGCCGACCCCGCCGCAGCCGTCGCCCTACGGCAACCCCTACGGCCAGCAGCAGGGCCAGGGGCCAGCAGGACTCCGGCCCGCAGTACCCGCCGCCCAGCGAGAACCCCTACGGACAGCCGCCGAGCGACGGCGACCACCCGCCCCAGGACTATCCGGGGCGCTGACCTAACGCGTGAGGTCGGCCGCCGCCAGCCGGCGTACGCCCTCGGCGATGACGTCGGGCTGCTTGCAGAACGCCCAGCGCACCAGCTGACGGCCGGCCTCGGCGTCGTCGTAGAACCCCTGCGTGGGGATGGCCACGACGCCCGCGCGATCCGGAAGCGCGAGGCACAGCTCGCGCCCGTCCGCCCAGCCGAGGTGCGAGATGTCCGTGGTCGCGAAGTACGTGCCCTCCGGCACATGGGGCTCGAGCCCGGCCGCGACGAGCCCGTCGCAGAGCAGGTCGCGACGTGACTGGAGGTCGCGCGCCAGCTCCTTCGGCCAGTCGGGCTCGTGGTCGAGGGCGTGCGCGACGGCCGGTTGCAGCGGCGATCCGGAGGTGAAGGTGAGCCACTGCTTCGCGGCGAGCACGGCCTGCACCAGCGGCGCCGGTCCGGTGGCCCAGCCGACCTTCCAGCCGGTGAACGAGTACGACTTGCCGGCGCTGGACAGCGTCAGCGTCCGCTCCCACATGCCCGGCAGCGTCGCGATCGGGACGTGCCCCTCGTCGGAGCGGGCGTCGTCGAAGACCAGGTGCTCGTAGACCTCGTCGGTCACCACGATCACGTCGTGCGCGATGGCGAGGTCGGCCACGACCTGCAGCTCCGCGCGCGTCAGCACGGTGCCGGTCGGGTTGTGCGGTGTGTTGAGCAGGATCAGCTTCGTCCGGTCGGTGACGGCGGTGCGCAGCTCGTCGGGGTCGGGCCGGAAGTCGGGCGCACGCAATGTGACCGGACGGCGGACCGCGCCGCACATGTCGAGCATCGCGACGTAGGAGTCGTAGTACGGCTCCAGCACGACGACCTCGTCACCCGGGTCGACGAGTCCGAGGAGGGCGGCGGCGATGGCCTCGGTGCAACCAGTGGTCACCACGACCTCGCGGTCGGGATCGACCGCCAGGCCGTAGTGGCGATGCTGGTGCCGGGCGATGGCGGCTCGCAGCGACGGGATGCCGATGCCCGGGGCGTACTGGTTGGCGCCCGACTCGAGCGCCGCCTCGGCGGCCGCGATCACCGAGGCCGGGCCGTCGACGTCGGGGAAGCCCTGCCCGAGGTTGAGCGCGCCGGTCCGCATCGCCAGGGCCGACATCTCGCTGAACACGGTCGGCGGGATGTGGGCGAGGCGGTGCGACAGAGGGGAGGAGCTCATGGCCTCGAACATAGCGACGGTGGATCAGACCCCGGTCCGGTCCACCTGTTCGCGTCGGGGTTTGGCAGGATCGCGGCATGACCACGGACGCTCACCCTGATGCTGGCCTCGCCGCTGACATCGACGCCACCTGCCGCCTCACCGGCGAGTTCACGCTCCGCTCGGGGCAGGTCGCCGACACCTACTTCGACAAGTACCTCTTCGAGGCGCAGCCGGCCCTGCTCGACCGGGTGGCCGCCCAGATGGTCGACCTGCTGCCGGAGGGCACCGAGCTGCTCGGCGGCCTCGAGCTCGGCGGCATCCCGATCGCGACGATGGTCAGCTCGCGCACCGGGCTGCCGGCGCTCTTCGTCCGCAAGCAGGCCAAGGCGTACGGCACCGCCAAGCTGGCCGAGGGTCCGGACGTCTCCGGGCGTCGGGTCACGATCATCGAGGACGTGATCACCACCGGCGGCGCCGTGCGTGACGCGACGAACGCCCTGCGCGAGCTCGGCGCGGTCGTGGAGGTCGTCGTGTGCGCGATCGACCGGTCGCCGGCGGGGGAGAACCCGCTCGACGACGTCGGCCTGGAGGTCCGCGCCGTGCTGACGCGCGCCCAGCTCGACGCCGTGCGCGGGTAGGCCGCGGCAGGCGGTCGAGGTCGAGGTCAGCCGTCCTCGCGGCGGTGCCGCCACCACTCGATGGCGATCGGGATGAGGGAGAAGGCGACGATGACGATGATCAGCTTGTCGATGCTCTCGCCGAGCGTCGGGAACGCGCCGCCGAGGAAGTAGCCGAGCATCGAGATCGACACCACCCACAGCACGGCGCCGACGAGGCTCCAGAGGAAGAAGCGGGCCCGATCCATCCGGGTCACGCCGGCCACGACGGTGATGTAGGTCCGCACGAAGGGCACGAATCGCCCGATCACCAGGGCCTTGTTGCCGTGTCGGTCGAAGAAATCGGTCGTCTGGTCGAAGTACTTTCGCTTGATGATCCGGCCGTCGCGCTCGTAGAGCGGTGGACCGAGCTTGCGCCCGATCTCGTAGCCCACGACGTTGCCGAGAAAGGCCGCGACCGACAGCGCCACCATCGCGATCATCAGCTCGACGAACGGCGGCCCCGGGAACAGGTCGAGCTGGCCGGTCACGATGAAGAGACCGATCGCGAAGAGAAGCGTGTCGCCGGGGAGGATCGGGAAGAACAAGCCGCACTCGATGAAGATGATCACCAGGCTGACCCAGAACAGCTCGGTGCCGAACCGGTCGAGCAGGTAGTTCGGGTCCATCCAGTCGATGCCGAGCAGGAGGGGTGTCACGAGGCCGGACAGGTCGGGGACGCTCACGCGCGTCACCCTAGCCAGCATTCCCTAGGGTTCTGGCATGCACGAGGACCAGCGGGCGCCGTACGACCCGATGCCGCACGGCCCCCCCGAGGTCGGGGTCGGCCCGTGGGTGGGCACGTGGCCCGAGGGTGAGGAGTGGGACCCCGACCTGCTGCGCGACGGCGATCGCCGCAACGTCGTCGACCGCTACCGCTACTGGACTCTCGAGTCGATCGTCGCCGACCTGGACACCCGTCGGCACGGCTTCCACGTGGCGATCGAGAACTGGCAGCACGACTTCAACATCGGCACGATCGTGCGCACCGCCAACGCGTTCCTGGCTGCCGAGGTCCACATCGTCGGCAACCGGCGCTGGAACCGGCGCGGCGCGATGGTGACCGACCGCTACCAGCACGTGCGGCACCATCCCGACGCCGCGAGCCTGGCGGCGTACCTCCACGCGCTGGAGCCCTCGGTGCGCCTCCTCGGCATCGACAACCTGCCTGGATCGCTGCACCTCGAGACGATGGAGCTGCCCGAGCGGGTCTGCTTCCTCTTCGGCCAGGAGGGGCCGGGACTGTCCGAGTCGGCCCGCGAGGTGTGCGACGGCACCTTCTCGATCGCACAGTTCGGCTCGACCCGCTCGATCAACGCCAGCGCGGCTGCCGCGATCGCGATGCACAGCTGGGTGCGGGCGTACGCCGACCTCGGCGGCGAGGACGCCTGGCGCGGCTGACCACGCCGGGGGCAGGGGCACGTGGCGGCCCAGGACCTCCCCTCACGTCCCGGGTCGCCACGCACGATGGCAGGCGTACTGCCATTCCTTGGTCAACCTAGGTCGCACGAAGGGGCCGCGCCATACCCGTGAGGGTGCAGTGAGCCTCCCCCAACCGTGGACACGAGTCAGCCGTGGCGCTGCGGGGCGAGCACCTGCTCCAGGGCAGCGAGGCCGCGGCTGCTGTGGCTCTTCACCGTGCCCTCGCTGATGCCGAGCTCGTCGGCGGACTCCCGCACCGACAGCCCGAGCCAGTGACGCAGGACCACGACCTTGCGCTGCTGCTCCGGCAACGCCTGCAGGGCTTCGAAGAGCGCCGAGCGCTCCTCGAGCGGTGCTCCCGGCTCGACTGCCGCGCTCTCGGGCAGTCGGTCGCTGGGACGTTCGCGACGCCACGGGCGTCTGGACTCGTCGATGTTGGCGCGCACCATGATCTGGCGGCAGTAGGCCTCCTCGCCGCCCTCGTGCCGGATCCGCGGCCAGGCGACGTAGAGCTTGGTCAGGGAGGTCTGCAGCAGGTCGTCGGCGCGGTGCCAGTCGCCGCACAGCGCGTACGCGATGCGGCGCAGGTGCGTCTGGCGTGCGGCGACGAACTCGCTGAAGGCGGCGTCGCGGTCGCTGCTCCTCATCGCATGCCCTCGCCGGACGCGTACTGTCCGCGGGCCCAGGTGATGAAGGCGCTCATCGAGTCGAAGCGGCCGGGGGCCGCGATGACATCGAGCGAGCCGTCGATCACCCGGTAGGCCGCGTACTCGGAGCGGTCGTCGACGAGCAGTCGTACGACGCCGGCGCTGGTCGCGCCGGCGGAGAAGTTCTCACCCAGGTCGACGCTCGTCCGTTGCTCGACGATGACGACGCTCGAGCGAGCTGTCGTGATCGCGCCGTCCGCGTCGAGCACCAGCCACGCCTGGTCGCCCGCGTCGCCGGCCGAGGGCGTCACCCCGTTGGCGGCGTCGAGGGTCTGTTGGTTGCGCACGTTGGCGGCCACCCAGCCTGCGAAGTCTCCGGTGGCGTCGTTGGTGTTGATCGACCAGTCGCCCGGGCCGAAGGAGGCGATGAGGGAGTACTTCTCCCGCCCCGCGTACATCACCCGGATGGCCGTGGAACGTCCCTGGTCAGGCGTGTAGCCCATGGGGTTGGGCACCCGCTGGAGCACCTCGCCCGCCAGCGGTGACAGCTTCAGCTTCCCGTCCTGCAGGAGGGCCGGGTTGCCCAGGAACTCCTCCTCGACGCTCATGGACGGGGCGACGTCGCGACGGCCCCCGTCGCGCTTGTTCGTGCCGTCCGCCTTCTCGGTGGCCGTCGTGGGCGACGAGTCGTGGGTCGCGACCGGGGCATCGCCTCGTGGCGTCGCACCCGGACTCGCAGCCCAGACCGCGCCGCCGCAGATCGCGACCGTGGCCGCGACGGCGATCGCGGCGATCCGCCGTCGGCGGCGTACGACCCGGTGCCCCGCCGCGACGTAGTGCCCCACGGGTTCGTCGTGCCCAGTGCCGAACGAGCTGTCGAGCTCGTGCTGCCAGTCGATGTCGGTGCTCATCCTCGGTCCTTCCCCCGCTCGAAGTCTTGCACCGGTGAACACGGAGCACCGCGAGCATCGGTTGTCACGTGGTGAGACGGAATCGGCCGCCGGAGGCGACCCGTGAGTAACAACTAGGGTTGGCAGCGCCCGTTGGACTGCTCCCGAGGAGAACCCGCATGCCCATCGCCACCCCCGAGGTCTACGCGCAGATGCTGGACGCCGCGAAGTCGAAGAGCTTCGCCTACCCGGCCATCAACGTGTCGTCCTCCCAGACCCTCAACGCCGCGCTCAAGGGGTTCGCCGACGCCGGCTCCGACGGCATCATCCAGGTCTCCACCGGAGGCGCGGAGTACCTGTCCGGCCCGGACATCAAGGACATGGTGACCGGCTCCGTCGCCTTCGCCGCCTACGCCGCCGAGGTCGCGAAGAACTACCCCGTCAACATCGCGCTGCACACCGACCACTGCCCGCAGGGCAAGCTCGACGGCTTCGTCCGGCCGCTGCTCGACATCTCCGCCGAGCGCGTCGCGCGGGGCGAGGCGCCGCTGTTCCAGTCGCACATGTGGGACGGCTCGTCGGTCCCGCTCGACGAGAACCTCCAGATCGCCGAGGAGCTGCTCGCCAAGTGCGCGGCGGCCCAGATCATCCTCGAGATCGAGGTCGGCGTCGTCGGTGGCGAGGAGGACGGCGTCGACAACGAGATCAACGACCAGCTCTACACGACCCCCGAGGACGCGATCGCGACCATCAAGGCCCTGGGTGCCGGCGACCGCGGTCGCTACCTGACGGCGCTGACCTTCGGCAACGTGCACGGCGTCTACAAGCCCGGCAACGTCAAGCTCCGCCCGGAGATCCTCAAGGCCGCCCAGGAGGCCGCAGCGTCCGAGCTGGGCCTCGGTGCCGACGCGCGCCCCTTCGACCTGGTCTTCCACGGCGGCTCGGGCTCGACCGCCCAGGAGATCAGCGACGCCGTCGACTTCGGCGTGGTGAAGATGAACGTCGACACCGACACCCAGTACGCCTTCACGCGCCCGGTCGCGGGCCACATGCTCGCGCACTACGAGGGCGTCCTCAAGGTCGACGGCGAGGTCGGCAACAAGAAGCTCTACGACCCCCGCGCCTGGGGCAAGGCGGCCGAGGCCGGCATGGCTGAGCGCATCGTCGAGGCCTGCCAGAACCTCCGGTCCGCCGGGACGTCGCTCGCGGGCTGAACCGACCTACGTCGAGGGTGAGGCGCGTCGCCCCTGTGGACGCGCCTCACCCTCCCCCCGGTCATGAAGCGCGCGGCCCCCCTGCGGTGCGCGCCTCACCCCTCCCCGGTTCACGGCGCCGGAACGGTGCTCCGACGATGGAGAACACCCCACGTGCTCTGGCCGCGTGGCTCCGAGGCGGGCCACGGCGTGACGGGCACGACCGCGTGGTCGTCGTCGCGTGCGCTCGCGCATTCAAGGAGATGGCCGTCCACCTGACACCCTTCCGGAGAGGCCATCGGGGTCTGGGACGGCGTGCTGCTGGGACGACGTTAAAACCTGCGCCTCTGCAGTGACAAGAGGGGCGTACTGTCTGGTCTCCTGAGGAGAGGGCGGTGCACGGATGTCGTTGGCGTCCGCCCTCGAAGACGTGTGCCGCGTCTGTGTGGCGCGACTGCCCGTGACGGGTGCCGTGGTGCACCTCATGGCGCGGGAGCAGGAGGTGGGGGTCGTCGCCGCCTCCGACACCCGGGCCGCGTCGATCGGCGAGCTGCCCTTCGTCGCCGGGCTGGGGCCGTGCCTCGACGCCTTCCGGCTCCGCCGACCGGTCCTCGTCAGTGACCTCGAGGCGTCGGCGGCCCGCTGGCCGGGCTACGCAGAGTCGGCGATCGAGCAGGGCGTGGCGGCGGTCTACAGCCTCCCGCTCCAGTCGGGTGCGGTGGCACTCGGTGTCCTCGACCTCTACGCCGACCGGGCAGGCCCGCTGGCGCCGGACGACGTGGGTCAGGGCCTCGGTCTGGCGCGCGCGGCCACCCAGGTGCTCCTCTCCGGCGACAGTGGCGACGCGGACCGTGCGATCGACGCGGTCATGGACCACCGCGCCGAGATCTACCAGGCCCAGGGTGCCCTGGTCGTGGCGCTCGGCGTGAGCCTGGCGGAGGCGATGGTGCTCCTGCGTGCCCATGCCTTCTCGATGGGCCTGCCGTTGCTCGACCTCTCGCGCCAGGTCGTGGGCGGCTCCAGCCAGCCGGACGAGTGGTGAGCGTGACGCCGACCGTCGAGCTCCTCGCGACACTCGAGGACGGCATACAGTGAACGAGAGAAAGGGGGTGCGACCAATGATCGAGATCGAGAAGCTCGCAGACGTCTTCGTCGAGGTCGCCGACACGTTGGTGGTGGGGTTCGACCTGATCGACTTCCTCCACACCCTGGCCCAGCACACGGCAGACGTGACGGGCGGAGAGGTGGGTCTCGTGCTCGCGGACGAGAACGGTGGGCTGCACTACATGAGCGCATCCGAGGACCGCGCCCGGCGCCTGGAGCTGCTCCAGCTCGACCTCGACGAAGGTCCGTGCCTGGACTGCTTCCGCTCGGGACAGCCGGTGGTCAACACGCACCTGCAGGAGGCGTCCAGGAGGTGGCCGCGCTTCGCGGACCAGGCGGTGGCCGACGGCGTGCACTCGGTGCACGCCTTCCCGATGCGGCTGCGGGACCGGGTGATCGGCGCCCTCAACGTGTTCGGGGCGGGCACGGAGCCGCTCGACGCCGACGAGATCCGCGTCGTGCAGGCCATGGCTGACGTGGCCACCATCTCGATCATCCAGGAGCAGGCGATCGCCCGCGCCGAGGTGGTGACCGAGCAGCTCCAGGCGGCCCTGAACAGCCGGGTCGTCATCGAGCAGGCCAAGGGAGCAGTGGCCCGTGCCCTCGGGATCACCGTCGACGAGGCATTCACGTTGATGCGTGGTCAGGCCCGACGTGACCGGGCGCCGTTGACGGCGTTCGCCTATGACCTGGTCAACGCGCCGGGCAGCATCGAACGCCTGGGCAGCGGCAGCTGACCGTCAGCGGGCGGCCGGTGGCGCCGGGTCTGCGGGTGCCGTGGCCGCGCCGAAGTGCTGCGGGCGCTCGAAGAAGAGCACGGCAACGATGCCGACCAGCAGGACCGCCGGCAGCAGGAACATCGCCTGCGACATCGCGGTGCTGAACGCCGCGTGGACCGCCTCGGGCAGCGTGCCGCCGAGCGAGGCCTCGCTGGGACCGCCGCCCTCACCGAGCCCGTTGGCGGCCAGTCGGCTGTCGATGAGCACCGCGATCGCGGCGGCGCCGATGACGGAGCCGATCTGCCGGTTGGCGTTGTAGATGCCGGCGCCCGCGCCGGCCTGGTGGAGGGGCAGGTTGCGGTTGGCGGTCGTGGTCAGCGGTGCCCAGACGAAGGAGCTGCCGACGCCGAGCAGCGCCATGGCGCCGAGGACCTGCCACAGCGGGGTGTCGGGTCCGATCGCGGAGGCCAGAAGCAGCAGCGAGAGCGCGAGCACGACGAGCCCGGCGCCGGCCAGGATGCGCGGGTGGACGCGGTCGGTGAGCTTGCCGGCGACCGGTGCCAGCACGATGGACATCACGGCCATCGGTGCCAGCAGGAGGCCGGCCTGCGTCGGTGAGTCGCCGCGGACGAGCTGGGCCCAGAGCATGAGCGGGAAGCCCATCGAGGCGAAGACGAAGCCGACACTGGCGATCGCGAGGTTGGCGAGCGAGAAGTTGCGGTCATGGAACAGCTCCAGGGGCATCAGCGGCTCGCGGGTGTTGCGCGCCTGCCACCAGATGAAGACCGCACCGATCGCCAGGCCGGCGACGATCATCGCGATGATCGTGCCCGACCAGTCGAGGGCGTGGCCCTCCTGGATGCCGAAGACGATCAGCAGCAGGGAGGTCCCGCTGAGCACGACGCCGAGCCAGTCGAAGGAGTGCTCGGTGACACTGAGCGAGGGCACGAAGCGCCACGCCAGCCAGAAGCCGATGATCCCGATCGGGATGTTGATGAAGAAGATCCACTCCCATCCGGCCACGTCGACCAGCACGCCTCCGAGGATCGGACCCACCAGCGTCGCGACGCCCGCCGTGGCTCCCCACAGGCTCATCGCCGAACCGCGGCTCTCCCGCGGGAAGATCCGGGTGATCACGGCCATCGTCTGCGGGGCGACCGCCGCGGCGCCGAAGCCCTGCAGCACGCGGGCGGCGACCAGCATCCAGATGCTTGCGGAGATCTGGAAGGCCAGGCCGCACCACAGCGAGGCGACGGTGAAGACGACGAGACCGCCGAGGTACATCCGCTTGGGGCCGAGTCGGTCGCCCAGCCGTCCGGTGATCAGGATCGGGACGGCGTAGGCCAAGAGGTAGGCGCTCGTCACCCAGATGACGTCGTTGACCGTGGCGCCGTGGGGCGCATAGGTCTCGAGGATCGCCGGCGTCGCCACCGAGACGATCGTCATGTCGACCAGGATCATGAAGAAGCCGACGCACAGCGCGCCGAGGGCAGGCCAGGGGCGGACCTCGGAGTCGGTCGTCGGTGCGGTGCTCTGGGTTGCGGTCACAGTTCCAGTGAACACCCGCCGTCGGACATCGATTCCCTCGCGGGTGCTCCGAGACCGCCGCGAGCGGTGCGTGGGACACGTCCCCAGCCTCGAGGACCTGTCCCGCGCA
The DNA here is from genome assembly GCA_963708875.1 of uncultured Actinomycetota bacterium. Lineage (GTDB taxonomy): Bacteria > Actinomycetota > Actinomycetes > Propionibacteriales > Nocardioidaceae > Nocardioides. The sequence continues at coordinate 624,517 of CAVPUL010000005.1, forward strand.
CCGCTCGGTCGAGCGCGACGGCGTACGACCTAGCGGGTCGACGCGTTGTCCGGGATGTCGTCCGGGCCGGCGTACGTCTCGTCGTGCGGGCCGTGATCGACGAGGTCCTTCTGCACGCGCGGGTCGTCCGCGTCGGCGAAGTAGTCGAACGGGATCGTCTCGTCCTGGCCGTTGGAGACCTTCACCGCGTTGAGGATCGCGCTCAGGACCACGGCGACCGTCAGGTTGAGGGCGAAGGCCGTCATGGCGATGTAGCCCATCTGCTCGATGCCCGGCATCAGGGCCAGCGAGCCGCCGAAGTGCTTCCCGGTGACCGGGTTGACCACCTGGTAGGCCTCGACGGTGCCGTAGACCATGGCGACGGCCCAGCCGGCGAGGAGCGCCCACCGGTGGAACCAGCGCGTGAAGAGGCTGAAGACCACCGCGGGGAAGGTCTGGAGGATCCAGATGCCCCCGAGGAGCTGGAAGTTGATCGCGTTCTGCTTGTCGAGCGAGAGCACGAAGACGAGCGCGAACGCCTTGACGACCAGCGACATCAGCTTGGAGACCTTGGCCTCCTGCTGGGGCGTGGCGTCGGGCTTGAGCCACTCCTTGTAGATGTTGCGGCTGAAGGTGTTGGCCGCGGCGATCGACATGATCGCCGCCGGCACCAGTGCGCCGATGGCGATGGCCGCGAAGGCGACCCCGGCGAACCACGCCGGGAACATGTCCTCGAACAGCTGCGGGATGACGAGCTGTGCGTTGGGTTCCCCGTCGAGGCCGATGGGCGTGGTGCCTGCGGCGATCGCGACCCAGCCCAGCAGGGCCAGCAGGCCGAGCACGAAGGAGTACGCCGGCAGGATCGCGGCGTTGCGCCGGATCGTGTTGCGGCTGTTGGACGACAGCGACGCGGTCACCGAGTGGGGATACATGAAGAGCGCCATCGCGGAGCCGAGCGCGAGGGTGGCGTACGCCCATCCCTGGCCGACGCCGGGCAGGAAGGCGCCCGTCGGCTTGCCGGTGGCCTCGTTGACCGTCGCCATCTTCTCCTGCGCGGAGCCGAAGATGTTGTCCCAGCCACCCACCTGTCCGGGCAGGTAGATCACCGCGACGATGATGACGAGGTAGATCAGGATGTCCTTGACGAACGCGATCACCGCCGGGGCGCGGAGGCCGCTGGAGTAGGTGAAGGCGGCCAGCACCGCGAAGGCGATGAAGAGCGGCGCGTCCTTGGCGAGGACGTTGTCGCCCCCGCCGACCCCGGCCACCTCGAGCACGGCCTGGATGCCGACGAGCTGCAGGGCGATGTAGGGCATGGTCGCGACGAACCCGGTCACGGCGACGGCGAGCGAGAGCCCGCGGCTGTTGTAGCGGCCGCGCACGAAGTCGGCCGTGGTGACGTAGCCGTGGCGGTGGCTGACCGACCACAGGCGCGCCATGAAGATGAAGATGATCGGGTAGAGGATGATCGTGTAGGGCACGGCGAAGAAGCCGGCCACGGCACCGGTCGCGAACATCGCCGCCGGCACGGCCACGAAGGTGTACGCCGTGTAGAGGTCGCCGCCGAGCAGGAACCACGTGATCCAGGTGCCGAACTTGCGGCCCCCGAGGCCCCACTCGTCCAGCGACTCGAGCGAGTCGCCGCGCTGGAAGCGCGAGGCCATGAAGCCCGCCACGCTGACCACCAGGAACAGCGCGATGAGCACGAACAGGGCGACACCGTTGACGCCGGTGCCGGCCGCCATGACCGTCAGGTGCGGCGTCATCGCTCCTCACCGACCTTGCGCGTGGTGCCGGCACGGGCCGAGAGGGTCAGCTTGTAGGCGGTCCAGGTCAGCGCGGAGCAGATGAAGACCCAGAGGAACTGGTACCAGAAGAAGAAGGGGAACCCGAACAGCTTCGGGTCCTCCTTCGCATAGCTGGGCACCCAGAGGAGCGCCACGATGGGGATCGCGAGCAGCACCGCTGCGATCGCCATCTTGGTCTTGTCGGTCGGTGGCGGGCCCTGGTCGGGGCGCGAGTGCTGAGGTGGGATCCCGGAATTCACGCCCGCGACATTACTCCCGGCGTGACCACCGCCACCCACCCTCAGCGGTGGCGCGACGAACGGTCCGTTCGTCGCGACGAGCGGTCAGGCCAGCAGCTCGTCGGCCGCCGTCGCGCTCGAGTCGCGGAGGAAGGTCGAGCAGCGCTCCCACTCCTCGGTCTCGCCGATCGCGCGGGCGGCGAGCGCCAGCAGCGCGAGCGCACGCAGGAAGCCGCGGTTGGGCTCGTGCTCCCACGGCACCGGGCCGTGGCCCTTCCAGCCGTTGCGGCGCAGCATGTCGAGCGAGCGGTGGTAGCCGACGCGGGAGTAGGCGTAGACGGTGACATCGTCGGCCCCCTCGCCCTTGGCCTGACCGGCGAGGGCGGCCCAGGCGGCCGGCGACGCCGGGTGACGGCGTACGACTGCTGCCGGGGCGTCGCCGCCGGTGAGCTCGGCGTCGGCCGGGTCGACGGGCAGGTGGGTGGGAGGCGGGCCGGCCATCAGGTCGCCGAAGCTGGAGGTCATGCCCCAACCCTAGGTCCGCCGCGGCGTCGGGAAGACTGCGCCCATGGGCGAGACGTTCACGACCGAGATCCAGGCGCGCTACCGCGACATCAACCTGGCGGGACACGTCGACAACGTCGAGGCGGTGCGGGTGCTCGACGAGGCCCGCTACGAGTTCCTCCGGTTCGCCCGGCTGCCCGGGCTGCCGGACGGCGCGACGGGGCTGCTGCACGGCGTCGACGCCGGGGTCTCCGAGCTCGTCGCGTCCCAGAACATCGAGTACCACGCGGAGATGCGGTTCGTGCCCTACCAGCCGTTCGTCGCAGCACTCTGGGTCTCGCGCATCGGCCGGTCGTCGTTCGCCGTGTCCGCCGAGCTCCGCGTCGAGGCGGGCGGCGGTCCGGCCGCGGTGTGGGAGTGCGTCAACGTGCTGTGGGACCACCACGCCCAGTCGGCGTGGACGATCAGCGATGCCGTACGCGCCGACCTCGAGACGTACCTCGGTGAGCCGGTGCCCTTCCGCAGGTGACGCGTCACGCGCCGAGGAGCCGACGCACCTTCTCCGGCCCGAGAGCCAGGACCAGCGTGGGCAGGCGCGGACCGCGGTCGGCGGAGACGAGGAGGTGGTAGAGCAACCGGAAGAAGTCCTTCTGGTCGGCCTTCACCTGGTCGGTCGGGGCGTCCTCGAAGCCGAGTCCGCGCGCGACCTTGGGCACCCCGTAGACGACCGCGGTGACCGAGTCGACGTCCGGCTCCGAGGGCAGGCGGTCGAGGAAGATCCGCAGCCACAGCTCCTCGTCCTCGGACAGGGACGCCAGTCGCTCGGCGTCGGGGGACTCCCTGACCGTCGTCCGCTCGGCAGCGGGGACGTGCTCGGCCGTCCACTGCATCGCCTTGGACAGCCGCGGCTCCAGGTCGGCCATCGAGTCGTGCGGGAAGCCCGCCGACTCCACGACCCGGGAGATGAGCTCGGCCGAGCCGGCCGTCACGTCGGCCACGGACGACAGCGTCCGGAACGGCACGGCCACTGCGGGCGACGGCAGCGGCCCCGCTGCGGTCTCGGCGGCGCGGTGCCAGGCCAGCGTCGCGACGTCGGCCTTCTCCGGGTCGGCTGCCTTGCGGCCCAGTGCGTCCCACTCGTCGTAGAGCCGCACGACGGCGGGACCGAAGTCGATGTCGAAGGCCTGCGTCGGGGCGCGGCGGACGTAGAGCCACCGCAGCATCGGCGACTCGAGGACGCGCAGCGCGTCGGTCGCGGTCGGCACGCCGCCGGACGACGACGACATCTTCTGCACTCCGGCGAACCCGACGAAGGCGTAGATCACGCGGGCCGGGGCCTTCCAGTCGAAGATCGACCTCACGAGCTCGGTGCCGACGGTGTAGGACGAGCCGGGCGTCATGTGGTCGCGACCGGCGGGCTCGAAGTTGACCGACTCGTAGGCCCACCGCATCGGCCAGTCGACCTTCCAGACGAGCTTGCCGTCGGTGTCGGTGGAGAGGTTCGTCGTGCCCTCGTAGCCGCACGAGGAGCAGGTGTAGCTCAGCGTGGTCGTCGCCTCGTCGTACGCCGTGGTGGTGACGGTGTCGCGACCGCACTGGCGGCAGTAGGGGCGGTAGGGGAAGCGCGCGATCGCGTCAGCGGCGCCGTTCGGCTCGTCGTCCTCGTTGGCGACCGAGTCGGCCAGGTCGGCGGTCTCCTGTGCCGACGCGTCCTCGTCGGCGGTCACCTTCTTGGTGCGGTGCTGCGCGAGGACCCCCTCGATGTCGTCGCGGCGGGAGACGGCCAGGAGGACCTGCTCGCGGTAGGCACCGGCGGTGTACATCTCCGTCTGGGAGATCTCCTCCATCTCGACGCCGAGCTCGCGGAGCGACTCCTGCAGTGGTGCCTTGAAGTGGTCGGCCCACGAGGCGTGGCACTCCCACGGGTCGGGCACGGCCGAGAGCGGGCGACCGATGTGCTCGGCCCACTCCGCCGGCACGCCCGAGGGCACCTTGCGGAACCGGTCGAAGTCGTCCCACGAGTGCAGGTGGCGCACGGGCACGCCGCGACGCCGCAGCTCCTCGGCGACGAAGTGCGGGGTGATGAACTCACGCAGGTTGCCGAGGTGGATCGGCCCGCTGGGGGAGGCGCCCGACGCGACGGTGACCAGGTTGCCCTCGCCGGCGTGGCGTACGGCGTCGTCCGCCGCTCGCGTCACCCAGTCGACGGGAGTGCCCTTCTGTCCACCTCGTGCCATGCCTCGAGGTTATCGGTGGCGGCGGGGCGGCTCGTGAGCGGTGCCGACACGTGAAAGCGCCGGAGCCGTCCCCCGCGGCGGCTCCGGCGCTGATGCTCACAAGGAGCTGGCCGCGTCGCACGCCCCCGCACGCGACTGGCCGCAGACAGTATGGGGTGGCCGGACCCTGCCACGCGGGTCATGAGTGCCGCTGGCACTAAACTGCCAATCATGTCGGCCGACCCGTCCTCAGTCCTGGCAGCCCTCGGACTCGACCGCGCGGCGGAGCAGCTCTACTTCCGGCTCGTCCCGGTGTCGGGCCACACGCTCACGGGCGTGGCCCAGCTCGTCGAGGGCGAGCCGGACCGGCTGCTGCGTGACCTCGCGCCGCTCCTCGAGCGGGGGCTGGTGATCGTCTCGGAGGACCGCGTGGTCGTCCCACCCATCGCCGACGCGCTCTCGGCGCTGGTGCTGCACGAGGCCCGGTCAGCTGCGGCGTCGGCCACCAAGCTCGCCGAGCTCTCCCACGCAGTGCCCCACCTGGTGGCGGCAGCCACCCGGCCCGACCGGCACCACCTCACCGAGGTGCATCCGCTCGACGGCGAGCTCAGCTCGGGCGGCAACCCGCTGGAGCTCCTCCAGCTGATGATCCGCACGAGCCGGGGCGACATGCTGTGGCTGCGGCCGGACGCGTGGGCGATGCCGCGCGAGTCACTCGTCGCCGACATCCTCGCCGAGGCCCTGGCGACCGGACGTCGGTCCCGCGCCATCTACCCCGTGCGTGCGCTCGTCGAGGCACCCGAAGCCCTCCGCGCCCGCGCCACGCTGGGCGAGGAGGTCCGGGTCATGTCGGAGGTGCGCACGCGGATGTTCATCTTCGGCACCGCCCACGCCGTGCTGCCGGAGCCGCTCGGCTTCGGCGACGAGCCGCGGGTGCACGTCCGGCAACGGTCGGTCGTCGCGGCGCTGACGATGTGGTTCGAGTCGATGTGGGCGCGGGCGGCCCCGGTCCCCGAGCTCGAGGACGGCGACATCAGCCTGGACGGCAGGCAGTTCCTCCTGGAGCAGCTCATGGCCGGCGCGACCGACGAGGTGATCGCCCGCAAGCTCGGCATCGGGCTGCGCACGGTCCGCCGCCGCATCGCAGCGCTGATGACCGAGCTCGGTGTCGACACCCGCTTCCAGGCGGGGGTGGAGGCGGTCCGGCGGGGCTGGCTCTAGTCCGAGGCCGGCAGGATCATCACGTACGCCGCCGGCTCGAGGCGCCAGCTGCGGCTGCGCTCGGGCCCGGAGATCTCGCCGTCGGCCGACAGCCAGAACTCGTCGCCGCTCACCTTGACCGTCTTGCCGCGCAGGGTGAGCACGTCGTCGCGCTCGTCGTGCTCGCCACGACGGAGCTTGGCGACGTACCCCATCTTGGCCGTCGGGGCGACCGCACGGCTGACCATCACGTCGAGGCGGCCGTCCTCGGTGTCGGCGTCGGGGTTGAGCTCGGTGCCGCCGCCGACGTTGCCGCCGTTGCCGATCGCGACCATGAGGACCGGCCGGTCGACGTCGTTGACGACCTCACCGTCGACCTCGACGCGCAGGCGCCAGTTGGGAGGGTGGAAGGCCGAGAGGAGGGCACCGATGGGGTAGCCGAGCTTGCCGAGGTTCACCTTGCCGACGCCGATCGAGCCGAGCCGGGTCTTCCACTTGTGGCCCTTGCGACTGGCCTGGGCGCCGACGCCCACGTGGACGTTGTTGACCACGATGCTGCCGGTCTCGTCGATGATGAGGTCGACCTCGCGCGGCTCACCGGTGAGGACCAGGCGCGCGGCCTCCTCGATGTCGAGCGGGATGCCGTTGCCGCGGGCGAAGTCGTTGCCGGTGCCCATCGGCAGGAGGGCCAGCGTCGAGCCGGCCAGCTCGTGGCGCTTGTGCAGCGCGGTCACCACGGCGTGGATGCTGCCGTCGCCGCCGGCCACGACGACCGTACGTCCGCCGGCCCGGTGGAGGACACCGTCGAGCTCGCCGGGGTTGGACGTCTTGGCGACCTCGACGGAGGCCTGCTCGCGCAGGACGGCGAGCGCCGTGGCGAGGCTCTCCTCGTCGGACGTGCCGGCATCGGCATTGGTGATGACCAGCAGCGAGCGCACGCCCGGACACTAGCCCACCGCGCCGCTCCCTCATCCCACCCTGGGGGACGCAGGGCGGCGGACGGGGGTCCGGGGTGCGGTAGCGTGGCGTCGCAAGAGCTCCGGTGCCTTGTGCCGGGGCTGTTTCTTTTCTCCTGATTGATGCGAGGAGGGCTGAGATGCCCGCGATCGTCGTGCTCGGCGCCCAGTGGGGCGACGAGGGCAAGGGAAAGGCCACCGACCTGCTGGCCACCACGGATCCGATCGACTTCGTGGTCCGCACCAGCGGCGGCCACAACGCCGGCCACACCATCGTCATCAACGGCGAGAAGTACGCCACCCACCTGCTGCCCAGCGGCATCCTGACGCCGGGTGCCACCTCGGTCATCGCCAACGGTGTGGTCGTCTCGCCGGAGGCGCTCTTCCGCGAGCTCGACGGGTTGATCGCGCGCGGCGTCGAGGTGGCCGACCTCAAGGTCAGCGCCAACGCGCACGTGATCGCCAGCTATCACGCCACCATCGACAAGGTCACCGAGCGCTTCCTCGGCAAGAACCAGATCGGCACCACTGGTCGCGGCATCGGACCGGCGTACGCCGACAAGATCAACCGCGTCGGTGTGCGGATCGCGGACCTGTTCGACGAGAAGATCCTGCGCGAGAAGGTCGACGCCGCGCTCGACGTGCGCAACCACCTGCTGACCAAGGTCTACAACCGCCGCGCGATCGAGGCCGAAGCCGTCGTCGAGGAGCTCCTCTCCTACGCCGACCGGCTGCAGCCGATGGTGTGCGACACCTCGCTGCTGCTCAACCGGGCGCTCGACGCCGGCCAGACGGTGCTGTTCGAGGGCGCCCAGGCGACCATGCTCGACGTCGACCACGGCACCTATCCGTTCGTGACGTCCTCCAACCCGGTGGCCGGCGGCGTGTGCGTCGGCGCGGGCATCGGCCCGACCCGCATCGACCGGGTGATCGGCGTGATCAAGGCCTACACGACCCGCGTCGGCTCGGGCCCGTTCCCGACCGAGCTCTTCGACGAGGACGGCATCCAGCTCCAGCAGCTGGGTGGCGAGATCGGTGTCTCGACGGGGCGCACGCGGCGCTGCGGCTGGTACGACGCCGTGGTCGCTCGCTATGCCACCCGGGTCAACGGCCTCACCGAGTTCTTCCTGACCAAGCTCGACATCCTCGGGTCGTGGGAGCAGATCCCGGTGTGCGTGGCCTACGAGATCGACGGCGAGCGCGTCGACGAGATGCCGATGACGCAGACCGAGTTCCACCACGCCAAGCCCGTCTACGAGTTCTTCGACGGCTGGATGAGCGACATCTCCGGCTGCCGGTCCTTCGACGAGCTGCCCAAGAACGCGCAGGTCTACGTGCAGGCGCTCGAGGAGATCTCCGGCGCGAAGATCTGGGGCGTCGGTGTCGGGCCCGGTCGTGAGCAGACCGTGGTGGTGCACGGGTGAGGACGCTCGTCGTCGGGACGGGTGGGCGCGAGCACGCCCTCGCTCTGGCTCTGTCGCGCGACCCGGCGGTGACCGAGGTGCACGCCGCACCGGGCAACCCGGGCATCGGCGAGGTGGCGGTCCTCCACGACGTCGACGCGATGGACGGTGCTGCCGTCGCCGCGCTCGCGACGTCGATCGGCGCCGACCTGGTGGTCGTCGGCCCGGAGGCTCCGCTGGTCGCGGGCGTCGCGGACGCCGTACGGCGAGCGGGCATCGCGGTCTTCGGGCCGTCGCGCGACGCGGCCCGGCTCGAGGGCTCGAAGGCCTTCGCCAAGGAGGTCATGGCCACTGCCGGCGTACCGACCGCCGGCTCACGCACCTGCACGACGGCCGCCGAGGTGGCAGCCGCGCTCGACGCCTTCGGGGCGCCGTACGTCGTCAAGGACGACGCGCTCGCCGCCGGCAAGGGCGTCGTGGTGACCAACGACCGCGCCGAGGCGCTCGCCCATGCGGCCGGCTGCGACCGGGTCGTGGTCGAGGAGTTCCTCGACGGACCCGAGTTCTCCCTGTTCGTGGTGTGCGACGGCTCCGCGGGTCGACCGCTGCTGCCCGCCCAGGACTTCAAGCGCATCTTCGACGGCGGTCGCGGCCCCAACACGGGCGGCATGGGGTCGTACGCCCCGCTGACCTGGCTGCCCGACGGCACCGTCGAGACCGTGATGGCCCAGGTGGTCGACCCGACCCTGGCGGAGATGCGGCGGCTGGGTGCTCCGTTCGTGGGCTGCCTCTACGTCGGCCTGGCGCTGACGGCGGACGGGCCCAAGGTCATCGAGTTCAACGTGCGCTTCGGCGACCCCGACATCCAGCCCGTCCTGGCGCTGCTCGACTCGCCGCTCGGTGTGCTGCTGAAGTCCGCGGCCGACGGCGACCTGTCCTCGGTCGCCCGGCCGGCCTTCGCCGACGGCGCCGCGGTGTCCGTCGTGATGGCCAGCGCCGGCTACCCCGAGGGCTCGAGCACGGGCGACGTCGTCGTCGGCACGGAGACGCTGGCCGTCGAGACCGATGTCGACGTGATCCACGCCGGCACGGCACGGACCGACGCCGGGCTCGTCACCGCCGGCGGTCGGGTGCTCGCCGTCCGGGCGACCGGCACCGACGTCGCCGACGCCCGCGCCAAGGCGTACGAAGGCATCTCCTCGATCGGCTTCCCCGGAGCCCAGTGGCGTCGCGACATCGCCGCCGAGCCGCTCGGCGTGGTCGAGGGTGCTGCGTCCCGTGGCTGAGCCGACCTTCTCTCCGGGGTCTGACCTCGTGATGAGGGAGGTGCTGCACGACGCCCTGTGGGCCTCCTGGACCGAGCGGGTGCTCTCCGACGGCGACGTCCTCGCCACCGTCCAGCCCAACGGCACCGCGCTGTCCTTCCCGTCGCACCCGACGCCCCACCCGTGGGGCCACCTCGACGCCTGGCAGGGGACGACGGTGCTCAAGCTGCGCCGGGTCGGCGACTGGTACGCCGTGTGGAAGTTCTTCGACGCCGACGGCCGCTTCCTGTCCTGGTACGTCAACTTCGAGACGCCCTACGTGCGCCAGGCCGACGGCATCGACGTCAACGACCTCCAGCTCGACATCGTGGTCCCGGCGGGCGAGCCGTGGCGTTGGAAGGACGTGCAGGACCTGGCTCCCTCGCTGGCCGCCGGACGGATCACGCAGGACGAGCTGCTCGCCGTGCTGACCGCCGGCGCCGAGGTCGCCGACCTGCTCGACCGCGACGACCGCTGGTGGGCGCCGTGGGACGACTGGTCCCCGCTGGATGGGACAATCGAGCCGTGAGCGTCCCCAACGTCCTGGCCACCCGTTACGCCGGAGCCGACCTGGCGGAGATCTGGTCGCCGGAGCACAAGATCGTCCTCGAGCGCCAGCTGTGGGTCTCAGTGCTGAAGGCCCAGCGCGACCTCGGCATCGACGTGCCCGACGGCGTCGTGGAGGCCTACGAGTCGGTCATCGACCAGGTCGACCTCGAGTCCATCGCCGCCCGTGAGCGGATCACCCGCCACGACGTGAAGGCGCGCATCGAGGAGTTCTCCGCTCTCGCCGGGCACGAGCACATCCACAAGGGCATGACGTCGCGCGACCTCACCGAGAACGTCGAGCAGCTGCAGGTGCTCCGCTCGCTCGAGCTCGTACGCGACCGCGCCGTCGCCGCACTGGTGCGGCTCGCCCGCCTGGCCGCCGAGCACGAGGCCACCGTGATGGCCGGCCGCTCCCACAACGTGGCGGCCCAGGCGACGACGCTCGGCAAGCGGTTCGCGACGATCGCCGACGAGATGCTCATCGGCGTCCAGCGGATCGAGGAGCTGCTCGCGCGCTACCCGCTGCGCGGCATCAAGGGCCCGATGGGCACCTCCCAGGACATGCTCGACCTGCTCGACGGCGACGCCTCGCGTCTCGAGGAGCTCGAGACGCGGGTCGCGCGGCACCTCGGCTTCGAGCAGGTGCTGACCAGCGTCGGCCAGGTCTATCCCCGTTCGCTCGACTTCGACGTCGTCTCCGCGCTGGTGCAGCTGGTCAGCGGGCCGTCGAACCTCGCCACGACCGTACGGCTGATGGCCGGTCACGAGCTGGTGACCGAGGGCTTCAAGGAGGGGCAGGTCGGTTCGTCGGCGATGCCCCACAAGATGAACACCCGCTCGTGCGAGCGCGTCAACGGCCTCGCCGTCATCATCCGTGGCCATCTGTCGATGGTCAGTGAGCTCGCCGGCGACCAGTGGAACGAGGGCGACGTGTCCTGCTCCGTCGTGCGCAGGGTCGCGCTGCCCGACGCCTTCTTCGCGGCCGACGGCCTCTTCCAGACCTTCCTCACGGTGCTCGACGAGTTCGGGGCGTTCCCGGCCGTCATCCAGCGCGAGCTGGACCGCTACCTGCCGTTCCTCACCACGACCAAGGTCCTGATGGCGGCGGTCCGCAACGGCGTCGGCCGGGAGGCCGCCCACGAGGCGATCAAGGAGGCCGCCGTCGGCACCGCCCTCGCGATGCGCGCCGGCCAGTCCGACAACGACGTCTTCGCCAAGCTCGCCGCCGACGACCGTCTCGGCCTCACGCGCGACCAGATCGACGCTCTCGTCGCCGACCCGATCGAGTTCACCGGTGCCGCCGTCGCCCAGACCCGTGCGGTCGTCGCCCGGGTCGAGGCGCTGGCGGCCCGTCACCCCGACGCGGCGGCGTACGTGCCGGGCGCCATCCTCTGAGCGACACCACGCAGGCAGTTCGGTTCCAGGTCGGGCTCGTGCACGCTCGGACGAGGCAAGCAGCCATCGAACTGCCTTCATGGTGTCCGTCGGCAGGCAGGCCACCCGCCAACCGGTCTCAGTCCCCGAGCCGCCAGGACCGGACGGCGGCGGCGAAGGCGATCGCCAGCACGGCGAGCGCTGCGAGCAGGGCCGACCGCGCGGCGACCGGGGCCGAGGCGACCGAGGCGACGGCCTGGTAGATCGTCATCAGCAGGGCGGCGCCGAGCGCGGACCCGATGCGTTGCCCGGTCTGGAGGGCGCCACCGGCCGCGCCGCCCATCTGGGGCGGGACCTCGGCGAGGGAGAGGGTGAAGTTCGGCGAGATCACCCCGCCGCCGCCGATGCCGGCGAGGAACATCGCCGGCGCGAGGGTCCACCACAGGCGGTCGGACGGCTGCGTCACGAGGAGGGCCGCGAGCGCGGTGCCGGTCATCATCACCGACAGCGCGACGAGGGTGACCCTCCGGCCGAGCCGCCCGACGAGCCGCCCCGCGAGCGGTGACGTCGTGGCCGCTCCGAAGGCGAACGGTGTCATCAGCAGTGCCGCCCCGAGCGGCGAGAAGCCCTCGCCCTCCTGCAGGTGCACCGACAGGACCAGGAAGATCCCGGTGAAGCCGGTGAAGTAGAGCGTCCCGACGAGCAGCCCGTTGGCGTAGCCGGGGAGTCCGCGCAGCAGTGACACGTCGAGCAGGGGCGGTCGTCCGCGGCGTACGGTCCGCACCTCCCACCGCACGAACGCCCACGCCAGCATCGGGAAGGTGAGCAGCAGCGCCAGCGGCCAACCGGCGCCGCCTTCGAGGCTGACCAAGGGGTAGAGGACCGCCAGCACCGCGAGTCCGAGCAGCAGCGCGCCCGGCAGGTCGACACGCGGGTCCTTGGCGGAGTCGCCGCCGGCGTCGTTGTCGGGCACCATCCGGCGGATCAGGACCAGCGCCACGAGCCCGATCGGGACGTTGACGAGGAAGAGCGAGCGCCAGCCGTTGTCCTCGCCGAGCAGGCCGATCAGCAGGCCGCCGATGAGCGGACCGGCGGCGGAGGCGACCGCCACCGTGAAGCCGAACATGCCGAAGGCACGGCCTCGTTCCTCGCCGCGGAAGAGCTGCTGGATGAGGCCGGAGTTCTGCGGTGTCAGCAACCCGGCGCTCGCCCCCTGGGCCAGCCGGGCGACGACGATGGCGGCGGCGCTGGGAGCCAGGCCGACGGCCGCGCTCGAGACGACGAAGCCGATGAGTCCGATGGTCATCATCCGGCGTCGACCGTGCGCGTCCCCGAGCCGCCCGCCGGCGACGAGCGTCATGCCGAAGGCCAGCGCATAGCCGGACACGACCCACTGGATGGTGGCTGCACTCGTGTCGAGACCGGCCCGGATCGACGGCACCGCGACGTTGACGATCGTGACGTCGAGCAGCGACATGAAGCCGACCACCAGCGACACCGCGAGCACGCGCCAGCGGCGTGGGTCGGGCTCGTACGCCGACGCGTCATCGCGCGCGGCGTCGGTCTCCTCGCTCTGCGTCATCGCGGCCAGCCTCGCACCCGGGGCATGATCGGAGTCATGAAGGCGGTCCAGGCACGAGTCACCGGACGCGTCCAGGGCGTGTCGTTCCGCTGGTACGCCCAGGAGCGGGCGCGCCAGCTCGGCGTCGTCGGCTGGGTCCGCAACGAACCCGACGGGTCAGTGCTGCTGCACGCCGAGGGCGAGGACGAGTCGGTCGACGCGCTCGTCGCGTGGTGCCACGACGGCCCCGGTCTCGCTCGGGTGCAGCAGGTCGCGGTGCGCGAGGCGGCGCCCGGCGGCGCGACGTCGTTCTCGATCACCGGCTGAACAGCCACCCGCCAAACTGGACTGTTCTTGTCGACTATCATGGCGTCATGACGACGGCCATCTCCGCCCCGCCCACGTACGACGACGTCCAGGTCGTGGTGCCCGCGCCCGGCCCCGGAGCCGGCAACTGGGCGGGTGCTGCGAGCGCCGTGCTGGTCGACGGCGTCTTCTGGCTCACCTGGCGCGTACGCCGTCCGCTGACGGACGGTCGCGGGGTCTCGGTCGTCGTGGCGAGGTCCGACGACGGCCTCACCTTCGAGCCCGTCACCGAGATCGCCCGGGAGGCGTTCGGCGCCGAGTCCTTCGAGCGGCCCGTGCTGGTGCCCCTGCTCGAGGGCGGCTGGCGGCTCTACCTGTCGTGCGCGACCCCCGGCTCCAAGCACTGGTGGGTCGACAGCCTGACCGCGGACACGGTCGAGGGCCTGCCTGACGGCGTACGACGTCGCGTGCACGAGGGCGACCGGTCGACCGCCGTGAAGGACCCCGTGATCACGGTGGGCGACGACGGCTACGAGATGTGGCTCTGCTGCCACCCGCTCGACGAGCCCGGCCACGAGGACCGGATGACCACGCGCCGGCTCACCAGCACGGACGGGCTCGAGTGGCACGACCAGGGCGAGGTGCTCGCCGGGCGCGAGGGGCAGTGGGACGCCCGCGGCGCCCGCGTGAGCGCGGTGCTCCCCGACGGCTCGGTGCTCTACGACGGCCGGCCCGACGCAGAGTCCAACTGGTTCGAGACGACGGGGGTGGCGACCTGGGACGGCACCGCCCTGACCCGGCTGGACCAGCCGCCGATCAGCTCGCCGCACTCCGACGGCGCCTTCCGCTACGCCACCGCCGTGCCGCTGCCGGACGGCCGCGTCCGCTACTACGTCGAGGCCGCGCGCGACGACGGCGCGCACGACCTGGTCACCTGCGTGCGCTGACTCACCTGCGTGCGCTGAGCTCCGTCACGGTGGCGTCGCCCGCCCGCTGGGCGAACGAGCCGCGGTCGTCGGGCGAGAGCCAGTCGCCGAAGTCCTGCCCCGTGAGCTCGCCCAGCAGTGCGATGTCGTCGGCGTACGGCTCGATGAGTCGCTGCCGGCGCAGGGTGTCGAGCCGCGGTCGGTGGGCCTTGCGGCTGTCGCCGAGCAGCGCGAGCGACAGCGGGTGGACCTGCCGCCACACCTGAGGCGGCGCGAACTGACCGAGGCGGGCGCCTGTGCGCACGACCGGACCGAACAGCGCCGGTCGCAGTCCGGGGGTGACGAAGCCGCGTGCGTTGTCACGCGGGATCGAACCGACGAGTCCCTCGCGGATGCCGAGGAAGCGGCTCACCCGATCGACGCTCGCGCGCGGCTCGTCGACGAGGTCGCGGTAGCGGACGACCAGGATCCGTGCCGGGTCGACGTACGCGTGCAGGTGCTGGAGCTGCTCGCCGTAGCGACCGAGCTCGCGATAGCGCCAGAACGGTGCCCAGCCCGCGCGGACGCGCTCGTCCTCGCGCTCGAACGCCGTGACGAAGTCGCTCTCGGGCTCGAGGCCGTCGGACCACAGGTGCATCCAGTTGCTGTAGGCACGGTCGACCGGGTCGCGCACGACGGCGACGAGCTTGACCTCGGGGAGGTGCTCCGCGATCCGGCGGTGGGCGCCGCGGCTCCAGAGGTAGAACGGCGTGCTCTCGCCGCGCACCTGGTGCTGGGCTGCCGGCTCGAAGAGCGGGAAGTAGTGGTCGGCGCGCCAGATCCACTCCTGCTGCGAGTGCTTGTCGCCCGGGCCGCACCAGGCGGGCGGGGGAGCGCCGTCGCAGAGCCAGTACTTCGGCTCCTTGGGGTCGGAGACGAAGACGTCCGGGTGCTGCGCCAGTGCGGCGTGCAGTGCTGTCGTGCCGGCCTTCGGCGCGCCGATCACGAGGAAGTCCGGTCGTGGTGCTCGGCTCATTGGGGTCCCTCCCACGGGCATGCGTAAAAGTCTATTGACTCACTCGACAATACCCCGCGCGTACGCCGCCGAAAAGGGTCGGACGTGGCCGGGATCTCGTCGTCCCCGGCTTCGCCCCCGGCCGCAGCGCCCCGAGACTGGAAAGCATGAGCGCCCCCGTCACCGTGTCCGTCACGCGCCACGTCGACCCGTCGCGCTCCAGCGAGATGCTCGCGTGGGTGCAGGCCGGGACGTCGCTGGCCGAGAAGTTCGACGGCTTCCTCGGCTCGGGATGGGTACGCCCCAGCGAGGACTCCGCCGACTGGCACATGCTCTACCGCTTCGCCGATGTCGCGTCCCTGGCCGCGTGGGAGGCCTCCCCGCAGCGGGAGTGGTGGCTCGAGGCCGCCCAGGGCGGTGTCGAGGAGAAGGGTCGCGAGCGGCGTACGGGCATCGAGGGCTGGTTCGACGAGCCGACCTCGGTCGAGTCGCTCAGCGCGGCCCCCACCCCGCCGCCGCGGTGGAAGCAGATGGTCATCATCTTCATGGGCTTCTTCCCGTTGAGCCTCGCGGTCAACTACGCCGTGGGTCACACGCCGCTCGTGGACTGGCCCCTGCCGTTGCGCGTGCTGGTCACGATCCTGGTGATGACCCCGCTCATGACGTACGTCGTCCTGCCGTGGATCACGCGGCGGATGTCGTGGTGGTTGCACCGCTGAGGCCGACCCGATGACGGATAGGCTGGCCGCGTGGCCGACACCTTGATCCCCGCCGCCCCTGCGATCGACGGCATGACCCACCTCCACTCCGGCAAGGTCCGTGACCTCTACCGGGTCGACGGGGGCGAGCACGAGGGCCGGTTGCTGATGGTCGCGAGCGACCGCATCTCGGCCTACGACTTCGTCCTCGACACCACGATCCCCGACAAGGGCGAGATCCTCACCCGGATGTCCCTGTGGTGGTTCGACCAGCTCTCCGCGCTCGTCGGCAACCACGTCCTGTCGACCGACGTGCCGGAGTCGGTCGCTGGTCGTGCGGTGATCTGCGAGCGCCTCGACATGTTCCCCGTCGAGTGCGTGGCCCGTGGCTACCTCACCGGGTCGGGCCTCCTCGACTACCACCGCAACCGTGAGGTGTGCGGCATCGCGCTGCCGGCCGGCCTGCAGGACGGCAGCCGCCTGCCGGAGCCGATCTTCACGCCCGCGACGAAGGCCGACCTCGGCGACCACGACGAGAACGTCGACTACGAGGCCGTGGTCGAGGCGATCGGCGACGACGCTGCGGCCGAGCTGCGGATGCTCACGATGGAGGTCTACGGCAAGGCCCACGACCTCGCTCGCGAGCGCGGCATCATCCTGGCCGACACCAAGCTGGAGTTCGGTCGCCGCCAGGACGGCACGACGATCCTCGCCGACGAGGTCCTCACGCCGGACTCGAGCCGCTTCTGGCCCGCCGCCGAGTGGCAGCCGGGCCGCACCCAGGCGTCGTACGACAAGCAGATCGTGCGGGACTGGCTGACCGAGGAGTCCGGCTGGGACCGCTTCTCCGGCGACGCCCCGCCGCCGCTGCCCGAGGCCGTCGTCGAGCGGACCCGGTCGCGCTACGTCGAGGCCTACGAGCTGTTGACGGGTGAGTCCTTCTGACCGGCCGGGCGATCTCGGCGAGCGTCGACCTGCCGGTCTCGTCGGAGGTGGCGTTCCGCTTCCTGTCGGACCCCCGTCGCCGTCCCGAGTGGCAGTCCTCGTTGCTGTCGGTCGACGTGCCGGCTGACGAGGAGCCGCACCTGGGCCAGCGCTGGAGCGAGACGACCGCGGTCGGCGTACGCCCCCACCTCGAGACCACCGTGTTCACGCCGTTCCGCGCCTGGGCCGAGACCGGTCACTGGCGCGGGGTCAGCGCGACGCTGGCACTGCACTTCACCGACGTCCCCGGGGGTTGTCGGGTGCGCGCGGAGGGCGAGGTCAGCGGGCAGGGCGCGTGGGCCGTCCCGGCCGGAGCCGCTGGGTTGCTGGCGTCCAAGGCGATCGCGGCCGACCTCCGCAAGGCCGGACGGATCCTCGCTCCACAGGGCTGATCCCGGCGAGACGAGCCGGTGACGCACGTCACCACTGCTGAGTAGGTTGTGGTCATGTCGAACCTCTCCTCGCTGCTCGAGCGCACCGCCCAGGCCCACCCGGACCGTACGGCGGTGGTGCTGGGCGAGACCCGGATGACGTACGCCCAGGTCGACGCCGCATCCAGCCAGGTCGCCAACCTGCTCGTCTCGCGCGGCATCGAGCCGGGTGACAAGGTCGCGCTGAGCTGTCCGAACCTGCCCTACTTCCCGATCGTCTACTACGGGATCCTCAAGGCCGGCGCGACCGTCGTCCCGCTCAACGTGCTCCTCAAGGGACGCGAGGTGGCCTACCACCTCGACGACTCGGACGCGAAGGCGTACTTCTGCTTCCAGGGCACCCCCGAGCTGCCGATCGGCGCCGAGGGGCACGCCGGCTTCGAGCAGACCGACTCGTGCGAGCACTTCTTCGTCATCACGGCCGACCCGGCCGCGGAGTCGCCGATCGACGGCACGACGACCCTGGGCCAGGGACTGCAGGGGCAGTCGCCGGAGTTCGAGAGCGTCGACGTCGGCGACGACGACACGGCCGTCATCCTCTACACGTCAGGCACCACCGGTCAGCCCAAGGGCGCCGAGCTGATGCACCGCAACATGATCAGCAACGCCCTCGCGAGCGAGGCGCTCTTCGGTGCCGACGCGAGCAAGCCCGACACGTTGCTGTGCGTCCTGCCGCTGTTCCACTCCTTCGGCCAGACCGTGATCATGAACGCCGGCTTCGCGTTCGGCGGCACCGTCGTGCTGCTGCCGCGGTTCGAGGCCGGACCGGCCCTGGCCCTGATGGACCAGGAGGACGTCACCTTCTTCGCCGGCGTCCCGACGATGTACTGGGGACTGCTCGGCGCGCTCGACGACTCGGGCGTGGACGTGAAGAAGCTCGCCGGCACCCTGCGCGTCGCGGCGGCGGGCGGATCGGCGCTGCCGGTCGAGGTGCACAAGGAGTTCGAGCGCCGCTTCGGCGTCACGATCCTCGAGGGCTACGGCCTGTCCGAGACCTCGCCCGTGTCGAGCTTCTCGGTGTGGGGCGAGCCCGCGCGCGTCGGCTCCATCGGCCAGCCGATCCCCGGCGTCGAGATGAAGCTGATCAACCCCGAGCCCGGCGTCCGCGAGGACCTCGACGACGGTGAGGACACCGTCGGCGAGATCGCGATCAAGGGCCCCAACATCATGAAGGGCTACTACGGCCGCCCCGAGGCGACCGACGAGGCGATCGTCGACGGCTGGTTCCGCTCCGGCGACCTCGGTCGCAAGGACGCCGACGGCTGGTACTACATCGTCGACCGGTCCAAGGACATGATCATCCGCGGCGGCTACAACGTGTACCCCCGCGAGATCGAGGAGGTCCTGCTCACCCACCCCGGCGTCTCGCTCGCGGCCGTCATCGGCGTACCGCACGAGAGCCACGGCGAGGAGATCAAGGCGGTGGTGATCCGCAAGGACGGCGCCACGGTCACCGAGGACGAGCTGGTCGCGTGGGGCAAGGAGCAGATGGCGGGCTACAAGTACCCCCGCGTCGTGGAGTTCGTCGACGCCCTCCCGATGACCGCGACCGGCAAGATCCTGAAGCGCGAGCTCAGCTGATGCGACCGCTGCTGATGGTCCTCGGTGCGTTCCTGGTCCTGATGGGCGCCGTCTGGACCTTGCAGGGGATCAACGTCCTCGGGGGCAGCCCGATGTCCGACAACACCCTCTGGGCGGTGCTCGGCCCGATCCTCGCGGGCTTCGGCGTCGCCCTCGTCGTGATCGGCGCCCGCCGCCGCACCTGACGTCAGCCAGGACGGCGTCACGAGGCCGGCGTGATCCCCAGCCGCTGCTGGAGCGCGATCGCGTCGAAGGGGGCGTGGACCTTGATGTCGTTGTCGAAGTACACCAGCACGTCCAGGCCCGCGGCGTCCCACGCGCGCACCTTCGCGGCCCACCGGTCGAGGGCGGCCTCGCCGTAGCCGCTGGCGTACAGCTCGGTGTCGCCGTGCAGCCGGACGTGCACGAGGTCGCTGGTGACCTCGTCGAACATCGGCCAGGTGCCGGCCGAGTCGGCCACCACCATGCCGATGTCATGGGCCCGGAGCAGCTCGCAGAACGCGGGCGTGCGGAACGACGGGTGCCGCGCCTCGAGGACGTGGCGCAGCGGCCGGTCGACGGGCGAGGTGGTGTCGGCGGGCTCCTTGAGCTTGTCGGCGTCGTGGTGGGCCCCGGCGAACGCCGCAGCGTCCGACGTACGCCTCGGCAGCAGGTCGAAGAACGCGGCCAGGCGGTCGGGGTGGAAGCCGAGGTTCGGTGGCAGCTGCCACAGCAGCGGTCCCAGCTTGTCGCCGAGGGACAGGACCCCGCTGGCCAGGAAGGTGCCGAGGGGCGCCTCGACGTCGACGAGCTTCTTCATGTGCGTGATGAAGCGCGGCCCCTTGACGGCGAAGAGGAAGTCGTCGGGCACCTGCGCCGACCACGACCGCCAGCTCGACGGGCGCTGCAAGGAGTAGAAGGAACCGTTGACCTCCACCGAGGACAGCTTCCCGGCGGCATGTGCCAGCTCGAGGCGCTGCGGCAGGCCCGGCGGGTAGAAGACACCTCGCCACGGTGCGTACCGCCAGCCGGAGATGCCGACGCGGATCATGGCTCCTCCTTCGCCGCGGTCACCGAGGCGTACCCGCCGCGGTGTCCGCACATGCGTGCCCCGCGGGGAAAGGGTGCGCAGGCGTCACTAGAATCAGGACCGCCCACCTTCGCCTGTCCCCAGGAGCACCTCCGTGGCTCGTTACGTCGTCGATGTCATGCCCAAGCCCGAGATCCTCGACCCCCAGGGCAAGGCCGTGCACGGTGCGCTGCCGAGGCTGGGCTTCGCGGGGGTGACCGATGTCCGGCAGGGCAAGCGCTTCGAGATCGAGCTCGACGGCGAGGCGAGCGACGCCCACCTCGCGCAGGTGCACGAGATGGCCGAGAAGCTGCTCTCCAACCCGGTGATCGAGGACTACCAGGTGCACACCCAGGGAGAGGGAGCGTGAAGGTCGGCGTCGTCACCTTCCCCGGCTCGCTCGACGACGCCGATGCCCGCCGCGCGGTGACGATCGGCGGCAACGAGGCGGTCGCGTTGTGGCACGGCGACGACGACCTCAAGGGTGTCGACGCGGTCGTGCTGCCGGGTGGCTTCTCCTACGGCGACTACCTCCGCTGCGGCGCGATCTCGCGCTTCGCCCCCGTGATGACGTCGCTCATCGAGGCCGCGGGCAAGGGGATGCCCGTCCTCGGGATCTGCAACGGCTTCCAGATCCTGTGCGAGTCGCACCTGCTGCCGGGTGCGCTGATCCGCAACGACCACAGGAAGTTCGTCTGCCGGGACCAGCGGCTGCGCATCGAGCGCGTCGACACCCCGTGGACGTCGGCCTACACCGCCGGGGCGGAGGTCACCATCGTGCTCAAGAACGGCGAGGGCGGCTTCGTCGCCGACGAGGCCACCCTCGACCTGCTCGAGGGGGAGGGCCGCGTCGTCGCGCGCTACCTCGACGACAACCCCAACGGCTCGCTGCGCGACATCGCCGGCATCTCCAACGAGCGCGGCAACGTCGTCGGGCTGATGCCGCACCCCGAGCACGCGGTCGAGGACCTCACCGGTCCCGGCACCGACGGCCTCGGCTTCTTCACGTCCCTCGCCGCCACCGTCTTCGCATGAGCAACCTGACTCCCCGCAGCCTCTTCCGCGGCCTGGCGATCAGCGAGGCGATCACCTGGGCGCTGCTCCTGACGGGCATGTTCCTCAAGTACGTCACCGAGACCACCGAGCTCGGCGTCCGCATCTTCGGCATGGTGCACGGCGTCGTGTTCATCGCCTACGGCCTCGTGACTCTCGTCGTCGCGATCGACCAGCGCTGGTCGGTCGGGCGCACCGTGCTCGGCCTGGTGGCCGCGGTGCCGCCGTTCGCGACGCTGCCCTTCGAGGTGTACGCCGATCGCCGCGGGCTGCTCGGCCACGCATGGCTCTCGCGCCAGGACAGCCCGACGGCGCCCCAGCGCGCAGTCTGCTGGCTGCTGCGCCACCACCGCCTGGCCGCCGGCCTGTTCGTGGTGGCCGTCGCCGGCCTGACCGGCGTCGCGCTGGTCGCCGGCCCGCCTGCCTGAGACGTGAGCCGGGCCCGACTCAGAGCCCGCGCTGCAGCTTGTTCCAGGTCTGGGGCGTCGCGACGCCGGAGACCACGATGCGCAGGCGTGACTGGTAGGCGCGGAGCGCGGCCTCGGTCTTGGCGTCGAAGACCCCGCTGGCGCGGAACCGTCCCGCCCCTGCGGCGTTGAGCGCCCGCTGCAGCCGGCGGACCGACTCGTCGGTCGAGCCGCGCTTGATCGTCGTACGAGCTCCGGCCGAGAGCAGCGCGGTCCAGTGCCGCTTCTCGAAGGTGTCGGTGGCCGTGAACTTCCGGCTCGCCTGCCACGCGCGGGCCGCCGCGATCGTCGCGGCGTCGTACGTGCCACTGAGCGGACCGGTGTAGGTGCCCTGCTCGGTGAGCAGGCACTGCAGGACCTTGACCCGCGTGGGCTGGGCCGAGGTGGGCGTGAGGGTCGGGTAGTTCCAGAACCCGAGGCGCGTGCCGGGGCACCGCCCCTCGGGTGCGGCGAGCGAGCCGGCGCCGAGGTCGAGGTAGTTGGTGTCGATGTTGATCGTCACCCCGCCCCACGTCTCGTTGTGGCCGCCGCGGTACTGCTTCATCCGGCCACCGGGACGCCAGCCGTCCTCGGGGATGTACGTCGTCGAGGTGTCCGCGGCGCCGTCCCAGCGGGCGATCCAGATCCGGTCCGGAAGCGCGAACTGGCCCGGCCGCTGGACGCGGGCGTCGTCGAGCATCTTGATGCCCGAGCTGGCGCTGGAGTAGAAGCCGGCCACGTAGCCGAGCGCCTTGATCCGGGTCACCCAGCTCGACGTGAAGACGAGCGCGGACTCGCGGCACCCGGTGTTGGTGAGGTCGAAGCCCTCGAGGTCGTACCAGATCGTGCTGCCCGGCCCGATGCCGTACGTCATCGCATCGGCGGCGTTCTTGTCGGCCTCGGCGGCGCCCTGTCCGGCGGCGACGGAGTAGCCACCGGTCGGCTTGTTGGAGATCTTGAAGTCGTCCTTGTAGCGCGGGAAGCGCGGCTGGCACGACGCCTGCGGGCCGAGCGCGATCGGCAGCAGGCGCCAGCCGCGGGCGACCTGGGCGGCGACCCACTCGGAGCTCAGGTTGGGCTGCGACCGGCAGGCGCGCGAGTCACCGGAGATGTAGATGCCGACCGCGGAGAAGGGCGACTTCTTCCACCAGGTGTCCATCGCGGACTGCGTCGGCGCCAGGCACTGGTCGAAGCCGTGGCCGGTGAAGTCGCCGGGTGTCGCGAGCGCGATCTGGCGCTGCGAGGCGAGTCGGGGAGCGCTGCCGATCTCGTCCGCCGTCGCGGGTGCGATCCCGGACAGCGGGGCTGTGAGGACCAGCGCCAGGGCAGCGACGAGCCGACGCGGGACACGGGTCGGGGCGGGCAGGCGCATGGGGTGGCTCCGGCGAGGGACGACGAGGGGAAGGGTGCGGCTGGAAAAGGAAACCACACCAGTCACACCCGTCACAGGCCTTCGGCCGAACTACAGGGGCGTAGTTCAGGCGTCGCTGGTCGGCACCTCGTCGAGGAGGAAGTTGCCCTTGGCCTCCTCGGCCGCCACGAGATCCTCGAAGGCGAGCGCGATGTCCTCCTGGTGCTCCTCGAACATCTTCGTGAGGTGGCCCTGGAGGAGGGAGGCGTGGGGTGAGTCGCCGGAGAAGACCTGCTCCCAGGTGTCCTCACCGCCCTTGATCTTCTCCACGAGCGTCTTCATGTCCGCGCCGAGCTCGCCCGACTCGGCCTGCTCCTCGAGGGCCTCGCGCTCCTCGTCGGTCAGGAGCGGTCGTGCGTTCATCGCATCGACCGTCGCCTGGAGGTCGGTGAGGCTGGTCGTCAGGTCCTCGCGCGCGGAGGCGATGGCGGCCAGGATCTCCGCCTGGCTGCGGGGGTCGTTTGTCATGTCGGGGTCCCCGCGGCGTTGTCGGAGGGGGGAGCGCAGCGGAGGACGAGGAGAACTCCGTGGGGTGGCTCATCCATGGGTGGAGGCTACGCGGGCGCGGGTGCGACCGGAGCGGGCCGCTGCCCGATCGTCGGCGTGGTGATCGAGCCCGGGTCCCGCGTGACGCTGGACGGCGCGCCGGTCGAGGTCGGAGCGGTCGGCGTCGACACCGGAGCCACGTCACCGTCGAAGAAGTTCTTCACGGTCTCGATGAAGGACTTCACCTGCTTGAGGATGTTGATCAGCCCCATGATCGCCTTGTAGGCCTTCATGACGGCCTGGAACGCCTGCCAGACGGCCTGTACGACGCGGGCCCAGCCGACGCCGGGGATGCTCATCGTGGCGAGGGCGGAGGAGACGGTCTGCACCGCCGACTTCACGCACTGCACGACTGACAGGGCGGTCTGCCAGGCGTCCTTGCAGATCTGGACCACGTTCTGGCCCATCTGCACGAGCTGGCCGGCCTGGGTGTCGAGCGAGCCGACCCACGTGCCGACCTGCGCGATCGCGGCGTCGGAGGCCCCGCCCTGCCAGGTCTTCGAGATGGTCTGGCCGCCGCTCTGCAGGTTGCCGGCGACGCCCTTCATCGACTGGCCGAGCGCGCCGAAGGAGGAGCCCTGCGAGGAGGCGCCGACCACATCGCCGCCGATCTTCTCGGCCAGCTCCGCGCGGATGTCGAAGCCGGTGAGCATCCGGACGAGGTCGCACACGGTGTCGTAGGGGAAGCCGAAGCTGATCTGCGGGAGGCTGGTCTCGGTCGGCCCCGCGCGACGGATCGTGGTGTCGGCGACGTCGAAGAAGGCGCTCGACCCGTCGCGTCCGTCGACGCCGCTGGCGTGGTGACGGCGTACGACTCCGTCCTCGGTCAGCGTGAAGTCGCGGGCCGTGGCCTTCAGCGCCTCGGCGTGGTCCCGCATCCCGGTGCCGTTGTCCTCGAGCGACTGGTGCACCGAGGGCAGCAGCGAGTTGTAGGCGCCCATCATCGTCTCGAGGATCGGACCGAAGTCGGTCTGGACGAGCGCGTTGCTGCCGTTGCGGGCGATCCCGGTGAGGTCGTCGCTGGCTCGCTGCACCTGCGCGGACCAGGCATCGAGCTCGGAGAGGTCGACGGTCATCACGGCGTTCATCGCGGCTCCTGTGGGTCCGAGTGGTGCATCCGGATAGGCGGGTGCTGTGCCTCACGACCTTCCCCGCGCGGCTGGTGGCGAAACCGTCGTCCACCGTTTGTTTACCCACAGCGCGCCACGTCGGGTGTTTGGGCCACGCGTGCGCGGGTATCCCGCCGAGGTGAGTGAAGGCGGCAAGCGAGCCCTGATGCAGATCGAGCCGACCAGGCTGGTCGAGCTCGCCGCGTCCTCGGAGGGCATCCTCACCTCGATGGTGCAGGACTGGCAGGCAGTCGTCGACGAGCTCTCCGACGCGTGCACAGGGCTCGGCGACGCCACCGGCACGCAGAACGTCGCCGCGTCCTATGCCGACTCCCTCGCCGACGCCGGCGAGGTCGTCACCGCGCTGGCGCAGGCGCTCGGACTGGGGATCACCGGGCTGGTCGACGCCGCGCAGGACGCCGTCCGCGCCGATGACACGGTCGCCGGCGAGCTGGCCCGGACCGCCCACCAGATGACCGAGGGCGGCTTCGGTTCGACCCTGCCGCCCGGTCGTGGAGGTCGCTGACCGTGCCGGCCAACCCGTGGGAGCTGCGCGCCGACCTGCGCCCGCTCGAGGTCGCCGCGACCCGCTGGACCGAGGTCGGTGAGCTGATGTCGCGCCGCGGCGACGAGATCGTCGACGCGGCCAAGCGCGCCACGGAGGGGTGGGACGCCGCCGCGGCCGAGAGCTATGAGCTGCACCGCCGCCAGGTCCTGGTGAACCTCGACCGGTTCACGACGCTCGCCACGCAGATCGCCGGCTCCCTGCGCGCCATCGGCGCGATCCTGGCGTCGTCGCAGAAGGAGCTCGACCAGTCCTGGACCAAGGTCGCGCTGGTCCCCCACGAGCTCGTGGGGGAGTCCCGCTACCTCGTCTTCAAGCCCGACGCCGACGAGGACCGCGGCAAGGTCGACAACGGTCACGCCGAGACCGACGAGATCCGCCGTCGGCTGACGTTGTCCCTCGACCAGGAGAGCAGCAGGCTGCGAGCCTCGCGCGCCGAGCTCGTGATGGTGCGCACCGAGCTGACCACCCTCGGCGGGGGCACGTTCGGCGAGGTCGGCAGCGGCCCCGGCGTCGGCCCCGGCGTCCTGCCCGGCATCGGACCCAGCGTGCTGCGCGGCATCGGGCCGGGCGGCGAGGCGTCGGGCGTCGGCACGATCATGCCGGCGAGCTCGGCGTCGACCTCGGTGCCGGGCTCGGCCCAGTCGGGGATCGCGGCCTCGGCGCTGCCGCCCGTGGCGCCGATCTCGGTGTCGATGCCCCACCTGACCGGGTTGTCCGCCAGCGCACTCGCGCCGTTCGTCGCCACCGCCGCGGGGGGCATCGCGGGGCGCAAGGGCGCAGGACGCACCAACGCCCATGCCACCCCGCCCGTGGGCGGCATGGGCGGCATGGGCGCCGGCGCGATGGGCGCGCGCGCCGGGACGATGTCGCGCGGCATGGCCGGTGGCCGCGCCGGCACGTCGAGGTTGGCGTCCCCCAGGCTCGAGGGCCAGGACGAGGACGACGCCACTGCGGCAGCGCGCGCCAAGCAGGCCGAGAAGGAGGCCAAGCAGGCAGCCCTGGCCGACAAGCGGGCCGAGCGGGCCGCCCGCAAGGCCGAGCGGGAGCGGGACAAGGACCTTCAGGACGACAAGGACGACAAGGACGACAAGGACGACAAGAAGGACACGCCCCCAGAGGCGGACGAGAGCACCGACGAGTCCGGACAACGTCCGGCCGCCATCACCGTCGTCCACTACGCACCCGGCGAGGAGCCCGCAACGGCCGACGTCCCCGACGCCGACCGCGAGGTCGACGTCGGGGACGCGGAGGGCCTACGCCGCTCCTGAGGGTCAGGCCGCCTCGGCCAGCACGCCCGGCTCCGGCTCGGTCACGGCAGGCGCGACCTCGGCCCGCGGGGTGCGGAGCATGGTCGCCACGACCAGCAGCGCGAGGGCCGCGAAGCCGGCCGAGGTGAGCAGGGCCGGCTGGAGGCCGGGCACGAACTGGCCCGGCACCGCGCCGGCGGCGTACACCGAGACGATCACCGCGACGCCGACCGCGCTGCCCAGCTGCTGCGTCGTCTGGAGCAGGCCGGACGCTGATCCGGCGTGCTCGTGCTCGACACCCGCGAGGACCGTCGCCGTGATCGGCATGAACGCCAGTCCGGTCGCCAGTCCGGCGATCAGCATCGGGCCGAAGACCGTGCCGACGTAGGTGCCACCCGTGTCGGCGCCGCTCAGCCAGGCGTAGCCGACGACCATGGCCGACGTGGCGGTCAGCAGCATCGCGCGGGGACCGACCCGGGCGATCAGCCACGGAGTGACCCGCGACATCGCGAAGATGCCGAGGCTGAACGGGAGGAACGCGATCCCGGTCGCGAGCGGGCCGAAGCCGAGCACCAGCTGGATGTACTGCACGACGAGGAAGAACATCGACAGGTTCGCGCCGATGATCAGTGCCATCGCGGCCAGCGCGCCGACGCGGCGGCGGTTGCGGACCAGGTGCGGCTGCACCATCGGGTGGGGGTGCCGGGCCTCGGTGCGGGCGAGCAGGAGGAGCAGCGCGGCACCGAGGGCGAAGCCGCCGATGGTCCTCGCGGAGCTCCAGCCGTGCTCGGGGGCACCGATGAGCGCCCAGACGAGGGAGACCGCGCCGAGCGTCGCGCTCGCCGCGCCGACCAGGTCGAACCGTCCGGAGCGACGGGGGGTCTCGTCGACGAAGCGGCCGACGAGGAGCAGGACGACCAGGCCGAGCGGGACGTTGATGAACAGCGTCCAGCGCCACGACCCGACATCGGTCAGCAGGCCGCCGAGGATCAGGCCGATGGAGGCGCCACCGGACGAGACGGCCCCGAAGAGGGCGAAGGCGCGGTTGCGTGCCGCCTCGTCGGGTGCGCTCGTGGTGAGCAGCGCCAGCACGCTGGGTGCGGCGAGCGCGGCGCCGACGCCCTGGAGGGCGCGGGTGAGGACGAGCTGGTCGGGCGTCTGGGCGAAGCCGCCGAGCGCGGAGGCGACCGTGAAGATCGCGAGGCCGGCCTGGAAGGTGCGCAGCCGACCGAAGACGTCGCCGAGCCGGCCGCCGAGCAGCAGCAGCCCGCCGAAGGCGAGCGTGTAGGCGTTGAGCACCCACGACAGCGCCGCGGGGCCGAAGGAGAGGTCGGCGTCGATGCGGGGGAGCGCGACGTTCACGACGGTCGCGTCGAGCACGATCATCAGCTGGGCGACCAGCACGATCGCGATGCCCGCGGCGGCGCGGCCGGCGTTCGGCGGCAGCTCGCGCGGGAGGTCCCGGGTGTGCCCGGGGTTCTGGGTGGAGGTGGTGGATGACATGAGGTGCGGTCCTGTTCTTGCCTCGTGGGCCGAGGTACAGTAGATCCGGAGGGTGACTCCGCTTCCTCCACCACAATACGGAGACTGTCTCCGT
Organism: uncultured Actinomycetota bacterium; assembly: GCA_963708875.1. Classification (GTDB taxonomy): domain Bacteria; phylum Actinomycetota; class Actinomycetes; order Propionibacteriales; family Nocardioidaceae; genus Nocardioides. The sequence continues at coordinate 652,534 of CAVPUL010000005.1, forward strand.
TTAGCAAGGCCAGGTGAGAATTTCCGTGCGTGCCGATGCCCAGCGCAACTACGACCGCATCGTCGAGGCCGCCCGGACCGCCTTCCGTGAGCGGGGGTACGACACCTCGCTCGACCAGATCGCCAAGGACGCCGGCGTCGGACCGGGCACCCTCTACCGGCACTTCGCCACCCGCGACGACCTGATCGACGCGGTGATGAAGAGCTGGGTCGAGCACGTCGAGGAGACGGCCGACAAGGTGCTGACGCACGAGGGCGGCTCGCGTGACCTGCTGCTGGCCTGGTTCGAGGAGTACGTCCGGCTGATCAGCGTGCACAAGGGTGGGCCCGCCAAGATCACCGGCGCCATGGGCGACGAGCAGTCGCCGATCCGTACGAAGTGCCAGGTCCTGCAGGGCGCCGGTGCCCGCGTGCTCGACCGGCTGCGCGAGGAGGACGCCGTACGCGACGACGTCACGCCGCTCCAGGTCGCACGCCTCGTGGGCGGGATCGCCACCGTCGCCGACCAGTCCGGGCTCGACGCCGCGGCGGTGCGCCCGATGCTCGAGGTCGTCGCGGACGGACTGCTGAAGTAGTCGCGCGCGGGCGCCGGTAGATTGACGCCGTGCCCGAGACGAGCGTCCACCGGTCCGCATCCACCCACCAGCCGACCAGCTCAGGCGCCTCCGGGACCCTCGACACCGTCGCGTCGGCCTCGACCGACGCGGATCGCGAGCAGCCGTGGGCCGAGCTGGGCCTCAAGGTCGACGAGTACGCCCGGATCCGCGAGATCCTCGGACGGCGCCCGACCAGCTCCGAGCTGGCGATGTACTCGGTGATGTGGAGCGAGCACTGCTCCTACAAGTCGACCAAGGTGCACCTCAAGCAGTTCGGCGAGATCCCGCAGGAGACGCCGATCGGCAAGACGCTCGCGGGCATCGGCGAGAACGCCGGTGTCCTCGACATCGGCCAGGGCTACGCCGTGACGTTCAAGGTCGAGAGCCACAACCACCCGTCGTTCGTCGAGCCCTACCAGGGCGCGGCCACCGGCGTCGGCGGCATCGTCCGCGACATCCTCGCCATGGGTGCGCGGCCCGTCGCGGTCATGGACCCGCTGCGCTTCGGGCCCCTCGACGCCCCCGACACCGCCCGCGTGCTGCCCGGGATCGTGGCCGGCGTCGGCGGCTACGGCAACTGCCTGGGCCTGCCCAACATCGGCGGCGAGGCCGTCTTCGACGAGACCTACGCCGGCAACCCGCTCGTCAACGCCCTCTGCATCGGCGTGCTGCGCCACGAGGACCTCCACCTCGCCAACGCGACCGGCACCGGCAACCAGGTGGTGCTCTACGGCGCGCGCACCGGCGGCGACGGCATCGGCGGGGTGTCCGTCCTGGCGAGCGAGACCTTCGACGAGGGTGGGCCGGCCAAGCGCCCGAGCGTCCAGGTCGGGGACCCCTTCATGGAGAAGCTCCTCATCGAGTGCACCCTCGAGCTCTTCGCCGCCGGCGTGGTCGCCGGCATCCAGGACCTCGGCGGGGCCGGGCTGTCCTGCGCGACCTCCGAGCTCGCCTCCGCCGGTGACGGCGGGATGCACGTCGAGCTCGACCGGGTGCCGCTGCGCGACTCCACGCTCGCGCCCGAGGAGATCTTGATGAGCGAGTCGCAGGAGCGGATGATGGCGGTCGTCGAGCCCGCCCACGTCGACGCCTTCATGGCGATCTGCGAGAAGTGGGACGTCGAGGCCGTCGTCGTCGGTGAGGTCACCGACACCGGGCGGCTGCACATCGACTGGCACGGCGAGCGCGTGGTCGACGTACCCCCGCGGTCGGTGGCGCACGACGGTCCGACCTATCACCGCCCGTACGCCCGACCGGACTGGCAGGACGCGCTCCAGGCCGACCGCGCAGAGGCGCTCGCCCGCCCGTCGACCGGTGCCGACCTGCGCTCGACGATGCTGGAGCTGGTCGCCTCGCCGAACCTCTGCGACAAGTCGTGGATCACCGACCAGTACGACCGCTACGTCCAGGGCAACACCGTCCTCGCCCAACCGGCCGACTCCGGCATGGTCCGCGTCGACGCCGACACCAACCTCGGCGTCTCGGTCTCCACCGACTGCAACGGCCGGTTCGCCAAGCTCGACCCCTACACAGGTGCCCAGCTCGCGCTGGCCGAGTCGTTCCGCAACGTCGCCACCGGTGGCGCCCGGCCGCTCGCGGTCTCCGACTGCCTCAACTTCGGCTCGCCCGAGGACCCGGCCGTGATGTGGCAGTTCGCCGAGGCCTGCCGCGGGCTCAAGGACGCCTGCCTCGAGCTCGGCATCCCGGTCACGGGCGGCAACGTCAGCCTCTACAACCAGACCGGCGAGACCGCGATCCTGCCGACCCCGGTCGTCGCGGTGCTCGGTGTCATCGAGGACGTCACGCGTCGTACGCCGACCGGGTTCGCCGCCGCCGGCGAGCGGGTCTTCCTGCTCGGCGAGACCCGCGAGGAGCTCTCCGGCTCGGAGTGGGCCCACGTCGTGCACGGCCACCTCGGCGGGCTGCCGCCGCTGCTGGACCTCGCCGCCGAGCAGGCACTGGCCACCGTGCTGCAGGACGCCTCGCGCGACGGCGTCGTGACCTCCGCCCACGACCTCTCGGACGGCGGCCTCGCGCAGGCGTTGCTCGAGTCGACGTTCGCCCGCGACATCGGTGCGTCGGTCTCGCTGGCCTCGGTGGCGGACGGTGACGCGTTCGTGGCCCTGTTCTCCGAGTCGACCGCCCGCGCGCTGGTGACGGTCACCGACGATCAGGCCGACGCGCTCGTCGCCCTCGCCCAGCACCACGGCGTACCGCTGGTGCCCCTCGGGCGGACCGGTGGCGACACGCTCTCGGTCGAGGGTGTCCTCGACCTCCCCGTCGCCGAGGCCAAGGCGGCCTGGCGCGCGACCCTCCCCGCCGCCCTCGGCGTCTGACACAGTCTGGGTATCTAGGGACGAAGTGGTAGGCGAAACCGGCCTTCCGCCTACCAGATCGTCCCTAGATACCCGGGGGACGGGCGAGGCGAGCCGACTAGCTCGAGCGGCGCATCGCGCGTACGCCGACCACGAGCCCGAGGGCCGCGACGACGGCGGCACCCAGCACGCCCTGGGCGATGACGTCCGCCGGGTAGGTGCCGGCGAAGAGCGCGCGGACCGCGTCGACGACGTACGTCATCGGGTTGAGCATCGAGACGACCTCGAGCCAGCGGGGCGCACCGTCCATCGGCAGCAGCACGCCGGCCGTGAGGAGCGCGGGGAAGAGCAGCGTCTGCTGGACGGTCCAGAACATCCAGTCCTGGCCCTTCGACGCCAGCGCCAGCGCGTACGACAGGGCGCCGACGCCGATGCTGAAGAGCGACAGGACCAACGCCGCGACGAGCACGCCGCCGAGGTGCAGGTCGAAGCTGAACGGCGTCACGACCGCCACGATGATCGTGACCTGCATCAGCATCGGCACGACCTCCTTGAGCGCGCGGCCGACGAGCAGCGCCGGACGGCCGAGCGGTGAGACGAGCTGGCGCTCGTGCGAGCCGGACTGCATCTCCTCCATCAGGCTGGACCCGGTGAAGGACGCGCCCATCAGCGCGGTCATCGCCACGATGCCGGGCACGAACCACTGGAGCGCCGAGCCGCCGGTCGCCATCTCCGGCAGCAGCGGCGCGAACAGCCCGAGGAAGACCAGCGGCTGGATCATCGCGAAGATGACGGCCATCGGCTCGCGCCAGACCGGCTTGAGCTCGCGGTTCATCACGTTGACGGTGTCGGACACGAAGGTGCTCATGCTGCGACCTCGCTCTCGGTCTCGGTGGTCTCGGTGGTCTCGGACGTGGACTGGGCGGACGGGTCGGTCTGTTGCGTCTCCCGCAGGCTGCGACCGGTGAGGTCGAGGAAGACGTCGTCCAGGGTGGGTCGGGCGACCTCGATCCGCGACGGAGGTACGCCGTCGGCAGCCAGGTCCGCGAGCAGCTCGCCGACCATCGAGGAGCCGTCCTTGACCCGGAGGTCGACGGTGTCGGCGGAGGCCTCGACGCGGGAGTCGGGCACCCTCTCCAGCCGGGCCGCAGCGCGCGCGGCCGACGCGGGGACGTCGTACGACAGGCGCACGAGGTCGCCCAGCCCACTCTTGAGGCGGGCCGCGGAGTCGTCGGCGATCATCCGGCCGTGGTCGACCACGATCACCCGGCCGGCCAGGGCGTCGGCCTCCTCGAGGTAGTGCGTGGTGAGCACGACGGTGCTGCCGCTCTCCTCGTGGAGCCGCTGGATCAGCTCCTGGAGGTTGATCCGGTTCTGGGGGTCGAGGCCCGTTGACGGCTCGTCGAGGAACAGCACCCGCGGCAGGTGCACCAGCCCCATCGCGATGTCGAGCCGGCGCCGCTGCCCGCCGGAGAGGGAGGAGACCTTGCGATCGGCGACCGCGGCGAGGTCGAGGTCCTCGACCAGCTCGCCGGCCCGCCGGTGGGCGTCGGCCCGGGACAGCCCGTGGGCCCGACCCTGGCTGATCAGCTCGTCACGGCCGAGCTGGCGGTGGCCGGCACCGTTGCCCTGCCCGACGAACCCGATCGCTCGTCGTACGTCGCGCTGGCCGGTCACCACGTCGTGCCCCGCAACACACGCGGTGCCCGACGTGGGCGCGATGAGGGTGGTGAGCATCCGGAGCGTGGTCGACTTCCCGGCCCCGTTGGGCCCGAGGAAGGCGACGAGCTCGCCCTGCTCGATCTCGAGGTCGAGGCCCTGCACGGCCTCGACGGTCTGCTTGCGCGAGGTGAAGTGGCGGGTCAGGCCACGGGTCACGATCGCCGGTCCGGTTCGCTCTTGGCGGTAGGTGGTCATGACGATGACGCTAGGGATCTATCAGGTCAGTTATTGACCGCATTCGGACTATTCTGGGGGCATGAGCACGAGCGAGCGGATGCTGCGGCTGCTGTCCCTCCTCCAGACCCACCGCTACTGGCCCGGTCCGGAGCTCTCCGACCGGCTGGAGGTGAGCGCGCGGACGCTGCGCCGCGACGTCGACCGGCTGCGCGAGCTCGGCTACACCGTCGATGCCGTACGCGGTGCCGCGGGCGGCTACCAGCTCCGCGCCGGCGGGTCCCTGCCGCCGCTGCTCCTCGAGGACGAGGAGGCGGTCGCGATCGCGGTCGGGCTGCGGACGGCCGCCGCCGGTGCCGTCGCCGGGATGGACGACTGGTCCGTCCAGGCACTCTCCAAGGTGCTGTCGCTGATGCCGCCGCGGCTGCGTCGGCAGATGGACGCGGTGGCCAGCCAGACCGAGTCGCCCGGCCCGTGGGAGGGGGCGCCGGTCTTCGACGCCGCCGTCCTCACCACGCTCGCGCAGGCCTGCCGCGACAGCGAGCTGCTGCGCTTCGACTACGCCGCGCGCGAGGCCGAGGTGACCCATCGCCGGGTCGAGCCGCTGCGCCTGGTCTCGCTCGGTCGTCGGTGGTACCTCGTCGCGTGGGACCGTGACCGGATGGACTGGCGCAGCTTCCGCCTCGACCGGATCTCCGAGCCCGAGCCGACCGGTCAGCGCTTCCGGTCCCGCGAGCTGCCCGCCGAGGACGCGCTGGCCTTTGTGCAGCAGGGCATCCGCCGGATGCCCCAGCGCTACGCCGTACGCGTGCGGGTCGCGATGGCGGCGGATGTGCTCGCCGCCCAGGTCGGCCGCTGGGGGAGCGTCACCGGGGACGCTGACCGCTGCGTGCTCGAGATGAACGTCGACGACCTCGACTGGCCGGTGATGGTGCTGGCCGGGTCGGGCGCGGAGTTCGTGGTCGAGTCGCCGCCCGAGCTCGCCGAGAAGATCGCCGAGGTCGGCAGCCGGTTCGGACGGACGGGAGCAGCATGACGCCTGCGTCGTCGACCGAGCGATCCGCCGCTCGGCTCCGAACCCCTGGCATGCGCCGTCGTACGCTGCTCGCCCTGCCCGCACTCGGGCTCGTCTCGATCCCGCTGTTCAGCGCCTGTTCCGAGGAGCCCGACGTGTCCACCAACGATCCGTCCGACCCGACCCAGGCCCGCGTCCCCGAGGGTGGCGAGGGTGTCGAGGTGGTGACCTACGGCGAGGACCCCTCGCAGTTCGTCGAGCTCCACCGTCCGGACGGCGCCTCGCGGGGAGTGGTGGTGGTCATCCACGGAGGCTTCTGGAAGTGGTCCTACGACTACACGCTCGGTCAGCCCCTCGCGCGCGCGCTCGCGGCCGAGGGATGGACTGCCTGGAACATCGAGTACCGCCGCGTCGGCAACGGTGGCGGGACGCCGGAGACCTTTGACGACGTGGCCGCCGCGATCGACGCGCTGGCCGACGTCGAGGGCCTCGACCTGTCCACGGTCGTCACGCTCGGCCACTCCGCCGGCGGGCACCTGGCCGTCTGGGCGGCCGGCCGCGACGCAGCCGGGCGTCGCAGTCACCCACGCGATCTCGCAGGCAGGCGTGCTCGACCTGGTCATGTCCGAGCGGATGGGCCTGGGCGCGGGAGCGGCGGCGGCCCTCCTCGGCCACACGCCCGGCCCCGACGACGCCCCGTGGGACCCCCAGCAGCAGATCCCCCTCGACGTGCCCGTCTGGTGCGTCCACGGCGTCGACGACGTGATCGTGCCCCTCGGCCAGTCCGAGGGCTACGTCGTGGCCGCGAAGGCAGCGGGGGCCCGGGCGGAGATCGTGCGGGTGCAGGGCGACCACTTCGTCGTGATCGACCCGAGCGGCGAGGCGTGGACGGCCCAGATGGAGATCCTCGACTCGATCGCCTGATCCTCTCGGCGAAGCAGTCCCTAGGCCGCAGCCGCAGCCACGGCCGGGACCGGTGCCTCGTCGGCCTGCGGCCACGCGGCGGGTCGCGGGATCCGGCGTACCGTCGCGCTGCAGGTCGGGATCAGTGCGCTCACCGTCACCACGGCGATGAGCCCGAGGGTCGCGGCTCGCGGGCCGAGCTGCTCCAGCAGGACGCCACCGAGCAGCGGCGCCAGCGGCATCAGCGACATGCCGACGAACTGCATCGACGAGGCGACCCGGCCCTGGAGGTGCATCGGCGTGATCGCCATCCGGTAGGACTGGGAGCCGGCGTTGCCGGCCGGGTTGAGGGTGATGCCGAGGAACAGCATCGCGCCCACCGCCAGCGGAGAGCTCCAGAAGAGGAGTGGCACCAGGAGCGGCACCCAGCTCCACGCGACCGCGAGGGTCAGTCGGCCGGTCGGGACCCGCTCGATGATCCGGGGTGCGGCGACGGCGCCGAGGATGCCGCCGAGGCCGGCCAGCATGTCGATCACGCCGATCGCACTCGGGTGCACGCCTTCCTGCACCAGGCGCATGATCGCGACGTAGAACACGGCGTTGACCGCGAGGTTGCTGGTGGCGGCGAACGCCATCATCGTGCGGAAGTAGGGCCGGGCGACCACGTAGCGCAGCCCGGCGACCAGGTCCGCGCGGACGCTGGCCTGCTCACGGTTCGGCTGCGGTGAGAGGTCCGTACGGATCCTCGACAGGGTCACGAAGGAGATGGCGAAGGTGACGGCGTCGAAGACGAACGGCATCGCGCGCCCCATCCCCACGAGCAGTGCGCCCAGCGGGCCTCCCACGAGCGCGGCCACGTGCTGGCGGGCCTGGTTCTGGCTCAGCGCGGTCGGCAGCTCCTCACGGGTGACGACCGAGCGCACCGCCGACGCCTCGGCGGGCCCGAAGACACCCGTGCCCACGCCGGTGAGCAGGGCCGCCACGACGAGGTGCCACAGCTGCAGCTCGCCGGCGAACGCAGCGACCGCGACCAGGCCGTAGACGACGGCGCCCGAGCCGCTCGCCAGCATCATCAGGCGCCGCCTGTCACTGCGGTCCACGACCACGCCGGCCGGGAGGAGCGCCGCGACCATGCCGAGCACGAACGCCGACGTCGGCAGGCCGGCGAGCATCGCCGAGCCGGTGAGCGCGTAGCCCACCAGGGCGAACGCGAACATGCTCACCGCGCTGCCGAGCTGGCTGATCGCCTCGCCCGTCCAGAGGGCAGTGAAGTCGCGGTTGCGGGAGAGGGAGCGGTACGAGGTCATATCCGCACCATATGATGCGCAACATGTGTTGCGCAATAGTGCGTGCGGAACTTGGTAGGGTGGATCCATGACCGACGACGGGCCCGCGGACGACGCCGGCCAGGGCAGCGTCCACGATCCGCGGGTGCTCCGGGCCATCGCCCACCCGGTGCGCAACCGGATCCTCACCGAGCTGTCCGCGGGTGGCCCGATGCGGGCCGCCGACATCGCCCAGGCGCTCGGCATCCCGGCCAACCAGGCCAGCTTCCACCTGCGCCAGCTGGCCAAGTACGGCTTGATCGAGGAGGCGCCCGAGGCGGCCCGCGATCAGCGCGACCGCGTGTGGAAGGCGGCGCGAGATGGCGGGCTGAGGATCGACGTGGGGCAGCTCGAGAAGCAGCCGGGCGGCAAGGCCGCGGCGACGGTGTTCCTGCGCAACGCCGCGGGCTACGCCCATCAGCTCGTCGAGGCGGCCTACGGGCAGGACCGTCGTCCCGAGACGCACCGGTCCACGATGGACACCGCGGTGCGGCTCACCAAGGACGAGGCCACGCAGCTCGCCACCGAGGTCAGCGAGCTCGTCCAGCGCTGGACCGAACGCAACCGCGGCCGCGACGACGGCCGGACGACCTACGCCTTCCACTCGATGCTGCTGCCCCAGCCCGACACCACCCGCCCGGACGACGTCCCCGACGACAGCGAGGAGGACGCCTGATGCCCGCGCGACTGAGGGTGCTGAGCCCGGAGCAGCTGGCGAGCGCCGACACGCGCGCGCTGGTCAAGCACTACCTCGCGGTGCTCGAGGAGCGGGCGCCCGGCCGGTCGGTCGAGGTCCGGGTGCCGCCCTACGCCGCCGTGCAGGTGGTGCCGGGCGTACGCCACACGCGCGGCACGCCGCCCGCGGTCGTCGAGACCGACGCCGAGACCTGGCTCGCGGTGGCGACGGGGCGTACGTCATGGGCCGAGGCCGTGGAGTCGGGCCGCGTCCGCGCGAGCGGTGAGCGCACCGACCTCTCGGCCTACCTCCCGCTCGACACCTGGCCACACGCCGCCAGCCACTAGGGTCCGCACCATGCACGTGAGCTCCCTCGGTTTCCGCACCGACCTGGCCCTGCTGACCTCCTCGGGCAGCGTGGTCGAGGACCGCGGCACCCATCTGGTGATCCGCTCGCCCGACAACCCGTCCTACTTCTGGGGCAACTTCATCCTCCTCGCCCAGCCGCCGGTCCCGGGCGGGGAGCGCGAGGTGATCGGCGCGTTCCACACCGAGTTCCCGCTGGCCGACCACGTGAGCATCGGCATCGACACCGCCGAGCTCACCGACGAGGCGCGCGCCGCCTTCGAGGCGGCAGGCATGACGGTGGACGTCGCGACCGTCCTCACCGCGTCCTCCCTCACGCAGCCCCGCGAGGTCGAGGCGGAGGTCCGCGCGATCGACGGCGACGACGAGTGGGAGGCACGGGCGCGGTTGAGCCAGCAGCTCTACCCGCAGACCTCCGAAGAGACCTTCATGACGTTTGCGCGCCAGAAGAACGCGCAGGAGCGGCGTCTCGTCGACGCGGGCCGCGGCCTGCGGTTCGGCGCGTTCGTCGACGGCGAGCTCGTGTCGACCGCCGGGATCTTCGTCACCGAGGACGGGGTCGCGCGCTACCAGAGCGTCGAGACGCACACCGAGCACCGCCGCAAGGGCCTGGCCTCGGCCGTCGTCCACGGCGCCGGGCAGCACGGCCTCGACCACCTCGGCGTACGCACCCTGGTGATCGTCGCCGACACCGACGGCGAGGCGATCGGGATCTACCGCCGCCTCGGCTTCGAGGACCTCGAGCGGCAGCTGATGATGGAGAAGCGCAGCGGCGAATGGGCGACGATGAACGCATGAGGCGGCGGTCCTAGGGTGTCCACATGACTGTCGACATCCCCGCTCGTCTCGCCGAGGTCATGCCCGGCATCCGCCGCGACCTCGAGGACCTGGTCCGCATCGAGTCGGTGTCCGCCGACCCCGCCCGCGCCGGCGAGGTCGAGCGCAGCGCCGAGGCGACGCGCGACCTGTTCGCCGCCGAGGGCTTCGAGGCCGAGATCGTCCGGGCGTACGACGGCGCGCCGCCGGCCGTGATCGCCAAGAAGTCCGGCCCCGAGGGTGCGCCGACCGTCCTGCTCTACGCCCACCACGACGTCCAGCCGGAGAACGACCACGCCGACTGGGACTCCCCGCCGTGGGAGCCCACTGCTCGCGAGGATGGGCGCGGTGACCTCCGTCTTTTCGGTCGCGGGGCCGCTGACGACAAGGCCGGCATCGCCGCCCACCTCGGCGCCGTCCGCATCTTCGGCGACGAGCTGCCGGTCAACCTGGTGATGTTCATCGAGGGCGAGGAGGAGGTCGGCTCCGACACCCTCGTCGAGCTGCTCACCACCTACCAGGACCGCCTCGAGGCCGACGTCATCGTCATCGCCGACTCCGGCAACTGGGACATCGGCGAGCCGGCCCTGACCACGAGCCTCCGCGGCCTGGTCCGGATGGACGTCGAGGTCCGTACGCTCACCCACGCCGTGCACAGCGGCATGTGGGGCGGCCTGGTGCCCGACTCGATCATGGCGCTGAGCCGGCTGATCGCCAGCCTCAACAACGACGACGGCAGCGTCGCGATCGACGGCCTCTTCTCCGGCCCGGCGGCCGACGTGGACTACCCCGAGGCCCGGCTGCGCGCGGAGTCCGGTGCGGCCGAGGGCATCGAGTGGATCGGCACGGGCAGCGTCGTCGAGCGACTCTGGACCCAGCCGGCCCTGTCCATCACCGGACTCGACGCCCCCAAGGTCGAGGGGGCCTCCAACACGCTCGTCCCGGCCGCGCGCTGCCGGATCAGCCTCCGCATCGCACCCGGCGACACGACGGCCAACGCGGTCGAGCGCCTGCAGGCGCACCTCGAGAAGCACGTCCCGTGGGGCGCGACCCTCACCGCGAAGGTCGTCGACACCGGCGAGGCCACGCAGATCGACGCCACCGGTCCGGCGTACGACGCGGCGCGCGCCGCGTTCGCCGAGGCGTGGGACGGCACGGCTCCGGTCGACATGGGGGTGGGTGGCTCGATCCCGTTCATCGCGGAGTTCCTCGAGGCCTTCCCGCAGGCGAGCGTGCTCGTCACCGGCGTCGAGGACCCCGACACCCGCGCCCACGGCGCCAACGAGGGCCTGCACCTCGCCGAGTTCGAGAAGGTCGTCAAGGCCGAGGCCTACCTGCTGCGCAACCTCGGCGAGCTCGCGCGCTGACTCACCCCGATGGGCGTCGGGAAGCCGCCGGTAGCCTCGCGGAATGGCAACGTTCCGTGCACGTGACCGGTCCTCCGCGGTCCTCCGCTCACCCCGCAGCGAGGTGTGGGCGGCGCTGACCGATGCCGACCTGATCGCGAAGATCACGCCCTACGTCACCTCGATCAGGGTCGACGGCGACCGCTGGGTCTGGCGGCTGGCCACCATCCCCGTGCTCGGCGTCTCGGTGGCACCGGCGTTCACCGAGGTGATGGAGCTGCACCCGGAGGAGCGGATCGAGTTCACGCACGACCCCGCCCGCACCGACGAGATGACCTCGGTGGAGGGCACCTACGTCCTGGCCGACCACGCCGGCGGCGGCACCGACGTCAGCATCGACCTGCAGATCGCGTGCACCCTCCCGCTGCCGGGCCTCGCCCGGCCGGCGGTCGAGCGGGTGATGGCCGGGGTCGTGAAGCACATGGGTTCGGTCTTCTCCCGCAACCTCCTCAAGCACCTCGGTGAAGCGTGAGGATCCTCGTCCTCGGCGCGACCGGCTACGTCGGCTCCCGACTGGTCCCGCACCTGCTCGACCTCGGTCACGACGTGGTCGCCGCGTCGTCGTCGGTGCCCGACCCCGACCGCTTCGGCTGGGACGAGCGGGTCGACGCGATCCGCTGCGACGTGACCGATGAGGCATCCGTGGCGGCGGCCGTCGCCGACGTCGATGCCGTGGTCTACCTCGTCCACTCGCTCCAGCGCAGCGACTTCACCGACCGCGACCGACGCGGCGCCGAGATCGTCGCGGCGGCGGTCCGCGCAAGCGGCGTACGCCGACTCGTCTACCTCTCGGGGTTGGTCCCGGATGCCCCCGAGGCCGAGCTCTCTGCCCACATCAGGTCCCGCCTCGAGGTGGAGCGGATCCTCCTCGGCGCGCACCCCGACGCGGTCGCCCTGCGCGCCGGCGTCGTGATCGGTGCCGGGTCGACGTCGTTCGAGATCATCCGCCAGATCGCGACGCTCTTCGTCGTCCAGCCGGTGCCGACGTGGATGCACCGCTCGGTGCAGCCGATCGCCGTCTCCGACGTGGTGCGTGCCATCGCCGAGGCGCTCGACGACGACGGCCTGCGCGGCGCCGTCGACATCGGCGGCCCCGACGTCGTCACCTACCCGACGCTGATGAGCGCCTGCTCCCGCGGCGCGGGCCTCTCGCGCGTACGCCTCCCCGCGCCGCTCGTTCCCAGCGGGGTCGTCGGGCTGGCGACTGCGCTGGCCACCACCGCTCCCTTCCACACCGTCACGTCACTGATCGAGTCGCTGCACCACGACATGGTCTGCCGATCCGGCCGGACCTGGGTGCCACGTGATGGCGGTGCGATGCTCGGGCTCGACGAGGCGATCGAGCGCGCGAGCGACCCGGCGTACGTCGGTCCCGAGGCTGCACTGCCGTCCGACCCGACCTGGACCCGGCCGCACGCGCTCCTCGACGCGTTGCCCCTCCCGGCCACGACGCGGGCCGCCGCCCGCCTCGCGATCCACCGGGTCCGCTCGCTCCTCGACCCTGAGGTCGACGGCTTCTACTTCCGCAGCAACTCCGCGATGGACACCAACGCGCCATCGCCGACGTCCGACCCGACCGGGCCGACCGTCTGGGCAGGCCTCAAGTCGCCGATCGTCGCGCAGGCAGCAGATCGCCGGCTCCGCTGGGCCTGGCGCCCGACAAGGTCAAGGTCAACGTCGTGCACCGCCGGCGGGTCCTTCGGCCGACGGTTGTTCTTCGACGCCGCGCTCGAGGCGGCCGAGATCTCCCAGAAGATGGGCTCGCCGGTCAAGCTGATGTGGCACCGGGCCGACGACGCCCGGGTCGGTCGCGGCCACCCGATGGGCACCTGCCGGGTCCATGCGAGCGTCGCTCGGCACCAACGTGCTGGCCTTCAACCAGTCGCTCACCTGCGTCGAGACCGACTTCCGCCACGGCCTCGGCGAGATCATCACCGCCGCCGGGGCAAGCCTCCCCGCGGGTGTCGGCAACCTCGGGTTCGCCGAGACGATCTTCGCCCTCACGCAGGAGGTGCCTTACGACTTCGGCGCCGTCACCCAGACGCTCGTCGAGACCGACGACCGCTTCAACACCGGCTCGATGCGCAACATCTACTCACCGGACGTACGCGTCGCGAGCGAGCTCATCGTCGACAAGCTCGCCGCGAAGATGAAGATGGACCCCTACCAGTTCCGGCGGAAGTTCCAGCGCAACCAGCGACTGCTGGCCGTGCTCGACACGGTCGCCCAGGCCGGCGAGTGGGGCAAGCCGATGTCGGCAGGCACCGCGCAGGGCATCGCGATCCACAAGGAGTACAAGGGCGTCTCGGCCTGCTTGGTCGAGATCGACACCCGCCCGGCCACCACGGGGCGCACCATCCCCGATGCCGTCACCGGCCCGCGCGTCACCCGGGTCACCTTCGCCATCGACGTCGGCCTGGTGGTCAACCCGCGCGGCCTCGAGGCCCAGATGCAGGGCGGGATCAACGACGGGATCGCCCTGGCGCTGACGTCGAGCATGCACCTGCGCGACGGCCACTTCCTCGAGGGCAGCTGGGACAACTACTTCTACACACGGCAGTGGAACACCCCGCCCGACGTACGCGTGATCGTGATGCCGTCGGAGGAGACCGTGCCCGGCGGTGCCGGCGAGGCAGGCGTGGCGTCGTCGTTCGCCGCCGTCGCCTGCGCGTACGCCCGTGCCACCGGCACCATGCCGACCAGCTTCCCGATCAACCACGACACGCTGTCCTTCGAGCCCAAGCCGTTCGTCCCGCCCATCCCGCAGTCGCCGACCAACGGCCTCGAGCTCACCTCCTGAAGGAGCGACCCATGCCTGAACAGACCTTCATCGTCAACGGCGAACGGGTGACGGTCGACGTCGAGGACGACGTACGACTGCTCTGGGTCCTGCGCGACCTCCTCGGGATCACCGGTCCGAAGTACGGCTGCGGGATCAACGTGTGCAAGGCCTGCACGTCCCACATCAACGGCAAGGCCGTGAACCCCTGCGCCGTGCCCGTCGGCAATCTCGGCGACGACGACGAGATCACGACCATCGAGGGCCTGCCCGACCAGGTCGACCCGTCGCAGCGCGGCGACAACGGCCTGCACCCCATGCAGGAGGCCTGGCTGGACCAGGACGTCGCGCAGTGCGGCTACTGCCAGCCCGGCCAGATCATGGCCGCCGTCGCCCTGGTCAACAGGGTCAGCGCCGGGGGACGACAGATCACCGACGCTGACCTCGACACGATCCGCAACATCTGCCGCTGTGGCACGTACACGAGGATCCGGAGGGCGATCGCGGACGGCGCGTCGAGGATGTGACTCCGCGCCCGTAGACTGCCGACGTGCCCCAGCCGACGAGCAAGCGGACGGGCGGCGACGGCCGTCTCACCATGGCTCTCGACCCCCAGGACCAGGGGCCGCAGGACGCCTGCGGCGTGTTCGGTGTCTGGGCCCCCGGCGAGGACGTCGCCAAGCTGACCTACTTCGGGCTCTACGCCCTGCAGCACCGCGGGCAGGAGTCTGCCGGCATCGCGGTGAGCAACGGTCGCCAGATCCTGGTCTACAAGGACATGGGCCTGGTCTCGCAGGTCTTCGACGAGTCGACGCTGGAGTCGCTGAAGGGCCACCTCGCGATCGGCCACTCGCGCTACTCCACGACCGGTGCCTCGACGTGGCAGAACGCGCAGCCGACGTTCCGCCCGACCGTCGACGGCTCGATCGCGCTCGGCCACAACGGCAACCTGATCAACACCCACGAGCTCTCCCAGATGGTCATGGACCTCCCCGACCCCGACGGCGAGCTGCCGCTGCAGGCGCGTGACGTCGAGACCTCGACCAACGACACCAGCCTCGTCACCGCGCTGCTCGCGCACCACCCGGACACCTCGCTGGAGCAGCGGGCGCTGGAGGTGCTGCCCCTGGTGCGCGGGGCCTTCTGCTTCGTCTGGATGAACGAGGGCACGCTCTTCGCGGCCCGCGACCCGCAGGGCATCCGTCCGCTCGTGCTCGGTCGCCTGGACCGGGGCTGGGTCGTCGCCAGCGAGGATGCTGCGCTCGCCACGATCGGTGCCAGCCGGGTCCGTGAGGTCGAGCCCGGCGAGATGATCGTCATCGACGAGAACGGTCTCCGCTCCCACACGTTCGCCGAGCCCGACCGCAAGGGCTGCGTCTTCGAGTACGTCTACCTCGCCCGCCCCGACGCCACCATCAACGCCCGCAGCGTCCACGAGTCGCGCGTCGAGATGGGCCGACAGCTCGCCCGCGAGTTCCCCGTCGAGGCCGACCTCGTCATCCCCGTCCCCGAGTCGGGCACCCCGGCAGCGGCCGGCTACGCCGAGGAGTCCGGGATCCCGTTCGGCCAGGGCTTCGTCAAGAACGCCTACGTCGGGCGCACCTTCATCCAGCCCAGCCAGACGCTGCGCCAGCTCGGCATCCGGCTCAAGCTCAACGCGCTCGAGCACATGATCCGCGGCAAGCGCATCGTCGTGGTCGACGACTCGATCGTGCGCGGCAACACCCAGCGCGCCCAGGTGCGGATGCTGCGCGAGGCGGGTGCGCTCGAGGTGCACGTACGCATCTCCAGCCCGCCGGTGAAGTGGCCGTGCTTCTACGGCATCGACTTCGCGACCCGCGCCGAGCTGATCGCCAACGGCCTGACGCCCGAGGAGATCGCGGCGAGCGTCGGCGCCGACACCCTGGGCTACATCTCGCTCGACGGGATGATCGACTCGACCAAGCAGACGCGCGACACGCTCTGCACCGCCTGCTTCACCGGTGAGTACCCGGTCGAGCTCCCTGACGAGAGCCTGCTCGGCAAGCACCTGCTGGAGGCCACGCTCCAGTCGCCGACGATGGGCCGCGCGCTGCCGGTCCTCAACAACCCCTGACCCGAACCCCTGACCGCATCCCGCCACAGGAGCCTGCGTGACCGACCAGCCCACTGACCCGTCCACCGGGGCCTACGCAGAGGCGGGCGTCTCGATCGAGGCGGCCGACCGCGCCATCGACCTGATGAAGGGCTGGGTCGACAAGGCCCGCCGGCCCGAGGTGATCGGCGGCCTCGGCGGGTTCGCGGGGCTGTTCGACGCCTCCGCCCTCACCCGCTACGAGCAGCCCCTGCTGGCCACCTCGACCGACGGCGTCGGCACCAAGGTGGCGATCGCGCAGCTGATGGACGTGCACGACACCATCGGCTTCGACCTGGTCGGCATGGTCGTGGACGACCTCGTCGTCTGCGGTGCCGAGCCGCTCTTCATGACCGACTACATCGCCTGCGGTCGGGTCGTGCCCGAGCGGATCGCGGCCATCGTCAAGGGCATCGCCGAGGCGTGCGTCGTCGCCGGCTGTGCCCTCATCGGCGGCGAGACCGCCGAGCATCCCGGCCTGCTCGGCCCCGACGACTACGACGTCGCGGGCGCGACCACGGGTGTGGTCGAGGCCAGCAAGCTCCTCGGCCCGGGTCGCGTACGCCCCGGCGACGTCGTCATCGCGATGGAGGCCAGCGGCTTGCACTCCAACGGCTATTCGCTGGTGCGCCACGTCCTGCTGGAGAAGGCCGGCTGGACGGTCGACCGGCAGGTCGACGACTTCGGCCGCACGCTCGGCGAGGAGCTGCTCGAGCCGACCCGGATCTATGCCAAGGCGTGCCTCGACCTCGCCGAGCGCACCGAGACCCACGCCATGTCGCACGTCACCGGCGGCGGCCTCGCCGCCAACCTCGAACGGGTGCTCCCGGCCGAGGTGTCGGTGCGCCTCGACCGTTCGACCTGGACGCCGCAGCCGGTCTTCGACGTCGTACGCCGGGTCGGGGCGGTGTCGCAGCCCGACCTCGAGGCGACCCTCAACTGTGGGGTCGGCATGGTGTCGCTCACGGCGCCCGAGTCGGTCGACACCGCGATCTCCGTCCTCGCCGGCCACGGCATCAAGGCGTGGGTCGCGGGGGAGGTCCGACTCGACGCCGACAACGGCGGACGCGTACGGCTGGAGGGCCAGCACCCCGGCTGGTGAGCCTGATCTTGTCGGCCGTCAGCGAAATGCGGGGACTTGGTGTGCGGGAACAGCCACCGCTCAGGTAGCGTTGACCCCACGATATGTGACCGATCAGACCGGGCGCGTCGGGGAACTCCTTGAGTTCCCTCAGACGGCCCCGGCCAAGTGTGCGAGGGGGTCGACCCTATGGGGCGCGGCCGAGCGAAGGCGAAGCAGACCAAGGTCGCACGCGACCTGAAGTACCGGACTCACGAGACGGACTTCGGCGCGTTGGCGAATGAGCTGCACGGAACTGAGAAATCCCATCCGGCCCCGACGGAAGTCGAGCCGGACGAGGACGAGTGGTCGAGCTATGCCGACCCCCGTCGCCGTGCAGACTGACTGATCCCGGCTGCTCCCAGCTGGTCACGACCTGATCGCCCCACGGCGACCGGGTGACGCGGCGTACGACCGCGCCCTGATCGAGTCGGCGCATCTGCACGCCGAAATCAGGTCGAGTCGGCTCATGTGCACGCCGAAATCAGGTCGAGTCGGCTCATGTGCACGCGCACGGCGTGCACATGAGCCGACTCGATGCTGGTGGCGCGTGCAGACGCGCCGACTCGATGCTGGTGGCGCGTGCAGGCGCCGACTCGATGCTGGTGGCGCGTGCAGAAGCGCCGACTCGATGCTGGTGGCGCGTGCAGACGCGCCTTCTCGTCAGAGGTGGATGCCGCGCAGGCGGCCGACCTCGCGCATCCGGCGCTCGGCCAGGCGGTCGGCAGCCTCGGCGGTGGTGACCCCGTCGGCCTTGGCCAGCTCGAAGACCCGGCGGGTGGTGTCGAAGATGCCGGTGGCGCGCTGCTGGGCGCGCTCGAACGAGAAGCCCTCGAGCTCGTCGGCGACCTGGATGACGCCACCCGAGTTCACGCAGTAGTCGGGCGCGTAGAGGATGCCGCGCTCGTCGACCTGCTTCTCGATGCCCGGGTGGGCGAGCTGGTTGTTGGCGGCGCCGCAGATGATCTTCGCGGTCAGCACCTCGAGCACCTCGTCGCTGATCGCACCGCCCATCGCGCACGGTGCGTAGACGTCGATCTCGCTGGCGACCAGCTCGTCGGTCGAGCCGACGGCGACCACCTGCGGGTACTCCGCGCGGATCGCCTCGACCGACGGTGCGTACACGTCGGTGACGACCACGGACGCGCCGTCCTCGATGAGGTGTCGGACGAGGTGGCGCCCGACCTTGCCGACGCCCGCGATGCCGACGGTGCGTCCGGCGAGCGTGGGCTCGCCCCAGACCTGCTCGGCCGCGGCGCGCATGCCCTGGAAGGTGCCGAACGCCGTCAGCACCGAGCTGTCGCCGGCGCCGCCGTGGGCGACCGTGCGGCCGGTCACGAAGTCGCACTCGCGCGCGATGTGGTCCATGTCGGCGGAGAAGGTGCCCACGTCGCAGGCCGTGAAGTAGCGGCCGTTGAGCGACTGGACGAAGCGGCCGTAGGCGCGGAGCAGCGCCTCGGTCTTGAGCTCGGCCGGGTCGCCGATGATGACGGCCTTGCCGCCGCCGAGGTCGAGCCCGGCGAGCGCGTTCTTGTAGGACATGCCGCGCGAGAGGTTCAGCACGTCGACGATCGCGTCGTCCGTGCTGGCGTAGGGGAAGAACCGCGTCCCGCCGAGGGCCGGGCCCAGGGCCGTGGAGTGGATCGCGACGATGGCCCTGAGGCCGCTCGCGCGGTCGTTGCAGAAGACGACCTGTTCGTGCTCGCTGCCGAGCTCGAAGACGTCGACGCCGGAAGTGGCGGCTCCAGACATGCTGTCGATCCTTTACTGGTGGGCGCGGCCGCGGGGTGTGCGGACCTGGTCGGAGCGGTCGAAGGGTGGTGACCGCCGTCACGACCAGCGTATCGCCGTGCGATCACGGCACGCGCATCAGCGCGACCGCATCAGCAGCAGGTCGCCGTGGGTGCCGTAGCCGAGCAGGGTGCCGCCGGCCGGGCGCCCGTTGAAGGTCGCCATCAGCCAGCCGTCGTCGAGCTTCGCAAGAGAGGGCCACGGCAGGTTCGTCGGGTACGGCGCATCGAGCAGGCCCACGTCCTCCATGGCCAGGTCGAGGACCGGGAACCGCGCCCGGATGCCGCGCGGCGACTCGCGCCCGTCGCTCGCCAGCACGACCATCCGGCCGTCGACCTCCACGAGCGTGGTGCCCTCGGACGACGTACGACCGGTGGCCGCGCCCAGCAGCCGCAGGTCGTCCAGAGCGGGTCCACCGGCCAGCGCCGGGTGGAAGTCGAAGAACTTCCGGGCGCTGACGAAGCCGACCAGCCACTCGCCGTCGCTCCGCACGAGGTGCGGGTCCCAGGTGGCGATCGACGGGAAGCCGTCGGTGGGCAGCGGCAGCTCGCGGGTGTCGAGGACGTGCGTGCCGCGCAGCAGGTCGGCCTCGGACTCGGCGAGGGTGACCCGCAACCCCGCCGGCGTACGCCGTCCCGCTCGCGTCGTCGGCATCTCGAAGTCGCCCCACGTGCTGGTCGCCACCAGCCAGCCGTCGTCCGAGCGGACCAGGTGGGTGGCGTGGTCGCCGAAGACTCCCGCCCGGTCGGGGCGGCGGAAGAAGAGGTCGCCGCGGTGGTCGAGGTCGAGGCTCGAGGGGTCGAGGCGCCAGACGCTGGTGTGTGCGGTGTCGAAGAACCCCGGCCCGGCCGAGGTTGCGGTGAGCCACAGCGCCGACTCGTCGCGCAGCGGACGACCGTCCTCCTCAGTGACGAACCGGACGTCGCGCAGCCCCAGCTGCCCGAACTCGCCGGCCGTCCCGCCGCCGTCCGGCAACTCGACCTGCAACCCGGCCAGCGTGGCTTCGTCCCGCACGTCGAGCCGGGCTCGCGAGGAGGCGTCGTCACGCAGGTCGTGCCGGGCGCGCGCCACCCATCCGTGGTCCTCGCGGGTCCAGCCGGTGACGTGCGAGCCGGTCAGCGTCACTGCCAGCTCGGTCGGGTCCACGGCCCGGTGAAAGCGCCGGCTGCGCAGCTCCTGGCTCGTCCCGCCTTCGCCGACGGTCAGGGTCACCGACCCGTCGACGAGCGACGCGACCAGCTGGTGCCCGCCCAGGTGCAGCGCCAGCCGGGACTCGTCGCGCGCCGGCGTGGTGGCCGTGACGTAGGGCGCCGCGGCGGGCAGGGGCACGGTCCCCGCCGACGTCGTGTCCACCCGGACGGCACCGGGCGCGAGCAGGTCGACGGGCCGCAGGCGGCGTACGACCTCGAGACGGGGGAGCACGGTCACATGCTGCCGCACGCTCAGCGGGCGGGTACGCCCCGCACCGTGGTGCCGGGCGGCACGTCGCGCACCACGACCGCTCCTGCCCCGACGACCGCGTGCGCGCCCACCTCGGCGCCGGGGAGCACCAGGGCGCCGCTGCCGATCCGCGCACCGCGTCGCAGGACGGGCGGACCGGAGGGTCGCGACCCCATCGTGAGGCCCGCGTTGACCACGACCTGGGCGCCGAAGAAGCAGTCGTCCTCCACGACCACGCCGCTCGCCAGCCCGACGTAGCCCTGCATCCGCACCCGGTCCCCGACGACGCAGTCCCGCCCGATCGTGCAGGCGTGGCCGATCGAGGAGTCCTCGCCGAGCCGCGATCCCTCGCGGACCAGGCAGTGGTCACCGACCCAGCTGCGGCGCCCGAGGACGGCACCGACGTTGACGACCGTGTGGCAGCCGACCACGGCGCCCTCGCCCACGATCGTCGCGGTCACCGAGGCCGGCGGAGACCCCGAGCCCCCGCTCATCCGGGGGCTACGTCCGAGGACCGCGCCGTCGTCGACGCGGCACCCCTCCCGCAGCTCGACGCCGGCGTGCAGCACGACGTGGGCCCCGATCTCCACGTCGGCCGCGATGACGACGTCGTCGGCCACCAGGAGGTAGGGAGCACGGTCGGAGGCGAGGAGGTCAGACACGTCCGCGCACGCCCGACCAGCGTCGGCGTGACGGCTCGGGGACGTCCTGGACCGTGTCCACTACCAGGCGACGGATGCGCCGCCGCAGCCGACGCACACGCTGCTGAGCGTCGTCGCGCTGCCGCCGCACCTCCTCGACCTCACCGTGCAGCCGTGCCTCGACGTCGCTCGCCCGCGAGGAGGCGCGGCGCATCTCCGCGCGGAGGCCGAAGAGCTCCGCCTCGGCTCCCCACCGGAGCGCGACCTGCCGCGCGACCTCCGACTCGAGGGTGGCCGGCCGGCCGGTTCCGGCGCCCATCCCGGCGAGCACCTCGAGGACGTCGTGGGCGTGCTGGCGCGCGTCGTGGTGGCGGAGCACGAGCTCGCGTCCGAGCCGACCCCAGTCGGGGTCGTACGCCTCCACGTCGGCTCTCAGTCGCGCCGAGTCGAGCCCACGCTCGCCCGTCTGTCCGGCGAACCCGTCGGCCTCGACCTGGCCGTAGGTGTCCGGGGTGATCCATCCGTCGCCGCCGAAGCTGTCGAACAGGTAGGCCGGCCGCCCGCAGGCCATGGCCTCGAGCACGGCGCGACCCTTGCCCACCACGACGTCGACGTGGTCGATCGCGGCCTCGGGCGCGAGGTCCGTCTCCTCGATGCCGAGGGAGACCAGCTCGACGCCCGCAGCGGACCACGCCTCGTCGAGCACCCGGCGGTGCGCGCCGTCGAGGTAGGTGCTGAGGACCAGTGCCCTGGCCGGGCGGTCCCGCGGTGTGGACCGCGGGGAGAAGCGCTGCGTGTCGATCGGCTGCGTGAGGCGGACGACGGGCACGTCGACGTTGAGCGCCTCGACGCGTTGGCGGACCCGGTCGCTGAGCACGATGACGCGGGCGACGGTCCCGGGCACGAGAGGCGGCTGCTGGACGTCGAAGAGCGAGCTGTGGCACACGAACGCCTGCGGGACGCGCGGCCAGGCGCCCGCGAGGTCATGCGCGACGATCCCGTCCTGCGAGACGACCGCGTCCGCGGGCTCGCCGATGTCCTGGAGGGAGTCGACCACCCGGATCCCCAGGCGTCGCACCGACGCGGCCATCTCGCCGGCGAGCCGCGTGTAGACGCCCACGTCGTGCCCCAGCCTGACCAGGTGCTCGGCGAGCGTCGCCAGGTAGGTCTCGCTGCCGCCGACCCGGTGGAAGGCCGCGTTGGCGAGCAGGATCCGCATCGCCAGATCCTAGGGATGACGCTGCGCGGGTCCCGGACAGGTATAGACCACTCCGGCGCACGGGTGGACGCGCAGCAAGGGCCCCGATCGGGACGTGATCGGGGCCCTTCTGTGCTTGTGGGCAGGGGCGGGGTCGAACCGCCGACCTATCACTTTTCAGGCGATCGCTCGTACCAACTGAGCTACCTGCCCAAGCGGGACGAGGATACATGAGCCGGTGGGCGCGGACGGAATCGGCCGGGGCCTCACGGAGCGGGTGCGGCGGCGGCCGGGAGCTCCAGCCAGAAGGTGGATCCAGTGCCCGGCACCGACTCGCCGCGCACCGCGCCGCCGTCGCGCTCGGCGATGGTGCGGGAGATGGAGAGGCCCAGGCCGGTGCCCTTCGTGCCGCGGGCGGCGAAGCGTGTGAAGGGCTCGAAGGCGTGGGCAAGCTGGTCGGGCTCCAGGCCGGGGCCGTCGTCGCGGACGATGATCCGCACCATCGCCTGACCGCTCTCGCCCAGGAGCCGGCCGGCCGACATCCGGACCGTGCCACCCTCCGGGCGGTGGTGGGCGATGGCGTTGCCGAGGAGGTTGGTCAGCACCTGTCGCACCCCCGAGGCGTGCGCCCACACCGTGAGGTCCGGCTCGACGTCGACGTGCATCTGCACGCGCGCGGCCAGGGCGGGTGTCCGGTGCCAGTGGACGACGTCGGCGAGCGCGTCGGCGACACCGATGTCCTGGCGCTCGTCGTCACTGGCCAGCGCCCGGCCGGCGCCGAGCAGGCTGTCGACGACGGCGACGAGCTGCTCGCCTGCACGGAGGATGACGGCACCGTCGCGCAGCATCGCGGCTGCCATCGGCTCGTCCGGCGCCTGGGCGGCGTCGTCGAGGAGCACCTCGGTGTAGCCCGTGATCGCCGCGAGGGGCGTACGCAGCTCGTGGCCGACGGCCGCGAAGAACTGTTGGTAGCCCGCCTGGGCCTCGGCGCCGGCGTCGATCGCCTCGGCGAGCGCCCGTCGGGACTGCTCGAGCGACAGCCGAGAGGTGATGGCGGCGTTGAGGAGGCGGAGGTCGTCGATCAGCTGCTGGGGCCAGGGGCCGTCCTCGTCACTGACCAGCGAGAGGCTGCCGAACATCTCGCCCCGCGCCACGAACGTCGAGGCGACCAGGCTGAGGACGTCGGCCCGGAGCAGCTCCTCGCGGTCCTGTGCGGCCTCGTCCGGCAGCAGGTTGCGGTCCGTGAGGGCGACGATGCCGCTCCGCGCCATCTGTGAGAGCCACGGCATGCTCAGCGCCGCCTCGGCACCGGCGCCCGGTGGCGGGATCAGCGAGCGGCTCGAGCTGGGACGCGTCCACTCGCGGACCCAGGCACGCCCACCGAGGCGGGTCCACGCGGTGGGGTCCTCCGGGGTGAAGCTGGTGAGCACGATGGTCACGATCTCGACGCTCGACTCGGTCAGGAGGTGGGCGACGGCGCTGCGAAGGGCGTCGTCGAGGCCGAGCTCCTCGTCGATGACCCGGGCCGCGAGGCCAGCCGCCTCTGCCGACACGGGTCCGCTCTCGGTCGTGGGCTGCAGGGCGGGATGTGTCGCTCACTCCACCCTCCCTCGTGCCGTGACTGTGAAACGACACGGTAGCGGTGCGATGCCCCGGCTCTGGTCGATTCTCACGTGCTCGGTCAGGCTGAGCTCGTGCCTGCCGGCCCAGGTCGCCAGGTGCGTGAGCTGCGCCATGCCGAGGTTGCGGCCGGGACAGGCATGCGGGCCGGCGCCGAAGGGCAGCCATGCGCCCGGCCGGTGCGAGGGGTCCTGCCACCGCGTGTGGTCGAAGTCGTCGAGCCCGTCGGCGTCGCCCGGCACGAGCGCCGGTAGTCGTCCGAGGAGCAGCGGGACTGACCAGGACCACCCGTCCGGGCTCCAGCTTCGTGCCGTCGAGGTCGACCGGCCCGGTGGTGATCCGGGCGGTGATCCAGGTCGGCGGCGTCAGGCGCAGGGTCTCCCACACCGCGTGGACGGGATCGACGGGGCCTGACGGGCCGGCGGCGAGCCACCCCAGCAGCCACGCGCCTGCAGCGATCGGCACCTGCACGCCGGCCGCGAGGACCGTCGCCACGTGGGAGGCGGGCGCCGAGAGGCCGGGCACTGCTGTGAGGGCGTCGTCAAGGGCGAAGCGCGCGTCCCGCTCGGCGCGTCGGCGTCGGCTCCAGCGTCCCGGAGGGCGTCGCGCGGCGATCACGGGTGCCAGGGCGTCGATCCAGCCGAGGGTCAGGTCGGCGATCTGGTCGCGGGTGCGTACGTCGCCCCCGAGCACCGCGGCCACGGTGGAGCGGGCCACGGGCCGGCGCAGGAGGTCCATCGCGTCGTACGCCTCGCCGGGCGACGTCCGGTCGTGCTCGGTGACGGCCTCCTGCCACTCGACGGCGAAGGTGTCGAGGCCGGTCGCCACCGCAGCCGGCTTCAGGGGCGCAAACGTGACGTGCCCCGAGCGGGTCTCGCCCCGGCTCGCCGAGAGGTCACCGCTGCGGCTCACGTCGCCGGGGAAGTCGAAGCAGTCGGGATCGGTCAGCACCCGGCGGGCGAGCTCCGGCGTGGTGACCAGCCACGGACCGTGGGGGCCGAGGGCAGCTGCCCCCGTCCGCGGAGCGGAGAGGACAGCGCCGAGCCGACCGCCGGCCGACTCGGCGCTGTCCAGGTGCATCACTGTGGGTGCATCACTTCGGGTGTGTCACACCCAGCTGTCAGCGGCGCTCGGGGGCCGGACGCCACATGTAGTACGACTGCAGCTGGTTGTTGGCACGCGTGCCGGCGATGCGGGTGCGGATGCGGTTCATCATGTTGTTCTCCAGGGGGTTGGGGAGACGCACGCCCGGACGGGCGAACACCGACGCCACCCGGAGCAATGACCTCCGAGAAAGCTGTCAGGGTCGGAGGTCAGGACTCCTGGTCGGGCAGCGTCTCCGCTATCAGATCAGTCAATTGCTGAATGCGCAGCGGCTTCTGCATCACGGTTTCGACACCGAGCTCCTGGAGTGCGGCCCGGTGCTCCCCGGCCCACGCGCTGATCACGACAACTCGCATCTCGGCACCCACTTCGGGGTGGTCTCGCATCCACCGCACGACCTCGACCCCGTTCATCCGCGGCATCGTGAGGTCGAGGAGCATCACGTCGAACGACTCCTGCTGGAGGATCTCGACCGCTTCCATGCCGTCGTTGGCGGTCGAGGCGCGGTGACCGGCACGCTCCACGAGACGGCAGAACACGTCGCGGATGTCCTCGTTGTCGTCGACGACGAGGAATCGGAGTTGTCGTTTCCTCGTGTTCACCAGTCAAGGCTAGTCAAACTATCGGGCGCGCGCTGGCAAGTCGCGACCCAACTTTCGACCAACTTTGGACCAACCTCGTCAGACGAGGCGCTCGCCCCTCGCGTGGGTTGGGAGCGCGATGGCGCCTGCCCTTATGCTTGGCGACGCTTGAATGGGCCCGCCCCAGCAAGCTGGCCCCCATCGTCTAGCGGCCCAGGACCCCGCCCTTTCACGGCGGTAGCGCCGGTTCGAATCCGGTTGGGGGTACGACCAGGTCAGGGTCGGACGCCGATTGGTCGTCGCCGAAGACCATGGGTTAGAGTTCCACCCGCTCCACCAGTACCACCCAGATTCATCTGGCCCCGTAGCGCAGTTGGTTAGCGCGCCGCCCTGTCACGGCGGAGGCCGCGGGTTCGAGTCCCGTCGGGGTCGCAACAGCATGTCGCACAGGGTGAGCCGCCAGGCTCACCCTGTGTCGCATTTCGGGCCGCGAGCCGGATTTCTTCCCGCTCCTAGGGTGTTGTCATGCCGATCGACCTGGATCCTGTCGCGTTCGACGCCATGGTGGGCCGCGCCCTCGACGGCCTGCCCGACGAGCTCGCGCGCCTCGTCGACAACGTCGTCGTCCTCGTCGAGGCCGAGGCGCCGGACGACGATCCCGACCTGTTGGGCCTCTACGACGGGCTCGCTCTCACCGAGCGCCCGGCCAACCACACGGGCATGCTGCCGGACCGGATCCTGCTCTTCCGCGGTCCGCTCCTGGACATGGCGGACACCGTCGAGGACCTCGAGGAGGAGGTCCGGATCACCGTCGTGCACGAGGTCGCCCACCACTTCGGGCTCGACGACGCGCGGCTGCACGACCTGGGCTGGGGCTGACACCGCGGCGCCGTGCCGCTGCCAGATTTTACCTTCGGCTGGCCTAGCCCAGAGCGGTGCCGAGCGCCCAGCCGGCCGCACACGCCCCCACCGACAGCACGGCCGTCGCCACCACGTACGGCGCCGCAGTGCCCGCCGGCCGCTCCACCGACTGCACCGCGAAGGTCGAGAACGACGTGAAGCCACCGCAGAAGCCGGTGCCGAGCAGCGCCCATCCCGCGTCGCCGAGGGAGAGGGCGGCGAAGACGCCGAACAGGCCCGATCCCACGATGTTGACCAGCAGCATGCCGGTCGGGAACCGACCGTCGAGCGATCGGCTGAGGACGTAGCGCAGCGGTGCTCCCACAGCGGCGCCGAGGGCGACGAGCACGGCCGTCATGCGCTGGTCATCCCGAGACCTCCGGCGGCTCGGCTCGGCGCGCCAGGTGCTGGCCGAGCGCCGCGGCGAGCAAGCCGGCCGCGAGCGTCGTCACGACGAGCGTGCCGGCCAGGGCCACGTGACCGTCGTCCGCGAGCCCACGGACCTGGCCCGCCCATGCCGACACCGTGGTGAAGCCGCCCAGCACCCCGGGGCCGAGGGCAAGCGCCCACAGGTGCGAGCGGCGTACGGCCGTGAGCGCAGGCAGCAGCCCCAACAGGAATGCCCCCGCCACGTTGATGCCGAGCGTCGGCCAGGGGAAGAGCGAGTGGGGCGCGGCGTCGTCGATGCCGAGGCGCAGGAGGGCACCGGCGGCACCGCCGGCAGCGACGACGAGCAGGTCGATGACGCCCGGCCGGCGGGTGGTCACCCGACCTGGCTGGTCGACGGCTTGGTGAGGTGCGTCTGCGCGTCCCACGGCTGGGCGCTCGCGCCGCCGAGCTGGTGGACCAGCTCGGTCAGGAGCCAGTTCTGGAGCGCGCGCTGAGCGGGGGTGCGGGCCATCGACAGCAGCCGCTCGGCCCGGCAGAACGCGTCGGCGACGTCGAACATCTCGGTCATCGTGACGAAGATCGGGGCGGCCTCGCGCATCATCGGGAACGTCAGGTCGACCCGCGGAAGGCCCTGGGTCTCGGCGGTCCGCACCTGGTCGGCGAACACGTCGGGGAACTGGCGCTCGAAGTTGGCGAACATCGCGGTGAGGTCGCCGGCGAGCGGGTAGTCGGACTGGTGGGACAGCGACAGGAGGCGCAGCTCGCGGCGCAGCTCGTGGTACTGCCGGGTCAGTGCGGCGTAGAGGGTCACGTCGAGGCCGAGCAGGCGGACCTCCACGCCCGCCTCGCTGGCGGGCTCCGGTGCTGGCTGGTCGTGGACGTCGATGACCCACTCGGCGCCGCCCTCGTCGCTCATCTGGGCGGCCGGCTCGAACCAGACGATCTTGCTGTCGGCCTCGATCGTCGCGCCCCAGGCCGTCGCGCACTGGGCGACCATCGACAATCCACGGCCGAACGTGAGCAACAGGTCGAGGTCGTCACCGACGAGCGGTGCCGGCGGGACGGGCGGGTTGGTCGACCCGTCGATCACCTCGATGCGCGGGTGGCTGGCGGTGCCACGGACCCGCACCTTGAACGGGGCGTCGGCGTGCAGCACGGCGTTGGCCACCAGCTCGGAGACGCCCAGCTCGGCGCACTCGACGAGGTCCGCACGGTCCAGACGGAGGCAGACGTCACTCACCCAGCGCCGGGCATCGGCCGCAGCGCGCGGCGACGACGCCAGGGTCAACTCGGAGCTCAGCGGCACTGGGACTCATTTCGAGGGGGTGGGCAGTCCAGTGGGGCGATGGTTACCCGCATGCGTGGTGGTTCAAACCTCGACCATCACCATAGTTTCTCTCGACTCTGCGAGGTGGATGTGAGCAACCAGACGCGCCCGGCGTTTCGCATCGTGGGTCGGCGCGGGAGGACAATGGAGGAACAGCGCCACTCCGAGAGAATTCACCCTCGACCACAGGAGCCAGGATGACCACGACGCAGGCACCGCGACACAAGGTGGTCGTGATCGGATCCGGCTTCGGCGGGCTCTTCGGCACCAAGGCGCTGCGCCGCGCGGACGTCGACGTGACCGTGATCGCGAAGACCACCCACCACCTCTTCCAGCCGCTGCTCTACCAGGTCGCGACGGGCATCCTGTCCGAGGGCGAGATCGCCCCGCCGACCCGCGAGATCCTCAGCAGCCAGGACAACGCCCGGGTGATCCTGGGCGAGGTCACCTCCATCGACCTCACGGCCCGGACGGTCACCTCGCAGGTGCTGGGCCGCGACACCGTGACGTCGTACGACTCCCTGCTCGTCGCGGCCGGTGCCAGCCAGTCCTACTTCGGCAACGACCACTTCGCCGAGTTCGCACCGGGCATGAAGAGCATCGACGACGCCCTCGAGCTCCGCGGCCGCATCTTCGGAGCGTTCGAGATGGCCGAGCTGGGCGCCACGCGCGGCGACGACGTCGACCACCTGCTGACGTTCGTCGTCGTGGGCGCCGGCCCCACCGGTGTGGAGATGGCCGGCCAGATCGCGGAGCTCGCGCACCGCACGCTCAACAAGGACTTCCGCGCGATCAACACGCGCTCCGCGCGCATCGTGCTGGTCGACGCGGCCCCCCAGGTGCTGCCGCCGTTCGGGGCCAAGCTCGGCGAGAAGGCCAAGGCCGAGCTGGAGAAGCTGGGCGTCGAGGTGATGCTCGGCGGCATGGTGACCGAGGTCGACGAGCGCGGGCTCGAGGTCGCGTTCAAGGACGGTCGCACCGAGCGGATCAACTCCGTCGCCAAGATCTGGGCCGCAGGCGTGCAGGCCAACCCGCTCGGCAAGACGCTGTCGGAGCAGTCCGGTGCGCCCCTCGACCGGGCCGGCCGCATCGCGGTCAACCCCGACCTCACGCTGCCCGGCCACCCCGAGGTCTTCGTCGTCGGCGACATGATCGCCCTCGACAACCTCCCGGGCGTCGCCCAGGTCGCCATCCAGGGCGCCAAGTACGCCGCCAAGGAGATCAACAACAGGCTCGCGGGCAAGCAGCCGCAGGAGCCGTTCAAGTACTTCGACAAGGGCTCGATGGCGATCATCAGCCGGTTCCGCGCGGTCGCGATGGTCGGCAAGCTCCGGCTCACCGGCATCGTCGCGTGGCTGATGTGGCTCGGCGTCCACCTCGTCTACCTCACCGGGTTCAAGAACCAGGTGTCGGCACTGATGCGGTGGGCGATCACCTTCATCAGCAACAACCGCTCCGAGCGGACCACCACCGAGCAGCAGATCTTTGCCCGGGCCGCGCTGGCCCGGCTCCGCCGCGGTGCCGCCGACCTGGTCTCCGACCCCGGCATCTACGACGCGACGCGCGCGATGATGCAGGAGACCCGGCGCCAGGAGCTCGAGGCGGCGGCGGAGCGCGAGGCCGAGCTCACCGACTCCGGTGTGCGCGGCGTGCCCGCCGACCGCGTCTGAGTCGTCCTGCTCGGGGGTCTTGACGGATCGTCCGGTAGTCCTGCGAGGTTTCTTGTATCTCGGGGAGACTGGCGGGCGTGCCCGACCATGACCGACACCTGCCGACGTCGCTGCGTCGCGCGCTCGCGGTTGTCGTGGTCCTCACTGCTGCACTGACGCTGTCCGCGGCGCCCGCGCCGGCCCGGCCACCCATCGCCGAGCGGACCTTCACGCCGGCCCCCGTGGGGCCGAGCGCGGACCTGCCGAACCCGATGCGTGGGCAGTACCGCTGGCTCGGCGCCGAGCCGACGCCGTCGACCGTCACGTCCAACGACGTCTACTACCGCGACCAGGTCTACTGGGGTCGCCTGGAGCCCGCCGACAACCAGTGGGACTTCACGTGGATCGACGCCGGCCTGGCGGACGCCGGTGCCCGGGGCGGCAAGTTCGGCTTCCGGGTGATGGCGTACTGCCCGGGCTGCTGGATGGGCTACCGCTCCGACCTCCCGTCGGTGACGCCGTCGTTCGTCCCCCGACAGGTCGGCACCGACATCCCCGACTGGAACTCGACCGCCTTCCTCCAGCAGTGGTCCGAGCTGATGGCCGAGCTGGGCCGGCGCTACGGCGACGACCCGCGCCTGGGCTACGTGGACGTCGGGGGTTACGGCGCGTACGGCGAGTGGCACGTCGACGGCGGGCAGCCGATCTCGGACACCCACGGGCTCGAGGTCGTCGCGGCGGTCACCGGCGCGTTCCCGACCAAGCACGTCCTGATCAACACGATGACCTCGCCCGACTTCACCCTGACCGCGCTCGCGGCCAACCCGAACCTCGGCATCCGCACGGACAGCCTCGGCTGCCCGGACATGTACTCGATGGTCGCCGTCGACCGACGCCTGCAGCAGGTCTGGCGGACGCGGCCGTTCTTCTCCGAGTGGTGCACGCGGGGCGACCCGGTGCTCGGGGCGAAGCAGGTCCGCCAGTTCCACGTCTCGACGCTGTCCTCGGGCAACATGCCGTGGTCGCACGACTCGCTGACCACGAAGCAACGCTCGGCGTACGCCGACGCGCTCGCCACGGCCGGCTACCGCATCCGGCTGCGGTCGCTCACCCTGCCCCGCTCGGTCACCGCCGGCGGCCGGGCCACGGTGCGGACCTCGTGGCTCAACCAGGGCAGCGCCCCGACGTACGACGCCTGGGACGTCCGCCTCACCTTCGTCGAGGCGCGGTCCGGTCGGTCGGTCGGCGTCTCCCTCGGGCACCAGCTGCACGGCGTCCTCGACACCTCGCGGCGGCGTACGACCGTCACCGTGCCGGAGATGCGAACCGGGAGGTACGACGTCCTCGTGAGCGTCGTCGACCCGACCGGCTACTCCCGCCCGATGTACCTCGCGAACGCCGGGCGAACGAACCGCGGTGCCTACCGCGTCGGCTCGGTCCGCGTCCGCTGACCTGCGGTTTCAGTAGGCCTCCAGGGACTCGAACCCTGAACGAACAGATTAAAAGTCTGCTGCTCTGCCAATTGAGCTAGAGGCCCGGGACATGAGTGATGTGGTCCGACAAGAGGTCCGGACAACGCATGCTCCTGAGGTGAATCCTCTCAGAAGGGGACCTTGCACGGGCCATGCCGGGCCGGGGTGGTGATGCGCAGGTGCTGCACGGCGGGCTCAACCTCCCACGTGGACCACGGGCCGCAGATCGGGGTCGGGGACGGCGCGGCGCAAGATCTCGTGGGTCAGGGGCGGGATGTCGCCCTCGCCGGCGAACAGGAACCGCAGGGCGTTCTGGCCGGGGCCCTTCTCGGACCACTCGAAGTAGATGTGCGATGGCATGTCGTCCTGCTCGGTCACCTCGAGCAGGACGGCCGCCAGCACGTTGGGGACGCTGGGGCCGATCGCTCGCAGCACCCGGTGGTGACCGACGCGCACTCCGGTGACCTCGACGGTGGTGGTGAAGTCGCTGGCGTCGCTCACCTCGACCTCCAGGAACACGGCTGTCTCGGCGACGGCGAGGTGGTTGTCGAGGCGAACGTCGAGGGACTTCTCGTCGTACTCGGCGTGGTCTCCGGCCTGGACCTTGTTCGCGATGAACCGCACGGGTGCGTTCTTGACGAGCACCTCGTCGAGCAGCTCCTGTGCAGCGGTGTCGAAGGTGACCTGCTGCACCCGTAGCTCGGTCGAGCGGCTGATGCGCGACACGACGGAGATGACGACGATCATCGCGATGAAGATCAGCGCGATGACCAGCCCCTCAGGACGGTCCAGGAGGGTCACGCCAAGCGTGTAGGTGAACACGACGGCGACGACGCCGAAGAAGCTTGCGGCACGGCGGCGGCCGCGACGCCACTCGGTGAGCGTGACCGCGACGGCCGCCGAGGTCATCAGGGCCAGCACGCCGGTGGCGTACGCGCCGGCCTGCGCGTCGACCTCGGCCCGGAATGCGGCGGTGACGACGAGGGAGATGAGCGTGAACACGAGCACGAGGGGTCGGGTCGCGCGAGCCCAGTCGGGAGCCATGCCGTAGCGGGGCAGGTAGCGCGGAACGATGTTGAGGAGCCCTGCCATGGCTGAGGAGCCGGCGAACCACAAGATGCCGATGGTCGCGGCGTCGTAGGCGGTGCCGAACCCGTTTCCGAGGTTCTCGTGCGCCAGGTAGGCCAGCGCGCGACCGTTCGCCTCACCGCCCGGCTCGAACTCGGCGGCGGGGATGAGGAACGTCGTGACGACCGCTGAGCCCATCAGCATCACCGACATGATGAGCGCGGCGGTGGTGAGGAGCCTCTTCGTGTTGCGGATCCGGCCCTCAGGGCGGGCGGGGGTGTCGTTGGCGTCGCCCTTGACGAGCGGCATGACCACGACGCCGGTCTCGAACCCGGACAGACCCAACGCGAGAGCGGGGAACACCAGCAAGGACGCGCCTACGACCGCCAACGGTGAGGCGTGCGCGTCGGTGACCGCATTCGTCCAGTCGGTGAAGGTGCCCGGGTTCTCCAGCACGTGCCAGAACCCGTTGGCCACGACCACCAGGGACAAGCCGATGTAGGCGACCACCAGGACCACCGCGATGCCGATGGCCTCGCCGAACCCCTTCAAGAACACTGCACCGAGGAGCAGCAGCAGACCGAAGGTCAGCCACACCTCCTGACCGTGCAGGGCGTCGGTGAGGAAGGGGTTCTCGACCAGGTGGGCGGAGGCGTCAGCCGCGGAGAGGGTGATGGTGATGATGAACCCCGTCGCGACGAACCCCAGGAGGGACAGCACCAGCACCTTGCTGGGCCAGTACGACAACAGCCGTTCGAGCATGGAGAGGCTGCCGTCGCCGTGGGGGCTCTCCTCGGCCACCCGCCGGTACATCGGCAACGCCCCGAACAAGGTGACCAGGACGAGCATCAAGGTGGCGATCGGGGCCAGTGCACCGGCGGCGAGCGCAGCGATTCCGGGCTGGTAGCCAAGGGTGGAGAAGTAGTCGACGCCGGTCAGGCACATGACCTTCCACCACGCCTTCACGTGGTGCTGGGATGTGGCTTCCTCCTCGTCCTCGTAGAAGCCTCCCGGGTCGGGCTGCTCGTCGGTCTCCAGCAGCCAGGTGTTGAACCGACTCCGTTCGCTCACGTCAGGGGTCACAACCGGAAAGCGTAGGCGGCACCACGACAAGAGTCCGTCAACGGGCGCTAAGACGGCGTCAAGACCAGGCCGGTGGCCCGACGGCGGGCGCACGCTCGAACCATGTCCCTCTCCAACGGCCTGCTCGTGGTCGCGGTGGTCGCCATCGCGCTCTACGTCCTGGCAGCCCTCGTCGTCCCGGACCGGTTCGAGTGAGTGACACCGCCTCCGGCGTCCTGACGCTCGCCGCGCTCGCCGGTCTCGTGGCCCTCGCCTACGTCCCGGTCGGCGACCACATGGCGCGAGTCTTCACCAGCACCCGGCACCTGCGCGTCGAGCGCGGCATCTACCGCCTCGCCGGCGTCGACCCTGACGCAGAGCAGGGAGCACGGTCCTACGCCACAGCAGTCATCGGCTTCAGCCTGGTCAGCATCCTCGTCCTCACGGGTCTGCTGCTCGGGCAGGGCGCGCTACCGATGGACCGTGGACTGCCCGGCGTGAGCGGGTGGATGTCGTTCAACACCGCGGTCTCGTTCGTCACCAACACCAACTGGCAGTCCTACGCCGGTGAGTCGACGCTCGGCTTCACCGCGCAGATGGCCGGCCTCGCGGTGCAGAACTTCCTCTCCGCCGCTGTCGGGATGGCCGTCGCCGTGGCTCTCATCCGCGGCCTCACCCGCTCCCGCAGCGACATGCTCGGCAACTTCTGGGTCGACCTGACCCGTGCGACGGTGCGGATCCTGCTGCCGCTGTCGTTCCTCGCCGCCGTGCTCCTGGTCGCCGCCGGGGTCGTGCAGGGCTTCTCTGACTCGACCATGACGACCCTCGCCGGGCACCCGCAGGTGCTCACCGGGGGCCCGGTGGCCAGCCAGGAGGCGATCAAGGAGCTCGGCAACAACGGAGGCGGGTTCTTCAACGCCAACTCGGCCCACCCGTTCGAGAACCCGACTGCGCTCACCAACTTCTTCGAGGTGTTCTTGATCCTCGTGCTGCCGGTGG
Source organism: uncultured Actinomycetota bacterium (assembly GCA_963708875.1). Classification (GTDB taxonomy): domain Bacteria; phylum Actinomycetota; class Actinomycetes; order Propionibacteriales; family Nocardioidaceae; genus Nocardioides. The sequence continues at coordinate 687,101 of CAVPUL010000005.1, forward strand.
CCCTGACCCGGACCCTCGGCACCATGCTCGGCAACCGCCGCCAGGGACTGGCGATCCTCGGTGCGATGGGTGTGCTGTGGTCGGTGTCGCTTGCCGTCACGACCTGGGCCGAAGTCGGCGCGCACTCGCCGACGGCTCGGGCCGCAGGCGCAGCGATGGAGGGCAAGGAGACCCGTTTCGGGGAGTGGGCCTCTGCGCTGTTCGCAGTGGCCACCACCGGCACCTCCACTGGCGCGGTGAACGCGTCACACGACTCGCTCACGGCGGCCGGCGGCGGCACGGTTCTGGTCAACGTGATGCTCGGCGAGGTCGTACCGGGCGGGGTCGGGGCCGGCATCTACGGCATCCTCGTGATGGCGATCCTCACCGTCTTCGTCGCAGGACTCATGGTGGGCCGCACCCCCGAGCTGCTCGGCAAGAAGATCAGCGCCCGCCAGATGACGTACGTCGCCCTCTACACGCTGACCACCCCAGCCCTCGTCCTGGTCGGCACCGGCGTCGCCATCGCCCGCAACGACACCGCTGGGGCGATGGGCAACCCAGGCGGTCACGGCTTCTCGGAGGTCCTCTATGCGTACACGTCCGCGGCCAACAACAACGGCAGCGCCTTCGGGGGACTCACCGTCACCTCGGACTTCTTCCAGATCACCCTCGCACTCGCGATGCTGCTCGGTCGCCTGGTGCCGATCGTGCTCGTCGTGATGCTCGCCGGGTCGCTGGCCCGGCAGGGGAAGGTGCCGGTCACTGCCGGAACGCTGCCCACCCACACACCCCTGTTCGTCGGGCTCCTGGTCGGGGTCATCGTCATCCTCACCGGCCTCACCTACTTCCCGGCGCTCGCCCTGGGACCGATCGCAGAGGCACTGGCATGAGCTCCCTCCTGGCCCAGGGGGCGCAGCAGCTGCCCCTCGCGTTCCGCAAGCTCGACCCCCGCCACCTGTGGCGCGCGCCGGTGATGTTCCTCGTGCTGCTCGGGTCCGTGGCCACCACCGTGGCCGCGGTGCGCGACCCCAGCGTCTTCACGGTCGCGGTCACCGCCTGGCTGTGGCTCACCGTGCTCTTCGGCAACCTCGCCGAGGCGGTCGCCGAAGGCCGCGGCAAGGCCCAAGCGGCCTCCCTGCGTGCCGCTCGTACCGACACCGTGGCCCGTCGGCTCCGCGACGACGGCACCGAGACCCAGGTGCCCGCCACCCAGCTCGTCGTCGGCGACCGGGTCGTCGTCGAGGCCGGCGACGTGGTCCCCGGCGACGGCGACATCGTCGAAGGCATCGCCTCGGTCGACGAGTCGGCCATCACCGGCGAGTCCGCCCCCGTCATCCGCGAGGCCGGGGGCGACCGCAGCGCCGTCACCGGCGGCACCCGCGTCCTGTCGGACCGCATCGTCGTGCGGATCACCGCCGCCGCGGGCGACACGTTCCTCGACAAGATGATCGCCCTCGTCGAGGGCACCTCGCGGCGCAAGACACCCAACGAGGTCGCGCTGTCCATCCTGCTCGCCAGCCTGACCCTCGTCTTCCTGGTCGCCGTGGCGACCCTCGCACCGATGGCGGCCTACGCAGGCGCGCCCCAGGACCTTGTCGTCCTCGTCGCGCTGCTCGTGTGCCTCATCCCCACCACGATCGGCGCCCTGCTGTCAGCGATCGGCATTGCGGGCATGGACCGGCTCGTGCGCGTCAACGTGCTCGCCATGTCCGGGCGGGCCGTCGAGGCGGCCGGCGACGTCAGCACCCTGCTGCTCGACAAGACCGGCACCATCACCTACGGCAACCGTCAAGCCAGCCGCTTCGTCGCCGCAGCCGGCGTGAGTGACACAGACCTGCGCGACACCGCCCGACTCTCGAGCCTGGCCGACCCCACGCCCGAGGGCCGCTCGATCGTCGACCTTGCCCTCACCCAGGGCGCCGACGACCAGGACCTGCCCCGTGATGCCGTCTTCATCGAGTTCACGGCCCAGACGCGCATGTCGGGCGTGGACCTCGTCGACGGCACCCAGGTCCGCAAGGGCGCCGGCTCGGCGATCGCCGGCTGGCTGGGTCACGAGCCCCCGCACGAAGTCCGCGAGACGGTCGACGCGATCGCCCGCGAGGGAGGTACGCCGCTGGTGATCGCTCGCAAGGATGTCGCCGGCGCGGGCACGGTGCTCGGTGTCGTCCACCTCAAGGACGTCGTCAAGGCAGGCATGGCAGAGCGCTTCGCCGAGCTGCGCTCGATGGGGATCCGCACGGTGATGATCACCGGCGACAACGCCCTGACCGCCCAGGCGATCGCCGCCGAGGCCGGCGTCGACGACTACCTCGCCGAGGCAACGCCCGAGGACAAGATGGCCTACATCCACCAGGAGCAGCAGGGCGGACGACTCGTCGCGATGACCGGCGACGGCACCAACGACGCCCCCGCCCTGGCCGCTGCCGACGTCGGCGTCGCGATGAACAGCGGCACCGCCGCCGCCAAGGAGGCCGGCAACATGGTCGACCTCGACTCCGACCCGACGAAGCTCATCGACATCGTCGAGATCGGCAAGCAGCTGCTCATCACCCGGGGCGCACTGACGACGTTCTCCATCGCCAACGACGTCGCGAAGTACTTCGCGATCATCCCGGCCATGTTCGCCGCCGCCTACCCCTCGCTCGACCGGCTCAACGTGATGGGTCTCGCCACCCCGCAGTCCGCCATCCTGTCGGCGGTCGTCTTCAACGCACTGGTCATCGTCGCGCTCATCCCGCTCGCGCTGCGCGGCGTCCGCTTCCGCGCCGCCTCAGCGACGTCGGTGCTGCGCCGCAACATCCTCGTGTTCGGGCTCGGCGGCCTCGTCGTGCCGTTCGCCGGCATCAAGCTCATCGACCTGCTCGTCTCCCACCTCCCAGGAATGAGCTGACCATGATGCTCACCGACCTCGCCCGTCAGACGCTCGCCGGACTCCGCCTGCTGCTCGTCATGACCGTCCTGCTCGGCGTCGGCTACCCGGCCGCCGTGTGGGCCGCAGGCCAAGCCTTCGGCGACCGCGCCGACGGCCAACCCGTCCGGCTCGACGGCCACGTCGTCGGGTCCCGCCTCATCGGCCAGGACTTCTCCGGCGACCAGTGGTTCCACCCTCGCCCCTCAGCGTCGGGCTACGACACGCTTGCCACCGGCCCGAGCAACCTCGGCCCCGGGAGCCCTGACCTCCTCGCCGCCATCGCCGACCGGCGCGCCGAGGTCGCCGCCCGCGAGGGCGTCGACCCCGCCGATGTGCCCGCTGACGCGCTCACCGCATCCGCCTCAGGGCTCGACCCGCACATCTCCCCGGCCTACGCCCGACTTCAGGCTCCCCGCGTCGCAGCAGCCAACGGGCTCGCGCCGGACGACGTCGAGCGCCTCGTCGTCGAGCACACCGACCCACGCGCCCTGGGCTTCCTCGGCGAACCGGCCGTCAACGTGCTCGAGCTGAACGTGGCAGTGGCACAGGCGGTCGCGGACACCGCCCGCGCGGCGGGTGGAGACTGACGCCATGCCCACCCCTGACCGCGGACGACTGCGCGTCTACCTGGGCGCGGCGCCCGGCGTCGGCAAGACCTACGCGATGCTCGACGAGGGACACCGCCGGCTCGAGCGCGGCACCGACCTCGTCGTCGGGTACGTCGAGACGCACGGCCGACCCAGGACGGCGAAGGGCGTCGAGGGACTCGAAGTCGTGCCACGGCGGACCATCGAGCACCGCGGCACGGCCCACGACGAGATGGACCTCGACGCCATCTTGCAGCGCCGACCCGAGGTCGTGCTGGTCGACGAGCTCGCCCACACCAACGTCCCCGGCAGCACCCACCCCAAGCGGTGGCAAGACGTCGAGGCGCTGCGCGAGGCGGGCATCGAAGTCGTCACCACGGTCAACATCCAGCACCTCGAGTCGCTCAACGACGTCACCGAGCAGGTCACCGGCGTCCGGCAGCGCGAGACCGTGCCCGACCACGTCGTCCGTTCCGCCGACCAGATCGAGCTCGTCGACATGAGCCCGCAGGCGCTCCGACGCCGGATGGCGCACGGCAATGTCTACGCCGCCGACAAGATCGACGTCGCGCTGTCGAGGTACTTCCGCGAAGGCAATCTCACAGCGCTGCGCGAGCTGGCGCTGCTGTGGCTGGCCGACCAGGTCGACGAAGGGCTCGACCGCTACCGCGACCAGCACGACATCGAAGCCACGTGGGCCGCCCGCGAGCGCGTCGTCGTACCCGTCAGCGGCGGACCGGAGTCAGCGACCCTCATGCGGCGTGCCGCACGCATCGCGAGCCGCCGCTCAGGCGGCGAGTGGAACGCGCTGTACGTCACCCGCCAGGACGGCCTGCGCGGCATCACCCCCGACGGCCTTGGCACCCTCGCCGCCAAGGCGGAAGAGCTCGGCGGCACCTTCCACACCGTCGTCGGCGACGACCCGGCCGACGCGATACTGGCGTTCGCGCGAGCCGAGAACGCCACCCAGGTCGTCATCGGCGCCAGCCGACGAGGCCGGGTCTCGACGGTCCTGCGCCCCGGCGTCGGCGAGCGAGTGGTCGCAGGTTCGGGCGACATCGACGTGCACATCGTCTCCCACGACTACGCCCGGGGCCGCCCCACCGAGGGCCGTGCGGACCTCAACCACCTCGGCCATCGGCGCCGCGTCGCCGGCTTCGTCTTTGCGCTCGCCGCACCGGCCGCGCTCAGCCTGTTGCTCCACCTGACCAAGGACCTGCACGGCCTGCCGATCGAGGCCATGTCGTTGATGCTCGTCGTCGTGGCAACCGCACTGATCGGCGGTCTGGTCCCGTCCGTGGTCTCAGCCCTCGTCAGCGCACTGCTGCTCAACTACCTGTTCACCCCACCGCTGTACACCCTCAGCATCGCCGAGCCCGAGAACGTCGTCACCATCGCGATCTTCGTGGCCGTGGGCATCGCGGTGGCGTTGGTCGTCGACAACGCCGCCCGCCGCACCGCAGAGGCGCGCGCTGCTCGCGCGGAAGCCGACGCCCTCACCGTGCTCGCACGCAGCCTCCTCACCTCGGGGGACGACCTGGCCGGACTGCTGTCCTCGGCGTGTCGGCTCTTCAACGCCGACGGCGCCGCCGTCGTGGTGCGCGATACGGGTGGCGAAGAACGGGTGCTCGCCGGCTGCGGCTCGCCGCCCGCGTCCGTGGAGCAGGCCGACATGTCCGCCACGATCGACGACCGCAGCACCCTCGTCCTGGCCGGCGCCACCCTGCCGGCGCGGCAGCGCGGGCTGCTCAACGCCTACGCCGCCTACGCCAAGGTCATGGAGGAGCGACGGCGCGCCACCCTCGCCGAAGTGGACCGGCACCGCCTCGCCGAGGCCGACCGCACCCGCACCGCGCTGCTGGCCGCGGTGTCGCACGACCTCCGTACCCCACTGGCCTCGGTCAAGGTGGCCGTCGACAGCCTACGAAGCGCCGACGTCACGTTCTCGCCCGAGGACCAGGACCAGCTGCTTGCCGCGATCGAGGAGTCCACCGACCGGCTCATCGCCTTGGTGAGCAACCTGCTCGACATGAGCCGGATCAGCACCGGCTCGGTCAGCGTCGTGCTCAGAGAGGTCGCCCTCGCCGACTGCGTGCGTGCCAGCATCGCGACGCTCCCGGGCGGGGAGCGGATCGAGGTCGACGTGGACCCTGACGTGCTGGTGCTCGCCGACGCCGGGCTGCTCGACCGAGTGCTCGCGAACATCTGTGAGAACGCCCTGAAGTACACGCCCACCGACGCCCGGGTGCGCGTCGACGCGGCCGTCGACGCGGATCGGGTGGTCGTACGCATCGTGGACTCCGGACCCGGCGTGGCCGAGAAGGACCGGGACCGTCTCTTCGCCCCCTTCCAGCGTTTCGGCGACGTACCCCAGCACGACGGTGTCGGGCTCGGCCTGGCGGTGGCCAACGGCCTCACCGAAGCCATGAGTGGCACCATCGCAACCGAAGAGACACCAGGAGGTGGCCTCACCTTCGTGCTTGAGCTGCAGGCAGCCAAGGAGAGCTCATGACGTTCGTCCTCGTCGTCGACGACGACCCCGCCATGCGGCGAACGCTCGCCATCAACCTGCGCGCACGCGACTACGACGTCGAGACCGCCGGCGACGGCCGATCGGCCCTGCAGGTCGTCGGCGAACGGATGCCCGACATCGTGCTGCTCGACCTCGGTCTACCCGACCTGGACGGCATCGCCGTACTGACCCAGCTGCGCTCCTTCACCCAGGTGCCCGTGATCGTCGTGTCAGCACGCACCGAGTCCGTCGACAAGGTCGAAGCACTCGACCTCGGCGCGGACGACTTCATCACCAAGCCGTTCTCCATCGAGGAGCTCCTCGCCCGGATACGCGCCACTTCACGCCGGACCGGCCGCGAAGACCCCGACCTCCTCATCGAGGTCGACCGGCTACGCCTCGATCTCACCGACTCCCGCGCCAGCCGCGACGGCGTGGACATCCACCTCACCCCCACCGAATGGCGCATCGTCGAGGTGCTCGCCCGCCGCCGCGGCCGGCTCGTCCGTCAGAGCGAGCTCCTCACCGCGGTCTGGGGTCCGGCCTACGACACCCAGACCAACTACCTCCGAGTCCACCTCGCCAGCATCCGCCGGAAGCTCGAGGCCGACCCCAGCCGCCCGGTGCTGTTCGTCACCGAGCCCGGAATGGGCTACCGATTCACCTCGTCCGGCCTACCCCGTTGACGATCGACAACGGCTGAGCGTCTCGCTCACAGGGCGGTCCGGCGGCGCTCTTGTACGTTCGCCCCATGGACACCCGTCACGCCCTGGTCCGGCCACCGTCGTCGCGGATGGGCGAGGGCCTCGTCACGCACATCGAGCGCACGGAGGTCGATGTCGAGCTCGCCCAGCGGCAGTGGCAGGCGTACGTCGATGCGCTGCACGCGGCCGGGTGGACCACCACCGAGGTCGAGGCCGCCGACGAGCTGCCGGACTCGGTGTTCGTCGAGGACGCGATGGTCGTCTACGGCGACCTCGCGGTGATGGCGCGCCCCGGCGCCGACGAGCGCCGCGGCGAGATCGACGCGGCAGAGGCCGCCGTCCGCGCCCACGGCTACCGCATCGCCCACATCGAGGAGCCGGGCACGCTCGACGGAGGCGACGTGCTCAAGCACGGCGGCACCGTCTGGGTCGGCCTCGGCGGCAGGACCAACGAGGCGGGCGTCGAGCAGCTGCGGGCCCACCTCGCGCCGCTGGGGGCGGAGGTCGTCGGCGTACCGGTCCGCAAGGTCCTGCACCTCAAGTCCGCCGTCACGGCCCTGCCGGACGGCACGGTGGTCGGCCACGGCCCGCTGGTCGACGACCCCGACGTCTGGGCAGGTCACTTCCTCGACGTGCCCGAGGAGTCGGGCGCTCACGTCGTGGTGCTCGACAGTGACACGATCCTGATGGCCACCTCCGCGCCCGAGTCCGCCGCGCTCTTCCGCGAGCGCGGGCTCGACGTGGTCACGATCGACATCTCCGAGTTCGAGAAGATGGAGGGCTGCGTCACCTGCCTGTCCGTCCGGCTGCGGGGCATGCCGGCGTGACCCTGGTGGAGGTCTGCCTCGAGGACGTCGGGGGAGCGGCGCTCGCCGCGGCAGCAGGTGCGGAGGCGATCGAGGTCTGCGCCGGGCTCGGCGACGGGGGTACGACGCCCACGCTCGGGTTCGTCCGGCACTGCATCGACCAGGCGCCCGACCTCGAGCACCGGGTGCTGGTGCGTGCGCGACCGGGCGACTTCGTCCACTCGGCGGCCGAGGTCGAGGTGATGGCTGCCGACATCGAGGCGGTCCGCGCCGCTGCGTCCGATGGCACCCGCATCGCCTTCGTGATCGGCACCCTCGAGCCGGACGGCACGATCGACGTCGCTGCCGTACGCCGGCTCGTGGCCGCGGCCGGCGACGCCCCGACCACCTTCCACAAGGCCTTCGACTCGGTGCCCGACAAGGCTGCGGCGCTGGGGCTGCTCGGTGACCTCGGTGTCACCCGGGTGCTGACCTCCGGTGGCCCGGGGCCGGCTCTCGAGCACCTCGACGTGCTGGCGGACCTGGTGGCGCGCGGTGGTGACGACGTACGGATCGCGGTCGGTGGCGGCGTACGTCCCGCCAACGTCGCCCGCATCGTCGAGGCGACCGGCGCCCGGGAGGTCCACCTGCGCGCGCCCGGCACGGTCGCACCGGCGGGGACGTCCGCCGGCTACGCCGACAGCGCCCGGAGCGTGACCAGCGCCGAGGTCCTCGCCCGGGTCATGGCGGCCCTCGGGCGTTAGGGCGCGAACAGCACGGCCCCCGCGACCGGGTCGACCGCGGAGACGTCGTCCAGGGGGAACATCGGCCGCTGGATGCGCCGGTGCCCGAGCCGGGCGAGGTCCTGGTCCACGCCTCCCGGGGTCAGCGCGAGCATCCAGTCGGCGGCCATGGCGAACAGCTCGGGCTCGAGGTAGCCGATCTTCACGACCACCACGTCGGCGCGACGCGCGTCCAGTCCGAGCCGGGTGAAGTCGGACTCGAGGTGGTAGGGCCGGCGCCGCCGCGTGAGGATCACGTCCACCGCCGGCGTCCGTACGACGACCTCGAGGTTGTCCTCGCTCGGCACCACGGCGACGACCTCGCCCGACACCTCGACAGGAGGTGCGGGCCGGTCATCGACGCGCGCGCCCAGCGTGAGGCGTACGTCGGCCCCGACGCCCGCCTCGGCGGCGGCCAGGGCACCCATGGCGTCGGGGATCGAGGCATAGATCGCCCGCTTGCCGCTCGCCGCCAGGTCCTCGCTGGCGAGCAGGCGGGCCAGCGTCCAGGTGACGTCGCCGGCACCGCCCGCGGTCGGGTTGTCGCCGGAGTCGGAGACGAAGTAGGGCGCGACCGGAGACGCGATCGCCGCGGCCAGCACCTCGTCGAACGTCCCCGTCGGCGCGACGAACTCGAACTCCTCCCGGCGCGCCCACAGCTCGCCCGCCAGGGCGGTCGCCTGCGCCATCGCCAGGTCGGCGTCGTCCCCGACGACCATCACGACCGCGCAGTTGCGCGGCTCGTCTGCCCACGGGTAGCCGATCCAGATGCCCGCGTCGAGGATCCCGTCGAGCGCCTCGATCTCGGGCACGCGGTCGTAGAGGCTGCTCGCCGGCTCCTGCCGGGTGCTCGTCATCTCGCCCGGCAGCAGGATCGGCACCGGCACCCAGGCCTTGGCCGGACGCCGGCGCCCGAGCGGGAGGTCGAGGCGGTCGACGAGGTTGCGGGCCGCGCGCTCCTTGGTCTCCTGCCAGTCGACGTGCGGTGCCGTGCGGTAGGTCGTGAGCAGGTCGACGGTCTCGGCAAGCGTCCGTGACACGTTGCCGTGCAGGTCCATGCCGCTGCTGATCAGGCAGTCCGCCCCGACCACAGCGCGTACGGCGACGGCGAGGTCGCCCTCCATGTCGTCGAGTCCGATCACGCTGGCTGCGCCGTGGATGTCGAGCACGAGACCGTCCAGCGGCGCCTCCTCGACCAGCGCGACGAGCCCGGCGAGGATCTCGGCCTTGAGGACGGCGTAGTCGTCGGCCGGGATGGCGCCTCCGGCGATGGTGCGGGCCTGCAGCACGCCGAGCCACGCGGCGCGGTCGGCGAGCGCGCCGCCCTCTCGCCAGAAGTCCCACGCGTCGAGGACCTCGCGGCCCCGCCGTGGAGCCAGCATGGCCGCGGTCGTGAGGGCGGGGGAGAACGTGGAGGCCTCGAGACTGATGCCGCAGACGGCGACGCGCGGGAGGCTCGGCCGGTGGGACGAGGTGGTCACCCGACGATCGTGTCAGGGAGCTCCGACCCGGCTCCCGGCAGACCCGTTGGCCGACTGTTCACGAACAGCTCGAGCACGGACCGTGACGTGACGGCATTTGTTGGTAGGGTTTGCGGTGCAACAGGTGCAAGTTCCAGCAGGTTGACGCCAGCGGAGTTTGTGATCCAACGGCGTTTCCCTCTTCGGGCCCTCCAGCTTGTGAGTCGGAGCGACGTGTCACCGCACTTGGTGCGGAGCCGTCGAGGTGACGGCTTCTCGTTCCGATAACAGGAGTACCGAGCACATGGCTCAAGGCACCGTGAAGTGGTTCAACGCCGAGAAGGGTTTCGGCTTCATTGCGCAGGAGGACGGCGGCGACGACGTCTTCGTGCACTACTCGGCCATCCAGAGCAACGGCTACAAGTCGCTGGACGAGAACCAGAAGGTCGAGTTCGACGTCACCCAGGGCCCCAAGGGCCCGCAGGCGGAGAACGTCCGCCCGCTCTGATCGGCTGACCTGGACTGCGTTCCAGATCTGATCACGCCCGGCCCCATCCCCCTCGGGGGGTGGGGCCGGTCGCAGTTTTGGGCCACACTTGACTCGTTCGGGCCATGTTTTTGCTTGCTGTTGTCGGGGATGATTGTCTCGACGCATACGCTCGAAACGTTCGTACAGGAGGGAGGGTGACGTGCACGACCAGTTCGACGTGACCCTCGAGGACGGCGACCTGCTCAACGAGGTCGAGCTCACGACCACGCTGATCATCGCCGCGAGCGAGTCCGAGGAGCACCTCACCCAGGACGAGATCGACGCGCTGCTCGGGGTCGTCCCCAAGCCGCCGGAGCAGCGCCGCCCCTGACTCCTGCGCTCAGCAGGTCGCGAACAGCACCGGACCGCTCGTCAGGTCCGAGAGGACGTACGCCCCCTCCTGCGGTCGCAGGTCGAGGGTGATCTCGCGTCCCTGTGATCCGGCCTTCGCGACCGAGAACCGGTCGGCGAAGTCGCCGCCCTGGCCCGGGGCGGGCCCTGCCGCGAGCTGGGCACGCGAGTCGGCGTCGCCCGGCGCGTCGTCCGCGTCCTCCACCTGCAGGACGGCCCGCAGGTCGCCACCGGCCAGGGCGCCCATCGCGAACCCGGTGAGCGGGTGGACGCCGCCGGCAGCCGTCACGAGCTGGTCGGCCTCGGCCTGCGCGTCGTCGTCGGCCTGGGCCATCGCGAGGTGTTCGCAGGTGTAGTCGCCGTCGTACACGGCCGCGGCGAGCGGCTTCCCGAGACCGGCTGCGAGGTCGGCGAGCCCGTCCGCCGCGTCGCCGTCGCCGTCGACGACCTTGAGGACCTGCTCCAGGTAGGGGGCCTGGTCGGAGGCGAGGATGACGTGGCGATCGGCCAGCAGTGCGAAGTGCTGGAGCTCGGGGGTGAGCCCGCCGATCGCGGCCACGACGTCCGGGCCGCCGACCCACACGCCCGTGGCGTCGTCGGGCCTCGTCCAGCCCGCGCCCTCGAGCCGCTCGGCGATGTCGTCGAACGACGTGTCGTCGGCGACGCCGAGCACCTCCACGGCGCCGTCACCGGACTGGGCCAGCAGCTCCCAGCTCACCGTGGCGGGGGAGAAGCCCAGCTCGGCCTGCATCGTGCCGGCGGACGTGCCGAGGGCGGACATCGCGGACAGGTCCGCGCCGAAGGTCTCGGAGACGAACGCGTCGACGTCGTCCGCGGACGACCCGGCGTCCACGTCGGCGCCGAGCTCGCGGCGTACGCCCTCCCAGTCGGTCCACGACGCGCGACTCGTCGCAGCAGGGGCGTACGCGAGCGCCTCCTGCAGAGGCGTGCTCGGCGTCAGCACGCGCCAGGTGATGAGGCCGGCGACGACCACCAGCAGCACGGCCGCGACGACAGCGACGGCGACGGCACGACGCGACACGATCTGGCTCCTCGCGGTAGTCGCTGGGGTGGTGTGAGACTACGGGCATGTCCCACGGGGAGGTCCGCGACGTCCGCGCTGCCGGTGCCGTCGTGACGCGCAAGGGTGGCCCGAAGGGTGGCCCGAAGGAGTGGGAGGTGCTGCTGGTGCACCGCCCCAAGTACGACGACTGGTCCTTCCCCAAGGGCAAGCTCGACCCCGGCGAGCACGAGGTCACGGCAGCGGTCCGTGAAGTGGCCGAGGAGACCGGGCTCGACGTACGACTGGGGCCGGCACTGGCCCCGCAGCGCTACCGGATGATGAGCGGCCGCTGGAAGCACGTCGACTACTGGACCGCGAAGGTGGTCGGCAGCGACGACGTCAGCGGCTACCGGCCCAACGACGAGATCGACGCCGTGGAGTGGGTGCCCTGGCAGGCCGCGATGACCCGGCTGACCTATCCCTACGACCGCGAGACCCTCAGCGAGGCGCGCCCGCTGCGGCGGCGTACGCACGCGCTCGTCGTGCTGCGGCACGCGAAGGCGCGCTCGCGTGTGGCGTGGCGCAAGGACGACCGGCTCCGGCCGTTGCTGAAGCTCGGCGAGCACCAGGCGGAACGGCTCGTGCCCCTGCTCGCCGCCTTCGACGTGACCTCCGCGCACACGTCGTCGAGCGTGCGGTGCGTGCAGACGGTGCGCCCCTACGTCGACAGCACTGGGTGGCCGGCCAGGATCTACGACGAGCTCAGCGAGGAGAACGCCAGTGCCGACGCCGTGGTCGAGCTCGTCGACGCGCTGATGCACGGCTCGGAGGGCGCGGTCCTGTGCACCCACCGGCCCGTCCTGGCGACGGTGATCGACGCCCTCGGCGTGCCGGACGTCGAGCTCGACGTGGGCGCGATGCTGGTGGTGCACCACCGCAAGGGTCGCGTCGTCGCCACCGAGGTGCGCCAGTCCTGACCCGTCGCTCCTAGGCCCGCGCACCACATCGCGTCAAGTGTCCCGGGCCGAGTTCATGTGATCGCCGTCTCACGCACGGTGGGGCGACGCCATCCGGTCCGGTCGAGTTCACGCTCCGTTCACCGACGGCGCCGTGCTCGTTCTCCTGACGTGCCTAGCGTCCCTGATGTCAGCACACATCAGACTCATCAGGAGCAACCGAAGTGAATCGCACTTCTTCCCGCAAGATGCTCGCCCCCAGCGTGGCGATCCTTGCCCTCTCGATCTCCCTCACCGCCTGCGGTGCCGGCAACGAGAGCGACGCCTCCACCGGAGGCGACACCTCGAGCGAGGCCGGCGGCCTGTCCGGCGACCTCAACGGCGCCGGCGCCTCCTCCCAGGAGAAGGCACAGGGCGCCTGGGCCACCGGCTTCCAGGGCATGAACGACGGCAACGTGACCGTCAACTACGACCCCGTCGGCTCCGGCGACGGTCGCACGAACTTCATCGAGGGTGGTGTCAGCTTCGCCGGCTCCGACTCCTACCTCAGCGACGACGAGGGCGAGCTCAGCGGCGCCAAGGAGCGCTGCAACGGCGAGGACCCGATCGAGGTCCCGGCCTACGTGTCGCCGATCGCGGTCGCCTTCAACCTCGAGGGCGTCGACTCGCTCAACATGTCCGCCGACACGATCGCGCAGATCTTCGACGGCAAGATCACGACCTGGAACGACCCGGCCATCGCCAAGGAGAACCCGGACGCCGACCTCCCGGACACGGCGATCACGCCCGTGCACCGCTCGGACGACTCGGGCACCACGAAGAACTTCACCGACTACCTCGGCAAGGCCAGCAGCTCGTGGTCCTACGAGGCCGAGGACGCCTTCCCGGTCAAGGGTGGCGAGGCCGCCGAGGGCACCTCCGGCGTCGTCTCCGCCGTCTCCGGTGGCGACGGCACGATCGGCTACGCCGACGAGAGCCAGGTCGGCGACCTGTCGGTCGTCTCGGTGAAGGTCGGCGAGGAGTACGTCGCCCCGTCCGCCGACGGCGCCGCGCTGGTCGTCGAGTCGTCGCCGGCAGCCGAGGGTCGCGCCGACGTCGACATGGCCGTCGACATCGACCGCACGACCACCGAGGCGGGCGCCTACCCGGTCGTCCTGCTGAGCTACCTCATCGCGTGCCAGACCTACGAGGACCAGGCCGAGGCCGACCTCGTCAAGGGCTACCTGTCCTACATCGTCTCCGACGAGGGCCAGCAGGCCGCCTCGGGGGAGGCCGGCTCCGCGCCGCTCTCGTCCTCGGTCGCCGAGAAGGCGCAGAGCATCGTGGACGCGATCTCGGCCGGCTGATCCACCAGGCCGGGGGCACCGTCCCCCGACCGTCCTGCACCGCGTGCGGCGGGCCGAGAATCCGGCCCGCCGCACCGGCGCATGATCCGACTGAATGAGGTAGCACGTGGCAACCACCGTCGTTGCTGAGAACCCTGGCCGGGCCAAGACCCGGCTCGGCGACCGAATCTTCTCCCGGCTCGCCCTGGGTGCGGGGATCGCGATCCTGGCGGCCCTGGCGGCCGTCTTCGTCTTCCTGGCGATCGAGGGCGTCCCCGGCCTGGCCAAGCCCGCCGAGTTCTACGGGGGCGCCAGCAACTTCTGGGGCTACGTCGCCCCGCTGCTCTTCGGCACCGTCCTGGCCGCGATCATCGCCATGATCGTGGCCGTACCTCTGTCGTGGGGCATCGCGCTGGTCGTCAGCCACTACGCCCCCAAGCGGGTCGCCACCCCCATCGCGTACGTCATCGACCTGCTCGCCGCGGTGCCGTCGGTGGTCTTCGGCCTCTGGGGCATCACCGTGCTCGCGCCCCGGTTGAGCGGCGTCTACTCCTGGCTGGACGTGCACGCGGGCTGGGTGCCCTTCTTCGCCGGCCCCGCCTCGACCACCGGCCGCACCATCCTGACCGCCGGCCTCGTGCTGGCCATCATGATCATCCCGATCATCACGGCGATCTCGCGTGAGGTCTTCGCGCAGACGCCGCGGCTGCACGAGGAGGCCGCCCTCGCCCTCGGCGCCACGCGCTGGGAGATGCTGCGGCTCGCGGTCTTCCCCTACGCCCGCTCCGGCATGGTCTCGGCGGTGATGCTCGGCCTGGGCCGCGCGTTCGGCGAGACCATGGCGGTCGCCATGGTGCTCTCGGCCGGCGGCGGGATCTCGTTCAACCTGATCTCGAGCACCAACCCCGCGTCGATCGCGTCCAACATCGCCTCCAACTACAAGGAGGGCACGCCGGCCAAGATCCAGGTGCTGATCGCGACGGGCCTGGTGCTCTTCCTGGTCACCTTCCTGGTCAACTTCGCCGCCCGCTGGGTCGTCCAGCGCGGCGAGAGGAGGCTCGCGCGATGAGCGTCACCACCACTCCCACGTCCACGCACTCGGCTTCGCCCGCCCTGTCGCTCACGGCTGCCCGGCTGCCGCGCTTCGCGCCGGCTCTCGTGGCCGTCGTGGCGGTCGCCGCCGCCGCCCTCCCTGTCCTGTTCCTGGGCTGGGGCGTCGTCCCGTGGGCGATCCTCGCTGGAGTCGTCTACCTGGTCGCGCTGCCGCTCTGGGCGCGCGTCGTCGAGGGCTCGCGCGGCGCCACCGACCGCTTGGTCACCGGGCTCGTCTGGGCGGCGTGCGTCGTCGCCATCGTCCCGCTGGCCTCGCTGCTCTACACCGTCGTCGACCGCGGCCTGCCGCGGATCAGCTCGACCTTCCTGACGTACTCGATGTATCGCACGTCCCTCGACCAGGAGGTCGGGATCTACCACGCGCTGATCGGCACGCTGCTGATCACGTTCTTCGCGGCGCTCATCTCGGTGCCGATCGGCATCATGGCCGCGATCTACCTGATCGAGTACGGCAAGGGCGGCCGCCTGGCGCGCTGGATCACGTTCCTCGTCGACGTGATGACGGGCATCCCGTCGATCGTCGCGGGCCTCTTCGCCTTCGCGCTGTTCATCTTGATCTTCGGCCCGTCGACCCGCGTCGGCATCGGTGGCTCGGTGGCCCTGGCGCTGCTGATGATCCCGATCGTCGTGCGCTCGACCGAGGAGATGCTGCGGCTCGTGCCCGACGACCTGCGCGAGGCGTCGTACGCCCTGGGCGTGCCGAAGTGGCGCACGATCGTCAAGGTCGTGCTGCCGACCGCACTCGGCGGCATCGTCACCGGGGTGACGCTCGCCATCGCCCGCGTGGTCGGCGAGACCGCACCCCTGCTGCTGATCGCCGGGCTGACCACGCGGACGAACTTCAACGTCTTCGCCGAGCGGATGACGACGCTGCCGGTGCTGATCTTCACGCAGAACGCCAACCCCGGCATCGCCGAGACCCCCGGCGGGACCCGACCCGGCATCGAGATCGCCTGGGCCGGAGCCCTGGTGCTGATCGTGATCGTCATGGTGCTCAACGTCGTGGCGCGCATCATCGGCATGATCTTCGCCCCCAAGACCGGCCGCTGACCCGGCCCCCGACGTCGACGAAAGACAAGAGAGACTCACCCCCATGGCCAAGAGCATCACCGTCGAGGACCTCGACATCTACTACGGCGACTTCCTCGCCGTCGAGGGCGTCAGCATGACCGTGAAGGCACGGTCGGTCACGGCGTTCATCGGCCCGTCCGGCTGCGGCAAGTCCACCTTCCTGCGCTCCCTCAACCGCATGCACGAGGTCATTCCCGGTGCCCGCGTCGAGGGCACGGTGATGGTGGACGGCCAGTCCCTGTACGACAGCGCGGTCGACCCCGTCGCCGTACGCCGCCAGATCGGCATGGTCTTCCAGCGGCCCAACCCGTTCCCGACGATGTCGATCTACGACAACGTGCTGGCCGGCAACCGGCTCAACGCGAAGAAGATGAAGAAGGGCGAGGCCGACGGCATCGTCGAGCGCTCGCTCAAGAGCGCCAACCTCTGGAACGAGGTCAAGGACCGTCTGGGCAAGCCCGGCATGGGCCTGTCCGGCGGTCAGCAGCAGCGCCTCTGCATCGCCCGCGCCATCGCGGTCGAGCCGCAGGTCCTGCTGATGGACGAGCCGTGCTCGGCCCTCGACCCGATCTCGACGTCGGCCATCGAGGACCTCATCCACGAGCTCAAGTCCGACTACACGATCGTCATCGTCACCCACAACATGCAGCAGGCCGCCCGGGTCTCCGACGAGACCGGCTTCTTCAACCTCAAGGCCACCGGCGAGCCCGGCCACCTCGTCGAGTTCAACTCGACCCAGAAGATGTTCGCCAACCCCGACAACGAGGCCACCGAGGCCTACATCTCCGGCCGCTTCGGCTGAGCGATCACCCCGTCTCGGGGTGGTCCGGCCCGGCCCGGCCCGGCCTGGCCGCCGCCGCCTGGCTGGGTATCTAGGGACGATCTGGTGGGCGATACGGGGGTTTTGCCTACCAGATCGTCCCTAGATACCCAGCCGTGAGTCGACCGTGGGGGGCCACCAAGCGTCCACAGGGCGTCCGGTGGAGTGTGGTGCGCGGCGGCTGTGGAGGGCCGCGCGTGGGCGTCTGCGTCTCGTACGACGCTCGCCGGATGGACGAGACGTGGACCCAAGGAGCTCGTGCCCTGCGCGGCATCGGGCCCCGGGAGGGTCTGCAGCCCGGGCTCGTCTGGCCGTCGCGTCGAGGCGACGAATCGGGCCCCACCGAGTGGCAGACCCGGTCGGGCGCCTTCAGGTCCGTGGGCGGCGGAATGTGGGTTCCATCGGCAGTGGGTCGAACCGTCTCGCAGCGGGTGGTGGAAGCGGCCGCGCGGCTGCCGCCACATGGTGCGGTCACGGGTTGGGCCTCGCTGGCATGGCGTGAGGCGCGTTGGTTCGACGGGACCGGTCCGCGGATGGCCCCACGAACCGTCACGTTGGCCGTCGGCACTCGTCACTCACTCAGGCCGGATCGTCACGTCTCGGTGAGCCAGGAGCTCGTGCCGGCCGGAGCGATCCGTCGGGTCCGAGGGATCCGCGTCACCAGCCCACTCTGGAGCGTCGCCTTCGAGATGCGCAAGGCACGGTCGGACGAGGAGGCCATCGTGGCATTCGAGATGGCCGCGTACGACGACCTCGTGTCGGTGGCCGAGCTGGCGTCGTACATCGACTCGGACCTGTGGATCAGGCAGGGGGTCGGGCGGGTGCGTGACGTGCTGCCGCACCTCGAGGAGAACAGCTGGTCTCCCCAGGAGCCCGCGATGAGGCGCACCTGGGAGGGGGCCGGTTTCGGCAGGCCGCTGGCCAACTTCCCGGTCTTCGGACCTGACGGTCGCTTTGTCGGAACTCCGGACCTGCTCGACCCGACCGCGGGGGTCTACGGCATGTACGACGGAGCGCTCCACCTCGCGGGCGACGTACGTCATGGCGATGTCACCAAGGAGGCCGCCTACCGCGCAGTCGGCCTCGAGGGCGTGACGATGATGGCGGGCGACCTGCTCGACAGGGAGCCGTTCATCGGGCGACTACGGGAGGCGTACGCCCGGGCTGGGCGTCGGTCGCCCGACGAACGGCGGTGGTTGCCAGGTCTACCCGACTGGTGGACCCCGACCTTCACGGTCGAGCAACGCCGCGCCTTGTCGGCGTACGAGCGTTCCCGCGTGCTCAGGTATCGGCAGGCGTCCTGACCCTGCCGCTCCGCCGACGAGCTACGTGCCGCCCCCGGGTATCTAGGGACGTTGTGGTAGGCGTTTGCCGCCCAGCGCCTACCAGATCGTCCCTAGATACCAGGCCTGGACGGACGTCCACGGCCTCAGACAGGTCAGGGGAGGAAGATGCGGGCGACCCAGTAGCAGGCGGCGGCGACGATGCCGGCGGCCGGGAAGGTCAGCACCCAGGCCGTGGCGATGTTGCCGGCCATGTTCCAGCGCACGGCGTTGCGGCCCTTGGTGGCTCCCGCGCCCATCACGGCCGAGGTGATGGTGTGCGTGGTCGAGATCGGCGCGTGGTTGTGGATGGCCATCACGTAGAGGACGCCCGTCGCGACGGTCTCGGCGGCGAAGCCCGAGGGCGGGTCGAGCTTGATGATCTTGCGACCCAGGGTGCGCATGATCCGCCAGCCACCGGCGTACGTGCCGGCCGAGATGGCGCTGGCCGCGGCGATCACCACCCAGAGGGGCAGCTGCTCGATCGAGTACCTGGCGGGGTTGTAGGTCACCAGCGCGAGCAGGATGACGCCCATGGTCTTCTGGGCGTCCTGGAGGCCGTGGCCCAGCGCCAGTGCTGCCGCCGAGAACACCTGCATCATCCGGAAGTTGCGGTTGAGCACGTGGGGGTTGCGCTTCTTGAAGATCCACATGAAGGACAGCATCAGCAGGAACGCTGCGGCGAAGCCGACCAACGGCGAGGCCACCATCGGGATGAGGACCTTGTCCTGGATCGTCGTCCAGTTCACGGTCGAGCCCGCCGCGAGGGCAGCGCCGACGAGGCCGCCGATCAGCGCGTGCGAGGACGACGAGGGCAGGCCGTAGTACCACGTGATCAGGTTCCAGGTGATGGCGCCGAGCAGTCCGCACATCACGACGACCAGACCGTGCGCTCCCTCCGGCGTGCCGATCGTGTCGGCCACGGTCTTGGCGACCCCCTGGCCGAGCAGGGCGCCGAGGAAGTTCATGACGGCGGCCAGGATCAGCGCCACGCGCGGGGTCAGTGCGCGCGTGGAGACCGACGTGGCGATGGCGTTCGCCGCGTCGTGGAAGCCGTTGGTGTAGTCGAAGGCCAGGGCAACCACGACCACCGCGATGACGATCGCGAGTTCCATCCGGTCAGGACTCCTTGACCGCGATCTGCTCCACGATGTTGGCGACCTTCTCGAAGGCGTCGATCGCCCCCTCGAGGGACTCGACGATGTCCTTGAGCTTCAGGACCTCGAGCGCCTCGTACTCACCGCCGAAGAGGTTGGCCAGGATCCGTCGGTAGGACTTGTCGCCGGTGTTCTCGAGCCGGTTGATCTCGATCCAGTACTCGTCGAGGTTCTTCATCGACTCCAACGACGGCATCGCCGCGGAGGTCAGCTCGGCGCACCGCTGGAGCACCTCGACCTGCTGGGTCGTCTCGGGGGGCAGGCTGGTGACCTCGTAGAGGAGGACGAGGTCGACGGCCTCGTCCATCATGTCCATCACGTCGTCGAGCGCCGAGGCGAGGTTGTAGATGTCCTCGCGGTCGAACGGAGTCACGAAGGTGCTGTTGACCCGGCGCACGATCGAGTGCGTGGTCTCGTCGGCGGCGTGCTCGGCCTCGCGCATGCGCTGGGCGATCTCGGCCTTCGACGAGCCGTCGGCCAGCATCTCGCTGAGGAGCTGCGCCCCGACGACGAGGTGGTTGGCGGCTTCGCTGAACAGGTCGTAGAACGAGCTGTCGACAGGGCGGAACTTCAAACGCACGGTGAACTCCGAACGGGGGGCGGATGAACCGTCGTTCATGCTAGGGGGTCAGCCGCCCGACGACGCAACCGCGAGGGCACGGAACCTCTCGGCGGGCGGTTCGCAGGCGTACGACGCTCAGCGCCGGCGGCGACGCTGGCGCTCGATGAGCTCGTCCTGCAGGTGGCGCTCGCCGGTGTGGAGGTGCCACTCGCCCTCCGAGTCGAGGTCCCACGCGGTGGTGTCGGGGTCCAGGGAGAGGTCGAGCAGCTCCCGCACCTCGTCGATGACGTGCTGGTCGCGCAGGCGTACGAGCACCTCGACGCGGCGGTCGAGGTTGCGGTGCATCATGTCGGCGGACCCGATCCACGCCGCCGGTTCGCCGCCGTTGTCGAACCAGAAGACCCGGCTGTGCTCGAGGAACCTGCCGAGGATCGAGCGCACCCTGATGGTCTCCGACAGGCCGGGCACGCCGGGGCGGAGCGCGCAGATGCCGCGGATGATCAGCTCGACCCGGACGCCCTCCTGCGAGGCCAGGTAGAGCGCGTCGATCACCGCCTCGTCGACCACGGAGTTCGCCTTGATCCGGATGCCCGCCTCGCGGCCGGCCTGGTGGTGCGCGATCTCCTGGTGGATCTGCGCGACCAGGCCGTCGCGGACGCTGTGCGGCGCGACGAGCAGGTGGTCGTAGGTCCGGTTGCGGCTGATCCCGGACAGGTTGTTGAAGAGCAGCGCGACGTCCTCGCCGATCTCCGGGTCCGCGGTCAGCAGGCCGAGGTCCTCGTAGAGGCGAGCCGTCTTCGGGTTGTAGTTGCCGGTGCCCAGGTGGACGTAGCGCCGGATGCCCTCGGGCTCGTCGCGCACGACCATCGACAGCTTGCAGTGGGTCTTCAGTCCGACCAGGCCGTAGACGACATGGCAGCCCGCGTGCTCGAGCTTGCGCGCCCAGCGGATGTTGGCCTGCTCGTCGAACCGCGCCTTGATCTCCACGATCACCAGCACCTGCTTGCCGGCCTGCGCGGCGTCGATCAGCGCCTCGATGATCGGGCTGTCGCCCGACGTGCGGTAGAGCGTCTGCTTGATCGCGAGCACGTGCGGGTCGGCGGCCGCCTGCTCGAGGAAGCGCTGCACCGACGTGGCGAACGAGTCGTACGGGTGGTGCAGCAGCACGTCGTGGCGCGCCACCGAGTCGAAGACGTCGACGGGGGAGGCGGACTCCACCTCGGCGAGGCTCGGGTGCGTCGAGGGCAGGAAGGCGGCGTACTTCAGGTCGTCGCGGGGCAGGTCGGCGATCGAGTGCAGGCCGGTGAGGTCGAGCGGTCCGGGCAGCGAGACGACCTCGTCGGGACTGACGCCGAGCTCGGAGACCAGCAGGTCGAGGACCTTGGGGTCGATCGACTCCTCGACCTCGAGGCGTACGGGGGCTCCGAAGCGGCGACGCAGCAGCTCCTTCTCCAGCGCCTTGAGGAGGTTCTCGGCGTCGTCCTCCTCGACCTCGAGGTCCTCGTTGCGGGTGACGCGGAAGGTGTGCGCGCCGAGCACCTCCATGCCGTTGAACAGCTTCTTGAGGTGCTCGCCGATGACGTCCTCGATCGGGACGAAGCGCTGGTTGCCGAGGCCGACGAAGCGACCGAAGGTCGGCGGCACCTTCACGCGGGCGAAGTGCTCGGTGCCGGTCTTGGGGTGGCGTACGACGACCGCGAGGTTGAGCGACAGCCCGGAGATGTAGGGGAAGGGGTGGGCGGGGTCGACGGCGAGCGGGGTGAGGACGGGGAAGATCCGGTCCTTGAAGAGCTTCTTGCAGACCTTCTGCTCCTCGCGGTCGAGGTCGGCCCAGCGGACGATCTCGATGCCCTGCGACCCGAGCTCGGGGAGCAGGTCTCTCAGCGCCCGCGCGTGCCGCTCCATGAGGTCGCGGCAGGTGGCCCACAGGTGGTCGAGCTGCTCGCGGGGCATCAGGCCGCTGGCGGCACGGACGGCCACGCCGGCGTCGATGCGGCGCTTGAGGCCGGCCACGCGGACCATGAAGAACTCGTCGAGGTTGCTGGCGAAGATGGCGAGGAACCGCGCCCGCTCGAGCAGCGGGAGCCTCGTGTCCTCGGCCAGCTCGAGCACCCGCTGGTTGAAGCGGACCCACGAGACCTCGCGGTCGATGAAGCGGTCGTCGAACTTCTCCACGGCCTCGATCTGCGCAGCGTCGGGGGTGTAGGGCGGCTCGACGTCGAAGGTGTCGGAGGGGTGGCCGAAGGGCTCCGCGACCGGGCCCTCGTCGACGGACGGTGAGGTGGCGCTGGCGAGGAGGGCGGGGTCCGGCATGGGGCCAGTGTGGCACCGCGAGGTGAACGCCGGACGACGGATTCGGCTAGTAGACGAGCGCCTGCACGCCGTCGGCGAGGACCTGCTCGGCGAACACCGCGGCGCCGGCGATCGTGACGCCGTCGCGCAGGTCGCCCTCGGCGAGCCCGCGCCGGGCGGCGCACTGCGAGCAGACGGTGACCGTGCCGCTCGTGAGGACTGCCGCGATCAGCTGGTCGAGCGGTGTCGCGCGGTCGAGGGTGAACTCCTCGGCGCGGCCCGGTACGCCGAACCAGGCGGCCTCACCAGTGAGCCAGAGCGACACCTCCGCACCCATGGCGGCCGCTGCGGCGGCGACGGTGAAGCCCTGGTTCGACCGCTCGGCGTCCTCCGCCCCGCAGGTGACCTTGACGACCAGTGAGCGAGCCATGACCGAACACTAGAGTGCTCCCATGCCTTTCGAGCTGCCGGACAACCTGCACCCCAACTGCGGCCCCGTCGCCTGGCTCCTCGGCACCTGGCGCGGCAACGGGCACGGGGCGTACCCGACGATCGAGTCCTTCGAGTTCGGCCAGGAGCTGATCTTCACCCACGACGGGCGGCCGTTCTTCCACTACATGGCGCGCGCGTGGATCGTCGACGACGAGGGCGAGTTCGTCCGCGACGCCGCGATGGAGACGGGCTTCCTGCGCTGCCCCGAGCCCGGCAAGGTCGAGTTCCTGCTCTCGCACAACATCGGCTTCTCGGAGATCTGGTACGGCGCGGCCGACGCCGGCAAGGTCGAGATGCACACCGCTGGCGTCTCCTTCACCGAGACCGCCAAGGAGGTCACGGGCGGGTCGCGCATGTATGGCAACGTCGACGGCGACCTCCTCTACGCCTACGACATGGCGGCAGTCGGCCAGGAGCTGCAGCCCCACACCTGGGCCCGCCTCCAGCGAGCATGAACACCTCGATGAACGACGACCTGGCTGACCGGTTGCGCGAGCAGGGACTGCGGCTCACGCCGCAGCGCCAGCTCATCCTGCGCGCGATCGAGGAGCTGCGCCACGCGACACCCGACGAGGTGCTGGCCCACGTACGCGGACAGGTGAGCTCGGTCAACGCCTCCACCGTCTACCGCACGCTCGAGGTGCTCGAGGAGCTCGGACTGGTGCGCCACACGCACCTCAGCGACCGCGCGCCGACCTACCACTCGACGCTCGAGCACGAGCACGTCCACGCGGTCTGCCGCCGCTGCCAGAAGGTGCGGTCGTACGACCCCGAGGTCATCCGGCCGGTCGTCGACGCCCTCGCCGCCGACGGGTTCGTCGTCGACGTCGGCCACCTCGCGATCTTCGGCGAGTGCGCCGACTGTGCCGCGTCGGAACCACCGCGTACCCGGTGATCGCCACCTGATCGACACGCACCTATTGCAAGAAGTCTTTCGAAAGACTACTTTCGACAGGTGACCGAACCCCGCCGCCTTCGCGACCCGCGCGCCCTCCAGGCCGTCGCCCACCCCGTGCGCATGGCGATCATCGAGCTCTTGTCGGTCGAGGGTCCGATGACCGCGACGCAGCTCGCCGACCGCCTCGACGAGTCGCCTGCCAACTGCTCGTGGCACCTGCGCAAGCTCGCCGAGCACGAGTTCATCGAGGAGTCGCCCACCGGCAAGGGCCGCCAACGCCCGTGGCGGATGCGACACATCGGGATGTCGTGGGCCGAAGGCGGTGACGACGTCACCACCGACGAGCTGCGCGCCGGGCAGGCCCTCAGCCGCATGCTGCTCGAGCGCTGGGTCGACCGGTTCCTCGGTGCCAGCGAGCGCGAGGAGAGCGACACGTGGCGCGAGAGCGCCGGGCTCTCGCAGAATGTCGCGTGGCTCACCGCCGACGAGCTCGCCGACCTCACCGCCCAGCTGCAACAGGTGGCCGGCACCTACGCCGAACGGCTCGCGTCCGGTGAGCGGCCCGAGGGGTCGCGACTGTGCGAGATCGTTGCGTGGGGCTCGGCCGTCGAGGTGACCCGGTGAAGGCCGCATTCGCCCAGCCGGGATTCCGGCGCCTCTTCGCCGGGCTGTCGACGTCCATGCTCGGGGACTCGATCATGCTGCTCGTCCTCGGCATCTGGGTGAAGACGCTGACCGGCTCGAGCGCCATGGCGGGCTTCACCTTCTTCTTCATGTGCCTGCCGGCGATCGTCGCGCCGCTCGCCGGAGCCTGGCTCGACCGCGTCCGCCGCAAGCCGCTGCTCGTGTGGGGCAATGTCGCGTCGGCGGTCGCGGTGCTCCCGCTGCTGCTGGTCCGCGACGAGGGCGACGTCTGGATCATCTGGGGCGTCGCCGTGCTCTACGGCGTCAGCTTCGTCATCCTCCCCGCCGGCCTCAACGGCCTGCTCAAGGAGCTGATGCCGGAGGACCTGCTGGTCGACGCCAACTCGAGCCTCCAGACGATCAAGGAGTCCTACCGGCTCTTCGGCCCGCTGCTCGGCGCCGCGCTCTTCGCCTGGACCGGCGGCTGGGTGGTGGCGCTCGTCGACGCTGCCTCGTTCCTCGTGGCCGCGGCCGTCATCGCCACGATCCCGGTCGCGGAGGAAGAGCCCGAGCAGGAGGAGGGCAGCTTCTGGGTGCAGCTCACCGGCGGCGTACGCCACCTCGTCGGCGACCGCGTCCTCGGACACATGCTCGTCGGCTTCGGACTCACCATGCTCGTGCTCGGCTTCTGCGAGTCCGCGATCTTCGCCCTGACCGACCACTTCGGCAAGGCCGCCACCTTCGTCAGCGTCCTCGTCTCGGTGCAGGGGATCGGCGCGGTCGTCGGAGGCCTGTCCTCGCCCCGTGTCGTACGCCGTCTCGGTGAGGTCGGCGCCGGCGTCCTCGGGCTGGTGCTGCTCGGACTCAGCGCGATCGCGATGGCTGCCTCGCCCTCGGTCGGTTGGGTGCTCGCGAGCATCACGATCTTCGGGGTCTCGTTGCCGATCCTCGTCGTGGCCTACATGACCCTGCTGCAGCGGCGTACGCCCCAGCGGCTGATGGGCCGCGTGTCGGTGGCCGCCGAGGTGGTGATGTCGGTGCCGAGCGCGGCGTCGCTCGCCCTCGGTGCCCTGCTCGTCACGATCGTCGACTGGCGGCTGATCTTCGGCGTGATCGGAGTCGTGACCCTCGCCGGCGCCGCCCACGTCGCGTGGTGGCTGCGCGACGTGCTGCGCGACCACGGTGCGGGCGAGCCTGTCGCCGGTGCAACGCCGGGCCCGGAGCCGACTCCGCTCGATCCGGGTTCGTCGGTCACCTCGACCTGAGGCCGCGCCCCACGCCAGGTGCCTGCTGCGCGCCGCGATACGCACGTCGCGGCCGCGTTGTCGTCGCTCACCGTGACTCCGTCACGTCTCCGCTCCTCCGCCTTGCCTCGACGCACGTCTCACGACGCTCGCGACGACACCTGTCGCGGGCCACGACCTAGACTGGCCCCATGCCCAGCCCGCTCCTCGCCCTGCCCGGGGCCGTCGCCGGAGACGGCATCGACGCCCCGGTCGCCGCGCACTACGGCTCGTTCAACACCGAGCAGCGCACGCTGGTCCAGGGCGACGGCTTCGTCGACCTGTCCCACCGCGACGTCCTGCGGATCTCCGGGCCGGAGCGGCTCTCGTGGTTGCACAACCTCACGACCCAATACTTCGACGGCCTCGCTGCCGGCACCTGGACGCACGCGCTCGTGCTCAGCCCGCAGGGTCACGTGGAGCACTCCTTCGCCGGTGTCGACGACGGCGAGGCGTTCACCGCGCACACCGAGCCCGGCGCCGGCGCTGCGCTCGTGGAGTGGCTCGAGCGGATGAAGTTCATGACCCGCGCCGAGGTCTCCCTCGTCGACGACCTGGCCGTGATGTGGCGACCGGGCGAGGGTGCAGGGAGGTACGACCTCGTGCCCCGTGACCGGCTCGAGGCGTACGCCGAGGCAGCCGGCCCCGCTGCCGGCCTGTGGGCCTTCGAGGCGCTGCGGATCGAGCGCGGCGAGCCGCGCTTCGGCCTGGACACCGACCACCGCACGATCCCCAACGAGGTCGGCTGGATCGGCCCCGCGGTCCACCTCGACAAGGGCTGCTACCGCGGGCAGGAGACCGTCGCCCGCGTGCACACGCTCGGCCGTCCGCCGCGGCGGCTGGTGCTGCTGCACCTCGACGGCTCGGAGAACCGGCTGCCGCCCGCAGGTGCCGCGGTCTCCGTCGACGGCCGTGACATCGGCTTCGTCGGCTCGAGCGCCCGCCACCACGAGCTCGGCCCGATCGCCCTCGCTCTCGTCAAGCGCAACGTCCCGGTCGACGCCGCGCTCAGCGTGGACGAGATGCCCGCCGCGCAGGAGGTCATCGTCGACCCCGAGGTCGGGCTGCACGTGCGCCCGCTCCGCTGACCCTGTGCCTCCGCGCCCTCGGTATGCCCTCGGTATGCCCTCGGTGTGCCCTCGGTATCTAGGGACGATCCGGTAGGTGGAACGGCCCTCGGGCCTACGAGATCGTCCCTAGATACCCAGCGGGGGCGGCGGCGGCGGCGGTACTGGACGTGGGTGTCCACCTCGGCGTGCGCGAACCCGAGGCGTGAGTAGACCGCCACGGCGGGGGCGTTGTCGGACTCGACGTAGAGCAGGACCTCGTCCACGCCCAGCCCCGTCAGGTGGTGCAGCCCCGCGAGGGTGAGCAGCCGCCCGAGCCCGCGGCCCTGGGCCTGCGGCGCGACGCCGACGACGTACACCTCGCCGAGCCGCTCGTCGTGCCGCTTGGTCCAGTGGAAGCCGAGGACGCCCGAGTCGTCCTCGGCGACGAGCAGCCCGGCCGGGTCGAACCACGGCTCCGCCATCCGCCTCGCGAGGTTGGCCAGGTCCATCGCGCCCTGCTCGGGGTGGTGGGCGAAGGCGGCGGCGTTGACCTCGACGACCGCGTCCGCGTCGGAGTCGCGGTAGGACCGGATCCGCACGTCCGCGGGCACCTCCAGCGCGGGCAGTGGCAGCGACGTGCGCCGCCGCATCACCCAGAGGTCGCGGACGCGCTCCCAGTCGTACGCCGCCGCGAGCCGGGCCGCGGCCGGGTGGTTGCCGTGCGACCACGCGGCCAGCTCGCCGTCGTACGACTGCGCGCGTCGGAGCAGCGCGGCGCCGATGCCCTGGCGACGGTCATCGGGGTGCACCGCCAGGGTCAGGTCCCCGTCGTGCAGCACAGTGAAGCCACCGCGTTCGACGGCGACCGTCGCGGCGCCGTCGGCGAGCGCGATCCGCGCCGCCTCGTCGAGGGGTGATGCACCGTCAGCGGCCTCGGCAGCCTCTGCGATCCGGGTGACCTCGGCGACGGCGTCCATGCCGCGACCCTAGCCAGTCGCGGCCGCAGGCTCAGGCGTCGCTCGGCGACCGCGTGACGGTGGACGGCGACTCCGAGGGCTCGCGGGTCGGCACCACGAAGCGGTAGCCGACGTTGCGGACCGTGCCGATGTGGTGCTCGTGCTCGGTCCCGAGCTTGGCGCGCAGGCGACGGACGTGCACGTCGACCGTGCGGGTGCCGCCGAAGTAGTCGTAGCCCCAGACCTCCTGCAGCAGCTGCTCGCGGCTGAAGACGCGACCGGGGTGCTGGGCGAGATACTTGAGGAGCTCGAACTCCTTGTAGGTCAGGTCGAGCGGCCGTCCGCCGATGCGCGCGGTGTAGGTCGCGTCGTCGACCACGACCTCCCCGCGGTGGATCACGTGCGCGGACGGGTCGTCCGGCTGCGCGGCGCCGGCCCTCCCGATCGCGAGCCGGATGCGCGCCTCGAGCTCGGCGGGACCGCAGGTGTGGAGCACGACGTCGTCCATGCCCCAGTCGTGGGCGACGACGGCGAGCCCACCCTCGGTGACGACGAGGAGCACGGGTGCGTCCGCACCGGTCGTCCGGATCAGCCGGCACAGGTCACGTGCAGCGGCCAGGTCCTGGCGGCCGTCGACGAGGACCAGGTCGGCGGGCGGAGCGTCGAGGAGCGCGCTGCCCTGCGCGGGAAGGATCTTCACCGTGTGCGAGAGCAGCGCCAGTCCGGGGAGCACCTCGGCCGACGGCTGGAGGGCGCCCGTGAGCAGCAGGAGTGCGCTGATGGCCGGACCTCCTCGGACTTCGGACGATGAGGAAGGATATCCCGCATGGGCGCCGCCGACAGTCGTGTTGAGAGTCGTGAGACGGTCACGGTGCGCTACTGGGCGGGCGCCCGTGCCGCAGCCGGCACGCCCGAGGACGTCTTCGACGTCGCGGCCGACATGACCTTGGCCGATCTCGTCACCCTGGTGCTCGAGCGCCATCCCGACGACCGGATGGCGCGCACTGTCGCCGTGTGCTCGGTGCTCCTCGGCGACCGGCCGGTCCGCTCCCAGGACCCCGCGACCGTGACGATCGCGCCGGGGTCCGTGGTCGAGCTGCTGCCGCCCTTTGCGGGCGGCTGATCCGCGCGTCGGGAACAGCAGCGGGGTTCGCGGGCGTTGTGACCGCCATGACCTCCGGAGCCTGGATCGCGGTCGGCGCTGTCGCGCTGGCCCTCGCGTTCGGACTCTGGCGCCTCGGCACCGACGGCCGCTTCCGCGGCACCCACGCCGTACGCCGTACGTCCGCGCCCGACCGCGCCGAGGAGACGCCGGCCGCGAGGCCGGCGGCCGACCTGGTCGCCACACTGGGCCAGCCCCTGGGCGAACGCGCCACCCTGCTCCAGTTCTCGAGCGCCTTCTGCGCTCCCTGCCGAGCGACGCGTCGCGTGCTCGGCGACGTGGCCGGCCTCGTCGAGGGCGTCACCCACGTCGAGGTCGATGCCGAGCACCATCTCGAGGCGACGCGCGCCCTCGGGATCCTGCGCACGCCCACGACCGTGGTGCTCGACGCCCGGGGCATCGAGGTCGCTCGCGCCACCGGTGCCCCCACCCGCGACCAGGTCCTGAGCGCGGTGGCGCAGGCGTGATCTCACGATACGGATGGCGTGCTCACATGATGAGACGTGACAGGGGTGCGGACGCGGTAGCGCCTACTGTCGTCGTCATGTCCTCGACCATGCTCACCAAGCGCCGCGCAGTGGACCACTGCCGCGTGCGCTCGGCGCTGTGTCGAATGTCCTGACGGTCCAGCCGACCATCTGAGCATCTAAGTCCATCAGGTTACTGGACTACGCTCGTCGGTAGGACCCGCGCCGGCTGTGTGTCGGCGCGTCCAGCCTCGTGCTGTGCCGACCACCTCAGGAGAGACATGACCACCACCGCATCGCCTCGTTCGACGCCCGGCGCCTCCCGTCCGGCGGCTGGCGGCATCGACCCGCGCAGCCCGCAGCTCGCTGCCGGCATCACGGCGGTCGTGCTCGTGGCCGTGCTGCTCCTCCCGTCGCCCGCCGATGTCGTCCTGCTCGCCGTCCAGGCGCTGCTGTTCGCGATCGGCGCGGTCCGCGGGGTGCAGGCCACGCCGCATGCCTGGCTGTTCCGCACGTTCGTCCGGCCCCGGCTGGCGCCGCCGTCCGAGCTCGAGGCGCCCGAGCCGCCGCGCTTCGCCCAGGCGGTCGGCCTCGCGTTCGCCGTGGTCGGCCTGGTCGCGCTCCTGTCGGGCGCGACCCTGCTCGGTCAGGTCGCCGTCGGCGCCGCGCTCGTCGCAGCCCTCCTCAACGCAGTCTTCGCGTTCTGCCTGGGATGCGAGGTCTACCTGCTTCTCCGTCGCGCCACCGCTTGATCAGCATCTCCCGCCCCATCCACGACTGTTCACCACCAGCAAGGAGCACACCACCATGAGCCGCGAGAACACTCTCGTCACTGCCCAGTGGGTCGAGGACAACCTCGACACCGACGGCATCGTCCTCATCGAGGTCGACGAGGACACCACCGCCTACGACAAGGGCCACATCAAGGGCGCCATCAAGCTCGACTGGACCACGGACCTCCAGGACCAGGTCCGCCGCGACTTCGTCAACAAGGCGCAGTTCGAGGCGCTCCTCTCCGAGCGCGGCGTCGCCAACGACGACACCGTCGTCCTCTACGGCGGCAACAACAACTGGTTCGCCGCCTACGCCTACTGGTACTTCAAGCTCTACGGCCACCAGGACGTCAAGCTGCTCGACGGTGGTCGCAAGAAGTGGGAGCTCGACTCCCGCGAGCTGACCGACGCGCCCCCGAGCCGCGCCGCGACGTCGTACACCGCGACCGAGCAGGACTCCTCGATCCGCGCGTTCCGTGACGAGGTCGTCGCGGCCATCGGCACCCAGAACCTCGTCGACGTGCGCAGCCCCGACGAGTACGCCGGCCGCCTGCTCGCCCCGGCCCACCTCCCGCAGGAGCAGGCCCAGCGCGCCGGCCACATCCCGACCGCGGCGAACGTCCCGTGGAGCAAGGCGGCCAACGACGACGGCACCTTCAAGTCCGACGACGAGCTGCAAGGCGCTCTACGGCGAGGCCGGCGTCGACGAGGACAAGGACACCATCGCCTACTGCCGCATCGGCGAGCGCTCGTCGCACACGT
Organism: uncultured Actinomycetota bacterium; assembly: GCA_963708875.1. Taxonomy (GTDB): domain Bacteria; phylum Actinomycetota; class Actinomycetes; order Propionibacteriales; family Nocardioidaceae; genus Nocardioides. The sequence goes on from CAVPUL010000005.1 coordinate 717,794, forward strand.
GGTTCGTGCTCAAGGAGCTCCTCGGCCAGGCCAACGTGAAGAACTACGACGGCTCGTGGACCGAGTACGGCTCGCTGCGTCGGCGTCCCGGTCGCCCTCGGCGACGAGCCGGGTGAAGCCTGATGTGCGGCGCGACCGAGGGCGGCCTGTCGCTCGACGGCGTCAACGTCGCCAAGGAGGCCGTGATCCAGGGCCAGGTCCTGCGCGGCGCCGGCGGCGAGCCGGTGGGCAACGCCTACGTACGCCTGCTCGACCGGACCGGCGAGTTCACCGCCGAGGTGCCGACGTCGGCGACCGGGCACTTCCGGTTCTTCGCCGGTGACGGCGAGTGGACGCTGCGCACGCTGGCTCCCAAGGCCGAGCCCGTCGACACGGCGGTCACCGCCGCCACCGGCTCCGTGGCCGAGGTGCAGGTGCTCGTGACGGCCTGACGACGCTGAGGAATCCGCCCCGTGCTGCGCCCACGGGGCGGTTTCCGCATTTTCATCCTGTTTCTCTCCAAGTTCGGGTGGGACACTGGGCACGCTCGTACCGTGGAATCTCGGGTCCGGGAAGGGGGCGTCTCGTGGACACTCGACTGCACGAGACCGGTGACCTCTGGCGGCTCACCATGGAGCACTCGCCTGTCGGGATGGCGATCGTCTCGCTCACCGGGGACATCGTCACGGCCAACGTGGCGATGTGCGACATGCTCGGCTACGAGCCGGAGACGATCACCGGGCTGACGTTCCACGACATCACGCACCCCGACGACCTCGCGCGCGACCTGCGCCTCGTCGAGCGCTCGCTCGCCGGCGAGATCGGCTCCTACCGCGTCACGAAGCGCTACGTCTGCGCCGACGGCAGCATCCTCATCGGCGACCTCTCGGTGGCGCTGCTCCGCGACTCGGACGGCGAGCCGATCCACTTCATCTCCCAGATCGCCGACCGCACCGAGCGCCACGCGTTCGTGGAGCGCCTGGAGGCGGCCGAGGAGGCCGCGTTCGACGTCGAGAGCAAGGCCCAGGCCCTCTTCGAGAGCGTCTCGGTCGGCCTGCTCCTGGTCAACGCCGACGGCAGCTACTCGGCGTACAACAGGCGCCAGAGCGAGCTCATGGACATCGCGTTCCCCGACGGGCACCTCGGCCAGTCCGGGCAGGACGGCTTCGTCTACGACGCAGAGCAGTCGCGGACGCTCATGCCCGACGAGATCCCGTGTGCGCGTGCGACGGCCGGCGAGGAGTTCGACGACCTGCTCATCTGGGTCGGTGAGAAGCCTGCGGCCCGCCGGGCGCTGTCGGTGTCGGCGCGCACCGTGCACGACCGCACCGGCGCCCTGACCGGCGCCGTGCTGGCCTACAACGACGTGACCCAGCTGATCCGGGCGGTCAAGGTCAAGGACGAGTTCGTGGCGACCGTCTCCCACGAGCTGCGTACGCCGCTGACTGCCGCGCTGGCCTACCTCGAGCTGCTCGACGAGACGGTGGAGTCCGTGCCCGGCGCGCGCCAGCAGGTGACGGCAGCCCGCCGCAACATGCTCCGTCTCTCGCACCTGGTCGCCGACCTGATCTTCTCGACGCAGGCGTCGGCCGGCTCGCCCGTCGTCGATCCCTACCTGGTGGACCTCGTCACGGTGCTCCGCGAGGCAGTGGACGCGGCTGGCGTCGACGCGGCAGGCGCCGGTGTGGAGCTCACCAGCGACCACCCGAGCTCCCTCGAGGTGGTGGCCGACGGCATCCGCCTGCGCCAGGTGCTCGACAACCTGATCGCCAACGCCATCCTCTACAGCCGACCCGACGGACATGTCGAGGTGGTCCTGGCCGAGGCCGACGCGGGCGTCGTGCTGACGGTGAGCGACGACGGCGAGGGCATCGACGCCGAGGACGTGCACGAGGTGTTCGGACGCTTCTTCCGCGGCCAGAACGCCCGCAGGCGCCAGATCGGAGGAACTGGTCTAGGCCTGAGCATCGTCCGGACGATCGTCGAGGCCCACGGCGGCGTGGTGTCCGTCGAGAGCGTCGCCGGTGAGGGAACCTCTGTGCGCGTCGAGCTGCCCCGATGAGCGCGAAGACCTTCCCCTGCACGCCTGACAACGCGAGAACCCCCCGCACGAGTGCGGGGGGTCCGGGCGCGTACCGGGTGGGGTCCGGTGCGTGTCTCGCAAGGTGGGGGCCATCTCGCGAGGCTGTCGTCAACGTATGCGTCAGGGGCATTTGCCAACGGCTCTTGCCTTAGTTTGCCAAAGCACGACACACTCTGCACAGGTTTTGGGACTATTTCTTTCGACAGCTTTCTCTCGGGACGCTCTCAACAACCCCACACAGCACAACAAACCCTGGAGACACACATGAAGACCACGGCCCCCCGCCTTCTCATCGCCCTCGTCGCCGTCGTCAGCCTCGCGGGGATGACCGCACCCGCCGACGCCGCGCCCGCCCAGCAGACGGCGCGCAGCGTCTGGTGCTGCTGATCGCTCGCGAACGAGCCTGATCGCTCCGGAGCTCAGCTGCGGGCGTACGTCGTGGTGGAGCACGCGCGTCCGCAGTCCGGAGCAGACTGCCGCGCGGCGGTAGGCATCGAGCGCGGCCTCGTGCAGGCCGACTCCGTGGAGAAGGTCGGCCAGGTCGAACCACAGCTGTGCAGCGCCCTGGTCGGCGCCGATCGCCGACAGCACGAGGACAGCGCGCTGGTAGCGAGGCCGCTGGCGAGGTCGGTCGCGCCCTCGGCCGCGTGGTCCTGCCGTGCAGGGTCAGCGACCTCGGCCTCGAGCGATCGGGGCGGTGGCCGTCGGTGGTGTGCCTGCACCTGGGCGACGAGGTCGCGGCTCTCGGTGAGGTCCCCGCTCGAGGAAGGCCACCCGGGCCAGTCCCAGCAGGGTGTAGGCCACGTCGACCGGGCTCGCGCTGCTCCACTTCATGTCGGCGGCGGCCTGCTCGAGGTTGTCACGTGCGCCGGCGAGGTCGGGCGGGTCGAGCTCGAGGTGGAGCCTGCCGACCTCGGTGCGCAGCCGCGCGAGGTTGCGGGAGTCCTGACCCTCACTGAGGGCGCCAGCGCGCGCTCGGCGAGCGGCACGGCCGCTGCGACATCGCCGCGCCTGCCCTGCATGACGCTCGCGTTCCAGTACGCCGACGCGCGGGCCTTCGGTGACCCGAGCGTCTCGGCGCGCGTGATCGCCTTGCGGCAGAGGCGTACGGCATGGGCGGTGTCGCCCCGCTCGAAGTGCGCCGCGGCCACGGTGACCGCGAGCTGCACGGCCTCGTCGCAGGCGCCCAGACCGGCAGCCTCGACCTCCGCCATGACGCGCTCGCCGCACTCGATGGCGCGGCCCAGGTCGCCGGTCTCACGGAAGATGCGGCTCAGCGCGATGCCGGCCCCGATCCGTGTCATGCCGTCGATCGTCTGCTCATCGAGCAGCGCCTCGAGCTCGAGCACGGCGTCGTCCTCGCGCTTGGTGGCCTCGAGGGCGCGTGCGTGGAGGAGGCGCGCGCGCTCGCGCATGCCGTCCATCTGGCTCGTGGTGAGGGCCTCGAGCACCTTGCTCAGGTGCTGCTCGGCGTCCTGCGGCTGACCCGACTCGAGCGAGAGCTCGGCGTAGTTGAGCGCGAGACGCATCTCGTCGACCTCGCGCTGGTCCGCCACTCCGAGCAGGGACTCCACGGAGACCTCGAGCCTGGCGGCCAGGGCCTCGAGGGCGGGCGCGGTGGGCTGACGGTGCCCGGACTCGATGCGTGAGAGGTAGGCGACTGACATGACGTCGTCGGCCACCTCGCCCTGCGTGAGGCCGCGCGCCTGGCGCGCGGACCGGAGCCGACCGCCCAGTGCTGCGCGGTCGGTCTGCGCGAGCACGTCGGCCAGTCGCGAGTCCATGGAGTCATTCTGTGTCACGTATGCCGAAGAAGTCCCGAATTGCGTCAAGTATTAACTTAGGGAGCCCTATCCTGCCGCCGGCTCCACGGGCGTCGAGTCGGCGCCTTTCCACCCCTGAGGGCGGATAGGGCCCACGGTCCGGTGCCCGTGCCGACGGTCGCGCTGGCCCCTTGACGGTTTCTGGCTCGTGAAGTTTTGTTTCGCGGCCTGTCCCTCGATTTCTTTAGCCGGTCTAGTCCGTGTCAACATGACCTTTGCCTCGGGCCGTCGTTGTCTTGGGGACGAGCTGCGGTCATCGGACCTCGGCATGTATGACATCCGTGGGGGATGGAATGACGCAAGTAGACCAGTGGAGTACTACGCGCGCGCGTGGTGCGATCCGACGTGACGGCCGCAGCTGGCTCAACCGACTCGACGCAACGGCGTCCGGCAGTCCTTCCTCGCGCCGGCGGCCGAGGACGCGGCTACGCCGAGGCCGTCAGCGGTGGCGGAGCGACGGCGGAGGCGCTCGTCGCGCTTCCTGTTGCTCGGCGACCTCTTCGTGCTGCTCGTCGCTCTGACGGCGCGCGCAGGCTCGTCAGGTTCGGGCTGCCTCCCAGATCAGCGAGTCGACGGACTGGGTGTGTCCTACCCCGTCCTCAGCATCCTGCTCGCCGTCCTCTGGTGGGACCTCGCTCCAGGTCCACCGAGTGGCAAGCTCCTCGCATCGTCGGTCACGGCGCGGAGGAGTACCGCCGCGTGGTCGTAGCCACCTTCCGGACGTTTGCGGTTGCTCGCCATCGTGTCGGTCGCCTTCGAGGTGGACGACCTCGCGGCTCTACATCGCGACGGCGTTTCCCCTGGGTCTCGTCGGGCTTCTGATCGAGCGCAAGGTCGCTCGGGTCGAAGCTCCACCAGTCTCGCGACGCAAGGGGCGGGATCGCACACGGCTGCTGGTGGTGGGCGGGGAGCGCTCCGCGCGCAGCTGACGCGGTGGTTCGCGCGCAATGTCGGTCCTGGATACCGGGTGTCGGCGTGTGGGTCCCGGACAGCACACGTGCCGCTCACCTCGGACCCTGCGATCCAGCAGTCGGCGACGTCCCGGTCATGTCGTCCCAGCGTGGATCTCGCCGAGGCACTTGACATGCTCGCGAGCCGATGCAGTGCTGGTCACGGACACCGAGCACCTCGGCGACGAGTCGCTGCGCGACCTCACGTGGCAGCTCGAAGGCACAGGCATCGACGTGCTGCTGTCGCCCAACGTGCTCGACGTGTCGTCGGCTCGCGCTCGACCCTGCGACGACGTCTCCGGGATGCCGCTGCTCCACCTGAGCGAGCCGCAGTACGCCGGCGCCGGCGCTGGCCAAGCTCGTCTTCGACTGCGTGCGGCGCGATGGCGATTCTTCTCGCGTCAGCTCTCCGATCTTCCTCGCCGACCGCGCTGGCGGTGAAGCTCACCAGCCCCGGCCCGGTCTTCTACCGCCAGGAGCGGATCGGACGCGACGGCGAGTCGTTCGGCATGATCAAGTTCCGCTCGATGCGCGTGGGCGCCGACGCCGAGCTCGAGGCCCTGCTTGCCGCCGAGGGCAGGACACTCGCCGAGCCACTGCCCAAGGTGACCAACGATCCCCGTCTCACCGGCGTGGGCGCCTTCATCCGTCGCTTCTCGATCGACGAGCTGCCGCAGCTGCTCAACGTCCTGAAGGGCGACATGAGCCTGGTGGGCCCGCGACCCCAGCGCGACTTCGAGGTCGCGGATACGACCACGTGGCCACGCGCCGACTGCACGTCCGGCCCGGCATGACCGGGCTGTGGCAGGTCTCGGGACGCTCGAACCTCTCGTACGAGGAAGCCATCCGTCTCGACGTGCACTACGTGGAGAACTGGTCCATCACGGCCGATCTGATGATCCTGTGGCGTACGGTCCGGGCGGTTGTCGCCTCCGACGGGGCCCATTAGGTGACCGTTCCTCGAGATTCGCGGACGCGCGCGCCCGTGCTGGATGCGGGGACTGCTACGTCGCTAGCCCTCGTCCACTTGGTGTGGACTCTGTGAGAAACTTGGGCGCATCGTTTCAACCGGGGGGTCGCCGGTCGAATCGGGTAGGTCACCCGGTTGCGAGTCAGCATGAACTTGAAATAGAAGGAAGAATGCTGCATGACAGCGGTGATCTATTCTGCGTTAATCGGGGGCTATGAACGACCCATTTCGCAGCCCTTAACCATCAACTCGGTGTCGAACGCGTGATGTTTACGGATACTCCTGCCTTGTTTCAGGGCTCGACGTGGAATGTTGTGAGGGGTGTCTCCTCGATTTCCTACCGACCCCGTGCGAAGTGCCAGGTATATCAAGACTGTGGGGCACCCCGAGTTGGATCAATACGACCACACCATTTGGGCCGACAATAGGGTGAAGCTCAGGCCTGCCGCATTAGAACTGTTCGGAGCGAGTCTCGATAATCACCAGTTGGTCATCCCGCAGCACTCCTATCGCACGAGCGTTCGCCGTGAGTACGAGGAGGTGATCGCCTCGGGATAGACGATCCCAATCGGGTGCGCGCGATGTATCAGCTCTCTGTCGCATGCGGAGTCCAGATGGATGCTCGCCGCTTTGGACGGGTCTCATGGTGAGACGCAGGGATCGAGGCGTGGCCGAATGCATGCGGCTCTGGATGGACTACATCCTGATGAATTCTCGTCGCGACCAATTGTCGCTGCACGCTGCGCTGGCCGGGTGTGATCTCAATGTCCGCGTCCTGGAGATCGACAACAAGGTCTCGCCTTATCACGAATGGATACCTGTTTCCGAAATTGGCCGGAAGATCTCCGTACAAGCTTGACGCGCGCCACAGAGATCGTTCGGCCTTCGAATTTCAGATGCGCTGAGATCGCGATCGATCTCCAGGCGTGCGGCGCGTCTCTTGGAGCGGACGGGCAGTCCGCTACCTACGCTTGGCCGCCAAGCGGATCTCTGAGGGCCGCGGCAATATGAGAATAGTGTTCTTTACGGAATCACTTCGCACAACTGGCTTCGGCAGAGCTTACTCACTGTGGCTGCTTGCCCAAGAGCTGGGTTGGACGAGCGAGGTCCTCTCCACTCAGGGATCCAGCATGTGGCAGCCGCTTGAGGGGTCGGCGTTTGCGGATCAATGCCGTCTGGTTGCGCCGGAATCCGTGGCAAGCGCCGTGCATCCCGCTACGGACCTGATCGTCGCGTGCAAGCCTCTGAAGGACTCCTTGGGCCTTGCCGTAGCCGCGAGTGAGCGACGTCGCATCCCTGTCGTCGACATCGACGACCCTGACTTGGAAGCCATGCTTCGTGTTGGGCGCCCGATGGAACGGATGGCGCTGGCGCGCAGGCCGGGTCGAACAATCCGAGACCTGAGAATGCGGCGCGAAGCGATTCAGCGCCCCAGCATCGTGAGCAACCCGTGGCTGCAGGACCGCTACGGTGGCGAGGTCGTGCCGCATGCGAGAGTTGATCCCGGCACGGGGGTGTCAAGCGGGTCTGCGCGCCCCACGCTGGCCTTCGTAGGGACGAATCGTCCGCATAAGGGCGTCGATGTGCTCAGGAAGGCGGTGGCCAGCCTGCAAGGCGCAGGCTTCACGCTCGTCGTTACAGATAATCCCCCGGCTGACGCTCGGCCCTGGGAGACATGGACTGGGCCGACCAGTTTGCAGGCAGGTCTGGACATTGTGCAACGCGCCGATATCGTCGCGATTCCTAGCCTGCGCACCCGGCATTCCCTAGGGCAACTTCCCGCAAAACTGATCGACGCGATGCTGATGGGGCGTGCCGTCGTCGTCACAGACGTTGAGCCCATGCCGTGGGCGATCGGTGACGCCGGACTGGTCGTCGAGAATGGATCGACCGAGCACCTGACGGTTGCGCTTGAACAACTCCTGGATCCTGAGTTGCGAGGGCGCCTCGGGCAGTCCGCGCGTCGACGCGCGAAGGCCGAGTTCACAGTCGAGGCGCTCGCACCAAGGTTTAGAGCAGCCTGCATCGACGCTGTTCATGGCCATGAGCAGAAGGGCACCCGCTAATGGTGGTCTCAAGGGCACTGGTGAGCGTCCGAACGATGGCTGATCAAGCACTGTCCGCACGCGACGCCGTCGCAGCGGCATCCTTTAGGCGCGCGACTGCGCACATGGAGTCCGCTCCGGCCTTCGATGGTCTTCATCCGCAAAGCTTGGCGGTGGCATCCGCTCGACTCCAGGAAATCGATCCGGCGATCAACCTGCTGCTACCGCAGTTCAATCCCGCGGCAGTCTTCGCGGGCACTCGAACTGCGATCGAATTCGGTTTGCAACTGAGCACGCGTACAAAACTCCCCCTGCGAATCGTTGCGCTTACGGGCGGCCTCTCCGCGAAGAGAGTCCGATTGATCCGGAGCTATCTGACGCGCGAGTTCGGTGGGCTCGCTGACGCTGTGTCCGTCGTTCTCACGGCCCGGGGATCTGCCGAGCGCGGAGGTCGGGCGCAAAGACATCTGGATTTCCACCCATTGGACCACTGCACATGCCCTCGACGTTGCTGCCCGACTCGGTGTGGTGGATCCCGAAGATGTGGTCTATCTCGTTCAGGACTATGAACCCGGATTCAATCCGTGGTCGACAGATTTCGCGATATCGAGGGCTACTTATCACGCGGGATTTCGAATGGTAGTCAACTCGCTACCGCTTGGAGAATACCTCCGCAAGAATGAGAAGAATATCGAACTGCTGGTGGACTGATCTCGCCGAAGTTGGACCTTGATCAACTCATGAGAAGTGCCGACGAGCGCAGGCATCAAAATTGTCAACGGCATCGGTTCTCTTCTACGCGCGACCCGACAAACCACGGAATCTGTTTGCGATCGGCATGTCGTCGCTCGCACTTGCTGCGCTCCACGAGCACTCAAACGGTCGACTAGTGTCCTTACGTACCGCGGGTGGGGCCCATCGGTCATTCTCCTCGGTCCACTGCAGCCTCGAGCCCTAGGCCAGTTGTCCTCGACCAGTTCTCAGTCTTGGCGCAGTTGCGACGTGGTGCTTTCACTCGCAACACAGCCCGCACCCGTCGCATTCCCCGCTGGACACGGTAGTCTCCGGGGGTGGGCAGTGACTAGTGATGGACGAACGCGCGCCAAGTTGAGATTCCTCGGCTGATTGGCGCATGCCCCCCGGACCCGAACCCCTTCCGCCGCGGCATTGGAGCAGGCCCTCACAAGTGTTCGCGACAGCCCCCCAGCGAAGAGCCCCCGAGTTGCTCGTCCCCCAACTAGGCGATCCGTTCGAGGACGTGCTCGATGCGGTGGCCGGACAGTGAGCCGCTGAGTGCGTACTTGCACGACAGGGGCGTTCCGTCCTGCTGTTCCTGCTGATACCAGGGCTGGGTGCGCTGACTTCTTCCTCGTCTACCCGGCGATCTGCGCGGTATATCGGGACGCGGGCTTTGCGTCTGCAGCGGTCGCGCGATAGTGGGTACTTCCGCAGCAGTGATCTGCGAGTTGGGGTGAGCGTCATAGGGCCCCAGCCCGTGGCGAGGAGCGCGAGCGCTCGTTTCCGCCATTCACCGTGCCTCAATGGCTACCGAGCTGATGGCGCTGACGATTGGCGCCCCAGTTGCTTGCGTCGTTGCAGCGGCGGTGTTTCTGACCATCACTTGATGGCCGCAGCCTTGGCTCGCTCGCTGAGCATGTCAGCGGTTGAGCCCTGTGTGGCTTCAGTCGGCCTCAACAGGCCGGCCCTCGTTCTGGCGGCGGATCGTAATTCCTCGAGTGCTATTGAACCTTGCGGCTGCACGGCTATCAATTTCGGATGCCGCTCATGGTCCTTGCGGTCGTCGACACCGTCACCATTCCAATATCCCTTGCCGTGGGCGGGTCGTCAAGCCCACTTTCAATGTTGCCAGGAATCTCCGACTTCCAAAACGGCTGAGAGATCGTTCGGGTCATGGTCAGTTGACTGCTGGTCGTTCGGTGAGCGTCCTCTTCACTGACCTTCCTCACCGCCGTAGCGGTGCACTCAATCCCGACGCCGTGACCGTGTATGCCGCGACCGACCGACTGCTGCGATGGGTCTCCTTGTCTTGTCCGGAGTGCCGCGCGGTTGCAGAGCCGTTGGGCATGGTTGACGGAGACGATCTCAGGCGCCGCAGCGCTCAATGATATCGTGGTGATGCGGTGTGGGTGCAGTCGCAGCGTTGGCCTTCCTTGTCTCGCTGGTCCTTGCCTCTCACGTGTTCTCGGCGGCGAGATCGCACTGCCGATCGACGTAGTTGTTGCTCGGCGCCACCGTTGCGGGCGCGATCTGTACCTCGCGGGGTTGGGGCTATCCCTTGTCGCTGCAGCGTGACGCACGACGATTGCGTGACGCGACTCGCTGCTGGTCATCGGACTCGTTGACCGCGCTTGTCGCTGTTCCGCCACTCGGAGCGATCGGGGATTGCTGGCAGCCCTAGTCGCCGCGACGGCTCGTCGTCGCAGTGCAGGCCGCCTTTGTCATGCGCAGTCTTCCTGCCACGCCACAGCCGGCGTGACTGCCAGGTGATCGTGATGCTGAATTGCGGGGCCGGCAGCCGCAACCTTCGAGCGACTGGTCGCGTCCGAGGCGGGTCGGCTGGTCCTCGCGACATGAACGGGTCGCGACGCACATCGACACCTACGCGGTGACGTCGTGGGAGCCTTCCGTCCTGGAGATTCGAATTGAGTCGGCGCCGAAGCGCCACGACCACGCGCTGCGCGAAGCCGTCGTTACGGCGTTCTTGGTGATTTCCCAGCTAAAGCAACTTGGCGCCGCTTCATAGACTCTTCGACGGCGGGGGCGATCTTCTCGGCGTAGTCCACGGTCATGTGCACGGCATCGAGCTCGGAGTCCGCTTGGATGCGTGGCTGGTGAACCTTCGCCACGATCAGCAAATCTGGCTTGATGTCGAGGATCGCCGCGAACCGCTGGGTGTGCGGACCCGTTGCCTGCGTGGCGGCCGTCTCATCGGTGCCGGTCGACGCAGCTGGCGGCGTCACATCGAACGACTCCGCAACTGACGGCGGGCGCAGGAGCGAGGCGGAGAAGGCGACGACAGCCACCGTAGCGAGCGCCAGCGCCGTGTGCTGACACCCCGTGCTGGGTGGAGCTGCGGTAGACCAGCGCGGAACCACCCGTACCTCAACCCCGGCGTTTAGCACACCTTCGGTGGCTCCCACCGGCAGGAGAAGACCTCCGGTGCCGGTGGCGGCTACATCGCCGTCCGTGAGTACGACGCCTACGGCGTGCATGTGGGTGGCGACCTCGGCAGCGGCTCCTTCACCACGGTCGGCTCAACGGCTTGGCGGCAGATGACGAAGTCGTAGACCCCGAACCCGCTCGCCCAGTCCTACTCCACCATCTTCGCCACGTCGCCGATGGGCGGGAGTCCTTTGGTTCGCGCACCCCCACGCCGGGCCCACGCGCTACGGCGCCCTCGGCTGACAGCGCTCAGCCGAGGTTGATGTACTCGCCGTCGAACTGGTGGCTGTCTGAGCAGTAGTCCGACCCGGGCACGGCAGCCTTGGTGCACCCCCGACAGCGCGCACTGTCCCGATGCCTTGGGCGTGCGCCGTTGCACGCGATCGTTCCGCAGGAAGCGGCCGTAACTCTGCGCCCACCCGGCAGGACGTGAGCGGTGAACACGGGCGAGGACGCACGCACCCCGATCAGCCCGAGCACGACGACGTTAGACACCACACAGGGCTAACCGGAGCAACGGCTCCCCCTGAGCCACTCGACGGCACCGCGGGCGGGAGATCAGCGGTCCGCGGTCACCGTTGAAGACGAGACTTTCAACCGCTCATGGAATCGGTCATGCAGGGGCTTCTCAAGGAACCGCCACGAGAGACTGGCCGCCGCATAGGAACCGATCAGCGTGACCACGAACAACGCCGCCGCATTGAGCTCGGTGACGGTGTTGACGGCGCTGATGACGGCGTAGTGCCACAGGTAGAGGCCGTAGGAGATCTTGCCCGTGTAGAGCATGGGCTTGATCGACATCGCCCGGTCCAGCCACCCACCCACGTGGGTGACGAGGTGTCCGATCAACGTGACGGTGGAGAGCGCGACCAGCGGCAGGCCAACGGTGTAGTAGAGCCGCATCTCGTCGGCGGCAGTGGGGTCGTTGAAGTCAGGGACCGCAAACCAGATGACGACAATGAAGGCCAGCGCCGGGACCACCAGGACTCGGCTCGCCTGCCGGATCACTGAGTCGTGACCAGCGCGCAGAGCCACCGCGAGAAGCACGCCGGCTAGGATCATGTCGATGCGGTAGTCGGTACCGAAGGTGCGGTACAGGTTGGTTCCGTCGAAGGTCGCGAAGCGGATCACGCTCGCGGCGACGCACCCGGTTGCCGCCGCGATCGTCAGGGTCCGCAGCGGCTGTTTCGCGCGCAGCGCGAGGAGCAGGATTAGCGGCCAGATCAGGTAGAACTGCTCCTCGACGGACAGCGACCACAGCGGCCCGAACCAGGCGAGGTAGGGCGAGCTGGTGCCGACGATCATCCAGTTGCTGAAGTAGAACAGCACGGACGGAGTCGCCAGCACCGACTGCGGGATGCCGCCTCCGGGGTTCATGAGGCTGTCCGCAAGCGCGAGCACGTTGACCGCCACCACGAGCAGCAGGAGCGCGGGCATCAGCCGGAGAGCCCGACGGAGCCAGAACCTGACCAGGTCCACGCGGCCCGTCTTCTGCGCCTCACCTAGCAGCAGGTACGTGATCAGGAACCCAGAGATCCCGAAGAACACGTCGACGCCGACGCCTCCACCGTGAAGGAGCGAGACGTGCGCGTGCGCGCCGATCACCGGGATGACCGCGAAGGCGCGGAGTCCATCGATGCCAGTCCATCGACGTGAAGTCGGCGTGGTCATGTGCGGTCGTGGCCCTTCGTCCGGGGATGGCTCGCGTGGTGGGGCAGGTGGCGCCGGGCTTCAGCGACAGCGGAGCCGTCGCACTGCGTGAGTCAAGAAATCCATGGCGTCGAGGTAGATGACACTGTGCTCTTGGCTCGGAATCACCGAACCTTGTCAGGACTGCTTCGTCGTCTCCACGAACATCTCCCGGACAGTCCTCAAGGCCAAGCCTGCTGGTCGGTTCAGCGGGCCAAGCCCTTTGCCGCCGCGCGTCGCTTCGATCCGCTTGACGGGCGCGCTCCGATAGTCCGCGTGGAGGCCAGCGGAACCGAGAGTGTCGGCGATGATGCGTGGGCTTCGATAGAACGTCTCCGTGGTGCTGAACCGGTCGAAGATCGACACGATCGGCCAGGGGGCGGTCCGTGAAGTACGGGGCTGCCAACCCCGTTCGGAGCTCGGCCGAAATCAGGCGCCGTCGCGCGCGCCCCTTGGGCAACCAGTGCGCAAACGGGGTGTGCATGTGGGGCTCGCTGGGCCTCCACTTCGCCGGGAAGATATGGAGGCCGGCGCCCATCGGCTTGGTCACGCGAGCAACCTCACGCGTCAGGCTCCCCAAGTCCTCGACGTGCTCAAACACCTGATCCGAGATCACGACGTCGAAGTGCTCGTCCGGGTACGGATACACGTACCCATCCACCACAGCAAGACGGTCGGCCTGCCCGACACTCTCGAAGTAAACCTGCCCGTTTTGGACATATCGCTCATCGATGTCAATGCCGTAGCCATCCCAGCCCTGGTCCACAACCCACGCAACGGTGCTGCCGCGACCACACCCGAGATCAAGAACCCGCACCTGGTCACGGGGACGGTCGCCCGTCACGCCGATCAGCCAGTCGCGCAGGAACTGTCGGGGCTCCCCTGGGCCAAGGAGCGGTGAGAGCTTGTCGTGCTCCTCGCGCTCGGTGAAGCGCGGCAGGTTGTAAGTCTCTGTCACCGATGCACCCTACAACGGCATCGCCCCTAGCCGGCCTGGATGGTTGCTGCGGCGTCGGCTCGTCACTGGGTGCGAGGTTCTGGCCACCAAGCAGATGTGAACAGCCGCGGTCCGGGGATTGCGGGTGGTAGTCGCTCGGTGGCGAACTGGGGCGGCCGGACAGGAAGCCCACATCTTAAGCGTGCGCAGTACCATCTCTGCCGCGATACCAGCGGTCTCAATCGAGGCCTATGTGCCGTCGATTCCACCGAGATCCACATGGCGCCCGCGAACGCGCGCGCACCCACGAACTGCGCCCGTGAGGGGAAGATCGCCGCGAAGGTATCCCGCGCCTCTGGCGGCAGCGGCCAGTGGTTGCGGCCTCGTGCCATGTGCGCTCGGCCGCCTCCCGCCCCCCGCTCTCGGCGTCAGACAGCCGGGGGGCGCAGATCAAATCCTGACCCGACACGCGCGTCAGGTTCGGCTGACGCGTCGCGCCTGAAGGGTTCTTCATGTATTCCGCGGCCCCACCGACGTCCGACTAGCGCCGTCCGCTCGACCGTGGGCGCACAACATGCAACTCTCGTGGATTCACCACTGGGACATCGTCGAGATCTCGATCGATCCGCGGATCCTTTCGATCGATGTCCGCGAGCGCAACGGCCAGATAGAAGAGGAGCGCTGGTGGGAGGTATTGGAGGAAGTCAAACCCGAAACCCATCATCACGTACGATGCCGCGATGGCCCTGGAGAGGCTCGAGCCACGAATGCCGATCAAAAGAAAAATAATCATGAGCAAGCCGAAGCCAAACAGTCCGAACAATGCTGCAGTCGCAACGAACTGGTTGTCAAAAAAGAGGACCCCGTAGCCCGCGCCATCCACAATTCCGCGACGGAAAACCTCCTCTCGGTCACCGCCCCAACCGAACAAGACGTGCACAGGGGTCTGATCCAGGATTCGCGTCGCGCTCCCCAGGATCGAGATCCGGTAGCGAAAGGAATTTGACTCCGTGAAACCTTCGCCCAACCCAATAAGTCCCAATACGGCTGAGGGATAGACGAAGAGAGTCATGCTGGCGAGGATCGCGAGGCCAAGCAAGTTGACTTCGGTCACGGCGCCCGTCCATCGACTGCTGAGCAGCAACACAATGAGGCCAGCCGTCAATGCGATCACGGCACTGCGGGTACCACTGAGAGCGATCAAGATTGCCGACGCGACAAGCAGGAGGGAGTAGCGGAGTCGGCGAGTCTGGATAGCCACATGGCATGAAAGCAGGCCGGAAACCAACGCAAACGTCGCCAGCGGAATTGGATGAGCAAAGGACGTCATCGGCCGACCGGGCAGTGAGGGGAATAGAAAATTTGGACGGTATGCGAAGTCGACGAGGCCGTTGCCCATTGGCCAGATGGGTGCGAAATTCGCAACAAGTTCGCCAATAGCGAAACTGAGATGGAATATCAGGAGCCTAGGGTCGCCGCCAATGGCTCGAGGTCTTCGCGCGTCAGTTGCGATGCGAGAACTATGACAATCAGGGCAATGCCAGCCAGGCATGAACTCCGGACGCTCGACTGGTGGCCAACGAATCGCATGGTCTCGGTGTACAGCAACAGCCCTATGCTCAGAAGCGCCGTGTTGGGAGTTGCTCTCGCCTTGCCTTGCCCCCTTGCCAACACCGCGAGAAGCAGTGCAGCTAAAAGCAGAAGTAGCACGAGTTGAGTGGGAGCAGACACCATGGGCACAAAGGTGCTGGCTCCAATGATGAGGCCGATCGCGCGAGCCCGACGATGGCTGGATCGCCCCACTATGATCATGGCCAAAAGGCTGGATCCCAGCGCGGTCGCAACGACGCCGCTCGTAAATCCTGACTCGAGTGTCAAGTCGCCCGCCGTTTCTCAGGTACGGCAGCCCCAACATCTTCGTTGGCGTTCAACCTAAAGCGTATGCCGTCGTAAACGCCGCGGAGAAACGCCGCGAGCTTGGCCCGCTTCTGGTCCTCGAATAGGACCGTCAATACGATCTGTTGAGGAATCTGCCAGATTCCCTCGTGCGTGACACCAAAGTGGTGGGCGAATTTTTTGGTGAAAATGACCCTGTTCCGTGCTTTGTAGTAGCAGCGGGTGGGACTGTGGCCGAACGAATAGAAACGCTCCAAGTGCCACGAGCCGGCCAATGTGCGCCGAGGGACACGCAGCCATGTGGGGCGGGCATTGCCAACCTCGTGGAGCAATGTGACGCGATTGGCGCGCAAAATGGAGAATCCAGCAAGCATGAGCCTGGCATTCAAATCATAGTCGACGTAGTCGATGAAGAGTCGCTCATCGAACTGCCCGACTTGTCTGGCTGCGGGCACCGACAAGAGGCTTCCGGAGGTGAGTGCTCCACGCCAGGCGGCATGTGTGTATTCCTGGAACTCCGGCAGCGAAGCGTACGTCATCGCTTTTTCGCGCTTGTTTCGGTCGACAATCAACGGAGTGACGATCCCGACTTCGGAACTGGTGAAACCGTAGTAAGGTGTCTCGACCATGCCCGACGTCGCAACGCTGTCTTGGTCAAGCGTCAAGATGAACCGGGAACCTTGGTCATGGGCAACATCGATCAGTCGGTTCAGGGCGAACGCTATTACCCCGTCGCGAGGGTGGAGGAGTACTTCTACGTTCTCCCAGCGGCGCGCAAGAGCGGTCACCTCATCGGCGTTGTCCGACCCGTTGTCAAAGATGACGACGCGCGACACCTGCGGCGCTATCGCGGCTACATTTTCACAGAGGCGCTCGAGGTCCGGGTTGAAGCTGACAATCCCAGCCATGACGTCGACAGCCACCATCCCTCGCTCCTCTCGTGTCCACGTTGTCGGCTCTGGCCGACTGGAATTCGGTTGGCGCAGCGGGTGTGCGGTTGTCTACTCCATTGAAGTCTCATCGTGTCGACGATTAGAGCGATCACTCAGAGTTGGTCAGCTGCCGCTGTTGATCATGCCGGCGCCGACGGTGACGCCGGTCGCCTCGTCGATCAGGATGAACGAGCCCGTGGTGCGGTTCTTGGAGTACGGGTCGCACAGCAGCGGCACCGTGGTGCGCAGCTGGACGCGGCCGATCTCGTTGAGCCCGAGCTCGCCGGCCTCCTGGTCGCGGTGCAGCGAGTTCACGTCGAGGCGGTACTGGATGTCCTTGACCATCGCGCGACCCGTACGCGTCGTGTGCTTGATGGCGAGCTTCTGCCGCGGCTTGCAGCGGCTCGTTGGTCATCCAGCAGATCATCGCGTCGATGTCCTGGCTCGGCTTGGGCGCGTTCTTCGGCCGGGCGATCATGTCGCCGCGCGAGACGTCGACGTCGTCCTCGAGGTGGACCGTGACCGACATCGGCGGGAAGGCCTCGGTGATCTCCTGGTCGAAGAGCTCGACGCGCGAGATGGTCGAGGTCATGCCACTGGGGAGGACGACGACCTCGTCGCCCTTCTTCAGCACGCCGCCGGCCACCTGGCCGGCGTAGCCGCGGAAGTCGTGGTACTGGTCGGACTTGGGGCGGATCACGTACTGCACCGGGAAGCGGGTGTCGACGAGGTCGCGGTCGGAGGCGACGTGGACGTGCTCGAGGTGGTGCATGAGCGTCGGGCCGGAGTACCACGGGGTGTTCTCGGACCGGTTGACGACGTTGTCGCCCTGCAGCGCCGAGATCGGGATGACCTCGAGGTCGGGGATGTTGAGCTTGGTCGCGAAGTTCGTGAATTCCTTGTGGATCTTCTCGTAGACCTCCTGCGACCAGTCGACGAGGTCCATCTTGTTGATGCACAGCACCAGGTGCGGCACCCGCAGCAGCGACAGCAGCACCGCGTGGCGACGTGACTGCTCGGTGAGGCCCTGGCGGGCGTCGACCAGGACGAGCCCGAGGTCGGCGGTCGAGGCACCGGTCACCATGTTGCGGGTGTACTGGATGTGCCCCGGGGTGTCGGCGATGATGAACTTGCGTGCCGGGCGTCGCGAAGTAGCGGTAGGCCACGTCGATGGTGATGCCCTGCTCGCGCTCGGAGCGCAGGCCGTCGGTCAGCAGCGCCAGGTCGGTGTAGTCGTAGCCCTTGGACTGGCTGGTCGACTCCACGGCCTCGAGCTGGTCCTCGAAGATCGACTTGGAGTCGAGCAGCAGGCGACCGATGAGGGTGGACTTGCCGTCGTCGACCGAACCGGCCGTCGCGAATCGGAGCAGGTCCATCTCGAGCTGAGCGACGACGTGGGTGTCGTTGGACGTGGTCTCGTTGCTGGCCATCAGAAGTAGCCTTCCTTCTTGCGGTCTTCCATGGCTGCCTCGGAGAAGCGGTCGTCGCCACGCGTGGCGCCGCGCTCGGTGACCCGGGCGATGGCGATCTCGTCGATGATGGCTGCGGTGTCGGTGGCCACGGACTCGACGCAACCGGTCTGGGTGCGGTCGCCCACGGTGCGGAAGCGGACCATCTTGGTCTCGACCTGCTCGTTGCCCTTGGGCTGGATCTCGGGGCCGATCGACAGCAGCATGCCGTCGCGCTCGACGACCTCGCGCTCGTGGGCGAAGTAGATCGAGGGGATCTCGATCTGCTCGCGGTGGATGTAGTGCCAGATGTCGAGCTCGGTCCAGTTGGACAGCGGGAAGATCCGCATGTGCTCGCCGGCGTGGATGCGTCCGTTGTAGAGGCTCCACAGCTCGGGGCGCTGCATCTTGGGGTCCCACTGGCCGAAGTCGTCGCGGTGGGAGTAGACGCGCTCCTTGGCGCGGGCCTTCTCCTCGTCGCGGCGCCCGCCACCGAAGGCGGCGGTGAAGCCGTTCTCCTCGATGGCACCGAGGAGGGTGCCGATCTGCATCCGGTTGCGGCTGGTCTTGCCGTCGTCGACGACGTGGCCGGCGGCGATCGCCTCATCGATGGTGGCCACGATCATCCGGGCACCCAACCGCCCGACCCACGAGTCACGGGTGGTGAGCACCTCGTCGAAGTCGAGGCCGGTGTCGACCTGGAGGAGCGGGAACGGCAGCTTCGCAGGGAAGAACGCCTTCTCCGCGAGCCGGAGCATGACGATGGAGTCCTTGCCACCGGAGAACATCAGGACCGGCTTCTCGAACTCGGCGGCGACCTCACGGAAGATGTGGATCGACTCCGCCTCGAGCTGGTCCAGCTGGCTCAGCTGGTAGTCGACGTGGGTGTTGGTCATGACGCAGGGGAGGCCTCTCTCGGGACAGCAGCCATCATGGTAGCGACGGCGGCGCCAATCGCCGACATCAGAGGACAGCCTGAGAGACTTCGGTCCATGACTCGATGTAGCGCACCCCGATCGAGGCTCGATCCCGTCATCAACGTGCTGGGCTCTACTGGCGATGTGCGTCGCGACGCTGACAGTGTCGGCGCCTGCGTCGGGCTCTGAAGCCCATCTGGCTGTTCGGGATCCGGGGACGACGAGGGTCGACGACCCAGACCCGTACGGTCCGGGGCGAGTCGATGGGCCCATCAATCATGGGCGCGTGCAACCAGGCTTTTTCGGGATGGGCATGGAGAGGTTCTTGACGCACCTGGCCAGCCCTTGAGCTGGGGGCGGTGCGGTTGGCTTGTGCAGTGGTCCGGGGTGGAGCGATCGCCAGGCGTCTACGACTGGAGCGAGCTTCGATGCACGAGTTGCCACCAGTGAGGGGCACGGGGCAAAGCCGATCATCACCGTGCGTCGGGACGCCGCGCTTCCATGCGCTCGGCCCTGGACCCGTCACGTCGGCTTCGCCGCCGGACCTCCGCGCCTACCGCGCGTTCGTGCGCGCGCTGGTCGCCCGGTACGGCGACCGGGTGGACTACCAGGTGTGGAACGAGCCCAATGTGACCCAGTTCTACACCGGAAACGCCGAACACATGGCGCGGATGACCTACATCCTCAATCGGGCGGTGCGCACCCTCGCCCCAGCGGCAGTCGTCGTCGCGCCGTCGTTTCCGCTTCGGGGCGAAGGCAACTACTCGAGGAAGTGGTTCAAGCGCTACTGGACCCGGGAGGTCAACGGCCGACCCATCTCGCGCTTGGTGGACGTCGCCAGCCTGAGCGCATACCCGATGCCCGACGAAGACCCCGAGGACGGACTCGCGATCACCCAGTGGGCGCGAAGGACTGTCACTCGCCTCGGCTTCAACGGTGAATTGTGGGCGACGGAGATCAACTACGGCGCCAACGGCGGAGCACCGACCGCGCCGTTGCCGATGAGAGGTCAGGTCTCCAACGTCGTGCGCACGCTATGTCCTCCACTCGACCTTGGGCGCGGACCGTGTGTACTGGTACTCGTGGGCTATCCGGACCCCACGGTCAACACGCAGCGTCCAGGACGGCGACGGCAACCTCACGCCGGCCGGCATCGCCTACGGCGTGACCGCGACTGGATCCTCGGCACGCGACCGACCGGGTGCTCCATCACCCGAGGCGTCACGACCTGCGGGTTCCGTGTCGAGGGCGGCGTGAGGCGCGACAGTCTCGTGGACGCGCTCGGGGAAGATCCGTCCGCTCGTCGTTCCCGAAGGGGCTCGTCACAGGACGGACCCGGCAGGCGTCGCAGACGGCTGTCACGCCGGGGGAGAAGGTCCGCGTCGGCATCACCCCGGTCATGATCGAGGTCCGCCGGCCGGGCTGATCCGGCACACTCCCGAAATTTCGCGGACCCGCGCCGGTCGGACAGACTCGGCCGGATGAGCCGCACCTCTCGACTCCTCCGCCGTCCGCCCCTGCTGCCCGGGCTCGTCGCCCTCGCCTTCGTCACGGCCGCCTGCTCCGCCTCGCCGGGCAGCGACGATGCAGCCCCGACGTCGTTCAAGGAGAGCAAGGACGTGCAGGCACGCGCGCTGCCTCAGCTCGCCGCGCCCGGTGAGGACGTCGAGCCCGCAGACGACGCGTCGTGGGTCGTCGATGCGACGATCGCCGACGTCGATGAAGGCACGTCCGTCACCCTGCTCGCCAAGTCCGATGGTGGCGACTGGAAGACCGTCTCGGACGCCGAGACGGACGCGGACGGCAACGTCGCGCTGACCAGCGACATGTCCGGCAAGCTCGCCGTGGTGGTCGGTGACGGTGCCGATGCCATCGGGACGGAGGTCTCGACCGACGACGCCCCCGAGGCGACCTTCACCGACGACTTCGACGAGGACACGGTCGATGAGACGGGCGCAGTGTGGAACACGCGCGAGCAGGGGTTCACGGGTGTGCGCAAGTGCTCGCGCGCTGACGCCAGTGCGGCCGAGGTCGCCGACGGCGTCCTGGTGCTGAGCGTGCTGGAGGACCCCGACGGTGGGGAGTGCCAGCTCCCGGGGCGCCGCAAGAAGTTCCCGCAGCGGCTCAACGGCCACGTCGGCACCGAAAACACCTACAGCTTCACCTACGGCTACGCCGCGGCGCGGATCCGTACGCAGTCGGCCCGCGGACAGCACTCTGCCTTGTGGATGCAGGCGGTCGGCGGTCAGCAGACGGGCGGCCCGAAGGCCGGCGGTGCCGAGATCGACGTCATGGAGTACTTCGGCGACGACCACCCCGAGGGTGGCCTGACGAGCTTCACCTACTTCCTCGACGAGGCCGGCGAGAAGCAGACGAAGGGCGGCTGGCTGCCCGACGTGGAGCGGCTCGGCGACGACTGGTCGAAGCAGTTCCACGTGTTCTCGGTCGAGTGGACGCCCACGGAGTACGTCTTCCGCATCGACGGCGAGGTCACCCAGCGCATCAAGGGTGAGACGTCGGGGCGTGAGGAGTTCCTGATCCTGAGCCTGCTGTCCTCGGACTACGAGCTGCCCCGCTTCAACGGCGAGCTGCCCGAGCACATGGAGGTCGACTGGGCGCGGGTCTGGGAGACCGGCCCGAACTGAGCCCCCAGGGTGGTGCTGCCGCAGACCATGTCGGTCGACTGGGTCCGGGTGTGGCAGAAGTAGGCGGGTTCGAGGCTCGCTGAGCTCACACCTCAACCAGCGACAGGAGCGGGACTGTCCAGGACGAGGGTGATCGGCCCGTCGTTGACGCTCGCGACCTGCATGTCCGCACCGAACCTTCCTTGCTCGACGTGTGCACCCAGTCGCTCGAGCTCGGTGCAGACCGCGTCATAGAGCGGCTCGCTCACCGAGCCGGGCGCGGCCGCCAGCCAGGTCGGGCGACGACCCTTGCGCGCGTCGCCGTACAACGTGAACTGGCTCACCACCAGCACCGGCGCCCCCACCTCGCTGGCGCTCTGCTCGTCGCGCAGCAGCCGTAGGTCCCAGATCTTCCGGGCCGTCCAGGCGACCTCGGCGGCACCGTCGTCGTGGGTGACACCGAGGTAGACCAGGAGTCCGGGGCGGTCGAGCTCGCCGACCACCTGGCCGTCGACCGTGACCTTGGCGGAGAGGACCCTCTGGATGACTGCACGCATGGTGCAAGGATGCCGCCATGTCTGACGCCCTGCTCATCACGGTCGCGCCGACAGGCGCCGAGACCGCCAAGGCCGACTGCCCGGCCCTGCCCACGACGCCCGAGGAGATCGCCCGCACCGCCGCCGAGTGCGAGGCCGCTGGCGCGGCGATGATCCACCTCCACGTCCGCGACACCTCGCACGCACCCACGCTCGACCAGTCGCTGCTGCGTGAGTGGGTGGCGGCCGTGCGCGACTCGTCGTCGCTGGTGGTGCAGCT
Source organism: uncultured Actinomycetota bacterium (assembly GCA_963708875.1). Taxonomy (GTDB): domain Bacteria; phylum Actinomycetota; class Actinomycetes; order Propionibacteriales; family Nocardioidaceae; genus Nocardioides. Next base: position 740,086 of record CAVPUL010000005.1, read on the forward strand.
CTCCACCGGCGGCTCGGTGCACGACCCGCTCGACGAGCGGTTGAAGGTGCTCGACGCGTCCCCGGACTCGTGCAGCCTGACGATGGGCACGACGAACTTCGGCGACGACGTCTTCCTCAACCCGTGGCCGTTCGTCAAGGACCTCTACCAGCTGGCCCTCGAGCGCGGCGTGGCTCCCGAGTTCGAGCTCTTCGACCTCGGGCAGGTGCACGCGCTCGGCCGTCTGATCCGGGAGTACGGCGTGCCCGCGGGCGGCAAGGTCCACGTCGACTTCGTGATGGGCGTCCCTGGCGGCATGCCCGGGACGGCTCCGGCCCTCGTCGCCGGTGTCGCGGCGCTGCCCACGGAGGTGACGTCGTGGTCGGCGACCGGCATCGGGCGCTCGACCCTGTCCGTCGCGATGGCGTCCCTGTCGATGGGCGGGCACCTGCGCGTCGGCATGGAGGACGTGCTCACCATCAGCCGGGGCGTGCCCGTCGACTCCAACGCCCAGCTCGTCTCACGGGCCGTCGAGCTGGGCCGGATCGCGCAGCGTACGCCGATGGCGCCGGCGCAGTGCCGGGAGCTGCTCGGGCTGACCTGACGGAACCGTCAGCGCCGCCGACGCCGTCCGGCCGGAGCAGTTTCCGGCTCTTCCAGCGGCGCGTAGCCGTAGCCGTAGCCGTAGCTCCCGCCCGCCTTCTTGGTGGGGGTCAGGTTCATCACCACGCCGAGCGTCTTGGCGTCGACCGACTCGAGGCGCTCGACCGCGGTGGAGAGCTGGTCGCGCGTGGTCCGGCCGTGGCTGACGACGACCACGGCCCCGTCGGCGCGGGTCGCGAGCAGGGCGGCATCCGTCACCGGCAGCAGGGGCGGAGCGTCGAGGATGACGATGTCGTAGCGCGAGCGGAGGTCGAGCAGGAGCGTCTCCATGGCCTGGGACTGCAGGAGCTCGGACGGGTTCGGCGGGAGGTGCCCGCTGACCATCACGTCCAGCGTGGTGTCGGCGTAGCGCTGCATGGCGTCCTCGGCCTTGATCTTGCCGATGAGCACGCTGGTCGTCCCCACCGCGGCGTCGAGCTCGAGGCGATCGGCGATCAACGGGCGGCGGAGGTCGCACTCGATGAGCGCGACGCGGTGCCCGGCCTGGGTCAGGGTGACGGCGAGGTTGACCGCCGTCGTGGTCTTGCCCTCGCCGGGCAGCGAGCTGGTGACGACCAGGACCTTCTGGTCGTGGTCGACGTCGACGTACTGCATGTTGGTGCGCAGCACCCGGAACGCCTCCGCCCACGGCGTCGCCGAGGCGAGGACCTGGTGCGGCGCCTTGCCCGCGTCGGGGTCGCGGAAGATGTTGCCGAGCACCGGCGCGTCAGTGATCTCGGCGATGTCGTCCGCGCCCTTGACGGAGGTGTCGAGCAGCTCGCGGGCCACCGCGAGGCCGACGCCCAGGAGCAGGCCGAGCACGGCGGCGAGGGCCAGGTTGCGCGCGGGGTTGGGCGAGACCGGGGAGGTGGGGACCTGGGCATCGTCGATGAGGGTCGCCTTGATCACCGCGCTATCGCCTCCGCGCGGTGTCTCGAGCTCCTCGACGAGGTCCTGGAGCTGCGTGGCGTAGGCCTGGGCGATGGCCTGGGCGACCTCGGGGTCCGGGTGGGTGGCAGTGATCTCCAGGATCACGGTCTCGGGCACGTTGGTCGCCGTCACTCTGTCGCGGAGCTCGTCCGGGGGGATGCCACCGACGTCCTCGGAGACCCTCTCGGCCAGCTGGTTGCTCGTGACCAGGTCGGCGTAGGACGCGACCCGTTGGGTGGCGAAGAGGTTGCCGGTGTAGGCGCTGCTCTCGTCCGCCTGGCTCGTGGACACGAAGAGCCGCGTGCTGGAGGAGTAGAGGGGGGTCACCGACCAGGTGTATGCCGCGGCCAACGCAACGAGGACGACCACGCTGCCCAGCACGAGCATCCAGCGTCGGCGGATCGTGCGCCAGTAGTCCTGCAGCTCCACAGTGTGTCCCTGTCCCCTTTGTCGACAACGGCTGAACTGTAAAGGACTACGTGTCGAGTCGTTTCATCCCGACCACCCCGGGACGATAGGCGGGGTCCTCGAGCTCGGCGATCGTCGGCGAGCCGAACATCGGCAGTCCCTGCCGCTTGCGGAGGAATCCCCACACGATCGGCAGGACCAGCAGCACACCGAGGCCGATGCCGGCGATGAGGATCGGGTGCGTCTCGTCCTCGCCTGCGCCGAGCGGCGCCCATCCGGCCTTGTCGAGCAGCGCCACACCGCTCATGGTCAGCACGACGACGATGCCGCGTCGGATGAACGACTGCGGCACGCGAGGAGCGATCGCCGAGCCGATGAGCGTGCCGGGGACGGAGCCGATCACCAGCGGGATCAGGAGCGACCAGTCGAGGCCGTGCAGGGCGATGTTGGAGATCGCGGCGGCCATCACGAGCGGCACCGCCTGGACGAGGTCGGTGCCGACGAGGCGTACGGCGGACAGGCCGGGGTAGAGCATCAGCAGCGCGATCATGATCACCGAGCCGGAACCGACGCTGGTGATGCCGACGAGCAGGCCGCCCAGCGCGCCGACGAGGAGCGTCGCGACGGGCCGGATCGGGGGGTTGTCGTCAGGGTGTTGGCCGCCACGCACCCGCAGCAGGTTGAGGTAGAGGCGCAGGGCGTACGTCGCTGCGGCGAGCAGCAGCGCGAAGCCGATGGCCAGCTTGAGCGTCTCGTCGATGTCCTCGGGGTCGACCACCCAGGCCACGAGGTGGGGACCGAGCAACGCCATCGGGATGGATCCGAGCATCAGCCACTTGGCGAGCTGCATGTTGGGCGAGCCCTCGCGCTTGTGCACGATCGCTCCGCCGGTCTTGTAGATCGCGGCCGCGGTGAGGTCGGCGGTCACGACGGTGGCGGCGTCGCCGACGCCGAGGAAGATCAACGCCGGCGTCATGAGAGCGCCGCCGCCCATGCCCGTGAGGCCCACCACGATGCCGACGAAGAACCCGGCGGCGAGGATCGAGAAGAAGGTGGCGGTGAGGTACTCGAGCATCAGCGATCTCCCGCAAGTCTTGGCACGATGACACCCAGCATGCGCGTGATTGTGCCGGTTGCCTCCATGGCGGCTGCAGTCCCGCGCCGGTAGGGGTCGGCGACGTCGTCCGCAGGCCGCGGTGCCGAACGCCTCATCCCGGCCTCGGCGACCAGTGCGCGGCCGGCGAGGTCAGGGATCGTCTCGATCGTCGCCGCGAACTGTCCCAGCGTGAAGACCCGCCGGTGCAGCTGCGGATGCTCCTCCAGGATGTGCGTGCGGTGCGACGACTCTGCCGTCAGGACGAGGTCGGACTCCTCGAGCATCGCCCTCGTGAGGTGCCGGCTACGGAATGCCTCCCCCATGCCCGGCGGGATCGTCGCAGCCATGTCGGAATTGATGGGGCTGGCCCGGCGACCCTGTGTGCCGGCGCTGCTGAACTCGACGTCCGCACCGGCGAGGTCGCGCGCCAGGAGCTCCATCACCGGGGAGCGACAGATGTTGGCGGTGCAGACGAAGAGCACCCGGAGCGGCTCGGTCATGCGTCCGTGCCTTCACGGCCCAGGTGCAGGAAGCCGGCCTCGTCGAGCGCCACCAGCACGTCGTCGAGGGCGTCCGCGATGCTGCGTCCGGTCGTGTCCACGCGTACGGCCGGGTCGTCGGGCTCCTCGTAGGGGGAGGAGATCCCGGTGAACTCGGGGATCTCGCCTGCCCGGGCCTTGGCGTAGAGGCCCTTGCGGTCGCGGCGCTCGCACTCCTCGAGCGGCGTCGCGACGTGGACCAGGAAGAACGCGCCGCCGGCGTCCTCGACCATCGCGCGCACCTGCTCGCGGGTCTCGGCGAACGGGGCGATCGGCGAGCACACCGCGACGCCGCCGTGGCGCGCGATCTCGGCGGCCACCCAGCCGATGCGGCGGATGTTGGTCTCGCGGTCGGCCTTGGAGAACGTCAGCCCGGCCGACAGGTGGCGGCGTACGACGTCGCCGTCGAGGCTCGTCACCGAGCGTCGGCCCTGCTCGAGCAGGAGGTCCATCAGCGCGCGGGCCAGGGTCGACTTGCCGCTGCCCGACAGGCCGGTGAAGAACAGGACCAGGCCCTGGTCCTCGGGCGCGGGACGGTCGGCGTCGACGATCTCGGCGATGGCCGCCGGGTACGGGGTTTCGAGGCTCGTCGCTGGCGCTCCTCGCAGCTCAACCACCGACGGGGCCGCGAGCGCGTGGACGGGGTCCGGGCCGGCGTAGGTCGCCACGACCTGTGCTCCGAGCTCGTGGTCGACGTCGGCATCGCCGTGCGAGGGCAGGGGTACGGCGACGACGCTCGCGTCGCCGAGCAGGTCGGCCGCGGCCAGCGAGGCCCGGACGAGCGCGACGGGGGAGAGGGCGGCCGTGCCCGTGCCGGTCAGCGCGACGAGGACCACCCGCCCGAGGCCGCGCAGCTCGTCGAGCTCGACGTCGCTCAGGGCGTCGACGACGGGCACGAACGTGGCACCGGCGTGCTGCTCGCGGACCTGTGCCGGCGTCAGGTGGAGTCGGCGGAAGGGGCCGTACTGAGCCTGGGTGAGGGGCTCGAGCGACCCGTCGGCCGACACGCGGGCGAGCGGCAGGCCCTCGGGGTCGACCAGCTCGGCCTCGGCGGCGCCGTCGGGGAGGTCGAGCCTCACCGGACTGCCGGGCTCGCCGAACCGGGTGAGCGGGGCGTAGGCGCCGGAGACCAGGAGCTCCAGGTCGTCGAGCTCGGTCGGCGTGGGGCAGTGCTGGATCACCCGCGCATCCTCTCAGAACGACCATGAGTAGCCTGCGCCCATGTCTTCCGTGCCTGCCGGTCTGCCCGTCCCTGGACTGCCTGTCGTGGCGGAGATCGTCCGCTCCGGGTTCGTCGAGGGCCACCACTACGGGTCGATCGTGGCCCTCGCGGCCGACGGTTCGGTCGAGTGGTCGGTGGGCGAGGTCGTCGCGCCGGTGCTGCCGCGATCCAGCAACAAGCCCGTGCAGGCGCTGGCGATGGTCGAGCTCGGGCTGGACCTGCCGCCGGACCTGCTCGCGCTGGCGTGCGCCTCCCACTCGGGCGAGCCGTTCCACGTCGAGGGCGTACGCCGGCACGCTGGCGTCCGCCGGACTGGACGAGTCGGCCCTGCAGACACCGCCGGACTACCCGCTGGACGACGCGGCCCGGGAGGACGTGATCCGCGCCGGCGGGACGAAGTCGCCCATCCTGATGAACTGCTCGGGCAAGCACGCGGCGATGCTCGCCACCTGCGTGGTGCAGGGCTGGGACACCGCGACCTACCTCGATCTCGAGCACCCGCTGCAGGTGGCGATCGCCGAGACGTTCGCACGGGTCACCGGCGAGCCCGTCACGACCGTCGCGATCGACGGCTGTGGCGCCCCGCTGCTGTCCACGTCCCTGACCGGACTGGCGCGGGCGTTCGCCGCGCTGGCGACCGCCACCGAGGGGCCTGAGCACCGGGTCGCCGAGGCGATCCGGCAGCACCCCGAGCACGTCAGCGGCACCACCCGCGACGAGCTCGCACTGCACCGGGCGGTCCCCGGGCTGATCGGCAAGGCGGGCGCCGAGTCCTGCTACGCGGTCGCGCTGCCCGACGGTCGGGCATGGGCGCTCAAGACCGACGACGGCGCTGCGCGCGTGCGTCCGGTGCTGATGGCGGAGGCCCTGCGGCGCTCGGGACTCCTGGAGGAGGACGGCGTGGACGCGCAGGCCGTCGAGGCCACCGGCCGGCTCGACCTGCTGGGTGGTGGCGTACCCGTCGGGGTGATCCGTGCTGCCTTCTAGTTAGCGCTTGCAACACGCGTAGAAACGGGGTTTGTGAGTCCCGTCACGTGCCCGGAATTTGCGTTTTGCTAACAGGTGTTAGCACAATGGAGGCATGGCCAAGGACAAGAGCACCAAGACGAGCAAGGCAGTCGCCGGCTCGCTGGGCTCGTTGGGCACCCTGGGGGACTACCTCAAGGAGCAGCGCCTGGGCGCCCGGCTGTCGCTGCGTCAGCTGGCCGACCAGGTCGGTGTGAGCAACCCCTACCTCAGCCAGATCGAGCGCGGCCTGCGCAGGCCGTCCGCCGAGGTGCTCCAGCAGCTCGCACGCGCGCTGCGTGTCTCCGCCGAGCAGCTCTACGTCCGCGCGGGCATCGTCCACCCCGACCCGGGGCAGGCGGGCTCCGTCGAGCTGGCCGTCCTCGCCGACACCGGGCTCACCGAGCGGCAGAAGCAGTCGCTGCTCGACGTCTATGCGTCGTTCCAGGCCCTCAACGAGCGCGACACCCCACCCACATGACCACACGCACGTCCACCCGCACCACCCACCCGAAGGAGATCGACATGGCGACCGCCAAGTTCGACATCAAGACCGCTGACCTCAAGAACCAGGCCCTCAAGCCCGTCCTCGCCGGTGTCGGCGTGACCGACCTCGCCGTCGAGGCCATCCGCGACGCGGTGGCCGACGTGCAGAAGCGCGTCTCGGCCGCGCAGAAGGACGTCACCGTCCGCATCGCCGACGTGCAGAAGTTCGACGCCAAGGCCGAGGCGAAGGCCCGTCGCCGCGCCATCGAGGCCCGCGTCTCCCTCCTCCAGGCCGAGGCGAAGGCGTACCCGACCAAGGTCTCGACCCTCGTCGACGAGAACGTCGCCGCGGCCAACGCGACCTACACCGAGCTGGTCAAGCGCGGCGAGTCCCTCGTGGGCCGCATCCGCCGCCAGGAGTCGAGCAAGGCCACGGTGAAGTCCGCCAAGACCACGGTCTCGAAGGCCAAGACCACGGCCACCCAGGCCAAGAAGGCTGCCGACGCCAACGCCACCGCCGCGGACAGGACTGCCGCCACGAAGGTCGCGCCGAAGCCGAAGCCGACCGCCAAGAAGGCCACCCGGTCCGCCGCCGCCAAGAAGGCGTCCGCCACGACCGCCCGCAAGACCGCGGCCAAGAAGACCACCACCGCCCAGAGCAGCGCGAAGGCCACCACCACCGCTGCCCAGGCGACCGCGACCAACGCCGTCAAGGCCGTTGCGGACGCCGCCGAGAAGATCGGCGACTGAAGAGCAGTCGACGACGTCGACCAGCTGACGCTGTTCTGAGGAAGGACCCCTGCCCGTCCGGGCGGGGGTCCTTCTTTCTTCGCCTACGCTGGTCCCGTGAACATCTATGCGTTCCAGAGCACGGCCATGCTCGTCGTGCTCGTGGTGCTGCTGGCGATCAAGGGCTTCGCGTTCATCAATGCCCTGACCTACTCGACCGACGCCTACCAAGCAGCGGGCAAGCTCACCAAGCAGGCCTGGTGCGCCATCACGGGTCTGGGCTTCGGGGCCCAGCTGATCCTGATCAGCTCCTCGCCGCTCGGGATCATCCACCTGGCCTTCACCATCGCCTCGCTCGTCTACCTCGCCGACGTACGTCCGGCGCTGGCCGAGGTGACCTCCGGCCGACGCTGAGCCGGCTACGACAGGTAGCGGTCCAGCGCGACCAGCGCGTCCTCGGGCTCGAAGCCGGTGGCCCGGATCTTCTCCAGCGACAACGCCGAGTTGAGCGGACGCGGGGCGAACGGGTTGCCCTGCGCGAGCACGCCCTCGGCGTACGCCGACGTGGTCGTGCCGGACACGTCGTCCGCGCTGCGTCCCGAGCGCTCGAAGACCGCCTGCGCGATCTCGCGCCACGACATGGCCGCTCCGCCGTTGGAGACGTTGTAGGTGCCGAACGCAGCGCCCGTGTCGAACAGGTGGCGGGTGGCGCGCACCAGCTCCTCGGTGAAGGCCAGCCGACCGACCTGGTCGTCGACGACGCTGGGCGAGACGCCCTTGTCGGCGAGCGCCTGCATCGTGCGGACGAAGTTCTTGCCGTCGCCGATCACCCACGACGTGCGGACGAGGTAGTGGCGCGGTGCCAGGCCGACGGCGAGGTCGCCAGCGGCCTTGGACTGGGCGTAGACGCCCAGCGGCGACAGCGGCTCGTCCTCGGCATGGCCGGGATCGAGGTCCGCCGTGCCGTCGAAGACGTAGTCCGAGGAGTAGTGCACGAGGGTGAAGCCGTGCTCGCGGGCGAGCCGCGCGAGGGTGGCCGGACCGGTGGCATTGGCGGCCCAGGCGGCGACCCGGCCCTCGGTGGTCTCGGCGGCGTCGACCGCGGTGTACGCCGCCGCGTTGAGCACGACGGCGTACTCGTGCCACGGCCAGGCGGCGACGGCAGCAGGGTCGGTGAGGTCGAGCGACGCGACACCGTCGCCCTCGAACAGGTCGACGCGGTCGGCATCCGGGTGGGCGCCGAAGAGCGCGCGTCCGAGCTGGCCGAGCGCGCCGACGATGAGGACCTTCTTGGGCGCCATCGCGGTGCTCGGGTCGAGCGCGGGCGCGTTCAGGTCCTTCTCGCTGATGATCGCCTCGCTCAGCGGGATCGGCCACTCGATCGCCACCGTCGGGTCACCGAGGGCGAGCGCCGGGTAGGTGACGCCGGGTCGCCAGTGGTCGTTGACGAGATAGGTGTAGGCGGTGGAGTCCTCGAGCACCTGGTAGCTGTTGCCCACGCCGCGCGGCACGAAGACCGCGACCGAGGTGTCCATCTCGAGGGTGAACGTCGCGCCGAAGGTCTCGCCCTGCCGCATGTCGACCCAGGCGCCGAAGATCCGGCCGGTCGCGAGGGAGATGAACTTGTCCCACGGCTCGGTGTGGATGCCCCGCGTGACGCCACGGTCGCTGTTGAAGGAGACGTTGTTCTGGACCGGGCCGAAGTCGGGCAGGCCGATGGCGAGCATCTTCTCGCGCTGCCAGTTCTCCTTGAAGAACCCGCGGTCGTCGTCGCGCCGGTCGAGTCGTACGACCACGAGGCCGGGGATGGGCGTGGTCTCCAGGGAGGGGAGGGTCACTGGCCCTTCTCCGCGTACTTCGCCTCGACGGCGTCCTTGTGGGGGCGCCACCAGTCCTCGTGCTGCTGGTACCACTCGATCGTGTTGGCCAGGCCCGACTCGAAGTCCTGGAACGTCGGCTGCCAGCCGAGCTCCTGGCGCAGCTTGCCCGACTCGATCGCGTAGCGCATGTCGTGGCCGGCCCGGTCGTTCACGTGGTCGAAGTCGTCCGCGCCCTTGCCCATCATGGTGAGGATCAGGCGGACGACCTCGAGGTTGTTCTTCTCGCCGTCGGCGCCGATCAGGTAGGTCTCACCGATGCGGCCCTTCTCGAGGATCGTCAGCACGGCCGAGGAGTGGTCGTCGGCGTGGATCCAGTCGCGGACGTTCTCGCCCGAGCCGTAGAGCTTGGGGCGGATGCCGTCGATGACGTTGGTGATCTGGCGCGGGATGAACTTCTCGATGTGCTGCCAGGGGCCGTAGTTGTTGGAGCAGTTGGACACCGTCGCCTGCACGCCGAAGCTGCGCACCCACGCGCGGACCAGGTGGTCGGAGCCGGCCTTGGAGGCGGAGTAGGGGGAGGACGGGTTGTAGGGCGTGTCCTCGGTGAAGCGCTTCGGGTCGTCGAGCTCGAGGTCGCCGTAGACCTCGTCGGTGGAGACGTGGTGCAGCCGCTTGTCGTGCTTCCGCACTGCCTCGAGGATCGTGTAGGTCCCGAGGATGTTCGTCCGGATGAAGGGGCTCGGGTCGTTGAGCGAGTTGTCGTTGTGCGACTCGGCTGCGTAGTGGACGACCGCGTCGTGGGCCGCCACCAGCGGGTCGACGGCGTCCTCGTCGGCGATGTCGCCGACGACGAGCTGCACCCGGTCCTCGGGCAGTCCGGCCAGCGACTCCTTCGACGCGGCGTAGGTGAGCTTGTCGAGGACGGTGATCGTGAGATCGGTGTGCTCGACGAGGTGGTGCACGAAGTTCGACCCGATGAACCCCGCGCCCCCGGTCACGAGAAGGCGTTCCATGGCCGGGAGTCTAGGGCGTAGTCCGACGACCTCGAAGACGGTGATGCGGAGGCTCGGCTGGGTGATCGAGTCCGCGGTCACGTACGCGACCCGCCCGCCCTGCGTGGTCCATCCGCTCGGGCAGATCCGTCGACGGAGTAACCCTCGGGAAGTGCACCCTCACCGCCACCGCCTCGGGCGTGGACCATGCCCTGGGGAGTCGAGGTCGAGGCGGTAGTCGAGGGCCGTCGTCCCCGACCGTTGCAGCGGACGGGACGTCGTACTCCAGCTCACCATCCTGGCCGTGCCTGGGCGGGAGCCCCAGTCGCCGTGCGTTGGAAGGGCCGGCCGTAGTAGTCGCACCGTGGATCGGGACCGGGCGACCGTCGACGGTGCCTGACGCGGACGCGAACGTCGGCCTCCGTCCGGAAGCACGCGAGCACGTGATCCTGTTCCACCGCGTGAAGTAGCCCACCGCGCGGGTCCGTCGCCGGGACGGAGGTACGGCGGCGAGTCGTTGTGGACCGCGACTGTCAGCCGCACGTGTGCGCTGCCGTCCGCGCGCAGCTGGACGTCGGACCGGACGGACCTGCGCTGCCAGTAGTCGGTCTTGCTGACGTTGGTGTTCTGGTTGAAGACCCCGAGGTAGTCGTGGTCGGTGCGGAGAGGTCGCCGGCGAGCCCGAGCTCGTCGAACGGCGGCCTGCACGTCGGGGTCGCGCATGCAGATGGCGAAGTGACGCTCGTCGGGCGGAGTCTGCGCAGGACTCGACCTTCGTCCAGGCCGTGGCCGGGCTCGCGAGCAGCCGGTCGGCGAAGACCGGCAGCGATCGCCCGGTTGAGGTCCTTGCGCTGCGGCGTTGGATCGGGGTAGCTGATCGTAGCTCGCCGACCAGCTTCTCGACCAGGTTGTCGCCGAGTCAGCGTGCCGTACGGTCGGGACCTCGATCGGACCGGTGAGCGCGAGCAGGTCGGCCAGGGCGACGACGTCGACCGCCACGACGCCGTCGACAGGCGTCGACCGCGCAGCGCTTCGCCACGCGTGCAGCAGCTCCTCGCCCGAGACGCGACCAGTCCGGGGCGTAGGTAGCAGTCAGGACGTCGCAGGCTTGCCGTGGTGGAACGGATTGCCCTTGACCTTGTCCAGTAGCAGGGCCGACCGCACTCCCCGGGCCGTGGCGGTGTCGATGGGCCTCGCCGACGCTCGATCGTGCCGTCCGTCGACGGTGAACGGGACGAGGGTCAGCGGCGCGCCCCCCGAGTAGCGCTGCTCGGCCGGGTTGAGCAGCGCCAGGAGGTACTGCGCTCGGCGTCGGCGCCGAGGACCGGTCGGGCAGCTCGTCGAGCAAGGGCGTTGACCACCGTGAGGCCCGTGGCCAGCGGTGCGATCTGGGCGAGTACATCGTCCCGTGCGTCGCCGAGCCGGCTGCCCGCGGCCGGGGCCTGGTCGGCCGACGTCGTCGAGCTCAGCTGCGCGACGTCGAGGTCGTGCGCTCGCGTCGTCGAGCCGCGCGGTGACCAGCCTGCGCAGGGCGTCGACGTCGACGTTGCCGTCGGCGAAGAGGGTCGAATCGTCGCCGTGGACCTGAGGGCAGGACCTGGACCGCGACCTCGGCGACAGCGGTGAGGTCGTCGAGCGCGTTGCCGAGGTGGCGTACGTCTGCGACCGGCCGCCCGACGACCGGGATCACGCTCCACACGTCGCCCACCGATGCCCTGCATCGCGCCCTGGACCTGGTCGGCGTGGCGCGCGCGCGCTCTGCACGGCCGGCCTCCGCCGCCGCGATGTCGCCGTTGCCCAGTGACGATCTTGGCCGCCTCGAGGTCGGCCTTCGCGCCCTGTGCGTTGCCGGGCGCCTTGAGGAACGGGATGGCCAGCAGGGCGAGACCGACGAGCAGCAGGAAGAGGACCCCGATGATCGTCGCGGGCCGGAAGCAGCCGTGGTCGCGTCGGCGTGACGACGGGTGAATGACATGCGCACATGGTGCCTGACGCATCCGCAGATCGCCGCGTCCTAGGGTGGCCCCCATGCGCGGAATCATCCTGGCCGGCGGCACGGGCTCGCGGCTGCACCCGATCACCCAGGGCATCAGCAAGCAGCTGGTGCCGGTCTACGACAAGCCGATGATCTACTACCCGCTCTCGACGCTGATGCTCGCCGGCATCCGCGATGTGCTGATCATCACCACGCCCCACGAGGCCGACGGCTTCCACCGGCTGCTCGGCGACGGCTCACAGTTCGGCATCAACCTGACCTTCGCCGTCCAGCCCAGCCCGGACGGCCTGGCCCAGGCGTTCATCATCGGCGCCGACCACATCGGCTCCGAACGGTCGGCCCTGGTCCTCGGCGACAACATCTTCTACGGCTCCGGCCTCGGCCACCAGCTGCTGCGGTTCAAGGACCTCGACGGTGCCGCCGTCTTCGGCTACCACGTCGCCGACCCCCGGGCCTACGGCGTCGTGGAGTTCGACGACCAGGGTCGTGCCCTCTCGCTCGAGGAGAAGCCGGAGCACCCGAAGAGCGACTTCGCGGTTCCGGGGCTCTACTTCTACGACAACGACGTCGTGCAGTACGCGTCCGAGCTGGCGCCGTCCGCGCGCGGCGAGCTGGAGATCACCGACCTCAACCGCCGCTACCTCGAGGAGGGTCGCCTCCAGGTCGAGGTGCTGCCGCGCGGCACCGCGTGGCTCGACACCGGCACCTTCGACTCGCTCAACGACGCGTCCAACTTCGTGCGCACCATCGAGGGCCGACAGGGCTTCAAGGTCGGTGCACCCGAGGAGGTCGCGTGGCGGATGGGCTGGCTCTCCGACGACGACCTCGTCGAGCGGGCCGAGCCGCTGCGCAAGAGCGGCTACGGCGAATACCTGCTGGGGCTGCTCCAGCACGGCTAGAGGTCGGCGGCGACCATCCGCGCCACGATCTCCTCGAAGGCGACCGTCGGCGCCCAGCCGAGCTGCTCGCGGGCCCGGGACGCGTCGCCCACCAGCTCGGTCGGGTCGGCGGGGCGGAAGAAGCGCTCGTCCTGGCGGACCAGCGGCTCCCAGTCGTCCTCGGCGACTCCGGCCGCGGCGAAGGCCGCGGCGACGAACTCGCGTACGGAGTGGGCGCGGCCGGTGGCGACGACGTAGTCGCCCGGCTCGTCGGCCCGTGCCGCGCGCAGCATCGCGTCGACGTAGTCGGGGGCCCAGCCCCAGTCGCGACGTGCGTCGAGGTTGCCCAGGACGAGCTCGTCGGCCTCGCCGCGGGCGATCGCGGCGACGGTCGAGGTGATCTTGCGGGTCACGAAGCGCTCGTGGCGCCGCGGCGACTCGTGGTTGTAGAGGATCGCGCTGGACACGTGCTGGTCGCGCTGTCGGAAGACGCCGGCGGACAGGTGCGCGAAGGCCTTCGCGGCGCCGTAGGGGTTGATCGGCCGGATCGCCGTGCCCTCGTGCTGCGGCGACTCGGCAGGCTCACCGAAGATCTCGGCGCTGGATGCCTGCACCAGGCGTACGTCGCCGGCGAGGCGCGCCGACTCCATCAGCGCGACGGCGGCGAGCCCGTTGACGTGCGCGGTCAGGTCGGGCTCGTCCCACGACTGGGCGACGGAGCTGATCGCGGCCAGGTTGTAGATCTCCTGCGGAGCGATGTCGAGGACCAGCCGACGGGTCGCCTCGACATCCCCGAGGTCGCCGGTGTGGAGGACGACCTCGTCGGGGCAGTGGGCCGGGTGGCCGTCCGCATGGAGCACCAGGGCGTGGACCTCGAGGCCCTCGCCGACGAGGCGCTCGGCGAGGTAGGTGCCGTCCTGCCCGCCGATGCCGGTGATGAAGGCGCGAGCCGTCACCAGCCCGCCTTGACCGCCGCGATGTCGCTGTCCACCATCATCGACACCAGCTCGGGGAAGGAGACCGTGGGCGTCCAGCCGAGCTTGTCCTTGGCCTTGGACGCGTCGCCGATCAGCAGCTCCACCTCGGCCGGGCGCATGAAGCGCGGGTCCAGGGTGACGTGCTTGGTCCAGTCGTCGACGCCGACGTGGGCGAACGCGAGGTCGAGGAAGTCGCGGATGGAGTGGGTCTCACCGGTCGCGATGACGTAGTCGTCGGCCTCGTCCTGCTGCATCATCCGCCACATCGCCTCGACGTAGTCGCCGGCGTAGCCCCAGTCGCGCTGGGCGTCGAGGTTGCCGAGCGCCATCGAGTCCTGCTGGCCGAGGTGGATCCGGGCGACCGCCTGGCTGATCTTGCGGGTCACGAACTCCGGGCCGCGGCGCGGCGACTCGTGGTTGAAGAGGATCCCCGAGGAGGCGTGCATGCCGTAGGACTCGCGGTAGTTGATCGTCATGTAGTGGCCGTAGACCTTGCTCACGCCGTAGGGCGAGCGCGGCCAGAGCAGGGTGCGCTCCGACTGGGGGACCTCCTGCACCTTGCCGAACATCTCCGAGCTCGAGGCCTGGTAGAAGCGGATGCGGGAGGCGTCCTCGCCCGCGTGCAGGCGTACGGACTCGAGCATGTTGAGCACGCCCATGCCGGTCACGTCGCTGGTGACGAAGGCGTTCTCCCACGAGTAGGCGACGAACGAGATCGCGCCGAGGTTGTAGACCTCGTCCGGCTCGGAGTCGCGCAGCGCCCGCATCAGGCTGGACAGGTCGGTGAGGTCACCGTTGTGCAGCTGGACGTCGGGGACGAGCTTCTGGACGAGCTCGCGGCGGGGGTTGTTCTGGCCGCGGATCAGCCCGTGGACGTCGTACCCCTTCTCGAGCAGCAGCTCGGCGAGGTAGAGACCGTCCTGGCCGGTGATTCCGGTGATGAGAGCGCTGGGCATGGCCGCATTCTGTCAGCAGACCGCTGTCCTAGGGTGTGGCGCATGAAGATCCTCGTCAGCGGCGGCGCCGGCTACATCGGCTCGCACACGGTCATCCAGCTCGTCGCCGCAGGTCACGATGTCGTCATCGTCGACAACTTCAGCAACGCGCACCCGACGGTGCTGGGCCGGATGGAGTCGCTGACCGGGACGCGCATCCCGCTCCACTCCTTCGACCTCACCGACCACGACAAGACCGAGCACCTCTTCGCGTCCGAGGGCTTCGACGGGGTCATCCACTTCGCGGGCTACAAGGCCGTGGGCGAGAGCGTCGAGAAGCCCCTCGACTACTACGAGAACAACCTCGTCTCGACGTTCTCCCTGGTCCGTGCGATGCACCGCTACGACGTCGACAAGCTGGTCTTCTCGTCGAGCGCGACGGTGTACGGCGAGGACCAGGCCGCGGCCACCGAGGACCGCCGGACCTATGCCACCAACCCCTACGGCTGGACGAAGGTCATGCAGGAGCAGATCCTGCGCGACGTCGCGGCCGCCGCGCCGCAGATGCGGTTCGCGCTGCTGCGCTACTTCAACCCGGTCGGGGCGCACACCTCCGGCACGATCGGCGAGGACCCCTCGGGCATCCCCAACAACCTCGTGCCCTTCATCGCCCAGGTGGCCGTCGGCAAGCGCGACAAGCTCATGGTGTTCGGCGGTGACTACGACACGGTCGACGGCACCGGCGTCCGCGACTACATCCACGTCGAGGACCTGGCGGCCGGGCACATCGCGGCGCTGAAGGCGCTCGAGGACACCGACGAGGCCGTGCACACCTGGAACCTCGGCTCCGGCACCGGCACGAGCGTGCTGGAGATGCTGCGGGCCTTCGAGAGGGCGGTCGGTCGCGAGCTCCCCTACGAGATCGTCGCGCGCCGGGCCGGCGACATCGCCACCAGCTATGCCGACCCGTCCAAGGCCAACGCGGAGCTGGGCTGGAGCACGCAGAAGACGATCGACGACATGTGCGCCGACACGTGGCGGTGGCAGTCGCAGAACCCGCAGGGCTACGGCGGGTGATGCGGCTGGTGGCGGTCGCGCTGCTCGTCCTGTCGGGGCTGGCGGCGCCGGCAGTCGCTGCACCGTCGGTGGTCGAGGTGCCAGCCTCGACGCCACTCGCCGGTCGCACCATCGTCATCGACCCCGGCCACCAGCTCGGCAACCACAACTTCCCCGGCGAGATCAACCGCCCCGTGCCGGCCGGCGGCTTCACCAAGCCGTGCAACACGACGGGTACGGCGACGAACGGCGGCTACCCCGAGGCGACGTTCGCCTGGCAGGTCTCGCGCCTCGTCGCTGGCCGGCTCCGGGCGCTCGGCGCCACCGTGGTCCTCACCCGCCACAGCAACCGACAGGACCGGTGGGGTCCGTGCGTCGACGCGAGAGGTCGCGCCGGGAACCACATCCACGCGGACCTCAAGCTCTCGATCCACGCCGACGGGTCGTACGCCGCAGGAGCTCGCGGCTTCCACGTCATCGCGCCGCCCGACCGGGCGCCGTGGACCGACGACATCTTCGCGCCGTCGGCGCGGCTCGCGGCGGCGGTCAAGGGCGGCCTGCTGTCCCATCACTTCGCGGTGGCCAACTACATCGCCGGCGGCGACGGTCTCGACGTCCGCTCCGACCTCGGCACCCTCAACCTCTCCGACGTGCCGACCGTGATGGTCGAGCTGGGCAACATGCGCAGCGCTGCCGAGGCCCGGGTGATGACCTCGGCGGCCGGCCGGGCGCGCTACGCGCGTGGGCTGGTCGCCGGCGTCCGCGGCTACCTGGGCTGACACCAGGAAGGCAGTTGGCGCCGGTCTGGCCTGTGCTGAGCGTGGCGGACCGGTCCGTGCTCACCAACTGCCTTCATGGTGCTCGACCGCCTGTGGAGAGCGCGAGCAAGCCCCGGCTCCGAGGTGCCAGTGTCGGAGGCATGGACCCGGTCGAGGCGCTGCGCGAGCTCGGCGGCGTCGCGACGTTCGGCGAGCTCATCGGGCTCACGACGCGAGCCGAGCTCAGAGCAGCCGTCAAGGATGCGCGGATCCACAAGCCCCGACACGACCGCTACTGCCTGGCGGATGCCGAGGGCACCATGCGCGCGGTGGCCCGGACGGGCGGGACCGCCTCCCACCTGAGTGCGGCCCAGGAGTTCGGGTGGAAGCTCAAGCACGATCCGGTGAAGCCCTGCATCACCCTCCCGCGCAGCGCGCGCAAACCGCCGGGATCCTTCGAGCTGCACTGGGGCGACCTCTCCGACAGGGAGCGGCGCCGCAGCGTGACCTCCCGGACGCGGACGGTGATCGACTGTGCCCGGGCGTACGACTTCGATGTCGCACTCTCGGTTGCCGACTCCGCCCTGCGCGAGGGCATCGTCGACCGGGACGACCTGCTTGTCGCGGCGGCGCGCAGCCCCCGCACGGGGAGGGCGAGGGCGCTGCGCGTCGCGCGAGAGGCGTCGCACCTTCGCGCCAACCCCTTCGAGACGTGCCTCTACGTGATCGCTGCAACCGTGGTCGGGCTCGATGTCGTGCCGCAGGGCGAGGTGCCGGGCGTCGGGTTCGTCGACCTCCTGGATCGCTGGCTGGGCATCGTGATCGAGGCGGAGTCGCTGGAGCACCACTGGACCAAGGCCGGGCTCCAGCGCGATGTCGACCGCTACACGAAAGCAGCACGGCTCGGTCTCGTCGTGTTGCGGTTCACGTGGACCGAGGTGATGTTCGCGCCGGACGAGGTGGCCGAAGCGATCGCCGATGTCGTCCGGTGGCGCACTGTGCAGGCAGTTGGACGCCACGGCCTCGCCGCCTGAGCGTGAACCCACCCATGCGGCACACGAACTGCCGTCGTGGTGCCGGTCAGCCAACCCCCAGCTCGTCGAGCGCGCGGAGCACCGTCCGCAGGTGCGCGACTTCGTGCGTGCGTACGAGATGGGTCCCGCCGAGCGTCGCGAAGACGGCGAAGAACCCCTCCCCCTTGCGGAACTCGTCGCCGAACAGGTCGAAGCTGTGCGGCACCGCGTTGCAGACGGGGACGCCGAGCGGCCGCAGCCGGAAGCCCTGCGCGAGCACCCGCATCTGGTGCCGGGCGCGGGTGAGCGGGTCGACGAGGTTGCCGTAGTAGAAGCCCATCCCGGGATCGATCACGACCTTGTCGACGCCGAGCGAGCGCGCGTGGGCGATCCGCGGTGCGAAGTGGTCGAGCAGCACCGGGAGCGGGTCGGCGTCGGGCGGCACGTCGGAGATCTCGCGCACGTTGGCCGTCTCGCCGAAGCACAGCACGACAGCGGCGTCGTACTCCGCAGCGAGCGCGAGCATCTCCTCCTCGTGCTCGCGACCGGTCATGTTGAGGATCCGGGCGCCGGCGTCGAGGCAGGCGCGCACGACCTCGGGCTCGTAGGTCTCGACGGACACGACGGCCTCGGCGGCGAGGCCCTTCACGGTCGGCACCAGTGCGGCGATCTGGTCGTCAGCGGTGACGCGGGCCGCCTTCGCGGTGCTCGACTCGGCGCCGAGGTCGATGATCGCGGCGCCCTGCGCTGCCTGCACCCGCCCCAGGCGTACGGCATCCGCGGGGCTCGTCGCGACGCTCTCGCGATAGGTCGAGTCGCGCGACAGGTTGACGCACCCCATCAGGGTGACGGGTCCGTCGCCGATGGCGACCGATCCGCGCGGGCCGTTGAGGACGACGGGCGCCACCGGAGACGCCCAGGCGTCGCCGTGGGCGTTCTGCAGTGCGGCGAGATCCGCAAGGGTGATCACGCCAGTGAGCCTAGGGCGCGTCCCTCAACTCCATCGCCTGCTGCGCGCCGGCCGAGAGTGGAGGGACGCGCCCAAGGCGGCAGGATGGAGCGCGTGAGCGACCACCTCGAGCTGCGGCGACTGGCCGACCTGTCCGACGACGAGCTGGCGACGGCCTACGCGCCGTCCCACGTCGACCCGACCGAGCCGTGGCTGCGGGTGAACTTCGTCAGCACGGTCGACGGAGCCGCGCAGGGGTCCGACGGCCTGAGCGGCACCATCAACAACGCCGCCGACAAGCGGGTCTTCGACGCGCTGCGCACGCGGGCGGACTGTCTCGTCGTCGGTGCAGGCACGCTGCGGTCGGAGGAGTACGACGTCCCGCGCGTGCCGCTGGTCGTCGTGAGCCGGTCCGCCGACCTGCCGCCGACGCTGCGCGACGCCCCGCGGGGAAGGATCCTGATGGCGACCGTCGCGTCGTCGGACGGACTTGCCGACGCCCGCGACGCGCTCGGCGACGAGAACGTCCTCGTCCTGGGCGAGGAGGAGATCGACTTCGTCAGGCTCAAGGCCGAGCTCGCGGGTCGCGGCTGGACCGACCAGCTCTGCGAGGGCGGGCCGTCGCTCTTCGCCGACCTGCTGACGGCCGGCGTCGTCGACGAGCTGTGCCTGACCATCGTTCCCGTGCTCACCGGCGGTGACGCCGTACGCATCGCCACCGGAGCCGACGTGGACGTCGCGTTGCGCCCCGCCCTGCTGCTCGAGCAGGACGGGACGCTGCTGGGACGCTGGCTGGTCGCGCGCTAGCCGAGGGCGTCGAGCAGGGCCTTGTTGAACGCAGGGATGTCGTCGGGGTTGCGGCTGGTGATGAGGTTGCCGTCCACGACGACCTCCTCGTCGACCCACTCGCCGCCGGCATTGCGGATGTCGGTCTGCAGGCTCGGCCAGCTCGCGAGGCGCTTGCCCTGCACCCGGTCGGCCTCGACCAGGGTCCACGGGGCGTGACAGATCGCGGCGACCGGCTTGCCGGAGTCGACGAAGTCGCGGATGAACGCGACGGCGGTCTCGTCGGCGCGCAGCGCGTCCGGGTTGGCGACGCCGCCCGGCAGCACGAGTGCGTCGTAGTCGCCGATCGAGACGTCACTCACGCGGCGGTCGATCCGCTGGGTGGTGGACTTGTCGAGGTGCTGGAAGAGCTGGACCTCGCCCTCGTCGAGGGACAGGAGCTCGGCGGTGTGGCCGGCGTCGACGGCTGCCTTCCACGGCTGGGTCAGCTCGACCTCCTCGACGCCCTCGGCTGCGGTCAGGAATGCGATGCGCTTGGACATGCCTCCACCGTCGCTCGCCGGATCGGGCTGGACAACACACCTCGGGGTGGGCATCTGATGCGCGTTCGCTAGCGTCGGCGCCATGAACACCCCACGACGTTCTTCTCCTCCGCTGCGAGCCCCCGAACAACGCCGCGGGGACCCCGCATGAGCGACGTCGACCTCACCTCCCTGACCATCGCCGTGCTCGGTGGCACCGGACCGCAGGGTCGAGGGCTGGCGCGCCGGTTCGCCGCCGCCGGGCTCGACGTCGTGCTCGGCTCGCGTGACGCGACGCGCGCCTCGGAGGCTGCCGAGGCACTCGCGTCCGTGGGTCGCGTACGCGGGGCCAGCAACGCCGATGCCGCCTCCGCCGGTGACATCGTCCTGGTCGTCGTCCCGTGGGACGGCCACGCCGAGCTGCTCGGCTCCCTGACCTCCGAGCTCGCCGGCAAGGTCGTCGTCGACTGCGTGAACCCGCTCGGCTTCGACAAGCAGGGGGCGTACGCCCTGGCCGTCGAGGAGGGCTCGGCCACCCAACAGGCCGCCGCGATCCTCACCGAGTCACGTGTCGTCGGCGCCTTCCACAACGTCAGTGCCGTGCTCCTCGAGGATCCCTCGGTGGAGTCGGTCGACACCGACGTGCTCGTCCTCGGCGACGACCGCGAGGCCACCGACCTCGTCCAGGCCCTCGCCGACGTCGTGCCCGGCATGCGCGGGATGTACGGCGGCCGCCTCCGCAACGCCCACCAGATCGAGGCCCTGACCGCCAACCTGATCTCCATCAACCGGCGCTACAAGGCCCACGCCGGCGTGCGGGTGACCGACGTCTGAGGCGTCAGGCGATCGCGCCGGAGTTGTCCTTGGCGAGGGAACGGGAGATGACCATCCGCTGGATCTGGTTGGTGCCCTCGAAGATCTGCATCACCTTCGCCTCGCGCATGTAGCGCTCGACGGGGAAGTCGCGGGTGTAGCCGTAGCCGCCGAGGACCTGGACGGCGTCGGTGGTGACCTTCATGGCGTTGTCGGTGGCGACGAGCTTGGCGACCGAGGCCTCGCGGGAGAAGGGGAGGCCGGCGTCGCGGAGGCGGGCGGCGTGGAGCATGGTCGCGCGGGCCGAGACGATCGCGGCCTCCATGTCGGCGAGCACGAAGGCCAGGCCCTGGTGGTCGATGATCTTCGTGCCGAAGGTCTCCCGCTCGCGGGCGTACGCCACGGCCGAGTCGAGCGCGCCCTGGGCGAGGCCGATGGCGACGGCGGCGATGCCGAGCCGGCCGGAGTCGAGGCCGGCGAGCGCGATCTTCAGTCCCTCACCCTCCTCGCCGAGGCGACGCGAGGCATCGACGCGCACGTGGTCGAAGCGCATCGTGGCGGTCGCGGAGCCGGTCAGCCCCATCTTGCGCTCCGGCGGGTCGGCCGTCAGGCCCTCCGACGATGCCGGGACGAGGAAGCAGGAGATGCCGTTGCGGTCGTCCGAGGTCCGCGCCATCACCTTGTAGAAGTCGGCGTGCCCGCCGTGGGTCGTCCACGCCTTCGCGCCGTTGATGACGTACGAGTCGCCGTCGCGCCGCGCCGTGGTCCGCATGGCGGCGGGGTCCGAACCGGCGTGCGCCTCGGAGAGGCAGTACGCGCCGAGGAGGTCGCCGCTGAGCATGTCGGGAAGCCACTCGGCGCGCTGCTCGTCGGTGCCGTAGTAGGCCAGCCCGAAGCAGGACAGGGCGTGGACCGACACCCCGACTCCGACCGAGGACCACACGGCCCCGATCTCCTCGAGCACCTGCAGGTAGACCTCGTAGGGCTGGTCGCCGCCGCCCATCTCCTCGGGGTAGGGCAGCGAGAGCAGGCCCGCCCGGCCGAGCGTCCGGAACACCTCCCGCGGGAACGTCTCGGTCGACTCCGCCTCCGCCGCGCGGGGTGCGAGCTCCTTGGTGGCGATCTCGCGGGTGAGCGCGAGGAGGTCGCGCGACTCCTCGGTGGGCAGCTGGCGGCGGGCGGTCATGCGGGGTCCCCGAGGCGTTGTGCGGGGGAGCGAAGCGGAGGAGCGGAACGTCGTGGGGTGCTCATGTCGGGCACGTTACCGCCGTGGCGGACGCGTACGACGACCCGGCCTAGCGCGACGCTTCGGTGCCGCCGACGAGCGTCTCGGCCAGGACGCGGAGCTTGGTGTTGGTGCGCTGGCTGGTCTCCTTGAGCACCATGAGCGCCTCCTCCTGGGTGATCTGCCGGCTGGACATGAGGATGCCCAGCGCCGCCCCGATCGTGCGAGAGGAGACGAGCGCCTCCTGCAGCTCGACGACGTGCTCCTGATGGAGCACCCCGTCGGCCTGGAGCACGGCGATGAGCTCGCGATCGATCATGGAGCGGGTCTCCATGTCGTCGGCGCGATCTCGCGCCGCATCCGCTCGCTCGTCAGCCGCGTCGGCCCGATCGGTCAACCCGCGGATGGCGCCCCGATTGCGCTCCACGAGGGCGATCAGGTCGTCGATCTGTCGCTGCAGATCGGTGCTCGTGGTCGTCACGCCGGAAATCTACAAACGAGACGCGGCTTGTTCAAGATCCATGGTCACGGTGGTTCGAGCACGCCCTGCTCGGTCAGGACGGCCAGTGCTTCCTCGACCAGCCGGCGCGCGTCCGGGTGCTCACCCCACAGCGCGATCGTCTCCTCGACCAGCTCCTCGGTGCTCCGCGGCGACGCGAGGGCGAGCCACATGACCAGGCCGAGCCCGGCGAGGACGCGGACCTGGTCGTCGACCATCAGGACGACCTCGTCGTCGTACTCGACGGCGTCGAGCCAAGGCGTACGTCGCCACGCACCGGGGGCAGGCTCAGCCAGCGCGCCGCCGCCCGGGTGGTGGACCCGGGGCGGAGGAGGCTGGGGCTCGCGGTCGAGCAGCGTGACGAGCTCGTCGATCCAGTCGCCGAACTCGCGGTAGTGCAGGCCCCACGCGCCGCCGCAGGCATCGATCGTGTCCGCCAGGCGCAGGATCGGGTGCTCGAGCCGCACGAGGGACGACGTCTGCGCGACGATCTCCGCAATCGCGAGGGCGTGCGCGACAGGCTGCAGGCCCCGGTCGTCGTCCCCGCGATGCAGCAGCACGATGCGGTGGAGGTGACAGGCGGCGGGAGGGCGCACGAGAGCCAGGTCGTCAGGGGAGACCGACTGCTTCAGGTGCGGCGTTGCGGGGTCGGTGATCACCGACAACGGCTTGGCGTGCGGGTGGACGACGAGGTCGGCGTCCAGGGACGTGGTCTCGTCGGAGAGATAGCCCAACCGGGTCGCGAGGAGCGCGATGGCCGTCGTCTTGCCCGACCCGGACGGTCCGATGAGGGTCAGGACCCGGCCACGGTCGTCGGCCACGGCCCCCGCGTGCAGGTTGAGCCGGGTGCCGGCTGTGGCGTCGAGGGCGGCCAGGGTGACGCGGGACGTCAGGGCGTAGTCGGAGGCGACCTCGTCGTCGGCGCTGGGCCGACCGGAGTCGACGGTGGTCACTGCGTCGCGATCGGTCAGGGCACGGCTCCACTGCCGACGGAGCCGGACCGCCTCGCTCCCGGATGCCGTGATGCCGACAGGCACGCCGAGGACCTCCACCACGACCGCCGGTGATGGTGCCTCGTCGCTCACGGCGCTCACTCTAGGGTGAGCCGATGGGCTGGATGCGCGATCGACGGGTGGTGTACGCCGTCGGCGCGGCCTATCTCGTGGTCCTCGCCCTGCTGGTCACCGGTCCGTGGGGATGGGAGCTGAACCGGTTGACCGTCTGGCTCTACGTCCACGTCCGGTACAGACGTGCCGATCGCACCCGGCCGGGCTGTTGCCCGAGCACTACGGGTTCGCGCTCAACGTGGTCCTGTTCCTGCCTCGGGTGCGCTGCTGGCGTTCGTGACCGGCCGCTCGTGGTGGTGGGTCGCGCTCGTCGCGCTCGCGGGCTCGTCCGTCGTCGAGCTGGTGCAGTGGCGCTGGCTGGAGCGGGACGGCAGCTGGGGCGACGTCGTCGCCAACACGGTCGGCGCGCTGGTCGGCGCCCTCGCGGTCACTCTTCGCTGCGCGAGCCGGATCACGACGAGCTGGTCGACGCAGGTCGCTCGACGTCGCTCCTGATGTCGTCCTCGTCGGCATGCCCGACATCTCCGCCGCGGCCGTGGTGATCTCCTCGAGCGTCCCGCCGTCGGCGAGCGCGAGCCACACGATGCACCCCGACCCCTCGAGCAGGATGGGCAGGCCCCGCGGGACCCGGGTGACGTACGCCGTCGGGACGTCGCCGCCGTCGAGGTCCTCGCTGGCTGACCCACGCCACGTCGTCGGCGATCCGGTAGTCGGCGTCACGAGCGCCTCATCCGGCTCGACAGCCTCGTCGACGGCCCGGCGCAACCGGTCGCGCTGACGGTCGCGGACCTCCTGGCGCGTCGGCGGCCTGCCGAGCTCCATGCGCAGGTGGTCGCGGTTGACGCGGACCGCCGAGGTCAGCAGCTCGGCCTTGGCGCGCGGCGGTGGTGGCGGCGGCGAGCCGGGCCCGCCACTCGTCGAGGCGGCTGCCGCCGTGGACGAAGTGGTGCCACAGCGCGTAGGTCGGCGCCGCCCGGTGCAGCTCGAGCTCGCCGATGCCGGCGGCCAGCGCCACCTCGGCACCGAGCTCGAGCGCGAGCGCGCGGACCTCGGCCTGCTCGCTCGGAGCCGCCGTCGTCCAGGACTGCTCGATGTCGTCGGTGCCACCGGAGCGGGCGGAGTGGAGGACCAGGATGAGCCGCTGGGCGGTGCGGTCCGGGGACCGGGCAGTCCCGGTGCGCGATCGGGTGCTGGATGCGGTCGCGGGCGAGGATGTCGAAGGCGGCCTCGGCGTCGATGGTGACGCCCGGCCAGCGGACGTGCACGTCGACCCAGCCCCAGTCGTCGTGCCACCAGTTGGCAGCGTGGGCGAAGACCGATCCGGTGGCGAAGTCGGTGCGCTGCTCGAAGCCGACCGACTCGAGCGCCGCGACGAGCCGGTGCAGGTGGCTGCGGCCGGACCAGCACGTCGACGTCGCTCGACTGGCGGCCCTCGCGCGCAGGCCCGGCAGCACGGCGGGCCCCTTGAGGTGCAGCAGGTCGATGCGTCGCGTCGTCGGCGAGCTTCTGGACGATGGCATGGGCCAGGTGCACGCGAGCCGCGACAGGGGCCTGCCTGCCCTCCGCGCCGTCGCTCGCCGTCATGGGCCCATCGTGCCAGCCGCCGCCCAGGTTCGCTGTTCGGCCGGACCGCGAGGTCGGACGCCCTAGACTCGCGGCATGACGTTGCGGACTTCGTACGGCTGAGCCGCGCCTACGTGTGGGTGCTCATCGGCTGCACGGTCCTCGGCTCGCTCGCTGATGATCGCGAAGACCACGCAGGACCCGGTGCTCTACTCCGCCACCTCGTCGGGCCTGGTGCGCGTCGGCAACGCGACGTCCGCCGGGCGAGGAGCAGGGCAACGCCGACCTGGCCGAGGACAAGGCCAACCTCTACGCGTTCCTCGTCTCGAAGACGCCGGTCGCCCAGGAGGTCATCGACGAGCTCGGCCTCGACGTGCCGCCCGCAGGCGATCGCCGGGCGGTTCTCCGCGTCGGTCGACGCCGACGTCAACTCCCTGACCGTCACCGCCATCGGCACCACGCCGGAGGAGGCACGTGACCTGGCCAACGCGGTCGTCGACGCCGTCGTCGTCGTGCGCCCAGGAGGTCGAGACCGGCGAGCAATCCCAAGCAGCCGTCACGCGGATCATCCCGCTCGAGGAGGCGCAGCTTCCCGGCGCGCCGTTCACGCCCGACTACGCAAGGCGGCCATCAACGGCGCGGTCGGCGGCCTGGCGCTGGCCTACGCCTTCCTCATCGCGCGGCGCCTGATCGACCGACGCGTGCGCTCGACCAAGCACGTCGAGGACGCGACCGGCGCCTCGGTGCTGGGCATCATCCCCAAGGAGGAGGCCCTCGGGCGCGACCACCGGGGCGTACGCGGTGACCTGGGACGGGCCGCCGAGGCGTTCCGCCAGCTGCGGACCAACCTCCGCTTCGTCGACGTCGACAACGAGCCCCGCAAGATCGTCGTGACCTCCGCGCTCGCCGGGCGAGGGCAAGTCGACGGTCTCGGCCAACATCGCTCGGCTCGTCGCCCAGGCCGGAACCCCGGTGCTGCTCATCGACGCCGACCTGCGCCGGCCGATGATCGCCACCACGTTCGAGATCGACGGCGACGGTCGGCCTCACGCAGGCGCTCGCCGGCGACGTCGAGATCCGCGACGTCATCGTCGACTCCGGGCTGCCCAACCTGAGCCTGCTCCCGGCCGGGCGGATCCCGCCCAACCCCAGCGAGCTGCTGGGCTCGATGCGGATGAAGCAGTTCATCGACGAGCTCGCGCGTGGACTACCTCGTCATCCTCGACGCACCTCCGCTGCTGCCGGTGACGGACGCCGGACTGCTCTCTGCGTTCTGCGACGGCGCGCTGCTCGTGCAGGCGGCCGGCAAGACGCAGATCGAGCAGAGCCAGCAGTGCCGCCGGATCCTCGACCAGGTGGGCAGCCGGCTCCTCGGCGTCGTGCTCAACAAGGCGCCGGTCAAGGGCGCCGCGGCCATCGCCTACGGCGGTGGCTACGGCGGCTACGGCGGCTACGGCGGCTACACGTCCGAGTACACGTCGCGCGAGGCCGTACACCACCGCAGGCAAGGGCCGGCGTCGCAGGCCCATCAGGACGGGCAAGGCCGAGCGACAGGCCCGACACGGCCGAGAAGGCGCCGAGGCCGGAAGGCCGCCGCTCCCGGAAGGCCTGACGGATCCGCCAGGTGCGGCATCAGTACGCCCCGCGGCTGCCCGACGCACGGCGGTCACGGTGCGCGCCAGGATCAGCAGGTCCTGGACCATCGACCAGTTGTCGACGTAGTAGAGGTCGAGTCGGACCGTGTCCTCCCACGACAGGTCCGAGCGTCCGGAGACCTGCCAGAGCCCGGTCATGCCGGGGAGCACGTTGAGCCGGCGCAGCATGTCGTCCTCGTACTGCTCGACCTCGGACGGGCAGCGGCGGCCGCGGGCCCGACCAGGCTCATCTCGCCGCGGAGGACGTTCCACGAGCTGGGGCAGCTCGTCGAGGGAGAAGCGTCGGATGAAGCGGCCGGGCCGGGTGACGCGGGGATCGTCGGTGCTCTTGAAGAGCACGTGGTCGCGCGCCTCGATCTCGGCGAGCCGCGCCTCGGCGTCGACCGACATCGAGCGCAGCTTGAGGCAGGTGAACTCGGCGCCCTCGCGACCGACGCGGGTCTGCCGGAAGAGCGCGGGGCCGCCGTCGTGCCGCTTGATCCACAGCATCAGGGCGAGCAGCAGCGGCCACGATGAGCGGCGAGGACGAGCAGCGGCGCCGACGAGGTCGAAGGCCGCTTGGCGTCGTTGGTCGCCAGCTGCGACCGCGAGCGGCCGAGGTGCATCAGCGGGAGCCCGGCGACCGGCCGGATGCTCGGACCCGCTCGCTGGAGACGTCGGTGACGTTGGGGGCGACGATGATCTGCACGTGGGCGTGGTCCTCGAGCTCCCAGGCGAGGCGACGCAGCTGCGGTGGAGGAGCTCACCGCGCCCGCGGTGAAGAAGACGATGTCGGGCGAGACCTCGTCGACGATCGCGCGGACGTCCTCGATGAGCCCGAGGACCGGGACGCCCGCGGAGGTGGTCTCGGGCCCGGCGTAGATCGCCGGGACCAGGCAGCCCATCACCTGGTAGCCGAGCCAGGACTCGCGGGCCAGCACCTGGTGGATCTCGGCGATGTAGATCGGGCTGCCGACCAGCAGCACCTTCTCGTTGAGGTGCCCAGCCGCGCCGGAGGCGCTGGATCATCCGTCGGGTGAGAACAGTCGGCCGAGCACCAGCAGCAGCACGCCGATCGGGAAGAGCAGGACGAAGAAGCCGCGGGAGAGCGGGTACTGCATGAGGAACGCCATCGTCGCGACCAGGGCGCCGGTGAAGAAGGAGGCGTTGACGACGAGCTTGAACTCCTCGGTGCCGGCGCCGAAGACGTGGCGCTCGTAGGTGCCGAAGAAGACCAGCATGCACCAGCCAGGTGGCGACGAAGAAGACGCTGGCCAGGGCGGTGTTCTCGAGGACGTCGCCGGCGCGTGTCGAAGATCGACAGCGTGAGTCGGAACCGGATGGCCAGGACGGTCGCGATCGCGATCATCACGAGGTCGACGGCGCCGATCAGCCACGGCAGCAGGCGGATGCCTTCAGGTCGCACCTCAGCCCACCCCCTGTCGTGCTTGCCTCGAGCGCGATCGCCCGGATCCTGTCGATGAAGCGCGCCTCGCCGAACTCCTCGGCCCGCGCCCGCAGTCTGTCAGCGTCCCAGGCGTGGCTGGTCGGAAATGGCGAGGGCCGCCGCGATGTCGTCGGGCTCGGGTCGGTCGAAGAACAGCCCGGTCTCGCCCTCGACGATGGTGTCGAGGTAGCCGCCGCCGCGCAGCGCCACGGTGGGCACGCCGAACGCGGCGGCCTCGAGCGGAGTCAGCCCGAAGTCCTCGTGGCTGGCGGCGACGAGCACGTCCGCGTGCGGCGTAGGCCGCAGCGCAGCTGGGCGTCGGTGAGGCCGCCGAGCATGCGGACGTTGTCGGGCAGGGTGGCACGCAGCCGAGCCTCCTCCGGGCCGCGACCGACGACGACGAGCCGGCGGTCCGGATGCCGCGCCGGCCTCGATCACGACGTCGACGTTCTTGTAGGGCAGCAGCCGCGAGACCACCAGCGCAGATAGCCGTCGTCCCAGTCCACGAGCTCGGCGATCGGCTCGCGGGCCGCTGCGGCGTCCATGCCGTGCGGCGGCGGCAGCAGCTCCGGCTCGATGCCGTACGTCGCCCGGATCCGGTCGCGCACCACGCGGAGTTGGCGAGGTAGACGTCGACCCGATCGGCCCGCGCGCTTGTCCCACCGGATGAGCGACGGGCGCAGCGCCATCAGGCCGAGGCCCAGACCGAGGCGGGCGCCAGCGGGCCGCCGAGGTAGCGCGTCGGTCTGGTAGAGCCAGCGAGCCGGGGAGTGGCAGTAGACGATCGTACGCTGCCGGGGATGTCGAAGCCGTGCGCCCAGCCGCTGCTGGAGACGATCGACGACGTCGGCGTCGACCTCGAGTCCGGGATGCGGCCGGCGCCAGGAGCGGAAGGGCGCAGCCGGTGGTCACGCCGCAGGGCGCCGATCGCGGTTGAGCGGCGAGGTGACGACGTCGGCGTCCGCGAACTCCGGGTAGGTGCCCTCGGGGTCGTAGAGCGTGGTGTGGACGGCGGCCTCGGGGAAGGCCTTCATCAGCGTCAGCACGACGCGCTCGGCACCGCCGCGCTGGGTGAGGTAGTCGTGGGCGATCGCCACCCTGGGCCGGCTCAGTCGAACCCCCAGGTCGTCGAGGAGTCGCGTGCACCCGTCGCACGGCCGGCCTCCGGCGAGTACTCCTCCTCCCAACGCGCGCGCGCGCGGTCGGTCACGGTCGCGCACGCTCGGCTCCGGCGAGGCAGCGAGGGCCTGATCGATCGACGCGCGCGAGGTCGTCGGCGTCGCCGCCGCGAGCGACCCACGGATGGTCGGCGCCGGCCACCTCGGGAAGCGCTCCAGCGTCGGAGATGACGAAGGGGACTCCTGCCGCCATCGCCTCGGCGACGACGAGGCCGAACGGCTCGGCCCACACGCTGGGGAAGACGACCAGGTCGCACGCGGGCGAAGAGCTGCGGCCGGGCGTACGTGGCCCGAGCCGCTCGGCCCGCGCGCCGAGGCGGCCGACCGCCTCATCGACCGCCGCCGACGTCGCTCGCGGACACGTAGCGCGTGTCGCCGGCCAGCACGAGTCGCGGCGTTCCCGACACGTTCGCCAGACGCGCGCGCCAGGACAGTCGACACCCTTGTCGGTCGAGAGTCGGCCGAGGAACCCGACGTTCGCCGACATGTCGGAGCGGGTCGAGCCCCAGATGAGGGGCGTCGGCAGTCCAGTTGGGGTGCGCGCGTGCACCGGGCATGCGATCGCGCATGCATCGACCGACGGCACGAGCACCGCCTCGCGCGCCGCGACGTGCCAGGCCCAGCGCGAGCTGCTGGGCGCTTGCTCCGCGGCTCCTGGTGGAGGTGCACGATCCGGTGCGGCGCGTCCGGCGGTGGCGAACGCCGGGCACGAGTCCGTGGCACCAGAGCAGGCCGGTGCGCTCGGTGCCGGTCCCACGAACGCAGCCGCGTGAGGTAGTCGCGGCGGTCGGCGGCACGGATCGCGACCACGTCCGCTCCGAGGCCCGCAGCGCGTCGAGCACCTCCGTGGGGGAGTCGGGAGCCACGACCGTCGACGTGGTGTCCGAGGTCGAGCGAGTGCCTCGGCGTGGCGGAGCAGCATCTGCTCGCCGCCGCCCAGGTCGGGGTTGTTCGCCGCGAGGTGGACGCGCTCAGCCATCGGGTGATGCCTCGGAGCGCGCCCGCAGCGCCTGCCCGAGGGCGAATCCGACGGCGACGCCATCGGCGTGTCGAGCAGGACCTCGCCCAGGGTGATGGCCATGACCGCCGTGCACGCATGATGGCGGCCTGTGCAGCCGGCGGCCGTGCACGTCGCCTGCGCGCGAGCGGCGGCGACAGCGAGAGGAACGCGTAGACGAGCGAGGACCAGCACCAGGATCAGCGCACCCCAGCCGCCCTCCTGTCGGGTGGCGAGGTAGCTGTTGTGGAAGAAGAACTCGAGGTCGCGGATGTTGACCGTGCGCGGTGCCGGGCCCGTGGCCGTACCACGGCGCGTCGGCGATCTCGACCCGCTCCTGGGCGATGATCCGTTCGCGCAGCGCGTCGCTGCCGGAGCGGTCGGAGAACGGTCCGAAGGTCGTGCAGGCTCTCGGGGATGTTGTCGACGATCCACACCAGCCCGACTGCCATCGCCGCGCCGCCGACGGCTCCGAGCCGACGCCCGAGCAGGACCCAGACGACGGCGAAGGCGCCGGCCAGCAGTCCGGTGCGGGAGTAGGTCAGCACGAGGCCGGCCGACGATCGGGCACGGCGACGGCCAGGCGCACCTTCCACCGGTCATCGCAGAAGAAGACCGCGAGCACGCCGAGGACCGCGATGAAGTAGGCGCCGGCGTTGGGGTCGCCGAGGTAGCCGGTGAGCCGTCCCGGGGTAGGTGTCGCCACCGATGCCGACCAGCGGCCAGCGCGATCGACGGCGATCGAGGCCGGCGGCCAGCCCGAGCCCCGCCGACCGCAGCGAGAGGCGACCGGTGCCGCACGGCCCAGATCAGGCCGGCCAGGATCGCGACGTGACCGACGCGCCGGGTCCAGTCGACGTGGTTGGCCATCCCGGAGTAGACGAGCAGGGCCAGCAGGGCGGCCAGCACGATCACCACGTGACGGCGGGAAGCTTGGCTCCACCGCGCGCGGGTCGCGAACAGGCACAGCCCGACCAGAGCCGCCATGGCGAGCTCGTTGATCGGGAAGCCGGCCGACCTCGCAGCGCGCGGAACGGCAGCGTCGCCATCAGCGCGAAGTCGGTGATCCGGATCTCGCGGTCGGCCTCGTCGGCGCGGTCGACCGTCTTGTCGGGGAGGTTCCACGGGGAGTCGACGCGCGCTCATCGGCGCGACTCCCGACGCGACGTACGTCGTCGGCGATCCGCGTCGCACATGTCGGCGACGGTCGGCCACCGATCCAGGCCCGGACGGGCGGCGAGGTCGCAGGCCCTGGGCCGCGAGGGTCGCCGCGACCGCGACCGGCGTCCTCGGCGCTGACCAGAGCCTGCGACGGCAGGATCTCGGGGTTGCCGCCGACGTCGCTCGCGACGACGCCCGATGCCGCGCGCCGCGGCGTCGAGCAGGGCGTAGGAGCAGTTCTCCCAGACCGACATCATCGCCAGCACGTCGTGCTCGGCCATCGCGCGCGTCGGGGTCGACGAAGCCGGGCAGGTCGACGGCCTCGGCCAGGCCCAAGCCGGTCGACCTGCGCGCGCAGCGCAGCCTCCTCCGGGCCCGTGCCGGCGATGGTCAGGCGTGGCCTCCGGGTGGGAGCGGCGGAGCTCGGCGAAGCCGTCGACGAGCGCGGGCAGCCGCTTCTCCGGCGAGAGCCGCGCCAGCGACAGGATGCGGAGCCCCGGCGCTCGTCGGTCGAGGTGCGTCGACGACCCGGATCGACCCCGTTCGGGATCACCGTCACCGGCGCTCGCGGGTGCCACTTCTCGGCCATCGCCTCGGCCGTGGCGCGGCTGACCGCGATCGCGGCGTCGAAGCGCCGCAGCCGAGCGGTGTGGACGCCCGCCATCACGCGCGCCTTGGCGGTGCGACCGGTGGTAGACGACGTCGTCGCGGGCGATGCCGTGCTCGGTGGTGACGAGCCGCGGACCGCGGCCGACGGCGAGGGCGGCGACGATGTCGGCGTAGGCGAGGTGGCTGTGCACGACGGCCGGACGCTCGCGGCGTACGACGTCGCGCAGGCTCGTGACCGACGCGCGCAGCCCGTGGTCCGGCCCGAACGGCGCCTCGACGACGGCGCGCTCCGAGCTCGCGCAGCGCGCGCCGGCAGGTCGCCGGGCGGGCGTCAGGAAGACGAGCCGCCAGCCCGGGATCCCGGCCCGGGCCACGTCGAGGACGTGGCGGGCCACCCCGGCCAGGTCGCTGACCGGGACCACCCACAGGGCAGTGGGTGCGGTCAGAACCATTGCTCCAGCCGCTCGAGGGCGATCCAGAAGCCCTCGCCGTCGTTGACGTGTCCCTGCCAGATCTCGGGGATGAAGCTCACGCCCGGCGACATCGCGTCGAGCTGCTGGGCGAGCACGGCCCAGTCGATCTCGCCGTCGCCGACCTGGACGCCCTCGCCGTCGACGCCGGTCGCGTCGACGAGGTGGAGGTGCTCGGTGTGCGGGGCGAGCAGGTCGGTCGCCTCGGCGAACGACATGCCGAGGTAGTTGGCCGACAGCTTGGAGTGGGACACGTCGAAGCAGAGCCGGCGGTCGTAGCGCTCGGCGAACTCGGCGGTGTCGCGCGGGTCGACGAAGAGGTTGCAGTAGAGCTGGCCGCCCATGTACCAGGGGTAGGGCGGCAGCGTCTGGGCGCACAGGCGGACACCGGAGTCGTCGACCCGGGCCAGGCCGGCGGCCACCCGGGCGTACATCGCCTCGCGCGTCGGCGGGAGCGACGAACGCGTCGGTGGTGAAGCCGCCGAGGCTGGCCACGATGACCGGTCCCGTCGGTCTCGCCCTTGGCGTCGGCGCTCTGCGTGAAGTGCTGCTGCATCTCGCGCGTCGTGTCGACGACGCGCTGGAGCTCGCGGATCGACCGCTCCCAGTGGTCGTCGTCCTCGGAGGCGAGGTTGAGCAGGAAGTCGCCGGCGAAGAGGTCGGGGGAGTGGGTCGTGAAGCCCATCGGCAGGCCGCCGTCGTACTTCGCGAAGACCTCCGCGACCGGCAGGTCGAGGTCCTTGTAGGAGAAGTGGAACTCGAGGAAGTCGGGAGTCGTGTCCTTCGTCATCGCGTCGATGTCGTGGTAGCGCACGGCGAGGCCCCACGGGACGGCGGAAGTCGTAGGCCCGGCCCGTCGGGGCGCGCGTCGCCGAGGTCGGTGGCGTAGAAGAAGTCGCCGGCCTCGAGCGCGCGGGTGGTCGTACGTCCGACGAGCTTGTCGTAGGCGTTGGGCTGGAGGCCGCGACCGGGGCTCTTGATGTCGATGTCGGCGTCGGTGAGCACCTCGCCGACCTCGATGCGACGGGCGGCGACCAGCGACTTGGCGAGGTTGACGCGGTTCATCATCTCGCCGGTGGAGACCGCACGCGGCGCGTCGGTGCCGAGCGCCTCCTCGACCTCGCGGACCCGCTGCACCATCTCCTTGAACTCGTCGGGCAGCAGGCTGACCTTGTGGTCGTTGCCCTCGAGCCCGCGGTCGACGGTGAAGTGCTTCTCGATGATGCGCGCGCCGAGCGCCACGGCGGCGACCGGCGACGTGGAAGCCGCGCTCGTGGCCGGAGTAGCCGACCGGCGCCTGGGTGAGCTCGGCGAGCCGGGTCAGGTAGGCGAGGTTGATGTCCTTGAAGGGCGCCGGGTAGGTCGACTGGCAGTGCAGGAAGGCGTGCGCCACGCCGGTGCTGCGGACGACGTCGACGGTCTCGCGGATCTCGCCCTCGGTGGACATGCCCGTCGAGATCACCATCGGCGTGCCGCTCGCCGCCATGTGGCGCAGCAGGGCGTGGTTGGTCATGTCGGCCGAGGCGACCTTGAGCGACGGTGACGCCGTAGTCGACGAGCCGGTCGACGCTGACCGGGTCCCACGCGGTGCACATGACCTCGATGCCGACGTCGCGGCAGTGGTCGAAGACCTCGAAGAGGCCGTCGGCGTCGAGGTTGTACTTCGCGAGCAGGTCGAGGGTGTACTGCGGGCCGAGGTCCTCGCCGCCCGAGCCGGCCGAGCCCTGGCGGTAGAGCGACTCCATGTCGCGCAGCTGGAACTTCACGATGTCGGCGCCGGACTCGACGGACAGGTCGACCAGCTGCTTGGCCAGCGACACGTCGCCCTGGTGGTTGATGCCGATCTCGGAGATCAGGAGCGTCGGGCGCATCGGGGGCGATGACGTGCTGGCCGATGCGCAGCTCGTCGGCCCGGTTGATCGCGATCGCGACCAGGTGGCCGCGGTCGTCGACGAGCGCGACGTGGTCGATGCCGGAGCCGAAGGCGTGCGCGATCTCGGCGGGGCTGCTGCCGATCGGCAGGCTGCGCGGGGAGGTGTTCGCGGCCTCGAGCGCCGGCACGTCGATGGTCAGGCTCGCGGCGCTGCTCACCCAGCGACGGAAGTCGCCGTCGGACAGCACGCCGTCGAGGTGGCCGTGCGAGTCGACGAGGAAGATGACCCGCGCCTTGTTGGCGGTGATCTTCTCCAGGGCGCGCAGGACCGGGTCGCCCGAGTAGACGACGTAGGGCGTGAGGTCACGCTCGATGATCAACGCAGAGGCCTTCCGTGGGTGTACGTACGCACACCACCGTAGCCAGCGGAGCGGCTCGTCGCAGGGGACTCGGCTGATCCCGCGAGAAAACACGCCCTTGGTCAGCCGTGCACCCCTGCGCGTACTTCTGCGTAGACCGTCTCCTCCCAGCGCTCCGGCATGTCGGGCACCGGATCGAGCAGCTGGGACGTGCCGGCCTCGGTGACGACAGCACGCGCGAAGCCACCTGCCTCGAGGACGAGGAGGAGGGTCTCGGCGTCGAAGGCCGCGACATGGGCATGCTCCTGGAACACCTCGCGGAGGGCGAGCATCGGTGTGGCACGCCCCCAGCGGAAGTCCTTCAGCCCGGTCGGATCCGTGGCGTACCACCTGGCGTACATCCCGGCATCGGGCACGCCCACCCGCAGCACGCCACCCGGCTTGAGCACTGCCCGGACGTGCCCGAGGACAGTGAGTGTCTCCGAGTAGGTCATGTGCTCGAAGACGGCGCGAGGCGCAGCCATCAACCGCAACGCGAGCAAAGGGCAGCTCCTTCCGGAGGTCCCAGACGAGGTCGGTCTTCCCGCCCACGAGGTCGATGTTGATCCACCCGTCCAACGAGTTCCACCCGCAGCCGAGGTGCAGCTTCACCGGTGTGACTCCATCGACCATCCGAGCAGCCAGGCGTCGGGTCCGCGGTGCTTGAGCATTGGTCGCAGCCTGCTTCGCCCGCAGGCGAGTGGCTGGCGACATCATCTTCCGCAGCTGATCGGCTCCCGGCAGCGTGGACTGTCCGTACGCACTCTCGTACTTCCCGATGTACCACCGGAGCAGATCGACCGGACTCTGCGACGAACCGCTGTCTTGGGACATGGCGACACACTACGAGTCACGAGGCCTTCGACACTCACTTCGCCAAAATGGCCGCTGCCAGCCACAGGTCGAGCTCGGTGTCGATGTCGATGCCCTCGTCCTCGGCCATCACGAAGAGCCCGATCCGACCGCCGAGGCGGTTGTCGTGCTGCTCGTAGATCTCGGTCCGGGTGACGTAGAGCGAACCGGTCTCGCGGATAGCGCCGGGCCTCGGGAGTGAGGTCCTGCCGACGCGGCCGGGCCGCGACGTCGTACGCCGCCGTGGGCGGGTCGCCGGCCTGCCAGATGAACGGCGGCTGCTCGACGACCCCGACCATCGAGTCGACACCGGTGTCGGCGAACTCGGCGAGTGCGCGCGCGAGGGTGTCGTCGTGCCGGACCGGCGAGGTGGCCTGGAGCAGCATCACCGACTCGGGCCGGCCGCGCTCGGCGGTGACCTGCTCGATCGCGTGGCGCACGACCGGCTCGGTCGGGGTGGTGTCCTGGGCGAGCTCGTCGGGCCGCAGCCACGGCACCCGAGCACCGGCCGCTCGGGCGACCTCGGCGATCTCCTCGTCGTCGGTGGAGACCACCACGTCGAGGTCGGGCGACAGCCAGCGCGTGCTCGATCGTCCACACGATCAGCGGCTTGCCGCCGACGTCGAGGAGGTTCTTGCGGGGGACGCCCTTCGAGCCTCCGCGGGCCGGGATCACGCACAGCGTCACGAGGCAGCCGCTGTGCACGAGCTCGGCGATCCGCCGTGGCGGGCTCCTGCTCGGATCGCTCCGGCGCAGGTGTGGGGACGTCTCCGAGACGGTGCATGCCGTAACGCTCCCAGAACTCGCCGCAGCCACGCGGGAGGACGCGGGGAAGTCGACCCACGCGTCGCGACCGCGCGCCGCCGCCTCGAGCACTCCGGTGGAGAAGACGCTGACGACCGGGCTGGTGAGCTCGTTCAGGGGCGTGGTGGCGTCGACCTCGACCCCCAGCCGGGCGTAGGCGGCATGGGTGAGACGCGAGGTCACGTCGCGCTCGGACGGGTGCGGCCGATAGACCGCATGGTGCCTGCGGGTGAACGCCAGCGCTGCCCTGGCCAGCCGGCTCCGTGAGCATCTCGGCCGCGTGCCCCTGGCCCAGGTAGGTGAGAGGCGCGTCGCGCTGCACGAGGGCCGGCCTGGAGCTGGCGGTCCAGAGAAGCTGGGCCCCCACCACCTCGTGGTCGACGTCAGCCGCGGCCTGTCGTCCAGTACGCGGCGTCGGAGTCGCTCCAGGACAGGAGTCGTGCTTCCGCGGGCAGGGGCGGGGTGTACGGCGTGAGCGCGCCGTGCTGGACCACGAAGAACGGCACGGAGAGCTCGCGCGTCCACTGGTACGCCGTGGCGCCGCGGGGCATGTAGTGACCGAGCGCCGCGGCGGCCTTGATGTCGCGGAGTGCAGCGGGAAGGGCGGTCGTCGACAGTGTGGTGGTCGCATGCGGGCCCGGGCCCGGGATGCCCACCGGAGGCGCCTCGCTGATCACGGCGAACGGGACGTCGAGATGGACCAAGGGTTCGATCAGCGCGGCCCGGCTGGTGGGAGAGCCCGAGTCGAGGGCGACCAGGAGGACGGGTGTGGTGCCGAAGGTGGTGAGCAGCATGGTCTCGTCCTGAGCAGGGCGCTGCCGTCGGCGGAGCGAACGCAGTCGGGTCTGCGACCGCTGCCACTGCTGCCATGCATCGAGGTCGACGGGATGTGTCAGTCCCATGCGGCCTCCAAGATCGGCACCCGATGGTCGAACGTGTGCTCCGCCAAGGTCCGCGCACGAGCGCGGGCAGCCATTCGACGGGCCCATGCCCGATCCACGCGCGCACGCTGACTCAGCTGGACGAGCTCCTCGTCGGAGGTGAAGACGAGCACCTCCTCGTCCGGCACGTAGAGGTCGCTGACGTCCGGTCGGTCGATGAGCTGCAGGCCACCCGACCCGGGGATCTCGTAGGTCCGCATCGTGAATCCGTCCTGATCCGTGTGGGAGTTGAGCGCAGCGACGGCCCCGCCCGTGATCCCGTACGCGGTTCCTCGGGAGACGTCGCGACCGCTGGGCACCGAGGTGCCGCGCACGCGCCACGTCCGCAGCCGGTCGACGGGGTGGTTCGACCACTCGCGTCCGTAGGCCTTCACGGGGACACCCGACGCGTGGAGGTGTGTCATCAGCCGCTCGCGGGCTGGGTAGCGGGCTCCGATGAACACGACGTCCTCGCTCGGACGCGGGACGATCGGGATCGTGTGGTCGTAGGCATCCAGGACGTGCGCCGCGCGGAGGCCGCGGCCCGTGAGGGCTCGAACATCGTGCGGGGAGTACGACACGATCGAGGACCGGGACTCCAGGACGGATCGCGGGAACCTCATCCGAGCCAGCTCGTCGTAGAGCCACAGCAGCTGTCGTGATCCCGAGTCGTCCAGCGCGGTCCAGTAGTCGCGACCGAGGGCGTCGCCCTTCACCGTGATGATGACGTCGCAGGTGGTCTGCGTGACGGCACGAACTGCGAGCTCGGTGATGCGCCGGCCATGACGCCGGTGGCCCGCGTCGTTGCCGGTCAGTCGATCGGGGAGCTCGTGGCTGAGCTTGTGCATCACCTTGGCCGGCCGCGTTGCGTTGCGGTCGTACTCATGGAGCCGGACGGTGTGTCCCGCGCGGACGAGGGCATCGGCGATGGAGCGCCCGTATCCGTGGAAGGCCGGGGTGACCAGCAGGATTCGCGTCACGCGGCCCACCTCCGAAGGGCGTCGGCAGGCATCAGAGCTTGCCCAGCTCGACGAGCCGGGCGAACTCCGGACTGGTCGCCTGGAGGCCCTCGAAGGTGCCGACCGAGACGATCCGCCCGGCAGACATGCAGCGCGATCTGGTCGCAGTGCCGCACGGTCGACAAGCGGTGGGCCACGATGATCAGGGTGACGTCGCCCCGCAGGGCTCGGATCGTCTCGCTGACGCGGTGCTCGGTCTCGTTGTCCAGCGCCGACGTCGCCTCGTCGAGGACGAGGAGCGAGGATCCCGAAAGAGGGCGCGAGCGATGCCGACCCGCTGACGTTGCCCCCCCGACAGACGTGTTCCGCGCTCGCCCACGTGCGCGTCAAGACCGTCAGGCGAGTCCGTCCACGAGCTCGGTCGAGCTGGGCCTGGGCGATTGCTCGATGGACTGCGCTCGTCGTCGCCCTCCACGCTGCGCGGGGAGAACCGGATGTTGTCGGCCAGCGAACCGTCGAGCAGGAAGACGTCCTGCGGAACGACGGCCAGCGCTGGCTTGCCAGTCGAGCATGCGGGTTGCGACGTCGGTGCCGTCCGACAGGACGGTCCCGGAGGTCGGAGCCTGGAGACCCGAGGATCAGGTCGACGAAGGTGGACTTCCCGGCGCCGCTGCTCGCCGACGAGAGCGAGGGACGTGCCGGCAGGGACCTCGAGATCACAGTCGGACAGCGACGTCGACGTCGGCGTCGTCGTACCGGAAGCTCACCGAGTCGACGGTCAGGGCACGGTCCAGCGGCAGCGGCACGCCACGCTCGGCCTCGGCGAGGCTCGACGTCTTCATCGCCTCGATGTCGCCCTCGATCAGCTCCAGCGACGGCATCCCCGGACTGGACCGTGTCCAGCGACGCGACCATGCGGACCATGCCGGGCATGACCCGGAACCCGGCAATGCGAAGAGCGCAAGGATGCCGAGCGCGTCGGCGGACGACTCCTGTGCGAACACCACGGCGGTCATCACGCCGATGCCGAGCACGAACAGCGTCTCCATGGCGTACTTCGGAAAGTCGCCGAGGAACGAGATGATCCTGCTCTGCATCGCTGCATCCATCCTTCGCCCGCGCATAGGACTCGACGAAGACGTCCTGCTCGTTGCGCAGCTTGATCTCCTTGATCCCTCCGAAGCTCTGCAGCGCGTAGCGCATCGCCAGGACGTTCGCATCGGTGATGGCCCAGCTCGCGCGCATGATGCTGTTCCTGGAGTAGCGCTGGAGGACGTAGGTCCCTGTGCCGAAGAGCCCGATCGCCAGGAGGGTGGGCAGGGAGCGATGACGAGAAGAGCTGTCGTCATGCCGATGACGGTGACTCCATCCGTGACCACGGCCACCGACGGCACGAGGATGGCTCCGAACACGTTGCTCATGGACTCGTTGAGCCGGCGCAGCAGGTCCGGGGCCCCTCGCTGCACGTGGAGGCTGTAGGGGGCGTGGAGGTAGTAGCGCATGAGGTCTGCTGAGGCGTCGACCATCCGTCGGCTCGATGAACCCGATGGTCCACCAGCGGATGGCGAGTCCGAGGATGCTCTTGCCGACGAAGGCCGTCCCGACGTCGAGGCCAGGAGGATCCGCCAACCGTGTCGTCCTCAGGGTTGCCGAGCACTTCGCGGATGCGGTCGAGGACTGGAGGAGGAGGACAGCGGTGATGAGCTGCATCAGCGGGACGACCAGCAAGGGTCGCGAGGACCTCCGCAGCCGAGATGGCGATCGACCCGAGCGAGCGCGAACGAGAACTTTCGGTGGTCCGCCGGTCGAACAGTCGAAGGGCGCGCATGACCGAGCGTGAGCAAGAGATAACCTTCGGCGGATGGTGGTCGGTAGTCGAAGTGTAGGAGGACGACAGGGTTTGCACGGGCAAGACGGCGAATCGCGCGTGCCGCTCCATCAAGCATGCGGGCTGGCTGGCCCGCAAGCGGCTCTGGAGCCTGTCGAGCCGCGCGTGGCCCCTGGCATCGACGCGGCCCTGCGTGTCGTACACCCGACCGTTCCTCCGCCGGCACCGACCCTGGATCCCGTCGCCGTCGAACCTGCGGAAGGTCGGCATCTTCTGCTTGTGGACCGGGGACAACGCGATGTCGCGCAACCGGTTGCTGGCGATGGAGCAGATCAGGCGACTGAACGAGCCGGAGCTCGACGTCGTGCTGGTGACTCCGGACAACCTGGGCGAGTGGCTGGTGCCCGGGCACCCGTTCCACCCGGCGTACGACGATCTCGCCCTGATCCACCGCTCGGACTACCTCAGGGCCTACCTCCTCCATCACCACGGCGGCGGCTACACGGACGTCAAGGCTGCGCAGCACCGGTGGCGCCCGATGCTCGACGAGCTCAACCGGGATCAGGACGCGTGGCTCCTCGGGTATCGCGAGCTGTCGCTACCGGTTCGTCGCTCCAGCCGAGCCGGTTACCCACCGCAGGCTCCTGCTGCACCACTGGCGGCTGCTCGGCAACGGGGCCTACATCGTCAGGCCTCGCACGCCGTTCACCCAGGCGTGGCTCGCGGAGGCCGAGCGCAGGCTCGACGGCTGGGCAGCGGAGCTCTCGGATTCCCCGGCGACGTGTTCTACGGAGGCCACGCCGGATATCCGCGTGCCGTTCTACGGTCTTCTGGGCGAGATCTTCCATCCGCTGTGTCTGCGTCTACCACGACCGCGTCGTCCAGGTACGACATCGTATCACCCCTCAGCTGCGCAACTACAAGTATCAGTCGCTCGCGCGACGGACCGAGGCAGTCCAGCAACCCGCGACCGCAGCCGCTCGCTCGGTCGCTCCCGCATCGCCTGCAGCAGGTTGAGCTGACGCGCGAGGGCGAGCTGACGACCTCGCGGGGTGCGTTCACCATGATGGGGAGTCCGTCCTGCAGGACTCGCGCGCGGGTGGCCTCCTGCAGGGTCCACGGGACGTGCGTCGTCATCTGACCTGGCCGTCGGCGGTAGTGCAAGCCGACCTCCGGCAGGACGGCGACCTGGCTCGTCCCATGGCAACGATCTTCACCCAGAAGTGCCAGTCCTCTCCCCACTGTCAGGTCCTCGGCGTAGCCTCCGCAGGCCTCCCAGTCCGCTTTTCGAAACATGGCCGACGCGGGCAAGCCGGTTGGCGATCAACCACTCGCTCGGATGGGGAACCGTGGGAGTGACGACGCCGGACTCGGTTCCGAAGAGGCGGGTCGACGAACCGACCAGACCTAGGTCGGGTCGGGTGTCGAGAGCCGCAGCCCCGTCCTCGACGAATCTCTCGCTCAGCAGGTCGTCCGCGTCGAGAGGCAGGATGTACGTGCCGCTGGCGACGGAAATGGCCGCGTTGCGTGCCGCTGGGAGTCCGGCGTTCGTCTGGGTCAGGACGCGAACTCGGCTTGTCGACAGGTGTCGCAGGACGCGCAAGGTCTCGGGGTCGCTCGAACCGTCGTCCACGACGATGATCTCGGCCGCGCTCGGTCTGCGCGAGGGCACTGTGGACGGCGTCGGGAAGGAACGCCCCGTCGTTGTAGCAGGGGATGACGATGCTGACGCGGGTCATCGAGCGAATCCGTGACGTCAGAGAACGCACTCGCGCAGCCAAGTCGTTGACGCGCCCGTACCGGTCGCGGAAGCTGTCCAGGGTGAGGAGCTTGGTCTCGAGGTACTCGGTGACTGCGTCGATGTGCTGGGCGTACAGGTCAGGCTGGTCGCGCATGGCGTGCACCACGGCAGCGGTCCACGTGCTGCTCTTCATGCTCCGCGTCATCTGCCCAGGACGCTGGCGGTAGTACCAGACGGTGTCATCGAGAAGCTGCACCTCGCGGCCGAGGTTCAGGATACGAAGCCAGTAGATCCAGTCCTCGGCGAACGGCACGTGCTCCGGGTAGCCCGCCGACGGCCGCCCAGTCGTCTCGACGGCTCATGGAGCACGTGTAGAGGCGATTCTGGAACAGCATCCCCTCGACGCCGTCGAAGGTGGGCCGAAGATGTGCGGATTCCAGACCGAACAGCTCGATGTCGCCGCCGACGATGCCGACGTCGGGGCGCGAGTCGAGGACCTCGGCGGCCTGCTGTGCGTAGGTCGGGCTGATGCGGTCGTCAGAGTCGAGGGGCAGGATGTACGGGCCGGCCGCCAGGCCGATCCCTGCGTTCCGAGCGGCGCTCAGACCGCGGTTCTCCTGGCGGTGGACCCTCACGCCGGCATCCCGGCACGCGTCGAGCGCGTCGAGCGTCGCCTGCTCCGTGGAACCGTCGTCGACGACGATGACCTCGGTGTCCGGATGTGTCTGCGCCAACGCGCTGGCGACGGCCTCGCCGAGGTACACGCCATCGTTGAAGCACGGGATGACGATGGAGACCTTCCCCGGCGGCAGTGGCACGACGTCATCCTAATGAGGCGAGACGTGCGATCAGGACGTATGTGTCCCGCGGGCCGTCACGTCCTCGAACACCAGGTCCACGATCTCCCGATCGACGTCGGCTCGGAACTTTCGAGCAAAGAGACGATCCGATGTCGCGAGCTCCTGCACGTCCTCATCTCGGAAGACGTACGGAAAGCCGCGCTCCCAGTCGATGAGTCTGAGGCTGCTCGCGAACTCGTCGGTCTGGTCATGGATCTTGTCGCGGAACTGAGAGTTCCAGACGAGAGTGTGGACGAACATCTCGCTGGGGGCGTGGGAGTGTCGGAAGAACTTGCGGATCAGCTGCTCGGATGCGAGCAGGTGGCTGGCGAGCGCGTGTGAGATCGAGTACCAGTCGCTGCCCTTCTTGACCGTCATGTCGAACGCGGCCGAGTGGTCGTAACGGACGGCGCGCTGGAGCCGGATGAAGTTGCGGTGGAGGAGCCGCCGAGCGACTCGCTGATAGCGGTTCGTCGGTCGTTCGTAGTGGGGGACAGCTGGAGCTCGGTGGCCCAGCGTTCGTCGAACTCGGGAGAGAAGCCGATGAACTCGTCGCCGTCGTGCTGCTCGAAGAAGTCGTACACGTGATCTGGCGTCTGGAGTGCGAGGTCAGATCCGGAGAGGAGGTGGTAGTAGTCGTAGCCCCCCGGAAGCGCTGCCCTCGAACAGCTCGAGGACGACTTCGACCATGGAGAAGTGCCCCCACTTCACGTCCCGACGCTTGATGAAGGTGACAGGCGACTCCGTGCACACCGCAGCGATGGCGGCCTCATCGGCGTCGATGAACTTCTTGTCCAGGTGTATGTAGAT
Organism: uncultured Actinomycetota bacterium; assembly: GCA_963708875.1. GTDB lineage: Bacteria > Actinomycetota > Actinomycetes > Propionibacteriales > Nocardioidaceae > Nocardioides. Next base: position 783,490 of record CAVPUL010000005.1, read on the forward strand.
GGCCGATCGGTCGTCGTCGATCATCGACAGGAGGCGACGCAAGACGTAGTCATTGTCGTGCGCCACGATCGAGTAGGCGTGTGACCGCGCCGTCACGCGCGGATCCGCGTCCACTCGCGGTGGGGGATCTGGGTGAAGGCGACGCGCCGGTCGAGGTCGGGGTCATCCAGGTTGTACGCGGAGTACCACACGTTCATCTTCGTGCCGTCGGGATGAGGCAGGAAGGCAGGGCGGTAGTAGCCACCCGCTTCCCATGCGTGTGTCGACGGCTTGGCGAACATGCTCGCGCCATGGACCCAGTGCACTCCGTCGCGCGACACTGCGGGCCAGACGTCGGTGGTGCCGTTGTTGATGATCGCCCAGAAGCGACCGTCCATCCACTCGACGTCGTGGTGCCACCACCGTCGATGGCCGAGTCCGACGTGGCGGTAGTGCCGCAGCGGTGACCACGGCCCCGACGGGTGCCTCGCGGTGAGCACTCCGGCGTTGGTGAACGCCCGCCATTCCGTCGTCAGCGAGCCTGACGAAGCTGGGTGAGGCGTACGAGGTGTCGACGCCGTACCACGCCCCGGCCTTCTCCTGGTCGGACCACGTGACCCCATCGGTGGACGTGGCGAAGTACCACGCCTCGTCGATGGGCGCGACGAAGCGGTTGACGGGTCGCCAGAAGCAGTAGAGCGTCCCGTTCGTCCCCTCCTCGGGGACGAAGGCCAGCTCGGTGTCGGAGTTGTAGTCGAAGCCGGGTGCTGAGCCCCGCTGGGCGAGCGGGTTCGTCAACCCGGGCGGCACCTGCCAGTCGAAGCCGTCGTGCGAGGCGAGGATGCACGGATTCTCGAGGTCTTCGTTTCCGCCGTGGAACGGCGTCATGCCCATCCAGTAGCGGAAGCCGTTCCACCGCTCCTCGACGCCTGCGTCCCAGACCGACGGATGAAAGCCGTGGCCGGTGCCGTCGTACGTCGGTGTGTTCGCCGGCGTCGGGACGTTGAACGGTGCGCTCGTCGGAATCGCGTAGGGAATGGTGTCGGGAAGTGGATCTCCCACCGGCGTGGTGGCATCTGCGACGGAGTGGGGCCCCCCCGCACGCGCGCTGCGAACCGGGGTCGCTTCATCACCCCGCCCCCCTGCACACGAGGCGACAGTACCTGCCGGTGCTCAGCGAGTGCGCAAGCATCGGTCATCTCGCAGCCGCCGCCTCGCACGCGTCGGAGCAGTAGCCCGTCGTGGTCTTGAGTCGTTCCGTGCACGTCGGACACCGGTGGAGTCGTTGGTAGATGCGCGCGTAGTACTGGTTGTAGATGCGTGCGCACATCCGGTCCTGCCATTGGCCTTGGGGCCGGTTCATGTCACACCTGCTTCGCGTCCTCGACCTGGCCCATGATCGTCTCGATCGTGCGGCTGCCCAAGGCCGGCGCGTTGGCTCGGGTCGGACAGCACGAGCGTTCGTGTCACCTGTGCCACCTGATCAGCTCCATCTCTTGTCGCGCGACGGCGAGTGGACGGACATCTCGTCCCAGCGTCCGCCTGCCCGCATTGACGGCGAGGTTGACCATGGTCGCTGCACCCAGTGCCGCCTGCAGGGGGCGAGGAGAACCCCACTTTGCGGCGTACGTGAGGCGTGAGTCGACAAGCCACTTCCGCCTCTGGTGCTCCGGGCTTGATCCGCCGCCTACATGCATCACGCCCGGCGAGGCGAGAACCACCGAGACGAGACCGCGCCCGCGTAGGCGCCGCTGCAGGTCGATCTCTTCACAGTTCATGAAGAATCGTTCATCGAAGCCACCGACCTCGCGGAAGTCGTGGAGTGGGATCAGCAACGCCGCTCCCATCGCCCAGTCGACGATCGCATCCTCGTCCGGCGGGCGCACGTCATGCCCCACGCCGCGGTGCCAGGCCGTCGTGTCGCGCCAGCGCGCCAGCGGAGTCAGCCACTCGACGACCTGGTGATGGATGCGCGGAAAGTCTCTGCCGACCCACGTGCGGTTGCCGTCGGCGTCCAGCACGCGAGGGGACAGCACGGCTCGGGGGTAGCGCTCGTGCGCTTCGAGCAACCCGGCGATCAAGTCATCAGGGACGTGCAGATCGCTGTTGAGGACCAGCATCAGGTCGCCCGAGGCTACTTCTGCGCCGCTGTTGACGGCAGATCCGAAGCCCCCGTTCCGCTCACGCCTGACGACACGAGCGCCGTCGACATCCGGAAATGACTGCGCGGAGGCGTCGTCGACGACGACCACGTGCTCGGCAGGAACCTGACCCCGCAGCTGGTCGAGCAGTGCGAGTGTCGGTTCTGGATCCCCGTGGTGAGGGATGACCACGGAGATCACGGGTCTGGTCGGCATCAGATGTCGCCTTGCGTCTGCCCGCTCGCGTGACCAGCCTGCGACGCCGCCTCCACGAGCATGGCCACGGCCTTGCCGGTGAGGACGTCAGGAAGCGCCCGACGCAGAGGCGTCGACCACTGAGCCCACGGCTTGGGCGCGGTCCTCGTCCAGGTGTCGTGCGAGCGCTGCGACCACGTGGTCCCAGGTGGTTCTCGAGGCCGCTGTCGGCGCGACGAGGCCGTGCTTCAGCTCGAAACGGCGCTTGGCCGCTCCGGAGTAGAACGCCCGTTGTGCCCGTCCCGAGGTCGTGGTGGCTGCGATCCGGTGCTCCGTCTCCAGGCGCCTGTCGAGGACGATGGGCACACCGAGCGAGGCGACGCGATATCCGAAGTCGACGTCTTCATAGCCGTAGGACCGAAACTCGTCGTCGTACGGTCCCGTGGCCTCCCACGTGGACCGGGTCAGTGAGCAGTTGCCTGCCCAGTACTGCCAGGCTCGGTCCGGCGGTGCGTTGTAGGCCTCACGCCGGAAGGCTTCGTCCCACCTGCGTCCGTAGATGCGCGCATACACGGTTTCGGGAAACACGTTGCGATACAGGCCGACGATGCCGACCGCCTCGCCGGTGTGCCCCGCGGCATGTCGTGCCACGTAGTCGGGCCTCGGGACCAGGTCGTCATCGCAGCGCACCAGTACTGCGCCCCGAGCCATGGTGAAGCCTTCGTTGAGCGCGGCTGAACGGCCCCGGTTCTCGGTGAACTCGACAATGGTGAGGGGGACCTGGCTCAGATAGGTGTCGAGGACGGCGCGGCTTCCGTCCATGTCACCGTCGAGGACCACCACGACCTCCCAGGTGACGTCGCCCGCCTGGCGGGCCAAGGCATCCATCAGGATCGGTAGTCGAGTCGCACCCCCTCGTGACGGGACCACAACTGACACACGGGGGTCGGGCACGCGGCGAGTCTAGATGCGGATCGGCCCGGACGAGGCGGGACCCGGGACCTGACCCCGAGCCTCGAGAGCGTGGAGCTGCGGTCGAACGGTCACTGCCGCTGAGCGGTCGCCAGCTCGCCCAACACCTCGGCCACCAGCGCCTCCACCTCGTCCTCGCCCAACACCGGCCCGCCGGCCAGCATCCCGTCCGTCCCGAGGAGCACGGCGGTGGGGGTGCCGCTGTCGAACACCCGCCGGACGTTGAGGTCCGGCTCCCACGCGGCGAGCTCGGGGGCATGCTCCGTCGTGTCACGCGCGGACTCTTCGTCCGGGTAGATCGCCAGGACGCCGATGGCGGGTGCCAGGCGTGCTGACCACTCGTCCAGCTTCGCGCCGATCCGGACGCAGGGACCGCAGCCGGGCTTGACGATGATGACCAGCCGCGCCTGGGTGCGTGCCAGCTCGACGAGCGTGGATGTGCTGCCGTCGGTCAGGGTCACGACGCCGTAGGGGATGTGCTGCCGCTCGTAGTCGAGCAGCTCGGCGGCGGAGGCCCCGGCCGACGTACGCACTCCGACCACGAGCACGGCCACCACCGCTGCTGCGCCCGCGGCGACGAGGGCTGACCAGCCCTCCGTGCCGAGATCCGCCGCGGCGGCGGGGCCGGAGCCTCCGTCGAGGGCGAACCAGGAGGCAGCTCCGGCGAGCAGGGTCAGCAGGATGTTGCGTGCGAGGGTCAGCCTGTCCACGTCGTGGCGCCCGATGCTGCCGAAGCAGGAGCAGGTGACTGGCTCCTCGAACGTCAGCGCGCGCGCGATCACGGCGGTGTAGGACAGCATCAGCAGGAGCACCGTGACAGCTGCGACCGGCGACCAGGGCGACGGCAGGGCCAGCAGTGCTGCGGCCAGCACGATCTCGGCCCACGGCAGGACGCGGGCTGCGATGTCCGCAGGGATCCACGCCGGCACGCGGAGGGCGTCGAAGGCGTCTCGCGTCGCCCGCTTGTCGCGCAGCTTGGCCGCCCCGCTGACGAGGAGCACCGCAGCAAGCGTCACCAGCACGATGAGTGCAGCAGCCGGACCCATCGTCATCGGGGGTGCGCCCAGCGGTAGAGGGCGATCAGGCCGGGCAGGAAGATCGCGAGCATCACGATGCCGAACACGTGGTCACCGACGTCGGATCCGAACGAGCAGCGCGATCGCGCCGATGAACACGAAAGGGTGAGGTGAGCAGGCCGACCACCCAGAACACCAGCTCGGGGCAGGAGGCCGCGATCGGGACGGTGTGGCCCACATCAGCGGGGAGCCCGGCTGGGCGAGACCCGCGAGCACGTCCTCGAGGTCGCCGTGCGTGCGTGCCGCGAGCGTGCGCGTCGTGCGCTCGTCGAGCTCGCCAGACGTCAGCCGTCCGTCGCTGAACGCGCCGTTGAGCACCTCGCACACCCGCTCGCGTTCGGCATCGGAGACCAGGCGCGAGTCCTGTCGTTGCTCGGCCTGCGCCCTCGCGCTCATCCACCTGCGAAACGCTGCGTCCGCAGGGCTCGGAGCGGGCTCGGGTGTCGTCATGCGACAAGGCTAGGTGGTGGGGCGTTCCCGGATGGGCGGAATGCCGCGCGCTGACGCACCTCGGACTCGTCGTCCTGGCACCGACCCTGCGGCGCACCTGACAACAGGTCACCCGAAGGTCTCTGGTGGATGTCGCAGCGAGTGCCTAGGCTCTCGCGCACTGACCTTCAGAGGGGGACGCGTTGTCCAGATCCGGTGCACGCCGCCTAGCCGTCATCATTGCCACGGTCCTGGGAGCGGGGGTGCTGCCGGCCTGGTCCGCGACCACGGCCTCCGCGGCCCCGGACGATCAGCCGTTCACGACCCTCCGCGGGTTCGAGCCCACCGGCTCGAAGATCCGCGTCGAGCCCAAGGAGTACGCCGCCACCCGTGTCGATCTCGCTGCCCTGCGCGGCGAGCTCCCGCGGGGCGCGCAGTCGTCCGTCATCCAGGTCCCGGACCCTGACGGCCGGCTCCAGTCCTTCCGCGTCGTACGCACGGAGACGATGGAGTCCGAGCTCGCCGCTGCGCACCCCGAGATCTCGACCTGGGCGGGCCGCAGCGTCACGGACGGTCGCGTGTCGATCGCCCTCGACATCACGCAGATGGGCTTCCACGCCTTCGTCAGGGAGCCCGGAGCGGCAGCCGACTGGTACGTCGACCCGGCCTACAACACGCCCGGCACGACCGCGCACCTCAGCTATCGCTCCGCCGACCTGCCGGCACCGGCGAGGCGGCGGACCGAGGGTGAGGTCAAGGCCTTGCGCAAGACCGTCACCGCTGCACGAGCCGATCGCTCGACCGCTCCAGGTCAGCCGGTGCAGCGCCACTTCTACCGACTGGCGCTGACGTCCGACCCGTCCTACGCCGCCTACTTCGGCTCGGCCAACGTCCTCGCCGAGAAGGTCACCCTGATCAACCGGGTGAACCAGATCTACAACAACGACCTCGCGACCGAGCTGCGACTGGTCAACGACACCGACAAGCTCAACCTCGACACCGCGGCCAAGGCCACGGGAGCCAACGGACCGTGCGGCGCCGCCCCGTGCTTCGAGACCGCAGCGGGTGGCCTGCCGGGTGACCTCGACTTCTGCAGCATCCTGACGCTGGGCAAGAACCGCACCGTCCTGGGCCAGCTGATCGGCGCGTCGAACTACGACATCGGCCACATCGCGCTCGGCAAGAACGGCGGCGGGGTCGCCTACCTCGGCGTCGTCGGCGGCGACTACAAGGGTGGCGGCTGCACCGGCATCCCGAAGCCGACCGGTGACTTCTTCGCCATCGACTACGTCGCCCACGAGATGGGCCACCAGTTCTCTGGCAATCACACCTTCAACGGCCAGCTGATCAACTGCGGAGGCAACATCTCGGCCGCCTCGGTCGAGCCGGGCTCGGGCTCCTCGGTGATGGCGTACGCCGGCATCTGCGGTCGTGACGACCTGCAGCCGCACACCGATCCCTACTTCTCGTTCCGCACCCTCGACGAGGTCGACGCCTATCGCGCGGCGCCGTACGCCAACGTCGAGGTGCAAACGGTCTCGTTGCGCAACTTCGACGCCAACGGCGAGACGATCACCCTGACCTACCAGGGCAACAGCGCAACGATCACCCGCGGCACGAACTACACCAACGCCGGGGTCGAGGCCGCCATCGAGTCGATCACCGGCAAGAACGTCACCGTGGCTCCGTGGGGCTATGACGAGGTCTTCGACTCGGACGAGGACGGCAACCCGATCGTCGACCCGATCGACGACACGGGCTTCCAGGTGATCTTCAACGACACGGCATCGGTCTTCACCCCCGACGCGTCGGACATCGACCTGCCGTCGCTGGCTGTCTCCGGATCATCCGACGTCACCGGCTTCGTCGGAGAGACTGCGCGAGGTGGCCCGTCGCAGAACGACGGTGTTCCGGTGCCCCAGACCTCGAACGTCGCGACCAATGCGGCTCCCGTGGTCAAGGCCCCCACTGACCGGACCGTGCCGATCCAGACGCCCTTCGCGCTCACCGGCGTCTCCGGGACGGACCCGGACGGTGACCAGCTCGTCTACCTGTGGGAGCAGACCAACAACGGCGACGGTGCCGAGCTGGCGAGCAACGCGAAGGTCCACGGACCGCTGTTCCGGGTGTTCGGCGACGACGCGGTGGTGACCACCGCCGACTCCCTGATGCTCGAGTCGCCCGGCGAGAACCTCGCCGACGGCAACCTCACCCGCGTGTTCCCGGACATGTCCCAGGTGCTGTCCGGCAACACCAACGCCAAGACCGGCACGTGCCCCGCGCCGCTGACGGCCGAGGGCCTGCCGTGGCCTGAGGACGAGCAGCTTCCCGATGCCTCGCTCGACTGCTTCTCGGAGTTCCTGCCGACCGGCGGCTACCTCGGCAGCGCGGGTGTGGACGACCGGGTCATGCACTTCCGCCTGACCGCGCGAGACCTCTACCCGCGAGGCGGTGGAGTGGCCTACGACGAGGTCGCCCTGAAGGTCGACCCGAGCGCGGGCCCTTTCCTGGTGACCTCGCAGGCCACTCCTGGCGCGACGATCCCCGGTGGGACCACGGTGCCGGTCACCTGGGCGGTCAACAACACGCAGGGCCTGGCGTCCAACGTGAAGGTCTCTCTTTCCACCGACGGCGGCGCGTCGTACGGCACCGTGCTCGCCGCGTCGACTCCCAACGACGGGGCGGAGACCCTCTTGATGCCCAACGTCACGGCCAACGACGCGAGGCTCAAGGTCGAGGCGGTCGACAACTACTTCTTCGACGTCAGTGACGCCTCGTTCGCGCTCAAGGCCAGCCCGGCACCGGACACCACGATCACCTCTGGGCCAGCGGAGGGCTCGATCGTCCTGGGGAAGAAGCAGACGTTCACCTTCGCCGCCAGCATCTCGCCCGCCACGTTCGTCTGTGCCCTCGACAGCGAGGTCGTGGACTGCACGGGTGGCTCGGTGACGGTCAAGCTCAAGCCCGGCACGCACGAGCTCAGCGTGGCCGCGGTGAACTCCGCCGGGGTGGCCGATGCGACCCCGGCGACCAGGACGATCACGCGTCCCGACGACGACGGGGCGCTGAAGCGGGTCGGCTCGTGGGAGCGGGTCAAGAACGGACGAGCCTACGGCGACGACTTCGTCGTGTCTCGCGGCAAGGGAGACACCCTGGCGCGGAAGATCCGCGGCGCGAGTCGGATCGGTCTGGTGGTCGTCACCGGCAAGGACGCCGGACCGGTCAAGATCTTCGTGGGCAAGGTCAAGATCGCCACGATCAGCCTCAAGGGCAAGAAGCGCTTCAACGTGATCAAGACCGTCGACCTCGGCAAGGTCCGCAGCGGCTGGTTGCGGATCGTGGTGGCGAAGGACAAGCCGGTGAAGGTGGCCGGCCTCGCAGTGGTCACCGAGCGATCGGGTCCCTGATCGCGACGGTCCGGCGCTGACGTGCGGCCATCTCCCGGCTCGACGGGGAGGTGGCCGCTGTCATGCGCGGGCGCGCTCGGCGAGGGCGACGGCCGCGCGCTGCACGAGGGGCTGCTCCTCCGGGTCGCGCGCTGCTTCGTGGGGGACGGCACCACCCAGCAGCGCTGCAGGCGAGGTGAGCCAGATCCAGGCGCGCCACGGATCGAGGCCCGCGGCGAGCAGCGGCTCGAGCACGGTCAGCAGCTCGTCGCGGACCTGCCCCTCCCGGTCGAGCTGGAAGGCCGGGACGAGGGTGGCGCCGTCGTGCTGCACGAGCAGGACGGCACGGCGCTCGGCAGCCTTGTGCAGCGCGAACCGGGCAGCGTTCTCGGAGGTGCCGCGACGTCGGCCGACCTCCGCGTAGTCCACCCAGCCGCCGTCGAGCAGCGCCGCGCGAGCGTCTCGCTCACGGCGCAGCCGGACCAGGCTGACCGGCACCGCGTGGGACGGGTCGTCGCCCACCGACCGGAGCAGGGTGTCGAGCTCGGCGAGCCGGTCGGTCCCCAAGAGCTCTCCGGTCGCCGGGTCGCGCCACGTCACACCCGCGGCGCCACGCTCGTAGGTCGGGAGGCCGGCCGCCCCGAGCTGGTCCGCCAGTCCGAGACCCTCCAGCCAGCTCGCGAGCTGCTCGGCGAGGTCCGTCGGTCCGGGACCGTCGGGGGCGTCGGAGTCGGACGGCGTAGGCACGGGCGACGACTGTACGGGGCCGCATCCGCTGATTCGATTGCCGGTGTTCTAGACCGCTGACGATGTGGATCTGTTGTGGATGTCGCTTGGCAAGAGAGGTTCTTGTTTCTCCTTAGTCTCAATGAAGACTTGACCAATTCTCCTGTGGGGGAGATCGAGGGAGAACCGTGAGCACTTCATTGTCCGCAGCCCGACCGACGCGGCGCGCCATCGTGCACGGCGCCGCGTGGAGCGTGCCCGTGGTCGCGATCGCGGCCACCGCGCCGGCGTTTGCGGCGTCGACGGCAGCAACCGGGTTCACCGGTGTGGCCGGCACTGCCGAGAAGTGGAGCGACGGGCAAGGATCAAGCACGTCTCGTGGGACCTCGACCTTCACCAACGGCCCGGTCGCCATCGACGACGATCACTCTCACGTTCACCTACACCCCGAGCAGCGCCGGCCCGTTCGATGCCTTCGAGATCTACGGCTATGCAGCCACGACGGGCCCGCGTGACGTCACGTGGACATACCCGGCGATCACGGCTCCGACCGTCGACGCTCACCGCGACGCACCTCAACGACATCCCGGCGAACACCACCTACCGCCTGCACACCGACTTCGCCGGCGGCGACAACTCGGCTGGCACGGTCCGAGGCGACGGCAGTCATCAAGTACGTCGGCTCGACCCACGACCGTTTCGAAGAACGTCGGTCCGATCAACTGGGGCTCCGGCAGCCAGCACGTCCACCCGGCCTGACGTCACGTTTGTCCAGGGGTACGAACAGCCCGGCCCTGCAGGGTGGCCGGGCTGTTCGTCGTGTCGGGCGGATCAGCCCTTGTTGGCCTTGCGCGCCTGCGACGCGGTCTTGGCGCGGGCGTTCGCGTCGAGCACGACCTTGCGGATGCGGACGTACTCGCGGGTGACCTCGACGCACTCGTCCTCGCGGCAGAACTCGAGGCACTGCTCGAGCGAGAGCCGCTTCGGCGGGATCAGCTTCTCGAAGTTGTCGGAGGTGGCGGACCGGATGTTGGTCTGCTGCTTCTCCTTGGTGATGTTGACGTCCATGTCGTCGGCGCGCGAGTTCTCGCCGACGATCATGCCCTCGTAGACCTCGGTCGTCGGCTCCACGAAGAGCACGCCGCGCTCCTGCAGCGACGTCATGGCGTACGCCGTCGCGGCACCACTGCGGTCGGCCACCAGCGAGCCGGAGTTGCGCGAGCGGATCTCGCCGGCCCAGGGGTGGTAGCCCTCGGAGATGTGGTGCGCGATGCCGGTGCCGCGGGTCTCGGTGAGGAAGTCCGTACGGAAGCCGATCAGGCCGCGGGCGGGGACGATGAAGTCCATCCGGACCCAGCCGGTGCCGTGGTTGGTCATGCCCTCCATGCGGCCCTTGCGGACCGCGAGCAGCTCGGTGATCGTGCCGAGGTATTCCTCGGGCGCGTCGATCGTGAGGCGCTCGAACGGCTCGTGGACCTTGCCGTTGACCTCACGGGTCACGACCTGCGGCTTGCCGACCGTGAGCTCGAAGCCCTCGCGGCGCATCTGCTCGACGAGGATCGCGAGCGCGAGCTCGCCTCGGCCCTGGACCTCCCACGCGTCGGGACGCTCGGTGGGCAGGACCTTGAGCGACACGTTGCCGACGAGCTCGGCGTCGAGACGGTCCTTGACCAGGCGGGCGGTGACCTTGGCGCCCTTGGTCTTGCCGACCAGGGGCGAGGTGTTGGTGCCGATCGTCATCGAGATGGCCGGCTCGTCCACGTGGATGAGCGGCAGGGCGACCGGGTTCTCCGCATCGGCGAGCGTCTCGCCGATGGTGATCTCGGGGATGCCCGCGATCGCGACGATGTCGCCGGGGCCGGCGCTCTGGCCGGGCTGGCGCTCGAGGCCCTCGGTGACGAGGAGCTCGGTGACGCGCACGTTCTTGACGCTGCCGTCGCGCTTCATCCACGCCACGGTCTGGCCCTTGTTGAGCGTGCCCTCGTGGACGCGGACCAGCGCGAGGCGGCCGAGGAACGGCGACGCGTCGAGGTTGGTCACGTGCGCCTGGAGCGGAGCACCCTCGGTGAAGACGGGCGCGGGAATGGTCTCGAGGATCGTCTTGAACAGCGGCTCGAGGTCGGTGCCCTCGGGCATCGTGCCGTTCTCCGGCGCCACGAGCGAGGCGATGCCGGCCTTGCCGGAGGCGTACACGACCGGGAAGTCGAGCGCGTCCTGGCTGTGGGTCTCGTCGAGCAGGTCCATGAAGAGCTCGTAGGACTCGTCGACGACCTCGGTGATGCGCGCGTCGCTGCGGTCGGTCTTGTTGACGACCAGGATCACCGGCATGTCGGCGTTGAGCGCCTTGCGGAGCACGAAGCGGGTCTGGGGGAGCGGGCCCTCGGAGGCGTCGACGAGCAGCACGATGCCGTCCACCATGGACAGGCCGCGCTCGACCTCGCCGCCGAAGTCGGCGTGACCGGGGGTGTCGATGATGTTGATGACCATCGGCTCGCCGCCACCGGCCGGACCGGCGTAGTGGACGGCGGTGTTCTTCGCGAGGATCGTGATGCCCTTCTCGCGCTCGAGGTCGCCCGAGTCCATGACGCGGTCGGCGACGCTCTCGGCCTGGTGCGCGGTGAAGGCGCCGGCCTGGCGGAGCATCGCGTCGACCAGCGTGGTCTTGCCGTGGTCGACGTGCGCGACGATCGCGACGTTGCGCAGGTCGGAGCGGGACTGGGTGGGCATGCAGGGGCCTTCCGGGCGGAGACAGACGAGTGGCCGCGAGGGCCGGGCGCGGCCAGCACGGCCGCAGCGCATCGAGTCTAGTGGGCCGGGGCGCGGATCGAGACTTCGCGGACACCGCTCCGTGGCACTTCCGGCTGTCGGAGCTCCGAGGTAGACCTGTGTCATGACTTCTCGGGACTCCCACGCTCCTCCTGCCCCCGCTCGATGCACCTTCATCCCGCCGTGGCTCTCTGAGCGCGTCGACGGCGCCGAGCGGGCGGCGCTCGACGAGGCGCTGCGCACCCGGCGAGGCGTGGAGGCGAGGTCCGCGCGCCGCACCATCGCACCCGGACCGGCCTGGACCGTCCATGACGCAGGCTCGACCACCTCGCTGCCCGGAGAGGCCGTCCGCACTGCCGGCGACGCGGAGACCGGCGACGTCGCGGTCGACGAGGCTGCCAGCGGGATCTCGGCAACGCTCGCGATGTTCGCCGAGGCGCTCTCGCGCGACTCCTTCGACGACGCCGGTGCGCCCGTGAGCCTGACCGTCCACTACGGCTCGCACTACAACAACGCGTTCTGGGACGGCACGCAGCTGGTCTTCGGCGACGGTGACGGCAAGGTCTTCGAGCGCTTCACCAAGCCGGTCGACGTGCTGGCCCACGAGTTCTCCCACGCGGTCGTCGAGCACACGGCAGGGCTCGTCTACCAGGGGCAGTCCGGCGCCCTCAACGAGTCGGTCGCCGACGTCTTCGCCTCCTGCCTCAAGCAGCGGGTCCTCGGGCAGGACGCCGCCGACGGCGACTGGCTGATCGGCCAGGGGATCTTCACGGCGTCCGTGAAGGCCCGTGCCCTGCGCGACATGGCGGCACCCGGCACGGCCTACGACGACCCCCAGCTGGGCGCCGACCCGCAGGTCGGACACATGGACGACTACGTCGACACGACCGACGACAACGGCGGCGTCCACCTCAACTCCGGCATCCCCAACAAGGCCTTCCAGCTCGCCGCCGTCGGGATCGGAGGCACGTCGATCGAGGGCGCCGGTCGGGTCTGGTACGACGCGCTTGTCGGCGGCGACGTGCCGGAGGACGCCGACTTCGCCACGTTCGCCGCTGCGACCGTGGCTGCTGCCGGCCCGCACGCTGACGCCGTTCGTGAGGCGTGGTCAGAGGTGGGCGTACAGCCGTCCGCGTCGTCGGTGCCCGCGGAGACTCCGGTGCCGGGGACCGGTGGGCGCATCCGGGTGGAGCGCAGCGGCGGCTTCATCGGCAGGACGGAGGCGGTGGAGGTCGATCTCGACGACGACCTGCGCGGGCTCGTGGCCGACGCGGCCCTGTCGGCGCCGCTCGGCGAGTCCGAGCGCCCGATGCCCGACATGTACGTCTACACGTTCACCATCGACGACGGTGACCCCGTGCGCGTGCCGGAGCACCGGCTCACCACGAGCCAGGCCGAGCTGGCGCGGCGGATCATCCAGAGCAGGCTGACCTCCCTGCGGGTGACCAACCGGCACGCCGCCGCGCAGTAGGTTCGGCGGCATGCCCCGACTGCGGCGTACGTTCCCCGACCAGCCGGGCTGGACCCGACGACGATCGGGCAAGGGCTTCACCTACCTCGACCAGGACGGCCACCGCCTCGACGCCGACCAGGTGCAGCGGTGCAAGGACCTCGTCATCCCGCCGGCGTGGACGGACGTGTGGATCACGCCGTACGCCAACGGGCACCTGCAGGCCGTCGGCACCGATGACGCCGGCCGGCGCCAGTACCTCTACCACCCGCAGTGGCGCACCAGCCGGGACTCCGCCAAGTTCGACCGGATCCTCGGATTCGGCAAGGCGCTGTCGAAGGCCCGCGAGCGGGTGCTGTCCGACATCGGTGCGGAGACCATGTCGCTCGAGCGCTCGTGCGCAGTCGCCGTACGCCTGCTCGACCTCGGCTACTTCCGCATCGGCAACGACGTCTACACCGACACCAACGGCTCGTTCGGGCTGACGACCCTGCGCAAGGACCACGTCTCCAAGCACGGGGCAGCGGTCCGGTTCCACTTCGTCGGCAAGTCCGGCATCGAGCACACCATCGACATCGACGACAAGGCGGCGATCGAGGCGCTCGACGTGATGCGTCGCCGGCGCGGTGGGGGCGACGAGCTGCTCGCGTGGAAGGACGGCCGCAGCTGGCGCGACCTCGGCGCGAGCGACGTCAACGACTACATCCGCGGCTGCTTCGGCATCGATGCCACCGCCAAGGACTTCCGCACCTGGCACGCGACGGTGATCGCTGCTGCTGCACTGGCCGAGTCCGACGAGCCGGGAGAGACCAAGGCGTCGCGCAAGCGCGCTGTCTCCTCCGCGATGAAGGAGGTCTCGGAGTTCCTCGGCAACACCCCGACCCTGGCGCGGACGGCGTACGTCGATCCGCGCGTCGTCGAGGCCTACGAGCGGGGGCGCACGATCAAGGTGCGCGGGAAGTACGACACCGTGGACGCCCGGCAGGCCGCCCTCGAGCGGGCGGTGCTCAAGCTCCTCGCCGCGTGAGCGAGCTCCTTCTCCACACCCCTCCAGATAGTCCGCTGCGAATGACCGCCGGACGTGCGACTGGCAGCGGCTTTTTGCAGCGGACTATCCAGGTGGGGTTGTGGACGCACACCGCGAGGCGGGCCTCAGAGGTTGTCGACGACGTAGTCGATCGCGCCAGTGAGCTTCTCGACGTCCGCCGGGTCGATCGCGGGGTACATCGCGACCCGCAGCTGGTTGCGGCCGAGCTTGCGGTAGGGCTCGGTGTCCACCACGCCGTTGGCCCGCAGCACGGCCGCGATCTGCGCCGCGTCGATCGAGTCGTCGAAGTCGATCGTGCCGATCACCAGCGAGCGGTCGGCCGGGTCGGAGACGTACGGCGTCGTGTACGCCGTCCGCTCGGCCCAGCCGTACAACGCGTCCGACGACGCGGTCGTCCGCTCGACCATCCCCTTCAGCCCGCCCTGCGCGTTCATCCAGTCGAGCTGCTCGGCCATCAGGAAGAGCGTCGCGACCGACGGGGTGTTGTAGGTCTGGTTCTTCGAGGAGTTGTCGATCGCGGTCGGCAGGTCGAAGAACGGCGGGATGTAGCGGTCGCTGCCGGCGATCTCCTCGGCTCGGGCGAGGGCCCGCGGCGACATGAGGGCGACCCAGAGGCCGCCGTCCGAGGCGAAGCACTTCTGCGGCGCGAAGTAGTAGGTGTCGACCTCGGTGAGGTCGACCGGCAGGCCGCCGGCGCCGGACGTCGCGTCGACGAGCACGATCGCGTCGTCGGCCACGCCGGCGGGGCGGCGTACGGGTGCCATCACCGCGGTCGACGTCTCGTTGTGCGCCCACGCGTAGGCGTCGACGCCCTCCTCGGCGACCGCCTCGGGGCGCGAGCCGGGCTCGCTGCTGATCACGGACGGCTCGGCCAGCCAGGGCGCCTTCTTGGCCGACGTGGCGAACTTCGAGGAGAACTCGCCGAAGGCCAGGTGCTGGCTCTTCTCGCGGACCAGGCCGAAGCAGGCGATGTCCCAGAAGGCGGTCGCGCCGCCGTTGCCGAGCACCACCTCGTAGCCCTCGGGCAGGTCGAAGAGGGATGCCAGGCCCTCGCGCACCCGGCCCACCGTCTTCTTGACGGGCGCCTGCCGGTGGGACGTGCCCATCAGGGTGTCGCCGGTGGCCGCGAGGGCGTCGAGGTGGCTGGTCTGGATCTTCGACGGGCCGGCACCGAAGCGGCCGTCGGCCGGCAGGAGCTCGGCGGGGATCTTGATGGCGTCAGTCATGGAGGAACCTCACGTGGAACGGGAACGGCGGTCCTGACGACGCTGTCAGCGGGTCCTAGTCTGTCACCCGCCGACACACGTCTCACGATGGGGGATCGATGATGAACGACGAAGGAACGCCCGGGCTGCAGCAGCAGTCCACGGTGCGCAACGCCGCCCGTGTCCTCGCTGTGGTGCTCCTGGCCGTCGGAGCGGTCCTGCTCGTGAGCGGGATCTCCGGCTTCATCGCCGAGGCGCAGTCGATGGACATGGACAGCGGACCCGGGTCCCTCCTCAAGGCCGGTGCCGGAGGCTTCGCCATCGTCTTCGGCCTCGCCGCCGCCCAGGTGGGTTGGCTGCGCGCCGGCACGTCGTACGTCGCAGGCGAGACGATGCCGGTGGTCAAGGACTCGCTGGCCTACGCCACCGCAGGGCCCTACTGCCGCCAGTGCGGCACCCGCAACGACGACACCGCGAAGTTCTGCGACAGCTGCGGGACGTCGCTTGCCTGAGGTCGCCTTCCGCGTCGAGCGCGTGTCGATCACCCACCCTGACGCGATGCTGCTGGTCGAGGCGGTCCAGGAGGAGTACGTCGCCCGCTACGGCGGTCGCGACGAGTCGCCGATCGACCCGAGCGACTTCGAGGACCCGCGCGGCCAGTTCTTCGTCGGCTACCTCGACGGCGTGCCGGTGGCGACCGGCGCGTGGCGGCGCAGCACCGTCGTCGCGCTGGGCACGGACGCGACGGCCGAGGTCAAGCGGATGTACGTCGTCCCGGCCGCGCAGCGCCGCGGCCTCGCCCGGCGGGTGCTGGCGCACCTCGAGTCGACCGCGGCGGAGGCCGGGTTCGAGGCCCTCGTGCTGGAGACGGGCATCGAGCAGCCCGAGGCCATCGCGCTCTACCTGTCGTCCGGCTACGAGCCCGTGCCGGGCTTCGGCCACTACAAGGACTCCGACCTGAGCCGCACGTTCGGCCGCCGGATCGACCGACTGCTCCTCCAGTGATCCCCGGGGGCAGACGAACTACAGGTCTGTACTTCGCCAGAACCCCGGACGGACCTTCGCGCGGGCACCTACGGTCGCCGCGTGCGTCGATCGTCGTGGGTAGGGGCAAGGGTCGCGGTGACCCTTGCCCTGCTGTCGACCCTGCTGCTCGGCGCGAGCCCGACCGCGAGCGCCGACGAGTCCGCAGCGTCCGTCCGCGGCACCGTCACCAGCTCCGCGCCGTACCTGATGCCGCTCGAGCCGTACGCCGGCTACCAGCCGCAGACCACCTGCAAGCAGAAGCCCAAGCCGGGCGTGCTGATGCTCGCCGACTGGCTGGTCGCGCGCGGCGGCGGCTACGGCGCGATCACCCGGTCGTGTGCCGGGTCGAGCACCAGCGAGCACAAGGAGTCGCGCGCGTTCGACTGGGTCCTCGACGCCACCAGCGAGACCGACCAGGCGCTGGCCGCGGCGCTGCTGGACGAGCTCTTCGCGCCCGACGACACCGGTGAGCCGAGTGCGCTGGCCCGCCGGATGGGCGTCATGTACGTCATCTGGGACGACCACATGTATGCGTCGTACGACGCGTTCGTGGCCAAGCGCTACCTCAGCTCGAGCTGCCGCAACCGCCGGACCTGCTCGCCCACCCTGCGCCACCGCGACCACCTGCACATCTCGCTGACCCGCCAGGGCGCGAAGGGCCTCACCTCGTGGTACCTCGCCCAACCGCCTCCCGTCGTGCCGCAGACGTAGGCTGCGAGCATGGAACGCGGCCTGATGCTCAACGACGGCGACTGCGGCTTCTGCATGCGCACCGCCGCCCTGGTGCCGCGGCTCGGCGTCGACATCGAGAGCGCGACGATCCAGACCGTCGACCTCGACGCCCTCGGCGTCGACCCGGAGCGGGCGCTCGTCGAGATGCCGTACGTCCACCCGGACGGTCGCGTCGACTACGGCCACCGCGCCTTCGCGGCCATCCTCGCCACCGGACCGCTGCCGTGGCGGGTCGTCGGTCGGCTCATGGCGAGCCGGCCCATCGATCCGCTCGCGCGCCGCGCCTACTCCTGGGTCGCGGCGAACCGGTCCCGCCTGCCCGGCGGGACCCCGGCCTGCGCGATCGACCAGACCTAGCCGGGGCTAGTTCCAGGCCTCGTTCCAGCCCTCGACGTCGGTGGCCGGGCGGGTGCTCGGTCCGGCGTACACGGCCGACGGCCGGATCAGGCGGCCGGTGGTCTTCTGCTCCAGGATGTGCGCCGACCAGCCGCCCGTGCGGGCGCAGGTGAACATCGAGGTGAACATGTGCGCCGGCACCTCGGCGAAGTCGAGGACGATCGCCGCCCAGAACTCGACGTTGGTCTCGAGCACGCGGTCGGGACGACGCTCCTTGAGCTCGGCCAGTGCGGCCTTCTCCAAGGCCTCGGCGACCTCGTAGCGCGGGGCGTCGAGCTCCTTCGCGGTCCGGCGCAGCACCCGCGCGCGCGGGTCCTCGGCGCGGTAGACGCGGTGGCCGAAGCCCATCAGCCGCTCACCGCTGTCGAGCAGCTCCTTGACGTACGTCGCGGCGTCGCCGTCGCGCTTCTCGACCTCCTCGATCATCCCGAGCACGCGCGACGGGGCGCCGCCGTGCAGCGGACCCGACATCGCGCCGATGGCGCCCGAGAAGGCGGCCGCGACGTCGGCGCCGGTCGAGGTGATGACGCGCGCGGTGAAGGTGGAGGCGTTCATGCCGTGCTCGGCGGCCGACGACCAGTAGGCGTCGATCGCGTGCGCGTGCTGGGGGTCGGCCTCGCCGCGCCAGCGGATCAGGAACCGCTCGGCGAGGGTCTTGCCCTGGTCGACCTCGGACTGCGTGACCACCGGCTTGCCGAGGCCGCGCGCGGACTGGGCGGCGTACGACAGCACCATCACGGCGACCCGGGACAGGTCGAGGCGTGCCTGCTCGTCGGAGATGTCGTAGGTCTGGCCCATGCCGAGCATCGGCGCGAGCATCGCGACCGCGGCCTGCACGTCCGCGCGTACGTCACCGGTGTGGATGGCGATGTTGTAGGGCTCCGCCGGCGGCAGGCCGGGGGTGTAGGAGCCGTCGACGAGCAGGCCCCAGACGTTCTCGAACGGCACCCGGCCGACGAGGTCCTCGATGTCGACGCCGCGGTAGCGCAGCGCGGAGCCCTCCTTGTCGGGCTCGGCGATCTGCGTCTCGAACGCGACCACACCTTCGAGGCCGTGCTGGATCTCGGTCATGCCACTCCTCTGACGTTCGGGAGCCCCGGGACGATGACACGGGACGCCTCATTGTGCACCGACGCGCAGGCGGTGGGCACCGGCGGTGCGTCTACGCTCGCCGGATGGACCTGAGCGGACTGCGCGAGGAGTACGACCGTGGCGGGCTCGACCTGCCCGACCTGGCCGACGACCCGATCGAGATGTTCGAGCGGTGGCTGCAGCAGGCTCTCGACGCCGGCGTCCACGAGCCCAACGCGATGGTGATCGCGACCGCGACGCCCGACGGTCGCCCGTCGAGCCGGATGGTCCTGCTCAAGGGCGTCGACCCGGGCGGTTTCGTGTTCTTCACCAACCAGGCGTCGCGCAAGGGCGACGAGCTCGCCGCGAACCCTCACTGCGCCCTGCTCTTCCCGTGGCACCCGCTCGAGCGCCAGGTACGCATCGAGGGTGCGGCCGCCCCGCTCGGCTCCGCCGAGGTCGAGGCCTACTTCCACTCCCGGCCCCGTGGCGCCCAGCTCGGCGCCTGGGCGTCGGCCCAGTCGCGCCCCGTCGCCTCGCGCGCCGAGCTCGAGCAGTCGTTCGCCGCCGCCGAGGAGCGCTTCGGTGCCGAGGACTCGGGAGGCGAGGTGCCGGTCCCTCCGACCTGGGGTGGCTACCGGGTCACGCCGGAGGCCGTCGAGTTCTGGCAGGGCCGGCGCAGCCGGCTCCACGACCGGCTGGTCTACCGCCGCTCCGGGGCCGGTTGGGACGTCGAGCGGCTGGCGCCCTAGGCGACACCAGGAAGGCAGTTCGGCTCGGAGTCAGCCGGGTTGAGCGTGGTCGCGGGTCGCGTCCGGCCGAACTGCCTTCATGGTGCTGCCGAGCGCGATGGCCGCCACCAGGAGCACCCCGCCAGCCGCCAGGATCCACGTCGGCAGCGCGGTCGGGATCCCGAGGAACGTCGTGATCCCGAGGATCCGCGCCATGCCCCAGGGCAGGAGCGCGAGCTGGTCGTTCCAGACGGTGAGCGCGTGCTCGAGCCCGACGACGGAGAGCAGCGCGCCGAGCGCGAGAAGCACGACGCCGATCGTGCCGACGACGACTGCGCTGGATCGGCGCCGACCGACGTGCCTGGCCAGCGACCAGAGCAGGGCGGCCAGCACCCATCCGGCCGCGACCACCGCGAGGACGACGTACGCCGTCCGGACACGAGGCTCGGTCCAGAAGGAGAACCAGTAGCCGCCGGGACCGCGCCAGGCCAGCACGGCCAGGAGGAGCAGCGACCGGACGACCGCCGCGCCGCCGACGGCCGTCGCCACGTGCCACGACCGGGTGCGCACCGTCGCCCCTGAGACCACCAGCGCGAGCACGCCCCAGCCCAGGCCGACCACCAGCAGGTGGCTCGGCGCGAGGAACCACGTCAGCACCAGCCGGCTCCAGGCGACGGCGGCGACCGGGACCGCCACGACCAGCCACGGCGACACCTCGCCCGGGTCGCGCCAGGGCGCCACGGCGGTCCTCGCCAGCGACCGGCCGGTGCGGGTGAGCCCGAGGGCCAGGAGCAGCACCACCAGGCCGCCGCGCGCGAGCCACGCCATCGGCAGGTCGCGGGCCGCGCGCGCCTCCCCGATCCTCGCCGCAGTGAGGTTGTACGCCGGCAGCGCCAGGTTGTCGCCGTACGTCGTCTCGTGCTGCTCGGCCGCCGCGTCGAAGCGCTGCCGCGCGGTCTCCCAGACGTCGCGGCCCTCGCCGGTGTCGAGCCAGCGCGCGTGGCGCAGCGTCATCTCGCTGTAGGCCCCGAGCAGGGAGTGGAGGTCGACCTGGTAGTCGAGCGAGGCGAGGAGCTGCTCGCGCAGCGCGGGGTCGTGGTAGGTCGCCGGGTCGGTCTGCGCCACCAGTCCGCGCATCACGTCGGCGAGGTCGATGGCGTGCTGGCCGTCGTCGATGGCGGCGGTGACGCCGTCCAGCGTCGGGCTGCCGCCGTGGTCGCGGGCGACCGCGTAGAGCACGTCGAGCACGGCGCTGTCGCCGGTGAGGATGTCCCACTCGAAGAGCAGCATCTGCGGCGGCGGCTCGAGGCCGAGGGCGAACGCACGCACCTGCGCGAACTGCGGGACGTACTGGCCGTGGGTGACCGCCTCGCGCGAGTACGACAGCGCTTGGGTCACCTTGGCGACCGTCGTGGGATCGGTCGACAGCCAACGACGGACCCAGTCGGCCGTGGCCTCCGCCGGGTCGACGTCGAGGTCGCGGGCGAGCCGTCCCGCGACCTCGCTGTTGAGGTCGTAGAGCTGCCAGAAGCCCGAGGTGAGCAGCAGCGACATCGGCCCCGCGCGCCACGGGCCACCGTCCTGGGTCCACGTCCAGACGCCCTCGACGTGCGGATTGGCCGCGACGAACCGCTGCAGCGCCATCTGGTGCAGCACCCCGAGGTCGTTCGGCACCGCACCGAACGACTCGAACTCACGCCGGCTCTGCAGCTCCACGATGCGGCGCTGCGACCCCTGCTCGAGCGTCTCGTTGAGCGGCAGCCACGAGTAGAAGTCGCCCAGGCTGTACTTCGTCGACACGACGAGCCGAGGCGAGTCGACGCCGGCCAGCACCTCGTCGTACGACTCCGGGTTGGTGTGCATGTCGCCGACCGCGCCGACGCCGACGCTCCACGTGCGGAAGACGACGTCCGTGCCGGCGCGCTCGGCCTGGTCGGTGAAGGCCTCCAGCATCGCCCGCACCGCGGGCGCGGTCGTCACCGAGATCTCGGAGTAGTACTCGAGGCCGGGAGTGGTGTAGATCGAACCGCCCTCGCCGATCCGCAGCACGACGCCGGCGACCTGTGGCAGCTCGGCGTGGATCTCGTCGAGGGCCGCCTCGTAGACGTCCCACAGCTCGGGATCGGTGGTGTCGAGGTCGAACTCCTCGGTGAGGTAGCGCTCGAGCGGTTCGCTGAGGACGAGCATGTCGGTGCGGAGGTAGACGTCGAGGCCCAGGTCGTCGAGCTCCGCCCAGATCGGGCCGAAGGCGTCGCGCACCGCCTCGGCGCGGGCGGCGTACTCGGGGTCGTCGGCGTAGATCTCCGGCAGGGCGGCGAAGGTGACGTAGTCCAGGAAGCCCGGCACCGCGACGGCGTTGTAGCCCTGGGCAAGGACGTGGTGGGCGTAGTCGAGGACGCTCTCGCGGGCCTCGACCAGCGCGGCCTGGTCGATGTAGGGCGGGTCGGCGAGGAAGACGTCCTCGAAGGCGCGCGAGGCGTGGGAGTAGTCGGTGCCACCGCGCCACTGCTCGGGATCGGGGTCCACGCCGGCGGCGCCCAGGTCGACCATCCGGAAGGGCAGCCGCGAGGTCACCGTCCGGCCGAGGGTCCCCTCCAGCGGGCGGTGCGCCCAGGCGGCCTGGGCGAGGTCGTACACGCCTCGCACGGCGCCGGTCTCGCTCGCGGCCGTGATGCGGATCCGGTCCTTGGTGCCCGAGAGGCGGTACGTGTCGTCGTCCCGGTCGCCGCCGCCGTGACGGACGACCAGGGTCGCGGTCCCGTCAGTGCCGCTCGCGGTCGCGTTCGCGAGCTCGTCGAGGGCCGCCTGCATGCGCACGCTGTCGGGAGCGTCGATCCGGCTGAGGCGCGGGGGTGGTACGTCGTCACGCGGTGGCGCCGGCCCGCAGCTCCTCGACCGGCACGTCCTTGTCCTCGACCCGGATGCCCAGAGTGCTCGAGATCCCGGCCGCCACCAGGCCGCCGAGGAGGCCGAGCACGAGCAGGGTGACGACCACCTGGAGCCCCCGCCGCGATTGCACGAGGGCACTGTAGTGAAAGCAGTTGTGAGTGAGTGCTCACTCACTTACACTCGGCGACGTGACCCCTCGTGCCCGCCCGATGACGCCCGACGACCGCCGCGAGGCACTCGTCGGGGCCACCATCCCGCTGCTCCTCGAGCACGGCCGCACCGTCACGACCAAGCAGATCGCCGATGCGGCCGGGGTCGCCGAGGGCACGATCTTCCGGGTCTTCGACTCCAAGGACGACCTCGTCACCGCGGCCGTCGAGAAGGCGCTCGACATGGAGCCCTTCTTCGCCGACCTCGAGGCGATCGACCTCGACCAGGACCTGCGGTCGCGACTGACCGACCTGTGCGAGACCCTCCAGGAGCGCTTCCGCGGGATCTTCCTGCTGATGAGCGCGATGGGCATGGTGGGTCCGCCCAAGGCCCATCGCCACATGGAGGACGGCCGCCGTCGCTCCGAGAAGATCATGGTCGCGGTGGTCGAGGCTCGATCCGACGCCGACCAGCTGACCTGCACGCCGGTCCAGCTCGTCCACATGCTCCGGATGCTGACGTTCTCCGGGACCCACCCCCACATCAGCGACGGGCACCTCCTCACGCCCGAACAGATCGTCGGCACGCTGCTCGACGGTGTGCTCAAGCCCCAGCAGAAGAAGGACTCCTGAATGCTCCTCCGCCTCGTCCGCACCTACCTCAGGCCGTACGCCGCCCCGCTGGCCGTCGTCGTCGTGCTCCAGTTCGTCGGCACCATGGCCGCGCTCTACCTGCCGAGCCTCAACGCCGACATCATCGACAAGGGCGTCGTCACCGGCGACACCGGCTACATCGTCCGCCACGGCGGGCTGATGCTCGTCGTCTCGCTGGTGCAGATCACCTGCTCGGTGGTCGCCGTGTGGTTCTCCGCCCGCAACGCGATGGGCTTCGGCCGCGACCTGCGCGCCGCGATCTTCCACCGCGTCGGCACCTTCTCCGCCCGCGAGGTCCAGCACTTCGGTGCGCCCTCGCTCATCACGCGGGAGACCAACGACGTGCAGCAGGTGCAGATGCTCGTGCTCATGGCCGGCACGCTGCTGGTCGCCGCGCCGATCATGATGGTCGGCGGCATCATCATGGCGGCCCGCGAGGACGTCGGACTGTCGTGGCTCGTCCTTGCCGTGGTGCCGGTGCTCGGCATCTCCATCGGGCTCATCGTGCGCCAGATGGTGCCGAACTTCCGGCTCATGCAGACGCGCATCGACGAGGTCAACCGGCTGCTGCGCGAGCAGATCACCGGCGTACGCGTGGTGCGGGCGTTCGTCCGTGAGGAGCACGAGACCACCCGCTTCGGCGACGCCAACGCGCAGCTGACCGAGGTCGCCGTCCGTGCCGGTCGCTGGCAGTCGGCGATGTTCCCGATCGTCATGGTCGTGGCCAACGTCGCCACCGTCGGCGTGCTCTGGTTCGGCGGTCACCGCGTCGACAACGGGCACATGGAGGTCGGTGCTCTGACGGCCTACATCTCCTACCTGATGCAGATCGTGATGTCGGTGATGATGGCGATGTTCATGCTGATGATGGTCCCGCGCGCGTCCGTGTGCGCCGACCGGATCGCCGAGGTGCTCGACACCGACTCCTCCGTCGTGCCGCCGAGCCACCCGGTCACCGATCTCCCTGCGCAGGTCGGCCTGGAGCTCGACGCCGTCACCTTCGCCTACCCGGGCGCCGACGAGCCCGTGCTGCGCGAGGTCACGCTGACGGCGCGGCCGGGGGAGACCCTTGCCGTGGTCGGATCGACCGGCGCCGGCAAGTCCACTCTCGTCAACCTGGTGCCCCGCCTGTTCGACGTCACAGGTGGTGCCGTCCGGATCGGCGGCGTCGACGTGCGCGAGATCGACCCCGAGACGTTGTGGTCGCGACTGGGGCTGGTGCCGCAGAAGGCGTTCCTGTTCCGCGGGACCGTGGCCGACAACCTGCGCTACGGCAAGCCCGACGCCACCGAGGACGAGATGTGGGCCGCGCTGGAGATCGCGCAGGCCAGGGACTTCGTCGAGGCGCTGCCCGAGGGCCTGGACGCCGAGATCACGCAGGGCGGCTCGAGCCTCAGCGGCGGGCAGCGTCAGCGGATGGCGATCGCCCGCGCGGTGATCCGCCAGCCCGACGTCTACCTGTTCGACGACTCGTTCTCGGCGCTCGACCTCACCACCGACGCGCGCCTGCGCGCCGCGCTCAGACCGGTGACCCGCGACGCCGCGGTGGTGATCGTGGCGCAGCGCGTCGCGACCATCCGCCATGCCGACCGCATCGTGGTGATGGAGGACGGCGCCGTCGTCGGCACCGGCACCCACGACGAGCTGCTCGCGACGTGCGAGACCTACCAGGAGATCGTCCAGTCCCAGCTGACCGCCGAGGAGGTGGCATGAACACCCCACGACGTTCTTCTCCTCCGCTGCGCTCCCCCGAACAACGCCGCGGGGACCCCGAAGGCATGAGCACCGACACCACGGAGACCAAGTCCGAGCCCGGCACCCTCAAGGAGACCGAGCGCATCCAGTCCGGTCCCGGCCCCGGCCGCGGCCCGATGGGCGGCGGGATGATCGGCCAGAAGGCCGACACGTTCTGGCCCTCGCTCAAGCGGCTCTTCGCCCGGCTCCGCCCCGAGCGCACCAAGACGTACGCCGTCCTGGTCCTGACGCTGGTCAGCGTGGTCGCCACGGCGATCGGGCCCAAGATCCTCGGCCGCGCGACCGACCTCATCTTCGCCGGCGTCATCGGCCGGGACGTGTTCGCCACCGGTGCGACGCAGGAGCAGGCGATCGAGGCGCTGCGCGCGCAGGGCGACACCGGCCGCGCCGACATGCTCGCGTCGATGACGCTCACCGACGGCGTCGACTTCTCCGCCGTCGCCGACGTGCTGCTGCTCGTGCTCGCCGTCTACGTCGCGGCGTCGCTGCTCGCGTGGCTCGGTGGCTATCTCCTCAACGACGTCGTGCAGGGCACCGTGCTGCGGCTGCGCTCGGAGGTGGAGGACAAGGTCCACCGCCTGCCGCTGGGCTACTTCGACAAGCAGCCGCGCGGTGAGCTGCTGAGCCGCGTCACCAACGACATCGACAACGTCAGCCAGACGCTCCAGCAGACGATGAGCCAGCTGCTCACCTCGCTGCTGACGGTCGTCGCGGTGCTGGTGATGATGTTCTCCATCTCACCGGTGCTCGCGATGGTCGCGCTGGTCTCGGTGCCGATCTCGATGTTCGTCACCGGCGCGGTGATGAAGCGCTCGCAAGGGATGTTCGTCCAGCAGTGGCGCCGCACCGGCACGCTGAACGCGCACATCGAGGAGACCTTCTCGGGCCACTCGATCGTCAAGGTCTTCGGGCGCCAGGCCGAGGCCGAGCGGGTGTTCGCCGAGCAGAACGACGAGCTCTACGAGGCGTCGTACGGCGCCCAGTTCGTCAGCGGCCTGATCATGCCGATCATGATGTTCGTCGGCAACCTCAACTACGTCGTCATCGCCGTCCTCGGCGGGCTCCGGGTCGCCAGCGGCACGATGTCGCTCGGTGACGTGCAGGCCTTCATCCAGTACTCCCGCCAGTTCACCCAGCCGCTGACCCAGGTCGCCTCGATGATCAACCTGCTCCAGTCGGGCGTCGCGTCGGCGGAGCGCGTCTTCGAGCTGCTCGACGCCCCCGAGGAGCCGGCCGAGGAGACCGGTCGCCCGGCATCCGCGGAGGACGCGCACGGCGAGGTGCGGTTCGAGGACGTGTCGTTCTCCTACGACCCCGAGCGCCCGCTCATCTCCGGCCTGACCCTGACCGCCGAGCCCGGCAGCACCGTCGCCATCGTCGGCCCGACCGGCGCCGGCAAGACCACGATGGTCAACCTGGTGATGCGGTTCTACGACCCGCAGTCGGGCCGGATCCTCATCGACGGAGTCGACATCGCCTCGATCCCCCGCGGCGTGCTGCGCAGCCGGATCGGCATGGTGCTCCAGGACACGTGGCTCTTCGCCGGGACGATCCGCGACAACATCGCGTACGGCCGACCGGGCGCGACGGAGGAGCAGATCCTCGAGGCCGCGCGGGCGACCTTCGTCGACCGCTTCGTGCACTCGCTGCCCGACGGCTACGACACGGTGATCGACGAGGACGGCTCGAACCTGTCGGCGGGCGAACGCCAGCTCGTGACGATCGCGCGAGCGTTCCTGTCCGACCCGGCGCTGCTGATCCTGGACGAGGCGACCTCCTCGGTCGACACCCGCACCGAGCTGCTGCTGCAGCAGGCGATGGCGGCGCTGCGCTCGGACCGGACGTCCTTCGTGATCGCGCACCGGCTCTCCACCATCCGCGACGCGGACCTGATCCTGGTGATGGAGGACGGCTCGATCGTGGAGCAGGGCTCGCACGAGCAGCTGCTCGAGGTCGACGGGGCCTACGCCCGGCTCTACCGCTCGCAGTTCGAGTCGCCGGTGGAGGAAGTCGTCGGGTGAAGGTCTGGTTAACCCGTTGTCGTGCCTTCCGTGGCGACGTACGTTTGTCGTACACAGAAGGGAGGTGATCCGAAGAATGAGTTCTTTTCGGATGAGTGAGGTGGCTGCTCGCTAGCAGCCCCGGCAACGCCGACAGCTGCCGGCGAAACCACAGCAGTCACCCGACCCGCAGGCCCCCGGTGTCATCCCCCGGGGCTCCTCCTCGAGGAGCAGCAGGCCTGCGGGTCGCTGCATGTCCGGGGCCGTACGGCATGTGGCACAGGTCTCGTACGCGTCGGGTTGGCGTGATGCGGTCGCAGGCATATAGTTGTGGACAGCAACTATTGCGATCAGCAACCAGAATCGAAGGCACGCAGTGACCCAGGCTCCCACCATCACCGCCGAGCAGAGCGGCGAGATGACCCACCGCCAGGTGCTCGAGGCCCTGAGCGGCCTCCTCCTCGCGATGTTCGTCGCGATGCTCTCCAGCACGATCGTCAGCAACGCGCTGCCGACCATCGTCGACGACCTCGAGGGCAGCCAGACCGGCTACACCTGGATCGTCGTCGCGACCATGCTCGCGATGACCGCGACCACTCCCATCTGGGGCAAGTTCGCCGACCTCTTCGACAAGAAGATGCTCGTGCAGACGGCCCTCGTGATCTTCTCGGTCGGCTCGCTGATCGCCGGCTTCGCGCCGTCGATGGAGGTGCTGATCGGCGCCCGCGTGGTCCAGGGCCTCGGCGTCGGTGGCCTGACGGCGCTCGTCCAGGTCGTCATCGCCACGATGGTCTCGCCGCGTGAGCGCGGCCGCTACAGCGGCTACATCGGTGCCACGTTCGCGCTGGCCACGGTCAGCGGACCGCTCGTCGGTGGCGTCCTGGTGGACACCGTCGGCTGGCGCTGGTGCTTCTTCGCCGGGCTCCCGGTCGCCGCCCTCGCCTTCGTCGTGCTGCAGAAGACCCTGCGCCTGCCCGTGGTGAAGCGCGACGTCTCGATCGACTACCTCGGCGCCTTCCTGCTGGTCGGCGGCGTCTCGATCCTGCTCATCTGGGTCTCCCTCGGCGGCAAGAACTTCGACTGGATCTCGTCGACGAGCGCCCTGCTGGTCATTGGCGCCATCGCCGTGATCGCTGCTGCGATCCACGTCGAGGCCAACGTCGCGAAGGACCCGGTCATCCCGCTCCACCTCTTCCGCGACCGCACCCTCACGCTGGCCACCGTCGCCTCCGTGCTGATCGGTGTCGCGATGTTCGGCTCGACGGTCTACCTGAGCCTCTACTTCCAGCTCTCGAAGGACATGAGCCCGACCGAGGCCGGTCTGATGTCGATCTGCATGGTCGGCGGGCTCCTCGTCTCGAGCATCGTCAGCGGCCGGATCATCTCGGCCACCGGCGTCTGGAAGCGCTGGCTCGTCGGCGGCATGGTCGCCGTCATCGCCGGCCTCGCCCTGCTCTCCACCATCGACGCGGGCACGCCGCTGTGGCACACCGGCATCTTCATGGCCGTCCTCGGCCTCGGCCTCGGCGCCACGATGCAGAACCTGGTGCTGGCGGTGCAGAACACGATCGCCCTCGCCGACATGGGTTCCGGGTCGTCCGTCGTGGCGTTCTTCCGCTCGCTCGGCGGCTCGATCGGCATCGCCGCCCTGGGCGCGGTGCTGGCACACCAGGTGGCGGACTCGGTGAAGAGCGGGGTGGTCGAGCTGGCCAGGACGAACCCCGAGATGGCCGCCGGGATGAGTCACAGCACGGGCGGCGTCCCCGACGTCTCCAGCCTGCCCGCGCCCCTGCAGATGATCGTCGAGACTGCATACGGCGACGCGACCGGCCACATCTTCCTCGTCGCCCTGCCGTTCGCGGTCGCGGCGCTCGCCGCGGTGCTCTTCATCAAGGAGGTCCCCCTCCGGACCTCGGTGAAGCGCGAGGATGAGCTCATGGCAGAGGTTCCGCAGGCATGACCAGCACGATGAGCCAGGCCGGCACCGGCGCTCACACGCGTCACGACGACCTGCGTCGGATCGAGACCGAGGTGGGCTCGCTGATCCGTCGGGTGAAGCGGGTGATGGCGCAGCGGGCCCTGGAGGTCCACCCGGAGCTCCACCCGATGACCTACTTCATCCTGACGCACCTCGCGGCGTCCGGTCCGCTGCGCGGCGCGGACCTGTCCGACGCCTTCGGGATGGACAAGGGTGGTGTCAGCCGTCAGGTGCAGGCCCTCGTCGACCTCGGCCTGGTCGAGCGCCAGCCCGACCCCGAGGACCGGCGCGCGATCCTGCTCGACGCCACCGCCGAGGGCCGGTCACGGCTCGCGATGGTCAACCAGCACCGCAGCGACCGGTTCGACCAGCGTCTCGCCGGTTGGAGCGATGCCGAGCTGGCCGGGTTCGCCGCCCAGCTCGCGGCGTACAACACCGCCCTCTCGGACGACTGATCCCTCCGCCCCCCGGGGGTAGTCCGCTGCAAAAGGCCGGTGTCCCCCGAGGCGGCACCGGCTTTTCGCAGCGGACTACCCCGAGCGGGGTCGGGGTCTGTGGGTCGGTCAGCGCAGCCAGGCCGCCGTGTCGGTGGGCAGCTTGCCGCCGTCCACCGGACCGCTGGCGATCACCAGCTCACCCTCGGGCAGCTCGACCGGGGCGTCGCCACAGTTGAGGACGACGGTCAGCGGGCCGCGGCGGAAGGTGAGGACGTCCGTGCCGCCGTCGACGATCTCCACCGATTCGCCGGCAGTCCAGGCGAACTCGCGGCGCGCCCGCAGGGCGTCCTTGTAGAACGCGAGGGTCGAGGTCGGGTCCGTCTCCTGCGCCCCGACGGTGAGCGGCGCCCAGTCGGCGGGCTGCGGGATCCACGGCTGCTCCGCGCCGGGCCCGAAGGCGTACGGCGCCTCGGTCCCGCCCCACGGGATCGGCACGCGGCAGCCGTCGCGGCCGACCTCGCCGGTGCGGAGGTACGACGGGTCCTGGCGGTCCTCGGGGGCGACGTCGACCTGCTCCAGGCCGAGCTCCTCGCCCTGGTAGAGGTAGCTCGAGCCGGGCAGCGCGAGCATCGTCAGCGTCGCCGCGCGGGCGCGGGCGAGGCCCCGCGCGCCACCGCCGTAGCGGGTCACGTGGCGTACGACGTCGTGGTTGCTGAGCACCCACGTCGGGGAGGCGTCGACCGACGCGACCGAGGCAAGCGTGTCGGCGATGACCTCGGCGAAGTTCTCGGCCGACCACTCGGCGAGCAGCCAGGCGAAGTTGAAGGTCTGGTCGAGCTCGTCGGGCCGGATGAACGCGGCCATCGACTCCACGGTCGAGGTCCACGCCTCGGCGACGGCCATCCGGTCCGGGCCGGCCTCGTCGAGGATCTTGTGCCACGAGCGATAGACGTCGTGCACCTCGGGCTGGTCCCACATCGGCTCGTCGCGGACGTCGCGCTCGACCATCTCCTTGTCCGCGCGGCCGTGCGAGGAGCCGGGGGCCTCGTCGTCGGCCACGACCTGGTCGCGCAGCGAGGCCTCCTTGAAGAGGCCGTGCGCCACGTCGACGCGGAACCCGTCGACGCCGCGGTCGAGCCAGAAGCGCAGCACGCCCTCGAACATCTCGGCGACCTCGGGGTTGCGCCAGTCGAAGTCGGGCTGGGTGGAGTCGAAGAGGTGGAGGTACCACTGCCCGTCGTCGACCTGGGTCCACGCGGGACCACCGAAGACGGACTCCCAGTTGTTGGGCGGGTTGCCGTCCTCGCTGTCGCGGAAGAGGTAGCGGGCGCGCTCGGGGCTGCCGGGCTCGGCAGCGAGCGCGGCCTTGAACCACTCGTGCTCGTCGGAGGAGTGGTTGGGGACCAGGTCGACGATGACCTTCAGGTCGAGCTCGTGCGCCCGCGCGATGAGGTCGTCGGCGTCGGAGAGCTGGCCGAACAGCGGGTCGACGTCGCGGTAGTCGGCGACGTCGTAGCCGTGGTCGTGCTGCGGCGAGGTGTAGAACGGCGTGATCCAGAGTGCGTCGACGCCCAGCTCGGCGAGGTGCGGCAGGCGCGCGGTGATGCCCGGCAGGTCGCCGATGCCGTCGCCGTCGCTGTCGGCGAAGCTGCGGACGTAGATCTGGTAGACGACGGCGTTGCGCCACCAGTGCGAGTTTGGATCGATCAAATCGGCCATGCCGACATCCTCTCAACTACGGGGGAGGGCTGGTCAAACTCCGCATCGCCGGGTCGGTGGTCACCGCGACGGCATCCGACCGCCGAAGAGCTCGGCGTCCACGGCGATCCAGGTGTGCTCGGCCGTGGCGACCACGCGGCCGTCGGCGTCGTACAACGTCGAGGCGGTGAAGGTCTTGCGGCCGTCCTGGCCGCGACCCTCACCCACGACGACGTGGGGCTCGCCGATCACGGGGAGGTCGTCGATGCGCGCCGTCATCCGGCCGAGCACCATCAGTCGCTCGGTCAGGTCGCCCGCCCAGCCGCCGATGCAGTCGAGCGCGGCCCAGGTCGTGGCGACCGAGGCGCGCGGGGTGTCGTCGGCGTAGGTGTGCCAGTCCTCGTGGAGGCTGGGGTGGGGCGTCCAGGAGGCCGCGACAAGAGCGCCGTCGGGTCCGTCGCCGGTCTGGCCGGGGAAGATCCGCAGGCCGTCGCCCTCGCCGCGCGCCGTACCGCAGGCGAAGCACGAGTCGAACGGGTGGAAGTCGTGCCCCGGGTACGACGACTCGGCCGCGGCGGCGACGTCGTGGGAGACCGGGTCCACCTCGACGAGCTCGCGGTCGACGCGGCGGGCGGTGGCGATGACCGCCCCGCCGAACGTGGCGGTCAGGAGCCCGTCCTCGTCGTCGACCTGCATCGGGCTGTCGAGGGGCGGCGGCTGCCGCAGCGAGACCTCGATCGCCGGCCAGCTGTCGCAGTGGTCGTCGGGGGAGTCTGCGTCGTCGAGGGCGGCCAGCGCCCCTGCCGTCCAGCCGCCGTTGCCGGAGTCGGGCGGGCCGCAGAAGCGCTGAGGCACGAGGAGTTCGCTCACCAGTCTCACTGTGCCACGGGTGGGCGGAGCGCGGCACCTGCCCGATGGGACACAATGGCCCGCGTGAGTGACCTGATCGACACCACCGAGATGTACCTCCGCACGATCTACGAGCTCGTCGAGGAGGACATCGTCCCGCTGCGCGCCCGCATCGCCGAGCGGCTGCACCAGTCGGGACCGACGGTGTCGCAGACGGTGGCACGGATGGAGCGCGACGGGCTGCTGACGGTGGAGGGCGACCGCCACCTCGAGCTCACCGACGAGGGCCAGCTGCTGGCGACGCGGGTGATGCGCAAGCACCGCCTCGCCGAGCGCCTGCTCACCGACGTGATCGGCCTCGACTGGGAGCTGGTGCACGCCGAGGCCTGCCGGTGGGAGCACGTGATGTCCGAGACGGTCGAGCGCCGTCTCCTCGAGCTGCTCGACCACCCCACCGAGTCGCCCTACGGCAACCCGATCCCCGGGCTCGACGAGCTCGGCGACGCCAACGGCGAGGACTTCATGACCGACGTCGAGCCGCTCTCGGCCGCTGCGGGGCCTGCCGACCAGCTGGTCCACGTGAAGCGGATCTCCGAGGAGATGCAGAAGGACGAGGAGCTGATGGGTCTGCTCCGCCGCGTCGGCGCGCTCCCCGGCAAGACCGTCACCATCGCCCGGACGGACGAGGGCATCCTGATCGGCTCCGGCGGCGAGACCGCCGAGCTCGTGGTCGAGGCGGCCGAGCACATCTTCGTCCGCCGCTGAGGCGGGCCTTCCTCCGGTGTTGGAGTCCCCGCACGTGCGGGGACTCCGACACTCGGAGGGGGTTGCAACCGCCTACAAGTGTCGGACTCGCCCTCCCAGTTCGCCGAGGAACTCGCTGCACCCCACCTCGAGCTTGTACGTCGCCAACGCATCACCGCGGGTCACGCCACGGTTCACGATGACGATCGGCGTACCGCCGGCGGCCGCGCGCTTCACGAACCGCAGCCCGCTCATGACCGTCAACGACGACCCGGCCACGAGCATCGCGCCGCCCGTGCCGAGCGCCTCGACGGCGGCGTAGCAGCGAGCCACCCGGTCGGCGGGGACGTTCTCGCCGAAGAACACGACGTCGGGCTTGAGCGGACCGCCGCACGCGCAGGTCGGCACGACGAAGTCCTCGGTCTCGTCGAGGTCCACGTCGCCGTCGGGGTTCGACAGCACGGAAGCGTGCCGCGAGATCCAGTCGGGGTTGAGCTCGTCGAGCACCCGCTCCAGCTCGGCGCGCGACGAGGTCGAGCGGCACGACAGGCAGATCACGTCGGCGACCCGGCCGTGCAGGGCGACGAGGCGCCGGGAGCCGGCAGCCTCGTGGAGCCCGTCGACGTTCTGCGTGATCAGGAGCAGTGGATCGAGCGCGGCCAGCGCCCGGTGGCCGTCGTTGGGGACGGCGTGGCCCATCCGCTGCCAGCCGACGTGGCTGCGTGCCCAGTAGTGCCGCTGGGCCTCGGGCGTCGCCACGAACTCCTGGTAGGTCATCGGCGCCCGCACGGGGGCGCCCGGCCCGCGGTAGTCCGGGATGCCGGAGTCGGTCGAGAGGCCGGCGCCGGTCAGCACGACCAACGGCCGGGTGGCGAGCAGGTCGAGCGCGGCCGCCCGCACCGCCGGATCGTCCTCGGCCGAGGTCCGGGGGTCCTGCGCGGGTGCGTCGTCGTACGCCGACCGGCTCAGCGTCACGCGCCGTACCGGACCCGGGCGCGGGCGCGCGCCTTCTCGGCCTCGATCTCGCGGTTCTTGGGAGGCGCGGTCGTCACCAGGTCGTCGAGCAGGTGCTCGG
This sequence comes from uncultured Actinomycetota bacterium, assembly GCA_963708875.1. Lineage (GTDB taxonomy): Bacteria > Actinomycetota > Actinomycetes > Propionibacteriales > Nocardioidaceae > Nocardioides. The sequence goes on from CAVPUL010000005.1 coordinate 817,047, forward strand.
TGAGATGGGCGATCTCCTTCACCGCGGCGTAGAACGCAGCCTCGTTGGCCTGCGACGGCTTGGTCGTCCCGGCGACCTTGCGGACGTACTGCAGCGCGGCGGCGGTCACCTCGTCATGCGAGGCGGGCGGCTCGAAGTTGTTCAGCGGGCGGATGTTGCGGCACATGCGTCGAGCCTACGACGACCAGACGGCCGGTCACAGGGAGAAGAACGTGACGTCCTCGCCGGTCACCAGCGCCACCTTGCCCGAGGCGAGGGGCACCAGGCGTACGCCGGCGACGTCGGTGCCGTGCTCCACCTCGACCATCCGGTTGGTCATCGAGCCGTCGTCGAGGGACAGCACGGAGACCCAGCCGGTGGTGCCGCTCCAGCCCTGCGAGACGACGGTCAGCGCGACCCGCTGCTCAGGCAGCCAGGTGAACTGCCGCGGGTCGTTGGCCGCGCCGGCGAAGGTGTCCCGGTCGTAGCGCACCACGTCGATCTGCCGCGGGTTCGTCAGGTCCGTGACGTCGAAGAGGGCCGCCTGCGCGCCACGGGTCATCCCCTGCAGCGACGCGTCCTGGCCCATCCCGATGAGCCGGTGCTCGCCGAGGGGGTGGAGGTACTCCGAGAAGCCGGGGATCTTGAGCTCGCCCAGCAGCCGCGGGTCGGCCGGGTCGCTGAGGTCGATCGCGTAGAGCGGGTCGGTCTGGCGGAAGGTCACCACGATCGCGAGGTCGTCGAACCACCGCACCGACTTGATCTGCTCGTCGACGCCGAGGTCGTCGACGCGGCCGTCCTCCACCAGGGAGGAGCCGTCCTCGCGCAGGGTGATGACCGAGTTGAAGTTGCCCGTCTCGCTGCTCGGTCCGACTGCGACGCGGAGCGATCCGCCGACGGCGTCCATCGACCAGCGGTCGGCGATCGACCCCTCGATCTCGCCGGAGGCGACGTACGTCGTGTCGGCGCCGTCGAGGGCGAACGCGTAGAGGGGCGTCGTGCCGGTGGAGCCCCCGAGGCCCGGAAGGCTCTGGCGGCAGTCCATGCAGTCGCTCCACACGCCCCACTGCGGCGCGCCGGCTGCGAGGTAGAAGCGGTCGGTGGAGAAGTACGCCGTGTCGGAGTCGGTCGCGACCGCGGTCGTCGTGCGGTCGGTCGGAGAGGTGGGGTCGAAGGCGAGGACGGTGGTCGTGCCGAGCGACACCTGGTCGTCGTCGGGGACGGCGACGTCCGCCGCAGTCGACGAGGGGCTCGCCGTCGACAGTCGGGAGCCAGTCGGACAGCGTCGTGCCACGGACCAGCGACCGGTTGCGGAGCTTGGAGCGGATCTGGCCGAAGGTCCCGTCGGGATAGGAGAAGTCGAGCTGGGGCAGCCCGTTCTGGAGCACCACCCGCACGACGTCGCCGTGCAGCCGGACCGCGGACGCACGCCCCTGCACGGTGGTCGCATCGACGATGCTCGGCGAGGTCGGGTCGGACAGGTCGACCGTGGTGATCGTGGTCGAGAGGCCGTCCTGCGACGAGCCGAGCACGACCGCCCGGCCGCCCACCAGGAGCAGCTCGCCACCCGGGTCGCCGACCCAGCCATTGCCGCGGGCGTCGTCGATGCGCGTGGTGGAGAGGAGGAACGGCTCGTCGCCGGACACGTCGTACGCCAGCAGCTCGCCGTCGCGCATCCGGACCAGGAGGGGGCCGGCGACCTTCACGACGTCGGACTCGTCGACGCCGAGCTCCTGCACGTTGGTGCCGGACTCGTTGCTCGTGGACCGCGAGGTCTTGACGGTCGAGCTGGCCATGTCTCGCGACGCAGTCGGCGAGCTCGACTCGGCCATGCCGCCGGCGTCGAACATGACCATGCCCGAGCCCCACCCGTAGGGGCCGACCTGCTCGAGACCGCGCTGCACGTAGGAGTCCAGCAGGTCGTCGCAGCTGGCCGTGACGGCGAGGTCGGCGTTGGCCAGGGCGATCGGAGGTGCGGTCGGCGGCAGTCGCCGCGGCCCACTCTCGTTGCCCAGTGCGTAGCCCACGCCGACGGCCGCGGCGAGGGTGGTCGCTGCCGCGACGGTGGTGGTGATCCGGCGAAGACTCATGGCGGTGGGACGGCCCGGTGGTGGCCTCGGTTCCGCGTGGCACGATGGCGCGATGAGCGGACCTGACACCGGGCGTGACCTCGACATCGTGCTGTTCGGCGCCACCGGCTTCACCGGCGGCCTGACCGCCGACTACCTCGCCGCCCACGCGCCGGACGGTCTTCGCTGGGCGATCGCCGGTCGCAACGCAGACAAGCTCGAGGACGTACGCCGTCGGCTCGACGGCCTGGGCGCAGGCGACGTCGAGGTGCTGGTCGCCGACGCGACCGACCCCGCGGCCCTCTCCGACGTCGCTCGCCGCGCCCGCGTCGTGATCACCACGATCGGCCCCTACCTCGAGCACGGTGGTCCGCTCGTGGCCGCCTGTGCCGAGGCCGGCACCGACTACGTCGACCTGACCGGCGAGCCGGAGTTCGTCGACCAGACCTATCTCGCGCACCACCAGACCGCGGTGCGCACCGGCGCCCGCCTGGTCCACGCGTGCGGGTTCGACTCGATCCCGCACGACCTCGGCGCGTACTTCACCGTCCAGCAGCTGCCGTCCGACCAGCCGATCACCCTGCGCGGCGTCGTGCGGTCGGCCGGCACGTTCTCCGGCGGCACCTTCCACTCCGCGCTCAACCAGTTCGCCCGCGCCAAGGACATGCGCAGGACGTACGCCGCCCGCCGGCGCGCGGAGGGCAAGCCCGCCGACGGCCGGTCGTCGCGCTCGGTCGGCGGCAAGCCGCACCGCGACGCGGTGCTCGGCTACTGGTTGCTCCCGCTGCCGACGATCGACCCGATCATCGTTGCCCGCAGCGGCGCCGCGCTGTCGGCGTACGGCCCGAAGTTCCGCTACTCCCACTGGGCCGGCACCAAGACGCTGCGCTATGCCGCCGTCGGTGCCGCCGCCGTCGGTGCGCTGACCGTCGCGGCCCAGGTCCCTCCGCTGCGCGACTTCCTCAAGGGCAAGGTGCCGCAGGGGTCCGGCCCCGACGAGGCCAAGCGCGAGAAGTCGTGGTTCACCGTCGACTTCGTGGGCGAGGGCGGTGGGCAGACCGTCCGCACCCGCGTCTCCGGTGGCGACCCGGGATACACCGAGACCGCGAAGATGCTGTCGGAGGCGGCGCTCTGCCTCGCCTTCGACGACAACCCGGAGACGTCCGGCCAGGTCACCCCGGTGCAGGCGATGGGCGACGCGCTCCTCGCCCGGCTCCAGGCGGAGGGCATCCGCTTCGAGACGATCGCCTAGCCGGGATCACCCAGCGTCGTCAGGTCGAGCAGCCTGACGTTGGCGGGGTCGCGGTGGGCGGCGATCGACCAGATCGTCGTGTCGTGGTCCGCGCCCGGGAGGCGTACGACGGCCTCCCCGGCGACGTGGAAGTGCCCGTGCGCCACGAGCTTCGGGCGTACGCCGAGGACCGCGCGGGTCACCTGCGCCATGCCGGCGTCCGCCTCGGCGAGGATCGTGTCGGGCCAGCCCATCGGGTTGCCGTGGACGATGTCGGCCACCGGCGCGGTGCACCACGGCGGCGCGGGGCTGTCGTGCAGGAGCATCACGTCGGCCGGCCCACCGGCGATCGCGAGGTCGACGTGCTCGTCGGTGATCACCTCGGTCGGCCACCAGCTGACGCCCTCGGTGAGCAGCAGTCGGTTCACCGACGGAGCGCCACCCAGCGCGACGAACGTCCGTCCACCCAGCTCGAACCGGTGACCGCGCGGCAGCATCGCGACGTGGTCGCTGACGTCGAGCGGCAGCAGCCGGCCGTCCTCGTCCTGGTGTGCGGGGTCGGCCCACAGCTCGTCGAGGCGGGCCCAGTGCTCGTGGTTGCCGGTGATGCAGAGCAGCCGCAACCCGACCTCGGCGCACACGGACTCGAGGGCGTCGAGGTAGCCGTCGGGGTCCTCGCCCATCCCGAAGCGCAGGTCGCCGAGCTGGATGGCGACGTCGACGTCGCTGCCCACTGCGCGGAGGACCTCGACGGCCCAGTCGCGGTCGCCCTCGAGGTCGCCGACGAGACCGATGATCACGAGCGTGAGCCTGCCACGGCCGAAGGGGCCACCGACTCTGCGGCACACTGGCGAGGTGATCGCCCTCGACCTCGCCCTCCGCCTGCACGATGCCGGCGTGGTCTGGACGCCGAGCAACGGTGACCAGTTCTGGGTGCCGGACCGCGAGCTCGACGAGACGGTCTTCACGGTCAGCGACATGGTGGTCGAGGTGCGCGACCGGGCCGGCGGTCGCGTCCTCGCCTTCAACGGCACGACCGAGTGGGCGCTGGACGACGTCGACGAGCACGAAGCGGTGTGGCTGCCGCGCCTCGACCAGCTCCTCGACCTCCTCGGCCCGCGCTTCGTCAGCCTCACGGCGCGGTCGGGCGGACACGTCGTACGAGTCCGGGCGGGCGAGGCCGAGACCGAGCACGTCGACGTCGGCGCTGCCGACGCGGCGGCGCGCGCCCTGCTCGACCTGATGGAGCAGGACGACTAGGACCTGCGCGGCGGCGGCGGGTGCGGTCAGGTGGACGGTGTCATCAGCATCCACAGCAGGTCGATGGTGCGGTCCACCCAACCGGGCTCCACCTCGCCGTGACGGACGAGCTCGCCGAGGTAGGCGCCGAGCATGAGGCTGACGACGCCGTCGGCGTCGAGGTCCGGACGCAGCAGGCCTGCGTCGATGTCCTCGCGCATGCGGCTCACGAGCATGTCGATGTAGGGGCGGAGCGCGGCGCGGAACAGGTCGGTGAACTCGGGATCGCTGTTGGCCACGAGTGCGGCGAGACCGCCGGGGCCCAGGACGGCGTCCATCTGGTGCCACACCTGCTCGAGCGCGATCCGGATCTTGTCCCGCACGGTTCCGTCGCGGGGCACCTCTGGTGCGCTGACGGCGCTGGCCAGCACGGACGTGAGCAGGTCGCTGCGGTTGGCGTGGCGGCGGTAGATGGTCGTCTTCGCGACGCCTGACCTGGCCGTGACCCCGTCGATCGTGACCGCGCTGGGTCCGCCTTCTCGGAGCAGCTGCAGCACCGTTTCGTGGAGCTTCTGGTCGACAGACGCCGCTCGCGGACGCCCGGGCCTGGTCGACCTGGCCGGTGCGGGCGAGCGGTCAGCAGTGGACATGCGACCTCCGGTCGTGGGTGCGGGTGCGGGTGTGGCGGCCGGCGCGACCCTCTGGAGGGTGCGGTCGCCGCCGACGGGCACGGGCACCCATGGTGGCAGAGCGGTCCCGGCGACCGGGGCCGGCACGGGAGCCTGACTCTCGCCGAGGTCATCACGGTCGTGGGGGCTGTCGTCCCGGTCCTCGTGCAGCAGGGGCGATGTGGCGCTGAGCACGGCCAGCACCACGGCGTACGTCACGAGCGTTGCGATGGCGAAAGCCACCAGGACCATCACGGGGTGCATGACGTTCACGCTGCCTGGTCGAACGGACTGGCCCGGTGGTCCTCATCGCTCGCGGCGGAGGTGGGTCCTTGCGGGTCTTCTCGCCACTTGTCGAAGAAGTACACCAACGTGACGCCTCCCATGGTCAGTCCGCCAGCGACCAGCGCGGCCACGATGAACAACACGATCTCCCAGCTGGGCACCGCTCTCACTCCTTCCTGAAGGCGGCACGGCCGCCTTGCTCGCTTCATTCGATACGCACATCGTAGCGTAAGTCGGCGAGTCGCTCAAAGGGTCACGTGCGCATCGCCGAAGAGGGAATCGATACGGACATCGTAGCGTTATAGGGGGAGAGCGGGCCGACAGACATCCGGCCCGCACCCCACACCACGAGACAAGCAAGTGCCGCACGAGGCACGGAAGGAGCGTGGACGGCATGGTCGTCTACAACGAACTGGTCGCCCTGACCGCTGGAGCCGGGCTGCTCGGCTTCGCCGCATTCCTGGCCCAGCTCATCAAGGGCAAGCGCATCGACAGCGAAGGCTGGGCAGGGTTCTTCGCCGTGACCGGCACCCTGCTGTTGGTCCTCGGCATCCACACCACCGTCACCTGGCCGTTCGGTGGCAACGGGTTCGAGTACGCCAACATCGCCTTCGGCCAGCCCGCCGCCGGGTTCGGTGCGCTGCTGCTGTTCGCCGCCGTGTACCTGTGGCGTCACCGCACCCTGTACGCCGAGGCGGCCGGGGAGGCCAACGCCACCACGCTGACGGCGTTCAAGCCGGTCGGCATCTTCGTCGGCGCACTCGGCCTCGGGATGGCTGTGCTCGCCATCGCGTTCGTCCGCTTCCAGCTCGGCGCCGCGCCGCCCGAGGAGCCCATCAGTGGCCGCTTCGGGCACCTGCCCATCCTCGAGGCGCTGTTCCTCGGGGGCCTGTGGGGCATCGTCGCTCTCGGTGCGCTGCTGTTCGCCATCGCCTTGTGGACCGACCGGCCGCAGCTGCTGCGCTGGGCGGTGTGGGCCTGGGTCATCGGCGGGACGGTGTTCCTGCTCTTCGGCGCGATGAACTTCTACACGCACATCGGCATGTACGACAACATCGAGCACGGCACGATGCACAGGTGGTGACCCTGCCCCTGTCATTCGAACTGGCTCTTGGGCGGCCCCCGCGGACCACTGGTCCGCGGGGGCCGGCCCGACGCTCGAGCTCCTCGCCAGACACCGCGACCACCCGAGCGAGCGACCCGATGAGGGGTCACCGCCTCGCTCGTCGCTGGCCGGTGTGTCGATGAGCGGGTAGACAGTGCTGGTGGACACCACGTCGCCGACGTTCCTGGCCCTGGACCTCGCCGGCGTGTTCGCCTTCGCGCTCAACGGGGCCCTCACGGCCATCAGGCTCACTCGCCTGGACATCGTCGGTGTCGTCACGCTCGGCATGTGCACCGCGCTCGGGGGCGGCATCATCCGCGACATCCTGCTCGACTCGCTGCCGCCGACCACGTTCAACGACTGGCGCTACCTCGCGGTCGCTGCCGCCGGCGGCCTGATCGCGTCCCTCTTCGGGCGCGGCCTGGACCGGCTCAACAGGCCGATCCTCCTGCTCGACGCCGCCGGCCTGAGCCTCTTCGCCGTCGCCGGGGCACTCACGGCGCTCGACCACGACATGGGCTTTGCCCAAGCGGTCATCCTCGGCACCATCACAGCCGTCGGCGGAGGCACCCTGCGCGACGTCCTCATCCGCGAAGTCCCGTCCGTGCTGACCAGCGGCCTGTACGCCATCCCCGCCCTCGTCGGCGCGACGGTCATCGTCCTGGCCGACGCGTGGGGTGCGGCCGAGGTTCCCGCAGCGCTCGTCGCGGCGGGGGCCTGCTTCGCGATCCGCATCGTCGGGGTGCACTACGACCTCAATGCCCCCACCCCGCCCGGCACGAGACGAGGCGCATGATGGAACACATGACCGACGGCTCGGCCCCTCGCGCTGCTTCCACAGCTGCCGTCCTCGGCGCGCTGGACGCGGTACGCGGCTGGCAGGAGGACACCTACCGCGACCTGCACGCTCATCCGGAGCTCCCGCATCAGGAACACCGCACCGCAGCGAAGGTGACCGAGCGGCTGCGTGCGATCGGCTGCGACGTCCACGACGGCGTCGGCGGAACCGGCGTGGTCGGCATCGTCCGCAACGGCGAAGGACCCACCGTCCTGCTACGAGCCGACATGGACGCCCTCCCGGTCAAGGAGGAGACCGGCCTGCCGTACGCCAGCAAGGACATCGCCGACGATGGAGCACCCGTCATGCACGCGTGCGGGCACGACGTCCACGTCACCTGCCTCCTCGGCGCGACCGCACTTCTCGCCCAGGCGCCGGGGCAGTGGGCCGGCACCCTCGTGTCCGTGTTCCAGCCAGCGGAGGAGGCAGCTGATGGCGCCCGGGCCATGCTCGACGACGGGCTCACCTCCCTCGTCGGGGACATCGACGTCGCGTTGGCCCAGCACGTCCTCCCCCTGCCCGCAGGCACTGTCGGCACACGGTCCGGGCCCACACTCTCGGCCGCGGACAGCATGCGCGTGACCGTTCACGGGCGCGGCGCTCACGGCTCGATGCCCCAGTCGGCCGTCGACCCCGTCGTGCTCGCCGCGATGATCGTCGTCCGTCTGCAGACCGTCGTCGCACGAGAGGTCGCCCCCGGTGACGTCGCCGTCCTCACCGTCGGCAGCATCCAGGCCGGCACGAAGAGCAACGTCATCCCCGACCACGCCGTCCTGCAGCTCAACGTCCGCACCTACGACGACCGCACCCGCACCACGGTCCTGGACGCCATCGAGCGGATCGTGCGCGCCGAGTGCGAAGCGTCCGGGTCCCCGCAGCCGCCGGACTTCGAGCTCTTCGACCGCTACCCGCTCACCGACAACGACACCGACGTCACGGCTCGCGTCGCCGCCGCGTTCCACGACCTGTTCGGGGACCGTGCCGGAGAGCTCGCGCAGCAGAGCGCGAGCGAGGACTTCAGCGACCTTCCCCGACAGCTCGGCGCGCCGTACACGTACTGGGGCATCGGCGGCATCGACCCCGACGTCTACCGCGCCGCCCAGGAGGCCGGGCGGGTCGACCAGGACATCCCCGTCAACCACTCCGCCACGTTCGCGCCCGTGCTCCAGCCGACGCTCGACACCGGCACACGGGCACTCGTGGCCGCGGCACTCGCCTGGCTACACCCCGTGTGACAAGGGCGAGTGCCTCGGCCCTGGCGCTGGCCTGCGTGTTTCCTACCGGATGCGAGACCGCACGTCGCATCACCGCCTCGACGTCCGCACCGTCTGGTGCGGACCGACCGCGGCCGGTGGACCGGTCAGCCAGCCCTCGAGACCACTCGGCCTCGTACCTGGCCAGCCAGCCGTGCACGGTCTTGCGGAGACCCCGAACCGGCCGCCACGTCACGACCGTCTCGCCGTCGCTGATCACGCCAGCACGGCCTGATACCTCTGCTCGGTACGCCAACTCCACGGAGGCAAAAAGAACGTGGTGCCCCAGGCAAGAGTCGAACTTGCGACCTTTCGCTTAGGAGGCGGCTGCTCTATCCACTGAGCTACTGGGGCGGGTGCCTGGCCACTGGAGGAAGTCCCTCGGACGTGGTCTCGGCGGGCAGCATCTTGCCACGGAGGCGTACGACGACCCGCACCAGCGGGCGTAGACACAGGCAGATCGGGGCGTCACTGGAAGGTGAGATCTTGCACGCGTGAAGTAGGTTCAGTCCCCGTCAGCCCAGTCCGCCCTGTCGAAGGTGAGCCCCGTGTCGGATGAGTCACGCCCGGAGCCTTCCGAGGGGACGCCCCCGGAGCCTTCCGACGGGACGCCCAAGCGCAAGGGCAAGGTGACGCGCAAGCACACGGTGGGCCGGGTCATCCTGATCAGCGCCGTCGCGCTCGCGCTGGTCACCGGACTGAGCGTCATCTACTTCGTGCGCCACCTCAACGGCAACATCGAGGGCGTCTCGATCGGCGACGTGCTCGACGAGGCCGACCGCCCCGAAGAGCTCTACAAGGGCAACGGCGACCCGCTCGACATCCTCGTCATGGGGTCGGACTCGCGCGACTGCGAGGGCTGCAACATCGACCAGGAAGGTGGCGGCGGGTCCGACACCACCATCCTCGTGCACCTGTCCGCGGACCGCAGCCGGGCGTACGCCATCTCGATCCCGCGGGACTCGGTCGTGGACCGCCCTGAGAAGGGCTGCACGAGCGGCGGCACCGACGTCCTCTGGAACGCCGCCTATGACAGCGGCGGTCCGCTCTGCACCCTGGCCCAGCTCGAGGCGACCACCGGCATCCGGGTCGAGCACTTCGTCGTCATCGACTTCGGCAGCTTCGGCAAGATGGTGGACGCCGTCGGCGGCGTGGACGTCTGCGTTCCGGAGGACATCGTCGACAAGCAGCACGCCATCTTCGTGCCGAAGGGCAACCCGTCGAACCTCAGCGGTGACGAGGCCCTCGACTACGTCCGCGCGCGTTACGTGGGGGAGCAGATCCAGCAGAACGACATCTCCCGGATCCGCCGCCAGCAGGAGTTCATCGGCGCCCTCGTGCGCCAGGTGAAGTCCGCCGGCACCCTGACCCGCCCCGACAAGGTGGTCAGGTTCCTCAACGCCGCGACCAGCGCGCTGACGACCGACGACGACTTCGACGACGTCACCAAGATCGCGCGGGTCGCCCTGCAGCTGCAGAACATCGGCCTCGACAAGGTCAAGTTCGTCACGCTGCCGACGGACTACTACCCGGTCGACGACCCCAACTTCAGCGGCAAGGTGTTCTGGACCGACCAGGCCGACGAGATCTGGAAGCTCATCAACCTCGACAAGGAGCTGCCGGCGAAGCTGATCGGGGACACCTCCGTCACCGCCGCCGCGCCCCCCGGCTCGTCGGAGACGCCGACCGCCGGCGAGAGCGGGACGCCGTCCGAGACGCCCAGCGAGACGCCGTCCGAGACCGCGTCGCCCAGCGAGACCCCGAGCTCGACGCCCACCACCAAGCCCGAGGACCAGATCTACGGGGTCTGTTCCTGATGCCCACTCCCCGGACGGACGAGCCGCAGGAGCCGGAGTGGAAGCGTCGCCGCCGCCTGGCTGCGGCCTTCGGCGACGGCGTACCCGAGCAGACCAGCGACGACACCGACGCCCGCGAGGACCGGTCCGGCAAGGGCGACGACTGGTACCGCAACGAGGTGCCGCCGCACCACGGCTGAGCCGCGCGACGAACGGCCCGCCCGGGGCGAGCCGCTCGGTGTGGTGCGTGGAGGGTCAGGTCAGACGGCGCCGCCGCGCGTCTTGAGCAGGTCGCGGATCTCCTCGAGGAGGGCGACGTCGGCCGGGGTGCCGGGCTCCTCCGACGGGAAGAAGCGCTCCTTGGCCTTGGTGTAGGGGGTGACGATGAAGAAGTAGACGACCGTGGCGAGGATCAGGAACGCGATGACCGCGTTGAGGAACGCGCCGAACGAGCCCGGACTGCCGTCGAAGAAGTCGTCGGCGCCGGGCAGGAGGCCGGTGAGCCACGCGGTGAACGTGGTCGCCACCGCCGCGAACGACAGGGCCATGATCAGACCGACAGCGATCTCGATCAGGTTGCCCTTGAGGACGAAGGCCTTGAAACCACTCATGTTGTCTCCTTCGTGACAGGCCCCGAGAGGCCACAGATGATCGAACTCGCCTCACGCTAGCGCCCCCAGGACACCGTCAGGTATTGCGACAGGGCGGCACTGGTGATGGCGGTCGCCCCCACGGAGGACGCGCTCAGCACCACGAGCGCACCGCCGGCCCCGCCCGCTGGTCCGTCGGGTACGCCGGTGGGCGTGGCGAGGACGGTCACGTCGCGCGCCACGACGGTCGTCTCTCCGGTGCCCGGGTCGGTCGCCACCAGGTCGATCCGGTCGCCCGCGCGCAGCAGCGTGGCCATCCCCGGGTCGGGCAACCGGACGGGCAGCACCGTCTCGCCGACGGCTGCAGCGGCGAGCGCCGGCCCCACCACGCGTACGTCGGTGAGCACCTCGCCGCGTCCCATCGGCGCAGCGAGGACGCGCCCGGTCGCCGCGGCTGACGCGTCGGGTGGCGCGAGCTCGGCCGGGTAGGTCCGCGCCACCAGGTCGTCGTCGTCCAGCAGGGTGCCGGAGGGGAGGTCGCGCGCAGCGACGAGCACGTCCACGGTGTCGGGTGGGGGAGGCGCGATCGCCCGCACCCCGGCCACGACGGCACCGGCGGCCAGGGCTGCTGCGATCAGCCGACGACGGCGCCGGAACTGGTGGCGTACGGCGCGGAGCCGGCGCCTCGCCGGCGGGAGTCCCGGGAACATGCCCCGACGCTAGGCCGGGCGGGTGGAGTGCCGCTCGGGCTCTCCACAGGGGTCTCGAGCAGTCAGTCGGAGGACGACGACGACGAGGAGGACGACGACGACGAGGAGGACGAGGTCGACGCAGCCGGGGTCGAGGACGTCGAGGAGGACGACAGCGGACGAGCCGGAGGCGGCAGGCGCCGACGCGGTGGTCGACGTCGAGGACGACGTCGCGTCCGACCGGCTGTCGTTGCGGTAGAAACCGGAGCCCTTGAAGACCACGCCGACGGCGTTGAAGAGCTTGCGGAGCTTGCCCGTGCACACCGGGCACACGGTCAGCGAGTCCTCGCTGAAGCTCTGGAACTGCTCGAACGAGTGGCCGCACTCCGTGCAGGCGTACTGATAGGTCGGCATCGTGGGGAGTCCTCGGGTGGTGCTGTGACGGATGTGGGGCCGGGCCGGCGCGACGCGCTGGCACTCGGGCCTTTCGACTGCCAATGGTACGGCACAATGGTGGGCGCGATGAGCGACCAGTCACCCACCACCCCCTCCCACGCCGCCCCCGACACCGCCGCCGAACCAGCCGAGACCCCTCGGGCGAGCTGGTGGCAGGCCTTCCGGCGGCTGCCGCGCGGGGTGCGGTGGACCGCCTGGACCGCAGTGGGCGTGGTGCTGCTGCTGCTCGTGCTCGCGGCTGCTGTCGTGGGCGTCGTACGCCGACCGCTGCCGCAGACCACGGGTGAGGTGACGGTGCCGGGGCTCACCTCGTCGGTCGAGGTGCTGCGAGACGACTACGGCATCCCGCAGATCTACGCCGACAACGATGCCGACCTGATGCGCGCGCAGGGCTACGTGCACGCCCAGGAGCGCTTCTTCGAGATGGACTTCCGGCGGCACGTGACGGCCGGCCGGCTCTCGGAGATCTTCGGCGAGGAGACCCTCGAGACCGACAAGTTCATCCGCACGATGGACTGGCGCGGCGTGGCCGAGCAGGAGTGGGCGCTGCTCGAGCCGGCGACCCGCGACGCCTTGACGGCGTACGCCGAGGGGGTCAACGCCTACCTCGCCGAGCGCAAGCCGTCGGAGCTCGCGGCCGAGTACGCCGTGCTCGGCCTCGGCGGGCTCGACTACACGCCCGAGGAGTGGGAGCCGGTCGACTCGCTGGCCTGGCTCAAGGCGATGGCGTGGGACCTGCGCGGCAACATGGACGCCGAGGTCGACCGGGTGCAGCTGTCCGTCGACCACACGCCGGACGAGATCGCGGCACTGTGGCCGGAGTACCCCTACGACACGCACCCGCCGATCGTCTCCGGCGGAGGTGTCGTCGACGGCGTCTTCGAGCAGAACGCCACCGGCAACGGCACCCGCAACCCGCGCCGTCCGGCGTACCCGCCCGGCGTCGTCAAGGCGCTCGAGCGCGTGCAGGACACGGTCGCCGCGATGCCCGACATGATCGGGTCCGGTCGCGGCATCGGCAGCAACTCGTGGGTCGTCGACGGCGAGCACAGTGCGACCGGGATGCCGCTGCTGGCCAACGACCCGCACCTCGGCGTCAGCCAGCCCGGCATCTGGATGCAGATGGGTCTGCACTGTCGCGAGCAGACGCCCGACTGCACCCTCGACACGTCGGGCTTCACCTTCTCCGGCGTGCCCGGCGTGGTCATCGGCCACAACGCCGACATCGCGTGGGGGTTCACCAACCTCGGCCCCGACGTCACAGACCTGTTCCTCGAGCAGACCGAGGGCGACGACCGCTACGTCCGCGACGGCGAGAGCGAGGCGATGCAGGTCCGCACCGAGACGATCAAGGTGCGCGGCGAGGACGACGTCGAGCTCCGGGTGCGCGAGACCGTCCACGGCCCGCTGATCAGCGACGTGTCGTCGGAGTTCTCGACGGTCGGGGCCAACGCGCCGACCGACGAGCCCGGCGAGCGCGGCAACGGGTACGCCGTCGCGCTGGCGTGGACCGCCCTCGACCCGGCGCCGACCGCCGACGCGATCCTCGAGCTCAACCGCGCGTCCGACTGGGACGAGTTCCGCGCGGCAGCCGCCGACTTCTCGGTCCCCGCGCAGAACCTCGTGTACGCCGACCGCGAGGGTCACATCGGCTACCAGTCACCGGGCCGGATCCCGATCCGGCGCTCGGGCAACGACGGCACGATGCCGGTCGAGGGCTGGATCAGCGCCAACGACTGGACGGGCGACTACATCCCCTTCGACGGCCTACCCAGCGTGCTGGACCCGGAGGAGGGCTTCATCGCCACCGCCAACCAGGCGGTCATCGATCAGAACTACCCCTACCTGCTGACGAAGGACTGGGACTACGGCTACCGGTCCACGCGGATCCGCGAGGCGCTCACGGCCGAGGGCGAGCTGTCGGTGGCCGAGATGTCCCGGCTGCAGCTCGACTCGACCAACCCGATGGCAGAGACCCTCGTGCCCTACCTCCTCGACATCGAGGACCTGCCCTCGCGCTACTACACCAACGCCCAGAACCTGTTCCGCGCCTGGGACTTCACCTCGCCCGCCGACAGCGCGCCGGCGGCGTACTTCAACGTCGTGTGGCGCAACCTGCTCGAGCTGGCCTTCCACGACGACCTCGACGAGCGGTCGTGGCCCGACGGTGGCGACCGCTGGTTCGCGGTGGTGGGGACGATGCTCACCGATCCGGCGGGGCCGTGGTGGGACGACACCGCCACCGAGGGCATCGTCGAGACCCGCGACGACATCCTGCGCCAGGCGATGATCCAGGCGCGTGACGAGCTCACCCGCCGCCAGGCGCGCGACCCGCGCCGCTGGACGTGGGGTCACATCCACCGGATGAACCTCCACAACGCGACCCTCGGCGAGTCCGGGATCGGTCCGATCGAGCGGCTCTTCAACCGCGACGGCTGGCAGGTCGGCGGCGGCTCGTCGATCGTCGACGCCACCTCGTGGGACGCCGTCGACGGCTACGAGGTCACGGCCGCACCGTCGATGCGGATGGTCGTCTCGCTGGCCGACTTCGACGACTCCCGCTGGATCAACCTCACCGGCGTCTCCGGCCACCCCGCCTCGTCGCACTACTCCGACCAGACCGAGCTCTACGTCGACGGCAAGACCCTGCCCTGGGCCTACACGCGCGGCGCCGTCGAGGCGGCGACCGACGACCGGCTGGTGCTGAAGCCCGCGCCCTGACACCTCACTGAAGAGGCCTCACCCCGGCGGCCGTCAGCGCGAACCCCACGCGTACGTCGTGGGGATCGGTGGGCACGGCGAGCCCGACCTCGTCGTCGTGGAGCACGACCGCGACCGGTGTCCCGGGCGTGACCCGCTGCAGGGCGCGGTCGTAGCAGCCGCCGCCCTGCCCGAGCCGCTCGCCGGACGTCGAGACGGCGAGGCCGGGGACGAGGACCACGTCGGCGCCGCCGATCGCGTCGAGGCCGAGCCGCGGGCCGGTCGGCTGGAGCAGGCCGCGCACGGCGGGGGCGAGGTCGTCGCGACCGGTGTAGAGGGTCCAGTCCAGATCGAGGTCGGGCAGCACCACCGGCACCAGCACGCGCTTGCCCGCGGACACCAGCGCGTCGAGCAACAACCCCGTCCCGGGCTCGCTGCCGACGGAGACGTAGACCGCCACGGTGGCCGCGTCGCGCACCGGCGGCCAGGCCTGCGCGACCTCGCTCACGGCCGCCGCGAAGGCCGCACCCGCCTCGAGCGGACGCAGCCGTCGCGCGGCCCGTACCTGGTCGCGCAGCGCGCCCTTGGCGACCGCACTGTCCGCCGAGTGTCCTGCTTCCACACCAGCAGCCTACGATCGATACATGGCAAGCAAGGGCAACGCCCGAGGTCTCGAGCTCGCGCGCGAGAAGATGCAGCAGGCGGGCGTCGACGAGGTCGCGATCGACACCTTCGCGCACTACTACCGGCTCCTCGAGCACGGTGAGACCGGCATGATCGCCGAGGACACGATCGAGCCCCTCGACATGGAGGCGCTCGCCGACGTCGACGTGCCCGACGACGTCGCGGCCGAGGCCATCGGCAAGACCGCGGTCATCAAGCTCAACGGCGGGCTCGGCACCTCGATGGGCATGGAGCGCGCCAAGTCGCTGCTCTGCGTACGCCGCGGGCTCAGCTTCCTCGACATCATCGCGCGGCAGGTCCTGCACCTGCGCACGCAGTACGACGCCACGCTGCCGCTGCTGTTCATGAACTCGTTCCGCACCTCGGCGGACACGATGGAGGCCCTCGCCCGCTACGAGGACCTGCCCGTCGACGGCCTGCCGCTGGAGTTCCTCCAGAACAAGGAGCCCAAGCTCCTCGCGGCGACCCTGATGCCCGCGGCGTACCCCAAGGCCCCCGACCTCGAGTGGTGCCCGCCCGGGCACGGCGACATCTACACGGCCCTGCGCGGCACCGGTCTGCTGGCGCGGCTCAAGGACGCCGGCTACCGCTACGTCTTCGTCTCCAACTCCGACAACCTCGGCGCCGTGCCGGACGCGCGCGTCGCGGGCTGGTTCGCCCAGAGCGGCGCTCCGTTCGCGATCGAGGCGGTGCGACGCACGCCCTCGGACCGCAAGGGCGGCCACTTCGCCCGCCGCAAGAGCGACGGCCGCATCGTGCTGCGCGAGTCCGCGCAGACGCTCGACGCCGACCGGGGTGCGCTGGCCGACCTCGACCGCCACAAGTTCTGCTCGACCAACAACCTCTGGTTCGACATCGAGGCGATGGTCGACACCCTCGACGCGCGTGGCGGCATCCTCGGCCTCCCGCTGATCCGCAACGTCAAGCACCTCGACCCGGCCGACACGTCGACCCCCGAGGTCGTCCAGGTGGAGACCGCGATGGGCGCCGCGATCGAGGTGTTCGAGGGAGCCCGCACGATCGAGGTGGGCCGCGAGCGGTTCGTCCCGGTGAAGACCACCGACGACCTGCTCGTGCTGCGCTCGGACGTCTACGCCCTCGGCAAGGACTTCGTGCTCGACCAGACCGGCGACGACGTGCCCTACGTCTCGCTCGACGGCGACTTCTACAAGCTGGTCGGCGACTTCGACAAGCGCTTCCCCGACGGCGCGCCGTCGCTGCGCGAGGCCGACTCGTTCACGGTCGAGGGGGACTGGACCTTCGGCCACGGCGTACGCGTGGTGGGCGACGTCGCCCTGGCGTCGAGGGCCGCCCAACGAGTCGAGGGCGGCACGGTCCTCGAGGACCAGGAGAAGCATGACTGACCCGACCCCGGTCCTGCTCCCGGTGGCGGACTACGTCGAGCGCATCCTGGCCACGATCTCGCCGTTGACAGCGTTCCCGCAGCCGCTGATGGAGGCCCTCGGGCTCGCGCTGGCCGAGGACGTCGTCGCGCCGATCTCGCTGCCGAGCTTCGACAACTCCGCGATGGACGGCTACGCCGTGGTCGCCGAGGACGTCGCGGGCGCCACCGAGGAGTCACCGGTCGTGCTGCCCGTCGTGGGCGAGATCGGGGCCGGGCAGTCGTCCATCCTCGCGCTGTCGCCGGGCACCGCGGTCAAGATCATGACCGGCGCCCCGGTGCCGGCCGGCGCGACCACGGTCGTGCCCTACGAGTGGACCGACCGCGGGGTCGCGCAGGTCCGCATCTCCCGTCCCGCGTCCGTCGGCCAGCACATCCGGCCGACCGGTGACGACATCGCCGAGGGCGACATGCTGCTCGAGGAGGGCACCGTCCTGGGCCCGCGCCACCTCGGCATGCTCGCCGCCGTCGGCCGCGCGACCGTACGCACGCGCCCGCGGCCGCGCGTCGTCGTCATCTCCACCGGGTCCGAGCTGCGCGACCCCGGCACGCCGCTGGGCCACGACTCGATCTACGACGGCAACTCCTACCTCCTCGCCGCCGCCGCCCGCACGGCCGGCGCGATCGCCTACCGGGTCGGCATCGTCCCCGACGAGTCGCACGCCTTCACCGAGGCGCTGAGCGACCAGCTCGTGCGCGCCGACATCGTGGTGACGAGCGGCGGAGTGAGCGAGGGCGACTTCGACGTGGTGAAGGAGTCGCTGTCGCAGCACGGCACGATGTGGTTCGGCGGCGTCGGGATGCAGCCCGGCAAGCCGCAGGGCTTCGGCACCGTCGGCGAGGACGCCACCCCGGTCTTCACGCTGCCCGGCAACCCGGTCTCGTCCTACGTCTCCTTCGAGATGTTCGTGCTGCCCGCGATCCGCCGGATGATGGGCAAGCTGCCCTACGTCCGGCCCGCCGGCCGCGCCCGCCTCACGCACGGCCTCGCCTCGCCCGCGGGCAAGGTCCAGCTCGTGCGCGGCCACTTCGAGACCGATCGTGGCGGCACCTTCGTCTCGCCCGTCGGTGGCCACGGCTCCCACCTGATCGGCGACCTGGCGGCCTCCAACTGCCTGATCGAGGTGCCCGCCGACGTCACCGCCGTCGCGGCCGGTGAGATGGTCGCGATCCGCAAGCTCGACGAGGAGTTCTGATGGCGATCCCCGGCGGCCCCGATCGGCTGACCCACGTCGACGACACCGGCGCTGCCCGGATGGTCGACGTCGGCGACAAGGCCGTCACGGCGCGTACGGCGTCCGCCACCGGCCGGGTCCTCGTGAGCCGCACCGTCGTCGACCTGCTCCGCGGGGAGGGCGTGCCCAAGGGCGACGCGCTCGCGGTGGCGCGGATCGCCGGGATCATGGGCGCCAAGCAGACACCCGCGCTGATCCCGCTCTGCCACCCGCTCGCGATCTCCGGCGTCACCGTCGACCTCGCCGTCACCGACGAGTCCGTCGACATCACCGCCACCGTCCGCACGACCGACCGCACCGGCGTCGAGATGGAGGCGCTGACTGCCGTCTCGGTGGCCGCGCTGACGGTGGTCGACATGGTCAAGGCGGTCGACAAGGCCGCGGTGATCACCGACATCCAGGTCGAGACCAAGAGCGGCGGACGTTCGGGCCAGTGGTCGAGGTGAGGCTGTGGACGCGATGAGCGGCCCGTCTTCGGGCCGCTGTCGTCGTGGCGTCCAACCGCGCCGCGTCCGGTGTGTACGCCGACGAGACCGGGCCGCTGATCGTGGAGTGGCTGCGTGGCCAGGGCTTCGACTGCGAGGAGCCGGCGGTCGTCCCCGACGGCGACCCGGTGCGCGAGGCCATCGCCGCCGCAGTGGCCGACGGCGCGCGTGTCGTGCTCACCACCGGCGGCACCGGGCTGACCCCGACCGACCGGACCCCCGAGGCCACGGCGCCGCTGCTCGACCGCGAGGTGCCCGGCATCGCCGAGGCGATCCGCGCCGCCGGCGTGGCCAAGGGCGTGCCGACCGCGATGCTCTCGCGCGGGCGGGCGGGCATCGCCGGCGACTGCCTCGTGATCAACCTCCCCGGGTCGCGTGGCGGCGTGAAGGACGGGCTGGGTGTCCTCGAGCCGGTGCTGACGCACGCCGTGGAGCAGGTCGTCGGGAGCGACCACTGAACGCCTTCGCGACGGCTCCCGGCTGGCCTGCGCGCCTGGAGTCGCAGGGGGTGGTGGTCCGGTCGCTCAAGAAGTCGGACGCCGACGAGTGGCAGGCGGTGCGGGCCCGCAACCACGACTGGCTGCGCCCGTGGGACGCGACGGTGCCGCCGGGAGCCAACCCGCGCCCCTCGTCGTACAAGACGGTCGTGCGCTCGCTGCTGCAGCAGGCCAAGCAGGGCCTGTGCCTCCCGTTCGTCGTCGAGGTCGAGGGGCGGTTCGTCGGACAGGTGACGGTCAGCAACGTCGCGCGCGGCTCGGCCCAGTGGGCGTCGATCGGCTACTGGCTGTCAGCGGACGTCGCCGGCCGCGGGGTCGCGCCGCGTGCCGTGGCGATGGTGATCGACCACTGCTTCGGACCGGTGGGACTGCACCGGATCGAGATCTGCATACGGCCCGAGAACACCAACTCGCTGCGAGTCGTGGAGAAGCTCGGGCTCCAGCAGGTCGGTTTCGCCCCGCGCTTCCTGCACATCGACGGGGCCTGGCGCGACCACCGGGTCTTCGCGGTGACGGTCGAGGAGGCGCCGGAGGGGATCGCCGCGCGTCTGGAAACACACCAGTCACACCAGTAGTTCTGCGACACACCACTTGACATCCGCCCCGCTCAGGCTCGGCACTCCTACGCTGCCAGCGTGGACCTGAGCGCTCTTATCTTCGTCGCCCTTGCCGTGGCGTGGGCCGTCTACCTGATCCCCAAGGCCCTCAAGCACCACGACGAGGTGGTCCGCAGCCGGTCGGTCGAGAAGTTCTCGCACACCATGCGGATCCTCGCGCGGCGCGAGCCGGTCGACCGTCGCAACGCCCGCCTGGTGGTGTCGCCCATCCGCGCCGCCCTGCGGCCGCCCGTCGAGACGAAGGCGCACGCTCCCGTCGAGCCCGTGGTGTCCGCGACGGTGACCACCGACGTCACCCGCACCGTGACCACCTCGGTCGCCGCCCCGGCGCGTACGTCGTCGCCGCAGGGTGAGCGCGCGTCTGCCCGCCGTGCCGCCAAGCGTCGTCGCAACGTGCTCGCCCTCATCGCGATCGTCAACGCCGTCGTCATCGGGCTCGCCGTCGCCGCGGTCGTCGCCTGGCCCTGGGTCGCGGCGCCGATCGGCGTCCTGGTCGCGTGGCTGGTCGCCTGCCGGGTCTCCGTGCGTGCCGAGCGGCAGCAGCGCGATGCCCGCGCCGCCATCGAGATCGGCTATCCGCCGCTCATCGAGGACGACCGGGACTTCGACCTCGACCTCACCGGAGAGATGCCGGTCACGCCTCCGCAGCCCCGGTCCCCCGCCGCCCCGGTGGAGCCCGTCGAGGATGCCCCCGTCGACGCCCCTGCGGTCGGCGCCGATCCCGTTGGCCGGCCCGTCGCGGGTGGCTGGGACATGGTCCCCACGACCCTGCCGACCTACGTCAGCAAGCCCGCCGCCCAGCGGCGGACGGTCTCGACGATCGACCTCGACTCCACCGGCGTGTGGTCCAGCGGCCGCAACGACGTGGACTCCGCCATCGCCCGCTCCGCCGAGCAGTCCGCCAGGACGGCCCGCGACGCCGACGAGGCCCGCCGCGCCAACGGCGCCTGAGCGCACCCCGCGGGACGTCGGGCCGATTGGCTCGGGCCAGATCCGCTCGTGTATCTTGGCGTCGCGCCGTGAGGCGCGTGGGGGTGTGGCGCAGCTGGTAGCGCGTCTCGTTCGCATCGAGAAGGCCAGGGGTTCGAGTCCCCTCACCTCCACCCAGCACGAAGGGTCCGGATCATCGATCCGGGCCCTTCTGGCATCTCGGCTGGCGTCTCAGCGCTCCCGCAGCATCCTCTGTTGCGTACGCCGTCCCTTCCGCACCACGAGCGGCGCGACTGCGATCGCGAGCCGGGGCATCGCGTCGGCGACTCGGGCCTGGAGGCCACGGTTGCGGGGGAGCGCGGTGACGGGGCGTGGCCGGTCGAGCACCCGCCCGACCGCCGCGACGACGTCCTCGGGCTGCAGGAGCGAGCCGGAGAACGACAGTGCGGCGGCGGGGTCGTCCAGCTTGTCGTGGAGCATCGGGGTCCAGATGCCGTCGGGACAGATGCAGGAGATGTGCACGTCCTTGATGCCGGCCAGCCGGAGGTCGGTCAGCGTGCTCAGCGAGAAGCCGATCGCGGCGTGCTTCGAGGCGGCGTACACCGCCTCGCCCGGCACGGGCGTCAGGCCGGCGAGCGAGACGATGTTGACCACGTGCCCGCCGCGCCCCCGCATCGCCTCGATCGCGCTGACGGTGCCGTTGATCGTGCCCAGCGCGTTGACCTCGAGCATCAGCCGACGGGTCTGCGCGTCCTGCTCCCAGGCCGGCCCGGTGACGAGGACGCCGGCGTTGTTCACCCAGACGTCGAGGGTCCCCGCGCGCTCGACGATCTCGTCGCGAGCCGCGGCCACGGCCTCCTCGTCGCGTACGTCGAGGGCGCGGGCGGCGGCCCGCGGTCCCAGCTCGGCGGCGACGGCTGAGGCCGCGGCCCCGTCGAGGTCCGTCACGAGGACGTCATGACCCCGGTCGACCAGCAGGGCCGCGATCAGCCGGCCGAGTCCACGGCCTGCTCCGGTGACGACGGCACCGCCACGGGCGGTCATTCCGGTCCTGCCTCGACGCGAGTGCACATGGAGGTGACGCTAGCGTCGGGGACGTGACGGACTTCCAGCGCATCTTCGTGGTGGGCGTCCAGGCGGCCGACGACGAGGTGGCGCGGCTGCGGTCGTCGCTGGGGTCCGACGTCGTCGTCCTCACCGCACCGACGGGCGAGGCCAAGCGGGTCGTCGACAGCCTGGGCTTCGCACCAGTCCCGGACGGGCTCCTGGCGCCGGTCCGCTTCCCCGACGTCGATCGTGGTCACCGCCTCGACGAGCTCGTCCGCCGTCACGCCGTCGAGGACCGCTTCCGTGACGTCGTCGTCGTGACCGACGCGGCCACGGTGACCCTTCTGCTGCGCGCGCTGGCGCCCGACCAGCTGCCGATGGGCGGTGCCGTCATCGAGGTCGGCCTCCCGCGGGGATCGCGCCCGGTGCCCTTGGTGCAGGCAGCCCTCGGCGGCGGGGTGCTCGCGTTCGTCGCCGTCCTCGCCGCCAGCGTCGTCCCGATCTGGGTGCTCCCACTGCTCGTCGTGGTCGTGGGCCTCGCGCTCCTGCTCGTGCCGCGTCGCCGGCACCTCGGTGAGGCACTGCTCATCGCGGTCGCCGTGGCGGTCGCGGTCTCGCTGTTGTCGATCGCCGGCTCGTCGCGGTTCCCCGGGAGCTGGTGAGCGGCTCGGGCACAGCGAAGACCCCGCCCGGGCTGGATCGGACGGGGTCTGCGGAGCTGCTGGGCGCGGTCACGCCCGACGGGGACTCAACCCTTGCGGGGACCGAACAGGAGACGGCGCGATGCCGAAGTGCGGGGCTGCGGGATCGCCGGCGCGGGCCACCACTCGACCTCCGGGTAGCCGGCGCGGTTGAAGCCCTCGCGGTAGACGAAGTTGTCCCCGCAGGAGCAGACCCAGCGTTCGCCGAGCTGGTGGCCGGAGTCGGCCGACGGTGCACCCTCGGTCTTGAGACAGACGTGGATGATCGTGGAATCCATGGCGCGCCCTCCCTGGCGTCAGCATCCGAACCCCCGGCCGGATTGATCCATCGTGCGATCTCGCCGGAGGTGAAACCAAGGGAGTTCGCCAAAATGATGGGCTTCTTGATGGAAAATCTGATGATCATGCCGACTTCGCGGACCGTGGACTGGTCGGCCCGCGGCCGCGCGCGTCAGATCCAGCGCTGGAACCAGATCCGCGCGTCCCACTCGGACTTGGTGAGCAGCACGTCGGTCCAGATCGGCCAGAACCACGCGAAGGCGATCAGGGCCAGCACGACGTAGCTCCCGGCGACGACCACGCCGAACGTACGTCGCGGGGTCGGGACGTCGGAGGTGCCGATCAGGTGGCCCATCGCGAGCGCGACCGACAGCACGAGGAACGGCAGGCTCGTGATGGCGTAGAAGAAGAAGATCGGCCGGTCGTCGTAGAGGAACCACGGCAGCCACGTGCTGGCCAGGCCGAGCACGGCGACCCCGTGACGCCAGTCGCGCGCACCGATCCACAGCAGCAGCGAGGCGATCATCGCGAGGCACCCGCCCCACCAGATCACCGGGTTGCCGATGAGCAGGACCTGCCGGATGCACGTCGACCCGGTGGGCGCATCGCAGCCCTGCGCGCCGGGTTGGATGTCGGTCTGCGCGTCGACCCCGACGGGCCGACCCATCAGGAGCCAGGTCGACGGCTTGCTCGCGTAGATGTGGGTCGCGTCGTTGAGGAAGTGGCTGTGGAACGTGTAGACGTCCTGGTGGTAGGACCAGAGCGAGCGCAGCGACTGCTCCACCTCGCCGAAGCCCTGGGCATCGGGCTGCGACGCGGTCGGCCACGCCTTGCCGCCGCCGTAGGACGTGTACTGCGTGTTGCTGTAGGCCTGCTCGTAGGCGTCGGCGTGCATCAGCCAGCCGGTCCACGTCGCGACGTAGGTGATCAGGCCGACCCCGACGAGGGCCAGGAACGCGGGGACGCCGTCGAGGAAGACCGCGCGCAGCAGCGGGCGCTTCTGGCCGAACGCCCGCCGGGCGCCGGCGCTCCACAGCAACGCGAGCAGACCGAAGACCGCGAGCGTGTAGACGGCCGACCACTTGGTGCCGCACGCCAGACCGAAGGAGACCCCGCCGGCGAGCAGCCAGGGCCGCCACCACGTACGCCGTCCCGCCGCCAGGCGGTCGCGCAGCCACTGCCGGTCGGCCACCACGCAGTGCACGCCGCACAGGGTGAAGAAGGCCAGGAAGATGTCGAGGAGGGCCAGCCGGGACAGCACGAGCTCGAGACCGTCGACGGACAGCAGGAGTCCCGCGACGAGGCCGAGCACGGTGGAGCCGGTGACGCGTCGCACGAAGCGGCACATCAGCAGCACCATCAGTGCGCCGATGACAGCCGAGGCCATCCGCCAGCCGGTCGGGTCCATCCCGAAGACCTTGATGCCGGCGGCGATCAGCCACTTGCCGACCTCGGGGTGCACGATCATCGACGGGGTGTCCTGCCAGAGGCCGGTGACCTGGCCGTTGAGGATCGTCTTGTCGGCGTCGTCGACGTAGGCCAGGACGTAGCCGTGGTTGAGCAGCGACCAGGCGTCCTTGGCGTAGTAGGTCTCGTCGAAGGAGAACTGGTGGGGGATGCCGAGGTGCCACCGGCGCAGGAAGAAGGCGAGGCTCGCCAGGCAGATCGCGCCGACCCAGCCCGGCAGCTTCTCCTCGGACCGCCAGCGCGGGTAGTTGCGCTCCGCGGCAGTGGGGGTCACGACCGGCGCCGCGACAGTCTGGGTCACGTCGGAACTCTAACCAGAGCGAGGGGCGGATCCACGCTCCTGACATGATCGCAACATGGCTCGTGACAGCTCGGCAGGCGTGCTCGTCCTGGCCGGCACCCCGATCGGCCAGGCCGGTGACGCCGCCCCACGGCTGGCCGCCGAGCTCGCGGGTGCCGACGTCGTCGCGGCGGAGGACACCCGCCGGCTCAAGCGGCTCTGCGCCGACCTCGACATCACCCTCGGCGGCCGTGTCGTCTCCTACTTCGAGGGCAACGAGCAGGCCCGCACGCCGGTGCTGCTGGAGGCGCTGCTCGCCGGTGACCGCGTGGTGCTGGTGACCGACGCGGGCATGCCGAGCGTCTCCGACCCGGGCTACCGCCTGGTGGCCGCGGCGGTCGAGCACGACGTACGTGTCACTGCCGTCCCCGGCCCGAGCGCGGTCCTCACGGCGCTGGCCGTGAGCGGACTGCCGGTCGACCGGTTCTGCTTCGAGGGCTTCCTGCCGCGCAAGGCCGGCGAGCGCGGGCGACGGCTCGCCGCGCTGGCGACCGAGGAGCGCACGATGGTGTTCTTCGAGGCCCCGCACCGCACCGAGGCCGCCCTCGCCGCGATGGCCGACGCGCTCGGCGAGGACCGCCCCGCCGCGGTGTGCCGCGAGCTGACCAAGACGCACGAGGAGGTGCGCCGCGGGCCGCTGGCCGAGCTCGTCGCGTGGGCCGCGGAGGGCGTACGCGGTGAGGTGACGATCGTCGTCGAGGGATCGAGCGGCGCACCCGCCGTCGACACCGACCCCGGCTCGTTGCGCACGGCCGTCGCCGACCTCGAGGCGACCGGTTCCACCCGCAAGGAGGCGATCGCCGAGGTCGCCAGGCGTGCCGGCCTCCCCAAGCGCGAGGTGTACGACGTTGTCCACCGCTGAGCCCGGCCCCACCCGCAGTCGCGCCGCCACCGAGGAGACGTCGGGCGCGCGCCGCGACCGTGAGCGGCCGCCCGCACCGGAGCCGCTGCCGCACCCGGTCGTGGACAACCACTGCCACCTCGACATCGCCGATGGCGACTGGATCTCCACCGAGGAGGCCATCGCCGCGGCCGCCGCGGTCGGGGTGCCGCGCATCGTGCAGATCGGCTGCGACCTCCCCGGTGCGCGATGGGCGGTCGAGGCCGCCGCCGAGCACGTCGCCCTCATCGCCGGCGTGGCACTGCATCCCAACGAGGCACCACGGCTGGCAGCCGCCGGTCGCCTCGACGAGGCGCTCGAGGAGATCGAGCGGCTCGCCGGCGCCCACGACAAGGTGCGGGCGGTGGGGGAGACGGGCCTCGACCACTTCAGGCATGCACAGAGTCGTACGGGCGAGGAGGGCTGGTCCGCGCAGGAGGAGAGCTTCCGCCGCCACATCGACCTCGCCAAGCGGCTCGACAAGACCCTGGTCATCCACGACCGCGACGCCCACGACGACGTGCTGAGGATCCTCGACGAGGAGGGTGCGCCCGAGCGCTGGGTGATGCACTGCTTCTCCGGCGACGCCGAGGTCGCCCGCCGCTGCCTGGACCGCGGCGCCCACCTCAGCTTCGCCGGGACGGTGACCTTCAAGAACGCTGCCGGCCTGCGCGAGGCACTGGCCGTCACGCCGCTCGACCGGATCCTCGTGGAGACCGACGCGCCCTACCTGACGCCGACTCCCTACCGGGGCCGGCCCAACGCCTCCTACCTCGTCCCGCACACCGTGCGGGCGATGGCGGCGGTGCTGCAGGTCGACCTCGAGGAGCTCTGTCGGGCCATCGATGCCACCACCGAGAGGGCCTTCGGAGGCTCCTGGTAGGTCCGTGGGTGACCGGGATCTCGTCCGAATTCGGGCGTTCGAGTTTGCCTCACAGCACTTCGTCGTTATCGTCTTGTGATTGTTGGCCGGGATCGGGACTGATGTCCGGCAGCACGAGGACCGGATCGGGCCGGTCCTGCGAGACCCCCGCTCGCACGTCGTACGGCCCCGCTCGTTGCTCGGACGCGGCCGCCGGAGCGTGACTGGGGGGTGCTGCCACCCGAGGCCCGGGAAGTACGACGTTCGGAGAATCGTGCGCTCTCGACTCGCGCAGCTCAGCAGGTCCAAGGCAGTGCTGGCGACCCTTGCGGCCGTCATCGTGGCAGCCGTCGCAGGTACGACGGTCGGCTACGCCGCACTCAGCAAGGACGTGACCCTCACGCTCGACGGCAGGACCACCCAGGTCAGCGCCATCGGCGACACCGTGGGCGACGTCCTCGCCGCTGAGGGGATCGACCTCACCGACAAGGACCTGGTCGCTCCCGCGGTCGACGAGACGATCACCGACGGCTCCGCCATCGCGGTCCAGTTCGGCCGCCCGCTCGAGATCGCCGTCGACGGCGACTCCACGACGTACTGGGTCAACTCCGACAACGTCGCCAGCGCGCTGGGCGAGATCGGCCGCCGCTTCGACGGCGCCGACCTGTCCACCAGCCGCAGCGCCTCGATCGGCCGCAAGGGCCTGACCCTGCAGGTCGTCACGCCCAAGGTCCTGCGCATCAAGCTCGGCGCGAAGGAGCTCACGAAGCGCAAGGTCACGGCGCTGACCGTCGCCGACGTGCTCGACTCCATGGGCTTCGAGGTCGACAAGCACGACAAGATCACTCCCTCCCTCACGACCGAGATCGCCCAGGGCGACAAGATCGTCGTCAAGGACATCCGCATCGCGACCAAGAAGGTCAAGCGCGAGGTCGTCGACTCCCCGGTCGTCGAGCGCGAGGACCCGACGATGTACGAGGGTGACGAGGAGGTCGTCCGGGACGGCAGGGACGGCGTCCGCAACGTCACCTACCTCCTGCGCTTCGTCAACGGCAAGCTCGTCGCGCGCAAGGTCGTGGACGCCTCCGTCAAGGTCAAGGTCGTCCCGACGATCGTCGCGGTCGGGACCAAGGCCAAGCCCGAGGTCGTCACCAGCAACTTCGCCGGCGGCAGCACCGTCTGGGACGCCCTGGCGCAGTGCGAGTCGGGCGGCAACTGGGCGATCAACACCGGCAACGGCTACTACGGCGGCCTCCAGTTCAACGTCGGCACCTGGCAGTCCTACGGCGGCACCGGCCTGCCGAGCCAGGCCTCCCGCGAGACCCAGATCGCGATCGCGACCAAGGTCCGTGACGCCTCCGGCGGCTACGGCGCGTGGCCCGGCTGCGCCGCGAAGCTGGGCCTTCCCCGCTGAGCACTAGGGTTTCTGCATGACCACCCACCCGGCCGGCCCGAGACTCCTCGGGCCGGCCGAGGTGCGTTCGCTGGCAGCCGAGCTCGACCTCCGCCCGACCAAGCAGCGCGGCCAGAACTTCGTGATCGACGCCAACACGGTGCGCCGCATCGTGCGCGAGTCCGCCATCACCGGCGACGACGTCGTCGTCGAGGTCGGCCCCGGCCTGGGCTCGCTGACCCTGGCCCTGCTCGAGGTGGCCGCAGCGCGTCGTCGCCATCGAGCTCGACCCGCTCCTCGCCGACCGGTTGCCGGCCACCATCGCGGCGTACGCCCCCGGCCAGGTCGACCGCTTCGAGGTCGTCCTCGCCGACGCGATGCGCATCCAGGAGGTGCCCGGCCCGCCGCCGACCGCGCTGGTCGCCAACCTCCCCTACAACGTGTCGGTGCCGGTGCTGATCCACCTGCTCACGCTGCTGCCCTCGCTCGAGCGTGGCCTGGTGATGGTGCAGGCCGAGGTCGCCGACCGGCTGGCCGCCGGTCCCGGGTCGAAGACCTATGGCGTGCCGAGCGTGAAGGCCGCCTGGTTCGCAGACGTACGCCGTGCGGGTGCCATCGGGCGCACCGTGTTCTGGCCGGCGCCCAACGTCGACTCCGGCCTCGTCGCCTGGACCCGGTGCGACCCTCCGGACACGACCGCGACCCGCCAGGAGGTGTTCGCCGTCGTCGATGCCGCGTTCGCCCAGCGCCGCAAGCAGGTGCGCGCAGCGCTGCGCGGGCTGGCCGGCTCGGCCGAGGTCGCGACCGCTGCGCTGGAGTCGGCGGGCGTCGACCCGACCGCGCGCGGCGAGGTGCTGACCGTCCACGACTTCGCCCGGATCGCTGAAGGGCTGAAAGCACACGGTGGTTGAGCTGCGAGCGCGGCGGGCCACGCAACCACTCACGGTCCGGGCCGCCGCCAAGATCAACCTGCACCTCGGGGTCGGCCGCGTCCGTGACGACGGCTTCCACCCGCTCGACACCGTCTACACGGCGATCGGGATCCACGACGACCTCACGCTGTCGGCGTCCGACGACCTCTCGCTGGTGACCCACGTGGCCGACCACATCGACCCCGTCGACGTACCCGGCGGTCCCGACAACATCGTGCTGCGCGCGGCCCGGCTGCTCGCGACGCACGCCGGTCGCACCGCCACCGGTGCGTTCGAGGTCCGCAAGGACATCCCGGTCGCCGGGGGCATGGCCGGCGGGTCCGCCGACGCGGCCGCGGCCCTCGTCGCGTGCGACCGGCTCTGGGAGCTCGGCACCTCGGACGACGACCTGCTCGCGCTGGCCGCCGAGCTGGGCAGCGACATCCCCTTCTCGCTCGTCGGCGGTACGGCGCGGGGCGTGGGCCGCGGCGAGCTCGTCACGCCCGTCGAGGACCTCGGGTCGTGGTGGTGGGTCGCCGTCCCGGCACCCGTCGGCCTGTCGACGCCCGACGTCTATCGCCACTTCGACACGATGCGCCCCGACGCTCCGGAGGTGCCGGCATCCGCCGAGCCGTTGCTCGAGGCGCTGGCGACCGGTGAGCCCGTACGTCTCGCTCGCGCCCTGCACAACGACCTCCAGGAGCCCGCGATCGACCTGCGCCCCGAGCTGGGCGACCTGATCACGCTCGGCGAGGCCGAGGGAGCGCTCCGCGGGATCATCAGCGGATCGGGCCCGACGGTCGTCTTCCTGTGCGAGTCCGCCGACGGCGCCCGGGAGACCGCTGCCGGTCTGGCCGCTGCAGGCCACGCCGTCGTCCTCACCGCGACCGGTCCGGTGGCGGGAGCGCACGTGGTTGCCTGAGAGGATCGCCCTGACATGGCGAACCTCATCAACCTCGAGCGCGTCTCGAAGTCCTACGGCGTCCGGCCGCTGCTCGACGACGTCTCCCTCGGCATCTCGCTGGGCGAGCGCGTCGGCGTCGTCGGGCGCAACGGCGACGGCAAGACCACGCTCCTCGAGGTGATGACCGGGATCGAGCAGCCCGACGCCGGCCGCGTCTCGCGCACCCGCGGGGTCGAGATCGGCTACCTCCACCAGGGCGACGAGCTCGTCGACAGCCACAGCGTCCGCGAGGCCGTGCTCGGGGGGCGCCAGGACCACGAGTGGGCCGCCGACGCGACGACCCGGCAGGTCGTCGAGGAGCTGCTCGCGGGCGTCACGCTCGACCGTGCCGTCGTCGGGCTCTCGGGTGGTGAGCGCCGCCGCTGCGCGCTGGCCGCGATCCTGCTCTCGCGCCACGACCTGATCGTCCTCGACGAGCCGACCAACCACCTCGACGTCGAGGCCGTCGCGTGGCTCGCCTCGCACCTCGTCTCGCTGCCCAGCGCGCTGATCGTGGTCACCCACGACCGGTGGTTCCTCGACGAGGTCTGCCAGACGACGTGGGAGGTCCACGACGGAGCGGTGGACTCCTACGAGGGCGGCTACGCGTCGTACGTCCTGGCCAAGGCGGAGCGCTCGCGTCAGGCCGCTTCGTCCGAGACCCGCCGGATGAACCTCGCCCGCAAGGAGCTCGCCTGGCTGCGGCGCGGCCCGCCGGCGCGTACGTCGAAGCCGAAGTTCCGCATCGACGCGGCCAACGCCTTGATCGACGACGTACCGCCGCCGCGCGACCGGATGGAGCTCCAGCGCTTCGCCAGCCAGCGGCTCGGCAAGGACGTCGTCGACATCGAGGACGTCGACCTCGCGCGCGGCGAGAAGGTGTTGCTGCAGCACGCGACCTGGCGGATCGGTCCGGGCGACCGGATCGGCATCGTCGGGGTCAACGGCGCCGGCAAGACCTCGCTGCTCTCCCTGATCTCGGGGACGCTCCCGCCGAGCGTGGGGCGGGTCAAGCACGGCCGCACGATCGCGATGCAGCACCTCACGCAGGCGCTCGACGAGATCGACCCCGAGGCGCGGGTGCTGCCGACGGTCGAGTCGATCCGGCGGGTGACCAAGACGCTCGACGGGCAGGAGATCTCGGCGACCTCGATGCTGGAGCGGTTCGGCTTCACCGGCGACCGGCTGACCGCCCGGCTCGGCGACCTGTCCGGTGGCGAGCGGCGGCGGTTCCAGCTGCTCAAGCTGCTGCTCATGGAGCCCAACGTGCTGCTCCTCGACGAGCCCACCAACGACCTCGACATCGACACCCTCAACGTCCTCGAGGACTTCCTCGACAGCTGGCCCGGGACGTTGATCGTGGTCTCGCACGACCGCTACTTCCTCGAGCGGGTCACCGACTCGGTCTGGGCGCTGCTCGGCGACGGCCAGGTCTCGATGCTGCCGCGGGGCGTGGACGAATACCTCGAGCGTCGTGCCGCGGACCAGGCCGCCGCCGCGGTCGCAGCGTCGGGGGCGTCAGGGCAGGCGGTCGCTCCGACGACCAGCGCCCATGACGATGCTGCCCTCGCCAAGGCGCGGCCCGGCAGCTCCGAGGACCGCGCGGCCCGCAAGGTGCTGGCCCGGGTGGAGAAGCAGCTCGAGCGCATCGCCGTACGCGAGGCGGAGCTCCACGCCGAGATGGAGGCCAACCTCAGCGACTACGACCTGCTCGCGCGCGTCGGCGGCCAGCTCGGTGAGCTCTCGGCCGAGAAGGACGACCTCGAGCTGGAGTGGCTCGAGGCCTCCGAGGTCGTGGAGTAGGCCCGTTCTCGCCCTGTGTCGGAGTCCCCGCTCGTGCGGGGAGTCCGACACTTGGAGGCCGTTGCAACGGCCTCCAAGTGCGCGACTCGCCCTCCCAGTCCGCCTCAGCTGAAGGGTGCGAGCAGCGAGCGCAGGAGGACTGCCAGCTGGGTGCGCTGCTTGTCGGGCAGGTCGGACAGCAGGTCGGCCTCGGCGGCGAGCAGCGCCTCGAAGGCGCCGTCGACGGTGGCCTTGCCCTCCACGGTCAGGCGCACCAGCACGCCGCGGCGGTCCTTGGGGTCCGGCAGCCGCTCGACGAGCCCGCGGGCGGTGAGGCGGTCGACCCGGTTGGTCATCGTGCCGCTGGTCACCAGCGTCTCGCGGAGCAGGCGGCCGGGGGAGAGCTCGTACGGCGATCCGGCCCGGCGCAGCGCGGCGAGCACGTCGAACTCCCACGACTCGATCGCGTGAGCGGTGAAGGCGTCGCGGCGGGCGAGGTCGAGGTGGCGGGCCAGCCGGCTGATGCGGGAGAAGACCTCGACGGGCGCGAGGTCGAGGTCGCCGCGTTCGCGCCCCCAGGCCTCGACCAGGTCGTCCACCTCGTCCCGCATGGCCGCCATCCTGCCAGACGGCCGACCCGGTCGAGAATCTTGACATCGAGAGATATGTGTCCGAGGGTGGAGATATCTCGACATCAAGACATATCGGTCGTCGTCGCTCGGGTATCTAGGGACGATCTGGTAGGAAAATCGCGTCGAGCGCCTACCGGAACGTCCCTAGATACCCAGCCGACCGACCACGACAGGAGCCAGCCATGAGCCACACCTGGGACCCCGACCGTTACCTCGCGTACGCCGACGAGCGGGGCCGCCCGTTCGTCGACCTGGTCGGTCGCATCAACGCCGAGCTCCCGATGCACGTGGTCGACCTGGGCTGCGGTCCCGGCAACCTCACGTCCCTGCTCGCGGACCGGTGGCGCGGAGCAACGGTCACCGGCATCGACAGCAGCCCCGAGATGATCGCCGCGGCGCGGGAGATCGACGGGATCACGTGGGAGGTCGCCGACCTGCGTGGCTGGGCCCGACCGGACCCGGTGGCCCTGCGCCCGCCCGTCGACGTGCTCGTCTCCAACGCCACCCTGCAGTGGGTGCCCGAGCACCTCGAGCTGCTGCCGGGCCTGCTCGATCGCGTCGCGGCCGGCGGCTGGTTCGCCTTCCAGGTCCCCGGCAACTTCGACGAGCCGAGCCACACCACCCGCACCGAGCTGGCGTCGCGCGAGCCGTACGCCGAGCACGTCCGCGACGCACGCGTGCCCACCAGCCACGGCCCGGACGACTACGCCCGGGTCCTGCTCGACCTCGGCTGCGAGGTCGACGCGTGGGAGACGACGTACCTCCACGTGCTCACCGGCCCGGATCCCGTCTTCGACTGGGTCTCCGGCACCGGCGCCCGCCCGACGCTGCAGGCACTGCCCGACGACCTGCGTCCGCTCTTCGAGGACGAGTTCCGGGCGCTGCTCCGCGAGGCCTACCCCGCCGATGCCGCCGGTCGCGTGATCCTGCCGTTCCGCCGGATCTTCGTCGTCGCGCAGAAGCCGCTCGAGCAGCCGGTCTCCGTGTGATCCGCCTCCACCACGTCCAGGTCGCCTGCCCGCCCGGTGGCGAGGACGCCGCGCGCCGGTTCTACGCCGCCGGGCTCGGCATGACCGAGGTCGAGAAGCCGGCCGACCTGGTCGCCCGCGGCGGCTGCTGGTTCCGGGCGTACGACGACGCGGGCGAGGTCACGGCCGAGCTGCACGTCGGCGTCGAGGAGCCGTTCGCCGCGGCGCGCAAGGCGCACCCGGCGTTCGTGGTCGACGGCCTCGACGAGGTGGCCGCCCGCTTGCGCGGCCTGGGCTTCGAGGTCGACGAGAGCCAGCGCGACTCGTTCCCGGGCCACGCGCGTTTCCACACCTTCGACGGCCACGGCAACCGCGTCGAGGTCCTCGCCGATACCTGAGGACGCCGTGGGCGGACCGGAGGCCCGATCTCGTCCACCACGTCCTCAGATATCGGGTGCGGGGGCCGACTGTTCTGGGGCACCATCCCCGGATGCGCCTGCTGCTGATCCTCGGACCGCCCGCCGTCGGCAAGATGACGGTCGGCCGGGCGGTCGCGGACCGCTCCGACTTCCGGTTGTTCCACAACCACCACAGCATCGAGATGCTCCTGGACGTCTTCGACTACGGCACGCCGCCGTTCCGCACGCTCAACACCGAGATCCGGCGGCGCGTGGTCGAGGAGGCGGCGGCCGCGGGCACCGACCTGATCTTCACCTTCGTGATGGGCATGGACGAGCAGGCCGAGGCCGACTACCTCGCGCGCCTCGTCGAGCCCTACGGCGAGGACGTCGCGCTCGTCGAGCTGGTCGCCGACCTCGACACCCGGCTGGGGCGCAACCGCACCGAGCACCGGCTGGCGGAGAAGAAGTCCAAGCGCGACGTCGAGTGGTCGGACAACAACGTCCGCGAGCTCGAGGCCGACTACCGGATGACGTCCGAGCCCGGCCGGGACGCGCCCGGCGACCGGCTGGTCGCGCGCTGGCGGCACCTCGTCATCGACAACACCGACCTGTCCGCCGACGAGACGGCCGGACGGATCCTCGCGTGGCTCGTTACTGACCGGTAACGTGTCCGGCATGCCTGCCGTCCTGGACCTCTGGAAGAAGACCACCGCGCTGCCCCTGGGCGACCGGATCTTCTCGCTCGCCTTCAGCCAGAAGGCGCCGTACTTCGCCACCATCCGGCCGCGGTTCACCGTGATCGAGCCCGATCGTGCCGAGCTGGTGATCACCAAGCGCCGCCGCGTGCACAACCACATCAAGACCGTGCACGCGATCGCGCTGTGCAACGGGCTGGAGGCCGCGATGGGCGCGCTCGCCGAGTCGACCATCCCGCCCGACCGGCGCTGGATCCCCCGGGGCATGGAGGTCGCCTACACCGCGAAGGCCGACTCCGACGTCACCTGCATCGCCGAGACCGACCCGTCGCAGTGGACCGCCGACCTCGGAGACGGCTACGACCTGCCGGTGCGCGTCCGTGGCGTACGCGCCGACGGCACCGTCGTGGTCGAGGGCGAGATCCGGCTCTGGGTGAGCCCGAAGAAGTAGCGGTCAGGGGATGGACGCGGCCGACGCGTTGAGGTCCGCCGCGCCCACCATCGAGACCTGCAACATCTCCTTCTCACCGACGAAGCGCTTCTGCGCGTAGTTGGCGATGGCGGTGAGCAGGATGTTGGTGATGATGTAGAGGCTGGCGATGACCAGGACGGTCGGGACGACGTTGTTGAACGACTGGGGCAGCTGCTTGGGGATCTTGGTCAGGCCGATCGGGAAGACGATCAGGATCAGGCTGGTGTCCTTCACGGCCACCACCATCTGGCTGATGATCGCCGGGATCATGATCTTGACGGCCTGGGGGAGCAGCACGATGCGCATGACCTGGGTCTTGCGCATCCCGATGGCGTACGCCGCCTCGCTCTGGCCCCTGGGCAGGGCGTTGATGCCCGCCCGGAACACCTCGGCGAGCACCGCGCCGTTGTAGACGGTGAGCGCCAGCACCACGGACCAGTAGGCGCCGCGGGAGATCGCGAAGCTGTCGAAGATGGCGTAGAAGGAAAAGATCATCAACATGATCACGGGCACGGCGCGGAAGAACTCCACGACCAGCCAGGCCGCGCGGCGCACGACCGTGTGGTCGGACAGCTTGCCCACCCCGAAGACCACACCGAAGACGAGTGCGCCCAGCACGGCGAGAACGGCCATCGAGATGGTGTCGCGCCAGGCCTGCAGGATCGCCTGGAAGTAGCGAGGAGTCACGAACGGCTCCCACAGCGCATAGGCGAACTGGCCGGCGTCGTTGAGCCGGTAGACGACGTAGCCGAGCATCGCCACGATCAGCACCGCAGCGATGATCGTGTAGATCCGTTGGCGGGCGATCGCCTTCGGGCCGGGGGCGTCGAAGAGGACGGAGTCGGCCATCAGACGTGGTCCCTGCGGCATGGGTCGGAGGAGCGATCCGGGGGAGAGGGATGACGTGGGGTGTTCATGCGATCCTCCAGCGTCGTTCGAAGCTCGCCGCGATGAGCGAGACGATCTCGACCAGGGCGACGTAGCCCAGGGCGATGGCGATGAAGATGCCCCAACGCTCGTCGGCGTTGTTGTTGGTCATGATCTTCATCTGGGCGGTGCCCTCCAGCATCCCGAACACCGCCGCCACCGAGGTGTTCTTCAGCAGCGCGATGAGGGCGCTGGCGACGGGCGGCACGGATGCCCGGAAGGCCTGCGGGAGCACCACCTGCGACATCACCCCCGAGAAGGGCAGCCCGATCGCGCGGGCCGCCTCGGCCTGTCCCAGCGCCACCGCGTTGACGCCTGACCGCAGGGCCTCGCACACGAAGGTGGAGGTGTAGACGGTCAGCGAGACGATCGCACCCGCGTAGAAGGCCGTGAAGTCGAACGAGCCGATGTGGACGTCGACGAAGTTGAACTTGATGCCGATGCGCGGACCGGCGAAGGTGAAGAAGAAGAAGACCATCAGCAGCGGTGTGTTGCGGACGATGGTGACGTACAACGCTGCTGCCCGCGCCAGCACGGGGATGGGACCCACCCGCATCGCGACCAGGATCGTGCCACCGATCAGCGACAGCGCGCCCGAGACGACGAACAGGGCGATCGTGTAGCCGAACGCCTTCAGGATGTCGGGCAGGTTCTCGAGAACGGCGTCCACGCCACTCCTCTCGTTCGCATCGGTCGGGGTGCCCGGTCCGGGTCCGCACCGATCGGCGCGGACCCGGACCAGCTCACGGGTGCATCAGGAGCAGGGATCCATCTCGGGGAAGTCGGGGAGCTCGGCGCCCGAGGCACCCAGGTTGGCGTCGAAGGCCTCCTTGTACTTGCCGTCCTCGTTGGCCGCGGTGAGCGTGTCGACGATCCACTGGCACATCTCCGGGCTGTCCTTCGAGTAGCCGATGCCGATGCGCTCCTCGGAGAAGGGCTCGCCGACGACCTTGAGCTGGCCCTCGTTCTGCGCGGCGTAGCCCAGCAGGATGGTGCCGTCGGTGGTCATCGCCTGGACGGTGCCGTCGAGCACCTTGTCCACGCACTGGCTGTAGGTGTCGAAGCCGACCGGCTTCATGCCCGCAGCCTTGGCGTTGTCGAGCGAGGTCGAACCGGTGACCGAGCAGACCTCCTGGCCCTTCAGGTCGTCCGGGCCCTCGGCGTCGGAGTCCTCGGGCACCAGCAGCTGCTGGCCCGTGACGAAGTAGGGGCCGGCCTGGCCGACGACCTGCCGACGCTCATCGGTGATGGAGTACGACGCCGCCACGATGTCGACCTTGCCGCTCTCGAGGAACGGCTCCCGGTTGTCGCTGATCGTCTCGATGTACTTGACCTTCGAGGTGTCGTTGGGGTCGATGCCGAGGCTCGCGACGAGGAGCTTCGCCATGTCGACGTCGAAGCCGGTGGGGATGTCGCCACCGGTCTCCATGAAGCCCAGTCCGGGCTGGTCGAACTTCACGCCGACGTTGATCGTGCCGGCGTCGGCCAGCTCCTTCATGCGCGTGCCGTCGTCGAAGCTCGACCCCGCGTCGTCCGCGACCTCGACGTCGACCGACTTGGTGTCGTCGCCGGCGTTGCCGCAGGCGGCCATCGTGAGGGCCAGTCCAGCTGTGGCGATGATCGCCTTGGTCCTGATGAATCGCATTGCTTCTCCTTCTGTCCCGAGCCGAAGAGAGTCCGGCCCCCGTTGGGTATGGATGGATCAGTGCTTGAGGATCTTGCCGAGGAAGTCCTTGGCGCGGTCCGAGGTCGGGTTCGTGAAGAACTCCTCCGGGGTGTTCTCCTCGACGATCGCGCCGTCGGCCATGAACACGACGCGGTGCGCGGCGGTGCGCGCGAAGCCCATCTCGTGGGTGACCACGATCATCGTCATGCCCTGCTCGGCGAGGTCGACCATGACGTCGAGGACCTCCTTGATCATCTCCGGGTCGAGCGCGGAGGTCGGCTCGTCGAAGAGCATCACCTTCGGCTCCATCGCCAGTGCGCGGGCGATGGCCACGCGCTGCTGCTGGCCGCCGGAGAGCTGGGCGGGGTACTTCTCGGCCTGGTGGAGGACGCCGACGCGGTCGAGGAGCTCGCGCCCCGTCTTCTCCGCCGCCGCCTTGCTCATCCCGCGGACCTTGATCGGACCCAAGGTGACGTTCTCGAGGATCGTCTTGTGGGCGAAGAGGTTGAAGCTCTGGAAGACCATGCCGACCTCGGCGCGCAGCGACGCGAGTGCCTTGCCCTCCTGCGGGAGCGGCTGGCCGTCGAGGGTGATCGTGCCCTCGTCGATCGTCTCGAGCCGGTTGATCGTGCGACACAGGGTCGACTTGCCGGAGCCGGACGGGCCGATGACCACGACGACCTCGCCGCGCGTGACGGTGAGGTCGATGTCCTTGAGGGCGTGGAGCTGCCCGAAGTGCTTCTGGACGTCGCTCAGCACGACGAGCGGCTCGCCCTTGGCGACGCTGACAGGGGCCGTTTCCCGAGCGGTCATAGGCGCAACCTATCGGCACGTAGCCCGAAAGGGCCATCGCGCATGGCCCATTCGAGTCATCACAGAATGGTGACGGTTCCGGCTTCGGGGTCCCATCGTCGCAGGGCGGTCAGCGACAGCACCGCGTCCGCGTGCCCGAGCACCTCGAGGGCAGCGGGCACCTCCACCCGGCTGATCCGGCGGGCGAGGGTGACGTGCGGCAGCCACCCGACGTGCTGCACGTCCGCCACGTCGGCGCGCAGGTCCAGCACCGCGCGGACGAGCTCGTCGGGCACGTCGAGGAGGCGTACGAGCGACACCCTGGTGCCGCCGAGGATGCCGATGCCGCCCGCTCGCACCTCGATCGGCAGCAGGGGAACGACGAGCTCGCGGGCACGCCGTTCGTCGTCCGTCGCCAACGCCGGAGCGGCCACCACGGTGACGTGCGGGCTGTTGGTGGTGCCGCGGTGGTCCAGCTGGGAGGGGAGGCGGGCGTCGTGCAACGCCTGCCAGTCACGTCGTACGACCTCACAGCCGGCGTCGTCCGGCAGCAGCTCGAGCGCGTGCATGCGAGGCATGCGGCGAGCCTAGGCGGCTACCGGGGGGCCCTGCGGCCCTGCGTCGTGCGCGACGACGTCCTCGACGTGGCGTCGAAGACCCTGACCCAGTCGACCTGGGCGGTGTCACCGAGCTCGTCGGGGGTGAGCTCGCTGAGCTCGTAGTCCGAGGTCAGGTTGGAGAGCACGAGGTACTGGTCGGCCTGCGAGACTGCCGCCGTCTCGCGGAAGTACTCGCGACCGTCGACGCGGAAGATGTACTCGTCCGGGGTCCACTCGACCGAGAAGACGTGGAACTCGTCCCACCAGCTGCGCCCCTTGCCCAGGGCCTGTCGCGTGGCGGGGAACGTGTCGCCGAGGCTGACCTTGCTCCAGTTGGCCTCGTAGTAGTGGACGTGGGAGCCGATCGACTCGTTGCCGCGGCCGTTCTCGCCGAAGAACTCCATCATGTCGACCTCGGTCCCGGCGGCCGGGTTGCCATCGGCGTACTTCGTGCCGGCGGGAATCATCCAGAAGCCCGAGTGCATGCCCTTGGCGCGCTGCGGCTTGATCCGCGCGGCGACGATGCCGTGCTTGAAGAAGCGGGTGTACTCGGTGCTGACCTGGCTGTTGAGCAGGTAGGGGCTGACCCCCGAGGAACGGGTGGAGGTGAAGCTGCACGGCGTGCCCGCCAGCGCGGGGTCGATGGCGACGCCGAGGTGCAGGACGCCGTCACCGACCCGGCGGGCGCTGGAGTCGACGCGAGCGCAGGTGCGGGGGGCGTAGACGCTCTCGTGCTCCCGCTTCTGGTCGTTCCACACCGACGTGTCGAGGGTGGTGCCCGAGAAGGTGTCCTCGAACTCGGGGTGCCAGCGTGACGTGGTCACCGCGCCGGTGACCCAGGTGCGGCCGTCGGACGTGGTCCGGGCGCGATAGGTGCCGGCGCGGGGGGAGAAGGCCGCGGAGCCCCACGCGTCCTCGGTCGCGCTCGCGACGACCTTCCAGCCACGGTTGGTCGGCTTCTCGAGCGTGACCCGACGACCGGGGTCGGCAGGGGTGAACGTGGCGACCAGCGCGCCGTCGTCGGACGGGGCGAGGGGGGAGGTGCCCGGCTGGACGATGGGCGGCAGTGACGCGAGGGAGCCGTGGATGGTCTCCTTGCGCTGCGTCGTCACCTTCCCGCCGCCCTTCTTCGGGGCGTGCTTCGAGGCCTGCTTCGACGCTCCGGCAGCGACTGCCTGGGCCGGGGCGGTGCCGGCGACGAGCGTGAGCAGCACCAGGATCGCGGCGAGGGTCCACACGGAGGTCCCAGCGGTCCGGCGGAAGCCGGGCGTGATGCGCATGTGGAGCCCCCGATAGATGTTCTGCGGCGAATCTGTGGTGAAAGTTCGGCGTGTTGTTACTCGTCTGTGTATCTGTGCCGAACACTGTGGCATTTCTGAGGCGAAAATGTCTGGTCCGGCGATAATGACCCGATCGGACTAGGCGACGTAGTCGGAACGGGTCACGCGGTCGGGGCAGGTCCGTGCACTCGAAGGGCGCGATTCCCGCGGCCTCCACGCGCCGCCGTACTCTGGGCCGGTCATGAGCACCGGATCCGCCGCCCCCGCGCGC
Organism: uncultured Actinomycetota bacterium; assembly: GCA_963708875.1. Classification (GTDB taxonomy): domain Bacteria; phylum Actinomycetota; class Actinomycetes; order Propionibacteriales; family Nocardioidaceae; genus Nocardioides. Next base: position 857,103 of record CAVPUL010000005.1, read on the forward strand.
ACCTACGAGGTCAAGACCCACGGGTGCCAGATGAACGTCCACGACTCCGAGCGGCTCGCCGGGCTCATGGAGGACGCGGGCTACGTGCGCGCGGCCGACGGACAGGCAGATGTCGTCGTGCTCAACACCTGCGCGGTCCGCGAGAACGCGGACAACAAGCTCTACGGCAACCTCGGCCAGCTCGCCTCGGTGAAGGCCGCGACCCCCGGCATGCAGATCGCGGTCGGCGGCTGCCTGGCGCAGAAGGACCGCGAGACGATCACGACCCGTGCGCCGTGGGTCGACGTCGTGTTCGGCACCCACAACATCGGCTCGCTGCCGGTGCTGCTCGAGCGGGCGCGGGTCATGGAGGAGGCGCAGGTCGAGATCCTCGAGTCGCTGTCGGTCTTCCCCTCGACGCTGCCGACGCGGCGCGAGTCGGCGTACGCCGCCTGGGTGTCGGTGTCGGTCGGGTGCAACAACACCTGCACGTTCTGCATCGTCCCGGCGCTGCGCGGCAAGGAGAAGGACCGCCGGCCCGGCGAGATCCTCGCCGAGATCGAGGCGCTGGTGGCCGAGGGCGTCACCGAGATCACCCTGCTGGGCCAGAACGTCAACGCCTACGGCGTCGAGTTCGGCGACCGGCAGGCCTTCTCCAAGCTCCTGCGGTCGTGCGGCTCCGTGCCCGGGCTCGAGCGGGTGCGGTTCACCTCGCCGCACCCGGCCGAGTTCACCGACGACGTCATCGAGGCGATGGCCGAGACGCCCAACGTGATGCCGTCGCTGCACATGCCGCTGCAGTCCGGCTCCGACAAGGTGCTGCGCGACATGCGCCGGTCCTACCGGCAGTCGCGCTACCTGGGGATCATCGAGCGGGTCCGGGCCGCGATCCCCGACGCCGCGATCACGACCGACATCATCGTCGGCTTTCCGGGCGAGACCGAGGAGGACTTCCAGGCCACCCTCGACGTCGTGCGCGCCGCGCGCTTCTCCTCGGCGTTCACCTTCCAGTACTCCAAGCGCCCCGGCACCCCCGCCGCCGTGCTCGACGACCAGATCGCGCCCGACGTGGTCAAGGACCGCTACCTCCGCCTCGCCGCCGTCGTCGACGAGATCGCGTGGACGGAGAACAAGGCCCTCGTGGGCCGCACCGTCGAGCTGATGGTCTCCGAGGGCGAGGGCCGCAAGGATGCCGAGACGCGTCGGCTGTCAGGTCGCGCCCCCGACAACCGGCTGGTGCACTTCGCGGCCGACTTCTCCGCTCTCACCGACGACTCCGTGCGGCCCGGCGACATGGTCACCGTGGCCGTGACCTACGCCGCGCCCCACCACCTCGTCGCCGACGGCCCGATCCTCGCCGTCCGCCGGACGCGCGCCGGCGATGCCTGGGAGCGGCGTACGTCGTCTCCCTCGCCGTCGTCCTCGGTCGGGCTGGGGATGCCGTCCCTCGGGGTCCCGGCTCCTCTTCCGCCTGCTGCTCCTGCCTGCGGCTGACCCCGTCAGGGCGATCGACCAGCTTCTAGGCGTCGTAGAGCACGTCGCGGTAGATCGACCGGCGGCGGATGTCGTGCACCTGGCGCCGGGCCGTCGGCAGCCCGTGCGGCCGCTCGACCAGGGTGAGGTAGCCGTGCTCGAGGACCGAACAGGTCCCGTGCTGGAGATCGGTCAGGACCCCGCTCAGGAAGTCTCGGCGAGGATCACGAGGACGCGTCAGGCCGGAGGCTCGGCCGACCCGTCCTCGGCGGTCTGACCGGCGTCGGGGTCGTCGTCCGAGGTCGTGCCGGACTCCGCGTCGTCCGCCTCGCCCTCGGGGGCCTGGGACTTGTCGTCGGGCTGGGAGATCTCGTCGGGCACCGCGTCGTCGACGGCGGGGTTGTCGTGGGGGTCGAGGTCGCGGCCCAGGCCGTTGTCGGCGGGGTCGTCCTCGATCGCGTCGGCGCCGCCGGGGACCAGCTCCGGCTCCTCGGTGAACGGCGTCGGCATCGGGCTCAGCTCTTCGTTGCTCATCGGTTCCCTCCCTGGGTGATGCGCTCGATCGTGCCGCGAGGTTCCAAGCCTGACCACCCCCGAGGGGCGGGACTAGCCCGGTGGACCGGGCTCAGAAACCGAAGGTCAGGTACGCCGCACCGGACGACAGCTGCGCCAGGGCGTACGCCTCGTGCGGCACCATCGGCTCCGGCAGGGCCGCGAGCGGGAACCACTCGATCGCTGCCGCCTTGTCGGCCTCCACGACCCGCGGCTCGCCGGTCCACGATCGCGCGGTGAAGAACCAGTCGACCCGCTCGTCGATCGCCTCGGCGTGCTGGGTGCGCTGCATGGTGAACGCGAACTCCAGCGAGACGTCGGTGACGCCGAGCTCCTCGACGGCCTCGCGGCGCGCAGCGTCGTACGCCGTCTCGCCGCGCTCGACGTGCCCGGCCGCGGCGGCCGCCCAGTGGCCGTCCATGTAGGGCGTGCCCTGTCGCAGCTGGAGCAGCACCTCGGTCCCGTCGTCGCCCTCGCGGAGGAGGTAGACGTAGGACGCGGGGACGAGGACGAAGCGGTCACTCATGCGCGCGACCCTAGGGGGATCAGCGCGGGGGACCGGCAGGCGGGATGTCGTCGTTCTTGCCGTCGAGGTTGTCGAGGGCGTCGCGCGCCTTGACCGTGGCCTGGTCGATCGTGTCGGCGTGCTTGCCGCCGGTCTTGTCGTCGATGACCTTGCCGGCCTTGTCGATGCCGTCGGCGATCTTGTCGCCGTGCTGGTCGACCGCCTCGGTCAGCTTGGCCTTCGCCTTGTCCAGGAAGCTCATGGTTCCTCCTCGAGCGCCGACCCACCCCGACGGGCGAGGACTCCGGCGTGCTCGAGCCTAGCCAAGCAGGGAGAATGGGCCCATGCCCCAGCCGATCGTCGCCGTCGTCGGCGCGACAGCATCGGGGAAGACGGGGCTGAGCCTCGACCTCGCCGAGCGGCTCGGCGGCGAGATCGTCAACACCGACGCGATGCAGGTCTACCGCGGCATGGACATCGGCACGGCCAAGCTCGCGGTCGCCGAGCGGCGCGGGATCCCGCACCACCTGCTCGACCTCCTCGACGTCACGGAGCCCTCGACGGTCGCCCGTTTCCAGGGCCCGGCGCGCGACGCGATCGACGACATCCGCGGGCGCGGGGCGACGCCGGTGCTCGTCGGCGGGTCCGCGCTCTACACCCGCGCGATCGTCGACCGCTTCGAGTTCCCCGGCACCGACGACTCGCTGCGTCGCGAGCTCGAGGCCGAGCTCGCTCGGGTCGGCGGACCCGCCCTCCATGCCCGTCTGGCCGGCGTCGATCCCGCCGCTGCCGCGCAGATCGAGCCCGACAACGGTCGCCGCACCGTCCGCGCCCTCGAGGTGATCGCGCTGACCGGTCGTCCCTACGGCGCCGGCATGCCGCGTCTGGAGTACGTCGACCCGCTGACCGTCCAGATCGGCGTCGACATCGACCGGCCCACGCTCGACGAGCGGATCGCCCAACGGGTGGACGGCATGTTCGCCACCGGCTTCGTCGAGGAGGTCGAGGACCTGATGGGGCGCGGCCTCGCCGACGGGCTGACCGCCAGGCGGGCGATCGGCTACCGCGAGGTCGTCGGCTTCCTCGCCGGCGACCGGACGCTCGCCGAGGCGGTCGAGCAGACCAAGGCCGCCACCCGGCGCTTCGCCCGCCGCCAGGACGGCTGGTTCCGCAAGGACCCGCGCATCGTCTGGGTGGCCCACGACGACCCCGACCGCGTGGACCGGGCGGTCGGCGCGATCGAGGAGCTCAGCGACCAGCAGCAGTGAGCCCCCACGATGTCGAGTGGCGACAACCTCGATCAAGCGGGCTGTCGGTGACCGGTGACAAGGTGGGCCGATGGCGACGATCTACTACACCGGCTGCACGCTCGACGGTTTCATCGCGACCGACGACCACTCGCTCGACTGGCTGACCTCGCGCGACATCGACATGGAAGGCCCGATGGCCTATCCGGGATTCCGCGAGCGGCTCGGGGCGTGCGTCATGGGCGCGACCACCTGGCAGTGGATCCTCGACCACGACGACGACCCGTGGGGTCCGCTGCCGACCTGGGTGCTGACGCACCGCACCTTCCCGGAGGCACCGGCGAGCGTGCGGTTCGACCGCGACGACGTACGCCGCGTCCATGCCGAGATGACGAAGGCCGCCGAGGGCAAGGACCTCTGGATCGTCGGCGGGGGAGACCTCGTCGGACAGTTCCACGACGCCGGGCTCCTGGACGAGGTGTGGCTGCAATACGCACCGGTCACGATCGGGAGCGGGGCGCCGGTGCTGCCCCGCCACGTGGAGCTGCGCCTCGAGGAGATCGCTCGCAACCGCGACTTCATGTGCGGGCGCTACACCGTCGTGAGCTGAGAGGCAGTGCACGGCATTGCCTGCCGCCTCGCACCCCCACGGACGTGGACACGTCACGACGGGCGGGGCAGGGTGGGCGGACGTCTTCTCGGGAGGTCCCCTCATGCACCAGCTCGCCCGGCGCACCAGCGCCGCACTCTCCGCCACCAGCGGCCTGGCCGTCGCGGCCGCCCTCCTCACCGTGCCCACGGCTCAGGCAGCCCCGGCCCCGGCACCCGCACCGGGCGCTGATCAACGTGGCCGCCCCACCGCCAAGATCCCCACCGCGATCGGCAAGGGCGGCGCGATCAGCACGGTCGACCCGGAGGCCAGCGCGGCCGGCCTCAAGGTGCTCCGGAGAGGCGGCAACGCCGTCGACGCTGCGGTCGCCGCCGCGGCCACGCTCGGTGTGACGGAGCCCTACAGCTCCGGCATCGGCGGTGGTGGCTACTTCGTCTACTACAACGCCAAGTCCGGCAAGGTCCGCACGATCGACGGCCGCGAGACCGCGCCCGCGTCGATGCCCCAGGACGCGTTCATCGACCCCGCGACCGGCAAGCCCTACCCGTTCACCCCCGACCTGGTGACCAGCGGTGTCTCGGTCGGCACGCCCGGCACCGTCGGCACCTGGGACCGCGCCCTGGCCAACTGGGGGACGCTCTCGCTGTCGGAGGCCCTCGCGCCGGCCGTCGACGTGGCGACGCGCGGCTTCGTGGTCGACGAGACCTTCCGCCAGCAGACGCTCGACAACGAGACCCGGTTCCGTGCCTTCAAGGCCACGCGCAAGCTGTTCCTCGCCGGTGGCGACGCACCCGCGGTCGGGAGCGTGTTCCGCAACCCGCAGCTGGCCCGCACCTACACACGGCTCGGGAAGCAGGGCCTGACCTACTTCTACAGGGGGGCGCTGGCCAAGCTCATCTCCGACGTCGTGCGACACCCCCGCACGACCAGCACCACGACGCTCCCTGTCCCGCCCGGCCACGTCAGCCGCAAGGACCTCCGGACCTACGAGGTGAAGGAGCAGCGCGCGACCAAGGTCCGCTACCGCGGCTACGACGTCTTCGGCATGGCGCCCTCGTCGTCCGGTGGCACCACTGTGGGCGAGGCGCTCAACATCCTCGGGCGCTACCCGCTCTCGACCGTCGGCACCACCAACGCCCTGCACCTCTACCTCGAGGCCAGCGCACTGGCGTTCGCCGACCGCGGGAAGTACGTCGGCGATCCCGCGTTCGTCGACGTGCCCACCCAGGACCTGCTCAGCGACACCTTCGCCGCCGAGCGCGCCTGCGCGATCGACCCCGCCAAGGCGATGCCCAAGCCGACCGCGGGCGGCGACGTGACGTCGTACGACGGCGCGTGCGGCCCGGCGACCGCGAAGGGCGCGACCGACGCCGACACCGAGAACATCTCGACCACCAACATGACCGTCGCCGACCGCTGGGGCAACATCGTGGAATACACGCTGACCATCGAGCAGACCGGCGGCTCGGGCCAGGTCGTGCCGCGCCACGGGTTCCTGCTCAACAACGAGCTCACCGACTTCTCGACCACCTACGTCGAGTCCGACCCCAACCGGATCCAGCCCGGCAAGCGCCCCCGCAGCTCGATGTCGCCGACGATCGTGCTCAAGAAGGGCAAGCCGTTCCTGGCGCTCGGCTCTCCCGGCGGCTCGACGATCATCACCACCGTCCTGCAGATGCTGGTCAACCGGATGGACCTCGGCATGACCATCGAGGACGCGATCGCCGCGCCCCGTGCCTCGCAGCGCAACACCGCGAGCGCGACCGCGGAGCCGGAGTTCATCACGGCCTACGGACCCGCGCTGACGGCGCTGGGCCACAAGCTCGCGCCGGCCGGTGATGCCTTCACCAGCGCCGCCGAGATCGGGGCAGCGACGGCGATCGAGTTCGGGCGCCGTGGCCTGCTCACGGCGGTGTCCGAGCCGACCCGTCGCGGCGGCGGATCGGCCCGCGTGGTCGAGCGCAAGTAGGCAGGGTTCGGGCTGACACACTGGGGACGTGAGCTACCCCTTCCTCAAGGGCCACGGCACCGAGAACGACTTCGTGGTCCTGCCTGACGCCGACGGCAGCGTGCACGGCGACCTGTCCAGCCCCGACGGACAGGACCGCGTACGCGCTCTCTGCGACCGCCGCGCCGGCATCGGCGGCGACGGCGTGCTCCGCGCCGTACGCCGCGATGGCGGCTGGTTCATGGACTACCGCAACTCCGACGGCTCGGTCAGCGAGATGTGCGGCAACGGGATCCGCGTCTTCGCGCGCTACCTGCACGACTGCGAGGGCGAGCCGTTCCCGATGAAGATCCAGACCCGCGACGGCATCAAGGTGCTCGACCGGAGCGGGGACGACTACACCGCCGACATGGGCTCGCCCGAGGTGTTCGGCGAGACCGAGGTGACGGTCCACGGCACGTCCTTCGCGGCGCGGCACGTGTCCATGGGCAACCCGCACGCGGTCGTCTTCGTCGACAACCTGGCCGAGGCCGGGGCGCTGCACGACGAGCCCGAGCACGACGACGCGCTCTACCCCGAGGGCGTCAACGTCGAGTTCGTCGTACGCCGCGGCGAGCACCACGTCTCGATGCGCGTCCACGAGCGCGGGTCTGGGGAGACCCGCTCGTGCGGCACGGGGGCGTGCGCCGTCGCCGTGGCCACCTCGCTCGTCGACGACGCACCCCGCGGTACGCCGTACCGCGTCGACGTCCCGGGCGGCACCCTGAGCGTGGTGTGGACCGAGGACGATCGCGTCCTCCTGACCGGCCCGGCCGTGCTGGTCGCCGAGGGCGTCACCGATCTCTGAGGTCGAGTGCGGAACCGGTCGTAGCCGCCGCGGGGCCGCGCACTCGACCCTTCTATGATCCGGGCCATGGACATCACCGGATCCTCCGCCATCGTCACCGGCGGCGCGAGCGGCATCGGTGCCGCCGTCGCCCGCGCGCTCGCCGCGAAGGGCGCCATCGTCGTCGTCGCCGACCTCAATGCCGAGAAGGGCGAGGCGCTGGCCGCCGAGATCGGTGGCGTCTTCGCGTCGGTGGACGTGACGAAGACCGAGCAGGTCGCTTCCGCCGTCGAGGCTGCCGGCGAGATCGCGCCGCTGCGCGCCTGTGTGAACTCCGCCGGCATCGGCTGGGCCCAGCGCACCATCGGCCGCGACGGTCTGCTCGAGCAGGCCCACGACCTCGACGCCTTCCGCAAGGTCGTCGAGATCAACCTGATCGGCACCTTCGACATGACCCGCCAGGCCGCGACCGTGATGAGCCGCAACGAGCCCGACGCCGACGGCCAGCGCGGCGCGATCGTCAACCTCGCGTCGGTCGCCGCCTTCGACGGCCAGATCGGCCAGGCGTCGTACTCCGCGTCCAAGGGCGGCGTCGTCGGCCTCACCCTCCCGGTCGCCCGCGACCTCTCCGCCGCCGGGATCCGCCTCAACACGGTGGCGCCGGGCCTGATCGACACCCCGATCTACGACGCGTTCCCCAACCCCGACGAGTTCAAGGCCAACCTCGGCCAGAACGTGCTCTTCCCCAAGCGCCTCGGCCATGCCGAGGAGCTGGCGAGCATGGTCGTGGAGTGCCTCACCAACTCCTACATGAACGGCGAGACGATCCGCGTCGACGGCGGCATCCGGATGCCCCCCAAGTAGCCAGCCCCCTGAGGTGGCGCGGGTCGCCTCCTTGATACGTCGACCTCGCGTGGACATGGACAATCCTTCGACTGGTCCAGACCGAATCCACTGAAATCAAGGATCACCTGACGGAATCCGAAGGTTTCGGGTGATAGTGGACGTGGGGTTTTACACATTCATCGCCCGTGGGGGGCACCAATGACCAACATGACAGTGCCGTATTTTTCGGCAGGAACGCACAGCGTCGCCGATCGCGACGCGAGCCAGGACGGCGAGCTCACCTCGCTGATCCGTCGCTGGATGGCCGCGGGGGGCAAGTCGCAGTCGCAGCGCATACGGGGCAACAGCGCGCTGAAGCTCGCACCCGCGCTGGTGGAGGACAGCCCGGTGGAGGGGGAGCCGATCGTCCCCGAGGCCGAGGACGCCCTGGGCATCGCGTCGCCACGAGACGTCGAGCCCCGGCAGTTCCCGGCGCTCCCACGACGTACGGCGGGCGCGGATGCCGAGCAGATCCACCGGGTCGCGCTGCTGATCGACGCACGCCGCGTGTCCGGGGACGTTGCCTCGGCGCTCATGGCCCGACTGGCCGAGCGGGGCGCCCTCAATGTCTGCCGCGCCTACGCGGACTGGAACCGAGCTGATCTCGCGGACTGGGCCGGCCAGATGCGGCGCGAGGGACTTCACTCGTTCCACCACTTCTCCGACGACGACGATCAGGCCCTCGTGGCGATGGCCATCGATGCGGTCGACATCGCCCGCGACGCCGCGGTCGACGAGGTGGTGATCGCGGGCGACCTCACCTCGGCGCTCCCGCTGGTGCACCGCCTGCACGCGGCCGGCGTACGCGTCGTGGCGGTCGGCTCCGGGCACACGCGTCACGACGTGCGTGCCGCGTGCCACGAGTTCATCGACACCGCCTCGCTCGACGGCGACAGCGTGCCGCCGCAGGGCCGACACCGCGCCTGATCGCGACCCGACACGTCCGCGCGACGAATCCGTTCGCGCTCGCTGGTCGGGCGACCTACGCTTGTCGGCATATGACGAACGCACCTGACTTCAATCTCAGCGACGCCCTCGACGCCACCCGTGGCTGGGACGACGACTCGATCGAGCTCGACGACGACCTGCTCGACGACGGCCAGTCCGAGAAGGACGACTTCGAGTCCGGCTACGCCGACGACACGTCGTACGACGACTCCTACGACGACGCCGATCCCGAAGAGCTGACGATCGGCGCGCAGGAGCTCGCCGAGCGCCACGCGCTGCGCCGGGTCGCGAGCCTGCGCACCGAGCTCGAGGACATCACCGAGGTCGAGTACCGCCAGCTCCGCCTGGAGAAGGTCGTGCTCGTCGGCGTGTGGACAGGCGGCACCGTCACCGACGCCGAGAACTCGATGGCCGAGCTCGCCCTGCTCGCCGAGACTGCCGGCTCGGAGGTGCTGGAGGCGATCTTCCAGCGCCGCCACTCGCCCGACCCGGCGACCTTCATCGGTCGCGGCAAGGTCGAGGCGATCCGCGAGATCGTGCAGGCCACCGGCGCCGACACCGTCATCTGCGACGGCGAGCTCGCGCCCAGCCAGCTGCGCAACCTCGAGGACAAGATCAAGGTCAAGGTCGTCGACCGGACCGCGCTGATCCTCGACATCTTCGCCCAGCACGCGAAGAGCAAGGAGGGCCAGGCCCAGGTCGAGCTCGCGCAGCTGCAGTACATGAAGCAGCGCCTCCGTGGATGGGGTGGCAACCTCTCCCGGCAGGCCGGCGGCCGCGCCGCCGGCGGTGACGGCATCGGTGGCCGTGGTCCCGGTGAGACGAAGATCGAGACCGACCGTCGCCGCATCAACACCAAGATCGCCAAGCTGCGCCGTGAGCTCAAGGAGATGCGCGGCACCCGCGAGGTCAAGCGCCAGTCGCGCCGCCGCAACCACATCCCCAGCGTCGCGATCGCCGGCTACACCAACGCCGGCAAGTCCTCGCTGCTCAACCGGCTGACCGACGCGGGCGTGCTCGTGGAGGACTCGCTCTTCGCGACCCTCGACCCCACGACCCGGCGTACGACGACCACTGACGGGCGCATCTACACGATGTCCGACACCGTGGGCTTCGTCCGCCACCTGCCCCACGGCCTGGTCGAGGCGTTCCGCTCGACGCTGGAGGAGGTCGCCGACTCCGACCTGCTGCTCCACGTGGTCGACGGCTCGCACCCGGACCCGGAGGGCCAGATCGCGGCCGTACGCGTGGTGCTCGCCGACATCGGGGCCACGAAGGTCCCCGAGATCATCGTCATCAACAAGGCCGACGCCGCCGACCCGCTGGTCATCAGCCGGCTGCGGGCGCGCGAGCCGCACAGCGTCGTGGTCAGCGCGAAGACCGGCGAGGGGATCGCGGAGGCGATCCGGGCGCTCGAGTCCGAGCTGCCGCGCCCGCAGGTCGAGTTCGACGTGCTGCTGCCCTACGAGCGCGGCGACCTCGTCAACCGGATCCACCAGGAGGCCGAGATCGGCTCGATGGAGCACACCGGTGACGGCACGCTCGTCGTCGGTCGGGCCAACGCCGACCTCGCGGGCGAGCTGGCCGCGTACGCCCGCTGAGGCTCTGGGACGGCGAGGGCGTACAGTCACTCGCGTTTTGCGCCCCGAGCGGGCGGAACCTCGTGCCCGGGCTACGCGTTGACGAGTCCGGGGGGAGGATTCGAGCGTTCACCTATCTCTAAGGAAGTATCTCGCGCATGTCACGTGGTGTCTGGGTCCGCTTCTTCCTCGTCATCGGCCTGCTGGTCGGATGCCTGGCGCTCGCGATCAACGTCAAGCCGCAGCTCGGTCTCGACCTCAAGGGCGGCGCGCAGTTCGTCTTCCAGGCCGAGGGCACCGACCAGGTCCCGGCCAACGCGGAGAACGTCGACAAGACCCTCCAGGTGCTGCGCGGGCGCGTCGACGCCCTCGGTGTCGCGGAGTCCACGCTCGTGCGCCAGGGCGAGAACCGCATCCTCGTCGAGCTGCCGGGCGTCACCAGCGACGCGGAGGCGCAGGACGCCGAGGACCGCATCGGCACCACGGCCAAGCTGACGATCCACGAGGTCGTCTCGACCGCCGAGGCCGACGCCAAGCCCAGCAAGAAGGGCAACGAGGTGCTGCCGTCCGACCAGGGCGACACCCTCGAGGTCGGCCCCACCGTCATCCAGGGTGACGAGATCAGCGGTGCGAGCGCCGTCCAGCGCGACCAGAGCGTCGAGTGGGTCGTGGCGATCGACTTCAGCGGCAAGGGTGGCAACACCTGGGCCGACATCACCGGCAAGGCCGCCTGCAACCCGTCCGGTGACCCCAAGCGTCGCATCGCGATCGTCCTCGACGGCGAGATCATCTCCTCCCCCGAGGTCAACACCGGCGTGGGCTGCGACGTCGGCATCCGCGGCGGCTCCACCGACATCACCGGCAACTTCAGCGCCACCGACTCCAAGAACCTCGCCGCCCTCATCGAGGGTGGCTCGCTGCCGCTCGACCTGAAGGCCATCTCCGACCGCCTCGTCGGCCCCTCGCTCGGCGCCGCGGCGATCGACGCCTCCATCCAGGCCGGCATCATCGGCATCGTCCTCACCGGCCTGTTCATCATCATCGTCTACCGCCTCGTCGGCCTCGGCGCGACGATCGCGCTGGCGTCGTACGCCCTGCTCGCCTACGCGATGCTCGTCGGCCTCGGGTCGACGCTGACGCTGCCCGGCCTCGCCGGATTCGTGCTCGCGATCGGCATGGCGATCGATGCCAACGTCCTCGTCTTCGAGAGAGCCAGGGAGGAGTACGCCGCCTACCCCTCCGCGGGCCTGAGGCGGGCGCTCGCCGTCGGCTTCAACAAGGCGTGGAGCGCGATCATCGACTCCAACGTCACGACCCTGCTCGCGGCCGCACTGCTGTTCTTCCTCGGCTCCGGCCCGATCAAGGGCTTCGGTGTCACGCTGACCATCGGTGTCGTGGCGTCGATGATCTCCGCGCTGATCGTCGCCCGGGTGCTCTGCGACGTCCTCGTCTCCAACAAGACGGTCAGTCGCCGCCCGATGCTGAGTGGCCTGGGTGACGTCGGCAAGGTGCGGCTCTGGCTCGAGAAGAAGAACCCCCAGATCATGAGGCGCCGCAAGACCTTCCTGGGCATCTCGGCCGTGGCGCTCGTCCTCGCCGTCACCGGCATCGCGACACAGGGCCTCCAGCTCGGCGTCGAGTTCACGGGCGGCCGTCAGCTCGACTACTCGGTGAGCAAGACCATCAGCGTCGACACCGCCCGTCAGGCCGTCGCCGACGCCGGCTTCCCCAATGCCGTCGTGCAGACCGCCGACACCGCAGACTTCACCGTCCGCACGAGCACGATCACCAACGACGAGGAGCAGGCGATCGAGGCCGAGCTGGCCAAGGTCGGTGGCGACGTCTCCAAGGTCGACGACCAGACGATCGGTGCGTCGCTCGGCAAGGAGCTGCGCAACAACGCGCTCATCGCCTTCGGCGTCGCCTTCCTGGCCCAGCTGCTCTACCTCGCGGTCCGCTTCAAGTGGACCTTCGGTGTCGCCGCGGTGGTGGCGATGGGTCACGACGTGCTCCTCGTCGTCGGTCTCTTCGCCTGGCTGCACAAGCCGATCGACGGCATCTTCCTGGCCGCCGCCATGACGATCATCGGCCTGTCGGTCAACGACACCGTCGTCGTCTTCGACCGCATCCGCGAGCGTTGGTGGGGCTCGAAGCCGAACGAGAAGTTCATCGACCTGGCCAACACGGCTGCCGTCGAGACCGTGCCCCGCACGATCAACACCGGCCTCGGCGCGATGTTCATCCTGGCTGCGCTCGCCGTCATCGGCGGCGACTCGCTGCAGGACTTCGCCATCGCGCTGCTCGTCGGCCTGATCGTGGGCACCTACTCCTCGATGTTCATGGCCACCCCGTTCCTCACCTACCTGCAGGAGAAGTGGCCGATGAGCCGCGTCAAGCGCGAGAGGGTCGAGCGGGCCCCCGAGGACTCGGGCGCCGTCGTCTGACGTGTTCTGAGGCACTCTTTCCTGGTTGTCGGAGTCCCCGCACGTGCGGGGACTCCGACACCTGGAGGCCTTTGCAACCCCCTCCAGGTGTCAGACTCGCCCTCCCAGTTGCCGGTCCGCGTACGCTCGGACCATGCTCTGGTTCCTGCTGATCGTCGTCCTGGGTGTCGTCGCCTACCGCTACCGGGTCAAGATCGTCGCGCGGCTCCTCGGCCAGCCCGAGCGCCGCATCGAGCGCCAGATCGGTCGCAAGAAGAACTAGCTGTGGATGGCGTACGCCGTCCTGTCGGCGTCGCCCCGTAGGGTTCTCTGGTGCCCGAGACCGACACCGCCACTCCCTCTGTCGGCACACCCGTCAGCCAGGTGCTGGCCACGGCGGTCGAGGCCCTCGGCGGGCAGCAGCGCGACGGCCAGGTCCAGATGGCGGGCGAGGTCGCGCAGGCCATGGAGGAGGGGCGCCACCTCCTCGTGCAGGCCGGCACCGGCACCGGCAAGTCGCTGGGCTACCTCGTGCCCGCGATGCTCCACGACAAGCGCGTGGTGGTCGCCACCGCGACGCTCGCGCTCCAGCACCAGCTCGTCGAGCGCGACCTCCCGCGCCTGGTCGAGGCGGTCAAGGGCGTGCCCGGCCTCGACACGTCCTACGCCGTGCTCAAGGGCCGCTCCAACTACGCCTGCCTGCACCGGATCCGGGCCGGCGTCCCCGACGACCAGGGCACCCTCGTCGACGTCCCGACCGGCTCGATGGCCGAGAAGGTCCTCGAGCTGCGGGCGTGGGCCGAGGAGGAGTCCGAGGGCAAGGGCACGGGCGAGCGCGACAACGCACCGCGCCACACCGACCGCGAGTGGCGGCAGGTCGCGGTCAACCACCGCGAGTGCCTCGGCGCCTCCAAGTGCCCGTTCGGCGCGGAGTGCTTCGCCGAGCTCGCGCGCGAGAAGGCGCAGCGCAGCCACCTGATCGTCACCAACCACTCCCTCCTCGCGATCGACGCGATCGAGGACGTGCCGATGATCCCCGACTACGACACGGTCGTCATCGACGAGGCCCACGAGCTCACCGCCCGCGTCACCCAGGCCGCGACCGACGAGCTGGGCGCGGGCGACATCGAGCGCGCAGCCCGTCGCGCGATGCGCTGGACGGCCGACGACTCCGGCGACCCGGCCGGTGACCTCGAGGACGCTGCCGCCCAGCTGGCCGAGGCGATCGAGGCGACGCCGGCCGGCCGCATCGACCAGGTGTCCACCCAGCTCGCCGACGCCCTCGTGCTCGTCCGTGACGCAGCCCGCGCCTGCCTGTCGGCCTTCCCGCGCGAGTCGGGCGGCGACGGCGAGGGCGACGCGGGGCGTACGCAGGCCAAGGGCATGGTGCAGGAGGTCTTCGTCAACGCCGAGCGGATGGCCGCCGGGTCGCAGGCCGACGTGCTGTGGCTGGGTGAGGCGCGCGACCGGTTCCCCGCACGGCTCCACGTCGCGCCGCTCCAGGTGTGGGGCCCGATGCGCGACAAGCTGCTCACCGACAAGACCGTCGTCTTCACCAGTGCGACGCTGATGCTCGGTGGCGACTTCGGCGCGGTCGCCACCTCGCTCGGGCTCAAGCCGACCGAGCGCGAGGGCTCGCTCGTGGCTCCGGCCGACAACGACACCGCGCTGCCGTGGAAGGGTCTCGACGTCGGCTCGCCGTTCGACTACGGCCAGCAGGCCATCCTCTACGTCGCCCGCCACCTGCCCCAGCCCGGTCGTGACGGCCTCGGCCAGGCGCAGCTCGACGAGATCTGCGACCTCGTCGACGCGCTCGACGGACGCACGCTCGGCCTCTTCTCCTCGCGTCGCGCCGCAGAGACCGCGGCCGAGGCCGTACGCGCCAAGCTGCCGCACCTCACCACGCTCGCCCAGGGGGACGCCCAGCTCCCCGAGCTCGCGAAGCAGTTCGTCGAGGACCCGCACACCTGCCTGTTCGGCACGCTCTCGCTGTGGCAGGGCCTCGACGTCCCCGGTGACACCTGCCAGCTGGTGATCATCGACCGGATCCCGTTCCCGCGGCCCGACGACCCGCTGATGTCGGCGCGCGCCAAGGCCGCCGACGCCGCGGGTGGCAACGGGTTCATGGAGGTGTCCGCGACCCACGCCGCCCTGCTGATGGCCCAGGGCGCCGGCCGGCTGATCCGGACGATGACCGACCGCGGCATCGTCGCGGTGCTCGACCCGCGGCTCGAGACCGCCCGCTACGGCCGCTTCCTCAAGGCGTCGCTGCCGCCGATGTGGTCCACGACCGACCCCGCGCTCGTACGCCAGGCGCTGAAGCGCCTGGGTCAGAGCGAGTAGCCGAAGACCTGGTAGTCGCGGCGATACATCCGCCCCACCAGGTCGCGCAGCTCGTCCGACACCTGCCGGTCGCGGCCACCGGGAGCCGTCTGGTTCTGCGGCGCGGTCGGCACGGCCGGAGCACCGATCCGCTCGCACACCTCCGCGAAGTCGCGGTCGAACGTCTCCAGCCGACCCACGAAGTCGACCCGGTTGAGGTCGATCATCCGGCTCTGCAGCGTGAGGTGCTGGTCGGTGCCCGGCACGGCGGAGAGGTCGTGCTCGGCGGTCCAGCGCGCGAACTCCTCGACGCTCTGCATCCGCTCGTGCGTGGCGGCGTCGAAGTCGTAGTAGTTGTGGTCGACCACCTTGTCGTGCCACGCCGAGACAAACCGGTCGAGCGGGTCGCGCACGAACGCGAACGCGAAGTAGGTCTCGAAGCTCGCCAGCGGATAACGCACCCGCATCGCGTGGTCGACGTCGAGGCTCACGCCGTGGGCCTCGCAGTGGTGTCGGATGGTGCGCGTCGCGACCTTGGCCACGCGATACCAGACGAACCGGTGGCTGTGGCTGATCGTCAGGTTGTACGCCAGCGGGCTGAGCCAGCCGGACTGCTCGCCTGCCTCCGTGAGCCGGTCGATCTCGACCTGCCCGGCCTGCGTCAGCCGCCGCCGGTTCGCCTCGCGGGTGCGGAACACCTCGGGAGCGGGCGCGGCGTGGTCGGACATCGCCGCGAGGCTACTCGAACGCGATGCGACCCCGCAGCGAC
The DNA here is from genome assembly GCA_963708875.1 of uncultured Actinomycetota bacterium. Classification (GTDB taxonomy): domain Bacteria; phylum Actinomycetota; class Actinomycetes; order Propionibacteriales; family Nocardioidaceae; genus Nocardioides. The sequence goes on from CAVPUL010000005.1 coordinate 873,170, forward strand.
TCCACGTCCGAGACCGGCGAGTCTCCGGTCTCCTTGATGAGCTCGCGAGCCTGGTCGACGCTGTCCCACACGTTCCACAGCAGCACGCCGCGGACGCTCCCGGACTTCAGGTAGTAGACGACACCGGTGCCGACCTGGCCGTCCTTCCAGTCCTCGACCAGGTCGAGGTCGCTGCGGGTCTCGCCGATCGCCTCGTAGCCGGCGTCGAGGATGTCGGACCAGAAGAACGGCGTGTAGTCGTACGCCTCGTCAGCGCCCGCCATCACCTTGCCGGCGTGCTCGCCCGACTTCTCGGCATGGTCGACGTGCTCGACCCGGCGGCGCCCGAGGAGGGCGTCGGGGTACGACGCGACGTCGCCCGCGGCGTACACGTCTGCCGCGCTGGTGCGGAGGTGGTCGTCGACCACGATGCCGTTGTCGACGTCGAGGCCGGCGGCCTCCGCCAGCCCGGTGCGGGGGAGGACCCCCACGCCGATCACGGCGGCGTCGGCGGCGATGTCGGTGCCGTCGGCGAGCCGGATGCGTACGCCGCCGTCGGTCTCCTCGCCGCTCTCGACCGACCCGTGGACGACGGTGACGCCGCGGTCCGCGAAGGCCTTGGTGAGGCTGGCGGCCAGCGCGCGCGGGAACATCTGCTCCTGGACGTCCTCGAGGTCGAGGACGAGCGTGACCTGGACGTCGTTCTGCACGAGGGCGGAGGCGATCTCCGAGCCGATGTAGCCACCGCCGACGACGGCGACGTGGCTGCCGGGCGTGGCGATCGCGCGGAGCCGCTCGTAGTCGGCGGCTGTCCGGTAGTAGACGACCCGCGGGCCGGGGTCGACCGACAGGGTGCGCGGCTCGGCGCCGGTCGCGAGCAGCAGCTTGCCGTAGCCGACGGTGCTGCCGTCGGCGAGACGTACGACGTGGGCGTCGGGGTCGATCTCCGTCACGGTCGTGTCGGTGACCAGGTCGACCGCGTCGTCGTCGTCGAGGTCGCCGGCGAGCGAGTTGCCCTCGAGGGTGGCGTCGTCCTTGAGCCAGAGGTCCTTGGAGAGCGCGGGCCGGTAGACCGGCTTGTCCGGTTCGGACCCGAACACGGCGATGGTGCCGCTGCTGTCCCCGGAGCGGATGCCGCCCACCGCACTGGCGGCCGCGACACCCCCACCGACGATGACGTAGTCATAGGACTTCTCGGCGTTGGTCATGCCGCCATCGTGTCCCGCTGCCGGCGACCTTTCAACGGGTGCCCACCCGAAGGGCTCAGAGGCTGCGGAGCACCGCTGTCACGACGCCGAGGATCGTGGCGTTGTCGCCGGGGATCGGGTCGTACGCGTCGTTGTGCGGCAGCAGCCAGACGTGGCCGTCCTTGCGCTGGAACGTCTTGACGGTGGCCTCACCGTCGATCAGCGCGGCGACGATCTGACCGTTGTCGGCCGTCTGCTCCTGGCGGATCACGACGTAGTCGCCGCTGCAGATGGCCGCGTCGACCATCGAGTCGCCGGAGACCTCGAGGAGGAAGAGGGTGCCGTCGCCCACGAGCTGCTTGGGCAGCGGGAACACGTCGGTGACCTGCTCCTCGGCGAGGATCGGGCCACCGGCGGCGATCCGGCCGACGACCGGGATGTTGACCGCGGTGGGCGAGAAGTCGCCGATGCCGGTCTCGTCGACGCTCGACTCGTCGCTGCTGGACATCGAACGACGCGCGGCCATCACCTCGGGAAGGAACACCTCGAGGGCGCGCGGCCGGTTGGGGTCGCGCTTGAGGAAGCCCTTGCCCTCGAGCACGCGCAGCTGGTGGGCGACGCTGGAGGACGACGTGAGGCCGACGGCCTGGCCGATCTCGCGCATGCTCGGCGGGTAGCCCTTGGTCTCGATCGAGTCCTTGATCGTCGCGAGCACGCGCTGCTGGCGCGGGGTCAGGCCGGTCGCGTCCGGGGGACCGTCCGGCATCTCGATGACTTTTTTGTCGTCCGACCTGGCCATGGGTGGAAACCTCTCGCTGCAGTGGCCCCCGCCGCGTCTCTGGAGGTGGGGCGGGGTGGCTGTGGCCCTCACCGTAGACCTCGGACGGGCGCTGGATCAAACACCTGTTCGAACCTGCGTGTCGCGGTTGACGGCCGTGCGACACGCCGAACAGTTGTTCGAACGGATGCTTGCGTTGTTCGAACACGTGCTCTAACGTCGTACACCTGTTCGATCGAACGTCTGATCGACACCGACGCTCAACCAGACCCACTGTCGGTGGCTCGCTCTAGACATGAGACCAGCAGATACCGACCGGCTGACACTTCCCCAGGAGGCCACCATGAGCACCCTCAGCCTTGCACCCGCGTTCATCCCCACCGCCACCGTGCGTCGCCCCGTCTCGACGGTGCGCCTGACCCGCCGCGGTCGCCTCACGGTCTTCCTGACGTCCTTGCTGATCGCGCTGTGCGCCGCCTTCGTGCTGGCCGGCGGCGCCGTCGGCACCGGCGAGTCGGGTCAGCCCGCGCCGACCGAGATCGTCCAGGTCGCGCCCGGTGACACGCTGTGGGAGATCGCCAGCGACATCGCCACCGACGGCGACGTCCGCGGTGTCATGAACCAGATCGAGCGGCTCAACGCGCTCGAGTCCACCGGCCTCGCGGCCGGTCAGAAGCTCCGCGTCCCGGTCCTCACCGACTAGACGCGAAGGCCTCCATCAGCCGCTTCGACCCCGGCTGGTGGACCAGGGGAAGGCGAAGGGCGGGCCCATCGGGCCCGCCCTTCGGCGCATTTCGAGACCAGGTCCCGGTCTGTCGTTCAGGGTGGCGGCATACGACATCGCCGCGCTGCAGGGTGGCGGCATACGACATCGCCGCGCTGCAGGGTGGCGGCATACGACATCCCATCGGTCGTTTTCGATGTCGTCTGCCGCCACCTTGGCGAAGGTTCTCCACAGGCTTTGCCGAGGGTCTGTTTCTGAGGTAGCCGAATGGGTAGTTTCGTCGTGCAGTCGTTGTCTCGGGAAGGCACTCCATTGCACGTACGCCGCGCCCTCGCGCTCGCCGTCGCTGGCCCCCTGCTCCTCGCGGGGTGTACGGGTGATCCCGAGCCCACGCCCGAAGATCCCGGACCCGACGACGAGCTCGTCGACGCCTACTCCTACGGACTCCGAGACTCCCGAGGCCGAGAGTGCGGAGGACTTCATCCGGCGGTGGTCCGATGAACTGCAGAAGATGCAGGCGACGGGCGAGACCGACGAGTTCGAGTGCTCGGGTCCGGATTGCGAGTCGTGCATCGGACTCGCCGAGCCGGTGCAGCAGATCTACGACGCTGGCGGGCGTATCGAGTGGGACGGCTGGACAGATCGTCAGCGATCGAGCCGCTCGGGCGAGTCGAGCGACACGAGTTCGCGTAGTCGATCGCTCAGCTCCGACGCGATATCCGGGAGTCGTCGAACGGCCAAGTGGCAAGCGCTTCGACGGTGGACGAGTGACGCACATCTTTGAGCTTGAGCCGAACGAGGAGCTCGTGGGTCATGTGCACGAGACGGCGGAGGCTAGCATCGTGAGAGCTCGCTGCGGCTAGTTCTCGCCGTCGCTGATGTCGCTTGTGGTCGTCATAGTCGCGCCCGCGGCTCAGCGCGGCTGCGATGCAGCAAGCTCGAGATCTTCAACGTCGCAGCGAGATCTGTGACTACTCCTCGGCCGACGTCGAGGAGCAGAAGGCCCAGTACCCCACAGCCACCTGGACGGTCCGTCAGCTCTGCAAGGACGACAGCCGAACTCCCGAGGGCGTCTGCTTCAACCCGCAGGAGTGCACGACGGCGGCTGGCGTACCCGGCACCCGCTACACGCTGTACCGCGACGGCACGGCTGTCGGCACGGCATGCCTCACAGCAGACGAGGAGACCAAGGTTGGTGACCCCCCGCCGATCCGCGTCCTGGTGCTGAAGGCGTTCGAGACCCTCGACTGGCCGGCGTCCGAGCTGGTCGTCCAGCCGCCCGGCGGCAAGACCCTGGTCAACCTGGAGTCGAACTTCTACACGACCAACACCGACGTCACGGACATCCCCGTGCGGCTCGTGGCATCGGACGTCGTCGTCAGCGCCCGCCCCGTCGCGTACACGTGGCACTTCGGCGACGGCACCACGGAGACGACCACCAGCCCGGGCGCGCCGTACCCGGACCTCGACGTGGCCCACGTCTACGAGAAGACCGACAAGGTCGTCGTCAGTCTCGACACCCAGTACGGCGATGCGAGCTTCACCGTCAACGGCGGACCGCCCGAGCAGATCCCGTCGACGATCTGGATCGCAGGCGCGGACCAGGACCTCCAGGTCGTCGAGGCGCTCCCGCAGCTCGTCATCCGCTGACAGTGCGGTGTTCGTGGTGCGGATGCCGCACCACGAACACCGCACAAGGCGCTTGGGGGGCTACGCGCGTGGACGGTGGAGGGTCGTGATGCGGCCGCCGTCCAACGGGGCCCCGCGCCACGATGCGTGTGCGGTGCCCGCGACCGGCGAGCACTGGACGTCGAGGCGGTGGGGCGTCTCGAGGAAGATGACCTCCACCCGGAGCGTGTCGTCGTCGATCCAGGCACCGGACGCCGCGACGGGAACCGAATCGCCGCGCGCGTCCAGCGGCTCGGAGACCAACCACTCCCCGAGCCCCACGCCGAAGGTCAGTGCGTTGTCGGGCTCCTCCATCGTGACGCTGAGGCTGTCGCCCGCGTGAGCCGAGAAGGTGGCCGCCAGGCCGGGAGCGGGGCTCGCAAGCGCAGGGCCCGCCTCGCACGGAGGCAGGCCGAGCGTACGCAGACGCTCGGTGAGGCGATCGTTCGCGGACTCGTCGATCGAGGCACCACCCAGTGCCGGGAGAAGGTGCTCCCAGACGTGGTCGACGACCTCCTGCATCGCCTCGGTGCCGCCGGTGATCGCGATGACGGCATCGTGCTCGGGCAGCACCAGGCAGAACTGACCGAAGGCCCCGTCTCCGCGGTAGCCATGGCGTGACATCCAGAAGCCGTACCCGTAGCCCTGGCTCCAGTCGACCTTGTCCTCGTTCGGGGAGGGCACCTGCGCGGACGTGGCCTGATCGACGTACGCCGCCGGGATGAGCTGGTCCTCGCCCCACCGGCCACGCTGCAGGTAGAGCTGCCCGAGCTTGGCCACGTCCTCGAGGCGGGCGAACAGGCCGCTGAACCCCTGTTCGCGCCCGGGCGGGAAGCAGTGCCACCCCACCTCGCCGATGCCGAGCGGGTCGAAGAGACGGGGGCGGAGGTACTCGCTCAGCCGCTGCCCCGCACGGCGCTGGATCGCGGCCGCGACCGTGTACGCGGGCAGGATCCACGCCCTGGCTCGCGGGGGTGTCCCGGGGGAGCTGATGCACCCTGGTGAGCCTAGCGAGCGGCGCGCTTGCCCCCGGCCGGCCGCGGGGAGGCCGGAGCGTCGGGGGAGGAGGGCGACGGCGCCGACGTGACCCCGAGCGCCCGCAGCAGGCGTGCGACCAGCAGCAGGCCCACGAAGAGGCAGGCCATCGCGCCGAGGCAGGCCAGGCCCATGAACGTCCACGCCGACGAGTTGCCGTCGCGGGCGGCCGTACCGAAGTCGATGGCGGCGTACACGAGGTAGCCCCAGGCCACCACGCACAGCGTGATCGCGGCCCCGATGGCAGGGCGCCGCCTTGTTGAGTGTCCGGGGCGCGGAGGCCCCGCGACGCGAGCCTGCTCTCTTCCCCGTGGACACGGGATCATTGTGACGGATGTGGTCTGAGTGGGACACCTGATTGGACCAGCTCGTCCCGCCGACACGCCGTCCCGGGAGGGAATGCGGGGCACTGACCTGCGGTTTTACCTGATGGCGCACATTTCCGCGGAGATGTGTGGCGTTCTCTTGCCAAGTGTTGTGGTCGGGACGTACGGTAACCACTACATCTAGTACTTACACCGCTGTAGTTATCCCCAGCTCATTCACAGAGGGACCGGGCTTCGCCCACACCCCCGAGCCGGTTATCCACAGTTCATTCACACCCCCACCAGGGCGTATCAAGCGCGCCCGCACACCGGCTCGAGAGGAGAGGCTGCCATGCACTGTCCCTACTGCAAGAACGAGGACACCAAGGTCCTCGACTCCCGCGTCGCCGACGACGGCGGCTCGATCCGCCGGCGTCGTACGTGCTCGGAGTGCGACCGTCGCTTCACGACGGTCGAGAAGATGCAGCTGACCGTGCTCAAGCGCTCCGGCGCCACCGAGCCGTTCACCCGCGACAAGGCGATCGCCGGCGTACGGAAGGCCTGCAAGGGTCGTCCGGTCACCGACGCCCAGCTCGCGTGCCTCGGCCAGGACGTCGAGGACGCGCTGCGCCTCAGCGGCCAGGCCGAGTTCGACGCCAACGAGGTCGGCCTCGCGATCCTCGCCCCGCTGCGGGCGCTCGACGAGGTGGCCTACCTCCGGTTCGCCTCCGTCTACCGCGCCTTCGAGTCGGCCGACGACTTCGAGAACGAGATCGCGATGCTGCGACTCGAACGCGCGACCCACGATCAGCCCGCCACCACGGGCTGACCCACAGACGGCCCGGCAGATCGTGGGGAAGCGGTCTGCCGGGCCTACCAAGCACCAGCGAGACGACTCGCACCAGTTGAGAAACCACCACGGGATAGAGGAATCAGCATGACGGAGACTGCGCGCACCGGCCCCGCTTCGACACAGTCAGCCAAGGCGAAGGGCAAGGGCAAGGGCCTCACGATGGAGCGCGTCTTCAGCACTCCTGGCACCCACCCCTACGACGCCATCACGTGGGAGCGTCGCGACGTCGTGCAGCAGAACTGGAAGACCGGCGAGACCGTCTTCGAGCAGCGCGGTGTCGAGTTCCCCGACTTCTGGAGCGTCAACGCGAGCACCATCGTCACCACGAAGTACTTCCGTGGCGCGGTCGGCACCGACGTCCGCGAGTGGAGCCTCAAGCAGCTCATCGACCGGGTCGTGAAGACCTACACGAAGGCCGGCATCGACCACGGCTACTTCGCGACCGACGGCGACGCCGAGGTCTTCGAGCACGAGCTGACCTGGCTGCTCGTCAACCAGTACTTCTCCTTCAACAGCCCCGTCTGGTTCAACGTCGGCACCGCCTCGCCGCAGCAGGTCTCGGCCTGCTTCATCCTCTCCGTGGATGACTCGATGGACTCGATCCTCAACTGGTACAAGGAAGAGGGCTTCATCTTCAAGGGCGGCTCCGGCGCCGGCCTCAACCTCTCCCGCATCCGCTCGTCCAAGGAGCTGCTCTCCAGCGGCGGTACGGCGTCGGGTCCGGTCTCCTTCATGCGCGGCGCCGACGCGTCCGCGGGCACCATCAAGTCGGGCGGCGCGACGCGTCGTGCGGCCAAGATGGTCGTCCTCGACGTCGACCACCCGGACATCGAGGAGTTCGTGATGACCAAGGCGAAGGAGGAGGACAAGATCCGCGCCCTCCGTGACGCCGGGTTCGACATGGACCTCGGCGGCGCCGACATCACCTCCGTGCAGTACCAGAACGCCAACAACTCCGTCCGCGTCACCGACGAGTTCATGCGTGCGGTCGAGGACGGCACCGAGTTCGGCCTCAAGGCCCGCGAGGACGGCCGGGTCATCGAGACCGTCGACGCCCGCGACCTGTTCCGCAAGATCAGCGAGGCCGCCTGGGCCTGCGCCGACCCGGGCCTGCAGTACGACGACACGATCAACGACTGGCACACCAACCCCGAGACCGGCCGCATCACCGCGTCCAACCCGTGCTCGGAGTACATGTCGCTCGACAACTCGTCCTGCAACCTCGCGTCGCTCAACCTGCTGAAGTTCCTCAAGGACGACGACACCTTCGACGCCGCGCTCTTCGCGAAGGCCGTCGAGTTCATCATCACCGCGATGGACATCTCGATCTGCTTCGCCGACTTCCCGACCGAGCCGATCGGTCAGACGACGCGCGACTACCGCCAGCTCGGCATCGGCTACGCCAACCTCGGCGCGCTGCTGATGGCGATGGGCCTCGGCTACGACTCCGAGGGTGGCCGCTCGATGGCTGCCGCGCTCACGTCGCTCATGACCGGTACGTCCTACAAGCGCAGCGCCGAGCTCGCCGCCATCGTCGGCCCCTACACCGGGTACGCCCGCAACGCCGACCGCCCACAAGCGCGTGATGCGCAAGCACCAGGCGGCCAACGACGTCGTCCGCATCCTGCACACCGAGGACAGCCGCGTGCACAAGCTCGCGACGCAGGCCTGGGCCGACGTCATCAAGACGGGTGAGAAGAACGGCTTCCGCAACGCGCAGGCCTCGGTCCTCGCGCCCGACCGGCACCATCGGCTTCATGATGGACTGCGACACGACCGGCATCGAGCCCGACTTCTCGCTGGTGAAGTTCAAGAAGCTCGTCGGCGGCGGCTCGATGCAGATCGTCAACCAGACGATCCCGCGGGCCCTGCAGAAGCTCGGCTACCAGCCCGAGCAGGTCGAGGCGATCGTCGCCTACATCGGCGAGCACGGTCACGTGATCGACGCGCCTGGTCTCAAGCTCGAGCACTACGAGATCTTCGACACCGCGATGGGCGCCCGCTCGCTCAAGCCGATGGGCCACGTGCGGATGATGGCTGCCGCGCAGCCGTTCCTGTCGGGCGCGATCTCCAAGACGGTCAACCTGCCGGAGACGGCCACGGTCGAGGAGATCGAGGACGTCTACATGCAGTCCTGGAAGCTCGGCCTCAAGGCCACCGCGATCTACCGCGACAACTGCAAGGTCGGCCAGCCGCTGTCCGACGGTGGCGGCAAGGCCAAGAAGGACGCGGCCGACAAGGCCGACGCCGCCGTCGAGGCCAAGGTCGTCGAGAAGGTCGTCTACGCCCCGGTCCGCAAGCGCCTGCCGAAGTCGCGCACCGCTCGCACCACGTCGTTCACCGTCGGCGGTGCCGAGGGCTACATGACCTCCGGCGCCCACGACGACGGCACCCTCGGCGAGGTCTTCCTCAAGCTCGGCAAGCAGGGCTCGACCCTGGCCGGCGTGATGGACGCCTTCTCGATCGCGGTGTCGGTCGGCCTGCAGTACGGCGTCCCGCTGGAGACCTACGTCTCGAAGTTCACCAACCTGCGCTTCGAGCCCGCCGGCCTCACCGACGACCCGGACGTGCGGATGTCGCAGTCGATCATGGACTACATCTTCCGCCGCCTCGCCCTGGACTACCTGTCCTTCGAGGACCGCTCGATGCTCGGCATCTACTCCGCCAGCGAGCGCCAGCGCCACCTCGAGACCGGCTCGTACGAGCCGCTCGTCGAGGAGACCGGCTCGGCCGCCGAGCTGGTCGAGACACCCGCTCCGGTTGCCGAGGTCATCGACATCGAGACCAAGGACACCCACGGCAACGAGGCCCGCGAGGTCCCGGCCAAGGTGTCGACGGGCGAGGCCAAGACCACCGCCGAGCTCTTCGAGAAGCTCACCGGCACCGCCGTCGACTCCCCGCTCTGCATGACCTGCGGCACGAAGATGCGCCCGGCTGGCTCGTGCTACGTGTGCGAGGGCTGCGGCAGCACCAGCGGCTGCAGCTGATCTTGCAAGAGGGCCGACGCCAACGGCCTCGGGCCACTTTCCGTGCCGACGGAGACGACTTCGTGTGCCATGGGTTGAATCGTACGCCGAGGCGGGTCCCGAGCGCGACCTCGGCACGTCCAAGTGCCGGCCGTGATGCCGCGGTCGCGGCGGCTGTGCTTACGGCGCGATCGCTGACGAGTGTGAAGAAGTCGGTCGGCATCGCGTGATCGAGCTGCCAGGTGATCGCGATCGGTCGGTCGCCGGTGTGGGAGACGTAGTGTCGCCGGACCGAGGAAGAGGTACGGCGAGGTGCCGAAGTCGTCTTTCGGCTCCTGCCTGCACGAACAGCAAGACCGTGCTGGTCCCGTCGAGGTAGCGCTGCCCGGTGGGGGAGCTGACCGAGGTCGTCGACTGCGACTCCCAGTGGAACAGCGTCGGGCTGATCGGGTAGTCGGCGTACATCGTCGTTGGGCGAGTAGTCGGCCTCGGACTTCTTCAGCGTGACGAAGAAGGCGTCCACGTTGCGCGTCGGCGAAGTAGAAGCACGCCCTCGCGGAAGCTGTTGGGATGCGCGCAGGGAAGTCGAGCGCCGCAAGGATCTCCTCGCGTTGGTAGCGGGCGTGCACCTGCAGCGGCACGTCTGCCAGCGGCCCCGGCAGACCGAGGGCACGGTGCCGGGCGGCGTCGAAGGACAGGTCGACGACGCGTCGCCAGACTCGCGCGAGTCGGCCGTTCTCGTCACGCAGGGCATCGAGGCCTTCCTCGTGCGAGTCGAAGCCGCCACCGTCGGACCAGAGCGAGAAGATACAGCATCCGTGCGAGCGTCTGCTCGTCGCAGGCGACAGTTCGGCGTACCGCGGGCACCCGTCGGCAAGCAGCGACGCGGTAGGCGTCGCGCGCTGCGGGTCGTCGACGTGCGCGAAGGCTCGGACTCGCTTGAGGAGCTTCTCCTCGAGCTCGGAGCCGGGAAGCGTCTCGAGTCCGGCGTCCTGACGTAGCCGCGTCCACGAGTGGCTGCCGCGCCGCAGGATGTCGCTGAGCTCGAGACCCGAGGACTCGCAGGAACGACTCCAGCGAGACGGTCTTCGGTGCCACGAAGCTCGGCCACGATCTGTGCCCACCGGTTGGCGATCTGGGACTTGAGGTTCTCCAGCACCACGTCCTGAGTCTGCTTGTCGAGGCACGATCTGGCATCCGGATGGCAGGAACGGGAAGTCCTCCTTCTACTGCCTTCTCAAGGTCGCTTGCCGTGGATGCCCGTCAGGGCACCAGACTTGCGCGACGAAGTGGAACTCCTTGCGGTGATAGCCGACGAAGTCGAGCACCGTGAGGACCGCCTTGCGCGAGTGCGTCGCAGGCCGCGGCCCAGCTGCTGCAGGAAGATCGTCGCGCTCTCGGTGGGTCGAAGAAACAGCACGGTGTCGACGTCGGGGATGTCCAGGCCTTCGTTGAACACATCGACGGTGAAGAGGACGTTGACCTCTGCGGTCCGTAGCTGCCGTAGAGCCGATGCGCGGACATCGCTCGGGGTGCCGCCGCTCACGGCCAGCGCTGGGATGCCGGCATCGTTGAAGACGCGAGCCATGTACTCGGCGTGCGCGACGCTGACGCAGAAGCCCAGGGCTCGCATGCTCGCCGACGTTCGCGATCTTGTCTCGGACTTGGGTGAGCACGATCGCGAGCTCGAGCGTCGTTGCCCGTGTAGACGTTGGCGAGCTCGATCCTCGTCGTAGCGTCCGCGGCTCCACGTGATCTGACGAAGGTCCGTCCCGTCGGCGATGCCGAAGTAGTGGAACGGGCACAAGCAGGTCGGCGCCGAGCGCGTCCCACAGGCGCAGCTCGGCAGCGGTGCGACCATCGAAGAAGCGAGCGGACATCCGTCGCCGTCGGCGCGCTCCGGTGTCGCGGTCAGGCCGAGCAGCTCCTGCGGGCTGCAGGTGATCGAGGATCCGGCGGTAGGTCGTCGCCTCGGCGTGGTGGAACTCGTCGATGACGACGACGTCGTAGGCGTCCGCCGGGATGTTGGCGACGCCGTACGACGTCAGCGACTGGACGCTCGCAAAGACGTGCTTCCAGCGCTCGGGGCGCGCGCCACCGACGTACAGCTCGCCGAAGTCGCCATCGGCAAGCACCTCTCGATAGGTGCGCATCGACTGTTCGAGGATCTCCTGGCGGTGCGCGACGAACAGGAGGCGGGATCCGGCCGCCGGCCTTCTGGACCAGGCGGCGGTAGTCGAGCGCGGCGATGACCGTCTTTCCGGTGCCGGTCGCGGCGACGACGAGATTGCGGTGGCGGTCGTGCACGACACGTTCGACGTCGATCGCGTCGAGCATCTCCTGCTGGTAGGGGTAGGGACGCACCTCGAGGCCGACCAGGCTGATGGTGACTCGATCTGAGCTCTTGACCGCCCTTCGCCTCGAGCGAGGGCGTCGTCAAGACGGTCGCGGTCGCGCTCCGGGTCGTACGACTCGAACTCGGGGCGTTCCAGTAGGCGTCGAACGTCGCCCGGAACTTGTCCAGCAGACTGCGGGGTCGCGCTTCGCTGAGAGCGAACGTTCCACTCGACACCGTCGAGCATGGCTGAGGTGGTGAGGTTCGATGAGCCCACGTAGGCAGTGTCGAAGCCGGTGTCGCGACCGAACAGCCAGGCCTTGGCGTGGAGGCGGGTGCGTTGTCGCGTCGTACTGGACCTTGACCTCAGCGCCGAAATCGGAGACCAGGCGATCAAGCGCTCCGCGCTGGGTGCCCCCGATGTAGGTGGTCGTCACGACGCGGATCGGGATGCCGGCTTCGCGCGCTGTCGCAAGCTCGCCCTCGATCAGGCGAAGGCCATGCCACATGACGAAGGCGCACAGAAGGTCAATCGAGTCGGCGGACCCGATCTCGGCGCGTAGTTCGGACGCAAGACTGGGTCGCCCTGAGCGTTAGTCAACAGGGCAGCATCGTTGAGGGGGTTTTCGGGACGCTGCGTAAAGCGCGCCACGTGACCTGGGCCGAGAGCCGGTCGAAGCGAGTGCAGTTGTTGCGCGGGACTAGAATGGAGTCCGCTGAATGCTCGATAGCGCCGAGAAGCTCGTTGGCCGCGACGAGGCGCGCGGCAGGGTCTTTGATGGACGCCAGTCGTCGATGGAGGGCCGCGCTGATGTGACGCACCAACACGTGTGTCTGATCCCCATCCTCAACCCTGCCCAGTTCCACCTCGCGAGTCGCCTCGAGCCGAAGAAGCGCATCCAGCTCCGTCGTAAGCACGGATTCGTGAAGACCGGTCGGGAGATCATGAGGTTGCTGCACAGTCGGGAGCTTGCCAGGGCTGGGTAACGAATTGTCGTGTTCGACTTGACGGGCCACGTCACATACTGGTTAGCCGGCTTCGGTTTCCTCGCCGAGACGGTGCTCAACCACGTTGACCGCCGGGATGTCAGCCGGCGCCCACTCCAAGTCGCGAAGATCTTCAGGATCGCGCCACACGAGCTGGAGTGCCTCAACCAGTTCAGGCGTTCCGTCGAGCAGTTCGCAATAAAACGTCGTCAGGTGAATGACGCCGAAGTCGTACTCGTGGATGGTTGTTGTCACCTGTTCACCGACCGCGACCCTGCAACGAAGTTCCTCATGGATCTCGCGCTCCAAGGCCTTTGCGGAGTCTCGCCCGCCTCAATCTTGCCTCCAGGGAACTCCCACAAGCCGGGCAAGGTGCTTCCCGACCCGCGCTGGACGCACAGCACCTGACCTCCTGAGATGACCACCGCTCCCACCACGTGGATGTCTCTCTTCACGAGCTCCTCCGAGGGGTGCCAATAATGATCGAGCTGAGCCTTCCCTCGAGGGCCGAGATTCGCGAATCGTCGGCGAGATGAAGAGAGAGCCTGCCTACGGTAACCCCCGGGGTGGGGGCTGGCATTGGGTCGGGGAATCTGCGTTGGACATGGCGCCCGGCTTGAGCCAGGTCATCAATGGCCTTGAGTCTCGTGACTCTGGGAACCGCCGCCGCCTATCCACCCCGTTGGCAGGGAATCCTTGACTAGTTGCATCGTTTTGCGGACAGGGAGGTCCAGGACCTCGCATGCTGGCACCTCGGTCTGAAGGGGGCTACGGAAAATGCGTAGAGGTCTTATGGGCGCCATCGCCTGCATCGTCATCACCGCACCTGCTCTGGTGCTTTCGGTTCCAGCTGAGGCTGCGGTGCCCGCTCAGTGGGCAAACTGCACGGTCGTCAACAAGCGCCTCCCGCACGGAGTCGGTCGCGCGACGGCTCGCGACCATACGTCCGGGACTCCGGTGACCAACTTCCGACGCGACACCGCGTTGTACAACACGGCTGACCGCGCCAACGGCGGACTGGACCGTGACAACGACGGCATCGCCTGCGAGAAGGCATGAGCGGTCCGAGACTTCGACCAGTACCCGGGCTACTACCCGGCAGGCTCGCGACCGTTCTGGTCTCGGGCGAAGGTTGGAGTCGCTGCCGGCATGGTCGGACTGATCGTCGGCATCGCTGGCGGCGGATCGGAGTCGGAGGCTGCGCCTGCGACGGCAGACCCGGCGAAGATCGCTGACGTCCAGTCCGACCTGGACGAAGCGCTGCACTCCAAGGCTGACCTCAGCGACCAGCTGGGCGACCTGACGCGACGAGCGGCGACGGATTCGGAGGCGGCGGCCAAGCGGCTGCCGGCGCGCAGAAGAAGGCCGTGAAGAAGGCCGTCAAGGTGGCGGTGGCGGACCCGTCGCGAGGAACGGCAGCAAGACTGCGTGGCGGCAGCGGCCGCACGAGCAGCAGGCCTCCGTCCGTCGCCGTCGTTCCGCCCTTGGCGTCGACGCAGTCATCGACCGACCCGCGCTTCTCCTACTGCTACGAGGCCAACGACGCGGGCTTCGGCCCCTACTACCAAGGCCAGGACGCGGAGTACGACTGGTACGACGACCGTGACGGCGACGGCATCGTCTGCGAGTACTGATGGGACTCTTCAGCAGCATCAAGATCGCCCCCGGCGTGCGGATCTCGACGTCAGGCCGTGGTCCGCGGGCTCACATCGGTCCGCGCATGGCGCGGCTCCACGTGGGTGGTGGTGGGTTCTGGCCTATCGACGGGTGCCGGGCCGTTCACGCTCTATGGCGGTTCAGGATCGTCGGCGTCCAGACGCTCACGGAGTGCAATGACGTCGACGTCCGGGATGACGCCGAAACAGGCGGAGCGTGCGCGAGAGGTCGATGAGGTGCGGCGCGCCTGGTCGGACCTGGAGGAATTGCATCGCACCACATTCCCCGCGGTCACAAGACCCGACCCCAGTGAAGGGGGACCCGGTGCCGATGTTCTCAGTCCTGCTGAAGAAGTCGGAGCGAGTGCCTCGCTGGTGTAGGTCGCCGCGACCGGGATGGTCGGAAGGAAGCGTTGGCGCGAGCGCGGGTGCGTGCCGAGGCTGAAGCCATGGAGTTCCTCGAGATCGGGCTCCGGGACCGGGACGCCCGTCAGGCAGCCGCCGACGAGCTCTGGACAGCGCTCGTGGATGGAGGAGCCCGACGCGTTGGAAGTGGCCGTTGACTCAGCGCTGACTGCTCGCGGCCTGCACGTGGTGGTGACCTCCGACGCACGAGGCATGGTCGACCTAGACCTGGGGCTGCCCGGTGATGAGCACCTACCGACCCACTGGCCAAGCGCCACGGCCACGGGACTGCCGTCGCTCAAAAAGCTCACCAAGACTGAGACAGCGCAGCAACTCCGGCAAGTAGCTGCGGCGCGTGTGCTGCTCGCGTTCAAGGAGGCGTTTGCCCAGTCCGCCAGCATCGCACTTGTGTCAGTGACGGGACACTTGCGGGACAACAAGCCGATCCTGCGGGCGACCATCACACGCCATTCCCTTGAATTGGCGTCCTGGCAACGCGACGCGTGGTCCGTACTCGCCGGGTGCGACCCCCAACCTTGAGATCAACGTAGGAGGCCGGACGCAGGAGATGCGACCTCTCTCGTCCCGAGTCCGGTAACTGGCTGACCATCGAACTCCGAAAGGTCGGAGAGGATCGATACACAACTTCTCCCGCGTGGAAGACAGGACGCGGGCGTCGGGCTCGTCGACTCGTCGCCGGCGTTGTGGTCTCGGTGGCTAGTCACCTGCGGCGGGAAGCTCTAATCGGGGCAGGACTCAAGGATCCGGATCATGGCGTCGTATTCAGGCGCGTCGACCCATAGGTCGTACTTGGCCTTGACGGCGATCTGCCGAGCGACATATGCGCATCGATAGGCCCTACTGGGCAGAAGCCACGTGGCTGCATCTCCGTCGCTCTTCTGCATGTTGAGGCCTCCATCAACGGCAAGCAGATTGAGCGGATCGTTTGCGAATCTCAGCCTCTTACCCGGCTTCCAGTACTGCGCCCCGTCTGCCACGCGTTGCTGAGCGCGACGACGTGATCGATCTGAACGGCGAACGAGGTCTCCCAGCCGCGCGTGAAGTCGATCCCGGTGGAGCTGTACGGATCCTGGAGGATCCCTGACTCCACGATGCACGTGTCAAAGGGGTCGGTGACGATTTTCCGTGAGATCACGACTGAGGATGTCGTTGCGTGTGTCGCAGCCGTTGCCGTCCACGTCTGCCCAGTCCGGGCCGAAGGATTCGCGCGCGTACCCCGTGGTCGGGGCACGTCCTTTGATTTCGAGCTGAGCCAGCTCGTAGGCCGCTGTACCTCCCCCGGAGGATGCTGTCGGCGTAGCCGGGAGTCCGGGCTCAGGCGATATGGGGGGAGACGTGACATCGGCGGGTTCGACCGTCGGAGGCGGCGCTGGCGTGGTCGATTCAGACTGCGTCCGAGCGAGAACGGCGACAACTGCGAGAACGCTGAGAACCGCGAGTGCGGCGAATATCGCGAAGGTTGTCACGAGAAGGAGGGTTCGAGATCGTCTTGGTCCCTTGGGGGTCGCCAGCGGAACGGGGTCCGAAGTGGACTCGGTGAGGAACTCGAAATCCGTCCGGGACATCGGGGGTGGGGTCCCTGTGCTGATTGGCCTGGGGCACGTCTCACTCCATGTCTTGTCCCTCGGTGACGACCATCAGTTTGCGTGAAGGCGATCGAAGCGGGGGCGTTTCGGCGGAGTTCGACGTTTTGTCAAGTGGCTGCGCATCAGGCACGCCGTGGGTAGCCTCGGTCAGGATTTGTACTGCACCAACGGGAGTTGATGTCGGACGACTGGTCTCGGGACGCGGCGTCGCGCGGCGTCTCAGGGTTGCCCGGATTGTGGCTCTGCGTGACCACCTTCCTCAC
>CAVPUL010000006.1:0-10009 GCA_963708875.1 uncultured Actinomycetota bacterium
GTCCCTCTTCATCGACTTCCTGCGCGTGGTCGAGGTCGCGTTCGGGACCATCGGCATGACGATCCTCACCGTCGTCCTCGCGCTGGGGCTGCTCCTGCGACGCCACCGCTGGGCGGCGCTGCTCGTCGTCGTGGTGATGGTCGTGACCTCGCTGGCCACGTCGGCCCTGAAGATCTGGCTCGGACGGGACCGCCCGGAGTGGCAGGACAACCTCGGCCTGCTCAACTCCTTCAGCTTCCCCTCCGGGCACGCCTCGTCCTCGGCGGCGTACGCGTGCCTGCTGGTCATGCTGCTCGTCCTGTTCGTCCGTCGTACGAGCCTGCGCCGCCTCGGCATCGCGCTCGTCGTCGCGTGGTGGCTGCTGGTCTGCCTGGACCGGGTGCTCCTGGGCCGTCACTTCCCCACCGACGTGATCGCCGGCTCGCTGCTGGGCGTCGCCGTGTTCTTCCTCGCCCTCGCCTTCATCGACCCCCGCCCACGATCGATCGCGGCGAAGTCGGAGCCGCTCCCGGAGGTGTACGCCTCGGAGAAGCGCCTCGCCGTCATCCTCAACCCGATCAAGGTCGAGGACGTCGGCCAGTTCCGCTCGCTCGTCGCCTCGATGGCCCTGGAGTCAGGCTGGTCCGAGCCGACGTGGCAGTACACGACCGTCGAGGACCCCGGCACGGGCATGGCCGAGCGGGCCGCCGTGTCCGGGGCCGACCTGGTCATCGTCTGCGGTGGTGACGGCACGGTGCGCGAGGTGTGCGCCGAGCTCGCCGGCACCGGCGTCCCGGTCGGCATCATCCCGGCGGGCACGGGCAACCTGCTCGCCCGCAACCTCGGCATCCCGCTCTACATCCGCTCGGCGATCGACATCGCCCTCAACGGCCAGGACCGGGCCATCGACATGGTCGAGGTCGGTGGCGACGCCATCGAGGACACCCACTTCATGGTGATGGCCGGCATGGGCTTCGACGCCGCGATCATGGAGGGCGTCAACGAGGACATCAAGAAGAAGATCGGCTGGGTGGCCTACGTCATCTCCGGGCTGAAGTCGCTGATGTTCCCTGCGGTCCGGGTCGAGATCCAGATCGACGACGACGAGCCCAGCGTCCACCGGGCCCGCACGGTCCTGGTCGGCAACGTCGGCTTCCTCCAGGCCGGCATGCCGCTGCTGCCCGACGCGACCATCGACGACGGCGTCCTCGACGTGGTGATCCTGCACCCCCGCAAGTTCCTGTCGTGGATCCCGCTCGCCGTTCGCGTCCTCGCGAAGAGCCAGACCGTCGACGAGCTCATCGACCGTCGCACCGGGTCGCGGGTGCGGATCACGGCCGCCACCGACACCCCCCGCCAGCTCGACGGCGACTCCATCGGCGAGGGCCGCGAGCTGCGGATGGAGTGCATCCACGGGCGGCTGCTGGTCCGCGTCCCGCGCTGACCGGTCAGGCAGCGAACCGGTAGCCCATCCCCGGCTCGGTCAGGAAGAGCACGGGCCGACCCGGGTCGGCCTCGAGCTTGCGACGGATGCTGGCCATGTGGACCCGGAGGTAGTTCGTCTGGGTGTCGTACGCGGGTCCCCACACCGCGGTGAGCAGCTCGGCCTGCCGCACCAGCCGGCCGCGGCGGCGTGCGAGGACATCGACGATCCGCCACTCGGTGGGCGTCAGGTGGATCTCCTCGCCGTCGCGGGTGGCGCGGGAGTCGGTGAGGTCGAGGCGCAGCCCGGCGGCCTCGACGACCAGGTCGGGCTCCTCGCGGCCCGCCCGGCGCGAGGTGGCGCGGATCCTCGCGAGCAGCTCCTCGATCGAGAACGGCTTGGTGATGAAGTCGTCCGCGCCGAGGTCGAGCGCCTCGACCTTGTCGTCGGACTCGGTGCGGGCCGAGACCACGATCACCGGGACCTGCGTGAAGGACCGCAGCTGCGTGAGCACCGCGACGCCGTCGAGGTCGGGCAGCCCCAGGTCGAGCAGGACCAGGTCGGGCATCCGCTCGTCGACCACCTGCAGCGCCGACCGCCCGTCGCCCGCCGTCTCGACCTCGTAGTCGCGTGCCCGCAGGTTGATCGAGAGCGTGCGCCGCATCGCGGGGTCGTCGTCGACGACCAGGACGAACGTCATCAGGCCCCCTTGCCCCTCTTCAGCTCCAGCACGAACGTGAGCCCACCGCCGGGGGTCTCCTCGGTTGCGATCGTCCCACTCATCGCCTCGGTCAGCCCGAGCGCCACGGCCAGCCCGAGCCCGACGCCGTCCTGCTGCGGGACGTCGCCGAACCGCTGGAACGGCGCGAACAGGCGGTCCCGGTCCTGGTCGGCCACGCCCGGCCCCGAGTCCGCGATGCGTACGACGACCGCGTCGCCGTCCGCGGCCGCGTCGATGCGCACCCGGGCGTCGAGCGGCGTGTACTTCAGGGCGTTCTCGCAGATGTTGGCCAGCACCCGGTCGAGCAGCCCGGCATCGGCGAGCACCAGCAGCTCGGGGTCGACGTCGACCTCGATCCGCTCGCCGCCGGGCAGCGGGGCGATGCTCGTGCGGACGGCGTCGGCCAGACCGACGTCGCGCAGGACCACGCGCACCGAACCGGTGCTGATCCGGCTCATGTCGAGCAGGTTGGTGACCAGCGCGGTGAGCCGGTCGGTCGACTCCTCGATGGTGGCGAGCAGCTCGTCCTCGTCCTCGGGCGACCAGGTCACGTCCGTGCTGCGAAGGCTGTCGACGGACACCTTCATCGCCGCGAGCGGGTTGCGCAGGTCGTGGGAGACCGCGGCCAGCAGGGCGGTCCGGGTGCGGTCGAGCTCGGTCAGCCGCAGGCGCTCGAGCTCGGCCACGGTCGCGACGCGGCGCTCCTCCATCACCTTGGCGTAGGCGGCGTACGCGTTGAGGAGGGGGCGCTGCGTCGCCGGTGGGGTGGAGCCGGCGAGGACCAGCGTGCTGTCCTGGTCGATGGCGGCCGCCATGTCGGCCCGCTCGATCGAGGCCGGCGGCCGGCCGCAGCTCGCGACCACGACCTCCTCACCCGCCTCGCGGCGGACGACCGCAGCGCCCTCGGCGCCGAGGACCCGGCAGGCCGAGGACAGCAGCCCGGGCAGGTCGTCGGTGCTGGTCAGCAGGCTGTGCGCCAGCACGGTCAGCGCGTCGGCCTCCGCGCGCGCGGAGCGTGCCTCGGCCGTCCGGCGGGCCGCGTTGTCGACGACCGAGGCGACGGCGATGCCCACCGCCGCGAAGATCGCGATGGTGACGACGTTCTCCGGCTCGGCGACGGTGAGCGTGTAGAGCGGCGGTGTGAAGAGGTAGTTGAGCAGGAGCGCGCTCCCCAGGGCGGACAGGACCGCCGGCGCGAGCCCACCCACGAGCGCTGTCGCGACGACGACCATCATCAGCGTCATCGCCTCGATGGGCAGGCCGTGCAGGTCCTGCGTCGCGTAGAGCGCCAGGCTCACCACCGCGGGGGCCCCGAGGCCGACCACGAAGCCCGCGAACCGGCGTCGGGGTCCGAGGTCGTGGCTGGCGGGCCGACTGCTCGACGACCGCCCGCGCGCGTGGTCGTGGGACACGATGTGGACGTCCATGTCGCCCGCGCCGGTGACCACCCGCTCGCCCACCCCCGGTCGCAGCAGCGTCGAGACCCGACCGCGCCGGCTCGCGCCGATGACCACCTGGGTCGCGTTCTCGGCCCGGGCGAACGCGAGGATGGCGTCGGCCGCGTCGTCGCCGACGACCGTGTGGAAGGTGCCGCCGAGCTCCTCGGCCTTGGCGGCGAGCCGGGTCAGCTGGTCGGGTGCGATTCCGGTGAGGCCGTCCTGACGCGTGACGTACAGCGCCTGCCACTCCCCGCCGGACCGGCGGCTGGTGATCCGCGCTGCCCTTCGCATGAGCGTGGACGATTCCGGCCCTCCGCTGACCGGCACGACGATGCGCTCGCGGGTGGCCCACGTGGAGTCGATCTCGTGCTGCTCGCGATAGCGCTCGAGGCCCTCGTCGACGCGGTCGGCGAGCCACAGGAGGGCCAGCTCGCGCAGCGCGGTGAGGTTGCCCTCGCGGAAGTAGCGCGACAGCGCCGCGTCGATCTTGTCGGCGGTGTAGATGTTGCCGTGGGCCATCCGGCGCCGCAGCGCCTGGGGGCTCATGTCGACCAGCTCGATCTGGTCGGCCGACCGCACCACGTGATCCGGGACGGTCTCGCGCTGCCGCACCCCGGTGATCTGCTCGGTCACGTCGTTGAGCGACTCGAGGTGCTGGATGTTGACGGTGGTGATCACCTCGATGCCCGCGTCGAGCAGCGCCTCGACGTCCTGCCAGCGCTTCTCGTGGACGCTGCCCGGCACGTTGGTGTGGGCGAGCTCGTCGACCAGCACCACGTGGGGGTGTCGCTGGAGGATCGCGTCGAGGTCCATCTCCTCCTGGACGGTGCCGCGGTAGGCGACCTTCGCGCGCGGCACGACCTCGAGTCCCTCCAGCTCGCGCTCGGTCTTCGGCCGGCCGTGGGTCTCGACGTAGCCGACGACGAGGTCCGTGCCCCGCTCGACGCGACGCCGGCCCTCGTCGAGCATGGCGTAGGTCTTGCCCACGCCCGGTGCGGCGCCGAGGTAGACGCGCAGCCGACCACGGTCCGCGGGATGGGGCATGGGCTCAGTCTCTCCCGGCGGCGGCCACCGCGAGGTTGAGCTCCAGCACGTTGACGCCGGGCTCGCCGAGGAAGCCCAGTCCCCGACCCTGGGTGTTCTCCTCGATCAACCGCTCGACCGCGTCGAGCAGGAGGCCGTTGGCAGCGGCGACGCGCCGCGCCTGGAGCTCGGCGTACGCCAAGGAGATGTGCGGGTCGAGGCCGGAGCCGGACGCGGTGAGCGCGTCGGCGGGCACCTCGGACTCCTCGACGCCCTCCCGGGCCGCCACCTCGGCCTTGCGCTCCCGGATGGAGGCGATCAGGTCGGTGCTGAGCGGGCCGAGGTTGCTGGGCGCGGAGGCGAGCGTGTCGTAGTCGTTGGCGGAGGGACGCGGGAGGAACCACTCGTCGCCCTCGAACTGCTGGCCGAGCAGCCGGGACCCGACGATCTCGCCGTCGAGGCGGACGGGCGAGCCGTCGGCGCGGTCGCCGAAGGCCTGGCCGGCCGCCCACACGGCCGTGGGGTAGCCGACGCCGAGCACCACGGTCATGACGAGGAGGAGACGCAGTCCGGCGAGCGACTGGCGGAAGAGGTCAGTGAGGAGGGACGAGAACATGTCAGCCGATTCCTGGGATGGTCGAGACGAGCAGGTCGATGAGCTTGATGCCGACGAAGGGCACGGCGATGCCGCCCAGTCCGAAGACGAGGATGTTGCGGCGCAGCACCGAGGTCGCCGAGGCGGCGCGGAAGCGCACTCCTCGCAGCGCGAGGGGGATGAGTGCCACGATCACCAGCGCGTTGAAGATCACCGCCGAGAGGATCGCGGACTGCGGTGTGGCCAGACCCATCACGTTGAGCTTGTCGAGCGAGGGGTAGGCCGCGACGAACATGGCCGGGATGATCGCGAAGTACTTCGCGACGTCGTTGGCGATCGAGAAGGTGGTCAGCGCCCCGCGGGTGATGAGCAGCTGCTTGCCGATCTCGACGATGTCGATGAGCTTCGTCGGGTCGGAGTCGAGGTCGACCATGTTGCCGGCCTCCTTGGCGGCGGCGGTGCCGCTGTTCATCGCCACGCCCACGTCGGCCGCGGCGAGGGCCGGGGCGTCGTTCGTGCCGTCGCCGGTCATCGCGACGAGCCGGCCGCCCTCCTGCTCCCGGTGGATGTAGGCCATCTTGTCCTCGGGCGTGGCCTCGGCGAGGAAGTCGTCGACCCCGGCCTCGGCCGCGATCGCCTGGGCGGTGAGCGCGTTGTCGCCGGTGATCATCACCGTGCGGATGCCCATCGCGCGCAGCTCGGCGAACCGCTCGAACATGCCGTCCTTGACGACGTCCTTGAGGTGGATCACGCCCAGCACCTGCCCACCGCCCGAGGCGGCCCTGCGGCCGATCACCAGCGGCGTGCCTCCCGCGCGGGAGATCTCCTCGACGACGGCCTGCAGCTCGACGGGCTGCTCGACGCCGAGCCAGGCGGCGATGGCCGAGCCGGCACCCTTGCGGATCTCCGAGCCGTCGGCCAGGTCGACGCCGGACATCCGGGTCTGGGCGGTGAACTCGACGAAGGTCGCGTCGCGGGGCAGGTCGCGGTCGTCTGCACCCTGGGTGAGGGCGAGGTCGACGATCGAGCGACCCTCGGGGGTCTGGTCGGCGAGGCTGGAGAGCCGGGCGGTGTCGCGCAGCTCGTCCTGCCCGACACCCGGGGCCGGAACGAAGCGGCTGGCCTGCCGGTTGCCGTAGGTGATGGTGCCGGTCTTGTCGAGCAGGAGGGTGCTGACGTCTCCGGCGGCCTCGACCGCACGGCCCGACATCGCGAGCACGTTGACCCGCACCAGGCGGTCCATGCCGGCGATCCCGATGGCCGACAGCAGGGCGCCGATGGTGGTCGGGATGAGGCAGACCAACAGGGCGACCAGCACCACGACGTCCTGCGGTGCGCCGGCGTACGACGCCATCGGTGCGAGCGTCGCGACCGCGGCCAGGAAGACCAGCGTGAGGCTCGCCAGCAGGATGGACAGGGCGATCTCGTTGGGCGTCCTGCGGCGCGAGGTGCCCTCGACGAGCGCGATCATCTTGTCGAGGAAGGTCTCGCCCGCCGCTGCGGTGATGCGGACGACGATGCGGTCGGACAACACGCGCGTGCCACCGGTGACGGCGCTGCGGTCGCCTCCCGCCTCCCGGATGACGGGGGCGGACTCACCGGTGATCGCCGACTCGTCGACGGACGCGATGCCCTCGACGATGTCACCGTCGCCGGGGATGACCTGGCCCGCCTCGACGACCACGTGGTCGCCGACCTTCAGCTGGGTCGCCGGCACCTCGGACTCGGAGCCGTCGGCGGCGAGCAGCCGAGCGACGGTGTCCGTGCGGGTGGCGCGGAGCGAGGCGGCCTGCGCCTTGCCACGGCCTTCGGCCACCGCCTCGGCGAGGTTGCCGAAGAGGACCGTGAGCCAGAGCCAGGCGGTGATCGAGATCGTGAAGGTGCTCGGGTCTCCGATCGCCGCGACCGTGGTCGCGACCGAGCCGATCAGCACCAGGAACATCACCGGCGAGCGCCACAGGTGACGCGGGTCCAGCTTGCGGATGGCCTCCGGCAGCTGCTGGGCGCCCTGGGCGAGGAGGGCGCCCAGCGTCATGCCTGCGGCCGGGCGGTGGGTGTGGTGCGTGTGCGGCTCCCGGACGGGTGCCGCGGGAGGGGTGGGGGTCATCGTGTTCATGCGAGGGCCTCAGCAATCGGTCCGAGGGCGAGCGCCGGGAAGTAGGTGAGGCCGGTGATGATGAGGATGACGCCGACCAGCATCCCGACGAAGAGGGGCTGGTGGGTGGGGAGGGTGCCCGCGGTCACCGGCACCTTGCCCTGCTCGGCCAGAGATCCGGCGAGCAGGAGCACCAGCACGATCGGCAGGAGCCGGCCGATGAGCATCGCCAGTCCCAGCATGATCTGGAAGAAGTCCGAGGTGACCGTGATGCCGCCGAACGCGCTGCCGTTGTTGTTGGCGGCCGAGGTGAACGCGTAGAGAACTTCCGAGAAGCCGTGACCCCCCGGGTTGCCCATTGCGTCAGCCGTGGAGTCGCGCGAGACCGCGATGCCGGTGCCGACGAGCACGAGGGCGGGCGTGACCAGCGTGTAGAGCGCGACGTACGTCATCTGCCTCGCGCTGATCTTCTTGCCGAGCAGCTCGGGCGTCCGGCCCACCATCAGACCCGCGACGAAGACCGCCAGGATCGCCATCACGAGGATGCCGTAGATGCCTGCTCCGACGCCGCCGGGCACGATCTCGCCCAGCATCATGTTGACCAGGACGGCGCCCCCGCCCGTCGCGGTGAGTGAGTCGTGGGACGCGTTGACCGCGCCCGTCGAGGTCCCTGTGGTGGCCACCGCGAAGAGCGCGGAGGCCCATTCGCCGAAGCGCGTCTCCTTGCCCTCCATCGCGGCACCTGCGGCCTGGGCGGCCGGCGAGTGGGCGCCGACCTCGGCCCAGGTGGTGACGGCCAGGGAGACCGACCAGAGCACGCCCATGACGCCGAGGACCGCCAGGCCCTGACGCCGGTTGCCCAGCATCGTGCCCAGAGTGCGGGTCAGCGCGACGGGGAGCACCAGGATCAGGAAGATCTCCAGGAAGTTCGTGATCGCGGTGGGGTTCTCGAACGGGTGGGCGGAGTTGGCGTTGAAGAAGCCGCCGCCGTTGTTGCCGAGCTCCTTGATGGCTTCCTGGCTGGCGACAGGCCCGCCGGTGAGCACCTGCGAGTGCCCTGCGAGCGTCGACACGGTCGAGTCGGTGAAGCTCTGCACGACGCCGCCGGCGACCAGCAGGAGCGCCGCGACGAACGCCATCGGGAGCAGGATGCGAATCGTGCCGCGGGTCAGGTCGACCCAGAAGTTGCCGAGCGTGCCGTTGCGGGAGCGGACGAACCCGCGGATGAGGGCCACCGCGACGGCGATGCCGACCGCGGCGGACAGGAAGTTCTGCACCGCCAGGCCGGCCATCTGGGCGGTGAAGCCCAGCGTGGACTCACCGGCGTAGGACTGCCAGTTGGTGTTGGTGACGAACGAGACCGCGGTGTTGAAGGACATCCAGAACGGGACGCCCGGAAGGTCGCGGTCCATCGGCAGTGCGGCCTGGCCGAGCTGGATCACCATCAGGACGACGACGCTCACGAGGCTGAAGCCGATGACGCTGGTCGCGTAGGACCGCGCGCCCTGCTCGGCGGCGGGGTTCACGCCGCTGAGGCGGTAGACGGCGCGCTCCACGCGCAGGTGCGTGGTGCTCGTGTAGACCCGCGCCATGTAGTCGCCGAGGGGGACATAGGCCGCCGCCAGCATGGCGAGGAGGAGGGCGATCGTCAGCAGACCGCCGAAGGTGTCGGACACTAGAAACGCTCCGGGAGGATCAGGGCTGCGAGGACGTAGAGCGCGATGACGACCACCGCGACCACGAGCAGGCTGGATTCGATGCTCATGTCGTCCAGCCTCCTCCCGCGAAAGCCTCGAGCAATCGGGCTTGACGCGGTCTTAGCGGCCGTTGACGCTCACTTGTCGCGCGTGTCCCGACGGGCACCGACCGTCGGATCAGGGCTCGACGAGCGGGGCGACCTGGTCGGCCAGGAGGACGGCCACACGGCACTGCTCGCGTGAGGGCCGGACGACGCGCGTCGAGGCGGTGACGAGGAAGTGCCCGACCACGCGCGTCGAGCGTCGTACGTCGATCGCGACGTACTCGTCGACGGGGAGGCCGGTGCGGTCCACGTCGCGGCGGTGCCCGTGCTGGGTGAGCACGCCGTCGTGGTCGAGGACGGCGATCCGGGTGTCGTGGGGCGGCCCCGCGACGAAGCGGCAGGTGTCGGCACCCAGGACGTCGGCGATGTGCGCGGCGACGACGCGGACGACCTCGTCGGGCCCGGACTCCCCCGCGCTGACCGTGGCCGCGGTGGAGAGCACGCCGTCGAGGTAGCCCGAGCGGCGCGAGGCCTCCTCCTGCTGGCGCCGGCCCCAGATGGCCAGCTCCGTCACGCTCAGGCCGATCAGCACGAGGAGCACCGCCGCCTGGATGTCGTCGCGGTCGTCGATCGTGAGCCGGAGGTAGGGCTCGGTCAGGAAGAAGTCGAACCACACCCCACCCGAGAGGGCCGCGACGACGCCGGCCAGCCGGTCTCCCGTGGCCGCGACCGCCACGATGCACAGGACGAGGACCAGCACGGCGCTGGCGGCGGCGACCCGATCACGGACCAGGTAGAGCAGGCCGCACACGGCGAGCGGGACCAGGACGGCGACGACCCGGGCGGGTGTGCCGCCCCGCCACCGGAGCAGCGCGTCGGCGGTGCGGGTGTCCATCCTTCGATGGAAGCACCGTCACGGCGTGCTGCGGAAGCCTTGACGCATTCCTGACGCCGATCATGCGCGTCGTGCACGCGCCCGGGTCCTGCTTCATG
>CAVPUL010000007.1:0-367498 GCA_963708875.1 uncultured Actinomycetota bacterium
CCACGCCAACAAACCACAAAAAACAACAACCAGCCCACCCCCACAATCAGAAGGCAGACCAGCATCACACAAAACGGTGCGACCCAACCCCAAGGAATAGGGAAAAACCAGGCCACACCAAAAATTCGAACTCATTCGAATTGCTCTATCAACACACCCACCGCCGACGGGCCACCCACCGTTAAGCCGTGCAACCGCACGAATCGGGAGTGCATCGAAAGATGCTCGCGTCCACTATGCAGATCTCAAACAACAACCCCACCAACCCCCACCACCACCGGCCCCAACCAACAGGGCACACAGATGACAGCAGGCAAAGGGAGGACCAGAAGCCTCAACCAGAACGGCTGATTCTTCAGGACCCAACAGTGTGCTTGACCCCACCCCCACCAACGTGAGGCATGAGAGAACCACAGCCGAACCCAACCCTTGCGGGCCAGAAGCTGTGATGTCGACGATTCCACTAGTGAGACACCACCATGCGTCCCTCCACTCCACGACTCACGTCGCAGCGACCATCCGGCCAGGAAGAGATCGGGGTGTGTGCTCCTTAGAAAGGAGGTGATCCAGCCGCACCTTCCGGTACGGCTACCTTGTTACGACTTCGTCCCAATCGCCAGCCCCACCTTCGACAGCTCCCTCCGTAAACGGTTGGGCCACTGGCTTCGGGTGTTGCCGACTTTCGTGACGTGACGGGCGGTGTGTACAAGGCCCGGGAACGTATTCACCGCAGCGTTGCTGATCTGCGATTACTAGCGACTCCGACTTCATGGGGTCGAGTTGCAGACCCCAATCCGAACTGAGACCGGCTTTTTGGGATTCGCTCCCCTTACGGGATCGCAGCCCTTTGTACCGGCCATTGTAGCATGCGTGAAGCCCTGGACATAAGGGGCATGATGACTTGACGTCATCCCCACCTTCCTCCGAGTTGACCCCGGCAGTCTCCTATGAGTCCCCACCATTACGTGCTGGCAACATAGAACGAGGGTTGCGCTCGTTGCGGGACTTAACCCAACATCTCACGACACGAGCTGACGACAGCCATGCACCACCTGTACACCCCCAAAAGAAGCCCCATCTCTGGAGCGGCAGGGTGTATGTCAAACCCAGGTAAGGTTCTTCGCGTTGCATCGAATTAATCCGCATGCTCCGCCGCTTGTGCGGGCCCCCGTCAATTCCTTTGAGTTTTAGCCTTGCGGCCGTACTCCCCAGGCGGGGCGCTTAATGCGTTAGCTGCGGCACGGAATCCGTGGAATGGACCCCACACCTAGCGCCCAACGTTTACGGTGTGGACTACCAGGGTATCTAATCCTGTTCGCTCCCCACACTTTCGCTCCTCAGCGTCAGGTCATGCCCAGAGAACCGCCTTCGCCACCGGTGTTCCTCCTGATATCTGCGCATTTCACCGCTACACCAGGAATTCCGTTCTCCCCTGCATACCTCTAGTCTGCCCGTATCGAAAGCAAGCCAGGTGTTAAGCACCTGGTTTTCACTCCCGACGCGACAAACCGCCTACGAGCCCTTTACGCCCAATAATTCCGGACAACGCTCGCACCCTACGTATTACCGCGGCTGCTGGCACGTAGTTGGCCGGTGCTTCTTTAGTAGGTACCGTCAGCTTGCGCTTCGTCCCTACCGAAAGAGGTTTACAACCCGAAGGCCGTCATCCCTCACGCGGCGTTGCTGGATCAGGCTTCCGCCCATTGTCCAATATTCCCCACTGCTGCCTCCCGTAGGAGTCTGGGCCGTGTCTCAGTCCCAGTGTGACCGGTCACCCTCTCAGGCCGGCTACCCGTCGAAGCCATGGTGAGCCATTACCTCACCATCAAGCTGATAGGCCGCGAGCACATCCCTGGCCGAAAAACTTTCCACAACCATCTCATGCGAGAAGCTGTCGTATCCGGTATTAATCACCGTTTCCGGTGGCTATCCCAAAGCCAGGGGCAGATTACTCACGTGTTACTCACCCGTTCGCCGCTCGAGTACCACCGAAGTGGCCTTTCCGCTCGACTTGCATGTGTTAAGCACGCCGCCAGCGTTCGTCCTGAGCCAGGATCAAACTCTCCATCGAAAATTAACCGCCACCCAACCAACCCAAAAGGCCAGCCGTGCGACAGACAATCAATAAGAGCCACATCCCCTGACAAAAAACGACACCGACAAAATATTGTCAGAATCATTGTCAAAGAAACCGCGACACCACAACCACCAACCCCAAAGAGGCCGGCACCATGACGTCAACGGGGCAAAACAAACTAATTCGTCGACTAATCAAACACACTGTTGAGTTCTCAAGTATCAGACGCACCCGATCCTCGCCGGCTGAGCCGGTTCGGTCGCGGGGCAACCTGCAGAAACTTACCGGGCACGTTGCTCACCGTCAAACTGGCGAACTCGGTGCTTCGGGTGGTCGGTGCCGGTTTCCGCTTCAGCTGACCTTCTGGCCAGGAGGCGGCGCCACTTGCAGCGACAAGAAGAACTGTAGACCCTCCCGGCAGGGCGTGCCAAACCGGGGGGTCGCTGAACGCATAAGCGCAGGTCAGGACGGTGTCGACCGCCGCGGAGCCGCCGGCCGGTAGGTGCTCACGGTCGGGTCACCCGTGATCCAGAACCGCCACGGCCGATCGGCTGCGAGGCGCAGCCCCACCCGCGGTCCCGTACTGATCTGGACCACCTGCTCCCCCGGCGACCGGCTCGGGGCAGGTACGCCGTTGTCACCGAGATCGATCCCCAGGGCACGACACAGCCGCGCCGGACCGCGCGCGAGATCGCGATCGCTGCTCCCCGGCCGGCGCTCGCGAGCCACGTCGATGCCGTCGACGACCTCTCCCGCGCGCAGGAGCACCGCGCCGGGATCGCCATCGGGGCCGGTGACGAGGTTGGCGCAGTGGTGCATCCCGTAGACGAAGTAGACGTAGAGGTGCCCCGGAGGCCCGAACATCACCCGGTTGCGATCGGTCGGACCGCGGTGGGCGTGCGATCCCGGGTCGGCGGGGCCGGCGTACGCCTCGACCTCGGTCAGGCGCAGCGAGACCCCGCCGTGCGTGAGGACCGCGCCCAACAACCGCGGGGCGACCTCCAGGGGGTCGCCCTCAGCCCAGGCGCCCACGGTGCCCGGCGGTCACTGACCGCAGCTCGTCGAGCTGCTCGCGCACCCGGACCGGAGCCGTACCGCCCCGGCCGGAGCGGGAGGCGACGGAGCCCTCGACCGTGAGCACCGCGCGCACCTCGGGCGTCAGCGCGGGCGAGATCGCGGCGAGCTGCTCGTCGGTCAGGTCCGGCAGGTCGCAACCGAGCTCCTCGCAGCGGCGTACGCATGCGCCGGAGAGCTCGTGTGCGTCGCGGAACGGCACGCCCTCGCGCACCAGCCACTCGGCCACGTCGGTCGCGAGCGAGAAACCCTGCGGTGCGAGCTCGGCCATCCGCGCTCCGTTGAAGGTGAGGGTGGCGACCATCCCGGCAACGGCGGGTAGCAGCACCTCGAGCGTCTCGACCGAGTCGAAGACGGGCTCCTTGTCCTCCTGGAGGTCCCGGTTGTAGGCCAGCGGAAGACCCTTGAGCGTCGCCATCAGCCCGGCGAGGTTGCCGATCAGCCGTCCGGACTTGCCACGGGCCAGCTCGGCGATGTCAGGGTTCTTCTTCTGCGGCATGATGCTCGACCCGGTCGACCAGGAGTCGTGGAGCGTGGCGAAGTCGAACTCGCGCGTCGTCCAGAGGATGACCTCCTCCGCAAGACGGGAGAGGTCGACGCCGATCTGCGCGGTCACGAAGGCGAACTCGGCGGCGAAGTCGCGCGAGGCGGTGCCGTCGATGGAGTTGGCCGACGAACCGGAGAAGCCGAGCTCGGTGGCGACAGCGACAGGATCGAGCCCTAGCGTCTGCCCGGCGAGCGCGCCCGACCCGTACGGCGAGTCGCTCGAGACCCTCGCGTCCCAGTCACGCAGCCGCTCGACGTCGCGCACGAGGGGCCACGCATGGGCCAGCAGGTGGTGGGACAGGAGCACCGGTTGAGCGTGCTGCAGGTGGGTGCGCCCCGGCATGATCACGTCGAGGTGGTCACGGGCCTGTGCGGCCAGGACGTCGACGAAGTCGAGCACCAACCCGGAGATGGTGCGCGCGTGGTCGCGCAGGTAGGCGCGGAACAGCGTGGCGACCTGGTCGTTGCGCGAGCGTCCGGCCCGTAGCCGTCCGCCGATCTCCGGCCCGACCTCGTCGAGCAGCATCCGCTCGAGCGCGCCGTGGACGTCCTCGTCGGTGTCGGCCGGCAGCAGCTCACCGGCGGCGTACCGCTCCCCCAGCGTCGCCAGTCCGCGCAGCAGCTCGGCGTGGTCGTCGTCGGTCAGCAGCCCGGCGCGGTGCAGCGCGTTGGCGTGAGCACGCGAGCCGGCGAGGTCGTACGGCGTCAGCTGCCAGTCGAAGTGCGTCGACCTCGACAGTGCCTGGAGCTCCGGCGACGGGCCGCTGGCGAAGCGGCCGCCCCACAGGGAGCCTTCGTTGGTCTCCCCCGCCATCAGTCGGTGCCTACGTCCATCGCGGCGTGGTCGAGCGCCTCGTCGTCGAGCGTGTCGGCGCCGTTGCGCCGTGCGATCCGATCGGCCCCGCCGGGCTCGATCTCGCCGAACAGGTTGCCGTTCTCGACGAGGACGTGGCCCTGGTCCTGCGGCTGGCTCGCGTAGAGCTCGAGCTTGGCGCGCGAGTCAGCGATGTCGAGGTTGCGCATGGTGAGCTGGCCGATGCGGTCGGTGGGGCCGAACACGGCGTTGTCGGTGCGCTCCATCGACAGCTTGTCGGGGTGGTAGGAGAACGCCGGGCCGTCGGTCGCGAGCACCGTGTAGTCCTCGCCCCGACGCAGCCGGATCGTGACCTCGCCGGTGACGAGGGACGCGACCCAGCGCTGGATCGCCTCGCGCATCATCAGCGCCTGCGGGTCCAGCCAGCGACCCTCGTAGAGCAGCCGGCCGAGCCGGCGACCCTCGTAGTGGTAGTTGGCGATCGTGTCCTCGTTGTGCACGGCGTTGAGCAGGCGCTCGTAGGCGATCCACAGCAGCGCCATGCCGGGCGCCTCGTAGATGCCGCGCGACTTGGCCTCGATGATCCGGTTCTCGATCTGGTCGGACATGCCGAGGCCGTGGCGACCACCGATCGCGTTGGCCTCGAGGACCAGCTGCACGGCATCGGGGAACGTCGCGCCGTCGATGGCGACCGGGCGGCCCTGGTCGAAGCGGATCGTGACGTCCTCGGTCTCGATGGCGACGGACGGGTCCCAGAACTTCACGCCCATGATCGGCTCGACGGTCTCCAGGGACACGTCGAGGTGCTCGAGCGTCTTGGCCTCGTGGGTGGCGCCCCAGATGTTGGCGTCGGTGGAGTACGCCTTCTCCTTGCTGTCGCGGTAGGGCAGGCCGTGCTCGGTGAGCCACTGGCTCATCTCGTCGCGGCCGCCGAGCTCGTGGACGAAGTCGGCGTCGAGCCACGGCTTGTAGATCCGCAGCTCCGGGTTGGCCAGCAGTCCGTAGCGGTAGAACCGCTCGATGTCGTTGCCCTTGAAGGTCGAGCCGTCGCCCCAGATGTCGACGTGGTCCTCGTGCATCGCGCGCACCAGCATCATGCCGGTGACCGCCCGGCCCAACGGGGTGGTGTTGAAGTAGGTGCGACCGCCGGAGCGGATGTGGAAGGCACCGCAGGCCATGGCCGCCAGGCCCTCCTCGACGAGGGAGGCGCGGCAGTCGACCGCGCGCGCCAGCTCGGCGCCGTACTCCAGGGCGCGGGCAGGTACGCCCGAGATGTCGGGCTCGTCGTACTGCCCGATGTCGGCCGTGTAGGTGCACGGCACCGCTCCCTTGTCGCGCATCCAGGCGACGGCCACCGAGGTGTCGAGGCCTCCGGAGAAGGCGATGCCGACGCGCTCGCCGACGGGGAGGGAGGTGAGGACCTTGCTCACGAGATGTCCTTGTCTGTGTCCGGTGATGGTTCCGGGGCTCGTTCGGGGGCTGGTTCGGCGTGGTGGGAGTGGTTGGCCAGGTCGAGGAACCGCTGGGCCAGGGCGTCGCCGCCGAGGGGATCGCGCCCGATGACCAGGAGCGTGTCGTCGCCGGCGATGGTGCCGAGGACGTCGCCGAGGTCGGCCTTGTCGAAGGCACTGGCCAGGAACTGCGCGGCGCCCGGGGGCGTACGGAGGACCACGAGGTTGGCGCTGGCCTCGGCGCTGACCAGCAGGTCGGCGCAGAGCCGGGCCAGCCGGTCGCGTCCCGCCGCGCTCTCGCGGGGCGCGACGACCGAACGGTCGCCGCCCTCCCCCGGCACGGCATAGACGAGCGCGCCGCCGGAGCTGCGCACCTTGACCGCGTCGAGCTCGACCAGGTCGCGGCTCAGCGTGGCCTGGGTGACGTGCACGCCGTGGTCGCCGAGCAGGTCGGCGAGCTCGGTCTGCGAGCGCACTGGGTGGGTGGTGACGATCTCGACGATGCGCTGGTGACGCGCGCTCTTCGTCAGGGGCGTGACTGCTGTCATGACCGGTCCAGGAGCCACGTGAGCACGGCCTTCTGCGCGTGCCGGCGGTTCTCCGCCTCGTCCCACACGACCGACTGTGGGCCCTCGATGACCTCCTCGGAGATCTCCTTGCCGCGGTAGGCGGGCAGGCAGTGCATGACGATGGCCTCCGGGTCGGCGTGGGCGAGCAGCTCCTCGGTCACACCGTAGGGCGGGAAGATCCGGAGCCGGTCCGCGGACTCCTCCTCACGGCCCATGCTGACCCACGAGTCGGTGATCACGACGTCCGCGCCCCCGACCGCCTCGACAGGATCGACGGTCATCTCGATCGAGCCGCCCGTGCCCTGCGCGATCTCGCGGGCGGTCGCCACGACGTCGGCGTCAGGAGTGAAACCCTCAGGCGCGCCGACCACCACGTGCATCCCGGCCGCCGCGCCCGCGAGCACCCACGAGTTGCCCATGTTGCAGGCACCGTCGCCGACGAACGCGGCTCGTACGCCGGCGAGCCGGCCCTTGCGCTCGCGCACGGTCTGGAGGTCGGCGAGCAGCTGGCACGGGTGGAACTCGTCGGTGAGCGCGTTGAGGACGGGTACGCCGGCGTGCTCGGCCATGGTCACGACGTCGCTCTGGTGGGCGGTGCGCCACACGATCGCGGCCGCCTGGCGACCGAGCACCCGGGCGACGTCCTCGACGCCCTCGCGCGAGCCCATCGCAGCGAGCCCGCCGTCGACGGTCATCGGGTTGCCCCCGAGCTCGGCGATGCCGGCGGCGAAGGAGACCTGCGTGCGCAGGGTGGGACGGTCGAAGACCAGCGCGACCGTCTGCGGGCCGGTGAGGGGCTTGTGCTCGAAGGGCTCGGCCTTCATCCGGTCGGCGAGGTCGAGCACCTCGATCAGCTCGGCGGGCGACAGGTCGTCGTCACGCAGGAAGTGGCGGGTCATGCGGTCTGCTCCTGGGCTGCGGCTCGAGCGGTCTCGAGGATGGACGGCAGGGCGGCGCCGAGGGCGTCGAGGTCATCGGCGGTGATCACCAGCGGCGGCACGAACCGCAGCCGCGTGGGGCCGGTGGCGTTGATGATGAACCCGGCCTCGCGGGCCGCGACCACGGCCTGCGGGGCGTACGGGCCGTCGAGCTCGGCACCGCGCATCAGGCCCGCGCCGGTGACCTCGCGCACGCCGGTCTGGGCGCCGAGCAGGTCGGCGAGCTGGTCGCCGCGCGCGTTGGTCGCGTCGAGCAGGCCGTCGGCGGCGATCGTGTCGATGACGGCGAGCGCAGCCGCGCAGGCGACCGGGTTGCCGCCGAACGTGGTGCCGTGGTTGCCCGGCTGAAGGAGCGTCGCGGCCACTCCCCTGGCGACGGTGGCGCCGATGGGGATGCCGCCGCCGAGTCCCTTGGCGAGGGTGACGACGTCGGGCTCGACGCCGTCGACGAGCTCGTGGGCGAACCACGTGCCGGTGCGGCCGATGCCGGTCTGCACCTCGTCGAGCCACAGCAGCGCACCGTCGCGACGGGCGATCTCCTGGGCCGCGGCGAGGTAGCCCGCGGACGGGACCACGACACCGGCCTCGCCCTGGATCGGCTCCAGCACGACGGCCGCGACGGTGTCGTCGACCGCAGCCTCGAGCGCGGCGAGGTCGTCGTACGGCACGAAGGTGACGTCGCCGGGCAGCGGCTCGAACGGCTCGCGGTAGGCCGCCTTGGAGGTCAGCGCGAGTGCGCCCATGGTGCGGCCGTGGAAGGAGCCCTCAGCGGCGACGAGCCGGGTGCGGCCGGTGCGCCGGGTGAGCTTGAGCGCCGCCTCGTTGGCCTCGGCACCGGAGTTGCTGAAGAACACGCGGGCGTCGTCGCCCCAGCCGAGGAGCCCGACGAGCCTCTCGGCGAGCGACACCTGGGGCTCGGTGGCGAAGAAGTTGGAGACGTGGCCGAGGGTCGAGAGCTGGGTCGTCACGGCCTCGACGAGCGCGGGGTGCGCGTGGCCGAGCGCGTTGACGGCGATGCCGGCCAGCAGGTCGACGTACTCCTTGCCGTCGGCGTCCCAGACGTGGGCGCCCCTTCCGCGAGCGAGCGCGAGGGCGGGTGGGCCGAAGGTGTTCATGACCGCGCCGGCGTAGCGCTCCTGGAGGTGGCTCATGACTCGTCCCCCGTGGCGTAGGGCTTGCGCAGCCTGGTCACGACTCCGGGGAGCACCTGGGTGCCGACGCCTTCGTCGGTGAAGATCTCGAGGAGCACGGCGTGGGGCTCGCGGCCGTCGACCACCGTGGCCCGGGGCACCCCTCCGACGACGGCCTCGTAGCAGGCGCGCATCTTGGGGATCATCCCGGCGTCGAGGCTCGGCAGCATCTCGCCGAGCGCCTCCGGGCTGATCTCCTGGATCAGGTCGTCGGAGTTGCCGTAGTCGCGGTAGAGGCCCTCGACGTCGGTGAGGACCATGAGCTTCTCGGCGCCCAGGGCGATCGCCAGGGCAGCGGCCGCCGTGTCCGCGTTGACGTTGTGGACCACGCCGTTGACGTCGGGGGCCACCGAGCTCACCACCGGGACCCGACCGGCCTCGATGAGGTCGAGGACTGCCTCCGGACGCACCCGGGCGACCTCGCCGACGAGTCCGAGGTCGACCTCCTCGCCGTCGACGACGGTGTTCGTGCGCTCGGCGGTGAACAGGCCGGCGTCCTCACCGGACAGCCCGACGGCGAGCGCACCATGCTGGTTGATGAGGCCCACGAGCTCGCGCTGGACCTGGCCGACGAGGACCATCCGGACGACGTCCATCGCCTCCGGGGTGGTGACGCGGAGGCCGCCGCGGAACTCCGACGCGATGCCGAGCCGGTCGAGCATGGTCGAGATCTGCGGGCCGCCGCCGTGGACGACGACCGGCTTGAAGCCGGCGAACCTCAGGAACGCGATGTCCTCGGCGAAGGCGACCTTGAGGGAATCGTCGGTCATCGCGTTGCCGCCGTACTTCACCACGATCGTCTGGCCGTGGTAGCGCTTGAGCCACGGCAGCGCGGCGGCGAGGGTACGGGCCTTGGCCGGGTCGGGACGCGTCGGGTTCTGGTGGATGTCGGGAGGTGTCATGAGCTGTAGGCGCTGTTCTCGTGGACGTAGGCGTGGGTGAGGTCGTTGGTCCAGACGGTGGCGCGGGCGTCGCCGGACTTGAGGTCGATGGTCACGCTGACCTCGCGGCCGGTCAGGTCGACGGTCGAGGGGTCCTCGGCAGGGGTCGACTGCTGGCAGACCCACACGCCGTTCATCGCGACGTCGAGGTCGGCCGGGTCGAACTGGGCGCTCGTGGTGCCGATCGAGGCCAGGACGCGGCCCCAGTTGGGGTCGTTGCCGAACACAGCGGCCTTGAAGAGGTTGCTGCGCGCGACGCTGCGGCTGACCTCGACGGCCTCGTCCTCGGACGCCGCGTGCAGCGTGGTGATGGCGATCTCGTGCTCGGCGCCCTCGGCATCCTTGAGCAGCTGCATCGCGAGGTCGGTGCAGGCCTGCGTGAGCGCGGCGGTGAAGTCCTCGGGCGTCGGCGTGATGCCACTGGCGCCGGACGCCATGACCGTGACCGTGTCGTTGGTCGACATGCAGCCGTCGGAGTCGAGCCGGTCGAAGCTGACCCGGGTCGCGGCGCGCAGGGCGACATCGAGCTCCGCGGCGGGCACCACCGCGTCGGTGGTGATCACGACCAGCATCGTGGCGAGCGCGGGAGCCAGCATGCCGGCGCCCTTGGCCATCCCGCCGATCGACCACCCGGCGCCCTCGACCACGACCGTCTTGGCGACGGAGTCGGTGGTCATGATCGCCTCGGCCGCGGCCACGCCTCCGTCCGCGGAGAGCGCGGCGTGCGCCGCGTCGACGCCGGAAAGGAGGTCGCCGCGGTCGTTGGCGAGGCCGATGAGCCCGGTGGAGCAGACGACGACATCGATCGCACCGATGCCCAGATGTGCGGCGACCTGCTCGGCGACGGCGTGCGTGGTCTGGAAGCCCTCGGGACCCGTGTAGCAGTTGGCGCCGCCGGAATTGAGGACGACCGCGCGGACCGTGCCGTCCTTGACGACCTCCTGGCTCCACAGGATCGGGTTGGCCTTGCAGCGGTTGGCGGTGAAGACGCTCGCCGAGTCGAAGGTCGGGCCGTGGTTGACGACCAGGGCGAGGTCCTTGGCGCCGGTGGACTTGAGTCCGGCCGCGACGCCGGCGGCGGTGAAGCCGCTCGGGTGGGTGACAGTCATTACGGTGCGAGTCCGATCGTGGAGAGCCCGGTGGCCTCGTCGAGGCCCAGGGCGAGGTTCATGCACTGGACGGCGGCTCCGGCGGTGCCCTTGGCGAGGTTGTCGACCACGGCCACCGCCACCAGACGTCGTACGCGCTCGTCGACCGCGACCTGCATCTGCACGGCGTTGGACCCGAGCACGGACTGCGTCTGCGGCCACTGGCCCTCGGGGAGCAGGTGGACGAACGGCTCGTCGGCGTACGCCGCCTCATAGGCGTGCCGGACCGCCGCCGCGTCCACTCCGTCGAGCAGAGGAGCCTGGACGGTCGCGAGGATGCCCCGGGACATCGGCACGAGCATCGGCGTGAAACCGACCCGGACCGGCGAACCGTGGATGCCGCTCAGGTTCTGGACGATCTCGGGCGTGTGCCGGTGGCTGCCGCCGACGCCGTAGGCGCTGGCGTTGCCCATCACCTCGCTGCCGAGGAGGTGCGGCTTGGCCGCCTTGCCGGCGCCGCTGGTGCCGGACGCGGCGACCACGGTGATGTCCGGCTCGACGAGCCCGACCGCGAGGGCGGGGACGATCGCGAGGGTCGAGACGGTGGGGTAGCAGCCCGGGACGGCGATCCGCCGCGCGCCGCGGAGCAGCTCGCGCTGGCCGGGCAGCTCGGGGAGGCCGTAGGGCCACGAGCCGGCGTGCTCGCCGCCGTAGAACGCCTGCCACTCCGCCGGGTCGGTCAGCCGGAAGTCGGCGCCGCAGTCGACGACGACGGTGTCGTCGCCGAGCGCCTGCGCGATGGCGGCGGACTGGCCGTGCGGCAGGCCGAGGAAGACGACGTCGTGGCCGCTCAGGTTCTCGACCGTGGTCTCGGCGAGGACCCGGTCGGCAAGCGGGACCAGGTGCGGCTGGAGGGCGCCGAGCAGCTCGCCGGCGTTGGAGCCGGCAGTCACGGCGCCGATCTCGACCTCGGGGTGGGCGAGGAGGAGGCGGAGGACCTCTCCCCCGGCGTACCCACTGGCTCCGGCGACGGCGGCTGACACGGTCATGTGCATGACTATACAGCGCAGTGCATGTTCTCGTTCATCCGGGTGAAATCGTGAGGCGCGCCGTCGGTCCCCTCCCCTACGGTGCTGGAGTGCCCCGACTTTCACCAGAGACCTACCTGGCCCATCTCCGATCCGACTCCGCGCGCTTCCGCGAGGTCCTCGCGGCGTGCGACCCCGAGGCCCGGGTGCCGTCGTGCCCGGACTGGAGCGCCGCCGACCTGCTCTGGCACCTCGCCACCGTGCAGCGGTGGTGGGCCGAGGTGGCGACCGCACGACCGGCCAAGCCGGAGGAGGTCGAGCCGACCCGCCCCGAGACGTACGACGGCATGCTGGCGGCGTTCGACGAGTGGTCGGCCGACCTGGCGAGCGTGCTCGAGAGCGCCGACCCCGCCGACGAGGCGTGGAACTGGTCCGACGACCACACGATCGGATTCCTCCAGCGACGCCAGGCCCACGAGGCACTGATCCACCGGGTCGACGCGGAGCAGGCGGCCGGCCTCACCTCGGAGGTCGACGCGACCCTCGCCTCCGACGGCGCCCACGAGGTCCTCGACGTGATGTTCGGCGGGTGCCCTCCGTGGGGCACGTGGACGCCGGGTGAGGGCCTGGTGCGGGTGGACGCGACCGACACCGGCGAGGAGTTCTGGATCCGGTTCGGCATCTTCTCCGGCACCAACCCCGAGAGCGGCACGTCGTACGCCGACGAGGAGGACTTCCACGTCGTCGCACCGCCGGACGACGCCGAGGTCGAGCCGGACGTGGTCATCGACGGCCCGGCCGCCGCCCTCGACCTGTGGTTGTGGAGCCGGGGTGACGACGCCGAGATCTCGGTCGTGGGCGACCCGGACGTGCGTGCGCGGTTCCGGGCGATCGTCGAGTCGCCGCTCAACTGACGGCAACTTTTCGGGCGCGTCCAGTGTCTCCTCGGCGGACACACCACTTCTCGAGAGGTTCCGCCATGCCTTCCGCACGCCACCCAGCCGTCGTCACCGCCCTGCTGACCGTCGGACTGGCCTGCGCCGCTGTCCCCGCCCACGCCGAGCCGCTGACCTGCCAGGGCCAGGCGGTGACCGTCACCGGCGACGCGGGGACCGACGGCGACGACGTCATGGTGGTGGGGCTGACCGCGACGGGTGCCGCCTCGAGCGGAGCCGGCAACGACCTCGTCTGCATCCGGGTGACGTCGTCCGGCGAGCCGTTCACCTTCGGAGTCGACGCCGGGCCGGGCGACGACCGGGTCGTCAACGAGTCCACCGACGGCAACATGGGCCTGACCGTCGTCCTCGGCACCGGCGCCGACACCTACCTGGGCAGCGACACGACCGGCGAGGTCGTGTACGCCGGAACCGGCGACTGGTCGATGCTCGGGGGTGTCACCGACACCGAGAAGGACGTCATCGACACACGAGGCGGTGGTGACGCGGTCTACTCCGGCTCGATCGAGTCCGGATCGGTCAACCACGACCAGGTGACGCTGGGAGAGGGCAACGACGGTCTGCGCTGGGCGGGGTTGCAGGCCGGACCGACCGCCGACCTCGGCGGTGGCGACAACTCGCTGAACCTCTACCGCGGCTGGCAGGGCAACGACCTCGTCGTCGATGCTCCCACCGGCGTCGCGACGGTCGACGGGAAGCCGGTCCTCCGGTGGTCCGGCGCTACGACGTCGTACACCGTCCTCGTCGACAACCTCCACACCACATTCACCGGCACCGATGCCGACGAGCGCGTCACCTTCGGCAGCGGCAGCCCGGTCCCGACGGGCGGAGTCGGCGTGGTGCCGCCGCCGAGCCCGGACGCGCGCCGCACCGTCGATCTGCGGGGCGGCGACGACTCCCTGGTGTTCTACGACACCGTCGGCGGTGACCTCGTCGGCGGCGACGGGCTCGATCGCGTCGAGCTGGGGTACTGCCCGGAGGGCGACGTGCGCGTAGGGGCGACCTACACCTGCGTTCGCAACTACAGCCCGCGCCTCGTGTTCACGGGAGCGATGGACGCGTGGGAGGAGGTCCACCTCGCCGGCAGCCGCGTCTCGCTGGTGGGATCCGATGCTCCCGAGGTGCTCAGGGCCTCCGGCGGCAACGTCAGGATCAGCGGCCGCGGCGGTGACGACCTCCTCACCGCGTCCCGTCTGCGAGGCACCACGGACGTGAGGTGGCCCGTGGTGCTGCGCGGTGGCGACGGTGACGACACCCTGGCCGGCTCGTTCAACGACGACCGGATCGTGGGCGGCCGGGGTGCCGACCGCCTCTACGCCAGCGCCGGGGCCGACCTGCTGCTCGGTGGGTACGGCAAGGACCACCTCGCAGGCGGCAAGGGCGCCGACCGCCTCGTGGGCGGCAAGGGCCGCGACCGTGCCCTCGGCGAAGCCGGACGCGACGCGTGCTCCGCGGAGGTACGCCGCTCCTGCGAGCGTCGCTGACGCGCACTGGGCCTTGAGTCTCCAGGAGACTCAAGGCCCAGTGGCGCGTGATCGTTCGGGCGTCAGGCGCGCTGGACGGCGCCGGTCCGCTCGGCGGCCAGGGCCACCGCGGCATCGCGGGCGGCGGCCGCCTCGCCCTCCTTGAGGGTGCGGTCAGGGGCGCGGAACCGCAGGGCGTACGCCAGCGACTTCCTGCCCTCGCCGACCTGGTCGCCTGTGTAGACGTCGAAGAGCCGGATCGACTCCAGCAGCTCGCCCGCTCCCTCGCGCAGCGCAGCCTCGACCGCGGCAGCAGGGACCGAGGCGTCGACCACGAGGGCGACGTCCTCCTTGGCGACCGGGTACGACGAGAAGGTCGGCGCCTGCCGCAGGTGCACCGCCCGCTCGAGGAGCAGGTCGAGGTCGACCTCCGCGGCCACGCTGCGCTTCGGCAGACCGAAGGCGTGGCACACCGTCGGGTGCACCTCGCCGGCGTGGCCGACGACCTCACTCCCGACCGACAGCTCGGCGCACCGGCCCGGGTGCCACGGGGCCAGCTCGGTCGACGTCACGGTGATCTCGAGACCCAGCGCGGCCGCCACGGATCGCACGGCCTCGACGGCGTCGGCCCAGGTGACCGGTCGGACCGGGCCCCACCAGCCGGCGGAGAGTGCGTCCCCTGCGGCGACCACCGCAAGGTGCAGCGGCTGCGCGGGCAGCGCGGCATCGAGGGCGGCGAACTCCTCGTCGGTCGGACGTCGGTCCACCGGCAGGATCGCGGCCGGACCGGCGTGGCGCGGCCGCGTCACCGTCCCGGTCTCGAAGATGGCCACGTCGACGTTGCCGTGCCCGACGTTCTTGCCGGCCGTGCGGAGGAGGCCCGGCAGGAGCGTCGTGGTCATGTAGGGGGCCTCGGCGGAGAGCGGGTTCGAGAGCCGCAACAGGTCGCGACGCGGGTCGTCGGACGCCAGCCCGAGGTCGTCCAGGTCGGACTCCCCGACGAACGGGAAGGTGACGACCTCGACGAAGCCGTCGCCCGCGAGCGTCCGGCCGACCCGGCGGCGCAGCTGCTGCGAGCGGGTCAGCCCGCGTCCCGACGGAGGCGTGGGAAGCACGGACGGCACCCGGTCGTAGCCGACGAGGCGGATGACCTCCTCGGAGAAGTCCTGCGCGTCGGTCAGGTCCGGGCGCCACGGCGGCGGCGTGACGGACAGCGTGCCGCTGCCCTCGACGGAACAGCCGACGGCGCGCAGGCACTCGACGCTGCGCTCCTCGGTGATCGGCATCCCGGAGACGCGGGCGGCCAGGTCACCCGGCACCTCGATGACGGGCATCGCGGGCGGCGTGCCGACGACGGTGACGCCGGACGCGGCCTGTCCCCCGCCGTGCTCGACGAGCAGCTCGACGACGCGGTCGGCCGCGGCCTCGCAGATGGTCGGGTCGACGCCACGCTCGTTGCGCTTGCCGGCCTCGGAGGTGATCTTGTGGCGTCGTCCCGTGCGGAACATCGACACGGCGTCCCAGTGCGCGGCCTCGACGAGGATCGACGTCGTCGTGCCGGACATCTCGGTCGTCTCGCCGCCCATCACGCCACCGAGCCCGATGATCCCGGAGTCGTCGGTCACCACCAGGTCGGCCGGGGCGAGAACCCGCTGGGTGCCGTCGAGGGTGGTCAGCCGTTCGCCCTCGCGTGCCCGGCGTACGACGAGCGCGCCCCGCACCTTGTCCGCGTCGTAGCCGTGGATCGGCCGACCGGTCTCGAGCATCACGTAGTTGGTGACGTCCACCGCCAGCGAGATCGGGCGCATGCCGGCCGCGGTGATCCGCCGGACGATGTGGTCGGGCGTCGGTGCGGACGGGTCGAAACCCGTGACCGTGCGCGCCACGAAGACCGGGCAGCCGCTGGCGTCCTCGACGACGACCGGGTGGCCCTCGCTGTTGGCGGCGGGGGTGTCCCGGTCGGCCGGGTCGCGGAAGCTCGACGCACCCGCCACGGACACCAGCACCTCGCGGGCGATGCCGCGGATCGACAGCGCGTAGGCGCGGTCGGGGTTGATCTCGAACTCGATCGTCTCCTCGTCGAGCCCGAGCACGGGACGTACGTCCTGGCCGGGCTCGCCCGCGTCGGCGGGCAGCACGATGATCCCGTCGTGGTCCTCGCCGAGACCGAGCTCGCGTGACGAGCAGATCATTCCCGAGGACAGGTGCCCGTAGGTCTTGCGAGCGCCGATCTCGAAGCCGCCGGGCAGCACGCCACCGGGCAGGACGGTCGCGACGAGGTCGCCGGGCTTGAAGTTGTGTGCGCCGCAGACGATGCCCACGCCATCAGATGGCTCGCC
This sequence comes from uncultured Actinomycetota bacterium, assembly GCA_963708875.1. Classification (GTDB taxonomy): domain Bacteria; phylum Actinomycetota; class Actinomycetes; order Propionibacteriales; family Nocardioidaceae; genus Nocardioides. Next base: position 16,475 of record CAVPUL010000007.1, read on the forward strand.
GGTGCCGTGGGCAGCATTCAGCTCAGGACCGACGTCGACGGTGCACCAGTTGATGGTCTTGCCGTTCTTCTGCGGCTCGGGCTCCATCGTCAGCACGCGGCCGATGACGAGGGGGCCGGTGATGTCGCGGCCGGCGCTCTCGATCGCCTCGAGCTTGAGCCCGGTCAGCGTCAGCCGGTCGGTGATCTCGTCGGTGGTCGTACCGGTGGGCACGTCGACGTGCTCCAGGATCCAGGACAGGGGTGCCTTCATGTCGGTGCTCCCCTCTCAGATCTCGGTGCCGAATGCGGCGGAGAAGCGGACGTCACCCTCGAAGAGCGGACGCAGGTCCTCGAGGTTGTGGCGGAACATGAAGGACCGGTCGATGCCCATCCCGAACGCGAAGCCGCTGTAGATCGACGGATCGACTCCACAGGCGACCAGCACGCGTGGGTTGACCACGCCGCAGCCGCCCCACTCGATCCAGCCCTCACCGCGGCAGGTGCGGCACGAGTCGCTGTCCACACCGCGACAGACGAAGCACTTGACGTCGACCTCTGCCGACGGCTCGGTGAAGGGGAAGTACGACGGCCGGAAGCGCGTGGTGATGCCGTCGCCGAACAGCTGGGAGGCGAAGTGGTCGAGCGTGCCCTTGAGGTGGGCCATCGTGATGCCCTCGTCGACGACGAGGCCCTCGACCTGGTGGAACATCGGCGAGTGCGTGGCGTCGTACTCGTCGGTGCGGAACACGCGACCGGGGCACACGACGTAGATCGGCGGCTTGCGGGTCAGCATCGTGCGCGCCTGCACCGGCGAGGTCTGGGTGCGGAGCACGACATGGTGGTCGGCCGGTTCGGTCCAGAACGTGTCCTGCATGGTGCGCGCCGGGTGGTCGGGACCGAGGTTGAGGGCGTCGAAGTTGAGCCACTCGGCCTCGACGACCGGACCTTCAGCGACCTCGTAGCCCATGGCCACGAAGAGGTCGGCGATGAGCTCGGACTGCAGCGTCAGCGGGTGACGGCCGCCGCGGCGGCTGCGCGTGGTGGGGAGGGAGACGTCGACCGTCTCCTCGACCAGCATCCGCTCCTCGTGCTCGGTCTCGAGCACGGCCTGCCGGGCGGCGATCGCCTGGTTGACCGCACCACGGGTCTGGCCGACGCGCTGGCCGGCGTCCTTGCGCGCCTGGGGCGGCAGGGCGCCGATCTCGCGGTTGGCGAGGGCGAGGGGCGACCGGTCGCCGGTGTGGTCGATGCGCACCTGCTTGAGGGCGTCGAGATCGGCGGCAGCGGCGATCGCGGCCAGGGCCGCCTCGCGCATCTCGTCCACCTGCTCGGCCTTCAGCGGGGTCACCTCGACCGGGTCGTAGTCGGTGTTGGGGCCGGACATGGCTCCCTTTCTGGGCGACGACAGCGGGTCGCCTCCGAGTTGAGATGAGGTGAGCGTCGGGTCGGACGGGGACTCCCCGGACCCGGATGACGTCAGCTGCCCGTCGGACCAGGTCCGGGGCGCAGAAATCGCAAGCTCGTGTCCACGGTCACGACTCTACTCGCCGAAAGCCGTCCAGACGCCAGCGCATTCGTCGTCGCGCCCGTGGGTGGGGACCTCGATGCGCGCGAACGCGTCCTCGGCGCGGGCACGACCGAGGTTCCAGGCACGCGCGTCGCGCAGCACCTCGGACCTCATCGAGTTGTCGGAGAGCGTGCGCAGCACACAGCCCGACACCTCGCGGGGCAGCCGCTCGACGATCACCGGCGCCGCATCGGCGGACAAGGTCTCGAGGTAGCGCAGGTCGACCTTGCCGGTCGCGTCGTAGCGGTCGAGGTTGCGACCGGCGACCCAGGCGTCGGGGTTGATCGCCGCGAGTCCGATGAGCGCGACCGCACCCGAGACCAGTGCGACGCGCGGCAGCCACCGGGCGTGCCCGAGCAGGCCGGCGACCATGATCGCGAGGACGACGAAGCCCAGCCAGCCCTCGAAGACGTCGACGAAGAGTCGCAGCGTGGTGAAGCCGTAGGCGTCCTGGTAGACCGCCATCCCGCGCAGGGCGGAGGCCACGACCAGCAGCGTCAGCACGCAGAGCAGGCCGAGCGAGCCGAGCAGCCAGCGCCGGTCCTCGGCGGTGCGTCCCGCCCGGCGCGCAGCCAGCCACACCACCAGCACGGTCAGTGCCGTGGCGAGGGTCAGCTGGCCGAAGCCCTGGTGGACGTAGTCGGCGTACGTCAGTGCGGTGGTCGCGGTCTCGATGTAGTCGCTCCCGCCGACGAGGGCACGGGCCTGGGCGGCGATGAACGCGATGAACACCGCGTCGACCACCAGCACCGGCACCAGCCACTCGAACCGGTTGGCCAGCGGCGCGGGCCGTGAGTCCCCCAGCGTCTCCACGTCGGACGGGTTGAGGGCGAGGTAGGCCGCGCCGAGGGTCGCTGCGAAGACGAAGCAGGCGAGGAACGCCCGCCCGACGAGGTCGTTGAACGTCAGGTTGGGCACCAGCTCGTCGACCCACGACCCGAACACCTCGTTGGCGCTGGCGAAGATCGTCCCGAACACGCCGAGCCCGAGGAGCGACCAGACGGCGGTGCGGACGAACGCAGGCGTGCGGGACCCCGTGCCCGCGATCCGCAGCGACCGACCGAACCACGGCAGCCCCCGCAGCGACGCGAGCGGCCACGACATCCCGGACAGGAGGATGCCCGGCAACGTGCGCGCGCCGGTGACGCCGCACAGGAACACCGCCGTGGCAGCGACCAGGCAGAGCATCTGGATCCACCAGGCGTCGAGCAGCGTCATCGGGAGCACCAGCAGCAGGGCCAGGCCTGCGCAGAGGAGGGTCCACGGCTCGCGGCGCCGGCGTGCGGTGAGCAGCGCGGCGACCCCGCTGGTGACGGCGACCACGGTCCAGGTGATGCCCACGGCGGTGAAGGACAGGGCGATGCCGGCCACGAGCCCCGCGATGACGGAGGCGACGACCGTGCGCAGGCCGGAGGGCAGGCTGGGCTCCGGCCAGAACTCGCCGAAGAGGTTCGTGAGCTCGGACGGCTTCGACGCCGCCGGCGGCGGTGGGGCGAGTGGAGCCGTGACCACCGGAACAGCGCCCGCCGTCGGGATGGCCGGGGCGCGCCGCTCGCGCTGGCTCGGCACCTCGAGCCGCAGGCGCGCGCCACGACCCGACTCGGGGTCGAGGAAGCGCAGGGTGCCGCCGTGGAGCTGCGCGACCCACCGGGCGACGGCGAGACCGAGCCCGGTGCCGCCCCCACCGTCGGTGCCGAAGCGCTCGAAGACCCGCTCGCGGTCCTGGGGCGCGACTCCGCCGCCGTCGTCGGTGACCTCGAGCCACCACCGCCCGCCCGCCGCGCCACCGCTGACGCGGACCTCGGTGCCTGGCGGCGCGTGCCGCCCTGCGTTGTCGAGCACGTTGACGAGGAGCTGCCGCAGCCGGGCCTGGTCGCCCTCCACCTCGAGGTCGGGCGGCACCGCGACGCCGTAGGAGCCGGTCCGGCCGGCCGCGGTCACCTGGGCGACCGATTCCTCGACCAGGGCGCGCAGCGGGACGTTCGCGCGGTCGAGCTCCACGATCCCCGCCTCGAGCCGGGACAGCTGGAGCAGGTCGTCGACGAGGCGCCCGAGTCGTTGGGCCTCCTCGAGCGCGGCGCCCAGGTGCTCGGGGTCGGCCGGGACCACGCCGTCGGCGAGGTTCTCGAGCAACGCTGTCATCGCCGTGAGCGGCGTACGCAGCTCGTGCGACACCGTGGCGATGAGGTCGCGTCGCTCCCGGTCGACGGTCGCGAGGTCCTCCGCCATCCGGTTGAACGCGGCGGCGAGCTGCCCGACCTCGTCGGTGGCGGAGGTGCGCACCCGGCCCGAGTAGTCGCCGCGCGCCATCGCCCTCGAGACCTCGGTCATCCGGCGCAGGGGCGCGACCATCCCGGCCGCCAGCAGCTGGGTCACGCCGAGCGCCAGCGCGACGCTGACCGGCAGGACCAGCAGCGGAGAGACGCTGGCCGCGGAGCCGAGCAGGGTGAGGAGGACGGCCGTGACGACCGACGCGGCGACGAGCAGCCCGAGCTTGACCTTGAGGCTCGAGACGGTGTCGAGAGGTGTCGAGGACCGGGAGCTCACGTCGGGGTTCATGCGACGTCCTCCAGCGCATAGCCGACGCCGTGGACCGTGCGGATCCGCGCGGCGCCGACCTTGGCGCGCAGGGCCTTGACGTGGCTGTCGACCGTGCGCGCGGCGCTCGCGCTCCCCCACGCGTCGCCCCAGTCCCACACCTCGCGCAGCAGCCGCTCGCGGCTGAGGACCTGGCCGGACTCGCGGGCCAGGCACAGGAGCAGGTCGAACTCGGTGGGCGTGAGGTGGACCGCCTCCCCCGCCACGGTCGTACGCCGGGCGCCGGGGTCGATGCTGATCGCTCCGACCTCGATGGCTGCGGGACGCTCGGCGGCGAGCTCGGCCGCCCGCTCGACCCGGCGCAGCAGGGCGGCCACTCGGGCGACGACCTCGCGCATCGAGAAGGGCTTGGTGAGGTAGTCGTCGGCCCCGACGCCGAGGCCCACCAGCACGTCGGCCTCGTCGTCGCGCGCCGTGAGCATGAGCACCGGGACGGGACGCTCGGCCTGGATCCGGCGGCAGACCTCGAGCCCGTCGAAGCCGGGAAGCATCACGTCGAGGAGCACCACGTCGGGGCGCGAGGAGGCGGCCAGCTCGACGGCGGACGGACCGTCGAAGGCCTGCTCCACGGCATATCCCTCGGCCCGGAGCCGCTGGGCGAGCGCGTCGTTGATGGTGCGCTCGTCCTCGACCACCAGCGCCGTCCTGGTGGTGGCGGACCTCGTCGACGTCATGGTCCGACCCTAGGATCCCGACCGCGCAGGAGGCGGGGACGACTCGTGAAGGTTGTGTGGAGGTCGGGCCGCGTCAGTCCGGCCGCTGGTCGTCGCTCGGCCAGTCCACCATCACGCGCGCGCCACCGCCGGGGGCGTCGTCGATGGTGACCCAGCCGCCGTGCGCTCGAGCCAGGCCGCCCACGATGTACATCCCGAGCCCGCTGCCGCCGGACTCACCGGTGGTCCAGAACTTGGTGAACACCCGGCGGCGCAGCTCCACGGGGATGCCGTCGCCCTCGTCGTCGACAGTGATCCGGACGCCGTCGAGGCTCTCGGACCGCGCCAGGCGTAGGCACACCTGGCCCTGGCCGTGACGGATGGCGTTCTCGACGAGGTTGGTCACGACCTGGGTCAGCTTGTCGGGGTCGGCGAACACCTCGGGCAGGTCGTCCTCGACGTCGAGGCTGATCTCGCGGGCGGTGCCGGCCTCGATCGAGTCCACGACACGACGCACGAGCACCTCGGCAGATGTCTCGCGCGGGTAGAGCTGGAGCCGTCCGGTGTCGATGCGGGCGACGTCGAGGAGCTCGGCGATCAGTCGCGCCAGCCGGTCGGCGTCGGCGTTGACGGTGTGGAGCATCATCTTGCGCTGGTCGTCGCTGAGCTTGTCCCACCGGTTGAGCAGCGCCTGGACGAAGCCCTTGACCCCCGTCAGCGGAGAGCGGAGCTCGTGGGCGACGGTGGCGACCAGGTCCGAGCGGTCGCGGTCCAGCCGGGCGCGACCGCGACCGCTGCGGAGTCCGACGGCGATGCCGACGACGGGACCGAGCGGCTCGTTGCGCACCAGCCTGGCGGTCGTCAGCACCTCCTCGCCGGAGGCGTTGAGCCAGGACTGCTCCGGGACGGCGCCGACGATGGAGATGGCGTCGAAGGGCCGGTTGACGTCGAGCCAGGTGCGTCCGTCCTGGTCGAGCAGCCGCAGCACGTCCGTCAGTGGCAGGTCGATGGCGCCCCGGGGGTCGACGCCGAGCAGCGCGGCACCCTGGGCGTTGAGGATCGTGACGACACCGCCGCGCGTGGCGCCGAGGATCCCGTCCGGATAGGCGTCGGCGAGCGAACGCAACCGGCTCGGAGTGTTGTCGACCCGCCGCTCCCCTGACACGTCGGTCACCCTAGGCCAGTTTCATCCGGCGGACTGTGCCTTCGGCCTGCGCAGACCCGCGGCGCGGAGGGCGGACACCAGCTCGCGGGAGCTGACCGGCACGGCGCCGGCCGCCACCATCGCGTCGTAGTGGCTGTCCGGCACGTCGTAGTGGTCACGGTCCCAACCCCGGGCCGGGATGCCGTGGGCGGCCGCGAACTCGTGCGCCTCGTCGTACGACGTGTCGCTGGCCAGGTGCGACCACATGCGGTCCCACCGCGGCACGGCCGGCGGGTCGATGAGGATCACCGCGCGGTCCTGGCTGCGCGGGCACTGGCGTAGAGGCACACGGCGGCGGCGGTGGAGAGGTTGAGGCTCTCGGCTCGACCGTGGATCGGGATCGCGACGCGCTCGTCGGCCAGGGCGGCCAGCTCGTCGGGCAGTCCCCATGCCTCGTTGCCGAAGAGCCAGGCGGTCGGGCGGGTCAGGTCCGCCTCGAAGAGGTCGACCTCGCCCGCGCCGTCCGCGGCGAGGACCGTGAGGCCGCGCGCCTGCGCGGCTCGTACGACCGTCGCCGGGTCGGGCGCGATCGCGAACGGGAGGTGGAACAGGCTCCCGACCGTCGCGCGCACGGTCTTGGGGTTGTAGGCGTCGACCGACTGGCCGGCCAGGACGACGGCATCGGCACCGGCTGCGTCGGCCGTCCGGATCACGTTGCCGGCGTTGCCGGGATCGCGTACGTCGGCGCAGATGACCAGCAGCCGCGGCGACACCGTCACCACGTGCTCCAGCGGCGCGTCGAGCTGGCGACACACCGCGACGACGCCGGCCGGGGACGTCGAGTCGGAGAGCGACTCGAGCGCCCGCTCGTCCACCAGCGTGACGTCCGTGCCGGCGAGGAGATCGGCATGGTGCTCGAGCGCAGCGGGGGTCGCGAAGAGCTCCTGCACGCACCCCTCCACGCCCAGCGCACCCTCGACGGCCTTCGGGCCGTCGGCAAGGAAGAGCCGCCGCTCCGTGCGTACGGAACGGCGGCTCAGCTTGCGAGCCTCCTTGACGCGGCTGTTGGACGCGACCAAGGGAGTGCTCATGTGGATCAGGCGGAGACCTTGGGCGCGTTGACGTCGTCGGGCAGCGCGGCCTTGGCGGCCTCGACGAGCACGGCGAAGGCCGGGGCGTCGTTGACGGCGAGCTCAGCGAGGATCTTGCGGTCGACCTCGATGCCGGCCAGGCCGAGGCCCTGGATGAACCGGTTGTAGGTCATGCCGTTCGCGCGGGCAGCGGCGTTGATGCGCTGGATCCAGAGCTTGCGGAAGTTGCCCTTGTTCTTGCGTCGGTCGTTGTAGCTGTAGACCAGGGAGTGGGTGACCTGCTCCTTGGCCTTGCGGTAGAGCCGCGAGCGCTGGCCGCGGTAGCCGGCTGCCCGCTCGAGGGTGGTACGACGCTTCTTCTGGGCGTTCACTGCGCGCTTGACGCGTGCCATGGGTTACTCCTTGATGCAATGGGGATGAAGAGGGACGGCGGCTGGGCCACCAGGGGATGAGGCTCAGATGCCGAGCATCTTCTTGGCGCGCGCGACGTCGCCCTTCTCGAGCTCGACCATGCCTGCGTTGCGGCGGTGCTTCTTGCGGCTGCCCGTGGTCGGCGCGGAGGCGAACGCAGCGCCGGACTTGCGGCCGGCCTGCAGCCGCATGATCTTGCCCGAGCCGGTCACCTTGAAGCGCTTCTTCGCGCCCGAGTGGGTCTTGTTCTTCGGCATGTCTGCCTCAACTTCCTTGTGCGTGTGGATCGGGAATCTGGGGGTGAGCAACCTCGGCGAGGTGGGATGTCACGGCTTCGCCGCGACGTGCTCGATCGAGCCGTTCGGCTCGCTCACGCCTCGATCTCAGGATCGAGGTTCTCGGAGCGGCCGCGCTCCTTCTTCTGTGCGACGGGGCCGGCAAGGTGAGCGGCCTCGCGCTCCGCGTCCTCCTCCGCCTGGCGGTCGGCGCGGTCCTGTGCCTTGGAGGCACGGGCGGCGTCGGCGTCGATCTTGGCGTCGGCCTTCTTCTTGTGCGGGCCGATGACCATGGTCATGTTGCGACCGTCCTGCTTGGGCGAGGACTCGACGAAGCCGAGCTCCTGCACGTCCTCGGCGAGCTTCTGCAGCAGGCGGAAGCCCAGCTCGGGACGGTGCTGCTCGCGACCGCGGAACATGATCGTGATCTTGACCTTGTCGCCGGCGCCGAGGAACCGCACGACGTGACCCTTCTTGGTCTCGTAGTCGTGCGAGTCGATCTTCGGACGAAGCTTCATCTCCTTGATGATCACGTTCGTCTGGTTACGACGGGCCTCACGCGCCTTCTGGGCGTTCTCGTACTTGAACTTGCCGTAGTCCATGAGCTTGCAGACCGGGGGGCGTCCCTGCGGGGCGATCTCGACGAGGTCGAGGTCGGCCTCCTGGGCCAGCTTGAGTGCCTGGTCGGTCGGCACGATCCCCACGGTCTCACCGTTGGGTCCGACGAGCCGGACCTCGGGTACGCGGATCCGCTCGTTGATGCGCAGCTCGGTGCTGATGGGTCCTCCAGTGGTTCGGGTGTGTGGGAGGCGGTCGCCCTCCCTCCCCGAACGAACCGGTGAGGAAATGCAGAAGGCTCCCGCTGTGTGCCAAGCGGGAGCCAGTCGTCACGCGTCTCCCCTCTCGGGGAAACTTGCTGTCCACACCTGCGACGTACGCAGCTGTGGCACTGGGACCGGGACCCGACGATCTGTGGTGCAGGGCGATCGATGCGGGTGGGAGACGGTGGTGCTGCCTCCGCTTGGCGGATCGGTGTCACCCAGCAATCGCGAGATCGCTCGGCGGCACTGATCGGTCAACAAGGAAGGTTAGCGGATCATTCCGCTGACGGCCCAATCCAGCCGTGCCCGACGGCCTCACCGTCGCCCACGGCGACCAGACGCCACCCGGCAGCCAACCGGGTGAGGTCGTCGCCGTCGACGACGTACGTCGCGGGGCCGGCGAGGTCGACCAGCAGCGCCTCGGCGCCGTCCTGGATCGCCGCGGTGGCCGCCGTCACCGTGGTCACCGGCACGGGGCGGGCCTGCGGGTCCCAGCGCGCCATCGTCTCGACGGAGGTGAAGGCCAGCAGGCCGGTGCTGCCGTCCGCGGCGCGCACCAGCACGGCCGCCATGTCGGAGGACTTGTCGTGCGCGAGGCCCTGGTCGTCGAGCTCGACCTCGCCGAGCACGGCCACGACCGGCACGAGGAGCCGTGCGTCCTGGAGCACGGTCAGGACCGCCCCCGACGAGGCGGATCCGCCGAGGTGCTCGGCCAGCACGCGTCGTAGGGCGGGGTCGCCCGCGCCGGTGTCGTCGGCGAAGCCCGGGTCCGGGATCGTCCGCACCAGCGCTTCGTCGTCGGCCTGCGACTCGATGTCGTCCACCACGCCATTGTCCCGGAGGCGTGGACGGCTGTGGGACTCTGGCCCTGTGGAAGGGACTACGTGGGCCGCACTGACCGCAGCACTCACCGTCGCCGGAGCGATCTGGACGTGGATCGCGTTCCGCCGCCGGGGTGCCGCCAACGGGTTGAGGGCGCTGGGCTTCACCCTGCTCCCCGCCGCCGCGTGGCTGACCGGGACGCTCGAGGTGGTGGTCGAGATCGCGGGCTCCGTCACCGACTGGGCCACCGGCCTCGTCTTCAACATCCTCACGTGGAGCGGCATCGCGCTCGCCGGACTGGCCGTGGTGCTGTTCCTGGTGAGCGGCTTCATCCGCGACCGCCAGCTGGCCCGCGCGCAGGCGGGCGGGCCAGCGACCTCGCCCGCCACCTCGACCTCCACCTCCACCTCCACGCCTCGACGTGAGCTGCCGCCCGAGTCCGAGCGGTCGAAGGGCGGCTCGCCGATCGACGACGAGATGGCCGACATCGAGGCGATGCTGAAGAAGCGGGGGATCGAGTGAGCGACCACTTCGTCGACCGCAACCGCCTGTGGTCGCGGCTCGACGCGGCGGTGGCCGCGCTCCCCGACCCGCCGTCGACACCGATCGCGGTCGTCGACCTCGACGCGTTCGACGCCAACGCCGACGACCTGGTGCGACGCGCCGGCGGCAAGCCGATCCGGGTGGCATCGAAGTCACTGCGCGTCCCCGCGCTGATCGAGCGCGCGCTCGCGCGTGACGGTTTCGAGGGCGTCCTCGCCTTCACGCTCGCCGAGGCCCTCTGGCTCCACGAGTCCGGCATCAGCAACGACATCGTCGTGGCGTACCCGTCAGTCGACACTGGCGCACTGCGTCGGCTGACCGCGTCGACCGCGGCCGCCGCCGCGATCACGCTCATGGTCGACGACCCCGCCCACCTCGCACTGATCGACACGGCCCGCTCCGGCGAGGACGTCGAGGTGCGCGTCGCGCTGGACCTCGACGCCGGGTTGCGGCTCGGCCGCCAGCACATCGGCCCCAAGCGCTCACCGCTCTTCGACACCGCCGACGTGGTCGCGCTGGCCCGCCGGGTCGACGAGCACACCGGCGTCCGACTGGTGGGCGTGATGACCTACGAGGGCCAGGTCGCGGGGGTCCAGGACGACGTGCCGGACCAGCGGACCAAGTCACTGCTCGTACGACGCCTCAAGCAGGCGTCCATGGCGCAGCTCGCGGTGCGGCGTCGCGAGATCTCCGAGGCGCTGGCGGAGGTCGTCGAGCTCGAGTTCTGGAACGGCGGCGGCTCCGGCTCCGTCGAGGCCACGGCCGCCGACCGCGCCGTCACCGAGGTCGCAGCCGGGTCGGGGCTGCTGGTCCCGGGCATCTTCGACCACTACGCGTCGTTCGAGCCGCGCCCGGCGGCGTACTTCGGACTCCGGGTCTCCCGCAAGCCCACCCCCACGATGGCGACGGTCCACGGCGGCGGCCTGATCGCCAGCGGGGCGACGGGTGAGGACCGCTCGCCCCTCCCCTGGGCGCCACCCGGGCTGCACCTCACCGGGCTCGAGGGGGCGGGCGAGGTCCAGACGCCGCTCACCGGACACCCGGCCGCGCTGCTCAAGATCGGCGACCTCGTCTGGTTCCGGCACGCGAAGTCCGGCGAGCTGTTCGAGCACGTCCGCGACGTGCACCTGGTGCGCGGCGAGTCGGTCACCGAGGTGGTGCCGTCCTACCGCGGCTGTGACCGTGCCTTCTGATCTGCCTCCTGACCCCACCGAGGTCGCCCGCACCGTGGCTGAGCACGTGCTGGCCGCGCCGCCGACCCTCGGGCCGGGCCGCCTGGTCTGCATCGACGGTCCGGCGGGCTCGGGCAAGACCACGTTGTCCGCTGCACTCGAGTCCACTGTCGCCGAGTCGCAGGTCGTGCACTGCGACGAGCTCCTGGCCGGCTGGCGCGGGCTCCCCGGACTGGCCGCCACGATCGCTGACGTCCTGGCTCCGCTCGCGGCCGGCCGGCCGAGCCACTGGACGCGGTGGGACTGGGCCGCGGACGAGTGGGCGGAGGCGCACCCGATCGAACCGGGCGGCCTGCTGGTGCTGGAGGGCGTCGGCTGCTGGTCGCCCGCGATCGCCGACCTCGTCGGGATGCTCGTGTGGGTGGACGCCGGGTCCGACCTCCGGCTCGAGCGCGGGATGGCGCGCGACGGCGAGCAGATGCGCCCGCAGTGGGAGCAGTGGCGGCTCGACGAGGACGCCCTGTTCGCTGCCCTCGGCACCCGTGCCGCCGCCGACCTGGTCGTCGTCACCGGCTGAGGGCGCTACTCCTTCAGGTGGAAGAAGTCCTGGCGGTAGGACTCGCGGAAGCCGGCTCGCTCGTAGATCCCCAGTGCCCCGGTCGGGTTGTGGGTGTCGACGTTGAGGCTCGCCGAGGCGAACCCGGCCTCCCGGCTCCGGTGCAGGACGTGCGCCAGCAGGGCGGTCGCCAGGCCGCGACCACGGTGGCCGGGAAGCGTGCCGACGTAGGGGACGTAGACCTCGGGACCGGGACCGCCGGACATCGGTACGACGTACTCGTGGGCGAACACGTATCCCGCCACTGCCCCGGACCGGTCGCGCGCCACGACCGAGAGGTGCGGACGGTTGTGGGCCGCCCTGACCATGAACATCGTCCAGAACTCGACGTCGAGGTCGCTCCAGTCCGGGTAGTCGGCGAAGGCCGCGTTGTGCGCCTGGCGCAGCTCCTCGGCGCTCGCCACGTCGAAGGCCGCCACCGTCAGATCGTCCGGAAGCCGCGGCGCCGGGAGCTCGTCGGCGAGGTCGGCCACCATCAGGAAGCCGTGCCTCCCGGCCTCCAGACCGGCGTCGACCATCAGCGCGAGCTGGTCGGGCCGGTCCGCCAGGGCGGCCGAGGCGTAGCGGGCCGACACCTGCGGAGCCACCTCCGCGTGGATCGCTCGGGCCCGCTCGAGCGACCGCTGGAACATCTGCGTCCCCAGTCCCTCACCGAGACGGGCCGGGTCGACGTCGCCGAACAGGATGAACCGGTGCTCGTCAGCCTGCGGCTGGTGCGGGACGACCGTCGTGAAGGCGACGAGGTCCGTGCCGTCGAACGTCCCGGCGAACACGCTGTCGGGCTTGTCACGCATCAGCTCGAGGATCTCCTCGGCACCCAGGCAGAAGCCCGTCGGGTGGTCTGACTCGATCCGCACCATCAGCTCGGCGATGGCGTCGGCGTCCTCGGGTCCCAGGTCTCGCGTGGTCAAGGCCATGGCGGAACGCTAGGGCACGTCTCCCACGTCTCGGCCGACGTGCAGCAGGCCATGGACGTGGGAGCCGTGCCCCTGGTGCTGTCTAGGGTGGCCGTCATGGTGTTTCCCAGCGGCGACCAGTTCGAGATCTCTGCGGCGGGCTACGTCGCGGTGGTCACCGAGAGCGGCGCTGCACTGCGGGTGCTGCGGCGCTACGGGCGCGATCTCGTGCACGGCTTCGGCGAGGCGGAGATGTCGAGCGGCGGCCGCGGCCAGCTGCTGATGCCCTGGCCGAACCGGATCCGTGGCGGCCGCTACTCCTTCGGCGGCCATGACCTCCAGCTCGGCCTCACCGACCCGTCGCACGGCAACGCCTCGCACGGCCTCGCGCGCTGGGCAGCCTGGACGCTGGAGGAGCAGACCGAGACCTCGGTCTCCCTCGTCTACCGGGTGATGGCCCAGACCGGCTATCCGTGGGCGCTCGACCTCCACGTGCTCTACGACCTCTCCGCCGATGGCCTCGTCGTGACCCAGACCACGACGAACCTCTCCCCCGACCCGGCACCCTGCGCCAGTGGTGCCCACCCCTACCTCGCCGTCGGCGACACCATCGAGGACCTCGAGCTCTGCGTGCCGGCCCGCACGCGCGTGCTGATGGACGACCGGCAGATCCCGGTGGGCAGCGAGCCGGTGTCCGGGGCGTACGACTTCACCTCACCGCGCCGGATCGGCGACAGCGTGCTCGACGACGGGTTCGGCGACCTCGCCCACGAGGAAGGACGCGCCACCGTCACGCTCGCGGACCCGGCGACCGGACGTGGCGTCGCGCTGTGGGTGGACGAGCACCATCGGTGGCTCCAGCTCTACACGCCGCCGAGCGACGGCCCCCGGCCGGCGCTGGCGGTCGAGCCGATGACGGCTCCCGCCGACGCGTTCAACTCCGGCACGGACCTCGTCACGCTGGCACCCGCCGGCACCGCGGGCGACGAGCTGTCGGTGTCGTGGGGCGTCCACGAGCTGCACCCCGCGTGACGGGCGCCTAGCGGTCGGGTGGGCCCGCGCGGTTGATGAGTGCCCGCACCTGGCGTACGCCTGCGGTGGCGCGCCTGCCGTCCGAGCCCTGGAAGGCCATCGCGGAGATCGTCGTGCCGTCGGCCAGGTCGAGGGTCGCCCACGGAGCACCGTCGGGCAGGTGGATGGCGAGCACCTCCTCCCATGCGAGCTGACGGGTGCGGAAGCCGTTGACGACGACGAGCGACTCCATCTCGGCGGTCACGCGGGCGCGGCCGAGAGCCCAGCCGACCGTCACCGTGCCGGCGGCCATGACCAGCAGCGTGAGGCGCTGGAGGATGTCGAACTTCGCGCGGGTCTCGTCGTCGAAGCCGAACCACGCCGCCGCACACACGGCGAACAGCATCAGCCCGAAGAAGATGACGGCGATGCGTACGCCCAGGGGGCGCCACGTGCGCGGCAGGGACGGCAGCGCCTGTCCCGAGGTCTCAGAGCCGGCAGGCATGGATGTCCGTGAGGAGGATGGCGCGGGCGCCGATCGACCAGAGGTCGTCCATCAACCGCTGCGAGCCGGCCCGCGGCACCATCACGCGGACCGCCACCCAACCGGCCGTGCCGAGGGGAGAGATCGTCGGACCCTCGCGGCCCGGCGCCAGCTCGGTCGCCGCGTCGAGGCGGGACTGCTCGATGTCGTAGTCCATCATCACGAAGCTGCGCGCCACGAGCACGCCCTCGATCCGGCGACGGAAGATGTCGAAGTCCGCAGGGACCTGGCCGCCGCGGGTGATGAGCACGGCCTGCGAGTCGAGGATCACCTCGCCGAACGTCTCGAGCCCTGCCGCGCGCAGCGTCGAGCCGGTCTCGACGACGTCGGCGATCACGTCGGCCACACCGAGCTGGATGCTGGTCTCGACCGCGCCGTCGAGGCGGGTCACCGTCGCGTCGACGCCGTTGCGACGCAGGTACTCCTCGACCACCCCGACGTACGACGTCGCGATCCGCAGGCCCTGGAGGTCCGCCAGTGACGAGTAGCGCCCGATCGGTCCGGCGAAGTGGAAGCGTGATCGACCGAAGCCGAGGTTCATCACCTCCTCGGCCTTCGCGCCGGAGTCGAGGAGGAGGTCGCGTCCGGTGATGCCGGCGTCGAGGGTGCCCTCGCCGACGTAGAGCGCGATGTCGCGCGGTCGCAGGTAGAAGAACTCGACGTCGTTCTCGGTGTCGACGAGCGCGAGCTCCTTGGAGTCGTTGCGCTGGCGGTAGCCCGACTCCCGCAGGATCTCGGTCGCGGCCTGGGACAACGCTCCCTTGTTGGGGACGGCGATGCGAAGGGTCATTCGGGACTCACTTGGGGCTCACAGGTGTGCGTAGACGTCATCGAGGGTCAGGCCGGAGGCGAGCATGAGCACCTGCGCGTGGTAGAGCAGCTGGCTGATCTCCAGCGCCGTCGCGTCCTTGCCCTCGTGCTCGGCGGCCATCCAGGACTCGGCGGCCTCCTCCAGGAGCTTCTTGCCGATGGCATGGACGCCGGCGTCGAGCTGCTGCACGGTGCCGGACCCCTCGGGGCGCTCCACGGCCTTGGTGGACAGCTCCGCCCACAGGTCCTCGAACGTCTTCACGCACGTCAGCCTAGGCGCTGCCGCGACGTCGTCCTCGTGCGGTCTCAGGTCCCGCCCGAAGCTGTGTCGCCGGACACGCGGGCGCCGGTGGGTCCACCATGTTGACCATGAGCGACTGGCCCCTGCGCACCGAGCGGCTGACGATCCGTCGTGGCACCCCCGACGACGCCGAGCCGGCGTTCCGGCTCCGCACGATCCCCGAGGTCTCGCGGTGGATCCCCTACTCGGCCGACTTCGGCCTCGAGCCGTTCATCGAGATGTACTGCTCCCCCGAGCGGCTGCCGTGCTTCCTGGTCATCGAGCGGGACGCCGAGATGGTCGGCGAGCTGCTGCTGCGGGTGGACGACTCGTTCGCCCAGCTCGACGTGCGTGACCGTGCGGTCGGGACAGTGGCGGAGATCGGCTGGCTGGTCCACCCCGACCACCAGCGCAGCGGCATCGGGAAGGAAGCCGTACGCCGGCTCCTGCAGCACTGCTTCGACGACCTCGCCCTGCACCGCGTGGTGGCCGAGGCGTTCGCCGGCAACGGCGCCACCGCCGGCCTCGCGCCGGCCGTCGGCATGCGGCTCGAGGCGACGCACCGCAAGGCGGCGCTCCACCGCGACCTCGGGTGGGTCGACACCGTCACCTACGCCGTCCTCGCGGAGGAGTGGAGCTCCTAGCCCCGGATCCCCAGCATCACCCGGGCGGTGTCGAGGGCGGCGGCGGTGGCCTCCCAGCCCTTGTCCTCGATCGAGCCCTCGAGCCCGGCGCGGGCGATGGCCTGCTCCTCGGTGTCGCACGTCAGCACGCCGAAGCCGACCGGCATCGCGTGGGCGACGCTGACCTGGGTGAGCCCGTCGGTCGCGGCGGAGCACACGTAGTCGAAGTGCGGGGTGCCGCCCCGGATCACGACGCCGAGCGCCACGACTGCGTCGTACCCGGCCCTCGCGAGCGCGGCCGCGACGACCGGCAGCTCGAACGTGCCCGGCACGCGGATCACCTCGGGTTCGCTGATGCCGTACGCCGCCAGGGCGCGCGTGGCTCCGGCGACGAGACCGTCCATCACCTGGGTGTGCCAGCTCGCGGCGACGACGGCGACCTTGAGGCCGCTGGCGTCGAAGGGCTGCGAGGTGGGCGCTCCCGCACCACTCATGCTTCGTCTCCTGTCAGGTCGGGCAGCTCGTGGCCCATCCGGTCGCGCTTGGTCATCAAGTAGGTCAGGTTGTGGTCGTTGGCGTGCGGGGTCAGCGGCACCCGCTCGGCCACCTCGATCCCGAAGTCGGCGAGGCTCGTGGACTTGTCGGGGTTGTTGGTCATCAGCCGCACCGACGTCACCCCGAGGTCGCGCAGCACCTGCGTGGCGGTGCCGTAGTGGCGGGCGTCGGCGGGCAGCCCGAGGTCGAGGTTGGCGTCGACCGTGTCGCGCCCCTCGTCCTGGAGCTCGTAGGCCTGCAGCTTGGCGAGGAGACCGATGCCGCGCCCCTCGTGCCCGCGCAGGTAGACCACCACTCCCCTGCCCTCGGCGACGATCCGGCTCAGGGCGTCGTCGAGCTGCGGACCGCAGTCGCAGCGCTGGCTGCCGAAGACGTCTCCGGTGAGGCACTCGCTGTGCACCCGCGTCAGCACGGGCTCGTCGCCCGAGATGTCGCCGTACACGAGGGCGACGTGCTCGCTGTCGTCGATCGTGATGCGGTAGCCGACGGCCGTGAACTCGCCGTGGCGGGTGGGCAGCCTGGTCTCCGCGACGCGGAGGACGTGGCGCCCGTGGCGACGGCGGTAGCGCACGAGGTCCTCGATGGAGATCATCGCCAGGCCGTGCTCGTCGGCGAACTCGCGCAGCTCGGGGCCGCGCTTCATCGTGCCGTCATCGTTGACGACCTCCACCAGGACGCCGGCGGGGGTGAGGCCGGCAAGACGGGCCAGGTCGACGGCCGCCTCGGTGTGCCCGCGGCGGACCAGCACCCCGCCCTCGCGGTAGCGCAGCGGGAAGACGTGACCCGGACGGGTCAGCTCCCACGGCTCGGTCGCCGAGTCGGCGAGGGTGCGGGCCGTGTGCGCGCGGTCGGCGGCGCTGATCCCGGTGCTGACGCCGTCCCGCGCGTCGACCGAGATCGTGTACGCCGTGCGCAGCTTGTCCTTGTTGTGCGGGGTCATCAGCGGGATCTCGAGCCGCTCGAGCATGTCGCCCGGCATGGGCACGCAGATCACGCCACTGGAGTGGCGGATGGTGAAGGCCATCAGCTCGGGCGTCGCCTTCGCCGCAGCGAAGATGATGTCGCCCTCGTTCTCGCGGTCCTCGTCGTCGACGACCACGACCGCCTTGCCGGCCGCGATGTCCTCGATCGCCCGCTCGACGGAGTCGAGGCGGACCGTCGCTGTCCCACTCATACCGGGATCGCCTCGTCCGCGTCGACCGAGCTCGTGTCGACCACGGTGCGGGCATCACGCAGCCACACCACGAAGCCGATGACCACGAAGACGGCGTAGAAGAGGTACATGCCGGCCGTCGGGTAGTAGCCGGCCTGGACGAGCGTGGTCACGCCGACGACGTCGACCAGGAGCCAGACGAGCCAGAACTCCACCCAGCCACGAGCCATGCCGTAGGTCGCAAGCATCGAGCCCGCGAGGATCCACGCCTCCGTGGCCGGTCCGTAGGACCCGAGCACCTCGGTGAGCAGGACGTACGCCGCCGCGTAGCCGACGACACCGAGGACGAGGAGCTGCAGCCGCTCGCTGTTCGTCGCCCAGCGGGGTGCGACCGCGCCACCGTCGGAGGCGCCGCCGGCGTTGCTGACCTGCGACCACCGCCACCAGCCGTAGACCGACATCACGGCGAAGAACACCTGGCGCCCGGCCTGGCCCCAGAGCGGGTCGTCGATGTGGCCGGAGAGCTCACCGGTGGCGAAGACGGTGAACAGCAGGACGTTGCCGACCAGGCCGACGGGCCAGGCCCACACGAAGCGCTTCATGCCGAGGATCGCGCTGGCCAGACCGAAGAGGTTGCCGATCACCTCCCGGGCGCCGAGCTCTCCGCCGGGCACCGGGATGGTGCCGTGGACGAGCCATTCGAGGAGGGACATCAGGATTCCTTGCTCTGGGTGGTGCTGGGGGTGGGCTGGTACGCGCCGAGCAGCTTCTCCACGTGCTTGGCGATGACGTCGGCCTCGAGATTGACCAGGTCGCCGACGCGGCGGCTGCCGAGCGTCGTACGAGCGAGGGTCTCGGGGATCAGGCTGACGGTGAAGCTGGTCTGGCCGGCCTCGACGACGGTCAGGCTGACGCCGTCGACCGTGATCGAGCCCTTGTCGACGAGGTAGCGGGACAGGTGCGCGGGAAGGGAGATCTCGACGACGTCCCAGTGCTCGCTGGGCGAGCGCGAGATGACCTCGCCGACACCGTCGACGTGGCCCTGGACGATGTGGCCGCCGAGTCGCTTGTCGACGGTGACGGCGCGTTCGAGGTTGACCCGGTCACCCGGGGCCGCGCCGCGCAGCGAGGTCTTGTCGAGCGTCTCCTGCATCAGGTCCGCGGTCCAGCGGCCGTCGCCGAGCTCGGAGACGGTCAGGCAGCAGCCGTTGACCGAGATCGAGTCACCGAGGCCGGTGCCCTCGAGGACGGTGGCCGCCTGGACGGTGAGGCGCACGGCGTCGCCCTGGTCGATGACCTCGGCGATGGTGCCGAGCTCCTCGACGATTCCGGTGAACATCAGGTCCTCCTCATGGGGGTCATGGTGAGGCGCACGTTGGTGTCCTCGCCGTCGTGGCCCTGCAGCACGGTCACGTCGGTGACGTGCAGGTGCAGGGCGTCGGTGATGGTGCCGATGCCGAGGTCGGCGACCGCGTTGCCGCCGGCGCCGAGCAGCATCGGCGCGACGTAGGTGACCACCTCGTCGACGAGCCCGTCGGACAGGAAGGCCCGGGCCAGGGTCGGACCGCCCTCGAGGAAGACGTGCTGGCGGTCGCGGGCGAAGAGCGTGTCCAGGGCCTCGCGCGGGTCGCGGGTGCGCAGGTGCACGGTCTCGGCGCGGTCGTTGAGGATCCGGCGGTCCGGGGCGAGGTCCCGCAGGCCCATGACGGCACGCAGGGGCTGGTGGACGACGGGCTCGTCGACCTCGTCGCGGACGGTGAGCTCCGGATCGTCGATCTCGACCGTGCTCGTGCCGACGAGCATCGTGTCGCAGAGCCCGCGCAGGCGGTGGGTGTCGAGCCTGGCCGCGCGGCTGGAGACCCAGCGGCTGGTGCCGTCGGCGGCGGCGCTGCGGCCGTCGAGGGTGGTCGCGAACTTCCAGGTGACGAACGGCCGACCGTGCTCCAGCGCGAAGGTCCAGGTGCGGTTGACGGCCTGTGCCTCGTCGGCGAGGAGCCCGGGCTCGACCTCGATCCCCGCCGCGCGCAGCCGCTCGGCTCCACCTGTGGCGACCGGGTTGGTGTCGGTCTGGGCGAACACGACGCGGCGTACGCCGGCAGCGACGAGCGCCTCCGAGCAGGGACCGGTGCGCCCGGTGTGGTTGCACGGCTCGAGGGTGACGACGGCGGTCGCGCCGCGCGCATCGTCACCGGCCTCGCGCAGCGCCTCGACCTCGGCGTGCGGGCCACCCGCCCCACGATGGAAGCCCTCGGCGATCGTCGTGCCGTCCGGCGCGAGCAGGACGCAGCCGACCCGCGGGTTGGGACCGAGCGGGACGCCGGGCGTGACGGCGAGCACCAGCGCGCGCCGCATGGCGCTGCGCTCTGCCTCGCTGGTCGTCATCTCCGCCTCCGGGTCCGGGTGGTGCGGACTCTCAGGGGGCAGGAGACGGTGCACGCCTCCCCACATCGGGACCGGCGTACGAGCCGTCAGCGTGCACTTCTCATCCGGACTGTGACCGTCGGTCCAGGATTTCCACCTGGTCAACCGGCCACTGGATGTGGTCGGGTCGCGGACTGTGACCGCCGGTGCGGAGTTTCACCGCCCCCAGAGCACGCAAGCTCTTGTGTTCCCGAACTCTGCCACAGTCCCCCGCATTCCCTCACCGGTGTCCGGCCGTGACGTGCGCAACACCTGCCGTGGTCCCGGTCGGCAGCGGTGATCACCGCGGCCGAGCTCGGCGCCGGGTCAGATGTCGTCGAGGAAGCGGTCGAAGACGCGCGCCCCGAACTCGAGGGCGTCGACCGGCACCCGCTCGTCGACGCCGTGGAAGAGCGAGGTGAAGTCGAGGTCCGCGGGCAGCCGCAGCGGCGCGAAGCCGTACGACCTCATGTCGAGCTTGCGGAAGTGCTTCGCGTCGGTGCCGCCGCTCATCAGGAACGGTGCGACGAGCGCGTCGGGGTCCTCGGCGATCAGGCTGCGCGTCATCGCCGCGACGAGGTCGCCGTCGTACGGCGTCTCCCACGGCTGCTGGTGGGACTCGAAGTCGATCTCGATCCCGTCGCCGGCGAGCTCGCGCAGGGTCGCGAAGAACTCGTCCTCGTAGCCGGGCAGGAACCGGCCGTCGACCGTCGCCTGGGCGTCCGTCGGGATGACGTTGGTCTTGTAGCCGGCCCGGAGCATCGTCGGGTTGGCGGTGTTGCGGATGACCGCGCCGAGCATCCGCGCGGCGTCGCCGAACTCCTCGACGAGCGCCTCGGCGTTGTCGGGGGTGGCCTCCGTGCCCGCCAGCTCGCCGATGGTGGCGAGCAGCACCTCCATGGTCGGGGTGAGGCGCACCGGCCACCGATGGGCGCCGATCCGACCGACGGCACCGGCGAGGCGGGTCACCGCGTTGTCGTCGTTGATCATCGAGCCATGACCGGCCCGACCGCGGGCGGTGAGGCGCATCCACGCCATTCCCTTCTCGGCGGCCTCGATCAGGTAGACGCGACGGCCCCGAACTGTGGCGGAGAACCCGCCCACCTCACCGACGGCCTCCGTGCAGTCCGCGAGGAGATCGGCATGGTCCTCGACGAGGACCTGAGCGCCGTCGTGGCCACCGGCTTCCTCGTCGGCGGTGAAGCAGATGACCACCTCGCGGTCGGGCGCCGCGCCGGCGGCTGCCCGCGCACGTACGACGCTGAGCAGCATCGCGTCGAAGTCCTTCATGTCGACCGCGCCGCGGCCCCAGACGTGGCCGTCCTTGATCTCGCCGCTGAAGGGATCGACCTGCCAGTCGGACGCCTCGGCCGGTACGACGTCGAGGTGGCCGTGGAGCAGCAGCGGAGGACGGCCGTCACCGCCTCCCCAGCGCGCGACGACGTTGGCCCGACCGGGAGTCCCCTCGATGACCTGGCTCTCGATCCCGACCTCGTCGAGCAGGGTCGCGACGTGCTCCGCAGCCTTGCGCTCCCCCGGTCCGTCACCGTTGCCGTAGTTGGACGTGTCGATGCGGATCAGGTCCTGGCAGAGCTGCACCACCTCCGCCGCGGGGTCGTACGAGGGGCGGTCCGAACGGTCGCTGGGAGCGGGTTCCATGACGTCCATCCTGCACCAGTGGTGGGCCCCTTCCCCGATGCAATGTCGAGCGAATCCCTTTGCTACTGTTCTCCAGCACTCGTCCGGGTGGCGGAATTGGCAGACGCGCTAGCTTGAGGTGCTAGTGCCCGTATTAGGGCGTGGGGGTTCAAGTCCCCCCTCGGACACTGAGAAGGCTCCGGCTCCACGGAGCCTTTTCTTCATTTCGGCCCTGCGCGTCGCGCGTAGCGCCCAGAGCGGACACGAAGGGCCCCGGGTCGTCGACCCGGGGCCCTTCGCTCGGGGCGTGTGTCGTCAGTCGTTGAACGCGTCGACGACTGCCTGGTCGATCGTCTGCACGGGCCCGGTGAACCACTTCCTGGCAGACACCGTCCACCAGATCAGCAGCACGAGCAGCACACCGATGACCATGAGCGGTGCGTAGTTGACGGCCGCCCAGTCGAACTCGTCGCGCCACGGCGCACCGAAGGGCGACGTCGGCATCATCAGCATGAAGCCGACGACGACGATCTCGATGACGGCGACCGGGTTCATCCACTTGTACTTGCTGCCGTTGTTCCAGCTGCCCACCTCGAACGAGTCGCCGGCGCGCCACCGCAGGTAGATCGGGATCGCGAAGGAGAAGTAGAGCCCGATGACCGAGACCGAGGTGACGGCGTAGAACGCCGTCGGGATGCCGTTGACCGACTTCAGGGCCGGGAGCGTGATGATCGCGCCGAGGACGGCCGCGAAGATCACGGCGTTGGCCGGGGTGCGCTGGGCGTTGACCTTGGACCAGTAGCGCGAGCCCGGCACGGCCCGGTCGCGGCTGAAGGCGAACATCATCCGTGACGTCGAGGTCAGGCAGGCAGTGGCGCAGAACAGCTGCGCGCACGACGAGATGAAGAGCAGCAGGCCGCCCCACGTCGACCCGAGGGCCGCGTCGAAGACGTAGGCGACACCGCCGGCCGGGATGCTTGCGTAGTCGGGCGCCCCGTCCACCTGCGGGATCGCGAAGGTGACCGCGAGCAGCAGGATGTAGCCGCCCACGGCCGAGTAGAAGATCGACTGCCAGATGCCCTTGGCGGCCGTCTTCGCCGCGCCCTGGGTCTCCTCCGACAGGTGCACGGAGGCGTCGAAGCCGGTGATCGTGTACTGGGTGAGGATGAAGCCGAACGGGATGATCGCGAAGTAGAACGTCAAGGTGCTCGTCGACCCGTCCGACCAGCCGGAGCCGTTGTAGGTGTCGGTGAACACCTGGGAGACGCTGAGGTGCTGGTCGGGCACGATGATCAGGACGAGCACCAAGAAGGCCGCACCGAAGACGTGCCACCACACGGAGACGTTGTTGATCAGGGCGAGCAGGTGGCTGGAGAAGATGTTGACCACCGTGATGAACGCCAGGATCACGAGGAAGATCACGAAGACCAGGTTGAGCGAGAACGTGTCGACCCAGCCCCAGGAAAGGAACGTGAGCTCGAAGAACGTGGCACAGCCGTAGGCGACCGATGCGGTCACGGCCACGAGGCCGATGAGGTTGAGCCAGCCGGTGAAGAAGCCGGCGGCGGGACCACCGAGCTTGGACGCCCAGTAGTAGATGCCGCCCGAGGTCGGCATGGCCGAGACCAGCTCGGACATCGTGAAGCCGATGATCAGGATGAAGACCGAGATGATCGGCCACGACCACGAGATCGAGATCGGACCGCCGTTGGCGATGCCTGCGCCGTAGGTCGTCAGACAGCCGGCGAGGATCGAGATGATGGAGAAGGAGATCGCGAAGTTGGAGAAGCCCGACCACGAACGGCTCAGCTCCTGGCTGTAACCGAGCTTGGCGAGGTGCTTCTCGTCGTCGGTCAGCTCACTCGACCGGGCGGACTCTCCAGTGGGCTCTGCAGTAGACATGTGCCGTACCTCTCGGGCCGTCAGTGGGGGTGATCGGCACCGTAGACCCGGCCGCACCCGTTGGGGAATAGCCCTGACGAGAACTCGCGAAAATTGGTATGAACTCCGACCATTGACGTGTGCAGGTCGTCACGCCGAGACTGACCCGCATGACCGCCCAGCCGCACGAGCACCTCACCGCCGCGGTGCTCCGGCCGGTGCGGGGACATCATGCGTTCGAAGGTTGCGTCGAGCAGCTCGCCACGGCCATCCGGCTCGGGGTCTACCCCGTCGGCAGCCTGCTGCCGCCCGAGCGGGAGCTGGCCGAGCGGTTGGCCGTCAGCAGGGCCACGCTGCGTGAGGCCATCGCCGCCCTGAGGCAGGCCGGACTGGTCGAGACCAAGCGTGGACGCGGGGGCGGATCCACCGTGACGTCGCAGGCACGAGGGCGCTTCACGGGCGACCTGGCCAAGGTCTCGGCGGCAACCAAGTCCGAGTGGCTCGATGCCCTGGAGTTCCGCCGCGTGGTCGAGCCGGGGGCCGCACACCTGGCCGCCAGCCACGAGCTCGACGAGCCCGACCGCGACCGCCTGGCGTCCTCGGAGGCCGCCGTCCACGACGCCACCGGCAAGCGCGCCCACCGGCAGGCCGACTCCCGACTCCACCTCACGATCGCCTCGTTGAGCGGGTCGGCGCGGTTGCAGGAAGCCGTGACATCGGTCCAGTCCACCCTCGACTCGATGCTGGGCGCGATCCCGTCCCTCGAGCCCAACATCGGGCACTCGCACCAGCAGCACCGCCAGATCTGCCGAGCCATCGTCGACGGCCGCGCCGAGCGTGCCCGTACGGTCATGGAGGTCCACTGCGACGACACCGCCGCGCTCCTGCGCGGCCTGCTCGGATGAGACACCGCCGCACTCCAGCAAGCCCGCCCCTACAGAGGGAGAACCCGTGAGCACACGCAACGACCGGCACCTGACCATGGACGCGCTGCGCCAGAGCATCGAGTCCGGCGACGTCGACACGGTCGTGCTGGCCTTCACCGACATGCAGGGCCGGCTCCAGGGCAAGCGCCTGCACGGTCGCTACTTCCTCGACCACGTCGTCGGGCACGGCACCGAGGGCTGCAACTACCTCCTGGCTGTCGACGTCGACATGAACACCGTCGACGGCTACGCGATGACCTCGTGGGAGCAGGGCTACGGCGACATGGAGTTCGTGATGGACGAGCAGACCATCCGGTTGCTGCCGTGGCTGCCCGCGACGGCGATGGTCCAGTGCGACCTCGAGTGGACCGACCACACGCCGGTGGCGGCGAGCCCGCGCGCGATCCTCAAGACCCAGCTCGACCGGCTCGCCGAGCGCGGCTGGGTCGCGCTGGCGGGCACCGAGCTCGAGCTGGTCATCTACGACGACACCTACGAGGAGGCCTGGCGCAAGGGATACAAGGACCTGACGCCCGCCAACCAGTACAACGTCGACTACTCGATCCTCGGCACCACCCGCGTCGAGCCGCTGCTGCGCGACATCCGCAACCACATGTACGCCGCGGGGCTGGACGTCGAGGGCGCCAAGGGCGAGTGCAACTTCGGCCAGCACGAGGTCGGCTTCCTCTACAACGATGCGCTCACCACCGCCGACAACCACGCGGTCTACAAGAACGCCGCCAAGGAGATCGCCGCGCAGCACGGCAAGTCGGTGACCTTCATGGCGAAGCCCAACCAGCGCGAGGGCAACTCCTGCCACATCCACATGTCGTTCCGCGGACAGGACGGCGAGCTCGTCTTCTGGGACGAGGACAAGGGAGCGCGTACGCCGCTCTACGACAGGTTCATCGCCGGCGTGCTGGCGACAGCGGCTGACTTCACGTTGTTCTTCGCGCCGAACATCAACTCCTACAAGCGGTTCGCCGACGGCTCCTTCGCGCCGACCACCCTCGGGTGGGGGCTCGACAACCGCACCTGTGCGATGCGACTCGTCGGGCGTGGCGCCGGGGCGCGGATGGAGAACCGGATCCCGGGCGCGGACGCCAACCCCTACCTCGCGCTGGCCGCGATGATCGCCGGCGGCCTGCACGGCATCGACGAGGAGCTCGAGCTGGAGCCGGAGCTGACGGGCAACGCGTACACCTCCGACAAGCCGCGGGTGCCGAGCACGATGGGCGCCGCCCGCGAGAGGTTCCACACGTCTGCTGTGGTCCGTGCGGCCCTGGGCGACGACGTCGTCGAGCACTACGCCAACATGGCCGACATCGAGCTGGCGGCGTACAACGCGACCGTGACCGACTGGGAGCTCGTGCGCGGATTCGAGAGGCTCTAGGCATGGACGAGCGAAGCGAGCGAATCATCCACGGAGCGAAGCGAGTACGTGCATGAGCATCCTGATCAACCCGACCACCGGCGAGGAGCTCGAGGACTCCCCCGCCTCCGCGTCCGTCGACGAGGCCGACGCGGTCATCGCCCGGGCGCACGACGCCTTCCCGGGCTGGCGTGACGTGGCTCCCGGCGAGCGCGCGCGGCTGCTCCGTGCGTTCGCCGCGACCGTGGACGACCACCTCGAGGAGCTCGCGCAGCTGGAGGTCCTCAACGCCGGCCACACGATCGGAAACGCCCGGTGGGAGGCCGGCAACGTCCGCGACTGCCTGAACTACTACTCGGCGGCTCCGGAGCGGTTGTTCGGCCGCCAGATCCCGGTCGCGGGCGGCACCGACCTGACCTTCCACGAGCCGCTGGGCGTCGTCGGGATCATCGTCCCCTGGAACTTC
Source organism: uncultured Actinomycetota bacterium (assembly GCA_963708875.1). Taxonomy (GTDB): domain Bacteria; phylum Actinomycetota; class Actinomycetes; order Propionibacteriales; family Nocardioidaceae; genus Nocardioides. The sequence continues at coordinate 42,724 of CAVPUL010000007.1, forward strand.
CCGATGCCCATCGCTGCGTGGGGCTTCGCGCCCGCGCTCGCGGCCGGCAACACGGTCGTCCTCAAGCCTGCCGAGCTCACGCCGCTGACGGCCATCCGGATCGGCGAGCTCGCGATCGAGGCCGGGCTGCCGGAGGGCGTCCTCAACGTCATCCCCGGCAAGGGCTCGGTCGTCGGCGAGCGGTTCGTCACCCACCCGCTCGTGCGCAAGGTCTGCTTCACGGGCTCCACGGGCGTCGGCAAGCAGATCATGCGCGGCTGCGCCGACCAGGTGAAGCGGGTGACCCTCGAGCTCGGCGGCAAGAGCGCCAACATCGTCTTCGCCGACACCGACGTCGCCGCGGCGGCAGCCAGCGCGCCGTACGCCGTCTTCGACAACGCCGGCCAGGACTGCTGCGCACGGTCGCGGATCCTCGTGCAGCGATCGGCGTACGACGAGTTCGTGGGCCGGCTCGAGACGGCGGTCCGCGCGTTCAAGGTCATCGACCCCGCCGACGAGCAGAGCGAGATGGGCCCGATGGTCTCCTCGGGGCAGCGCGATGCGGTGCAGGCCTACCTCGACCGGGCCTCCATCGCCTTCTCCGGCAGCGCGCCCGACGGTCCGGGGTGGTGGCTGCCGCCGACCGTCGTCGAGTCCACGGACACCACCGAGGCGATCTGGCGGGAGGAGGTCTTCGGCCCCGTCGTCGCGGTGATGCCGTTCGACGACGAGGACGAGGCCGTGGCGCTCGCCAACGACTCCGACTACGGCCTCTCGGGCTCGATCTTCACCGCCGACGTCGGGCGCGCGCTGCGGGTCTCGCGTCGCGTCGAGGCCGGCAACCTCTCGGTCAACAGCCACTCCTCGGTGCGCTACTGGACGCCGTTCGGCGGCTACAAGCAGTCCGGCCTCGGTCGCGAGCTCGGCCCGGACGCGCCGAACGCGTTCACCGAGGAGAAGAACGTCTTCATCGCCCACTGACCCGCACGAGCAGGTCCAGCGAAAGGAACATGGCCATGGCAGGACGCATCGAGGGCCGTACGGCCGTCGTCACCGGCGGGTGCAGCGGCATCGGGCTCGCGACCGTACGTCGCTTCGTCGAGGAGGGCGCCCGCGTCGTCATCGGCGACATCGACGACGCCGGCGGCGAGGCGCTCGTCGCCGAGCTCGGCGGTCACGACGTCGCGACGTACGTCCACGTCGACGTGACCTCCAAGGACGAGGTCGACGCGCTGTTCAGGACGGCCAAGGACACCTACGGCTCGGTCGACATCGCCTTCAACAACGCCGGCATCTCGCCGCCGGAGGACGACTCGATCCTCGACACCGACCTCGACGCCTGGCGCAAGGTGCAGGAGGTCAACCTCACGAGCGTCTACCTGTGCTGCAAGGCCGCGCTCCCCTACATGCTCGAGCAGAAGCGCGGCTCGATCATCAACACCGCGTCGTTCGTGGCCGTGATGGGCGCAGCGACCTCGCAGATCTCGTACTCCGCATCGAAGGGCGGCGTGCTCTCGATGTCACGCGAGCTCGGCGTGCAGTTCGCGCGCGAGGGCGTACGGGTCAACGCGCTGTGCCCCGGTCCGGTCAACACCCCGCTCCTCAAGGAGCTGTTCGCCAGCGACGCCGAGCGGGCCGCCCGACGGCTCGTCCACGTGCCGATGGGCCGCTTCGCCGAGCCCGAGGAGATGGCCAACGCCGTGCTGTTCCTGGCCTCCGACGAGTCGAGCTTCATGACGGCCAACACCTTCCTCGTCGACGGTGGCATCTCCGGCGCCTACGTCACGCCGCTCTGAGGGCGATCAGGTGAGCGAGGTCGAGACACCGGTCGTCGGGCTGACGACGTACCGGCAGGAGGCGGCGTGGGGCGTGTGGAACACCCGCGCCGACCTGCTGCCGACGGAGTACGCCCTCGCCGTGGAGGCGGCGGGCGGCGTGCCGCTGCTGCTGCCGCCCGTCGCCACAGCCGGAGCAGCTGACCGGGTGGTGCGGACCATCGACGCGCTCGTCGTCTCCGGCGGTGCCGACGTCGACCCGGCGAGGTACGGCGCAGCGCCGCACGAGCGCACGGCCGGCTGGCGGCCCGACCGGGACGCCTGGGAGCTGGCCCTGCTCACGGCCGCCGACGACGTCGGACTGCCTGTGCTGGGGATCTGCAGAGGCATGCAGCTGATGGCCGTGCACGCCGGCGGCACGCTCGACCAGCACACGCCCGACCTCGTCGGTCACGAGACGCACTCCCCCGGCGGCGACGTCTACGGCGACGTCGAGGTCCGCACCGAGGCCGGTTCGCGGTTGGCCGGCCTGGTCGGCTCGCACGTCGAGGTGAGCTGCCACCACCACCAGTCCGTGGCCACGCATCCCGGCTTCGCCGCGGTCGCCCGTGCTGACGACGGGACGGTCGAGGCGATGGAGGCCGCAGGCGACCGCTTCCGCATCGCCGTGCAGTGGCACCCCGAGACGCGCGTCGAGGTCGGCCTGATGGCCGGACTGGTCGACGCTGCGCGTCGGCACGCCGGGCGTACGGGCTAGCGGCCTTCCCGCTGCCGCCTGAGGGTCCCGGGCAGCGTCAGCACGAGGGCGAGGCCGACGCCGACGAACATGCCGATCGAGTTCGCGGTGACGTCTCGCGGGTCGGAGACCCGACCCGGGATCTGCTTCTGGACCTGCTCGATCATCGACGTCAGCACGATGCCGGCGACGAGCGCCACCCACCAGAAGCGGGTGCCGAACAGCAGCAGCAGGAACACGCCCAGCGGGACGAAGAGACCGATGTTGGCGAGGAACTCGATCCGCCCCACGCTCAGGTGGATCGTCAACCGATCGAGCTCGGGATAGCGCTGCAGCCGCGCCAGCACGCGGGCCGCGAGGTCCGAGTAGTCGGGCGAGTCCGATCCCGGGGTCAGCGTCACGAGGCCCACGAAGCCCAGGTAGAGCAGCGTCAGGAGGCCGAGGAAGGGATGTCGGTGCAGCACCCCACCATCATCCGGGTCGGACCCCAGCCGCGGTGCGCCCGGTCCGGGTGACTCGCAGCGTCTCGAGTGTCGGGTCGGCGGCGTACGCGATCCGGACGCCGGCGGCGCGGGCGTGCTCCAGCGCCTGCAGCGTCTCCCGCGTCACCCGTTCCCCCGGCGCGAGCACCGGGATGCCGGGCGGGTAGGGAGCGACGAGCTCTGCACTGGTGCGGCCCACGGCGCTCTCGATCGGGACGGTCTCGGACTCTGCGAAGAACGCCCGACGTGGCGGCACGACCGTGACCGGCTCGACGCCGTACGCCGCGGGGCCGACGACGTCGCGCGCGGGCCCGCGGTGTCGCTCGACGGACGCGACGACGGCCTCCGTCAGGGCGGTCAGTGTGCTGGCGGTGTCGGCGAGCGAGACCACCGCGACCAGCACGTCACGGTCCGCCGACTCGACGGGCAGCCCGAGGGCCAGCAGGTCCTGCTCGACCGCGTTGCCGTCGGCGCCGCTGGCCGACAGCACGACCGTGAGCTTGAGCGGGTCGACCGCCGGCCCGTCCAGCACCGCGAGTCCGGGGACCTCGCGGAGGCGGGCGCGCGCACCTCGGGTCGCGGCGATGGCCGTCCCGAGGAGCTCCTCGCCATCGCGCTCGAGCAGTGCGCGAGCGGCGTCGGTGCTGGCCAGGATCGCCCCTGCAGGACTGGTCGTCGCGGTCGCCTCCACGCCGGCCTCGAGCCGGGCGGCGTCGATGCGCTCGGTGCGGGCCAGCACGATCGCGGCCTGGCTCCACGCCGGCAGCGTCTTGTGCGCGCTGGTGACCATCACGTCCGCGCCGAGCTGCAGGGCGTGGCGAGGCAGGTCGGGGTGGAAGCCGAAGTGCGCCGCCCAGGCTGCGTCCACGACGAGCGGTACGTCGTGCTCGTGCGCGGCCTCGGCCAACCCGGCGATGTCGCCGACCGTGCCGACGTACGACGGATCGCCCACGAAGACGGCTCGCGCCCGCGGGTGCGCGGCGAGCGCGCGGCGTACGGACTCGGGCGCCACGCCGAGCGGCAGACCGGTCGCAGCGTCCACCTCCGGTCGCACCCACACCGGCGTCAGCCCAGCGAGCACCAGCCCGAGCAGCATCGACCGGTGCAGCGTCCGGCTCACCACGACCTCGTCGCCGTCGTCGGCGACAGCGAGCGCGACGGCCTGGTTGGCGTGCGTCGCGCCGCCGGTCGAGAAGCGGCACACGTCCGCACCCCACAGGCGCGCGGCCCGCGCCTCGGCCTCGACCAGCACGCCGGTGGTCAGCTTCATCGTGTCGAGCCCGGCGTAGAGCGGGACGTCGCCGGCGACCACGTCACCGACGAGGTCGGTGCGCTGCTTGTGGCCCGGGATCGTGAACGGCGTCGGCACCGCCTCCTGGAAGCGCAGCCACGCGTCGAGCAGCGGCGCGTCGGCACGCAGCCCGCGCGGGTCGGTCGGCATGCCGGCAGCCTAGGTCCAGCCGGTCACGCCGCCGTCCAGGTGGTGGACCCGATCAGTCCGCTTCCCAGTACGGGCCCTTGGCGTAGCGGTCGGGCTCGACCGTCGTGAACGGACGGCGCACCGTGGCGTAGCGCTTCACGTACGTCCCGTCGGGCTGGCGCTCCATCCGGGAGACCCGGAACGTCGAGTACGTCGTCGTGTAGGCGTCGCGCGTGTTGCGGGCGTGGTCCCACTGGTAGTTGTAGTTGCGCAGGTACTTCTTGGCCACGCGGTGGCCGCGCACAGTCAGCCAGAGCTCGTCGTTGGCCGTGCTGAGGCTCGCCCAGTTGGACGACCCGGTGAGCACCATCTCGGTGCCCTGGACCCCGTTGTACGTCCCCTGGATGACGAAGTACTTCTGGTGGCTGTAGAAGTCGAGGATCAGGTCGTCCTCGCCGTCCTTGTTGAGGTCGAAGTCGTCCTCGGTGTTGTAGTCCATCCCGGTCGAGCGCAGCGGGATGCGACCACGCGCCGTCGGCGCGCCGAGGATCTGCTTGGTGTGGAAACCGATGAGCCCGTAGCTGACGCGGAAGTCGCAGCCCTCGGCGAACTTGTTGCGGATCGCGGCGGCCAGGTAGTCACCGCGACGGCCGCGCATGGTGTGCATCGACAGCGCCAGCTTGGTGCGCACGGGGTTGCCCGCAGCGTCGGGGGTCACGCACTGGATCTTGGACAGCATGTCGAGCACCAGGTCGTTCTTCGGCCCGGACAGCTTGGGGAACGCCCAGACCGTGTACTTGTCGACCGAGTCGTCGCACGCCGGGCCGGTCGGCGTGCCGCAGAAGAAGCGCGGTGGACGGCGGGTGTCCCAGTCCTTCTTCATGTTGTTGAAGAGGGAGACGAACTGGCGGAACAGCTCGTGCTCACCCGACATGAAGTAGAGGTCGTTCCACTGGTGCAGCGCGGCGTTGAGCATCATGTTGGCCGACCCGATGGCCATGACGTCGCGGGACTTGCCGGACTGGCTGAACGAGTAGAACTTCGTGTGCAGGTTGTTGTACTCGTTCTGCGTGCTGCGGCAGCTGGCCACGCACTTGTAGATGAAGCTCCTCTTGGCGCGGTTGGTGCCGATCTCACGCCGGATGGCCTGCATGGCCCCGGTGTCCTGGTGGTCGTTGAGCAGCATCTGCACCTTGACGCCACGCTTGTGCGCGGCGATGAGCGCGTTGGCCACCGGCATCCGGTCGAAGGAGTAGACAGCGATCCGGATGATGCCGCGCCGCGGCGTGTGGCGGATGGTCTTGATGACCTGCTGCTCGATCGTGAAGTGACCCCTCTTGCGGTGCGGGTCGTTGAAGAACGGCCCGTTGGGGGCCTTCCACTGGCGCTTGGGCTTAACCTTGCGCGCCACGGACGTGGACGTGGAGGTCGACGTGGAGGTGGACGTCGACGACGTGGAGGACGCCTGGCTCGCGGTGCCCTGGTCCGCCTGGTGCGCAGACGCCGGGACGGCACTGGCCAGGGAGAGACCGAGCGCGACAGACACCATCAGCACCAGCGGCGAGAACCTCGACACGGACACACCCATCCCCTCCGAGGCTGCGCCAGTCGCAATCCCTGTGGACTAGAGGACGCCATCAAGGCGGGTCTGGTCAAAACGAGGCGCCCCCCGATCGACGTCGGTGCCGTGCGGGAGGGTGTCCCCATGTCGCGCGTCCACGTCTCCCGGCTCCCGGGCGAGCGCGTCCGGGTGAGCGAGGACGAGGACGAGCGGGTGCTCGACCTGGCCGCGTTCCCGGCCTACGTCGCGGAGCGGGAGGCGGGAGTCGACGGGCCGCGCTGGGTGTGGGACGACACAGCCCGCTGGTATCCGCCCCTGCTCGCCGCCGGCGTCCGCATCGAGAGGTGCCACGACCTGCGACTGAGCCGCCGCCTGCTGCGCCGTGCGCCCGCGGTCGACGCCTCGATGCTCGAGGGCGATGAGTCGGGCCTGTGGGACCGGCTGCGCCCGGCGGAGGCCACCGACCCCGCGCTCTTCAGCGCGGACGACACCACCGAGCACCTGCGCGCCGACCTCGAGGACGCCCGCCAGCTCACGATGGTCGGGGCCTCGCCCGAGTCCGCACGCCTCGGCCTGCTGCTCGCGGCAGAGTCGGCAGGCGCCCTGGTCGCTGCGGAGATGACCCACGCCGGGGTGCCGTGGCGGGTCGACGTGCACGAGCAGCTGCTCACCGAGCTGCTCGGGCCGCGGCCGCCGCGGGGTGCCCGACCGCGCCTGCTGGAGGACCTGGTCGTCGAGGTGCGCCAGCTCCTGGGCAGCCCGGACCTCAACCCGGACTCCCGACCTCACCTGCTCGCGGCGCTGCGGCGCAACGGCATCGAGGTGCCCGACACCCGACGATCGACCCTGCGCCGCGTCGAGCACCCCGTCATCGAGCCCCTCGTGCGCTACAAGCAGCTCGCCCACCTCTTCTCCACCAACGGCTGGGCGTGGATCGACCAGTGGGTCAGCGACGGCCGGTTCCGCCCCGTCTACCAACCAGCCGGCTCGGCCACCGGACGCTGGTCGTCCAACGGTGGCGGCGCCCTCTCCTTCCCCCTCCAGGTGCGCTCCGCCGCCGTCGCCGACGACGACTGGGTCCTGGTCGTCGCCGACGTCGCCCAGCTCGAGCCCCGCGTGCTCGCCGGGATGAGCGGCGACCGGGCGCTGGCGCGAGCCGCCCGAGGTGCCGACCTCTACCAGGGCATGGTCGACGACGGCGCCGTCGCGACCCGGCAGGACGCCAAGCTCGGGCTCCTCGGTGCGATGTACGGCGCGACCAGCGGCGAGAGCGGCCGGATGCTCGCGGGCCTGAGCCGCCGCTACCCCGCGGCCTTCGGGCTGGTCGAGGAGGCCGCCCGCGCCGGCGAGCGCGGCCAGGTCGTGCGTACGCTCCTGGGCCGCGGCTGCCCGGCTCTCGGCGGGGGCTCGTGGGACGAGTCGCCCGACGCCCCGCCGGCCGACCTCGAGGACCAGGACCGGCACCGCCGTGCCTATGGCCGGTTCACCCGCAACTTCGTCGTCCAGGGCACTGCCGCGGAGTGGGCGTCCTGCTGGCTGGCCGACCTGCGCAACCGGCTCTGGCGGCTCGGCGGCGAGGGCACCGTCGATGCCCGCCCCCATCTCGTCTTCTTCCTCCACGACGAGGTCGTCGTCCACTGCCCCGCAGCACTCGCCGACGCAGTCTCGGGCGAGGTCACCGCGGCCGCCGCGACGGCCGGGGCCCTCCTCTTCCGCGAGCTCGCCGTCGACTTCCCGCTCAACATCTCGGTCGTCCGGTCCTACGCCGACGCCGGAAAGCCCGGCGCTCCGGGTCCCGGTGCAGGACCGGCCGAGGTGTGAGCCTCCTCTCCCCCTGAGCGCGTTCACCTACTCCCGGTTTGCTCGACATCGAGATTCTTGGTCTGGTCGACGAATGGCTATTCGCACCGCAGCACCCGACACCGGGTCGCCGACAGGGCACGACGCCCCGCCCGGCACCGACGACCTCCACCCCGCTCTCGACGCGTCGATCGAGCCCACCGAGCCCCGCGGCACCGGCCTCGACAAGGTCGTCTTCGGCGTCACGGCGGCCATCGCCGTCGGCTTCCTCGTGTGGGGCCTGGTCAGCACCGCCTCGCTCAGCAGCGCCTCGACCAAGGGCCTCGCCTGGACGATGACCAACACCGGCTGGATCTTCGTGCTGACCGCGTCCGGCTTCGTCGTGTTCGTGATCTGGCTGGCGATGGGTCGATTCGGCAACATCCCGCTGGGCCGTGACGACGAGGAGCCGGAGTTCAAGACGGTCTCGTGGATCGCCATGATGTTCAGCGCGGGGATGGGCATCGGCCTGATGTTCTACGGCGTCAGCGAGCCGGTCAGCCACTTCGCGACGCCGCCTCCCGGCACCGGCGAGACCGGGAGCGCGCAGACCGCGATGGCCACCACCCTCTTCCACTGGACCCTGCACCCGTGGGCGATCTACGCCGTCGTCGGCCTGGCGATCGCGTACGGCACCTATCGCAAGGGCCGCGTCCAGCTCATCAGCGCGGCCTTCGAGCCGCTCCTCGGCTCGCGCGCCAACGGCGCCGTGGGCCAGGTCATCGACATGCTCGCGATCTTCGCGACGCTCTTCGGCTCGGCCGCCTCGCTCGGCCTCGGCGCCCTCCAGATCCGTAGTGGACTGGAGATCGTCGGCGGCATCGGCGGCGCCGGCAACACGGTGCTCGTCGCCATCATCGCGCTGCTGACGGTCGCGTTCGTCCTGTCCGCCGTCTCCGGCGTCGCCAAGGGCATCCAGTGGCTCTCCAACATCAACATGGTGCTCGCCCTCGCCCTGGCCGCGTTCGTCTTCGTGGTCGGCCCGACGGTCTTCATGCTCAACCTGCTCCCGACCGCCCTCGGCAGCTACGCCGGCCAGCTCCCCGAGATGGCCGCCCGCACGGGCGCCGAGGGTGCCGCGGTCAGCGAGTGGCTCGCCGGCTGGACCGTCTTCTACTGGGCCTGGTGGCTCTCCTGGACACCGTTCGTGGGGATGTTCATCGCCCGCATCTCGCGCGGTCGCACGATCCGCCAGTTCGTCACCGGCGTGCTGCTGGTGCCGAGCCTGGTGAGCCTGGTCTGGTTCGCGATCTTCGGCGGCGCCGCGATCAAGCTGCAGCAGGACGGCGTCGACATCGCCGGTGCCGGGGGGATCGAGTCGCAGCTGTTCACCGTGCTCGACCAGTTCCCGCTGGCCACCGTGTCGAGCATCCTGGTGATGGTGCTCGTGGCGATCTTCTTCGTCTCCGGCGCCGACGCCGCATCCATCGTGATGGGCTCCCTCTCCGAGAGGGGCGCGCTCGAGCCGCGCAAGCCGACGGTGATCTTCTGGGGCGTCGCCACCGGGCTCGTGGCGATCGTGATGCTGCTCGCCGGCGGCGAGGACGCGCTCAGCGGCCTGCAGACGATCACGATCATCGCGGCGCTGCCGTTCGTGATCGTGATGGTCGCCCTGGCCGTCGCGCTGGTGAAGGACCTCTCGAACGACCCGCTCGTCGTCCGCCGCCAGTACGCCATCGACGCTGTCGAGGCCGCCGTCGTCACGGGCGTCACCGAGCACGGCGACGACTTCGTCCTGTCCGTGAAGAAGGACCCTGAGGCCTGACGGCCCTAGGGTCGGTCCCATGTTCATCCCGTTCAGGGTCGGCTTCGTCACCGGCGCGACGCCCGACAAGTGGGCCCGCCACTGGCGCGACCGCCGTCGCGAGACCCTGGTCCTCGTGCCGGTGACGGAGGCCGACCAGCTCGACGGCATCCGCGACGAGACCCTGGACATGGCTATCGTCCGCCTGCCCGTGGACCGCGACGGACTGCACTGCGTACGCCTCTACGACGAGGTGCAGGTCGCGGTCGCGTCCCACGAGCACGTGCTGGCTGCCGCGGACGAGGAGGTCACCACCGCCGACCTCGTCGACGAGCAGCTCGTGCGCCCCCACGCGAGCGGCTGGCGTCCGGAGGCCGAGCAGCTCGAGTGGCCGCCGATGACCGAGCAGGAGGCGATCGAGACGGTCGCCGCCGGCACGGGCGTCGTGATCCTGCCGATGTCGATCGCCCGGCTGCACCAGCGCAAGGACGTGGTGACCCGGGTCGTGTCCGACCTGGACCCGACCACGATCGCCCTCGTGTGGCGGATCGAGCGGGACGACGAGGTGACCCAGACCTTCGTCGGTGTCACCAAGGGCCGGACGGCCAACACCTCGCGCTGAGCAGCCTCAGTCGCCGTAGATGGTGCCGACCACCAGGAGCCCGACCATCAGGAGCAGGAACGGCATCAGCACCCAGAAGTAGCGCAGGTCGAAATACTTCTTCTTCTCGTTCGGGTCCCACGGACCCTGCGGATCATGACTCCCCGGATTGATGATCATGCGTCACCCTCGCACACGAATCAGCTGCGGTGCTTGCTCCTGCTCGAGTGCGGCGTGGCCATGACCTCACGGATCCGCTGCTCGTCGAAGTCCTCGCCCAACCAGTCGAAGAGTCCGCGCAGCACGCCCGGGTCGGCGACGTAGTCGTCGTAGTGGACCCGGTAGGCGGCGTCGCCGAGACCCGCCACGGTGGCGAGGATCTTGTCCTCGATGGCGCGCACCTGACCCAGGGGGTCGTCCTTGTGCGTCCAGTAGTTGCTGGCCGCGACGTCCTCGAGCCGGCGCGTGTTGACCACGAAACGGGCTCCGGGGAACACCTGCTGGAGGAACGCGACGTAGTCGGGGAGGTCCGCGTCGTACCAGCGGATCTCCTTGTAGCCCGTCACCCGCGTGTCGGGCTCGGGGCGTAGCAGCGTCGCCTCCGCGAGCGCGCGGATGTGGGCCAGCGACACGTCCTCGGGGAAGGCCTCGATGCCGAACCACGGGTGCGTCGGCTCGCTCGCTCGGTCGTGGTCGACGCGTGCCTTCTCCGCCAGGCCGCTGCGGTGGAAGTCGTAGAGGTGGCGCATGGCGTGGCGGTTCTCGCCGCGCAGCAGCCAGCCGGGGATCGAGTTGAGGATCCCCATCAGCAGCGTCGATCCCGACCTGCCGTACGTCATCACGAAGACGTGGTCCATCACCACGACCTGTCCAGCGGACGACCCTCGTGGAAGCCGGCCGCCGACTGGACGCCGACGAGCGCCCGCTCGTGGAGCTCGGCGAGGTTGCTCGCGCCGGCGTAGGTGCAGGAGGAGCGGACGCCGGAGCAGATCTGGTCGATCAGGTCCTCGACGCCGGGCCGGTGCGGGTCGAGGTACATCCGCGAGGACGAGATGCCCTCCTCGTAGAGGCCCTTGCGCGCCCGGTCGTACGACGACTCGCCCGACGTGCGGTTGGCCACCGCGCGGGCGGACGCCATGCCGAAGGACACCTTGAACGGGCGGCCGTCCGCGTCCTCCATCAGGTCGCCGGGCGACTCGTGGGTGCCGGCGAACCACGACCCGATCATCACCGACGACGCGCCGGCGGCCAGGGCGAGCGCGACGTCGCGCGGGTGGCGTACTCCCCCGTCGGCCCACACGTGCTTGCCGTGCGCGCGTGCCTCGGCCGCGCACTCCAACACTGCTGAGAACTGCGGTCGGCCGACTCCGGTCATCATCCGGGTCGTGCACATCGCGCCGGGACCGACGCCCACCTTGACGATGTCGGCACCGGCCTCGATGAGGGCTCGGGTGCCGTCGGCGGACACGACGTTGCCGGCGGCGATCGGCACGGCCGGCGACAGGGCGCGTACGGCCTGAAGGGCCTGCACCATCCGGTCCTGGTGCCCGTGGGCGGTGTCGACCACGAGGCAGTCGATGCCGGCGTCGAGCAGCGCGGCGGCGCGGTCTGCCACGTCTCCGTTCACCCCGACCGCGGCGGCGATGCGCAGTCCGCCGGTCGCGTCGAGGGCCGGTGTGTAGAGGGTCGCGCGCAGCGCGCCGAGCCGCGTGAGCACGCCGACGAGCTCGCCGGTGTCCGACACGGCGACGGCCAACGGTGCCTTCGCGCGCTCGATGGCGTCGTAGACCTCGCGCGGGTCCGTGGTCGCGGAGACGGTGACGACGGCGGGGTTCATCACCGAGCCCACCTGGGCGAACCGGTCCACCTCGGCGCAGTCGGCCTCCGAGACGACGCCCACCGGGCGGCCGTCCTGGACGACGACCGCGGCCTTGTGCGCGCGCTTGGGGATCAGCGCCAGCGCCTCCGCGACCGTCTGGTCGGGGCGCAGCTCGATCGGGGTGTCGAACACGTGGTGGCGCTGCTTGACCCACGCGACGACATCGGCGACGACGGGGATCGGGATGTCCTGCGGGATCACCGTGAGGCCACCGCGCCGGGCGACGGTCTCGGCCATCCGCTTGCCGGCGATGGCCGTCATGTTCGCGACGACGAGCGGCAGCGTCGCGCCGGTGCCGTCGGAGGTGGCCAGGTCGACGTCGTAGCGACTGGCCACCGACGAGGAGCGGGGCACCATGAACACGTCGTCGTAGGTGAGGTCGTGGGGCGGCTTGGCGTCGAGGAACTGCACGGTGGCGGACTCTACGCGGCCCGACCAGAGGAACCCGGCAGCTTCCTGGGCCGCAGCCCGACGTCGGCGAGCTCGAGCGCGGCGAGCCGGCGTACGACCTCGGGGTCGCGGGCACGCCAGGCACCGGCGGGGTCGTCGCTGACCTTGGCCAGCACCCGCATCGGCTGGTGGGCGAGTGCGCGCAGCGCGAAGAGGTCGAGGTCCTCCTGCGCGTCGATGAACTTCGCCCCCGCCGTCGCCTCCCGGATGAACCGCCATCGCAGCGGCAGGTGGATCACCGACACGATGAGGATCGGGATCAGCGCGACGGAGAGCCCGAGCAGCAGCGCGAGCTGCTCGACGGCCGCCACCGTGTCCCGTCCGGCCGAGGCGATCCCGTCGGAGGCGTCGGCCGCCTTGTCGAAGGGCACCGACAGCTCGTCGCCGACCAGCGGCGCCTCACCGAGCTTGCCGCCGGCGTCGCGCAGCTGGTCGGCCATCGACGTCGCCGCCGAGTCGGTCTGCCGAGCGGGCCCGGCGAGCTCCATGGTCCCGTCGTGGACGGCCATCCCGGCCCACACCCAGAGCACGAGCCAGGCCACGAACAGGAGATCGGCGAGCACCTGGAGGGTGCGACGGACAGGCGTGTCGGCGAAGAGCTTCATGCTCCCCACCTTGTCAGCCCTGCCCGATCAGCCCCGCCCGATCAGCCCTGGGCGGCAGCAGCCTCCTGCAGCGCGCGCCAGGTCCGGTCGACGTCGGCCTGGGTCGTACGCCAGCTGCCGACCGCGAGACGGATGGCCGCGCGACCGTTGACGGTGGTGTGGCTGAGGTAGGCCTCACCGGACGCGTTGACCGCCTCCATCGCCGCCAGCGTCTGCTCGTCCCCGGACGTCAGGCGGAACACCACCAGGGACAGTGCCGGCTCGGTGACCATCTCGAAGCGGTCGTCGGCGGCCACCAGGTCGGCGACGTGCTCGGCGAGGGCGATCCCGCTGCGGATGTGCTGACGCAGACCCTCCAGCCCGTACGTCCGCAGCACCGCCCACAGCTTGATCGCCCGGAACCGCCGGCCGAGCTGGGGGTGCCAGTCGCGGTAGTCGACGACGTCGCCGGACTCCGTCGCTGCGTTGCGGAGGTATTCCGGGAGGATCGACAGCGCGCCGGTGAGGGCGGTGCGGTCGCGCACCCAGAAGGTGCTGCAGTCGAAGGTGGTCAGCAGCCACTTGTGCGGGTTGGTGACGAACGAGTCGGCCGCCTCGACGCCCGCGAGGTGGTCGCGGTGCTCGGGGCAGACTGCGGCCACGCCGGCCCAGGCTGCGTCGACGTGCAGCCACACGCCCCACTCGCGCACGACCTCCGCGACCGCCGCGACGTCGTCCATCGCTCCGGTCGACGTGCTGCCGGCGGCGACGTGCACCATCACCGGGCGCAGCCCCGCCTCGACGTCCTCGACGATCGCGTCCCGCAGCGCGTCGACGTCCATCGCCTGCGTCTCCGGGTCGGTGTCGACCGCACGCACGGCGTCCTCGCCGAGCCCGGCCATCATCGCGGCCTTCACCAGCGACGAGTGCGCCTGCGTGGAGCCGTACACCCGCCACTGCTGGTCACCCACACCACTGATGCGCGCCTGTCCCCCGCTGGCGCGATGGAGCGCGGACAACAGGGCGGTGAAGGTCGCCGTCGACGCGGTGTCCTGGATGACGCCACCGCCCGGTCCGTCGCTGCGGAACGCGTCGGGCAGCCCGAGGGCCTCGGCGAACCAGTCGAGCACCACCTGCTCGACCTCGGTGACGGCCGGGCTGGTCGCCCAGATCATCCCCTGCGCTCCGATGCCGCTGGAGATCAGGTCGCCGAGGATCGCCGCCGGAGAGGAGTTGGCCGGGAAGTACGCGAAGAAGCGCGGGTGCTGCCAGTGCGTGAGACCGGGGACGACGACACGGTCGAGGTCGGCGAGCACGGCGTCGAACGGCTCGCCGGTCTCCGGCGCAGACGTGGGAAGCAGGCGTCGTACGTCACCGGGCGCGACCTGCGCGCGGACGGGCAGGTCGTCGAGCGAGGCCCAGTAGTCGGCGATCCAGTCGATGGCGGCGTGCCCGTGGCGGCGGAACTCCTCGGGCGACATGTGGCCGGTCGGCGGCTGCAGGTCATCTGGCATGGCCCGAACGTACCGGTGCAGGTTGAGCGGACGTACTCAGTGGGGATCGGGTACGTCGACAGGTCTCCTCCGGCCACGTGCGACCGATGGTTGACCCATGCCTTCGACACTCGCCTCCACCGCCAAGAACACCACCGCCTTCGCCGCCCAGGCCGCGATCTCCTTCGGGGCCGCGCTCTTCGCCATGCTCGTCGCGATCTACTTCATGCAGACCGACCCGTGGATCAAGGGCTTCCTCGCCCTCGGCACCCTCTACCTGACGACCTCGACCTTCACGCTCGCCAAGGTCGTCCGCGACATGCAGGAGGACAGCACCACCGTCCACCGCCTCGACCAGGCCCGCCTCGACAAGCTCCTCGCCACGCACGACCCCTACAAGACCGCCTGAGCCACACACGAAAGCCCCCTCCCGGATGGTCCGGGAGGGGGCTTCGTCGTCTGGACCTACTTCAGCTCGGAGCTGGTCAGCCCGAGGATCCGGCGGGCCACGATCAGCTGCTGGATCTGCTGCGTGCCCTCGAAGATGTCGAGGATCTTGGAGTCGCGCGACCACTTCTCGAGCAGCTCGCCCTCGCTGTAGCCGAGCGTGCCGCACAGCTGGACGCAGGACAGCGTGACGTCGGAGCCGACGCGACCGGCCTTGGCCTTGGCCATCGAGGCCTCGAGCGAGTTGGGCTTGCGGTTGTCGGCCATCCACGCCGCCTGCATCATCAGCAGCTTGGCGCCCTCCCAGTCGGCCTCGAGCTGCAGGAACTTCGCGGCCGCAGCGCTCTGCCGCTCGGCGGGGCGGTCGTAGTCGACGACGATGCCGGCCTGCTCGAGCAGGTCGCGGGTCAGGTCGAGCGACGCGCGGGCACACCCGACCGCCATCGCGGCCACGAGCGGACGCGTGTTGTCGAAGGTCGCCATCGCACCGGCGAAGCCCGACTTGGTGTCGATCTCCGGCGAGCCGAGCAGGTCCTCGGCCGGCACCCGGCAGTCGGTGAACGTGATCGCCGCGGTGTCGGACGCGCGGATGCCGAGCTTGTGCTCGAGACGCTCGACCTTCAGGCCGGGGTTGTCCTTGCGGACCAGGAACGACTTGATCGCCGCTCGACCGAGCTCCTTGTCGAGCGTCGCCCACACCACGACGCTGTCGGCGCGGTCGCCCGAGGTGACGTAGATCTTCTCGCCGTTGATGACGTACTCGTCGCCGTCCTTGATGGCCGTCGTCGTGAGGTTGGCCGAGTCCGAGCCGATGCCGGGCTCGGTGATCGCCATCGCCGCCCACGTGCCCTTGTAGCGCTCGAGCTGCTCCTCGTTGGCGACCGACGCGATGGCCGAGTTGCCCAGGCCCTGGCGCGGCATCGAGAGCAGCAGGGCGGTGTCGCCCCAGCACATCTCGGCGACCGACAGGACGGACGCGAGGTTGGCGCCGTTGCGCACCTTCCCGGAGTCCTCGGCCTTCTCGTCACGGCGTACGCCGCCCGCGCCGGCACCGCCGGTGGCGCCGGTCTCGGACACGCCGTCGATCAGCGCGGCGAGCATGTCGAGCTCCTTGGGGTACTCGTGCTCGGCGCGGTCGTACTTGCGCGAGATCGGGCGCAGCATGTTCATCGCCAGCTGGTGGGCCTGGTCGATCAGCGCCGCCTGCTTCTTGGGGGTCTCGAGGTTGATCACTAGACCATCACCACGCCTTCCATGATCCCGACGGCCCGCAGGTCGCGGTACCACCGTTCGACCGGGTGTTCCTTCACGAAGCCGTGGCCGCCGAGGAGCTGGACGCCGTCGAGGCCGATCTTCATGCCCTTCTCCGCGCACAGCTGTCGGGCCAGCCCGACCTCGCGGGCGAAGTCCTCTCCGCGGGTGGCGCGCGAGGCGGCCTTCCACGTCAGCAGCCGCATCGCCTGCAGCTCGATCGCGATGTCGGCGACCATGAAGGCGACCGACTGGCGGTGGCTGATCGGCTCGCCGAACGCCTGCCGCTCGTTGACGTACTCAGTGACGTAGTCGAGCACGGCCTGGCCGGTGCCGACCGCGAGGGCGCACCACGCAAGGCGCGAGAGGCGTACGCAGTCGCGGTAGGCCTCGCCGTCGGTGTCCCCGAGCAGCGCGTCCGCACCGACGCGTACGCCGGTGAGGTGCAGCCGCGAGAGCGCCGCGGCGCGGATCCCCATCGACGGGTCGGCCTCGACCTCGAGACCGTCGGTGCCGGACTCGACGAGGAAGAGCGCGGGAGTGCCGTCGAGCATCGCCGCGACGACGAAGAGCTCGGCATCGGCGCCGCGCACGACCGCGGACTTCACGCCGTCGAGGACGTAGCCGTCACCGTCGCGCAGCGCAGTGGTCGACAGCTCGAAGGGGTCGAAGAGCACCGTCGGCTCGGTGATCGTCAGGGCGGCGGCGGGTACGTCGGTGCCGGTGAAGGCCGGCAGGTAGGTCTGCTGCTGGGCCTCGGTGCCCCAGAGGCCGAGCGCGGTGGCGACGGCGCCGGGCGCGAGCGCCGCGACGGCGAGCCCCATGTCGCCCTTGGCAAGGGCCTCGGCGACGAGGGTGCCGGCCATCGCCGAGCGCTCCTCCATGATCCCGCCGAGCGACTCCGGCACGCCGAGGCCGGGGAGGCCGACCTCCTGGACGGCGGCGAGGACCTCGTCGGGTGCCGCGCACGCGTCGTCGGCCGCAGCGGCGGCCGGGCGGAGCAGCTCGGCGGCGAGCTCGTCGACGACGCCGACGAGCATCGCCTCGTCCTCGGTCGGCGTGAGGTCGAAGACCCCGCGCGACTGCGCGCGGGCGGGACGCTCCCCGCCGGTGCGCTTGCCTGCGCGGGCGAACGTACGGCCGGCAGCAGTGGCCACGCGGAAGCCGTTGCGCGTCGTCGAGTAGACGACCTGCTCGCTCTGCCTGCGCAGGCCGACACGGTCGATCAGGTCGCTCTGGGCCAGCCGGTTGACGGCGGCGACGGCGAAGCCGATGGGGTCGCGCGTCTCGCGGGACGACAGCCCGTGACGGCCGCCGGGGCGGAGGCTGCTGAGGAGGGACATGGGTCAAATGTAACTCTGAGTTACACCCGTTGACCAGCGCCCCACCGCGTGGTGCCGGTCACCCGCACCACCACTACGATCCACCGCATGCCCGACGAGCAGCCGACCGACGACCACCCTGGATCCGGAGACGACGTCCTGGCGCCCCACGGCCCCCTGCCGACGGGCGGATCGCCGCGTGCGATCACCCGCTGGGGCACGCCGGTCATGCACCGCGCACAGCAGGCGGTGACGACGTACGACGACGCGCTCGCGACCCTGGCCGCCGACATGGTCGCGACGATGTACGCCGCCGACGGCGTCGGCCTGGCCGCGTGCCAGGTCGGCGAGGACGTGTCGATGTTCGTCTTCGACTGCCCCGACGACGAGGGCGTCCGCACCGTCGGCGTGGTGTGCAACCCGGTGCTGACGCTGCCCGAGGGCAAGGACCGTCACCTCGACGACGAGGACGAGGGCTGCCTGTCCTACCCGGGCTCGTTCGAGTCGTGCCCGCGTCCCGACTGGGCCCGCGTCGACGGCCAGGGACTCGACGGCGAGCCGGTGACCTTCGAGGGCGACGGGTTGCTCGCCCGCTGCCTCCAGCACGAGACCGACCACACGCTCGGCACCGTCTTCGGCGACCGCCTCTCGACCAAGGCCCGCAAGCGGCTGGGCAAGAAGCACGACTCCGAGGCCGAGAACTACCCCCTCACCTGGCCCGCCTCGTGAACGATCTCCGCGTCACCCGCGAGAACGCCCGCTTCCAGCAGTGGGAGGCGCTGCTGACGAATCGTTCGAAGCGGCACCGCACCCGCGAGTTCCTCGTGCAGGGCGTACGCCCGATCACCCGGGCGGTCGAGGAGGGCTGGACGGTGCGGGCCCTGCTACGAGCGGACGGCACGTCGTCCGCGTGGGCCGACGACCTCTGGTCCTCGACCGACGGCGAGCGCGTGCTCCTGTCCCCGGAGCTGCACGCCCGGCTCAGCGGCCGCGAGGAGGGCGCCGAGCTCGTCGCGGTCGTCGAGATGCCCGATGACGGGGTCGCGCGGCTCGAGGACACGTCCCGCCCCGGCGGGCCGATCGTGGTCTTCGACCGGCCGACCAGCCCCGGCAACATCGGCACCCTCGCCCGGTCGGCGGACGCGTTCGGCGCCTCCGCACTGGTCGTCACCGGCCACGCGGCAGACCCGTACGACCCGCAGGCCGTCCGCGCCAGCACCGGCTCGCTGTTCGCGCTGACCGTGCTGCGGGTGCCGGGCCCGGGGCCGGTCGTCGAGCACGCCCAGGCCCACGGCTACCGGATCGTCGGGACCGACGAGGAGGGCAGTGCGCTCGCCGACGTCGACCTCGACGGCCGCGTGGTCGTGGTCGTCGGCAACGAGACCCACGGCCTCTCGTCGAGCTGGCGCGCGGTCTGCGACGACGTCGCCAGCATCCCCATGGTCGGCACGGCCTCCTCGCTCAACGCGGCCGTCGCGGGGTCGGTCGTGCTCCACGAGGTCCTGCGGCGTCGGGGCTGAGGTCGCTCCCCGCCAACTCATCGGTTGGCGACGGACACCCGAGCCCCTACCGGCGGGCGGCGGCGTAGCAGGCGACCGCGGTGGCCGCGGCGACGTTGAGGGAGTCGATGCCGGCGCGCATCGGGATGATCGCGCGGCGCTCGGCGGACGACTCCCACCGCGACGACAGGCCGTGGCCCTCCGACCCGAGCACGAGGGCGAGCCGGTCGACGTCGGCGACGGCCTGCTCGATCGGCACGGAGTCGGGCGAGAGGGTGAGCGCGACCGTGGTGAACCCGCGCCGACCGAGGTCGGGCAGCGCGTCGTACCAGTCCGGCAGGCGGGTCCACGGCGTCGTGAAGACGGCGCCCATGCCGACCTTGATGGATCGCCGGTAGAGCGGGTCGGCGCACCGCGGCGCCAGCAGCACGGCGTCGAAGCCGAGGGCCGCGCCCGACCGGAAGATCGCCCCGACGTTGGTGTGGTCCACCAGGTCCTCGAGCACCAGCACGGAACGAGCTCCGGCGAGCACGTCGTCGACCGGGAGCAACGGCCGGCGGTGCAGGGAGGCGAGCGCCCCGCGGTGCACGTGGAAGCCGGTGACCTGCTCGATCAGGGCCTCGGACAGGACGTAGCACGGCGCGTCGGACCGGCCGAGGATGTCGTCGAGCCCGTCCAGCCAGCGCGGCGCCATGAGGAAGGACCTCGGGGCGTACCCGGCCTCGACCGAGCGGCGGACGACCTTCTCGCCCTCGGCGAGGAACAGCCCGTGCTCGGCCTCGAGGCTCTTGCGGAGCTCGACGTCGCGCAGGTCGCGGTAGTCGGCCAGACGCGGGTCGTCGGGGTCGGAGATCTCGACGAGGTGGGGTGAGTCAGGCACGTCGGTAGTGTGCCGGACGCGCGACCGCGACCACCTCGCCGATGACGATGATCGCCGGCGGACGTACGTCGTTGCCGGTGAGGTCGTCGGCCAGCGAGCCCAGGGTGGTCAGGACGGTGCGTTCGGTCGGCATGGTGCCGTCCACGATCACAGCCACCGGGGTCGACGCGGGCCGGCCACCGTCGACGAGGGCGGTCGCGATCGCCGGGGCGTTGTCGACGGCCATCAGCAGGACGACGGTGCCCGTCATCCGGGCCACCGCGTCCCAGGCCACCAGTGACTGCGGGTGGCCGGGCGGGAGGTGGCCGGAGATGACGGTGAACTCGTGGGCCACCCCGCGGTGCGTCACCGGGATCCCGACGCGGGCCGGGACCGAGATGGCGGAGGTCAGGCCGGGTACGACGGTGACCGGCACGTCTGCGGCCGCGCAGGCGAGCAGCTCCTCGAAGCCCCGGCCGAACACGAAGTTGTCGCCGCCCTTGAAGCGGACCACGCGCTTGCCGGCGCGCGCCCGCTCCACGATCAGCTCGTTGATGACGTCCTGGGACGCCGAGCGGCCGCGGGGCAGCTTGGCGACGTCGATCAGCTCCACGTGGGGGCCGAGCTCGTCGAGCAGCTCGCGCGGGGCGAGCCGGTCGGCGACGACGACGTCCGCGGAAGCCAGCGCGTGCCGCGCGGCGACCGTCACGAAGTCGGGCTCCCCCGGTCCACCACCGACGAGCACCACCCCCGGGCTCCGGTCGTGCGCGTCCGCCGCCGTCAGGTGGCCGTCACGCAGCGCGGTGACGATGTCGTCGCGGAGGGCCGCGGACTTCCGGGGCTCCCGATTGCCGAGCACGCCGACGGTGACGCTCCCGTGGTGCCCGACCGCAGGCGTCCAGGCCGTCCCGCCGAGGGCGTCGTCGGCGCGCACGCAGAAGGTGTGGCGGCGCTCGGCCGCGGCTGCCACCCGCGCGTTGACCTCCGGGTCGTCGGTGGCGGCGACGACGTACCAGGCACCGTCGAGGTCGTCCTCGGTGAAGGCGCGCAGGTGGAGGGTCAGCTCGCCGGCGAGCCCCTCGAGGGCGGGGGTCACCTCGGGGCTGACCAGCGTGACGGTGGCCCCGGCTGCCAGGAAGGTGGGCACGCGACGCTGGGCGACGTGCCCGCCGCCGACCACGACCACCTTGCGCCCGGCGAGGACCAGCCCGGCCAGGTAGGGATGGGGGTCGGTCATTCCTCCATTGTCTCTGGCCGGGGCTTCGGCGGCGTGGCTAGGTTCGAGGGATGAGCACCGGCATCGAACGACCCGTGTCCCCCAACCCCTACGACTACCTCCCGGAGACCGCCTCCTTCGCGGTCACCAGCGACGACGTCACCGACGGCGCCCCGCTGAAGGACGACCAGGTGGCCGCCCTCGGCAACACCTCGCCCCAGCTGACCTGGTCGGGCGCACCCGACGGCACCCAGTCGTACGTCGTCACCTGCTTCGACCCGGACGCCCCGACCCCCAGCGGTTTCTGGCACTGGGTCCTGGTCGACGTCCCGGCCGACGTGACCTCGCTCGACACCGGTGCTGCCGCGGGCACCCTGCCGGGAACGGCGTTCCACGTGCGCAACGACGGCGGCGAGGCCGGATTCATGGGTGCCGCGCCGCCAGAGGGCGACCAGCCGCACCGCTACTTCTTCGTCGTCCACGCGGTGGGCGAGCCGAGCCTGGGCGTCGACGACGGTGCGTCGCCGGCCGTCGTGTCCTTCAACCTGGCCTTCAAGACCTTGGGGCGGGCGATCCTGCACGGCACCTACCAGCACTGAGCACCCCTGCCCCCAGGGGCTCGGTGGTCGAGGACCTGATGGTCCAGACCACCGGGCCCCTTTTTCGCGTTCGGCTCCTGGGGTGAGGGCCACGCGCTTTGATCTGAACCGGGTGATTTCTCGCCCGTACATGCACCGAAACTTGACGAAGCACCCTGTTTTACAAGATCGTCTCAAGATCCACACTCCCGCTTTCGTGGATCCGCTCTGGAGGAACGACCGTGCCGCACCCCCGCTCCCTCGTCCGGCTGGCGACGTTGACCGTCGCCGCAGCCGCGCTGTGTGGCGTACCGGCGACGGCTGAGGCCCAGACCTGGACCGTGCCGAGGACCTCGGCCCACGCGGTCACGACCGGCGCCGTGGACGTGGATTCGGTGGCCAGCGACGTCCTCGAGGACGCCCTGATGGTGCGGATCAACGACGCGCGAGCGGCCAACGGCCTGCGCAAGATCTGGAACTTCGACGCCTGCACCGACCAGCTCTCCGAGGAGTGGGGCCAGCGCATCGCGCGCACCGGCCTGTTCGAGCACCGCGACCAGGGCGAAGTCATCCGCAAGTGCGACAGCTCGTGGGCCGGCGAGACGCTCGTCCGTGGTGTCGGGCTCACCCCCGACGCGATGGTCGACCTCTGGCTCAACTCCCCCGGCCACCGCGAGATCCTCCTCAGCCCTCTCGCACGCCGCGCCGGCGTGTCCATCGAGCAGGACAGCCAGGGCCGCGTGATCGGCGTGGTCAACCTGGTCCGTCGCACCTGACGACCGCGAGCGCCCGGCAGGTGCGCCGCACCCCACAGGTGTGAGACGATCCCCGGCCCCCTCGTGGGTGGGCCGGGGGTCGTCCCGGTGGTGAAGGGTCGTGTCGTGAGGGGGACGGGGATGCTGCACGTCGCCATCGCGACCCGCGCGTTCCGCCGCTACTCCACCTATCGCGCGGCCACGCTCTCCGGGATCTTCACCAACTCGGTCTTCGGCGTCATCTACTCCTACGCCTACCTCGCCCTGTGGAAGGCCAACCCCACCGCCGGTGGGTACGACTCGCAGGACGCGGTGACGTACGTCTGGCTCGGCCAGGCGCTGCTGATGACGATCGCGCTGTGGGGCGGCGGCACGACCGACGACCTCGCGGAGCGCGTGCGCACCGGTGACATCGCGATCGACCTCTACCGCCCCGTCGGTCTCGTCGGGTGGTACCTCGCCAGCGACCTCGGCCGCGCGGCGTACCACCTCCTCACCCGCGGCTTCGGGCCGACGCTGATCGGCCTCTTCTTCTTCCACATCTCGCTGCCGTCGTCCCCGGTCCAGGCACTCGGGTTCGCGGTGTCGCTCGTCCTGGCAGTGGTGGTGAGCTTCGCGATCCGCTTCCTCGTCGCGAGCACCGCCTTCTGGTTGCTCGACCAGTCGGGCGTGAAGGTGATGAGCGGCGCCTTCGCGATCTTCTTCAGCGGGATGATGCTGCCGCTCGTGCTCTTCCCCGGGTGGCTCGGGACCCTCGCCCACGCGCTGCCGTGGGCGTCGTACGTCCAGGTGCCGGCCGACATCTGGCTGGGCAAGCACGAGGGTGCCGGCCTGCTCGCTGCCCTCGGCTTCCAGGTGATGTGGGCCGTGGTCCTGCTCACCGCCTGCCAGGGCGTGCTGCGGCTCGCGACCCGCAAGGTGGTGGTCCAGGGTGGTTGAGCACCTGCGCACCTACGGCCAGATCGCGTGGCTGTGGATCCGCGCGGCGTGGCAGTACCCCACGTCGTTCGTGCTGCTCGCCGTCGGCAACGGCCTGATCACCGGTCTCGACTTCGTCGGCCTCTGGATCATGTTCTCCCAGCTGGATCGGCTCGCTGGCTTCTCGCTGCAGGAAGTGGCGCTCCTCTACGGAAGCGCCTCGCTCGCGCTCGCCGTCGCCGACACCGCGATCGGGAGCGTCGAGCGGATCGGCACCTACATCCGCACCGGCCGGCTCGACCAGATGATGACCAAGCCGGTGCCGCTCCTGGTGCAGGTCTGCGCCGACCAGTTCACCCTGCGTCGTCTGGGTCGGCTCACCCAGGCGAGCGTGGTCTTCGGATGGGCCTGCTGGTACGTCGACTGGACGCCCCTGCGCGCCCTGGTCGCCGTGTCGATGATCGTCAGCGGCACGCTGGTCTTCTTCGGGCTCTTCGTGGGCTTCTCGTGCATCCAGTTCTGGACGACGGACGCGACCGAGTTTGCCAACGCCTTCACCTACGGTGGCGCGACCGTCACCCAGTATCCGCTCAACATCTTCCCGCGCGAGGTGGTGGTCGGACTCACCTTCGTCATCCCGGTCGCCTTCGTGAACTGGTATCCGTGCCTCTACCTCCTCGGCCGCTCCGATCCCAACGGGATGCCCGAGGCGTTGCAGTTCGTCTCGCCGCTCGCCGGCGTGCTGACCATGGCCGCGGCCCTGCTCGTGTGGCGCTCCGGCGTCCGTCACTACACCTCCACCGGAAGCTGACCATGACCCAGGACCCGCACCAGGCACCCCTCATCGACGTGCACGACCTCGAGCGCACCTTCGACGTACGCCGACGGGTCGAGGGGCGGCGCCGCCGGGTCCGGGACCAGGCGGTGGCCGTCCACGACCTCACCTTCTCGGTCCAGGCCGGCGAGATGGTGGGCTACATCGGACCCAACGGAGCCGGGAAGTCGACGACCATCAAGATGCTCACCGGCATCCTGGTGCCGACCGGCGGCACGGTCCGCGTGGGCGGGCTCGACCCGAGCCGGCAGCGGGTGGAGCTCGCCCGCCGCATCGGCGTGGTCTTCGGCCAGCGCTCCACGCTCTGGTGGGACCTGCCGCTGCGCGACTCGTTCGAGCTGCTCCAGAAGATGTACCGGATCCCGCCGGCCCGCTATCGCGACAACCTCGACCGGTTCGTCGACCTCCTCGACCTCGCGGCCCAGCTCGACACGCCCGTACGCCAGCTCAGCCTCGGCCAGCGGATGCGCGGCGACATCACCGCTGCCCTGCTGCACGACCCCGAGGTGATCTACCTCGATGAGCCGACCATCGGCCTCGACGCGGTGAGCAAGGGCCGGCTCCGCGAGTTCCTCCGGGCGCTCAACCGCGAGCGCGGCACCACGCTCCTGCTCACCACCCACGACCTGCAGGACATCGAGGCGCTCTGCGACCGGGTGATCGTGATCGACCACGGCACGTCGGTGTACGACGGGTCGCTGGCAGGGCTGCACGCCTTGGGCGGCTCGACCCGGACCCTGGTGGTCGACCTGGTCGACGAGGCCCCGCCCATCGACGTACCCGGTGCGGAGGTGCGCAAGGTCGAGGGGTCGCGGCAGTGGTTGTCCTTCCCCTCGGACGCGAGTGCCGCGCCCGTCGTCGCGGCGGTCGCATCGGCGTACGACGTGGCCGACCTCTCCATCCACGAGCCCGACATCGAGGACGTGATCCGCGACCTCTACTCGCGGGGGGTCTGACCGGCACGACTCAGCTGAGTCCGCGGTGCTGCTCGGAGTGGCGCTCGGGCGAGGTGAGGGGCTGACGCTCGAGGACGAGCATCGCGCGGTCGTCGTCACCGCGCGGCACCTTCTTGAGGACCCGTCGGGGCATGCCGGAGAAGCCGCGGGCGTCCACCGCCTCCAGGGCCACCCCGCGCAGCCAGTCGATGCCGTCGTCGAGGTCGCGGCCGGCGGTCTCGATGACGCCGTCCGTGTAGAACATCAGGGCCTCGCCGGGCCGGAGCCTGCCGCGGCTCGGGCTGAACTCGGCCTCGGGGATCACCCCGAGGGCCATGCCGCGTGCGTTGTCGACGGTCCAGCCGCGCTCGCCGAGGTGCCAGTGCAGCGCCGGCGGGTGCCCGGCGCTGGTGATCGTGTAGTCGCCGGTGACGAGGTCGACCTTGATGTGGACCGCGGTGGCCAGCGACTCGTCGGACTCCTGACGCAGCAGGAACAGGTTGGCCGCGGACATCAGCTCGGCCGGCGGGAGCGCACCGATCAGCCCGCCGAGGGCACCGGCGAACTGGAGCGCCTGCGGACCGACCGAGGTGCCCTTGCCGCACACGTCCACCAGCGCCATCTCGAGCCAGCGCCCGTCACGCAGGTCGGCGACGAGGAAGTCACCGGCATAGCTCGGACCGTTGGCGGTGATGGTCGCGGACTGCGTACGCCAGCCGTCGGGCAGCGGCGGCACCACTCCCTGGCGCTGGAGGCGGTCGCGCAGCTGGGTGAGCACCGCCTCGCTCAGCGCCATCGGCAGGCCCGAGCGCTGGCGGCTGGACTGGTAGAGCGCGAGGAACAGGCCGACGACGAAGATCATGAGAGCGGAGGTCCGGCTCGCCGTGGCGAAGCTGCTCTCGATCGAGGTCCACCAGGCGACGCCCACGAGCACGAGGCCGAGCACCGCCAGCGGCACGAAACGCAGGAGCGCCGTGCCGACCATGAGGAAGAGGAACCACAGGGACACCGGCACGATGCGCTCGGCGAGGGCGCCGATCCCCAGCGCTGCGGCCACGAGGCCGACCAGGACGGCGAGCAGGAACGCCTGGCTGCCGCGGGATCCCGTACGCCAGCCGGCCACGCGCTGCCGGACATAGGTGGAGACCCCGCGCACCAGGGAATTCCACGCGTTCGACACGGCTGAAGGGTAAAGCGCGGCCGCCGACCACGGAGGCCGAACCACGAAACCTGCGGGCCCTCGCTGGATAGGCTCCGGACATGCCTTTCGTGCCCCAGCAGGCCGACATCCTCGGACCTGACTACCGGGTGGAGACGATCACGCTCCCGCCCGACAGCGAGGGTTCCGTCGTCGCCACCCTGGTCACCCTGGAGCCCGAGCAGCCCAACGGCCGTGCCGTCCTGCACGTGCACGGGTTCGCCGACTACTTCTTCCACACCGAGTACGCCCAGTGGTGGGTCGACCGCGGCTACACCTTCTACGCCCTCGACCTCCGCAAGTACGGCCGGTCGCTGCGCGAGCACCAGACCCCGAACTACGTCTCCGACCTCCACGAGTACTTCGCCGAGATCGACCTCGCGTGGTGGCGGATCACCGAGCGCGACAGCTTTCGCGAGGTCATCGTGTCGGCTCACTCCACCGGCGGCCTCACCGTCTCGTTGTGGGCGCACGAGAGGCGCCACCCCGAGCTCACCGCGATGGTGCTCAACTCACCGTGGTTCGACATGCAGGGGGCCGCCTGGCTTCGCAGCCCCGCGGCCCGCGTCGCGATCGAGCGGCTCGGCACGACCCGCCCGATGCGGGAGATCCCCCGCAAGATCAGTGGCGTCTACGGACGGTCGCTGCACGTCGAGCACGGCGGCGAGTGGGACTACGACCTGGCCTGGAAGCCGCTCGAGTCGCGCCCCGTCTACGTCGGCTGGCTCCGCGCCGTACGCCGGGGGCACGCGCAGCTGCACGCCGGCCTGGACGTCCCCTGCCCGACCCTGGTGCTCTCCTCTGCGCGGTCGTGGTTCGGCGAGCAGACGGACGAGACCGCCTCGACCTACGACATCGTGCTCGACGTCGAGCAGATCCGGCGCTGGGCCTCGTCGATCGGACGCCACGTCACCTCGATCGCGATCGACGGGGCGATGCACGACATGGTCCTCTCCCGGCCCGAGGTGCGCGCGAAGGTGTACGCCGCCGTCGACACGTGGCTCGGGGCCTGGGTGGAGCGGTCCGACCTCCCCGCCGCGGACGGGCCGATCGCGCGGCCCACGACGACAACGTCGTAGGCCGGGACGCTGCGACGATCCCGCGAGGAGGCGTGAGCTCCCCGGACCCCGCCCGGCTCGAGCGTCAGGTAACGAGGTCGATGTCGCCGAGGAATCTCGTGAACTCACGCGGTCGCTCCAGCTGTGCCCTCGCCTGACTGGCGTTCATCTCGTCGGGGTCGTCAGCGATCCTGCGTGCCAGATCCAGCCGCTCGGGGTTGTCGACGAGGACGGACCAACGGACGAGCGACGAGCGGTCGTCCGCCATCTGACTCAGGGTCTCCGGTCGCAGCCTTCGACACCCGGCCGCGGTTGCGCGTACCCGAGCGATCGGATCGGACGCCAGCATCTCGGCATCGGTGTCGCTGAGCATCGGATTCAGAAGGATCGTCGAGCGGACAGCGGGGTGGGGGTCGCGCGCCAGTGCCGCCACCACGCTCGCGTCCTGGGTCACCTCGGCCATTCGCACACGTACCGTGTGCACGGGGTCGTGCAGGAGGTGCTGGGTGCTGGTTGCGTCGAGGTCATCTCGCTGTGCTGCTCGTCCCCGTACATCCGGATCGGATGCTCCAAGAGCGACTGGGAGCGCCTGTGGACTGGGATTCTCGGCGACTGCGAATCGCACGGCCCACGTGGCGTCGCTCACCAGGGCAGTGAGGACGTCGATGGGCGCAGATGGGTTCTGGGCGACCGCTCGTCGCACCTTCGGGGACGGGTCTGAGGCCAGTGCGCGCAACGTCGTGGTTGCCGTGGCCTTGTCGGCCGCGCCGCGGGCGCGCTCGTTGATGGTCGGCACGAGCCGAGTCTGGCAGGTGGCCCGGACCCCCCGAGTGATCTCCGTCAGATCGGTCGCCATGCCGCCACGACCACGAGGCAACCCGCTCGGCGGCCATCCAGGTCTGCCGCGATGAGCGCGTCAGGTTGGCGGAAGGACGACGACCGTCCCGCATGCACTGCAACGACGGGCTTCGGCGCTGTGGTTGAAGAACCCACTCGTCAACAGGATGCCGGTCAAGTCGCCTGCCAGCCCCCTGCTCTGCTTGAACTTGATCCCCGGCGACCTTCCGACGATGACGCCGGGATCGAGAGGGGAATGAGCGCACGTCGGGCATGCTCGAGGCTCTTGCACGGAGGAATGGTCTCAAGGGCACGCGGGCAGGATGCAACCGACTCGCCAGATCGGGACTGCGTCCGTTGAGGAGATCCGGACCTTCGCAGCGGAGGGCGGGTGACGTCCGGAGCTGCCGCGATGGGCGCGGACCTCGCTGCCGCGACATGCCTGTAGCCCCGCCATCCGTGGAGTGGCGAGGTGTGGGGCGGGATCAAGGTCGGTCGGGCGGCTGCGGCTCGTCGACCCGGGTGGTGCCGGTGCGGTCGCGCCGGTAGCGATGGCCGTGCGGTGAGGTCCACTCGAAGGCTCCCGGCTCGACCATGCGGTAGGTCCAGGCAGTGAAGGTCTTGAGTCGGTGGTGGTAGCGACACAGCGCGCCGAGGTTCGAGCTCGTGGTCGGACCGGGTTGAGGCCTGCCCTCGGCTTCGGCGTCGTGGTCGAACTCGTCGATGTGGTCGACGTCGCAGCCACGCGCGGGTCGGGTGCACCACGGAAACACGCAGGTGCGATCACGGAGGATCACCTGCTCGCGGATCCGGTCAGGGATCTCGTACGCCGGTGTCGAGAGGTCGGCGGTGAGGTCGATGACGGGCTTGATCGTGACCTGGGTGCGGGAGTCGCCGCACCAGCGCGTGACCTGGTCGAGCAGGACCAGCCGCTGGCCTTCCTCGAGACGGCCGGTGGGACCGAACACGGTCTGCTCGCCGACAGCGGTGGCGTCGAAGTGGGCATGGATCACGACCTCCCGAGCGACCGGGAGCCCGTCCTCGCTCTGGCCGGCGCGGTGACCTTGGCTGAACAGGTCGAGGGCGGTCTGGGTGCGGGCGAGGTCGCCGAGGGCCTTGGCACGGCGCGTGTCCAACGAATCGGTCGACCCGAGCGCCTTCTGCGCAGCAGCCCCGTTGACGAGGGCTTGGTCGAGGTCGAGGGCGTCGGCGATGTCGAGATCGGCCTCGACGTGCAGCGTCCCCGCGAAGTGGACGTCATCCCTGTTGACCGTCACGTGTCGGGGGTCGACCGACAGGTATCCGTCCTCCGGGTCCGCGGCCGGATCCGGGGAGGCGAGGTCGAAGCGCTTGATGGTCTCGGCGACCAGCCGTTCGAGCTGCGCGGGACCGATCTTCCCCGCGACGGCAGCGACCTGGGCATCGATCCACGTGGTTGCCGCGGCGGTCAGCGCCGGGGAGGTGTGGATGGTCGTCTCTGCAACGGTCCGCGCCCGCCACGGTGCCACCTGGCCAGCGTGCACCTGAGACCAGAGGCGCGGCAGTCGGTGCCGCAGCTCCAGCGCATGGCCGATGAGCTTCTTCGCCGACGTGGTCGAGATGCCGAGGACGGCGCCGAGCTCGGCGATGCAGAACTCCGCCACGAGCGGGCAGCCCGGCCCGGCGATGGGTTCCTCGTGCTCGCAGCCAGGGACGGTGAACGCGGCAGCCGAGTGGATGGACTCGGGCGGGTGGAGGTCCGCCCAGCGGGCGGCGAGGTCGAGCTGGCGTGCGGCCGCGGCGTCCTCCGTGGTCCGTGCGGCTCGGATCGAGGCGAGCAGGTCGGAGCCGGTGAGGTCCTCGACCTCACCTACCTCCTGAGCCTGCGCCACCACTTCGATCATGTGTTCTATTATAGGCGGCGCCACCGACACCATCAGACGAGCAGCACCACGAGCGCGGTGATCCCGACGGCGGCGATCACGGCGCGGAGGAGGGTCGGTGAGAGCCGGCGTCCGACGGTGGCACCGAGCTGGCCGCCGATCACGGAGCCGAGGGCGATCAGGCCGGCCACCAGCCAGTCGATGTCCGCGACACCGATGAAGATGACGGCCGCGATGGCATTGACGAGGAGGGCGAGGACGTTCTTGGTGGCGGTGTGCCGCTGCATCGAGTCGACCACGCCGATGCCGAGGATCGCCATCAGCAGCACGCCCTGCGCGGCGCCGAAGTAGCCGCCGTACACGCCGGCTGCAGCGACCGCCGGCCACACCCACCACACGCCGTGGTCGGGGATGCCGCCCCTCGACTCGGCACGAGCCGCGACGGCTCGCTGGATGCGCGGGCCGAAGATCACCAGCAGCACGCCGAGCAGGATCAGCACCGGCACGATCGCGTCGAACGCGGACGAGGGCAGCACCAGCAGGAGCACGGCTCCCACGATCCCGCCGAGCAGCGAGGCAGACGCGAGGCGCAGGACGCGCGAGCGCTGGCCGGCCAGCTCGCGGCGGTAGCCGACGACACCCGACATGCTGCCGGGCACCAGGCCGACGGTGTTGCTGACGTTGGCTGTCACCGGGGGTACGCCGAACGCGAGGAGGGTCGGGAACGTGATCAACGTTCCCGACCCCACCACGGCGTTGATGGTGCCGGCCGCCACTCCAGCGAGGGTGACCAGCACGGCCTCGAGGGGACTCACTCCGCGGGGCGCTCCCCTGCGGTCCCGGAGTCCTCGGCGGCGTTGTCGTCCAGCATCGGCTCGACCGGCGTCGCCGCCGCGCCACGCGTGTGGCTCGCCGACTCGGCGGCCGCGATGGCGTCCTGCACGGCCTTGTTGGTCGCGGAGATCTCCGCGTCCGGGCGCTGGGTCGACGGGAGCTGCGGCTCGGACGGGCCCATGTCGACGCGGGTGCGCGGCGTCGCGTCCCTCGGGATGCCCGGCGATCTCGTGGATCGACGAGCCGAGGCCCTCCATCGCCTTGGTGATCTCGGAGGGGATGACCCACACCTTGTTGGCGCTGCCCTCGGCGATCTTCGGCATCATCTGGAGGTACTGGTACGCCAGCAGCGACTGGTCGGGCTGACCGTCGTGGATCGCCTGGAAGACGGTCTGGATGGCCTGGCCCTCACCCTGGGCGCGCAGGATCGAGGCCTCGCGGTCGGCCTGCGCGCGCAGGATCTGCGACTCGCGGTCACCCTCGGCGTTGAGGATCTGGGACTGCTTCGAGCCCTCGGCGGTGAGGATCGCGGCCTGCCGCTGACCCTCGGCGGTGAGGATGACGGCACGCTTCTCCCGGTCCGCGCGCATCTGCTTCTCCATCGAGTCCTTGATGGACGGCGGCGGGTCGATCCCCTTGAGCTCGACACGGTTGACCCGGATGCCCCACTTGCCGGTGGCCTCGTCGAGGACGCCGCGCAGGCCGGAGTTGATGGAGTCGCGGCTGGTCAGCGTCTCCTCGAGGTCCATGCCACCCACGATGTTGCGCAGCGTCGTCATGGTGAGCTGCTCGATCGCCTGGATGTAGTTGGCGATCTCGTAGGTCGCGGCCACCGGGTCGGTGACCTGGAAGTAGATGACGGTGTCGATCGAGACGACCAGGTTGTCCTCGGTGATCACGGGCTGCGGCGGGAAGCTCACGACCTGCTCGCGGAGGTCGATCAGGTAGCGCAGCTTGTCGATGAACGGCACCAGGATGTTGAGGCCGGCCGGCAGCGTGGCCTTGTACTTGCCGAAGCGCTCGACGACGGCAGCACGTGCCTGCGGCACGATCTTCACCGTCTTCGAGAGCATCACGACGACGAACACGACGACGAGCAGGAACAGGACCAACAAGGCTGTCGGCATTCGGATCTCCCCCAGGGTTGAGCGGATGGTGTGTGTCTGGTCGTGGTGGTGGTGGCGTGCGGCCTCAGGACTCGAGGGACGCCACAGGGTGGACGTAGGCCGTCGCACCCTTGATCTGCAGGATCTCGACGGTCTCGCCGGCCGCGATCCGCAGGTTCTCGTCGTAGGGCAGGGCGGTCCAGGTCTCGCCGCCCACCTTGATCCGACCCGCGTTGAGGCCGGTGATCTCCTCGGTGACCATGCAGCGGGAGCCGACGAGCTTGCCGTGGCCGAGCGAGAGCTCGGGGCCGCTGTGCAGACGCTTGACGAACGCCGGTCGTACGAGCGCCAGCGCGGCGACCGACGCGGCGAGCGCGAGCACGATCTGCAGGACGACCGGGAGACCGATCAGCGCGGCCACCATGCCGATCACGGCACCGGCCGCGAGCATGGCCAGGATCAGGTCGAGGCTGAACATCTCGGCGACGCCGAGCGCGATCGACAGCGCCAGCCAGGTCTCCCAGAGGTGGTCGCTGATCCAGTCCATGGCCAGACCCTATCCAGTCGCACGCAGCGTCAAGCGAACGACAGCACCCTAGTGCTGACGAATCTGTTGGACCGGCCTGCGGCGCGCTGCGAACCGGTCGTCGGCACGGCTCAGCAGCAGCGGCATCCCGAAGGTCTCGGACAGTGTCTCCGCGGTCACGACGTCCTCGACGGGACCGGCGTCGACCACTCGTCCCTCGCGCAGCAGCAGGGCGTGGGTGAAGCCGGGTGGGATCTCCTCGACGTGGTGCGACACCAGCACGGTGGCCGGTGAGTCCGGGTCGAGTGCGAGCTCCGAGAGCGTCGCGACGAGGTCCTCACGACCGCCCAGGTCGAGGCCGGCCGCGGGCTCGTCGAGGAGCAGCAGCTCGGGGTCCGTCATCAGCGCCCGGGCGATCTGCACCCGCTTGCGCTCGCCCTCGCTCAGGGTGCCGAAGGTGCGCTCGGCGAGGTGGCTCGCACCGACCTCCACCAGCAGCTCACCGGCACGGTCGTGGTCGAGGTCGGCGTACTCCTCGCGCCACCGCCCGACGACGCCGTAGGACGCCGAGACCACGACGTCCTTGACGAGCTCGTGCCTGGGGATCCGGTCGGCCAGCGCCGCACTCGTCAGGCCGATGCGCGGGCGGAGCTCGAACACGTCGGTGGTGCCGAGCACCTCGTCGAGGATCCCGGCCACGCCGGAGGTCGGGTGGAGCTGGGCGGCGGCGACCTGGAGGAGCGTGGTCTTGCCGGCGCCGTTGGGGCCGAGGACCACCCAGCGCTCGTCCTCCTCGACCTCCCAGCTGACGTCGTCGAGCAGCAGGGAACGGCCGCGTCGCACGGTGACCCCTGCGAACTCGATGACCGCGACCATGGTCCGCACCCTATCCAGCGGGCGCGGTCGCTCCGGGGCTGACACGACGGGCGGGCAGGGGCGAGTAGCCTCGCCCGCGATGTCCACGTCCCCGCTCGCGCTCCCGCACTCCGCCGTGCTGGCCTGGTGGCTCACGGCGTGGCTGCGCGGGCACGAGCAGACCGACCACGTGCTCGACGTGCTCACCGCCGACACCCACCTCCTCGAGGGCGGGTCCGCCCTCGACCTGCTCGCGCTCGCACGGTCCCGCGGGTCGTCGTACGCCGGGCTCGCGCTGCCGGTCGAGGGCGACCCGCTCGGACTCGGCGGACCGCGTGACTTCAACGCCGCCGCCATGGACGCAGGCCAGGCGGTCGTGGCAGGAGATCTCGCGCTCGTGCCCGAGGAGCGGGGCGAGACCGTGCAGTGGCGGAGCTTCGACGCCTCTCCCCGGCAGCTGCCGGACGTGGGCGAGGCGGACCGCACCCTGCGGGAGACGCTGCTCGGTGCGGCCGGTGACCTCGCGGACCTCGAGGTCGCGCGGTGGCGACCGGAGGCCGCGGACGCCCTGATGAACCTCCATCACCGCCCGGCCGTCGAGGCACCTCTGGGCACACCGCCGCGCTGCGTGGACCTCGCGGCCCGCGGGCTGCAGGCCTGGGCCATCGTCGACCTCGCCCTGGTCGACGACGGCGGCGCCATGTCGTCGTACGAGGTGGAGCGGCGTCGCGGAGTGCTGCAGCCCTTGGGCCGCGCGGCCCGGCGCGCCCTCGTGGCCGCGTGCTCGCCCGAGGTCTGGCCGGACCGCTGACCTGCTGGTCGGGACCTCCGACAGCGGGTCGGGATCAGCCGCCGTACTGCCCGGAGCCGTAGGGCTCGGCCGGCGGGGGCGGCGGGTAGCCACCCATGGCTCCCGCGTTCTTCGGGTTGGGGCCGTACTGGTTGTCGGCCTTGGAGTCGGTGCAGAACCAGACGATCAGGATGATCCAGCCGATGATCGGGATGATGCCCAGCAGGAGCCACCAGCCACTGCGTCCGGTGTCGTGCAGGCGGCGGACGCCGACAGCGAGCGAGGGCAGGAACAGCGCGAGGCTGGCGACGGTGCTGATCAGCCCGCCGCTTCGGGGTTGAGTAGTCGGTGCCGAGGATCGAGTCGAGGATGCTGGTGACGAGGTTGACGAGGAACGTGAACAGCGCGAAGTACCAGTACTCCGAGCGGCGGGCCCGGCCCGAGAAGTCGACGTACTTGGACAAGCACGTGCGGACCGCTGTCATGAAGTCCATCTGTTTCCCCCTGTTGGTGGTGAGGCGGCGCCACGGACGGACACCCGACACGCGCAACGTAGGGCAGGAAGAGCACTCTCTGCCAGCACCTCACCGGAGTGGCGGCGCGCCCGGTGCTCGGACGGCGGTCGGTGCGACACCCGGCGCGGGGCTAGCCTCGTCCCACCATGGCGAACCAGCTGGACGACGAGCCGAAGACACTGCTGGTCACCCTCACGGGCAAGGACAGGCCGGGCGTCACCTCCGCGATGTTCGCGGTGCTCGCCGCGGCGGGGGTCGAGGTCCTCGACATCGAGCAGATCGTGCTGCGGCGACGTCTCGTCCTCGGCATCCTCGTCACCGCACCGCGAGACTGGAAGAAGCTCCGCGACGTCATCGAGCGCACCGCGGCCGAGCTCGAGATGAACGTCGAGGTGGACCGGGGAGCCGGTGACAACCGCAGCCGCGCCGGGCACCGCTCGCACATCACCATCATCGGGAACCCGCTGCGGGCCTCCGCCATGGCGGCGATCGCAGGGCGGATCGCCGACTCGGGCGCCAACATCGACAAGATCGAGCGCATGGCCCGCTACCCCGTGACCGCCATCGAGCTGCACGTGTCGGGGGCACCGGCCGACCGGCTGCGGCCGCTGCTCGCGGCCGAGGCGGTACGGCAGGGCATCGACCTCGCCGTCCAGCGCGACTCGCTGCACCGCCGCGGCATCCGACTGATCGTGATGGACGTCGACTCGACCCTGATCCAGGGCGAGGTGATCGAGATGATCGCCGCGCACGCGGGCCAGGAGGCAGAGGTGGCGCGCGTCACCGAGGCCGCGATGCGCGGCGACCTCGACTTCGAGGAGTCGCTGCGCCAGCGAGTGGCGCTGCTGGCCGGCGTCCCGGAGTCGGCCCTCGACGAGGTGTACGACTCGATCGAGCTCGCACCCGGTGCGCGCACGATGGTCCGCGTGCTCCGCCGGCTGGGCTACCGCTTCGCGATCGTGTCGGGTGGCTTCACGCAGATCACCGACCGCCTCGCCGCCGACCTCGGCATCCACTTCGCCCGCGCCAACGAGCTCGAGATCGTCGACGGCGTGCTCACCGGCCGCATCATCGGGGACGTGGTCGACCGGGCCGGCAAGGCGACGGCGCTGCGCGAGTTCGCCAGCGAGGTCGGCGTACCGCTCGACGCGGTGATCGCGATCGGGGACGGCGCCAACGACCTCGACATGATCAACGCCGCCGGCCTCGGCATCGCCTACAACGCCAAGCCGATGGTGCGCGATGCCGCGGACACGGCCGTGAACGTGCCCTACCTCGACGCGATCCTCTACCTGCTCGGGATCTCGCGTGAGCAGATCGAGGAGGCGGACGCGGCGGTCGGCATCGTCACGCCAGCTCCCCCGCTGCTGGGCGAGGACTGAGCAGACCGACCGCGACGCAACCGCCGACCTCGGGATCGAGCTCGACGCTCGTCGTCAGTCCCGCGGCCTCCATCGCCGTGGTGGTGAGAGACGCCTGGCCGGGGCTGGTCTCCACCAGCAGCACTCCCCCGGGCGCCAGCCACTCGTCCGCGCCCGCGGCGAGTCGGCGGTGCAGGTCGACGCCGTCGGCTCCCCCGTCGAGCGCCTCGTGCGGCTCGTGGTCACGGGCCTCGGAGGGCATGTCGGCGATCCGTGCGGACGGCACGTAGGGCGCGTTGGCAGCGAGCACCCCCACCCGGCCACGCAGTGCGGCCGGAAGCGCGTCGTACAGGTCGCCGAGGTGCGCGGCGGCGCCCGGGACGTTGGTCCGGGCGCAGTCGAGCGCCACCTCGCTCAGGTCGGCGACGTGGAGCTCGACGTCCACCTCGACGCCCAGGTCGACGAGGCCAGCAGCCACAGGTGCGACGCCGCAGCACATCTCGACCACCACGAGCGGCGCACCACCGAGCCGCGCGGCGACCTCGCGCGCCGTCGTGCGCGCCAGCAGCTCCGTACGCCGTCGCGGCACGAAGACGCCCGCTGCGACCACGAGTCGGCGGCCGAGGAACTCCACCCAGCCGAGCACGGTCTCCAGTGGCTCGCCGGCCACCCGGCGGGCGACGAGGGCCTCGAGCTCGTCAGGGCCGCTGGCGGCGGCCTCGAGCAGCGCTGCCTCGTCCTCGGCCCAGACGCAGCCGGCAGCGCGCAGCCGCGCGACGACCGCAGCGGTGGGACCGCTCACGCATCCCCGGCGTGGAACGCGTCGAGCCTGCCGGTGCCGGGCCCGAGGTCGGACCACGGAACCTCGACGGCGAACACCGCAAGGGCAGACGTCGGGAAGCCTCGGGTCACCAGTCCCGTCGTGGCGTCGGCGTCGCCGTCGCCGTCGTCGATCAGCTCGGCGACGTAGGCCATCGTCGGGTTGTGGCCGATCACCACCAGGGTCGTCGCGTCGGCGTCGATCTCGCGGAGCAGGTCGAAGGCGGAGTCGGCACCGGCCGCGTAGAGGCCTTCGGAGAAGTCGGCGACGGACTCGTCCCAGCCGGCGCCTGCGGCGACCTCCGCCCAGGTCTGGCGGGTGCGCAGCGCGTCGGAGACGAGGGCGGCGTCGGGGGTGATGCCCTGCTCGCCGAGCCAGCGGCCGGCGGCGCCCGCGTCGCGACGCCCGCGGGCCGCAAGGGCCCGCTCGTGGTCGGACGGCGCAGTGGCCTCGGCCTTGGCGTGACGCATGATCACCAACCGTCGAGGGGTCTCGCCCGGGATGTCCACGCCTGACTGCTGCATCCGCACACCTTGGCAGCCGCTAGCCTGCCTGTCATGCCCAACGGACCACTCATGATCATCGGTGGTGCCGAGGACAAGGTGCGCAAGCCGACCATCCTCAAGCACTTCGTCACGCTGAGCGGCGGGCGCGACGCCCGCATCGCCGTGATCCCGACGGCCTCCTCGCTCGGTCGCGAGGTGGTCGACGTCTACGACGCCCTGTTCACCAAGTTCGGTGCCGCGCGCGTCGACTCCGTACGACCGGAGAGCCGCGAGCAGGCCCAGGACCCGGCGCTGGTCAAGGCGCTCGACGAGTCCACCGGCATCTTCATGACCGGTGGCAACCAGCTCAAGCTGTCGTCGATCGTGTGCGGTACGCCGGTGGGTGACGCCATCCTCCGTGCCCACGAGCGCGGTGCCGTGGTCGCCGGTACGTCTGCCGGTGCGAGCATCCAGTCCTCGCACATGGTCGCCTTCGGTGTCGGCGGCGCGACCCCCAAGCAGCGGATGACCCAGGTCGCGGCCGGCCTCGGGCTCGTCGACGCGACGGTGATCGACCAGCACTTCGACCAGCGCAACCGCTACGGCCGGCTGCTGATGATCGTGTCCCAGAGCCCGCACCTGCTCGGCATCGGCGTCGACGAGGACACCTGCGGCCTGGTCGAGGACATCGACGGCGACCTCGTCATGAAGGTCCTGGGCAAGGGCGCGGTCACGATCTTCGACGGCTCGCGGATGATCTCGAACGCCTACGAGGCCACGCGGTCCTCCCCGCTGCTCGCCAGCGGCGTCGTCTTCCACGTCCTGCCCGAGGGCACCGTCTTCAACCTCTCCTCACGCGTCCTGCTGCCGCAGGAGCCGGTCATCGACCCCGAGGACGCCGACGAGCTCGCCGAGGCCACCCGCGACCTGCGCCAGCTGGTCCGCGACATCGCCGCGGCCGACGCCACGCCCGCCGCCATCCGTCGCCGCCTCGCGCTGCGACGTACTCGCTCCACGACCCCCGCCACCCCCGATGAGCACCAGGGAGATCCTTCATGAGCGAACGTCCCACTCCTGACCTCGAGATCGTCGAGACGCGCGTCTACCGGGGCGCCAACGTCTGGTCCTACGACAAGTCGATCCACCTCGTCGTCGACCTGGGCTCGCTCGAGCAGTTCCCCACCAACACGATCCCCGGGTTCTCCGACGACCTCGTGCAGATGCTTCCCGGGCTCCGCGAGCACTCGTGCTCGCGCGGTCGCCGCGGCGGCTTCCTCGAGCGGCTCAACGAGGGCACGTGGCTCGGCCACGTCGCCGAGCACGTCGCGCTCGCTCTGCAGCAGCTGGTCGGGCACGACATCCGTCGCGGCAAGACCCGGCAGGTCAAGGGCGAGACCGGGCGCTACAACATCATCTACGGCTACATCGACGAGAACGTCGGCCTGACCGCCGGCAAGCTGGCCGTCAAGCTCGTCAACCACCTCGTCGAGGGCGACCCGGACTTCGACTGGGAGACGCAGCGCGACGAGTTCATCCGTCGTGCCGAGCGGACCGCCTTCGGCCCCTCGACGCAGGCCATCGTCGACGAGGCGGTCTCGCGCGACATCCCGTGGATCCGGCTCAACCAGGCCTCACTCGTGCAGCTCGGCCAGGGCGTCCACGCCAAGCGGATCCGCGCGACCATGACCTCGGAGACGTCCTCGATCGCCGTCGACATCGCCTCCGACAAGGACCTCACGACCAAGCTCCTCGGCGCGGCCGGCCTGCCTGTGCCCAAGCAGGAGTCGGTGCGCACGGAGGACCAGGCGGTCGCGGCCGCCCGCCGGATCGGCTACCCCGTCGTCCTCAAGCCGCTCGACGGCAACCACGGTCGCGGAGTCTGCCTCGACCTGCAGGACGAGGCCGACGTACGCACCGCATTCCCGATCGCCGAGGGCCAGTCGCGGCGGGGCAACGTCATCGTCGAGTCCTTCGTGACCGGCAAGGACTACCGCTGCCTGATCATCGACGGGCGGATGGTCGCCATCGCCGAGCGCGTGCCCGCGTCCGTGACCGGCGACGGTTCGTCCACGGTGCGGGCCCTCGTCGACCTCACCAACGCCGACCCGCGCCGCGGTGTCGGCCACGAGAAGGTGCTGACCCGGATCAAGGTCGACGAGGCTGCCGTCGAGGTGCTCGCCGACCAGGGCCACACGCTCGAGTCGGTGCCGGCCGAGGGCGAGATGGTCAAGCTGGCGCTGACCGGCAACATGTCGACCGGTGGCATCTCGATCGACCGCACCTTCGAGGCGCACCCGGAGAACGTCGAGATCGCCGAGGAGGCCGCCCGCATGGTCGGCCTCGACATCGCCGGCATCGACTTCATCTGTCCCGACATCACCGAGCCCGTACGCGAGGCGGGCGGCGCGATCTGCGAGGTCAACGCGGCGCCGGGGTTCCGGATGCACACGCACCCGACGATCGGCGAGCCCCAGTTCATCGCCAAGCCCGTGGTGGACATGCTCTTCCCGCCGGGCGCGACGTCGCGGATCCCGATCGTCGCCGTGACCGGCACCAACGGCAAGACCACCACCAGCCGGATGATCGCCCACATCTTCAAGGGCCTCGGCCGCAAGGTCGGCATGACGTCCACCGACGGCGTCGTCATCGACGAGCGGCTCGTGATCCGAGCCGACGCGTCCGGCCCGCGCTCGGCGCGGATGGTGCTGCAGAACCCGCGCGTCGACTTCGCCGTCTTCGAGGTCGCCCGCGGCGGCATCCTGCGCGAGGGCCTCGGCTACGAGCGCAACGACGTCGCCGTCGTGCTCAACGTCCAGCCCGACCACCTCGGCCTGCGCGGCATCGACACTGTCGAGCAGCTCGCCGACGTGAAGGCCGTGATCGTCGAGGCGGTGCCCCGCGACGGGCACGCCGTCCTCAACGCCGACGACCCGCTGGTGCGCCAGATGCGCCGCAAGTGCTCGGGCCAGGTCGTGTGGTTCTCGATGGAGGAGCCGGGCAGCGAGGTGCGCGACATGATCGACGCGCACTGCCGTCGCGGTGGCAAGGCCATCGTGCTCAACCCGACCGAGCGCGGCGAGATGATGGTGGTCCAGCACGGTCGCCGCGAGATGCAGCTGGCCTGGACCCACCTCCTGCCCGCGACCTTCAACGGCCGCGCCCGGATGAACGTCCAGAACTCGCTCGCCGCTGCGGCTGCGGCCTTCGCCGCGGGCGCGCCGCTGCACGACATCCGCCAGGGCCTGCGGACCTTCTCCACCAACTACTACCTCTCCCCCGGCCGCCTCAACGAGGTCGACGTCAACGGCATCAACGTGATCGTCGACTACTGCCACAACGCGCCCGGCATGAAGATGCTCGGCGACTTCGTCGACCGGGTCGGCGACTCGTTGGCCTCCTCGCACGACCTGGCCCGTCCCTCGCGCATCGGCATCATCGCCACTGCGGGCGACCGACGCGACCAGGACATGGTCGAGCTCGGCCAGATCGCCGCGCAGCACTTCGACGTCTGCATCGTCCGCGAGGACGTGGCGCTGCGTGGCCGCGAGCGAGGGGCGACCGCCCAGCTGGTGCTGGACGGCGTACAGGCTGCGATGGCCGAGGGGGCTCGCTGCAAGCAGGCCGAGCTCGTGCTGGAGGAGATCGAGGCCGTACGCCACGCGATGAGCCGCGCCAACCGCGGCGACCTCGTCGTGGTGTGCGTCGACAAGCACGCCGAGGTGATGGCCGAGCTCGAGCAGTGGTCCGACGTGGCGCAGGCCGGATCGACCTCCAACCCCGACGCCCCGTCGGCGGACCCGGACTACACGCCGCCGGCTGCGGAGGGTGAGTGAGGATCCTCGACCTGGCGGCGCTCCCGCGCCGTCCGATCGAGGCTCACGGCAGCCGTGGGTTCTCCGTCGGCGCCTTCGGTCTCGGCGCGGACACCCACCTGGTGGCGGTGTCCCTGGCGCCGGGCGGCGTGATCGGCCGCCACCCGGCGGTCGGTCGCCAGCTCCTGGTCGTGCTGTCCGGTGACGCGGAGGTGATCGGCGGCGATGGTGACCCTCAGGCGCTCGCCCCCGGTCAGGCCGCCGTCTGGGAACCGGGCGAGTCCCACGAGACCCGGTCGCGCCATGGCCTGTCCGCGATGATCGTCGAGGGCGACCTCGACATCGGCGCTCCGGGCGAACAGGTGGATCCGGGCGACGTCTGAGCGTCTCTCGTCCTCGAGCGGTGTGCGAGGCGGCTCTTCGGGCCGCAGCACCTGCCTCACGCGCCGCCGTGCGGCGTCTCGGCGGCGACGGAGAGCGGTTCGCGTGAGGTGCGCTCGCCGAGGAGGGCGACACCCGCAGCGCCTGCGAACGAGACGAGCGCGGTGACCAGCGCGGCGCGGTGCCAGCCGTCGACCAGGCCCTGTGCCGTGACCGCACCGACGGGCGCGGCGACGACCGAGACCACGGTGACGCCGAGGGCCGAGCCGAGGTAGCGGGCGGTGTTGTTCGCTCCGCTGCCCAGACCGGCCTGGCCGGGCGGGACGCTGGCGACGCTCTCACGCCCCATCGCCGCGTTGAGCACGCCGGTCGCCACGCCGGCGAGCAGCAGGCCGGGCAGGAAGCGCAGTGGTCCGCTGGTGGTGTCGATGCCGAGGACCAGCAGCTGGCCGACCCCGATGACGGCGAGTGCCCCCGCCATCTGGTTCCGGCCGCTCCAGCTCGCGGGGAGTCGTCGCGCGGCGATCGCGGTTGCCACGCTCGGCGCGGACCACGCCAGCATCAGCCAGGCAGCAGTCGTCGCCGAGATCCCGAGGCCCACACCGACGAAGCCCGCGACGTACGACATGAGCGCGATGATCCCGGCGCCGGTCGCCAGGCCTGCCACGTTGACGGCGCGGAAGCCCGGTCGGCGGAAGAGCCCGAGGTCCAGCATCGGGTGGGTGGAGCTGCGCTCCACGAGCACGAAGCCGACGAGCAGCAGCAGACCCGCGCCGAGGAGCAGGACGGGCGCCGGCCGACTCCAACCACCGCGACCTTCGGTGAGACCCGCGAGGACGGCAGCCGTGCCGAGCGCCATCAGCGCCACGCCGGCGACGTCGAGGCGAGCACGGTGCGCACTGCGCGACTCCGGGCAACCGCGTCCAGCAGCGGCGAGGGCGAGCCCGGCCGCGCCGATGACGACGTACACGTCGCGCCACGAGTGCAGCTGGCCGAGGTAGTTGCCGAGCAGCGGTCCGATCGCGATGCCGGCACCGACACTCGCGCCCCAGATGCCGGTGGCACGACCTCGCTCCACAGGATCGGGGTGCGCCTCGGCGATCATCCCGAGCCCGGCCGCGATGACCGCGGCTCCGCCCGCTCCGGCGAGGATCCGCGACACGACGAAGGTGGTCACGTCGCCCGCGAAGGCGCCGAGGAA
The DNA here is from genome assembly GCA_963708875.1 of uncultured Actinomycetota bacterium. Classification (GTDB taxonomy): domain Bacteria; phylum Actinomycetota; class Actinomycetes; order Propionibacteriales; family Nocardioidaceae; genus Nocardioides. Next base: position 85,523 of record CAVPUL010000007.1, read on the forward strand.
CGAGGAGATGCCCAGCACCAGCGCGCCGATCACGAACCAGCGACGGCGGCCGTAGTCGTCGGCCAGCCGTCCTGCCGTGAGCAGGAAGGCTCCGAGACCGATGCTCATCGAGCTGAGCACCCAGGTGCCGCCCCGGTGGCCCGCGCCGAGTCCCTCGACCGTCTGGTTGAAGTTGGCCAGCGGGGCGGTGAACGCCACCAGCACGGCGACCGTGCCGAGCGACGCGGTGATGAGGGTGCGGCGAGCCGTCACGAGCGGGCATCCTTTTGGTTCGATGAACAGACCAAAGCACGATAGCATCGACTCATGGCCCTCGGCACCGACTACCCCCGGCAGGACTGCGGCATCGCCCGCTCGCTCGAGCTCATCGGTGAGAGGTGGACCCTGCTGATCCTGCGCGACGCGTTCCTCGGCGTGCGCCGCTTCTCCGACTTCCAGGCCCACCTCGACGTGTCCCGAGCCGTGCCTGGCCGCCCGCCTGGACGCACTCGTGGCCGAAGGGCTGCTCGAACGCGTCGGCGACGGCCACGCGTCGTACGAGCTCACTGACGACGCGATGGGGCTGTGGCCCGCCCTGCTCCTGCTCGCCCAGTGGGGCGACGAGCGCACCAGCCCGGGTCTCCCCCGTCGTACGTTCCACCACGTCGGCTGCGGCACGCTCGGCCGCGATGGTCGCTGCAGCACCTGCGACGCGGCTCCGCACCCGCGGGACATCGAGACCCGTCCCGGCCCCGGCGCCGACCCGACCCTGCGCACCGACGCCGTGTCACGAGCGCTGCGGGTGCCGCACCGCCTCCTCGAGCCGCTCGCGACCCGGTAGCCCGCGCTGGGCCACGGCTCAGGAGGACGTGGCTGCCCGCACCTTCTGCGAGAGCGTCTCGGGGGCGTCGGGGGTGCCGCCGTGGGCGGCGATCCAGTCGTAGGCCTCCTGCCGCTCGGCGTGGCACATCAGGCCGACGACGTCACCGGGTTCGGCGCGCGCCACCAGGGCAGCCAGGCACTCGACCTCGGTGTCGTAGGTGTCGATGTCGGTGACCCCCACGCGCTCGGCGCCGGCCCGCAGGAGCTGGTCGATCTCGTCCATGGTGCGGCCGCGGAGGTAGTGCTCCTTGTGGCCGATCGCCACGACGTCGCTGCCCTTCGCACCGATCTCGCCGAGCGCGTCGATCAGCTCGTCGGTGCGGTCGCCCACTGCGCCGAGTCCCAGCATCAGCCGCGCTCCGGGGCGGCGTACGCCCGCCATGATCTCGAGCAGGGCCTCGAGGCCGGCCTCGTTGTGGGCGAGGTCCATCACGACCGACACCTCCCCCGGCAGTGAGAAGAAGTTCATTCGCCCCGGGTTGTGCTCGGCGTCCGGCCGGAACGACGTGAGTCCGGCGACGACGTCTTCGCGGGACAGCCCGATCGCGAGCGAGGCGGACGCTGCCGCGAGGGCGTTCTCGATGTTGAAGCGTGACAGTCCCGCCAGCGTCATCGGGACATCGACGAGCTCGACGAGCGGGTCGGGGTCGGAGCCGGGCTTGAGCACGGTGATCCAGCCGTCGATGATCGTGGTGGCGCGACCGCCGCCGTGGCCCAGGGCCTCGCGCACGGCCGGTGAGTCGGGGTCGCGGCTGAAGATCCACGGCTGGGCGGAGATCACCGACTGCATGGCCAGCACGCGCGGGTCGTCGCCGTTGAGCACGGCCCAGCCGTCCTTGCGGGTGATCCGCGGGACGACGGACTTCACCTCGGCGAGCTGGTCGACGGTGTCGATGCCCTGCAGGCCGAGGTGGTCGGCGGTCACGTTGGTCACCACCGAGACGTCGTTGCGGGTGATCCCGATGCCCTTGAGCAGGATGCCGCCGCGAGCGGTCTCGGTGACCGCGAGCTGTACGCCGTCCAGTCCCAGCGCGCGGGCGGCGCCGGACGGGCCGGAGTAGTCGCCGCCCTCGACCAGCACGCCGTCGCGGTAGATGCCGTCGGTGTTGGACCACCCGACGACCATCCCGCTGGTGCGGGCGACGTGGGCGATCATCCGGCTGGTCGTGGTCTTGCCGTTGGTGCCGGTCACGGCGACCACGGGGATCTTCGGAGTGATGGTCGTCGGGCGTTCGCCCTTCGCGGCGGCGCGCACCTCCTCGGCCGCAGTGCTGACGGCCGACTCGACGTCGGGGGTCGGCAGCGCGTCGAGGGCGTGCGCGACGGCCTGGCCGAGCGCACTGGCCCGGCCCCGGTTGCGCCACGGGAAGGCCACGACGAGCACGTCCGGGTCGGATGTCGGGCGTACGCGCACGGCGAGGCGGCGGGTGCCCGCCTCGCTCGCGATGGCACGCACGAGGCGCTCGACGGCGCGCACCGCGAAACGCTGCCGGAATCCCGAACCCGCGGCGCCCGGACGCGTCGTACGCAGTCCGATGCGGCGGGCGAATCGCAGCACCGTCTCGTCACCGGCCTCGGTGATCGTCGAGACATCGAGGGTCAGCTTCACCGCGGCCCGCGGGAAGTAGAGGTTGGGGCCTTCGAGGATGCGCAGCTCGACGAGTGAGGTCACCGGTGGAAACTACCGAACCGCACTCGCGGGGCTACAGCCCCATCGCGTGGAAGCCGCCGTCGACGTGCACGATCTCACCCGTCGTCGCGGGGAAGAAGTCGCTCAGCAGCGCACACACGGCCTGCGCGGTGGGCGTGTGGTCGGTCTCGTCCCAGCCCAGCGGCGCGCGGTCCTTCCATGCCGACTCGAGGTCCTCGAAGCCCGGGATGGCCTTCGCGGCCAGGGTCTTCAGCGGACCCGCCGAGACCAGGTTGCAGCGGATCCCCTCGGGGCCGAGGTCGCGGGCGACGTAGCGCGAGGTGTTCTCCAGCGCAGCCTTCGCCACGCCCATCCAGTCGTACGCCGGCCACGCGGTCGTCGCGTCGAACGTCAGCCCGACGATCGAGCCGCCACGCGACATGAGCGGGCGGGTCGCCACGGCGAGCGACTTGAGGGAGTAGGCCGAGACCTGGACGGCCTGGGCCACGTCCTCCCACGGCCCGGTCATGAACTTGCCACCGAGCAGCGTCTCCGGGTTGCCGTACGCGATGGAGTGGACGACGCCGTCGAGGCCGTCGACGTGCTCACGCACCTGGTCGGCGAGGCCGGCGAGGTGGTCGTCGTCGGTGACGTCGAGCTCGAGGACCGGCGCCTCCTTCGGCAGTCGCTTGGCGATCCGCTTGGTGATGCCCAGGGCACGGCCGAAGTTGGAGATCAGCACGGTCGCGCCCTGCTCCTGCGCGACCCGCGCGGTGGCGAAGCCGATCGAGCTGTCCATCGTGACGCCGGCGACGAGGATGCGCTTGCCGTCGAGGATTCCCATGTGCGTGTGCCTTCTCTCTGGATCGTGGAGCGAAGCGGGTGTGGTCAGTGGCCCATGCCGAGGCCGCCGTCGACCGGGATGACTGCCCCGGTGACATAGGCGGCGCCGTCGGAGGCGAGCCAGGTGACGGCTGCGGCGACCTCGGCGGGCGAGGCGTAGCGACCGAGGGGCACCTGGGTCTTGATCATGGCCTTCTGGTCGTCGGTCAGGACGTCGGTCATGTCGGTCTCGACGAAGCCGGGAGCGACGACGTTGGTGGTGATCGAGCGGCTGCCGAGCTCGCGTGCGAGGGAGCGCGCCATCCCGACCAGGCCGGCCTTGGAGGCGGCGTAGTTGACCTGCCCGGCCGACCCGAGCAGGCCGACCACCGAGGAGATCAGGATGATGCGGCCGCGGCGCAGCCGGAGCATGCCCTTGGCGGCCCGCTTGGCGAGGCGGAACGTCCCGGTGAGGTTGGTGTCGATGACCGAGGACCAGTCGTCCTCGCTCATCCGGAGGATCAGCGTGTCCTTGGTGATGCCCGCGTTGGCCACGAGCACCTCGACCGGTCCGTGTGCCTCTTCGACCTGCTTGAACGCGGCCTCGACGGCGTCCGGGTCGGTGATGTCGCAGCGGACGTCGAGGGCGCCGTCAGGGGCGCCGCCGTTGCGGGTGGTGACCGCGACCTTGTCGCCCTGGGCGATGAAGGCCTCGGCGATCGCGCGGCCGATGCCGCGGTTGCCGCCGGTGACCAGGACGGAACGGGGTGCGGAACCGGGATCAGTGCTGGGAATCTCGCTCACGCTCCACGACGCTAGTGATTACCGAGGGGTAGGCCGAACTGGGCACCGGTCACTCGTCCTCGAGGCGGAAGCCGACCTTCATGCCCACCTGGAAGTGTTCGACGACGCCGTCCTTGGCCTGGCCGCGGACCTGGGTGATCTCGAACCAGTCGATGTGGCGCAGGGTCTGGCCGGCGCGCTCGATGCCGTTGCGGATCGCCTGGTCGATGCCGTCGGGCGACGTCCCGACGATCTCGGTGACCCGGTAGGTGCGGTTGGACATGGGGTTCTCCTCCTGCTGGCGGTTCCTGCTGGCGGACAGCTGCGCGGGACCGTCTCCGGCCGTGTCCTCGGGATCCTAGCGACGTACAGTGGACGTCATGGCCAAGCCGGATGCAGTGCGCATCACGACGGCGCGCACGAGCGCTGCCGATGACATGCGTTCGCGCCAGTGGCGCTACGCGATCTCGATGTCGATCCGCATGGTGTGCTTCGTCGCCGCCGTCGTGGTGGGCGACAACATCTTTCGATGGATCCTCGTGGCCGCTGCGGTCTTCCTGCCGTTCTTCGCTGTGGTGATCGCGAATGCGGGAGACCAGCGTGACGACGGATTCCGTCTGCCTGACGGCCCCGGCGCCAAGGAACTGACGGTCGGGGACCGCGAAGATTGAGAAAATTGTGAGGGAAACGCCGTCATCCGAAAGTTTGGTTTTCACCGACCGCCGTGTCATGATCTGCCTCGCGAGCACAGCATCCCCCGTCTGTGTTCGCGTCTGAGGTGCCGGACAGCTTCCCCCCGTGGCTGTCCGGCACCTCTCTTATTTCCTCCGCATTTTCCGCCGCCCTGCCCTCGTCCCACGCCCGTCCGGGAGGCCCACTGATGGACCACGAGATGGACCACGAGATGGACCAGAGTCGCGCCATCTGCTCGGCGAAGGGGTGCCAGGCCGACGCCGTCTGGGACCTGCAGTGGAACAACCCGAAGATCCACACCGCCGAGCGCCGCAAGTCGTGGCTCGCGTGCGACGAGCACCGGATCTCGCTCTCGGACTTCCTGGGTGCGCGCGGGTTCCTCAAGGACGTCGTGGAGCACGCCCCGGACTGAGGTCGGTCAGCCGCCGATCGCGGACATCGGTCGGTCGGGCTGGAGGAAGGTCACGTCGTCGATGCCGTGGCCGGCGCGCTTGCCGAGCATCGCGATCACCCAGCGTTCGGCGATCTCCTCGTCCGTGGCGCCCGAGCGCAGGGCCGTGCGCAGGTCGGACTCCTCGCGGGCGAAGAGGCAGTTGCGGACCTGGCCGTCGGCAGTGAGGCGTACGCGGTCGCAGTCGCCGCAGAAGGGGCGGGTCACCGAGGCGATGATGCCGACGGTCGCGGGGCCGCCGTCGACCAGGAACAGCTCGGCGGGCGCGCTCCCTCGCGGCTCGTCGTCCGGGGTGAGGACGAACTCGGCGGTGAGCTGCTCGTAGATCTCGTCGGCCGTCACCATCTCGGTGCGGCTCCAGTCGTGCTGGGCGTCCAGGGGCATCTGCTCGATGAAGCGCAGGTCGTAGCCGTGCTCGATGCTCCAGTGCAGCAGCTCGGCGGCCTGGTCGTCGTTCGTCCCGCGCAGGAGGACGGCGTTGAGCTTGATCGGGCCGAGCCCGGCGGCCTTCGCCGCCTCGAGTCCGGCCACGACGTCATGGAGCCGGTCCCGCCGGGTGATCGTCGCGAACGTCTCCGGGCGGACGGTGTCGATGCTGGCGTTGATGCGGTCGAGGCCGGCGTCCGCCAGGGCCTGGGCGGTCCGGGTGAGCCCGAGCGCGTTGGTGGTGAGCGACGTCTCGACGCCGAGGGCGTGCGTGCGGGCGACGATGTCGACGAGCCCCCGGCGCAGCAGGGGCTCGCCTCCGGTGAACCGCACCTCACGGACGCCGAGCCGCTCCACGCCGATCGTGATGAGGCGTACGGTCTCGTCGTCGGTCAGCGTCTGCTCGGTCGGCAGCCAGTCGAGACCCTCGGCCGGCATGCAGTAGTTGCAGCGCAGGTTGCACCGGTCGGTCAGCGAGACGCGCAGGTCCGTGGCCACGCGGCCGAAGCGATCTGCGAGGGGTGTGGTCACTCGTAGGAGTCTATAGAGCCATGTGTCAGAGGGTCAGGTCGTCCCGGATAACCTCGGCTGGTGCACAAGCTGCGGTTCCTGGTCTCGCGACGCTGGATCGCCTTCGCACTCGTCGTCGTCTTCCTCGCGTGGGTCGCCTGGCGCCTCGGCGAGTGGCAGTTCCACCGGCTCGACGACCGGCGTGAGCTCAACGCGGTCATCGAGCGCAACGAGAAGGCCGGCCCGCAGCCGATCGCGGACGTGATGGCCCCCGGACAGCCGGTCGCCCAGGACTCCGAGTGGCGGATCGTGGAGGCACGTGGCACCTACGCGGTCGACGACACGGTGATCGTGCGCTACCGCACCCGTGACGGTGAGTCCGGCGTGGACGTCGTCGTGCCGCTCGAGCTGGCCGACGGCTCGAGCGTGCTGGTCGACCGTGGCTGGTACGCCACCAGCAACCGTGGCGCGACCACGGCCGACGTGCCCGCTCCGCCGAGTGGCGAGGTCAGCGTCACGGGATGGGTACGCCGCGACGCTGAAGGAGACAGCACCCAGGTCAGCGGCCAGTCGACCCGCGCCGTCGACAGCGGGGAGATCGGCGACGCGCTCGACCGCGAGGTGCTCGGTGGCTGGGTGGACCTGCGCACCGAGTCGCCCGCGCCCGGCGAGGCGCTCCTGCCGGTCGAGCTGCCGGAGCTCAACAACGGGCCGCACTTCTTCTACGGCCTGCAGTGGTGGTTCTTCGGGGCGCTCGCGATCTTCGGGTTCTTCTTCCTCGTCTACGACGAGCTGCGTGGCGGGCGCGGCCCCGCGAAGCCCGCGGCGGCGCGGGCCGTGCCGGTCGCCGAGCGTGCCGCTCCCCGACGCAAGACGTGGCGCGAGCGCCTCGACTCCGCGAGCGAGGACGAGGACGAGGAAGTCCCCCTGCGCTAACCCGGGGTCGGAGCCGCGACTGCCTCGCGGAACTGGGTCGCGTGGAGGGTGGCGTAGAGCCCGCCCGCGGCGAGGAGGTCGGCGTGGGTGCCCTGCTGGACGACGCGACCGTCGTCGAGCACGAGGATCAGGTCGGCGTTGCGAACCGTCGAGAGCCGGTGCGCGATCACGAGGGACGTACGGCCCTCGAGCGCGGCGTCGAGCGCGCGCTGGACGGCGGCCTCGGACTCGCTGTCGAGGTGGGCCGTCGCCTCGTCGAGGACGACGATCGAGGGCGCCTTGAGCAGCAGTCGGGCGATCGCGAGGCGCTGCCGCTCGCCGCCGGAGAGCCGGTAGCCCCGGTCCCCCACGACCGTGTCGAGCCCGTCGGGCAGGGACCGGACGAGCGGGGCGATCTGGGCGGCTTCGAGGGCAGCCCACACGTCGGCATCGACCGCACCGGGTCGCGCGTAGAGCAGGTTGGCCCGGATCGTGTCGTGGAACATGTGCGCGTCCTGGGTGACGTAGCCGACGACGTCCTCCAGCGACTGCAGCGTCACGTCGCGTACGTCGTGGTCGCCCACCCGGACGGCGCCGTGCTCGACGTCGTAGAGCCGAGCGACGAGGTGCGTGACGGTCGTCTTGCCGGCACCCGACGGGCCGACCAGCGCGACCATCCGGCCCGGCTCGGCGACGAACGAGACCTCGTGCAGCACCTGACCGGTGTCGCGCGACTCGGTGCGCGCGACGTTCTCGAGCGAGGCGAGCGAGATCTGGTCGGCACGTGGGTAGGTGAACGCGACGTGGTCGAACTCGAGCCGCGACGCGGTGGGCGGCAGCTCGATCGCGCCGGGCTTCTCCTGGATCAGCGACGGCAGGTCGAGCACCTCGAAGACGCGGTCGAAGCTCACGAGTGCCGTCATCACGTCGATCCGCACGTTGGAGAGTCCCTGCAGCGGCCCGAGCAGACGCGTCAGCAGCACGCCGAGGGCGACGATGGTGCCCACTGACAGGTCGCCGCGGATGGCGAGCACGCCGCCGATGCCGTAGACCAGCGCGGTCGCGAGCGACGGCACGAGCGTCATCGCGGCGAAGAAGATCCGGGTGAGCAGCGCGATCCGGATGCCGAGGTCGCGGACGACTGCGGCCTTCTGGGCGTAGACGACGTCCTCGTGGTCGCGGCGGCCGAACAGCTTGAGCAGCATGGCGCCGCCCACGTTGAAGCGCTCGGTCATGGCGTTGCCGAGATCGGCGTTGCCGTCCATCTGCGCCCGAGACAGGCCGGCCAGTCGGGTGCCGACGAGCTTCGACGCGATGAGGAGGATCGGAAACAGCGCCACGCACAACAGCGTCACCGGCCAGCTCAGGAAGAGCATCGTCACGCCGACGACGACCGCCGCGATGATGTTGGAGACGGTGCCCTGGAGCGTCGAGGTGAAGGCCCGCTGGGCCCCGATCACGTCGTTGTTGAGCCGACTGACCAGCGCACCGGTCTGGGTGCGGGTGAAGAACGCGAGCGACTGGCGCTGGACGTGTGCGAAGACCTGCGTGCGGAGGTCGTAGATCAGGCCCTCCCCGATGCGGCTCGAGAGCCAACCGGTGATCAGGCCGAAGCCCGCGTCCACGACCGCGACGACCGCCACCAGTGCGGCGAGCCAGATCACGAGCGAGGTGTCACCCGAGCTGACGCCGTCGTCGATGATCGCCTTGAGCAGCAGGGGCGGGACCACCACGAGTGCCGCGTCGACCACTGTCACCCCGAGGAACGCGCCGATCAGCCGACGGTGCGGCTCCGCGAAGCCGAGCACCCGGCGCACCGTCTTGCGCTCGATCTTGGACTCGACGGCGCTGCGGTCGCTGCGCAGGTGCCGCCACGGCGGTCCACCCATTCCCATCGACATGCGCGCTCCTTCCGTCGAACCAGACCAGCGGCAGGAAGAACGCCTGCGGACCCTCCAGTGTTCCGGAGGGGTACGACGTTCAGCTCCCCAGGGCCGCGGCGAGCGCGCGGAAGCGGCGCACCTGGGACTCCCGCTCGAGCCGACGCTGCTCGTCGAGGTCCCGATCGGCAGCACCCTGCAGGAGCGCCTTGGTCTCCGGCACGACTCCGTCCATCGGCGCCACCAGCGCGCTGACGAGGTCCGCGACGGTCCGGTCGAGCTGGTCGGAGGGCACGGACGCGAGGGCGAGCCCGATGCGTACGGCCTCGTCAGCGGGCACGATGCGGGCGGTGGCACAGATCTCCAGCGCCCGCGCGTAGCCGACGTGCTCGACGAGCGGCTTGGTGCCGGTCAGGTCGGGGACCAGGCCGAGGGCGGACTCCTTCATGGAGAGCTTCGCGTCGTCCGCGAGGACCCGCAGGTCGCAGGACAGGGCCAGCTGGAAGCCGGCACCGATGGCGTAGCCGCGGACCTTCGCGATCGAGACGAAGCGCGGGTCGCGCAGCCAGGTGAAGCCGCGCTGGAACTCCTCGATGCGGGCCGAGGCCTCGTCGTCGCTGAGCGCGAGCAGGCCGATGACGCTCTCCTCCCCCGACGTCGCCGGGTCGAGCATCGCCCGGTCGAGACCGGCCGAGAAGGTCTCGCCCTCGCCCGTCACGACCACGACGCGTACGCCGTCGGGCAGCGTGCGACCGATCTCGCCGAGCGCCAGCCACATCGCAGGCGTCTGCGCGTTGCGGACGTCGGGACGGTCCAGCGTCACCGTGGCGACCGGGCCGTCGATCTCGAGGCGGAGGCCGACTGCGGCGAGGTCTTCGGGAGTCATGGACTTCCTTCGGTGGTCGAGTAGCGAGCGCGAGCGAGCGTATCGAGACTCAGGCGAGGGACACGAGGTCGGCGTACTCGTCGTTCCAGAGGTCCTCGTCGCCGTCGGGGAGCAGCAGCACCCGGTCCGGTGACAGGGCACGTACGGCTCCCTCGTCGTGCGTGACGAGGATGATCGCGCCGGTGTAGCTGCGGATCGCGTGCAGCACCTCCTCGCGGGAGGCCGGGTCGAGGTTGTTGGTGGGCTCGTCGAGCAGCAGCACGTTGGCGCTCGAGACGACGAGGATCGCGAGTGCGAGCCGGGTCTTCTCCCCGCCCGACAGCACGCCGGCGGGCTTGTGGGCGTCGTCGCCGGAGAAGAGGAACGACCCGAGCACCGAGCGCGCCTGGGTGTCGGTCAGCTCGGGGGCGGCGGAGTGCATGTTCTCCAGCACCGTCCGGTTGACGTCGAGCGTCTCGTGCTCCTGGGCGTAGTAGCCCATCTTGAGCCCGTAGCCCGGCACGACCTCGCCGGTGTCGGGCTGGTCGACGCCCGCGAGGATCCGCAGCATCGTGGTCTTGCCGGCGCCGTTGAGCCCCAGGATCACGACGCGGCTCCCCCGGTCGATCGCGAGGTCGACGGCGGTGAAGACCTCGAGCGAGCCGTAGGACTTGGACAGCTCGGACCCCATCAGCGGGGTCTTGCCGCACGGCGCGGGCTCGGGGAACGCGATCCGGGCGACCTTGTCGGCGGCGCGCTCACCCTCGATGCCGGCCATCATCTTCTCGGCCCGCTTGAGCATCGACTGCGCGGCCTGGGCCTTGGTCGCCTTGGCACGCATCTTGTTGGCCTGGTCGGTGAGCACCTTCGCCTTGTTCTCGGCGTTGGAGCGCTCGCGCTTGCGGCGCTTCTCGTCGTCCTCACGCTGGGTGAGGTAGTTGTGCCAGCCCATGTTGTAGACGTCGATCACGGCACGGTTGGCGTCGAGGTGGAAGACCTTGTTGACCGTCGCCTCGAGCAGGGCGTTGTCGTGGCTGATGACCACGAACCCGCCGCGGTGCGCCTTGAGGAAGTCGCGCAGCCACACGATCGAGTCGGCGTCGAGGTGGTTGGTCGGCTCGTCGAGCAGCATGATCTCGGCGCCGGAGAACAGGATGCGGGCGAGCTCGACGCGACGGCGCTGGCCGCCGGACAGGGTGCCGATCGGCTGGGCGAGGATCCGCTCCTCGATCCCGAGGGCGGCGGCCATCTGGGCCGCCTCGGACTCGGCGGCGTACCCGCCCCCGGCGTGCAGCTCGGCGTCCGCGCGCGTCCAGCGCCTCATCCCGCGCTCGTGGATCTTGGGGTCCTCGTGGGCCATCTCGACCTCGGCCTCACGCAGGCGGCGTACGACGTCGTCGAGGCCGCGGGCCGACAGGATCCGGTCGCGCGCGAGCACCTCGGGGTCGCCGACCCGCGGGTCCTGCGGCAGGTAGCCGACCTCGCCGCTGCGGAGCACCTGGCCGTCGGCGGGCGTGCCCTCGCCGGCGAGGATGCGGGTGAGGGTCGTCTTGCCGGCACCGTTGCGCCCCACGAGGCCGACCTTGTCGCCTGCGGCGATCCGGAAGGTGACGTCCTCCATGAGGAGCCGCGCGCCGGCTCTGACCTCGAGCTTCTGGGCGGTGATCATCTCGGGCGACATCCTACGAAGGGGTGAAGGCAGGAGCCCCATCGACGACTCCACCCGCTAACGTGCGGTGAGGTCCACCCCCCGCGTCACGTGCTCCCGAAAGGCTCGCCCCATGCGCTTCAACCCGAAGGCCGACATCAGTGGTGGTCGCGTCCGTGACTCCGGCGGAGGCGGCGGCGGCGGTGGCGGCGGCGGCGGGATGCGGATCCCGATCCCCGGCGGCACGCGCGCCGGCGGTGGCATCGGCGGACTGATCATCATCATCTTGTTCGTCGTGCTCTCCCAGTGCATGGGCGGCGGCGGCGGACTGCCCGGCAACGACGGCGGCACCAGCACCCAGGGCCAGTCCCAGCCGGATGGAACCGACAGCGGCAACGACCGCTACGCCAGCTGCAAGACCGGTGCGGACGCCGAGAAGGACCCGGACTGCGCACGGAAGGCCGTCGCGGTGTCGCTCGAGCAGTACTGGGCCAAGACCCTCCCCGAGCAGGGCAACACCGAGTTCGTGCCCGCCACGATCGACACCTTCGCCGGTGCGGTGAACACCGGCTGCGGACAGGCGACCTCGCAGGTCGGCCCGTTCTACTGCCCGCCCGATCAGCAGATCTACCTCGACACCTCGTTCTTCAAGGACGTGCTCGAGGGCCAGCTCGGCGGCAAGGGTGGCGACTTCGTCGAGCCCTACGTGATCGGCCACGAGTACGGCCACCACATCCAGAACCTCCTCGGCACGATGAGCAAGGTCAGGACCCAGCAGGGCGCTGACTCCGACGCCGTACGGCTCGAGCTGCAGGCCGACTGCTACGCGGGCATGTGGACCAAGGCCGCCAGCGGCGGCGACGGCATCCTGCTCGGCCTCGACCAGGGCGACATCCAGGAGGCCCTCGACTCGGCCAAGGCCGTCGGTGACGACCGGATCCAGCAGAAGTCGGGCCAGGGCGTCGACCCGGAGGGCTGGACGCACGGCTCGTCCGAGCAGCGCATGGCGTGGTTCACGACCGGCTACGAGCAGGGCACGCTCCAGGCCTGCGACACGTTCTCGGCCAGCCAGCTCTGACCTGGTCCCGCGGCTGATCAGCCGAGCAGCGCCTCGATCTGGGCGACCTGGCGCTGCATGGCGCGGATGTAGGGCGCGACGCTCGGGTGGCGGAACTTCCCGGCGAGCGCACCGTCCCCGTCGGCGACGCGCGCGAGCGCCCAGTCCAGCCGCGTGAGCGCGGTGTAGACGGCCATCACCCGGGCGCCGGTGCGCACGTCCTCGACGGTCGCGAGACCGGGGGCCAGCGCGTCGACGTACGCCTCGACGAGCGGCTCGATGTCCTCACGGGTGGCCAGGGACAGGTAACCGAGGTCGGCGCCGACCGGGCCGCGCCCGAGGTGCGCCCAGTCGATCGCGACGGCGCCCTGGTCGGTCCGGCCCGGGATGTTCGCGGCCGACGGGTCACCGTGCTGCGCGACCTGCGGAAGTGCGTCGCAGACGTCGAGCCACTGGACGCGGTGCGACCAGAGGTGGTCGGCGATGTCGGCCATCGGCGTGCGGGCGAGGGTCCGCCAGCCGCCGCGGTGGTCGACCAGCGCGAGCCGGCTGCGGAGCTGGTCACGGGCCAGCCAAGGGGCGTCGCCGAGGTCGGTCGCGGCGAACCGGCCCAGGCACGCGGCCAGCCAGAGGCCCGGTGCGTCCTCGTGCGCGACCCGCTCGTGGATCAGCGTGATGCCCTCGTCGTCCTCCTCGACGCCCACGACCGGCGCCTCACGCAGACCGGGTGAGCCCGCGACGACGCCGCTGAGGGCGACGTCGGCGGCGCGACGCCAGTAGTTCACGTCGCCCGGCACCAGCGGCCCGTGCGCGTCGTACGGGTCGGGGACGCGCAGCCGTTTGACGACGACCTCGCGGCCTCCCGAGGTGGCCGACCACACGCCATGCGTGGCAGGTCCCGCACCCGGGAGCGGCTGCCATCCCGGCTCGGGTTGCCACATGAGCGTGACGCTAGCCGATGTCGCGGCTGCGGTAGCGCGTCCACGCCACGCCCAGCACCAGTGCTGCGAGCACGGTCATGACCAGCTCGGGGGTCCACACGAACGCCTCCGAGGGGTACTTCGGGACGTGGTGGAACGGCGAGAGCCCGAGGACCCAGTCCGGCAGCCGGAAGCCCGAGCCGACCTGGCCGAGCGTGACGCAGACCGCCAGGACCGCCCAGCCGGCGACGGCCCAGCGACTGCGGACGGAGAGCAGGAGGACGGCCACCGCGAGCACCACCCACACGGCAGGTGCCTGGGCCAGCGCCGCACCGACGGCGCTCACGCCGTCACCGCGACCCACCGCCGTCGCCGCCCCGAAGACCAGCAGCAGCCACGTGCTCCCGACCAGTGCCGCGGTCGAGACGGCCACCAACATGGCGGCGCGCGAGGTCGCGGTCGCGAGGACGGTCTCCGTACGTCCGTCGTGCTCGTCCCCGGCGGCCCGCGTGACGGCTGCGATCCCGAAGCAGGTGATGATCACCGCGACGACCGACGCCAGGGCGACGACGAGCGCGTCCTGGAGGAAGCCGATGCCACCCATCGCCTCGATGATCGGGCGGGTCTGCTCGCTGTCGAGCAGGTCGCCGATGCTGGGCACGATCGAGCCCATCAGGATGCCGACCACGCCGATGCCCACGGTCCAGCCGATGAGGCCGGTGCTCTGCTGGCGCCACACGAGACCCAGGGCATCGCCCAGGCGCGGGGATCCGTGCGCCGGTCCGGGGCGATCCGCCAGGACCCCGGCCCCGAGGTCGCGGCGCCGGCGCAGCGCGAGCCCCGCGAGGGTCAGCGTGATCGCGAGGAGCGGGTAGCCGAGGAGCAGCCAGACCCGCGGCTCCGACCACGCGCTGAGCTGGGTCCCCCACCCGAAGGGCGTCAGCCACGACAACCACGGGGCCGAGGTGTCCCCGATCGCGCGCACGAGGTAGAGCCCGCCGACCATCGCCGATGCGATGAAGCCCACCGTGCGGGCGCTGCTCGAGAGCTGGACGGCCAGCGCCGCGATGCCCGCCCCGACCAGGCCGATCCCGATCCACGAGGCCGCGAACAGCACCGACCCCAGCACCGGGAGCCCACTGGCGATGTTGCCGACGGCAGCCAGGAAGCCGAGCAGCACGGACGCCAGCGCGGCCTCGGCGAGTGCGGCCGCCACCGGTGCATCCGCGCCGACAGCGGTCGCGCCGACCAGCTCGGCGCGGCCGGTCTCCTCCTCCACGCGCGTGTGCCGGCGTACGACGACCACGGACATGAACGCGACGAACATGGCGTAGAGGACCGTCATCTTGGTCATCGACAGCTCGCCGAGGCTGGACGTGTCGAGGATCGGACCGTAGAGCGCGACGATCGCCGGACTGGCGTTGATCGCCTCGGCGGCCCTCACCCGCTCCGCCGCCGTGTCGTAGAGCGGACCGGTCGCGGCAGCGCTCGCGACCACGGTCGCGGTCAGGAGGAGCAACCACACCGACACCAGGATGCGGTCGCGCCGCAGTGCGAACCTGAGCAACAGGCCCGTGCCGCGCAGCCGGTCGGTCACGTCCCGCTCCCGGTCGTGCTCCGATAGGCGTCGAGGAACAGCTCCTCGAGCGTCGGCGGCGCGCTGGTCAGCGAGACGACGCCCGCGCCGTCGAGCGCCTTGAGCAGCAGGGGCAGACCGACGGGGTCGACCGAGGCCGAGACGACGCGGCCCTCCACCTCGACGTCGTGGACGCCCTCGAGCCCGTCGAGGTCCGGCAGCGGGCCGGACACCTCGGCGCGCACGCGGTTGCGGCGCAGGTGGCGCAGCTCGGCCAGGGTGCCGGACTCGACCGCCCGGCCACTGCGGATGATGGTGACCCGGTCGGCGAGCCGCTCGACCTCGCTCAGGATGTGGCTGGAGAGCAGCACGGTCGTGCCCTCGGCCTTGTGCTCGGCCAGGCACTCGTTGAAGACCTGCTCCATCAGCGGGTCGAGTCCCGACGTCGGCTCGTCGAGGACGAGCAGGTCGACGGGAGCGGCGAAGGCGGCGACCAGCGCGACCTTCTGCCGGTTGCCCTTGGAGTAGGCGCGGCCCTTCTTGGTCGGGTCGAGCTCGAAGCGTTGGAGCAGCTCCTCGCGACGCGTGGCTCGAGGATCGATGTCGCGCATCCGCAGCAGCAGGTCGATGGTCTCCCCGCCGGAGAGGTTGGGCCACACGCTCACGTCGCCGGGGACGTACGCAAGCCGTCGATGGATGTCGGTCGAGTCGCGCCACGGGTCGAGGCCGAACACCGACGCCGTGCCACCATCGGTGCGCAGCAGACCGAGCAGCACCCGGATGGTCGTGGACTTGCCGGCACCGTTGGGTCCGAGGAAGCCGTGCACCTCTCCGGGGGCGACCACCAGGTCGAGGCCGTCGAGGGCCTTCGCCTTGCCGAACATCTTGACCAGGCCGTGGACCTCGATCGGGTTGCTCACGCCTTCCACCGTACGACCTTCAGGCGTTGACGACCTCGACCCGGATCGCCTGCGCGTCGAGGACGGCCTGGTCGAGCACCGCGCGGCGCGGGTCGGGCACCGGGAGCCAGGGACCGACGACCCTGAGCCGCGCCAGTCGGGCGTCCGCGAGGACGGCTTCGACCGCCCCGTGGTCGCCGCCGGTCACGACGGGGACGACTCCCCCGACGATCCGTGCCGCGTGGTCGGCTGCGGCCTCGTAGGCCTGCCGCGCCTGGTTGTCACGGCGCCGGGCGAAGCGCTGCTGGCTCTGCCCGCCCGCCTTCGTACGCCCTTGGACGTGGCGCTGGCCGATCTTGTGCTCGACGAGCTCCGTGCCGGCGAGCCGGGCGACGGCGAAGCCGCCCTTGCGGACCAGGAGGACGCCCCACTGCGCGGGAGCGACGGCGTCGGCCGCGAAGGCACCCGCGTCGGCCGGGCCGGCGTACGCGTTGTCGAACGGCAGCCGGGCCGAGAAGTGGGAGCCGTCGTCGGCCGCACCGCTGAGCCCGGCCTCCACGACGGTCAGCTGGGCGCCGCCGTGTCCGGTCGCGAAGTTCGCGACCCACCTCTCCCAGCGGGAGGCCGGGACGAGGACGAGGGGCACGCGGGTGAACCTAGCCTGCCGCCTTGCGGTAGGTGAGCCACAGCGCCCCGCCGGGGGTTGCCACCGTGTCCACCAGCTCGAGGCGGACCAGGTCGGGGAGCGCGTCCGACAGCCGCCGGCCGGCGGGGTCGAGCACCGGGGCGACGGCGAGCTGCATCTCGTCCACGAGCCCCTCCGCGAGGAGAGCCTGGGTGAGCGTGATGCTGCCGTGCAGGCCGATGTCGCCGTCGCCGGGCCGCTGCTTGAGGTCGGCGACGATGTCGGCGAGCGGTCCGCCGACGGCCTCGACCTCGCCCCACTCCCGGTCGAGCGGGCGGGACGTGACGACGTACTTCTTGGCGCTGTTGGCGAAGTCGGCCCACGGGTCGTCGTGGACCGTCGGCCAGAACTGCGACCACTCGTCGTACATCCCGCGACCGAGCAGCAGGCAGTCCTGCGCGGCGATGAGCTTCGCCTCCTGGTCGAGCATCACGGCGTCGTACGCCGGCGGGCCGGGTGCGTCGACCGGGAAACCACGGGTCGGGTCGTCCACCGCGCCGTCGAGGGAGCAGAGGTGGAAGCTGACGAGTCGTCGGGTCACGGCACTCCAGCGTCAGAGGAAGTCGAGCGGGTCGAACTCATCGATCGGGATGATCCGCGTGCGCGGGAGGGGCGAGTTGAACGCACCGAGGTCGTACTCGAGGTCGAAGATCCGCAGACCGGGGAGGTTGCGGAACTGGGCGTTCACGAACTCGGTGAAGCCGACGACGCCGACCTGGCGGCTGCCGTCGCACAGGGCCGAGACCTGGTCGACGAAGTCGCCGTCGTGGCTGACCAGGACCACGTCCGCCTCGCGGTCGACGAGTGCCTCGGCGGTGCGCTGGATGGCGATGTCGACGATCTTGCCCTCACCGCTCAGCGGGATCGGCTTGAAGCCGATCGCCAGCAGCGCCTGCACGAAGCTCGTCGGCATCTCGGTGGTGGCGGCGAGGAAGAACAGTCCGCTGACGTCCTGGTCGAAGGCCCGCTCGGCCCACTCCAGCAGCCGATCCCAACGAGGCCTCTCCTCGGGTCGCGGACGACGGCCGAGGATCGAGGTGCCCAGGGTCGCGTCGATGTTCTCCCCGTCGACGAGGAGGTAGGTCATCCGCTCGGCCATGCGAGGACTCTCCCACACCCGCCCGGTCCGATCAGGCCTGGTAGACGACCGTGAAGGACTCGACCACGTCGTCGCCGGACACCGTCACGTCCGTCACCTCGACGAGCGCCCGCGGCACACCCGAGCCGTCGCAGAGGATCGACAGGACGCCGGCCTCGGGAAATTCGCCCGCGTAGTCCTCCCCGGGCGCGGTCGTGCGGCCCTCACCCTGGGCGAGGACCTCGCCGACGAACGCGTCGGACTCCTCCACCGAGTCGCCGTAGGCCCAGGCCGGAGGCGGCACGGACTCGAGCGTGGTCGGCCCGAAGTAGGTCGGCGCGGCGTTGAGCTTGGCGTGGTAGCGGGCGAGCTCCCAGAAGACACGCAGCTCCTCGTGGTCGAACTCGACCTCGCTGAGATCGACTGGACTGGGGTCGACCTCGGGCTGCTCCATGCCGGAAGAGTAGCCACCGTGCCCGGATCCAGGCTCAGGCCACGGCGGCGACGTACGCCGCGAAGGCGCGCGCCTCGTCCATCGCGTCCGGCCGGGGCTCGTCGCGCGGGTCGAAACCCCGGTCGCGGTCAGCCTGCACCTGCTGGAGCAGCGGTCGCCAGCGCGGGTCGCCGTGCATCATCGTCCAGCGCAGCGCATCGCGCTTGCTCGCCACCTGGGCCGTCCGCACGGTGTAGAGGCTGCGGCACGCCTGGACGACGAGGTAGCGCTGGCACCAGGCGATGCTGGGCGGGCACCAGCCGAGGACGTCGTCGGTGAGAGTGGCGAGGCCTGCCCGCGCCCGGTCGCGCAGCACGTCGTCGGGGACCGGCTCGAGGAGGTCGATCGGGCACGGTCCGACGAGGGTGATGCCGTGGCCGCGCAGGATCCAGCGCGTCCACGGCTGGTTGCAGTGGTCGCTCCAGACCAGCACGTCGCTGCCGTGGTCGGCGAAGAGCCACTCGCGGCCGAGGCCCTCGGTCGTGCGCAGGTCGGCAGCGACGGCGTACGAGCCCTCGAGGTGGCGGTTCCAGTGGCCGTCGCGGTGCGGCAGGTCGCGGTGCAGGTCCCGCAGCGCCGCCTCCTGCTCGGCGCTCGGCCGCTCGTGCACCACGACGATGAAGTCGCAGTCGCTGTGCAGGTCGCCCGCACCGAGCGCGAACGAGCCCTGGAGGTAGGCGCCCACGAACGACTCACCGAGCGCCGCCTGGGCGCCCGTGACGAGGTCGTGCAGCACGCCGTTGAGCTCGGCGTAGCGCGTCGGGTGGGGGTTGAGCACGGGAGGAGTGTGCGCGCGCGCCCGCACCCGCCGCCACGGATTATCTGGCGGCCGGGTCGGCTCAGACGTTGAAGCCCAGCGCCCGCAGCTGCTCGCGACCGTCGTCGGTGATCTTGTCCGGGCCCCACGGGGGCATCCAGACCCAGTTGATCGCCACGTCGTTGACGAGGCCCTCGAGTGCCTGGTTGGTCTGGTCCATGATCACGTCGGTCAGCGGGCAGGCCGCCGAGGTGAGCGTCATGTCGAGGACGGCGTTGGAGCCCTCGTCGAGGTGGACGCCGTAGACGAGGCCGAGGTCGACGACGTTGATCCCGAGCTCGGGGTCGACGACGTCCTTCATCGCCTCGGTGACGTCCTCGACGGTCACCGTCGACGTGCCGCCGCCCTGTCCCGCTTCGGGGACGTCGGGCAGGTCGCTGTGGTCGACGGTCTGGGGGTTCTCGCTCATGGGGTGACTCCTCCTGAGGGGGTCTGGTCGGTCTGGGCCTGGGCGGTCGCGTCCTTCCACGCCATCCAGGAGAGCAGTGCGCACTTCACGCGCGCGGGGAACTTGGCGACACCGGCGAACGCGATGCCGTCCTCGAGGACGTCCTCGTCGGGCTCGACCTGGCCCTTGCCCTGCATCAGCTCGAGGAAGGTCTGGTGGATCGTCATCGCCTCGTCGACCGGCTTGCCGATGACGAGGTCGGTCAGCACGGAGGCCGAGGCCTGCGAGATCGAGCAGCCGATGCTGTCGTACGAGACGTCCTGCACGACACCCTCGGCGAGGTGGACCCGCAGGGTGACCTCGTCGCCGCAGGTCGGGTTGACGTGGTGCACCTCGGACTCGAACGGGTCGCGAAGTCCCTTGTGGTGCGGATTCTTGTAGTGGTCCAGGATGATCTCCTGGTAGAGGCTGTCGAGCTCGGCGCTCATCGTCATCCCACCTTGAAGTAGCTGCGGGTGTGGTGGAGGGCCTCGACGAGCGCATCGATCTCGGCGGGCGTCGTGTAGAGGTAGGACGACATCCGCGTCGTGCTCTGCACGCCGAAGCGCGCGTGAGCCGGCTTGGCGCAGTGGTGGCCCGCGCGTACGGCCACGCCGCGCGAGTCCAGGACCTGCGCGATGTCGTGCGGGTGCACGCCGTCGAGCTCGAAGGAGATCGCGCCGCCGCGCCGGGTCGCATCGAGCGGGCCGAGGATGCTCACGCCCGGCACCGACCGCAGGCCCTCGAGGGCGTACGCCGTGATCGCCTGCTCGTGCCGGTGGATCGCGTCCAGGCCGATGTGGCCGAGGTAGTCGACCGCGCAGCCCAGGCCGACGGCCTCGACGATCGGCGGCGTGCCGGCCTCGAAGCGGTGCGGCGCCTTGGCGTAGGTCGAGCGCGCCATCGTCACGGTCTCGATCATCTCGCCGCCACCGTGGAAGGGCGGGAGCTCGTTGAGCAGCTCCTCGCGGCCCCACAGCACGCCGATGCCGGTCGGACCGCACACCTTGTGGCCGGTGAACACCAGGAAGTCGCAGTCGACAGCCTGTACGTCGACCGGGAGCTGTGGCGCGGCCTGCGAGGCGTCGACCACCGACACGGCGCCGACGGACTTCGCACGCGCGACCAGGTCGGCGACGGGGTTGATCGTGCCGAGCATGTTGCTGACCCACGTGAAGGCCAGCACCTTGGTGTGCTCGTCGACGAGCTGGTCGGCGTTGCTGAGGTCGAGCTCACCGTCGTCGGTGAGGCCGAACCAGCGCAGCTCGGCACCGGAGCGCTCGCAGGCCAGCTGCCACGACACGATGTTGGAGTGGTGCTCCATCTCGGTGATCACGACGTTGTCGCCGGGACCGAGGTCGATCGTGCGGGCCAGCAGGTTGAGCGCCTCGGTGGCGTTCTTGGTGAAGATGACCTCGTTGCGCGACCGCGCGTTGAGGAAGGCCGCCACCTTGTCGCGCGCACCCTCGTAGGCCTCGGTCGACTCCGCACCCAGCTGGTGCATGGCGCGGGCGATGTTGGCGTTGTGCCGCTCGAGGTGGTCGACCATCGTGTCGATGACGACCTGCGGCTTCTGCGAGGTGTTGGCGCTGTCGAGGTAGACCAGCGGCTGCCCGCCCGCGAGCACGCGCTCGAGGATGGGGAAGTCCTTGCGGATCACGTCGAGATCCGGAAGCAGTCCTTCCATGGCGTTACCTCGTTTCGGCGGTGGGAGAAGTGGTGCTGGTCAGGCCGAGGCCGGGTTCAGGTACTTGTCGTAGCCCTCGGCCTCGAGCGCGTCGGCGAGCTCCTTGCCACCGGACTCGGCGACCTTGCCGTCGACGAAGACGTGGACGTAGTCGGGCTCGATGTAGCGCAGGATGCGGGTGTAGTGGGTGATCAGCAGGACACCCTTGCCCTCACGCGCGCGGAAGCGGTTGACGCCCTCGGACACGACCTTGAGCGCGTCGATGTCGAGACCGGAGTCGGTCTCGTCGAGGATCGCGACCTGGGGGTCGAGCAGCTCGAGCTGCGCGATCTCGTGGCGCTTCTTCTCACCACCGGAGAAGCCCTCGTTGACGTTGCGCGTGCCGAACGTCGGGTCGAGGTTGAGCTGCTGGAGGGCGGCGTTGACGTCCTTGACCCAGGTGCGGAGCTTGGGGGCCTCGCCGTCGATGGCGGTCTTGGCCGTACGCAGGAAGTTCGACACCGAGACGCCGGGGACCTCGACGGGGTACTGCATCGCGAGGAACATGCCGGCGCGGGCGCGCTCGTCGACCGACATCGCGAGGACGTCCTGGCCGTCGAGCGTGACGGAACCGCCGGTGATCGTGTACTTCGGGTGGCCGGCGATCGAGTAGGCCAGCGTCGACTTGCCGGAGCCGTTGGGGCCCATGATGGCGTGCGTCTCGCCCTCGTTGATGGTGAGGGTGACGCCCTTGAGGATCTCCTTGGGGCCGTCCTCGGTGTCGACGGTGACGTGCAGGTCGGTGATGACGAGCTTGCTCATGCGGGGGTGACTCCGTTCAGGGTGGTCTCGGTGTCGACGTAGACATCGGTGCCGCGTACGTCGATGGGGAAGGTGGCGACCGGCTCGGTCGCGGGGAGGTTGGTGGGCTTGCCGGTGCGCAGGTCGAACATCGACCCGTGCAGCCAGCACTCGATCTGGCAGCCGCCTTCGGTCCGCTCCACCTCGCCCTCGCTGAGGGCGACCTCGGCGTGGCTGCAGATGTTCTCGATCGCGAAGACCTCGTCGCCGTCGCGCGCGATGGCGATGTCGTAGCGACCGAGGGTGACCGCCAGGGCCTGGTCGGCCTGGATCTCGTCCAGCGCGCAGGCGCGCTCGAACCCCATCAGAAGAGGTCCTTGAGCACGTTCTTGGCGAGCTCGGCCTCGACCGTGGCGAGGAGCCGCTCCTCGATGGACGGCACGCCGACCTTGCGGATCAGGTCGTTGAAGAAGCCGTGCACCACGAGGCGCTGCGCCTCCTTCTCCGAGACGCCGCGCGACTGGAGGTAGAAGAGCTGCTCGTCGTCGAAGCGCGCGGTCGCCGAGGCGTGGCCGGCGCCCTCGATCTCGCCGGTCTCGATCTCCAGGTTGGGCACGGAGTCGGCGCGGCAGCCGTCGGTGAGGACCAGGTTGCGGTTCTCCTCGTAGGTCTCGATGCCCTCGGCGATCTTGCGGATCAGCACGTTGCCGATCCAGACCGTGTGGGCACCCTCGCCCTGCAGGGCTCCCTTGTAGACCACGTGGCTCTTGGTGTGCGGAGCGTTGTGGTCGGCGAAGAGGCGGTGCTCGATGTGCTGGCCGGCGTCGGCGAAGTAGAGGCCGAGCAGCTCGGCGGAGCCGCCGGGGCCGTCGTAGCTGACGTTGGCGTCCATCCGGACGACGTCGCCGCCGAACGAGATCGCCGCGTGCTTGTAGGTCGCGTCCCGGCCCACCAGCGCCTGGTGGTGCGAGATGTGCACGGCGTCGTCGTCCCAGTCCTGGATCGAGACGACCGTGACGTCGGCGCCGTCGCCGACGACGATCTCCACCACGGCGGCCACGGACGCGGAGCCGGTGTGGTTGATGACCACGATCGCCTTGCTGTGCGCGCCGAACCGGAAGGCGAGGTGGCCGCCCATCGTCTCCTCGGCGCCCAGCCCGACCATGTCGAGGACGAGCGGCTCGGAGACCGTGGAGTCGGCCGGCACGTCGACCAGCACGCTGGGGCCGACCTCGTCGAGGACGCGTGCCGCGAAGCGGGTGTTGGGGACCAGACCGCTGATGCCACGCAGGGCACGGGCCTCGTCACCGGTCACGATGTCGACCGAGACGCCCTCGGGCTCGTTCCAGCTCAGCTTGGACGTACGCGCGTGCAGCGGGGCATCCGCGTGCAGGCCCTTGAGCCGCTTGAGCGGGGAGAACCGCCAGATCTCCTCGCGCCCGGTGGGCACGGGGTGGTCGGCGACGTCGAACGAGCCCACCGGGTTGAGGTGGCTCTCGATCTTGTTCTGCTCCAACGCGGAGCGGACGGATTCGGTGGTGACGGTCAAAGCTCTACTTTCTACGTACGGGGAGAGGTGGGACGGGGCGTCGGATCAGCCGACAGCCCCTTCCATCTGCAGCTCGATCAGGCGGTTGAGCTCGAGGGCGTACTCCATCGGCAGCTCCTTGGCGATCGGCTCGACGAAGCCGCGCACGATCATCGCCATCGCCTCGTCCTGCTCCATGCCACGCGACATGAGGTAGAAGAGCTGGTCGTCGGACACCTTCGAGACCGACGCCTCGTGGCCCATCGACACGTCGTCCTCGCGGATGTCGACGTAGGGATAGGTGTCGCTGCGGCTGATCTGGTCGACCAGCAGCGCGTCGCACAGGACGTTGGACTTCGAGCCGTAGGCGCCCTCGTTGACCTGGATCAGCCCGCGGTAGGACGTACGACCGCCGCCACGCGCGACCGACTTGCTGAGGATCGACGACGAGGTGTGCGGTGCGGCGTGCACCATCTTGGCGCCGGCGTCCTGGTGCTGGCCCTCGCCCGCGAACGCGATCGACAGCGTCTCGCCCTTGGCGTGCTCGCCCATGAGGTAGATCGCGGGGTACTTCATCGTCACCTTGGAGCCGATGTTGCCGTCGACCCACTCCATGGTGGCGCCGGCCTCACAGGTCGCGCGCTTGGTGACGAGGTTGTAGACGTTGTTGGACCAGTTCTGGATCGTCGTGTAGCGGACGCGGGCGCCCTTCTTCACGATGATCTCGACGACGGCCGAGTGCAGCGAGTCGGACGAGTAGATCGGCGCGGTGCAGCCCTCGACGTAGTGCACGTAGGAGTCCTCGTCCGCGATGATCAGCGTCCGCTCGAACTGGCCCATGTTCTCGGTGTTGATCCGGAAGTAGGCCTGCAGCGGGATGTCGACGTGGACGCCCTTGGGCACGTAGATGAACGAGCCGCCCGACCAGACCGAGGTGTTGAGCGCGGAGAACTTGTTGTCACCGACCGGGATGACGGTGGCGAAGTACTCCTTGAAGAGCTCCTCGTGCTCCCTCAGCGCCGTGTCGGTGTCGACGAAGATGACGCCCTGCTCCTCGAGGTCCTCGCGGATCGAGTGGTAGACGACCTCGGACTCGTACTGCGCCGCGACACCGGACACCAGGCGCTGCTTCTCCGCCTCCGGGATGCCGAGCTTGTCGTAGGTGTTCTTGATGTCCTCGGGCAGGTCGTCCCACGTGGCCGCCTGCTTCTCGCTCGAGCGCACGAAGTACTTGATGTTGTCGAAGTCGATGCCGCCGAGGTCGGAGCCCCACGTGGGCATGGGCTTGCGGTGGAAGAGCTTGAGGCCCTTCAGGCGCAGGTCCAGCATCCACTGCGGCTCGCTCTTGAGGGCGGAGATGTTGCGTACGACGTCCTCGCTGAGTCCGCGCTTGGCGATCGAGCCGGCCTCGTCGGAGTCGGCCCAGCCGAACTCGTAGTTGCCGATGCCCTTGATGGACGGGTTGAGCTCTTCGATGGAGGTCATGCCTTCTCCTTCTTCGATGACGTCGATGCAGTCGTGGTGGTCTGGGGGATGCAGGTGGTGCAGACGCCGTCGCCGTGGGCGATGGTCGCCAGGCGCTGGACGTGGGTGCCGAGCACCGCGGCGATGGCCTCGGTCTCGGCCTCGCACAGCTGAGGGAACTCGTGGGCGACGTGGGAGACCGGGCAGTGCTGCTGGCACAGCTGCTCCCCCACGCTGATGCCGTTCACGGGGGCGAGGTCGCGCACGGAGGCGGCGTAGCCGTTCTGGGTGAAGACCTTCGCCAGCGCCTCGGCCGGGCTGAGCTCGGGGTCGAGCCCGGTGACCGCGGCGTAGTCGCGCTCGACGAAGGCGACCCGACGACGGGCGAACTCGACGACGGCCTCCTCGCCCTGGGTCTCGGCGAGGAACCGCATCGCCTGGACGGCGAGGTCGTCGTACTGCTGGTCGAAGCTGTCGCGACCGGCCTCGGTCAGGGCGAACACCTTGGCCGGGCGCCCGCGTCCCCGCGTGCCGTAGACCTTCTGGTCGCGCGATTCCACGACGCCCTCGGCGGCGAGGTGGTCGAGGTGGCGGCGTACGGCGGCCGGCGTCAGCACGAGGCGGTCGGCGAGGTCAGCGGCCGTGGAGGGACCGTTCTCGAGGATCGTGCGCGCCACGCGGTCACGCGTGGGGGCATCGCCCTCACGCTGTGCCACCGAAGACCTCACGAATTCCACAACGACAGTGTGCCGTTAATGCTTCCCGCCGTTCAAGCAAGGGTCTCCTAAGGTCGTCTCCCTGTGCCGTGACGATCGTCTCGTCGGTGCCGACGCGGAGCGCCGACCACCGCTCCCTAGACTGGCGAACGTGTCCACCGCTGCGCCCGCCGTCTCGGTCGACGGCCTCGTGATGCGCTACGGGGACAAGGTGGCGGTGGACGGCCTCTCGCTCGAGGTCGCGCGCGGATCGATCACCGCGGTCCTCGGTCCCAACGGGGCCGGCAAGACCACCACCCTCGAGGCGTGCGAGGGCTACCGGGTCCCCCAGCAGGGAACGGTCCGCGTGCTCGGCCTCGACCCGCAGCGCGATCGTGCCGCGCTGCTCCCCCGCATCGGCGTGATGCTGCAGTCGGGCGGCGCGTGGAGCGGCGTACGCGCCCTCGAGATGTTGGAGCACATGGCCTCCCTGCACGCTCACCCGCTCGACACCGCGATGCTCAGCGACCGGCTCGGCCTCGCCGACTGCGGTCGTACGCCCTATCGCCGCCTCTCCGGTGGTCAGCAGCAGCGGCTCGGCCTGGCGATCGCCCTGGTGGGTCGGCCGGAGCTGGTCTTCGTCGACGAGCCCACGGCCGGGATGGACCCGCAGGCGCGCCGTACGACGTGGGAGCTGCTCGACGAGGTACGCGCCGACGGCGTGACCGTGGTGCTCACGACGCACCACATGGACGAGGCCGAGCACCTGGCCGACCGGATCCACATCATCGACCGGGGCACCGTGATCGCGAGCGGCACGCCGGGCGAGCTGACCCGCGAGGGCCGCGCGGCCACCATCAGGCTGGTCGTCAACCGGCCGTTCCCCGACGGTGCCCCCGAGTCGCTGCGGGCCGAGCTCGGCCCGCAGACCGAGGTCCGCCAGCTCGACGAGGTCAGCATGCTGATCCACGGCCCGGCGGACTCGATGACGCTGGGACGGGTGTCGCGGTGGTGCGAGGAGCACGACGTCCTGCCCGAGACGCTCAACCTGGGCCAACGCAACCTCGAGGACGTCTTCCTCGAGCTCACCGGCCGGGGCCTCGATAGCACCCCACTGCGTTCTTCGCCTCCCCCGCTTCGCTCCTCCGTCGAACAACGCCGCGGGGACCCCGCATGACGATTTCACGATCGGACGATTCCGCTGCCGGGCCATTCACCCCCGCACCTGGCGGCGCCTCCCTGTCGCGGATGGTGCGCGCGCAGGCCCGGATGGAGTCGCGACTGATGCTGCGCAACGGCGAGCAGCTCCTGCTCGCCATCGTGATCCCGGTCATCGTCCTCGTCGGCGGCGTGGCGGCCGCCGGTCGGATCGGGCTCGATCTCGAAGGCCACCGCGCCGTTGACGTCCTCACCCCCGGCGTACTGGCGCTCGCGGTGATGTCGACCGCCTTCACGTCCGTCGCGATCGCCACCGGCTTCGAGCGCCGCTACGGCGTGATCAAGCTGCTGGGCTCCTCGCCACTCCCTCGCCACGGCCTCCTGCTGGGCAAGGTCGTCGCGCTCCTCAACGTCGTCGCCCTGCAGCTCGTGGTGCTGGTCGTCGTGGGGCTGGTCCTGGGATGGAGGCCGACGCTCGCGGACCCGGCCCTCTCGATCCTCGCCCTGGTGCTCGCCGTCGGGCTCGGCACCGCGGCGTTCGCCGCGCTCGGCCTCTTCGTCGCGGGCGTGCTCCGGGCCGAGGCGACGCTCGCGCTGGCCAACCTGGTCTACCTGTTGCTCATGGCCGGCGGTGGTGTCGTGCTTCCGGCCTCGACCTACGGCTCGGCATCGGGCGTCATCGCATGGCTGCCCTCCGGGGCCCTCGGCGAGGCGACGCGCACTGCCACGCTTGACGCAGCCGTCGACGGGCGCTCGCTGCTCGTGCTCGCCGCGTGGGCGGTCGTCGGCACCGTGCTGACGGCGAGGACCTTCGCATGGGAGTGATGGACACAGTGCTCGCCCGGCTCGCTCGCCACCTGTGGCCGCTCGCGCTGGCCAACCTCGTGGCCAACATCGGCATCGTCGTCACCGGCGCGGCCGTCCGCCTCACCGGGTCCGGCCTGGGCTGCCCGACGTGGCCGCGGTGCTCCGACGAGTCCTACGTCGCCCACGGCGCGCTCGGCATCCACGGCGTCATCGAGTTCGGCAACCGGATGCTGACCTTCGCGCTGGCCGCGGTCGCCATCCTGTGCTTCCTCGCCGCGGTCGGCGCCTCGCACCGCAGGGCGAGGCGGCTCTCGCTCATCATCGGTCTCGGCATCCCGCTGCAGGCCGTCATCGGTGGCATCACCGTGCTGACCGACCTCAACCCGTGGATCGTCGCCGGCCACTTCCTGCTGTCGATGGCGATGATCATGGTCTGCGTCGCGCTGGTCGACGAGCTGCGCAGCCCGGACCGGGACGCAGCTCCACCGCTGCCGAGGGCACTGGCATGGGCCACGCTCGCGTCCGGTTGGGTCGTGCTCTACCTCGGCACGGTCGTCACGGGGGCCGGCCCGCATGCCGGCGACACCGACTCACCGCGCAACGGGATCGCCCCCGCGACCATCTCGCACGTGCACTCGTACGCCGTGTACGTCCTGGTGGCCCTCACGGTCGCGCTGCTCGTCGTGGCCGTCCGGGGCGGGCACACGTGGCTCGCCCGCGTGACGGCGCTGGTGCTGCTCATCGAGGTGCTGCAGGGCGTGCTCGGGTGGGTGCAGTACGCGCTGGACCTGCCGGTCGGACTGGTCGCCCTGCACATGCTGGGAGCGGCCCTGCTCGCGGCCGGACTGGCGCGCATCGCGCTCGCCGTCCTGCCCCACCACGCGCGCCACGAGGCCCGCGCGGACGGGCAGGAGCAGACGAGCGCGGCGACGCGCCTGCCCTGACGCCCGGCTAGCGGCGGCCGAGCTTGCGCGCGAAGACCACCGTGCGCTTGGAGTAGTCGTCGGCCTTGCACCCGACGAGCACGATGCGTGGCGGGCCCGACACGGAGTAGAGCGAGCCCATCCTCCGCTTGGCCGACCAGAACTCGCGACGGGTGACCTCGAACCGGCAGCCGGCCACCGTGAGCCGGTCGCCCGGCCGCAGCTGGCCCCACCTGTCGGCCACACCGTGACCGGCGCGCCAGGCGTGGCCGGCGTACACCGTGCTGCCGGTCGGGTCGCAGGGCGGATCGCCCTTCGACCACGTGTAGACGGCACCGTTGAGGCGCGATCCCACGGCGAGCGTGCCGCCGCGAGAGGCCACCTTGATGACGATGGCGTCGGTGCCGGTCCGGGCGATCGTGAGCCGGTCAGGGCCGGCGTGAGCCGCGCCCTGACCGGCCGACAGACACACCGTCGCGCACAGCGTTGCCACCACGAGCGCGGTGCGACGCATCACGACCCGGTGTGCGGAGCGACCTCGGGAGCCTGCGCGCACACCTTGCGGGTGAACGTCAGCCTCCACACCGCCTTGCCTCGCAGCAGGTGGGTCGCGTCCTCGGCATGGGCGCGGACGGTGACCGACCGGGTCCTGGCCTTGAGCCAGACGCCCTGGCGCAGCACCTTGCCCTGGGCCGTGTAGACCACGCCCGAGCGCTTGGCGACCTTGAACAGGTCGCTCTGGCGACCGCACTTGTCGATCTGCTTGGCAGCGGCCTTCACCACGCGAATCTCGGCGGGCAGCACCTCAGGCGGCGTCACCACCGGCGGCGTCACCACCGGCGGGGTGCTCGGCGGCGTCGGGCACGCGACGTTGCTGTCGGTCGGCTTGGGGTAGGTCACGCTCTTCTGGCCGTTGGGGAAGGTGTAGCCCTGGTTGGCGGTGATCGTCAGGCTGCCGTCCGGGTTGGTCTTCGAGGTCCACGGGCCGCTCGGCACGTCGCCGAAGCGCGCGTTGCCCGGGCCGCAGTCGTCGACGACGGGCACGGTCGGCGCCGTCACGGTCGTGACGTTGCAGCCGTCGGAGAAGGACGTCACGGCGATCGAGCCCGTGTTGTCAGCCGTCTGGCCGTTGGTCCACCTGGCCGACAGGGTGAGCGCCGGTGCCGCGGTGGGCTTGGTGGTGAAGGTCTCGGTGAACGTGCGCGTCTGGGTCCCGGTCAGCTGCGTGCCGATCGGGACGACGGACGTGCGGTTGGAGGCCGTGATCGTCTCGGTGATGGTCTCGCTGTTGACGACGCTCCAGGTCGCGGTCCAGCCACCTCCGGTCTTGCACGCGACCGTGCCGGTGATCGTGTTGTGGTGGGCGCTCGCGGCGCCCGCGACGCCCACGACGGCGAAGCCGACCGCGAGGATCAGGGTCACCGTCCTCGACACGCCACGATTCAGGAAGGACCTTCGTCCTGCCACCTGCCCGCCCGATCGATCAGTCGTGGACATGCCTGTATCTGGAAACATTCGGTCGATCCCCCATTGGTTCGGGCACAGCCCACTGCATGGCCCTTCTGGAGATTGAACGACGCTTGCACCGCACGAGCACGGCAGGATTCCTCAAGAAAGCCCTGAGGTTCTGTCTGCGGGCGACGAGGGCGACGACGGGCTAGCGACCGAGCAACGGATCCAGGGCGACTGCGACGAACAGCAGCGACAGGTAGAGGTTCGAGGCGTGGAAGAGACGCATCGGGTTGATGTCCGACAGCGCCTCCGAGCCCTTGGCCCGCGACCACATCCGGTGCGCCTCGACCAGGAAGACCGCGCCGAGCACGGCCGCGGCGATCGGGTAGATCAGGCTGGTGCCGGCGACCGGCCAGAGCAGGAGCGAGGTCGCCACCATCACCCAGCTGTAGAGCACGATCTGGCGACCGACCTCGGGGGCAGGCTTCACCACTGGCAGCATCGGCACGTCGACGTTGCGGTAGTCCTCGCGGTAGCGCAGCGCCAGCGCCCACGTGTGCGGCGGGGTCCACAAGAAGACGACCAGGAACAGCACGACCGGCGTCCACGCCAGCTCGCCGGTGACCGCGGTCCAGCCGATGAGGGCCGGGAAGCAGCCCGCGAGGCCGCCCCACACGATGTTCTGCGTGGTGCGGCGCTTGAGGAGCATCGTGTAGACGAAGACGTAGAACGCGTTGGCCAGCACCGACAGTGCCGCCGAGAGCCAGTTGACCCAGAGCGCCAGGACGACCGTCGACAGCACGGCCAGCACGGTCGCGAAGACGAGCGCGGACACCGGCGAGACGATGTGGCGCGGCAGTGCGCGCCGACGCGTACGACGCATCTGCTCGTCGATGTCGCGGTCGTAGACGCAGTTGTACGCCGACGCCGAGCCGGCCGACAGGGTGCCGCCGACGACCGTGGCGGCGACCAGCGCGAGCGACGGGATGCCGCGCTCGGCGAAGAACATCACCGGCACGGTGGTGAGCAGGAGCAGCTCGATGACCCGCGGCTTCGTCAGCCCGACGTAGGCCGCGACGACGTCGCGCCACGTCGGGGTCTCCGGCGTCGGCTCCCCTCCGCCTCCGGTCGACGGCCGCGCTGAGGCATCGGCGTGCGGACCGGCTGAAGACACGGTGGGGACCTCGCGGGACGGGTGTGGATGAGACGTGGGATGAGACATGGGATACGGGGAACCGAGGAGTCTGAAGGACCTGTTGATCCGGCGTCCTGAGCCACCCTCGGGTGGGGTCGAGTCTACTCGGCCACGGCGCTAGGCTCGCAGTCGAGGGGCTGTGCTCCCCGGCTGCACTCCAATGAGAGGAACTGCGTTGACTCAGAAGTCCGCCCTGCCCGCCACGCTCGACTGGACCGAGATCGACGACCAAGCCGTCGACACGGCCCGCGTCCTCGCGATGGATGCCGTGCAGAAGGTCGGCAACGGCCACCCCGGCACGGCCATGAGCCTCGCCCCGGCGGCGTACCTGCTGTTCCAGAAGGTGATGCGGCACAACCCGGCCGACCCCGAGTGGGTCGCCCGCGACCGGTTCGTGCTCTCGTGCGGCCACTCGAGCATCACGCTCTACACCCAGCTCTACCTGGGCGGCTTCGGCCTCGAGCTGGACGACCTCAAGGCACTGCGCACCTGGGGCTCCAAGACCCCCGGCCACCCCGAGCTCGGTCACACCGCCGGTGTCGAGGTGACGACGGGTCCGCTCGGCCAGGGTGTCGGCAACGCGGTCGGCATGGCGATCTCGAGTCGCCGCGTGCACGGGTTGCTGGACTCCGACGCCGCCCCCGGCGAGGGCATGTTCGACCACCAGGTCTACGCGATCGCGTCCGACGGTGACCTGCAGGAGGGCGTCAGCTCCGAGGCGAGCTCCATTGCCGGCACCCAGAAGGTCGGCAACCTCACCGTCATCTACGACCGCAACCGGATCTCGATCGAGGGCGACACCGACATCGCCTTCACCGAGGACGTCGCGGCGCGCTACAAGGCCTACGGCTGGCACGTCCAGACCGTCGACTGGACCAACGGTGGCAAGGACTACGTCGAGGACGTCAACGCGCTCTACTCGGCCGTCCGCAAGGCGCACACGGTGACCGACCAGCCGTCGCTCATCGTGCTCGACACGATCATCGCGTGGCCCGCGCCCCATGCCCAGGGCACCGAGAAGGCCCACGGCAGCGCGCTCGGCGCCGACGAGGTCGCCGCGACCAAGAAGGTCCTGGGCTTCGACCCCGACCAGACCTTCGAGGTCCCCCCGGCCGTCCTCGAGCACACCCGCCAGCTGCGCGAGCGCGGCGCCGCGTGGGGTGCGGAGTGGGACGAGCAGTACGCCACCTGGGCCGAGGCGCACTCCGACTCCGCCGAGCTGCTCCACCGCCTCAAGCGGCGCGAGCTGCCCGCCGACCTGGCTGGGTCGCTCCCGACCTTCGAGGCCGACGCCAAGGGCGTCGCCACCCGGTCGGCGTCCGGCAAGGTGATCAACGCGCTGGCGCCGGTCCTGCCCGAGCTGTGGGGCGGCTCGGCCGACCTCGCGGGCTCCAACAACACGACCATCGAGAGCGCCCCCTCCGTCGGTCCAGTGGTCGCCGAGGTCGGCGAGTGGAGCACCGATCCCTACGCCGGCCGGGTGCTGCACTTCGGCATCCGCGAGCACGGCATGGGCGCGATCATGAACGGCATCGCGGCCGACCGCCTCACTCGCGTCTTCGGCGGCACGTTCCTCACCTTCTCCGACTACATGCGCGGCTCCGTGCGCGTGGCCGCGCTGAGCAAGCTGCCGGTCACCTACGTCTGGACCCACGACTCGATCGGTCTCGGCGAGGACGGCCCGACGCACCAGCCGATCGAGCACCTCGCCGCCCTGCGCGCGATGCCGGGCCTCGACGTCGTACGTCCGGCCGACGCCAACGAGACCGTGGCCGCGTGGCAGACGATCCTCGGCCACACCGACCGTCCGGCCGCCCTCGTGCTGACCCGGCAGAACGTGCCGGTCTTCCCGCGCGGCGAGGACGGTTTCCTCCCCGTCGAGGGCGTCGCGCGCGGCGCCTACGTGCTCATCGACGCCGAGAAGGGCACGCCCGACGTGATCCTCATCGGCACTGGTTCCGAGGTCCAGCTCGCTGTCGAGGCCCGCACCCTGCTCGCCGCCGACGGCATCGACGCCCGCGTGGTGTCGATGCCCTGCCTCGAGTGGTTCGAGGAGCAGGACGAGTCCTACCGCGACACGGTCCTGCCGCCCACGGTGAAGGCGCGCGTGTCTGTCGAGGCCGGCGTGAAGCAGGGCTGGCGCGAGATCGTCGGCGACAACGGTCGCATCGTCTCCATCGAGCACTACGGCGCGTCGGCCGACTATGCGCGGATCTACACCGAGTTCGGCATCACCGGCCAGGCCGTCGCCGACGCCGCGCGCGACAGCGTCGCTGTCGTCAACGCCTGACCAGCTCGCACCACCCCGACCACCCCTACGGGAGGAACCGCATGAACGACCGCCTCAAGGCCCTGGCTGACGCCGGGGTGTCCATCTGGCTCGACGACCTGTCCCGCGAGCGCCTCGAGACCGGCAACCTCGCCGACCTCGTGCAGACCAAGAACGTGGTCGGCGTGACGTCCAACCCAGCGATCTTCCAGACCGCGCTGGCCGATGGTGAGCGCTACGACGCCCAGGTGCGCGAGCTCGCCGCCGACGGCGCCGACGTCGACCGCGCGACCATGGTGATCACCACGGACGACGTCCGCGAGGCCTGCAAGGTCATGCGCCCGGTCTTCGACGCCACCGACGGTGTCGACGGACGCGTCTCGATCGAGGTCTCCCCCGGCCTCGCACACTCGACCGACGACACGGTGACGGAGGCGGCCGAGCTCTTCAAGACCGTCGGCCAGCCCAACGTCATGATCAAGATCCCCGGGACCAAGGAGGGCTGGCCGGCGATCACCGAGACGATCGCCGCCGGCATCTCGGTCAACGTGACGCTGATCTTCGGTCTCGAGCAGTACCGCAACGTCATGGAGGCCTACGTCGCCGGGCTCGAGCAGGCGCAGGCCAACGGCCACGCGCTCGCTGACATCCACTCGGTCGCGTCGTTCTTCGTCTCGCGCGTCGACAGCGAGATCGACAAGCGGCTCGAGGCGACGACCGAGGGGCCGGGCACCGATCCGGACCTCCGCGGCAAGGCCGGCGTCGCCAACGCCCGCCTGGCCTTCCAGATGTACGAGGAGTTCTTCGCAGGCTCGCGCTGGGAGGCGCTCGAGGCCGAGGGCGCACGCAAGCAGCGGCCCCTGTGGGCCTCGACCGGCGTCAAGAACCCTGACTACGACGACACGATGTACGTCGTCGACCTGGTCGCGGAGAACACCGTCAACACCATGCCGGAGAAGACCCTCGACGCGGTCGCGGACCACGGCGAGGTGCGGGGCGACCGGATCCGGCCCTTCTACGACGACGCCCACGCGCACATGCACGCGCTGGCCGAGGCGGGCATCGACTACGACGACGTGATCCAGGTGCTCATCAAGGAGGGCGTGGACAAGTTCGTCGTCGCCTGGGACGAGCTCCAGACCACGCTGTCCGCATCCCTCGAGGCCGCACGGAAGTGAGCGGCGAGGCGGTCGACCCCAGCGCGACGGCCGCCTGGGCCGAGCTGGCCCGGCTCGCCGAGGCGTACACGCCCGACCTCCGGTCGCAGCTGGCCAGTCCCGCATGGGTGTCCGCGCACACCCTGAGTGCTGCCGACCTCCACGTCGACCTGTCGAAGAACCTCGTCGACGGCGACGTGGAGGCAGCCCTCCTCGCCCTCGCCGACGAGGTGGACGTCGTCGCGCGGCGCGACGCGATGTTCGCGGGTGAGCACATCAACGTCACCGAGGACCGGGCGGTGCTGCACACGGCGCTCCGCCTGCCCCGGTCCGCATCGTTGGAGGTCGACGGCCAGGACGTGGTGGCCGACGTCCACGAGGTCCTCGACCGTGCGTACGCCTTCGCCGAGCGGGTCCGATCGGGCGAGTGGACCGGCGTGACCGGTCGCCGCATCGAGACGGTCGTCAACATCGGGATCGGCGGGTCGGACCTCGGTCCTGTCATGGCCTACGAGGCTCTCGAGCCCTTCCGCCAGGACGGTCTCGCCTGCCGTTTCATCAGCAACATCGACCCGACCGACGCCGGCCAGAAGCTGTCCGGGCTCGACCCCGAGACGACGCTGTTCATCGTGTCCAGCAAGACGTTCGGGACGTTGGAGACGCTGACCAACGCCCGGCTGTGCAAGGCATGGCTGCTCGACGAGCTGCCGTCGGGCACCGACTCCGACGCTGCCGTCGCGCAGCACTTCGTCGCCGTGTCGACCGCCCTCGACAAGGTCGCCGACTTCGGCATCGACACCGACAACGCGTTCGGCTTCTGGGACTGGGTCGGCGGCCGCTACTCGATGGACTCGGCGATCGGACTGTCGCTCGTCATCGCGATCGGCCCCGCGCACTTCGCGCAGCTGCTCGCCGGGTTCCACGCGATGGACGAGCACTTCCGCACCGCGCCGGCCGAGGCCAACGTGCCGCTCCGGATGGGGCTGCTCAACGTCTGGTACACCAACTTCCTCGGCGCGCACACCCACGCGGTGCTCCCCTACGCCCAGCTGCTGCACCGGTTCCCGGCCTACCTCCAGCAGCTCACGATGGAGTCCAACGGCAAGGGTGTGCGGTGGGACGGCTCTGCCGTCGGCTACGACACCGGTGAGGTCTTCTGGGGCGAGCCCGGCACCAACGGCCAGCACGCGTTCTACCAGCTGATCCACCAGGGCACCCGGCTCGTGCCGGCGGACTTCATCGCCTTCGCGCGGCCGGCGTACGCCCTCACGGACACCAGCCCTGACGGGCAGACCACGGACGTGCACGAGCTCCTGCTGTCCAACTTCGTCGCCCAGACGAAGGCGCTCGCGTTCGGCAAGACGGCTGACGAGGTGCGGGCCGAGGGCGTGGCCGACGACCTCGTCCCCGCGCGGACGTTCCCCGGCAACCGGCCGACGACCTCGATCATGGCGCCGGAGCTCACTCCTGCGGTGCTGGGGCAGCTGATCGCGCTCTACGAGCACATCACGTTCGTCGAGGGCGCCGTGTGGGGCATCGACAGCTTCGACCAGTGGGGCGTCGAGCTCGGCAAGCAGCTGGCACAGGAGCTGAAGCCGGCCGTGTCCGGTGACGCCGACGTGCTCGCCGAGCAGGACGCCTCGACCCAGTCGCTCGTCCGCTACTACCAGGAGAACCGAGGCCGATGAGCACCCCACGACGTTCTTGTCCCCCGCCCCGCCCCTCCCACCCACGACGTAGGGACCACGCATGACCATCGCCGCCAACCCGCTGCGCGCCCCGCAGGACCGCCGACTCCCCCGCATCGCCGGACCGTGCGGTCTGGTCCTCTTCGGCGTGACCGGCGACCTGTCGCGCAAGAAGGTCATGCCGGCGATCTACGACCTCGCCAACCGGGGCCTGCTGCCGCCCGGCTTCAGCCTCGTCGGCTTCGCGCGCCGCGAC
The DNA here is from genome assembly GCA_963708875.1 of uncultured Actinomycetota bacterium. Taxonomy (GTDB): domain Bacteria; phylum Actinomycetota; class Actinomycetes; order Propionibacteriales; family Nocardioidaceae; genus Nocardioides. Next base: position 122,018 of record CAVPUL010000007.1, read on the forward strand.
TGGGCCGACCAGGACTTCGCGCAGATCGTGCACGACGCGGTCAAGGAGCACGCGCGTACGCCGTTCCGCGAGGAGGTCTGGAAGCAGCTGTCCGAGGGCTTCCGCTTCGTGCCCGGCAACTTCGACGACGACGACGCCTTCGAGCAGCTGCGCCGCACGGTCGAGGAGCTCGACCAGAAGCGCGGCACCGGCGGCAACATGGCGTTCTACCTCGCGATCCCGCCTGGATTCTTCGGCTCCGTCGTGGGCCAGCTCAAGGAGCACGGGCTCGCCGACCACACGCCCGACCAGTGGCGCCGCGTCGTGGTGGAGAAGCCGTTCGGCCACGACCTCGAGTCCGCGCGCGAGCTGAACCAGACGCTCGCCGACGTGTTCCCGTCCGGGTCGATCTTCAGGATCGACCACTACCTCGGCAAGGAGACGGTGCAGAACATCCTGGCGATGCGGTTCGCCAACAACATGTTCGAGCCGATCTGGAACTCCAACTACGTCGACCACGTCCAGATCACCATGGCCGAGGACATCGGCATCGGCGGCCGTGCTGGCTACTACGACGGCATCGGCGCCGCGCGCGACGTGATCCAGAACCACCTCCTCCAGCTGATGGCGCTGGTCGCGATGGAGGAGCCCGTCGCCTTCGACGCCGAGAGCCTGCGCGTCGAGAAGCAGAAGGTGCTCGCTTCCGCGCAGCTCCCGGCGCGGCTCGACCTGACGACGGCCCGCGGCCAGTACGCCGCCGGCTGGGCCGGCGGCGAGAAGGTCATCGGGTTCACCGAGGAGGAGGGCATCAAGAAGACCTCCGCCACCGAGACCTTCGCCGCCATCACGGTCCACGTCGAGACCCGGCGCTGGGCGGGCGTGCCGTTCTACCTGCGCACCGGCAAGCGTCTCGGTCGGCGCGTGACCGAGGTCGCTGTCGTCTTCAAGCGCGCGCCGCACCTGCCGTTCACCTCGACCGCCACCGAGGACCTGACCCAGAACGCACTCGTGATCCGCGTGCAGCCCGATGAAGGCATGACGATGCGCTTCGGCTCCAAGGTGCCCGGCACCGCCATGGAGATCCGCGACGTCAACATGGACTTCGCCTACGGCGGCTCGTTCACCGAGGCCAGCGCCGAGGCGTACGAACGGCTCATCCTGGACGTCCTGCTCGGCGACCCACCGCTGTTCCCGCGCCACGAGGAGGTCGAGCTCTCGTGGAAGCTGCTCGACCCCGTGATCCAGCACTGGGCGAAGAAGGGGCGACCCGAGGCCTACGAATCGGGCACCTGGGGACCGGAGTCGGCGGAGAAGATGCTCGCGCGCGACGGACGCACCTGGCGGAGGCCCTGACATGATCGAACTGACTGACACCAACTCGTCGAAGATCGCCGCGGAGTTCGTCCAGGCGCGCACCCGGGCCGGCAGCCCGGCCATGGGCATGGTGATGACGCTGATCATCGTCGCGCCCGAGGAGGACGCCGCCGAGGCGATGCTCGCGGCCAAGCGCGCCTCGCGGGAGCACCCGTCCCGGGTGCTGGGCGTGATCCTGGGCGATGCCCGTGGCGCCGCCCACGTCAACGCACAGGTCGGCAGCGGGGACGGGTGGGGCGGCGAGACCGCGCTCATCCGGCTCAAGGGCGAGGTGGTCAAGCACGCCGAGTCGGTCGTGCTCCCGCTCCTCCTGCCCGACTCCCCCGTCGCGATCTGGTGGCCGACCGCGGCACCTGCGGACACGGCGTCCGACCCGCTGGGTGCCCTCGCGCAGCGACGGATCACCGACTCGGCCGCCGCCGCTCGCGGCAAGTCCACGGCGATGCTGACCCAGTGCGAGTCGTACGCTCCGGGCAACACCGACCTCAGCTGGACGCGCCTCACGCCGTGGCGTGCGCTGCTCGCGGCGGCGCTCGACCAGCACCCGCTCAAGGTCTCCGGCGCCAAGGTGACCGCCGAGCGCGTCAGCCCCAGCGCCGACCTCCTGGCCGCGTGGCTGTGCGACCGCCTCAAGGTCCACGTCGCCCGGGGCAACAGCGAAGGCCCGGGAATCACCGAGGTCAGCATGGACACCAAGGAGGGGCCGATCCGGATCTCGCGTGCCGATGGACGGCTCGCGACCTTCACCTCGCCCAACCGGCCCGACCGACCGGTTGCGCTCAAGCGACGCGAGGTCCCGGCCCTGCTCGCCGAGGAGCTGCGCCGCCTCGACGAGGACGACATCTACGCCTCCACCGCGGCCCGCCTGGTCAAGCTGAGGAGCGCGAAGTGACCGACCCCGAGATCCGGCGGCACGACGACTCCGACTCGCTCGTCGGGGACGTGGCCTCTGCCCTGCTCGACCGGCTCGAGGCCGCCCAGGCGCGCGGCGAGGTGCCCCAGATCGGGCTCACCGGCGGCTCGATCGCCGACGAGCTCCACCGTGAGCTCGCCCGCCGCGCGCAGGACTCCTCGGTCGACTGGTCGCGGGTGGTGTTCTGGTGGGGCGACGAGCGGTTCGTGCCGTCCGACTCCCCCGACCGCAACGCCCGTCAGGCCCGCGAGGCCCTGCTCGACCACGTCGGCATCGACGAGGCCAACGTCCACGAGGTCCCGGCGAGCGACGAGGTCGCGACAGCCGAGGACGCCGCCGAGGCCTACAGCGCGACCATGCGCTCTGACGGGGCCGGGTTCTTCGAGGTGCTGATGCTCGGCATCGGCCCCGACGGCCACTGCGCCTCCCTCTTCCCCGGCCACCCCGTGCTCGACGCCCGCGACGCCATCGCCGTAGCGGTCCACGACTCCCCCAAGCCGCCGCCCGACCGGGTGACGCTGACCTTCGAGGCGATGGCCCGCTGCCACGCCGTCTGGTTCATCGCCAGCGGCGAGGGCAAGGCCGAGGCCGTCGCCCGCGCCCTGGCCGAGGACGGCTCGATCGCCGAGACCCCCGCCCGCGGCGTACGCGGCGACGAGACCGTCTGGTGGCTCGACGAGGACGCGGCCTCCGCCCTCTGACGAGTCGGCGCTAGTGCGCGCCGTGAGGATGCCGAGTCGGCGCAGTGGCGTGACGGAGTCGCGAGTGCGCGCCGCGAGGATGCCGAGTCGGCGCAAGTGCGCGCCGTGAGGATGCCGAGTCGGCGCGTGTGCACGTTTTCCACAGGCTGCATCGACCACGACTGAGCTGACCGGCAGGCGGGAATCTCACCTGCATGGCGATCACACAATGGCTCGAGCTGCCCGCGTTGGACGACAGCTTCCTTCTTCCTCCAGGAGCTCCCTTCACATCGAGGGCCGCTCAGGCTGCCGGACTTCGTCGGCCAGAGCTGGCTGCTCTGACCCAAGCCGGCCTGCTTCGCAATCCGATCAGAGGTGTCTACCTCCCGGCGCACGTGCCTGACGACACCAGATCGCGTCTGGCGTGCGTCAAGCTCGTGACACCCTCCGACGCCGTACTGGTGGACCGGCACGCCGGATGGGCGCAAGGCGCCAACATGCTGCTCCTGCCGAACGAGCACCTCAATGCTCTGCCGATCACGATGTACCTACCCGCGGGCCGGGGGCGCCTGCGGAACGTGCTGACCGACAGCGGCGAGCGCTCGTTCAGCAAGGAGGACCTGATGGTCGTCGACGGCGTACGCATGACGACCCCGCTCCGAACTGCCCTCGACCTGGGCAGGCAGAGATGGCCGGAACCGGCGCTGACCGCGCTCGACGCTCTGCATCGACTGGGCCGGTTCTCGGTGGATGAGCTGGTGGCCGAGATGGCGAGGTTCGCCGGTATGCGATGGGTGAGCACCCTGCGACTGGTGGCTCCGCATACCGATGGTCGGTCGCAGTCGGGCGGGGAGACCGTCGTCCGGTGGCGGTGGAGCAACCTGTCTGTTCCGCCGCCCGAACCTCAGGTCGAGGTGGACCTCGGACATCGCACGGCGTTCGTCGACGTCGGCAACGAGGACCTCAAGTTCGGCGTGGAGTTCCAGGGTCGCGAGTGGCACACCGGCGAGGAGAACGAGGAAAGCGATGAGGAGCGTATTGAGCTGCTCAGGGATGCCGGATGGATCATCGAGCCGGTCTGGACACCGGACGTGTACGGCAGCGAACGACTCGAGGACCTGATCCTCGCCGGTGTGCGACGCGCGCGCCTGCGGTGACGTACGGAACGAACACACGCGCCGACTCGACCCGCCTTGTGCGTACACATGCGCCGACTCGGCGAGTCCTGCGCGCGCACATGCGCCGACTCGGCGACTCCCGTGCGTACACATGCGCCTACTCGGCGCCTGTCACGCGTACGGATGCGCCGGGTCAGAAGATGATCTCGCCGGCCTTGCGGCGGCTGCGGAGGAGGGCGACGGCCTCGTCGAGGATGTTGGCGGCCTCGGTCTCCGAGCGCCGCTCCTTCACGTAGGCGAGGTGCGTCTTGTAGGGCTCGATCTTGGGCGCCGGGGGCGGGTTCTCGCTGTCCAGGCTGGCCGGGAGGCCGCACTTGGGGCAGTCCCACGACTCGGGCACGTTGGCCTCGATGGCGAACGTCACGACCGAGCGGTGGTCGTGGCTGCAGAAGTAGGTCACGGTCTGCCGCGGCGCAGCGTCGCCGCGCTCGGCCTCGCCCATGGGGCCCGCTCCGACCCGGCTACCCCGGATCGCGTTTCCAGCACCAGCCACGACGGCTCCTTCGAAAGAGTGGGGGACTCAGCCCTGGTAAGCCGTGAGGAGGCCCAGGGCGACGATGCATGCGAACCAGATGACACCGACACCGACCGTGAACCGATCGAGGTTGCGCTCGGCAACCGACGATCCCCCCAAGCTGCTGGAGACGCCGCCTCCGAACATGTCGGAGAGGCCGCCACCGCGGCCCTTGTGGAGCAGCACCAGCAGGATCATGATCGCGCTCGCGAGTACGAGCAGGACGGTGAAGAGCAGAATCACGAGCGGAAGCCTACGTCACGACCGGTGCGAAGTGAGCGGCGGCTCACAGCACGGGCATGTCGTAGAACCGGCAGATGCCGCCGAACTCGTCGACCTGCAGGCTCGCCCCTCCGACGAGGCACCCGTCGACATCGGCCTTCTCCATGATGCCGCCCACGTTGGCGGCCTTGACGGATCCGCCGTAGAGGATCCGGAGCGAGTCGGCCGTCGAGTCGCCGTGGACCTCGCGCACGCGCTCGCGGATCGCCGAGCACACCTCCTGCGCGTCGTCGGGCGTCGCCACCTCGCCGGTGCCGATGGCCCACACGGGCTCGTAGGCCACCACGAGGCCGGCGACCTGCTCGGCGGTGAACCCGGCGAGCGAGCCATCGACCTGTGACAGCGTGAACGGCACGTGCTCGCCCGCCTGACGTACGTCGAGCCCCTCACCGACGCACACGATCGGGGTCATCCCGGCCGCAAGCGCCTTGTGGGCCTTGGCGTTGACCAGCTCGTCGCTCTCCTGGTGGTGCATCCGCCGCTCCGAGTGGCCGACGACGACGTAGGAGCAGCCCAGCTTGCTGAGCATCGCTGCGGAGATCTCGCCGGTGTAGGCGCCGTTGTCCTGGACGGAGACGTCCTGCGCGCCGTAGCCGATGGAGAGGCGGTCGCCGTCCACGAGCGTCTGCACCGAGCGGATGTCGGTGAAGGGCGGGACCACGACGACCTCGACCTTGCCGTAGTCGTGCCGCTTGTCGGACAGCGTCCAGGCGAGCTTCTGGACCATCACCACCGCTTCCTGGTGGTTGAGGTTCATCTTCCAGTTGCCCGCCATCAGCGGGGTGCGGTCGTTCTTCGTGGCAGCCACGTCAGTCAGTCCCTCTCGAGTACAGCGATGCCCGGGAGCTCCTTGCCCTCCAGGAACTCCAGCGACGCGCCACCGCCGGTGGAGATGTGGCCGAACGCGGCCTCGTCGAACCCGAGCTGGCGCACGGCAGCGGCGGAGTCGCCACCACCGACGACGGACAGCCCGTCGATCTCGGTGAGCGCCTGCGCGACGGCACGCGTGCCGGCGGCGAACGCGTCGACCTCGAACACACCCATCGGACCGTTCCAGAAGACGGTCTTCGCGTCCGACAGCGCCGCAGCGAACGCCTGCGCCGAGTCGGGCCCGATGTCGAGACCGAGCGCGTCGGCCGGGATCTCCGAGGCGGGTACGACGGTGGGCTGGGGCTCGCGGTCGCCCGACGGGAACGCCGTGTCGACCACGACGTCCGTCGGCAGCACGATCTCCACGCCGCGGTCCTCCGCCTCGCTGAGGTAGCGGGTGCAGGTGTCGAGCTGGTCGTCCTCGAGCAGGCTCTTGCCGACCTCGTGGCCCTGGGCCTTGAGGAAGGTGAACACCATGCCGCCACCGATGAGGATCTTGTCGGCCTTGTCGATCAGGTTGTCGATCACGCCGAGCTTGTCGGAGACCTTGGAGCCGCCGAGCACGACGACGTAGGGCCGTTCGGGGTGCTCGGTGAGCCGCCGCAGCACGTCGACCTCGGCCGCGACCAGGCCGCCCATCGCCGACGGCAGCCGCAAGGCGATGTCGTACACGCTCGCCTGCTTGCGGTGCACGACGCCGAAGCCGTCGGAGACGAACGCGTCGGCCAGCTGTGCGAGCTGGTCGGCGAACGACCCGCGTACGGCGTCGTCCTTGCTGGTCTCACCGTCGTTGAAGCGGACGTTCTCCAGCACGGCGATCTCGCCGTCCTGGAGGCCTTCGACCGTCTCCGCGGCACTCGGGCCGACCGTGTCGGTCGCGAAGGCGACCGGGCGCCCGAGCAGCTCGGACAGCCGCTCGGACACCGGGCGGAGCGAGTACGTCGGGTCGGGCGAGCCGTCCGGGCGACCCAGGTGGGCGGTGACGACCACCCGGGCGCCCGCGTCGGACAGCTGCTTGATGGTCGGCACGCTCGCGCGGATCCGCCCGTCGTCGGTGATGGTGGTGCCGTCGAGGGGCACGTTGAGGTCCGAGCGGACCAGCACGCGCTTGCCCGTCAGGTCACCCAGGGACTCGATGCCTGCAGAAGAGCTCATCGTGGTCAGAGCGTCGCGCCGACGTGACCGATCAGGTCGACGAGGCGGTTGGAGTAGCCCCACTCGTTGTCGTACCAGCCGACGACCTTGACCTGGTTGCCGATGACCTTGGTCAGCGGTGCGTCGAAGATGCACGACGCCGGGTCGGTGACGATGTCGGAGGACACGATCGGGTCGGTGGAGTACTTGAGGAAGACGCCGTCGGCGGCCTTCTCGATGATCGCGTTGACCTCCTCGACCGTGGTCTCGCGGCCGGCCTCGAACGTGAGGTCGGTGGCCGAACCGGTCGGCACCGGGACACGGAGCGCGAAGCCGTCGAGCTTGCCCTTGAGCTCGGGCAGGACCAGGCCGATCGCCTTCGCGGCACCGGTCGAGGTGGGGATGATGTTGAGCGCAGCGGCCCGGGCCCGACGGAGGTCCTTGTGGATGTTGTCCTGGAGGTTCTGGTCGGCGGTGTAGGCGTGGATGGTGGTCATCAGGCCCTTGACGATGCCGAGCTCGTCGTTGAGCGCCTTGGCCATCGGGCCGAGGCAGTTGGTGGTGCACGACGCGTTGGAGATGACGTGGTGCGACGCGGCGTCGTAGGACTCGTGGTTGACGCCCATCACGATGGTGATGTCCTCGTTGGAGGCGGGCGCGGAGATGATGACCTTCTTGGCACCGGCGTCGATGTGGGCCTTGGCCTTGGTGGCGTCGGTGAAGAAGCCGGTCGACTCGACGACCACGTCGACGTCGAGGTCGCCCCACGGGATGTTGGCGGGGTCGCGCTCGGCGAACGCGGCGATGGACTGGTCGCCGACCTTGATCGAGGTGTCGTCGCTCGACACGTCGGCGTCGAGGCGGCCCAGGATCGAGTCGTACTTGAGCAGGTGCGCCAGGACGGCGTTGTCGGTGAGGTCGTTGACGCCGACGATCTCGATGTCGGCGCCCGAGGCGCGGACGGCGCGGAAGAAGTTGCGGCCGATGCGGCCGAAGCCGTTGATACCTACGCGGACGGTCATGGGTGCATGTCTCCTTGGTGTGGGGCCTTCAGTGACCCCGTGGACGATCTGGCCTTTGGTGACCGGTCCCGACCTTATCGGGTGCCGATCGGCCCGAGGAGCGGAGTCTCCCGCGGTACGGACAGGTAACTTGGATCGTTCCAATCCTCGGGACGAGCGTCACAGGCGCGTACGCCGGGCGCGCTCGGACCGTGCGGAGCGCTCAGCCGTCCTCGGCGAGCATCTCCGGGGTCAGCGAGGCCTCGGTGTCGGGGATCCCGAGGTCCTCGGCGCGCTTGTCGGCCATCGCGAGCAGGCGCCGGATGCGGCCCGCGATCGCGTCCTTGGTGAGCACCGGGTCGTGGAGCTGCCCGAGCTCCTCGAGCGAGGCCTGCTTGTGCTCGAGACGGAGGTGGCCGGCCTGGCGGAGGTGGTCGGGGATCTCCTCGCCGAGGATCTCCAGCGCGCGGTCGACGCGGGCGCCGGCGGCGACCGCGGCACGTGCCGAGCGGCGCAGGTTGGCGTCGTCGAAGTTGGCCAGCCGGTTGGCGGTGGCGCGGACCTCGCGGCGCATCCGGCGCTCCTCCCACGCCATCAGCGACTCGTGGGCGCCGAGGCGGGTGAGCAGTGCACCGATGGCGTCGCCGTCACGGATCACGACGCGGTCGATGCCGCGCACCTCGCGCGCCTTGGCCGAGATGCCGAGGCGGCGGGCGACGCCGACGATCGCGAGCGCGGCCTCGGGGCCGGGGCAGGTGATCTCGAGCGACGACGAGCGACCGGGCTCGGTCAGCGAGCCGTGGGCGAGGAACGCACCGCGCCACGCAGCCACCGCGTCGCAGCCGCCGCCGCTGACGACGGCAGGCGGCAGGCCACGTACGGGCCGACCGCGCTGGTCGAGCAGTCCGGTCTGGCGGGCGAGCGCCTCGCCGTCCTTGGTCACGCGCACGAGGTAGCGGCTGCCCTTGCGGATGCCGTTGCCCTGCACCATCACGACATCGGACGGGTGGCCGTAGACCTCGGAGATGTCCTTGCGCAGGCGACGTGCCGCCGCGCCGGTGTCGAGCTCGGCCTCGACCACGATCCGTCCGCTCACGATGTGGAGCCCGCCTGCGAAGCGGAGCATCGAGGCGACCTCGGCCTTGCGGCAGCAGGTCTTGGTGATCTGGGTGGAGGCGAGCTCTGCCTTCACCTGTGCCGTCATTGCCATGGTCGGAATCTTCGCATGCGAGTCAACGACCCTCGGCGTGAGAGGGGGCGCGACGGCGGGCGGGTCAGCCCTCGTCGACGATGCGCCCGAACGCGGCCGCCAGCAGGTCGGGATCGTGCCGCGGCTCCCCCGGCACGGCGATGTCCTCGACGACCAGCCGGGCACCCCGGTCGGCCACGACCTTCTCGAGCCGCTCTCGGTCGCCGCCGACGGCCGAGGAGTCCACCAGCACGGCGTGGACGGTGAGGTCGGGAGCGTGCTCGTAGAGCACGGCGAGGTGGTCGGCCGGGCCGAACCCGGTCGTCTCCCCCGCCTGCGCCTCGAGGTTGAGCACCACGATGAGCCGGCCGTCGGTCTCGGCCAGTGCGCGCCTCAGTCCCGGCACCATCAGGTGCGGGATCACCGACGAGAACCAGGAGCCGGGGCCGAGCACGACCCACTCCGCCGCGCGGATCGCGGCGACGGCCTCCGCGCACGCCTCCGGGTCCTCGGGCACGAGGGCGACGGACTCGATCTGGCCGTCGGTGGTGGCGACCTCGACCTGGCCGCTCGACGACCGTGATGCCGTCCGGGTCGTCGGGGTCCGCCCCGCGCACGCGGGCCGAGATGTCCATGGGTGTCGTCGCCATCGGGAGCACCCGTCCGTGGGCGCCGAGCAGCCGGCCGACCCAGTCGAGGGCGCGCACGTGGTCGCCCATCAGCTCCCACAGCGACACGATCAGCAGGTTGCCCACGACGTGGCCCTGCATCTCGCCCTGCCCGGCGAACCGGTGCTGCAGCACCTCGGCCCAGGTCTGGCCCCACTCGTCGTCGCCGCACAGCGCAGCCAGCGCCATCCGGAGGTCGCCGGGAGGCAGCACGCCGAACTCGCCGCGCAGGCGGCCCGACGACCCGCCGTTGTCGGCGACCGTCACCACTGCGGTGAGGTCGTCGATCGTGAGGTCGTCGTGGAGGCGGCGCAGTGCCGACAGCGTGGCGAAGAGCCCGTGCCCGCCACCCAGGGCGACCGCTGCCTGCGCGGTCCCGCGAGCCACGTCACTCCCTGCCGAGGTCGCGGTGGGCGGTGCTGACGTCGTAGCCGGCGGCGCGCATCCGCGCGGCGATCTCCTCCGTCATGGCCACGCTGCGGTGCTTGCCACCGGTGCAGCCCACGGCGACCTGCATGAAGCGCTTGCCCTCGTTGACGTAGCCCTGGGCCACGGTCCCGAGGACCGGGAGGTATTGCTCGAGGAACGTGCCGGCCCCGGGTTGGGACAGGACGTAGTCGGCGACGGCCGTGTCGCGACCGTTCTGCGGGCGCAGCTCGGGGATCCAGTGGGGGTTGGGCAGGAAGCGCATGTCGGCCACCCAGTCGGCGTCCACCGGGATGCCGTACTTGAAGCCGAAGCTGATCACGGTCACCTTGAGCCGGGTCGAGGCCTCCGTGCCGAACAGCTCGGTGATGCGGTCCTGCAGCTCGTGGACGTTGAAGTTGGAGGTGTCGAGCAGCACGTCGGAGTCGCCACGGATGTCGGCCATCGCGCTGCGCTCGCGCTGCAGCCCGTGGAGCAGCCGGCCGCTGCCCTGCAGCGGGTGCGGCCGTCGGGCGGCCTCCTGGCGACGGACGAGGACGTCGTCGGTGGCCTCGAGGAAGAGCAACGTCGTCGGACGACCGGTCACCTGCTGGTGGCGGTTGGCCTGGAGCGAGTCGAAGAACGAGCCCGAGCGCACGTCGACCACGACCGCGATCTTCTGGTCGATCCCGCGGCTGTCGTCGACGAGGCGTACGACGTCGCGCACCAGCGTCGGCGGGAGGTTGTCGACCACGAAGTAGCCGAGGTCCTCGAGCTCCTTGGCGGCCGTGCTGCGGCCGGCACCGGTCATGCCGGTGACGATCACCAGCTCGCCGGGTTGCGCCTCGACCATGTCCTCAGTCCTCCTCGAGCAGCTCGCCGGTGGCCGTGTTGACCCTCGGCTGGGACGAAGTCTTGCGGGTCGCGTCGGCCTTCGCGACCGCGTCCTTGATCGCGGTCGCCGTGCGGGGACCGATCCCGGGCACCAGGGCGATGGCCTCCGGCTCGGCCTCGCGCAGCTTCTTGAGCGAGCCGAAGTGCTTGAGCAGCGTCTTGCGTCGGACCTCGCCGAGCCCGGGCACGTCGTCGAGCATGCTCTCGACCATCGACTTCGAGCGCCGGCTCCGGTGGTGGTTGATCGCGAACCGGTGGGCCTCGTCGCGGATCCGCTGGAGCAGGTAGAGGCCCTCGCTGGTGCGGGCCATGATCACCGGGTCCTCCTCCCCCGGCAGCCACACCTCCTCCAGCCTCTTGGCCAGGCCGCAGACCGGGATGTCGTTGACGCCGAGCTCGGCGAGCGCCTGCTGGGCGGCGGCCACCTGCGGCGGGCCACCGTCGACGACGACCAGGGACGGGGCGTACGCGAACTTGCGAGGGCGACCTGTCTCCGGATCGACGAGCATCGGGCCGGAGTCGGTCGCCACGGTCTTGCTGCGCGCCTGCTCGTCGAGCAGGCGCTTGAAGCGCCGGGTGATCACCTCGTGCATCGACGCGACGTCGTTCTGCCCGTCGACGCCGCGGATCACGAAGCGGCGGTATTCGGACTTGCGGGACAGGCCGTCCTCGAAGACCACCATCGAGGCGACCACCTCGGTGCCCTGGAGGTTGGAGACGTCGTAGCACTCGATCCGCAGCGGCACCTCGTCGAGGGCCAGCGAGGTCTGGATCTCCTCGAGGGCGCGGTTGCGGGTGGTGAGGTCGCTCGCCCGCTTGGTCTTGTGGAGCGCGAGCGCCTGCGCGGCGTTGCGACGCGACCGTCTCCTGCAGGTCGCGCTTGTCGCCGCGCTGCGGCACCCGGATCGCGACCTTGCTCCCTCGCCGCTCGGACTGAGCAGCTCCTCGAGCACGTCGGCGTCCGGCGGCAGCGCCGGCACGAGCACCTCCCGCGGGATCGTGTCGCCCTCCTCGGCGCCGACCCCGCCGTAGAGCTGGAGCAGGAAGTCCTGCACGAGCTCGGGCGTGCCGCCCTCGTCGGTGCGGTCGGCCACCCAGCCGCGCTGGCCCCGGATCCGGCCACCGCGGACGTAGAAGATCTGGACGGCCACCTCGAGCGGGTCCTCGACGAGGGCGACCACGTCGGCGTCGGCGCCGTCACCGAGGACGACGGCCTGCTTCTCCAGCGCGCGCTCCATCGCGCCGAGGTCGTCGCGCAGCCGGGCGGCCTTCTCGAAGTCGAGCGCCTCGCTGGCGGCGTACATCTCCTTGCGGATCCGTGCCATGAACGGCTTGGTCTGCCCGGCCATGAAGTCGCAGAAGTCGTCGACGATCCGGCGGTGCTCCTCCTCGGAGACGTTGCCGACGCACGGCGCTGAGCACTTGTCGATGTAGCCGAGGAGGCACGGCCGCCCGATCTGGGCCGAGCGCTTGAAGACGCCGTTGGAGCACGAGCGCATCGGGAAGACACGGAGCAGGATGTCGACGGTCTCGCGGATCGCCCACGCGTGGCTGTAGGGGCCGAAGTAGCGGGTGCCCTTGCGCTTGGCGCCGCGCCCGACCATCACCCGGGGGAACTCGTCGCCGACCGTGACGGCGAGCCAGGGGTAGGACTTGTCGTCGCGGTACTTCACGTTGAAGCGCGGGTCGAACTCCTTGATCCAGCTGTATTCGAGCTGCAGCGCCTCGACCTCGGTGTCGACGACGGTCCACTCGACGCTCGCGCCGGTGCTGACCATCGTCGCGGTGCGGGGGTGCAGGTTGCCGATGTCCTGGAAGTAGGACGAGAGCCGCGCGCGCAGGCTCTTGGCCTTGCCGACGTAGATCACGCGACCCTTGGCGTCGCGGAACCGGTAGACCCCCGGGCGGGTGGGGATCGACCCCGGCGCGGGTCGATAGGAGCTCGGCGTGGCCACCCGTCAACCCTACGGGCGGCCCCCGACAACGAGGACCGCCCGGTGGGGACGACGGGAGGTGGCAGGCAGCGTCACTTCACCTTCGTGGCGCGCGACGTGGCGCTCGACCTCTTGAACGCCTTCTTCGTGCCGGTGACCTTGACCTTGAGCTTCTTGCCCTTCAGCGAGCGGGTGATCCGCAGCTTCTTGCCCGTGCCACCTCGGATCGCTTTCTTGTCGGCGAACCACTGGTAGCGGAACTTCGTGCCGCGGGTCCAGCCGTTCGTACGGGCCTTGACCCGCTTGCCCACCTTCGCCTTGCCGCCGATGGTCGGTCGCGGGGACTTCAGCTTGCCGATGCGGACCTTGCGCGTGGAGTCCGAGCGGGCATAGCTCGACGTCGCGAAGCCCGTCGCGCGCGGGTACTCCGAGACCTGGATCTTCTTGCCCCGGTCCTTGGCGCCGAGGCGGTAGGTCGCCGCGGTCGCGCCCTTGATGGTCTTGCCGTTGCGCGTCCACTTGTACGTCGGCGCGTAGCCGGCGGGCTTGGCGCCGAAGTAGTCCACCCAGTCGAGGCCGAGCACAGTCAGCACCTGCCCGACCCGCGCCTTGCCGCTGATCTCGGGGTAGCGGCGGGCACCGCTGGCGTACCAGACGGCCGGGGCCACCACCTGCGAGGCCTGGGCGGCCGGGCTGGGGTCGCGACCGACGGCGTAGCCGGTGGCGATGACACCCAGCGTGCCGCCGGCCATGCCAGGGGACGGGGTGTACGTCGGGTCGTCCGCCTGCGCGATCGGCTGACCGTTGAAGGTCCACTGGTAGCGCACCGCGGTGGCACCCGGGATCGATGCCGCGGCGGTGACCTCACGCAGCGCGGTCGGCGCGCTCATGCTCGCTGACCCGGCGCCGAGCGGTGGCTTGGCGACGCGGGTGATGCGCACCCGGTTGGCCGTCTCCGCGGTGATGGTGACGCTGCCTCCGGCGTTGGCCCAGGTCTCGCCCGCCTGCATGGCTCCGTCGCCGCCCTGGGCCGGCATGAGGAAGGAGCCCCGGGAGGCGTCCTCGCGCTCGAGGGTCAGGCCCGCGCGGTAGGTCTGCCCGTAGGCCTGGGTGTAGTTGCAGAAGTCCGGCGTGGCGTAGCACGTGCCGGCGTCCGCCCCACCGCCGTCGCGGTAGTCGACGAAGTAGCGCTTGCCGTCGTCGGGGTTGATGAAGTGCACGCTGCGCAGCCCCGTCGCCGCCGCGCGCGAGCCCAGGGTGAACACGCCACCGGCGGACCCGTCGACCGCCTCGTCCGCGCCGAGGATCCCCTGCTCCATCCGGTAGATCGTGCCGAGCACCGGGTTGGACTTCGTGGTGGACGACGTGGCCATCACCTCGTAGAGGTTGCCGTACTCGGCCGCCGTGTTGTTGGCGTGCTGGAGGCCGAGGTTGTGCCCGTACTCGTGCTCCAGCACGTTGCGGAAGCCCAGGCCCGGGTTGGCCTCGATGATCACGGGACCGCCGTTGACGAACGAGGTGCCCAGCCGGCCGCGGCCGCTGGCCTCGGTGGCACCGCACCCGTCGGGGACCACGATCACCAGGTGGTTGGGCGACCGGCCGGAGAAGTCGACGCCCGGGTAGGCCTGCGCGGCCACGTCGGCCGCGATCTCGCTGAAGCCGGCGCCGTTGTTGCGCAGGCCACAGCCCGCGGCGAACGAGCTGGCGCCCGACGACACGAGGGCGACACCCGTGGCGGTGGTCCACGCGGGGACCTGGCCGCCGGACTGGCCGATCCACCACTGCTGGGCCTGGTTGATCCCGTCGAGGATCTGGGGGTCGGTCTGCTTGAAGTCCGCACCCCAGTTGACGACGCGCGCGACGTAGGTCGCGTGGGTGGTGGCGCCGGGCGACGGCGCCGCCTGGGCGACGCGCGCGTCGACGACGGCCAGCGGCGTGCCCGAGGCCGCCGCGCGACCGAGCGTGCGCGAGCGCGCGGAGCCGATGAGCGTACGACCGCTGCCGGCTCCGGGCACGGCGACCGATCCGGCGAACCGCGACAGCGGCTCGGCGGTGAAGCCCTCGGCGAGCGCGATCTCACGGCCCGACGGCAGCAGCAGCGAGTAGCGGTCGGGGTTGCCGTCCTCGCCCGCCAGCACGACCACCGTGCCGCGGACGTCGAGAGTGTCCCGGGCCGCGGCGGGCGACGCAGCGGCCGTGGCCTGCGTCGGCGCCAGCAGTGCGGCGGTGACGGCTGCGGCCGTCGCGATGGTGGTGCCTGCTCGTGCAGAACGACGTGACATGTGGCGCTTCCCCCCGTGCTCGCCCCGTCCGTCGGGGCGTGTCGGGAGCATCATGTCTCAGCGCGAGCCACCTCAAACCCCGCGGCTCGCGCGGGTAGCGCCGGTGGCGCTCAGGCCTGGGTGATCGAGTCCCCGTCGACCGTGATCTTGACCGGAGCGAGGGCCGCGCTGGCCGGCCCGGACTGCGGCGAGCCGTCGTCGAGGGAGAACTTGCTGCCGTGGCAGGGGCACGGGATGTCACCCTCGGAGCTCGACTCCACGACGCATCCCTGGTGGGTGCAGACCGCCGAGAATGCCTTGAAGTCACCCTCGGTCGGCTGGGTCAGCACCACCTTGGCGCTCGCGACCACGAAGCAGCCGCCCACGGGTACGTCGGACGTGCTGGCGAGCGCAGTCCCCGCGCCACCGTCGCTCGGGGTGCTCGGGTCCGTGGCCGTCGAGCCCGCGTCGTCACCGCACGCGGCGAGCAACGGCACCCCGATCGCGACCGCGGCGGATCCGGAGAGGGCACGACGTCGGTTGAGGGAAGTCATGCGGCCAGACAGTAGCCAGCCCACCTGTGAGAAGGCTGTGACGGGACCGGACTACGACTTCTGTGCGGTCTTCTTGCTGCGGTCTTCTTCGCTGCGGTCTTCTTCGCTGCGGTCTTCTTGGCTGCGGCCTTCTTGGCCGGCGCCTTCTTCGCAGCAGTCTTCGTGGCGGTCTTGCGGGCTGGCGTCGAGCTCGCTGCGGCGGCCCGGCGCGGTCGGCCGGGCTGCTTGGCACCACGGCCCTCGAGGATCGGCTTGAGGAAGAAGCCGGTGTGGCTCTCCTCGACCGCCGCGACCTCCTCCGGCGTGCCCTCGGCCACGACGTAGCCACCGCGGGACCCGCCTTCGGGACCCATGTCGATGAGCCAGTCGGCGGTCTTGATGACGTCGAGGTTGTGCTCGATCACCAGGACGCTGTTGCCCTTGTCGACCAGACCGGACAGGACGTGGAGCAGCTTGCGGATGTCCTCGAAGTGGAGGCCGGTGGTGGGCTCGTCGAGGACGTAGACCGTGCGGCCGGTCGAGCGCTTCTGCAGCTCGCTGGCCAGCTTGACGCGCTGGGCCTCGCCGCCGGAGAGGGTGGTGGCCGGTTGGCCGAGGCGTACGTAACCCAGGCCGACCTCGCCGAGCGTGTTCATGTGGCGCGCGATCGGCGGGACGGCGGCGAAGAAGTCGGCTGCCTCCTCGATCGGCATGTCGAGGACCTCGGCGATGGTCTTGCCCTTGTAGTGGACCTCGAGCGTCTCGCGGTTGTAGCGGGCGCCGTGGCAGACCTCGCACGGGACGTAGACGTCCGGCAGGAAGTTCATCTCGATCTTGATCGTGCCGTCGCCGGAGCACGCCTCGCAGCGCCCGCCCTTGACGTTGAACGAGAAACGGCCCTGGAGGTAGCCGCGCATCTTGGCCTCGGGCGTCGAGGCGAAGAGGCGCCGGATGTGGTCGAAGACGCCGGTGTAGGTCGCCGGGTTGGATCGCGGCGTGCGGCCGATCGGCGACTGGTCGACGTGGATCACCTTGTCGACGTGCTCGAGGCCGGAGATCTTCGTGTGCCGGCCGGGCACCGTGCGGGCGTTGTAGATCTGCTTGGCCAGCGACGTGTAGAGGATGTCGTTGACCAGGGTCGACTTGCCCGACCCGGAGACGCCGGTGACGGCGGTGAAGACGCCCAGCGGGAAGCTCACGTCGACGTTCTGCAGGTTGTGCTCGCGGGCACCGTGGACCGTCAGCTCGCGACCGACCGTGCGCGGGCGGCGTACGGCCGGGACGGGGATCTCGCGGCGACCGCTGAGGTATTGCCCCGTCAGCGAGTCGGGGTGGGTGAGCAGGTCCTCGACCGAGCCGGAGTGGACGACCTGGCCGCCGTGCTCACCGGCGCCGGGGCCGATGTCGACCACCCAGTCGGCGACCCGCACGGTCTCCTCGTCGTGCTCGACGACGATCAGCGTGTTGCCGAGCTCCTTGAGCCGCAGCAGCGTCTCGATCAGCCGCTTGTTGTCACGCTGGTGCAGGCCGATCGACGGCTCGTCGAGGACGTAGAGGACGCCGACCAGGCCGGCGCCGATCTGCGTCGCGAGCCGGATCCGCTGCGCCTCGCCACCCGACAGCGAGCCGCTGGGTCGGTCGAGGGAGAGGTAGTCGAGGCCGACGTCGAGCAGGAACTGCAGGCGCTCCTGGATCTCCTTGAGCACCCGCTCGCCGATCTGGCGCTCGCGCACCGACAGGTCCACGGTGCGGAGGTAGTGGGCGGTCTCGTTGATCGGCATCGCGCAGACCTCGGCGATGTTCTTGCCGCCCTCGTCGCGCGCGCCGAGGGTCACCGAGACCGACACCGGCTTGAGCCGGGTGCCCTGGCACGCCGGGCACGCGACCTCTCGCATGAAGCCCTCGAAGCGCTCGCGGCTCGTGTCGGACTCGGCCTCCTTGTGGCGGCGCTCGACATAGGGGCGGACGCCCTCGAACGCGGCGTAGTAGGCGCGCTGGCGGCCGTAGCGGTTCTTGGTGACGACGTGGACCTTGGTCTTGTGGCCCTCGAGCAGCGACGTGCGGGCATGGCTGGAGAGCTGGTCCCACGGGGTGTTGAGGTCGAAGCCGAGCTCCTCGCCGAGCGCGTTGACCAGGCGGAGGAAGTAGTCGGCGACGTGCGCGCCGCTCCAGGGAGCGATCGCGCCCTCGCCGAGCGTGGCACCGGTGTCGGGGATGACGAGCTCGGGGTCGACCTCCATCTTGGTGCCGAGGCCGGAGCACACGGTGCAGGCGCCGAAGGGCGAGTTGAACGAGAACGACCTGGGCTCGAGGTCGTCGGTGTCGATGGTGTGGTCGTTGGGGCACGCCATCTTCTCGGAGAACTTCATCTCCCGGCCGGCGTCCTTGGCGTCGAGGTCGACGAAGTCGAACACCACGAGGCCGCCGGCGAGCCCGAGGGCGGTCTCGACCGAGTCGGTGAGGCGGCGCTTGGAGGACTCCTTGACCGCGAGGCGGTCGACCACGACCTCGATCGTGTGCTTGAGCTTCTTGTCGAGGGTCGGCGGCTCGTCGAGGCTGTGCGTCTCGCCGTCGACACGCGCCCGGCTGAAGCCCTGCTGCTGGAGCTGGCGGAACAGCTCGACGTACTCGCCCTTGCGACCCCGGATGACCGGCGCCAGGACCTGGAAGCGACGACCCTCCTCGAGCGCGAGGATGCGGTCGACGATCTGCTGCGGCGTCTGCCGCTCGATCGGTGCGCCGCAGGTCGGGCAGTGGGCGCGGCCCGCGCGGGCGTAGAGCAGGCGGAGGTAGTCGTAGACCTCGGTGATGGTGCCGACGGTCGAGCGCGGGTTCTTCGAGGTCGACTTCTGGTCGATGCTCACCGCGGGGCTCAGGCCCTCGATGAAGTCGACGTCGGGCTTGTCCATCTGGCCGAGGAACTGGCGGGCATAGGCGGACAGCGACTCGACGTAGCGGCGCTGGCCCTCGGCGAAGATCGTGTCGAACGCGAGGCTCGACTTGCCGGAGCCCGACAGGCCGGTGAACACGATCAGGGAGTCGCGCGGGAGATCGAGCGAGACGTCCTTCAGGTTGTGCTCACGGGCGCCCCGGATGATGAGCTGGTCGGCCACGGTGGTCCTTTGTCTGGCGGCTGCGGTGGAGTCGAACACATGTTCGTCTCGGAGGCGCGTCGAGGTCAACCCGACGCACCGCTCCACACTATGACCCACCACCGACAACGGGCCCATCGTCCACCCAGCAGGGTGGTGGCCGATGGTGGCACGATGTCCTCGTGACCCACCCTGCGGGCCCTGCACCCGACCTTGCAGACCTCCTCGCGGACGCCGACCAGGCCCTCGTCCGCACCGTCGACGGCCTGGGTGACGAGGCGTACGCCGAGCCCTCGCTGCTCCCCGGCTGGACCCGTGCGCACGTGGTCGCGCACCTCACCCTCAACGCCGAGGGGCTGGCCGGCGTGCTGCACGGTGCCCACCTCGGTCAGCCGACGACGATGTACGCCTCCGACGAGGCGCGCAACGGCGACATCGCCGACCTCGCGACCGCTGACCCGGCCGAGCTGCGGGAGCGTTTCCTCGCCTCCACCGGGACCTTCCTCGAGGCGCTGCGCGCGATGACCGACGCCGACTGGGACGGCCGGTTCTCGCGGACGCCCGATGCGGAGAGCCAGTTCAGGCTCTCCAACGTGCCGCTCATGCGCCTGCGCGAGGTCCAGATCCACCACGCCGACCTCGGCGCCGGCTACGCCGCAGAGGACTGGCCCGCGGCGTTCCGCACGGTCCTGCTGGACTCGCTCACCAAGTTCCCCTCGGCGCCGCTCGAGGCGAGGCCGACCGACCTCGACCGCACCTGGCGCTACGGCGACGACGTGGGGGACGCGACCGTCGTCACCGGTACGTCGGCCGCGATCGGCTGGTGGCTCACCGGCCGCGGCTCGGGCGAGGGCGTCACCTCCGCCAGCGGCGAGCTCCCGGAGGTGGAGTCGTGGTGAACGAGACCTACACCGGCGACGTCTCCCCCGGCGGTGAGCCGGACGTCTGCACCCTCGGCTGCCTGACCCTCACGAAGGTCGCGGTCGACCCGGAGATGTCCAACAACTGCTATCTCCTGCACTGCCGCGAGACCGACGAGCTGGTGCTCATCGACGCCGCGGCCGAGCCCGAGCGCCTGCTCGAGCTGATCGGGGACCGCTCGGTCACCTCGATCGTCACCACCCACCAGCACTGGGACCACCACCGCGCGCTTGCCGCAGTGACGGCGGCCCACCCGGACGCCACCGTGGTGGCCGGCGCCCCCGATGCCGACGCGATCGAGGAGCAGACCGGGGTCACCGTCGACCGTCGTGTCGTGGAGGGCGACAAGATCGCGGTCGGCACCTGCGACCTCGTCGTCATCCCGATCGCCGGGCACACGCCGGGTTCGATCGCCCTGCTCCTCGACGACCGCAGCGCCGCACCGGAGCCCCAGCTGTTCACCGGCGACTCGCTGTTCCCCGGCGGGGTCGGGGCGACCCGCGGCAACGCCGACGCGTTCACCCAGCTCATCGGCGAGGTCGAGACCAAGATCTTCGGCCGCCTCCCCGACGAGACCCGGTTCTACCCCGGCCACGGCGGCGACGGCGTGCTGGGCGACGAGCGTCCCCACCTCGAGGAGTGGCGCGAGCGCGGTTGGTAGGTCTGAGCATCTGCGTGGCACGCTTGATGCATGAGCACGCGTGAGCTGACCCTGGCCGACTTCGAGCAGACCGTGAGCGGCGAGGGCATCGTGCTCGTCGACTTCTGGGCCGCCTGGTGCGGACCGTGCCGCCAGTTCGCGCCGGTCTTCGAGAAGGCGGCGGAGGACAACCCCGACATCACCTTCGGCAAGGTCGACACCGAGGCCGAGCAGCAGCTCGCGCAGATGGCCGCGATCTCCTCGATCCCGACGCTCATGCTCTTCCGCGACGGCGTGCTCCTCTTCAACCAGGCCGGCGCGCTGCCGCCGCAGGCCCTCACCGGCGTGATCCAGCAGGCCCGCGAGCTCGACATGGACGTCGTACGCCAGGAGGCCGCTGCCGCGCAGGAGGCCGCCGACAACGCTCCGCAGGACGAGGTCGGCCTCGACGACTTCGCCGCGGCGCACAGCCAGGGGGCGTACGTCGTCGACGTCCGGGAGGCCGACGAGGTGGCGGGCGGCCGGGTGCCGGGCGCCGTGCACATCCCGATGCAGGAGATCCCCGCTCGCGCCGCCGAGCTGCCGACGGACGCGCCGTTCTTCGTGATCTGCGCCGTGGGCGGCCGCAGCCGCCAGGTCGTCGACCACCTGCGGGCCCAGGGGCTCGACGCGCTCAACGTCGCGGGTGGCACCCACGGCTGGGCGCAGCGTGGCTGGCCCCTCGACCGCTGAGCATCCACAGCGGAGGCATCCGGCTGGCCGGACCGCCCGCCGGGCTGGGATAACCTCGGCGCGTGCTCATCTCCGACGCCCAGAAGGTGCTCTTCGTCCACGTCCCGAAGACGGGCGGCGTGTCGGTCGAGGACACCGTCAAGGAGGCGTGCCCCGACGCGCGCAAGGCGAGCAAGAAGATCGGCCGCCACGCGACACTCGGCAAGATCCTGCGCAACGAGCCGCAGGTCCTCGACTACTGGACCTTCGGCTTCGTGAGGAACCCGTGGGCCCGGATGGTGTCGTGGTACTCGATGATCTCCGCCTGGGACCGCCGGCACGGACCCGCGAGCGGCAAGCCGCAGGACGTGAAGCACGGCTCGATGCGCGACGGCAACGAGATGTGGCGCGCGGCAGCGGCGTACGCCGACTTCGAGGAGTTCGTCCTGCGCGGCACCGAGGAGCTGCCCCGCGTCGGCACCCCGCAGATCACCTACCTGCGTGCGCCGAAGTTCGAGCGCGAGGTCGACTTCATCGGCCGCACGGAGAACTTCGTGGCCGACCTGCAGCGGGTGCAGGTGCAGCTCGGGCTGGAGCCGACGACGCCGCCGCACAAGAACAAGTCGAAGCACGGCACCTACCACGACTACTACTCCGACGAGACGCGCCAGCGGGTCGCCGAGGTCTACGCCGAGGACATCGACCTCTTCGGCTACACCTACTGAGCCCTACTGGGGCCTCTTCACCAGCTTCGTCCCGCGCGCGCCCGACCACTCCCCGGTGTCGGCAAGCCGGCGCCACACGTCGTACTCCGGGGCGAACCACGCCTCCACCCGCTCGCGCGTCTCCGCGCTGAGCTCGCCGCGCTCGGTGGCCGAGACGTTGCGGCGCTCGAACTCCAGCGGTGCGCCGACCCGCTCGGCGAACCACGCCGACCACACGTCGGGTCGGTCCACGCTGAAGATCCGGTCCACCGCCACCGAGCCCTGGGCGCGGATGAACTTCGCCGGCCGGCCCGCGGGGATCGGCGCCTCCTCGTCGCCCGAGACATAGCTGACGGCGAAGTCCTCGAAGCTGATCCCGGCCGTCGAGTGCCGGCTCTCCTCGCGGGCGCGGTAGCGCCACCACGACTCGAGCCACTCGATCGGTTCGCGGAACATGGTGACCAGCTCGTACGACTCGCGCGGGTGCCCGTCGGCGGCGAGCCGGTCCACCCGGGTGTGGACGAAGCCGCGCGCCGGCAGGTGCTTCTGGGCCGGCGGTGACCCGACGACCTCGGTGGCGTACGGCGTGAGGGTCCGCTCCAGCGCCGTGCTGGCGGTCTTCGGGAGCGCCAGGAGCACGAAGTCCCTGCCGGGTCCGAGTCCGAGGAACGTCATCACCCGGCGATCATCGCACCGGCGCCTCTGTCGGGTCCGCCTGCCACGCGTGCGTGGGCTAGCCTCGCGCCGTGCTCATCTCCGACGCCCGGCGCGCGCTCTTCGTGCACGTGCCCAAGACCGGCGGGGTGTCGGTCGGCGTCGCCTTCGAGCGCTGCTGCCCCGACGCGCGGAGCAAGACGCCCGGCGTGAAGCCGCCGCTCGGGCGCCACGCGCCGTACGAGCGCATCCTGCGCGCGGAGCCGCAGACGGCCGACTACTGGTCCTTCGCGTTCGTGCGCAACCCGTGGGCGCGGATGGTGTCGTGGTGGTCGATGATCCAGGACTGGGACCGCGAGTGGGGTCCGTCGAGCGGGCGGGCGCCCAGCGAGAAGATGCAGGGCAACGACATGTGGCGGGCCGCCTCGGCGTACTCCGGCTTCGAGGAGTTCGTGCTGCGCGGCACCGAGGAGCTGCCCCGGGTCGGGCGACCGCAGGTCGACTACCTGCGCGCCCCGGACCGCGAGGTCGACTTCGTCGGCCGGACCGAACGCTTCGCCGAGGACCTGCAGGAGGTCGAGCGGCGGCTCGGCGCCGAGCCGACGCGGGTGCCGCACCGCAACAAGTCACCGCACGGCAGCTACCACGACTACTACTCCGACACCGCCCGCGACAAGGTGGCCGAGGTGTACGCCGCCGACCTCGAGGCGTTCGGCTACACGTTCTGACCGCGCCACCCCGGACGGACGGACACCGGGCCAGGCGGCTGCCTGACCCGGTGTCCGGTGTCTGTCCTACGCGCTGACGTGAGCTCAGCTCGCGCGGTACTGCGTCCAGGCGTCGCTCATGCGAGCGACCTGGCCGGCGGTGAACTGGTACATGCAGGAGTCCTGCGTGTAGTCCATGTAGTTGTGGATCGGGTCGACGCCCGGCGACTTGGCGCACGAGTCGGCACCCACCGGGCAGTCGAACTGCGGCTGCGCCTCCGCAGCGGTGTCGGCGACCGCGTCGCCCTTGCCGTTGCAGCCACCCTGGAAGGTGTGGAACAGGGCCAGCCAGTGTCCGACCTCGTGCGGCAGCGTGTCACCGAGGGCGTACTTGCCGGCGGTGCCGCCCGGCATCGACTCGTCGAGGATGACGACGCCGTCGTCGGTGCCGATCCGCTTGGTCGGGAACGTCGCCCAGCCGAGCAGGTCGTCACCGATGTTGGCCGTCCAGACGTTGAGGGCGTTCGTGCCACCCTTGCGGGTCGCGGCCTTCATCTCCTTCTCGACGGCACCCGGCACGACGGCGTACCAGGCGTCGTTGTAGGAGATGTCGACGGAAAGAAGGCTGTAGCTGAAGGGGGTGGCGACCGACGGCGTCTCGCCACCGCGACCGGCGTACGCCTCGTTGAGGACGGCGACCTGGTTGGTGACCATCGTCCTCATCCGGTCCTCCGCGACGGTGCTGCCGTTGTCCTTCTCTGCGGCCGGGAGCACGATGTGGAAGTAGGTCGGGATCGCGATCGAGCGCGCGGCGAGGGTGGGACTGTCGACGAGCTTGGCGTTCTCGTCCGCCGTGCCCTTGAAGGGCTGCGGCTCGGCCTTCTTGGAGCCCTGGCGCACGCGGGCGTTGGCCGCCGCGTCGGAGTGGCCGCTTGCGCAGGCCGCTGCCTGCGGCGAGAGAGCCAGTGCCGTCGCGGGGACGGCAGCGGTGGCGGAGAGGGTCGTGGCGGCGAGCGCCATCGAGCCCGCCACGACGAGGCCACGAAGGGGACGTGAGTGTCGCATCCGGTGATCACCTGTCTGTATGGGTGCAGAGGCGAGCAACCTAACCGTCCGATCGGCACAACGGATAGACCCTCGAGGGGCTGCTTGCTGGACACCCTCTTCCCCCGGACGCCGTGCACTGCAAGATTTCCGTCCGTGGACACCCTCAAGACCTGGACCCGTACGGATCACACGGCCGACGTCAACGGGGAGCCGACGACGCACCCGGTGTATCGCAAGGGCTCCGGTCCCGGCGTGATCGTGATCCACGAGATCCCGGGCATCACGCCGGAGGTCGAGACCTTCGCCCAGGAGGTCGTCGATGCCGGCTACACCGTGGTCATGCCGAGCCTCTTCGGCACCGACGGGGCGCCGATGACGGGCGGCTCGACGGCGAAGGCGCTGCGCCAGGTGTGCGTCAGCAAGGAGTTCACCAAGCTGCGGACCGGCGAGACGACACCCGTCGCCGGGTGGCTCCGCTCGCTCGCGCGCGAGCTGCACGCGGAGCTCGGCGGTCCCGGTGTCGGTGCGCTCGGCATGTGCTTCACCGGCGGCTTCGCGCTGGCGATGATGGTCGACGACTCCGTCGCCGCACCGGTGCTGTGCCAGCCCAGCGCCCCCTTCGCCGTCTCGCCCGCGCGGTCGCGCGACCTCAACCTCTCCCCCGGCGACCTCGACATCGTCAAGGGGCGCTGCGCCGCGGGCCAGCAGGTCCTGGGCGTCCGCTACCGCTCCGACCCCGCCGTCGGAAAGCGCTTCGAGACCCTCACCACCGAGCTCGGCGACGCCTTCGTCCGCGTCGAGCTCGAGGGCCGCGGCCACTCCACCGTCACCGCGCACCGGCAGCAGGTCGCCGTCGACGCGGTGCTGGGCTTCTTCGGCGAGCAGCTGCGCCCCGCCTGAGGGCCGGACGTCATCCGGACGGAGTCAACGGCTGCGCCTCCCGTATGACGTTGCCGAGAGCACGGTCAGGCGTCCAGCGAGGCGATGAGCCGGTTCAGCGTGCCGAGCGAGCCCTCGGCGATCCAGGGTGCGGTGTCGCGGTAGTAGGTCAGCGCACTGATCGAGGGCGCGAGCGCGAAGCCGCGCGCCCGTCGGTACGCCGCCTCGTCGAGGCCGACCTCCGCGCGGTAGAGGGCGGCCACCGACTCGGGGAGGTAGCCCCACATCGCGTTGAGCTCGATCGCCGGGTCGCCACGCCCGGCAGCTCCCCAGTCGATCACCGCTGCGAGCCGGCCCTCGCGCACCAGCAGGTTGCCCTCGTGGAGGTCGCCGTGGAACCAGCGCGGCTCCCCGTCGTACGCCGGCGCGGCGAGCGCGTCCTCCCAGACGGCCATCACCGCATCGCTCGGGACGAGCGCGGGATCGGCCTGCGGCGTCCACTCGCGCACCCAGTCGTCGAGGGCGGCCAGCGGCGCACCGCGACCAGCGGTCTTCACCGGTCCGTCCATCCCCGGAACTGCCCGGCACGACCGGACGAAGGACGCGAGCGACACCGCCCACTCCTCCGGGTCGAACGACTCGGGCGTCGGGGTCGCCCCCTCGATCCACGGCACGACCGTCCAGCTCCATGGATAGCCGTGGCCCGGTTCGCCCAGTGCCACGGGCGCGGGGATCGGCAGCGGCAGGTGCTCGGCAAGGCGCGGCAGCCAGGTGTGCTCGAACGCCACCGTCTCCGCCGGCCCCGGCACCCGCGGCATCCGGACGAGCAGGTCGTCCCCGAGGCGGAACAGCTGGTTGTCCGTCCCGGCGGGCGGCAGGCGTACGAGGGGCAGCGGGGCCCACTCCGGCAGCTGGTCGGCGAGCAGCAGGCGCACGGTCTCGTCGTCGATGGTGATCTCGTCGGCATGCATCGTGGTCATCGCCAGCGACCCTAGTACTCGCCAGTAGCATGGGTCAGGTGAGTTTTCTCAGCCGCCAGAGCGTCGTCGCCGCCCTCACCGTCAACGCCCTCAGGCCCCCGAGGGGTCGACGGGCCGGGCTCGCCGCGTTCTTCGCCGGGTGGCTGTTCAGCGAGACCGCTCCCCAGATGCTCGCGCTGACCGCGCTGGATGCGGCCACCCACCTGACCAGGGGGCGGCGCCACGGCGTCCGAGCCAAGGCCGGGCTCGCGCTCGCCGGCGCCAGCGCGCTGGGCCTGGCCCACATCGTCCGCCAGAGCCGCCAGGCCAAGGACGGATTCGAGGACGCGCTCGTCGAGGGCCTCGGAGTCGACTACGTCGAGCAGCTCGACCAGGTGCCGACGCCGGCCGACCTGGCCACGCCGTGGCGCAAGATCGCCCGACCGTTCAACTACGCCGACGAGGGCGTCCGCGTGATCAGCGACGTGACCTACTCCGACGCGGGCAAGCGCGGCCACCTCGACATCTACCTCCCCGCGGGCGACGACGTGATCAAGGACGCCCCGGTCCTCCTGCAGGTCCACGGTGGCGCGTGGACCCTCGGCGCCAAGGAGCACCAGGGCCGGCCCCTGATGAACGAGATGGCCGCCAAGGGCTGGGTCTGCGTCGCCATCAACTACCGCCTCTCCCCCCGCGACGCCTGGCCGGCGCACATCGTCGACGTCAAGCGCGCGATCGCGTGGGTCAAGGACCACATCGCCGAGTACGGCGGCGACCCCGACTACCTCGCCATCACCGGCGGGTCCGCCGGAGGACACCTGACCGCACTGGCCGCGCTCACCCCCGGGGACCCGGCCTTCCAGCCCGGCTTCGAGGACGCCGACACCACCGTCCAGGCGGCCGTGCCGTTCTACGGCATCTACGACTTCGCCGGCTCGACCGGGCTGACCAACGCCATCGGCATGCGTGACGCCTTCCTCGGCCCCAAGGTCATGCAGACGACGTGGCAGGACGCTCCCGACGTCTACGAGGCGGCGTCGCCGATCCTCCGCATCACCGCCGACGCCCCGGACTTCTTCGTCATCCACGGCGAGCTCGACACGCTCGTCGCCGTCGAGCAGGCCCGGCTGTTCGTCGCCGAGCTGCGGCGTACGTCCGAGAAGTCCGTCGTGTTCGCCGAGCTGCCCGGGACGCAGCACGCCTTCGACGTCTTCCACTCGATCCGCAGCGGCCACGCGGTCCGTGCGGTCGATCGCTACCTCAGCTGGCACTGGAACACGTGGCGCCACGGGCTCGAGGCCGACAGCGGCGTCGAGCCCAGCGAGATCTCGGGCGACCGCGCCGACGAGAGCGCCTGACGCCTCAGCCCTGGGTGATGAAGCCGACCTGGTTGCCGGCCGGGTCCGTCAGCAGCGCCAGCGACGTACCACCGCCGACGGCGGACACGGGCCGTACGACGGTGCCTCCCGCCGCCTCGACCTCGGCCACCTTGGCCTCGAGGTCGTCGGTCATCCAGTAGACGACCGGACCGGTCATCCCGTCCCGCTGGCCGTTCGGGTTGAGGCCGATCTCCTGGCCGTCGAGGTTGAAGCCGACGTAGTACGGCGTCTCGGTGTGCGGCTCGGCCCCCCACGCGACGCGGTAGAACGCCGTCGCAGCGGCGAGGTCGGGGGTGGGGATGACGATGGTGTGGTTGCTCATGACTGCTCCTGTGGTGGTGATCGGTTGCCTTCACCCGTACGACGAGTGGCGGCGCGCAGGTGTGACCTAGGGTCGTGTCCTGTGATGCCCGCAGACCTGCTCGAGCACGCCCGCGCGGCGAAGGGCTTCATGCCCGAGGACGAGGGCGAGCTCCTGCACCGGTGGGCGCGCGAGCGCCTCCCCCAGGGCCCGGCCCTCGAGGTCGGCACCTACTGCGGCAAGTCGGCGATCTGGCTCGGCGGCGCCGCGCGCGAGGTCGGCGGGACGGTCTTCACCGTCGACCACCACCGCGGCTCCGAGGAGAACCAGGCCGGCTGGGAGCACCACGACGACAGCCTCGTCGACCCCGGGCTCGGGGTGATGGACACCCTGCCGACCTTCCGCCGCACGATCCGACGGGCCGGCCTCGAGGAGCAGGTCGTCGCGATCGTCGGCCGCTCGGAGACGGTGAGCCGGTGGTGGCGTACGCCCCTGTCGTTGCTGTTCATCGACGGCGGCCATGGAGTCGAGCCCGCCCGCGCCGACTTCCGCGGCTGGCCGCGCTGGGTGATGGCCGGCGGGGTGCTGGCGATCCACGACGTCTTCCCCGACCCGGCCGACGGCGGTCGTCCGCCCTACGAGGACATCTACCTCCCGGCACTGGCGAGCGGCGCGTTCACCGAGGTGGACGCGGTCGGCTCGATGCGGGTCCTACGCCGTACGTCGGGCGAGTCCGGCGTCCCGATCGGCTGATGTGCAGCCGCACTCGAGGCCGATCTCGGCGAAGTCCGGCGCGAGCGTGGTGCCGCGCATGATGTCGGCGCCCGGGGTCGCGTCGGACAGGGCGTCGACGGCGAGGATCACCGCGGCGGCGGTGTAGGTCGTCTGCTCCGACGGCCAGTTCACGTCGTCAGGGAAGACGTAGCCGGTCCAGTAGGACCCGTCGCCGGTGCGCAGGTGCTGCATGTCGGCGAGGAGCTGCAGGGCGCGGGCGCGGTCTCCGATGGCCTCGAGCGCCAGCACCAGCTCGCACGTCTCGGCGCCGGTCACCCACGGGTTGGCGGAGACGCACCGGATGCCGAGCCCGGGCTCGACGAACGTGTCCCAGCGCTCCGCGATCATCGCGCGCGCCGCGTCGCCGCGGACGGCACCGCCGAGGACCGGGTAGTACCAGTCCATCGAGAACGTCGACTTGTCCAGGAACAGGTCGCGGTGCTCGCGCAGCGCGTGGCCGAGCCGGCCACCGGCCAGCTCCCACTCGACCTGCGGCTCCCCCACCAGCTCGGCGAGCGCGACACCGGCGCGCAGCGAGTGGTGGATGCTCGACGACCCGGCGAGCAGCGCGTCCTCGTTGATCGCCGCGGGCGCCCCGTCGTGCCACTCCTGCGACCACGCGACGCCACCGAACGGCAGCTGCAGCGACACGACCCAGTCGAGCGCGCGCCGCACGGTGGGCCACATGAGGCGTACGAACCCCTCGTCCCGCGCGACCAGCCAGTGGTGCCACGTGGCGACCGCGACGTAGGCCGACATGTTGGTCTCGCCGGAGTGGTCCTCGACCTCGCCTGCGACGATCTTCATCGGCCACGAGCCGTCGGCGCGCTGGGTCTCGCGCGCCCAGGCGAAGGCCCGCTCGGCGGCGTCGCGCCGTCCGCCGACCATCAGCCCCATCGCCGACTCGAGGTGGTTCCAGACGTCGGTGTGCTCGCCGACGGACCACGGGATCGCACCCGACGGCTCCTGCGCCGCCTCGATGGTCGCGGCCGTCTGCTCGACCTGCGCCCGACTGAGGACCTGGTCGACCGCGAGAGGTGCGTTCACGCTGCCGGCTTCCGGAAGTAGAGCACCATGCTCTTCCCGATCAGCGGGTCGAGGACCTTGCCGGCCGCGCGCAGCGAGCGCGGGTTCTTCATGATCTCCCAGACCAGCAGCCGGTGGTACGCCTTCGCGAGCGGGTGCTCGTCGTCGGTGACGCCGACGGCGCACTTGATCCACCAGTAGGGCGTGTGGAGGCCGTGGGCGTAGTCCTTGCCCGTGAACACCATCGCGTCGCCGGGCGTGCCGTCGTTGGAGCGGCCGGCCTTGGTGACCTTGTCCACGAGCTCCTCGGACGTGTAGATCCGGATGTGGCCGCCCTCGGCGTTGTGGTAGTCGTCGGAGAGCTTCCAGTTGACGACCTCGGGCAGCCAGCGCGGCACCGAGATGGCGAGGGTGCCGCCCGGTCGCAGCACGCGGACGAGCTCCTTGATCGCGTCGACGTCGGCGTGGATGTGCTCGAGGATCTCGGCCGCCACGATCCGGTCGAACTCCCCGTCGGCGAACGGCAGGGCGAGCGCGTCGCCCTCCTTGACGTCCGCCTCGGCACCGGCGGGCACCTCGCCCGCGTCGCGCATCGCCGCGAACCACTCACGCACGGTCGAGAGCTCGTCGGCGTCCTGGTCGAACGCGATGACGTCGGCACCCCGCTTGTACATCTCGAACGCGTGCCGGCCGGCGCCGCAGCCCATGTCCAGCACGCGGTCGCCCGGGCGCAGCCCGAGCCGGTCGAAGTCAACGGTCAGCACGGTCGGTCTCCTGCTCTCGCCGGTAGTCGGCGATCGTCTCCTCGTAGGCGGCTGCGGTGGCCTCGGCCACGGCGCGCCAGCTGAACATCTCCTCGACGCGCGCGCGTCCGGCGGCGCCCATCGTCGTACGCCGCTCCGGGTCGTCGAGCAGCGCCGCGATCGCCGCCGTCAGCTCGCCGACGTCGCCGGGAGTCACCAGGTCGGCGCAGACGCCGTCGTCCCCGACGACCTCCGGGATGGCGCCGGCGCGCGACACCACGAGCGGCGTCGCGCACGCCATCAGCTCGGCCGTGGGCAGCGAGAATCCCTCGTAGAGCGATGGCACGCACGCCAGCTCGGCGGACCCCATCACCTCGACGAGCTCCGCGTCGCTGACCCCGCTCACGAAGGTGACCTTGTCGGCGATGCCCAGCGCGTCGATCAGCTGCTCCGTGCGCCCGCCCGGCTCGGGCCGGGTGACCAGCACCAGCGAGACGTCGCGCTCGACGCTCAGCTTGGCGAACGCCTCGAGCAGGGTCGCGATGCCCTTCATCGGCGCGTCCGCGCTGGCCATGGCGAGGATCCGGCCGGGCACGCGCGGCGTGGTCGGCGGCACGAACACGTCGTCGACGCCGAGCAGGATCGTCTGCATCCGGGCCGGGTCGACGCCGAAGTCCCGCGCGATGTCGCGGCGCGAGGAGTCGGAGGGCGTCAGCACCTTGCGGACCTGCTTGGCCACCTTCGTCTGCATCCGCAGGAAGCCGTACCACCGGCGCAGCGACAGCCGCTTGCGCCGGGTCGGCGCGGTCTGGAGGTCGATCTGGCGGTCCATCGTGATCGGGTGGTGGATCGTCGCGATGACGGGCAGGCCGAGCTCCTCGAGGTCCATGACCCCGGGGGCGAGCACCTGGTTGTCGTGGGCGATGTCGAAGTCGCCGGCCCGGTCCTCCATCAGCCGCGAGATCCGCGAGCCGAACGTCTTCGGCTCGGGGAACCCGGCCGTGCACATGGTGAGGAACTCCTCGACGTCGATCAGGTCACGGAACTCCCGCAGGTGCGGCACCCGGAACGGGTCGGGCTCGCGATAGAGGTCGAGGCTCGGCACCTTGGTCAGCACGACGCCCTCGTCGAGATCGGGATACGGCTGGCCGGAGAACACCTCGACCTCGTGCCCGAGGCGGACGAGCTCACGGCTCAGGTGGCGGACGTAGACGCCCTGGCCGCCGCAGTGCGGCTTGCTCCGGTAGGACAGCAGGGCGATGCGCACGTGTCAGGCCTTTCGCGTCGCGCTCGGTGAGGGCCCCATTATGCCTACTGGCCGGTAGCGCCTCGCGCGCTCACCCCTCGCTGGACTCAGCCCTCGCTGGAATGGCCGGGGAAGACGTGGGCGGACGGGTCGATCGCCACGGCGGCGTTGTTGACGGCGGTCGCGGCCTCGCCGAAGCCGACGGCGATCAGCCGCACCTTGCCGGGGTAGTCGGTGATGTCGCCGGCTGCGAAGACGCGGGGCAGGTTGGTCCGCATCGCGGAGTCGACGACGACGTGGCGCTTCTCGGTGACCAGGCCCCACTGCTGGATGGCGCCGAGGTCGGCGATGAAGCCGAGCGCCGCGACGAGGGCCTGCGC
This sequence comes from uncultured Actinomycetota bacterium, assembly GCA_963708875.1. Lineage (GTDB taxonomy): Bacteria > Actinomycetota > Actinomycetes > Propionibacteriales > Nocardioidaceae > Nocardioides. The sequence goes on from CAVPUL010000007.1 coordinate 153,990, forward strand.
CTTCACCACGCGCGGCTCCTGCCCGTCCACGCTGATCTCCACCTCCTCGAGGTGGCCCTCACCGCGCAGCTGGGTGACCTGGGCGTTGGTGACGATCTCGACCGCGGAGTCCTTGACCGCGGCGACCGTGCGCTCGTGCGCGCGGAAGGCGTCGCGGCGGTGCACGAGCATCACCGATGCGGCGATCGGCTCGAGGTGCTGCGCCCAGTCGAAGGCGCTGTCTCCTCCCCCGACGATGACGACGTCCTTGCCGGCGTAGGGCGCGAAGCTCGGCACGAAGAACTCCATCCCGCGCCCGACCCACCCGTCACCCGCTGGCAGCGGTCGTGGGCTGAACTTGCCGATGCCCGACGTGATGAGCACGGCGCCGGCCGTGACGCGCGTGCCCTCGTCGAGGGTCACCACGACGTGGTCGTCACCGTGCTCGAGCGTGGTGGCGGTGCGGTCGAGCAGGTACGTCGGATCGGCGGTCGCAGCCTGCGCCACGAGCCCCTCGACGAGGTCGCGCCCCTTGACGCTCGGGAAGCCGGCGACGTCGAGGATCGCCTTCTCCGGATACATCGCGGTGATCTGGCCGCCGAGCTCGGGCAGGGAGTCGACCACGGCGACGCTCATCCCGCGGAACCCCGCGTAGTAGGCGGAGTAGAGCCCGGTCGGGCCCGCCCCGATGATGAGCAGGTCCGTCGTCACGTCGTCCACGCCGCGATCCTTCCGTCCGGGAGGTCTTGCTACAAGGGGAGTCTCACAGCGCGTCGAGGTCGTCGAGCCGCCACACGCCGCCATCGCGCACGAGGGTGACGAGCACGCGGTCGAGGTCGAGCAGGGGCTTGTCGAGGGTGCTGTCCGAGGTGGTCTGGTTCACGAAGAGCAGCACCCGGGCGTACGACGGGGTCGCCGTCACGAGCGCCGAGTCGACCACCTCGGCCGTCACGACGGTGTGGTCGCGCTGGCTCGACGTGCCGAGGCCCGCCATCGTGCGGTCGTAGCGCCGCCGCATCTCGCTGGTCATCTTCTCCCGGGCGGCGGTGCGGTCGTCGCCGAGGGTCTCCCACGAATAGCTGTAGGCCTTGGTGGTCACGTCGACGGCCGCCTCCAGCGCGGCGTTCTTGATCCCGGCGGAGGCCACGGTCGAGCTCGACGACTCGGCGCTCGTGGTGTCGAGACCGGACCCACTGTCGTCGCGCAGGAGGATCCACGCCAGGACCGCACCGGCGACGACCACCAGCACGGCCAGGACTCCCGCCCACCGCTGCGACGTCACGCGCTCACCTCACGAACCGCACGTCTCGGGTGAGCCAGCGGTCGCCCTCGCGGACCAGGTCGAGCCGCAGGCGGTAGTAGCGCATCTGGCCCTCGTCGCCGGTCTTCTTGTTGGTGATCGTGCTGTTGGCCGCGAGCAGGACGGTGGCCGAGTCGTCGTCGAGCGCGCCGACGCCGAGCGCGACGACCTCTGCGGTGGACGTCGCCTCCGTGCGGACCGCCTCGCTGGTCAGCTTCTCCCGCTGCGACTCGTACTGCTCCCGGAAGTCGCCGGTGGCGCCGGAGAGCACGGCCTCGATGAGGGGATCCATGTTGGTGTGGTCGACCGTCAGGAACGCCAGCGCCTCCGTGCGAGCCGCGCGGGCGACCTCGTGCTGCGCATCGGTCAGCGCGTCGTCGTTCGAGCCGCGTGAGGTGACGACCAGCCCGATGGCGACGAGCAGCCCGACGAGCACGAGCGCCAGCGCACCCACCAGCCACCTGCCACCGCGACCTCCCACGCGGCGAACCTAGCCCAGCGGGGCGTCGGCGTGTGGCTCATCCGTGCTGCCTGTCCCCGCCTCCTACACTGCGTGACCGTGAGGACCCGTCTCGAGCTGCTGCTGACGCATCCGTCGGCGATGCTGCTCGGCGCGCAGCTGCTGCAGGTGCTCGCGTGGCCGTTCCTCGAGGGCTCGGTGGTGGGCAGGACGTTCCTCGGGGTCATCGGCATGCTCGCCGTCGCGTCCGCGGTGCTCGCTGTCCGGCGTACGCCGTTGGTCAGCCGGGTCGTGCTCTTCCTCGGAGCCCCCGCGATGGTGCTGACGCTGCTGGAGGCGATCTTCCCGACGACCGATCCGATCGTGCTGATGTCCGGACTCCTGCACGGCCCGTTCTACTTCTACGTCTCCTTCGCGATGCTGCGCTACCTGCTCCACGACGACGAGGTGACGACCGACGAATACTTCGCGACCGGCGCCGCCTTCACCGTGGTCGCCTGGGGCTTCGCCTACGTCTTCGGTGCCGTGCAGGTGGTCTGGCCGGACTCGTTCAGCAACGCGGACGGCTTCCAGCACACGTTCTTCGAGCTGCTCTACCTGTCGTTCTCCACGCTCACCAGCGTCGGCCTCAGTGACATCGTCGCCGTCGGCGCGCACGCCCGGTCGGTCGTGATGATCGAGATGATGGTCGGGGTGTTCTACATCGCGATGGTCGTCGCCCGGATGGTCGGCCTGACGATCATGCGACGCCGCTGACCTCAGCCGCCGTCGGGCCGGTCGCGCTTGGGCAGCTTGGAGACCACCAACCGGTAGGACTCCTCGACGGCGTCGACCAGCTCGTCGTCGGGGATGGCACCGGCCAGTCGGAGGTTGTTCCACCCCGAACGGCCGATGTAGGCCATCACGCTCGCGTCCTCGGGATAGCGGTCCAACCACTCGTCGGCCACCTCGCGGGACACCGCGGACTTCACGCCGACGGCATCGGCGCCGAGGAACGCGAAGATCTTGCCGCGCTCCCCCGGCCCGACCTTGAAGACGGGGTGGTCGTGATCCCACGGGTTGTCCGGCCACGCGCCGGGGAAGCCCGCGCACAGCTCCTGCATCTGGGTGACGTCCACCGGCCACTCCCCTCTGGTCAGCCCTCGGACTCCTCGTCCTCGTCCTCGTCGAGGAGGCCCTCTCGCTCCGCAGCCTTCACGATGCGACGCACGTTGTCGATGGCGCCGCAGTCGTCGTCGAGCTGCTGGTTGCGCTCGGTCGCGAAGGCAACGCCGAGGTCGGCCCGGACCTGCTCGCCGACCTCCTCGCGAGCGGGGTTGAGGATGGTGAGCTCCTCCTCCGTCAGGTGGTGGTTGAGCGCCTTGGCCAGCTCCTCGACCGCGTCGTCGAAGGCCTGGGTGTCGGTGCCCTTGAGCTCCAGCACGGCGAGCAGCGCCTCGTGGCCCTCGGCGTGCTCCTCCTCGCCGTGCTCGGCCTCGTGCTCGGTGATCGCGTCCTTGCGGCGCAGCTGGGGGTAGACGTGCTTCTCCTCGGCCTCCGCGTGCGCGACGTGCAGCGCGGCCAGCGCCTTGCGTACGCCGTCGCGGTCCGAGGTGTTGTCGCGCAGGTCGCGCAGCAGGGCCTCGAAGCGGCGGTGGTCGTCGAGGATCAGGTCGATGACGTCGCCGGAGACGGGGCGACCGAGGTCGATGGGAGTGCTCATGCGCTCGACGCTAACGACCACCGCTGCCGCCCGGCCTCACCCCGATGGTGCCTATGCTGGCGACGTGCCGGGCATCGAGGTGTGGAGCCAGTTCGACCACGACCCGCGCATCCCCGCGAACAAGGCGATGCGTGCGTCCGACCGCGACCGCGCCGTCATCGAGACCGTCCTGGCCGATGCCTTCGCCGAAGGCCGCATCACCCGCACGGAGTACGACGAGCGCACCGACACCGCGCTGGCGAGCCGGACGCTGGGTGAGCTGATCCCGCTCGTCGAGGACCTCCCTGTCGCCCGGGCGCCCCAGTCGAGCGCGAACGAGCTGCACACGCAGGCCGTGCGGAAGTGGGAGAGCGACCGGCGCGAGGCAGCGCTGGGCTTCATCGGCATCTCGGTCCTGCTCTGGACGATCTGGGCCGCCACGATGTTCGGCGAGTTCCCGTGGCCGCTCTTCCCGATGGGCTTCGCCCTGATGAACCTCGTGCGCGTCATCGCCAACAAGCGCGACATCATCGAGGAGCACGTCCGGAGCCTGCAGAAGAAGGAGCGCAAGGAGCTCAAGAGGCGCGAAGAGCTCGGCTGAGCCCAGCCCCTACTTGGTCGCCGGCGCTCGCTTCGCTCCCGCTGCTCCTCGCTCGTCGGACGCGCTCCGAGCTCGTTCCTCGCTCAGCGCCCCCTCCTCACTTCGTCGCCTCCATCATCTGCCTCAATTCCTTCTTGAGGTCCGAGATCTCGTCGCGGAGCCGGGCGGCCACCTCGAAGTGGAGGTCGGCGGCGGCCTGCTTCATCTGGTCGGTGAGGCCCTGGATGAGCTCGGCGAGGTCGGCGGACGGGATCCCGGCGGTGTCGGGCTGGTCGTGGTGGATCCGCGACAGCGCGGGCGTCGGGGACTTGCCGGCCTTCACCCCACCGGCGCGACCCTTCTGGCCGACGTCGGCCCAGGTGCGGAGCAGCTCCTCGGTGTTCTCGTCCTCGCGGGCGAGCATCTCGGTGATGTCGGCGATCTTCTTGCGCAGCGGCTGGGGGTCGATCCCACGCTCGGTGTTGTAGGCGACCTGGATCGCCCGGCGACGGTTGGTCTCGCCGATGGCGTTCTCCATCGACGGCGTGATCTTGTCGGCGTACATGTGGACCTGGCCGGACACGTTGCGCGCCGCACGACCGATGGTCTGGATGAGCGACTTGTCGGAGCGCAGGAAGCCCTCCTTGTCGGCGTCGAGGATCGCGACGAGCGACACCTCGGGCAGGTCGAGTCCCTCACGGAGCAGGTTGATGCCGACCAGCACGTCGTACTCGCCCATCCGGAGCTCGCGCAGCAGCTCGATGCGACGGAGGGTGTCGACCTCGGAGTGGAGGTAGCGGGTGCGGATGCCGGCGTCGAGGAGGTAGTCGGTGAGGTCCTCGGACATCTTCTTGGTCAGGGTCGTGACGAGGACGCGCTCGTTCTTCTCGGCGCGGGTGCGGATCTCGTGGATCAGGTCGTCGATCTGGCCCTTGGTCGGCTTGACCACGACCTCGGGGTCGATCAGGCCGGTGGGTCGGATGATCTGCTGGACGGTGCCGTCGATGCCGCCGACCTTGTCGAGCTCGTAGTTGCCGGGCGTGGCCGAGAGATAGATCGTCTGGCCGATCCGGTCGAGGAACTCCTCCCACCGCAGCGGCCGGTTGTCCATCGCGCTCGGCAGCCGGAAGCCGTGGTCGACCAGGTTGCGCTTGCGCGACATGTCGCCCTCGTACATCCCGCCGATCTGCGGCACCGCCACGTGGGACTCGTCGACGACGAGCACGAAGTCCTCGGGGAAGTAGTCGAGGAGCGTGTTGGGCGCGCTCCCGGGGGTGCGGCCGTCCATGTGCATCGAGTAGTTCTCGATGCCGGAGCACGACCCGACCTGCCGCATCATCTCGACGTCGTAGGTCGTGCGCATCCGCAGTCGCTGGGCCTCGAGCAGCTTGCCCTGCTTCTCGAACGTGGCGAGCTGGTCCTCGAGCTCGAGCTCGATGCCCTTGATCGCCCGCTCCATCCGCTCGGGGCCGGCGACGTAGTGGGTGGCGGGGAAGACGTGCAGCTCGGTGTCCTCGGAGATGACCTCGCCGGAGATCGGGTGGAGCGTCATCAGCCGCTCGATCTCGTCGCCGAAGAACTCGACGCGCACCGCCAGCTCCTCGTAGACCGGGAAGATCTCGAGGGTGTCGCCGCGGACCCGGAAGGTGCCGCGGGTGAACGACATGTCGTTGCGGGTGTACTGGATCTCGACGAGCCGACGCAGCACGGAGTCGCGGTCGTGCTCCTCGCCGACCTTGAGCCGCAGCATCCGGTCGACGTACTCCTGCGGGGTGCCGAGGCCGTAGATGCAGGACACCGTCGAGACCACGATCGTGTCGCGGCGGGTGAGCAGGCTGTTGGTCGCGCTGTGCCGGAGCCGCTCGACCTCCTCGTTGATCGAGGAGTCCTTCTCGATGTAGGTGTCGGTCTGGGGGACGTAGGCCTCGGGCTGGTAGTAGTCGTAGTAGGACACGAAGTATTCGATCGCGTTGTCCGGGAACAGCTGGCGCAGCTCGTTGGCGAACTGTGCGGCGAGCGTCTTGTTGGGCTGGAGCACCAGCACCGGGCGCTGCACCTGCTCGGCCACCCAGGCCACCGTCGCGGTCTTGCCGGTGCCGGTCGCGCCGAGCAGCACGATGTCCTGCTCGCCGCCGGAGATGCGCTCCACGATGTCCTCGATCGCGGCTGGCTGGTCACCGGACGGGCTGTAGTCGGAGACCACCTTGAAGGGGGCCACCCGGCGCTGGAGATCGGTGACTGGACGCATGCGTCGAGCCTACGGGCCGCCACCGACAGCGGGTCGTGCGCGCTCGTGGTGAGGACCGCGCACGGGGCCAGCGGATCGCAGCTCGTCTACCGCCCGCTGACGCGGCGGACCTACCCTCACGGCATGCCCTCGGATGCTGCGCGGCCGCCGGACCACGTGCTCGACCTGTTCGCCGCCGAAGGCGTGCTGGAGCCGCTCGAGGGCGGCCGGGGCACGAGCTGGCGGGCCGGCGACCTCGTCCTGTCCCCCGGCCACGACGAGTCCGAGGCGTGGATCGCGCCGATCCAGGCGCGGCTCGCCGTCCGCCTCGACGAGATGGTCCCGCGCGTCCTCCGACTGGCGATCCCGGTGCCCGCGCGCGACGGCAACCTCGTTGCCGACGGCTGGGCGGCGACGCGCTTCGAGTCCGGTACGACGCAGTGCCGCGACCTGGCGACGCTGAGGGCGACCGCGCACCTTCTCCACGCCCGGCTGGCCGTCGCCGTCCCCGAGCGGCCGCAAGCGCTCGCCGCGCGTACGGACCAGTGGGCGGAGTCCGATCGCTGGGCCTACGACGGCGAGGCAGCCACGAGAGCCGCGCAGGACCGCGCCGAACCCGGTCTGGCCGACCTCGTCACGGAGCTGGTGGAGGCGCTCGACGACACCGACCTCGGCCGCGAGCAGCTCGTCCACGCCGACCTCGCCGGCAACGTGCTGCTCGACGCGACCGGCGTCCCGTTCGTCATCGACTTCTCCCCTGCCTGGCGCTCGCCGCTGTGGGCGGAGGCGGTGTGCGTGCTCGACGCGGTGCTGTGGCTGGGGGCACCCCTCGACTCCCTCAGGGACTGGGCGAGCGGCGCACCGCGGCAGGCGATGCTCCGCGCCGCGCTCTTCCGGATCTTCTCCGACCGCCCGTGCAACGTGCCGCGCTACGCCGCCCTCGGTCTGACCTGAGTCCTTAGGCTGGGGGCATGGAGCGTGAGACCAGGACGACCGGTGCGAAGCAGCGCATCTGGTCGTGGGTGGGTGCCGTGCTGTGGGCCGTGCTCGGGCTGTGGTCGCTCTCGGACGGTGACACCTGGCTGGGCGTCGCCGAGCTCGTCCTGGCAGCGACGTGGACAGCAGCCGCGCTGTCGTCCTGGGTGGCCGACCTCACCAGCGCGCCGATCTTCCGGCGGAAGTGATCGCCCCTCGCTGGTCCGTGCTGGATAGGTTGTCCGCGTGACCGTCGCCCGCCTGCTGACCACCGTGCGGCGCTCGCTGCTCACGCTGCTCGGCCTCCAGCTCGCGGTCGCCATCGCGCTGTCGCTCGTCGACTCCTACCGACGCCGCGGCAAGAAGCCCAAGGCGTTCCCGATCTCTGCGCCCGAGACCGTGCCGGTCGGCGGAGGGCTGATCACGACGTACACCTTCGGGCGCGACCTGTACGACGACATGCTGGCCGCGATCGACGGCGCGAAGAAGCAGATCCTCTTCGAGACCTACATCTGGAAGGGCGACGAGATCGGGTGGAAGTTCAAGACCGCGCTGACGGCCGCGGCCGAGCGCGGTGTCGACGTCCACTGCATCTACGACGGCTTCGCCAACGTCGTCGTCTCCCCCGCGTTCAAGCGCTTCTCGCCGTCGCTCACGGTGATGCGCTACCCGATCTGGAACGCCGGCATCAAGTTCTGGGACCTGCGCCGCTACGGCCGCAACCACCGCAAGCTGCTCGTCGTCGACGAGGAGGTCGCGTTCCTCGGCGGCTACAACATCGGCTCGGCGTACGCCACCGAGTGGCGCGACACGCACGTACGGATCAGCGGACCGGGCGTGTGGGACCTCAAGCGGGCGTTCGCCGACTTCTGGAACCTCAACCGGCGGCGCCGCCTCACCCGCAGCGAGCGCCCCCTGCTCATCGAGACGGCGTCCGAGTGGGATCCCCAGATCCGGATCCACCGCAACATCCCACGGCAGTGGAACTTCCCGATCCGCTCGATGTACCTCGAGGCGATCAACCGCGCCAGCCACAACATCTGGCTGACCACGGCCTACTTCCTGCCCGACCAGGACTTCGTCGACTCGCTCGCCGACGCGGCGCGACGTGGCGTCGACGTACGCATCCTGTTGCCGCTGAAGTCCAACCACATCGTGGCCGACTGGATCTCCCGCGGCTACTACGGCCAGCTGCTCGCGGCGGGCGTACGGATCCTGCGGTTCAAGGACGCGATGGTGCACGCCAAGACCGCCACCATCGACGGCAGCTGGGCCACGGTGGGCACCGCCAACATCGACCGGCTCAGCCTCCAGGGCAACTACGAGATCAACCTCGAGGTGATCGACCCCGACTTCGCCGCTGTGATGGAGCGGGTCTTCCTCACCGACGAGTCCAACTGCCTCGAGCTCACCCTCGACGAGTGGCAGGCGCGCGACCTCAACCGCAAGTTCACCGAGAGCTTCCTCGCGCCGCTGCGACCCCTGCTGTGAGCTGACGCGCTCGTGGGCTAGCGCGTCGGGAGGTGGGTCGGGATGCTCATCCGCGGACCACGGCGCGGGCGTGCCTGCCCGCCGGCGATCGCCATGGCCGCAGCCCGGCCGCGCTGGGGGCGGTAGGGCTCGAGCAGGACGGCCATCTCGTCGTCGGTGATGTCGTGGCCCACGAGCGCCCAGCCGACCCAGTTGGCGAGGTGGTAGTCGCCGAAGCTCACCGCGTCGGGATCGCCGAACGCACGCTGGCGCACCTCGGCGCTGGTCCACACGCCGATCCCCGGGACCGACCGCAGCCGCTGGTCGACCTCCTCGAGCGGCACCTCGGCGACCCGCTCCAGCGACGGGGCGAGCCGGCACGCGGTGACCACGGTCCGCGACTGGGCGGGTTGCACGCCGAGCTTGAGCCACTCCCACGACGGGATCGCGGCGATGGCGGCGGGCTCCGGTTGGACCATCAGCCGCAGCGCCGCGACCGGGCCCGGTGCGGGCTCGCCGTGCAGCCGGACGAGATCGCGGAACGACCCGAACGCCTGCTTGCCGGTCACCTTCTGCTCGAGGATCGAGGGCACCAGCGCCTCCATCACGAGCCCGGTGCCGCCGATGCGCCAGCTGCGGTGGCGCCTGAGCCCCTCGGCGACCTGCGGGTGGTGGGCGACGAACTCGGACGGGTCGTCGTCCGCACCCAGCAGGGACGGCAGCCGGTCCAGCGCCCACTCGGCGCCCGGCCCCCACGCGCGGGCGTACACGTCCCCGGTCGACGGCCGCGCCTGGACGCACAGCGACGCCGGCCCTGTCGGCGTACGCATGGCGCGCCAGGTGCGGCCCGCGTCGTCCTCGCGGTGGGTCGGGTCGCCCGCTCCGCGCCGCTGCGGCCTGAGCACCTGCGCCACCGAGCACGGCCAGTCGGGCACCCAGGTGCGGGTGCGCTCTCCTGACGTGGGGGCCATGGGTGCGACGGTAGACGAGCCCACCGACCCCTGTGGCAGATAGGTTGCGGCCATGGGTGAAACTCCGAACAAGCGCGACCTCGAGGCCGGCATCCAGCAGGACTTCTCGCAGTCGATGTCCTACGGCGACTACCTCCGCCTCGACACCCTGCTCGCGGCCCAGCAGCCACTGTCGGACCCGCCGCAGCACGACGAGCTGCTCTTCATCGTCCAGCACCAGACCAGCGAGCTGTGGCTCAAGCTGATGATCCACGAGCTCCGCTCGGCCCGGGCCCTCCTGCGCAGCGACGACCTCTCCCCCGCGCTCAAGCGGACGGCGCGGATCAAGCACATCCTCCACACGCTCACCGACCAGTGGTCCGTGCTCGCGACGCTGACGCCGAGCGAGTACGCCGAGATCCGACCCTTCCTCGCGACCAGCTCGGGCTTCCAGTCCGCGCAGTACCGCGAGGTCGAGTTCCTCCTCGGCAACAAGAACGCCGACATGGTCAAGGTCTTCGCCCACGACGAGGCCGCCCGCTCGGCCCTCGACGAGCTGCTCCACGAGCCGTCGCTCTACGACGAGTTCCTCGCCCACCTGGCGCGCCAGGGGTACGCCGTCCCGCAGCGCCTCCTCGACCGCGACTTCACCCAGCCCTACACGACCGATTCCGACCTGGTCGACGTCTTCGCCGGCGTCTACTCCGCGCCTGCCGAGCACTGGGGCGTGTACGAGACGTGCGAGGAGCTCGTCGACATCGAGGACGCCTTCCAGCAGTGGCGCTTCCGCCACCTCCAGGTCGTCCAGCGCGTCATCGGCCACAAGGTCGGCACCGGTGGGTCGTCAGGCGTCGACTTCCTCCGCCGTGCGCTCAGCCTCACGTTCTTCCCGGAGCTGTACGAGGTGCGGACGCGGATCGGCCAGTAGACCCTGAGCCGTCAGTGGTGCTCGAACGGCGGAGGACCGGTGATCGTGACGCCGAGCGGTGCGAGCACCTCCTGCAGGTGCGCGATCGCTTCAGGTGGCACCGGTCCGGGGACGGGGAGCTCGCCGTCGAAGGATGGGCTCGGTGTGCCCGCATCAGTGAAGAACGTCTCGAACCCGGCGGGCGTGATGAGCGTGTAGAAGTGCGCCGTGTCCGAGGCGACGCGGAAGGCGTGCTCCTTGCGTGCTGGGAGATGGATCATGCTGCCGGCCTCGACGAGCTGCGACTGACCCTCGATCCACCCTTCCAGAGCGCCATCGAGCACGATGAAGGTCTCGGCCTCGCGGTCGTGGACATGCCGCGGCGTCATGCACCCGAGTCGGCCACGCTCCTCGACGATCGAGAACTGGCCGCCCGTCGTGCCACCGGCCAGCGGCGTACGACAGAGGAACGACAGGTGCTCGAACACCGCGACCTCGGCGATGTCGGCGTAGGAGGCCAGGTCCGTCATGGACTCACGATGGCTGGTGCACGAGAGTCCGGCAAGGAACCAGGGCTCGTCCGCTAGACCGGTGCTTCGCCACCAGCGCAGCAATGTGGCGTGCGGCTCCGACATCGAAGCACTCGGCCCACCGACGCCCTCGATTCTGGTACCGTCTCGACCTAGGCTGCACCACGGCGCTCGTCTCGGGCGTCCCCGCAGCACCCGACCTCGAGTGAGGACCACACCCGTGCCCGTTCGCAGTCTTCGACAGGAGGAGGCCGTCGAGCGCGCGGCACTCCTGTCGGTCACCTCCTACGACATCGCCATCGACCTCACGGACCTGGTCGACGGCCCCGCCTTCCGGGCCGTCAGCACCGTCCGCTTCACGGCCACCGCCGGCGCGTCGACGTTCGTCGACTGCTGTGCGGAGGTGGAGTCGGCGACGCTCAACGGCACGCCGTTGCCCGCAGCGGAGGAGGGGCGCATCGCGCTGGCAGACCTGGCGGAGGACAACGAGCTCGTCGTGGCCACGGTGCAGAGCGACACCGAGCACGGGCGAGGCGTGCACCGCGCCGTCGACCCCGCCGACAAGAACGTCTACCTCTGGACCACGTTCGAGCCCGACGAGGCGCGCTACGCCTGGGCCTGCTTCGACCAGCCCGACCTCAAGGCACCGCACGCGTTCACCGTGACCGCGCCGGAGGCATGGACCGTGGTCAGCAACTCGGGCGACCCGGTCATCGAGGACGTCGACGCCGGTCGGCGCTGGACGTTCGAGCCGACCCCGCCACTGTCGACGTACAACCCGACGGTGGTGGCCGGTCCGTTCGTCGAGCTGCGCACGGAGGTCGGTGGCCACGACCTCGGTCTCTTCGCCCGCCAGACCCTGCGGTCCGCGCTGGAGCGCGACGCCGAGCAGCTGTTCACCCTCACCGCGCAGGGCCTCGAGTTCTTCGGCGACCGCTTCGGCATGCCCTTCCCGCAGCACAAGTACGACCAGGTGTTCCTGCCCGAGTTCGGCGGGGCGATGGAGAACTACGGCTGCGTCACCTGGACCGACGACATCCTGCGCCGCCACGAGCCGACCACCGGCGAGTGGCAGGTCTTTGCCAACGTGCTCCTGCACGAGATGGCGCACATGTGGTTCGGCAACATCGTGACGATGCGCTGGTGGGACGACCTCTGGCTCAACGAGGCCTTCGCCGAGTTCGCCTGCATGTGGGCGGCCGAGCGGGCCACGACCTACGGCGACACCGCCGCGAACAACCTGGTGGGCGACAAGCTGGCCGCCTACCTCGCCGACCAGGGACCGAGCTCGCACCCGATCCGCCAACCTGTGCCGTCGGTGGAGGACGCCGAGTCGATCTTCGACTCCATCACCTACCCCAAGGGCGCGGCGGTGCTCAAGCAGCTCATGCACTTCGTCGGCGAGGAGACGTTCTGCGTGGGCATGAGCGCCTACTTCGCCGAGCACGCGTGGGGCAACACCACCCTCGACGACCTCATCGGCTCCCTCGAGCAGGCCAGCGGCCGCGACCTGCAGTCGTGGCGTACGGCGTGGCTGGAGACCGCCGGCGTCGACCGGCTCGGCGTGGAGAAGACCGACGACGGCCTGGTGCTGACCGCCGCCGGCGCCCACGGCGCGCCGCACCCGCAGGTGGTGGGCGTGGGTGCCTACCGTCGCGCGGGCGACGTGCTCGAGGAGGTGGGCTCCGCCGTGGTGGAGGTCGACGGCGAGCGCACCACGATCGAGGGCCTGCCGGAGGCCGACCTCTACCTGGTGAACCACGACGACACCACGTTCGCCACCACCCGACCCGACGCCGCCGGACGCGAGGTGCTGATCGGTCGCCCGTCCGGGCTGCCCACCACCCTCACCCGCGCCGTGGCCATGGCCACCGTGTGGGACATGCTGTCCAACGGTGAGGCGACCGCCGCCGAGGCCGTGGGTGCGCTCACCGACGCCTTGACGGTGGAGACGGTGGAGACGGTCGCCGAGCCGTTCCTCAGGCTCGCCCACACCGCCGCACAGCGCTGGGCGCCGGAGACGGCGCGGGCCGGCCTCGAGGCGCAGGTCGCCGCCGCGGCACGCCGCATGGTGGACGCGGGGGTGTCGCGGCAACCGGCGTTGCGCGTGCTGGCCGGAACGGCTGTCGGCGAGGACGACCTGGCGAAGGTGCGCGACGTGGCCGGCGACGACCTCGACCTGCAGTGGTACGTCCTCCAGCGCCGCGCCGAGCTCGGCGACGTGGACACCGACGCCGTACGGGCCCTCGAGGCTCGCGACCCCGATCCCGACGCCTACGTCCGTTCCCTCTGCGTGCGGGCGAGCTCACCCTCCGCCGAGGCCAAGGACGAGGCGTGGAAGGCCATGCTCGAGCGCTCCGTACCGATCCAGAGCGCCCGCACCGTGGCGGGCGCGTTCTGGCGACCCGGCCAGGACGAGGTGCTCGCGCCCTACGCCGAGCGCTACGTCGAGGCGCTCCCCACCCTGCACGAGGGCGGGATGATCCCCGGGTTGGCGCTCTCGTTCTGCCTCTTCCCGGTGTTCGCGATCGACGAGGCGTGGGTCGGGCACGTCCGTGAGGTGGCCGACGCCACAGCCATGCCCGTGGTGATCAGCTCGCTCACCGAGCGCTCCGAAGAGGTGCTGCGGATGGTGCGCAGCCGCGCCCTGTGAGCGGGGCGCGGCACCGAAGAAGTGGAGCGGACGCGAGGATTTGAACCTCGACCATCTCCCTGGAAGGGAGGCGTGCTGCAACTACACCACGTCCGCGTGGCCAGCCTCTGACGAGCCTGACTGGTGACAAGTGTGGACCACTCCCCCGGAGATCGCCGCATCCCCGGACTAGGTTGACGCCGTGTTCCACGTGATGTTCCTCGAGCCCCGGATCCCGCCCAACACGGGCAACGCCATCCGGCTGGCGGCCGCGACGGGGGTGACGCTGCACCTCGTCGAGCCGCTCGGCTTCGACCTCTCCGAGCCCCAGCTCAAGCGGGCCGGCCTGGACTACCACGACCTGGCCTCGGTGGTCGTCCACCCGGACCTCGAGACTGCGCTGGCGAGCCCGGCGCTGGCGGCCTCGCGGGTCTTCGCGTTCACCGCCCACGCGACCCGCTGGCACAGCGACGTGGCGTACGAGCCCGGCGACGTGCTGCTCTTCGGGCCCGAGCCCACCGGCCTGCCCGCGGACGTGCTCGCGCACGCCCGGGTCACCGACCGGGTCCGGATCCCGATGCTCGCCGGGCGGAGGTCGCTCAACCTGGCCAACTCCGCAGCCGTCGTGACGTACGAGGCGTGGCGCCAGCAGGGGTTCGCCGGCGCACAGTAACTACTCGATCTCGTCCGCAACCGCCGTGATGATGAGGTCATGACGACCTACTCCGACACCCAGGACTTCGAGGGCGCGTCCTTCACCGCGGCGAGCTTCAAGGGCGCGACGCTGCGGTTCTCCGACGTCAGCGGCGTGACGATGCGCAGCGTCGACGTGGACGGCCTCGACATCGACAGCCACGACCTGTTCTTCGGCAGCCTCCTCGTCAACGGTGTCGACGTGGTCCCGCTCGTCGACGCCGAGCTCAACCGGCAGTTCCCGGGCCGCGAGCTCCAGAAGGCGGAGACTCCCGAAGGGCTGCGCGAGGGCTGGGAGGCCGTACGCGCTGCGTGGCGGGTGACCGTCGACGGGACGCCCCGCGAGATGTGGGACGCCCACGTCGACGACGAGTGGTCGCTCGCCCAGACCCTGCGGCACCTGGTCCTCGCGACGGATGCGTGGCTCGGCCGCGGGATCATGCGCGTCGATGAGCCGTTCCACGAGATCGGGCAGCAGTTCACCGGTGCCGCGGAGATGGGCTTCGACACCTCGGGCTTCCGCGAACCGTCCTCCCACGACGAGATCGTGGCCGTGCGCGCCGAGCGGCAGCAGATGGTGACCGACTTCCTCGCCACCGTCACGCCCGACGTGCTCGCCGAGGAGCGCGACGGCCCGTGGGGCGGCTCGTGGAAGCCCACCGTCGGCGACTGCATCCGGGTGATCCTCGAGGAGGAGTGGGCGCACCTGCGCTACATCCGGCGCGACCTCGCGCTGCTCACCGCGGAGACGTGAGGGCCGACGTGACTCAGAGCAGGCGGCCGCAGTTGGGCCACGGGGACCGGCCGCGCTGCTTGTAGAGCAGCTTGGCGCGGTAGGTCTGCTCGCCTGCCGAGGCGGACGTCGGGATGCCGGAGCCGCCCACGCTGTGCCACGTGCCGAGGTCGAACTGGTAGAGCCCGTAGTAGCCGGCCGGGTTCACCGCGTGGGGGTTGCCGCCGGACTCGCAGTTGGCGAGGGCGCCCCAGTTGAGGCCGTCGGCACCGGCGACCGAGTACGCCTCCTGGCCGACGAGCACGCGACGCGCACGCGGCTTCTCGACGACCTTGCGCTTGACCACGCGGTACTTCACGGGCTCGCCGTTGTGCAGCGTCTTCACCGCGACGACCTTGCGGACGCCGGGCTCGCCCTCGCGGACGACCTTGCGCACGCCGGGCTTGAGCTTGGTGGTCGGGACCTCGACGGTGCCGGCGCGGACCTTCTCGCGCTTGGTCTTGCGCTCCTTCACGACGTCCGTCATGCGTACGACGTCGCCCTCGCGCAGGCGCTTGCGGTCGCCCGCGACCGTCCGGCCGTCGCGCACCACGTCGACGATGTCGTTGCCGTCGACCGGCACTCCGTACGCCTCGAGCACCTGGCCGGGCCACTCCCGAGGAGCGGTCTCGACCGCGACAGGAGCAGCGTCGGCCACCTTGAGGCTGACGTCGACCGTGTCGGCGGCGCTGGCGGGCGCAACAGCGCTGCCGGGCACGAGCGTCAGGGCAAGAGCAGCTGCGGCGAGGCCGGCGGCGGCGCCTCGCGGGCGGGTGAACAGGGACGGTGTGGTGGTGGCACGCATGTGCTTCGGACCTCACTGATGGGGGGTACGCCTCGGAGGCGCTGGACGCGGCCGCGGCGTACGTCACCTCACGATGGGAGGTGCCTCGCACGGGCGAGGGCACTGCCTGCGGCTCCACCACCAGAACACGCTCATGTGGCCATGTCGAATCGTGGAATGCGCGTGAACGTGGTCCGGGCGGGGCAGGGTGAGGGAGTTCACACCGTCCCCCGCTCACCGTGTCGTATCGGGCCGGACCCGTTCGTCGTAGTGGTGGAGGCCGCGCGGAGCGGCCCGGACAAGGAGACCCACAGATGACGCACCCAGAGCCCGTGGCCCGGCAGATGTTCGACCTCATCGAGCCGATCGCGCTGGTCAACTTCTTCTCCGAGGAGCCCAACGAGGCAATGGCCGCGCTCGGTTTCCAGGGCTACTGGGACGGCTACTTCGCCGGGCGCGCCGCTCCCCTGGGCCGCGTGTCCGCCGACGTCGTCGACGCCGCCTTCTACAACTTCGGACCGGGCGAGGTCGCCCGGCACATCCCGAAGGTCTGGGACACCACCACCGCGGATGCCGCGCACGCCGCACGGCAGCAGGGCTGCGTCGCCGCGCTCGTACGGATCCTCGGCGACCTCGTCGGCACCCCCGGACTGGAACGAGCGGCCGACCTGCTCACCCAGGCTGCGGTCAGCGCACCCGTCGAGGGACGCGTGATGTACGCCGCCCTCCGCGCGCTGCCGATCCCCGAGGAGCCGGTGGCCCGCCTGTGGCACGCGGCCAACATGCTCCGTGAGCACCGCGGTGACGGCCACATCGCAGCGTTGATGGTCGAGCAGATCGACCGCACCGAGTGTCACGTGCTCCTCGCCCTCGACATGGACATCCACCCCGCCACGACCTTCGGGCGGATCCACCAGCTGCCGGAGGCGTACCTGGCGTCCGTGATGGCCCGCCTGGGTGACCGGGGCCTGGTCGATGCGGCCGGTTTCTTCACCCATGCGGGCCGATCGGCGAAGGTGCGGATCGAGGAGATGACCGACGCCCTCGCCGAGGCGCCCTATCGAGGGCTGGACGGTCCAGACCTCGAGGAGCTGATCGTCTCGCTCGAGCCGATCTCGGCCCGGTTGCAGGCTTCCGGCTCGCGGTAGGAACGGGGGTCGTCAGCGGTCAGGCGCCGTCAGGACGGCCGGCTGCTCGCGTGCGCACCAGTCGTACGCCGGTCGCGAGCAGCCACACGAGCCACGCGAAGTACCCGGGCAACCCCACGAAGATGAGCGACGAGCCGTCCGCGATCGCGAGGCTGCCCGCCCCGGCGGTGATCAGCAGGACACCTCCAGCCACGGCGAGCAGCCGCTGCCACTGCGGCGTCAGACCGCTGGCATGGGTCGCAAGTGCGGCGCCGATGAAGGTGGTGCCGAGCGCGGGCAGCGCCAGCGCGAACGCTGCTCCGTGCAGCTGCCAGACAAGCTCGAACACCGGGCTCGGCTGGGCGAGCCCGGTGGCGGCCAACACGACGCCGTTCCACAGGACGGCGTAGAGCGCGAAGACCGCCGAGAGCGTCGCGCCCGCGGCCACCGCGAGGCGCGACCAGTCCGCGCCCGCGCCGCCGCGACGCCCGACGAGCCCGTGCAGACCGGCCAGGAACCCGAGCAGCAGCGGCAGGTTCAGCGCCTCCAGCCCGACCGCGATCGCGACCGCGAGTCGGTTCTCCGTGTGCCAGGCGAGCACGTCCTTGATCGGGTCCCCGTAGGCCGGTGCTCCGGCCCAGACCACGACCACGTTCTGGATCGCCAGCGATGCTGCCAGCGCGATCGCCGTCGTGCCCACGACCCGATCCCGGGAAAGGGTGGGCCCAGCGTGTGCCGCTGCCGCGCGCACGGGCAGGGCCTCCAGCGCGGCGTCCGCGTTGCGCGGTGAATTCATGTCTTGCTCCTCGGCGGTCCGACGTTCGGTGACCCCACGATGGCTGAGCTCGACGACCGGTCCATCGGCCCCGAGGCTCGTTCGACCGGCCGGTGGAACGGTCTTGTCTCGTCCTTTCGGCCGAGACGCCGTCGGGTCAGCCGGGCGGCTCCACCGAGTCGGGAGACGCGGACTCGTCGAGAGTGAGGGCGGCGCCGTTGATGCACCAACGCTGCCCGGTAGGTCTCGGACCGTCGGCGAACATGTGTCCCAGGTGTCCTCCGCAGCGGGTGCAGGTGGCCTCGCGTCGTGGCACCAGCAGCTTGAAGTCGGTGTGGAGGTCCACGGCGTCCGGGGTCGCCGGGGTGGTGAAGCTGGGCCAGCCCGTCCTGGAGTCGAACTGGTCGTCGGCGCGGAACAGCTCGGCCTCGCAGCCTGCACACCGGTACACGCCACCCGGGTTGCTGGGTGGGTGCTCGTACGGGCTGGTCCGTGGTGCCTCCGTGCCCGCCTGGCGAAGCACCCGGTAGGCCTCAGGATCGAGGCTCGCCCGCCACTCGGCATCCGAGCGGACCACCTCGGGCTGTGGTCGGGACCGGCGCCTGAACATGCGGCCAGCCTAGAGACGTGGTCCTGACGCGACCTCGCCCTCCGAGCGCCGAAAGTCGTGGCCCACCTAGTGTCCACAGGTCTTCCGGGTGTCGGAGGTCGTCCGTAGAATCGAACACATGATCGACGACCTGTCAGACCTCGACGCAGCCGGGCTACTCGCCTCGGCGTCCGAGGCCGTACAGGCCCGCCGACTGGCAGAGGTCCGCGATCTGGAGGTGCTCGCCCAGTGGGCAGTGGTCCATTCGAGTGACCCGACGGAGGGGCCCGACGGTGCCGTGGCCAGGCGGCTCGGCAACGTCCTGGTGCAGGTCGGCGGGGAGGGCACGCCCGGCGTCCAGGACTTCTGCCTCGGCGAGATCGCGCTGGCCCGCGGAGCCGGCGTCACTGCCACCAGCAACATGCTCGCCGACGTCCTCGACCTGCGAGCACCGCCTGCCCCTGACCTGGTCGGTGACCCGGCGCGGCGAGTGCGAGGTGTGGGTGGCTCGCCGTGTCGCGAAGCTCTCTCGTCACCTCCCCCTCGACAGGGTCGGGGTGGTCGACTCCGCGATCTCCCGCATGGTCGCCACCGAGGCCGCAGGTCGCGTCCTCCAGGTCGCCGAGGCCAAGATCATCGAGGCCGACCCCGCCCTGCACGAGGAGCGGTGCGAGGCCGAGCGACAGCGCCGCTACGTCGGCCTCGGCCGCACGGATGAATACGGACTGCGCACCCTGATCGCCCGCCTCGAGGCCGGCGACGCAGCCGCCGTCGACGCCATCGTCCACCGCGTCGGCGAGATCATCGCGCCCCGCCACCCCGACACCAGCCCCGACGAGCTCCGCGCCATCGCCTTCGGCTGGCTCGCCCGCCCCGCCGAGCTCTTCACACTGCTGCTCCAGCACACCGAACCCGATCCCGACGCCCACCCGCGACCCGGACCCGGACCTGGACCCGGACCTGGACCTGGACCCGGACCTCGACGACGTCGAGCCCGACGTGCCGACGCCGGCGCGGGCCCTGGCCTTCCCCGCCGACCTCCTCGACGCCCTCCGCCACATCGACCTCACCCCGCTCGCACCGAAGATCGTGCTGCACGTCCACCTCCACGAAGCCGCCCTCCACACCGGCACCGGCGTCGCCCGTGTCGAAGGGTTCGGACCGGTCACGATCGCCCGGCTCGCCGAGCTCCTACGCGGCTCGCACCATCAAGGTCCAGCCCGTCAAGGACCTCTCCAGCCGGGTCCGCTACACCGCCTACGAACACCCCGAGTCCCTGCGCGACCAGGTCCACCTCGTCACCGGCGGCGACTACTGGCCCTGGGCCACCTCCACCAGCCGAGCCGTCGACCTCGACCACCCCATCCCCTACGACCACGGCACCGACGGCCGACAACCCCCGCCGGACCAGACCGGCCCCCACAACTGCGGCCCCCTCGGCCGACGACACCACCGCTGGAAGACCCACGCGGGCTACCGATCACGCCAATGCGGCGAAGGACGCTACGTCTGGCTCACACCACACGGCCTCGGCTTCCTCATCGACCACACCGGCACCCACTCCATCCACCCCGAAAAGGCACGGATGATCCTCGAAGCGCCCGCCAGTGTGGACCTATACCTCGCGTAGCCGAAGGGCAGACGCGGGGAATGACGCGCTGTCGGGATACCCGAGCGATCGGTAGGAGTAGGTACGGCGGATCGCGGGGCACCGAGGCCAACGTCTCTAGGCTGGTGCTGTGATCGTGATGGAGCGTGTCATGAGGCTGGGCTCGGACGAGGGCGTCATCCTCGTCCAAGGTGGGGCCGGCGAAGCTTGGGACCAAAGCACACTTCTCGCCGTTCAGCAGAATGAGGAGTTGAGCAGCGACGGCAATGACGTGTGGGTCCTCACCGCTGATCAGTGGGGCCCGTTCGAGGTGAAAGTCCGCGTCCTCGACGGCCCGCCCAGCGAGCCTGCTGACGATTGGGAGGACGTCGCGGAAGTCAGTCTCAGGTTGACCACGGGGCTATACGTGAGCGAACTGGTGAGTCAAGACATCGGCATGGCCTTGGATTGCGAACCGGGGACGTATCGGATCCGGGTGAGCGCTCGCGGACGATCAGCAGGAGATGCGGACGAGGACGCAGACGGTGAGCCGACCGAGCCCAGTTCCGATGAGGTTGTTGAGCTTTACCTGATCGAAGCGTGGCAAGCCCCGACTCTTCCGCCGCACGACGTACGAGAGTCGAGTTCCTACTCGCGCGCTACGCGTGAAGGCCCAGCTCCCGAACCATTTGTCGCGGAAGCTGCTGCCGGACTGGCCGCCTCAGCGCGGATAGGGCGCGATGTGGACGCAGCGCCGGGCGCTCGGTCGTTGACCGGACAGTTCGGTGCCATAGCCGCGACTGGCACCATCCCGGGGACTCGCCGCTCGTTGTTCAGGTGGTTCAAGTTCCCTCTTCCACTGTCGCGGCACGTGCCGAGCTGGTCCTCGATGAGCGTCGGTCCGGACTGGGACAAGATCGGCGGAATCAATTATGGACAGGCCGCCGAGGGACATCCCGATCAACTCTCTGGCCGGCGAGGACTCCTACGTAACATCGTCATCGAGGAGCAACCGCCCGCAAGACGTGTGCGTACCTGGGCGTGGCTCGTCCCTCCTGACGGACAAAGCGGAGGACATCCCGACCATCGCCGGCCGGTCTTTCAGCCGGACTCCACGATCTTCACCACCTTCAGCCAGAGCAGGGACGTTGAGGGACGCCCGTGGACAACGATCGAGATCCACCACGAGGGACTTCCCGTCGAATGGCTGGACGACATGCGGACCTGGTGGGGGTACCAGCTAGCCCTGCTCAAGAGCCAGGCTGAACGCACCTGACAAGGACTCTCGAACTGCGCGGCCGTAGGCGTCGTCGAACGGTGCATTCCGCGATGAGTCCGGTAGGGCCCACAGGCGGCGCAATGGGCTACGTCGGGATGTCACCTATCCGTGTGGCAGTGCCCGGAGGGACCGCACGATCTGAACTTCGCATAGTTCGACGACCGCGCCGAGCATCGTGGTGACGAAGGTCTGGCGCAGCACGTGCGCCTGGCCTATTCGCACTTCAGGGGCGCAAGCGTCTCGTCGTAGGACGCTGCGAGCTCTTCCAGGGCGGTGACCAGCGCGGTCTTCGCGTCCGTGGCAGACAACGACCTGCCCACCTCGCTGACGATCCGCCGGACCGAGCTCGCGAAGGTTGCGTTGGCGTCTTCCACCTCGCCGCGCCTGTCGCCGCTGAGGTCCGACTGCGCGTCGGAGATGTCCTGGAGGTCACCCTTGATGGCGTCCAGGTTCTGCTTCACCGCGTCCGTGGTGACGGTCGCTGCGGTCAGGCTCGTCAGTTCGTCGACCTGCGTGCCGATGTCTGCTCGCGCATCGCAGACGGTCGCCTTGGCGGTCTCCTCCGCCGACTCACCGCAGGCGCCGAGCGCGACTACCAGCATCAGGGCTATCAGCGCGCGTTGTGGCCTCACCGGGCCAATCTGCGTGGCCCGTCCCGGGCCCGCCTCCCCCGTTTCGGATGAACTGTGGTGTCGACCCGCCTATCGCCCAACTGCGACCGGCTGACAACGTGCCCAAACAGCACAAGACCTGCCCTGATGGGGCCGGTCTTGCGGACCTTGGTTGGCAAGGGATTCGGCAATTCGGGCATGCTGCGGATCTCGCCCGGCTCCACCTCGTGTCCTCACCCGTCGTGCTCCTAACCCTTCGTGGCGACGCATCACAGCCGGTCCCCCGACGAGCCGCTCGGGCCGGGGGTGCTAGTCGATGTCCTTCAATCGACGATCCGCGACCTGGTGGTGAATCCGCCACCAGCCCCAGGCCAGTCCGCCGATCGGGATCGGCAGCCAGAACGAGAAGAGTCGGTAGAGCAGCGTGCCGATGAGCGCGGTGTCGGTCGGGACGCCGACCAGGACCAGGAGTGCGGTCAGCCCCGCGTCGACGAAGCCCACACCACCGGGGGTGATCGGGATGATCGCGAACGCCTGCGCGACCACATACGCGAGCAGCACCTCGGCGGGACGCACGTGCGCTCCGAAGGCCACCAGGGCGGCAACCAGAGCGGCGTAGTCGAACATGCGGTTCGCGGCCGCAGCAAACACGGCCGTCCACCAATGACCGCGAAACGCGGCGGCGACCCGCTCACGCTGCGCCAACAGTGCGTCCGCGAGACCGTGCGGCGTCACAGACTTCCTGAACACGTGGACGACGCGTCCGACGACCATGCCGGTCGCGGCCACGACTGATGGCCACGTCAGCGCCGTGACACCGATGCCAACGATGACTGCTGCCAGGATCAACGAGACCAGCAACCCCAGCTGCAGCTGCTTCGCCGGTGGCGGCCCGATGATCAGGGCCGGGATCGTGAGCACGGGCAGGATCAAGAGCACCGCTGTCCCCAGCAGGTTGGCGGCCGTGAGCCCCGACGCCACCGCGCCGGCTGGCTGCCCGGACTGGATGAGGACCTTGGCCTGGACGACTCCACCGGTGGCGGCACCCCCCGGGACGACCTTGCTGGCGGCGTTGCCCGCGAGCTGGGCAGCCGCGGCCGTCCCCCAACCCAATCGAGCTGGCGTCCGATCCTGTCGATCTGCCGCCCCGCCAGGGACCGGGTCGTCGGGACTGGCGAGCGCGATCCGCGCCAGCCACCACAGACAAGCAAGGCTGCACGCCTCGAGTGCGGCGAGGATGACGAACCAGGGCTCGTCAACGTCCGAGAGTCGGGGCCACGCCCCGAACATGGTCAACAGGCTCGGCGCCACGACGTACAGGCCGACGCCCGTGACAGCCAACCCGACTGCGCGACCACCCCACCGACGGACCAGGCCCTTGCCGGAGATGCTCATGCTCGCCCCGCCTGCCGAGTCGCCATCGTGCCGAAACTCGGCACCTGCGCACTCAGTCTCCAGAACCGCTCGGGAATGAACAAGGAACACCTGGTTCACGACTCCGCACTCGCCACCCAGGCACCTGGTGGGCGCCACGTCCGAGAGCGATCAGAACGGGTAGCTCGCCGGCTCCCCTCGCAGGGTGATCCAGCGCGTCTCGGTGAATGCCTCGATGTTCGCGGCGGCGCCGCCGATGCGGCCGAGTCCTGATGCTCCGATGCCGCCGAAGGGGACGTTGGCCTCGTCATTCACCGTCTGGTCGTTGATGTGCACGATGCCGGTCGGGATCTGCTCGGCCAGCGCGAGCCCGCGCATCACGTCGCGAGTGACGATGCCCAGAGAGAGTCCGTAGTCGCTCGCCGCGGCCAGCCGTACGGCTTCCTCGGCCGAGGAGACCCTGGTGATCGGAGCGACGGGGCCGAAGACCTCCTCGGTGAAGACAGGAGAGTCGAGCGGGACGTCGGCCAGCACGGTGGGCCGGTAGAAGAGCCGGTCGTACTCCCCGCCGGCAGCCAGGCGCGCGCCCTGGTCGACGCTCGCGGTGACGAGTCCGTGGATCTTGTCCCTCGAGCGCTCGTCGATGACCGGACCGAGCGCCACCTGCTCGATCGACGGGTCGCCGGTCGGCAGGTGGTCAGCCTTGGCAGCGAGCTGCTCGACGAACTCGTCGTAGATCCCGTCGGCGACGAAGTAGCGGCCGGTGGTCATGCAGATCTGGCCCTGGTTGAGGAAGGACGCCCAACCGGTCAGCCCGACGGCCTTCTCGACGTCGGCGTCGTCGAGGATCAGCAGCGCGGAGTTGCCGCCCAGCTCGAGATGGGCCCGCTTGAGGTGTCGGCCCGCGAGCTCGCCGATCGACCGGCCGACGGCCGTCGAGCCGGTGAAGGAGATCACGCGGACGTGCGGATCGGTCACCATCGCCTCCCCGACGTCCTTGCCGCCGGGCAGCATCTGAAGGACGCCGGGCGGCAGCCCCGCCTCCTCGAAGATGCGCGCCATCAGCGTGCCTCCCGTGACGGCCGTACGCGGGTCGGGCTTGAGGAGCACGGCGTTGCCCAGCGCGAGCGCGGGGGCCACCGACCTGATCCCCAGGATGATCGGGACGTTGAAGGGCGAGATGACGGCGACCACTCCGGCGGGCAGCTGGCGCGCCATCGACAGGCGGGGCTGCTCGCTGGGGAGCAGCTGGCCGATCGGCTGGCCCGGCAGCGACGAGGCCTGGAAGCACTCCTCGGCCGCGACGTGGATCGCGAAGTCGGCCATCGGTGGGATGGAACCGACCTCGCGCACGTTCCAGTCACGGATCTCGGAGGCGTGCTCGGTCCACAGGTCGCCGGCCCTGCGGAGCACAGCCGCTCGCGCGGTGTGCGGGAGCGCAGCCCACTCCTTCTGCGCCTCGGCCGCGGAGGCGGCGGCCTCGGCCACGTCCCCGGCGTCCGCCTGGCCCATCGTGCCGAGCTCGTTGCCCGTGGCCGGCTCCACAACGGCGTACGTGCCGCCGCCTCCGTCGGTCCACGCGCCACCCTTGAAGATCTTGCTCTCCCACGCGACGCCATCCAGCAGTGTCATGACTGTCCCCAGACTTCCTCGGCGGTCTCGACGACCAGCCGCAGCTTGGCCCGTTCCTGTTCCTCGCTCAGCTCGTTGCCCTCCACCGTGGAGGAGAAGCCGCACTGCGGCGAGAGGCAGAGCTGCTCGAGCGGCACGTGCTTGGCCGCTTCGTCGATGCGACGCTTGAGATCGTCCTTGGACTCGAGCTCGCCGCTCTTGGTGGTGACCAGGCCGAGCACGACCTGCTTGCCCTCGGGCACGAAGCGCAGCGGCTCGAACCCACCGGAGCGCTCGTCGTCGTACTCGAGGAAGAAGCCGTCCACGTCGAGCTGCGAGAAGAGGACCTCGGCCACGAAGTCGTAGCCCCCCTCGGCCGCCCACGACGAGCGGAAGTTGCCGCGGCACATGTGTGTCGTGACCCGCATGCCGTCGGGACGGTCGGCGATCGCGGCGTTGACGTTGGCGACGTACTGCTCGTGGAGGTGTTCGGGATCCCCGCCCTGTGCCGCCACCATCGCGCGCTGCTCGGGGTCGTTGAGGTAGGCGAGGCTGGTGTCGTCGAGCTGGAGGTAGGTGCACCCCAGCTCCCCGAGCCGACGGACCTCCTCGGCGTACGCCGCCGTCAGGTCCGCCCAGAACGGCTCCAGCTCGGGGTAGAGATCCTCGTCGATCGCGGCCCGGCCGCCGCGGTAGTGGACCATGTTGGGCGAGGGGATGGTCAGCTTCGGCACCTGCTCGCCGGTCGTCAGCCCCGAGAGGAACTCGAAGGCGTCGCCGAAGATGGTGTGCCCGAGCCGCACCCGGTCGTGGACGCTCAGGGCCGCGGTCTCGAAGTCGATGTCACTCGCCGAGTTGCGGAAGTGCACCGCCAGCTTCTCGTCCGTCGGGTCGACGCCCTCGAGCTGGTAGATGAAGTCCATGTGCCACGACGTACGCCGGAACTCGCCGTCCGTCGCGGTGCGCATCCCCGCCTCGCGCTGGAGTGCCACCACGTCGCGGATCGCGGTGTCCTCGACCTCCTGCAACCCCGCGTCGTCGAGCTCGCCGGCCCGGTGCCTGGCCCGCGCGTCGAGCAGTGCGGGAGGTCGCAGCAGGCTGCCGACGTGGTCGGCACGGAACGGTGGGAGCGCTCTCGCTGTCATGTTTCGGAGCGTACTCGCGAACGCTCGATGGTCGTCACGACGTCGGTCACCGACGGGTCGATCGCCGTGCACCATGCAGGCGAGGTCGCCACGCGGGCCGGCACGAGACCGAGCGCCCGCCCCAGCGGCGTACGACCTCCGACCACCAGGCGCAGGGACAGCGACGGCGTGGTGACCTGCCACCCGTCCGCTGTGTCGGCCACCGACGCACCCCAGGGTGAGTCGTCCCAGCGTCCGACGACGATGCGGACACCGCTCGTGCTCCCGACGCCGGCGATCCGGCCGGTGAAGCGTTCGCGGACGTGGCCGGGCTTCACGGAACGACGAGCCCCTCCGGAGCGAGACCGTCCGCCACCAGCCCGCGAGCCACACCCGCGCGGTCCTCGTCGGAGCGGTTCTGGCTCAGCTTGGCCTTCGCCTCCACCGACGAGACGAGCAGCTCGACGCCGACGATGGGGCGGAGGTTCTTGTCGATGTAGTCGGCCGGCGCATCGGTGACCGCCCACGGCTCGGCGCGCGAGGACTCGTGGCGGTCGGTCAGGCGCGTCACCAGCGCGTGCACCCAGGACGGGTCGTCGTGGACGACGATCTGCCCGCGCAGGTGGACCACGGAGTAGTTCCACGTCGGCACGACCTTGCCGTGCTCGGCCTTGGTGGCGTACCAGCTCGGCGAGACGTAGGTGTCCGGCCCCGTCACGATGGCCAGCGCCGGCGACCCGTCGACGATGCGGCGCCAGTGGGCGTTCGCGCGGGCGAGGTGGCCGACCAGCCGGTCGCCCTCCCAGAGGACGGGCAGGAACGTCGCGTCCGGGACGCCGTCGTCGCCCACGGTGACCAGCTGCGCGGTGGCGACCGCCTCGACGAAGGGGCGTACGTCGTCGGCGTCCATCACGTTGAAGCGCGGGACGTAGAGGCTGGCATCGGTCACGTGACCATCCTGCCCGTTCGGGGGCGGCGGGTGTCGGTGGTGGGCGGCAGGATGGGCGCATGCTGCTCGCCGAGCTCGTCGCGACCTCCGCCGCCGTCGCCGCCACGCGGTCCCGCAAGGCCAAGGTGGCCGCGCTCGCCGAGACGCTGCGCCGGGTCGAGCCCGCCGAGCTCGAGGTCGTCGTGTCCTACCTCGGCGGCGCGCTGCGCCAGCGGCGTACGGGCCTGGGCTGGCGCGGCGTGAGCGACCTGCCCTCCCCCGCGGACGAGCCGTCGCTCACCGTGCTCGAGGTCCACGAGGCCTTCGAGGCGATGTCGCACCTGTCCGGTCCGGGCTCGCAGCTTGCGCGCAAGGACGCGGCCGCCGACCTGTTCGGTCGTGCCACCGAGGCCGAGCAGTCGTGGTTGCGCGCCGTCGTCACCGGCAACGTCCGCCAGGGTGCGCTCGACGCGGTCACCCAGGAAGCGGTCGCGCAGGTGGCCGAGGTGCCGCTCGCGGCCGTACGCCGTGCGGCGATGCTCGCCGGCTCGACCGTGGCGGCCGCCGGGGCAGCGTTCGAGGGCGAGGAGGCGCTCGACGCGATCGGGCTCGAGGTCGGGCGGCCGATCATGCCGATGCTCGCCTCCAGCGCGCCCGACGTGACCGCCGCGATGGCCGGCCTCTCCCCCGACGGCACGACCGAGGTCGCGATCGACGCCAAGCTCGACGGCATCCGGATCCAGGTGCACCGCGACGGCGACGACGTGCTCGTGGTGACCCGCAGCCTCGACGACATCACCAGTCGGCTGCCCGAGGTGGTCGAGGTGGCGCGCTCGCTCGACGCCGACCGCTTCGTCCTCGACGGCGAGGCGCTCGCGCTGTCGGAGGACGGGCGACCGATGGCCTTCCAGGACACGGCGAGTCGCACGGCCCAGGACACCGGCGTCGCAGTCACGCCGCACTTCTTCGACCTGCTGCACGTCGACGGCCGCGACCTGCTCGACTCCCCCGGCCACGAACGCCTCGCCGCGCTCGACGCGCTGGTGCCCGAGCGGCACCGCGTACGCCGCCTCGTCACCTCAGACGCCGAGGCCGCCGACGCCTTCGCCCGGGACACCGTCGCCGCCGGGCACGAGGGCGTCGTCCTCAAGGACCTCTCGGCGCCCTACGCCGCCGGCCGCCGCGGCGCGGCGTGGGTGAAGGTCAAGCCGGTCCACACCCTCGACCTCGTCGTGCTCGCCGTCGAGTGGGGCTCGGGCCGCCGCGAGGGCTGGCTCTCCAACATCCACCTCGGCGCCCGCGACGAGTCGTCCGAGTCCGGCTTCGTGATGCTGGGCAAGACGTTCAAGGGCATGACCGACGAGATGTTGGCCTGGCAGACCGAGCGCTTCACCGACCTCGCGACCACTCCGGCTGACCGCAGCTCCTACGTGGTCCACGTCCGACCCGAGCAGGTCGTCGAGATCGCCTTCGACGGCCTCCAGCGGTCCACCCGCTACCCCGGCGGCGTCGCCCTTCGCTTCGCACGCGTCGTCCGCTACCGCGACGACAAGGGTGCTGCCGAGGCCGACACCATCGAGACCGTGCGGTCGTACGTCACGGGTTGAGGTCGAGCAGGAACAGGCTCAACGTCACAGGCGTGCCGTCCGGATGCCTGTCTGTCCCTGAGACGAAGTCGCGGACATGCCGGAAGCCGGCCTTCTCCGCCACGCGACGAGACGCTGCGTTCTCCGGATCCGCCCGGATCGCGACCCGAGAGCCGATCTCGTCGCTGCGCAGCACCGCACACACCAGGCGCACCGCGTCGACGGCCACGCCGCGGCCGCGGGCCCAGGGGTGGACGCAGTAGGAGATGTTGACGTCGTCGCGCCTGATGCCGTCGCGCAGGTCGGGGTCGAAGTCGACGTAGCCACCCAGCCGACCGTCGACCCACACGCCGTAGCCGCGCTTGCCGACGCCGGCTGCTGCGTTGGCGGCCAGCCGGTCGAAGTGCTCGATCGTCTCCTCGACCGTGCCGTGGCCACCGGTCAGCCAGCGGACCGTCAGCTCGTCCTCGCCCGCACAGTGCGCCTCCGCGTCGGTGGCGGTCAGCGGCCGGAGCTCGACGCTCACGCCGGCTCCGCCAGCGTGCAGCCCGGCACCGACAGGTCGAACCGCCGGTCCGAGCCGATGCAGGTCGTCAGCAGTGAGGCCATGCGTGGCATCGAACCACACCCCGCGCTCCCTACACTGGCGGCCATGAGCACCGAGTCGACGCAGGAGGCGAGCGCGGGCCGCGGAGGCACCGCCGCCGCGCGCCGGCGACTCCG
Organism: uncultured Actinomycetota bacterium; assembly: GCA_963708875.1. Classification (GTDB taxonomy): domain Bacteria; phylum Actinomycetota; class Actinomycetes; order Propionibacteriales; family Nocardioidaceae; genus Nocardioides. The sequence goes on from CAVPUL010000007.1 coordinate 183,245, forward strand.
GGAGACCGAGATCATCTCGGCCACCCGTCGACTCTTCGACGAGCGCGGCGTCCGGGACGCCCAGATCGAGGACATCGCGCGGGCCGTCGGCATCAACCGGGCGATCATCTACCGGCACTTCGCGGGCAAGGAGGAGCTCTTCAGCCTCACGCTCGTGCAGTACCTCGACGAGCTCCGCGTCGCGCTCGAGGACGCGGCCGAGACGACCGACGAGCCGCGCGCCCAGCTGGTCCGGCTGGTCGAGGCGTTCGTGCACTACGGCCTCGCGCACCCCGCCTTCGTCGACTGCGCACAGTCGATCATGCGGCGACCCGGCGGCGACCTCCTCGAGGAGGTCAGCGAGAGCGCGATGTACCGCCTCGGTCAGGCGATCGGCGGCTGCCTGTCCGTCCTGACCCGCACCATCGAGGCCGGCGCCGAGAGCGGCGACTTCCACGTGGAGGATCCACGGCTGCTGGCCAACATGCTGTACGCCAGCGGGCTGGGCACGCTGCAGCTCGGCCGGGTGGCCATGCTCGTCTCGGAAGAGGCGCCGGGCGTACCCCGCATCAGTCGCGTCACCGCCGAGCAGGTGCGCGACCACATGGTCGCGACGGCACTCTCCGTCGCGGCCGGCCCCGCACCGGAGTAGGCCTGTCAGCGGGGCGGGTCAGCGCGAGAGGTGCTTGGCCCGCGCGAAGCAGAACACGCCGTAGCCGGCGATGCCGATCCCGATGGCGATCAGCAGCACCTGGCCGAAGGGCTGCTGGAGGACGGTCGACAGGGCCTGGTCGAGCCCACCGGACTTCTTGGCCTCGTGCGTGATGGCGGCGTAGCCGAAGAGTCCACCGACGATCGCGATCGCGATGCCCTTGGCGATGTAGCCGATCTTGCCGGCGAGCACGTAGGCCGAGCCGTCCTTGCCCGCTTGGCCCTGTCCGTCGAGGTGCTCGCGGAACTTCTCGGTCCAACCGCGATAGACCAGGAAGCCGCCGTAGGCGATGATCGCGAGCCCGATGAGGCCGACGATGAGCTGACCGCCCGGGAGGTCCATGATCTTCGCCGTCGTGCTGTCGGTGCCGCTCTTGCCGCCGCCGCCGCTACCGGTCGCCGTCTTGAACGCGCTCCACGCCAGCACGCCGTAGATGATCGCCTTGCCCAGCGAGGTCGCGCGCTTGCGCCAGCGCTTCTTGTCGTCGGTCTCGTCGTCGAAGCCGAACGCGGCCTCGAGCAGCCGCCACACGACGAGGAGGAGCATGCCGATGGCGATCAGCCAGACCAGGACGCCGCCCATCGGCTGCTGCGCGAGGTAGTGCATCGCACCGCTGTTGGACGCCTGGTCCTCCTTGTCGCCGAGCGCCAGCTGGATGGCCAGCCACCCGACGAGCAGGTGGACCACGCCGTACGCCACCAGGCCCACCCGGATCGCGTGGTCCATCCACTTGCTGTCGTGGACCTGCTCGGCGGTGTCGGAGGCGTTGCTCATGGGGCCAACCTAGGACGTACGACTGTTCACCGGCGACCCGCCATAACCCCTCCGGGTGAGGGTCGAGGTTGCCCGGCTCAGACCAGGCTGGCGCGGTCGCGCATGATCGAGCCGAGCAGCCCGTTGACGAAGGCCGGCGAGTCGTCGGTGGAGAGGTCCTGCACGAGGTGCAGCGCCTCGCTCACGGCGACCGACTCGGGCACGTCGGCGTCGCCCCACAGCAGCTCGTAGACGCCGATCCGCAGCACGTTGCGGTCGACGACCGGCATCCGGGCGAGGGTCCACTGCTTGCTGTAGGTCGTCAGGACCTCGTCGATGCGGGGCAGGTGCTCGGCCACACCGCGTACGAGCGTGCTGGTGTAGTCGTTGGTCGGCCCCTCCCCCTCCTCGATGGCGCGGTCGAGCGCCACGACGGGGTCCTCGGAGCGGAGCTCGGAGGCGAACAGGATGTCCAGCGCGCGCTTGCGGGCCTTGGAACGGGCAGCCACGTGGCGCGCTCAGGCCTTGACGCGGCCGAGGTAGGACGAGTCGCGGGTGTCGACCTTGACCTTCTCGCCGGTCGTGATGAAGAGCGGCACCGCGATGGTGTGGCCGGTCTCGAGCGTGGCGGGCTTGGTGCCGCCGGTGGAGCGGTCGCCCTGCAGGCCGGGCTCGGTCTCGGAGATCAGGAGCTCGACGGAGGCGGGCAGCTCGATGAAGAGGACGCGGCCGTCGTTGGTGGCGACGATCGCCTCCTGGTTCTCCAGCATGAAGTTCTTGGCGTCACCGACGACGTCGGGCGAGACCTCGAGCTGCTCGTAGGTGCTGTTGTCCATGAAGACGTAGGACGAGCCGTCGTTGTAGAGGTATTGCATCGTGCGCTTGTCGACGTTGGCCGTCTCGACCTTGAGGCCGGCGTTGAAGGTGCGGTCGACGTTCTTGCCCGACTCGACGTTGCGGAGCTTGGTGCGCACGAACGCCGGACCCTTGCCGGGCTTGACGTGCTGGAAGTCGACGACGGCCCAGAGCTGACCCTCGATCCTGAGGACCATGCCGTTCTTGAGGTCGTTGGTGCTTGCCATGAGTCTGGTCTCCGCCTTCGTCGAGTTGTCAAGGAATCCTGGGCGAGCCCGTGGGCCCGGCGCCGACGCGCCAGTCTAGTCGGGGGCCACGAGTGCCATGAAATGCTCGGCGTGGGCCTCGGTGGTGCCCGGCGGGTTGCGCCGCCACGCGCCGTTGCCCGGCAGCAGCATCGCCAGCCAGAAGGCTGCCCAGAGCGGCCGGTAGGCCTGCATCCGCTCGCGATCCTCGGCGTCGAGGCCGACCGCGTCCGCCAGCCGGTCCGGGTCGTAGACGCCCGGCAGCCGGCTCCCGAGGTGCTCGACGTGGTCCGCGAGCTCGTACGCCGGGTCGCTGAGGCCGCCGTCCTCGAAGTCGACCAGCCGCATGACGTGCCCGTCCCACAGGACGTTGGCCGGGTTGAGGTCGGCGATGCCGAGGGCGGTGATCCGCGGCTCGGGCAGCGGCGGGGCAGCGACGTACGCCCGAGCCACCTCGAGTGCCTCGCCGACCAGCCCGGGATCACGGCACTGGGCCAGGTCGTAGCTCTCCCCCAGCCACTCGACCATCAGCTCCGCGTGCGCGCTGACGCCGTACCTCCGCGGTCCGATGCCGGCGTCGCGCACCGCCTCGACCGGTACGTCGTAGAGCCGGCGCAGCGCGGTGCCGAGGGCATCCGTCTGCACGGTCGTCAGCGGGCGCGGGGCAAGTGGCTCGCCGGGGAGCCGCTCCATCACGATCACCGGGGTCTCGCCGTCCTCTCGGCGGATCGGCCGCGGAGCCAGGCCGGGCGCCGCCTCGGCCAGCAGCGTCAGGATCGCCCACTCCCGCTCGGCCTGCGCCTCGTGGTCGGCGACGAACTCCTTGCGGACCTCCCGCTCGCCGATGGTCAGGCCGTGGGTGGACGTCTGCACCTCGGTACGGTGGCACACATGCGCATCACCATCTTCGGCGGACACGGCAAGATCGCTCTCCTCCTGGCACCGATGCTGGTCGAGGCGGGGCACGAGGTCACCTCCGTGATCCGCAACCCCGACCACGTCGCCGAGGTCGAGGCGGGCGGCGCCACGGCGCTCGTCTCCTCGGTGGAGGATGCCGACACCTCAGCGTTGACCGAGCTGCTCGCCGGCCAGGACGCGGTCGTGTGGTCCGCGGGCGCCGGCGGCGGAAGCGCCGAGCGGACGTACGCCGTCGACCGCGACGCCGCGATCCGCTCGATGGACGCGGCCGTCGCTGCGGGCGTCGCGCGCTACGTCATGGTCTCGTTCTCCGGTGCGAACCACGACTCCCTCGTGCCCGAGGACAATCCGTTCCGGCACTACCAGGACGCCAAGATCGCCGCCGACGACCACCTCCGCGGCACCGACCTCGCCTGGACGGTCCTCGGCCCCGGCACGCTCACCACCGACCCCTCCGAGGGTCGCGTCAACCCCGACGCGACCTCCCGCAACGGCGACGCGTCGCCCCGCGCGCTGGTCGCGGAGGTCGCCGCAGCTGTGCTCGCCGACGATCGCGCCGCCCGCAAGACCCTCGTCTTCGGCGCGGGCGACGTGGCGATCGACGACTGGCTGGGCTCGCTCTGACTGCCTCGTTCGCTGGTTGAGGTGCGAGCGAAGCTAGCCTCGAAACCCCTGTCCACAGGCGGGTTTCGCGGCCGAACCGACTGTCGGTGGGCTCTGGTTGAGTGGACCCATGACAGCAACCACCGCCCTCGGATCCGGGGTCATCGACCTCGAGGACCTGGCCGAGGTCGCGCTGCTGTCCGAGGCGACCGAGATCGAGTCAGTGCTCCGCGAGGGCGAGGTCCACAAGCTGCGCATTGCCTACCAGTGGGCGATCGCGCACCCCGCGGTCGACGCACGGGAGACCGCCGCGGGACCGGTCCTTCCGGCCGTGCTCACCGAGCCGGAGACGCTCGGCGGCGCGGGCACGCCGGAGGTCGCCGCGTTCACGAGCGAGCCGCTGGCCGTTGCGATGAGGTGTTCACCTGCGTCCGCGTCGTCGCTCCTCGCCGACACCCTCGACCTCCACCACCGACTCCCTCTCCTCTGGGACCAGACCTGTGCCCTGCTCGTGCCGGCGTGGAAGGCGCGCCGGGTCGCGTGCCGCACCCGCCACCTGTCGCTCGACGCCGCGCAGTGGATCGACCGCCAGGTGGCGGGCCGAGTCTCCTCGCTCAGCGGTCCGGCACTCGACCGGCTCGTGGCGGAGGCGGTTGCACGGTGTGACGGCGACGACCTCGCCGACCGTGAGCAGGCGAGCCGCTCGTCGTGGGACGTGGTGCTTCAGCACCCCGACCCCCACCACTACTCGGGCACCTCGGAGCTCCACGCCACGGGCGACACGCTCGACCTGACCCGGTTCCACGACGTCGTGTGCGCCGAGGCCGAGGCACTGGGAGCCCTCGGCGACACCGACCCCTTCGGCGTGCGCAAGGCGAAGGCCCTCGGCGTCATCGCCGACGCGCAGGCACGACTCGACCTGGTGTCGTTACTGGGCACCGCCGACCCCGAGGTGCACGAGCGGGCGCGCCGTGAGGCGGTGGGAAGGCGCGACGCCAAGGTCCGGCTCTACCTCCACGCGTCGCTCGCCGACGTCGTTGCGGGCACGACGGGTGCCACTGGCAGTGCCGAGGCACTCGGTCCCGTCACCCTCGATCTCATCCGCGAGTGGGCTGGCCGCTCCCGCGTCACTGTCCAGCCGGTCGTTCACGTCGCCACCGACGACCGTTGGTCGGTCGACCGGCACGACCCGCCTCCGCCGATGGCTGAGGAGGTGCGTCTCCGCGACGAGGCGTGTGTCTTCCCCTGGTGCGGACGCAGCTCCCGCCAGTGCGACCTCGACCACCGCGAGCCGTTCGAGGATCCCGGCGAGGGCGGACCGCCCGGCCAGACGTCGCCCGACTCATTGGCGCCGCTCTGTCGGCGCCATCACCGGGCGAAGACCGCAGGTCGGTGGACCTACGAACGCACGGGACCAGGTTCCTATCTGTGGTCAGGACCCTCAGGTCTGAGCGTCCTCGTCACTCCTCACGGCACCGTCAGCATTCCCTGCACATAGCCACGCGCGGGTCAGCCCGCCCCGCAGACCGGGCTGATCCGTGCGCAGTCAGGCGTGTTCCGGCAGCCGGGACCTGGTCTCGTCCGCCATCAGGTTGAGCTCACGCGAGTCGGTGACGGCGAGCCTCGACGCCGACGCCAGCTGCCCCAGGCTCCCGTCGGCGACCGTCCAGACGTCGTCGACCACCGATGCCGGCGGCGTGACCTCGCCGTGGCAGTCGTGCCAAGCGAGCTCGAGGAGCTCGAAGACGTCGAGCGCTGCGTCGCCGTCGGCGCCGAACTCGATCGAGGCACGCCCTCGGGCCGCCTCACGGCGCTCGCGACGGCTGGTCCCGATGACCGAGGGCGGCACCCGGCCCCCACTGCCGGCGCCTGCCGCCCCGTCCCGGACCATCATCGAAGTGCCCTCCGCGGCCGGACCGAGCCGATCATGTGCATGACCGCGTCCCGACGGGCGGCGCGGACCTCCCCCAGCTTGATCTCGCAGGCCCAGCAGCGGTCGATCGCGACGCAGCACGTGGCGTCACGCACCTCCGCCTCGAGCTGGTCCGCGTTCGCGCTCCTGCTCAACACGGTACGCATGGTTCCCTCCCCCGACCTCGCTCAGGATGCGACGTCTGGGACCGAGTCTCCCGTCGAGCGTGGACGCGCCACATCAGCAGTCCTACGGATCTTCGGGTGGGAGGACTAGAGGTCGACCTGACCGACGATGCGCGTCACCGCGTCGCCCGACACCCACACCCGGTCGCCGTCGGCCTCGATGCGCACCCGACCCTCGCGACCGATCACGCTCCCCTGGCGCGAGGTGTACGACGGGGGCAGGGCGCCGGTGCCGATCAGCCACTGCGCCAGGCCGGCGTTCGCGGACCCGGTGACCGGGTCCTCACCGAAGTCGCGGCCGTCGGCGTAGAACGCGCGTACCTCGACGTCCGCGCCGAGCTCGGCGGCGCGGGAGGCGTCCCAGCGCCCGAGGACGGTCACCTTGAGGTCGGTGAAGGCAGCGATGTCGGGGACCACGTCGAGCACGGTCTCGGCGGAGCCGAGGTCCACGCCGACCCACCCCGGCCCGTTGTCGATCCAGGCGATGTCGGCCACCGCTTCGTCGTCGACGCCGAGCGCGGTCACGATCCGCGCCCGCAGGTCGTCCTCGACCGGGCCCGAGCGCACCAGCGGCGGAGCCGTGAAGCCGAGGCGCGGCGAGCGGCGTACGTCGACGAGGCCCGCACCGCACTCCTGCACGATCACCTCGCCGCGAGGGACGCCGCCGGCCTCGAGCCACGCGTGCGCGCTGCCGATGGTGGGGTGGCCGGCGAACGGCAGCTCACCGCCCGTGGTCCAGATCCGGACGCGGTAGTCGGCGCTCTCGTCGGTCGGAGCGCAGAGGAACGTGGTCTCGGAGAGGTTGGTCCACCGCGCGAAGCGCGCCATCTGCTCGTCACTGAGGCCGTCGGCGTCGTGGACGACCGCGAGCGGGTTGCCGAGCCACGGCTCGGCGCTGAAGACATCGACCTGGCGGAAGGGCAGCACCCGTCGATCCAATCAGGTGTGGGCGGCCCAGCGCCGTGCGGCCTCGTCGGCACCGGCCGCGATCAGGGTGGCGATCTCCGGGCGGTCCGGCACCGGGAACGAGACGTACGCACCGCGCCCTCCGGCCACGGGGCGTCCGTACGCCTTGGCGGCCAGCGACCCGTCCGGCAGCATCCGGATCGTGAGCGACTGCAGCTCGAACTCCTCGTCGCGTCGGGTGTCCCGCCACCGCAGCGCCTCGGGGATCACCACGTTGATGGCCAGTGCGCTCACCTCGACGTCCATGTGCCGATGCTCGCACGCGCCGGAACGCGCGGCTCAGCCCAGCGTGCGGATGTCCTGCACCAGCAGCACGAACGAGGTCACGGTGCCGGCAATGAAGATCGTCCGCAGGATCCACGCGACCTCGCGTGAGAGTCCCATGCCCGGCGGCGTACCTCCGGCGCGGAGCATGACGGCGTGCATCAGTGGTCCATAGGTTGCCGGCACGGCGACGAAGAGGCCGACTGCCAGCCACAGGGGCTCGAGCACCGTGAAGTCGATCCCGCTGGGGTGCACGATGAGGTTGGCTGCCACGATGCCCGGCGGGATGCTGAGGCTGAACCACTGGAACCACGTCGGACCGAAGAGCAGGGGTCGGGCGATGAGGTAGGTGAGCCACCCGATCACGCCGATGGCGATCCCCACCGACGCGAGGTTGAGCGACCCGTCGAGCGTGACCACGCCCATCTCGAAGCCGTCGTCACTGAGCCGGCCGTGTGCCTGCGGGTTCCGGCTGGCCAGCAGCGACATGGCGAGCCGGGACAGACCGCCCACGCAGACGACGCCGGTCACCAGCGCCACGACGAAGGCCGTCAGCACGTATCGCACCGTGACCACGGGCACCGCCTCGCTCCCCTGCCACCTCGAGTGTGGCGTTCGAGCAGGTCGGTGCGGAAGGTCGGTCTAGGCCGATGCGCCCAGGAACTCGAGGGCCTGCCGGTAGCCGTCGATGCCCTGGCCCGCGATCGTCAGCGCAGCGTGCGGCTCGACGACCGAGGTGTGCCGGAACTCCTCCGCGCGCTGCTGGGGGTCGGAGATGTGCACCTCGACCAGGGGCGCGCTGAGCTGCGCGCACGCGTCCCAGAGGGCCAGCGAGTAGTGCGTCCACGCCCCCGCGTTGAGCACGACGCGTACGCCGTCGTCGGCGGCGGCGTTGAGCCAGTCGAGCAGCTCGCCCTCGTGGTTGGTCTGTCGCACCTCGACGTCGAGCCCCAGGTCTCGGCCCCACTCGACGCACTGGTGCGCGAGCTCCGCGTGCGTGGTGGAGCCGTAGATCTCCGGCTGACGGCGGCCGAGCCGGCCGAGGTTGGGTCCGTTGAGGACGAGGACCTTCATCGGTGCAGCGTAGTGGCCCGCGCGGCCCGGACCACGGGGATGTCCGGGAGGGACGGCGGCGCCCAGTCGGCCGGCGGCCGCCACCGGGTCCACTCCTCGTCGAGCGGCCAGTCGCGGGCCTCGACCAGCTCGGCGCGCGCCCACTCGGCCGCGGCCCGGATCTCGTCGTCGAACGCTGCCGAGTAGCGTCCGCCGGCCACCGCGGCGTCGACCTCGTCGGCGTCCTTGAGCCACAGCTCGCCGGCCGGCTCCAGCCAGAGGTCGAGGGTCAGGTCGCGGGTGGCGGTCGCGTGTCGACGGCGCCGGTGCGGCAGCTCGAGGTTGACGTAGTGGCCGGCGAAGCTGCCGTCCTCCTCCCAGAACAGCCACACGGACCACGGCCGTGCCGTGGGCGCGATCCGCAGCACGCCGCCGCCACGCCAGCGGCTGATCACCGGCGCCTTCTCCACGGCGAAGCGTTCGGCCAGCGGGACCTCCCGGGGCGATCGGCCGTCCGCAGGGTGCCACGCGACCAGCTCGGCATCCTCGGCCAGCCACGCGACCAGGCCGCGCTCGTCGTCGCGCACCACCCGCATCGGGTCGATGCTCCGGCCATAGCGCCACAGCACGAGATCGCCCGGTGCCAGGAACGGCCCGGTGCCGGCGTCGCGCCACTCGGGACCGGCGCCCAGGTTGCGCTCCTGCTCGAGGACGCCGAGGTCGACGGCTCGGGGGGTCGCGGCGCCGGTGAGGCGCTGCATCGTGCCCCCGGAACCCGAGACCTGGACGTCCTCGTCAGCGGGTTCGGTCACCCGGCGGAGGCTATCGCGGCGTACGCCGCCCGCAGGTCGTCCTCGCCCGGGCCGGCCAGGATCCGGGGCGAGGCGAGGTCGTCGAGGACGACGAAGCGCAGCTGCGAGCCCCGGGCCTTCTTGTCGACCTTCATCGCGGCGTGGAGGTCCTCGAAGGACGCGGCGTCGTACGTCGTCGGCAGGCCCACGCGGGAGAGCGCGGCACGGTGCCGCTCGACGAGCGTCGGGTCGAGCGACCCGGCCCGTGCGGCGAGCTCGGCGACGAAGACGCACCCGATGGCGACTGCCTCACCGTGGCGGACGGTGTAGTCGCTGGTCCGCTCGATCGCGTGGGCCAGGGTGTGGCCGTAGTTGAGCACCTCGCGGCCGGGGTGGCCGTCGGTGCCGCCCGTCTCGCGCAGGTCGCCCACCACGACGTCGATCTTCACCCGGATCGCGCGCTCGACCAGCTCACGCAGCTCGGGCGACTCGGCCGTGAGGGCGGCGGGGTCGGTGCGCTCGACGATGTCGAGGATCGCGGGGTCGGCGATGAAGCCGCACTTCACGACCTCGCCGAGACCGGCGACGAGCTCCTCGCGCGGCAGCGACGCCATCAGGGAGAGGTCGCACAGCACGCCGGCGGGCTCGTGGAAGGCTCCGACGAGGTTCTTGCCGGCGCCCGTGTTGATGCCCGTCTTGCCGCCGACGGCGGCGTCGACCATGGCCAGCAGGGTCGTCGGCATGTGCACGACGCGTACGCCGCGGAGCCACGACGCAGCGACGAAACCGCCCAGGTCGGTGGTCGCTCCCCCGCCGAGGGTCACGACAGCGTCGGACCGGGTGAAGCCGGCCTCGCCGAGCGCCTCCCAGCAGTCGGCCGCCACCGGAGCGGTCTTGGCGCGCTCGCCCTCCGGCAGGCCGAGGGCGAGGACGTCGTAGTGCTCGACCAGCGCGTCGACGATCGGGTCGGCCAGCGCGCCGAGCGATCCGGCGTAGAGCACGGCGACCCGCTCCACCGTCTCCCCCAGCAGCTCGGGGAGACGTGGAGACAGGTCGTGGCCCACCACCACGTCGTACGGCGACGCGCCGCCGACATGCAGGACGGTGTCGGTCATCCCACGAGCTCCCGGATCTCCGCCGCGACCTCGTCGGGGGTGCGGCCGTCGGTCTCGACGACGTGGGTCGCGACGGACTCGTAGATCGGCGTGCGCTCGTCGAGCAGGGCCTTGATCCGCGAGCGCACGTTGCCGAGCAGCATCGGCCGGCCGACGCCGAGCCCGACGCGCTTCACCGCGTCGGAGAGCCCGACGCGGAGGAACACCACCGGCACGTCGGTCAGCAGCTCGCGGGTCTCGGGGCGCAGCACCGCACCGCCTCCGAGAGCCAGGACGCCCTCGTGCTCAGCCAGGGCCGAGGCGACAGCAGTGGCCTCGAGGTCGCGGAAGACCTCTTCGCCGGACTCCACGAAGATGTCGGAGATCTCGCGCCCGGTGACCGCCTCGATGTCGGCGTCGGTGTCGCGCACCGGCAGGTCCCAGGCCGCACCGAGCAGTCCGGCCACCGTCGTCTTGCCGGCACCCATCGGGCCGACCAGCACCACCCGCGGGGTCATCGGGGTCCCCGCGGAAGAGCGAGCGCAGCGAGCTGTTTCGTGGGGTGGTTCATCGGTACCGCAGGGTGTCGAGGTAGGACTCGACGTTGCGCCGGGTCTCCTGGACCGAGTCGCCGCCGAACTTCTCCACCACGGCGTCGGCCAGCACCAGCGCCACCATCGCCTCGGCCACGATCCCGGCGGCCGGGACGGCGCAGACGTCGGAGCGCTGGTGGTGGGCGACCGTGGCCTCGCCGGTGGCGACGTCGACCGTGCGCAGCGCCTTGGGCACCGTCGCGATCGGCTTCATCGCCGCACGCACGCGCAGGACCTCACCGGTGGACATGCCGCCCTCGGTGCCGCCCGAGCGACCCGACGTACGCCGAAGCCCCTCGTCGGTCGACACGATCTCGTCGTGGGCGAGCGATCCGGGGGTGTCGGCGAGCTGGAAGCCGTCCCCGATCTCGACGCCCTTGATCGCCTGGATGCCCATCAGCGCCTCGGCCAGCTTGGCGTCGAGGCGACGGTCCCAGTGGACGTGCGAGCCGAGGCCCGGCGGGAGGCCGTGCACGACGACCTCGACGACGCCGCCGAGCGTGTCGCCGTCCTTGTGGGCCTGGTCGATGCGCGCCACCATCGCGGCGCTCGTCTCGGGGTCGAGGCACCGGACCTCGTCGGCGTCCAGGCGGGCGACGTCGTCGGGAGCCGGTACGACGCCGGCGGGCGCCTTCACGCCACCGAGGGCGACCACGTGCGAGACGATCCGCGCGCCGACGGCCTGCTCGAGGAAGTTGGAGGCCACCCGGCCGAGGGCGACCCGGGCCGCGGTCTCGCGGGCGGAGGCGCGCTCGAGGATCGGGCGCGCCTCGTCGAAGTCGTACTTCTGCATCCCGACGAGGTCGGCGTGACCGGGTCGCGGCCGCGTCAGCTTGGCGTTGCGGGCGAGTGCCTCGAGCTCCACCGGGTCGACGGGGTCGGCCGACATGACCTTCTCCCACTTCGGCCACTCGGTGTTGCCGACCTCGATCGCGACGGGTCCGCCCTGGGTCTCGCCGTGGCGGACGCCGCCGAGCACCCGGATCTGGTCCTGCTCGAACTTCATCCGGGCGCCGCGGCCGTAGCCGAGTCGGCGCCGCGCGAGCGAGTCGGCGAGGTCGTCGGTCGTGACGCGGACGTGTGCGGGAAGCCCCTCGAGGATCGCCACCAGGGAGGGACCGTGGGACTCGCCCGCTGTGAGCCATCGGAGCATGGCTGAAGTCTCTCAGCCCCACATGCGCTCAGCGAGCGCAGTCCCCCAGACGAGACCCACGAGCGCACCGAACACCATGAACGGTCCGAACGGGAACGACCTCTTCAGCAGCGTCCTGTCGCGGCGCGCGAGCACCACGACGAGCGCGGGCAGCGCGAAGGCCACGAACGCGGTCCACAGCCCGATCGCCAGCGCTCCCCACCCGAGCCAGCCGAGCACCAGCCCGACGAGAGCCGCGAGACGTACGTCGCCGAAGCCCATGCCCGCGGACCGGATGAACCACAGCACCCAGAAGAACGACCGCGCGAGGATCATCGCGACCAGTGCGCGGACGAGCGCTTCCCGCTCGTCGGCCGCGAGCCCGACCACCACCATCAGCACGATCGCCGCCAGGGTCGCGGGCACCACGATCCGGCGGGGCAGCAGCTTGGTGTGCCAGTCGATCACCGACAGCGCGACGGCCACGGGCGTGAGCGGGAGCAGCCACAGGAGCGGCCAGCCGAGGCCCGTCGCGGCACCGATCAGGGCCCCGCTCACCGCGGAGACGAGAGCACTGCGCCACGCCAGGCCCGGTCGGGCGGCGATGTCTGCGTAGAGCATCTTCGGCGGCTCGTCCGCGCCCGGATCGGCCACGGGCTCCGCCAGCGGCTGGTCCGCCTCGGGCTCCTTCGCCGCCTGCGGCTCCCGGGGCGCGGGCTCCGGCACGCGCGCGATCAGCGCAGGCACGAGCAGGCCGCCGAGCCCTGCGACGACGAGGCCGAGAAGTGCCGCGAGGACGGTGTCGTTCACGGCGTCATTCAACCGTGCCCACCGTCAATCCACACTGCGCCCCGCGAGGGCGCGTTCGCCGGCTTCGCGCATCACGTCGAGCGGAGCGGCGAGTCCGGTGAACAGCTCGAGCTGGAGCGCCGCCTGGTGCACCAGCAGGTCGAGCCCGCCGACGAGCGCCCGGCCCGACGCCAGGGCGGCGGCGGCCAACGGCGTCGGCCACGGGTCGTACAACGCCTCGAACACGACCGGCACGGCTGCGCAGTGCGCCACGACGGCAGCGGTCTGTGCCTCCGCCGGGATCGTGGACACGACGACGTCGACAGTCGATCCGAGGTCCGCCACGCCGGGTAGCGGCTCGACGGTGACCTCGGGTGCGGCCGGATGTGCCCGCAGCGCCGCCACCGTCTCGTCAGCCCGCGCCTCGTCACGCACCGCGAGGCGGATCGAGGAGACGCCGAGCTCGACGAGCGCCAGTCCGACGGAGGTCGCCGTGGCGCCACCACCGAGGACCAGCGCCGACGCCAGCGTCAGGGAGCTCGTCCGCTCCCGGATCGCCGCGACCGCGCCGGGGAGGTCGGTGTTGTCCCCGAGGCGGAGGCCATCGCCGAGGACCAGCGTGTTCACCGCACCGGAGAGTCGCGCGCGCTCGGTCACCTGATCGGCCAGGGCCATCGCCTCGCGCTTCAACGGCATCGTCAGCGACAGACCGCGCCACTCCGCGTCGAGCCCGGACAGGAACCCCTCCAGGCCGCCTGCGGGCACCCGGTGCGCGTCGTAGGTCCACGCCAGACCGAGCTCGGCGTACGCCGCCCGGTGGAGCACCGGCGAGAGCGAGTGCGCGACGGGGTCGCCCAGCACCCCGCAGCGCCGCACGCTCACCTCAGCCGGCTCGGCATCAACAACGGTCCGACGTGTCGCAGTAGGCCTTGTACTCGTCACGACCCTCGAGGAAGCCGTCGTAGTCCTCGTAGAACTTGGTCTCGCCGGTCGAGAGGTCGACGGTGACGTAGTAGTACCAGTCGCCGTCGTCCGGGTTGGCCGCTGCTGCGATGGCGTCGTCGCCGGGCGCCTCGATGGGCGTCGGGGGCAGGCCCGCGTTGATGCGCGTGTTGTAGGGCGTGTCCTCGGCGAGCTGGTCGGGCGTCAGCTCCGTCGAGCCGGGCGAGAGGCCCAGCCCGTAGGCGATGGCGGCGTCGATACCGAGAGTGCCGTTGGTGCCGCCCTTGTCGCCAGGACCGTCCAACCGGTTGTAGATGACGCGGGAGATCTTGGGCATGTCCTCGCCGCGACCCTCGGCCTGGATCAGCGAGGCGATGATCATCAGCTCGGCAGGCGTGTGGCCGAGCTCGGCGGCCTTCTCCTCGAGACCGGCCTGGTCGGCGGCCTGCTGCCAACGGGCGACCATCATCTTGAGGATCGCGGCCGGCTTCATGCCCGGCTTGACCTCGTAGGTCGCCGGGAAGAGATAGCCCTCGGCATTGCCCTCGGCGTAGTCGGGGAGCCCGATCTTCCCGGAGTCGAGCGCCTTGTTGTAGGCAGCCTCGGAGAAGTCGGTGTTCTCGGCGAGCGTGGACACGATCTCGGTGAGCCGCAGGCCCTCGGGGATGGTGACCGTCGGGAAGCCGATGAGGTTGTCAGGATCGATGAGGACGTCGAGCGCGTCGGAGGCCTTCATCTCCTTCTGGAGCTCGTAGTCGCCGACCTGGATGCCGCTGGACGCACTCTCACCGGCCGCGGCGTCGATGAACGCCTGTACGGACTTGGTGACGCCCTGGTCCTTGAGGTTGCGTCCCATCTGGGCGACCGTGTCGCCCTCGTTGACGGTGAACTGGACCTTGCCGGTGCCCGGTCCTGCGAAGTCCTCCGGACCCTGGAACTGGTCGGCGACGAACGAGACGCCCTTGGTCAGACCGAAGTAGAAGCCGAAGACGAGCACGGCGAGCGCCACGAGCACGGCCACGCACCCCTTGAGTCCGCGGCCCTTGCGCCGGCGGCCTCCGGGCTCGTAGGTGTAGGACTCCTCGTCCTCGACCTCGACCCGGTCCTCGTGCTCACTCATCCGTCTTCACCTCGACGATCTCTCCCGGTGGCTCTCCGCGGAGGCGCTCCGTGTCCAGTGCAGTCTGCAGGATCAGCACTGCTGCCGCTTGGTCCACCACGGCGCGTCTCTTGGCACCGTGCCGGCCCTGCTCGCGCAGGATCGACTCGGCCGACACCGTGGTCAGTCGCTCATCACACAGTCTGACGGGGACGGGCGCAACTCGGCGGGCCAGTCGCGCGGCGAAGTGCCGCACCTTCTCGGCCGCCGGCCCCTCGGTGCCGTTCAACGATCGGGGCAGCCCGACCACGACCTCGACGACCTCCCGCTCGACCACCAGCTGCGCCAGGCGGCGTACGTCACCGCCGCCGCGCCGCACGGTCTCGACCGGGGTCGCGAGGAAGCCGGAGGGGTCGCAGCTCGCGACACCGATCCGGGCGTCGCCGGGGTCGATCCCCAGCCTCACTCCGACGCGCACGCTCAGCCCGCCGCGACCCGCGCGACCTCGGTCGACACCAGCGCCAACGCCTCGTCGATGCGCGAGGCGTCGCTGCCGCCGCCCTGGGCGACGTCGTCCTTGCCGCCGCCCTTGCCGCCGAGCAGCGGGCCGACGGCGCGTACGAGCTCACCCGCCGACAGGCCGCGAGCGCGGGCCTCGTCGTTGGTCGCTGCCACGACGGAGACCTTGCCGCCGCCGTCCTGGCCGATGATCACCACGACCCCCGGCTCGCCCTGCGGCAGCCGGCCGCGGACGTCCATCGCCAGGTTGCGCACGTCGGCACCGCCCGCGCCGTCGGCGCGGTGGGCCACCAGCCTGACCGGGCCGACCTGCGAGGCACCGGCCGCCAGCTCGGCGCTGGCGCCCAGCAGCTGCGCCAGGCGGGCCTTCTCGAGCTCCTTCTCCGCCGCGCGGAGTCGCTCGGTCAGGCCCTGGACGCGGCCGACGAGGTCGTCGGGCTGGGTCTTGAGCAGGCTGGTCAGCTGGGCGACCACGTCACGCTCGCGGGCGAGGTAGGCGAACCCCTCGACTCCGGTCAGCGCCTCGATGCGCCGGTTGCCGGAGCCGACACTCGTCTCGCCGGTCACCACCACGGTGCCGATCTGCGACGAGTGGTCGACGTGCGTGCCGCCGCAGAGCTCGCGCGACCACGGGCCGCCGATCTCGACGACGCGCACCTTCGTGTTGTCGTAGGTCTCTCCGAAGAGCGCGATCGCGCCCCACTCCTTGGCCTGCTCGAGCGTCATGTAGTCCCAACCCACGGCCAGGTCGGCGCGCAGCGCCTGCTGCGAGACCAGCTCGATGTCGCGGACCTGCTCGGGCGACAGTCCGCTGGTCCAGCCGAAGTCGAGGCGGAGGTAGCCGGGCCTGTTGTACGAGCCGGACTGCAGCGCGGTCGGGCCGAGCACCTCGCGCAGCGCGGCATGCACCACGTGCGTGCCGGAGTGGGCCTGGCGCGCGCCGGTGCGCCACTCGGGATCGACGCGGGCGTGGACGTCGCCGCCCGAGGACAGCTCGCCCTCGAGGACGCGTACCTGGTGGACGACGAGGCCCTTGATCGGACGCTGCACGTCGATGACCTCGAGCCGGCCGCCGTCGAAGATGATCGTGCCGGCGTCAGCCACCTGGCCGCCGGACTCGGCGTAGAACGGCGTCCGGTCCAGGACCAGCTCGCCGATCTCGCCCGGCTCGAGCCGCTGCACGGCGTTCCCGCCGCTGAGCAGCGCCAGCGGGCGCGACTCCGTCTCGAGCGTCTCGTAGGCGAGCCACTCGGTCGGACCGTGCTGGTCGAGGATGCTGCGGTAGACGCCGGTGTCGCCGTGCGTGCCCTTCTTCGAGCGGGCGTCGGCCTTGGCGCGCTCGCGCTGCTCGGCCATCAGGCCGCGGAAGCCCTGCTCGTCGACCTGGAGGCCCTGCTCGGCCGCCATCTCGAGGGTCAGGTCGATCGGGAAGCCATAGGTGTCGTGCAGCGCGAACGCGCGCTCGGCGGACAGCGACGTGCCGCCCGACTGCTTCACGTCGTCGGCGGCGGTGTCGAAGATCTGGGTGCCGGCCTGGAGGGTCTTGCGGAACGCGTCCTCCTCGGCGAAGGCGACCTTCGAGATGCGGGGCCAGTCGGTGATGAGGTTGTCGTAGGTCTCCCCCATCTTGTCGCGGGAGAGCGGCATCAGCTCGGGCAGCACGCGGCCGTCGCACCCGAGCAGGCGCATCGAGCGCACGGCGCGGCGGAGCAGGCGCCGCAGGACGTATCCACGGCCGTCGTTGCCGGGCGTCACGCCGTCGCCGATCAACATCATCGACGAACGGACGTGGTCGGCGACGACGCGGAAACGTACGTCGTCGTCGTGGTTGTCGCCGTAGCGCTTGCCGGTCAGCTCCTCGGCCTTGGCGATCACCGGGTAGACCACATCGATCTCGTACATGTTCTGCTTGCCCTGGAGCAGGAACGCGACCCGGTCGAGGCCCATGCCGGTGTCGATGTTCTTCTTCGGCAGCGAGCCCGCGATGTCGAAGTCGGACTTGGACCGCACGGCGGAGAGCTCGTCCTGCATGAAGACCAGGTTCCAGATCTCGAGCAGCCGGTCCTCGAGCTCGAACGGCATGTCCGGCCCGAGGGTCGCGACGTCGAAGTCGGGTCCCCACTCGGGACCACGGTCGTAGAGGATCTCCGAGCACGGCCCACCCGGTCCGGGGACGCCCATCGACCAGTAGTTCTCCTTGTTGCCCAGCTGGACGATCCGCTCGCGGGGCAGCCCGGTGACCTTCATCCAGAGATCGATCGCCTCCTCGTCGCCGACCAGCACCGAGGGATAGATACGCGACTCGTCGAGGCCGTAGCCACCATCGGCGACCGGGTTCGTGAGCAGCGACCACGCGAGCTCGATCGCGCGCTCCTTGAAGTAGTCGCCGAAGGAGAAGTTGCCGCACATCTCGAAGAAGGTGCCGTGGCGGGTCGTCTTGCCGACGTCCTCGATGTCGGGCGTGCGGACACACTTCTGGATGCTCGTCGCACGGTCCCACGGCGGCGTCTCCTGGCCGAGGAAGTAGGGCTTGAACGGCACCATCCCGGCCGGCACGAACAGCAGGTTGGGGTCGTCGGCCAGCAAGGAGGCCGAGGGCACCACGGCGTGTCCGGCGGCCTCGAAGTGCGCAAGGAAGCGGCGGCGGATCTCGGCGGTGTCCATCAGTGCAGGTCCTTCATCTCGGTGCTGCTCGTCAGTTCGGGAAGTCCGTCCCCGACTCCATGAGGCCGGAGGCCGAGCTGCTCGCGCAACTCGGTTTCGCGCTCGGTGCGGCCCTGGTGGACCTCCTCGGCGAAGAGCCGGGCGCCGACCTGCCAGCCGCGGAGGCGGTCACGCAGGCCGTCGGCGGTGAGGGACTCGGCGGCACGACGGGCGCGGGTAGCGGCGTACACCCCGACCCCCGCCCCGGCTGCGAACCAGAGTGGGCGACCCATCAGGCGACGTCCTCCCCGGCCTCGGTGCGAGCGGCGGCGCGCTCACGGGCGCGGAACTCGCGCAGCGCCTGCTTGGTCTCGGCGCGGCGCTCACGGCCGGCTCGCTTGGTCTCCTGACGCACCTGGAAGCGGATCCGGTTGCGGCTCTCGGGCGACAACGCCCGTCGCAGCCCGGCGGTCCAGGACGCAGCCTTGACGACGGTCTCGCGCGCGACGATGTCGGCGAACAACCGGCCGTCGATGTCGACCGCGACCGGGACCTGCTCGTCACGATCGACGTGCTCGCCCGACAGCCGGGTGATGACGTACGTGCTCCCGTCGGCGTGGTCAGCCCCGGGTCGGGGCGCGTCCGTGACGGGCGACTCGAGGAGCGCGACACGCTCGGCCAGCGACCGGCTGTGCTCCTCGGCGCGGGTCGCGCGACCCTGTGCGCGCACGGCGAGCACCAGCGCCACGAGCGCCAGCACGATGGCCACGGCGCACGGGGCGACCAGCCATGCCTGCTCGGTCGTCACGGGCGCGAGCCTACAAGCCTCAGTCTGGGGCCATCGATCGACGCGAGAGATCGGTGGCCGCAGGCTACGGGATGGCAAGATCACCCGCGGGCCGCACCCGCAGCCAGCGGTAGCCGTAGCCGTCGAGCGCCACCGTCGTACGGCGCTCCTCCGTGACGACCTCGGCGGTGAACAGGTCCACCGCCTCGAGACCGTCGCCGCGCGGGTCGATGGTCACCGGGACCGACACCGGCTCCGAGCCGAGGTTGTGCAGCGCCAGGACGGCGCTCCCCTCGACCTCGGACCAGTGCACCAGCACGCTCGGGTCGTCCTGCTCCACCACCCGGCAGGCTCCCCAGCCCAGCTCCGGGCACGAGCGGTAGACGCTGATGAGCTTGCGCAGGAAGCTCCACAGGGAGTCGTGGTCGTGCAGCTGCGAGGTCACGTTGACCCGTTCGGGTCCGTACTCCCCCGGGACCATGCGCTGCACCAGCCGCCGCGGCGGGGCCGTCGAGAAGCCGCCGTTGGCGGCGGTGCTCCACTGCATCGGGGAGCGCACCGCCATCCGACCGTCCGCGGCCAGGTCCTCCCCCATCCCGATCTCCTCGCCGTAGTAGAGAGTCGGGGTGCCGGGCAGCGAGAACAGCAGGCTGTACGCCAGCCGGATGCGGCGCGGGTCACCGCTCATCATGGTCGGGAGCCGCCGCTTGAGGCCACGGCCGAAGAGCTGCATCTCGGGCTCCGGACCGAAGGCGGCGAAGACCTCCTGCCGCTGCTTGTCGGTGAGCTTGTCGAGGGTCAGCTCGTCGTGGTTGCGCAGGAACGTGGCCCATTGGCAGGTGTCGTCGATCGGGGGCCGCTGGTGCAGCGCCTTGACGAGCGGCCGGGAGTCCCCGCGGGCCAACGAGAGGTACGTCGCCTGCATCCCGATGAAGTCGAACTGCATCTGCAGCTCGTTGGCCGCGTCACCGCCGAAGAACTTCCGCTGCTGGGCGTGCGGCAGGTTCACCTCGCCGAGCATCATCGACGCGCCGTGACGCCTGCCCACGGCCGCGCGAATGGTCCGCATGAGCTCGTGGGGATCGACCTTCAGCGCGGGGTCCCCGGTGTTCTTGGCGTTCTGCTCCAGGAACGGGATGCCGTCCACCCTGAAGCCGTCGAACCCCAGCTGCAGCCAGAAGCCGACGATGCGCAGGATCTCCTCGACGACGTCGGGGTTGGCGAGGTTGAGATCGGGCTGGTGCTTGTAGAAGTTGTGGAGGTACCACTCCCCCGTGCGGTCGTCGAGCTCCCAGATCGAGTCCTCCTGGTCAGGGAAGACGACCTGCGCGGACGTGTCAGGCGGAGCCGTGTCCCGCCAGACGTACCAGTCGCGATAGGGGTCGTCCTTGCTGCGCCGCGACGACCGGAACCACGGATGGCGGTCGGAGGTGTGGTTGATGACCAGGTCCGCGATGACGTTGATCCCCCGGTCGTGCGCGGTGCGCAGCACCTCCACCAGGTCGCCCAGCGTGCCGAGGCGCGGGTCCACGCCGTAGAAGTCGGTGATGTCGTAGCCGTCGTCGCGGTCCGGGCTCGGGTAGAACGGCATCAGCCACAGGCAGGTGATGCCGAGGTCAGCCAGGTAGTCGATCCGCTGGGCCAGGCCGGCCAGGTCGCCGACCCCGTCGCCGTTGGAGTCGTAGAACGTCTCCACGTCGAGGCAGTAGACGACGGCACTCTTCCACCACAGGTCGCTCGTGTCGGTGACTCGCACTCACCCACACAAGCAGACGACGTCGGTGGTGGGCATCCCCCTGGGGATGAGGTCGGATGAGGTCGGGCCGGGTCAGGCTCAGCCCTTGCCGCGGATGATGCGCCTGACCCGCTCCCAGCGTTCCTTGAGCGTCGCCTCGGCGCCGAGGCTCGTGGGCTTGTAGTAGGTGGAGTCGAGGAGCAGGTCAGGGAGGTACTGCTGCTCCGCGACGCCGTACTGCTCGTCGTGGGGGTAGGCGTAGCCCTTGCCGTGTCCCAGGTCCTTGGCCCCGCCGTAGTGGGCGTCACGCAGGTGAGGCGGCACCTGGCCGATCTTGCCGGCCTTCACGTCGGCGATCGCGCCGTCGATGGCCATGATCACCGCGTTGGACTTGGGCGCGGCTGCGAGATGGATCGTGGCCTGGGCCAGGTTGATCCGCGCCTCGGGCATCCCGATCAGCTGCACCGCCTGGGCCGCCGCCACCGCCGCCTGGAGCGCGGTCGGGTCGGCCAGGCCGATGTCCTCGCTGGCGTGCACCACCAGGCGTCGCGCAATGAAGCGCGGATCCTCGCCGGCCTCGATCATCCGGGCGAGGTAGTGCAGGGACGCGTCGACGTCCGAGCCACGGATGGACTTGATGAAGGCGCTGATCACGTCGTAGTGCTGGTCGCCCTGACGGTCGTATCGCACCGCGGCCTGGTCGACGGCGGTCTCCGCGGTCGCGAGGTCGATCGTGTCGAGGCCCTTGCTGGCGGCAGCGCCGGCTGCCGCCTCGAGGTAGCCCAGCGCGCGACGCGCGTCGCCGCCGGCCAGTCGTACGAGGTGGGCGCGGGCCTCGTCGTCGAGGGCGGTCCCGCCCTTCAGTCCACGCTCGTCGGCGAGTGCCTGGTCGATGACCTCGGCGACGTCGTCGTCGGTGAGGGACTGCAGGCGCAGCAGCAGGCTGCGGGACAGCAGCGGCGAGATGACGGAGAAGAAGGGGTTCTCCGTGGTCGCCGCGATGAGGGTGACCCAGCGATTCTCCACACCGGGCAGCAGCGCGTCCTGCTGGGCCTTGGAGAAGCGGTGCACCTCGTCGACGAACAGGACCGTCTCCTGCCCGCCGCGCGCGAGCTCGGCGCGGGCGCCGTCGATGGCGGCACGGACCTCCTTGACCCCTGCCGAGACCGCCGACACCTCGACGAAGCGCCGCTTGGTCTGCTGGCTGACGATCGCCGCGATGGTCGTCTTGCCGGTGCCGGGAGGGCCCCAGAGCAGGAGGGACATCGACTGGTCGCCCTCGATGAGACGACGCAGCGGCGAGCCGGCGGCGCGCAGCTGCTGCTGCCCGACCAGCTCGTCGATGGTGCGTGGCCGCATCCGGACCGCCAGGGGCGCGGACGCGTGCGTGTTGGCGCCCAGCGAGCCCGCACTGGGCACGGACCCGGACATGCTTCCGGGCGCAGGTTGCCCCGCGCCCGGAATATCGAACAAGCCGTCCACGTCGGTGAGTATCCCCGACGACCGACGGCGGGGGTCAGCCCCCCGTGGTCTGCTTGGTCTTGAGGTCGTACCAGGTCGTCTCGTAGCCCGGGATGGTCAGCTGCGTGTTGGTGGGCGTGGCGCCCGAGACCGGGCTGCCCTGGTCGTCGACACCGAGCAGCGCCGTCGTCACCGGTGTGGCCGGGTGGGACCCCAGCTCGCCGGCGAAGTGGCACGCGACCTTGTGGCGCTGACCGATCTGGAGCAGCGGCGGCTCGACCTTCGCGCAGATCTCCTGGGCGAACTGGCACCGCGTGCGGAACCGGCAGCCGGAGGGCGGGTTGATCGGGCTGGGCACGTCGCCCTCGAGGCGGATCCGTTCACGACGACCGCCGATCGCCGCCTGCTTCACGTCGGGCACCGCGGAGAGCAGCGCCTGCGTGTAGGGGTGGTGGGGACGTAAGTAGATGGTCTCCCGGTCACCGATCTCGACGATCTTGCCGAGGTACATCACGGCGACCTCGGGGCAGAAGTGCCGGACGATGGCGAGGTCGTGGGCGATGAACAGGAACGAGACGTCGAACTCGGACTGGATGTCCTGGAGCAGGTTGACGACCTGCGCCTGGATCGAGACGTCGAGCGCCGACACCGGCTCGTCCGCCACGAGCACCTTCGGGTTGAGCGTCAGCGCGCGGGCGATGCCGATGCGCTGGCGCTGGCCGCCGGAGAACTCGTTGGGGTAGCGGTTGTAGTGCTCGGGGTTGAGGCCCACGATCTCCAGGAGCTCCTGGACGCGTGGGAGCACCTTGTTCTTGGGGACGATCTTGTGCACCTCGAGAGGCGCACCGACGATGGCGCCGACCGTGTGACGCGGGTTGAGCGAGGTGTAGGGATCCTGGAAGATCATCTGCACGTCGCGGCGCAGCGGCTTCATCTCACGCGACGACAGCTTCGCCAGGTCCTTGTCCTCGAACATCATCGAGCCGCCGGTCGGCTTGTAGAGCCGGGTGATCAGGCGACCGGTGGTCGACTTGCCGCAGCCCGACTCGCCGACGAGGCCGAGGGAACCGCCCTTCGGCACCTCGAACGAGATGCCGTCGACCGCCTGGACGTGGCCGATGGTGCGACGCACGACGCCCGACGACTTCACCGGGAAGTACATCTTCAGGTTGTCGATCGACAGCACCGCGGGGGCCAGCGGGTCGAGCATGGTGGCCGTGTGGCCCTGCTCCGCGAGGGTGGCGAAGTCGAGGCCCTCGATGCCGATCTCGTGGGAGCCGAAGGCGTCGGGGGTCTCCGGGCTGCTCTCCTCGGTGAGCTGCCGCTCGCCCGTCTCAGCCGCGTTGGCACCCACCTCGGTGGGCTCGATCTCTGCGCGGGCGTTGGGGTCCTGCGTCATCGGGTCTCCTCGACGAGCTCGGGGGCGATCTCGGGCAGCACCTCGGTGGTGTAGACACCCACCGGGTCCGCGAGGTGGCATCGCTTGAGGTGGTCCGCGCCGGAGCTCGCCGGCAGCAGCTCGGGCAGCTCCGTGCGGCACAGGTCACCGGGGACCTTGTCCGAGTGCACGCAACGGGGGTGGAACGAGCACCCTGTCGGCGGCCGCAGCAGGCTGGGCGGGTTGCCGGGGATGGGGATGAGGCGGGCATCGGTCGACGCGTGCACGTCGGGAATGCTCGAGAGCAGGCCCCACGTGTAGGGCATCTCCGGCGCAACCAGGATCTGCTTGGCCGTGCCGTACTCCACACAGCGACCGGCGTACATCACGAGGACGTCGTCGGCCATCTCGGCGATGACGCCGAGGTCGTGGGTGATGATGATGACGGCCGAGTTGAACTCACGCTGCAGGTCCTGGAGCAGGTCGAGGATCTGCGCCTGCACCGTCACGTCGAGCGCGGTGGTCGGCTCGTCGGCGATCAGCAGCGACGGGTCGTTGATCAGGCCCATCGCGATCATCGCGCGCTGCCGCATGCCGCCGGAGAACTGGTGCGGGAAGTCGTCCACGCGCCGGTCCGGCTGCGGGATGCCGACGCGGTCGAGCATCTCGATGGCCTTGCGACGCGCGTCGCGCTTCGAGGCGCTCGAGTGGTGCACGAGGTAGGCCTCCTCGAGCTGTCCACCGATCTTGTAGAACGGGTGGAGGGCCGCGAGGGCGTCCTGGAAGATCATCGCCATCGAGTTGCCCCGCAGGCCACGCATCTTCGACTCGCTCAGCCCGACGACCTCGGTGCCACCGACCCGGATGGAGCCGGAGATCTGTGCTGACTTCGCGTCGTGCAGGCCCATCACTGCCATGCTCGAGACGGACTTGCCCGAACCGGACTCGCCGACGATGCCGAGGGTCCGGCCCTTGGCCACCGTGTAGCTCAGTCCGCTCACGGCGGTGACCGGGCCGTCCTGCGTCGGGAACGCGACCTTGAGGTCCTCGACCACGAGGTAGGGCCCATCGGCTGCGTCGTTCTCAGCAGGCGACTGGGTCATGGGAACGCTGGTCACGAAAGCCTCACCCTCGGGTCGAGGACGCTGTAGACGACGTCGACGAGCAGGTTGGAGATGATCAGGACGACCGCGCTGAAGAGCGCGGTTGCTTGCACGACGGGCAGGTCACGACCCTGGACGGCCTCGAGGCTCCACCAGCCGATGCCCTGGATCTCGAAGATCCGCTCGGTGAAGATCGTGCCGGCGAGCAGGGTGCCGAAGTCGATGCCGAAGATCGTGACGACCGGCACCAGGGCAGCTCGCAGTCCGTGCTTGTAGACGATGGTGCGCGACGGCAGGCCCTTGGCCTTGGCGGTGCGGATGTAGTCCTCGCTGAGCGCCTCGACCATCGCACCACGGGTGAATCGCGTGTATTGGGTGCAGCCGAAGATGCCGAGCGCCACCCACGCCAGGAACATCCCGCTGAACCACTTGAAGGGTCCGTAATCGGTGATCGGGAAGTAGCCCGTGTCGCTGAAGAACGGCACCTCGAACGTGATCGTGAGGTAGAGCCAGGTCAGCAGGGCGAAGAGGTAGTAGGGGATCGAGCTGATGAAGAGGAAGCTGGAGACCAGGGCCTTGTCTGCCGCAGTGCCTCGCCGTCGAGCCGCGGCGACGCCGATGGGCACACCGAAGAGGAGGTAGAGAAACGCACCGCCGATGGCGACGGAGAAGGTCGCGGGGATCCGCGCGACCAGTTCCTCCTTGACCGGTTGCTTGGTGCGATAGCTGACACCGAGGCACGGCGCACTGCACTCGTACTCGTTCGAGGCGATGGTCAGGGTGCGTCCGACGAAGATGCCCTTGACGTACTTGATGTATTCCTCGTAGACCGGGTTCTGGTAACCCAGGGTCCGCTCGTAGATCTCAAGCTTGGCGGCCGAGCAGCGGTTGCTGGTCTCACGGTCGCAGATGGGCTGCGCGGGACTCGACGGGCCGAACCAGAACAACAGGAAGATCGCCATCGAGACCAGCGTCACGACGAGGACTCCCGAGATCAGTCGCTTCACGATATAAGCGAACATCGCAGGTCACTCTCCGGGGATGGTGGATGAGTCGGACCCCCCGAGGCAGGAAGCCTACCGGGTCCGGGCTGCCGAGTGGGGGCCCCCGGTTGAGGGAGCCCCCACTCGTCAGTGGTTGCTACATGGTGACGCTGTGGTGCTGTAGTGCCGGGCGGTGCCCCTGACTAACAGGGCACCAGGGTCACTGCATCACGTAGACATCCTTGTAGTTCGGCGCGCCGATCGAGCCATCGCCCGTCGGGTTACCGATCTTGCTGCCGAAGACGAACAGGTCGTTGCGGAACGCGGTCGGGATGATCGGGAAGTAATCCGTCATGATCTTCTCGTCCAGGGCGCCCCACGCGTCAGCCTGCTCGTCGAGCGGCAGGGTGGCGATGTTGTCCATCTCGTCGTTGACCGAAGGCTCGTCGAACTGGGCGGTGTTGTAGACAGCGCCACCCTTCAGCAGCGGCGGGAGCATGGTCGAACCGGCGGGCCAGTCCGAGCACCAGTTGACGCCACGGAGGTTGAGGGTCTTGTTGACCTTGTTGTCCGGGTCGAGCCAGATGTTGTAGGGCGAGTCCTGGACCGGGATGGCCTTGACCTTGAAGCCACTGGCCTCGAAGCCCTTCGTGATCTGCTCCTGACCGGCGACGGCCAGCGGGTCGACCTCGTAGAACACCATGGTGATCGGGTAGGGCTTGTCAGCGCCGTAACCGGCCTCTGCGAGCAGCTCCTTGGCCTTCTCCGGGTCGTAGGTGATCTGCGCACCGTCGACCTGGAAGTCCTTCTTGCCCGCCATGCCGGGAGGCATGATCGAGTTGGCGGGGATGCGGGTCACGCCCGGCACCTCGCCGCCGGCGATCCAGACGTCCTGGTAGGGGTAGGCGTAGGCGAGTGCCTTGCGGACGTTGATGTCGGTGATCTTGGTGTAGTCAGGCGTCAGCGTGGAGACACACTGCGACGTCTGCTGCACGAGACGGTCACCGAGCTGGCCGTTGGCGTCGTTGTACTTGTCCGAACCGAGGCCCGTGGAGATCGCAGTCTGGCTGTCGGAGTTGTCCGAGAGCATGATCTCGTCGACCTTGGCCTGGTCCTGGTTGAACTTGAACACGAACTGGTCGGCGTACTGGTGACGGCCCGGGTCGGAGTCAGCGGACCACTGGTCGTTCTTGACCAGGACCAGCTCCTCGTTGGGCTTGTAGCTGTCGACCTTGTAGGGACCGTTGGACAGCGGCTTGTTGCCGTAGTTCGGCGGCTTGGAGGCGTTGCCGAGCGGAGCCGGGCCCATCGCCATGAAGGCGCCCCAGTAGTCCATGTCCGGGAACGGCTTGGCCATCTTGATGGTGACGTCCTGGCCATCGACGGAGATGCCGGACCAGCCCTCGCACTTGGGGTCCTTGCCGGTGTAGGGACCCTTGTAGTCCGCTGCGCCGTCGAAGTAGGTCTTGGAGTACTCGGTGCCGGCACCGGACGGGAACGCGTCGGAGTCGAGCGAGCGGCAGATGCCGAACGCGACCTCGTCGGCGGTGACGGGCTGGCCGTCCTCCCACGTGGCGTCGTCACGAATGGTGAAGGTCCACTCGGTGAAGTCGTCGTTGGGCGTGCCCAGGTCGGTCGCGAGGTCGGGGACCAGCACGGGCTGACCCTGGTCGTCGCGGACGTACTGGGTCAGCGAACGGCTCGTGAGAGCCTGCTGGATCGAGTTGCCGGTGACCGACCAGCCAGCGGTCGGGTCGAGGGTGTCGGGACCGGGGTCGCCCGGGAGGTAGACCGTGATGGTCCCACCCGCGGCGGCGCCGTCGATCTCGGCGGCAGGACCCTGACGCTCTGCGTCCTTGGTGCCACCGGTCTGGTCGCCGAATTTCCTGTCTGCACCCGAGCCGTTGGAGCCATCATCCGACGACCCGCCACCACAGGCAGCGAGGGTCAGAAGAGCGGCACCAGCGACGAGCGCGAGCGGCTTGTTCCGCTTCATGCTGTCCAGCCTTTCGTTTTGTTCTCACCGGGGACGGCGTCCCCGGCGCGTGCGTGGACCGTGGCCGAGCTGATGCTCAGCGGCGGGTCTTGGGGTCCAGGGCGTCGCGGACTGCGTCACCGAGGAGGTTGAGGGAGAGCACCAGGGCGACGATGCCGAGCAGCGGCTGCCACAGGTACTGGGAGTAGTCACGGAAGAACGTCAGGTTGGTCCCCTTGAGGATCGTCTGACCCCACGAGACGCCGTCGGTGACGCCGATGCCGAGGAACGCCAGGCCCGCCTCGAGCGCGACGAACGTCGGCAGCATCAGCGACACGCTGATGATGATCGGCGCCGCGAGGTTGGGCAGCAGCTCCTTGAAGAGGATGCGCGAGGTGGGCATCCCCATCACCCGGGCCGCCTGGACGAACTCGCGCTCGCGCAGGGTGATGACCTCGCCCCGGATCAGGCGCGCCGTGCCCATCCATCCGAAGATGGAGAGGACCATGATCAGCGCGGTCTTCTGGATCGTCCCGTAGTTGTCGGAGAGGCTGAACCGGTCGTTGATGATCGGCGCCAGCGTCAGGGCAGCCAGCAGGAACGGGATCGTGAGGAAGAGGTCGATGAAGAACGACAGCATCTTGTCGATCGCTCCGCCGAGGAAGCCGGCGAGCAGGCCGATCACGACGCCCACGGTGCTCGCGAAGATCGTGGCGCTGGTCGCGATGAGCAGCGACACCCGGCAGCCGTAGAGCCAGTAGGCGAGGTTGTCCTCACCGGTGCGCGGGGCGACACCCATCGGGTGGTCCATCGTGAAGGGGCCGTTGGGCGGTCCCATCGAGGGCAGCGGAAGGCCCTTGTTGAGACCGTCGACGCGCTCGCTGGCGAGCGGGGTGTCGAGACTGACACCGAACGCGGCGCAGATCGGGCCGGCGAGGACGGCGCAGACGATGAAGAACAGCACCACCAGGGCACAGATGACGGCGATCTTGTCCTTGGCCAGGCGGCCGAGCGCGATCCGCATCGGCGACTTGCCGGAGATCTCCTTGGCCTGCTGGCTGTTGGGATCCTGCTGTGCCGGCTCACCGCTCAGTGAGCCCAGTGTTTCCGGTCCTGCGGTGTCTGCCGACATGCTCTCCCCATCTGGTTCGGGACTGTCCCGGCGCCGATCCGGGGATCACCCGGGGCCAGCGCCGAGACAGGACTGTATGTGACCCGCGCCGCACGAACGGTCACTGACGCGTAACGATCCAGTTACGACCCATTAACCAGTTGACAGTGCCGGGACCGGCAAACCTCCGCTGGATCACGCGTGCAACGGGACCTTCTTGCCTACTCCCGGGACGGGGCAGCAGGCTCTTCGTCCTTCGCCGGGGTGGCATCCACCCCGGCCTCCTTGCGCTGCTCAGGTGTGATCGGCGCCGGCGCGGCGGTCAGCGGGTCGTAGCCGCCACCGGACTTCGGGAAGGCGATCACGTCGCGGATCGACTCCGTGCCGGCCAGCAGGGCGACGATCCGGTCCATCCCGACGGCGATGCCGCCGTGCGGCGGGGCGCCGAACTTGAAGGCGTCGAGGAGGAAGCCGAACTTCTCCTGCGCCTCGTCCTCGCCGAGCCCCATCACCGAGAAGACGCGCTTCTGCACGTCGCCGCGGTGGATACGGATGGACCCGCCGCCGAGCTCGTTGCCGTTGCAGACGATGTCGTAGGCGTAGGCCAGCGCGCTGCCGGGATCGGTGTCGAAGGTGTCGAGGAACTCCTCCTTGGGGCTGGTGAACGCGTGGTGCACGGCCGTCCAGGCGCCCGCCCCGACGGCGACGTCGCCGCTGGCGACCGCCTCGGAGCTCGGCTCGAAGAGCGGCGCGTCGACGACCCAGGTGAAGGCGAAGGTCGAGGTGTCGAGGAGGTCGCCGCGGCGACCGATCTCGAGTCGGGCAGCGCCGAGGAGCGCACGGCTGCTCTTGACCGGTCCGGCGGCGAAGAAGATGCAGTCCCCCGGCTGGGCACCGACATGGGCCGCCAGGCCGTCGCGCTCGGCGTCGGTGAGGTTCTTGGCGACCGGTCCCCCGAGCTCGCCATCCTCGGCGAGGGTGACGTAGGCCAGGCCCTTGGCACCGCGCTGCTTGGCCCAGTCCTGCCACGCGTCGAACTGGCGGCGGGGCTGGCTGCCGCCACCCGGCATCACGACGGCACCCACGTAGTCGGCCTGGAAGACCCGGAAGGTGGTGTCAGCGAAGTAGTCGGTGCACTCGACGAGCTCCAGACCCATCCGCAGGTCGGGCTTGTCGGAGCCGAAGCGCGCCATCGCGTCGGCGTACGTCATCCGCGGGATCGGCCGCTCGATGGTGTGACCGGCCTGGGCCCACATGGCCTCGAGGACGTCCTCCATCAGCGTGAGCACGTCCTCCTGGTCCACGAAGCTCATCTCGATGTCGAGCTGGGTGAACTCAGGCTGCCGGTCGGCACGGAAGTCCTCGTCGCGGTAGCAGCGCGCGATCTGGTAGTAGCGCTCCATGCCGCCGACCATGAGCAGCTGCTTGAACAGCTGCGGGCTCTGCGGCAGGGCGTACCAGCTGCCGGGCGCCAGGCGGGCGGGCACCAGGAAGTCGCGGGCACCCTCGGGCGTCGAGCGGGTGAGGGTCGGCGTCTCGACCTCGACGAAGTCGCGGGCGTCGAGCACGTCACGGGCCGCCTTGTTGATCTTCGACCGCAGGCGCAGGGCGGCGTTGGGCCCCGAGCGGCGCAGGTCGAGGTAGCGGTGCTTGAGGCGCGCCTCCTCGCCGACCTCACCACCCTTGTGGCCGGACGCGTCGTCGATCGGGAACGGAAGTGGGTCGGAGGTGGAGAGCACCACCACCTCGGTGGCGACCACCTCGATGTCGCCGGTCGCGAGGTTGGCGTTCTGGTTGCCGTCCTTGCGGGCCACGACCTCACCGGTCACCTTGAGGCAGAACTCGCTGCGGAGGGTGTGCGCGACCTCCTCGTCGCGGACGACGACCTGCACCACGCCGCTGGCCTCGCGCAGGTCGAGGAACGCGACCCCACCGTGATCGCGGCGCCGCGCCACCCATCCGGCGAGCGTGACGGTCTGGCCGACGTCCGCGGCGCGCAGGGCGCCGGCGTCATGGGTGCGGATCACTGGTTCTCCTCTGTACTGCTGGGGGTTTCACTGACGGTGCTGACGATGGTGGGCCGGAGGTCGTGCTCCGGCGGGGTCCAGGTGGTGGGGTCGGCGTCGACCTGGTCGCCCGTGCGGATGTCCTTGACCTGGTGCCGGACCTCTCCCGTGCCGGCACCGGCCTGGACGAACCACACGTAGGGGATGCCGCGTCGCTCGGCGAAGCGGATCTGCTTGCCGAACTTCGCGGGGGTCGGGGCCACCTCGCACGCGACGCCGCGGGACCGGAGCGCTGCGGCGACCTCGGTGCTGGCCGTGCGGTCGTCCTCGGTGTTGAGGGCGACGAGCACCGCGCTCGGCACCGGACGGCTGCCGGACAGGACACCGTCGGCGATGAGCGGGACCAGGGTGCGGGAGACGCCGAAGGACACGCCGACGCCGGGATAGGTCGTACGCCCGTCGCTGGCGAGCGCGTCGTAGCGCCCTCCCCCGCCGACGGACTTCAGGCGCTCGTAGCCGGCCATGAAGACCTCGACCACGGTGCCGGTGTAGTAGTCCAGGCCGCGCGCGATGCGCAGGTTGGCCTCGACGTCGACCCGGTGGCCGGCGACGGCGCGGCAGCCCTCGGTGACGGCAGCGAGCTCCTCGAGCCCCTCGTCCATCAGCTCGTCGGTGACGCCGAGCGCGCGGACCCGGTCGACGAAGGAGCTGTCCGCGACCCGGATGGTGGCGAGGTCGAGGCAGCGCTGCGCCTGCTCGGGTGTCGTGCCGACGCGGTCGACCAGCATCGTGGCGACCTCGTCGGCCGGGAGCTTGTCGAGCTTGTCGATGACCCGGATCGCGTCGGTGACGTCCTCGATGCCGAGTCCGCGGTAGAAGCCCTGGATCAGCTTGCGGTTGTTGAACTGGAACGACAGGCGCGGGATGGGGAGTCGGCTCAGCGCGTCGACCATCACCGCCATCACCTCGATGTCGTGGTGGAAGGGCAGCTCGTCGCGCCCGACGATGTCGACGTCGGCCTGCGTGAACTGGCGGTAGCGCCCCTCCTGCGGTCGCTCCCCGCGCCAGGCGGGCTGCACCTGGAAGCGGCGGAACGGGAACTCGAGGTGGCCGGCGTGCTCGAGGACGTAGCGCGCGAACGGCACGGTGAGGTCGAAGTGCAGCCCCAGCTCGGCCTTCGCGTCGGGCTCGGCCGCGATCCGCTGGAGGACGTAGATCTCCTTGTCGACCTCGCCGCCCTTGGCCAGGCGCTCGATCGGCTCGACGACGCGCGTCTCGATGTTGGCGAAACCGTGCAGCTCGAAGGTGCGCGACAGCGACGCGATGACGTCACGCTCGACCGACCGCTGTGCGGGCAGCAGCTCGGGGAACCCGCTGAGCGGGCTGATCTTGGCCATCAGAGGTCCTGGAGATAGGGGTTGGAGGCGCGCTCGCGCCCGATCGAGGTCTGCTCGCCGTGGCCGGGGAGCACCACGATGTCGTCGGCCAGCGGCAGCACCTTGTCAGCGAGGCTGCGCAGCATCTTCGTGTGGTCGCCGCCCGGCAGGTCGGTGCGCCCGATGGAGCCCGCGAAGAGCAGGTCGCCGGAGAACATCACCTCGGAGACGTCCTGCTGGGCGTACGGCGAGCGGAAGGTCACCGAACCCTCGGTGTGACCGGGGGTGTGGTCGACGACGAACCTGAGGCCGGCCAGCTCGAGCTCGGCGAGGTCGGACAGCTCGCGTACGTCGTCGGGCTCGGCCCACGTGTAGTTGCCGCCCAGCAGCATCTGGGTCGTCTCGGGGCTCATCCCGGCCATCGGGTCGGCCAGCAGGTGCCGGTCGGCGGGATGGATCCATGCGGTCGCGTCATAGGTGCCGGCGACCGGTGCGACGCACCACATGTGGTCGACGTGCCCGTGGGTGACCAGGACGCTGACCGGCTTGAGCCGGTGCTCGCGCACGACCTCGGCAACTCCCTCGGCCGAGTCCTTGCCGGGATCGATGACGACGCACTCGGCACCGGGACCCGTCGCGACGACGTAGCAGTTGGTCCCCCAGGGTCCGGCGGGGAAGCCAGCGATGAACACAGGCGTCAGTCCTTGCTCGTGGGTGCGGTCCGGGCGTTTGCTCCGGTGGGAACCCTACCGAGGGCGCTCCGGGCCATGACTACGATGGGCGACCATGAGCTCCGACAAGCAGTCCCGCGACGACGCGGCTCCCGCCGAGATGGCGTGGGGTCGCGTGGCCGAGGACGGCACCGTCTATGTCCGCACCACTGATGGCGAACGATCCGTCGGGTCCTACGAGGCCGGCACCCCGGCCGAGGCCCTGGAGTTCTTCACCAAGCGTTTCGACGAGCTGGAGGGCAAGGTCCACCTGCTCGAGCAGCGGGTCGCATCGGGCCGGCTGGCGCCCGAGGAGGCGACCTCCTCGGTCAAGGCGCTGCGCGAACAGGTCGTCGACGCGCATGCGGTCGGTGACCTCGTGTCGTTGGCCGCACGCCTCGACGCGCTCGGCCCGGTGATCGCGGCCCAGCGCGCTGCCCGCAAGGAGGAGCGCGCCCAGAAGACGGCTGCGTCCACGGCGGAGAAGGAGAAGCTCGTCGCCGAGGCCGAGAAGCTGGCCGAGAGCACCGACTGGCGCAACGGCGCCAACCGGCTGCGCGACCTCCTCGCGACGTGGAAGGAGCTGCCGCGCCTCGACCGCGCCACCGACGACGCGCTGTGGCGTCGGTTCTCCACCGCGCGGACGACCTACACCCGGCACCGCAAGGCGCACTTCGCCGAGGAGCACGAGCGCCGCGACAGTGCTCGCGTCGTCAAGGAGCGCCTGGCCACGGAGGCCGAGTCCCTCTCGACGTCGACCGAGTGGGGTCCGACAGCGGGTCGCTACCGGGACCTGATGCGCGAGTGGAAGGCCGCAGGCCCCGCGCCGCGCGACGTCGACGACAAGCTCTGGCAGCGTTTCCGCGGCGCGCAGGACACGTTCTTCGGTGCCCGTGACGCCACCAATGCCGCTCTCGACGAGGAGTTCGCCGCGAATGCGGAGGTCAAGGAGGCGATCCTGGTCGAGGCCGAGAAGCTCCTCCCCGTCACCGACCTCGATGCGACCAAGAAGGCCTTCCGCGACCTCGCCGACCGGTGGGACGCCGCCGGCAAGGTGCCGCGCGACCGGATGAAGGACCTCGAGGCCCGCATGCGCAAGGTCGAGCAGGCCATCCGCGCGATCGAGGACGACCAGTGGAGCAGGAGCGACCCCGAGAAGTCGGCCCGCGCCGACGACATGATCGGCAAGCTCGAGGCCGGCATCGCCGAGACGCAGGTCAAGCTCGACAAGGCCACGGCTGCCGGCGACGCGAAGCGCACGAAGGACCTGGAGTCCGAGCTCGCCAACAAGCAGGCGTTCCTGGACATGGCGAAGAAGGCCGCTGCCGACTTCGGCTGAGCAGTCACCCTGTGCTCAGGAGGTGACGCGGTAGGCGTCGAAGACGCCCGGCACGGCGCGTACGGCACGGAGCACGCCGTCGAGGTGGGCGGCATCGGCCATCTCGAAGGTGAATCGGCTCTTGGCGACGCGATCCCGGGTCGTCGAGAGCGTGGCGCTGAGGATGTTCACGTGGGCGTCGGAGAGCGCCATCGTGATGTCGGACAGCAGTCGGGCGCGATCGAGGGCCTCGACCTGGATGTTGACCAGGAAGGTCGACTGCGAGGTGGGCGCCCACTCGACCTCGAGCACCCGCTCCGGCTGGTTGAGCAGGCTCGAGGCGTTGGTGCAGTCACGGCGGTGCACCGAGACTCCCCCGCCCTTGGTGACGAACCCGAGGATCGGGTCGGGGGGCACGGGCGTGCAGCACTTCGCGAGCTTGACCCAGAGGTCGTCGACGCCGGGGACGACGACTCCGGAGTCGGTGGGCGCGCGCTTGGCGCGTGAGCGGCCGGTGATCGTGACGCCCTCGGACAGGTCCTCCTGGGCGCCGTCGTCCCCACCGTGGATGTCGATGACGCGGCGTACGACTGCCTGGGCGCTGAGGTTGCCCTCGCCGACCGCGGCGTAGAGGGCGGACACGTCGGCGTGGTGGAAGTGCTCGGCCACGAGCGCCAGCACGTCGTGGGTCATCAGGCGCGTGAGGGGCAGGCCCTCCTTGCGCATCAGCTTGGCGATCTGGTCCTTGCCGCGCTCGATGGCCTCCTCGCGCCGCTCCTTGGTGAACCACTGGCGGATCTTGTTGCGGGCTCGCGGCGACTGGACGAAGTTGAGCCAGTCGCGCGAGGGACCGGACGTGGGCGACTTGGAGGTGAAGACCTCGACCACGTCGCCGTTGTCGAGGGTCGACTCGAGTGGCACCAGGCGGCCGTTGACCCGCGAGCCGATCGTGTGGTGGCCGACCTCGGTGTGGACGGCGTACGCGAAGTCGACCGGCGTGGCGCCCATCGGCAGCGGGATGACGTCACCGCGCGGGGTGAAGACGTAGACCTGCGCCTGGTTCATCTCGAAGCGCAGCGACTCCAGGAACTCACCCGGGTCCTCGACCTCGCTCTGCCAGTCGAGGAGCTGGCGCAGCCAGGCAAGGTCGTCCTTGTCGCCGAGGCGGTCGGTGTCGACGCCGGCCTTGCTGTTCTCCTTGTACTTCCAGTGAGCCGCGACGCCGTACTCGGCACGGCGGTGCTGGGAGAACGTCCGGATCTGCACCTCGACCGGCTTGCCCTCCGGGCCGATGACCGTGGTGTGGAGCGACTGGTACATGTTGAACTTCGGCATCGCGACGTAGTCCTTGAAGCGCCCCAGCACCGGGTTCCAGCGCGAGTGGATGATGCCGAGCGCGCTGTAGCAGTCGCGGTCCTCGTCGACGAGGATGCGGATGCCGACCAGGTCGTAGATGTCGGAGAAGTCGCGGCCCCCGACGATCATCTTCTGGTAGATCGAGTAGTAGTGCTTCGGTCGGCCGGTGACCTTGCCGTTGATCTTGGCCGCCTTGAGGTCCTGCTCGATCTCGGTGACGACCTCGGCCAGGAACTGGTCGCGCGACGGCGCCCGCTCGGCGACCATCCGCACGATCTCGTCGTAGATCTTGGGGTGGAGCGTCGCGAAGGCGAGGTCCTCCAGCTCCCACTTGAGCGTGTTCATGCCGAGCCGGTGGGCCAGCGGGGCGTAGATGTCGAGGGTCTCGCGCGACGACCGCTCCTGCGAGGCCGCAGGCACGTAGCGCAGGGTGCGCATGTTGTGGAGCCGGTCGGCGAGCTTGATCACCAGCACCCGGATGTCGCGCGACATCGCGACGATCATCTTGCGGATGGTCTCGGCCTGCGCCGAGTCGCCGTACTGGACCTTGTCGAGCTTGGTGACGCCGTCGACCAGCAGCGCGACCTCGTCACCGAAGTCCGCGCGCAGTGCCTCCAGCGTGTAGGGCGTGTCCTCGACCGTGTCGTGCAGCAGCGCCGCGACCAGCGTCGTCTCGGTCATGCCGATGTCGGCCAGGATCGTGGTGACGGCGAGCGGGTGCGTGATGTAGGGGTCGCCGCTCTTGCGCATCTGGCCGGCGTGCCACTTGTCGGCCTCGGCGTAGGCGCGCTCCAGGAGGGCGAGGTCGGCCTTGGGGTGGTTGGCCCGGACGGCGCGGAAGAGCGGCTCGAGGACCGGGTTGGACGAGGGCGGCCGGGTGCCGACGCGGGCGAGGCGGGCGCGCATGCCGCGCGCGGTCAGGGGCGCCCTGACCTCCTGCGCGGGGACGTGCTCCTCTGCCATGCACCGAGTCTAGTGAGTGGCCTCAGATGGTCAGCAGGGTGCTGATCGGCAGCTCGCCGGTCACGGAGCGTGGATCGAGGAAGCCGAGCTCCATCAGCACCGTGACGCCGACGGCGACTCCGCCGCACGCCTCGATCAGCTGGCGGGTCGCGACGACGGTGCCGCCCGTCGCGAGCACGTCGTCGACCATCAGCACCCGCTCCCCCGGAGCGATCGCGTCGCGGTGCACCTCGAGGGTCGCCTCGCCGTACTCCAGGGCGTAGGAGACGGCGTAGGCCTCGCGCGGGAGCTTGCCCGCCTTGCGCACCGGGACGAAGCCGATGCCGAGCGCCAGTGCCACCGGCGCCGCGAGGATGAAGCCGCGGGCCTCCATGCCGACGACCTTGTCGACCACGACGTTGCCGTGGTCGTCACGACCGGCCGCTGCCAGGGCGGTGATGATCGCGGAGAAGGCGTGGTGGTCGGCGAGGACAGGCGTGATGTCCTTGAACGTCACGCCCTCCTGCGGCCAGTCGGCGACGTCGACGGTCAGCCGGGTCAGCGCCTCCTGGGCCGTACGCCGGTCAGGCATCCTCGGCCGGCCCGTCGATCACACCGTCGTGCGGGTGGTCGACCTTGGCGATGGCCGCGCGGGCGATCTCGATCTCGGTGCCGGGTGCGACCTCGAGTCGTGCCGTGTCGTCGTTGATGGAGCGGACCGTGCCGTAGATGCCGGACGACAGCATCACGCGCTGGCCCACCTCGATGCTGTTCTGCAGGGCGACGGTCGCCCTCTGCCTGCGCTGCTGGGGGCGGACCACCATGAACCAGAACAGGGCCAGGATGGCCACCAGGGGAAGAAGTGCGGCGAGGTCGTTCACGATCGGGGCTCTCCTCAGAGGGTGGGGTGCGTGAGCGCGTGGAGTCTACGCGGGCCTCACACCTCGTCGAAGAGGGTCGAGTCGACCACCTGATCCAGACCGGGCATCGGCGGCGGGGTGAGGCCGAGGTGGTGCCACGCGGCGGGCGTCGCGACCCGCCCCCGCGGCGTACGGGCCAGGAGGCCGGTGCGGACCAGGAACGGCTCGGCGACCTCCTCGACGGTCTCGCGCTCCTCCCCGACGGCCACGGCGAGCGTCGAGATGCCCACCGGTCCCCCGCCGAAGCGGCGGCACAGCACGTCGAGCACGGCGCGGTCGAGGCGGTCGAGGCCCGACTCGTCGACCTCGAACAGCTCGAGCGCGGCGCGGGCGACCGGGAGCGTCAGCACCCCGTCGGCCCGCACCTGGGCGTAGTCGCGGACCCGGCGCAGCAGCCGGTTGGCGATGCGCGGCGTGCCGCGGGACCGCGAGGCGATCTCGCTGGATCCCTCGGCCGTGAGGTGGACGCCGAGCAGGCCGGCCGAGCGGTGCACGATCTGGTCGAGCTCGTCGGGCTCGTAGAACTCGAGGTGTGCGGTGAAGCCGAAGCGGTCGCGCAGCGGCCCCGGCAGCAGGCCGGCCCGGGTGGTGGCACCGACGAGGGTGAACGGCGGGATCTCGATCGGGATCGCCGTCGCGCCCGGCCCCTTGCCGATGATGACGTCGACCCGGAAGTCCTCCATCGCCATGTAGAGCAGCTCCTCGGCCGGTCGCGACATCCGGTGGATCTCGTCGACGAAGAGGACGTCGCCCTCGTTGAGGCCCGACAGGATCGCGGCCAGGTCGCCGGCGTGGGTGATCGCGGGGCCGCTCGTGAGGCGCAGCGGAGTGCTCATCTCGGCGGCGATGATCATCGCCAGCGTGGTCTTGCCGAGCCCCGGCGGTCCGGACAGCAGGACGTGGTCGGGAGCCCGGCCACGACGGCGAGCCGCCTCGAGGACCAGGCCCAGCTGGTCGCGTACGCGGACCTGCCCGACGACCTCGTCGAGGGTCTTCGGCCGCAGGGCCGCCTCGACCGCGCGCTCGTCGCCGTCGGCCTCGGCGTCGGTGAGCCTCTGGAGGTGGGCGTGCTCGACCTCGGTGAGGTCGTCGTCGACGTCGTCCCAGTTCATGGGCGCCTCACGCCTTGCTCAGCGTGCGGAGCGCGGCGCGCATCAGGGCGCCCACGTCGGGCATCTCGCCTGCGTCGGGGGCGACGGTCTCGATGGCCTTCTCCGACTCCTTCGCCGACCAGCCGAGCCCGACGAGTCCCTGCTGCACCTGGTCGCGCCAGGCCTCGTGCGGGGCCGCGGTCGTGGTCGCGTGGTGGCCGCCGGTCGGCGGGCCGATGCGGTCCTTGAGCTCGAGGATGATGCGCTGCGCGCCCTTCTGGCCGATGCCCGGGACGCGGGTGAGCGCCTTCACGTCCTCGGTCATGATGGCGCGGCGCAGGTCGTCGGGACTCATCACCGCCACGATCGCCTGGGCGACCTTCGGGCCGACCCCGGAGGCGGTCTGGGCGATCTCGAAGACCTGCTTCTCGTCCTCGTCGAGGAAGCCGAAGATCGTCAGGCTGTCCTCGCGCACGACCATGCTCGTCGGCAGGATGGCGGACCGTCCGACCCGCAGGGTGGCGAGCGTGCCGGGCGTGCACATCAGCTCGAGCCCGACGCCGCCCACCTCGAGCACGGCGCTGTTGAGCGTGACGGCGGCGACCTCGCCGCGGACGAAGGCGATCATCGGGTCCTCACTGAGGTCTGGTGGGCTGCCTGCTGTGCCTTTTGTGCCTGCTTGGCCCTGGCCACCGCCTCCTCGAGGCGGGTGCTGGCCGAGCCGCGCCAGACGTGGGTGATGGCCAGGGCGAGCGCGTCGGCGGCGTCGGCCGGCTTGGGCATCTCGGTCAGGCGCAGGATCCGCACGACCATCGCGCCGACCTGGGCCTTGTCGGCCCGGCCGTTGCCGGACACGGCGGCCTTGACCTCGCTGGGGGTGTGCATGGCGATCGGCAGGCCGCGGCGGGCGGCGACCACGAGGGCGATCCCACTGGCCTGGGCGGTGCCCATGATGGTGCTCGAGTCGGAGCGGGCGAAGACCCGCTCGACGGCCACCGCGTCGGGCTGGTGCTCCTCGATCCAGGCGTCCAGCCCGCGCTCGATGGTGACCAGCCGCTCGGCCACCGGCAACGACGGACTGGTGCGGATCACGCCCACGTCGACCATCGTCAGCGGGCGTCCGACGCTGCCGTCCACGACGCCGACGCCGCACCTGGTGAGGCCGGGGTCGATGCCGAGCACCCGCACGCCGTCCACCTCCCGCCGATCAGTCCGTCCGAACACATGTTCGTTCCGGCAACGCTAACCGGCCGCGCCCGCCCGGCGGCGTACGACACGCGGGGATCAGGCGTCGGCGGCCTCGAGCTCGGCGAGCACGTCGGCGGGGACGTCGACGTTGGTGTAGACGTCCTGGACGTCGTCGAGGTCCTCGAGGGCGTCGACGAGGTGCATCACCTTGCCGGCGCCGGCGGCGTCGACGGGGATCTCGAGGCTGGCGACGAACTCCACGTCGGCGGAGTCGTAGTCGATGCCAGCGTCCTGGAGCGAGGTACGGACGGCGACGACGTCGGTGGCCTCGCTCTGCACCTGGAAGGCCTCGTCGAGGTCGATGACCTCCTCGGCACCG
The DNA here is from genome assembly GCA_963708875.1 of uncultured Actinomycetota bacterium. Taxonomy (GTDB): domain Bacteria; phylum Actinomycetota; class Actinomycetes; order Propionibacteriales; family Nocardioidaceae; genus Nocardioides. The sequence continues at coordinate 223,111 of CAVPUL010000007.1, forward strand.
GCGTCGAGGGTGGCCTCGAGGACGTCGTCCTCGGACACCTCACGCACCGAGCCGTCGTGGTCCTGCGACTTCGGCACGACGACGACGCCCTTGCGGGTGAACAGGCGCGAGACCGAGCCGGGGTCGGCCATGGTGCCGCCGTTGCGGGTGACGGCGGTGCGGACCTCCATCGCGGCGCGGTTGGTGTTGTCGGTGAGGCACTCGACGAGGATGGCGACGCCCTGCGGCCCGTAGACCTCGTAGGAGATCGTCTTGTAGTCCACGCCACCCGACTCGGCTCCGGAGCCGCGCTTCAGCGCGGAGTCGATGTTCTTGTTGGGGACCGAGTTCTTCTTGGCCTTCTGGATGGCGTCGAAGAGGGTCGGGTTGCCGGCGGGGTCGCCGCCGCCCTGCTTCGCCGCGACCTCGATGTTCTTGATCAGCTTGGCGAAGAGCTTGCCGCGCTTGGCGTCGACCGCGGCCTTCTTGTGCTTGGTCGTTGCCCACTTGGAGTGGCCTGACATGGGTCCCTCTATCTGTTGCCGGCGTCGTCGGATCAGTCAGGCCGAGCGCACCAGGTCCACGAACATGCCGTGGACCCGGTCGTCGCTGCCGACCTCGGGATGGAACGAGGTCGCCATCAGGGGGCCTTGACGGACCGCGACGATCCTACCCGCGGCCGGACCGGACTCCACCCGAGCCAGCACCTCGACGTCGTCGTCGACGCCCTCCACCCACGGTGCACGGATGAACACGGCTCGTACGGGGTCGTCGAGGCCGTCGACGTGCAGGTCCTCCTCGAACGAGTCGACCTGGCGCCCGAAGGCGTTGCGCCGCACGGTGATGTGCAGGCCGCCGATGGTCTCCTGCCCCACCGCGCCGTCCTCGATCCGGTCGGCCAGCATGATCATCCCGGCGCACGTGCCGAACGCAGGGAGCCCCCCGCGTACGGCCTCGCGCAGCGGCTCGATCAGGTCGAAGATCGTCGCGAGCTTGACCATCGTCGTGGACTCCCCGCCCGGGATGACGAGCCCGTCGCAGGCCGCCAGCTCGGCGGGACGGCGTACGGAGATGGGGTCAGCGCCCAGGGACCGCAACGCGGCCAGGTGCTCGCGGACGTCGCCCTGCAGGGCCAGCACGCCGATGGTGGGGCCCGCTGTCACCAGCCGCGCTCGGAGAGGCGGTGCGACTGCGGGAGCTCGTCGACGTTGATCCCGACCATGGCCTCGCCCAGGCCACGCGAGACCTTGGCGATCACGTCGGGGTCGTCGAAGAACGTCGTCGCCTTCACGATCGCCTCGGCACGCTCGGCCGGGTTGCCGGACTTGAAGATGCCCGAGCCGACGAAGACGCCCTCGGCGCCGAGCTGCATCATCATCGCGGCGTCGGCCGGTGTGGCGATGCCGCCTGCGGTGAAGAGGACGACCGGCAGCTTGCCCGCGGCCGCGACCTCCTTGACCAGCTCGTAGGGAGCCTGCAGCTCCTTGGCCGCGACGTAGAGCTCGTCCTCGGCCATGCCGTGCAGGCGACGCAGCTCGCCACCGATCGTGCGCATGTGCATCACGGCGTTGGAGACGTCGCCGGTGCCGGCCTCGCCCTTGGAGCGGATCATCGCCGCGCCCTCGGTGATGCGACGCAGCGCCTCGCCGAGGTTGGTCGCACCACACACGAACGGCGCGGTGAACTGCCACTTGTCGATGTGGTTGGTGTAGTCGGCCGGGGTCAGCACCTCGGACTCGTCGATGTAGTCGACACCGAGCGACTGGAGCACCTGCGCCTCGGCGAAGTGGCCGATGCGGGCCTTCGCCATCACCGGGATCGAGACGGCCTCGATGATCGAGTCGATCATGTCGGGGTCGCTCATCCGGGACACGCCGCCCTGGGCCCGGATGTCGGCCGGGACGCGCTCGAGGGCCATCACCGCGACGGCGCCGGCGTCCTCGGCGATCTTCGCCTGGTCGGCGGTGACGACGTCCATGATGACGCCGCCCTTGAGCATCTCGGCCATGCCGCGCTTGACGCGGCTCGTGCCGTGCTCGATGGGGGTCTCTGCCGACGTCTGGGGGGTGTGCTCAGCCATGCCTGAATCGTAGTGCGGCCCCACCCCGGAGGACGCATCGGGACGGGGGCTGGATCAGTCCTGCGAGGCCGCCCGCGCGAGCGCCTGGCGGCGTACGACCCAGATCCGCTGCGCGACGGTCACCGTCGCCGCGACCGCCAGGATCCAGAGCGCGACCTCGAGGAGGATCCAGAGGTCGAGCACATCGGCGAAGAACGCGGGCACGAGCATGCCGACGAGGCGGTCGGGGCGTTCGGCGATGCCGACCTTGGCGTCGTAGCCGAGGACGTCGGCCTTCGCCCGGGCGTACGACGTGACAGCGCCCATCACCAGGATGACGAGGCAGAGCGCGAGGTAGAGGCGGCTCTCGTGGTGCCAGGCGAAGAACAGGGCGAGACCGCCGAAGAGCGCGCCGTCGGCGACGCGGTCGAGGGTCGAGTCGAGGAACGCGCCGAAGTCGTCCTTGCGACCCATCTTGCGCGCCATCGCGCCGTCGATGAGGTCGCTGAACACGAAGACGGCGATGAAGACGACGCCCTGCCAGACCCAGCCCTGCGCGAAGAAGAACAGCGCGCCGAAGCTGACCCCCAGGGTGCCGACCAGCGTCACCGCGTCCGGGCTGATGCCGAGGCGGATGAAGAGGTTGATGAAGGGGGCGAGCATGACGCCCTGCCAGAACTGCTTGAACCTTTCGAGCACGGGCGCAGGCTACCCGTGCAGGAGCGCGGCGCGGACGTCCGCCACTGCGGCGGGGGCGCCGGTGACCGTCCAGTCGACCCCGCCCGCCCGTACGACGACGGAGTCGCCGCCCGCGCCACGCACGATCGCGGCGCCGGGCAGCCGGTCCCAGTCGGCGACGCTGTGCTGGAAGAGCACATCCCACTGGCCGCCGGCGATGGCCATGCAGTCCATCGTCCCCGAGCCGAGCATCCGCAACGTGCCGACCTGGCCGAGGGCCCGGGCGAAGACCTCGCCCACCTCGCTCCCGAAGAACGGCGGGTGGAGGTAGGTCGTCGCGCACCGCGCCTCGCGCGGGGTGTCCGGCAGTGGCTCGAGCAGGACGCCGTCACAGGTGCTGGGCAGGTCGGGACCACCCACCCAGGTGCGCAGCTGGGCGGCGTGGTGGACGGCGCCGAGCAGCACGTCGTCCTCGTCCTCGAGGGCGATGGCGCTGCACCACCAGTCGCTGCCGCGGGTGAAGTTGTAGGTGCCGTCCACGGGGTCGATGACCCACGTACGTCCCGAGGTGCCTGGCCTCGACGTGCCCTCCTCGCCCAGGATCGCGTCGTCGGGCCGCTCGGCAGCGAGCCGGTCGACGATGAGTCGCTCGGCCGCGGTGTCGGCCTGGGTCACGATGTCGGAGCCGCTCGTCTTGCGGGCGATGTCGAGTCCCCCGGCCCGGATCCGCGCGGCGAGCGACGCCGCCTCACGCACCAGGTCGGCGGCCAGGGAAGCGTCGGCGCTCAGGCCCGGATCGTCCACGGAGGCCACGGTAGTGCGGGGGGTAGTGTGGCCGGACGGAGCCATCCAGGCTTCCGACCAGGGAGCCCCGATGAGCGACAAGTCGCCACGGCAAGGCATGACCAAGAAGTCCGGCAAGTCCCTCAAGGAGAAGCGTGCTGACAAGCACGCGAAAGCCGCCGGGAAGAGCGGCGCCGACGAGACCTTCCTGCCGAAGAAGAAGTGAGCCTGCTCAGCCTCGGCGTCATCGGGACGTCCGCGAAGGAGAACGAGCACCGGCTCCCCCTGCATCCCGAGCACCTCTCGCGCCTCGCGCCCGAGGTGGCGGCCCTGACCACGCTCGAGCACGGGTACGCCGCCCGCTTCGGCCTCAGCGACGAGGACCTGGCGCCGCACGTGGCCGGGTTCGCCTCGCGCGAGGAGATCATCGAGCAGTCTGACGTCGTGGTGCTGCCCAAGCCGCAGCACGAGGACGTGGCCCGGATGCACGCCGGACAGGTGCTGTGGGGCTGGCCGCACTGCGTCCAGGACCCGACCATGACCCAGCTGGCGATCGACCGCGAGCTGACGCTGATCGCGTTCGAGGCGATGAACCACTGGACCGCCGACGGCCACGTCGGGCTCCACGTCTTCCACAAGAACAACGAGCTCGCCGGCTACTGCTCGGTGCTCCAGGCGATGGAGCTCGTCGGCATCACCGGCGACTACGGCCGCCGGCTCAGCGCTGTCGTCATCGGCTTCGGTGCCACCGCGCGCGGCGCGGTCACCGCGCTCAAGGCCCACGGCGTCGGCGACGTCGCGGTGCTCACCACCCGCGGTGTCGCAGCGGTCGGCTCGCCCATCCACTCGGTGCGGATCCGGCAGTTCGACCACGACCCCGACGGCGTCGGCATCAGCGTCGTCACCGACCGTGGCCGGGAGCCGCTGGCGCCCTACCTCGCGGAGAACGACATCGTCGTCAACTGCACGCTCCAGGACACGGCCGCACCCCTGACCTACCTCCAGACGGAGGACCTGGCCGGCTTCCGCAACGGCAGCCTGATCGTCGACGTGTCGTGCGACGAGGGGATGGGCTTCTCCTGGGCCGTGCCGACCACGTTCGACGACCCGATGTTCACCGTCGGCGACCGGGTCCACTACTACGCGGTCGACCACAGCCCGTCGTACCTCTGGAACTCGGCCACGTGGGAGAACAGCGAGGCGCTGCTGCCGTTCGTCGAGCGGGTGCTGAGCGGACCTGAGGCGTGGGACGAGTCGGAGACCCTCAGCCGGGCCATCGAGATCCGCGACGGACGGATCATGAACCCCGCGATCCTGGCGTTCCAGGGCCGGTCGTCGGAGTATCCCTACCCGGTGGACTGAGCCTGCGGCCACGCCTCCGCGAGCAGCGCGCGGGTGTCCTCGAGCAGCTGCGGGAGCGTCTTCGTACCGCCCACGACGGTGATGAAGTTGGCGTCACCCGTCCACCGCGGCACGACGTGCTGGTGCAGGTGGTCGGCCAGCGACCCGCCGGCGGAGCGCCCGAGGTTGAGCCCGACGTTGAACGAGTGCGGGCTGCTGACCGTCCGGATCGTGCGCAGCGCCTGCTGCGTCATCGTCATCAGCTCGCCCGACTCGGCGTCGGTGAGGTCGGTGAGGTCGGCGACGTGTCGGTAGGGCAGCACCATCAGGTGGCCGGGGTTGTAGGGGTGCAGGTTGAGCACGGCGTACGTCGACTCGCCCCGCGCGACGATGAGCGCCTCGTCGTCGGGGTGGCCGGGGATCGCGCAGAACGGACAGCCCTCGTCGTCGACGGCCGTGCGGACGTACGCCATCCGGTGGGGCGTCCAGATCCGCTCCAGCCCGTCGGCGCTCTCCGTCATGCCGATGATCCTAGGGTGGCCGGATGACCACGATCCGGCCGGCCGTTGCCGCTGACATGGCTGCGGTGGCGGACCTGTGGCACGAGGGCTGGCACGACGGCCACGCCGGCCACGTGCCCGACGGCCTGACAGCGGTCCGGACTCTCGAGGCCTTCCACGAGCGCACGCCCCTGCGGGTCGCGGACACCGCGGTGGCGGTGACGGACTCCGGCGAGCTGCTGGGCTTCGTGATGGTCGTCGGCGACGAGGTGGAGCAGGTCTTCGTCGGCCGCGACCTCGCGCGGGACGGATCTCGCGGCTCGCCTGCTGGCCGAGGCGGAGCGACTGGTCGCGGTCGGCGGCCACACCTCAGCGTGGCTGGCGGTGGTGGCCGGCAACGCCCGGGCCCGCCGGTTCTACGAGAAGCAGGGCTGGTCCGACACCGGCGACCTGCCCTACGAGGTGACCGCCGGCGGTCAGACGTTCACCTCACCGTGCCGGAGGTACGTGAAGGACGTCTGAGGACCACTCGGGACGTCAGCTCAGGTCCAGGCCTTCGCGAGCCGCTGCACGATCTCGGCGAGGCGGTCGGGCGAGGTGGCGAAGTTGAGGCGGACGTGGCCGGTGGAGCCGGGGGCGTAGGACGTACCGCTGCTGACCATGACGCGACCGCGGTCGAGTGCGACCGCGGCGGCGTCGTCGTGGCCGTAGGCCGAGGCGTCGAGCCAGGCGAGGTAGGTCGCTTCCAGGGGGCGCATCCGCACCTCCGGGAGGTGCTCGGCGAGGAGCTCGACGAGGAGGGTGCGCTGCTGGTCGAGGCGCTCGACGAGGGAGGCGAGCCAGGGGTCGCCGTCGTCGTACGCAGCGCGGGCGGCGACGACTCCCATCGGCGAGTAGGACTCGTTGCGCGACATCGGCTCGTCGAGGAGGCGTGCGTTGTGCGGCCGGATCGGGCACGACGAGCTGGGCACACTTCAGGCCGGCGGTGTTGAAGGCCTTGGACGCCGCGACGACTGCGATCGCGTGGTCGTGGGTGCCCTCGATCGCGAGGTAGGAGACGTGCTCCGCACCCGGCAGCACCAGCGGCGCATGGATCTCGTCGCAGACGACCCGGGCCCCGTGGCGCAGGACGACGTCACGGATCCCCTCGAGCTCGGCACGCGTGAACACGTGGCCCCAGGGATTGTGCGGCTGCGTGAGGATCAGTGTCTGGGCACCCTCGGAGAACAGCCGGTCGAGCCGGTCGAGGTCTATCTCGGCGCGAGCTGCCGTGGTCGGCACCTCCAGCTGGTGCTCAGCGCGACCGGTGACGGCTGCGAGACCGTGGTGGGCGTTGTAGCCGGGCGTCGGGAAGACCACGCCACCCGGTCCGCTGAAGACGTCGATCGCGATGCGTACGCCAGCCGTCACGTCGACGACCGGGTGGACCGCCTCCGGCTCCGGCGCCCACCCGAAGTGCCGCCCCGCCCAGCCGGCGTAGGACTCCGCGAGCGCGGGATCCCAGCCGTAGAGCGGATATCCGGTGATGCCGTCCGCCAGCATCCGCTGGACCGGGCCGAGCACCAGGGGGTCGACGGCGTAGTCCATCTCGGCCACCCACGCCGGGATCACGCCCTCGGGCACGCCCCACTTCAGGGGAAGCGCGAGACGCGCCTCGGCGTCGGTGAGGTCGATGATCGGACGTCGGTCCTCCATCACCGAGGGCTCAGACCTGCTCGCGCGACGCGACGGCTGCCGCGACCCGCTCGATCGCCTCGGCCAGCGGTACGCCGTTGTCCTGGCGTCCGTCGCGGTAGCGGAACGAGACCGCGCCCTTCTCGACGTCGTCGTCGCCGGCGATCATCATGAACGGCACCTTCTGCAGCTGCGCGTTGCGGATCTTCTTCTGCATGCGGTCGTCGGACTCGTCGACCTCGACCCGCAGCCCCTGCGCCTTCATCTGCCTGGCGATGTCGAAGAGGTAGTCGTTGTGCCGCTCCGCGATCGGGATGCCCTGGACCTGGACGGGCGCCAGCCAGGGCGGGAACGCGCCGGCGTAGTGCTCGACCAGGACACCGATGAACCGCTCGATCGAGCCGAACTTCGCGGAGTGGATCATCACCGGCTGCTGGCGGGTGCCGTCGGCCGCGATGTATTCCAGGTTGAAGCGGTCGGTCGACGGCTGGTTGAAGTCGTACTGGATGGTCGACATCTGCCAGGTCCGACCGATGGCGTCGCGCGCCTGCACCGAGACCTTGGGTCCGTAGTAGGCGGCGCCACCCGGGTCGGGCACGAGCTCGAGGCCCGACTCGACGCAGACGTCCTCGAGCACCTTGGTCGCGATCTCCCAGTCCTCGTCGGAGCCGATGAACTTGTCGGGCTTGGAGTCGTCGCGGGTCGAGAGCTCGAGGTAGAAGTCGTGGAGACCGAAGTCGCGGAAGAGTCCGAGGCAGAAGTCGAGGAGGTGCTTGATCTCGCCCGGCGCCTGCTCCTTGGTGACGTAGGAGTGGGAGTCGTCCTGGGCGAACCCGCGGACGCGGGTCAGGCCGTGGACCACACCGGACTTCTCGTGCCGGTAGACCGAGCCGAACTCGAAGAGCCGCAGCGGCAGCTCACGGTAGGAGCGCTGGCGGGAGCGGTAGATGAGGTTGTGCATCGGGCAGTTCATCGCCTTGAGGCGGTAGTCCATGCCGTCCACGTCGAGCGCGGGGAACATCCCCTCGCCGTAGTAGGGCAGGTGTCCCGAGGTGTAGAACAACCCCTCCTTGGCGATGTGCGGAGTGCCGACGTACTCGAAACCCTCCTCGATGTGCCGCGCGCGGACGTAGTCCTCCATCTCGCGCTTGATCACGCCACCTCGCGGGTGGAAGACCGGCAGCCCGGAGCCGATCTCGTCCGGGAACGAGTAGAGGTCGAGCTCGCGACCGAGCTTGCGGTGGTCGCGACGCTCGGCCTCCTCGATCCGGTGGAGGTGCTCCTCGAGCGCCTCCTTGGTCTCCCACGCGGTGCCGTAGATGCGCTGGAGCTGCTTGTTCTTCTCGTCACCGCGCCAGTACGCCGCTGCGCTGCGCATCAGCTTGAACGCGGGGATCCGCTTGGTGGTCGGCAGGTGCGGGCCGCGGCACAGGTCGGACCACTTCGCCTCGCCGCTGCGGCCGATGTTGTCGTAGATGGTGAGCTCGCCGGCCCCGACCTCGACGCTGGCGCCCTCGGTGTCGGAGGCGCCCGCGCCGCCCTTGAGACCGATCAGCTCGAGCTTGTAGGGCTCGTCCTTGAGCTCGCTCAGCGCATCGGCGTCGGTGGTGACCCGGCGCTCGAAGCGCTGGTTCTCCTTGATGATCTTGCGCATCGCGGACTCGATCTTGACCAGGTCCTCGGGCACGAACGGGGTCTCGACGTCGAAGTCGTAGTAGAAGCCGTTGTCGATGGGCGGCCCGATGCCCAGCTTGGCCTCGGGCCAGAGCTGCTGCACGGCCTGGGCCATCACGTGGGCGGTCGAGTGCCGCAGGATGTCGCGGCCGTCAGCGCTGTCGATGGCAACGGCCTCGACCTCGTCACCGTCAGCGAGCTCGTAGGCCAGGTCCTTGAGGGCGCCGCCCACCCGCGCGGCCACCACGTCGGCGTCGTCGCGGAAGAGCTCCCAGGCCTTGGTGCCCGTCGTCACCGAGGTCTCCGCACGCTGATCGGCGTGGATGCGGACGACCTGGATGTCGGACACGAGAGCTCCTGTGGAGTGGTGGTGAAGCGGGGACGGATGTCCCGGCGAGCCTATCGGCCGCACCCGGTCGCCCTCACCCGGGTTTCCCCCACCCGCGCGGGTGTGTCCCACGGTAAAGCCGCCGACTCGGGGTACCCCTCGACATGTCCCTCGCCCAGTCCCGGGAGCAGGTCGCTGCTCCGCCCCTGACCGTCGCCTCGGTGCCGTCGGGCCACGTCTACGTGCGTCACCTCGCTCCGCTCGACGGTCGCGGTGCCGTCCGGCTGCCCGACCCCGACCCGAACCGGCCCGACCGCCCCGCCGGCGCCACCTGGTGGCCGCCAGTGATGCTCGATCCCGAGTGGGCACGCACCGCGGACTTCGACGTGTTCCACCTGCACTTCGGCTTCGACGCCGTTCGACCCGAGGAGCTGGAGCGGCTGACCCGGGTGCTGCGCGGACGCGGGAAGCCCTTCGTCTTCACGGTGCACGACCTGCGCAACCCCCACCACGACGACCGCCGGCTCCACGACGAGCAGCTCGGCGTGCTGGTGGCGGCGGCCGATGCACTGGTGACGCTGACCCCTGGCGCGGCCCGCGAGATCGAGGCGCGCTGGGGTCGTACGCCCACCGTGGTCCCGCACCCCCACGTCGTCGACCTGCCGACCATCTCCCGGGCCCTCGAGGTGCGACCGCGGTGGCGCCACCGCCCGTTCCGGGTCGGCCTGCACCTCAAGAGCCTGCGCGCCAACATGGACCCGATGCGGATCCTGCCCACCCTCGTGGACACCGTGGCCGGACTCGACGACGCGGTGCTGCAGGTCAACTGCCACCGCGACATCCTCGACGCCGACGGCGCTCGCCGCGACGAGGAGCTCTCCGCGTGGCTCCGTCGCGAAGCGTCCGACGGCAGGCTCGAGCTCGCGGTGCACGACTACTTCTCCGACGAGGACCTCTGGTCCTACCTCGCCTCGCTCGACCTGTCCGTCCTGCCCTACACGTTCGGGACGCACTCCGGCTGGCTCGAGGCCTGCCGCGACCTCCAGACGACGGTGCTGGCCCCGACCTGCGGCTACTACGCCGACCAGGGACCGATCCTCAGCTACACCAATGACGGCGACGACTTCGACGCCGACTCACTGCGCGACGCCGTCGTACGGGCACACACCGAGCGCCCCCGCTTCGGTGCCACCGTCGAGGAGCGCACCGAGCAGCGACGCCTGGTGGCGCAGGCGCACGAGGACCTCTACCGCGAGGTGACCACGTGACCGTACGGCTGGCCGGTGAGCCGCTCCGGATCTGCCTCGTCGCCAACTGCCGGTTCCCGATCGCCGAGCCGTTCACCGGTGGCCTCGAGTCCATGACCTGGCACCTGGCCCGCGAGCTCGAACGCCGTGGGCACGAGGTCGCGGTGTTCGCCGCTCCGGGCTCCGATCCCGCTCTCCGTGCGTTCGAGCTACCGGTGGACGCGATGCCCGACCACGCGAGGCCCGAGCACGCCGGACGCCACGATGTCGGCGCACCGCCCTACGTCGAGGTGGCCGAGCACCACGCCTACCTCTCACTCATGCTCCAGCTCGGCGGGCACGAGGGCGAGGAGTTCGACGTGCTCCACAACAACAGCCTCCACTACCTCCCGGTCGCGATGGCGCGCTCGCTGCCGATGCCCGTCCTCACCACCCTGCACACCCCTCCCCTGTGGTGGCTGGAGTCCGCCGTGCGAATGGATCGTGGCACCAGCTCGTTCGCGGCCGTGTCGCGTCACACGGCCGCGGCCTGGGCGCCCATCACGGAGAGCACCTGCGTCCTCAACGGTGTGGATGTCGGCCAGTGGCCGGTCGGGCCCGGCGGTGAGGGGGCCGTCTGGTCAGGACGGATCGTGGAGGAGAAGGCCCCTCATCTCGCGGTCCTCGCCGCCCGTAGGGCCGGCGTCCCGATCGTGCTGGCCGGGCCTGTCCTGGACCGCGACTACTTCCGCGAGGCCGTCGAGCCGCTGCTCGGCACCGGGACGACGTACGCCGGTCACCTTGCGCAGGACGAGCTCGCAGCACTCGTCGGGAGCTCCGCCGTGGCGGTGGTGACGCCCGCGTGGGACGAGCCCTACGGCCTGGTGGCCGCGGAGGCGTTGTCGTGCGGCACCCCGGTCGCCGCCTTCGCCCGCGGCGGCCTTCCCGAGGTCCTGACCGCTGGCACCGGACGTCTCGCTGCAGCGGGTGACGTGGACGACCTCGCCCGCGCGATCCGTGAGGCGGTGGACCTGGACCGCGTCGGGTGCCGCGAGCACGCGGAGGCGCGTCTCTCGCTCGACCGGATGGTCGACGCCTACGAGGACCTCTACCGGCAGCTCGTCAGTCGCAGGCTCGCGGCGTGATCGGGTACTACGTCCACCACCAGGGCAATGGTCACCTGCACCGGGCGATGACCGTCGCTCCCCACCTTCCCGGACCGGTGACGGGACTCTCGTCCCTGCCCCGGCCCGAGTCGTGGACCGGCCCGTGGGTCCAGCTGGCCCGCGACGACACAGCCCCTTCGTACGAAGCCGCCGACGTCACCGCACGAGGGCTGTTGCACTGGGTGCCGCTCGGCGACGGCGGCCTGCGCAGCCGCATGAGTGCGATCGCGGCGTGGATCGAGGAGCACGCACCCGCCGCGATGGTCGTCGACCAGTCGGTGGAGGTGTGCCTGCTCGCCCGGCTCCACGGCATCCCCGTCGTGGCGATGACAGCTCCCGGACGACGTACGGACCAAGCGCACGCGCTCGGCCTCGGCGCCGCGTCGGCCGTGATCGGAGCCTGGCCCGCAGGCTGGACCCACCGGCTGCTGCCCGGTCTCGACGACGGGACGAGCGAGCGCGTGCACGCCGTCGGCGCCGTCTCCCGGTTCGCGGTCTCGGAGGGCCGCGTGCGCGTGCCGGGACGGCGGCCGCACGCCGTGCTGCTCGCGGGGACCGGCGGCGACGGCTTCACCCGGGCAGCCATCGCGCACGCGCAGGAGCAGACGCCCGACTGGGACTGGACCGTGCTCAGCCGCACTCTGGGGACCTGGCACCAGGACCCTGCTGCCGTGCTCACGACCGCCGACGTCGCGGTGCTGCACCCCGGCCAGAACTCCCTGGCCGAGGTCGCCGCCCTCCGCCTCCCTGCCCTCGTCGTCCCGGCCGCGCGACCGTTCGGCGAGCAGCACGTGACGGCCTCGGCGCTCGCCGACGGCTGGCCGGCCGTCGTGGTCGAGTCGGTGCCCACCACCGGGTGGCGCGACCTTCTCGAAGAAGCCCTCCTCCTCGACGGGGAGGGCTGGTCCGCCTGGTGCGACGGAGGCGCGCCGGTCCGCATCGCCCAGGTGGTCAGCGGCGTCGTCGGCGCCGAGCGGGCCGCATGAGCACGGCCGTCGTGACCGTGGCCCACGGTCGGCACGACCACCTGTCCCGGCAGCGTGCGTCCCTTGCCGCCTCGAGCACGGCACCCGACCACCACGTCGTGGTCGCGGTCGACGACCCCGTCGTGGCTGCCGCCGACTGGTGCACCGCATCCGTCCCGAGCCACCCGCTCGGCCTTCCGATCGCCGCCGCCCGCAACAGGGGTGCCGAGGCCGCGATCGAGCGCGGCGCGGACGTGCTGGTCTTCCTCGACGTGGACTGCCTCGTGGACACGCACCTCGTCGGGTCCTACGCCGAGGTGGTGCGCGACGACCCGACCACGGTGTGGTCGGGGCCGGTCACCTACCTCGACCCACCTCCGGCAGACGGCTATGACCTGACGGCGCTGGCAGACCTCGACTCTCCGCACCCGGCCCGACCAGCGCTTGCCGTCGGCGAGCGGGAGACGGGCGCTGACCCCGATCTCTTCTGGTCGTTGTCCTTCGCCTGCTCGGTCGACGCGTGGCACCGCACCGGTGGCTTCTGCGAGGACTACGTCGGCTACGGCGGTGAGGACACCGACTTCGCCCGACTCGTCGTGGGGTCCGGCCTCGACCTGGGCTGGGTCGGTGCCGCACGCGCCTTCCACCAGTGGCACGCGGTCTCGCGACCTCCGGTGGAGCACGTCGCAGACATCGTCCGCAACGCGGCGATCTACCGCGGTCGATGGGGTGACACCCCGATGCTGGGGTGGCTGGAGGCCTTCGAGGAACGCGGGCTCGTGCGCTGCGACGAAGAGGGACGCTGGCTGGTCGTCGACTGATCCGGTCCGAGATCACCGAGCTGCGTCGAGGTACCCCACCATGCGGTCGAACAGCGCCGAGGCCCGACGCAGGTCGGGCGACCCCGGTGTCGGGTCCTCGTCGGGCAGGACGCTCTCGTTCCCGCGCCAGTCCGGTCGGTAGCGGTCGGCCAGCGCGCCGGCGATGCGACTGGCGTCGCGCACGACCAGCGGGTCCACCGACCAGATCGCCTCGAACTGGCGCGCCGTGCGCGAGGCGGCGTCCTGGCCCGGGCGCTCGACGGCCGCCAGGCAGGCGGGCAGGTCGGGTGAGTCGCAGACCACCAGCCACTCGCGGTTGAGCTGCGCCTCGCGCGGCAGGGCCACCTCCACCGGTACGCCCGGCTCCACCGGAGCGGGGTCCGCAAAGTCGGCGAAGACGACCGCGCGCCGCGCGGTGCGCGCCAGCTCGCGCCACCGGCGGTAGGACCCGGCCAGGTAGGTCTCGCGCTGGAACCCGCCGAAGAGCAGGGGCTCCGCGGCCCGCGCGCAGCACTCGTCCTCGATCGCCCGGCTGATCGCGACGAGGGTGTCCCGGGAGAGCAGCTGCGGGGCAAGCGTCGGGTGGCGCAGTCGCAGCTCGGCGAAGACCGAGCCCGAGTGGAGCAGGCTCTCGGTGACGCGCTGGACGGCCACGTGCAGCGGCACGCCGGCGTCGCGACGCTGGAGCACGTCGAGGACCGCACGGACCTCCGACTCCGGGTAACGCCGGTGCCCGCCGTCCCCGTCGCGCTGGGACCGCGGGAATCCGTGCCGCGACTCCCAGCTGCGCAGCGTCGTCGTGGGCACACCCGTGCGCCGGGCCAGGTCGCCGATCGAGAGAGGGGCGTGCGAGGTGGACATCGACGACTCCTGTGCTCTCTGCCTAGATTTAATTGGAAGTGTTGCATAGATTCGTGCGAGACCACGGAGATCCGCACCCTCAGGGAGACAGATGAGCTCGACCGGCACGGACGCCGCGCTGGAGCGCCTGCTCGCCGACGGCCGGGCCCGCGCTCTCGCGATCGATCCCCACCACGCCGCCCTGTGGGACGCCCTGGCCGACGCCACCGTGGGCGGCAAGCGCTTCCGACCCGCGCTGGTGGTGGCGACGCACGACGCGCTGGGCGGCACCAGTCCGGCAGCCGCAGCCGAGATCGGCGCCGCGGTCGAGCTGCTCCACACCGCCTTCATCATCCACGACGACGTGATCGACGGTGACCACCTGCGACGCGGCCGACCCAACGTCAGCGGCACCTTCCGTGCACGGGCACAGACCCGCGGCGCGGTGGGCGACGGCGCCGCCGACTACGGGTTGACGGCCGCGATCCTCGCCGGCGACCTCGCCCTCGCCGCTGCTGTCCGCAGCGTCGCCCTGTGCGGTGCTCGACCCGAGGTCGTGCGTCACCTGCTCGACCTGTTCGACATCGCGCTGCACACCACCGCAGCGGGCGAGCTCGCCGACGTACGCCTCGCGCTCGACCCCGGTGCTGCCACCCTCTCGGAGAGCCTCGCGATGGAGGAGCAGAAGACCAGTGCCTACTCCTTCGCACTGCCGCTGCGGGCCGGGGCCGTCCTGGCCGGCGCCGACCACGCGACCACGACCCGCCTGGGCGAGGTCGGCCGCACGATGGGGATCGCCTTCCAGCTGGTCGACGACCTCGTCGGCGTCTTCGCCGACCCCGACCGATCCGGCAAGAGCGCGACCCGCGACCTCCGCACGCGCAAGCAGACGCCGCTCCTCGTCCACGCCCGCTCGACGCCCGAGTGGAGCGAGATCCGCGGCTACATCGGCCGCGACCTCGACGACGACGAGCACGAGTCCGTGCGGGCACTGCTCACGGCGTCCGGATCGCGGCGATTCGTCGAGGAGCTCGCCGAGGAGCACCTGGCCAGCGCCCGGGCCGGAGTGGCGGCACTGGGCATCTCCCTCGACCTCCTCGAGGGTGCCACGACCCGGCCGCCGGGCCTGGTCGACGGCCGCGAGGTCGCGGCGTGAGCCTCCACCTCAGGCGCAGCGCCCAGCCCTCCCTCTACGACGCGGTCTCGGAGGCCAGCTCGGCCGTGGTCATCCGTCGGTACTCCAGCTCCTTCGGTCTCGCCTCACGACTGCTCGCCGAGCCGGTGCGCACCCAGGTCCGCAACGTCTACGCCCTGGTGCGGGTCGCCGACGAGATCGTCGACAACCCCGACCCGACCCTCCCCCTCGGCGCCCGGTCCACGATGCTGACGTGGCTCGAGGACGACGTCCGGCACGCACTGCGCACCGGCTACAGCGGCAACCTCGTCGTGCACGCCTTCGCCCGGACGGCGCTCGGCGTCGGCATCACCGACGAGATCGTCGCTCCCTTCTTCACCTCGATGCGGATGGACCTCGACACCACCGAGCACACGACCGAGAGCTTCGAGCGCTACGTGTACGGCTCGGCCGAGGTCGTGGGGCTGATGTGCCTGCGGGCGTTCGTCGCAGCACCCGACGCCGAGGCACGCGACCGGATGAGCAGCTATGACCGGCTCGCGCCGGGCGCGCGTCGGTTGGGGGCGGCGTTCCAGAAGCTCAACTTCGTCCGCGACCTCGCCGACGACCACGACGTGCTGCGCCGCGACTACTTCCCCGGGCTCGACGTGGACCGGTTCTGCGACACGGACCGCGACCGGATCCTCGACGACATCGACGCGGACCTGGCTGCCGCTGCGGCCGTGCTGCCCCTGCTGCCGCCCAGCAGTCGCCGCGCGGTCCACGCGGCGCACGCGACGTTCGCCGAGCTGGCGTCCCGGCTGCGCAGCACCCCGGCCACGCAGATCCTGACGAGCCGCGTGCGCGTGCCGGCGGGCGTCAAGCTGAGGATCGCCGCAGGAGCACTGCGCGGGGGACGCGCGTGACGGGACAGGGCGCGGGACAGCGCGTCGTCGTGGTCGGCGGCGGGATCGCCGGTCTGGCCACCGCCGCCCTGCTCGCGTCGCGAGGCCACAGCGTCGACCTGCTGGAGAGGAACGACGAGCTCGGCGGGCGCGTCGGCACCGTCGAGCGGGACGGGTTCCGGTTCGACACCGGGGCCTCCTGGTACCTCATGCCCGAGGTCTTCGACCACTTCTTCTCCCTGCTCGGCACCTCGGCGGACGCCGAGCTCGACCTCACGGTCCTCGACCCGAGCTACCGGGTGTTCTTCGAGGGCCACCCCGACCCGGTCGAGCTGCGGCCCGACCGCGACCACAACCGGGCGCTGTTCGAGTCGCTCGAGCCGGGCGCCGGTGACCGGTTCGACGCCTATCTCCGCTCGGCGGACGACACCTACGACATGGCGCTGCGCCGCTTCCTCTACAGCAGCTTCGAGTCGCCCACGTCGCTGCTCGCCCCCGACGTCGTACGCCGGGTCCCCGCGCTCGGCCGGCTCCTGACCCGGTCGCTGGAGCGCCACGTCGCCGCGTCGTTCACCGACCGGCGCATCCAGCAGGTGCTGGGCTACCCCGCGGTCTTCCTCGGCTCGTCGCCGAGCCGGGCGCCGAGCATCTACCACCTGATGAGCCGGCTGGACCTCGGAGACCGCGTGCTCTACCCGCAGGGCGGGTTCACCCGGCTGATCGAGGTGATCGCCCTGCTGGCGGAGAAGCACGGCGCCCGGCTGCACACGGGCACCGAGGTCACCGGAATCGCGACGCGTCCTGTCGGACGGGGGTCGCGCGCGCAGGTGACGGGCGTCCGGCACATCGACGAGAACGGGACCACCGCGCTGCTGGAGGCCGACGTCGTGGTCGGGGCCGCCGACCTGCACCACCTCGAGACCGCGCTGCTGCCGGCCCACCTGCAGACCCACCCGGAGCGGACCTGGCGGCGACGCTCCCCCGGGCCCGGCGCGGTGCTGGCGATGCTCGGCGTCGACGGGAGGCTGCCGCAGCTGGCGCACCACTCGCTGTTCTTCACCGCCGACTGGCGGCAGAACTTCGGCGACATCTTCGGTCGCGACGCCAAGGTGCCCGAGCCGGCGTCGGTCTACGTCTGCAAGCCGTCCGAGACGGACCGCTCCGTCGCCCCGGCGGGCGCGGAGAACCTGTTCGTCCTCGTGCCGGTGCCGGCGGACACGACGATCGGTGGGGGTGGGGACGAGGGCGGGGGCTCGGACCTGGTCGAGCGCACGGCGGACGCCGCCATCGACCTGGTGAGCGCATGGGCAGGCGTGCCCGACCTGCGAGAGCGGATCAGGGTGCGGCACACCGTCGGCCCGCAGGACTTCGCCGAGCGCTACCACTCGTGGCGAGGTGGCGCGCTCGGGCTCGAGCACACCCTGCGCCAGAGCGCCTTCCTGCGCCCCGGCAACGCCTCGGGCAAGGTCGACGGCCTGCTCTACGCGGGGTCGACCACGATCCCCGGTGTGGGCCTGCCGATGTGCCTGATCAGTGCCGAGCTCGTGCTCAAGCGGCTGTCCGGCGACCGCTCCAGCGCACCGGTGCCCGGATGACCCTGCTGCAGTGGTCCTACGTCGGGATGCTGGCGTTCTGCCTGATCGGCACGCTCCCGCTGGTGCCGGCGTTCCGGCTCGGGGTGCTGCGACAACCCGGTCGGCTCGCGCTCACCATCGTGCTGGCCGGGACGCCGTTCCTGCTGTGGGACCTCTACGCGACCGATGCCGGGCACTGGCGGTTCGACGCTGCCCAGACCCTGCCGTGGCGCGTCGCCGGGCTCCCTCTGGAGGAGGTGGCGTTCTTCGTGGTGATCCCGCTGGTGGCGGTGCTGACCCTCGAGGCGACCCGCGCAGCCCGCCGGCACGGCCTGCGCCGACCCCGGGAGGACGAGCGATGAGCTACACCGTGCTCGCCTGCCTCGCTGTCGTCGCTGCGGTCGTCCTGGACCGGTGGGTCGCCCGGACCAGGCTCACGTCCACCGGGGACTGGTGGTCCGCCTACGCGATCGTCGTGTTCTTCCAGCTCGTGACCAACGGCTGGCTGACCGGTCGCGGCATCGTCCGCTACGACCCCGACACCATCCTCGGCTCCGGCCGGGTGGTGCTGGTCGGCGACGGCCGCCTGGTCTACGCGCCGGTCGAGGACCTCGCGTTCGGGTTCGGCCTGGTGCTGGTGTCCTGCGTCGTGTGGACGTGGCTGGGCCGACGTACCTCGCGGGTGCAGGAGTGAGTGCCGCGTCGCGCCTCCAGGCGCTGCAACCGACCGAGATCGGTGTGCCCGGTCCGACGTCGGCCGACATGGCGCGCGCGTTCCGTTCCGTGCGGCGCGACCCGCTGACGTTCCTCGGTGAGGTGCAGCACCGCTACGGGGACCTCGTGTCGTTCCCCGTCCCCGGCCCCCCGGCCCTGCTCGTCAACGATCCCGCCGACGTCCGCCACGTCCTGCAGACCTCGGCGCGCAACTGGGGCAAGCAGACGGTCCAGTACGGCGCTCTGGCGCGGGTCACGGGACAGGGACTGCTCGCCTCCGCGGAGCCGAGCTGGATCGACCACCGCAGGCTGGCCGCACCGGCCTTCCACCACCAGCGCCTCGAGGCGGTGAGCGACCAGGTGCGCGCGGCGGCCGACACGGCGTTCGAGGGCGGGCTCCGCCACCTCGTGCCGGGCACCGGCCGGATCGTCGACGTGGCGGCGTTGACCCACCGGGTCGGGCTCGACGCGGTGGGGCGCGCGCTGTTCTCCGCCGATCTCTCGGACCACGCGCAGCAGCTGCTCGACGCGACCAGCGACGCCGCCGGGCTGGTGGTCCGCCTGGGCCGATCCATCCTGCCCACGGCCGGGTGGGCGCCGACGCCGACGAACCTCCGGCTGCGGCTCACCCGGCGACGGCTCGACGCCATCACGTCGCTGCTGGTCGCGGAGCGTCGGGCGAACGGCGGGACCGGGCCCCGAGGGACGCACGGCGACGACCTGCTCGGGCTCCTGCTCGACAGCGGCCTCGACGACGCCGCGATCCGCGACGAGCTGGTCACCATGGTGATCGCCGGGCACGAGACCGTGGCCGCGGCGCTCACCTGGACGCTCATGCTGCTCGCCGAGCACCCCGAGGCGCAGCGGGTGGTGCGCGCCGAGCTCGTCGCACTGGGCCGTCCGGTGTCCATGCTCGACCACCGCGAGCGCATCCCGGCCACGCGCGCGGTGATCGACGAGTCGCTGCGTCTCTACCCGCCGGCCTGGGCGGTCTCGCGACGCTCGCTCGGACCGGACGTGATCGGCGGCGTCGAGGTGCCGGCGGGCACCCTCGCGATCATCAGCCCGTGGCTGGTCCACCGTCACCGGGCCACGTGGTCGCACCCGGAGGACTTCCGTCCCGAGCGCTTCCTCGACCCGGCTGCGGCTCGCACGGCCTACCTGCCGTTCGGGCAGGGACCGCGCCTGTGCATCGGTCGCGACTTCGCCCTGGGAGAGATCGCCGTCGTGCTGAGCCGGCTGCTCCTCACGCACCGCGTCGAGCTCCCGGAGGGCTGGACGCGCCCTGAGGCACAGGCCCTGGTCGCGGTGCACCCGCGGGGCGGCATGCCGTTGCGGGTGACCCGGCTGCCGGGTGGTGGCCGTGCCTGACGTCGTGCACGCCCTGTTCCCCCTCGTGCTGCTCGTCGGGTTCCTGCTCGCGGCCGCGATGGTGCCGAGGTGGCTGCTCCACGACCTGCGTTCGGTCCCTCCGGCCGCCGCCGGGGTGGCCCGTCGCACGGTCTCGGTGGTGGTGCCCGCCCGCGACGAGGAGCGGACCCTGCCGGCCCTGCTCGCCTCGCTCGTCGGACTGCCGGTGGCGGAGGTCGTCGTCGTGGACGACGACTCGGCCGACCAGACGTCCGCCGTCGCGGTGGCCGGTGGCGCCCGCGTCGTCGTCGCTGCCCGTGCCCGCCCGGACGGCTGGACCGGCAAGGCGTGGGCCTGTCACACCGGTGCCGCCGCCACGACCGGCGACCTGCTGCTCTTCCTCGACGCCGACACCGTCCTGGCCACTGACGCCGTCGACGGCCTGCTGCACCTGCACCGCGTGCACGGCGGCCTGGTGTCGGTCCAGCCCCACCACCGCGTCCTCCGTCCCTACGAGCAGCTCTCCGCCTACTTCAACGCCGTCGCCCTGCTGGCGAGCGCAGCCTTCACCGGACGACGCACCGGCAGGCCGATGGCGTTCGGGCCGTGCCTGCTCAGCTCGCGCGACGACTACGAGCGGGCGGGCGGCCACCGGGCGGTGCGCGGCGAGATCCTCGACGACGTGAGCCTGGCCCGGGCGTACGACCGCGCCGGGCTGCCGGTGACGTCGTTCGTGGGGGGCGCGTCGGTCTCCATGCGCAGCTATCCCGGCGGCCTGGCCCAGCTCGTCTCGGGCTGGTCCAAGAACATCGCCTCGGGTGCCACGGCAGCGAGCCCGCTCTCCTCCCTCGCGACGGTCCTGTGGATCTGTGCGCACCACGTGGTGGCCGTCGGCGGGGTGGGCGCGGTCGTCGACGCGGCGAGCGGTGACGCCGGGGCATCGACCACGGCCTGGGCCGTGGCGTGGCTCCTCGCCGCGGTCCAGCTGCGCTCCGTCCTGAGGACGGCGGGGACGTTCCGGTGGTGGACCTGGGTCCTGTTCCCGCTGCCACTGCTCGCCTTCGACCTCGTGTTCGCACGATCGGCCCTGCTCACCCTCGTGCGTCGCTCGGTGCACTGGCGCGGCCGGCCCGTCGACCTGCGTCGCGACCGGTCGGCCCGGGAGGTGGCGTGATGCTGCGCTACGTCCTGCCGCAGTGGCTGACCCTCGTCGTCGACGTGCTCGCCTGGGGGTTCTTCCACGCCGCCACGGGCTACGCCGCGCACCGGCTCGGCGACCACCGGCTGGCGCACGACGGCCTGCTGCTGCGCGGACGTGCCTTCGAGGAGGGCGGCCGGTGGTATCGGCGCCGACTCCACATCCACCGCTGGAAGGACCGCCTGCCGGAGGCAGGGGCACTGTTCGAGGGTGGCGTGAGCAAGCGCGAGCTGCCGGCCCGGGACGTCGAGGGACTCAGGACCTTCGTGCGCGAGACCCGCCGCGCCGAGCTCGCCCACTGGTGGGCGCTGTCCTGCTCGCCGCTCTTCCTGCTGTGGAACCCTCCGTTGCCGGCCGTGCTGCTCGTGGCCTACGGGGTACTGGTCAACGTGCCCTTCATCGTCATCCAGCGCTACAACCGGTCCCGCACGATGCCCCTGCTCGCCCGGCTCGAGCGACGCGGGAGCCTTCGGTGATGACCGAGGCCACGACTGGGTACGGTCGCAGCACGAGGTCCGTCCGGGACAGCGGCGAGGAGATGACGTGAGCACGGAGCTCTCGCACGATCGCACCAGCACGGGCACCGTGGTGCGCGGCCTGATCGCCGCGGCGCATCCCGGACCGGCGCTCGCGGTCACCGTGCTGTCCGGCCTCCTCTGCCTCGCGCAGGGCCTCGATGCCAGGACGGGCGCGCTCGTCGTGCTCGCCGTGCTCGCGGGTCAGCTGTCGGTCGGGTGGAGCAACGACCTCGTCGACGCGGGACGCGACCGCCGGGCGGGACGTGCGGACAAGCCGCTGGCGACGGGCGAGGTGTCGCGGACCGTCGTCCGCACCGCCTGTGTGGCTGCCGTCGTCGCGTGCGTCGGGCTGTCCCTCGCGCTCGGTCTCGTCCCCGGGCTCCTGCACCTCGGCTGCGTCGCCTCCGCGTGGGCCTACAACCTCGGGCTCAAGGCGACGGTGTGGTCATGGCTGCCCTACGCGCTGAGCTTCGGCGGGTTGACTGCTGTCGTGACGTACGCCGACGACCAGCCGCCGCCGTGGTGGTGGCCGGTCGGCGCCGCGCTGCTCGGCGTGGGCGCCCACCTCCTCAACGTGCTGCCCGACCTCGACGACGACGCTGCGACCGGCGTACGCGGCCTGCCGCACCGCCTGGGCCGCCGGCGCATCGCGCCCGTCGCCGCAGTCGTGCTCGTCGCCGCCACGGCCGTCGTGCTCGTCGGCGCGGCTCCCCCGACAGTGGCCGTCGTCGCTGCCGCCGTCACCGTGCTCGCCCTTGCCGCGGTCGTGGTCCGGGGCACCGGCCGCTGGCCGTTCCTCGCCGCGATCGGCATCGCCCTCGGCGACGCTGTCCTCCTGGTGGTGGCCCGATGAGCTCGGAGTCCTGGGATCTCGTCGTCGTCGGAGCGGGACCGGCAGGAGCCAGCGCCGCGCTGGGTGCCCTGACTGCCGACCCGTCGCTGCGGGTCCTGCTGCTCGACCGCAGCGACTTCCCGCGCGACAAGTCGTGCGGTGACGGGATAGCGCCCCACGTGCTCGATGCCCTCGCCGAGGTCGGCGCGGCCGACGTCGTCGACGGCTGGACGCCCCTGCGAGATCTCGAGCTTGCCCACGGTGACGTGGTGGTGTCCGGCCCGATGCGGCGCGAGGTGCATGTCATCCCGCGCCAGGTCTTCGACGCCCGGTTGGTCGAGCGGGCCGTCGCCGCGGGAGCCGTGCTGCGCCGACACCGCGCCACGTCGATCGAGGTCGACGGCAGCGGCCCGGTCGTCTCCGGCGACGTCCGCGGTGCCGTCGTGGTCGGAGCCGACGGCGCGCACTCGATGGTCCGCCAGGCCCTCCTCGGCAAGCGACGCGAGACCCGCGCCATCGCCATCCGTGGCTACGCGCCCGTCACCGACGAGATCCGCGGACGGCAGGTCATCCGCTACGGCGACCGGCGGCAACCGTCGTACGCCTGGGCCTTCGACCGCGGCGACGGCCTGGTCAACGTCGGCTACGGCGAGCTGCTCCCCGGTGAGTCGTCCGCACCACCGCCCAGTCGCCGGCTGCTGCTCGACGAGCTCGAGAAGCTCGTGCCCGGAGCCGCCAGCACCGGCGAGGACTGGCGGGGTCACCACCTGCCGCTGAGCAGCTGGCGCTGGGAGCAGCCCGACGGGCCCGCGCTGCTGGTCGGCGACGCCGCCGGACTCGTGAACCCGATGACCGGCGAGGGCATCTACTACGCCGTCGCCACGGGGATCGCGGCCGGCCGCACGGCCGCGCGAGCCGTCGCCCTCGGCCGGCCGGAGGCGGCCGGAGCACGGCACCGCAAGGTCGTGCGCGGACTTCTCGGCTCGCACCTGCGGCACACCTTCGTCGCGTCGCGTCTCGCCCGGTCGCCGCGCGTCGTCGACGCCGGGATCCGCGCCGCCGGACGAGACCGCCACGTCTTCGACACCCTCGTCGAGATGGGTCTCGGTGCCGGCCACCTCGACCCCCGTCTGGTGGCCGGCCTGGCCCGCGACCTCCTCCCGCACCCGCGACCACTCCACCGCCCCCGAACCGCAAGGAAGCTCCCATGAACACCCCACGACGTTCTTCTCCTCCGCTGCGCTCCCCCGAACAACGCCCCGGGGACCCCGCATGAGGATCCTGGCCACCCGCAGCGCCCTGCCCCCGCACTCCTACCCCCAGGCGGAGATCACCGAGGCGTTCGCCGACGTGATCTCCGAGCGCAGCCTGGACCACGCGCTCCTGCGGAGGTTCCACCGCAACGCCGGCGTCGAGCGCCGCCACCTGGTGCTGCCACTGGCCGACTACGCGACGCTCGGCGACTTCGGCCACGCCAACGACCTCTTCATCGAGCACGCCGTCGAGCTCGGCGCACAGGCGCTCGTCGACGCGCTCAAGGCCGCCGACCTGACTCCGTCCGACGTGGACCTGATCGTCACCGCCACGGTCACCGGGCTGGCGGTGCCGTCGCTCGACGCCCGGATCGCCGGGATCGTCGGGCTGCGCGAGGACGTGCGCCGGATGCCGTTGGTCGGCCTCGGCTGCGTGGCCGGCGCCGCCGGGATCGCCCGGGTCCACGACTACCTGCTCGGCCACCCCGACCACACGGCCGTCCTGGTCGCGGTCGAGCTGTGCTCGCTCACCCTCCAGCGCGACGACACCTCCGTGCCCAACCTGGTGGCCAGCGGCCTGTTCGGTGACGGCGCCTCCGCCGTGGTCGCCGTCGGCGACGCACGGGACGGCGGCACCGTGCGGGTGCTCGACTCGCGCAGCCGGCTCTATCCCGACAGCGAGCGGACGATGGGCTTCGACGTGGCCGGCTCCGGGCTGCGCATCGTGCTCGACGCCGAGGTGCCGAGCCTGGTCGAGCGGTTCATCCGCGGCGACGTCGATGCGTTCCTCGCCGACCACGACCTGACCCGCGACGACATCGGCTGGTGGGTCTGCCACCCCGGCGGCCCCAAGGTCATCGAGGCGCTGCAGGAGGCACTCGAGGTGCCACGCGAGGCGCTGCAGCTCACCTGGGAGTCGCTGGCCCGCGTCGGCAACCTCTCCTCGGTCTCCGTCCTGCACGTCCTCGAGGACACGCTCGCCCAGCGTCCGCCCGAGCCCGGCAGCCACGGCGTGCTGCTCGCGATGGGACCGGGCTTCTGCTCGGAGATCGTCCTGCTGAGGGCCGCGTCATGACCACGTTGCTGGCCTTCACGGTGCTCATCGCCCTCGTCGGCCTGGAGCGCGTCGCCGAGCTCGTCGTGTCGGTCCGCAACGCGGCCTGGAGCCGCGAGCGCGGCGGCGTCGAGAGCGGGCTCGGCCACTTCCCGTTCATGGTCGTGCTCCACACCGGGCTTCTCGTCGGCGCGCTCGTCGAGGCGTGGGTACGCCGTCCTGACGTCCCACCGCTGCTCGCCTGGTCGATGCTCGCACTGGTCGTCGCCTCGCAGGCGCTGCGGTGGTGGTGCATCGCGACGCTCGGCCGGCGGTGGAACACCCGCGTCATCATCGTGCCCGGCCTGCCTCCGGTCACCTCGGGTCCCTACCGCTACCTCCGGCACCCCAACTACGTCGCCGTCGTCGTCGAGGGCGTCGCCCTCCCTCTCGTGCACGCCGCCTGGATCACGGCGGTCGTGTTCTCCGTGCTCAACGCCGGACTGCTGGCCGTCCGGATCCGCACGGAGAACGAAGCGCTCGCCACGCTTCCCACCGTCAGCGAGACCGCCGATGCATGACGTCGTCGTCGCCGGCGGCGGGCCGGTCGGCCTGACGGCAGCACTCCACGCCCACCGCGCCGGGCTGTCGGTCGTGGTCCGCGAGCCGCGCACCGGTGCCATCGACAAGGCCTGCGGCGAGGGCCTGATGCCCGGCGCGGTCGCGGAGCTCGCTGCTCTCGGGGTGCACCCGCACGGACGCCCCCTGGCCGGGATCCACTACCTCGACGCAGCCGGACGCAGCGTCGGAGCCACCGCCCGGTTCGGCGCGGGCGCCGGTCGCGGCGTCCGTCGCACGGTCCTGCACGACGCCCTCGCCACCGCCGTCGCCAGCGCCGGGATCCCCGTCGAGCCGCGGGCGGTCGAGGACGTGCGCGACCTCGGCGACCGGGTGCTCGTCGACGGCGAACCCGCTCGCTACCTCCTGGCCGCCGACGGCCTGCACTCCCCCGTACGCCGACTGCTCGGCCTGGACACACCCACCCCTGCTCGGCGACGGTTCGGGCAACGGTGTCACGTCGCGCAGGCGCCGTGGACGTCGTACGTCGAGGTGCACTGGTCGCCGCGGGCCGAGGCCTACGTCACCCCCGTCGACGACGACCTGGTCGGTGTGGCAGTGCTCGGCGACGCCGGCTCCCGGTTCGACGACCTCCTCGCGGACTTCCCGGTCCTCGCGGAGCGGCTCACCGGTGATCGCACGCGGGTGATGGGGGCCGGGCCGCTGCGCCAGCGCGTCCGCAGCCGGGCAGCCGGGCGCGTCCTGCTGGTCGGCGACGCCGCCGGATACGTCGACGCGCTCACCGGCGAGGGCATCGCGCTCGGCCTGGCCCAGGCGCGTACGGCCGTGGCGTGCGTCGCCGCGGACCGACCCGCCGACTACGACCGCCTCGCCCGTCGACTCGGACTGCGCCACGAGCTGCTCACGCACGCCCTCCTCCGCGCCACCGCCTACGCACCCGTGCGGCGCGCCCTCGTGCCCGCCGCGTCGCGACTGCCGTGGGTCTTCGGCGCGGCCGTCAACCAGCTCGCCCGGCCCGCAGGAGGGCCAGCATGAACACCCCGGCGAGCGAGCTCGTGGTGCTCCTGGACGAGGACGGCCGGGCCGTGGGCACGGCCGACAAGGCCGACGTGCACCATGCCGACACCCCCCTGCACCTGGCGTTCTCGGTGTACCTCTTCGACCCCGCCGGACGGGTGCTCGTCACCCGACGCGCGCTGACCAAACGGACCTTTCCGGGCGTGTGGACCAACAGCTGTTGCGGCCATCCGGGACCGGGCGAGGACCTCACCGACGCCGTACGCCGGCGGGTGCGTCAGGAGCTCGGCGCGGAGGTCGATGAGCTGCGCCTGCTGCTACCGGCGTTCCGCTACCGGGCCGAGCAGGACGGCGTGATCGAGAACGAGATGTGTCCCGTCTTCGTCGGAACCACGCGTGACGTGGGCGATCCGGACCCCGCCGAGGTCGAGGCGACCAGCTGGGAGAGCTGGGCCGACTTCCGCGCCGGCGTGCTGGACGGGACGCGTCCGGTGTCGGTGTGGTGCCGCGAGCAGGTGGCCGCGCTGCCCGAGGACGCGCTGGGTGCACCTGAGGGTCGGGTCGAGGACCTGCCTCCCGCCGTACAGCCGCAGGGGTGAGCACCTGACTGGACCTTTCCGCGTTCGACGAGCGCGGCGCGCGGACCTGTCATACCCTGCCCCATTGGGCCTGGAGATCACGGGCTGTCCTGGTCAGTTCGGAGGAGCGCCCGTGTCCGAGATCGGTGCCCCGACGAGCATCGGCGTACCCGCGCAGAGGGAGCCCGTCGAGATGACTGCCGCGCTGGACGAGGAGAGCGACCGCGTCGCCCTGCGCCTCGCCATCGACGCGGCGGGCGTCGGCGCCTTCGTCTGGAACCTGGTCACCGGGCGGCTGCGGTGGGACGAACGCCTGCTCGAGCTCTTCGGTCTCGACGAGAGCACGTTCGGCGGCACCATCGAGGCCTTCAACGCGTGCGTCCACCCCGGCGACCTCGACCGCGTGAGCGCGGCGCTCGAGCGCGCGATCGCCACGTGCAGTGACTACGCCGCCGAGTACCGCGTGGTCCTGCCCGGCGGCGACATCCGGTGGATCGAGGCGCGGGGCCGCGCCTTCTCGGAGGAGCCCGGTGGCCCCGCCGTACGCCTGGTGGGCGCGGCGTACGACACCAGCGACCGCAGGGGGGCGCAGGACGCTCTGGCTCGGTCAGCACAGCGGATGTCCCTCCTCGCGTCGGTGTCCGACGGCCTCACGAGCACCCTCGACCCGGTCGAGGGCGTGAGCCGGCTCTCCACCCTGCTGGTCCCCGACCTCGCCGACTGGTGCCTGGTCACGCTCGTCGACGACCCCCACGCCTCCGACTGGCGTCGCGGTCTCCGGGACGTGGGCTGGTCGCACGCCGACCCCGGCATGCGGGAGACGCTGCGCCAGTACTCCGCGTTGCGCCTGCGCGCGATGACCGACGCGTCCTACCTCGCCCGCACCATCCGCGAGATGACTCCCATCCTCATGGAGTCCGACGCGACCGCGCAGGTCGCGGCCGTGCTGCGCGACGGCGCCGCGCGCGACCGCCTGCACGAGCTGGACCCCGAGTCAGCGGTCGCCGTGCCGCTGCGCGCCCGGGGACGTACGGTCGGCGTCGTCACCGTCTTCCGCGGTCATGGGCGCCCCGCCTTCTCGCAGGACGACGTCGCCCTGCTCGAGGACATCGGCGCCCGTGCCGGACTGGCCCTGGACAACGCGAGGCTCTACGAGGAGCAGCGCGGCGTGTCCGAGGCCCTGCAGCGCAGCATGCTCACCGACCCGCCGCAGCCCGACCACCTGCAGATCGTCACCCGCTACTCCCCCGCCAGCGAGGCCGCCCGCATCGGCGGCGACTGGTACGACGCGTTCCTCCAGCAGAACCGCGGACCCGGCAACAACGATGTCGTGGTCGTCGTGGGCGACGTGGTGGGCCACGACGTCGAGGCCGCGGCCGCCATGGGCCAGGTGCGCGGCCTGCTCCGGGGCATCGCGGTGCACAGCGGCTACGCGCCCGCCGCCATCCTGTCCGGGGTCGACGAGGTGATGGAGTCGCTGCGGCTGGAGACCACGGCCACCGCCGTCGTCGCCAGGCTCGAGCACCACCCGCGTCCGGGCGCCGCCGCCGGCGAGGAGGTCGTGCTGCGCTGGGCTCACGCCGGGCACCCGCCGGCCATGCTGGTGGCTCCGGACGGCACCGTCACCCGGCTCGCCGACGTGGACGACAACGACCTCCTGCTCGGCCTCGACCCGGAGACGAAGCGCGCGGAGAAGGTCTCCTTCCTCCTGCCCGGCTCGATCCTGCTCTTCTACACCGACGGCCTCGTCGAACGCCGCGACCGCGACGTCCAGGAGGGCATCGATGCGCTCGCCGAGCTGCTCGGCGAGCTGGCACCGCACACCGACGACCTCGATCAGCTCTGCGACGTGCTGATCGACCGGATGATCGGCGACCAGCCCGAGGACGACGTCGCGCTGCTGGTCGTGCGGTGGAGGCCTGAGCCTGCTGCTTGAAAACTTCACTTCTTCGGTGAACAAGTGTTTACCCCTCGACAAGTGGGGTACACGAGTGCTGGTGGCTCGGGCTGCCACCTACTCACGAAGGAGATCTCCAGCAGTGACCAGCACACCAGACAACGTCAGCACGAGCCCGGAGGCCACGGCGGTGGCGCGCGACCTGATCGCGTCCTTCGGGCAGGACCCGGCACGCTACGTGCCCGGCACCGTGTCCACGCTGCCAGGAACGCGTACGACGACCTACGTGATGGCCTGCAGCCCGCGGTGCCCCCACGACGACCAGCGGTGCCACCGCCCCCACGCTGCGTGGCTCAACGACGAGCGCCTGCGCGCGCAGATGGACGCCGCCCCCCGCTCCCCCGGACGGGAACACGCTCGCCTGCACGTGCCCGCGCAGCGTCGCCGCGCCTGAGGCACAGTTCAGCATCGCCCGGCCGCCCACATCGTTGACCCGAACCCGCGTCATACGTCGGCACGAGTCGCGTCCCTTTCGTGGAACCGTTCACACCCTGGACGGTTCCCCAGGGGGTGAGGACCGCGCTTGGGGGCGCGGCACCTCACACGGAACCGTCCACGGACCCGAGATCCGTGGGCGGTTTCTCCTCAACCATCGAGCATCCGCCGTCCGGTTGCCCGGCGCGCCCGCGGCCGACGCCGGCAGAGGTCAGGGCGATGACTCACCAGTGCAAACAACAGAGCCGCGCTACCTGTAGCGCGGCTCTGAGCATTCTCGGGTGGCGGTCCGCAATCACGGGCGCGGGTTCAGCAGGCGCGTCGTGGTCCACATGGTCCGTGAGGCGGAGGACGGGACTGAGACGTTGGTCCCCGGTGCACCGGTCTATCGGTGGGCATGGCTACGACCGGGCGCCATTGAGCGCGTCAAGCCCATCCTGAGGGTTGCCACCGCCCCAGAAGAGAACGAGTCGACTCGGTACTGGTGGGTCGCTACGGCCTTCGGTGGGGGCGGGCAGGGAAACGAGGCTCCCACGATGGCCACGCTGCAGGCGGCGGAGGCCGAGCTCCGCTCTATCAGGGCTGGCACGGGATAGCTGCCGCGTTCACAGCTTCATGACCCCGCTGTAGGGAGGTCGACGACACGCAGCGGCACGACCGCGTCAGTGGAGGTAGGGCGAGCGGTGGTGTCCCCTCGGCGGCATGCCTTACCGCCCGTGCACAAGCTAGCCGCGCAGGTCGAGGCGGCAGCGGGCGGGCTCACGATGTTGACCCGGTCGGGTCGGCAGCGACCTGCTGTGGGCGGTTGCCAGGCACAAGTCACCGCCACCGACGCATTGCCGTTCTTCGTTTATTGAGAGCACTCATGGGGCGGTTCCGCTTCATGAGAGCCGTCGAATCTCGCGTCGGTCGTCGTAAGTCCTTAGTCCAGTGCAAGCTCCGCGAAAGGGGCCTAGCGCTGGCCTTTGTGTGTTCGGGCGCCGGAGTAGGGACCGGTCTAGCCCTCCGCTCACCCCTAACGGTGCAGTCTGTGTGTTGGCTTGCCGAGGGCAACTTTCGCGCCGTTACGGTCGGTGCACACACGTGGGGGTGCTGGGGGTCCCGTCGGACCGGGGGCTCGCGGGACCAACCGCACCCGCCGCGTCGCCACAGGTGCAGGCGTTGGGTCCGCGTCGCCTGGGTGTCGTGCTGGGTCGGGCAGCGAACCCTAAAGGGCTGACCACAGGGCAGGTGACCGGCTGCGGGCTCTACGGCCCCGGAGAGCTCTAGTGCCCGTCCGCTTCTTCCAACCTACGGACGCTGAATTCCACAAGCGTGGTGCCGGACCCGAGTAGGTGTGCGTGGTGCAGGCAGAGCGGGAGGCTGAAGGTCTGTCGTTCCTCGTCCGGGGTGGCGCGAGCGTGGGCCCTCGCCTCGAACGTGGCCCGACCGTGCGTAATGGCGTCCTCGAGACAGTCGCCCGCGCTACAGAACAGCCTCTCTGGCTGGTCGAACCCACACATAGGTCGTCCCGTCATCTGTGAGCCGGGTCCCAAGTGCGCGGCTGCGTCCAAGTGCGTCCAAAGTATGACAGTCCTACGCTACTTAAGTACCCCGGTCGCGGGGACGTTTATGCGCATCCTGGGAAGTCGCCGCCGAAAGCAGCCGCCTCCGACGTGTTGCCGTTCTTCGTCTACTGAGCCTGTGGGGTCGGGTTGGGTTCGACGTAGCCACCAAATTTCTTGATGTCGCCTTGTGGGCCGACTACGAGGGTGCGGACGTGCAGGGTCCCGGTTGGCGGGAGCCGGATGACGTACCCCGTCGGATACACGGTCGTTGTACCGGTCATGAGTGCCCATGGGCTGACCCGGATGCACCCGGTTCCCCTTGGCTTGCGCGCGCAAGGCGGGTCAAGGCGCGCCGAGCTTGTTCGCCGTACGTTCCCCGGGGCTCTTGCCCAGAGGCAATTGGTGCCTGTGACCTGCAGTTTCTCGGGTGGGCGATACTGGGTTCGAACCAGTGACCTCTTCGGTGTGAACGAAGCGCGCTACCACTGCGCCAATCGCCCGAGACGCGGGAACGATATCCCATCCTCGGAGCCCGCCGGGAATCCGGGTGGGCCTTGGTCAGCCCTTGCTGCTGCTGCGCTCCTTGATCTGGTCCCGCAGGTCGTCGGCGGCATCCGGGTCGCCGTGGAAACGGCGATAGCTGTAGATGATCAGGCCGAGCGCGATGAACGACGAGACCACCTGGGTGACCCCGGTCCAGATGCCGCCCGGCAGCCACCAGGCGTCGCCCAGCGGCCACCAGCCGGGTGCGGGCGGGGCCATGATCCAGAAGACACCGACGGCCGCCAGCGCGAGGGCACCGACGCACGACGCGATGATCCGCGGCACGGTCTCCACGCCCTCGGCGGCGCCGAGCATGGCGCGGAGCCGTACGGGCTCGACGCGACGCTCCGCCCAGTCGTACTGCTGCGACAGCAGGGCGAGCCCGGCGAAGATCCCGAGCAGGCCGGGGCCGGGCAGGATCAGGCCGGCAATGCCCAGCAACAGGAGCGCCCAACCGAGCGTCTCCAGAACGACACGCTTCGCTGCCCCGGTCATGGGGAAAAACCTACCGGGTGCCCCTAGGCCGGTATGGTCCAAGGAAACGCGAACGTTTGGTCAAGTTAGTCATGAGTCAGTATCAAGATCAGGTCTGGACCAGTTCGGGCCATATTTGGGCGTTTCGCATCACGAGCGGGTGCGAATGACGTCTCATGAGCAACGAAGCCCGAGAACCCCCACTGGGGCAGTCATTCACGAGGAGCAACGATGAACATGTCTGGTGGCGGGCACACGCTGGCCGATGTGACTGTGGACATCACTGTGGAGTGCGCGGACGAGCGTGGCATCCGCCACGAGATCGACACCGTGTTCGGCTACCGCAGCTCCGATCCCTTCGCCGTGGCCATGACCTTCATCACCGCGGACGGCGAGCTCGTCTGGACGTTCGGCCGTGACCTGCTGATGCGCGGCACGCAGTCGCCCGTCGGCGACGGCGACGTCCACGTCTCCCCGGCCATCAGCCTCGGCGGCCGCGCCATGGTCAGCATCGAGCTCAGCTCCCCCGACGGCCACCTGGTGCTCCTCGCCAGCTCGGCTGACGTACAGGACTTCCTCAGCCGCTCCGCCGCCGTCGTGGCGCCGGGCACCGAGTCGGACTACTTCGACGTCGACATGCTCATCACGCAGGTCCTGGCTTCCTGAGTCGAGCTGCCGGCTCCTAGGTCGACTGCTGCGAGTGCTGGGCGATCCAGCTCGCGTGCAGGCCTGAGTAGACGCTGCCCTGCTGGGTGACCAGCACGGCATGCGGTCCTCGCTGCACGACCCGCCCCTTGTCGACGACGATCACCTCGTCGGCGCCCTCGGCCGTCGAGAGCCGGTGGGCGATCGTGACGGACGTGCGCGACTGCATCAGCCGCTCGAGCGCCCGCCCGATCTGCATCTCGAGCGCCGGGTCGACCGCGCTGGTGGCCTCGTCGAGCACCAGCAGGTCGGGATCGGCGAGGTGCGCGCGCAGCAGCGCCACCAGCTGGCGCTCCCCCGCCGACATCGACTCACCGCGCTGGCCGACCTGCGTGTGCAGGCCGCGCGGCAGGCCGGCGAGCCAGTCGTCGATGCCGAGCTCGGTCGCCGACTCGAGGATCTCGGCCTCACTGGCCTCCAGGCGCCCGTAGCGCACGTTGGCGGCGATGGTGTCGTCGAAGAGGAAGCCCTCCTGGGGCACCAGCACCACGCTGCGGCGCATCGAGCGCGCGTCGATGCGGCGTACGTCGACACCGTCGAGCAGCACCGCGCCGTCGACCGGGTCCATCAGTCGGGTGAGCAGCTTGGCGAAGGTCGACTTGCCGGAGCCCGTCTCGCCGACGATCGCGATGCGGGTGCCGGCATCGATGGCGAGGTCGACCTCTCGCAGCACCGGCGGGCCGCCGGGGTAGGAGAACGTGACGTCGGCGAACCGGACGTCGATCGGCCCCCGCGGGAGCACCTCGCCGTCGGGACCCGGGTCGATCAGGTCGGCGGGAGTCTCGAGGATCCCGAGGACCCGGCGCCAGCTGGAGATGGCGTTCTGGGCGTCCGTGAGGATCTGCGTGCCCATCTGGACCGGGCCGACGAACAGCGAGACGAGGAACGCGAACGCGAGCACCCGTCCCGGCGTCATGTCGCCGGTGAAGCCGAGGAGCACGCCGATGATGATCACGCCGGCGTTGGCCAGGCCCGCCGAGAGGCCGCCCAGCGAGAACGACGTGACGGTGTAGGTCTGCGCGTGGATGTAGGCGTCCTGCCAGTCCTGGATCGCACCGTCGATGCGCGCCTGGGTGCGGTCCTCGACCCCGTAGGACCGGACGACTGCTGCGCCGACCACCGGCTCGGAGATGGCGCCGAGCAGCACGCCGACCTGGTGGCGTACGACGGTGTAGGCGGCCGACAGCTTCTTCTGGAACCAGCGGATCGAGAGGAACAGCGGCGCGAACGCCAGCCAGACGACAGCGGCCAGCTCCCAGCTGTAGAACACCATCAGCACGGTCGCGACGAGCATCTGCCCGATGCTGACCACGAAGATCAGGCCGCCGAAGACGAGGAACTGGCTCACCTGGTCGACGTCGGTGGTCACGCGGGAGACGAGCGCGCCGCGGCGCTCGGTGTTCTGGGTGAGCAGCGGCAGGTCGTGGACGTGGCGGAACGCCTTGGTCCGCAGGGTGGCGAGGCCGCGCTCGGAGGTGGTGAAGAGGCGGGAGGTCATCGCGTAGGCCGCGTAGCCGCTGATCCCGATCGCCAGGGCCGCCAGGACGCCCATCCACGCGACGTAGTCGAGGCGCGGCCCGTCCGGGCCGTTGAGCCCGCGGTCGAGCGTCTGCTGGACCGCGATCGGGACGACGATCTGGCCGCACGAGGCGATGATCGCCAGCACGAGGGTGAGGCCGAGGCCCTCGCGGAGCTCCGGTGAGTACTTCATGCCGAGGCGGATGGTCGCGAGCGCGCCGATGTCCTCGCCGGAGTCCATCGTGGTGCCGGCAGTCGGGGTCGTGGTGCTCATGCGTCGTCCCTTCCGGTGTCGGCAGTCGCGGCCTTGTCGGTGTCGGTCTCGTAGGCGTTGACGAGGTGGGCGTAGGCCGGGCTGGTCTCGAGCAGCTCGGCGTGGGTGCCGCGAGCCACGATGCGGCCGGCCTCGAGGTGCGCCACCTCGTCGGCCAACGAGATCGTGGCCTTGCGGTAGGCCACGACGAGCAGCGAGGCCGTCGATCCGTCGACGTCGTCGCGCAAGGAGGCGAGGATGCGGGCCTCCACCTCCGGGTCGACCGCCGAGGTCGCGTCGTCGAGGATCAGCAGCCGCGGACGGCGCACGAGTGCCCGGGCCAGGGAGAGCCGCTGGCGCTGGCCACCGGACAGCGACGTGCCGCGCTCGCCCAGCTTGGTGTCGAGGCCCTCGGGGAGGGCCGCGACGAAGCCGTCGGCCTGCGAGGTGCGCAGCGCAGCCCACACGTCCTCGTCGGGCACGTCGGCACCCAGCGTGACGTTGCCGCGGACGGTGTCGTCGAACATGAACGCGGTCTGCGGGACCAGCGCGACGTCACGCGGCAGCTCGCCCTTGCGGAGCGTACGGAGGTCGCGGCCGTCGATCAGGATCGCACCGGAGTCGGGGTCGACGAGCCGGCTCAGCAGGCTGGTCAGGGTGCTCTTGCCCGAGGCGGTCGCACCGACCAGGGCGACCGTGCGTCCCGGCCTCACCTCGAGGTCGATGCCGCGCAGCAGCGGGTTGTCGGCGTCGTAGGAGTAGTGGAGGCCGTCGACCTGCAGCAACGCGCCTGCGCTGGTGCGGGGCAGCTCGTCGGGGCCGTAGGGCATGACTCCCGTGGCGTCGAGGACGGCCTTGGCGCGGCGGTAGCCGACGACCGATCGCGGGAACTCGCCGAGCAGCCAGCCGATGGCGCGGATCGGGAACGAGACGATCGTGAGGAGGTAGGCGATCGTGACGACGTCGCCCGCGCTGGTGGACCCGCTCGCGACGCGCGAGACGCCGACGGCCAGCACGACGAGGACGCCGAGGCTCGGGAGGCTGGCGAGCGCGGGGTCGAAGACCGCCCGGATGTGGCCGGCGCGCACGTTGACGTCGCGCAGCTCGTGGGCCTTGGCCCGGAACCGGTCGGTCTCCTCGACCTCGCGGCCCAGCGTCTTGACGACCATCGCGCCGTCGAAGGACTCGTGCGCGATCTCGCTGACCTCGGCGCGCAGCCCCTGCGCCCGCGTCATCAGTGGTGAGGCGTAGCGCTGGTAGAGCAGGTTGGCCGTGACCACAGCCGGGAAGACGAGCAGGCCGACGACGGCCATGACGACGTCGGCGACGAACATCTGCGCGACGGCGATCACCATCATCACGACGGTGCCGAGCGCCATCGGGAGCGGCATGATCGGCGACCACGCCGCCTCGACGTCGGAATAGGCGTTGGAGAGCAGCTGGCCGGTCGGGTGGCGCTGGTGCCACTCCATCGGCAGGGAGAGGTATTGACGGGTGACGCCGCGACGCGTGTGCGACTGCATCCGGTAGTACATGATCCCGCCGCCGAGGCGCCGCGCGACGATGCCGATGGCGCGCAGGATCGCCACGGACATGAAGAGCACGAAGACCCAGACCAGCATGTCGGTGCCGATCTCGCCGGTGTCGAAGGCTGGGATCAGGACGTGCTGGGTCGACCAGCCGAGCACCCACGCGTCGGCGACGGTGAGGACGCCGAAGAGCGCGGCACCGAGCGTGGCGACGGTGAAGACACGCGGCTCCCGGCGGATGCCGACCCACAGGACGCGGAACCCGTCGAGAGTGGTGGTCCCGCGCTGCTCCGCATCATCTGTCACTCAGCGAGGCTATGCCCTGCCGCCGACAGCCAGCGAATCACGCCCTGATCCGCGAGAGGAACGCGCGGGTGCGCTCCTGCTGCGGGTCGCCCAGCACCTGGTCGGGCGTACCGCGCTCGTGGATGCGCCCGTCGTGGAGGAAGCACACCTGGTCGGCCACCTCACGGGCGAAGCCCATCTCGTGGGTGTTGAGCAGCATCGTGACGCCCTCGCCCTTGAGCTCGGTGAGCAGGTCGAGGACCTCACCGACGAGCTCGGGGTCGAGGGCACTGGTGACCTCGTCGAGCAGCATCAGCCGAGGATTGGCGACGAGTGCCCGCGCGATCGCGACGCGTTGCTGCTGGCCACCGGACAGGTCGTCGGGTCTGGCCTGCGCCTTCTCGGCCAGCCCGACCCGCTCGAGCATCGCGAGGCCGCGCGACCGGGCCTCCTGGGAGGACACGTCGTGCACGAGTCGCAGCGAGAGGGTGACGTTGCCGATGACGTCGAGGTGCGGGAACAGGTTGTAGGCCTGGAACACCATCCCCATGCGCGAGCGCACCTCGTCGCCGTCGACGCGCGGGTCGGTGATGTCGCGGCCCTCGAACGTGATCACGCCGTCGTCGACGACCTCGAGGAGGTTGACGCAGCGCAGCAGGGTCGACTTGCCCGAGCCCGAGGCGCCGATGAGCACGACGCACTGGCCGGGCTCGATCGTGAGGTCGACGTCGCGGAGCACCACGTGCTCCCCGAACGACTTCCGGACGCCCCTCAGGGCGAGAAGCTCGGAGGCCTCGGGGTCCCCGCGGCGTTGTTCGGGTGAGCGCAGCGGAGGAGAAGAACGTCGTGGGGTGAGCTTCACAGGGTTCCCCCTGCTCCGTGGTAGCCCTTCTTGCGCGCGTAGCGGTCGGTCAGCCGCGCCATCGGGATCGTGAGGCAGCAGAACAGCACTCCGGCGACGACGTACGGCGTGTAGTTGAAGTCGAGCGCGGTCTCGATCTGCGCCCTGCGGATCGCGTCCGTGACGCCGAGGACCGCGATGAGGCCGGAGTCCTTCTGGAGCGAGACCAGGTCGTTCATCAGCGGCGGGATCACCCGGCGCCATGCCTGCGGCAGCACGACGTGGCGCAGCGTCTGGCCGTAGGACAGGCCGAGCGAGCGGCCGGCGAGCCGCTGGCTGGGGTGCACGGACTCGATGCCGGCGCGGAAGACCTCCGCGACGTAGGCCGAGTAGGACAGGACCAGTGCCGTGCAGCCCCAGAACAACGGCGAGGTGGGCAGGCCCTGGAGGCTCAGCGCCGGGCCACCGAAGCCGAGCAGGAAGATCACCAGGAGCAGCGGCAGGCCACGGAAGACGTCGACGTACGCCGTCCCGATCAGCCGCAGCGGGAACGCGACCGGCCCGCGGAGAGTACGCACGACGGCGACGGTGAGGCTGAGCACGAGGATCAGCACCCAGCAGATCGCCATCACCCGGATGTTGAGCCAGAGCCCCTCGAGCACGGCAGGGAACGACGAGACCGCCTTGTCCCAGCTGAAGTAGGTCTCGCGGACGCGATCCCAACCGGGCGAGCTGACCACGGCGCCGACGACGGCCCCCAGGAGGAGCAGGGTGCTGCCGGCCGCGATCACCGCGCTGCGGATCGTCCGACGTCGCCGCCACTCGTCCCGGTCCCGCTGGGCGTCGGACGGCTGCCAGTCCCCCTCGCGTGCAGGCGCCGTCGGGGCCACCCGTTCGGACATCAGGAGAGCTCGGGAGCGCCCTGCTGGGCCAGCCACTCCTGGTTGATCTGGTCGAGGATCCCGTCCTCTCGCAGGGCGTCGACGGCCCCGGACACGCAGTCGGTCAGGGAGCTCCCCTTGCCGAGCACGGCGCCGAACTGCTCCGGCTCGCCATCCGGCAGAGGCAGCTGGCCGACGATCACGCCGTCGTCGAGCTGGACGGCGGTCATGAAGTAGGCGGTGGGCAGGTCGACGACGATGCCGTCGATCTGGCCGTTGTTGAGCGCCTGCACGGCCTGGTCGTTGGTGTCGAAGACTGCCGGGTCCTGCGAGGGCTGGATCTGGTCGGTGATCGCGGTGTAGCTCGTGGTGCCGACCTGCGCGCCGAGCTTGGCGTCGGCGAGGTCGGCGACGCTGGTGACGCCGTCGAGCGAGCTGCCCTTGTTGGTGATGACCGTCTGCACGACGTCGTAGTAGCCGGACGAGAAGTCGACGGCCTTGCGGCGGGGCTCGGTGATGGAGACCTGGTTGAGGTCGAGGTCGAAGTCCTTCGGACCCGGCTGGACGACCTTGTTGAACGGCACCTTGACCCAGGTGACCTGGTCCTCGGTGTAGCCGAGCTGCTCAGCGATGGCGTAGGCCACGGCGGCCTCGTAGCCCTTGCCGTTGGTCGGGTCGTTGTCGACGAACCACGGCTCGTAGGCCGGGTCGTCCGTGGCGACGGTGAGGGTGCCCGCGGCGACGGTCTCCATCGAGTCCGGTGTGCACTGATCGCCGTCCGGGCTCGCCGAGCCCGACTCGGAGGTCGAGCCGCTCGCGTCGGTGCCGGAGTCGGCCTCGTCGGTCGGGGCGCACGCGGACACGGCGAACGTGGCGGTCGCGAGCGCGACGATGGCGAGGTGGCGCTTCGGGACGCACCGGGAGGTCTTCAGCATGGCCGAATACTACGACCCCACTCGACTTCAGCGGACGGGGTGACCGGCCGTGGACAGACCGGCCTTGACGTCCGCGATGCGCAGGGTCCCGAAGTGGAAGACGGTCGCCGCGAGCACCGCGTCCGCGCCGGCCTCGACCGCCGGCGGGAAGTGCTCGACGGCACCCGCTCCCCCGCTCGCGATGACCGGGATCGACACCTCGCGGCGTACGGCCCGGATGAGCTCGAGGTCGAA
This sequence comes from uncultured Actinomycetota bacterium, assembly GCA_963708875.1. Taxonomy (GTDB): domain Bacteria; phylum Actinomycetota; class Actinomycetes; order Propionibacteriales; family Nocardioidaceae; genus Nocardioides. Next base: position 261,947 of record CAVPUL010000007.1, read on the forward strand.
GCCGTCGGTCGTGCCGTCGGCGTCCATCGCGTTGAGGAGGATCTCGCCCGCACCGAGCTCGGCGGCGCGCGCGGCCCACTCGATCGCGTCGAGGCCGGCACTCTTGCGACCACCGTGGGTGGTGACCTCGAAGCCGCTCGGGGTGCCTGGTTGGTCGGGGCGGGTCCGTCGGGCGTCGACGCTCAGGACCAGCACCTGGTTGCCGAACCTGTCGGCGATCTCCGCGACCAGCTCCGGTCGGTGGATCGCCGCGGTGTTGACCGCGACCTTGTCGGCGCCTGCCCGGAGCAGCCGGTCGACATCCTCGACGCTGCTGACCCCGCCGCCGACGGTGAGCGGGATGAACACCTCCTCGGCGCACCGGCTCACCACCTCCATCGTGGTGGCGCGGCCCTCGTGCGAGGCGGAGATGTCGAGGAAGGTCAGCTCGTCGGCGCCCTCGGCGTCGTAGTGGCGCGCCAGCTCCACTGGGTCCCCGGCGTCGCGGAGGTCCTGGAAGTTGACTCCCTTGACCACCCGGCCGCCGTCGACGTCGAGGCACGGGATGACACGGATCGCGACGGTCATGGCTGGACCTTCGCGCTGCGGGCCGCCAGCGCGACGTCGACGATCTCCGAACGCGGCTGGCCGACGAGCTCGGACAGCGGCACCCATGCGGCGTGGTCGGTGGACCCGCCGACCTCGGTGGTGCCGAGCTCACCGCCCGTGATCGTCGCCTCGAACACGAACCGCTGCGAGCGCAACCAGCCCTCGAACGCCCTGCCCCGCGCGGTGAAGTGGTGCTCCGCGAGGAGCGCACCGCGCTCGACGTGGTAGCCGGTCTCCTCGTAGACCTCGCGCACGACGCCGTCGCTGATCGACTCCTCGAAGTCGATCCCGCCGCCCGGCAGCGACCACTCCGGGTCGCTGTGGCCCTCACCGTTCCACCACGCGAGCAGCACGCGCTCCTCGCCGTCGACCTCGTCCACGAGGAGGACGTACGCCGCCAGCCGGGTGTGGTACTCGAAGAACTCCAGGTCCATCCGGTTCACGCGCCCCTCGTCAGCGCGAGGGCGTCCTCGAGCGAGAAGCGGCCTTCGTAGAGCGCCGTGCCGGCGATGGCGCCCTCGACACCCTCGTGCACGAGGCCCATCAGGGCCCGGATGTCGTCGAGGGTGGTGACGCCGCCGCTGGCGACGACCGGCTGGTCCGTCGCGGCGCAGACGTCACGGAGCAGCTGGAGGTTCGGGCCCTGGAGCATGCCGTCCTTGTTGACGTCGGTGACGACGTAGCGCGCGCAGCCCTCGGAGTCGAGGCGTGCGAGCGTCTCGTAGAGGTCGCCGCCCTCGCGCGTCCAGCCGCGTGCGGCGAGCGTCGTGCCCCGCACGTCGAGACCGACGGCCACCCGGTCGCCGTACGTCGCGATCGCCCGCGCACACCACTCCGGCTCCTCGAGCGCGGCGGTGCCGATGTTGACGCGGCGGCAGCCGGCCGCCATCGCGGCCTCCAGCGACTCGTCGTCACGGATGCCGCCGCTCATCTCGACCCGGATGTCGAGGGTGCCGACGATCTTCGCCTGGAGCTCACGGTTGTGCCCGTGCCCGAACGCGGCGTCGAGGTCCACGAGGTGGATCCACTCCGCCCCCGCCTCCTGCCAGCGCAGCGCCGCCTCGATCGGGTCGCCGAAGCGCTTCTCCGACCCGTCGACGCCCTGCACCAGCTGGACGGCCTGGCCGCCCTTGATGTCGACGGCGGGCAGGAGCTCGAGGTAGGGCTGCTCGGGAGTGCTGGGCATGGCTCGATCCTAGGAGCGGTCGGTCTGCGGCCCGCGCCGGCGGTGGTCCCGCGAGACGGCGCGGGACGTCATACGGAGGGGGCAAGCGGGTGCCCCGTCCGTATGACGTCTCGCGGTCGCTCAGTAGCGTGGCGACGTGATCGGCGACCGGTGGGGTGTGAGCGACGCGGAGGTGGCGCGGCGCTACGGGTGCGACGACGTCGTACGCCGGCCGACGCTCGAGGCCTGGCGTGCGGTGACGGTGAATGCCGATGCGGCGACGGTGTGGGCGCGGGTCCGGCAGGTGCGGCTCGCGCCGTACTCCTACGACCTGGTCGACAACCTCGGCCGCCGGTCGCCGCGCGAGCTGCGCGACCTGCCCGACCCGGTGGTCGGCGACCCGTTCACCCGGGCGCTCGGGCGCGACCAGGGCCGGGTGGTGGCGGTCGATCCCGGGCGCGAGCTGACCGCCACGATCATGGGCGCACACATGTCGTACGCCGTCCTCCCCGAGGAGGCAGGCACGACGAGGCTCGTCCTCAAGGTCGTCATGGGCACGAGCAGGTGGCTCGCTCCCGCCATCTCGGTCGGCGACCTGATGATGGCCCGCAAGCAGCTGCTGAACCTCAAGGCGCTCGCGGAGCGCGACGCGGGCTAACGCCAGACCGGCGCGACCTCACGGTTGTAGCGACGTGCGAGCACGCTGGTCAGCACCGCCACGACGGGACCGGGGATGTTGGCGCGCAGCGCCTTGCGCTCCCGCTCCCCCGCGCCGTCCTGCATCCAGGCGAGCGCGTTGGCGGCGTCGACGATGCTGGCGGGACGGAGCTTCTTGGCGAGCTCCTTGAACTCGGGGTCGTCCTCGAGGTTGCCCATCGGAGCCTCCACGTCCCGCTCCTCGTGCTCGAGGTGGCCGTTGATGACGACCTCCGCGCGCGACACCTCGTCGGCGGCCGCCGTCGCGTTGGCAGCCGTGGGCGCGGCCACCAGCGTCTCGATGCTGGTGCTGACGGCAGCGAGGGCGGTCTTCATCGCGACGTGCTCGGCCTCCATCTGCTCCAGGAGGGAGAGCTCGACCCCGCGCGACTGCAGGAACGGCCACAGCAGCTCGTCCTCGGCCTCGTGGTGGTGCGTCAGCTCGCGCACCAGGTTGCCCCAGGCCTTCTGGATGTCCCGGGCACGTGCGGCGTCACCGTCGCGTACGCCGCGCAGCGCCTGCTGGGTCCGCGCGACGTCGCGGCGCACCGCCGCGTGGATGATCTGGTTCATGCTCATGGTCCCCGTCATGTCGGGAAAATAGCCCTCAGGCCGGGAGGCTGGCGACCCAGTTGCGCAACCGGTCTGCACCAGCGTCCGCCATGGGAGAGGATGTGCCGACAGTTCAGAGAGCACACACGGGGGAACACCATGACGCGGCTGCTGCGCGCGCTGATCACCACCACGCTTGCCATCGCGCTGATGGGCCTGACGGCCACGGCCGCCCACGCCGACCGCTGGTGGGGCCGCGACAAGGCCGCCGACGTGCAGCAGGTGGGCTTCAGTCTCGACCCGCCGCCCTGTGGCAGCGTGGTGGTGACATCGGCCCCGCAGGACACGTCCACCGACCTGGTCGGCCTCTCCGTCGTGCACGGGCGTGACGACGTGGTGCTCCGTGCTCACTACCGCGGCTTCAGGGCGCCGGGGCTCAATCGGGAGGTCGTGTTCGACCTCGTGACCGACGGACGCGACTACCAGGTGCTCGTCTCGAGGTGGAGCACCGACGGGCCGCCCCTCGTCGAGCTGCGGACTGCCCCCTCCGAGCCAGAGCCCGCTGGCTGCGACATCTACACGACGAACCAGTTCAGTGTCCCGTGCCCCACCGGCATGGCCCTGAGCTTCCGTGCCGCGCGGGAGATCGTCGAGGTGACCGTGCCCCGTACCTGCCTCGGTGACCCGCGGTGGGTCCGCGCCGGAGCGCGCTCCCACCGGCTCGTCAACGGCCGGCCCCGGATCGACGTGTGGGGACGACCGGACATCGGCACGGTCCTGGACGCGCCACCGCTGTCGCCGCGCGTCCACCGCACGCGCTAGAGCGAGCTCACCCAGTTCCTGAGCAGGTCTGCACCAGCGTCCCCGGACTTCTCCGGGTGGAACTGGGTCGCCGTGAGCGGCCCGTTCTCGACCGCGGCCACGAACCGGTCACCGCCGTGCTCGGCCCACGTCACGAACGGCGCCGCGGTGCGGTCGTTGGTCACCAGCTCCCACGTGCGCGCGGCGTAGGAGTGCACGAAGTAGAACCGCTCCCCCTCCACGCCGGCGAAGAGCCGCGAGCCGTCCGGGACCTCGACGGTGTTCCAGCCCATGTGCGGCACCACGTCGGCCTCGAGTCGGGTGACCAGGCCCGGCCACTCGTCGCAGCCGTCGGTCTCGACGCCGTGCTCGACGCCGCCCTCGAAGAGGATCTGCATGCCGACGCAGATGCCGAGCACCGGCAGCCCACCGGCGAGGCGACGACCGATGATCCGCTCGCCCTTGATGGCGCGCAGGCCCTGCATGCAGGCGGCGTACGCCCCCACGCCCGGCACCACGAGACCGTCGGCCGCGAGCGCGGTGTCGAAGTCGCTGGTCAGCGTCACCGACGCGCCGGCCCGCTCGACCGCGCGCACCACGGAGCGGACGTTGCCCGAGCCGTAGTCGAGGACGACGACCCCCGGACCGGCCCCAGGGGTCACAGGCTGCCCTTGGTGGACGGCACACCCGTCTCGCGCGGGTCGATCGCGACGGCGTCGCGGAAGGCACGGGCGAACGCCTTGAACTGGGCCTCGACCAGGTGGTGCGGGTCGCGCCCGGCGAGCACGCGCACGTGCAGCGCGAGGTGGGCGTGGAACGAGATCGTCTCGAAGACGTGCCGGGTCAGCGAGCCCTGGTAGGCCGCGCCGGTGCCGCCGATGGCCACGTAGGCCTGGCCCTCGGGCTCACCGGTGTGCACGCAGTAGGGGCGCCCGGAGACGTCGACGACGGCCTGCACGAGCGCCTCGTCCAGGGGGACTGTGGCGTCGCCGAAGCGGCGGATCCCGGTCTTGTCGCCCAGCGCCTCGCGAAGCGCCTGGCCGAGGACGATCGCGGTGTCCTCGACGGAGTGGTGCGCGTCGATGTGGGTGTCGCCGCTGGTGTGGACGACGAGGTCGACGAGCGCGTGGCGGGCGAAGGCGTCGAGCATGTGGTCGTAGAACCCGACGCCCGTGGACACGTCAGAGCGCCCGGTGCCGTCGAGGTCGACCTCGACCTTGACCTGGGACTCCTTGGTCGTGCGCTCGATCCGCGCGGTGCGGCTCATGCCTGCTCCTTCATCACGTGCGTCAGTGCGTCCCTGAATGCTGCCATCTCGTCGCTGGTGCCGATGGAGACTCGCAGCCAGCCCTCCGGTCCGGTCTCGCGGACCAGCACCCCTCGGTCGACCAGACCCTGCCAGACCGCGTGCCGGTCGGCGAACCGGCCGAACAGCACGAAGTTGGCGTCCGAGTCGGCGACCTCGAGGCCTTGCTCGCGCAACCAGCCGACCGTGGCGTCCCGCTCGGACCGCAGGTCGTCGACGTGCGCGAGCAGCTCGTCGACGTACGACAACGCGACGCTCGCCGTCGCCTGCGTGGTCGCGGACAGGTGGTAGGGCAGGCGGACGACCCGCAGTGCGTCGCAGATCGCCGGATCGGCGGCGAGGTAGCCGAGCCGTGCACCCGCGAGGGCGAACGCCTTGCTCATGGTGCGCGTGACGACGAGGTTGCGGTGCTGCGGGAGCAGCTCCAACGCGCTCGGCGTGCCGGAGCGACGGAACTCACCGTAGGCCTCGTCGACCACCAGCAGGCCGGTGTCGCCGACCGCCTCGGACAGCACCGAGACCGCCGCGGGCGGCAGCGCCGTGCCGGTCGGGTTGTTGGGGCTGGGCAGCAGCACGATGCTCGGCCGCCGGTCCTCGATCAGTGCGCGGGCCCGGTCGAGGTCGAGGCCGAAGTCCTCCTCGCGGTGACCCACCGCCCACTCGGTGAGGGTGTTGCGCGCGTACTCGGGATACATCGAGTACGTCGGCGCGAAGCTGAGCGCCAGCCGCCCCGGACCGCCGAAGGCCTGCAGCAGCTGCTGCATCACCTCGTTGGACCCGTTGGCCGCCCAGACCATGTCGGGGGTGATGCCGCTGCCGCCGGACGTGTTGAGGTAGCCGGCGAGCTGCTCGCGCAGCGCGACGAACTCGCGGTCGGGGTAGCGGTTGAGGTCGACGGCGACCGTCGACATCGCCTCGGCGAGCGAGGCCGCCAGGCGTGCGGACGGCGCGTAGGGGTTCTCGTTGACGTTGAGCTGGACCGGCGCCTGCTCGTGCGAGAGCTGGGGCGCGCCGTAGGGCTCGATCCCCCGCAGCTCCTCACGCAGCGGGGGGAAGTCGGTGTTCATCGCTGTGAGCGGTCCGCGAACCGCGAGCTCACGCCGGCGCCGTGGCCGGGGAGGTCCTCGGCCTCGGCGAGCGTCACGACGTGGTCGGCGACCTCGGCGAGGGCCTCGCGGGTGTACTCGACGTGGTGCACGCGGCGGAGGAACGAGTGCACACCGAGGCCGGAGGAGTGCGCCGCACAGCCGGCGGTCGGCAGGACGTGGTTGGACCCGGCGCAGTAGTCGCCGAGGGCGACCGGTGACCACGGGCCGATGAACACGGCGCCGGCGTTGCGCACCCGCGCGGCCACGTCGCGAGCGTCACGCGTGTGGATCTCGGTGTGCTCGGAGGCATAGGCGTTGATCACCTCGAGCCCCTGCTCCACGTCGTCGACCAGCACGATCGCGGACTGGGCGCCGCCCAGCGCGGCGGCGATGCGCTCGCCGTGCCGCGTCGCGGTGACCTGCTTGTCGAGCTCGGCCTCCACCTCGTCGGCGAGCGCGGCGGAGTCGGTGACCAGCAGGGACGCCGAGGTGCCGCCGTGCTCGCACTCGGTGACCAGGTCGGCCGCCACGAACACGGGATCCGCCGCGTCGTCGGCCAGCACGGCGATCTCGCTGGGCCCGGCCTCGGAGTCGATGCCCACCACGCCCCGCAGCAGTCGCTTGGCCGCGATCACGTAGAGGTTGCCCGGCCCGGTGACCAGGTCGACGCGCCGGCACGAACCCGCGCCGTGGGCGAGCATCGCGATCGCCTGCGCACCGCCGACGGCGTAGACCTCGTCGATGCCCAGGAGGGCGCACCCGGCCAGGATGGTGGCGTCGGGGAGACCCGTCTCGCGGGTCGGCGGGGCGGCGACGCAGAGCGACCGGACGCCGGCCACCTGGGCGGGCACGACGTTCATCACCAGCGTCGAGACGAGCGGTGCGAGTCCGCCGGGGACGTAGAGGCCGGCACGGTCGACCGGGACCGACCGGTGGGTGATCACCGCGCCCGGCGCCACCTCGACCACCGAGTCCGGCTCCAGGTCGGCCTCGCTGGTGGCGCGCAGGCGGCGTACGGACTCCTCGAGCCCGGCTCGTACGGCGGGGTCCAGGGCGGCCAGCGCACTCTGGAGCGCGGCCGGAGGCACCCGCGGATCGGGTACGTCGACGCCGTCGAGCTCGAGCGTGATGGCGCGGACGGCGTCGAGCCCACCCGTGCGGACCGACTCGATGATCGGTGCCACGACATGGGTGGCCGCCTCGACGTCGAACTCGGCGCGAGGCACGCTCGCGCGGTAGTCGACGGACGCCCGATCGGCGCCCCTCAGGTCGATGCGGCGGATCAAGGACATGGGTCGAGTCTAGGTTCCTCGGCGGGTCGCCCCGCAGTCGCGGGTGCGCGGTGGACAGACCCCACTAGTGTCGTTGGTGTGAGCGACCAGCTGCCGATGTTCCCGCTGAGCACCGTGGTGTTCCCGGGGATGAGCGTGCCGCTCCACGTCTTCGAGGACCGCTACCGGATGCTCGTGCGGCACCTGCTCGACGTCGACGACCCGGCCGAGCGCGTGTTCGGCACGGTCGCGATCCGCGAGGGCTACGAGGTCGGCGAGCACGGCGCCCAGTCGGTCTACCGCGTCGGCTGCGTGCTCCAGCTCACCGAGGTCGACCGTCGCGAGGACGGCACCTTCGACATCGTCGCCGTCGCCCGCGAGCGGCTGATGCTCGAGGAGATGCAGCGCGGCATCGAGTTCCCGCAGGGCGTCGTCGCGGTGCTGCCCGAGCCCGAGGTCGAGGTGCCGAGCGAGGTGCTCGACCGCGCGCGGGCCACCTTCACCGCCTTCCGCGTCGCGATGACCGAGCTGCAGGGCGATCCGTTCAGCGGCACCCTCCCCCGCGACCCCGACTACCTGGCGTGGACCCTGTCTGCGCTGACCCCGCTCCCGATGGCCGAGCGCCAGTCGCTGCTGGAGGCCACCGATGCCACCGAGCGCCTCGTGCTCGTCACCCGGTTGCTCACCGAGGAGCTGCGGGCGATCAACGTGATCCCGTCGCTGCCCGCCACCCAGGTCGCCCGGACCGCGTGGTCCCCCAACTGACCCAGCTGGCGGCACGACGATGGCGAAGAAGTCCCGTGCACCCGGAGGTACTCCGGCGACGGTCGCACTGATCGCTGCCGGGATCGCGTTCGAGGTGCGGACCTACGATCACGACCCGCGCGCGGCGTCGTACGGCATGGAGGCCGCGGAGGCACTCGACGTCGACCCGGCTCGGGTCTTCAAGACGCTGCTGGCCTCCCTCGACGGGAAGCTCGTGGTCGGGATCGTCCCCGTCACGGGTCAGCTCGACCTCAAGGCCCTGGCCCGGGCGCTGGGTGGCAGCAAGGCCGTGATGGCCGAGGTCGCCGCCGCAGAGCGAGCCACCGGCTACGTCGCCGGCGGCATCTCGCCGGTCGGCCAGAAGCGTGCCCATCCGACGGCGCTGGACGCCACTGCGCTCGAGCACCCGACCATCCTGGTGTCGGGCGGTCGACGCGGCTTCGACATCGAGCTCGCGCCGCACGACCTGGTGGCGGTCACCGGAGCGGTGACCGCCACCATCGGGCGTTGATCGGGCCGGACTGCGTCAGTCGGTCGTCATCTTGACCATGCCGTGGACGACGTCGCCGTCCACCCAGCCGCTGATGCCGAAGGCAGACAGCGGCTCGACGTTGTCGCTCACCTCGGCCCCACCGCCCATCTCGTCGGAAAGGCGGACCAGCCAGTCGTCGTCGGCGTCGAAGTTGACGTAGAACACGGACTGCGGATCGTCGCCACCGACGACCGCGGAGTAGGCGTCGCTGCTGCCCAGGTCGCCGCCGCTCTCGAGCTTGCTCCGGTAGTCGTCCTGCAGGGCGAGCACGGCGTAGCCGTCGCCCTCGGAGACCTCGAGGAAGTCCGCGGCCTCCGGCCCGGCCAGGTCGCTGATCTTGTCGAGCACCGCCTGGATCTCGTCGGCATCGCCCTTGATGCGGATGCCCGCCGGGATCTCACCGGGGCCACCGTTGGTGACGGCGTCGGGGTCGATGCCGCTGCCGAGCGAGATGGTCACGCCCTCGCCGAGCAGTGTCTCGACGTCCTCGGGGAACGCCAGGCCGGTCTCCTCCTCGAACGAGGCGAGCTGCTCGTCGATCGTGTCCGCCTCGTCGGGCATGGTCGTCTTGACGTAGTCGAGCAGGGCTTGGGCCCAGCCCTCCTTGAACCCGAAGCCGATCGCGGCCACGGTGTCCTCGGGGAGGCTGGTCACCATGTCGACGCCGGCCTCGGTGTCGATGAACTTCGTCAGGTCCTGCTGGTAGTTGGACATGGCGTACTCGACCTCGACCGCACCGTCGTCGAAGCGGACAGTGGCGGCCGCGCCGTCGAACTGGTCGATCAGCTCCTGCAGCTCCGGCGGGACCGGGTCCTCGCCCGTCGTCGGCATCCCGCCGAGCATCGCGCCCATCCCGGCCGCGTCGCCGAGGTAGTGAGCGGCGGCCTTGGCGACGTACATCGACATGAAGCCGTCGTCGCCGGCCTCGCCGGTCCACTGGCCGAAGGCCGAGTCACCGGCGAGCGTGCCTCCGTCGGTGGCGTCGACCACCTGCTGGGCGATCTTCTCGGTCTCGGCCACGACCATCCAGTCACCGTCGACGACCCAGCCGCCGGCGCCATCGGTCGCGGAACCCGAGCCACCACACTTCTCGACCAGGGTCGCCATACCGTCGTCGGCCTTGTCGGCGTCGGTGACCTGGACCACGCCGACGGCAGCAGGCTCGTCCTCGCCGAGGTCGACGGCCGCCACGGCCGCGCGCGAGCCGAGCCACGGCTTCACGTCGGCGGCGTAGTCGAGGCCCTCGCACTCACCGGACTTGGTGATCTCCTCGAACATCCGCTCACGCAGGTCGTCGTCCGTCTGGAGGTTGACCTTGTCCGTGAACGCCGGGAACTTGCGCAGCATCTTGATGGCCTCGATCTTCTGGCCACCGCTCGGGTCGAGGTCGACGCTCATGTAGGCGATCGTCGAGTCGGGCAGGGCCTCGGCCGGCTGCGCCCCCTGTGCGAAGAAGCTGGTCGCCGCCCAGGCCCCACCCGCCACGACCGCGCCGCCGGCCACGATCGCGCCGAGCGCGATCAGGCGCTTGCGGTTGTCGTTGTCATGGTCGGCGGGCCGGTGGTCGCCCGCGTGCGGGGACCCGCCCGGGCTGGGGCCGTCCATGTATTCCGGGCTTCCCGGTGTGGTGCTCATGACAGTTCTGCTCCCCCGCTGCACGTGTCCCGAACGGCTCGGGACGGCCCCGTTGTGATCGCGCCCAGCCTACCCACGCGGGCGCCGCGCCAACCCCAGACCACCGAAGAGAAAGATCGCGACCAGACCAGTCATCGCACCCGCCGGGAAGGCCAGGAGGGCGGTCGAGTGCCACGGCGTACGACCCTTGTCCGGGGCCGTGAGCCCGAGGTCGCTCGGGAGCGAGGTGAAGTCGGCGCTGCCGGCCGCGAGCACCTGCGGATCGGGCGGCCCGAGCGCGGCGCCGACGGCGTACATCAGGAATCCGGCGGCAGTCGCGGCGACGAGCACGGTGACCACGGTCGCGATCTCGTCGTCGCGCCAGAGGCCGGAGACCGCCGCGAGCACGGCCCCGAGCGGGTACGCGATGAGCACGAAGAGTGCGACGCCCTGGAAGGACACGTCCGGGCCGGCAGGCTCGAGGAACCACTCCTTCTGGTAGGCCAGCCCCACAGGGGCGTCCCACAACCGCTCCCACAGCACACCGGCGCCGGCGCCGGCGAGGAGGAACCCGACGACCACGAGGCCGAGGTGCTTCACCCGGTGAGGCATCCGGGTCCCAGGAGCTGCTTGAGGTCGGCGAACAGGGCCGGGCTCGGCGTCACGCGCAGGTTGTCGTCGAGCCGCAGCACCTTCGTCGAGCTGCGGGTCAGCAGCCGCAGCTGCACCTCCGTCATGCCGGGGTGGGTGCCGAGCACGTCACGCAGCTGGGCGACGACCGGCGGTGTGCACCGGGTCGACGGCAGGCTGATGACGACGGGGCCGGTCGGTCCGTGGGTGAGGTCGGGGGCGGTGACCTCCTGGGCGCGCAGCTCGGGCTGGTCCTTGTCGCGCGAGAGCTGGCCCTTGATGCGGACGATCGCGTCCTCGACCAGGAGGTTCGAGGCCAACGTGTAGGAGCTCGGGAAGAGCAGCACCTCGATCGCACCGTCGAGGTCCTCCAGGGTGATCGTGGCCCACGGGTCGCCGCGCTTGGTGATCTTGCGCTGGACCGACGTGATCAGGCCGCTGACCGTGAGCGTCGAGCCGTGAGCGCGCTCCTCGTCGAGCAGCAGCTGGCCGATCGTGCAGTCGGTGCCCTGGGACAGGACGTGCTCGAGCCCGAGGAGCGGGTGGTCGGAGACGTAGAGCCCGAGCATCTCCCGCTCGTGGCCGAGCAGCGTCATCTTGTCCCAGTCGTCGATGTCGGGGATGGTCACGCTGACCCCGAAGCCGGCGTCGTCCTCGCTGAGGCCGCCGAAGAGGGAGTCCTGGCCGATCGCCTCGTTCTTCTTGAGGTCGACGAACTGGTCGACGGCCGTCTCGTGCACCGCGGCCAGCGCCCGCCGCTTGTGCTTCATGTCGTCGAACGCGCCGGCCTTGATCAGCGACTCGATCACGCGCTTGTTGCAGACCAGCGCAGGGACCTTCTCCATGAAGTCGTTGAAGTCGGCGTAGCGGCCCTTGTCCTCGCGCGCCGCCACGATGCCGGCGACCACGTTGTGGCCGACGTTGCGCACGGCGGTGAGGCCGAAGCGGATGTCGTTGCCGACCGGCGTGAAGTCGGCGTGCGACTCGTTGACGTCGGGCGGCAGGACCTGGATCTTCATCCGGCGACACTCGTTGAGGTAGATCGCCATCTTGTCCTTGTCGTCCTTCACCGACGTGAGGAGGGCCGCCATGTATTCGGTGCGGTAGTTGGCCTTGAGGTAGGCGGTCCAGTAGGTGATGACGCCGTAGGCGGCCGAGTGCGACTTGTTGAAGGCGTAGTCGGAGAACGGGAGCAGGATCTCCCACAGCTTGCTGATGGCGACCTGCGGGAAGCCGCGCTCGAGCATGCCGGCCTGGAAGCCGGCGTACTGCTTGTCGAGCTCCTCCTTCTTCTTCTTGCCCATCGCGCGGCGCAGGTTGTCGGCGGCACCCAGGGTGAAGCCGGCCAGCGCCTGGGCGATGGCCATCACCTGCTCCTGGTAGACGATCAGGCCGTAGGTCTCGCCCAGCACCGGCTCGAGGGCCTCGGCGAGCGCCGGGTGGATCGGCTCGATCGGCTCGCGGCCGTTCTTGCGGCGGGCGTACTTGTTGTGCGAGTCGGCACCCATCGGGCCGGGGCGGTAGAGCGCGGAGACCGCCGTGATGTCGGCGAACTTGTCGGGCAGCATCGAGCGCAGCAGCGAGCGCATGCCCGAGCCGTCGAGCTGGAAGACGCCCAGCGTGTCGCCGCGGCCCATCAGGTCGTAGGTCGCCCGGTCGTCGAAGGGCAGCTCCTCGAGGACGACGTCCTCGTCGCGGTTGACCTTGATGTTGACCAGCGCGTCCTCGAGGGTGCGGAGGTTGGAGAGGCCGAGGAAGTCCATCTTGACCAGCCCGAGCGACTCGCACATCGGGTAGTCGAACTGGGTGATCACCGCGCCGTCCTGCGGGCGGGCCATGATCGGGACGATGTCGATCAGCGGCTCGCTCGACATGATCACGCCGGCGGCGTGCACGCCCCAGTTGCGGATCTGGCCCTCGAGGCCGAGCGCCGTCTCGTAGATCGTGCGGACGTCGGGGTCCTGCTCGTGGAGCGCGCGGAACTCGCCGCCGTCGCGGTAGCGCTTGTGGTCGGCGTTGAAGATGTCCTTGAGGGCGACGCCCTTGCCCATCACGTCGGCCGGCAGGGCCTTGGTGATGCGGTCGGAGATCGCGAAGCCGTGGTCGAGCACGCGGGCGGCGTCCTTGATCGCGGCCTTGGACTTCAGCCGACCGAACGTCGCGATCTGCGCGACCCGCTCGGCGCCGTACTTGTCGCTGACGTAGGCGATGACCTCGCCGCGGCGCGCGTCGTCGAAGTCGATGTCGAAGTCGGGCATCGAGGGGCGCTCGGGGTTGAGGAACCGCTCGAAGAACAGGCCGTGCTCGAGGGGGCACAGGTCCGTGATGCGGAGGGCGTAGGCCGCGATGGAGCCCGCACCCGACCCGCGGCCGGGACCCACGCGGATGCCGTTGTCCTTGGCCCAGTTGATGAAGTCGGCGACCACGAGGTAGTAGCCGCAGTAGCCCTTCTGCGAGACGATCGCGAGCTCCATCTCGACCCGGTCGCGCACGCCCTGGTCGAGCCGGTCACCGGGGTAGCGGGCCTCGATGCCGCGCCAGACCTCCTTGCGGAACCAGCTGTCCTCGGTCTCCCCCGCCGGCACGTCCGCACGGGCCATGTAGCCGCCGGTGGACTCGGTGAACTCGACCTCGCACCGCTCGGCGATGGCCACCGTGTTGTCGCAGGCCTCGGGCATCCCGAACCGGTCGGCCCAGAGCTCGCGCATCTCGGCGGCCGACTTGATGTAGTAGCCGCCTCCGTCGAACTTGAGCCGGTTGGTGTCGGAGAGCCGCTTGCCCGACGCGACACAGATCAGGGCGTCGTGGGCGGAGGCGTCCTCGGGGTTGTTGTAGTGCGAGTCGTTGGTGGCGATCGGCGGGATCGAGAGCTGCTTGCCGAGGCGCAGCAGGTCGTCGCGGACCCGCTTCTCGATGTCGATCCCGTGGTCCATCAGCTCGAGGAACACGCTGTCGCGACCGAACATGTCCTGGAGCTCGCCGGCCTCGCGGACCGCCTCGTCGTACTGACCGAGGCGCAGCCGCGTCTGGATCGCACCGCTCGGGCAGCCCGTGCTCACCATCAGGCCCTCGCTGTGCTCGGCGAGGATCTCCTTGTCCATGCGGGGCTTGTAGAAGTAGCCCTCCATGCTCGAGCGCGACGAGAGCCGGAACAGGTTGCGCATGCCCTCGGTGCTCTCGGCCCACATCGTCATGTGGGTGTAGGCCCCGCCGCCGGCGACGTCGTTGCCGCCCTCCTCGGCCAGGTCGCCCTGTCCCCAGCGCACCCGGCGGCGCTCGCCGCGCATGGTCCCGGGGGTGATGTAGGCCTCGATGCCGATGATCGGCTTGATGCCGTGCTGCTTGGCCTTGCTGTAGAAGGCGTAGGCCCCGTGCAGGTTGCCGTGGTCGGTCATCGCGATCGCCGGCATGCCGAGCTCGCTGGTGCGGGTGAAGAGTCCGTCGAGCAACGACGCCCCGTCGAGCATGGAGTACTCGGTGTGGACGTGCAGGTGCACGAAGCTGTCAGGGGAGACGGCCGACATGGAGGAGACTTCCGCACCTTTCGTGGGTCGCTGACGGTGCCAGCCCTGATCTGCGGGATGGCGGGACTGCTGAGTGCTCAACTCGCCAGCCCAAGGAGGGGGAAGAGCAGTCAGCCTACGTCAGTGTGCACGGCCCCACCGACAAGACACGACCCCGATCGTGTCGGCTCACAGCCAGTCGCAGCGCGTGCCCGTGGCCGTGGCTGAACGCCACCGGCGCGCCGTCGAGGGCAGTCACGAAACGCCCCGAGGGGACGTCCGCCTCACCCGTGACCTGCGGCAGCACGCGGCGCCCCTCGTTGCTGATCCACCGGCAGCTCCCCTCGGCCACGAGGCCCGTCATCAGCTCGTGGAACCGGCGCCGGTCGGGCTCCTCGAGGTAGGCGATGACAGCGGAGTGGAACACCACCGGCGTGCCGTGCCCTGCGGCCTCGTCCAGCAGGGCCGGCAGGTGGTCGAACAGGTCGCCACGCCGCAGCACGGGCGGGTCGAGGCGGGCCAGGGCGACCGCCGCGCGCAGGCGCTCGCGCCGCTCGTCCTGCTCGGGCCAGACCAGGTTCTCCAGCCACGCCATCGCGTCGGCGTCGCCGACGTCGAGCGGATTGAGGTCGACACCCCCGCGCCACGCGACGTCCGGGTGTCGTACGGGCACCGGCAGCGGCCCGGTGGCGTCCGCCGTGAGCGTCGGGCCGCCGCTCCCCCGCAGCTCGCCCAGAGGCGGCCAGGCGTAGTCGTAGCGGTCGGGGAACAGGCAGAGCCCGGCGCTCGCGCCGACCTCGATGAGCGCCAGCGGGCCCTCGATCCTCGCCAGCACCGGGACGAGGGTCGCGAGCCGGCCGACCTCGTTGGTCTGGGTCGCCCTCGCCATCACCGTCGCGCCGATCTCGTCCTGCCGGTCGAGCAGCAGGCCGCGGAGATCGGCGTACGACCCGGGCGCGGGAGCGCCGTGCCAGCGGGCGGCCGCGA
Organism: uncultured Actinomycetota bacterium; assembly: GCA_963708875.1. Classification (GTDB taxonomy): domain Bacteria; phylum Actinomycetota; class Actinomycetes; order Propionibacteriales; family Nocardioidaceae; genus Nocardioides. Next base: position 277,445 of record CAVPUL010000007.1, read on the forward strand.
ACACCAGGTTGGGCTGTCGCTTGATCGGCGGCAGCGTCCCCAGCCAGGCCAGGACCTGCTCGTCCTGGCTCACCCCGAGCGCCCACGCCTCGAAGCAGGGCGAGTCCCCCGCGGCGTACGCGGCGAAGTCGCGGTACTCCTCGATCACGTCGTCGTGGAGCAGCACGTGCCCATCCTGCCTCGGGCGGGTCAGCGGCAGCATCAGCGGGAGGCGTCGAGCGATTCGGCGATGATCACGTCGACGATGCGCGCGACCCGCTCGCGACCGAGCTCGGGCGCGACCGCCGCGACCCGCTCGGCGATCTCCGCCTCACGGACAGCGTCCCGCTCGCTGGACGGCTTCACCGACTGCACGGCGCGGGTGAGGGCCGTACGACGCGCGAGCACGTCGCCGAGCACCAGGTCGGTCTCGTCGATGAGGCCTCGCAGGAAGGCGAGAGGCTCCGACCCGGGCCACGCCACCCGGATGTCGGGTGCACCCTCCTCGTTGCCCGCGCCGTCGGTGCGCTCCAGCTCGAGGCAGCCACGGCTCCGGTAGAAGGCGCGTGCCGGGGTGTTGGACTCGAAGACCCAGAGGCAGAAGCCGCGCGGGCGCAGCGTGGTGACCAGGTCGAAGAGGGCGGTGCCGACGCCGCTGCCCTGGGCGTCGGGGTGGACGTAGAGGTCGTCCAGCCAGGTGGGCGTGCAGCGGGCGTAGCCCACGACCTGGTCGCCGACGGTCGCCAGCCACACGTCGTACGCCGTCAGGTCCCAGCCGGAGACCCAGGCACGTACGTCGTCGTCGCCATGGGCGCCCGGCGGGAACCAGTCGCCGGCGGCCCGGCGTGCGGCGAGGTGGACCTCCACCAGGGCTGGGAGGTCGGCGGCCGTGGCAGCGCGGAGCGCCAGGTCAGTGCTCATCGCGGATGACGTCGAGCGCGTGCTCGAGGTCGTCGGGATAGGTGGACTCGTAGGTGACGTAGTCGCCGGTCTCCGGGTGCTCGAAGCCGAGACGCATCGCGTGCAGCCACTGGCGCTCGAGCCCGAGCCGCTTGGACAACGTCGGGTCGGCGCCGTAGGTCAGGTCACCGACGCAGGGGTGCTTGAGCGCGCTCATGTGGACGCGGATCTGGTGCGTGCGGCCGGTCTCGAGGTGGACCTCGAGCAGGCTCGCGAAACGGTGCGCCTCGAGCGTCTCGTAGTGGGTGATGCTGTGGCGGCCGTCGGCCATCACGGCGAACTTGTAGTCGTGCTGGGGATGGCGACCGATCGGTGCGTCGACCGTGCCGGCGAGCGGGTCCGGGTGGCCTTGCACGAGTGCGTGGTAGGTCTTGTCGACCGTGCGGTGGCGGAACGCGTTCTTGAGCACCGAGTAGGCGTGCTCGGACTTGCAGATCACCATGACCCCACTCGTGCCGACGTCGAGGCGCTGCACGATGCCCTCGCGCTCCTTGGCGCCGGAGGTGGAGATCCGGTAGCCCGCGCCGGCGAGGTGGCCCACGACGGTGGGTCCGCGCCAGCCCGGCGAGGGGTGCACGGCGACGCCGACCGGCTTGTCGATCACGACGATGGCGTCGTCGTCGTGGATGATCCGGATGCCCTCGACGATCTCCGCCTTGATCTCGAGCGGGTCGCGCTCGGCCGGGATGGTGACGTCGAGCATGGACCCGCCGTTGACCCGGTCGCTCTTGCCGACCGACGCGCCGTCGACCAGCACCAGGCCTTGCGCGATGAGGTCCGCCGCCTTGGTCCGCGAGAGGCCGAACATCCGGGCCATCGCGGCATCCACCCGCTCACCGGAGAGCCCGTCGGGGACGAAGACCGTGCGCTGGTCGGCGTGGGACGTCATCGGTCGCTGCTCATGCCTGCGACGCGGTGGAGTCGGCGTCGGGACGGTCCCTGTCGCGGCTCCCGTCGAGCGCCACACCCCGGAACGTCTGCAGGATGATCAGCCCCGCCGCGATGTTGATGCACATGTCGGCGACGTTGAAGACGGGCCAGTGGGGCAGCATCAAGAAGTCGACGACGTGGCCGTGGAACGGCTCGGGATCGCGGACCAGCCGGTCGGTGAGGTTGCCTGCCACGCCACCCAGCAGGAGACCGAGCGCGAGCGCCCAGCCGATGCTGCGGACGCGACGGCTGAGCCACAGCACGACGACGACGGCGATCGTGGCGAGCGCGGTGAACACGATCGTGAAGTCGGTGCCGGTGCTGAAGGCCGCGCCCGGGTTGAACGTCAGGTGGAACGTGAGCAAGTCACCGAGCACGGGGACGTCACCGTCGGCCAGCGAGGCGAGTGCCCACTGCTTCGAACCGAGGTCTGCGGCGTAGGCCAGGACCGCGATCGCAGCGAAGACCAGACGGGCATCGACACGCCGTGGGGCCGGGTCGTGATGGACCGGGTCGCTGGAATTCAGCGACGCTCCTCGCGCTGCTTGCATGACATGCACAGTGTGGCATGCGGCACCGCCATCAACCGATTCTTGCCGATGGGGTTGCCGCAGGAGTCGCAGACGCCGTAGGTGCCGTCGTCGATGTGTGCCAGCGCCGTCTCGAGCTGGCCGAGGGTCTCGCGCTCCCGGGCCAGGACGGTGAGCTCGTGGTCACGCTCGAAGCTGGTCGCGCCGACGTCGGCCTGGTCGTGTCCGGCGCCGTCACCGGCGTCGCGCATCAGCCGGGCGAGCTCCTCCTCGGCCTCGCCGATGGAGACGGTGAGGCGGTCCTGGTGCTCGCGGAGCTCCTTGACCACCTCGTTGAGCTCGCCGCGGGTCCAGGCGTCCTCGCCGTCGAGCACGACGAGCTTCGCGGGGGTCGCCTTGCGGGGTGCTGCCTTCTTCGCGGGTGCCGAGTTCGTCACGGGGTTCGCCTTCTTCGCGGGAGCGGTCGTGGTGGCCGGAGCGGTCTTCTTCGCGGGGGTCTTTGTCGCCGGAGCCTTCTTCGCGGGCGCCTTCTTCGCGGGCGCCTTCTTGGCGGGCGCAGCCTTCGTGGCAGCAGCCTTCTTCGCCGGGGCGGCCTTCTTCGCGGGCGCCTTCGTCGCGGGCGCCTTCTTCGCGGCGCGCCTTCTTGGCGGGCGCAGCCTTCGTGGCAGCAGCCTTCTTCGCCGGGGCGGCCTTCTTCGCGGGCGCCTTGGCGGCGGGCGCAGCCTTCTTGGCGGCAGCCTTCTTCGCCGGAGCGGCCTTCTTCGCGGGAGCCTTGCGGCAGCAGCCTTCTTCGCCGGAGCGGCCTTCTTGGCGGCAGCCTTCTTCGCCGGAGCGGACTTCTTCGCGGGCGCCTTGGCGACCGGCGCAGCCTTCGTGGCGGGCGCCTTCTTCGCTGCAGCCGGCTTGTCGGCGGCGGCCTTGGCGGCCGACTTCCGGCCGATCACCCGCTTCGCGGCCGCAGCCGCAGAGCCGGCGAGGGACTTGCGCGTGGTGCCAGCCATGTCCGAGGGCCTCCGCATGGATCAGGTGTGGCAGGAACCACACGGTCGCACGGAGGGTATCCGCTGGCACGGAGGAGGCCAACCTCGGCTCGCCGAAATGCGAGAACGGCCACCCTGATGGGTGACCGTCCTCGAGACGTGCAGATCGTGCGGGGTGACGCGAGGCTGCTGCTCAGCCCTCGTCGTCGCCCAGGACCGAGCGCAGGCGCTTGGGTCCGGGACCGCTCTCCGCCGGAGCCTGGCTGTCGTTGCCCGTGGAGAGCGACTCGAGCTGCTGGGTGAAGTAGGTCTTGAGCCGCGAGCGGTACTCGCGCTCGAACTGGCGCAGCGTCTCCACGTCGCCGTTGAGCTTGTCGCGCTCCTTCTCCAGGTCGCCGAACATCTGCTGGCGGCGCTCGGCGGTCTCGGAGTCGAGCATCTGCGAGCGCTGGCGGGCGTCCGCCTCCATGCGGTCGGACTTGGACTTGGCCTCACCCTCGAGGCGCTCGGCCTTGGTGCGGGCGGCACCGACGATGCGGTCGGCCTCGTTCTTCGCGTCCTCGACGAGCTCGTCGGCGTTGCGACCGGCGATCTCGAGCAGGCGGGCCGCGGCGTTGGACGCGTCGGCGATGTTGCGCACCGGCGCGGGAGCGGCGGCAACGGCCACCGGCTCCGGCTCGGGCTCCGGCTCGGGCTCGGGCTCCGGCTCGGGAGTGGCGGGGGCGAACGACACCGGCGCGGGTGCGGAGGAGCCACCGCCGGACTGCGCTGCGGACAGCTTGGTCCGCAGGTCGTCGTTGTCCTTGGTGAGCCGCGCGAGCTCGGCCTCGACCTCGTCGAGGAACTGGTCAACCTCGCCCATGTCGTAGCCCTCACGGAGCCGGACAGGCGTAAAGCGCTTGTTGCTCACGTCCTCAGGCGTCAGCGGCATGACGTCACCAAACTTTCACTCTTCGATATGCGGTGGCTCTGGCTGTCAGAGACAATAGCGCCCGGCGGCTCCCCCAGCACAGTGACCCGTGTGGCAGGTGGTCCGGGATGGTTCTCAGGTGCACGTCGTCGGGACGCTCACCTGGTCACAAGGTGAAGACGGTGGCCACCACGTTGAGCAGCAACCATGCTGCCACCATCACCAGCAGAAAGCTCAGGTCGAGGGCGACCGAGCCGATCCGCAACGGCGGCACCACGCGACGCAGCGCCACGATGGGCGGGTCCGTCGCGGAGTAGACGCCCTCCAGCGCCACCAGCAGCGGGCCGTGCGGCTCCCAGCGGCGCGCGAACACCTGGACCCAGTCCACGATGAACCGGATCCAGAGCAGCCCGATGAAGACGAGCAGGATCATGTAGAGGGTCTGGCCGAAGATCTGCACAGGGAAAGACTGCCTCAGCTCTGGTTGAAGAACCCGTCCTCGGCGATCCGCTCCTTGTCCTCGGCCGAGACCGCGACGTTGGGCGGGGAGAGCAGGAAGACCTTGTTGGTCACTCTCTCGATCGTTCCGCGGGTCGCGAAGATCAAGCCGGCGGCGAAGTCGACGAGGCGCTTGGCGTCGTTGTCGTCCATCTCGCTGAGGTTCATGATCACGGGCGTGCCGTCGCGGTAGTTCTCACCGACGAGACGGGCCTCGTTGTAGTTGCGGGGGTGCAGGGTGGTGATGCGGCTCAACTCGGCCACGACTCCCGTCTGGACCGGGGCCGGACGACGGCGCTCGGCAAGGTCGGACACAGGGGCAGGGCGTCGGTCGCGCGCGACCGGACGCTGGTCGACGGCGTCGTGGGTCGAGGTCTCCGTGTCGCCGTCATAGTCGTCGTAGTGGCCGGTGTCCTCGAGCAGGCCGAGGTACTCGCCGATCTTCCTCATCGCGCCGCTCATGTGACGTGTCCTCCGCTAGACAGGGCGACCGTGATCGGACGCCTGGTGACTGTTGTCGACATTACTGGAACCGGGGCCTCGGACCGAGGACCGCGGAGCCGACACGCACGTGTGTCGCGCCATGTCGGATCGCTGCTTCGAGGTCGCCGCTCATCCCCGCCGACAGCACGGTCGCCGTGGGGTGCTCGGACAGGAGGTCGGCACGGATCGAGGCGAGCCGCGCAAAGGCCTCGAGCGGCTCCTCGTCGAGCGGCGCGACGGCCATCAGGCCGCACAGGCGCAGCATCCCCGCCTCCTCCACCCGACGAGCGAGCTCGCCCAGGTCTGCTGGGTCGGCACCCGACCTGGCGCTCGCTCCGGGCGGGTCGAGGCTGACCTGCAGCAGCACGTCGACGTCGTGGCCCCGCGTGTGCGCGCCCTTCGCCAGAGGTCCGACGAGCTTCGCGCGATCGACCGACTCGACCACGTCGGAGTACGACGCGACCGCGGCCGCCTTGTTGGACTGCAGGCCGCCGATGAAGTGCCACCGCAGACCGAGGTCGGCGCACTCCGTCGCCTTGGCCTCCGCCTCCTGGTGGCGATTCTCGCCCACGTCGGTGACGCCGAGGCCGGCGAGGAGGCGTACGTCGGAGGCCGGGAAGAACTTGGTGACGACCACGAGCGAGACGTCGCCCTCCGGCCGTCCTGCCTCGGTGCACGCGGTCGCGATGCGACGGCGTACGTCGTCGAGGTTGCCGGCGAGCTCGTCGAGGCGGCTCATGACATCCACACCAGTCCGGCGAAGCGACCCGCCGCTGCTCCGTCACGCCGGTAGGAGTGGAGGGAGGCGTCCTCGCGCGTGCAGCCACCGACGTCGATGACCTCTACGCCTGCGCGCTGGAGCTGGGCTCGGACGCCGGCGCCGATGTCGAGGGCGGGAGTCCCCCACGAGGTGGTCGACCAGGTCTCGGGCACCAGGGCCGCGACCTCGTCGCGCAGCGCGGCGGGCACCTCGTAGCAGGCGCCGCACACGTGTGGTCCGACCCAGGCAACGAGCTCGGTGGCACCGAGGGTGGCCAGCTCCTCCACGGTGCGCGTCGCGATGTCGAGGGCGGTGCCGGGCCGCCCCGAGTGGACGGCACCGATGACTCCGGCGTCCGCGTCGGCCAGGACGATGGGCACGCAGTCGGCCACCCGGATCATCAGCCCGAGCCCGCGCGTGGCGGTCACCAGGGCGTCTCCGGTCCCGGCCTGTCCCAGCGGCATGGGCGCATCGACGTGGACGATGTCGTCGCCGTGGACCTGGGTCAGGCGGGCGAAGGGCACACCGGCCTCGGCCTCGAGCCGGGCGAGCCGCTCGGGGAAGGCCGGATCGAGGCCCTGCAGGTCGGTGGAGGAATCGGTGAAGGCGACGTCCACCCGGACGTCGCCCTCACGCGAATCGAGATAGCCGAACACGGACTACTTCAGGAAGTCCGGCACGTCGAGCTCGTCGTCGTCGAACTGCACCTGCCTGGCCGGTCGCGGTGCACCCGCGACAGGCTGGGCGTCAGGCGCGGACGGAGCGAACGTGGTCGGCGTCTGCGTCGACTGCGACTGCGACTGCGCCGGTGCAGGGGCCTTGGTGGCGATCTGCTGGGCGGCCGCGCGCGTCTGCTCCTGGGTCTGCGCCGGCTGGTTCTGCCGGAGCACGTTGCCGTCGGAGCGGCGCTTGGGCATCCCGCCGTCGAAACCCGCGGCGATGACGGTCACCCGTACCTCGTCACCCAGCGCGTCGTCGATCGTCGCGCCGAAGATGATGTTGGCCTCGGCGTGTGCGGCCTGGGACACCAGTGCGGCGGCCTCGTTGATCTCGAACAGGCCGAGGTCGGAGCCACCGGCGATCGAGAGCAGCACGCCGTGGGCGCCCTCGATGCTCGCCTCGAGCAGCGGGCTCGAGACCGCCATCTCGGCGGCGGCCACCGCGCGGTCCTCGCCGCGGGCGGAGCCGATGCCCATGAGGGCGGAGCCGGCGTTGGCCATGACCGACTTCACGTCGGCGAAGTCGAGGTTGATCAGGCCCGGGGTGGTGATCAGGTCGGTGATGCCGGAGACACCCTGCAGCAGCACCTGGTCGGCCTGCTTGAACGCGTCGAGGATCGACACGCTGCGGTCGGTGATCGACAGGAGCCGGTCGTTGGGGATGACGATCAGCGTGTCGACCTCCTCGCGGAGCTGGCTGATCCCCTCCTCCGCGGAGTTGGCCCGACGGCGACCCTCGAAGGCGAACGGACGGGTCACGACGCCGATGGTCAGCGCACCCAGCGACCGGGCGATGCGTGCCACGACGGGCGCGCCTCCCGTACCGGTGCCGCCGCCCTCGCCGGCCGTCACGAACACCATGTCGGCGCCCTTGATGACCTCTTCGATCTCGTCGGCGTGGTCCTCGGCTGCCTTGGTGCCCACCTCGGGGTTGGCGCCGGCACCGAGGCCGCGGGTGAGCTCACGGCCGATGTCGAGCTTGACGTCGGCGTCGCTCATGAGGAGTGCCTGGGCGTCGGTGTTGATCGCGATGAACTCGACACCCTTGAGGCCGACCTCGATCATGCGGTTGACGGCGTTGACGCCACCACCGCCGATGCCCACGACCTTGATGATCGCCAGGTAGTTCTGCGCTGCTGCCACGGCACGGGGCCTTTCTTGAGGGACTGATGCATGGAGGGGGAGTTCGAGAAAGCTGGGGAAGGTACGAGTTCGGTGCCACATCCCTCGGTGCCGGCCAGAACCTTAACGGTCAGCCTGAGGGTTATAGTTATGTCAACCTCGCCTTTCGACAGACCATAGGCAGCAGCCGATCCGCGGCGGTGGCGACACGCCGCACCGGCGGTGCGTGAGGCGGATTTTCGTCGTCCGCCGGTGAGTTCAGGGAGGGGTCAGGGGGTGGCGCGGTAGGTCGGGTTCCCCGGCACGCTGACGTCGTAGAACGACGCCTTCTGCGCGGCCAGCAGCTTGTCGACGACCTCTGCCTTGAGGGCGGACTCCTCCGCACTCCCCCACAGCACCTCGCGCTGGTCGCGCAGGACCAGCGTGATCTGGTCGACGGTCTCGACCTCCACGTGGTCGACGCGACCCGCGAGGTCCTTCGGCAGCGCGGCGACCACGGTGGCGGCCTCCTTGAGGGCGTCGGTCCCGGCGGACCCGCCGGCCAGGACCCGCGGCATCCCCTTGGGCGCGCTCTTGTACTCGCGGAACACGACGCCGTCGGGGTCGAGCCCGCGCAGCCGCCCGGCCAGCTCGACCACGGCCACGGCGGTGCGCTCGACCACGTCGATGCGTACGCCGTCGGGCCAGGTGCGGGTGACGTCGACCGACTTCACCTCGGCGAGCGAGCCGACCCGGGCACGGGCGCGGGCGAGGTCGACGAGGGCGAGCTGGTCACCGAGGGGCACGTCGGCGATCTCACGGACCCGGCCGTCGCTGAGCAGCTGGTTGCCGACGACCTCGACCCGCTTCACCTGGAGGGTCGCGGAGAAGAACACCAGCCAGATCGACGTGCCGAGGAGGGCGAGGACCAGCAGCAGGGCGAGCACGTAGCGCAGCGAGAGCCATCGGCGCGCCCACTGGCGGCGCGCGAAACGGCGGCGGGTGCGCCGTGCGGCGCGGTCCTCGCGATCCACTCACGCACCGCCCGGCTGGAGCAGCTCGAGCACCTGGGGTCCGACGGTGGTGATGTCACCGGCGCCCAGGGTGATGACGAGGTCGCCGGGACGCGACCGCTCGGCGAGCACCTGGGCCGCCGCGCCGAGCCCGTCGACGTAGGTCACGTGCTCGGGCGGCAGGGGGACGGCGTGGGCGACGAGGTGACCGGTGACCTCGGGGTCGGGGTCCTCGCGCGCGACGTAGACGTCGAGGACGACGACCTCGTCGGCGGCGCCGAGGGCGACGCCCATCGCCTCACCGAAGATGCGGGTGCGCGAGACCAGGTGCGGCTGGAAGGCCGCGACGACACGACCCTCTCCGGCCAGGGCGCGGGCGGCCTCGAGGTCTCCACGGATCTCGACGGGGTGGTGGGCGTAGGAGTCGTAGACGCGGACGCCGGCCACCTCACCCTTGAGCTCCATCCGCCGTCCGGTGCCCGTGAAGCCGGCGAGTCCACCGGCGAGCGCGTCGAAGGAGAGGCCGAGCTGGAGGCCCATGGCGAGGGCGGCGACGGCGTCGAGGACGTAGTGGCGGCCGGGTATCCGCAGGCGCACCGCGCCGAGGTCGGCGCCGCCCCGGGTCACCCGGCACGTCGACGTGGATCCGTCGAGCACGAGGTCGTGGATGCGCAGGTCGGCGTCGGCTGACTCCCCCACTGTCACGACGTCGAGGCCCTGGGCGCGGGCCGTGCGGGCCAGGTCGGCGGCGCCCGGGTCGTCGAGGACACAGACCACGAAGCCGCAGGGGTCGATCGTGTCGACGAAGTCCTCGAAGGCGCGGTGATAGGCCTCCTCGGTGCCCCAGTTGTCGAGGTGGTCGGCCTCGACGTTGGTGACGATCGCCGCGTGCGGGCGGTAGTGCAGGAAGGCACCGTCACTCTCGTCGGCCTCGGCCACGAAGAGGTCGTCGGTGCCCGCGTCGGCGTTGCGGCCCGTCGCCGTGAGCACCCCGCCCACGGCGTACGACGGATCGACGCCGGCGGCGAGCAGGGCCGAGGTGAGCAGCCCGGTGGTCGTCGTCTTGCCGTGCGTGCCGGCCACGGCGAGGACCCGCGAGCCCACCATCACCGAGGCGAGCCCGGCCGAGCGGGGCAGGATCCGCAGGCCGCGACGCTGCGCCTCGAGCACCTCGGGGTTGTCGTCGCGGGCGGCCGTGGTGACGACGAGGGTGTCGACGTCGCCCACGTGGGCAGCGTCGTAGCCGAGGTGGCAGGTGACCCCGAGCTCGCGCAGGGACGGCAGGAACGGGGTGTCGTGGTCGTCGCTGCCGGTCACCGTGAGACCGCGCGCCGCCATGATCCGGGCGATCGCCGAGATGCCGGCGCCACCGATGCCGACGCAGTGGACGCGGCCGAGCTCGGCCGCGGGCAGGATCTCCTCGGGGACCGGGATCTTCACGAGCCCGCCCGCCCTGCGTCGAGGATCATCCGCGCGAGCTTCTCGTCGGCGTCGAGCGGGATCACTCCGCGCGCCGCGGCGCCCATCGCGGCGAGGCGCTCGGGGTCGGCGAGCAGGCCCGGCACGCTCGCCGCGACCCACTCGGGCGTCAGGGCGCCGTCGGCCACGAGGAGACCTCCGCCCGCGTCGACGACGGGTCGGGCGTTGAGCGCCTGCTCGCCGTTGCCGATCGGGAGCGGGACGTAGATCGCCGGCAGCCCGACACCGGAGACCTCGGTGACCGTGTTGCTGCCCGCGCGGCACAGGACGGCGTCGGCGGCGGCGTAGGCCAGGTCCATGCGGTCGACGTAGGTGAGCACGACGTAGGGCACGTCGGAGGACTCGACGCTGAGCTCGTGCTTGGGGCCGACGATGTGCAGCACCTGCACGCCGGCCGCGGCGAGCTCGGACGCGGCACCGGAGACGGCGGCGTTGATCCGGGCCGCGCCCTGGGAGCCGCCGGTGACCATCAGGACGGGCCGGTCGTCGCGCAGCCCGAACGTCGCCAGCGCCTCGGCGCGGAGCGACGACCGGTCGAGGGTGGAGACGAGGCGGCGGATCGGGAGCCCGGTCCACACGGCGTGCGCCAGCTCGGTGTCGCGGAAGCTGGTGGCGACGTGGCGCGTCATCCGGGCGCCGAGCCTGTTGGCCACGCCGGGGATGGTGTTGCCCTCGTGGACCACGATCGGCACGCCGCGCTTGCGGGCGGCGAGGTAGGCCGGGACGGACACGTAGCCACCGAACCCGACGACCACGTCGGGCCGCACCCGGTCGACCACCTCGAGGGCCGCGGCGCGTGCAGCGCGCAGCCGGGTCGGCACCCGCATCAGGTCGGCACCGGGGCGCCGGGGCAGGGGCACGCGCGGCACGTACTCGAGGGGCAGTCCGGCCTCGGGCACCAGCCGCGCCTCGAGGCCCTCACGCGTGCCGAGGCAGGTGATCTCGGTCGCGGGGTCGAGCCGCCGCAGGGCGTCGGCCGTGGCGAGCAGGGGCGAGGTGTGGCCGGCAGAACCGCCGCCGGCGAGGAGAACGCGCATCGGTGCTGATGTTAGTGGCGGCCGGCCGCCGAGAGACCGGCGGAGCGGTTGCGGCGGCGAGCAGCCAGGGCGGCCGCGGCCTCGGGCTCGCGGCGCGCGAAGCCGATGATCAGGCCGAGGGCGACCAGGGACGGCAGGAGCGCGGATCCGCCGTAGGAGACGATCGGCAGCGGGATGCCGATGACGGGCAGCACCGCGAGGACCATGCCGACGTTGATGATCATCTGGCCGAGCAGCCAGACGATGATGCCGAAGGTGGCGTAGCGGACGAACGGGTCCTGGGTGCTGAGCGCGACGCGGATCGCGGCGTAGGCGATGGTGAAGAACAGCGCGATCACCAGCAGCGTGCCGACCAGGCCGAGCTCCTCCCCCAGCACCGCGAAGATGAAGTCGGTGTGGGCCTCAGGGAGGTCGCCCCACTTCTGTTGGCGACGCACCGATGCCCTGGCCGAACCAGCCGCCGCTCGACAGCGCGTAGAGGCCGTGGGCCGGCTGCCACCCGGCGTCGGTGTAGTCCTTGAACGGGTCGGTGAAGTGGGTGATGCGGTTGAGCCGCTCGGAGTCGGTGGCCGCGAGGGCGACGGCTGCCACGCCGAGGACGGACAGGCTCAGCCCGAACAGGCGCATGGGCGCCCCGACCACCCACAGCATCCCGAGCAGGATCGCGGCGAGCACCATGGCCGTACCGAGGTCGCGGCCGACGAGGACCAGCGCGATGACGGCGAAGAGGCCGGGGACCACGGGCACGAGCAGGTGGTGGAGCTCGCGGAGCCGGCGCTCCTTGTGGGCGTAGATGTTGGCTGCCCACAGCACGATCGCGAGCTTCGCGATCTCGGCGGGCTGGATGTTGATCGGACCGAGTGCCAGCCAGTTCTTGTTGCCGTTGATCAGGACACCGAACCTCGCGACCAGGGCCAGCAGCACGAGCGCCACGAGGAAGCTCGGATAGGCCATCCGGCGGATCACCCGGATCGGCAGGCGGGAGGCCACCCAGGCCGCCGGCAGACCGAGGGCGACCCACAACAGCTGGCGCTTCACGACGGCGTAGGAGTCGCCGTAGTTGATGTAGGAGCGGACGCTCGAGGCGCTCAGCACCATGATCACGCCGATGGTGAGCAGCAGCGCCGAGGCACCGAGCAGCATGTAGTAGGACGCGAGCGGCTTGTCGAGCGCGTCGCGCAACGAGCGCCAGGCCGCCACGATGCCCGAGCCGAACGCCGGCCTGCCTGCGTCCTCGGGGTTCGCGGTGGTCACTCCTCGCGCTCCCCTCGGTGGTCGGTGTCAGTCGGTGCGGGCGATCCGGCGGTGCACGGCCTCGGCGAACGCGTCGCCCCGGTGGCCGTAGTTGGTGAACATGTCCATGGAGGCGCAGCCCGGCGCCAGCAGCACGGTGTCCCCGGACCTGGCGAGCCCAGCGGCAGCGTCGACCACACGCTCCATCGGTTCACCAGTCTCGTCGGCGCCCACATCGATGACGGGCACATCGGGCGCGTGTCGCGAAAGAGCGTCGGCGATGACCTGGCGGTCCCGGCCGAGCAGGACGACGCCGCGCAGCCGGTCGCGTGCGGCGACGACGAGGTCGTCGAAGCGCGCCCCCTTGGCCAGGCCGCCCGCGACCCAGACGACCGGGTCGTACGCGCCGAGCGAGGACTGGGCGGCGTGCGGGTTGGTGGCCTTGGAGTCGTCGACCCACGTCACCCCGTCGGCCTCGGCGACGACGGCGATGCGGTGGCCGTCGGGGCGGAAGGCACGCAACCCGTCGCGCACGGCCTGCTGGCTGACACCGTGGGCGCGCGCGAGCGCGGCCGCGGCGAGGGCATTGGCGACGAAGTGGGGCGCGGTCGAGGCGAGGTCGTCGAGGGTGCAGAGCTCCGCGGCGCTCGAGGTCCGCTCCTCGATGAAGGCGCGGTCCACGAGCAGGTCGTCGACCACGCCGACGTTGCCGCTCGACGGGGTGCCGAGGGTGAAACCGACGGCCCGGGCGCCCTCGACGACGTCGGCCCCGGCGACCATCTCCTCGGTGGCGGCGTCGGCGAGGTTGTAGACGCAGGCGCGCTGGACCCGCTCGAAGATGCGCGCCTTGTCGGCGGCGTACTGCTCCATGCCGGTCCGGGATCCCGGCCGGCCGCCTGGCTCGTCGTCGTACCAGTCGAGATGGTCCTCGGCGAAGTTGAGCACCGCAGCGGACTCGGCGGACATCGAGTGGGTGTAGTGCAGCTGGAAGCTGGAGAGCTCGACGGCCAGCACGTCGTAGGGATCGGGGTCCATCACGGCCTCGACGATCGGCAGCCCGACGTTGCCGACCGCGACGGCACGGAGCCCAGCCGCGAGCAGGATCGACTGGAGCATCTGGACGGTGGTGGTCTTGCCGTTGGTGCCCGTCACGGCCAGCCACGGAGCCGCGTGCTCGGGGTCGCGCAGCCGCCACGCGAGCTCGACCTCGCCCCACACGGGGATCCCGCGCTCGGCGGCCTGCGCGAGGAGAGGTGCGCTGGGCTTCCACCCGGGTGAGGTGACGACGAGGTCGACGTCGTCGGGCAGGACGGCCGTGGCGCCGGCCTCGAGACGGACGGTCGCGCCGAGGGTCTCGAGCAGCTCGGCCTTCTCCGCCTTGGCCTCGCTGGTGGCCTCGTCGAGCGCGGTGACCTGCGCGCCGAGGAAGAGCAGGTTGTCGGCCGCGGCGTAGCCGGAGACGCCGAACCCGGCGACGACGACACGGACCCCGGACCAGTCGCTCGTGCGGGTGAGAGCGAGAACATCACTCGTCATCGGGGTCCCCGCGGCGTTGTTCGGCGGAGGAGCCGCTTCGGGGTCCCCGCGGGAGTTCGCGCGCGGAGGAGCGAAGCGGGGGAGGCGCGAAGTCTCGTGGGGTGAAGCGTTGCGGAGGAGACGAAGAACGTCGTGGGGTGATCAACCAATGCCGGCGACCCACTCGGCGTAGAAGATGCCGAGGCCGGTGGCGACGGCGATGCCGGTCACGATCCAGAAGCGGATCACGATGGTGACCTGCTCCCAGCCGAGCATCTCGAAGTGGTGGTGCAGCGGCGTCATCCGGAAGACGCGGTGGCCGGCCTGCACCTTGAAGATGCTCCGGAAGAGCCCGCTCGCCCGGCTGACCTTGAAGACCGAGACCTGGATCATCACCGAGAGCGTGATGACGACGAACAGGCCACCGATGATGAGGAGGAGCAGCTCGGTGCGCGTCATGATCGCGAAGCCGGCCATCGCGCCGCCCAGCGACAGCGAGCCGGTGTCGCCCAGGATGATCTGGGCCGGCGGGGCGTTCCACCACAGGAACCCGAAGCAGGCGCCGGTGAGGGCGGCCGCGACGACGGCGAGGTCGAGCGGGTCGCGGACCTCGTAGCACTTCGGTCCGGCCTCGAGGGCGCAGGACTGGCTGTTCTGCCAGATGTTGACCAGCGTGTAGGCGGCGAAGACGAGGATCGATGCGCCGGTCGCCAGGCCGTCGAGGCCGTCGGCGAGGTTCACGGCGTTGCTGGTGCCGGTGATGATGACCCAGACCAGGAGCATGGCCACGACCGTCGGCAGCGCGAAGCGCTCGTAGTCGCGGATGAAGGAGATGTGGGTGGACGCCGGACGCCAGCCGCGGTCGTCCTCGAGCGCCGGCGAGAGCGCGAGGACGCCGAACACCACGCCGATGGCGGTCTGTCCGACCACCTTCGCCCGTCCGCGCAGGCCCGTGCTGTGCTGGCGGCTGACCTTGAGGAAGTCGTCCATGAAGCCGACTGCGCCGAGCCCGACCAGCAGGAAGAGGAGGAGCAGCGCCGACGCGGTGGGCGGCTGCCCGGTGAAGATCTTGGCCGCGAAGTAGCCGACCACCGTCGCCAGGATGATGACGATGCCACCCATCGTGGGGGTGCCACGCTTGATGTGGTGGGTGGTCGGCCCGTCGTCGCGGATCGGCTGCCCGAAGCCCTTCTGGGTGAAGAAGCGGATCGCGTAGCGCGTGCCGAGGAGGGAGATCAACAGGGAGAGTCCTCCTCCGATCAGGATGGCTCTCATCTGGTGCGTCTCCCTTCGTTGCTCGTGCCGCTGTCCGTGAGGAGGTCGTCGGCGACCACTTCCAGCGCCGCCCCCCGCGATGCCTTCACGAGGACGACATCAGCGGCCGAGACATTGTGTCGCAGCCAGTCGGCGGCCGCCGCACGCCCCGCCGTGGGGATGGCCACACCAGCCGATCCTGAGTCATCGAACCCCGCCGCCATGGCGGCGGCTGCCTCGCCGACGGTCACCAGGACGTCGACGCCGACCTGGGCGGCGTACGCCCCCACGCCGGTGTGCGCGGCGGCGGCACCGTCCCCGAGCTCGAGCATCTCGCCGAGCACGGCGACCGTACGCCGACCGCTGCCGGCACCGATGCCGCCGAGCGTGTCGAGCGCTGCCCGGACCGACTCGGGGTTGGCGTTGTAGGCGTCGTTGAGGACGACGAGGCCGTCGGCGCGCTCGGTGAGCTCCATCCGCCAGCGGCTCGCCGACACGGCGTCGCCGAGGGAGTCGGCGACCGCGTCGAGGTCGAGCCCGGCGGCCAGCGCCATCGCCGCGGCCGCGGCCGCGTTGCGCCACTGGAAGGCCCCGACCTGGGCGAGGTGCACGGTCGCACCCGCGCCGCGGTGCACGAGCTCGAAGGACTGGCGGCCGAGCTCGTCGGCGCTCACCTCGCCGACGGCCACGTCGGCAGGTGCGGTGCCGAAGGTGGTGACCGTCGCGGACGTCCGGGAGGCCATCGCCGCGACGAGGTCGTCGTCGGAGCTCAGGACGGCGGTGCCGTCGGCGGGCAGGGCCTCGACGATCTCGCCCTTGGCCCGGGCGATGGCGTCGCGGCTGCCGAACTCGCCGATGTGGGCGGTGCCGACGTTGAGGACCGCGGCCACCTGCGGCGGTGCGATCTCGCAGAGCTCCGCGATGTGCCCGACGCCGCGGGCCCCCATCTCGACCACGAGGTAGCGGGTCTCGGTCGTGGCCCGCAGGACCGTCAGCGGCACGCCCAGCTCGTTGTTGAAGTTGCCGCGGGTCGAGACGGTCGGGCCGGCCTCGCCGAGCACGTGGGCGAGGTAGTCCTTGGTCCCGGTCTTGCCCTGGGAGCCCGTCATCGCGAGGACGACGGTGTCCGGGAGCCGGTCCACGACGTGCCGGGCGAGCCGGCCGAGCGCCGCGGTGACGTCGTCCACGACGACGGTGGGCAGGTCGGTGGGCCGCGTCCCGAGGGCCGCGACCGCACCGGCCTGTCCCGCGGCCGCTGCGAAGTCGTGCCCGTCGACCCGCTCGCCGGCGATGGCGACGAACAGGCCGCCCGCCTCCGGGGTGCGGGTGTCGATGAAGGCACCGCCGCTCACGGTGGCCTCGCCGTGCGCGACTCCCCCGACGACGTCGGCGATCTCGGCGAGCGTCATCTCGATCACGGCGTCGCCGCCTCGATCGCCGCCCGGATCTCCTCGGCTGCCACGACGCGGTCGTCGAACGGGTGCACCACCCCGTCGACCTCCTGCCCGGTCTCGTGGCCCTTGCCGGCGATGAGGACGACGTCGCCGGGCCGCGCGCGGCGTACGGCCTCGCGGATCGCCAGACGGCGGTCACCGACCTCGACGACCTCGGCGCTGGCACCGCTGGTCCCGTCGAGGACGGCTGCCCGGATCGCTGCCGGATCCTCCGAACGCGGGTTGTCGTCGGTGACGACCACGACGTCGGCCGAGCGCGCCGCGATGTCACCCATCACCGGCCGCTTGATCGTGTCGCGGTCCCCGCCGGCGCCGATGACGACGATCACCCGGCCGTCGGTGAGGGGGCGCAGCGTGGCGAGCACGGCCTCGAGGGCGTCAGGCTTGTGGGCGTAGTCGACGACGACGGTGTAGTCCTGCCCGCACGACACCGGCTCGAGACGACCGGGCACGCCGTCCACGCCTGCGATGCCCTCCGCGACGAGGTGCGGATCGAGGCCGGCGAGGGCCGCGGACGCGATCGCAGCGAGCGCGTTGGAGACGTTGAACTCGCCGGGCAGGTTGACGCCCGTCCGCACCTCGACGCCGGGCCCGACGACGGTGAAGGTGGCACCCGACGCGGTCAGCTCGACATCGGTCGCGCGCCAGTCCGCGTCCCGGCCCTGGGAGGAGTACGTCGACATCGGGATCGTCGCGACGTCGAGGAGGCGTCGGCCGAAGTCGTCGTCGATGTTGGTCAGGCCCTGCTCCGCCCGCTCGGCGGTGAAGAGGCCGGCCTTGGCGGCGAAGTAGTCGTCGACGTCGGCGTGGAAGTCGAGGTGGTCGCGCCCGAGGTTGAGGAAGGTCGCGACGTCGAAGACGACGCCGTCGACGCGACCGAGGACGAGGCCCTGGCTGGAGACCTCCATCGCGCAGGTGTCCACGCCGTGCTCCGACATCACGGCGAAGAGGCCCTGCAGGTCGGGTGCCTCGGGGGTGGTGAGCTCGGTCTTCACGTCCTGCGACGCGATCCGGGTGCCGACGGTGCCGACGACCGCCGACGTCACCCCGGACGCGGTCAGGCCCTGCTCGAGCAGGCGCGTCGTGGTGGTCTTGCCCTGCGTCCCGGTGACCCCGATGACCCGGAGGGACTCGGCCGGGTTGCCGTAGATCCGCGCGGCCAGCCGCCCGAGCACGCGCCGCGGCTCGGCCACGACGACGGCTGCGGTGCCCGGCGCGAGCCGGTCGAGCCCGGCCGGGTCGGTGAGGACGACGACGGCGCCTGCCTCCAGCGCCCGGGCGGCGAAGTCGGCGCCGTGGGCACGCGCGCCCGGGAGGGCGGCGTACAGGTCGCCGGGCTCGGTCCTGGCCGTGCTGAGCGAGATGCCGGTGACGGACACGTCGAGGTCGCCGTGGACGTCCACGTCGGTGCTGTCGGCGAGCCAGTCGGCGAGCTCAGCCGCCGACGTCCCTGGGGTGCGGCGCGGACGCGTCGCCATCGCTGGTTGCACCGAGGGAGCGTATCGACTCACCACTCGACGGGGAGACGCGACGGCTTGCCGTTGGTCGGCTCCACGCCGTAGCGGCCGAGCACGTAGCCCATGATCCGCGAGAAGACCGGTCCGGCCGTCGAGCCGCCGCCGGCCTCGCCCTTGGGCGCGTGGACGACGACGTAGACGGTGAACCGGGCGTCGTCCGCGGGCGCGAAGCCGCCGAAGGAGACGGAGGTGCTCCCGTCGTAGCAACCGCACTCCGGGTCGACTCGCTGCGCCGTACCCGTCTTGCCGGCGACGAGGTAGCCGGGCACCTGAGCCGCCGGCGCGACGCCGTCCTCGGGGTCCACGACCTTCTCCATCATCTTCGCGGTCCCGCGGGCGGCCTCCTTGCTGACCACGCGGGTGCGGGTGGTGGTGTCGGTGCCGACGGTGACGCCGTCGTCGGTGACGGCGCTGCCGGAGATCAGGCTGGGCGACACGCGTACGCCCTTGTTGGCGATCGTGTTGACCGCGGCCGCCATCTGGAGGACGTTGACCGACAGCGACTGGCCGAAGGCCACCCGGTCCTTGGTCTGGGAGGTCATCACATCACCGGGCGTGAGGATGCCGGAGGTCTCGCCACGGACGCCGACGTTGGTCTTCTGCCCCAGGCCGAAGCGCTGGAGGTAGGCGACGAGCTGCGGCGGCGAGAACGCGTCGGCAGCCAGCACCGTGCCGATGTTGGAGGACTTGGCGATGATCCCGGCCAGCGTCAGGCGGATCATGCCGTGGTCGAACCAGTCGCCGATCACGCGGTCCTGGCGGGCCAGGCTCGGCGGCACCTTGAACTTCTGGCGCGGGAAGGCCAGGCCTGCGTCGATGAGCGAGGACATCGTGAGCACCTTCTCGACCGAGCCGGGCTCGTAGGTGTCGCTCATCGCCCGGGAGCCGAGGTCGTCCTTGTCGGCCGCGCCCGGCTTGTTGGCGTCGAAGGTGGGCACGTCGACCAGGGCGAGGACCTCGCCGGTGCGGGTGTCCAGGACCGCGGCCGATGCACTCTCCGCGCGGTACTGCTGGACGACCTGGGCGAGCACCTTGCCGGTGAACCACTGCAGGTCCCGGTCGATCGTCGTGCGCAGCGGAGCGCCGTCCTGCGGCTCCTTCAGCGTGCTGTCGCGCAGGGGGATCCGGACGGACTTGCCCGAGGTGGACTGCCACGTGGCCTCGCCGTCGACGCCGGCGAGCTGCTTGTCGAAGGTGCGCTCGAAGCCACCGAGCGGCTCGTCGGTGCCCATGTAGCCGAGGAGGTTGGCCGCGACGTCGCCGGCCGGGTAGTCGCGGATCGGGTCGTCCTCGAGGCTGATGCCCTCGAAGCCGGCGGCGTCGAGCGCGGAGAGGGTGTCACCGGCCAGCGTGCTCGGCACGCGGCGGGCGATGTATTCGTAGCGGCTCCCGGTCTTGCGTCCGCGCAGGGCGCTGAGGGTCTTGAAGTAGTCGATCGAGAGCCGGTCGGAGAGCAGCCGGGCCAGCTCGGGCGCCTGACCCGCGGTCAGCACGGGGTCGGCGATGACCATCTTGCCGCGGATGGAGTCGGCGAGCGCGACGCCGTTGCGGTCGAGGATGTCGCCGCGCTCGGCCACGAGCGGCAACCGCGCCGCGCCCTCGGCGGCGGCCATGGCGGCGTACGACCGGGGGTCGACGCCCTGCAGCTGCACGAGCCGCGCGCCGAAGAACGAGAGGACGATCGCGATGAGGACGAACCCGACGCGCAGGCGCAGCATGGGCGCGCCACGCGAGGCGCCGCGCCTGGTGCGGGTGCTCGGCACTGTTCTCCTCATTTCCCGACCGGGGTGATGACCCCGGTCCCTTCGGTATTTCTACAGGTGCGACGACGCCGATCCGTGGGACCGCGCCGTCACCGGTTGCGGTTCTTCCTCGCCTGCTTGTTCTTGTTGGCCTTGGTGTTGGCCTTGGCGTTCGACGTGGCGTTCGCCTGGTCCCCGGCCACGGGCGTCTGGGTCGTGGTGTCCGCAGGCGGAGCGACCTCGACGACGACGGGGGCGGGTGCGAGCACGGCCGGGATCGGTGGCACCGGGGGCAGCAGCTGGATCGCGTCGGCCGGGGTGGCGGGCGTCCGGACGCCGCTGGTCTTCCCGGTCTTGAGGTCGAGGAACACCGGTGCGGTCGGGATGACCATGCCCATCGACTGCGCCTGCTGCGCCACCCGCTGCGGGTTGCGCAGCTCGTCGAGCTCCATGCGCAGGGTCTGCTCGCGGGCCGCCAGCGTGTCGGCCTCGCCCTGCAGCGACGAGGCGGCGAAGGACGCCTGCTGCATGGACGTGTTGAAGAGGAGGAGCCCGACGATCCCGCCGACCAGGACCAGGCTGACCAGCGTCACGAACGGCACCCGCGGCGCCCGCGTGCGCATCCGCGGCACGACCGAGAGGCGCGCCTTGTCGACGGCCTCCTGGGCGAGCCGGCTGACGCGGGTCCGGGGCTGCAGGACGGGACTGCTCATCTGACGACTCCTGGGGGAAGGTGGCGGGAGCGGGTGCGGGAGGACTGGCGGGTGGCGCGATCGGCGGGCAGGACGCGCTCGACCGCCCGCAGGCGGACGGAGGCGGCACGGGGGTTCTCGGCGATCTCGTGCTCGTCGGCCTGCTCGGCGCCGCGGGTGACCAGCCGCAGGGCGGGCTCGGCGCCCTCGGGCACGAACGGCAGGTCCGGTGGCACGTCGAGGCGGGTGGCGTCGGCGAACGCCCGCTTGACCAGCCGGTCCTCGAGCGAGTGGTAGGCCTCGACGACGACGCGACCACCGACGCCGATCGACTCGATCGCCGCCGGGACGGCACGGCGCAGGACGGCGAGCTCGTCGTTGACGGCCATCCGCAGCGCCTGGAACGTCCGCTTCGCGGGGTGACCACCCGTACGCCGGGCCGGTGCCGGGATGGTGGCGTAGAGCAGCTCGACCAGCTCGGCGCTCGTCGCGAACGGCGTGCTCTCGCGACGGCGTACGACCTCGCGGGCGATCTTGCTGGCGAACTTCTCCTCGCCGTACTCGCGGAGGATGCGGGTCAGCTCCTGCGGTGTCGCGGTGTTGAGGAGGTCCGCCGCGGTCTGCCCGGTCGTCGGATCCATCCGCATGTCGAGCGGCGCGTCCTCGGAGTAGGCGAAGCCGCGGTCGCGGACGTCGAGCTGCATCGACGAGACGCCGAGGTCGAAGAACACCGCGTCGGCGTGGTCGAGGCCGAGCGAGCCGAGGACCTCGGGGAGCTCGTCGTAGACCGCGTGGACGGCCGTGAACCGGTCGCCGTGGGAGGCGAGGCGCTCGCGCGACATCTCGAGGGCCGTGGGGTCGCGGTCGATGCCGATCACCCGTGCGTGCGGGAGCCGCTCGAGGACGGCCTCGCTGTGGCCGCCGAGGCCGAGGGTGCAGTCGACGTAGACCGAGCCGGGTGCCTCGAGGGCAGGCGTCAGGAGGGCGACGACCCGGTCGAGGAGCACCGGGGCGTGGCGGGGAGAGCTCATCGAGTCAGCCCTGGGATCCCAGGTGCGTCAGCAGGAGCAGCCCCAGCGCCAGGGCCGAGGCCGTGGCTGCCGAGAACGCGACCAGGACGACCGCCTCGCGCGCCTGGTCGCGCACCCGCAGCGGCGGCGCCGCTGCGGTGCGTCCCAAGGGCTGGGTGGTGCTCATGGTCTCGACCCCACTCGAATGCTGGTGCTGCTGACAGGTGCTGCAGTTGGCGGTGCGGCTGACACTCCCCGCCGTGTGGCACGAGATGAGCCGCCGCACCAGGTCCCTGCCCGCTCCCTGTTGCTTGGGGAGGCCCTCTGGTGCCGGGGAAGTGCCCCAGATGGCCGCTCGAGGGAGCGGGCTCGAGACCTGGTGATACGGGTCGCGATGTCAGCTGTGAAGTTGTGGTTCTGGGTGGTTCTGGGTCCTGCTCAGATGCCGGGGAAGACCTCGTCGCTGAGCTCGGAGAACTTCTGCTCCTGCTCCTCGGAGTAGCTCGCCCACGCCGTGGGGTCCCAGATCTCGATGCGGTTCATGGAGCCGATGACGACGCACTCCTTGCGGAGCGAGGCGTACTCCCGCAGCGGTGCCGGGATGTTGATCCGCCCCTGCTTGTCCGGCACCTCCTGGCTGGCGGCGGCGAACAGCATGCGGACGTAGTCGCGGGTGCTCTTCTGCGTGACCGGCGCCTCTCGGAGCCGATCGGTGAGCCGGCCGAAGTCCTCCAGCGACCAGACAGTGAGGCAGCGCTCCTGCCCCCTGGTCACCACGAGTCCCTCCGTCAGCTCGTCCCTGAACTTGGCGGGGAGGAAGAGGCGGCCCTTCTCGTCGAGCTTGGGCGTGTAGGTGCCGAAGAACATCCGGCACCTCCCCTTGCTCGGCGGGCAGATCGACCCTGTCCCCCACTTCGCCCCACATTACTCCACTTCGCTCCACCGTCAACCGAATCGCGGGAGTTGTGCGCGTGAATTTCGGCGATCTCCCGCCCGGACGGGTACGGCGCTCCTCCGTGCCAGATCGGGGCGGAGGGGGCGTGCTGAGCGTGGAACCGGTGCGATCGAGCGCCGACGAGGCCGAGGTGGAGCCCGGGTGGGGGAAGGTGGGCGGATCTGGTGGTGGAAAGTGGGGCGCAGTCCGATAACGGTCCGCCGGGAGGTCTCGGAGCAGGCCGCGTGAGCCCGGTATGTTGCGCGCACCACATACCGTGGTGGCAGCGTTGTGCGCTGGCGAGGGCTGACGAGGGGATGGGCAAGACGTGACCACTGGGCCAACTGATGGGACTGTTGGGCAGGCACCCGACCTGGACACCGTGCGCCGGGTGACCGGGGCCGTACGCCAGAACATCGAGCGCGTGATCGCCGGCAAGCCGGACGTCGTCAACGCGTGCCTCGTCGTCCTGCTGGCCGAGGGCCACCTGCTCATCGAGGACGTGCCCGGCGTCGGCAAGACGCAGCTCAGCAAGTCCCTCGCGCGCAGCATCGACTGTTCGGTGCGGCGCATCCAGTTCACCCCGGACCTGCTGCCCTCCGATGTCACCGGCGTCTCGATCTTCAACCAGGACACGCGCGAGTTCGAGTTCCGTCCCGGAGGCGTCTTCGCCAACATCGTGGTCGGCGACGAGATCAACCGCGCCTCCCCCAAGACCCAGTCCGCGCTGCTCGAGGCCATGGAGGAGCGGCAGGTCACCGTCGACAGCGCGACGTACACCCTCGAGAAGCCGTTCATGGTCATCGCGACGCAGAACCCGATCGAGATGGAGGGCACCTACGCCCTCCCCGAGGCGCAGCGCGACCGCTTCATGGCGCGCGTGTCCGTCGGCTACCCGGTCGAGTCGGCCGAGATCGCGATGCTCGAGGGCCACACCGCCCACAACCCGCTCGACGACCTCGAGCCGGTGACGGACGCCGGCGAGATCCGCAAGGTGATCGAGATCGTCGGCCGTGTGCACGTCTCCTCGGCCGTCCACCGCTACGCCGTCGCGCTGACGACGGCCACCCGCCAGAGCAACGACCTCCACCTCGGCGCCTCGCCCCGCGCGACGCTGCACCTGGTGCGGGCCGCCAAGGCCGTCGCCGCGACCCAGGGGCGCGACTTCGTGCTCCCCGACGACATCCACGGCATCGCCTTACCGGTGCTCGCCCACCGGCTGCTGCCCAATGTCGAGGCCACGATGAGCGGACGCACGACGTCCGCGATCCTGTCCGGGATCGTGGAGTCGGTGCCGGTTCCCTCCGGGTCCGACTCCACCTCGATTTCACGCGGCAGTCGTGCGTGAGGCCCTCGGTGCACTGACCGTCCGCGGGCGGGCGTTCCTCGCCGCCGGCATCACGACGATGGTCGCCGCGATCATCGTCGGGCACTCCTCCGTCGTCCGGATCGGCGTGCTGGTCGCCGCCCTCCCCCTCCTCACGGCGTGGTGGGTCGGACGCTCGCGCTACCGCCTCGCCCTCGTGCGTACGGTCTCGCCGCAGCTCGTCGCCGCCGGCCAGCCCGCGACGGTCGAGCTGACGGTCTCCAACGAGTCGCGCACGCCGACCGGCGTGCTGCTGCTCGAGGAACGACTCCCCTACGTCCTGGGCACCCGGCCGCGCTTCGTGCTCGAGGGACTCGGCCACGGCTGGCGGCGCCATGCGACGTACGTCGTGCGCTCGGAGCTGCGCGGGCAGTTCGACATCGGCCCGATGTCGGTCCGCGTGACCGACCCGTTCGGGCTCGTCGAGCTCGGGCGCACCTTCCACGCGACCACCCGGCTCACCGTCACCCCCCGCACCATCACCCTGCCCACCATCCCGCTCGGCGGTGCGTGGACCGGGTCGGGCGACAACCGACCACGCGCGTTCGCCACGGGCAGCGCCGAGGACGTCACGGTCCGCGAGTACCGCCGCGGTGACGACCTCCGTCGCGTCCACTGGCGCAGCTCGGCCCGGGTCGGCGAGCTGATGGTGCGACGCGAGGAGCAGCCGTGGCAGTCGCGGGCCACCGTGTTCCTCGACAACCGCGGCACGTCGCACCGCGGACAGGGTGCCGCCAGCTCGCTCGAGGGCGCCGTGTCGGCCGCCGCGTCGATCGCGGTCCACCTCACCCATCTCGGCTACACCGTGCGCCTCGTGACCGCCTCCGGCGACAGCCGCGAGACGCAGTGGCACTCCCAGGCCGCACAGGCCAGCACCATCCCGCTGCTCGAGGCCCTCGCCGTCGTGCAGCTCGACCACTCCCCCGCGCCCGACACCCAGTGGCTGGCCGAACCGGGCCACGGCGGCCTCGTGGTCGGGGTCTTCGGTGGCCTCGGGGAACCCGACCTGCCGTTCCTGCGCCGCCTGCAGCACCACGCGTCGTCGAGCCTGGCGATCGCCCTCGACGTCGACGGGTGGGCGCCGCACCTGCCCGTCCAGCCGGGCCCGAGCTCAGCGACCCAGCTCACGTCGACGGGCTGGCGCTCGGTCACCCTCGGTCCCCGTGACCGGCTCGACGCCGCCTGGCAGGAGCTGGGCCTGATGCAGAGCCGCGCCACCGCATCGGCAGGAGCGGCACGATGAAGGCCAGCTGGAGCAGCCTCCCCCACCAGCTGCGCATCGCTGGCATCGCGATGCTCGCGTCGTGGGCCACGGTGCTGTCGTGGCGGGTGCTGACCGTGGGCTTCGCCGAGGTCGGCTTCCCGCTCCTCTTCATCGGGGTGGTCATCGGCGGGCTCGGCGCACTGGCCCGCTGGAGCCGGATCCACCCGGCGGCGATCATCGGCGGCCAGGTCGTCCTCGGCGCCCTCCTGGTCCTCGGCACCACCACCGGCTCGCTGCTTCCCACTCCGGGCAACGTCGACGCGTTCCTGGCCGCGATCGACGCCGCCCTCGAGAGCTCGCGCAACTACGCCGCTCCGGTCCAGGCGGGGGTGCCGCCCGTCCACCCCCTGCTGCTCATCGGCGGCACGCTGGTCATCCTCCTCGTCGACGCGATCGCCTGCACCCTGCGCCGCGCGCCCGCGGCGGGCCTCGTGCTGCTGACGGCGTACACCCTGCCGGTCGCCGTGACGGGCGAGGCCGTCTCGTGGTGGCTCTTCGTCGTGGTCTCGGCCCTCTTCCTGACCCTCGTCTTCCTGCAGCACAGCGACCACGTCACCAGCTGGGGCCGTGCACCTGACGGGGAGAAGGGCTCGTTCTCCGTGCGCACCGGCGCGATCGGCAACACCGCTCTCGCCCTCGGGGCCGCGTCGATCGCCCTGGCCGTCGTCGTACCGGCCGCCGTGCCCACGATGAGCATGAGCGTGTTCGAGGGCAACGGCCCCGGCACCCGCGAGGTCGAGGTGAAGGACCCGATGGTCGACCTGCGCCGCGACCTGCAGCGCGGTCAGGACATCGACCTGCTGACGGTGACCACGTCCGGACCGAAGCCCACCTACTTCCGCCTGTCGGTCCTGGCCCGGTTCAACGGCTCGCAGTGGACCCCCGGCGACCGCGACATCCCCGACACCCAGACCGCCACCGGCGCCCTGCCTCCCCTCGACGGCGTGGCGCCCGACGTCGACCGGCGCGAGTACAAGTACGACGTCCGCATCAGTCCGGACTTCAGCTCGACGTGGCTGCCCACCACGGCGCAGACCACCCAGATCGCCGCCGGCACCGACTGGCGCTACGACGTCAACACCCGCGACTTCATCGCTGCCCGCGACGACGTCACGACGGCCAACCGCACCTACGACTTCACCGGCGACGTGCTCACCTACGACGCGGACGCGATGAACAGCGCCGTGTCGGGCGCCGGCACCGTTGCGGGCATCTTCACCGACATCCCGGCGGGACTCAGCAACGAGATCCGGCGCCTCGCCGCGAGCGTCACCGCCGAGGCACCGACCCGCTTCCAGAAGGCCCAGCTGCTGCAGCAGTGGTTCCGCGAGGACGGCGGCTTCCGCTACGACCGCGCCCAGGTCGAGTCGGCCGGGAGCGGCGGCGCCGACCTGCTGGCCTTCATGGACGACCGCGTCGGCTACTGCGAGCAGTTCGCTGCCTCGATGGCGATCATGGCGCGCGTGCTCGGCATCCCCAGCCGGGTCGCGGTCGGCTTCCTCGAGCCCGAGAAGTCGACCAACGGCGCGTGGGTGTTCTCCGCGCACGACCTGCACGCGTGGCCCGAGCTCTACTTCCCCGGCTCCGGCTGGGTGCGCTTCGAGCCGACCCCGCAGGCGCGGGCCGGCGAGGTCCCGGACTACACCGTCGCCGACTTCGCGCCGGTGACCGAGGCGCCGTCGCCGAGTGCGACGCGGTCGACCGAGCAGCTGCCCGATCGCGGCGCGAGCCCGAGCGCGGACACGGGCTCCGCCGACGAGAACACCTCGTCGGTGCCGTGGGTGCCGATCCTCGCCGGGATCCTCGGGCTCGGCGTCGTCGCCCTGCTGCTGCTCACGCCCCGACTCGTCCGCGCATCGCGGCGGCGACGCCGGATGGCCGGCGACATCGAGGACCTGTGGGTCGAGCTGCGCGACGTGGCCGCCGACCTCGGCCACGCGTGGCCCGTCGGTCGCTCGCCACGCCGGGCCGGCGACTGGCTGGGCCGACTGCTGGCCGCCCCTGTCGTCGGCGGCGGCGAGCGCCCCGACCGCCCGCGCCGCGGCCGTGACCAGGCACCGGAGGCCGCACACGCCCTCGACCGCCTCGTCGGCGTCCTCGAGCACAGCCGCTACTCCCGCAACCCGGAGACCTTCACCGCCGAACGGTTCGCCGACGAAGCCAGGCTCGTCGAGCGAGGCACTGGCCGCCGGTGTCACGCCCCGCGCCGTACGACGCGCAGCGTGGTGGCCCGCCTCGGTCGTCGGACGCCGTACGACCTGGCGCCGCCGCTCGTCGCGTGCGACCCAGACCCGGACGCCCGTCGATGCCGAGACCAGCCGGACGGTCGACGAGCTCGTCGGCTGACCTCCGCGCCGGAGATGAAGAACCGCCCGGACGAGGTCCGGGCGTGTGGTGTGGTGCGGGTCTGGTCAGAGGCCGCGTTCGCGGCGGCGACGCCACCGCTCCTCGACGCGCTCCATGAACGGAGCACCCGAGCGCTGGCGACGGGGGCGGTGCTGACGACCACCGTCGACGACACCGAAGCCGGAGCGGCCGGAGGCGCGCACCTTGCTGGACGAGGTGCCCGGTGTGCGGGCCGAGGTGAGCGCGAGGATCGCGCCGCCGAGCATGACCACGAAACCCAGCACGCCGACGATCGTCTGGACGAGGGCGCTGAGGTCGAGGAGCACGGCGACGATCAGGAGGCCGATGCCGGCCAGGAGGATGACACCGCCGGCGATCATCCGTCGACGGGCGGCGCGCTGGAAGGACGTACCGCGCAGCGTGGAGGCGAGCTTGGGGTCTTCCTCGACGAGGGCGCGTTCCATCTGCTCGAGCATTCGCAGTTCTTCCTCGGAGAGCTCCACGCCTCCTCCTCACCTTCTTGGCGCCAAGTCTAGGCACGCGTCGGGACCTACGGTAGGCGTCCTGACGAAATTCACCCGATGCGGGGGACCGGATCTCTCGTCCTCGTCATCCGCCCCGGGAGCGAACCCCCACGAGGCTCGCCGGTCGTACGGCCGACGTACCGAATCTCCGGGTCACCCGGTCCACCGCACGGTCGGCGTCCGCCCACCCGTGGTCGGGCTCACCGAGCACCAGCTGGCGGTGCACGGTGGCGCGCGGAACCAGCCCCTCGACGCGTACGCCGACCAGGCGCAGGCGGGCGCGCTGGAGGCCGAGCGCGTCGTAGAGACGGGTCACCGCGCGATGGATCTCCACGGTCACATCGGTCGCCTCGGGCTGGGTGCGCGACCGGGTGATCGTGGTGAAGTCGGCGAAGCGGACCTTGAGCGTGATCGTCCGGCCGGCGACGTCCGCCGCGCGCATCCGTCCGGCCACCCGGGCCGAGAGACGCAGCAGCTCGCGCACGATCACCTCGCGGTCGTCGGTGTCGCGGGCGAAGGTCTCGTCGGCGCCCATCGAGCGCTCCGGCTCGTAGGGGCCGGACCGTGGCGTCAGCTCGCTGCGGTCGGTGCCCCAGGCGAGGTGGTGGAGCTCGCGGCCGAGGTGCACGCCGACCGCACGCTGCAGGGTGCGGAGCGGGGTGTGGGCGACGTCGCCGACGGTGAGCAGGCCGAACCGGTGCAGCAGGGCCTGGGTCTTCTCCCCCACGCCGTAGAGCTCGCCGACGTCGAGGGGATGGAGGAACGAGGTCACCTCCGCCGGCGCGACGACGATCACGCCGTCGGGCTTGGCACGTCTGCTCGCCAGCTTGGCCACGGAGATCGAGGCAGCGACCCCGACCGAGCAGGTGATGCCCTGCTCGTCGTGGATCGTCGAGCGCAACCGCTCGGCGATCGCCCTGGGCGAGCCCAGTCGGCGTGTCGAGCCACGCACGTCGAGGAACGCCTCGTCGAGCGAGATCGCCTCGACGAGCGGGGTGACCTCACGGAAGGTCTCCATGACCGAGGCCGAGACGCTGGTGAAGGTGGCGTAGTCGGGCTCGATCACCACGACGTGCGGGCACAGCCGGCGCGCGCGCGTCATGGGCAGGGCGGAGCGGACGCCGTAGCGGCGGGCGACGTAGTTGGCCGCCAGCACCACCCCGCGGCCGCTGCCGCCGACGACGACCGGCTGGTCGACCAGGTCGGGCCGTTCGCGCAGCGCCACCGAGGCGTAGAACGCGTCCATGTCGACGTGCAGGAGCGGCGTGGCGATCGGCTGGTCGCCGTCCGTCACGACGCCCCTCGGCGCCTGCTGGCTGGATCAGCGACGCGCGATGACGTGCAGCTGTGCCGCGAGCGGGAGGTATTCGGGGCGGGTGGCGACGGCACGCTCGAGCTCGACGAGGGCCGCGGTCGCACCCGGCTCGAGGTCGAGGAGGTTGCCCGGCACGAGGTCGGCGAAGACCCGCACGGCCTGGACGGAGGTCGGCCGGAGCCCGGCGGCGGCGAGCAGGTCGACGACCTCGTCGTGGGTGAACCGACGCCCGCCCCTGCCCGTCGCGCCCGACGACCCGGTGGTCGCGTCACCGTCGAGGAGCTCGCGGGCGGCCTGGAAGTGGCCGGCCATGGCGCGCGCCACGACGGCGGCGTGGCGCTGGGCCACGAGGAGGCTGAGGTGTCCACCCGGACGCAGCACGCCCGCGATGGCGGCCAGGGAGGCCGCGGGGTCGTCGACCATCTCGAGCACGCCGTGGCAGAGCACGAGGTCGGCCTCGGCGACCAGGCTCGGCAGGTCGGCGAGGTCGCCCTGCTGGCCGGTGACGCGGTCGGCCACCCCGCGCTCCCGGGCGCGACGGCCGAGGGACGCCAGGGCGTCGGGACTGGGGTCGATGACCTGGACGTGGTGGCCGAGCTCGGCCAGCGGCACGGCGAACCCGCCGGTGCCACCGCCGACGTCGACGATGCGGGCCTGACCGCCGTCGGCGGGACCGAAGGAATCGCCCTCCAGCACCGTGCGTACGCCGTCCCACGCGACGCCGGAGCGGACGGAGTGGCGGCGGTCGCTGGCGGAGGGCTGGGCCATGCGGGCAACCCTAGTGCGCGCGGGAGACGGTTCACCCGGGGCTCCCGGGGCTGCGGTGCGACAGTCGTCGGGCGACGTCCTTGACGGCGTCACCGGCCGGCTTGACGTCGGAGTAGGGCGACACCCGGAAGCCGCTGGTGTGGACGAGCACCCGCCGCTGGTCGGGCTCCTCACCACCCGCCGGCTCGGGGACCCGGGCGAGCTCGGCGCGCACCAGGTCGAGCCCCTCCTCGGCGCTGCGGCCGCGCTGCCACAGCTCGTGCATCACCGGCAGCTCCCAGGCCCCGGTGGCTCGCAGCGAGACCCCACGGCGGCCGGTGCGCCGGAGCTCGCCGCGCACCAGCAGCAGCCAGGACGAGAAGACCGTGGCTGCGTAGGGCCCCTGAGCGTCCTCGAAGAACGTCGCGTCGACGGGGCCCGTGCCGTCGTCGAGCGTCAGGAACACCACCCGCCGCCCGGACCTGATCGGTGGCGTCTGGGTGGCGACCTTCACCCCGGCGACGAGCAGCTCGGAGCGGCTGCGCCGGCGCAGCAGGTCGCGGCTGCGGGTGACGCCGAGCGCGTCGAGGAACGGGTCGTAGGTCGCGACGGCGTGCTGGCTCACGTCCAGACCGAGGATCTCCAGCTCGGCGCGCATCCGCTCGAGCGTGGTCATCTCGGGCAGGCCCGAGGGCCGCTCCCCCGGCTCACCCGGCTCGTCGCCCAGCCGGAGGGTGAGCTGCACGGAGTCGGCCGCGACCACCGGCCGTGCGGCCTGCGACTGCGCCGACGCGCGTGCCCACACGCCGCCGTCGGCCAGGACGTGCCGCTCGACCGGGGTCGACGCCCCACGGACACCGGGGTCCGTGCTGTTGCGGGCCGCGGCGTCCGTCGCCGTGGCGGCGGCCGGCAGGGGCGTACGCCGGCCCGACAGGCCGCGCCCGCGGGACGCGCGGTCGAGCGAGCGGGCGTAGAGGTCGAGCTCGGCCACCTGGAGCAGCAGGTCGCGCCGGGTCACCCGACCGCGCCGGTGGACCGCGTGGTCGACCGACCCGATGCCGTAGACCCCGTCGAAGCCGCCGGCCAGCACCAGTCGCTCGAGCACCGGTCGCGAGACCCGGGCGCGGTGGAAGAAGTCCGAGAGCGAGACGTAGGGCCCGCCGTCGCGCGCCCCGACGATGCGGGCGACCTCTGCCTCGCTGATCCCCTTCACGTCGGTGAGCGAGAGCCGGATCGCGTGGCCCTCGTCGGTGCTGCCGCGCTCCACGACGTAGGCCGACGAGCTGGCGTTGACGTCGAGCCCGAGCACGCCGACACCGAACTGCCGCGCGTCGTCGAGGATCAGCCGCTTGGGATACATCCCGGGGTCGTGGGTGAGCACCCCGGAGAGGAAGTGCGCCGGCCAGTGCGCCTTGAGCCAGGCCGACTGGTAGGTCGGGAGCGCGAAGGCGGCCGCGTGCGCCTTGCAGAACCCGAACGAGGCAAAGGCCTCCAGCACCTTCCAGACCTGCTCGACGAGCGTGAGGTCGTAGCCCTGGGCGAGGGCGCGCGGGAAGAACCACGCCCGCGTCTCGGCCATCCCGTCGGTGCTGCCGAGCGCACGCCGCTTCTCGTCGCCCTCGGCCCGGGTGACGCCGCCGAACTGCGCGATCATCTCGATCACCTGCTCGTGGAAGACCACCACGCCGCGGGTCTGCTCGAGGATCGGGCGCAGGTCGTCGTGGAGGTAGTGCGCCGTCGTCCACCCCTGCTTGACCTCGAGGTAGGGGGTGATCATGTCGCTCTTGACCGGACCGGGCCGGAACAGCGAGATGTCGGTGATGATGTCGTCGAACGTCTCGATGCCGGACTTGCCCACGAGCTCGCGCTGGCCGGGCGACTCGATCTGGAAGACGCCGAGGGTCCGGGCGCTGCTGATCATCTCGTAGGTCGTGCTGTCGTCGAACGGCACCTGGACCTCGTCGTCGAGGTCGATGCGGACGCCGTCGACCCGCTCGACCTCGGCGACGGCGTGGGCCATCGCCGACTGCATCCGGATGCCGAGCACGTCGAGCTTGAGGAGACCCAGCTCCTCCACGTCGTCCTTGTCGAACTGGCTCATCGGGAAGCCCGCCCAGGACGCCTCGACCGGCGTGCGGTCGAGGAGGGTGTCGTCGGAGAGCAGCACGCCGCAGGGATGCATCGCGATGTGCCGGGGCAGCCCGTCGAGCCGCTCGACGAGGCCGAAGAAGTGGTCGAGCGCACCGTCGCCCAGCCCGCTGACGCGCAGCTCCGGCAGGTCGCGCAGCGCGAGCCGGGCGTCGCGGGCGCGGATGTGCGGGAACGCCTTGGCGATCGCGTCGATCTCACCGGGCGGCATGCCGAGCGCAGCTCCGACGTCGCGGACGGCGTGGCGGACGCGGTAGGTGTCCATCATCGAGACCGCGGCGCACCGTTCGCCGCCGTAGCGATCGAGGATCGCCCGGTAGACCTCCTCGCGCCGGGCCGACTCGACGTCGACATCGATGTCGGGCAGCGAGGATCGCCGCGTCGAGAGGAACCGCTCCATCAGCAGGCCGTGCCGGATCGGGTCGACCCCCGAGATCGCGAGCAGGTAGTTGACCAGGCTCCCCGCCCCGGAGCCTCGAGCGGCGCGGCGGATGCCCATCTGCCCGACCATGTCGGTCACGTCGGCGACGGTGAGGAAGTAGGAGGCGTAGCCCAGCACGCGGATCGTCTCGAGCTCGTCGTCGAGCCGCTTCCAGACCACCGCCATCGGACCCGTGCCGTAGCGGGTGCCGATGGCGGCCTCGCACCGCAGCCGGAGCGCGATGTCGGCGGAGGGGGCCCGCGCGTCGGAGAGCTCGAACTCCGGGAAGTGCACCTCCCCGATGCCGAGGTCGGCGCGGGGGTCGAGCGCGCAGCGGTCGGCCACGGCCCGGGTGCGCGCGAGCAGCCGCCTGGCTTCCACCTCGCTCTCTCCCAGGCCGGCGAGGCGGCAGACCTCCTCGGCGATCTCGTGCATCTGCTTGCCGGTCTTGAGGAACCCTTCGGCGTTGCCCCGGCTGCCGCTCGGGCCGACGTCGCGCAGGTGGGTCGAGCCGAGCGGCACCAGTCGGCGGGCCGCGTCGAGGACGTCGATCGTCGGCGCGTCGAGACGGTCGGCGTAGCGCACGGAGTTGGTCAGGACCGTGGCCAGCCCCGCAGTCCGGGCGATGCCGGCCATCCGTGCCGCGTGCGGGGACGAGCCGGGACCCCAGTCCCCCGCGCGAGCGCCGAGCCGGTGGGAGACCAGCTCGACGACGAGGTTCTCCCTGGGCACGACCTCGAGCCACGGGGCGATCGCGGTGAGCCCGAGGTCGTCGCGACGACGGGTCGCGGCGACGCCCAGCTCCGAGGACGGCCCGAGCAGCACCAGCACGTCACCGCCACGCAGGTGCGGGGCCAGCAGGTCGACGGTGGCGACCGGCCGCCCGCGCTCGCCCGACAGGTGCACCGACGAGACCATCCGGCACAGCGCCGCCCAGCCCGGCTTGCCGCTGGCCAGGAACGTCACCCGCCCGTTGCCGCCCTGCCCCACCGCGGCCTCGCGGGCCGCTCCGCCGCGCACGGGCGTACGACGGGGTGCGGACCGACGCGTGGCCCCGTGGGCACCGGTCTGCGGCGCCACGGCCAGGTCGACGCCGAGCACCGGCCGGATGCCCGCGCGACGGGCGGCGCGGACGAACCGCACCGCGCCGTAGGTGCCGTCGCGGTCGGTCAGCGCGAGCGTGTCCATCTCCTGCTCCGCCGCGCGCTCCACCAGCACGTGCGGGTGCGAGGCGCCGTACTGGAGGGAGTAGCCGGAGGCCACGTGGAGGTGGACGAAGGGGTCCGGTGGCACCTCACGCCACGCTGGCGTGCGGCACCAGACCGAGCGCCTGCTCGATCACGGCCAGGAACCGGTCGGCATCACGGACCAGGTCGTCGGCCTCGCGCTCGGAGACTGCGCGGGTCGAGCCCGCCTCGGCGGCGGCCCGCTTCGCGGCGCCGGCGGCGAAGAAGCTCGCCCACTCCGACAGCTCCGGGGCGACCTCGGCGAGCAGCACCCAGGCGTTCTTCTGGCGTCGCCCGCGCGGTGCCGGCCTGGCCCGCGCCGCGAGCAGCGCGGCCGCGGCACAGAGCGCCGCCACGTGGGCGCAGGCGTAGCGGGTGGGCACGTCACGAGCGGTGATCGCGTCGCGCAACGAGGTGGCCGAGCGCTCGAGGTAGGAGTGGGCGGTGGCCGGCAGCATGTGGGGTCCCATCACGCCACCCCTCAGTCCTGGCAGCCGACGAGCTGCCAGCGCCCGTCGGTCCAGTCGAAGGACAGGTCGAAGACGCCGTAGGTCTCCGCACCGGCCGGCTGCAGGCCACGGCCGGCCTCGACGCGCCACAGCTCGCGCTCGGCGACCAGGTCGGTCGTCGTAGCGGCTCGTCCGGCCGCGCCGGCGCCCTGCCACCACGGACCGGTCTCCACCCAGTGCGCGACCACCGCGCGCACCTTCCACAACCTGCCCCGCCACAGGAACTGGTCGGGGTCCTCCGCGTCACCTCGTCGCACCTCTACGGGGTCGTCGTACTGCCTCATCGCGCCTCCTCGCTGCACCCTTGGCAGGCTCCGCCTGCGTGTCCGTCGACCCCGGGCCGACCCGGGTGGGAGGTGGGGGTCGAGGTCACCGCCCACCCGGGTCGCATCGAACATGTGTTCGAACAACCCGAACGGTACTCCCCCCTACCGACAGCCCGTCAAGAGCTGCAGGTCGGATGTGGAGAGGCGGTTCAGACGTCGCGCAGGTAGGTGGTGGTCTCGCGCTGCCAGAGGAAGTAGAGGAGCACCACGCCCTCGACGATCACGAGCGCGGAGAGCACGACGAAGATCACCGGGAGGTGGTTGTCGAGGCAGATCGCACCGACCAGCACGCCGACGCCCGCGGCGGCGGTGAGCACCAGTCGGGCCCAGCCGTGCCCGCCCATGAAGAACGACCCGAGCACCATGGCGAGCAGGGTGAAGCCGACGAAGGCGACCAGGGCCAGTGCCACGAAGCCGGGCGCGCTGGGACTCGCCCGCAGCGCGTCCACGCCGCCCTCGGCGAGGATCGTCTGGGCGCCCTCGTTGCCCTCGGCCCAGGCCCGGAGCACGGCATCACGCATCAGCCAGATCAGCAGGGTGATCACCCCCGCAGTGGCCACGATGAGGCCCAGCACTCGGACGGCGTAGTCCACTGACCGGGGCACGTCGCGCGCCATCCATCACTCCCTGGGGTTGGTCGTTGTCGTCGCTAGGCTCGCATCATGTCGATCGAGCACGCATCCATCACCTCATTTCGAGGCGAGCACACCCGGCTCGGCGGGACGGGCGACGTGGTCATCCTGCCCGACAGCGCCCACACTGCGGCACTCGCCGCGGCGGCGCTCGGGTGCGAGGTCGGTGCGATCGCCAACAGCCTGCTCTTCGACGCCGAGGGCGAGCCGATCTTGATCCTCACCTCGGGGGCGCACCGCGTCGACACCACCGCCGTCGCCGAGCGCATCGGCGTGGGCCGGCTCGAGCGGGCGGCCCCCGAGTTCGTCCGCCTCCACACCGGGCAGGTCATCGGCGGCGTCTCGCCGATCGACCACCCCGCCCCGGTCCGTACGTGGATCGACCCGTGGCTGCGGCAGCACCCCGTCGTGTGGGCGGCTGCCGGGCACCCGGCCGCGGTCTTCTCCACGACGTACGACGAGCTGGTCGAGATGACGGGCGCGGTGGAGGTCCAGGTCGACTGACGTCCGGAACGATCACTGACAGGATCCACCCGTGGACGCACTGGCACTGACCTTCTCCAGCGGCTGGGCGAGCGGGATCAACTCCTACCTCGTCGTGCTGGTGCTCGGGCTCGCCGACCGGTTCGGATCGGTGGACGGCGTCCCCGACGCCCTCGGACGCTGGGACGTGCTGGCCGTGGCCGGATTCCTCTACTCGATGGAGTTCATCGCCGACAAGATCCCCCTCATCGACTCGACCTGGGACGTGATCTCGACGGCGATCCGTCCGACCGCGGGCGCGGTCATCGGCGTCCTCCTCGCGGGCGAGGCCTCGTCGCTCGACCAGGCCGTGCTGGGCGTGGTGGGTGGCGGTACGGCGCTCCTCAGCCACCTGGTCAAGGCGGGTGGACGGCTGGCCATCAACGCCTCCCCCGAGCCGGCCAGCAACATCATCGCGAGCTTCACCGAGGACGCTGCCGTGCTCGGGGTCGTGTGGTTCGCCCTCGACCACCCCCGGTCCGCCGCGGCGATCGCCTGGGTGCTGCTCCTCCTCGGCCTGGTGATGCTGTTCTTCGTCGCCCGGCTGATCCGCCGCGGCTGGCGGCGCTGGAAGAGGAAGGGCCCGATCCACCAGCCCGCGTGACGCTGGGCCCTAGGGTTCCCCCGTGGCTCGTGTCGTGGTGATCGGTGGCGGTTTCGGCGGCATGGCCGCGGCCGCACGGCTCGCCAAGCTCGGCCACGACGTCACGCTGCTCGAGCGCTCGGACGCCCTGGGCGGCGCGCTGAGCACGGTCGAGGTCGACGGGTTCGGGTGGGACGCCGGCCCGACCAGCACGTTGCTGCCCGCCGTGATCCGTGACCTGTTCCGGAAGTCCGGCCGCCCGCTCGAGCGTGAGGTCGACCTCCAGCCGCTGGACCTGGTGCGCGAGCACCGGTTCGAGGACGGATCCGTGCTCCGGCTGCCGGGTGGGTCGCGCGCCGCCCAGCTCGCCGCGGTCGACGAGCTCGGTCCGGGCCTCGGCCAGCAGTGGGTCGACCACGTCTCGGCGTACGGCGAGGCGTGGGAGCTGTTGCGCAGGGAGTGGTTCGAGCGGCCCTTCGACGAGGACGTCGCGCCCTCCGAGCTCACCGCGCTGCTGCGGAGGCGGGAGTCCCTGGAGAAGCGGCTGCGCAAGACGTTCCGCGACGAGCGGCTGCGCCTCCTCGCCGGCCATCGGCTCGTGATGGACGGCCACGAGCTGCGGGACGTCCCGGTGTTCGCAGGTGTCGACGTCTACCTGGAGCAGCGCTTCGGCGCCTGGACCGTGCCCGGTGGCCTTGCTGCGCTCGGGACGGCGATGGCCGCACGCCTGGCCCTGCGCGGCGTCACCGTCCTGACCGGCACCGAGGCCCACGACCTCGCGGTGTCCGGCGGTCGCGTCACCGGCGTACGCACCGCGGGCAGCGAGCTGCCCGCCGACCACGTGGTCGTCGCGATCGACCCGCGCCGGCTGCCGGCGCTGGCGTCGTACGTCCGGGGCACGATGCCCGCGATCCCGCCCGTCGTCTGCCACGTCGGCCTCGAGGGTGAGGTGCCCGACCTGCCGCACGAGGTGGTGCTGCACGGCGACCCGCTCCTCGTCGTACGGACCGGTGGCCGCGCGCCCGACGGCGCCGCCGCCTGGACGGTGCTGGCACGTGGCCGGATCGCCGAGGACGTGCTGACCGCCCTGGCCCGGTCCGGTCTCGACGTGCGCACGCAGGTGGTGGCCCGGGTCGACCGCAGCCCACGCGACCTCGTCGAGCAGTGGGGTGGATCGCCCCACGGCATGCTCTGGCAGGGAGCGCGCACCGCCCGCACCCGGCTCGGTCCACGTACGCCGATCGCCGGCGTGCTCACCGCCGGTGCCCACGCGACGACCGGGTCCGGACTTCCGTTCGCGGGACTCAGTGCGGCACTGGTCGCCGAGGTCGTCGGCCGGGCGTGAGCCCCGAGGTCAGTGGAGGAGCTCCCACACCGCAGTGATCGCCACGGTGACGGTGGCCTCACCGGGCGCGAGCCCGCCGCCCGAGTCGCGCACCATCGCCATCTTGGGCATGGGCGACGGGCCGCTGGTTGCGTCGCCCTCGACGAGGGTCTGGACGGCACCGAGCCCGGCGCCCGCCATCCGTGCCAGGGCAGCGGCGCGCTCGCGTGCGTCGGCGAACGCCGCCTCGCGTGCCTCGGCCTCGGCGCCGTGGTCCTCGGTCACCTCGAGGCCGACGCTGTCGATCACCAGCCCGTCGGCGACCTCGCGCGCCAGGTCGGAGAGCATCGCGCCGGCTCCCGCGAGGTCGTCGCAGCCGATCGCGAAGCCGTGGCGGGCCTCGTAGCCGTCCGCGCGTCCCTCGCGGTCGTGCGACGGCCACACGGTGATGCCGGTGGAACCCAGCCGCCGCTCCTCGACATGGCGGCCGGCGACCTCGGCGAGCGTGGTGGCGGCGCTCGTCATGGCGTCGTACGCCTCGGCGACGCCGGCACCCCGTCCGACCGCGGCCAGGCGGACCACGGCGCTGTCGGGCGCCACCTTGCTGGAGCCGGTCCCGGTCACGGTGACGGTGTGCATCTCAGGCATGGCGCCAACCTAGTGGCGCCGCGAAGCCTGCTCCGGCTCAGACGGTGATGCGCAGGTTGGCGAAGATCTCGCGCGTCGCCTTGGAGCGGTTGAGCGTGTAGAAGTGCAGGCCCGGTGCGCCGGCGGCGAGCAACGCCTCGCACAGCTCGGTCGCGATGGCGATGCCCTCGCTGCGCAGGGCAGCGGGGTCGTCGGTCAACGGCGTCAGGCGGGCGGTGACCTCGTCGGGGAGCTCGCGACCCGAGAACTCCACCATCCGCTGCATCGAGCGGAGGTTCAGGATCGGCATGATGCCCGGGATGATCGGCAGGTCGGCGCCCACGGCCTGCGCCCGCTCGACCAGACCGACGTAGTCGCTCGCGCGCAGCACCATGTCGGTCACCGCGAACTCGGCCCCCGCGTCGTACTTGCCCCG
Organism: uncultured Actinomycetota bacterium; assembly: GCA_963708875.1. Taxonomy (GTDB): domain Bacteria; phylum Actinomycetota; class Actinomycetes; order Propionibacteriales; family Nocardioidaceae; genus Nocardioides. The sequence goes on from CAVPUL010000007.1 coordinate 316,491, forward strand.
CAGGACGCGCGCGTCCGTGTCGAGGTCGACGGCGTCGACGTGGCCCTCGGGGAAGGCGGCGACGCCGATGCGCATGTCGTCCCGCTCGTGGATCAGCGCGACCAGCTCGTCGGCATGGGTCAGGCCGCCCTCGGTCGGCGTCCACGGCGTGCCGGGGCCGGTGGGCGGGTCACCGCGCAGGGCCATCACATGGGTGACGCCTGCGGCCTTGAGGTCGTCGAGGATGGCACCGAGCTCGTGGGTCGTGTGGCCCACGCAGGTCAGGTGCGCGACCGGCAGCATGGTGGTGTCACGGGCGATGCGCCCGGTGATCGCGATGGTGCGGTCACGGGTTCCTCCGCCGGCGCCGTAGGTCACCGAGACGAAGGTCGGTCCGTAGGGCTCGAGCTCGGTGATGGCCTGCCAGAGCTGCTCCTCACCGGCCTGGTCCTTGGGCGGGAAGAACTCGAAGGAGAAGGACCGCTCGCCGCTCGCGAGGCGCTCGCGCATGCTCAGGTCCCGTCCGTGCGTCATGCGCAACAGCCTACGTACGGACACGGTGACTTCCGCACACCGTCCACTGGCTAGGCTCGGCGACGTGACGACCTGGGACCCCGCACCGTTCCGCGACCAGGTCCAGCAGGTGCTCGACGCCTTCCTCGACGAGCAGGAGGCCGAGCTCGCTCCCCTCGGCCCCGACGCCGGCCGCCTGATCGCCGAGGCGCGTACGTCGGTGCGCGGCGGCAAGCGGTTCCGTGCCGCCTTCTGCCACTGGGGCCACCGGGCGATCCGGCCCGAGCCCGCGGACCCGGCGGCCCTGGCCCGAGCCTGCGCCGCGCTGGAGATGCTGCATGCGAGCGCCCTCGTCCACGACGACTACATGGACGCCTCCGACACCCGCCGCGGACGACCGGCGACGCACCGCGCCTTCGAGGCAGAGCATCGGTCCGCCGGCTGGCGCGGGGATCCGGAGCAGTACGGCGCCGCGGCCGCGATCCTGCTCGGCGACCTGCTCCTCGGCTGGGCCGGCGACCTCCTGCGCCACTCGGGGTTCGGCGCCGCCGAGGTCGCGCCCGGGCTCGACCTCTTCGAGCAGTGCCGCACCGAGGTGATCGCGGGCCAGTTCCTCGACGTGTCCGTGCAGGCCCGCGGGCATGCCGACGTCGACACCGCGATGACCGTGCTGCGCTACAAGTCCGCGAAGTACTCGATCGAGCGGCCGCTGCACATCGGCGCCGCCCTCGCGGGTGCCGACAGCACCCGCATCCAGCAGCTCACCCGCTTCGGCCTGCCGCTCGGCGAGGCGTTCCAGCTCCGCGACGACCTGCTCGGCGTGTTCGGCGACCCGGCAGAGACCGGCAAGCCCGCCGGCGACGACCTGGTCGAGGGCAAGCGGACGGTCCTCGTCGCGCTGGCCCTCGACGCCGCCCCACGCGCTGCGGCCGAGCGGCTCGACGCCGCCCTCGGCGCACCGCTCACCGCCGCCGACGTCGACGAGCTGCGCGCCATCATCGAAGCCTCCGGCGCCCGCGCGCAGGTCGAGGAGGTCATCGGCTCGCTCGCCGACCACGCGGTCGAGGCGCTCGGCGCGGCCGACGTGGACGAGCAGGCGCGGGTCGTGCTCACCGAGCTGGCTGCAGCCGCGACCCAGCGGACCGTCTGAGCCGCTGCGCCGGGCTCAGTCGAGGCTGGTGATCCCCGGGACGGCCGGACCGTCCCCGCGCAGCAGCACGGAGAACGGCACGCCGCGATCGGCGTTGACGCGCGAGCCGAGCACGCTCAGCGCGATGCTGAAGGCCCTCTCGTCCGTCCGGGCCAGCGTCCCCCACCCGTCCCACAGCAGCAGGACCCCGTCCGTACCGCTGCCGATGTCGTGCAGGCAGTCGGCGAGGGCGTCGAAGTTCTGGCCGTACCAGTCGGGGAATCCCAGCGTCTCCCCCACTGTGGCGAGGAAGGCGGGCTTGGTGTCCGCCCGGGTCCACCCGTCGACGTAGCCGAACCCCCAGCCGGCGTGCTCGACCGTGTGGCGTACGTCGGCGACGTCGAAGGCGCCGTGCCACAGGTGGATCCCGGGTGCCTCGCGCCCCGCCAGGACGGCTGCCAGTCCACTCATCTCGCTACCTCTCGATCCGGGAGAACGACCCGTAGTGATCGTCGGTCCAGTAGAGCTCGTCGCCCTCACCCGCGATGATGCGGCGCGCGCCCCGGTCCACGGAGCCGGGCGTGGGCACGGTGTACTCGCGGTAGTAGCCCGTCGGCCGGTCGGGCAGCAGGTCCTCGCGGTTCTCGAACGTGACGCCGTCGCGGTCCTCCGGGAAGGGCCCGCCCGCGTCGATCAGCTCGAGCGTCCGCGCGGCCTCGGGCGGCAGGTCGGCGAGCTGGGCGGTGGGCAGTCCGTCCTCGGGGTCGCTGCTCGGGGTCGATGAGGAGCCGGTGGACGTCGAGGCGTCGGACCCGCTGGGTCCCGAGTCGCCCTGGCCGCCGCCGGTGACCAGCCACGCGACCAGCATCACGGCCGCGACGAGCAGCAGGAGCCAGCGGTAGCGCTCGCGGCCCGCTGCTGCGCCCGTGGCCATCAGTACTCCAGCACCTGCGCGCGACGCTTGACCTCGCTGCCGCGGTTCTCGCGCAGCGCGTCGATCGGGCGACCGGGGAGGTCGTCGTCGGTGAAGAGCCAGGCGATGCACTCGCGGTCGTCGAAGCGGTGGTCGTGGAGCAGCATCAGGAGCCCGGAGAGGCCCTTGACGACCTGGCCGTCCTGGATGAAGTCAGCCGGCACGCGCTGGCCGGTGCCGGGCGCGGACACCGCGTGCGCGAGCTCGTGCTCACGGATCATCGTGCGGACCTTGCCGGGCGTCACGCCGAGCAGCTCGGCGACCTGGCTCCAGTCGAGCCACTCGGGGACGAGGGCGGCCAGGTCACGGTCGGCAAGAGGGGTGTTACTCATGCACGTACTCGCTTCGCTCCGTGCGCGCACGAGGCACGCGTCGCACTGTCCTGGATGATTCGCTCGCTGCGCTCGCTCATGCGCCAAGCCTAGGGGTGAGCGTGCGCGCCGGCGAAGTCGTACGTGCCCGGGAAGTTGTCACCCCGACGGGTGATCCGTAGCGTGCGGCGGATGCACCCCCTCCGATCCGCGCTCGCCGCAGCCCTCGTCGGTCTGCTGGCGCTCACCCTGTCCCCGGCCGTGTCCCCCGCCTCGGCCGACCACCTCCACGGTGCCGCTCCCGGCCCGATCCACGCCGGCAACACCTTCGGGTGGTACCAGTACGGCGTCTTCCGCCAGGAGTTCATCGGTCCCAAACCGGCGTTCTGGAAGAAGAAGGGCCGGGGCATCGTCCGCACCCAGCACGGCATGCTCACGCTCATGAGCACCCAGCGCGGCAGCGTCTCGGCCACGCTCGACCTCAAGGGCCACCCGTACGGCCGCTGGGAGATCCGGATGCGGGCCCGCACGCTGTCGACGGTCAAGGGCGGCAAGCCCTTCAAGGTCGTCACCGAGCTCGTCCCCGGCGGCACCCGCGACCAGCACTGCGGCGGTCGCGACATCGGCGTGGAGAACTTCACGCTCGGCACCAACACCGTGAAGTCCTACGTCCACACGCTGCCCAACAGCTCCTACCGCGGGTTCCTCGGCCGTCACCTGCGCAACGAGCGGTGGCACACCTACGCCGTCGAGGTCGCGCCCGACCACGTCTCGTGGTTCGTCGACGCCCACGTCATCAACACCGAGCGCCGCGACGAGGCACTGGACCCGATGCCGCGGCAGCTGAAGTTCGAGCTGCGCGCCCAGGAGGGCAAGAAGATGGATCCGGCCCGGATGCAGATGGACTGGATGCGTTACTGGTCGATGCGCGCGCCCAACGAGAAGTCCATCAAGGCGCCGCAGTTCGAGCAGAGCACCTACAACGGCGCCTGCTGACCCGGCTCCAGCAACCAGCAACGACACGCCCGAGGGGCCCTGCGCATCGCGCCGGGCCCCTCGTCGTCGCTACCGTCGAGTGCTCGTGCGGCGCGCTTCCCTCCCGCAGGGCCCCAGGTCCCTCGGGCGCAGCCGGCGATGAGGAGTGCCAGCCGTGTTCCGACCTGTGCCCCGACCCGACCGACGCCCCCGCCCCCGCCCCGCCGGAGCCTGACCGCCCTCGTGCTGGCCGCGATCCTCTCCGTCCCGGTCTCGACCGCGCTCGTCGCGCCCGCCCACGCGGACCACGCCGACGTGCCCGACAGCCGCCGTCTCGTCCCGTACGTCGTCCGACCCGGCGACACCGTCTCCGGCCTCGCCGTGCGGTTCCACGCGTGGACGGCGGAGATCGTGTCCACCAACCATCTCGGGCAGGGCGGGGTGCTGCGCGTCGGGCAGGAGATCGTCATCCCGGTGGTGCGCAAGAGGGACCGGTCGAGTGACGGCGGCACGAAGCACGGCGGGAAGCACGGCGGGAAGGGCCGCACCACGACGATGTGGCAGCACCCCGACCGCGCTCGCGAGAAGGTCCGCCGGGTGATCGCGGGCGCGGCCCGTCACCACGACGTCGACCCGCAGCTCGCTCTCGCCATCGCCTGGCAGGAGTCGGGCTGGCAGATGGGGGTGGTGTCCGGGGCGCACGCGATCGGCGCGATGCAGGTGCTGCCCTCCACCGCCCGGTGGATGGAGCACTACGCCGGGCGCCGGTTGCGGCTGCACCGGCTCGGCGACAACGCGCAGGCGGGCGTGCTCCTGCTCCGCGTGCTCTCGCACCACACGCACCGGCGTACGCACAAGATCGGCGCGTACTACCAAGGCCTGGGCGCCGTGCGCCAGCACGGGTTGTACGACGAGACCAAGGTCTACGTGGGCAACGTCGTGGCCATCAAGCGGCGGCTGGAGGCCGGTCGACCGCCGTCCTGAGCGTGGCGCGCCACGCCGGAGCCGCGCCTGAGCGTCACCCCAGGCGGCGGCTTTCGTAGAGTGGTGGGGCCGGATCCTTCCCCGTGTGCCCTTCCCAGGTCCGGCGCGGAGGTCGAAGTGGAGCCTGAGCACGCCCGCGCAGCCGCGCCCGGCGTCTCAGGCGACCCCATGGTCGGGCGCCTGCTGGAGCGTCGCTATCTCATCGGTCCGCGCATCGCGCGCGGTGGCATGGCCAGTGTCTACGAGGCCACCGACACCCGCCTCGACCGCACCGTCGCCGTCAAGGTGATGCACCCCGGTCTCGGCGACGACCAGGAGTTCGCCGAGCGGTTCGTCCGCGAGGCCCGCGCCGCCGCGCGGCTCAACCACCCGCACGTCGTCGGCGTCTACGACCAGGGCGACGACACCTCCGGCGGCCAGGACACGGTCTTCCTCGTCATGGAGTACGTCCCGGGCCACACGCTGCGAGACGTGGTCCGCAAGGAGGCGCCGATGCCTCCGCAGCGGGCGCTGGCGCTTCTCGAACCGGTCGTCTCCGCGCTCGGCGCGGCGCATCGTGCCGGGCTGATCCACCGTGACGTGAAGCCGGAGAACGTGCTCATCGCCGACGAGGCGCACGGCGGCCGGGTCAAGGTCGCCGACTTCGGCCTCGCCAAGGCGGTCAGCGCGGACACCCAGCACACCGCGACGGGCGGCGTGCTGATCGGCACGGTCTCCTACCTCGCTCCCGAGCTGGTCGTCGACGGGCGGGCTGATGCTCGCGCCGACGTGTACGCCACCGGCGTCGTGCTCTACGAGCTGCTGACCGGCGCCAAGCCGCACGAGGGCGAGTCGCCGATCCAGGTCGCCTACCGCCACGTCCACCACGACGTACCGATGCCGTCGTTGCTCCGCCCCGGGATCCCCGACTACGTCGACGCGCTGGTCGCCCGCGCGACCTCCCGTGACCGTGACCAGCGTCCCGCCGACGCCACCGTCCTGCTGCACCACTTCCACCGGGTCGAGCAGGCGTTGCGCGACGGTCTCGACGCCGATCCCGAGCTCGCCGCCGACCTGCTCCCCCGGCGTGCGCCCGTCGACGACTCGGTCGCCGACACGGGCCCACGTGGCAACGACACGACGCCCGAGCCGTTCGACGCCGGCGCCCTGGCCCTCCTCACCGAGGTCGATCCCCGCGACTCGGGTCTCCTCGACGACGGGAGCCCCGACCGGACGACGGCGATCGAACGGCACCCGGTCGCCGCGGGCGGAGCAGCTGCGGCCCCTGTCACCGAGCCGATGAGGACCACCGCGGCCGTCGCGGCGCCCGCGACCACCACGGTCGCCACGCCCGCGCCCGCGGTCTCTTCCACCCGGCCGGCCCCCGGTCGCCCGCCCGGGCGCGCCCCGAGCAAGGTCGCCCCCGTCCCGACGACCGCACGGCGGCGCTCGGTGAAGGGCCCGGTCTCGCTCCTCCTCGCGATCCTGCTCGTCGCCGGCATCGGCCTCGGTGCCTGGTGGTTCGGGTGGGAGCGCTACACGACGACCCCGGGCGTGCTCGGCCTCGACGAGGCCGCGGCGAGCGCAGAGCTCGAGTCCGCCGGTCTCGAGGCCGACGCGGGCACGCCGGCGTACAGCGAGAACGTCGAGGCGGGCCTGGTCATCGCCACCGACCCCGAGCCTGGTGGCAAGGTCCTCGACGGTGGGTCGGTGACGCTGGTCCTCTCGCTCGGCCCCGAGCGCTACGACGTGCCCGACCTCGCCGGGCAGAGCGAGGACCAGGCGCAGGACGCGCTCGCCGCGACCAAGCTCGCGTTCGGCAAGAGCGTCGGCCGCTGGAGCGAGACCGTGCCGGAGGGGCAGGTCATCCGCACCTCGCCCAAGACCGGGACGACGCTCAAGCCGGGCGCCACGGTCGATCTCGTCCTGAGTCGCGGCCGCAAGCCGATCACTGTCAAGGACTGGCGCGGCAAGCCGTTCGACACCGCCAAGGCCGCGCTCGAGAAGCGCGGGCTCGAGGTGGCCGTGTCGGGCGAGGTCTACAGCGACACCGCCCCCGAGGGCGAGGTGATCTCGCAGGACCCGACCACCGGCACGCTCCACCGCGGGGACACGGTGTCCTTCTCGGTGTCCCTCGGCCCCGAGCTCGTCGAGGTGCCGTCGGTGAGGGCGATGGGCGTGGACGCCGCGACCGACCTGCTCGAGGGCCTCGGCTTCGTGGTCGAGACCAAGCAGGCCGACATCTACCTCGGGGTCGGCTACGTCTCCAGCTCCGACCCCGCAGCAGGCGAGCAGGTGCCGCGGGGATCGACGATCACGCTGTCCATCGTGTGAGGTCCTAGCCTTCCTCCGTGACACCTGAGCACGACCGGCGTACGACGCTGCTGGCCGCGGCCGCCCTGCTGGCGCTCACGGCGTGCTGGGGATCGACGTTCTTCCTGATCAAGGACCTGCTCGAGCGGGTGCCGACGCTCGACTTCCTCGCCCTGCGCTTCACCATCGCGTCGGTCGCGCTGCTGGTGGTGGCGCCCCGCGCCCTGGGACGCCTGTCCCCCGTCGTGCGCCGCCACGCCGCGGTCCTCGGCCTGCTCTACGGCGTGGCCCAGATCCTCCAGACGTCCGGACTCGCCCACACGCCGGCGAGCGTCAGCGGCTTCGTCACCGGCCTGTACGTCGTGTTCACGCCCCTGCTCGCGGCGGCGATCCTGCGCACGAAGATCCCGCCGATCACCTGGCTCGCGGTCGCCCTGGCCACCGTCGGCCTCGGGATCCTGGCCCTGCGCGGCCTCAGCCTCGGTTTCGGCGAGCTGATCACCCTGTCGTCGGCCGTGCTCTACGCCCTGCACATCGTCGGGCTCGGTGCGTGGTCGACCACGAAGGACGCGGTCGGCATGACGATCCTCCAGATCATCGTGATCGCCGTCGTCTGCGGGCTGGCCACCGTGCCCGACGGGATCGTGCTGCCGACCCGTGCGAGTGACTGGGTCTCGGTGGCCTACATGGCGCTCGTCGTGGGCGCGCTCGGCCTCCTCGGCCAGACGTGGGCGCAGGCCCACCTGCCGCCGACCCGCGTCGCGATCATCATGAGCATGGAGCCGGTCTTCGCCTCGGTCTTCGCGGTCACGCTGGGCGGTGAGGACGTCACGGTGCGGCTGCTGCTGGGCGGCTCGATGGTGCTCGTCGCCATGCTGACGGTCGAGCTCGCACCCCGCCGCGTCGTGGAGGGCGAGGTCCCGCACATCGCGGTCTGACAGGCCGTCCCACCCCGCGGCGGGAGGACGAGCGAGGTCGGGTCCGCCTATCGTGGCCCCGTGGACACGTGTGTGCGGTGCGGGGCCGAGCTCGGCGTCGGCCGCTTCTGCCTCAACTGCGGGCACCCCATCGGCGAGCCCGCTCCCGCCGCGGCCCTGGTCGAGGATCGGCCCGCGACGACCGCCGACGCACCTGCCGCCCCACCTGTCGCCGCGCCCTCCGAGTCGGCCACGCTTCCCGTCCAGGCGTCCGACCCGACGGCTGTCGTTCCGGCCAGCGTGCCCGTGACCGCCGCGGTCGTCGCACCCGAGCCGGCACCGGACCGCGGCCGCGCTGCGAAGGCACCGGCGCCGGCGCCGCGCGAGTCGACGTGGGACCCGCGCGAGGACCTGCTCCCCTACGAGGAGGTCGACGAGCTCGACGCCGACGACCCGCTGCGGGGACCGGCCTGGATCTTCTGGGTCCTCGGCGCGGTGGTCCTGGTCGGCCTGGTCTTCGTGCTGCTCGAGGCGTTCGGCACGGACGAGGGCGACACCGCGAGCGACGAGACGACGACGAGCGAGTCCTCGGCGCCCGCAGACGGCGGTGCGAGCGAGTCGACCGAGCCCGAGGGCACGGGGCAGGCCGAGACCCCGAAGGGCGTCGGCAAGCGGGTCAACCTGGCCCGCAACGCCACCTTCGAGGTCCCCGCCACGGCGCCGCCGACGACGGACTTCGACGGCAACCTGGTGGCGTACGAGGCCACGCAGATGCACGACGGCCTCCCGAGCACCACCTGGCGGATGGCCGGCGACGCGACCGGGCAGGCCGTGACCATCACCCTCGCGGAGCCGGGAGTCGTCTACCGCGTGGGCATGATCAACGGCTACGCCAAGCAGGTCGCCGGGGTGGACTGGTATCCCAACAACCGCCGCATCCTGTCCGTCACCTGGGGCTTCGACGACGGCACGACGGTGGAGCAGACGTTCGCCGAGCGCCCCACCATGCAGCTGCTCGAGGTGCCGCAGGTGGAGACGTCGTCCGTGACGATCACGATCACCTCCGTGACGCCTCCGGGCAGCGGCAACCTCGGGCGCGACTACACCGCGATCAGCGAGGTCGCGGTCAACGGGAAGCGAGCCGGCTGAGCACGACGGCCGCCCGATCCGCATCGGCCCGGGTGACGTCGAGGTGGGTCACCAGGCGTACGGCGCGGGGTCCCACCGCGGCGATCCGGACGTCCTCGTCGGCGGCGGCCGCCACGAAGGCGGCGGCGTCGGGGCGGTCGACCACCACGATGTTGGTGTCGACCGTCGCCGGGTCGAGGCCCAGCGCCTCGCCCAGCAGGCGTGCGTGCTCGTGGTCGTCGGCCAGCCGGTCGACGTGGTGGTCGAGGGCGTACGCCCCCGCTGCCGCGAGCACGCCGACCTGGCGCATGCCGCCGCCCATCCGCTTGCGGCGCACGCGCGCCTCGTCGATCGCATCGGCCGAACCGACCATCAGGGAGCCGATGGGCGCGCCGAGACCCTTGGACAGGCAGACCGCGAGCACGTCGGCGACCCGGCCGTAGTCGGCGAGCGGCGTACCGGTCGCGACGTGCGCGTTCCAGAGCCGGGCGCCGTCGAGGTGGATCCTGGTGCCCACGCTGTCGGCCCAGGCACGCAGGTCACGCAGGTCGTCGATCGGGAGGACGGCGCCGCCGGCGAAGTTGTGGGTGTTCTCGACCGAGACGGCAGCGGTGCGGACGAAGTACATCCCCATGTCCGGGGCATACATCGACTCGATCGCCGGGAGGTCGACCTGCCCGCGCACGCCGGTCCACGTGCGCATGGTGATCCCGCTGATCGCGCCGTGGGCGCCGAGCTCGGCCCGCGCGATGTGGGCCGAGGAGTCGCACAGCACCTCCTCGCCGGGCTTCACGACGCTCGCCACGGCCAGCACGTTGGCCATCGACCCGGTCGGCGTGAACAGCGCGGCCTCGTGCCCGAACATCCCCGCGACCCGCTCCTGCAGCGCAGTCACCGTGGGGTCCTCGCCGTAGACGTCGTCCCCCACCTCCGCGCGGGCCATCGCCGCGCGCATCGCCTCGGTCGGCCGGGTCAGGGTGTCGGAGCGCAGGTCGATCACGGGTGCGAACCTACAAGCCGTGCCGAGGGTCACGACCTCCCGGGCAGTGTTTCGTCACGCCCGTCGGCCGGGTTCGCAGGCTCACCCGACCGGGGCTGCTCAACCCTGCTCGCGCACGCCGTTCGCTCGTCCCTCGCGACCGGCTGCGCAACATCTCTGCGACGAGGAAGGACAGCTCGAGGGACTGGACGCGGTTGAGGCGGGGGTCGCAGACGGACTCGTAGCGGTTGGCGAGGCCGGCCTCGTCGATCTCCTCGCCGCCGCCGATGCACTCGGTGACGTCGTCGCCGGTGAGCTCGACGTGTACGCCGCCGGGCCAGGTGCCGAGGCTGCGGTGGACGTCGAAGAAGCCCTGGACCTCCTCGATCACGTCGTCGAAGCGGCGGGTCTTGTAGCCCGAGGACGCCTCGAAGGTGTTGCCGTGCATCGGGTCGCAGACCCACGCCACGTTGAGGCCCTCGGCGGTGACCTTCTCGACCAACGCGGGCAGGCCGTCACGGATCTTGCCGGCACCGAAGCGCGTGATGAAGGTGAGCCGGCCGGGGATGTTGTCCGGGTTGAGCCGCGAGGCATAGGCCAGCGCGTCGTCGGGGGTGGTCGTCGGGCCGAGCTTGACGCCGATCGGGTTCTTGATCTTCGAGAGCAGCTCCATGTGCGCGCCGTCGAGCTGGCGGGTGCGCTCGCCGATCCACACGAAGTGCGCGGAGACGTTGTAGGGCAGGTCGGTGCGCGAGTCGATGCGGGTCAGGGCCTGCTCGTACTCGAGCAGCAGCGCCTCGTGGCTCGAGTGGAAGTCGACGCGGTGGAACTCGTCGGGGTCGGCGCCGATCGCCTTCATGAACGTGAGGGCGCGCTCGATCTCGTCGGCCATCGCCTCGTAGCGCTGGCCGAAGGGCGAGCTCTGCACGAAGTCGGTGTTCCAGAGGTGCACCTGGCGCAGGTCGGCGTAGCCGCCCGTGACGAAGGCACGGACCAGGTTCAACGTCGCGGCCGACGAGTTGTAGACGTCGACCAGCCGCTGGGGGTCGGGGATGCGGGACTCGGGGGTGAAGTCGTAGCCGTTGACCGCGTCGCCGCGGTAGGCCGGCAGCGTCACGCCGTCGCGGGTCTCGAGGTCGGAGCTGCGCGGCTTGGCGTACTGCCCGGCGAGGCGGCCGAGCTTCACGACCGGCACCGAGGCGGCGTACGTCAGCACCACAGCCATCTGGAGCAGCACCCGCAGCTTGTTGCGGACGTTGTCGGCGGTGACCCCGGCGAACGTCTCCGCGCAGTCGCCGCCCTGGAGGAGGAACGCCTCGCCGCGCGTGACGGCGGCGATCTTCTGGGTCAGGTCGTCGCACTCACCCGCGAAGACGAGCGGCGGCACGGTCCGCAGTCGGGCGACGGCAGCGTCGACGGCCCCGGCATCGGGGTACGTCGGCTGCTGCAGGGGTCCGAGCGCGTGCAGCTGCTCGAGGGTGGGGATGGCGGTCACCCCCCAAGGGTACGGCGACCGTGCCGACCGACCCGAACCCTGACCGACCGGTGGGCGACGGTGGGCGGTGGGCGAGCGGCGCAGAGGCGCCGTCAGCTCCGGGGCTTCAGCACCCCGGCGGCGTCCGTGACCCGGAGCCCGCCCGCCTTCGTCCGGCTGGCCTCGAGCGTGCCCGTCACGACGGACGGGTCCGGGTAGCTGATGTGCCCGGGCGCACCCTGGCGCGAGGTCGTCCAGAGCCGGTCCTCGAAGCCGATCTCGCCGCGGAACTGGTGGTTCTCCAGGACCAGCTCGTCGGCGGTGGCCTGGCCGACGACGTAGGACGCCTCGCCGCGGTAGAACAGCGAGCCGTGGGAGACCTGGAGGATCCCGTCGCGCTCGTGCACGGTCTGGTCGTGCACCTCGCCACTGAGGTAGACGTCCACGCCGCCGGCGACCATGGCCTGCCAGAGCTCGGACCGGTCGCCCTTCTCGTAGGTCAGGTGGCTGGAGTTGCGCGCTCGGACGTCGCCGGTCATCGGGACGTGGCCCTGGACCATCACCCACGGCACCTCGTCGCGGCGGGCCTGGCGCAGCACCCGGTCGAGCCAGCTGAGCTGGGCGGGGTCGACGGACATGTGCACGTCTCCCCCGCGCCGCTCGAAGACGTCGAGGGTCACGAGCAGCACGTTGCGGTCGAGCCGGACGGCGTAGGCCGTGCGCCTCGCCGGGCCGGTGGGCGGGTGCTTCGAGAAGCGCGAGCGGCCGTCGGCGCGGGACAGCATCTGGTCGGCGTAGATGTCCTTGAACTCGGGCACGTGTCGCCGCTTGAAGTCGATCCAGGGATCGCGTGGCGCGCGCCACGGGTCGTCCCCGATCTCGTGGTCGCCGACCGCGGTGAAGGTCCGCAGGCCGTGGTCGGCGAAGCGCTGGCGGTAGGCCGGGTAGTAGACGCCCGCCGCGCGCCGCCAGGCGCGCATCCGCTGCGCCTCGGTGCGCACCGGGCCGAAGACGCCGCTGTGCGAGTCGTCGCGACCCCAGCGTCCCTCGACGAGGTCGCCCGCCACGAGGACGTCGTGCGTGCCGTGGGAGGCCATCTCGTCCATCACGTGCTCGAGCGCGGCGTCGTACTCCGGGTTGGTCGAGTTGGCGACGTCACCCGTGCGCGGGTCGACGAACTCCGTGCGCCCGTCGGCGGTGAGGTCGGCGACGTCCTGGTTGAGGAAGTCCGGAGCCGAGACAAAGGTGTAGGCGTGGCGAAGCTCGGGGGCCGCAGGCACCGCCGGCCGGTCGCGCGGGCCGCCACGAGGCAGCACGCCCTCCGGGCCTCCGTCGGCGGTCGGGGAGGTCGTCGGCGCCGGCAGGTCACGACTCGGGGTGGCGCTCGCCGACGGCGACGACGGTGCGACCGACGTGCACCCCAGCACGGAGGCGATCAGGACGGCCAGGAGGAGTCCGAGAGGTCGTCGTGTCACTCGGCCCACCGTAGACGGCGGGGACGACACGGCCGGGGTGCACCCGGCCGTGTCGTGCCACCTCGCGGGACGAGGGCGCTCAGTCCTCGAGGTGTTCGATGTCGCGGAAGCCGGTCTTCTTGGCCCGCACGCCACGGTTGGTGACCCACGTGAGCGCCCAGAGCACGACGCCGATGGCGAGCAGGCCGCCGGCGATCTTGTACTGGACCATGTCTGCCTCGAGCCGGGCCCACGGGCCGAGGAGGTAGGCGCAGCAGATCGCGCCGATCGCCGGCAGCACGATCGGCGCCCGGAAGGCGCCCTCCGGCGTCGGGTCACGACGGAGGATGAGGCAGGCGATGTTGACGATCGTGAACACCGCGAGGAGCAGGAGCGCCGTGGTGCCGGACAACGCGGCGACCACCGACGACTCCGAGTCGAGCGTCACGACGCTGATCAGGCCGAGGGCCAGCAACGTCGTGAAGAGGATCGCCGTCCACGGCGAGCGGCGCCCGGGGAGCACCTTGCCGAGAGCCCGCGGCAGCACGTCCTGCTGGGCCATGCCGTAGATCAGCCGGCTGGCCATCAGCATGTTGATCAGCGCGGTGTTGGCGACCGCGAAGACGGTGAGGAACGGGAAGAGCTTGTCGATCGGGAGATCCGGCGCACCGATCTTGACCACGTCGAGCAGGATGCCCGCCTCGGCGTTGGTCGGCTTCTCGATCTGACCGGGCGGGATCACCGCGACGACCGAGATCGCGACGAGCATGTAGATCACGACGGCGATGCCGAGGCCGGTGAGCATCGTGCGCGGGAAGATCTTCAGCGGGTCCTGCGTCTCCTCGACCATGTTGACCGAGTCCTCGAAGCCGACCATCGAGAAGAACGCGATGGCGGTGGCGATGGTGACCGCCATGAAGAGGCCCTTGTCGTCGGGGCTCTCGAAGACCGTGATGCGGGCCAGGTCGGCGTCGCCGCGGCCGACCACCCAGGCGCCGATGCCGATGACGATGGCCAGCGCGGTCATCTCGACGAGGGTGAGGAGCACGTTGAACTTCACGCTCTCCCCCACGCCGCGCAGGTTGATCGCGGCGAGCACGAGCATGAAGACCAGCGCCGTGGTCAGCGTGGCGAACGTGCTCGGGTCGTCGTTGCCGAAGCCGATGAGCAGGTTGGCCGCCAGCAGGTTGGACGAGGTCGAGGCACTCGTGATGCCCGAGCAGACCACCGTGAAGGCCACCAGGAACGTGACGAAGTGGATGCCGAACGCCTTGTGCGTGTAGAGCGCGGCGCCCGCGGCCTGCGGGTACTTGGTGACGAGCTCGAGGTAGGAGAAGGCCGTCACCGTCGCGACCGCGAAGGCCACGAGGAAGGGCAGCCAGGCGATGCCGCCGACCTGGCCGGCCAGCTTGCCGGTCACGGCGTACACGCCGGCACCGAGGATGTCGCCGACGATGAAGAGCAGCAGGAGCTTGGGCCCGAGCACGCGCTTGAGGTCGGCGTCCTCCGGCCCGTTGACGTCCGGCTGGGTGGTTCCTGTCGTGCTCATCGAGACTCCCCTTCTTCGGTCCGCGCACTGCACGGGGTTGCCCCACAATGGCGCTGGCATCGGGGGCTGGGCAACCTCTGCCCCACCCCTTCAACGGCATGGTGCCCACTTGGTCACTGTTCGAACCGTGACCGCAGGGCGGTCGCCGTTCGGGTGTCGGATCGTTTTCTCACTACCCTGCTCACCATGCCGACTCGCGTAGCGATCCTCACCGCTGGTGGGTACGCCCCCTGCCTCTCGTCCGCCGTAGGTGCCCTGATCGAGACCTACGACGCCGCCGATCCCGACATCGAGCTGATCGCGTACAAGCACGGCTACCACGGCCTGCTCACCGGCAACAGCGTCGTGATCGGCCCCGAGGAGCGAGCGGGCGCCGCGCTGCTCCACCGCTACGGCGGGAGCCCGATCGGCAACAGCCGGGTCAAGCTCGCCAACGACGACGACTGCCGCCGACGCGGGTTGATCGGCGAGGGCGAGACGGCCCTGGCGGTGGCGGCCGCACGGCTGCAGGCCGACGGCGTGGACGTGCTGCACACCATCGGCGGTGACGACACCAGCACGGCGGCGGCCGACCTGGCGGCGTACCTCCGCACGCAGGGCTCGGAGCTCACGGTCGTGGGCCTGCCCAAGACCATCGACAACGACATCGTGCCGATCCGGCAGAGCCTCGGCGCCCAGACAGCCGCGCAGGAGGCGTCCCGGTTCGCCCAGCACGTCCTCGCCGAGCACGGCTCCAACCCGCGGATGCTGATCGTGCACGAGGTGATGGGCCGGGCCAGCGGTTGGCTGACGGCCGCGGCGGCCCGCGACTACATGGCCTGGCACGCCGAGCAGGAGTGGCTGCCCGGCATCGGCCTCGACCCGCGCCGCTGGGCGATCCACGCGGTGTACGTCCCCGAGCGAGGCATCGACCTGGCCGCGGAGGCCGCGCGGCTGCGTGCGGTGATGGACGAGGTCGGCTGCGTGAACATCTTCCTCGCCGAGGGGGCCGGCATCGACGACATCGTCGCCGACCTCGAGGCCACCGGAGAGACCGTCGGTCGCGATGCGTTCGGGCACGTCAAGATCGACACCATCAACCCCGGCAGCTACTTCGCCGACCGCTTCTCCCGCGAGATCGGCGCGGAGAAGCAGATGGTGCAGAAGTCCGGCTACTACTCGCGCTCGGCCCCGGCCAACGACACCGACCTCGCCCTCATCCGCGAGATGGCCGAGCTCGCCGTCGCGTGCGCCCTGGAGGGCATTCCGGGCGTGGTCGGCCACGACGAGGAGCGGGGCGACGAGCTGCGCGCGATCGAGTTCGAGCGGATCGCCGGGCACAAGCCGTTCGACCCCGAGCAGCCCTGGTTCACCGAGCTGCTGCGCGGCACCGGCCAGGCCTGACGGGGTTGTCGCCGCTCACACTGGCGGCATACGACATCCCGGCGGCCGATCTCGATGTCGTACGCCGCCACCCTCAAACGGCGCCCGCCCACCCTGGCGGCATACGACATCCCAAAGCCCGATCCCGATGTCGTACGCCGCCACCCTCAAACGGCGCCCGCCCACCCTGGCGGCATACGACATCCCAAAGCCCGATCCCGATGTCGTACGCCGCCACCCTCAAGCGGCGCCCGCCCACCCTGGCGGCATACGACATCCCAAAGCCCGATCCCGATGTCGTACGCCGCCACCCTCAGGCGGCGTCGGTGACCTACTCCGGAGACGCAGCCGGCTCGGCACGCTGCGTGACCCGCAGCGCGGCCGCCGGCAGCGCGCGCGGCAGCGTCTGGAGGAAGCCGGCGGTGGCGAGGGCGACCACCGTCAGCACCCACCACAGCGTGGTCTGCCCGTGCGCGAGCAGCCAGGTGAAGGCGATCGGCGTCACGGCTCCCCCGATGCCCCAGCTGAGCTGGAAGAGGCCGAGGTAGCGACCGCGCAGGTGGTCGGGAGCCGCCTCCGCTGCGGTGGCGCTGAAGACGGGACCGCCGACCAGCTCGCCGCCGGTGTAGACCGCCGCACCGGCCAGCATCACGACGACGGCCAGCCACACCGGCAGCCAGCCGGCGAGGACGAACATCAGGTAGCCGGCCGCGAAGACCAGCTGCGCCAGCCCCATCATCCGGCCGCGGACCTGGCCGGTCATCCGGCGTACGACGATGCCCTGGCCGAGGCCGACCAACGCGGTGTTGAGGGTGAAGATCGCCCCGACGACCCACCCCGGGAGGTCGATCGTCTCGGCGACGTAGACCGGCAGGGCGAAGTTGAGCACCATCATGCCGACGACGAAGCCGAACTGACCGACCACGAGCCGGAGGTAGGCCCGGTCGCGCAGGACGACTCCCCAGCCCTCGACCGGCGCGTCCTCGTCGTGGGCGACCCGGTGGTCCGGCACGTCGAGGAGCAGCACGAACGCGAGCACGAAGGTGACGGCGTTGACGACCACGACCGACTGGTAGGCGACGTCGGTGCCGATCTGCAGCGCGACGCCGGCCAGCACCCCGCCGACCGAGAAGCCGAGGTTGCGCACGGCCTGCAGGAAGCCGAACCAGGTCTCCCGCTCCCCCGGCTCCGAGATCGCTGTCACCACGTTGCCGAAGGACCCCCAGAACGACTGGCGGCCCAGGTTGAGCAGGGCGGTCCACAGCGCCACCGCGAGCAGCGAGTCGGCCCAGAGGTACGCCGCCATCCCAGCCGCCTGCAGCAGGTTGCCGAGAAGCATCA
This sequence comes from uncultured Actinomycetota bacterium, assembly GCA_963708875.1. Classification (GTDB taxonomy): domain Bacteria; phylum Actinomycetota; class Actinomycetes; order Propionibacteriales; family Nocardioidaceae; genus Nocardioides. Next base: position 333,851 of record CAVPUL010000007.1, read on the forward strand.
TCTTGCGCGGACCGAAGCGGTCGACCATGGCGCCGATCACGAACGCCGCGGGCATGCTGAGCAGTGCCGACAACGAGAGCGCCGAGCCGACCTGGACGAGGGACAGGTCCGTCATCGCCAGGAAGTAGAGCAGCGTGATCGGCATGAACAGCCCGCTGCCGACGGTGTCGGCGACGATCGCGGCGACGAATCGGCGGTGCTCCCCGATGCTGGGGAATCCGAGACGGTTGAGCACGGGCCCACCCTAGGACGCGGGTCCGACGGTGCGCGCCCCGATATGTTCGGCTCATGACGTTCTCGATCGTGGCCAGGTCCGACGACGGCGAGTCCTGGGGCGTCGCCGTCGCCTCGAAGTTCCTGGCGGTGGGATCCGCGGTCCCCGCGGCAGCCGCAGGCGTCGGCGCGATCGCCACCCAGGCCGATGCGAACCTCGCCTACAAGTACCTCGGCCTCGCCCACCTCGACGACGGCGCGACCGCGCAGGTGGCTCTCGACCGGCTGGTCGAGGAGGACGACGGGCGCGAGCACCGGCAGGCCGGGATCGTCGACTCCGACGGCAACGCGGCGACGTGGACCGGCGCCGAGTGCTTCGCCTGGGCCGGTGGCGTCACCGGTCGCAGCGGCGAGCGCGGTGGCTACGCGATCCAGGGCAACATCCTCACCGGCCCCGAGGTCGTCGAGGCGATGGAGCGGGCGTGGTCGGACTCCGGCGACCAGCCGCTCGAGCGCCGGCTGCTGGCGGCCCTCGCCGCCGGCGACGCCGCCGGTGGCGACCAGCGAGGTCGGCAGTCGGCGGGACTCCTCGTCGTACGCGACGGGGCGGGCTACGGCGGGCACGACGACGTCGCTGTGGACCTGCGCGTCGACGACCACACCGACCCGCTCTCCGAGCTCGCGCGCCTGGTCGACCTCAACGAGCTCTACCTGACGGCGTCGACGCCCGAGGAGCAGGTGCCGGTCGACGACACGCTGATGATGGAGCTCGAGACCCTGGCCAAGGGCGACGGCAAGGACAGCTTCCACATGTGGGTCGGCTCGGAGAACTACGAGATGCGGGTCGGACCGGGCGTGCGACCTGAGTGGATCGACCGGCGGATCCTCGCGATCATCCGGGGCGAGGCAACCGCATGAGTGTCCTCGCGATCGACGCCGGCACCACGGGGGTGACCGCGGTCGTGGTCACGCCCGACGGCCGCATCCAGGCCAAGGGCTACCAGGAGTTCCGCCAGCACTTCCCCCAGCCCGGCTGGGTCGAGCACTCCGCCGAGGAGATCTGGCAGGCGACCCTGGAGGCGACCCGCGAGGTGCTGACGAAGGTCGACCAGTCGGAGCTCACGGCAGTCGGCATCACCAACCAGCGCGAGACGATCGTGCTGTGGGACCGAGAGACGCTGGGCTCGCCACGCCGCGCGATCGTGTGGCAGGACCGGCGCACGGCCGACATCTGCGACCGGCTCCGCGAGGACGGTCACGAGGACCGCGTCGCCGAGCTCACCGGACTGCGCCTCGACCCCTACTTCTCGGGCACCAAGCTGAGGTGGCTCGCCGAGAACGAGCCGCACACGTGGGCGCTGGTGGAGTCGGGGCGGTACGCCGTGGGCACCGTCGACTCCTACCTCATCGCCCGGCTGACCCGCGGCACCTGGCACGTCACCGACGTGTCCAACGCCTGCCGCACCCTCCTGTTCGACCTCGAGGCCGGCGACTGGTCCGACGAGCTGTGCGAGCTGTTCGGCGTGCCCCGCGACGCGCTTCCCGACCTGGTGCCCAACTGGGGCGAGGTCGCCCCGACGGACCCGAAGGTCTTCCTCGGACTGTCGCTCCCCATCGCCGGGATCGCCGGCGACCAGCAGTCCGCACTCTTCGGGCAGACCTGCTTCGACGAGGGCGAGTCGAAGTGCACCTACGGCACCGGCTCGTTCATCCTCACCAACACCGGCTCCTCGGTCGTGCGCAGCGACGCCGGCCTGCTCTCCACCGCCGCGTGGCGCTCCCCGGGTGGCGAGATGACGTACGCCCTCGAGGGCGCGATCTTCGTGACCGGGTCGGCCGTCCAGTGGCTGCGCGACGGACTCCAGATCGTCGGCAACGCCGCGGAGACGGCCGCGATCGCGCAGACCGTCGACGACACCGACGGCGTCGTGTTCGTGCCCGCGCTGACCGGCCTCGGTGCTCCCCACTGGGACCCGCACGCGCGCGGCATGATCATCGGGATCACCCGCGGCACCACCCGCGCCCACATCGTCCGCGCGACGCTCGAGGCGATCGCCTTCGAGGTGCGCGACGTGCTGGAGACGTTGCCCGAGCTGTCGACCCTGCGTGTCGACGGCGGGGCCTCGGCCAACGACCTGCTCTGCCAGCTCCAGGCCGACCAGGTCGGTCGCGCCGTCGAGCGGCCGGAGATCGTGGAGACCACGGCGCTGGGTGCGGCGTTCCTCGCCGGCCTCGGCACCGGGGTCTGGGACTCGGCCGACGACCTGCGCGAGACGTGGGCCCTCGATCGGCGCTTCGAGCCGGGCGGCGACCGTGAGGCCCTCGACGCGTCGTACGCCCGCTGGACCGACGCGGTCGAGCGGTCGAAGGGCTGGGCCGGCTAGGCGGATCCGCTCACTCGAGCCGAGCGCGGGCGGCCTTGGCCGCGTCCACCTCGCCCTGCGCCTCGTCGACGGCCTCCTCGGCCTCGGCCTGCACCGCCTCGGCCTCGCCGAGCTCGTCATCGACCTCCTCGACCTCGGCGTCGAGCGTGGCGATCCGGCTGCGGAGCTCGTCGATCTCCGCCTGCAGCTGCAGCGTCCTGGCGCGGAGCTTCTCCACGGCGCGGCGTGCGCCGCGCTGCTCCTTCTCGGCCACCCCGAGCGATCGCCCTGGCCTCCGCCAGCCGCTCGTCGGCGGCCTTGCGCGCCTTCACGTCGGCATCGGGATCCGGTACGACGCGGAGCTGGGGCCGTCCCGACGGAGCCGGGTCGGGTGCGGCCGAGGGGCGCGCGGTCGCACTGAAGCCGAGCGCCTCGGGCACCGCGACGGCACCACCGAGGTCGAGGTCGCCGAGCCCCGTGGCGGACAGCGAGGTGACCAGGAGTCCGCTCCGCACCGCCTTGGCGGCGTCGGGCTCGAGCATCGCGGCCGTGAGGGTCGCCTCGACCTGGTCGCCGACGGACTCGGTCGTGCGGACGCCCTCCTCGCGCGCCAGCCGGCGCGCGGTGGTCGTCACCGAGGCCGTGAGCTGGCGCCTCTGCTTGGTGAACTCGCGGAGCTGGGTCGCGTCCAGGTTGTCCTGCGCGTCTCGCAGCGCGGCACCGACGGCGAGCACCTGGTCGACCTGGTCGGGGTCGCGGCGCACGAGCAGGTTGAGCACCCACGCCGCCAGCGACGCCTTCCGGAGCCCCTTGATCCCCGCAGCAAGGGCCTTGTCGGCCTTGTGCTCCTTGACCAGCGCGTCGCGGGCGGGCGTGAAGTCCGCGAGCGGCAGGGCGTAGAGGCCGTCGGCGATCTCCAGCAGCGGGTCGGGCCTCGAGTCGGGCATGCAGCGATCCTAGGGAGCCGGTGGAGCGGTGTACTCGAGCTCGGTCGGGAACGGGGGCCACGGGCAGTCCTGGCTGGCCCCGCTCGGCATCCAGCCGAGCGACTCGTAGAGCGCCCGGGCACGCGTGTTGAGCGCGAGCACCCACAGCTGCCGCGCACCGGCCGCCTCCGCCCGGTGGAACCCCTCGCGACCGAGCCCGGCACTCCAGTGGTCGGGGCGGACCGCGAGGTGGCGCAGGCTCTGGCCGTCGTGCGCGGCGAGGGCGACGAGGCCGTCCGCGTCCTCGACGACGTCCACGACCACCTCGGGGTCATCGAGCAGGAGGACCCACCGGGCGAGCACGTCGTCGTCGGGGTAGGGCAGCTCGCCGAAGACGTGCGCCAGTCCCTGCCTGCTCGCCGCGCGCTCGAGGTCACGGAGGGCGACGGCGTCGTCGCTGGTGCCGCGGCGCCACGCGGTCACGGTCGGCCCGCCTCGTCCCACGCACGGTGGGCGACCAGCAGCGGTCCCACAGCGACGACCACTCGTCGGGGGTCACGTCGTCGATCGGCAGCAGGAGGTCGTCGACGAGCGCCGCGCGCCACTCGTCGTACGTCGTGAGGTCCCGCTGCTCACGGTGGTCTGGTGTCGTGACGGTGTGCACCAGGCCGCGTACGCCCCTCTGCACAGGTCCGTCGATGCGCTGGGCGACCAGGACGCGCAGGAAGGGCGAGTCGGGCGACGTGCTCAGGAAGCGGTGCGACTCGGCGATCGCGGCTTCCGAGTGGTCGCGCGAGGTCACCACCACACCGCGTACGACGCCGTCGGGCAGGTGGCGGTAGGTCCAGGCGGCGGGGCCGGTCGGTCGACCCGCGGCCTGTGCGCCGTAGCCGGCACCGATGCCGAAGGTCCATCCGTCGACGTCGTGGTCGCCGCGCACCAGCGGGAGTGGCTCGGCGAAGCCCTCCCCCATCCCGGCATCGACCCACCAGTGGCCACCTGGGTTGGCGTCGGTGACCAGTCCGGACACGACGAGGACGAGGTGGTTGAGGGTGGTGTCCAGCTCGTCCTCGGGGCGCGCCCAGACGTGGCCGTGCCGGCGACTGACGGAGAAGCCGAGGGCGGTCAGGAGCCACTCGAGCGCGCCGTTCTGCTGGAAGCAGTAGCCGATGCGTCCACCAGCGACCGCCCGGGCGACGGCCGACGAAGGCTCCGCATCGTCCGGGCGTCCCAGGATGATCGCGAGGTTGTCGTAGGGGATCCGGGCGACGTGCGCGCGGTGCACCCGGCGGAGCCCGTCGATCGTGGCCGGCGGCCGGTCGGTGAGGCCGAGCCGGGCGAGGTAGCCGTCGAGGTCCGGCGAGGTCATGCCCCTGCTTCGTCGTCGAGGCCGTGCTCGATCGCCCAGCGGGTGAGCTGCACGCGGTTGTTCATCTGGAGCTTGCGCAGCGTGTTCTGGACGTGGTTCTGCACCGTGCGGTGCGAGAGCACCAGCCGGGCGGCGATCTGCTTGTAGCTCATGCCGGTGGCGACCATCTTGAGGATCTCGGTCTCCCGCTCGGTGAGCTGGTCGACCGGGCTGTCCGGGGGTCCGTCGGCGATGCGGCGGAACTCGCCGAGCACGAGACCCGCCAGGCCCGGGGTGAACACGGCCTCGCCCTCGGAGACGCGCACCACCGCGTCGATCAGCTCGGCGCTGGACGCGGACTTCACGAGGTAGCCGGTGGCCCCAGCCTTGATCGCCTCCAGCACGTCGCCCTGCTCACCGCTGGCAGACAGGATCAGCACACGTGCCGTCGGGTCGTGGTCGAGCATCATGCTCGTGACCTGTACGCCGGTGTTGTCGGGCAGCTGCAGGTCCAGCACGACGACCTGCGGCGCGGTCGCCGGGAACCGAGCGATCGCCTCACGACCGTTGGCCGCGACCGCCACCACGTCGTGACCCGCCGCTTGCAGGTCGCGCTCGACAGCGTCACGCCACATCGGGTGGTCGTCGACCACCATCACCCTCACCATGTCGCCCCCCGGCTCCCTCGGTTGGTGGGAATCGTAGCGATGTCAGTCGCCCGGGGGGACGTAACGACCCCTTCGATGGACGAGCGGGTCGACGTCGTCGCCCACGACGACCTCGACGAGCCGGCAGGTGACCAGTCGCGACCAGCCCACCTCGACGTCTGACTCGACCTCCAACGAAGCCCACGTGACGGCGTCGGCAAGACGGGGCCCACCGTCGGTCGCGGTCCATTCCGCCATCCGCCACGGACCACCCGGGGCAGGCGCCGTTCCGGCGAACGCGTCAGCCAGGTCCCGGTCCTCCCAGCCCAGCAGCTGGAGCACACCGCGGCCGGTGTCGAGCAGCCGCTCCGTCAGGTCCGCGTCCGGATCCAGCAGCGCCAGCGCCCGCCCGGTCTCGCCGCCCGCGACGAGCCAGGACGAGACGGTCAGGCCGGCCCTGTCCTCGGGCTGGCCCGCGGTCCACAGCGAGACCGTGCCGCCGAGGCGCCCGCGCAGCCGGCGTACGGGGTCGCGGTCGCCCTCCGGCTCCAGGAACGGGTGGCTCGAGTGGATGGTCACCCGGTCACGCTAGCGGCACGACGAGCTCCCACTCGGTGCCCCACTCCCCGCTCTCCACCCGCGCGGTGCCGCCGAGGTCCTCGACGCGGCCCCGGATGGAGGACGTGACCCCGAGGCGCCCCTCGTCCTCGGCCTGGGCCAACCGACCCGGCGTGATGCCGGGGCCGTCGTCGCGCACCGAGACGGTGATCGCGTCGGGAGCCGCCTGCGCGAGCACCCAGGCGCTCGCGTCGGGTCCGACGTGCGCCAGGACGTTGTCGAGGCAGGCCCGGACGGCGGCGACCGTCTCGGTCGCGACGTGCTCGTCGACCAGGACCGCGGTGCCGGGCGTGGCCACCTCGACGCGTACGGGATGCGCGGTGGCCATCGCCTCCAGCGCACCTGCGAGGTCCACCCGGCCACCGGATGCGGTCGGCACCGTGTCCTGCTGTCGGATCAGCGACCGCAGGTTGCGCTCCTGCTCCCCGGCGAGCCGGCCCAGGTCCGCCCAGTCGCCGCCGGCGGCGGCACCTTGCCGCTGCGTCATCGTGAGCACCTGCAGCACGCCGTCGTGGACGGCACGGGCGAGCCGGGTGCGTTCCTCGGCGGCGGCCGCGGCGTGCTCGGCGGCGTCGCGTTCACGGGCCATTCGCTGCAGCGACTCGCACATGTAGCCGACGATCGGGCCGCCGATGATGATCAGGAACACGTTGCCGTAGTTGCCCTGGTCCATCTCCGAGCGCGGCACGAGGTCGAAGGCCGCGATCAGGACCGCCGCGAACAGCCCTCCACGCCAGTGCCAGTGGATCGCCCAGGCGAGCAGTGCTCCCATCACCCAGAAGCCCGGGATGGTGGCGTTGAAGTCCGGGCCCTTGACCAGCGGGGTCGCCGCGATGGCCGCGACGGCGAAGGCGAGGTCCGTGACCAGCAGGACCGGCGTCCGCCTCGCGCGGTCGTGGTAGAGCCAGAGGGCGACGGCCGTCCAGGCGACCAGCACCAGGACGATCGCGAGGCCAGCGTCGGGGTGGTCGAAGTTGTCGCGCCGGTAGGCGTTGAGGGCGACCATGTTGATCGTCACGACGACCCGGACGATCGCGAGCGCCGAGTAGAGCCGGTCCTCGACCGCGAGCGCCGAGGCGGCGCGCGGCGTCGGCGGCCGGCCCCCGGCGTACGTGCTCAGGACGCCTTCTTCTCCGCGTCGCCGGCGTCCTCGCGCTCGGCCCGTTCGCGCTCGACCTTGTCGCGCTCGGCCTGCTCGGCAGCGAGCTGCTTGGCCTTCTCCTTGTCGAGCTCCTTGGCCTTGCTGGCGTAGAGGTCGACGTACTCCTGGCCGGAGAGCCGCATGATCTCGTACATGATCTCGTCGGTGATCGAGCGCAGGATGTAGCGATCGTTCTCCATCCCGGCGTAGCGCGAGAAGTCGAGCGGCTTGCCGAAGCGGACCACCGGTCGCGTCCAGGTGCCGTAGACCTTGCCGGCCGGTGCGACGACGTCGGTGCCGACGACCGCGCACGGGATCACCGGAGCGCCGCTCTCCAGCGCGAGGCGCGCGACGCCGGTCTTGCCGCGGTAGAGCTTGCCGTCGTGGGAGCGGGTGCCCTCGGGATAGATGCCGAAGAGGTCGCCCTCGCCGAGGATCTTCATCGCCGACTTCATCGCGCCCTCGGCGGCGTTGGCGCCCGAGCGGTCGATCGGCACCTGGCCGGCGCCGGAGAAGAACTTCTTCTGGAACCAGCCCTTGATGCCGGGGGTCGTGAAGTACTCCGCCTTGGCCACGAAGGTGACGCGACGGGTGAGCGTCAGCGGCATGAACAGCCAGTCGGCGTACGAGAGGTGGTTGCTCGCCAGGATCGCCGGACCCTCCTCCGGCACGTGGTCCACACCGAAGGCCTTGGGCCGGAAGACGAGTCGCAGCACGGGCCCGAGGGCGATCCACTTCAGGAACCAATAGAGCACGGTCCGAGACTATCCCTGCTGCTGGGCGGTGACCCGCTCGATGAACTCGGCCGACTCGGAGAAGATCCGCGGAGCGTCGTTGTCGAGGGTCGCGACGTGATAGCTGTCCTCCAGCACCCGCTCCTCGAAGTCCTTCGAGGACAGACCGGCGTTGAGCGCCCGCGAGGAGGAGATGTCGGCGACGTGGTCGACCTGGGACCGGAAGTAGAGCACCGGCACGGTGATCCGCGGCAGGTCGCGGCGCAGGTCGGCCCAGCCGGCCGACATCTCGGCCGCGGCCTTCAGCGGGATGACGGGATAGGCGATCTCGTCCATGCCCGGCTTCTTGATGTCATTGCGGATGCCGGGGAAGGCCGGCACGACGTGCTTGAGGAAGGGCAGCAGCACTGCGTCCTTGCGCAGCGTGTCCACGGCCGCGTTGACCAGCACCACCCCGGCCAGCTCCTCGTCCCGGTCAGCGGCGAGACGCAGCACGAGTGCACCGCCCAGGGACAGGCCCACCGCGACCACGGCGTCGTTCTCGGCCGACAGCTTCTCGAAGGCGGCGTCCACGGTGGACGTCCAGTCCGCCCAGGTCACCTTGTTCATGTCCTGCCAGCGCGTGCCGTGCCCTGGGAGCAGCGGCATCTCGACGGCATAGCCGCGGGCCGCCAGGTCCTCGGCCCACGGCCGCATCGACGCCGGGCTCCCGGTGAACCCGTGCTGGACGAGCACGCCGATGCGGCGACCGCCGGTCAGCTCGGGTCGCGCCGGCGTGGACATCGGAGCGACGAGGGCGGGGTCGAGCGGGGCCGCCGGGGAGCCGAGGAACGGGATCTTCACGCGCACAGTGTGCACCAGGACGTCCCGTCCTCGGAGAGGGCGACGACCGTCTCGGTGGTCGAGCAGCGCGCGAGCGCAGCGAGCGGCGTATCGAGACCTACAACGGCCGGGCTACCGTTGCCCCGTGACGACGCCAGGCGACGAGAGCCGCACCGAGCTGGCCTGGCGCGAGATCGTGCAGCACTACGGCGACCGACCGGTCCTCGACGACGACGCCCGGCAGGCCCGAGCGTCCGGCGACGACCCACCGGCCCCGGAGCACGAGCACGAGCACGACAGCCAGCCCGACACCCAGCAAGACACCCCGCCCGACGAGGGGCCGGACACCGACACCGACGCCGACATCCCGGTCGTCGACCGGTTCCGGCCGCCTCCCCCGCCGCCCTTCCCGGTCCCACGGACCTGGGAGCGCGGACTGGCCTGGGCCGGCATCGCCGTGGCGCCGGCGATCGCCCTGGTGATCGGCCTGTTCTCGATCTATGTCGCCCCGATCATCGGTTGGGCCCTGGTCCTGTGGTTCGTGGGCGGGTTCGGCTACCTCGTCCGTTCGATGCCCCGCTCGCCCCGCGATCCGTGGGACGACGGCTCCCGCATCTGATGCGGTGCCGCGAGCTGATGACCAGCACGTAGGGTCACGTCCGTGGGAGCCAGTGAGACTGTCGAGGTGACCGGACACCTGATGGACAGCGGCATCCTGTCGCGCATCCTCGACGACATCCGCGACTACGGCGGCGACTACGTCATCGACACGTTCGACGTCGGCCACGAGGCCCACGACGCCAGCAGCGCCAGGATCACGGTGCGCGCCGACGACGACGCGTCCCTCCAACGACTGCTCATGCGGCTGCAGACGCGGGGGGTCAACCAGCTCGACCCGGGCGAGGCGGTCACCGACCACCGCCGACCTCGTCGGCGTGCTGCCGGACGGCTTCTACTCCACGACGAACCTCGAGACCCGCGTCCACGTCGACGGCACCTGGTGCGAGGTCGAGAACCCCGAGATGGACTGCGGGCTCGTCGTCATGTCGGCCGCCGACGGCAGCCCGCGGGTCCGGACCGTCCCGATGTCGGACGTCGAGCCCGGCATGCGCATCGTGGTCGGCGCCTCCGGGATCCGGGTCTCGATCCCCGGCCCGACCTCGGTGGCCGACGCCTTCGCCTCGGCAGACGGCGACGCACCGCACGAGAAGCCCCAGGCCGTCCTCGTGCGTCAGGTGGCCGACGGCATGCGCCAGGCGAGGGAGGCGGGCAAGCGCCTGCTGTGGGTCGCTGGACCGGGCGTCGTCCACACCGGCGCGGCGCCGGCACTGGTCGCCCTCATCCGCGCCGGCTTCGTCGACATCCTCTTCGCCGGCAACGCACTGGCGACGCACGACATCGAGCAGTCCCTCTACGGCACCAGCCTCGGGCTCGACCTGAGCATGACCCACGGCGTCGAGCACGGCCACGAGCACCACGTGCGTGCGCTGAACACGATCCGCAAGTCCGGGTCGATCGCCCGCGCCGTCGAGGACGGCGTGGTGACCAGCGGCATCATGCACGCGCTCGTGACCGAGGGGCGACGGTTCGTGCTGGTCGCGTCCGTGCGTGACGACGGCCCGCTGCCTGACGTCTACACCGACGTGATCGAGGGACAGCGCGCCATGCGTGCGGAGGTCGCCGACGTCGGCTACTGCCTGATGATGGCGACCCAGCTGCACTCGGTCGCGACCGCCAACATCCTGCCGGCGACGGTCCCGCTGGTGTGCGTCGACATCAACCCGAGCACCGTCACCAAGATCGCGGACCGCGGGTCCAACCAGGGCCGCGGCATCGTCACCGACGTCGGGCTCTTCCTCGAGCAGCTCTCCCTCGAGCTGGTGCCGGACTACCGACGCGGCTGAACGACCGGGCCCTACCTCACCAGCAGTGCGGCGCCGATCATCCCGGCCTGCGGTCCGAGCATCGCCGCGACCAGGTCGGGCACCCGTCGGTGCGCGGCACCGACGAGCGTACGTCGCAGCGCGGCGCGGGCCGGGTCCAGCAACCGGTCGCCGGCAGCCGACACGCCTCCCCCGATGACGACCAGCTCGGGGTCGAGTGCCGCGACGAGGTTGGCGGTGCCGATGCCGAGCCAGTCGCCGACGGACGCGAAGGCCTGGCGGGCGACGAGATCGCCCTCCTCGGCGGCCGCGGTGACCATCGGTCCGGTGACCCGCTCGGGGTGGCCGCCGCTCGACTCCGACAGCACGGACGGCTGCTCGGCCATGAGGGCCCGGGCGTTGCGGACCAGCGCGTTGCCCGAGGAGTACTGCTCCCAGCACCCGCTCCTGCCGCACTCGCAGGGCTGACCGCCCGGGACCACCTGCATGTGCCCGAACTCGCCGGCCATGCCGTTGGCGCCGCGCAGCACCTGGCCGGCGAGCAGCAGCGCTCCACCGATGCCGGTGCCCATGGTGATCATCAGGGCCGAGCCCGCACCCCGGGCGGCACCGTGGTGCGCCTCGGCGCGGGCCGCGCAGTTGGCGTCGTTGTCGAGCAGCACCGGGCACCCGAGACGCTCCTCGAGGAGCTCACGCAGCGGCTCGCCCTGCCACGGCAGGTGCGGGGCGAACATCACGCGCTCGCCCGCCGGGTCGACGAAGCCAGCGGCCGCGACACCGACGCCCGCGAGCGTCCGCCCGCCGGCGGACTCGAGGATCGCGTCGACCATCGCGTCCTCCGCCTGTCGGGTGACGCCTCGCCGGCCCGGCGTCGTACGCAGCGCGGTGGACGTGACCCGACCCTCGCCGTCGACCACTCCGGCCAGCACCTTGGTGCCGCCGATGTCGACCCCGACGACGACCTCTCCACTCATGCGGACATCCTCACCCATCGGATCCACATGGGCCGGTTGGTGCACCCACCTAGTCATTCCGGGTCATCTTTGGCCGCGGTCGGTCAAGACTGGTGGCAATCCGGCGACAGCCCCGGTCAACGCTCGTACGGTGACAGGCGAATCATTTTTTGGGCGAGGGGATCTTCATGCGGCGGCGCATCAGCAGGAACACGCGTGGCGAGCGCGGCGCGTCTGCGGTCGAGTTCGCTCTCGTCGTCATCCCCCTGCTGATGGTCATCGCAGGCATCGTCAACTTCGGCGTCGTGTTCGCCCAGCAGCTCTCCCTCGACAACGCTGTCCGTGCCGGCGCTCGCGCAGGCGTCGTCGACACCGGCAAGGACGCTCACCGCCGAGACGACCAACCAGTGGAACTCCACCGTACATCGGCCAAGTCGCAGACGAGTGCCTTCGCCGTGCCGTTCCCGACCAACCCGGCCGGGGCGTCGGGACGACCTGCAAGGGCAGCACCTTCGGCGGGAACAAGGTCCGTCGGGCCGTGGTCACCTCCAAGTTCCTCTTCCCGTGGCCGTTCCCGGAGCGTTGCCAACGACCGTCACACTCGTCGAGTCAGGCGGAATTCCAGTGCGAGTACCAGTGATCCACCGGCAGATGCACCGACGGCACGCGACGAGCGCGGCGCGACCGCGATCCTCGTGGCGCTGCTCGCGGTCTTCCTCGTCGGCCTGTCGGCCTTCACGGTCGACCTCGGTGCCGGCTACGTCAGCAACCGCAATCTCCAGAAGGCCGCGGACGCGGGTGCCCTGGCCGGAGCCCAGACACTGTCCGAGGTACCCGGGCTCCTGCAGCACGGTCGCGTCCAGCACGCCGCGCTGACCGCCGCGAGGGTCGTCGCCACCGACGTCGCCAAGAAGAACTATCCGGATGCGAGCTGGACCAAGACTGCAGTTCAACGTCAGGTGCGACGCCGGCAGCCAAGGTCGCTGCTGGTGACGCTGGGCAACTCCGGCGTGACGCACCAAGCCGCTTCGCGGGCGTCTTCGGTGGCGCCATCGACGCGTCACGATCGACGCGCGCCTCCACCGCCACCGTCGAAGTGGCTCCCGGGCCAAGCACGGATGCGGCCGCTCGCGATGTGCTCGACGCTGCTCGGGCTCCTACGCGGACCGCCGGCCACTTCGTACGCGTCTGGACTATCCCGGCAGCGGCCGCGTCCCGCCGCGGCCTGCCGGCAAGCCGTCCGGCGACTGGTGGACCGTCGACTGCCCGAGGAACGCATCGAACTCGACGAGCGGACTGGTGACCGAGATCAGCGCGGGACGGCAGCCCGACGGGCGCTCGGTGGTGCCCGGCCAGGACGAGTCGCCGACGACGTCGTCGCTGACGGTCGCGCTGACCGACGGCGTGCCCTGACGGCGCCGATCCAATCCGAGGATCCTGCATGAGCGGTCAAACCCGGGAAACATCGACTCCGGACAGGTCGCCGACCTGCGTGGAAGCACCTCGTGGACAACAGCGTGTCGGCCATCTTCCCGGTGTTCTGCGCTCCTCCGCGCTGCAGCGCTCGACCACCATCGACGGGCTCGGGCAACAACGCGACGTTCCCGGTCTAGAGCTCCTGAGGCGGCCTACATCTGCGGCTACCACTTCAGCGGCAGGCGGAAGCACCACTCGACGCACCGGCGAGTGCGCGGGCCTGCCCCTACTGTACGCCGGGACGACAGCTCGGGCAACACAACTACCTCGTGATCAAGTGACCACGCATCCGAGTCGCATCGGGCTCGAACCAGGAGTCGGACTGCTCGCTCGGCCACACCACCTGCGACGGCGGCCTGCGCCGGACGCGCCTGCCGTCGACTGAACGGGCGACGTCGTCGTAGCCGCGGTCAGTCCTCCGGCCACTCGTCGTCGAGCGGCGATGTGCTCGACTCCGTCGCGGTCCGACGGGCGCGCGGTGGGCGTCGCCATGCAGCGCCGCGACCGCCTGCGCCAGCGAGGACGCGGCCGACGCGAGGTGCGCGGTGACCTCGGGGCTGAGCTGACGGACGGCGTGGACCGTACGGCACAGCGGACAGACGGTGCACTCGGCCGACCCCGTGGCGACGTGCTCGTCGATGCTGTGCACCGCCGATGCGGCGTGCGCCGCGAAGCCGGACAGCCCCTCGCCCGCCTCGCCGGCGTGGTCGCGGGCCCAGCCCGACAGCGCGCCGAGGAGCTTCGCGGCCTCGTCGCCGAGGGGACCGACCTCGTGGGCATCGCCCGTGTCGCTCACGTGATCTCCTCGGGTCCGGCCGGTGTCGGTGGTGCGGGATCGGCCGCCTGGTCGGTGAACCTGACCTGCAGCTCGCCCCCGTGCACCCGCGCTCCCGCTACGCGGTGCCGCGACACGCCCGCGGGAAGCGTCAGGAGACGACGATACGACCCGACGCTGACCACGAGCTCGTCGCCCTTGCGCGCAAGACGGACGTCGTCGCGGTCGGCGAGCGGCAGCGGCATCGACAGCACCACCGCACCCGCGTCCCACCGGACGTCCATCGGCACCCGCTGGACGCCGGGTGCCAGCGGGTCGGCGTCGCCGTACACGGCCCGAGCCAGCTCCAGCAGCTGGTCGCGACCGACCGGCTCGGACGCTCGGTAGACCGACGTGCGCACGTCCAGGCCGGCGAAGGAGTCCGCGGCGTCGGCCAGCACCCGCTGCTGGGCCTCGACCCAGGTCCTCCGCCAGGCGTCGGCGCCGCCGTCCGGGAAGACCCGGTTGATGATCGCCGCGTCCACGGCATAGCCGAAGAGCGTCAGGAACGTGTACGCCCGGCGCGACTCGGCCAGGACCACCGACTCGGGCGTGAGCACCAGCCGTATCGACGTCTCCGGCCCGGTCAGCACCGCGCGTACGTCGTCGAGCTCCGCGTGGAGCCGCTCGATGGCGTCGAAGACCGAGTCCTCCGGCATCGGCACCCCCGCGGCCCGGGACAGCACGGGCTTGAGTGCCTTGACGACCCGCCGCTCGACCGGCAGCACCCTCGTCATGTACCAGCCGAGGGCCTCGGGCAGGGCGAGCAGGCGCAGCGTCTCCGCAGTGGGGGCACAGTCGACCACCAGCACGTCCCACTCCCCCGACCGCGCCTGCGCGCGGACCTCGAGGAGGGCCAGCACCTCCTCGGCGCCCGGGATGACGGTGAGCTCCTCGGCAGCGACCGGGTCGACTCCGGCGACGTCGAGCACGCTCATCAGGTAGCCCTGGATCTCACCCCAGGACCGCTCGAAGCGCTGCTGGGCGTCGACGTGCTGCACCCAGAGATCGGGCGCGACCTCCGTGGGCTCGCCGGTGGCGGTCACCGCCAGCGCGTCGGCCAGCGAGTGGGCGGCGTCGGTGGACAGCACCAGTGTGCGGTGGCCGGCGGCCGCGCTGGCACACGCGGTCGCGGCAGCGAGCGTCGACTTGCCGACGCCGCCCTTGCCCGTGAAGAGGAGGATCCGCATCCCGGACCCGGATGTCAGAGCGACTCGACGCGCTTCTTGAGGCCCTTCAGCGCGGTGTCGATGAGGATCTTCTCGCCCTTGCGCTTGAGCATGCCGATCAGCGGGATGCTCACGTCGAGGGCGAGGCGGTAGGTGACCTCCGTGGAGCCGTCACCGCCGTCGACCAGGGTGTAGGCGCCGTCCAGCATCTTGAGCATGTTGCCCTCGACCAGGGTCCAGGTGACCTCCCGGTCGGCGTCCCAGTCGTAGGCGAGCGTGTACTCGTCCTTGATCGGCGAGACGTCGAGGGCGAAGTAGACCTGCTCGGCACGGCCATCCGCGCCCGGGACCGTGACCTCGGCCTTCTGCACGCCCTTGGCCCACTCGGGGTAGGACTCGAAGTCGGCGATGACGGCCATGACGTCGGCCGGCGGGGCGTCGATCGTGATCGACGATGAGGTCTGTTCGGCCATGGCCGGAGCCTAGTCCACGGGCACCGAACGATAGCCTTCGCACCGCAGTCGTCATCAACACAGGAGGCCCCCGTGCGTGAGTTCGCCGCACCGCTCTCGATCACCATCCCCACCACGGGCAACCTCACCGACGACGTCGTCGTCAACGCACGGGAGGCAGGCGACGCGGCGGTCTTCAGTCGTCGCACCGCCGACGGCTGGGTCGACGTCACGGCTGCGCACTTCCACGACGAGGTGCGCTCCGTGGCCAAGGGCCTCCTGGCGGCCGGCGTGGAGCCGGGTGACCGGGTCGCGCTGCTGTCGAAGACGCGCTACGAGTGGACACTGTTCGACTACGCCATCTGGTTCGCGGGTGCCGTCTCGGTGCCGATCTACGAGACGTCCTCGGCCGAGCAGATCGGCTGGATCCTCCAGGACTCCGGCGCACGCGCCGTGGTCGCCGAAGGCCCGGACCACCTGGCCCGGGTGCGGGAGGCGCGCCAGGCGGGCGACCTGACCGAGCTCCAGCACGTCTGGTCGATCGAGGACAACGCCGTCGACGTGCTCGGCCGCCTCGGCTCCGACATCCCGGACGAGGTCCTCGAGCAGCGACGTACGACTGCGACGCCGCTCGACCTGGCCACCTTGATCTACACCAGCGGCACCACCGGCAAGCCCAAGGGCTGCATGCTCACCCACGGCAACTTCATGTTCGAGCTGGGTGTGGCGGTCGACGAGCTGGGCGACCTGTTCGACACCGAGGACGCCTCGACGCTGCTCTTCCTGCCGCTCGCGCACGTGTTCGCCCGGATCATCCAGGTCGGGTGCGTCAAGAGCCGCGCCCGGATGGGGCACAGCGCGGACATCAAGAACCTGGTCGCCGACCTCGGCGAGTTCCGGCCCACCTTCATCCTCGCGGTGCCCCGCGTCTTCGAGAAGGTCTTCAACACCGCCTCGCAGCGCGCCACCGCCGACGGGCGAGGCGCCATCTTCAACCGCGCCGCCGACGTGGCGATCGCCTGGTCGCGCGCACAGGACGGCACCAGGGTGCCGGTGCGCCTGCGCGCCCAGCACGCCCTCTTCGACCGCCTCGTCTACGGCAAGCTGCGCCAGGCGCTGGGTGGCAGCTGCGCGTACGCCATCTCCGGCGGCGCGCCGCTGGGCGAACGGCTCGGCCACTTCTACCGCGGCATCGGGCTGACCGTGCTCGAGGGCTACGGCCTCACCGAGACCACGGCGGCGCTCTCGGCCAACCTCCCCGACGCGACCAGGATCGGCACCGTCGGGCGACCCCTGCCCGGCACCGCGGTGCGGGTCGCGGACGACGGCGAGCTGCTCTTCCGCGGCGGACAGGTGTTCGCGGGCTACTGGGGCAACGAGGCGGCCACGAGCGAGGCGATCGACCGCGACGGCTGGTTCCACACCGGCGACGTCGGCGAGGTCGATGACGAGGGCTTCGTCCGCATCACCGGTCGCAAGAAGGAGATCCTCGTGACCGCCGGCGGCAAGAACGTCGCCCCGGCGGTGCTCGAGGACCGGCTCCGCGCGCACGCACTCGTCGACCAGTGCCTCGTCGTCGGGGACGGTCAGCCCTTCATCGGCGCGCTGGTGACCATCGACCGGGAGACCTATCCCGGGTGGGCCAAGGAGCACGGCAAGTCCGCCGACATCGCCGACGTCGTCGAGGACGACGACCTCGTGGCGGCCGTGCAGGGCGCGGTCGACGAGGCCAACAAGGCCGTGTCCAAGGCGGAGGCCATCCGGAAGTTCACCATCCTTCCCGGCGAGTGGACCGAGGAGGGCGGACAGCTCACGCCGAGCCTGAAGCTCAAGCGCAACGTCGTGGTCCGCGAGTCGCGCGGAGAGATCGAGGCGCTCTACCTCGGCTGAGCGCGTCCTCCCCCGGTCGCCGCACCTACTCACCTTTCGTCGCCCTCGTCGATCCCCTGATGCGACGAGCCCGCGGGCTAGTCGAGGACTATGTCCGACTAGTCATTACGGGCTAGTCCTGCTCCGCTTTCGGGTGGTTTGCACGGTTTAGCCCACGCCCCGGATTCGCGCGCCCCTACATTCGATCCGCTGGGCGGGCACCGGGGCTCGAATTCATGCACAGTCCCTGGATCCGCCTCCGCGACCGAATCCCCCACCAGGGGGACCCCATGACACGCGAAGGACCGCACCATGGCTCGCCGTTCTGTTCTCCTCCTCGTCGCCGCCCTCATCGCCCTGGCCGGCACGGCCATGATCGTTCTCTACGTCCAAGGCATCGATGCGCGGGCCACCAAGGACCAGGAGCTGGTCGAGGTGCTCGTCGCCACCGAGACGATCGACCTCGGCGAGACCGTCGCCGACGCGCAGGACGCCGGCAAGATCGACAAGGCCGAGGTCCGCCGGGCCGACCTGGTCGACGGCAGCCTGACCTCGACGACCTCGATCGCCGACGACGTCGCGGTCGGCACGATCTATCCCGGCGAGCAGCTCATCGCCAAGAAGTTCGGCACTCTCGGTGACACCCAGAGCCTGGTCATCCCGGACGACAAGATGGCCGTGTCGGTCGAGCTCACCGACTTCGAGCGCGTCGCCGGCTTCGTCAACCCCGGCAACGAGGTCGCGGTGTTCGCCACCACGCTCGATCCGGTGGCGATCCTGCCGGACAGCAAGGAGCAGAAGCTCGGCTCGTACACGCGGATCGTCCTGACCCGCAGTCCCGGTCCTCGGCGTCGGCACCACGAGCGTCACGTCGCGGACCGACCAGGCCGAGGACGGCGGGACGGCCACCGAGGAGGTCGCTCGCACCATCCTCACGATCGCGGTGACCCAGGAGGAGGCCGAGAAGCTCATCCAGGCGGATCGCACGGCCGAGCTCAACTTCGCGCTCCTGACCGACGACTCCAAGGTCGGACGGACAACGAGGGCGCCATGCCTCAGCGACGTCTTCCCCGAGCTCTTCCGAGGCCGGCAGCCGTGACCGCCGTCCTCGAGCCGGACGCCGGGCAGCGCGGCATCCTCCAAGCGATGCTGCACGGGTCCACGGCCTTTGCGGACCTCGAGGGACTGGACGAGCACATCCGCTCGAACGCCCACGAGTTCGCGGTCGTGATCGGGCCCTCCGTGCCGAGCGAGGCGGCCGCCGAGCTCGCCCAGTGGGCCCGGGTCCACCGGCCCGATCTCGGCGTGATCCTGCTCCGCAACGACGTCGACAGCACCGCGCTGTCACTGGCGCTGCGCAGCGGCATGCGCGAAGTCGTCGCCGCTCGCGACCTGGCCGGCATCACCACGGCCGTGCAGCGTGCCCGCAGCGTGGCGAACGCGATCGGCCAGACCATCATGGACGAGGCCCAGGCCGCGGCGGAGTTCGCCCGCGCCCAGGCGACGGCCGAGATCGCCGAGGCCGCTGCCGTCGCCCAGGCCCAGGCCGACGCTCCGCGCGGCAGGGTGGTGACGATCTTCTCCACCAAGGGAGGCGTCGGCAAGAGCCTCGTCGCCACCAACCTGGGTGTCGCCCTTGCCGGCAGCGGTCACTCGGTCTGCCTGGTCGACCTCGACGTCAACAGCGGCGACGTGGCGATCATGCTGCAGCTGACACCGCAGCGAACCATCAACGACCTCGTCGGCTTCAACGGAGTGATCGATGCCGAAGGCATCGCGTCGATCCTCACGCACCACTCCGACAACCTCTCGGTCGTCGCCGCGCCGGTCCGGATCGACGCGCCCGACGAGGCCACCCCGGAGGACGTCGCGAAGCTTCTCGACGCCCTGCGTCGGATGGTGGACTTCGTGGTGGTCGACACCTCGGGGACCTTCGACGACCTCGCCCTCTGCGCCCTCGACCGCTCCGACGGCATCGTCCTGGTCGGCACCCTCGACATCCCGTCGCTCAAGGCCTTGAAGCTGGCCACCAGCACGCTCGAGGTCCTCAACTTCCCCAAGTCGACGTGGCGCTTCGTGCTCAACCGGGCCGACGGCAAGGTCGGCCTCACGGTCGAGGAGTACGAGAAGACGCTCGGCCTCAAGGCCGACTCGTCGCTCGTCTCGAGCCGCGAGGTGCTCGCGGCGGTCAACCGGGGCGAGGCCCTCGTGTCCGCCTACCCGAACCACCCCAACTCCAAGGCCCTCGTCGCGTTCTCCCGGAGCGTGGCCGACAGCATCGGCGAGCCGGTCGCTGCCGCCGAGGGCACCCCATCCCGCCGGAAGTCCACGGGCTCCCGGCTCCGCCTGAGGAGGGCCTGACGTGAGCCTCACCGACCGCCTGGCTGCCGCGCGCGGCCGCACGAACGACGCCACCGAGACCTCGTCGGCTCCGGCCGGTGCGTCCCCGCAGACGCCCGCGGTGCCGAGCAGCTCTGCGGCTGCGGAGGCCAAGAAGAATCCCAGCCCCAAGGCGGACCCGTTCCAGGACCTCAAGCGGATGGTGCACCAGCGCCTCGTCGAGGCGCTCGGACCGAAGCTGTACGACGCCCACATGACGCAGTCGGAGCTCGAGCAGCAGGTGCGGCTCGCGCTGCAGACCGCGATCGCCGACACCGACATCCCGATGTCCTCGGCGGACCGCACCCGCATCTCGCAGGAGATCGCAGACGACATCCTCGGCTACGGACCGATCGAGCCCCTGCTCCGCGACCCCACCCTCACCGAGGTCATGGTCAACACGTTCCAGGACATCTACGTCGAGCGCAGCGGCAAGCTGGTCAAGGTGCCGACGTCCTTCACCGACGAGGCCCACCTCCGGCGCACCATCGACAAGATCGTCAGCAAGATCGGCCGCCGCGTCGACGAGACCAGCCCGATGGTGGACGCTCGCCTGCCTGACGGCAGTCGTGTCAACGCGATCATCCCGCCGCTCGCGCTCGACGGCTCGAAGCTGACCATCCGCAAGTTCTCCGAGACTCCCTACACGGTCGAGGACCTGATCAACTTCGGGACACTCACCAGAGCGTCGGCCGGACTGCTCGAGGGCTGCGTCCGCGGGCGGCTCAACATCCTCGTCTCCGGCGGCACCGGCTCGGGGAAGACCACGACCCTCAACGTCCTGTCGTCGTTCATCCCCGACGACGAGCGCATCGTGACCATCGAGGATGCCGCCGAGCTGCGGCTCGGCCAGGACCACGTGCTCCGGCTCGAGTCACGCCCGCCCAACATCGAGGGCAAGGGCGCCGTCACCATCCGCGACCTGGTGAAGAACTCCCTGCGCATGCGTCCCGACCGCGTCGTCGTCGGTGAGATCCGTGACGCTGCGGCGCTCGACATGCTCCAGGCCATGAACACCGGCCACGACGGGTCGATCTCGACACTGCACGCCAACACTCCGCGCGACGCCCTGGCCCGTCTGGAGACCATGGTCCTGATGGCGGGCATGGACCTGCCCGTGCGCGCCATCCGTGAGCAGGTGGCCAGCGCGGTCGACCTGATCATCCAGCAGACGCGGCTCAAGGACGGAACGCGCCGCATCACCGCCATCACCGAGATCGTCGGCATGGAGGGTGACATCATCACGACGCAGGACGTCTTCATGTTCGACTACGGAGCAGGCGTGGGCGAGGACGGCAAGTTCAAGGGCGGCCTGATGTCGATGGGCCTGCGCCCCCGCTTCCTCGAGAACCTCACGGACCACGGTGTGCACATCGACCCCGCGGTCTTCGCCACCGGGGGAACCCTGCGATGAGTCCCCGTCAGACTCCGCGAGCCGCCCGACTGGCCGCGGCGCTCGTCGCCGGCGGGCTGATCGTCCTGGGCGGCGCAGCACCGAGCCACGCCGATGACGAGGTCAACATCGATCACCTCGAGTCGGTGGACGGAGTCGTCTCACTGGTCCTGGCGGTCGATGGCATCCCCGGCGGCACCACGGTCGACCCCTCGTCGGTCCAGGTCGAGGTCGACGGCAGGTCCGTCGAGTCGTCGGCCAAGGTGATCTCTGCCGGTGACGTCCAGCGCACCACCGTCCTCGTCCTCGACGCCAGCAACAGCATGTTGCAGGGCGGCAAGTTCACGGCTGCCAAGGCCGCCGTCGACACGTTCCTCGCCGCCGCTCCCGCCGACGTCCGCATCGGCCTGGTGACGTTCGCCGGCGACATCGGCGAGACCATCGAGCCCACCACCGATCACGACTCCGTACGCGCTGCGCTCGACGGCATCGAGCTGAGCAAGGGCACGTCGGTGTACGACGGAATCGGCGAGGGCCTCGACCTCGTGGGCACCGAGGGCTCGCGTTCCCTGCTCGTCCTCTCGGACGGTGGCGACACGAACAGCGCGACCACCTTGAGTGTCGTCACCGCGGACGCCAAGGACGAGGGCGTCGTCGTCGACGTCGTCTCGCTCGCCAACCCCAAGAACGCCGCGACCATGGCTGACCTCGCGGACACCACGGGCGGCCAGGTCATCCCGGCTGAGCAGGGCGCCCTCGACGCGGTCTTCTCCGCGCGCGCCGACGCGCTGGCCCAGCAGCTGCTCGTCACGTTCGACCGTCCCGAGGACGCGGCCGCCGAGGTCAACCTCGGAGTGACCGTCGATGCGGCGGGCACCTCCTTCACCGACTCCGCGTTCGTCTCCATCGGCGCGGCCGCATCGGCGTCCCGACATCGTGAAGTCCGGCAGGTCGCTGGTCGGCACGCCCGGGATGCTCGGTGGCGCCCTCGCGCTCGCCCTCGGTCTCGCCGGCGTGCTCGCCGTCGTCATCAACGGGCCCAACAAGTCGTCCGCAGACCGTCGCCTCGACGCCTACTTCGGCGAGCAAGTCGGGCGGCAAGGGCAAGTCGGGCAACGGCAGCGCCGACATCAGGGGATCGGCCGTGGCGCTCACCGACAAGGTGGTCTCGGCCGACCTCGAGACGCGGGTGTCACAGCGCCTCGCGGGTGCCGGTTCGGCGCTCACGGCGGCCGAGTGGCTGCTGCTGCACGTCGGCATCGCCATCGGGCTCGCGCTCCTCGGGTTCATCATGAAGGGACCCGTCTTCGCCGTCCTCGGTCTGCGTGGTCGGCACGATCGGACCGTGGATCTACCTGAAGTTCCGCCACTCGCGCCGGCTCAACAAGTTCAACGGCCAGCTGGCCGAGACGCTCGGCCTGATGGCCGGCGGACTCCAGGCCGGTCTGTCACTGCCCCAGGCCGTCGACAGCGTCGTCCGCGAGGGCAGCGAGCCCATGGCGGGCGAGCTCAAGCGGGCGCTCATCGAGCAGCGTCTCGGTGTCGACATCACGGACGCGCTCGAGGCCGTGGGCCAGCGCATGGACAGCGAGGACTTCGACTGGATCGTGCTGGCCATCCGCATCCAGCGCGAGGTCGGCGGCAACCTGGCCGAGATCCTGCACACTGTTGCCGACACACTCCGCGAGCGGGAGTACCTTCGGCGACAGGTCAAGGCCCTGTCCGCCGAAGGCCGGCTCTCCGGCTACATCCTGACGGGGTTGCCGCCCATCATCGGGATCTACATGATGTTCGCCAACCCTGAGTACATCGAGGTCCTCTACACGACGGTCCAGGGCTTCATCCTGCTCGGGGTCGCCGCGTTCATGCTCGCACTCGGCGGATTCGCCATGGCCAAGCTGTCGAAGGTGGAGGTGTGAGATGACTGATCCGATCCTGTTCGTCGGCGCGGGCCTCATGGGCCTGGCGCTGCTCCTGGCCCTGAGCGTCATCGGAGTGATCACGGCCGAACGCCGCGGCGTGGCACGGTCTGTCGCTGCGATCCAGGCGCTCGACTCGGCTCCCAGCGTGCTCAAGGCGGAGATCGAGCGCCCGTTCGCCGAGCGCGTGATCGCCCCGCTCGGCGGACGCATGGTGGGCCTCGGCCGCAAGCTCGTCCGAGCCGACACGGCGCGCAAGATCCAGTACCGGCTCAACATCGCCGGCAACCCGCCCGCGTGGGACGTCAACCGGATCCTCGGCCTCAAGGTGCTGGGCGCCGGACTCTTCACGGCCTTCGGGTTCCTCTACCTCCTCGGCCGCGGCTGGCCGTTCTACAAGCTGGTCGTCGCCACCGCGCTGGTCGGGCTCTTCGGCTACGTGCTTCCCAACATCCTGCTCTACAACGCGGGCCAGAAGCGCGAGAAGCTGATGCGCAACGGGCTGCCCGGACGCCATGGACCTCCTCACGATCTCCGTCGAGGCCGGCCTGGGCTTCGATGCCGCAGTCAGCCGTGTCGCGAAGAACGGCGATGGTCCGCTCAACCAGGAATTCTCCCGCCTGCTGCAGGAGATGCAGCTCGGCGTGGGGCGCGTGGAGGCGATGCGCGCGATGGCCGCACGCACCTCACTGCAGGAGCTGAAGTCGTTCTGCAACGCCATGGTGCAGGCCGACAGCCTGGGCATCCCCATCGCGCGCGTGCTGCGCATCCAGAGCGCGGAGATGCGCACCAAGCGCCGGCAACGAGCCGAGGAGAAGGCGCAGCAGGTGCCGGTGCGCATCATGATCCCGCTCGTGCTCTTCATCCTGCCGTGCCTCTTCATCATCATCCTCGGCCCGGCAGGCATCCAGATCTCCAAGACGTTCAGCAATTCCTGACCCGTGATGACCCCGACTGCTTCGCACGAGACCGGTGCAGTTCGTCCGGCCCTGCAGTCCTGGCGCACGACGACCGCGGTGCGGGTCTTCGCACTGTCCCTCGCGATGGGCTCCGTGCTGAGCGCAGGCGTGGTCGTCCAGTCGGCCCCGATGCTCGTCGTGCTCACCCTCGTGGCCGTCGTGGTCTCTGTCCTGGAGTGGACGACCCGCAACCGTCCGACGCACTGGCACGCAGTCGGTGAGGCGGTCGCGGTCACGACCATCGTGGTCGGCACCGGGTCGACGTCGGTGCTCGGCGCCTACCTCGCCGTCGCACCCATCGCCGCCGGCGTGCGGCACGGCCTCGTCACGACGCTCAACGTCACGCTCGTCTCCGGCCTCTCGGTCGCGGCGACGGTCGGCACCCAGACCGGCACCGGAGCGCTGGGACGGATCGGTGCGACGTTGCCCTGGCTCCTCATCGGACTGGGCGTCGGCCTCCTCGCCAGCTGGCAGTCGCGCTCCACCCGTGACCTCGCTGCTCGACAGGCTCCCTACGAGGCCGCGCACCAGATGATGGCGCGCATCCACCAGCTGGCGAGCTCGGGCAGCGTCGGCCTCGACAGCGCATCCCTCGCCATGGAGCTCGACAGCGCGATGCGCGAGGCGACGGGCGGAGCCCGCTCGACCGTCTTCGTCACCGAGCCCGACAACACGCTCCGCCCGCTCACGCCCGGGGAGGACGTCGACCGGATGGCCCAGGAGATCGAGATCCCGGACGCGGAGCGAACTCCCGGCGTCGCCGTCGTCCCGCTGCGCGGCGCCCAGCAGGTGCTCGGCTTCTGCGTGGTCGTCGGGGTGCCGAGGTGGACGCCCGAGCTCGATGAGCGTGCCCGCGACGTCGCGGACGAATTCGCCCTGCGCCTCGACACCGCCGTCCTGTTCGACGAGGTCCGCACGCTCGCGACGTCCGAGGAACGCAACCGCATCGCCCGGGAGATGCACGACGGTGTGGCACAGGAGATCGTCGGTCTCGGCTACATCGTCGACGAGATCGAGTCGATCAGCGACCACGGCCAGACGCGTGAGCTGGCGTCGGCGTTGCGCTCCGAGATCACCCGGCTCGTGTCGGAGATCCGGTTCTCCATCTTCGACCTGCGCCACGAGGCCTCTGACGGCCGACTCTCGAGCTCACTGGCCGACTACGCGCGCGAGGTCGGCGATGCCACGGGCCTGCGGGTGCACCTCTCCCTGGCCGAGTCCGGTCCACCGCTCCCGGCGCGGACGGCTACTGAGGTGCTGCGTGTCGCGCAGGAGGCCATCGGCAACGTGCGCAAGCACGCACAGGCCGACAACATCTGGGTGGTGCTCGACTCCGACGGGTCGCGCCTGACCCTCGAGATCCGCGACGACGGGGTGGGGAACGCCGAGCCGCGCGAGCACCACTGGGGACTTCAGACCATGCGCGAGCGCGCGAAGACCGTTGGCGCGCACCTGGACATCACCAAGCGACCCGACGGCGGAACCGTCGTCAGCCTGCGGTCACCGACGACCGCACCCCACGAAGGAGAGACTGCCCATGGGCACCACCGTGCTACTGGTTGACGACCACGAGCTCATCCGGCAGGGCCTCGCCCGCGCGTTCGAGCGCGACGAGGACATGACCGTCGTAGGGCAGGCCGGCAGCCTCCAGGAGGGCATCTCGGCCTGGGAGAGCCTCCAGCCCGACGTCGTGGTCACCGATCTCCAGCTGCCCGACGGGCACGGTCTCGACGTGGTGCGCGCGATCCGCGCGAGCAATGACGCCACCGGCGTGGTCGTGCTGACCATGCACGCCGGCGACGACCACATCTTCGCGGCGATGGAGGCCGGCGCTTCGGCGTTCGTCGGCAAGGACACCCGGGCCGCTGAGGTGGTGAGTGCAGCCAAGCACGCGGCGGTCGCGCCACGTACGTTCCTCTGCGCCGGCCTCAGCCAGGCCGTGATGCGGCGGGCCACGTCACCGGCTCCCCCGAGGCTCTCGGGTCGCGAGGCCGAGGTCCTGACGCTCCTCGCCGACGGGCTCGGCACCGCCGAGATCGCTTCCTCGCTGTACATGAGCGAGTCGACGGCGAAGACCCACATCACGCACATCTACCAGAAGCTCGGTGCGGCCAACCGCGCGCAGGCACTCGTCACCGCGATGCGCGTGGGCCTGCTCGACCACGCGTCGCCGCAGCGATTCTGAGCTCCACGATGGCTACCGCCATGACTCCCGAACGGCGTCTTGCGCATGGCCAGCCGCGCGGTCCGGGGGCCCGGGCGGTAGCCGGCAGATAGTCACAAGAGACTAGGGATCCGCAGCCGATCACCCGATCCGGAGCCAACGGAACGTTGGCAAAGTACTGCGTGACGGGTCCTCGTGGGCTCGGAGACGAAGATCCATCACACATACCACCAAGGGGAAATACACCATGATCGAGAAGCTGCAGTTCATGACCATCATGCTCATCAACGACGTCAAGGCCAAGCGCGACGAGCGCGGCGCGACCGCCGTCGAGTACGGCCTCATGGTGGCCCTGATCGCCGTCGTGATCATCACGGCCGTCACCACCCTCGGCACCAACCTGAGCGCCAAGTTCACCAGCGTCGCGGGCTCGGTCGGCGGCACCAACTGACGTCTGACGAAGCACGGGCCGGCGTCATCCTCAGCGATGACGCCGGCCCAGCTCTTTTCCGGGCAGCCACGCATGCATGAATCCAGCGCCTGGAGCTGACCCAGCAAGCGGCACCATCGCACGAGCTCAACGACAAGCGGCCGGACACCTCCGGCCGCTTTCGCTGTTCCACGGCAACCGCTCGGCGACCCGGCGGTCGTGTGTGGGTGGGCCGCGGATAGTCACAAGGGACTACAGGTCCGGGACCGATCACCCGATTCGGAGGCGCCGAGATCTTGGCAAGGTATTCCTAGACGGGTCCTCGTTGGGCTCGGAGACGAAGACCCATCACACAGACATCACAAGGGGACACCACCATGATCGAGAAGCTGCAGTTCATGACCATCATGCTCATCAACGACGTCAAGGCCAAGCGCGACGAGCGCGGCGCGACCGCCGTCGAGTACGGCCTCATGGTCGCCCTGATCGCCGTCGTGATCATCGCGGCCGTCACGACCCTCGGCACCAACCTGAGCGCGAAGTTCAGCAGCGTCGCCACCTCGGTCAACTGACCTGACGAAGCACGGGCCGGCGTCATCCACCGCGATGACGCCGGCCCAGCTCTATTTGGAGGCAAGAATGCGTGGATTCACCACGATGGTCCACCGGCGCCGCACGCGCGACGACCGTGGCGCCACGGCAGTGGAGTACGGGCTGATGGTCGCGTTGATCGCCGTCGTCATCGTCGGCGCGGTCACCGCCTTCGGCATCGCCGTCAACGGGCTCTTCTTCATCCCCGCCGGCGTCTTCAACTAAAGGATCACCTGCAGCCCGGCGACAGCGTCAGCTCTCGCAACCAGGCGTGCCGACCGACTGCTGGTCGGTGCCGGGCGGGTCAGCAGCGAATAGTCACAAGGAACTAGGGGTCCGCCGCCGATCACCCGATTCGGAGGCCACCGATTCTTGGCAACCTACTCATCGACGGGTCCTCGTGGGCTCGGGACCGACACCCATCACACACTTTCCACAAGGGGAACACCACCATGATCGAGAAGCTGCAGTTCATGACCATCATGCTCATCAACGACGTCAAGGCCAAGCGCGACGAGCGCGGCGCGACCGCCGTCGAGTACGGCCTCATGGTCGCCCTGATCGCCGTCGTGATCATCACGGCCGTCACCACCCTCGGCACCAACCTGAGCTCCAAGTTCACCAGCGTCGCGGGCTCGGTAGCCGGCACCAACTGACGTCTGACGAAGCACGGGCCGGCGTCATCCACTGCGATGACGCCGGCCCAGCTGCATTTCGGTCCACCTGGGTCGGACGCGCGATGACCGTGGTGCCACGGCAGCCGAGTAGGGGCTGATGGCGCACGCGAGCCTGTGCCGTAGACGGGTGGGCAGCAATAGTCACAAGGGACTAGGGATCCGCGGCCGATCACCCGATTCGGAGGCCGCCGGATCTTGCCACAGTTACTCCTCGACGGGTCCTCGTGGGCTCGGAGACGAAGACCCATCACGCAGACATCACAAGGGGACACCACCATGATCGAGAAGCTCCAGTTCATGACCATCATGCTCATCAACGACGTCAAGGCCAAGCGCGACGAGCGCGGCGCGACCGCCGTCGAGTACGGCCTCATGGTCGCCCTGATCGCCGTCGTGATCATCACGGCCGTCACGACCCTCGGCACCAACCTGAGCGTCCAAGTTCAGCGACGTCGCCACCTCGGTCAACTGACACCTGACCAAGCACGGGCCGGCGTCATCCACTGCGATGACGCCGGCCCGGCATCTCTCCGAGGAGGCAAGCATGCGTCGATTCACCACGATGGTCCACGGGCGCCGCACACGCGACGAGCGCGGCGCGACCGCCGTCGAGTACGGCCTCATGGTCGCGCTGATCGCCGTCGTCATCATCGCCGGCGTCACCGCCTTCGGCATCGCCGTCAGCGGGCTCTTCTTCATCCCCGCCGGCGTCTTCAACTGAGCAGCACCAGCGGCGGGTTTCATCGCTGTCGCGATGTCGCACCAGTCAGCTCGAGCGGTCGGACACGTTCCGGCCGCTTCTGCTGTTTCCGGGCAGGCGCTCGCTCATCGACCCAGTCGACGTAGGCGCTCGCGCCAGGTCCTGGTCAGGCTCTCGAGGCGCAGATGTGCACGCTCGAGCGCCTCGCTGACGGACATGCCCCGCGACGTCGACTCGTAGACCGACACCAGCCCCCGCTCGCCCAGCCGCTCGGCGATGATCCGACAAGCCAGCCACGCTTCCTCATAGCTGGCCTGCAGGTCGGACGACCGGGTGTCGAAGTCGGCAGCGCTCGGCAGCGCATCCGGGACCCCGTCTCGGCGCACGGACGCGATCGCCCGGCCAAGCGTCGTCGTGTCGGGCAGCCCTGTGTCGCGCAGCGCGACGTAGTCGGCGAAGCCCTCGACGAGCCAGGGCTCCGCTCCGCCGCGGGCCGCGTCGGTCGCCACGTGGACCAGCTCGTGGCTCATCACCACCTGCGCCCCAGCCCGGCGCAGCCCGGCGGTCACCTCCGGGTTCACGAAGACGTGGACAGGTGCATCGCCCTCTGTCGAGCTCCCGGCCGCAGCGGTGACGGCCGCGATCCCGGCGTAGGTGCCGGGAGCGACACCGAGGGTCTCGTCCAGGTCGGTGGCGCTCGCCGGCACCTCGACGACCACCGGACCGCGCCAGGCCGGCAGCACCCGACGTACGACCTGGATCCCGCGCGTCACCCGGTCCGCGACCGCGGCCGCGTCGCTCGCATCTCCGTCCGCCATCACCAGCACGCGAGGGGCGCGAGACACCGCCAGCTCACCCCTCAGCCACAGTGGCAGGCGGCCGCGGTCGGCCGCCCCACCGAATCCGAGGATCCCGAGGCCGTCGCCGTCCGGTGCGAACGTGACGACGACGTCGGCCTGTGAGGGCGAGGAGTCGCCGTCCACCTGCCAGCCGACCTCGACGACGGCGGACCACGTCCCGTCGGCTGCCACCGTCCCCACCTGGTCGACGTAGCGCGCGGACACCGCCGCGCAGGTCGAGCGACTCGGCGTTGGCGGCGATGCCCGCCAGCACCTCCTCGGGGCCGGGCTCGCCGTCGGGCGCGAGGTCGGTCAGCGCCGCGGCATCACGGGCGTCGAGCCCGGAGACGAAGGCGGCAAGGGCCGCCGACGCATCGGCCGGGCTGGCCCGGACGACGTCGACGGGCCGGGGCGCCACCTCGTGGCGGCCTCCGCGCACCAGCACCAGCGCGACCACGAGGGCAGCGACCATGACCAGCGCCAGCCCCCCGAACAGCAAAGGGCCGGCCGCCCACAGACGTGGACGACCGGCCTTCGAGGTCTGCTGGTCAGCCAGGGCGGACCGCGCCGACGTAGGGCATCGAGTAGAGGCCCGCGACGGCGACGCCGGTGCCGGGGTTGGCGGCGTGGACGATCATGCCGTTGCCGATGTACATGCCGACGTGGCTGATCGGGCTGTAGTAGAACACCAGGTCACCGGGCTGCAGGTCGCTCGCGGCGATGTGCGGGCCGGAGCCGTACTGGGCGCTCGACGAGTGCGGCAGCGACACGCCGGCCTGGGCCCACGCGCGCATGGTGAGCCCGCTGCAGTCGAAGGCGTTCTCGCCCATCGCGCCGTAGACGTAGGCGTCGCCGACCTGGGCCATCGCATAGGCGACGGCGGCGGCCGCGCGGCCGGACGCCGGCACGGAGGCGGGCATCCGGGTGACGCTGCTGCGCGAGGTGAGCAGGCGCTCCCGCTCCTCGGCCTCGAGGCCGGAGAGCACGCTCTTGGCCTCGGCCAGC
Organism: uncultured Actinomycetota bacterium; assembly: GCA_963708875.1. GTDB lineage: Bacteria > Actinomycetota > Actinomycetes > Propionibacteriales > Nocardioidaceae > Nocardioides. The sequence continues at coordinate 364,335 of CAVPUL010000007.1, forward strand.
TTGTCGTCGACCGTCTCCTTCTCGGTGCTGAGCTGCTCGGTGAGGTCGGCGATCTCCTGGGTGCGGGAGTCGGTCGCCTCGCGCCGGATCGCGAGCGCCTCGAGCTGCGTGTCGTAGTCGGCGAGCATCGACGACTGCAGGTCGTTGAAGGACGACATCGTGGAGAGGGTGTCGAGGAAGGCGCTCGGGTCGTCGGACACGACGACCTGACCGACCGTCGAGATGCCCTCGCCCTCGAGCTGGCGCACGACGGCGTCGGAGACCTGGTCGCGGACCTCGTCGAGACGCTGGCCCTGGCGGGCCTGGTCGGCCTTGAGGCCGGCGAGGTCGCTGCGGAGGTCAGCGAGGTCGAGCTGGGCGTCGTGCAGACGCTCCTGCGCGGCCTCGGCCTCGTGGTAGAGCCGGTCGACGCGGGTCTTGACGTCCTTGATGGACGGGTCGGCCTGGGCGGGGGTAGCAGGCACGAATGCGATGGCGGCGATGGCAGTCAGACCACAAATGGTCGCGCCGGCACGCTTGCGGGTGTGAGCCACGAGCGGGGGAACTCCTCGGGGGTGTCGTACGCCTACCAGGTGAGCTGACGGGTTCGGCACGACGTTGCCTACTCCTGCTCCACGCACCGCTCGCGCGATGCGCCTTGCAGGAGATTCACCCCAGGGGGAAGGTGGTTCCCCGGCTCATCGTCCACGGGTGGTGCTCGGGAGTGGACGACGACTCGGCGCGACCTCCGCGCGGGCCGGGTGACCCACTTCCACGGAAGCCAGCCCACAGAGTAGACCGCATCCCCGAACCCCGCCAATCTTCGCGAGAACTTCTCAGGGCGTGTCTCACGCAGAACCTCTGCGCGGGCCGGACGGGCGGCGTTACGGTTCCCGCACACCGACATCAGTGGAGCCATGACACGCCTGAGCCTGCGCACCCCGCCAGGGGCCGACGACCCGATGGTCCCTCCCCTGCGCTGGTTCGCCCGCACCTTCGGACTGGCGGTGGTCGCCCACCTGGCCGGCAACCCGGCCGGCTGGCGCGGGGACGAGCTCGGCGGGGGGATCCCGCTCGTGCTCGTGTCGGCACTGCTGGGCGTGCTCGGTCTGCTGCTCCTCGTACGCCCCGACGTCCGCCTCCTCGCGGCCGCCGCTGTGCTCACCCTGGTCTCGCTGTGGCTCGAGCTCCCCGTGGCGGGCAACCACTGGGTGCTGGTCGGGTTCATCGCGATCGCCGTGCTGATCGCCCTCGCGACCTCGGACCCGTGGGCGTGGCTGTCGGTCACGGGACGCTGGCTGCTGTTCGGCTTCTACAGCTTCGCCGCCTTCGCCAAGCTCAACACTGGCTTCCTCGACCCCACCGTGTCGTGCGGCGTCTACTACGCCAACCAGTCGCTCTCGTCGTTCGGGCTCCCGACGTTCGGCGGGGACACCCCGATGGGGATCATCGCGATCGCCGGCCCCGTCATGACCGAGCTCTCCGTCCCGATCCTCCTGGCCTTCACCCGGACCAGACGCGCCGGCGTGCTGCTCGCGCTGGTCTTCCACACGATCATCTCCCTCGACCTGGACCAGCACTTCTACGACTTCACGGCGGCGCTGGTGGTGCTCCTGTGCCTCTTCCTGCCCGAGTCCACGACCTCCGGCTTCGACGAGCGGGCATCGCGGCCGTCACGGCTGCGGACGTGCGCGGTGGCCGTCGCTGCCGTGGTGGTCACGGCTTCCCTGCTCCCCCCGGTGGCGCCCGCCGTAGCCGTCGTGAGGCTCATCGGCTTCGCGGCCTGGGTGCCGGTGGCCGCGTGGCTGATCGTGCGAACGGCTCAAGATGGCCTCGGCCCGGCACCCCTGCCCATGCGGCTCCCGGGCGTGGCGGCGTGGGTCCTGGTCGCGGCCGTCGTGGCGAACGGCCTCACCCCGTACCTCGAGCTCAAGACCGCGGTGGGGTTCAACATGTACGCCAACCTCGTCACCGTCGCCGGCGACACCAACCATCTCGTGGTGCGGCGAACCCTGCACCTGAGCGATGCGCAGGACGATCTCCTCCAGGTGGTCGAGACCGAGGACGACGGCCTCCAGGCCTACGTGGACGAGCACTACCTCCTCCCCCGCCGCAACCTGCTGGACTACCTCTCGCGCAACCCCGGCGTCTCGGTCGTCGTCCGGGACGAGGAGGGTGAGCACACGCTCACCAGCGACGACGGCGTACGACTCCCGGTGGTGGTCAGGAAGCTGCTCACCTTCCGTGCCGTGGACGCCGACGAGCCGCCGCGCTGCCAGGCGGTCTGGCTGCCCGCACTCTGAGCGAGCAGGTCACGCCGACTCGATGACCGGACCGGCCAGCGGCTCCACCAGTCGCAGAGGTGGGACGAGGCCACCACTGGCGAGCACGTCGAGCGCCACCATCTCGTCGTCGTCGATGGTGAGCTCCGGGGGTGGGCCGAGCAGCACCGTCACCACGCAGTCGTGGCAGTGCAGCCCGCGCACCACGCAGGTGTCGCAGTCGATCCGTGTCGTCATGTCTCGAACCGTGACAGGAGCCACCGACAACGGCCTCCGACGCCGGTCGGCACCGGCGTGTCGGCGTGGCGGCGTCGGTGCCGCGAGGTCAGCCGGTGACGAGGCTGATCAGTGCCGAGGCGGGCAGCGCACGAGCTCCTTCGCGCGTCACGTCCCGCGCCACCGCCTGGTCGCCGCTCACCACGACGACGACCCGGCCACGAGGCTCGGCAGCGACGAGCTGACGGATCACGTCGTCGGCGATCACGCCCTCGGGGCTGAACACGACCCGGACGCCGCGGGGCGCCGGCATGACCGTACGGGCGGTCGACTCGGCCGCGTCGAAGACGACCGTCGTCTCGGCACCGGACCGCGCGACGACCGGTCCGAGCGCCGCCACCAGCCGACTGCGCTGGGCCTCGAGGCTCGCGGTCGGCCAGGCGGCCTTGGTGACGTTGTAGCCGTCGACGATCAGGCGGGCGTGCGGCAGCGTCAGCAGCTGGTCGAGCAGGGCCGGCGTGGGAGGTGCGCTCGAGCCGGGTGCAGCGACGGCGCCGGCCAGTGCGGCCTCGACGGTGTCGCCCGGCGTGCCGTCGACCGCAGGGAGGCCGAGCTCGCGTCGCAGCCCGGTGGCCGAGTCGATGACCGCGTCGAGGAGCAGTCGTGCCCGGATGGTGGCGGCATCCC
>CAVPUL010000008.1:0-394658 GCA_963708875.1 uncultured Actinomycetota bacterium
CGGGCCTTGGCCGCTGGCCGCCGGTTCAGGCCTCGCCTCGCTCCGCGATCCCTCGCCATTGCGGGCGCGAGGGCGTAGTCGGTGAGCCCCACCACGTTGCCCCACGGGTCGGCGACCTCGAGGACATAGCCGGTACGCAGCTGGCGCGGCGGCTCGAGCGGCCGCTGCCCCGCTCCGGAGCAGGGCCTCGGCGGCGTGGGCGTCCGGGACCTCGAGCCACAGCCGCGGTGAGACGCGCGGCGGGCCTGGCGGCAGGTCGGGGTCGAGCCGGATCACCAGGCCAGGTTCCTCGCTGCCCAGCTGGTAGCCGACGATGCCGGCCTCCGGCGAACGCGAACGCCTCGGTCAGCCCGAGCACGTCGGTGTAGAACCGACGCGCCCCCAGCGCATCGCCCACCGCGAACATCACGTTGTCGACACCCAGGATCTCCACTGCCCGCCACATGTCCAGGGTTGATCTCGGGACCATCCCTGACCCGTTCGGTCGGCCGGTGTGTGACCATCGGTCCATGGCAACCCGCACCCCCGCGCCCTACGTCCGGCGCTACTACCGCAGCGACGACGACCCGCTCGTCGCGGGGGTGGCCGGCGGGCTGGGCGAGCACCTCGGCTTGCAGCCGGTGCTGATCCGGGCCGCCTTCGTGCTGCTCACCATTGCGGGCGGCTGCGGGCTGCTGATGTACGCGGCGTTCTGGGCGTTCGTGCCGCAACGCCCGGATGAGGGTGCGCAGGGCAGGCGTATCGAGCTCGGGGCATTGGTCGGCTTCCTCTGCCTCGGCATCGTCGCTGCCTTCATTGCCACGCAGATCGGTCTTGGCGTCGGCCCGTCGCACGTCCTGGCCGGTCTTCGTCGCCGCCGCCGGTGGTGGGCTGATCTGGCGTCAGGCTGACGTCCGGCAGCGCGAACAGACGGCCGGCCTCGGCGCAGCTTGGGCTCGTACACGACCTCGGGCGTTGTGCGGATGGCTGTGGGCGGTGCCATTCTGCTGTTCGGATTGATCGCGTTCCTGGTGCTCCCGCGGGGTGGCGAGCCAGCCGGCGAGTGCGGGGCTGGCAGCGGTCGCCGTCATCGTCCTGGTCGGGGTCGTGCTCGGGCCGTGGCTGATCCGGATGGGCGGCGACCTCGCTGCCGAGCGGCGGGAGCGGATCCGTACCGAGGAGCGGGCTGAGCTCGCGGCACGGGTCCACGACTCGGTGCTGCACACGCTGGCCCTGATCCAACGCAACGTCGAGGACCCGCGTGAGGTCGGTCGCCTCGCGCGCGCCCAGGAGCGCGACCTGCGCTCGTGGCTCTGACCGGCCGGGGACGCCAGCTCCCAGCGATCGGCTGGGTGCCGCCGTCGAGCAGGTGGCGGGCGAGGTCGAGGACTCCTTCGGAGTGTCCATCGACGTCGTCGTGGTGGGCGACGCGGTTCTGACGGAGGCACTGTCCGGGCTGGTGCAGGCGACCCGCGAGGCGATGGTCAACGCGGCCAAGTCCTCTGGTGTCAAAGCAATGTCGGTCTACCTGGAGGTCGACGGCGAGACCGCGAGCGTTTTCGTACGCGACCGTGGCACTGGCTTCGACCTCGATGCGGTAGCCAAGGACCGGTACGGCATCCGGCAGTCGATCGTTGGCCGCATGCAGCGCTTCGGCGGCACTGCGCAGATCAACACGGCGCCGGGTGAAGGCACCGAAGTCGTGCTCACCGTGCCGTTGGGCAGGGCGTCATGACCGTGTTGCCTCGGGTCGTGCTCGTGGACGACCACCGGCTCTTCCGCTCGGGTGTGCAGGCAGAGCTGCGGGAGCGGGTCGAGGTCGTGGGCGAGGCTGATGACGCGCCCACCGCCATTACCGTCGTACGGGCGACCGTCCCGGACGTCGTGCTGCTCGACGTCCACCTCCCCGGCGGTGGTGGTCGCGCCGTGCTGAGGCGCTGCGCGAGGAGCTGCCCTCGGTACGGTTCCTGGCCCTGTCCGTCTCGGACGCAGCCGAAGACGTGATCGGTGTCATCCGGGCGGGCGCCCGGGGCTACGTCACCAAGACGATCTCGGGTGCCGACCTGGCCGACGCGGTGGTGCGGGTGGCTGACGGCGACGTGGTCTTCTCACCGCGCCTTGCCGGCTTCGTACTCGACGCGTTTGCCGCCGTACCAGGCAATCCCGCCGTTGTCGTCGAGGCGGAGGCTGACGACCTGGATGTTCTCACACCGCGTGAGCGCGAGGTGCTGCGACTCATTGCGCGCGGTTACGCGTACAAGGAGATTGGCCGTCAGCTTTTCATCTCGGTCAAGACCGTGGAGACGCATGTCTCCGCCGTCCTGCGCAAGCTGCAGCTCTCCAACCGGTACGAGCTTTCCCGCTGGGCCTCAGACCGGCGCATCGTCTGAGGCATGCAGCTGCTCGACCCGGATGTTGCTGACGATGGCCCGTACCGCGTTGAGGAAGTCCACCGTGTGCGGTTGCCGCTCGTGCTCGGCATGCGCCTCCGCGTCCGCGTACACCTCGTAGAACACCCGAGCCAGCGGGTCGCCCTCGACGGTGTAGGTGTCGTAGGTGAGGGTGCCGGGCTCTCGGTCGTGGATCAGCGGTACGGCGTCGGCTACCAGCTGGTCGAAGGCGGCCGCCGCCGGCGTCGGGCAGATCGAAGCGCACCAGCAGTGTGAACATGGGGCCGACGCTACCGTCACCGTTGGTTGCGGGCCGGGCGGCGCCTCGTCTTGGGGGCCTGAGGCTCGACGAGGAGCTGCGCGGTGCGGGCTAGCCGGTCGAATGGCTCCATGGACCGCTCGGCCCGGCACAGGACGCGCGCCCCCTCGAGCAAGGCGAGCAACGTGGTGGCCAAGGTCCTTGCGCCGCTTCCTGCCATGCCAGCGGTTGTCAGGCGGGTGGAGAGCGCTTCGGTCCAGCTGGCGAAGCCGGCAGCGGCCGTTGCTCTCAGTTGCTCATCGTCGTCGGCAGCCAGGGCGTACAGCGGCGATGGCGACGTTCTTGGTCGTCGACCGCTGTACTATGGGTCGCACGCTGGTGAGGAGTCTGCAGACGACCTCGGCGGGGAAGTCACCGCGGAGTGAGGCCAGAGGTCGTCACACCTGGAGGCGGCGTTTTGCTGGGCGGCCTCCGTGAGCCCTGGGTCTTGCCGCCGGGGAAGTGGTGATAGATGGCGCCGCGGGCGGCCCCACTGGCCTCGAGGACCTCCGTGAACGACATGCCTGCCACGCCGCCTCACGCAGCGACTCGACTGCTGCGTCGACGTCACGCGACCGCGCGTGTCTGCTGCCACTCCAACCTCCGGCCCTCTGACTCTGTACGACCATCCCGAGCGCAGAGTGCAACTCGCTAGGACGTACGTACCAAGAACTCGACAACCGAGAGGCAGTCCATGCCCATCACCGTCTCGGCACCGCGTGGCGTGCTCCACCATCGCCGGCGAACAGGCCATCCTGCCCAAGATCACCGAGCCTGACTCTGAGATCAACGGCGCTGTCGGCAACCCGTTCTTCACCTCGATGGTCGGCGGCCACGTCGAGATCCTCGACCGCGGCTGTTCCTCGTCGGCGGCGACCTCTCCGCTAGTCGTCGTGAAGTTCGACGTCCCGAACCTGGCGTTCAGTACTCTCGAGCTACGACAGGCCTTCATCGAGGAGCGCCACCTGCATCGTGCAGCAGGTGCACGGTGCCTGGCCACAAGCCGGAGAACACGTGGGTGACGATCTGGAACGCGCCGGACGGCGCCTGGGCATGGGTGGGCGTGGTGCAACCACCAGGTACTGGCAGCGACTACCGCGTCCAGCGAGTCGGTCACCGTCGAAGCCGGCGCTGCCTGGAGCGTTGCGTTCGCTCTGGCGAACCTGGCGTTCCAGGATCGGCGTCAGGTTGTCGACGTGCAGGTTGCTCCTCGACCAGGTCGACGGCGTGGTCGAGCTCCACGCCCAGCCGCCGGTAGCTGTTCGACGATCGGTGGTTGCCGCGTACAGCTTGTCGCCGCGGGTGACGTCGGTGGCTTCCGCGACGAAGTGCCGCGCCCGCCGCGGGTCTCGATCAGGTTGTCCTGTCTGAGCTCGCGGAAAGCGCGGGCGACTGTGTTGGGTGCGAGGCCAAGGTCGGCCGCCAGCCGGCGGACCGTCGGCAGCCGTGACCCCGGCGGCAAAGCCCCGCTTCGGATGTCCTGCATGATGGCGACAACTCGCACCTGCTCTTGTACGGGGGAACTGGCGAAGCTGGGGTCGATGATGATCATGCTGCGCTGCGACGCTGGGGCGTGGGCCACAGTCGGTGATGAAGTGTGAGGCTGGATGGCCGGCGAGGCCCCCGATCAGCAGCACGAGCAGCACGCCGTAGATGATGGCGAAGAACCAGCTGTCCAGGGCGGCTACGGTGAAGACCGAGATCATCAGGCTGCCGCCCGTCACGACGCTGAAGAGCTCACGAGAGTCGCACTGAAACGCAGGGCGTCGTCCCACGCGAGATCGGTCGGTGTCGATGCGGGCTGCGGAGGGCGACCAGCCGGCGGGCACCCAGCTCGGCGAACGGTGAGCAGCAGCGGTGCGGACAGTGCCGTTGCCACCAGTGCTGCGCCCGAGAGCCAGGGCTGACTGCCCGTGCTGCTGGGTCAGTCCGACGATCAGTGCACACGCGGGCACCACCGCGCCGGCGAGAAAGCGGGCAGCCCAGAGCTCGACCGGACGGACGTAGTCGGTGAGCTTCGTGACGACCACCCGGGCCACGCGCGGGCCGGGATCGCGCGCCGCCGCTTCAGCGCGTCGTACGCCATGAGCAGGCTCAGCAGCAGAGGTCGGCTGGCGGTGATGAACAGGGACGGGAGCACGAACACGATCGGGGTGTTCACGTGAGGATTCCGGAGAAGCGAGAGTGATCCAGCGCCAGCGCGATCAGGTACGCGGTGATCATCAGGGTCGATCCCACCTGCGCGACCCGCTCGCGGCGAACCAGGCGGGTTTGCACTTGCGGCCGGGTCTGGTCGTCCAGCGCCTCGTCCAGCCGTCGCGCGGTGGTGTCGGCCATGCGTCGTTGACGTGCCGGCCGAAGTGAGCCGCCACAGCTGGAAGGCCGTGAGGGCCCAACATCTGCGATACGATGGTGCAGAACCATACTTGAATCATGGCGCCCACCCTCTGCACCTTGTAGCAACCTTTGTAGAGACTGTAGCAACACAAAGAACGGCACCGCAAGTGCCGTCCCCAGGTCGGCGGTGCACCCGTGCGCTGAGCAATACGTCTAGCCAAGCAAGCAGAACAAAAAAAAAAAAAAAAAAAAAAAAAAAAAACGTTACCATTGTGACGCGCAGGTGTCCGCGCTTCGCACCGCGGCTCGGGTCGTCGGTCGAGTGCAGCGGCACCGGCGTGGGGGCAGGTCGGCCGGCCTCGCGCACGGCGTCGGCCAGCGCGAGCAGGTCGTCGCTGCTCGGCCCCTGGGCCCTCGGGTCCGGAGCCAGCCGGAGCACCTCCCACCCGCGCGGCGCGGACATCCGCTCGCTGTGCAGCTCGCACAGGTCGTAGGCGTGCGGCTCGGCGTAGGTCGCGAGCGGCCCGAGGACCGCGGTCTGGTCGGCATAGACGTAGGTCAGGGTGCCGACCGCAGGACGGCCACACGCCGACCGCGAACAACGACGGGCAAGGCTCACGCCGGTGACGCTACCCGCCACGTGGACGCGCGCCGCTTAGGCTCGCGGCGTGGATGAAGCGGTGGACGACGCAGTGGACGCAGCCGTGGACGAGGGGCGGCGACGGATGCGCGACCGGAGGGGTCGCGGCATGCGCGGTCCCGGCATCCTGCCGGCGGACCCGGGCACGCCGGCGCTGCGGACGGCCCGGCAGAAGTTCGACCAGCTCGTCCTCGACGTGGTCACCCCGCTCGACGAGCGCTGGCAGCGCCACCTCGGCCTGGTGGAGTACGCCGTCGAGGACGCCCCGATGCTCCCCGACGACTGGGGCGACGAGACCGTCCCGCTCTCGTCGCTGGTGCGCGGCAAGGGCCAGTCCCCCACCCGGCTCGTGATCTTCCGTCGACCCGTCGAGCACCGCGCGACCAACCGCGACGAGCTCGAGGCGATGGTGCACACCGTGGTCGTCGAGCAGCTGGCCGAGCTGCTCAACCTGACGCCGGGACAGGTGGACGAGAGGTACGGCGAGGACTAGCGCCGCACCATCAGCGCTGGGCCGGTCGGACGTCCGCCACCTGGCTGGTCGTCTCGAGCGGGACGAGCGGCAGCACCGACAACCCGCGGTCGCTGACCTCGAGCGACACCACGGCCTCGGTGCGGTCGAGCCGCACCAGCGCGAGCACGGCGTCGTCCGGGAGACGTATGCGGGCGGCGGTCGACGGGTCGAGCTCCACGCGGCGCTCGCGCACCACCGCCTCACCGTCCTCGTTCCAGGCCTGGAGGGTCAGCACGCCCGGCGCGGTGGCGCCGACGACGACCAGCCTCTTGGCGCCGGCGGGCAGCGCCGCGGCCGCCTCGGCAGTGATGCTCGGACCGGCGGCAGAGATCGCGAGGTCGTCGGAGATCCGGCTCCTCAGGCTGGCGGTGACGGGTGCGGTCGCCTCGACGCGGATCGCCTGCACGCCCACGGCCTTCTTGCCTCGCAGCACGCCGGACAGGTCGACCTCGCTCACCGACGCCGGCGCGAGCGAGACCTCCTCGAGGCCGGCCGGCGTGAACTCGCTCTCCTCCGTGACCAGCTGGAGCTTCACCCGGACCTCACTGTCACCCGGGTTGGCCAGGGTCAGGGTCCGGTCGGCGGCGGTCGTCCCCACCCCGGCGACGTACGACGTGGTGGCTGGGGCGACCTGCGAGGGCAGCCACTCGCGCACCGGCCGGTCGCGACCGACGGGGTCGACCTGGTCGACGACGCTGGACGCGAGCCGGCCGCGCGTCACCTCGACCCGCAGTGCGAGGGCGTCGCGGCTGGGCACGACCTCGGCCAGGTCGAAGGACGCCGAGCCGCTGCCCGGGACCCGGACACCCCGCAGGGCCGGGACGTCGACGAGTGAGCTGCCGTCCCAGACCGTCACGTCGGCGACGGCGGGGCCCTTGTCGGGGTTGAGGAGGGTGAGGGTCGAGGAGTGCTCGGCCGAGGCGCCGACACCGGTGAACCAGCGCTCCGGGACCGGTCGGTCGCAGTCCACGGCCGAGCCGGCTCCGTGTCGCGCCACGACGAGTCCGGCCGCGAGGTCGCCGCTCGCGCTGACGACCACCGGCTCGCGCTCGGTGAGAGACCCGACACCGTCCTCCAGCGTGACGGTGTCGTCCTCACGGCCGACGCGCACGGCGAGGTCGCCCGAGCCGAGCCCGGTGCTGCCGAGACGGAGGTCGTCGGCTCCCGGGAGCCTGGCGGGGCAGACCGTGGTCGCCCGGTCCAGTGCCGCCCCCGACGGTGCGTACGAGGTCGGCGGAGTGTCGGCCGGTCGGACGATGGCGAGCGCGGCCACGGTGAGCAGCGGGATCGCGACGGCCAGCAGCGTCAGCGGTGACGGGCGACGGTTCGCCGTCTCGGCGACGCGGCGGCGACCGGCGGAGGGGGTCCGGGGCTCAGGCATCGACCCTCTCCTCCCTGCGCTGCCGCACGGTCGGAGCCGCGAGGACCAGTGCCGCCAGGATCGCGAGTCCCTGGATGACCAGCAGCCCGGAGCGCCACCACGAGCGCGTGCTCTCCAGTGCCGACGGGTCGAGCGGTCGGTCCACGCGCCACGCGCGGGTGCTGCGGTCCTCCGCACTGGCCTGGTCGAGCCCGGCGGTGGCGTCCAGGAGGGAGGAGATCTGCCCGTCCGCGGGCGAGGTCAGCACGACGTACTCCACTCCGCGGTCGCCCAGCGCCGCGACCACCTCGGGCGTCGGTGAGGAGACGAGGGTGCGGACGTCGTCGGTCAGCGCCGTGTCCTCGTCGGCGAGGGTGAGCACCTCGTCCTCGCCCACGGTCGTGCCGTCGTCGCGACGGATGCGATAGGTGATGCCGTCCTCGACCGAGCCGCTGACCACCAGGACGCCGTGCTCCTCGCCGAGCAGCGAGCTCTGCTGCATGTAGACGGGGACGGCGCTCTCGGCGTCGCGCGCGAGGGCGTTGCCGGGAGTGGTGAGCCACCAGCCGAGGCCGGCGAGCGGCACGGCGGCAGCGACGACGGCCAGCGCGACGGCCAGGCCGCGCTGCCACCACGGGTGGTGCTCGTCGAGGCGGCGCAGGTAGGCGTCGGCGCCCAGCACGGCGGCCACGATCCAGGTGCCCTGCAGGATCACGACGAAGAGGCCGAGGCTCGGCCGGGTGGTGACCGACGGCAGGTCGAGCGACACGTGCGACAGCACCGCGGAGACCACGGCCGCGGCCAGCGCCACGATCCAGCAGATGACCACGGGCACGCGCGTACGCCGCGGGACGAGGGCCGCGACGGCGAGCACGCCGAGCACGGCGCCGAGCACGGCGGGGGCGCCGAGGTCGTTGAGCCGTCCGGTCAGCAGGCCACCGAAGGTGACCTGGTCGACCGTGAGGCGGCCGGCCTCGAGCAGCAGCCCGGACGCCGAGCCGGTGGTGAGCAGCGGCACCAACCACGGCGCGAGCAGCACCGGCGTCGCCGCCACGGCGACCACGGGCGGACCCCAGCTGTCGCGCTCGCGCAGCAGCCGCGGCGAGATGACGGCGGCGCAGCCGAGCACCACGGCCGTGGCGAGCAGGGCGAAGAGCCAGAGTCCCGGCACGAAGGCGGCGCCGAGGGCGAGCAGGAGGGCGGTGCGCCACGCAGCGCGCCAGCGGCGGTCGCGGTCGGGATCGACGAACCCCAGCGCGGCGTGCGCGGCCCACGGCAGCAGTGCAGCGACCGCGACGGTGCCGAAGCGGCCCTCGGCCCACGCGCCCGCGGTCACCGGGACGAGGGCGTAGGTGAGTGCGCCCCACACGACCAGCCAGCGCGGCAGGCCCAGCGGGTCGACGAGACGGCCGACCACCTTGAGCAGTCGCCACGCACCCCACGCGGCGAACGGCACGGCCAGCAACATCAGCGCCGAGACGACGGCGCCTGTGTGGCCCAGCATGAACCACGCCGCGACCGCGAACGGGAGGACGTAGGCCGGGGCGGGCACGTCGGTGCCGGTGCCGAGCGGCAGCCAGGTGGCGACGTGCAATGCCCACCAGTCGCCGGCCGCGGACGGCACCGGGGAGAGCGCGCCGCCGACGATCGAGCCGAAGGCCTCGCGCGCGGCGAGCAGGGAGAGCACCCCGAAGAGCACCAGCACGACCGCCACCGGGTTGGTGAGGAAGCGCGCCACCAGGCCGCTGTCGGTCAGGAAGTCCTCCTCGTCGTCCTCCCCCGAGGAGGAGCCGCGTCGCTGCTGGGCGGACGGCGCGGCCTCCTGCGTCCGGGCTGCGCGTCGCCGCTCCGCGACGTCGGCCGCCTGGCCGGTCAGCGCCGAGGCGAGGTCGGTCACGAAGTCGAGGCCGTGCCGGTAGGGCAGCCACGCCGGCGCCAGCAGGTGGCGTACGTCGGCAGGCTCACCCGTGCGGCGGCGCGCCCGCTCGCGACGAGCAGCCAGCACCTGGCGGGGGCGACCGTGCACGGACAGGACGGCGGCCAGCTCGTCGAAGGCCTCGCCCACCGACCGCACCGCGAAGAAGCCGAGCACCCGGAGCAGGGAGCCGAAGAAGAGGCGGACGTAGTGCCAGGCGAAGCTGCGACCGGACACGTTGGCCAGCGAGGTCAGCAGCGCGGCGCGGCGCTCCTGGTAGTGGGTGTGGCGCCCGGTGAGCGGTGTACGCCGGACGCCACGGTGGGCGGCCTCGGCGTGGAACACCACGGCCTGCGGCACCACGAAGGTCCGGTGGCCGGCCAGGGCAGCGCGCCAGCCGAAGTCGATGTCGTTGCCGAAGATCGGCAGGTCCTCGTCGAGGCCGCCGAGCGACTCGAGGACGTCGCGCCGCACGAGCATGCCCGCCGTGTTGACCGCGAGCACCTCTCGGACCTCGTCGTGCTGGCCCTGGTCGTACTCGCCCCGCTCCAGCCCGGTCTCGCGCCGACCGGTGCCGGTGATGGTGAGGCCGACCTCGAGGAGGCGGCGCAGGGACGGCCACTCGCGCAGCTTGGGGCCGAGGATCGCGGCCTCCGGGTGCTCCCGTGCGGCGGCGAGCAGCTCGGCGAGCGCGGTGGGCTCGGGGTTGCTGTCGTCGTGCAGCAGCCAGACCCACTCGTCAGCGTCGGAGCCGGAGCCCTCGGAAGCAGGCGGCGCGAGCTCCAGCGCACGGCGGACGGCGGCGGGATAGCTGGTGGAACCGTGGACGACCTCGACGACGAGGCCCTCCGACCGGTCCAGACCGGAGGAGGCGAAGGCGTCGCGCACGAGGGCGACGCTGTCGTCGCGGCTCGTGGTGTCGACGGCGACGACGCGGTCGACCGGGAGGGTCTGCCCGATCAGACCAGCGAGAACTGCCGGCAGCCACCGCGCCCCGTCATGACTGACGAGAAGCGCTGTGACGGTCACCGGAGCACCTTAGCGAGGCACTCCACGCCGCCAAAAACAGCGCAAACCTGCGCTGCGCGGCGGCGTCAGTGCGTCAGACGGCGCGCTTCTTCAGCTTGCGCCGCTCGCGCTCGGACAGGCCGCCCCAGATGCCGAAGCGCTCGTCGTTCATCAGCGCGGACTCCAGGCAGTCGTCGCGCACCTCGCACGTGAGGCACACCTTCTTGGCCTCCCGCGTGGATCCGCCCTTCTCCGGGAAGAACGCCTCGGGATCCGTCTGCGCGCACAGCGCGCGGTCCTGCCACCCCAGCTCCTCGCCCTCAGGCTCGAGGAGAAAAAGTTCTGCTCTCATGGTTGTAGCCCTTTCGACCCTGGCCCAGTACATCGACTCCGGAGAACTAACGACACTGTCGGAATTACATGCCTGTCGTACGCGTAAGTCAAGCCCGGATCTGATATGGCCGAAAGCCTTCCGGCAGGCTGTTCCTATGCCATCATCCGCAGCCACGCTCCGCCGTATCACCGTCCTCTCCGGAGGGGTCGGCGGGGCAAGGTTCGTCCAAGGCCTGCTGCACGGCCTCCGCAACGCCACGGTGCCGGGCGGCACGGCCGACACCGAGGTCACCGTGGTCGCCAACACCGCCGACGACTGGTGGATCCACGGCCTCAAGGTCTGCCCCGACCTCGACACCGTGATGTACACCCTCGGCGACGGCATCGACGTCGACCGCGGGTGGGGCCGGCGTGACGAGACGTGGAGCGCGAAGGCCGAGCTCGAGGCGTACGGCGTCGAGCCGACGTGGTTCGGCCTCGGCGACCGCGACATCGCCACGCACCTCGTCCGCACCCAGATGCTCGAGGCCGGCTTCTCGCTGTCGGCGGTGACGGAGGCGCTGTGCCGGCGTTGGCAGCCGGGCGTCACCCTGCTGCCGATGAGCGACGACCGCGTCGAGACGCACATCGCGATCGCCGACCCCGACAGCCCGAGCGGACGCTCGGTCATCCACTTCCAGGAGTACTGGGTGCGGCTGCGGGCGGCGGTGCCCGCCGAGGCAGTGCTCGTCGTCGGGCAGGACACCGCGTCGCCGGCGCCCGGTGTGCTCGAGGCCATCGGCGACACCGACCTCGTGATCCTGCCGCCGTCCAACCCCGTCGTCTCGGTCGGCACCATCCTCGGCGTGCCGGGGATCCGCGACGCGGTGCGCGCGACGACCGCGCCGGTGGTCGGCCTCTCCCCCATCGTCGGCGCCTCCCACGTGCACGGCATGGCCGCCCAGATGCTCACCAGCATCGGCGTCGAGGTGTCGGCGGGCGCCGTCGGCGTGCACTACGGCGCCCGCTCGGGCGGAGGGGTGCTCGACGGCTGGCTGGTCGACAGCCGCGACGCCGACCAGCTGCCCCGGCTCGAGGAGGCCGGCGTCGAGGCCCGGGCAGTGCCGCTGATGATGAGCGACCTCGACGCGACGGCCGCGATGGCGGCCGAGGCCGTCGCGCTCGTGACTGGCGCGGCGTGAGCAGGATCGAGGTCTGGGCGCCGGACGGCATCGGGGAGGTCTCCGCCGGCGACGACCTGACGGGTGTCGTGCTGGGTGCCCTCGCCGACGGCGCCGACCTGGCCGACGGCGACGTCGTGTCGGTGACCAGCAAGGTGGTGAGCAAGGCCGAGGGCCGGACCCGCGGCGGCGATCGCGACGCGGCGATCGACGAGGAGTCCGTACGCCTCGTCGCCCGGCGCGGCGCCACCCGCATCGTGCGCCACCGGCTCGGCCTGACCATGGCCGCGGCCGGCGTCGACGCGTCCAACGTCGCCCGGGGCTCGATCGTGCTCCTCCCCCTCGACCCTGACGCCTCGGCTCGGAGGTTGCGCCGCGAGATCCACGCACGTGCGGGCGTCAACGTCGGGGTGCTCGTCACCGACACCGCAGGACGGGCGTGGCGCGAGGGCCAGACCGACATCGCGATCGGTGCCGCCGGACTCGCCGTGGTCGAGGACTACGCCGGCCGCACGGACACCTACGGCAACGAGCTCGCCGTCACCCTGCCGGCCGTGGCCGACGAGCTCGCCGGCGCGGCCGAGCTGGCGCAGGGCAAGCTGGCCGGCCGCCCCGTCGCGGTCGTCCGCGGGCGCGCCGACCTCGTGCTGCCGCCCGGTGAGGACGGTTCGGGCGCGGCCTCGCTCGTCCGCCCCGAGGGCGGCGACCTGTTCGGTTGGGGCGCCCGCGAGGCCGTCGTACGCGCTCTGGCCGGGGTTGCTGAGGACCGGCTTCCCTTCGGAGCTCCGGTCGACCGGGCCGAGCTCGACGCCGTGCTCGCCCGGCTGCCTGCCGGTGCAGACCGCACGGCCGTGGCGGCCGTCTGCTTCGCGTACGGCTGGCAGGTCGACGAGTGGGAGCCCGAGGCTGCCCGCGGCGCTGGCAGCGAGGGCAGAACCGACGTCGTGTGCCGCGTGTCACCTGTGACTACGTAGACTCTGCCACCGCAACCCCAGCAGTCCCCTCCCGCAGTCGACCGAGAGATCCAGAGCACCGTGGCCAAGCAGGCAAAGACCGACCGTCAGGCGGTCATCGACTCCATCCGCTCCCAGCAGTCGAAGTCGGAGAACCGGCGCGGCCTGGCCATCGTGGGCGTCTGCGTCCTCGTCGCCGTCCTCATCATCGGCGCCGCGGCCTTCAAGCCGGTCAAGGACTGGTACGACCTGCGTGCCTACTCCTCCGACTCGCTGAGCGAGATCGGCGCCAAGGCGTCGACCTGCCAGAAGGTCATCACCAAGAAGGCCGACGGCAACCAGGACCACGTCGACGTCGGCACGCCGATGAGCTATCCCGACGCCCCGCCGGCGTTCGGCACGCACTGGAACATGTGGGACAGCATGGACCGCAAGCTCTACACGACCTCCGACCGTCCCGAGCTCGGCGAGCTGGTGCACAACCTCGAGCACGGCTTCACCATCCTCTGGTACGACCAGACCATCGCCGACAGCGCGGACAAGATGGACGTCCTGAAGGGCATCGCCTCCAAGCTCCAGGGCACCACCAACCTGCGCGACAAGTTCAAGGCCGTGCCGTGGGAGTCCAAGGACGGCAAGGCCTTCCCGAAGGGCCAGCACGTCGCCTTCACGCACTGGTCCGTCGGCGGTGCCGGTGAGACCGACACGAGCAAGCAGGTCGGCGTCTGGCAGTACTGCTCCGACGTGAGTGGTGCCGCACTGGAGACGTTCATGGAGGACTACCCCTACATGGACTCCCCGGAGCCCAACGCCGTCTGAGGCGTGACCCCCTCGTGACCACGTTCGCCGCGGTGCTCGCCGCCCAGCTGCGGCGCGAGCCCGGACGACCGCTGCTCACCTTCTACGACCACGCGACCGACGAGCGCGTCGAGCTGTCGGTGACGACGTACGCCAACTGGGTGGCGAAGGCGGCGGGGCTGCTCACCGACGTGGCTGACCTCGAGCGCGGGATGTCGCTGCGCGTCGACCTGCCGCCGCACTGGCTCTCGCCGGTGTTCCTCGGTGCCGCGTGGAGCGTCGGCCTCGTCGTCACCACGGCCGAGGACCCCGACGCCGTCGTGTGCGGTCCCGACAGCCTCGGCGCGTGGGCTCCCCGGGCCGCCGCCATCCCGGTGCTGGCCTGCAGCCTGCGTCCCCTCGGCGTCCGCTTCGCCGAGCCGTTGCCCGCCGGCGTGCTCGACGTGGGAGTCGAGATCTGGTCGCAGCCCGACGGCTGGTCCGCCTGGGACCCGCCCACCGACCACGACCGCGCCACCGACACGCTGACGCAGCGTCAGCTGTTCTCGTCCTCGGCAGACCTGACGGCCGCCGTCGGGAGCTCTCTCACCGACGGCGGCCGTCTTCTGTCGGTGGCCGACCCGGCTTCCCCACCAGGAATGGCCACCTTCACCGAGCCCCTCGCACGAGGAGGCTCGCTGGTCCTTGTCCGCAACCCCGACCCGGACCGCCTCGACGGCGTCTACGACGCCGAACGGGCGACTGCCCGAGCCTGACCGCGGCTCCGCTCCTACCCCGCCAGGTCGAAGGCCCCCAGACCCTCACCCAGCAGCCGGGGCGCCGAGACGCCCGCCTTGCGGCCACCGAAGACGTACGCCACCCCGGTGGTGCGGTCGCGCACGATGTAGTCGGCCTGACCCTTGAGCTTCATGGCCTGCACCTCGAGCACCCAGTCGAAGCTCGACAGGTCCGACGGCAGCCCGGCACGCGACGGGACCGAGCCCTTCACCGGCACGGCGCTCCTGAACCCACCGGGGGTGCCGACCCACACCGAACGCACGCCGCCGGACGGGGTACCGATCAGGTCCGGCAGACCGTCGCCGGTGACGTCGCCGACCGCGGTCAGGCCGGCCACGCCGCCCCAGCCGTTGCTCACCAGCGTGGGCTGTGCCAGCGCGCCGGTGCCGTTGCCGGCGTAGAACCACAGCTCGCCCGACGTGCTGCGGCCCAGCACGTCGCCGAACCCGTCGCGATTGATGTCGCCGGCGTTGAGGAGGGTGTCCAGGTTGGCGAACGAGACGCCGGTGTCGATCGGCGCACCCAGCTCAAAGGTGTCCCGATTGGCAACCACGACGAGCTGCTGGCCGGCCACTCCGACGAGGTCGGCACCCTGGCCGCCGACCATCTGCGCGCCGGTGATCCAGCGCATCGACTTGAGGTTCGTGGCCGGGCCGAGTGCAGCGCCGTACGACCCGTCGCCGCGGCCCGGGAGCAGCATCATGTTGCCGTCGAACTTCCGCGCGACGAGGTCGGGGCGGCCGTCGCCGTTGAAGTCACCCGCGACGTAGCGGTTGTAGCCGCTCCACGATCCGGCGAGCTTCTGCGGTGCCGCGAAGCGACCGGTGCCGTAGCCCGTCTGGAGCAGGAGCCGGCTCTTGGTGCGCACCAGGAGGTCGGCGCGGCCGTCGCCGTTGACGTCGCCGGCACCGATCAGCTGCCGGTAGTTGCCGTAGCCCTTGCGCGTGGCCTTGCGGTCGAAGCCGCCACGACCGGTCGCGATCAGGGTCGTGAGGCGACCCTTGAAGCGGGCGACCAGGTCGTTGCGGCCGTCGCCGTTGATGTCGCCGACGGCGGTGATCAGCGAGTAGCGGGGCAGCGACAGCTTCTTGGCCGTCTTGCCGAACTTGCCGTTGCCGGCACCCGCGCGAATGCGGACGTCGCCGTTCTTGTCCACCGTCACCAGGTCGGCGACGCCGTCTCCGGTGAGGTCGGGCGAGACGATGACGTCGGAGCGCTTGTCCCAGCCCTTCTTGCCCACGACGGTGCGCTGCTGGAAGGAGGTCAGTCCGCCCGTGGGGATCACCAGGCCGCGGCCGTCGGCCGCGCGGCGCACCACGAGGTCGGGATAGGCGGAGGCGGCGAGGTTGTTCTGCGGGTCCGGCTCCGAGATCGCGATCGAGGTGACGACCGGCGGGACCGGGGTCGCCGGCGCGGCCGCGGAGGCGTACTGCCGGATGAGCGGGAGCTGGGCATACAGGTACTTGCCGGGGCAGGCGGTCGAGGCGGCGTCGCGGTGGCCGTTGATCGCCTGGAAGGTGCCGCGACCGATCTTCTGGGAGGTCGACGCCGGGTTCACCCCGGCCAGCGACAGCTTCCACGCGAAGAGCTGGCCGTAGGCACGCAGCATCACGTCGGTCGGCTGGGCCGTCTCGAAGTTGCCGATGGCCGACATCGCGAACGAGTAGTCGTTGTAGTTGAGCGTGTGGGCGCCGACGACCGGCTTGTCGATGCCGCCGTAGCGGCCCTCCCAGATCCGGCCGAACCGGTCGACGAGGAAGTTGTAGCCGATGTCGCTCCAGCCGCGGGACTTCACGTGGTAGGCGTAGATGCTGCGCAGGAGCGCCGGCACCTGGGCCTCGGTGTAGTCGTTGGCGTTGACCGTGTGGTGGACGAACCCTCCGCTGATCGTGCCGTAGCGGAGCGAGCTCTTGTTGCGGATGCTCTCGTCGGCACCCCACTGGGCACGGGAGAAGATCGTCGGCTGCGCGACGGTCGCCTTCATGTTCGTCGTCGCGGACTGGAGGGCGATCCCGGAGCCGCCCTTGCCCGACCCGATCATCGAGCCCTGCTGCGCGTAGTCGGCGTCGTACGACGCCGAGGCGTCCTGGGGGGCGTCCGCGGCCTTCTCGACGTCACTGCTCTTCGCCGAGCCCGGGTCGACCAGGGCGAGCGAGAGGTCATCGGGGAGCGAGACGCCGTCCGTGCTGGCCTGCACCTGCACGTCGTCGACCTCGCCGACGAACATCGGCTCGGTGCCGGGACGTGAGGTGGCGGCCTCGGCGCTGCCGGCGTCGGGGCCGTGCTCGTCGTGGTACTCCAGGGCCTCCCAGTCGCTCCACTCGTCGCCGGTGCGGGTGCGCACCTGCAGGGCGATCTGGTCCTCGTCGAGGTCCTCGCCGTGCTGCCACGTCACGCCGATGGCGGCGAAGCCCACGACGGACTGCGGCTTGCTGGTGACGCGGGCATCGCTCGCGCCGCCGGCGACCGTACGACCACGCAGGCCGGCGAAGCCGCCCCCGGTGGCCGTGAGCGGCACCTCGGTGACGTGCGGCGCGACCGGCTTGGTCGGGACCGTGGCCGACATCAGCTCGGCCGGCAGCGCCTGGCCACTCGTGTGGCCGGCGGGCTGCTGTCCCGGGTGCTTGCCGACGATGTCGAGCGAGACCACACCGGAGGCGGGCGTGAGGACGACGAGCACGACACCGAGCGCCAGCAGCTGCTGGGTCAGGGTGACGAGACGGGCCTGAAGAGGTCGCATGAAAGATCTACTCCTGTGTGGGGGAAGGTCACACAAGGCAGGAGTTTCACACCAGTCACACCAGTCACGGAAGAGTTTCTGAGTAACTACACGCGTGTAATTTCCACTCGACACGCCGTTACATGGGTGTCATTCTGAATCAATCGTCCCGAACCACGCCGGAAATGTCCATCGAGCACCCGCGGAGCCGTCAGCTCCCCAGGTCGCGAGCGAGGGCTAGATGTCGCTGGCGAGCGCCTCGTCGCGCTCGTCCTCGGAGCCGTCCTCGGCGTCCGGCTCGTCCTCGTCGCCGTCGTAGTGGAGGAACTTGATGGCCTCCTCGACGTCGCCGTCGAAGCCGACGCGGCCCTTCTCGAGCACGATCGCCCGGTCGCACATCCGCTTCACCGAGCCGGCGGAGTGGCTGACGTAGAACATCGTGATCCCGGACTCGCGGATCTCCTTCATGCGCTTGAGGCACTTGCGCTTGAAGGGCCGGTCCCCCACTGCCAGGACCTCGTCGGCGATGAAGATGTCGCAATCGACGTGCACGGCGACGGAGAAACCGAGGCGGGCGAACATGCCCGAGGAGTAGTTGCCCACGGGGGTGTCGAGGAAGCGCCCGACGTCGGCGAAGCCGGCGATGTCGTCGAACTTCGCGTCGGTCTCCTCCTTCGTCATGCCGAGCATGGCGGCGTTCATGTAGATGTTGTCGCGTCCGGTCAGCTCGTTGTGGAACCCGGCCCCGGTGGCGATGAGGCCGGAGATCCGACCGCGGGTCAGCACCTCACCCTCGTCGGGACGCATCACACCGCTGACCAGCTTGAGCAGGGTGGACTTGCCCGAGCCGTTGAGCCCCATCAGGCCGATCGACTCGCCCTGGGCGACCTCGAAGGAGACGCCGTCGAGCGCCTTGAAGGCCTCATTGCCCTGCTGGCCGCGGAACTTGCTCTGCAGGACCTTCTTGAGGGTCGGGTGCGCTTGGTACTTGAACGTCTTGGAGACGTTGTCGACCACGATCGACACGGTCATCAGAGGCGCTCCGGGATGGTCTTCTCGAGCCGGGAGAACACGATCTGCCCCACGACGAGCAGCACCAGTCCGACGCCCAGCATGATGAAACCGCGGGAGTAGAGGTCACTCACGAAGTCCGGCTGGACCTCCCCCGTGGCCGGGTTGACGACGCACGGCCCGTCGCACGTCGGGGTCCAGAAGCCGCGCTGGATCAGCATGACCGCCTCGGCGACCGGGTTGGCGACGTAGAGGTCGTGGTACTTCGTCGGGATCCGCTCGCCGTCAGCGATCAGGTAGTAGGGGTACATCATCGGCACGCTGAACGGGATGATGTTGATGAAGGTCTGCACGATGCGCTGGAAGTCGCGGAAGATCACGTTGACGCACGAGAACATCAGCCCGAACGACGTGCCGAAGACCATGATCAGGACGAAGCCGAGCAGCGCCGAGGCCATCCCGACCGCGTCCGGCACCCAGAGCGGGCCGTCGCCCACCCATCCCGTGACCACGCAGGCGAAGACCAGGATCACCAGCTGCGGGATCGCGTGCCACAGCGAGACGAGCATCGAGGCAACCGGGAACATCTCGCGCGGCATCGCCATCTTGCCGATGACGCCCTTGTTGGACAGGAGCGAGCGGGTCCCCGTGGTGACCGACTCGGTGAAGTAGTTGACCAGCACCATGCCGGAGAAGAGGTGGATCGCGAAGTTCTGCATGCCGTTGCCACGTCCGAGCAGCAGGCCGAAGACGAAGTAGAACGTCAGGAACCGGGTGAACGGGTTGATGTAGGACCACGCCAGACCGAAGGCCGTCCCGGCGTAGCGCGCCCGGATCTCGCGTCGCACCATGAGCCGCAGCAGGTAACGACGCCGGAAGACCTCCAGGGCGCCCGACGTGCGCGAGGGCGGCGCCAGCGGCACGTGCGCCAGGTCGTGGCGGAGCTCGACCGACTCCGTCGCGTCGGCGGACTGGCTCACTCGTCACCGCCGTCGCGTGTCTCGGTCCACGGCGCGAACGTCTTGTCCCAGGCCTCGGGCGACGTGATGTCACCGAGCGCCTCGCGGTACTGGCGTGCGAGCTCGGGCCACTCGCGGTGGAAACGCCGGTGGATGTCGAGGGTGCGCTTGAGCAGGTCGCGGTAGTGCGCGGGGTCGCGCCGGTAGAGCGCGACCGACGAGCCGTCGTTCATCGAGACCACGGCGGAGTCGTACTTGACGAGGTTCCACCAGCTTCGCGTCCATCGCGGTGAGCTCGGTCTCGGGGTACTCGCCCCGCCATCTCGCGCGCCGGCCGGAGCTGGCGCAGCGGCGCGAGAGCGGCAGCGATCATCGTCGACCTCCGCCCCGGGATCTCGATGTCGGACTTGCCCTTCTTGGGCGGCTTCTTGCGACGCACGGGCGGCAGGTCGTCGCGGTCGACGTGCAGCTGCGCGTCGGACCACTGCGTGCGGAACGCGTTGATCTCCGCCAGCTTGGTCGCCAGCTCGCCGTGCAGCGCGTGGGGGCCGCGCAGGACGTCCTCCATCGCCAGGTGGCGCAGCTCGGCGGTGGAGTACTGCAGCGAGGCGAGGTGCTTGACCTGGTGGTTGAGGCTCTCGCGCACCATCCGGCCGCCGCGCTCGTAGGGCGAGTGCAGCAGCGCCGCGATGATCCGGTTGCGGTGGTGGAAGTAGGACTGCCAGTCCAGGCCGTCGTTCTTGTCGGTCCACGGCACGTGCCAGACCGCGGCACCCGGGAAGGACACCGTCGGGTAGCCGGCCGCCTTCGCGCGCAGGCCGAACTCGGAGTCGTCCCACTTGATGAAGACGGGCAGCGACAGCCCGATCTCCTCCAGCACGACCCGCGGGATCAGGCACATGAACCAGCCGTTGAAGTCGACGTCGGCCCGCTTGTGCAGCCAGCGCGAGGAGCGCAGGTTGCGGGCGCCGAAGTCCCACTGGCTGTAGCCGTCGAGACGGGTCTGCCACCAGAACCGCCACGGCTGCACGATCTCGCCGAACGAGTGCAGCTCGGCGCGGCTGTAGAGGTTGAACATGTGCCCGCCGACGATCGTCGGACGCTTGGCCAGGTCGCCGAACGTGACCGCCCGGATGATGCCCTCGGGCTCGCAGACGACGTCGTCGTCCATCATCATCGCGTAGGTCGCGGTGCCCTTGCGCACGCTCTCCAGCTGGCCACGGGCATAGCCTCCGGAGCCGCCGAGGTTGCCCTGCACGATGACCCGCAGCTTGTCGCCCAGGCCGTCGCGGGCCGCCGGGAAGTAGGAGCTGTCGGTGACCTTGTCCTTGCCCTGGTCCATCACGAAGACGGTGTCGAGGTAGGGCTGGAGCTCCTCGGTGCCGCCGAGCTGGCCGAGCAGCTGCGCACTCATGTCGGGCAGCATCGTGGTGATGCAGACGTCGACGGTGCCGTGCTCGGCGCGGTCCGCGGGCACCTGGGCGCTCCACTCGCCGCTCTCGACCGTCGCGCCCTCGTCGCCGGCGACGACGTCGTACCAGTACCACCCGCCGTCGACGAAGGGCTTGAGGGGAAGCGTGAAGCTGAACTCGCCCGTGTCCCCCTCGACCGTCGCCGCGTCCACCCGCTGGGCGTGACCGCGCGCCATCGACTTGTAGACCGTGACCATCGAGCCCGTGCCGCTGACGCGGACCGTCAGCTCGACCTCGTCCACGATCGTGTGCCGTCGCCAGTAGGAGGCCGGGAAGGCGTTGAAGTAGGTGCCGAACGACAGCAGCTGCGACGGCTCGAGCCGCAGCGCCGTGCGCGAGCGGAGCTGGTCGGGGTGGAGCTTGCGACCGGTGGAGGTCGACTGGCGGATCGCGGCGTTGTTGAGGTCCTTGGCCGCCTTGTCGCCGCCGACAGCGTCGCGGTCGGTGTCGAGCTTGGCGTCCTCGAGGTCGACGTAGAGCGGGAACACGTCGGTGTCGCGGTCCAGGGGCAGGACCTGCCGCTGGAGCAGCCGGGTGGTGGTGCTCATGCGTCGATGCCTCCGCTGGTCAGCTCGGCACCCTCGGTGAAGTGGGGCTTGAGCTTGTTGTCGTACATCGACAGCGCGGCACCGATCGCCATGTGCATGTCGAGGTACTTGTAGGTGCCGAGCCGGCCGCCGAACAGGACCATCGGCTCGGCCTTGGCGAGCTCGCGGTACTTCAGCAGCTTGGCGCGGTCGTCGGCGGTGTTCACCGGGTAGTAGGGCTCGTCGCCCTCCTCCGCGAAGCGGCTGTACTCGTGGACGATCACGCTCTTGCCGGGCAGGTGGGTCTTCTCGCGCTCGGGGTGGAAGTGCTTGAACTCGATGATGCGGGTGAAGGGGACGTCCTGGTCGTTGTAGTTGACCACGCCGGTGCCCTGGAAGTCGTCGGTGTCGACGACGCTCTCCTCGAGGTCGACGGTGCGCCAGGACAGCCGGCCCTCCGAGTTGCCGAAGTATTCGTCGACGGGGCCGGTGTAGACGATGGGGACCTTGCCCTTGAACTCGTCGGCGACCGCGAAGAAGTCGGTCTCGAGGCGGACCTCGATGAGGGGGTGGTCGGCCATCTTGGTGAGCCACGCCGTGTAGCCGTCGGTGGGCAGGCCCTCGAAGGTGTCGCTGAACCAGCCGTTCTGGAACGTGTAGCGCACCGGCAGGCGGGTGATGATCTCCGCGCTGAGCTGGGTGGGGTCGGTCTGCCACTGCTTGGCGGTGTAGCCCTTGATGAACGCCTCGTAGAGCGGGCGGCCGATCAGGCTGATCGCCTTCTCCTCCAGGTTGGAGGCGTCCTCGGTCGCGATCTCGCTCGACTGCTCGGCGATCAGCGCCCGCGCCTCCTCCGGCGTGTGGGACTTCCCGAAGAACTGGTTGATGAGCGCGAGGTTCATCGGCAGGGAGTAGACCTGCCCCTGGTACTTGCCGAAGACCTTGTGCCGGTAGTCGGTGAAGGACGTGAACCGGTTGGCGTACTCCCACACGCGCTCGTTGGAGGTGTGGAACAGGTGCGCGCCGTACTTGTGCACCTCGACGTTGGTCTCCGGGTCACGCTCGCTGTAGGCGTTGCCGCCCAGGTGGTGACGGCGCTCGAGGATGAGCACGCGGAGACCGAGCTCCTCGGCGCAGCGCTCGGCGATGGTGAGACCGAAGAGGCCGGCGCCGACGATGACGAGGTCGGGCTGCGGGGCGTCGTGGGTGGTGCCCTGGGACAAGGGAGAGCTCCTGTAGTGGGAATGCGCCGTGGTGAGAGGCGCGCTCGAGTCTAGCGAGGGGGACGGGCCGAGTCGGACACGCGGCGCATGCCCCGCGCGGAAGCCATGGCGCGGATCACGTTGCGGGCCTCCGCCCGGCCGCCGCGCACCGGGCTCAGCAGCACCACGGCAAGGGTGATCAGCCACGGCTTGAGCCGGACGAGGGCGTTCTCCCCGTGGCGCAGGTGCACCACGAAGAGGTTGCGATACATGTAGAAGCCCTTCCAGCCGGTCAGGTCGTGCTGCTGGTTGAAGTCGAGCTGGCGCACGAGCACGGCGTCGCGGACCGCCCACACGTGACGGCCGGCCTCCCGGGCACGCACGGCGAAGTCGACGTCGTCGTAGAAGATGAAGAAGGCCGGGTCGGGGAAGCCGATCTCCTCGATGACCGTGCGACGCACCATGAAGCCCTCGAAGGCGACGTTCTGCACCTCGACGAGCGGCGGCATCGACGCGCGGTCGGCGTACGTCGAGTCGACGGTCGAGCGCTTGGGCCGGACGGCGAGCGGGTTGCGGAGGTCGAACTCGACGGCGGCCTTCTCGACCAGCGCGCCGCTCAGGTCCTCGCGGACCGCGATCAGGCAGTCCTCGTCGACCGCCATCATCGTCGCGAGGCAGCCGGGGTCGGGCACCACGTCGTCGTCCATCAGCCAGACGCGGTCGAAGCCACCGTCGTACGCCGTCCGCACGCCGCGGTGGAACCCGCCGGCGCCGCCGAGGTTGTCCTGGGTGATCACCTGGATCGGCAGGTCGGTGCGAGCCATCCTCTGGGTGAGCACCTCCTGCGTGTGGTCGGTGCTCCCGTTGTCGATCACGATGACCGCGTCCGGGGCGTGCGTCTGGGCGGCCAGCCCGTCGAGCATGCCGACCAGCAGGTCGGCGCGGTTGTGGGTGACGACGACGACGGCGATCGTCTCGTGGCCGGTCCCGGCACTCACGCGAGGAACCTCCGGTGGCCCTCGAAGTCGCCCGCGATGCCGGCGCGCATCGCCCGCAGGCTCAGTCGCAGGCGAGCCAGGCTCGGCCGGGTGAAGGTGTAGAACCACGCGGTCTTCACGACGAAGGCGGCGGCGTGCATCGGTCCCTTGTAGTCGCGGAGGTTGACCAGGTTGTTGCGGGCCATGCAGTAGTGCTTGAGGTCGCTCGGCGAGTCGTTGTAGGTCGTGCGGCCGAACATCATCGGCGTGCCCAGGTTGCCCACGCTGGGGTGGCGCACGGTCGCGGAGACGACCGTCGCCACACGGGCGCCGGCCTCCTCGGCCCGGAGCCGGTACTCGTGGTCGTCGCCCCAGATGAAGAACTCCTCGCGGGGCAGGCCGATCAGGTCGACGAGCTCCTTGGTCACGAGCACGCCGTTGAAGGGGATCACGATGCCGTCGATGCGGTCGCGCTTCGCCGCACGGCGTACGTCGTCGACGGCGTGCACCACCCGCGTGCCGCCCGGCAGCCGGATGGGGAAGACCAGTCGGCCCGGGTCGGCCTCGTCGACCACGAGAGGACCCCAGAAGTCGAGGTTGTCGGTCTCCTCGAGCAGCCGGGCGAGGCAGTCCACGTCGGGCAGCCCGTCGTCGTCCATCAGCCACACGAGGTCGGCCTCGCGGTCGATCGCCCAGGCCAGTCCGTCGTGGAAGCCGCCGGCGCCACCGCGGTTGGTGCTCAGCGTGCGGGAGCGCAGCGGGATCTCGCCCGTGTGGCCGCGGGCGTCGAGCCACGTCCCCGTGCCGTCCGAGGAGGCGTTGTCGATCACCAGCACCTCGCCGAGGCCGTCGATCTCGCCGAGTCGCTCGACGAGCGTCTGGAGCAGCCCGAGGCGGTTGAACGTGACCACGACCGCGACGATGCGAGGAAGCGGTCCGGTGGTCACGGCGTACACCCTAGGGGCCGTGCTGCGCAGCGGTGGCGTGCCCTCGATCAGCACACCGCGCCGAGGTCCTCCGACTGGTTGGCGGCATAGCCCTCGGCCATCGAGCCCACCGATCCGCCGGTGACGGCTTCCGGGGCGGCCGGCGTCGCGGCCGGCGCGGACGTGTCCCCCGCGGCCGGGGCGTCGGTGGCGGGCGCCGTCTCCGCCGGGGCGGCCTCGGCCGTCTCCTGCGCGGGCTTGACGCCCTCCGCCCGGGCGATGGCCGCGGCGACCTTCTGCTGCACGAGGGCGATGTCGGGGTGAGCGGTGTTGATCATCGGCGGGACGAGGGACAGCGTGGCGATCTTCTGGCTCTTGGCCGAGAGGGCCAGCTCGACGAAGCGGTCGACCTCGCCGCGCGGGATGTCGGTGGAGACCATCGCCTCGCTGGCCCCGGCGATCTTCTCGAAGTTGCGGAGCGCGACCTGCGGGCTGACCTGCTGGAGCATCGCGCTCATCACGCACTTCTGCCGCGCCATGCGCGAGTAGTCGTCGGACCCCTCGCGCGCCCGGGCGAACCACAAGGTGTCGTGGCCGTCGAGGACGCGCTTGCCGGGATCGATGTAGTGGAAGGTCTCCTCCCAGGGCAGGCCGACAGGGATCGGCTGCCGCACGTTGAGCTCGACACCGCCCACCGCGTCGACGAGGTCCTTGAAGCCCTCGAGGTTGACCATCGCCCAGTAGCTGACCTTGAGACCGGTGATGCCCTCGACGCCCTCGATGGTGGCGTCGACACCGGGGTTCTTCGAGCCAGGGAAGAGGGCAGTGTGGTCGAGGGCCCAGGTGGAGAGCCCGTTGAGGTACATCCCCTCCACGTCGAACCCGTCGGGGAACTGCTTGCCCATGACCGAGCCGTCGGGGAAGGGGAAGTTCTGCATGTTGCGGGGCAGGGAGATGAGGACCGTCTTGCCGGTCTCGGCGTCGATGCTGGCCACGGTCATCGAGTCCGGCCGCAGGCCCCAGCGGCCGGCTCCGGAGTCACCGCCCATCAGCAGGACGTTGTAGCGACCGTGGTGGGCGTCGACCGCTGCACCGTTGCTGAACATCGAGATCATGAAGTCGCGCTGGACGCCCACGACGTGCGCGCCGAACAGCAGGGCGCCGGCGACGCTGAAGCAGAGGAAGCCGTTGACGCCGACGATCGCCAGGCGGTGCTGGCGCTGCAGGGTGAGGGGCTGGCCGAGGCGCCAGGCGTCGACGAAGAGGTAGGCCCAGCCGACGGCGAGCGCCATCAGGCCCAGGCGGAGGGACTGCAGCACCATCGTGTTGGTGCCGGCCCAGAACGCGACGCCGTGCCAGAGGAACGACGCCACCAGGGTGACGAACCCCAGGACGATCACCGCGAGCCACGTCCGCAGCGCGATCTTCCCCACCCGGCGGTTGCCGGAGACCAGCTGGGCCGATCCGGGGAGGACGAGGGTCATCAGCATCAGCGTCACCGCGCGACGGAACCGCACGCGTTGCGCGCGGTTGAGCGTGGTGAACCGCATCTGGTGCGACCCGGAGGGCGGGACGGGCGGCATCGGGGGCCTTTCAGCTGGGGGAAGTCAGCCCGCCCAGTATCACCAGTCACACCCGTCCCATCCGGGTGCGACTCGCCGTGGGTGCGAGTCAGGCCTCGCGGCCCTCATCGATCTCGGTCTTGCGCGCCAGCCGGTGCGCGCGGCGGATCTCGGCCTCGCGCTGGCGGCGTACGTCGTCCGGCGTCTCGGTCTGCAGCGGCGGGACGCGCCGCGAGTGGCCGTCCTCGTCGATCGCGACGAACACGAAGTAGGCGCTCGCCACGTGCAGCGGGGCGTCCGCCGCGTTGCCCCACGGCTGCGCCTCGACACGCACGCCGATCTCCATCGAGGAGGTCCCGGCCCAGTTGACCTGGGCATAGGTCTTGATGATGTCGCCGACGTGCACGGGCTCGAGGAAGGTCATCTCGTCCATCGCGGCCGTCACGGCCGGACCGCCGCTGTGGCGGTAGGCGACGGCGCCCGCCGTGGAGTCGGCGAGCTTCATGATGTCGCCACCGTGGACGTTGCCCAGCAGGTTGGCCTCGGTCGCCGACGCGATGATGCCCAGGCTCACCCGGCTGTACGACGTGGGGCGCGGCTCGTCGATGCCTTCGGTCACGACCCGCACGGTAGCGTCCTCTCCCATGGCTGATCGTCCGCAGGGCTCCGGCATGCCCGAAAAGGGAACACCGGAGTACGACTGGCTCTACGGAGGCAAGTCCCAGTCCCCACCCTCCGACGCGACCCAGAAGGTCGCCGCGCAGGGCCAGACGCCCCAAGGCGCGGACGAGACCCGGGTGATGCCCGCAGCACGCCGCGAGGCCCGCGGGGCGGGTGGGCCGCCGCCCGGTGACGCGCGCTCGACGGTCGCCACCCCACCGCCACGGCCGACCCCGAAGAAGCGCCGCTGGCGCCCGCGGTTGCGGCTCGGGTTGATCCCGCTGCTGCTCCTGCTGATCGTGGTCTACCTCGTCGCCATCCCCCTCTACTACTGGACGAAGATCGAGAAGGTCGACGCCGAGCCCAGCGGCAACCGTCCCGAGGACCAGCCGGGCACCAACTACCTCATCGTCGGCTCCGACAAGGCCGACGACCTGAGCGCAGACCAGCGCAAGGTGCTCAAGACCGGCGACCGCGGCGGCACCAACACCGACACGATCATCGTGCTGCACACCGGCTCCGGCGGGCGCACGCTGATGTCGATCCCCCGCGACACCCTCACCGAGGTGCCGGGCGAGGGCACGCAGATGATCAACTCCGCCTTCGCGAGCGGCGGTGCTCCCAAGCTCGTGGCGACGGTGGAGAAGCTCACCGGCATCCACATCGACCACTACGTCGAGCTCGGCTTCGGCAGCGTCATCAACACCGTGGACGCCTTCGGTGGCGTGGAGATCTGCCCCAAGCAGGACATGAACGACCCGATGGCCCGACTCGACATCAAGAAGGGCTGCCAGGAGGTCGACGGCCTGACCGCGCTGGCCTACTCCCGATCGCGCCACGTCACCGCACTCAGCGACCTCGACCGCGTCGCCCGCCAGCGCGAGGTGATCGGCGCCCTCGGCGACGAGGCGCTCTCGCCGTGGACCTTCCTCAACCCGGTCCGCTACTGGAACCTCAACAAGGCCGCGTCGGGCGCCATCCGGATCGACGAGGGGATGAACCCGGTCGACCTCGCCCGGTTCGCGCTGGCGATGACCGGCGACAGCCAGACCTGCACGATGCCGAACCTCTCGGCGCCGAGCGACCCCAACCGGATCATCGCCGACCCCGACCGCGCCCCGGCGCTCTTCAAGGCCATCATCGAGGACGGCACCGTGCCCAAGAAGGCGTGCACCCCGACCGGACGGGCGCGCTAGACCGGACCCCGACACACCCTCGGGCGGTGTGTGCGGAGGGTTTCTCATCGAGTCATCCTCCTCACACACCGCTCTTGTGTGCGCCTGCACGGCGGCGTACGCTCACGATATATCGCGATAGACCAGCGATACATCACGAGCTACCGGACACTCAGCCTGAGGAGCACGACATGGGACACCACTGGCCCGGGGCCGACTGGCCCCAGAACGACGGATCCGACTACCGACGCTCAGGGCGCCGTGGCGGACCGCCGCCGTGGCTCGGCGAGCTGTTCAACCTCGCCACCGGACCGCAGTCCCCGCCTCAGCGCAGCGGCCCGAAGGTCCGCCGCGGTGACGTCCGGATGGCGATCATCGACGTGCTGCACCGCGCCCGCGCGGCGGAGGAGCCGATCAACGGCTACCAGGTGATCCAGGAGATCTCCGAGCTCAGCAACGGCGAGTGGCGCCCCTCCCCCGGCTCGGTCTACCCGACCATCCAGCAGCTCCAGGACGAGGGTCTCGTCGAGACCGACGACGAGCGAGGCCGCCGCACCATCCGGCTCACCGACGCAGGCGTCAGCTGGGCCGCGGACAACGTCGACGAGCTCGCTGGGGTGTGGACGCCGTTCGCCGCCACGGAGCCGGTGAAGAGCGACCAGCCGTCGGGCCACGCCGACATCAAGAGCGAGATCGGCCAGGTCGCCAGCGCGGTGTGGCAGCTCGCCACCCAGGGTTCGGAGCAGCAGAAGAAGGCCGCCCTCGACATCCTCGTCGACACCCGCCGCCGCCTCTACGGGATCCTCGCGGACGGACGGGACGGCCAGCGATGAGCGACGCCGACCCCCGGACGCGGATCTCCGACAGCGACCGCGAGCGCGCGATGGCCGACCTCGCCGGCCACTACGCCGACGGTCGCCTGGACCACGAGGAGTACGACGAGCGACTCGACGCGATCTGGACGGCGCGGACCCGCGCCGACCTGGCCGTGCTCTTCAGCGACCTCCCCCGGCCGCAGGTGCAGTACCCGCCGGCCGCGGCTGGCCCGAGGCAGCGCGCCGCGGGTCGCCCGCTCGGCCGGGGCCGGCGCTTCCCGGTGCTGCCGGTCATCGCGGTGCTGATCCTGCTGAGCGCGCTCACGCACGCGCCGTTCTGGCTGCTGATCTTCCCGTTCATGTTCCTGCGTTCGCGCCGCGGTCCGACGGGCTGCGCGCCGTCGCACGGGCACTCCGACTACCACCGCCCGGGGCGCTCGCGGGGCTGGTAGTCCACCTCGAACGGGCGTGCCACGTCCTTCATCCGAGGTATGTGCGGACGATCTCTCTGGTGATCCTCACTCGGGCGGTCCTAGGATCCGCCGCAGGGGCCGCGTGGCCCGTGGCGGTGCTCGGGCATTCCTGGATCGAGGATGCTCATGGACTCGTCTCGCTGGTACGCCCGTCGCTGGAGCTCGGTGCTCATCACCGCGGTGCTGGTCCTCGCCACCGGGCTCGCGGTGGCACCACCCGCCGCGGCCCAGCTCTACGGACCCATTCCGGCGAATGCGGCAAGTGACCCCACGAACGACTTCACCGACCAGGACTCGATCTGGGCCTACGTGCGGTCCGACATCGCGGGTGGCTTCATCTGCATCGTCCCGGAGTCGGCGACCGCGGAATCCGGGTCGTGCGCGGGCGCCCCGGGCGGAAAGAACCGCCTGGTCGGCATCGGCACGCTCTACACGCTGATCACGGGGCACGGGCTCCCCGCCGGCAACTACCGGCTCCTCGTCGAGAACAGTGTCGAGGAGCCGACGGAGGTCAGCGAGGTCTTCACCGTCACCACCTGTCCCGACTGCCCGGTGGATCCGGACGCGGCGACCGTCGCCGCCTGGAAGGCTGCGGCCTCGGCCATGAGCGGCCCGACGGGGAACATGACGATGATGTGCAAGCTGACGGACGTGCTCGAGAAGGTCGCGGGCAAGGCGGTCAAGGCCCGCGGCATCGTGGCACTGCCCAGCAGCGACGACGTCTCGGCCCTGACCGCTGACACGCTGAGCTTCGTGATGACGTTCGCCAGCGGCGGTTTCGTCATGTACAACCCGCTCACCGTCAACATCCGCAAGGGCCTGGACATCCAGAAGGCACTCTCCTGTGCGGCGCAGCAGATGTACGCCGACCAGGCGGCCGATCCCCCCGACCCGAACTTCGGGACGGTCGCGCAGCCCGTCTACCGTGACGTCGCCGCCCTCGGCCCGACGGAGCTGGACACCCTGAGCACCTCACAGGACCGCCAGCGCGCGCTGGGTGTGGCGATGCTCCACGGCTACGAGCGCTACCAGGGTGCCCGTGACGCCGGGAACCCCGACGCGGAGGTGCAGCAGCTGCGGGCGGCCGGTGGACTCGCGGGCCAGCAGGCGGACGAGCTGCAGCAGTCGGCGGCGGCGCTGCGCTCCTGGGCCGACGTCGCGGCCGCGGACGACGAGCTGTCGGGCGTCCTGCTCACGCCGGCGGAGCGCGACGAGATCGCGGCCGCCCACGCGCGGGTCCGCACGGACGGCTTCACCGGTGCCGAGCTCGACCAGCTGCACACGCTCGGCTACTCGGACGCCGAGATCGCCATCATCCGGGCGCAGTTCACCAGCGACATCGACGCCATTCCCGTCGACACGACGTACCCCGACGCCCTCAGGCAGGCCGCGGACGGCATGGACGCCCAGGTGCAGGCCTACCGGGACTTCGGCCTCGAGCTGTTGGTCGTCGCCGGGCGCATCGCGGAGGCGAACGCCAACCACGCGCCGACCGCCGACGACCTGTCCGTCGACGCGACCTCCGGACTGGCGACGACGGTGACGCTGTCCGGCGCGGACACCGATGGCGACCCGATCACGTTCGACATCGTCCAGCAGCCGGGACACGGGACCCTGGGTGGCAGCGGAGCCAGTCGCACCTACACCTCGGCGGCCGGATTCACCGGCACGGACACCTTCACCTACACCGCCAGCGACGCGTCCGAGTCGTCGGCGCCTGCCACCGTGACGATCACGGTCGCGCCGAGGTCCAACACGGCTCCCACGGCCTACGACGCCTCCGTCACGACCGGCCAGGGCGTGCCGGTCGCGGTGCAGCTGGGTGCCGCCGACCCCGAGGGCGATCCCCTCACCTACGACGTCGACCCCCCTCACGACGGCCAGCTGAGCGGCACCGCCCCGGACCTGACGTACACGCCCGCACCGGGCTTCGTCGGGACCGACGCCGTCCGCTTCCGGGTCAGCGACGGCGAGCTCTCGAGCGGCGACGGCGTCGTGTCGATCAACGTCACGCCCCACATCTCGCTCCAGGACGACGTGCTGCGAGCCGACCCCTCGGGCGTGGTCGACGTCCTCACGAACGACGGCTCGACGACGCCGCTGACGGTGGTCTCCGCGTCCGCCGCCGACCACGGATCGGTCACCTGCCGACCCTTGGGCGGCTGCACCTACCGTGGGTCGGCCGGCTACACCGGGACCGACACGTTCTCCTACGTCGCGCGCGACCAGGCCGGACGCACCGCGACCGCGCACGTGCAGGTCGAGGTCGTCGAGGCACCGGCCGGCACCTCGGGGCCGGTGGCGCTCGACGACCGCACGGCCACGACCGCGGGCAAGGCCGTGGACGTCGTGGTCACGACCAACGACGACGGCGCAGGCACGCTCGTCGTGTCGGAGGCCACCGATCCGCCGCACGGCTCGGTGAGCTGCTCGGCCGCCGGCACCTGTCACTACATCCCCGACCCGGGGTTCTCGGGCTACGACGGCTTCACCTACGCACTCACCGACGACAACGCCACGACCCGGGCGAGCGTCGACATCGTCGTCGCCCCTGCCGGGGCCGGGTTCGACATCGGCATCTCCGGGCGGCCGGTCGGCCCCGGTGACCAGATCACCCAGGGCGAGCCTGCCCGGTGGGGCGTGTCCGTCACACCCACGCAGGCCCTGTCGCAGGACGAGGTCGCGGCGCTCGCCCGACCCTCCGGGTCAGCCCGACCCAGCGGTCCCCACGCGGTCGTCGCCGGATCCGTGGACCGCTCACCCGGCTGGTCGGCGGACCTCGGGGCACCGAACGTCTCCTTCGGAGCACTCGCACCAGCAGTCCTCGGCAACCGCATCACCCGACCGGTGCCCCGGCCACAACCGCCGATCAGCCAGGGCACCGGCGGCGACGGGCACGTGCCGATCCTGGTCGGCACCAAGGTCTTCGCGTTCTTCCACCACTCGCTCCCCACGTCGGTGACGTGCATGGACCGGGCCACCGGCAAGCTGTGCCCCGGTTACCCGCGCACCGTCTGGCAGATGGGGACGACCGACATCAACGGGCCGGGAGCCGTGGTCGACGGCAAGATCTACGTCCACCTCATCTCCACCGGCTACGGCGGGAGCACCCGCGGTGTCTCGCTGTACTGCTGGGACACCCGCACCGACTCCACGTGCGGACTCGAGGTGCTGGGCCGGGTGCCCGCCGCGCAGTCGGACGCAGCGTCGTTCCCGGTCCTGGTCCAGGGCAAGATCTACGTCGCGGCCCAGGACGGCCGGATGTACTGCTACGACCCGAGCGCGGACCAGCCCTGCGCCACTCCCTCCACCCCGACCGGTCTGGCGGCGAACGCGAGCAGCCAGATGGACGTCGTCACGCACGCCGGCCGCATCTACGCGTCGGACGGGATCGGCGCCGTGGCCTGCCTCGTCGTCCCCTCCATGGCCCCCTGTGGGGGCTGGGCCAGCCCGAAGGAGCTCGGCGGCTGGAACCTGCTCACCCAGCACGACGCAGCCGGGGTACCGACAGGCGTGTGCGCCGTCCAGGGCGCTGCCGGACAGTGCGTGACCGACGCGGGGCAGCTCTCCACCATGGCGGACGTCCCGGTGAACGACGGCTACTACGGCAACACTGAGGAAGGGGAGACCGGGCGGCGCACGTTCATCGCCAGCCTGTCGCACGGCGGCCTCGGGTGCTGGGACTGGTCGACGTCCGCACCCTGCGCCGGAGACAACTTCGACGCGGCCGGGTGGGTGACGCTCGACAGCTCCGACGCGGGACTCCCCTCCGCCTACGGCACCACCTGGGACGGGAGCTGCCTGGTGGCGCTCGGCGACCCGGGCCAGGTCTTCACCATGGACGTCGAGGGGAACTCGCCGTGCACCAGCCTGGCCACGGGCTCCTCCTCGCTGTCGATGGACCTCCGGGACCAGCGCTGCGACGCCAGCGTCGGGCGGGCCGCCTGGCGCGAGGTCTCCCTGCTCGAGACCAACCCGTCCGGCACCGAGCTCACGTCCGTGCGGGTGCGCGTGCTCGACGCTGCCACCGGGGCGGAGCTGCTCACGGGTGACCTCATCGGCGGGACCGGGCGCCTCTCGCTCGCCGGCATCGACCCCCTCACGCATCCGTCCCTCCGCGTCGAGGCGATCGCCGTCGCACGGGCCGGTGACACGGCCTGGTCCGACGGCGTCGCGCCGAGGATCGCGCTGTCCTGGACGGCGGACCCCATGCAGGTGTGCTTCACGACCGCGACGACCGTGGACTGCGCCCAGCCGCCTGTGGCCGCCGTGCTGGTGCGCGCGTCCCTGACCGGTTCGAGCCGGGAGGTCGAGGCGGCGGTCCCCGTGAAGCGCAGCCCCGGGTGCACCGGGCCGAACCCCCACTCCCACGCCCACCCCCACGCCGGCAGACCCGGACCGCGACGGCGACGGGCTGCCCAACGCCCAGGAGGCATCGATCGGGACGAACCCGGACGACCCGGACACCGATGACGACGGTCTCGGTGACGGCCTCGAGGTCGCGGGCGTCGTCGTGCGCGAGCAGTTCGAGGTGTGCGGAGGCAAGGCGAAGCGGTCGATCACCGTGACCACGAGCCCGTTGAAGGCCGACACCGACAAGGACGGACTCACGGACGGGGTCGAGGTCAGGGGCTACACGATCAAGCAACGCGTGGTGATCAGCAACAAGGGCGCCAGCTACGTCATCGGCATGACCCGGACCGACCCGACGAGGAAGGACACCGATCGCGACCACCTCACCGACCAGGAGGAACGCACCGGCTCGGCCAACAAGCGGTGGCACAAGCACAAGACCGACCCGAGCAAGTGCGACACGGACAACGGCGCACTCAGCGACGGGATCGAGGTCGCCCACCACTCGGACCCGGCCGACTTCCGGTCGGGCCCCGGGGATCCCGGAACCATTCCGATGGGCCAGCGTCCGTCCCTGGCGCGCTTCCCGCTGGTGTGAGGACCGACGCGACCAGTGCCCTCTGAGACGATGACCCCGTGAACCTGGAGGCGAGGGTGGTGCGCACGCGTGCGCCGTACGTCCTCGCGCGCGCCCTCGCCGCGACCGTCGTGGTCGTCGTCGGCGCCATCGCCGCCCACACCTGGGCCGGCGGCACGGTCCCGACCGCTCCCGGGCTCGCGCTGGTCGCGGCCGTGGTGCTCGCCGGCTCGCTGGTGCTCTTCACCCGCGACGTGCCCCTCTGGGCGCTGCTGCCCGTGGTCGCGGGCGCCCAGCTCGGCCTGCACGAGACCTTCGGGCTCGTCGCCGGGCACAGCCATGCGTCGATGGCCTCGATGGACATGGCTGCCGACATGGCCACCGGACCCGGCTGGACCGTCCAGATGGTCGCGGCCCACCTCTTCGTCACCCTGCTCACCGCGTTGCTGTGGTGGGCCGGTCGTCGGGCGGCGTCGTACGTCGTCTCGCTCCTGCTCGCCCTGGCGCTGCCCGTCGCCACCCGGGTGCGTCGGCGCCCGGTCGACGTCCGCCTCGGCGCCTCGCTGCTGCACCTGCTGGTCCCTCCGGGCCGCGGTCCCCCGCGGGCGGTCCTGCCCACCTGAGCCCGGTCCGGGCCGGGGGGCACACGCGACCCCAGGCCCGTACGACCTCACCCAGGAGCACCATGTCCACCCGCACCCTGACGCGTCCCCTGACCCGGCTCTGCGTCCTCCCCGCCGCGACCGCGGCCATCGCCCTCGCGATCGTCTCCCCCGCCAGCGCGCACGTGAGCGCGTCCGTCACCGACGCCTCGGCCGGCGCCTTCACGGTGCTCACGCTGAGCGTGCCGCACGGATGTGACGGCTCACCGACCACGAGGATCGAGATCCAGGTCCCCGAGTCCGTGCTCGCCGTGACGCCCACCCGCAACCCCTACTACCAGCTCGAGCCGAACATCGAGCAGCTCGACGAGCCGGAGACCGACGCCCACGGCAACGAGATCACCGAGCGCACCACCTCGATCGTCTACACGGCCGACACCCCGCTGCCGGAGGGCCAGCGCGACACCTTCGAGCTGACCTTCCAGGTGCCCGACGCCGAGGGCGAGGTGCTGGCGTTCCCGACGATCCAGACCTGCGAGAAGGGCGAGACCGACTGGACCCAGGTCCCCGCCGAGGGCCAGGACGAGGACGAGCTGGACAACCCGGCACCGTCCTTCACGGTCCTGCCGGCGAGCGGTGAGGGGCACCACGGCGAGGAGGCCGCGGAGACCGACGACCACGACGCCTCGGCCGAGCCCGCCTCGGACGACGCGGACGGCGGCGGCTCCTCGGCCCTCGGCTGGGCCGGGCTCGGTGCCGGCCTGCTCGGACTGGTCGTCGGCGGACTGGCCCTGGCCCGGACGCGCTCGACCTCGTGAGGTCGCAGGCGCGGCCGGCGTGGTGGCGCCAGGCTCTCCGTCACGGGACGGGCCTGGCGACCGCCGCGCTGGTCGCGCTCGCGATCGTCCTCATCGGTGTCTCGCCGGCGTCGGCCCACGCCGAGCTGGTCAGCACCGACCCCGAGGAGGGCGCCGTCCTCGAGGTCGCCCCGTCGACCGTGACCCTCACCTTCAACGAGCCGGTGCGACTGACCTCGCAGGAGGTCGCGGTCTACGACGCCGTCGGCGATCCGGTCAGCGCGACCGCCGGCTCGAGCGGGGTCGAGGTCACGGTCGACCTGCCCGGTGCCGCCGACCTCGCCGACGGGACGTACGTCGTCTCGTGGAACGTCCTCTCCGGCGACGGCCACCCGATCTCGGGCGCCCTCACCTTCTCCGTCGGCGCCCCCAGCGCCTCGGTGTCCGCGCCGCCCGAGCCGGAGACCTCCTCGAGGGTCGTCGAGGGCGTGCGCGACGTCGTCACCGTGGTCTCGCTGGTGGGGTTGCTGCTCGCTGCCGGGCTGGCGATCTTCACCGCGCGCATCCTCCCGGGATCGTGGGACGGAGCCGACGTGCGCACGCGCCTGCGGCGCCTGACCACGTACGCCGCTGCGGCCGGCGCCGCCGGCGCGGTCCTGCAGGTCCCGGTAGCAGCCGTCTACGGACAGGGGCTCGAGCTGACCGACGTCGGGTCGGCCTTCGACGCCACCGTGGTCGTCAACGAGATGGTCAGCGCCGCACTGGTGCTGCTCGGTCTCGGCATGGTCGTCCGCGGCGCCCGGACGGCACCGCCCGACGAGACGTCCCGTGCCCTCCTGCTGGCCGGTGCCCTGCTCGCACTGGTGGGTCCGTCGCTCGTCGGTCACACCCGCGCCTTCGCCCCGGCACCGGTCCTCGTCGTGTGGGACGTCATGCACGTGACCGCGGGCGCGATCTGGCTCGGGGGCCTGGTCGGGATCGTGCTGACCCTGCGCGCGCTGGCCGGCCGCGAGGTCCTCGCCGCGCAGACGCTCGCCCGCTTCTCGACGGTCGCCGCCTGCGCGCTCCTCGTCGTGGCAGCGGCCGGCTCGTTCCTCGCCTGGCGGATCCTCGGGTCGTGGGCCGGGTTCGTCGAGACGACCTACGGCGTGCTCCTGCTGACCAAGATCGGCATCGCCCTCGTCGTGGCCGGCATCGGCGGCTGGAACCGCTGGCGCACGCTGCCGGCCGTGCAGGCCGCTGTCGGGTTCGGGGACCGTGAGCGCGCGGCCGCGGCGGTGACCCGGACCGTACGCGTCGAGGCCGTGCTGCTCGTCGTCCTGCTCGGCGTGACCGGCTTCCTCGTCAACCAGTCACCGCGACCCGCTCCCGTCACGCCTGTCTCCGGCTCGACCGGCGTGGGGACGGCGACCGCCGGTGACCTGCGGGTGCTCGCGGCGATGGACCCGCGGCGTACGGGCAGCAACACCCTCCTCGTCCAGGTGCAGGACGCCGCCGGCGAGCCGTACGACCCGCCCACCCAGCCCGTCGTCTCCCTGCAGACCGAGGGCCTCGACATCGGCGAGGTGACCATGCGCGCCGTCGGTGCCGGCACCTACCGCGGCGAGGTCGTGGTGCCGCGCCCGGGCGTGTGGGAGGTGCAGGTGAGCATCCGGCTGAGCCGGTTCGAGAACCCGGTGACGACGGTCAGGCTCCACGTCTCACGGTGAGCTCGACCGGCACCGTGTGCAGGAACCCGTCGACCCGGACCTGGGCGAAGAGGCGGTAGTCGCCGGGCTCCTCGATGTCGGAGTGGAAGGTGAGCTCCGAGCCGTCCTCGGTGATCTCCGGGGCGGCGAGCGGGTGCAGGTGCACCATCGCGTCGGTCTCGGTGTTGAAGCCGGTGACGTGGCCGTAGGTGCCGAGGTAGGTGCCGAGGTTGACGGGGCCGCCCGCGGCGTCGCGCACGACCAGGTGCAGGACGCCGTTGGGTCCGGTCGTCGGCGCACGCGACACGGTGACGCTGACGACGTCGTCGCCGGCGACGGTGTCGCCCGGGTCGCCGGGCGGGAGCGCGAGCCGCCGACCGAGCACGACGTGGTCGCCGTTGCCGCCCTCGTCGCGCGCCACGAACTCGGTGATGACGCGGTAGCCGCCTGCCTCGGGTACGTCGAAGGGTGCGGACCACGTGCCGCTGTCGTCCCGGGTCGGGTGCAGGTGCCGGAACACGGTGAGGTCGTCGTTGACGACGTAGAGGTGCAGCTCCTTGGTCAGCTCTTCGACGTAGTCGGTGACGGGCTCGCCCTGGTAGTCGTCGATGCGGAACCGGACCTCGCCGATGCCCTCGGGCTGCTCGCGCACCTGGAGCCCGTCGAGGGAGTAGCCGACCTCGGAGGACGTCGTCCCGTCCCCGACCGCCATCGACACCATCGCGCCACCGACGTGCGAGTGTCCGGCGGCGACCTGCTCCGGTCCGTCGGAGCTGCAGCCCGCAGCCGTCAGTGCGAGTGCGGCGGCCAGCGCCGAGCCGGCCGCGGTACGAGTCACCGGTCCAGTATGCGGGAGTGGGGTCAGCGTCCGAGCGCGGAGGTCAGCAGCGTCCGGAGGCTGTCGAAGTGCCGCTCGGCCGACTCCTCGTCGTACATCGAGGTGTCCGCCATCGAGTAGCCGTGCGGTCCGGGGAACACCTCGTTGACCGACTCCACACCGGCGGCGTCGAGGGCGTCGCCGAGTGCCGCGACCGCTTCGGGCGGCATCGAGCCGTCGTTGTCGGCGTGCCCGAAGGCGAAGGCCGCCCGTGCCGTGGCGATCGCGAGGTGCGGGCTGTCGGGGGTGTCGGTGACGAGCCCGCCGCCGTGCCAGCCACCCACCGCGACGACCGCGGGGTCGAGCCCGGCGGCGCGGACGGCGATCCGGGCGCCCATGCAGTAGCCGGTGGTGCCGACCCGCACCCCCGCCACCTCCGGCATCGACCGCAGGGCAGCCAGGTACGCCGGGATGTCGCGCGCCAGCAGGTCCGGGGTCAGGCCCTTCACCCGCGGCATCGCCTCGGCCATGAACGCCTGGCGCGCCTCGGGCTCCCGCAGGTCACCGGTCGGCGAGGTGTCGGCCGCGCTCCCCACCCGGTAGAAGACGTTGGGCGCGAGGACCGTGTAGCCCCACGAGGCGATCCGGTCGGCCATCTGCTCGATCTGCGGGCGCAGCCCGATCGCGTCGATGACGAACAGGACGCCCGGTGCGGGGCGGCCTCCGGGGGCGGGAGCGAGGTAGGCCTCGGCGTCGCCGTCGGGCAGGGTCAGGGTGAGGGTGGGCACCCCGCGAGGCTAGCGCCGGGGGTTCAACCGGGGGTTCAACGTGGCAGCACGACGTGGACGGTGGTGCCGCGACCGGGGGCGCTGGTGAGGCCGACCTCACCACCGTGTGCGTCGACGATGGCACGGACGATGGTGAGCCCGAGACCGGTGCCGGGAACGCCGAGCCCGCGAGCGTTCTCGCCGCGGTAGAAGCGCTCGAAGACGCTGTCGAGGTCCACCGCGTCGATGCCGACGCCGTCGTCGGTGACGGTGAGGACCAGGTGGTCGTCCTCGGCAGCCAGGGTGACCGTGACGTGGCCCTGTC
This sequence comes from uncultured Actinomycetota bacterium, assembly GCA_963708875.1. Taxonomy (GTDB): domain Bacteria; phylum Actinomycetota; class Actinomycetes; order Propionibacteriales; family Nocardioidaceae; genus Nocardioides. The sequence goes on from CAVPUL010000008.1 coordinate 38,867, forward strand.
GGGGCGTGTAGCCGATGGCGTTGGCCACGAGGTTGTCCACGACCTGGCGCAGGCGCAGGCCGTCGACCCGTGCATCGAGCCGGTCGGGCAGGTCGATCTCGAGGGTGACGCTGGCGACCGCTGCCTCCACCCGCGCTGCGTCGAGCGCCTCGGCGACCACCGTGACGACGTCCAGCGGGTAGGGGTCCACCAACGAGGAGCCCGCACCCACACGGGTGGCGAGCAGCAGGTCGGCGATCAGGCGCGAGAGGCGCGTGACGTTGCGGCGTACTGCCGTCACCTGCTGGTGGACGCGAGGACCGATCTCGGAGGACTCCTCGATGAGCTCGAGGTAGGCCATCGCCGAGGTCAGCGGCGTACGCAGCTCGTGGGACACCGTGCCGACGAACTCGTCCTTGGCCCGGATGGCGCGCATCAGCTCCGTGACGTCCTGGAAGGCCACCGCGGTCCCCGTGAGGACGCCGCGGCCGTCGCGGATCGACCGGGCGGAGACCGACAGGGCGCGCCGGGCGCGAGGCTCGGCACCGACCCAGATCAGGAGGTCGTCGAACTCCTCCCCCGCGACCGCGCGGGCTGTCGGCAGCTCCTCCGAGGTGAGGGCACGTGACTGGTCGGAGTCGTAGAGGTGCCCCGTCTGGCCCACCCGGCCGACGTGCCCGTCGGGGTAGGCGAGGTCCATGAACTCCTGGTGGTGCGAGTTGTAGCCCGCGTAGGAGCCGTCCGCGTCGAGCAGGACGAGGCCGACCGCGACGGTGCTGAAGACGGCGTCCGCCCTGCGCTGCTGGGACTCGACCGCCGCCTCGGCGGCGTCGAGCCGCTCGATGAAGGTCTGCCGGTCGGTCACGTCGAGGAGCTGCAGCACGAAGCGGACAGGCGTGCCGCTGAGCGTCCTCATGAGGGCGACGGAGAGCTCACCCACGAGCGTGGACCCGTCGGCGCGCACGTAGCGTCGGGTGACGCGGTAGGAGCTGGTCCGTCCGGCCAGGCACTGGGCCACCAGCCGCAGGTCGGCGGCGAGGTCGTCGGGGTGCGTGATCTCCCGGACGTTCATCCGCGACAGCACCTCGGCGCCGTGGCCGAGCATCTCCGACAGCGCGGTGTTGGCCGTGACGATGTTGCCGCTGATCGACACGATCGCCATGCCGACCGGCGAGTGCTCCATCGTGACGCGCCAGAGGTCGTCGTACTCAGGCTCACGGACCTGTGATGCCACCATTCGACCACCCCCTTCCGGCCGCATCCCCGAAGCAAAGGTACGAGCGGCGCAGGACGGTGTCCGGACAAGCCGGGAACTCTCGGCAAAATTATCCGGCCGCCTGCCGCAGGCCAGAACCCTGGACGGAAGCCGGTCTTCGGGTCAGCCCCGGGGCGCCTTGCCGACCCGCGCGACGTCGAACAGCGTCGTGGTCCCGGAGACCTCGTTGCCGACGACCACGAGCGGCCGGCCGTCGGGTGACTCGTCCCCGGAGATGAAGGTGAGTCCCTCCGGACCGAGGTCGCCGGCGTTCGCGAGGTCGCTCGAGCCGCTGGCGGCGAAGTTGCGGTTGTCGGTCCACGTCACGAACCGCGGGCGGGCGGGCTCGGTGATGTCGTACGCCATCACGCCGCCGACCCGCTCGAGGCCGACGAACGCGTAGGTCCGTCCCCCGACCTTGCCCAGGGTGACGCCCTCGGGCTCGGGACCCTTGTCGTCGCTGCGGTTGTCGAACGACGAGCTGCCGTGGTCGGAGTTGAAGAACGCCGGCACTGCGCCCGAGGTGATCCGCTCGAGCTCGTCGCCGGTCGTCGAGACGAGCTGGCCGTCGGTGGTGAAGATTGAGACGTCGCGACCGCCGAAGCCGTACAACGTCTCGTAGCAGGTGCCGCCCGCATCGAGGCCGTCGGCCTTGGTGATCTTCAGGCGGGTGAGGCCGGAGAAGCCGGCGCCGGCCTTGACCGCGTCGCAGGCGGGCTTGAGGCCGAACTTGCCGAGATCCCCGACCCGGACCTCCTCGGAGTAGCCGTCCCAGTCGCGGGTGTCGCCCTCGTCGGCCGTGACGAGGTAGGTCCGGCCCTTGACCTGATAGGTCGCGATGGCGTCGGGCTGGCGGAAGGTGCGGAGGCTGGCGTACGTGCGGATGTTCAGCCCGTCACGGTCGCTCGCGTCGAGGGGCACGCGGGAGCGGTCGACGGTGCCGAGGGACCACATGTCGCTCACTGCGGCCGAACGGAGGTCGACCACCGCGACGCCGTTGGCCTCCTGGAGCGTGACGTAGGCGGTCTTGGACTGCTGGTCGATCGCGACGTACTCCGGCTCGAGGTTCTCCGAGACCGGGTAGGTCGGAGTGCCCGTCCCGGCGTCGGCGCGGCCGCCGTACACGCGGATGCCGCTGGGCAGCGCGTTGCCCTCGAAGGCGTGGAAGCCGGCGCTGCGTACGCCCGACTGCTGCGGCGCGGCGACCGAGGACGGCAGGGCGACGACGGACACGGTCCCCTCGGGGTCCACCGAGTAGTCCTCGGCCGGCTCGCCCTCGTTGGCGACGACGGCACGGGTGCCGTCCGGGGTGATCGTGACCATGTCGGGGAAGGGCGCCGACCCGGACCGCGCCGAGCGCCGCGCCGTTGGCCGCAGCGTCGAAGAAGACCAGCCAGCCGTTGTCGGTCTTGTCCTCCGCCTCCACGGCGGCGATGCCGAGGCCGTCCGCACGGACCGCCACCGAGTTGACGACCGCGCCGGCGTCGACCGTGGTGCCGTCGGACGAGGGGACGCCCGTGGTCTGCAGGTCGAAGAGCTTGGTGGGGGCCGACGGGTCGGAGGCGTCGAGCACCTCGACCCGGGCCTGCGCGGCGTTGACCACGAGGAGGCGCTGTGCGGCGGCGTAGTACTCGACGATCTCCGCTGCGGACCGGTCGAAGACACCGGTCTCGTAGGTGCCCACCGGGTCCAGCCGGAGAGCGGCATCCGGTGCCGACGAGCGGACCGGGTCCGTGACCAGCCCGGCGCTGGCCGCTCCCATGGGCAGGGCGGCGCAGACCGCAGCGGTGGTGGCGAGCAGCGCGAGGCGTCGAGGACGCGGTGAGGACGACATGGGCCGGACGCTAGGGAGCGTTCGTGTCCCCCGGACGTCTCGACGGTGAACGGGCAGGTCACGCCACGTGATGACCTGGTGCGTGAGCCGTCGGACTCAGCCGAACCGGCCGTTGACGTAGTCGAACGTGCGGGCGTCCTGCGGGCTCGTGAACATCGCCTCGGTGTCGCCGTGCTCGACGATGACACCCGGCGTGCCCTGCGAGGCGAGGAAGAACGCGCACTGCGTCGGAGACGCGCTGCGCCTGCTGCATGTTGTGGGTGACGATGACGATCGTGACCTCGCTGCGCGAGCTCCAGCATCGTCTCCTCGATCACCCGGGTCGAGGTGGGGTCGAGCGCCGAGCACGGCTCGTCCATGAGCAGCACGCGCGGCTTGACGGCGAGCGACCGGGCGATGCAGAGCCGCTGCTGCTGACCGCCGGAGAGGCCGCCGCCCGGGCTGGCGCAGCCGGTCCTTGCACCTCGTTCCAGAGGCCGGCGCTTGGAGCAGGCACGTCTCGACGAGCTCGTCCTTGCTCGGTCGCTGGTCGGCCGCGGCGCCGGTGAGCTTGAGGCCGGCGACGACGTTGTCGTAGATCGACATCGCCGGGAACGGGTTGGGCTTCTGGAACACCATCCCGATGCTGCTTGCGCGCGTCGGTGCAGCTTGCCGCGTCGGGTCGTAGATGTCGTCGCCGTCGAGCAGCACCTCGCCGGCGAGCGCCGCCGACGGCACCAGCTCGTGCATCCGGTTCAGGATGCGCAGGAAGGTGGACTTGCCGCAGCCGGACGGCCCGATCAGGGCGGTGATCCCCGGCCGGCATGGTGAGCGACACGCGGTCGAGCACCTGGTGGCCGCCGAACCACGCGGAGATGTCGCGGGCCTCGAGCGTCGCGGGTCCGGCGTCCGGCAGCGCGTCGCTCACGGGCAGCGTGGTGGTCTGGGTCATCGCGTGCGTTCCTTCAGGGATGCGGGACGGGCTGGGGTGGGACGGGCTGGGGTGGATCGGGAGGACCTGGGATGGAGGCGGGCGGCCGTCAGCTTGCCGCCCGCCTCCGGTACAGGGTGGAACGGGCGGGTCAGCCCTTGAGGGTGATGACGAACTTCAGCTTCGAGGCAGCGAACGCCGAGGAGCCGGCGTACGTCGCCACGAGCTTGTTCTTGCCCTTCTTCAGCGGCTTGGTCAGCGTGATGACCGCGACACCGTTCTTGACGGTGCCCTTGCCGACGGTCTTCGTGCCGCGCTTGATGACGACCTTGCCGGTGGCGGCACCCGTCACGGACTCCTTGACCTTGACCTTGCCCTTGATGACCGCGCCCTTGGCGTACGACGCCTTGTAGGTCTCCTTGAGCGTGGTCTTCGCCTTGGCGACCGGTGCCGGCGTGGAGGCGAGCACCGACACGGACGTCGCTGCGGACTGCGAGCCCAGGAAGACCGAGCTGCGGCCGGGCGTGAACTTCGCGATGACCGTGTGAGCGCCGGCGCTGAGGCCGGTCAGGGCCTTGGTCGCCTTGCCGCCGGTCAGCGGCACCGGAGTGCCGGTCGCGGTGCCCGCTCCGTCCAGGAAGAACGTCACCAGGCCGTCGGCCACGGCGCTGCCGGAGCCGACGGTGGCGGTGAGGTTCAGCGCGCCGGCCGCCGCGGAGGTGCCCGCGACGGTCGTGGTGGTGGCGACCTGCTGGGTGGCGAGGTTGGTCGTGGGGTCCTGGGTCGGGATGCCGCAGACGCCGCCCTGGCTCCTGGGCGGCGAGCTGCGGGAAGCCGGCGGCCTCGATCAGCGGCTTGGCGGCCGGGGAGCAGACGAAGCCGCTCTCGCCGAAGAGCGCAAGGATCTCCGGGTCGGCGACGTCGCCTGGTGCGCACGACGTTGTAGAGCGCGCGGGCAGCGAGGAAGCCGCCCTCGATGCGGAGCGGCGATCCGTCGACGGTGTTGCGAGGGATCGAGAACGGTGCGACCGCGTTGGGGTTGCTCTGGATCGAAGCGGGGTCGTGCTCCTGGACGTCGAGCACGGTAGGGCAGCCAGCGTCACGGCGGTGCCGGCGTTCGCTGCCGTCAGCTGGGCGATGAAGAACGAGCGCGTGCCCGAGCCGCTCTGCGGGATCTTCGGGTCGATGACGCCCGGGGAGCCGCCCAGCTGGCTCCAGTTGTGTCACGGCGCCGAGTAGATGCGCACCATGTCGGCGGGCGCTGATGCTGGTCGGCGCGTTGCTGGTCTTGGCGGTGGCGAGGGCCAGGGAGTCCTTGGCGAACGGGAAGGCCTGGAGGCCCGCCTGCTTCTCGGTGGCGTCCAGAGGCGCAGACGAGCGGGCGAAGTCGACCTCGGCGACCTCGCTGCCTCCGTAGAGCGCCTTCTTGCCGTTGCCCGACCCGTTGGGACGAGCCGCCGTGGGGTTGGTCGGCAGGACGATCGTCGCGGGGCTGCCCGCAGGCGCGGTGGCATTCCAGCTGACCAGCTTGTGGCCGGCGGACGCAGCGGTGGCGTTGTAGCCCGTCAGGGCGCCGGTCGCCGTCAGCGAGGTAGTTGAGGATGAACTCGGAGGTGTCGGAGCCCACGCCGATGACGTCGGAGTTGTTGGGCACGTAACCGGCGGGCGGGTCGGCCATGGCCGGGGCAGCGAGCGACAGCGACGCCGCCAGGACGGCGACAGTGCTCACGCCGGCGAAGAGCCTGCGAACAGACATGTGGTGATCCTTCTCTGTGGTGGTGCTGGTGGATGGTGGCGTTACGATGAGGTTCGGCAGCAGTCGCATGACCACATCGGTCGTCAGCCAGGCGAGCGGCGAGCACGACCGGGGTCGCGACCACCCACACCAGTGCGGCTGCGAACGCGCTGCCGGGCGGCGATGACCCCGAAGGTCAGCGCCAGGAGCAGCCCCAGACACAGGGTCAGCAGCGGCAGTGACCGCCCCTGCCTCGGTGCCCATCGCCTGCTCCGGATCGGGACCGCGCGCGGGCAGGCCGGCCGGGGTGGCGAAGCGCCTTCGGTCGCCTCGGCGTCGACGTAGACGACACGACCGGGAGAGCAGCGGCGGAAGCCGGGCACGCGTCGGCCTCGGCGCTCACCAGCACCAGGCCGGCGGCGCCTTCTCAGGTCGCGGCTGCGGCAGCGGGTCACCCGCACGGCGTACGCCGATGACGCGAGAACCGCTCGGTGCCCTGCGCGGTGGTGACGTTGACCGGGTCGCCCGGCGACGCAGCTCGCCGATGCGCGCGAACGGGGCGCCGTAGGTAGCGGGCGCGTCCGAAGCACGGCCGAGGTGCCGAGCTGGCCCGGCAGCACCGTGTTGCGCAGGTGTCCGGGGCCCGGCGAGCGAGGTCGCCGGACGCGGTGCCCTCGACGACGACCTGCTCCAGCCCGATGTGCGGGATCGGAGCAGGGCGACCGGGCGCGCCGACCTCGGTGACCGGACCGATCGGAGCGGTGGCCGCGCGCGAGCTGGCCTCGGAACTGTGCGTAGAGCGTCGTCCTGCGTCGCGGTCCTGGGAGATCCCGCCGAGGTACAGCATCTGGCGCGACGCATCCAGCCCGCGACCAGGCACAGCATCAGCGACGTCGTCGCGATGACTGACCAGGCGTCGTGCGCCGGGACGGTGCCGGTCGCGCAGGCCGACGCGGCGCGGCCGGCTGCTGCGGTGGGACACCCGGTGCGGGCACCGGCGTGGCGCGCGGCCGCGGGACGGTTCCGTCGTCGATCGTCATGCGCGCCTCCTGCGCAGGTGTCGCAGGCGGATGCAGCGTTGGCCGCGATGGCGCTGATCAGCGATCACGAGCAGCGAGCAGCGGCAGGATCCGTTCGGCAACGGGAGACGCGACGGCCACCGTGGGAGGCATGGCCACCGGCTCCTGGTCTTAGTCTTCGCCGTGTCCGTGGGCCGCGTCCTTGCGGGGCGCTTGTCCTCGTCCTTGCCCGTCTCGCCCGACGCTGCCGGGTGCTGGCCGGTGTCGTCGACCGAGGTCACGCTGCCGGGTCCAGGTCGCGGGCCCGGTGCCGCTGCCGGATGCCGACCGCCCGTTCCGTCGGCGGTGGCCGTCGCCGTCGGCCGCCGGTCCCGGTGCGCACCCTGGTCTGCGCCGTCGATCGCGGTGGCGACCGTCTGGGCCTGCTTCGCACAGGGGTGCGGTGACGCCGGCCTTCGAGATCGGGAGATAGCCACCGGGCAGCTCGCCGTTGCCGTAGCCGGCCCGCTGGCCCTCGGTGGTCGCGATGTCGGATGAACTCCGACACCTTGGAGGCGTCGGCCTCGGGCAGGTTCGGGGTCAGGGCCGCGGTGTAGACGATCATCGTGCCCGGGGTAGGCCGACTGCGCCTTGACGACGTCCTTCATGTCGAGCGATGAACGGGGCGTCACCGCGTCGTCGACGGCTCGGCGAGCGCGGATCGCCTTCGTCATGGCGCTCGTCGGTCGGGCGCGACGTAGGTCGCGCCCGCTCGTCTCCAGGGCTCGCCTCGGTGCGAGGCCGCAGGCGCTCGCGCGTCGCCGGTGCTGACGATGCCGAGCATCAACCGCGAGCCGACGCCCTGCGCGGTCGATGCGCCCGATCTTCCACGGGTCGGTGGCGACGGAGCGCTCGCACTTGCGTCTGCACGTTGGGCCAGGCGTCGAGGACGGCCTCGGCGATCTTGCGCAAGCGAGGTGACCGGGGCCGCGAGCTGGGTGAAGTAGGGCGCCGGGTTCTGCGGGTAGCACTCCTGCTCGACTGGGCGCGACGAAGTCGTCGAGCAGCGGCCACTCCGAGGTGGGCAGGCGTCGATCTTCTTGTAGCTTCGGGTTGACCGCCATGCCCCACGGGTCGGCCTTGCCGTCGACGAACGCCATCGCCTGCTTGTCGTCGGCGAGGTAGGAGGTCAGCGTGCTGCATGCACGTCGCTGGACTCCGAGAGCGACAGCACGCGTGGCGGCCGCCTCACGACGCGACCGGTGTCGAGGCCCGGGATTGAGCTTCTGGAACTCCGGGTCGAGGTTGAGCGAGATCGGGTTGGCTCCCCATGCCCGGGTGCGTGCGGGCGCGCTCGCTGGCCGAGGTACGACTGGGTCAGCAGCTTGGCCAGCAGCCGCGGCGTTGAGCCGCAGGTCGGTGAACTCGCCCGCGTTGTCCGGGTCGGTCGATGACGTAGCCGACGGAGAAGCCGGTCACGGCTGTCGGCGCGTAGCCGACCGGCTCGGTGCCCTTGGCGGTCGTGCTCGCTCGGAGACGAACGCGGCGACGCCGCCGCCGGTCTCGATCAGGTTGAAGCCGGCCTCGTCGGACATCTTGTTGTGCTGGAACTTGAAGCGCTTCTTGTCCAGGCAGTAGGCCGGCGACCACTGGAGCGAGGCCTGGCGCCAGCGAGCTCCGAGCCGTAGAAGCCGGTGGGGGCACGCGAGTCGAGCACGTCGCAGGCGTCCGGGGGCAGCCCGAAGTCGAGCGGGATCGAGAAGCGGTTGCGCCAGTTGGACGGCGACCACCACAGCGGCGGGGACACCGCGAGCGTCGACGCCCTCGTTGGCGAAGTTGCTCTGGCGCCGGCAGCGAACCGGCCGGCCTTGCATGCACTCGCGGTCGGCGGTCGGCACAGGAGATGCCCTCGATCGGGATGACGACCACGCGAGCACGGCGACCGTGTCGGAGCAGCCCGAGGGACTCGTTCTCGATCGTCGACCGCACCTCGAACTTGCACCGAGCCGTTGCCGTCGACGTCGGTGAAGGCGGCCATCTCGGCGGCGGGAAGGCTGCGCCGACGGCTGCCTCGGGCGCCATCGTCTCGGCGGTGCAGGAGGGGTAGACGCGTGCCGTTGGCGGCCCGGAACGGCGGTGCACGTGGGTCGAGAACGTGGGCGGGTCGTTGCACTCGGCCGGGCGCCGGGACGAGGCCGCTCTTCTGCGGCGCGGTCGGCCTCGGAGGCGAGTGCGTCGTGGCGCCACACGGCCTGCGACTCGTCGATCGACTGGGCTGCTGCTGGACACGCGAGGAGGTCCAGCACGTCTCGGGCGACAGCTGCTGGTCGACGCGGGAGCGTCGGGTCGTCGAGGCCGCGGCACTGGAGGATGACGACGGGGTACTCCTGGAGCATGCCGAGCTCGCCGAACGGGCTCGCCGCGCGGCCGTCCGGACGGGTGGGCGCCGGACCAGTCGATCTGGATCCGCTCGCGACCGCGCAGCTCGGTGGTGCGGATCGCCGTGACGGTGACGTCGCGCGCGTCGATCTCGATGCGGCTGGCCGTCGAAGACGATGGACCGGGTCAGGTGCTTGGTCTGGGCGTACGCCGGCTGCGGTGCCCTCGGCAGGCCGGCGGCCGCTGGCCAGCGGCGCGCGGGGAGGCCGAGGGCGAGTCGGCGGCGATCGCGGCCGCGACGAACCGCGCGGCGTCATCGACCTGCTCCGTCGTCGCGTACGCCCCGCGCCAGGCAGCACGCCCGGCACGAGGATCAGGGCGAGCAGCTCGAGGGCGGCAAGCGCAGCCGAACGCGCGGCCGTCGTTCGCGCGGCTCGGCGGAGAGCTCGGTCGGCGTGGCGTAGATCGGGTCGGTCGGTGGTGCCGTGCCCCGGTGCACGGTGGCACCGCCGTCGGTCGGCCCGACGACCTCGCCCGTGATCGGGTCGACCACCGTCGAGGCCGGATCGCCGGTTCCGGCTCCGGCCGCCGCCGCCACCGGTGCCTCGCGCCGGCGTCAGTGGCGGCGGCGCCGCTCGCCCTTGCCGCCCTTGGCTCACCCTTGCGCCGTGGACGGTGCCCGTGCGCCACCGTCGGTGCCGGTCGCCGAGTGCCGTCCGGCTGCTCGCCGTCGGTCGACGGCTCGCCGGTGCCGGTCGACGGTGCCGCAGGGGCCGTCGCCGTCCTTGTCGCACGCCGCGGGCTGCGGCGCGATCTGGGCGAGCTTGTTCTCCTGCAGGTTGCCCGCCACGAAGGTCGGGTTGTTGCACTTGGTGACGTCGCGGTTGGTGAGGTCGACGGCGGGGTCGGCGGTCGTCGAGCTTCGCCAGCTGGGTGAACCCGGCCTGCACCAGGTTGAGCGGCAGCGGCGAGTAGCCGTACGCGACCGGCCTTGGACTGGCCCTCGCACAGCGAGTAGTACATGAAGTCGCCGAGGGTCTGGCGCTTGGCGGTCGTCATCCGCTGGTCGCTCGCACCGGTCGGGATGATCATGTAGCTGTACGACGAGAGCGGGTAGGCCCGCGGGTCGGTCGGCGTTGTAGACCCCGTCGAGGATCTGCGTGAGGTACGAGCGGTGAGGCCTTGTCCTCGTTGATCCGGGCCTTCGTCAGGGCCACCGCGACGTTGTACTGCGTCGGCTCGACGTAGTAGCCCGCCGTTGTTGAGGACCTTGACGACGGGGTAGTCCTTGTTGACGCGGGTAGGCGTACTCGACGTAGCCGATCGTGCCGTTGCCCGCGAAGCCGGAGATCGTGTTCATCACCTGGTCGGAGCCCGACTGCGCGAGCATCCGGCCCGTGCGCGGGAAGTAGGACGTGAAGCCCGGTCTGCCGAAGTAGGGCCGCCAGATCGTCGGGGTACTCGCGTCGAGCCAGGTCGTGAACTGGGCGGTCGTGCCCGAGCCGTCGGAGCGGACGACCGGGGTGATCGGCGAGCTTGGGGAACGCGCGACCGTTGTTGTCCTTCGTGATGGCCGGGTCGGACCAGTCGGTGATCTGGCCGGTGAAGATCTTGGTCGAGCGGTCTCGCCCGAGAGGCGCAGGTTGCGGACGAGCTCGTTGCCGATCTTGAGCTGGTAGGTGAACGCGGTGCCGCCGGCGACGATCGGGAGGTAGGCGAACTCGCGGCCGTTGCTGTTGTCGGCGTTGCCGAACTCGTCGACGCCCGGGTAGGGGATCTCGGAGATGCCGAAGTCGGTGACGTTCTGCGCGAAGTTCTTGCGGCCCTGCGACGAGCCGCCACCGTTGTAGGTGACCTTCATGCCGAGGGCGTCGACGTCGGAGATCCACTGCTGCGACGATCACCTCGGACCAGGTGGAGCCGGACCCTCGATCTGGGCGTACGCCGCCGCGCGGAGGTGTTGCCGAGGCCGTCGTCGGCGATGGCGGCCGAGTCGAGGCCGGTCAGCGCCAGCAGGGCGGCGACCAGCAGGGCGGCGGCGAGGCGGAGGCGGACGCATCAGGACTCCTTGGGAGCGCGCTTCGCGCGGGGCGTACGTGCGGGGCGGGGTGCTCGCGGCCCGTGGCGGGCGGGCGACGAGGCGGGCGATGACGAAGAGGACGAGCACGAGGACCAGCAGCACCGTCGCGGCGCGCGAAGGCGCGCTCGATGTCCATCGGCTCGGGGCTGCGGGCGCCCTTGAAGATGAAGAGCGGCAGGGAGTTCATGACTCCGTCGGTCGGGTTGGTGACCCAGAAGCGTCGCGACACCGGAGGTCAGCAGGACCGGCGAGGTCTCGCCGACGCCGCGGGCGACGCCGAGGATCAGCGCGGTCGCGAGACCGGGTCGGGCCGTCGGGAGGACGACGTGCCACACCGTGCGCCAGCGGCTCGCCCCGAGCGCCAGGCTGGCTTCGCGGAGGCCACCCGGAACGACGCGCAGGACCACGTCGGCAGGCGCGGGCGATGATCGGCAGCATCATCACGGACAGGGCCATGGAGGCGGCGAAGCCGGATCGCGGGAACCCGAGCGCGACGATCAGCACGGTGTAGATGAACAGGCCCGCCACGATCGACGGCAGCGCGGTCATCGCCTCGACGATCGTGCGCACGACGGCGGCGAAGCGACCGCCGACCTCGGTCATGAACACGGCCGTTCCGATGCCGAACGGAAGGGTCACCGCGACCGCGATGCCCAGCTGGATGACCGAGCCGAGGATCGCGTGGCCGATGCCGCCGCGGTCGAAGGGGTCGCGCGGACCGACGCCGGACATGTCGTTGAGGAAGAAGTTGAGGTGGAGCAGGGGCTCCCAAGCCGCGGTAGACCACGAAGACCACGGCGCTGACGAGTGCGGCACCGACGACCAGCGCCCCGGAGGTGACGATCCCGCTGACGACCCGGTCGACCACGTCGACGCGACGCCGCCGACATCGACGTCGTCACGGCGCTCATCAGCAGGCCGATCCCGAACCACGCGACGAGCAGCCAGGGCACGCCGCCCAGCGGGAGCAGCCGTCTGGGTGATGAGCCAGGCGAGCGCGAACGCGCTCACCCAGGCACCGACGACGGTGAACCTCTCCTCAGTCGTGGGCTTGCCCAGGCCGGGGCGTGGGACGGGCGGCGGGGTGTCGGGGTCGATGAGCGGGAGGTACGTCGTACGGGCCGGCGCCGCAGGCGTCGCGATCACGGGCGTCTCGTGCGTGCCCGCCCTCGCGATCGGTCGTGGTCATCAGCGCGCTCGGTCCCCGCTGCCCGGAGCGGCTGCGCGCGACGATCAGCGCGGCGAGCGTGTTGACGACGAGGGTGATCAGGAACAGCACGAAGCCAGCGGTGAGCAGGGCCGAGAGCTGGGCGGCGCTGGCGTCGCCGAAGCGGCCGGCGATGAGCGCGCTCACCGAGCTCGTGCCGACCTCGAGGATCCGCGGCTTGATGACGAAGTCGGGCGAGATGATCAGCAGCACGGCGATCGTCTCGCCGAGCGCCCGGCCGAGGCCGAGCATCGTGCCGCCGATGATGCCGCCGCGGCCGAAGGGCAGGACGACCGAGCGGATCACCCCCCAGCGCGTGGCGCCGAGCGCGAGCGCGGCCTCCTTCTCGCCGGGCGGCGTCTGGGAGAAGACCTGGCGCATCACCGCGCACGACATCGGCAGCACCATCATCGCGACCGCGATGCCCGCGCAGAACGCGCTGCCGATGTAGCGGGACTGGTCCCAGACCGCCGCGTCCGGGTCGGCGCCGACCTTGAAGAGCGGGATCCAGCCGAGGTGCTGGTGCAGCCACAGGCTGAAGGCCGCGGCGTAGGGCATGACGAGGAAGTAGCCCCACATCCCGTAGATGATCGAGGGCACGGCGGCCATCAGGTCGACCAGCGACACGAGCGTCGGCCTGAAGCCAGCGGGGGCGTACTCGCTGATGTAGAGGGCGGTCAGCAGGGCGAGCGGGAAGGCGAGGGCCATCGCCACGCCGGCGATCGAGACCGTGCCGACGAGCACCGCGCCGATGCCGAGCACGTCCGACTCGGGCTGCCAGGCGCTCTCGGTGAAGAAGCTCCAGCCGTAGCGCTGCAGGTCGGCACGGACTGCCAGGCGAGGAACCCGCCGATGCCGCCGGTGACGACGAGCACGGTGGCGCCGACGGTGCGCGCACCGATCTCGAAGACACGGTCGGCACCCGTCGCCTTGCGGCTCAGCCGACGCGGGGTCGGCTGCACCGCGGGCAGGACGGAGTCCTGAACAGGGAGTGTGGTCACGACTGACTTTCGAAACGGGCCCGAGAGATGTGCTGACGGTTGCCTGCCCCGACGAGTGCCCCGGAAGGATCCCCGGTATCGGTTGCGACGAGGCAGATCATTGGGGTCGCGACCGAACGCCAGCGCCTTCGCAGGTGAACGTCGGACCAACGCTCGGCCCTTGTCCGTGGAACGAAATCCGGGGCCGAGCACGGGGTCGCCGACCCGGTCCTCACGAGACGCGGTCTGGACCGTTCACCTTCTGTGCGTACTGTCCCCGTCGTGACCCACGACGACGCCGTGCTCGCCGACGCCCGCGACCTCGTCAGGTCCGGACAGGGGCGGCGCGCGCGGGAGCGTTCGGGGGTCTCCCTGGACGAGCTGGCAGCCGCGGTGGGCGTCTCCGTCGTCGAGCTGATGGCGTGGGAGCTCCGCGAGCGCGAGCCCGGTGGCGCGGCTGCCGCGGACTATGTCCGCGTGGTGCGCCGGCTCTCGCGCGACCACGACCGGCCGAGCTGCGGGTAGGGCCCGACCGCGAAGCGGCTGGTGGTCGCCCTGCAGGTCCCGCACGACCACCCCGGCGGGATCATGCGCAACGCGTCAGCCGCAGCAGCCACCACCGACGCCAGCCAGGACGAGCGCGTCCGGCGCGTCGAACGCGCCGGCACCGTTGCAGACCCCGGTCTCGGGGAGCACCAGGTCGACGCGGTCGGCCGCCTCGAGATCACCGTCGAGTGCCGCCAGGACCGAGCGGACCTGCTCGTAGCCGGTCATCGCCAGGAACGACGGAGCCCGACCGTAGGACTTCATCCCGACCAGGTAGAGGCCGTGCTCGGGCTGGGTCAGCTCGCGGTGGCCGTGCGGAGCCACGTCACCGCAGCTGTGGTGGTCGGGGTGGATCTGGTCCGCGAGGATCCGGGCGGAGCCGAGCGCGGGGTCGAGGTCGAGGCGCACCTCGGACAGGAAGCCGAAGTCGGGACGGAAGCCCGTGACGACGACGACCTCGTCGACGTCGGTGACCTGCTGGTCGTCGACCGAGGTGAGGGTCAGCCGGCCGTCGTCCTGGGCCGACACGGCCATGGTGCGGAACTGGGTCACGTCCGTGACGACGCCGCTCGCCGCGGCAGCCCTGGCGTCCTGGCCGAGCCTGCCGCGCTGCTCGAGCTGGTCGTTGTCGCCACCGCCGAACGCGTCGCCGACCGACGGTCGGCGCAGCAGCCATGACACCCGGGTGGCGGGGTCGGTCCGCGCGAGCCGCGCCAGACCGATGAGGACACCCTGCGCCGACGCGCCCTTGCCGGCGACGGCCACGTGCTTGCCGGCGTACCGGGCGGCGACGGACGGGTCCCGGAAGTCGGGGATGCCGTAGCTGAAGCGATCGGCGTTCTCCGACTCCCCCAGGGCGGGGTAGCCGTCGGCGCCCAGCGGGTTGGGTCGGGTCCAGGTGCCCGAGGCGTCCACGACTGCGACGGCCAGGAGCCGCTCGGCCCCGCCGGGCCGCGGACGTGGACGGCGAACGGGTCGTCCTCGCGGCCGGAGTCGACGAGCAGGTCACGCCCGGCACGGCCCACGCCGACGACCCGGCTGCCGTAGCGGACCGATCCGCCGGAGGTGCTGTCGAGGGCGTCGGCCAGCGGTTGGAGGTACGCCTCGCGCCACTCCCGCCGGTCGGGTATGCGTCGTCGTCGGGTGCCGTCCAGGACCGGCCGGCTTCGAGGAGGCGGCGCGCGGCCGGGTCGACGAGCTCGGACCAGGACGAGAACAGTCGGACGTGGGACCACTCGCCGACGGCGGCGCCGGCGTCCGGTCCGGCCTCGAGGACGAGGAAGTCCATGCCACGCTCGGCGGCGTTCGCCGCTGCGGCCAGGCCGACGGGGCCGGCGCCGATGATGACGACCGGCAGGGTGGCGTGCGCGGTCGTGCTGGCTGAGGTCGTGCCGGCTGAGGTGGTCACGCGTGCTCCTGCGAACATTGACGGGGATCGATGCATCGGACAGTATCGACCGGGAGTCGATGAACACAAGGGTTTCATCGATGATCTTCGATGTAAGGTGGCGGCGCATGACCGACCGACCGCGCAGGACGCTCCGACCCGATGCGCTCGGCCGCGACGAGGCCGAGACGTTCGCCAGCTGGTTCGCCACGCTCTCCGACCCCACCCGCGTGCGACTGCTCCACGCCGTGTCCACGGCGCCGGCGGGTCACATCCGCATCGGCGACCTCGCGCTCGAGCTCGGCATCGGCCAACCCACCGTGACCCACCATGTCCAGAAGCTCGCCGAGGTCGGGTTCGTCTCCGTCGACCGCGTGGGCACCAGCAAGCACGTCTCGGTCAACCCCGCCTGCTGCACGGGCCTCCCCCATGCCGCCGACGTCGTCATGGGGACCCTGGCCGCCCGCCCCTGCTGCCCGGAGGACCTGCCCTCCGACGTCTCGACCCGCGCCATGACCGACGCCGACCTGCCGATCGTGCGGGACATCTACGCCGAGGGCATCGCCACCCGCAACGCGACCTTCGAGACCGAGGTGCCCGACCTCGCCGCCCTGGCGACGAAGTGGCTCCCGGCCCACCGGTGGATTGCCGAGGCCGAGGTCGACGGCGTCACCCGGGTCGTCGGCTGGACCGCCATCTCACCCGTCTCCGAGCGCGCCTGCTACGCCGGCGTCGGCGAGAGCTCGGTCTACGTCACCGAGGCGGCCCGCGGGCGCGGCGTCGGCAAGGCGTTGCTCTGGCGCCAGGTCAACGAGGCCGATGCCGGCGGACTGTGGACGCTGCAGACCTCGGTGTTCCCGGAGAACCGGGCCTCCATCGCGCTCCACCACTCGGCCGGCTACGCGACCCTCGCGGTCCGGTCCCGCATCGCGCAGCTCGACGGAGCGTGGCGCGACACCGTGTTCCTCGAGCGTCGCACGGCCGACTGAGCGCGCCACGCACGCGGCTCAGCCGAGGACCGAGGCCGGCAGCTCGAGGTCGGGGACCAGCTCGGTCAGCAGCGCCCGTACGCGGCCGTCGATGTCACCGATGATGGCGCGCACCGTCTCCTCGTCCTGGCCACCCGGGTCCGCGACCGGCCAGTCGACGTACGTCACGCCCGGGACGTACGGACACTCCTCGCCGCAGCCGAGCGTGATGGCCATGGTCGATGCGGCGATGGTCTCGCGCGTCAGCATCGTCGGCGTCTCGGCCGAGGTGTCCAGGCCGAGCGTCTCCAACGCAGCCGCCACCTCGGGGTGGATGTGCTCGCCGGGCCGGGTGCCGGCCGACAGCGCGACGACGCGGCCGCCGGCGTAGTGCTCGGTCAGGACGCGGGAGATGACCGAGCGACCGCCGTTGCGGACGCAGGCGAAGACGACCTGGGGTACGTCGGCGGTGCTCATCGGGGACTCCTGGTGTCGGCGGTGTCGGGGAACAGGTAGCGCACCAACGCGAGGCCGACGAGGCCGCCGACGAGCTGGGCGCCGATGAAGCCGGGCATCGAGGCCGGCGCGATGCCGGCAAAGGTGTCGGAGAAGCCGCGGCCGATGGTGACGGCCGGGTTCGCGAACGACGTGCTCGCCGTGAACCAGTACGCCGCGCCGATGTAGGCGCCCACGGCAGGCGCCGCGAGTGCGCCGCGTCCGGTGCGGGCGAGGGCGAAGATGAGCGCCACCAGGCCCGCCGTCGCCACGACCTCGGCGAGGAGCAGGCCCGAGCCGGTGCGTTCCTTGGCCGACAGCTGGGTGATGTCGACGTCGTACATGAGGTTCGCCAGCACGGCACCGCCGATGGCACCCAGCGTCTGCGCGACGGCGTACGCGCCGACCTCGCCTGCGGTCATGCCGGTGCCGGTGCGACGTCCGAGGAACCAGTCGACGACCGACACGACGGGGTTGAAGTGGGCGCCCGACACCGGGCCGAACAGCAGGATGAGGACCGTGAGGCCGAGCACGGTCGCGGTCGAGTTCTCCAGCAGCTGCAGACCGACGTCGTCGGGCGAGAGCCGCTGGGCGGCGATGCCCGAGCCGACCACCACCGTCACGAGGAGACCGGTGCCGAGCAGCTCGGCCACGAGCCGACGGTGAAGAGGGACTGGAGTCACGAGATCCCCGAGAGGCTCTGGCGGGTGGCTGGGCAAGGAGTGCGGCAAGATCGGCGACCCGACCGGCAAGGTCTTCGTAGGCGGCGTCGAAGGCCGCGGCGGTGCCGGCAGCGACCGGGTCCGGCACCGACCAGTGGCTCACTCCCGCCAATCGAGGCACGGTGCCCTGCGCCTGCTCGTGCGGGCCGAGCTCTTCGTGCGCGGCGTCGCAGACGGTCACGACGTAGTCACCGTCACGCAGCAGCCCGTCCAGGGACCGGGGCCGCTCCTGGACCAGATGGAGTCCGTGACGTCGGGCCGCAGCCACCGCACCGGGAGCGATGGCTGCTCCGGGGTGCGTACCGCCTGAGGCGACGGGGATCCGGCTGGCCTGCTGCCACAACGCGGCGGCGAGCTGCGAGCGCGCCGAGTTCGCGGTGCACACGAACACCACCCGCTCCACGGCGTCGTCCTCGGCGCGAGGCGCGGCGGCGGGGAGCAGGCCGGCCAGTCGCTCGCGATGCAGCCGGAGGTAGGTACGACGCCGGTCGGCGTGCGAGCGATGACGGGACACGACGCCCGCCTGCTCGAGGACCTTGAGGTGATGGGCGACCAGGTTGGACGACAACCCGACATCCCTCTGGAGCTCGCCGGGCGACGCGTCACCCGCACTCAGGAGGTCGACGATCCGCAGCCGAGCGGGGTCGGCCAGCGCCGCCAGACCGGCCACACGCGAATCGACGTCCATCGACCTGCCCATTCACTCAACCAATGTTGAGTCAATCATTGCTGACTGGACTCGTGACGCGCAAGTCGCGTGCAGATGGGGTCCTACAACTCGCTCTGGACCCCGGCCAGCAGCTGCCGTGCCATCACGATCCGCTGGACCTGGTTGGTGCCCTCGTAGATCTGGGTGATCTTCGCGTCGCGCATCATCCGCTCGACCGGGTAGTCGCGGGTGTAGCCGTAGCCGCCGAGGACCTGCACGGCGTTGACGGTGACCTCCATCGCGACGTCGGAGGCGAAGCACTTCGCGGCCGCGCCGAAGAAGGTGAGGTCGTCGTCGCCGCGCTCCGAGCGACCGGCGGCGGCGTACGTCATCTGGCGGGCCGCCTCGACCTTCATGCCCATGTCGGCGAGCATGAACTGCAGGCCCTGGAAGTCGGCGATCGACTTCCCGAACTGCTGGCGCTCCTTGGCGTAGCCCAGCGCGTAGTCGAGCGCACCCTGCGCGACACCGACGGCCTGGGCGGCGATCGTGACGCGGGTGTGGTCGAGGGTCTGCATCGCGGTCGTGAAGCCGGTGCCCTCCTCGCCGATCATCCGGTCCGCGGGGATCCGGACCTTGTCGAAGTAGACCTCGCGCGTCGGTGAGCCCTTGATGCCGAGCTTCTTCTCCGGGGCGCCGAAGGAGACCCCCTCGTCGGACTTCTCCACGACGAAGGCCGAGACGCCGCCGCGGGTCAGCTTCTCGGCGTCGGTGACGGCCATGACGGTGTAGAACTCCGACTCGCCCGCGTTGGTGATCCAGCGCTTGACGCCGTCGATGACCCAGTCGTCGCCGTCGCGGACCGCGCGGGTCTTCATGCCACCGGCGTCGGAGCCGGCGTCGGGCTCGGAGAGGCAGTAGGAGAACCCGCCCTCGCCAGCCGCGAGCTTGGTCAGGTAGGTCTGCTTGAGCTCCTCGGAGCCGGCGATCTGCACCGGCAGCGAGCCGAGCTTGTTGACCGCCGGGATCAGCGAGGACGAGACGCACGCCCGGGCGACCTCCTCGATCACCAGCACGGTGGCGAGCGCGTCGGCTCCGGCGCCGCCGTACTCCTCGGGCACGTGCGGGGCGTGGAAGTCCGACGCGAGCAGTGCGGCCGCCGCCTCGTGCGGGTAGCGGGCCTCCTCGTCGACCTCGGCGGCGTGCGGCGCGATCTTGGCGTCGGCGACGGCACGGACGGCCTCGCGGATGGCCTGGTGCTCCTCGGAGAGGGCGAACAGCGGGAACTCGCTCATGCCCTGGATTCTAGGACGTCCAAGCATTGCGGAGCAGGGGTCTGCAGTGTGGTCATGGCCACGTCCGCGGACGCCCGGAACGAGGAACGCCCGGCCGGTGCCGAGGCACCGACCGGGCGGTCGATCAGGAAGTGAGGGAGGTCAGGCGACCTTCACCACGACCTTCTTGTCCTTCGACTTCGCGGTGTAGTCGTCGCCCGGGTAGAGCACCTTGAGCTTGGTCTTGCCAGCGGGCAGCGCCTTCTTCAGCGTCACCTTGACCTTGCCCTTGGCGTTCAGCACGCCCTTGCCGAGCACCTTCTCGCCCTTCATGACCTTGACCTTGCCGGTGGGCACCTCGTTGGCGGCGTCCACGACGATCTTCAGCTTGGGCTTCGTGCCGAGCGGAGTGACCTTCTTGGCCGGCGTGGCCTTGGTCGTCGACTCGTTCGCCGCCAGGACGATCGAGCCGAGGCTCGCGGGCGAGCCCGCCTTCAGCGCGCACGGCACGTCGGCGAGCATCGTCACGTCACCCTGCTTGGTGGCGGTGAACTTGAACGCGGACGGCACGACGATGTCGTACGTGCCCGTACCGGGCAGGTTGACCGGGACCGTCGAGGCCGGAACGGCGCCGGGGGTGGTCAGCGGGTTCGGCGTGTTGAGCGTGAGCGGGGTGTTGGCCGTCGCGGGCACCGCGGTCTGCGGGAACCGGACGTTCTGGAGCGGCAGCTCGAGCGCCGTCCGTCGAGGACAGCTCGTCGAGCGTGGCGACCATGTCGTTGGAGAAACCACCGATGGTCGTGGCCTCGAACAGACCCTTCGCGGCGTCCACGACGTCGCCCGGGCAGGGTCACGCTGAGGAGGACGGGGATGGAAGGAGCGTCGAGCCCGGCGTTGGCCGCCGGAGGGCAGGGTGGCGGTGATCCCGACCGGGATGTCACGAGCGCCGAGGCTCGGGAAGGTGCACGTGTAGGTGGTCGACGCGGTGGCGGCGGTGGCGGCAGGCGCGGCCATCGCGACGAGCGCGCCGGCGCCGAGCGCTCCGACGGCTGCGACGGCGCCGAGGCGCCGGGTTGCGGTGTCAAACATGTAGGTGTTTCCCTCCGTGGAATTGGTGTGACGACGGTCATTCCAGCACACGAGCGGGATGAGGCCTTCGCGCCCCACCATTACCGTGGGGCACATGCGCCCCGACTGGCAGGACCCCACGACCGTCGCCGCGATGCTGGACGCCCGGACGTGGGCCGTGGTCGGCCTCTCGGGCGACCCCGCGCGGACGGCGTACACGATCGCCGCACTGCTCCAGGAGCGTGGGAAGCGGATCGTCCCGGTCCACCCGATGTACGCCGATCCGGACGCGCCGCCAGTGCTCGGTGAGCAGGGCTACGCCAGCCTCGCCGACATCCCGTTCGACGTCGACGTGGTCGACGTCTTCCGCCGCTCGGAGGCGGCCGGGGAGTTCGCCGACCAGGCCGTGGAGATCGGGGCCGGCGGGGTGTGGTTCCAGCTCGGCGTCGTCGACGAGGACGCCTTCACCCGTACGCTCGCGGCCGGCGTGCCGATGGTGATGGACACCTGCCCGGCCATCGAGTGGGCGCGGCGCACGAGCTAGATCTCCACCGATCCCTCGGACATCTGGATCCCGAGCTGGTCGAGGCACTCCTCGAGCACCCACTGCACGTCGAGGGTGTCGGACAGCGGGATGAGCGGGCTCTCGGTCAGCTCGGCCGCGAGGCAGCGCTGCACCTCCTCCGCCTGGTGGGAGTAGCCGCGCCCGGTCGCCGGTCGCTCGACGACCTCGGCGTCGTGGCCGTTGCGTCGTACGACGATGCGGGTGGGGTGGTGGAACGGCGGCTCCAGCTCGATCGACCCGCGGGTGCCGACCACGACCGCCCGTCCGGGCGTCTGCGCGGCGAGCGAGCAGGTCAGCGAAGCGGCGCGCCCGTCGGCGTATGCCAGGTGGATCGCCGCGGACGCGTCGGCACCGTTGTCGTACGTCGTGCCGGTGGCGGTGACGCGATCGGGGCGGCCGAGGAGGTGCTGGGCGAACGAGATCGGGTAGACGCCGAGGTCCAGGACCGACCCACCGCCGAGGGCGAGGTCGAAGAGCCGGCTCGACGGGTCGTAGTCGCGTTGGGCGCCGAAGTCGGCCTGCACCAGCAGCAGCTCACCGATCTCGCCGGCGGCGATGCGCTCACGGACGTGCGCGACCGCCGGCTGGAATCGCGTCCACATCGCCTCCATGCAGAAGACCTGCGCCGCGCGGGCGGCGTCGACGACCTCCTGCGCCCCCGCCAGCGTCGCGGTGAAGGCCTTCTCGACCAGCAGGGGCGTGCCGCCCTCGATCGCTGCCAGCGCGAGGTCGCGGTGCTGCGGGTGCGGGGTCGCGACGTAGACCACGTCGACCGCGCCGTCGCGACCGGCGGCGAGCAGGTCGGCGTACGTCCCTGAGCCCGCGGCGCCGAAGCGGCCGGCGAACGCCGCGGCCGACTCCGGCGAGCGGCTGCCGACGAACGCGACCTCGGCGTCCGGCACGTGTGCGAGGTCCTCGGTGAAGGCCGCGGCCATCCCTCCGGTCGCGGCGATGCCCCAACGTGTCGTCATGTCGCCAACCTAGGGCTCCATGTTCGGGCCGGGCCAGATCTGGTCCACGACGTGCGCGGCGACGCTCGCGGAGTGCGGTGCCGTCGTCACGCCGGTCTCCGTCAGACTGGGACCGTGCGCGACCTCCACGTCCCGGCCGGACCGGGCCTGCCCGACGGACTCGTCGTGCCCTCTGCCGAGCTGGTCGAGCGGTTCTCGAAGTCGCCCGGGCCGGGCGGCCAGTCGGTCAACACCACCGACTCACGCGTGGAGCTGGAGTACGACGTCTCGGCCTCGGTGGTCCTGACCTCCACCCAGCGGGCCCGTGCGCTGCGGCGCTGGCCGGACGGTCGGGTGTCGATCGCGGCGTCCGAGCACCGCTCGCAGCACCGCAACCGGGTCGCCGCCCGTGAGCGTCTGGCGGAGCTGCTGCGCGAGGCCCTGGCACCGCCGCCGCCACCGCGTCGGGCGACACGGCCGACCCGTGGCTCGAAGGAGCGCCGGCTGCGGGCCAAGAAGGAGCGGGCGCAGACCAAGTCCCTGCGGGGCCGGGTGCGGGGCCGGCCCGACTAGGTCGGTCCGGTCAGAAGCCGACGCGCCGGGTGCTGCCCTGCGCGGCCTGGCGTACGACGTCGCCCTTGGCGTGCGCGGTCTCGGCGAGCCCGGCGGCGTAGTCGACCAGGCGCTGCTGGAGCTCGGCATCGCTGGTGGCGAGGATCCGGGCGGCCAGGATGCCGGCGTTCTTGGCGTTGCCGATGGCGACGGCGGCGACCGGGATGCCGCCAGGCATCTGCACGATGGACAGGAGCGAGTCCATCCCGTCGAGGTACTTCAGCGGCACCGGGACACCGATCACCGGCAGCGGCGTGACGGAGGCGAGCATGCCGGGCAGGTGCGCCGCTCCCCCGGCGCCGGCGATGATCACCGACAGTCCGCGCGTGTGTGCGCGGGTGCCCCACTCGATCATCTCGGTCGGCATCCGGTGCGCGGAGACGACGTCGGCCTCCCACGTCACGCCGAGCTCGGTGAGGATCTCGCCGGCGGCCTGCATGACCGGCCAGTCGGAGTCCGAGCCCATCACGATGCCGACCCTCGCGGGCGTCCTGTCGGTCGTCTCGTCGGTCGTCGCCTGCGTCTCGCTCATCTCGCTGCCTTCCCTCATTCGCTCTCGTTGCCCAGGTCGCCGCGGAACCACGCGGCGGCGTGCCGGGCTCGCTCGAGGCAGTCCTCGAGGTCGTCGCCGTAGGCGTTGACGTGGCCGACCTTCCGGCCGGGCCGGAGGTCCTTGCCGTAGAAGTGGACCCGCAGCCGCGGGTCGCGGGCCATCGCGTGCGGCAGCCCGTCGTAGAGCCGGCCGGTGTCGGTGGGTCCGCCGAGGATGTTGACCATCACGGTCCAGCGCTCACGCGGGGCCGGCGAACCGAGCGGGAGGTCCATGACGGCGCGCAGATGATTCTCGAACTGGGACGTCACGGCGCCGTCCTGGGTCCAGTGGCCGGTGTTGTGGGGGCGCATCGCCAGCTCGTTGACCAGGATCCGGCCGTCGGTCGTCTCGAAGAGCTCGACGGCGAGGATGCCCGTGACGTCGAGCGCACCGGCGATCCGCAGGGCGATCTCCTGCGCCTGTCCGGCGAGTGCGGGCGAGAGGTCCGGCGCGGGAGCGACGACCTCGTGGCAGATGCCGTCGAGCTGGGTGGAGGCGACGACGGGGTACGCCGCGGCCTGGCCGCTCGGGCTGCGGGCGACGAGGGCGGACAGCTCGCGGCGGAAGTCGACCAGCTCCTCGGCGAGCACCTCGACGCCGGCCGCCGCGGCCGCGTCGAAGGCGGCCCGGGCCTCGTCGAGGGCGCGGACGACCCACACGCCCTTGCCGTCGTACCCACCGCGGGTGGTCTTCAGGACGCACGGAAGACCGAACGCGGCCACCTCGTCGATGGTCGTGACGACGGCGTTGCGCGGGCACGGCACGTCGAGCTCGGCGAGCCGGCGGCGCATGACGGCCTTGTCCTGGGCGTGCACGAGCGCGTCCGGCCCGGGGCGTACGGCGATCCCGTCCTCCTCCAGCGCGTGGAGGTGGTCGGTCGGCACGTGCTCGTGGTCGAAGGTGACCACGGCTGCGCCGGCGGTCACCCGGCGCAGGGTGGCGAGGTCGGTGTAGTCGCCGACGAGCTGGTCGGGAATCACCTGGGCGGCGGAGACGCCCTCGGCCTCGGCCAGCAGGCGGAGCGGGAGGCCCAGCGCGATCGCCGGTTGGGCCATCATCCGGGCCAGCTGGCCGCCCCCGATGACGGCGAGCGTGGGCGCGCGGTGCGGACCGGTCGAGGACACGCCCGGAGCCTAGCGACCAGGGCGTTCGTCGATCGCGACCGGGACGGCAGCCGGATCAGCTGGCGATGGCTGCCGCGCGCTCGAAGCGGAGCCCGCGGCCCCGATGGGTCGTGATGAGCGTCGGGTTGCGCGGGTCGTCGTCGAGCTTGCGACGCAGCCAGCCGAGGTGCACGTCGATCGTCTTGGAGTTGGTGTAGAACGACGTCTGCCACACGTCCGCCATCAGCTCGCCGCGGGTGACGATGTCACCGGGGCGCGCCATCAGAGCCTGCAGGAGCTGGAACTCCTTGCGGGAAAGTCGGATTTCGCGTTCGCCCCGCCACACCTGTCGTGTGCCCGGGTCCAGTCGCACGTCTTGCACAGCCAACACGCGCTGAAGGTATGGATCAGGCACCCCTCCGGGTGGCCTTATGGGTGAAATATGCCCGACTGGTCTGGTCCACCGAGGACACCGTCGGCTGCCCGGCCGAGGCCCTCAGCGACGGCGTACGGCCACCGGTTCGACGAGCCCGAAGCCGCGTACGGGACGCGCCGGGAGGCGCCGGCTCTCCCACTCGGTGGGCGGCAGCAGGTCGGCGGTGTTCTGGTCGACGATGAGCCGGTTGCGGCGCGCGACCTGGGTCAGCCGCGCCGCCAGGTTGACCGGCGGACCGAAGATGTCGCCCAGCCGCTGGATCACCGGTCCGCTCGCCAGCC
Source organism: uncultured Actinomycetota bacterium (assembly GCA_963708875.1). Lineage (GTDB taxonomy): Bacteria > Actinomycetota > Actinomycetes > Propionibacteriales > Nocardioidaceae > Nocardioides. Next base: position 63,872 of record CAVPUL010000008.1, read on the forward strand.
CGAGGCGTACGTCGGGCATCTTGGCGTCGCGACCGATGACGTTGATGATCCCCTCCGCGACGCCGATCCCGTCCTCGGCACCCGAGGTGACGAACAGCACCGAGTCGCCGAGGCTCTTGATGATCCGGCCGGCGTAGCGGGCGACGACGTCCTGGCAGCGGCTCTCGAACACCTCGACGAGGTCGCCGATCTCCTCGCGGTCGAGCGTGTTCGACAGGGCGGTGAACGACACCAGGTCGGCGAAGCCGACCGTCACGTCGATGGTGTGCAGGTCCTCGTCCTTGGCGCCCATCGCCTCGATCCGGCCGACGGCGGCGGCCAGGTGCCGGCGCCAGGCATAGATGAGGAGGGACTCGAAGGGCGGGTTGATCTCGTTGACCAGGCGCAGGGCGGAGCCGATGCGCGAGCCGGTGGCCTCCTCGCCGGCCTCCATCTCCTCCACCCGGCTCACCAGGGTCGAGACCTCCCAGTCCGCGAGCCGGGCCATCGTCTGGCCCACGCCTCGGGTGAGGTTGACGGCCATGTCGAAGTCGACCGACCCGGCGTCGACGAAGCCCATCAGCGTCGCGACGGCCTCGATGTCGGCTGCGGTGAAGGCCTTCTCCCCCACGAACTCGGGGAAGCCCAGGGCCCGCCAGAGCCGGCGCGCCTCCTCGATGGTGATCCCGGTCTCGGCGGCCACGTCGAGCGCGTTGAACTCGGGCCTGCTGCGCAGGATCGCGTCGTCGAGCAGCTCACCCGGCCGCCGGGGCTCGGCCTCGGCCTCGGGCTTCGCCCTGCCCTTCGCCGCCCGGGGCTTGCTCTTCTTCGGCGTGCGGTCAGGTGCCATCGTCGCGGCGGTCCCCGCCGGCGAGGCGATGGAGCTCGTCGGAGACCTGGAGCTGGACCTTCTCCACGTCGGGGATGTCGTGCAGCTCGACCCGCCCGTCCGTGCTGGCGTCGGACACCACGAGGGTGCCGCAGCCGAAGACCCGGTCGATCACGCCCATCTCGAAGTCGACGCCGCTGATCCGGTTGAGCGGGATCGTGCGCCCCTCCTTGGCAATGAAGCCGGAGCGCTTGACGAAGCGGCGGGTGGTGAAGGTGTACGTCGTGGTGAGCCACCGCAGGAGCGGTCCGGCCAGGAACCAGAGGAGGACCGCGAGGAAGAGCACCCAGACGACGAGGGAGCCCGTCGAGCTGCCGACCAGCCGGTCGACGTAGATCGCGACGGCCAGCGCCACGAGCACCACGAGTCCCGGCAGGATCAGCGCCTTGACGTGCGTGCGGGTGGAGACGACGACGTGTTCGCCCTCGTTGAGGAGCTTGGTCGGAAAGGCCACCCCCGGATCATGTCACCCGGTGCACCCGACTTCTAGGAGGGCGGCGGGGTGGGGCGCACGTGGACCACGTCGCCCGCGGCGACGGTGAGGGTGCCGTCGTCGGTCCCGACCACCAGCGCCCCGGACGCGTCGATGTCCAGCGCCTCCCCGCGGCGTACGTCCCCTGCCGGCAGGTGGACCTCCACGGTCCGGCCCAGCGTGACGCAGACGTCGGCGTACGCCCGGCGCAGCGACCCGGTGTCGTCGAGCAGGCCCTGGAGGCCGTGCAGGGAGCCGAGGACCTGACTGAGCAGGCCGGTGCGCTCGACCGGTTCACCGGTCTCGAGCGCGACCGACGTGGCGAGCGCGATCGGGAGCTCGTCGAGCGTCTGGTCGACGTTGATACCGACCCCGATGACCGCCATCGGACCGGAGTCGATCTCGAGCCGCTCGACCAGGATGCCCGCCACCTTGCGGCCGGTGCCGAGGTCGCCGCCGTCGACGAGCACGTCGTTGGGCCACTTCAGCGCGATGTCGGGCAGCCGGTCGGCGAGCGCGGCCTGGACGGCGTACCCGGTGAGGAGGGGCAGCCACGACCACGACTCGGCCGGCAGGTCGGGACGCAGGAGCACCGAGAAGGTGAGGGACGCACGGGGCGGTGTCTCCCACACCCGGTCCAGCCGGCCGCGGCCGGCGGTCTGGTGCTCGGTCACCAGCACGAGGCCGGGTTCCTCCCCGTCCCGCGCCCGCGCGGCGAGCGCGGCGTTGGTCGAGGGGGTCGCCTCCTCGACCTCGATCCGCCAGCCGTCAGGGGCGACGAGCCGGTCGGGGTCGAGGGGTGGGCGCGACGGAGGTCGCGATGGAGGGAGATCGGTCATGGCACTAGATTGCCGGATGGATCACGGTCGCAGAGCGACGGACCAGCCAGATCCACGCCAGAGATCCCAGCCAGGTCCCAGCCAGATCTCAGGAGGCCACCCGCGTGAGTGCACAGCCGGGCGAGGAAACCGCCGACGTCCACACCACTGCCGGCAAGCTCGCCGACCTCGAGCGACGGCTCGACGAGGCCGTCCACGCGGGTTCGGAGAAGGCCATCGAGAAGCAGCACGCGAAGGGCCGCAAGAGCGCCCGCGAGCGCATCGCGATGCTGTTCGACGAGGGCACGTTCGTCGAGCTCGACGAGCTCGCGCGGCACCGCTCGACCGCCTTCGGGCTCGAGAAGACCCGCCCCTACGGCGACGGCGTCGTGACCGGCTACGGCGAGGTCAACGGCCGCATGGTGTGCGTGTTCAGCCAGGACTTCACCGTCTTCGGCGGCTCGCTCGGCGAGGTCTACGGCGAGAAGATCACCAAGGTCATGGACCTCGCGATCAAGACCGGCTGCCCCATCATCGGCATCAACGAGGGCGCCGGCGCGCGCATCCAGGAGGGAGTCGTCTCGCTCGGCCTCTACGGCGAGATCTTCCGCCGCAACGTGCACGCCTCGGGGGTCATCCCCCAGATCAGCCTGATCATGGGCAACTGCGCCGGCGGCCACGTCTACTCCCCCGCCGTCACCGACTTCACCGTCATGGTCGACCAGACCTCGGCGATGTTCATCACCGGTCCCGACGTGATCAAGACCGTCACCGGCGAGGACGTCACGATGGAGGACCTCGGCGGCGCGCGTACGCACAACACGAAGTCCGGCAACGCCCACTACCTGGCCTCCGACGAGGAGGACGCGCTCGAGTACGTCAAGGCGATGCTGTCCTACCTCCCGCAGAACAACCTCGACCCGGCACCCGAGTACGACGAGGTGCCGGACATGGACGTCACGGACCTCGACCGCGGGCTCGACACCCTCATCCCCGACGGCGCGAACCAGCCCTACGACATGCACGACGTGATCACCGCCGTGCTCGACGACGAAGAGTTCCTCGAGGTCCAGGAGCTGTTCGCGCCCAACATCCTCGTCGGCTTCGGTCGCGTCGAGGGCCGTTCGGTCGGCATCGTGGCCAACCAGCCGATGCAGTTCGCCGGCTGCCTCGACATCGACGCCTCCGAGAAGGCCGCCCGGTTCGTGCGGTTCTGCGACGCCTTCAACATCCCGGTGCTCACCTTCGTCGACGTGCCGGGCTTCCTGCCGGGCACCGACCAGGAGTGGCAGGGCATCATCCGCCGCGGCGCGAAGCTGATCTACGCCTACGCCGAGGCGACCGTCCCGCTGATCACGGTCATCACCCGCAAGGCCTACGGCGGTGCCTACGACGTGATGGGCTCCAAGCACCTCGGCGCCGACATCAACGTCGCCTGGCCGACCGCGCAGATCGCCGTGATGGGTGCGCAGGGCGCGGCCAACATCGTGCACCGCAAGACCCTCAAGGCCGTGCAGGACGAGGGCGGCGACGTCGAGGCCAAGCGCGCCGAGCTGATCGACGAGTACGAGACCACGCTGGCCAACCCCTACATCGCTGCCGAGCGGGGCTACGTCGACGCGGTCATCGCGCCGCACGAGACGCGCATCGAGATCGTCCGCTCGCTGCGGCTGCTGCGCTCGAAGCGGGAGAGCCTCCCGCCCAAGAAGCACGGGAACATCCCGCTGTGACGGCCGAGGGATGGCGCCGCAGGCGCCCGCTCCTGAGGGTCGTCAACCCGACGCCACCCCGGAGGAGATCGCCGCCCTCGTCGCGGTCTTCGCTGCCCTCGGCTCCGGCGGCGACGACACTCCCGAGCGCCCCCGCCCGGCGTGGGGGAACCCGGCCCGCACGGTGCGACAGGCCCACCGCAACGGCGTCGGCGCCTGGCGCGCCAGCGGCCTGCCGCGCTAGGCGCGAGGCAGCACGTAGGTCGGGTGCTCGGCGAAGAACCAGTCCTTCGAGACGTGGATCCGGGTCAGGCGCTCGTTGAGCGCCCAAGCCGGCGAGAACAGGTCCCGGCGAGGCGCCAGGAGGCGCAGCACCGAGCGCACGGACCGACCGCGGACGAGGGTGATCGCGTAGCTGTCGTTCGGGGTGTCCGGCCCCAGCCAGTCGTACGCCGCCGCCGTGACGTCGCGGTCGCCGTACCCGTCGTCGGTGTCAGGCACCGCGCCCGCAGGAGGAGGCAGCAGCGCGAGGAAGCCAGCGAGCACGACTGACGGGAGGAGGACCCGAGGCGGACGCACCACTCGGTCGTCGCACGGCTCGTGCCGGGGCTAGGGTCGCCAGCATGACCGAACGCGCCATCGATGCCCTCTGCAACGCCTTCGTCGACGACTTCTGCGCCCTCGACCCGCTGACCGCCACCGGGATCGGGGTGGCCGGCCACGAGCACGAGATGACGGACTTCTCCCCTGCTGGCTTCGATGCCCGGGAGGCACTCATCCGGGCCGTGGTGACGGCCGTCGAGGCGGCGACGCCCGTCGACGACCGCGAGGCCGCGGCGAAGGACGCGTTCCTCGAGCGCAACCGCCTGGAGATCGAGCTCGAGGAGGCCGGCGTCAACCGCTCGCGCATGTCGGTGCTGTGGAGCCCGCTGCACGAGATGCGGGGCGTGTTCGACCTGATGCCGACCGAGGGCGAGGAGGCCGTCGCGGCGATCGCGTCGAGGCTCGCCGCGGTGCCGGGCGCGCTGGAGGGCCTGCGCGTCACGCTCTCCGACGAGGCCCGCAAGGGCCATGTCGTCGCGGCCCGGCAGTACGCCGAGGTGGCCGAGCAGGTGCGTCGGTGGACCGGCCAGACCGGTGACGCGGGCGACTTCTACCTCGGTCTGGTCGACCGGCTCGAGGGCGGCGACGCCACCCACCTGCGCGCGCTGGCGGGTGCCGCGAGCGCAGCCACGGCGTCGTTCGGCCTGTTCCTCAGCGACGAGCTCGAGCCCCAGGGCGCGGAGAAGGAGGGGGTCGGTCGCGAGGTCTACGGCCTCGCCAGTCGCTACTTCCTCGGTGCCGACGTCGACCTCGACGAGACCTATGCCTGGGGCTGGGCCGAGCTGCAGCGACTCTCCGACCTCATGTCCGCCACCGCCGACCGGATCCTGCCCGGCGCCGACGTCGACGCCGCCGTCGCCCACCTCGACAGCGACCCCGCGCGGGTGGTGCACGGTCGCGAGGAGTTCCGCGCCTGGATGCAGGACCTGGCCGACCGCACGCTCGCGGACATGATCGACGTGCACTTCGACATCCCGGAGCCCGTCCGGCGCATCGAGTGCATGCTGGCGCCGACCAACGACGGCGGCATCTACTACACCGGGCCCTCCGAGGACTTCGAGCGCCCCGGCCGCATGTGGTGGTCGGTGCCCGACGGCATCGAGGACTTCCACCCCTGGCGCGAGGTCACCACCGTCTTCCACGAGGGCGTCCCCGGTCACCACCTCCAGGTCGCGCAGACGGCCTACCGCAGCGACACGCTCAACCGCTGGCAGCGGTTGATGTGCTGGTGCAGCGGCCACGGCGAGGGCTGGGCGCTCTACGCCGAGCGGCTGATGGAGGAGCTCGGCTTCCTCGACGACCCGGCCGACCTGCTCGGCATGCTCGACGGCCAGTCGCTGCGCGCGACGCGCGTCATCATCGACATCGGCATGCACCTCGAGCTCGAGATCCCGGCCGACAACCGACTCGGGGCGGGCGGCAGCGCCTTCCACCCGGGCGAGACGTGGACGCCGGAGCTGGGCCTGGAGTTCATGCGGCTCCACACCCGGATGGACGACGAGGTCCGGCAGTTCGAGGTCAAGCGTTACCTCGGCCTGCCCGGTCAGGCGCCGTCCTACAAGGTCGGCGAGCGGATCTGGCTCGAGGCGCGCGCGGCCGTGCAGGTGCGACAGGGCGACGACTTCGACCTCAAGGCCTTCCACCGCGAGGCGCTCGACCTGGGCTCGCTCGGACTCGACCCGCTCCGCGCGGCGCTGGAGCGCCTGTGACGACTCCCCTGGTGCTGGCCTCGGCCTCACCGGCACGTCGTACGACGCTGCGCGCAGCGGGGCTGGACCCGATCGTGGTCGTCAGCGGGGTGGACGAGTCCCAGGTGGCCGACCTGCCTCCGGCCGAGCTCGCGCTCCAGCTGGCCGAGCTCAAGTGCGCGGCGGTCGCGGAGCGCGCGGAAGTCCCCGCGGACGCGCTGGTCCTGGGCTGCGACTCGGTCCTCGAGCTCGACGGCGAGGCCCTCGGCAAGCCACACGACGCCGCCGAGGCCCGGCGACGCTGGCAGGCGATGCGGGGACGCTCGGGGGTGCTGCACAGCGGCCACTGCCTGCGCGACGTCGCGAGCGGCCGGGTGGCCGCCGCCACCGGCTCGACCACGGTGCACTTCGCCGACGTCAGCGACGACGAGATCGACGCCTACATCGCCACCGGTGAGCCGCTCGAGGTCGCCGGCGCGTTCACCATCGACGGGTTCGGCGGCGCGTTCATCACCGGCATCGAGGGCGACCACCACAACGTGGTCGGGGTGAGCCTGCCCCTGCTGCGCGAGCTCGTCCTGGAGCTGGGACACGCGTGGACGGCCCTGTGGTCCGGTCCGGTGGGTCCGACCCGATAGCATCCCGAGCGTGGGGAAAGGGCTTCTGGGCGGGCTGCAGGCGGAGCCTGTCGCCGACCCCGACGACCGATACGGCGTACGCGACGAGCGGCTCCTGACCGGCGCCACCGTGATCACCGCGGTCCGCACGATCGCCTCCGTCGTCCTCGCCGCCGTCGCGGCCTCCGAGCAGAGCCTGACGCTCCTCGTCATCGCGCTCGTCGTCTACTGGATCGGCGACATGCTCGACGGCTTCTACGCCCGCGTCCGGGACTGCGAGACGCGCATCGGCGCGGTGCTCGACATCATGTGCGACCGGCTCAACGCTGCCGCGTTCTACATCGGGCTGGCCTGGCTGCAGCCCGACCTGTCGCCGGCGATCTTCGTCTACCTCGCCGAGTTCATGGTGGTCGACTGCTTCCTCTCGATCGCCTTCCTGGCCTGGCCGGTGCGCAGTCCCAACTACTTCTTCGTCGTCGACCGACCGATCTGGCTGTGGAACTGGTCCAAGCCGGCCAAGGCGGTCAACAGCGCCCTGTTCGCCGTGCTCCTGCTCGTCACCGGCTGGATGTGGGTCGGACTGGTCATCGCCTCCGCGCTGCTCGTGCTGAAGTGCGTCTCGCTGCGCCGGCTGGTGCGGATCGGAATCCCCATTCCCGGGTCCGTGGGCTGATGCTCCTCTGGAGCGTGCTGGGTGCGTCGATCGGATCCGCACTGCTACCGCTGATCAACATCGAGGCCATCCTCGCCGTGGCGATCAATCGCTCCCCCGGCCACATGTGGGGACTGCTCATCGCTGCCACCGTCGGCCAGATGCTCGGCAAGATCCTCTGGTACTGGGGCGGCATGCACATGGACCGAGCCCCCTGGGTGAGCCGCCACCTCGCCAAGCCCAAGGTCAAGGCGTCTCTCGACAAGTGGCACGAGCGCTCCGAGGGACGGCCGTGGTTCACCGCCGCGCTGCTCTTCGTCTCGGCCGTCTCCGGCTTCCCGCCGTACGCCGTCACGGCAGTCCTCGCAGGCACCCTCCGCGTGCCGTTCTGGATCTTCCTCGTCACCGGCACGCTCGGGCGCGGGTTGAGGTTCTGGGCGGTCATCGCCGGCACCTCGGGGCTCGTCGGCCTCTTCTGAGGCGCGACGAGACCGCGCTCACTCGACCGCGGACCACGCCTGGCGCAGGCTCACCCGGCCACCGGTCTGCAGGAGGGCGCGACGGTAGAGGCGCTCTCCCACCCAGACCGTGACGGCCGCGAAGACGGCGAGCAGGCCCAGAGCGACGAGCGGCTCCCACCACTCCACGCCTCCCGCGAGGATCCGCTTGGGCATCACGACCGCCGAGACCGGGGGGATGAACGACGCGATCACCTGGCCGCGCCCGTCGAGCGAGAGGCCACCGAAGAACATGACGAGCATCAGCATCGTCAACGGCGTCGAGGTGGCCTGGAGGTCCTCGGTGCGCGAGGCGAGCGACCCGGCCACGGCCCACAGGCAGGCCAGCGCCACGAACCCCGCGAGGAAGAAGCCGATGAACCAGGCCGTCGGTCCGGACAGGGCGGGCACGTAGGACTTGTACGACGTGAACGACAACCCGACGAGGCCCACGACGAGGTAGACCAGCAGCTGGATCACCGCCAGCGCCGTGTTGCCGAGCACCTTGCCGGCGAGCAGGTGCCGCAGCGGGATCGCCGCCGCGATGATCTCGACGATCCTGCTCTGCTTCTCCTCGATCACCGACGATGCCAGCTGCATGCCGAAGACGAGGGCCGCGAAGTAGAACAGGAAGACGAAGACGAACCCGACGGCCTCAGCGACCGCAGCCCTCTCGGCGTCGCCGCGCAGGAAGTTCGTGGAGACGGTGCTGCCCGCCTCGAGGGCCTCGACCGTGGTGCCCGCACCCGAGGCGTTGTCGGTCAGCACCTGCTGGCGGACGACGGCCTCCGTCACGGCGGTCAGCGACTCCTGCTCGCTCGACTCCGACGTCAGCGCCCAGCCGTCGTCGGTCGGGTGCAGCCAGGCGTCGACGTCGTCGTCGTGCAGGGCACTCTCGGCGGCGGCCTCGTCGTCGAGCTCGACGACGTCGACGTTGACGTTGTCGTCGACCTGCGACGCTCCGTCCTTGATCGCGGTCGCCATCGCGACGGCGTCCGGGGTGGCGCCGAGCGTCACCGTGTCTGTCTTCTCGTCCTGCCAGGCCGTGAACCCGATGAAGCCCACGATCATCGTGACCATCAGCACGGTGCCGACGAGGAAGGACTTGTCGGTGATGCGCGAGACGACCTCGCGGCGGGTGACGAGCAGCCAGGCCGCCTCGCTGGTGGTGTGGTTGCTCTTCGCGGTGTTCTTCGGGGTGTTCTGAACGGGGTCCCCGCGGCGTTGTTCGGGGGAGCTCAGCGGAGGAGAAGAACGTCGTGGGGTGTTCATGCCGTGGCCTCCCGGTAGATCTCGCTGAGTGCCGGACGGACCCGGACGAACTCGTGGACGTGGCCACGACGCGTGGCCTCCGCGATCAGGTGCTGCTCGGCGCCGTCCTCGCGGACCTCGACCAGGGCGGTCGCGCCGTCGAGGTCGAGGACGTCCAGTCCGGCCTGGTCACGCACCCAACCGGCATCGCCGCCGAGGACGAGACGGAAGCGCGGCACCCCCGCGTCGCGCAGCTCCGACACCGTCCCGGCGGCGACCCGGCGTCCGTTGGCCAGCACGACGAGGCGGTCGCAGAGTCGCTCCACCAGGTCGAGCTGGTGGCTGGAGAAGAGGACCGGGATCCCGTCTCGCGTGTACTCGCGCAGCAGGTCGACCATCGAGTCGACCGCCACGGGGTCGAGCCCCGAGAACGGCTCGTCGAGGATCAGCGCGACCGGCTTGGGCAGCACGGACGCGATGATCTGCACGCGCTGCTGGTTGCCCAGCGACAGCTTCTCCAGATGGTCCTTGGTCCGTTCGCCGAGGCCGAACCGCTCGAGCAGCTCCTGCACCTGCGCGCGTGCCTCGACCCGCCCCATGCCCTTGAGCTGGGCGACGTAGACGAGCTGGTCGAGGATCGGCTGCTTGGGGTAGAGGCCCCGCTCCTCGGGCATGTAGCCGAAGGTGCGGCGATCCAGCCGCGTGATCGGGCTCCCCTGCCAGAGCACCTCGCCCTCGTCGATGCCCAGCACGCCCATGACCATCCGCATCGTCGTGGTCTTGCCCGCGCCGTTGGCGCCCACGAAGCCGGTCATCTGACCGGCCGGCACCTCGAACGACACGTGGTCGACGGCGGTGATGTCACCGAACCGTCTGGTCAGCTCCCGGATCTCCAGCATGAGACCGACGTTACGAGCCCCGGATGCGGCGCGTGATCCCCCGCGCGACGGAACCTCGCGGTGGAGGCCGGATACGTCGCCCCTACTCCTCCGTCGGAAGGATGAGACCGGCGTCGTAGGCAAAGATCACGGCCTGTACGCGGTCGCGCAGGTGCAGCTTGGCGAGGACGTTCGAGACGTGGGTCTTCACCGTCGCCTCGCCCAGGATCAGCTCGGCGGCGATCTCGGCGTTGGAGAGGCCGCGGCCCAACATGACCAGCACCTCCCGCTCGCGGGCGGTGAGGTGCGCGAGGGCAGCGGGCTCCGGTCGGTCCGCGCGCCCCGCTTTCTCGCCCGCCATCCGGCCGATGACCCGCCGGGTCACCTCGGGCGCCAGGAGCGCGTGCCCGCGGCCTGCGGCGCGTACGGCGTCGAGCAGCTGCTCCGGGCCGGCGTTCTTCAGCAGGAAACCGCTCGCCCCGGCCTGCAGGGCGTCGAACAGGTAGTCGTCGCGGTCGAAGGTCGTCACGATCACGACGTGCCCGAGGTCGTCGGCGACAAGGTGCCGGGTGGCCTCGATACCGTCCATGCGCGGCATCTGGACGTCCATCAGCACCACGTCCGGACGCGTCGCCCGCGCCTTCTCGACGGCCTCGATCCCGTCGGCGGCCTCGCCCACGACCTCGATGTCGTCCTCGACGGAGAGCACCATGGCGAAGCCCGAGCGCACCATCGCATGGTCGTCGACGAGCAGCACCCTGAGCGGCTCGGTCATGTGGCGGCCCCCAGCGGGTAGCGCACGCGGACCCGGTAGCCGCCGGTCACGCGCGGGCCGATGTCCACCTGGCCATCGTGGGTGGCGGCGCGCTCGCGGATGCCGAGCTGCCCCAGGCCGCTGCCGGAGGTGCCGCGCCGTGGACGGCCGTTGTCGACCACCTCGACCTCGGCGTACCCGCCGGAGCGCAGCTCGTCGACCCGGACCACCACCGACACCGTGTCAGCGGTCGAGTGCCGGCGGACGTTGGTGAGGGCCTCCTGGACGGTGCGGAAGACCGCGAGCCCGAGGCCGCGCGGCAGCCGGGCGGCCGCGCCGTCCTGCTCCTCGACCACGTCGAGGCTCACGGCCAGGCCCTGGCCCTCGACCTCGGCGACGAGGCGCGCGAGGTCAGCGACGCCGGCCTCGGTCGTACGCGGCCCGTTCGTGTCCTCGGCGCCGTCGCCCCCTCCGTCGCGCAGGGTGCCGAGCAGGCGCCGCATCTGGGTGACCGCGTCGCGGGAGGCCTCCTCCACGTGCGACAGGGCCGTACGCGCGGCATCAGGGTCGCGGTCGAGCACACGTCGCGCCGCGCCGGCCTGGATGCCCATCGCCGAGACACCGTGGGCCACCACGTCGTGGAGGTCGCGCGCGATCCGGAGTCGCTCGTCGATGACGGCCTGCTGACGAAGCCGGCCGGCCTGTGCGGCGATGGTGATCGCCTGGTCCTGGAGCCGAGCGCGCTGCCGGGCAGCGCGCCACGAGACGCCACCGCCTGCGATGGCGCCGCCGAAGTAGATCGCGTTGATGAGCAGGGTGAGCGCGATGGCCGCCGGGATCGGCGGGAAGATCCCGGTGCGACCGGTGAACTCCTCGTCGTCGAGCCATTCCTGCACGGTCGAGCCCAGCGCGAACTGCCAGGTGATCCACGCGAACATGAACAGCACGATCGAGCTGACCACGATGGCCATCGCCCGGCGATCGCGCGCCCAGGCGACGCCCGACAGCAGGGCCACGAAGTAGACGATCTGCAGCGAGAGCTGGCCCATCACCTCGGGCATCGTCACGCCGGCGACGAACATGTGCAGCGCCGCCAGCAACGCCACCGCGAGCGGCCACCGCCGGCGTCCCAGGAGCAGCACGGCGCCGCTGGAGACCGCGAGCCACTCGGTCCACACCGGCACGTCCGTGTTTTCCAAGCCCCCGGAGCTGCGCACCAGCTCCAGCGCCAGGAGGCTCACGGCCCCGACGCTGGCGGCGAGGACGACGTCCTGTCGACCGATCGCGGGCCGCGGGCGCTCCCACGTGTCGTCCACGCCGAACCACTCGAGCAGGCGCGTGGTCAGGCGGGGCATGGTGGCGAGAGTAGAGCGCCCGGCGCCCGTACGGATCCGTCGGGAGGTGGAGACGTAGCCACTGTTCGTCCACAGGTGGGCTGCCGGACGGGTTGTCCACAGGTGACGGCAACGCACCGTGCACCTGTCGGCGGGGGTTGTTTCGCTGGACGCATGACGACCACCCAGCTCCACACTGCAGCCGCGATCGCGGCCCTGCGTGGCGAGCTGCGGCTGGTGCTCGCGACACCCGCGGAGCTGGCTGAGGCCGACCTGGTCGCCGCGATCGGGGAGCTGGAGACGCTCGGGCGCGTCGTCACGGCAGCGCAGGCCGAGCTCACCGCGCGGCTCGACGAGGTGCTCACGCAGGAGCAGGTCGACGCGGGCACCCGCCCGGAGGAGATCGGTCGCGGCGTCGGCCACGTGGTCGCCCTCGCCCGCCGCGAGTCGCCGCACCGAGGTCGACGCCACCTGAGCCTGGCCCGCGTGGTGCCCACCGAGCTCCCGCACACCTGGGCGGCCTGGCAGGCCGGGCACATCGACGAGTGGAGCGCCACCGTGGTCGCCCGGGAGACCGCCTGCCTTCCGCTCGAGCACCGCGCCGCGGTCGACGAAGCCGTCGCCGGGGACGGTGACGCTCTCGGGCGGCTGAGCCCACGCCAGCTCCTGGCCAGGCTCCGGTCCGAGGCCGAGGCGCTCGACCCGGCCGCGTGCGTCGCCCGGCGCCGACACGCGGAGTCCGAGCGCCGCGTCACCCTGCGACCTGCACCCGACTGCATGACCTGGCTCACCGCGCTGTTGCCGGTGAAGGACGGCGTGGCCGCCTGGGCCGCACTCACGCGCACGGCTGATTCTGCCCGCGCCGAGGGCGATCCCCGCACCCATGGTCAGGTGATGGCCGACGCACTGGTCGCCTCGGTGCTCGCCGGGCCGCACGAGCGACCGGTGACCCCCGTCGCTCTCGGCCTCGTGATGACCGACGCGGCACTCTTCGGTGGCGCCGACGACGAGGCGCACCTCGACGACTTCGGTCCGATACCGGCCGAGCTCGCCCGCGAGATCGTCTGCGGGGCCGTCACCGCGGAGGAGGAGCTCAGCATCCGCCGGCTCTACACCTCACCCACCACGGGCGAGCTCGTCGCGATGGACGCTCGCACGCGCACGTTCCGCGGCAACCTGGCGAAGTTCGTCCGGCTCCGCGACCGGACCTGCCGCACCCCGTGGTGCGACGCACCGGTGCGCCACGTCGACCACGTCACCGACTGGCAGAAGAGCCGTACGACCTCGGGCCGCAGCGGCCAGGGTCTCTGCGAGGCGTGCAACTACGCCAAGACGGCACACCGATGGCGGTCCAGAGCCGAGCCGGACGGCAGCGTGACGACCACGCTTCCCACCGGCCTCACCCACACGACCAGGCCGCCTCCGATCGCGATGATCAGGCGGCGGCACCTGCCAGCACTTCAGATCGACTACGTGATTGCCGGTTGAGTGGGCGTGCGCCGCTCACTCGACCGGCAGGCCGAGGCCCCGGGCGATGAGCATCCGCTGGACCTCGGAGGTGCCCTCGCCGATCTCGAGGACCTTGGCGTCGCGGTAGAACCGGACCACCGGGTACTCCTCCATGAAGCCGTACCCGCCGAAGACCTGGGTGGCGATCCGCGTCGCGGTCACGGCGGACTCCGTGGCGTACAGCTTGGCGACGGCGGCGGCCTGCTTGAAGGCGCCCGTGGAGACGTTCGAGCCGGCGTCCATGGCGTCCTTCATCGCGGCGGCCTTGTAGGTCAGCAGGCGCGAGGCGTCGAGCATGACCTGGAGGTCCGAGATCTGGAACGCGAGGCCCTGCTTGCGACCGATCGGGCCGCCGAAGGTCTGGCGCTCGCCGGCGTACTGCAGCGACATGTCGAGGCAGGCCTGGATGCAGCCGACCGCGAGCGCGGCGATGGCCACACGACCGTCGTCGAGCGTGGCGAGGAACTGGGCGTAGCCACGGCCACGCTCGCCGAGCAGGTTGGCCTCGGGCACCCGTGCGTCCGAGAACGACAGGGGGTGGGTGTCGGAGGCGTGCCAGCCGAGCTTGTCGTACGCCTTCTCGGCCACGAATCCGGCCGTGCCCGACGGGACGATGATCGTCGAGAGCTCCGGGCGACCACCCTCGCGCTCACCGGTCTTGGCGGTGACGGTGACCAGCGAGGTGATCGACGAGCCCGAGTTGGTGATGAACTGCTTGGAGCCGTTGACGACCCACTCGCCGTTCTCGAGGACGGCCTTGGTCTTCGTGGCTCCGGCGTCCGAGCCGGCGCCGGGCTCCGTCAGGCCGAAGCCGGCGAGCTGTTCGCCGGCGACGAGCGCGGGCAGCCAGGTCTCCTTCTGCTCCGCCGTGCCGTAGGTCAGGATCGGGTTGATCCCGAGACCGACCGCGGCCTCGAGCGTGATGCCCATCGACTGGTCGACGCGACCGATCTCCTCGATCGCCAGGCACAGCGACGTGAAGCCGCCGTCCTCGCCCGCCATCCCGGCGCCGCCGAACTCCTCCGGCGCGGTGAGCCCCATCAGCCCGAGGGCGCCCATCTTCTGGACGATGTCGGTCGGGAAGTGGTGCTCGCGGTCCCACTGCGCCGCGTGCGGCGCGATCTCGGCCTCCGCGAAGTCACGGACGCTGCGACGGAACTGCTCGTGCTCGGGGGACAGCTCGAAGGTCATGCCAGCACCCTAGCCGCCGAGGTTAGCGTTCGCTAACCCCAGCGCGTGCTCCGGTGGGACGCTCGCCGCACGGAGCTCGGCGTGCGCCTGCCGTAGGTTGCGACCGGGTTCAGCGCGCCCCACGTACGCCGCCTCGGCGAGGTCGTCGACCCGGCACGGCAGCTGGGCCAGTGGCCGTCTCTGCCCACGACCACCTGTCCTTCCGCAGGGCCTGGGTCGACGGTCCAGCGGGCTTCGGCTCGGCACACTCGGTCGCCGAGACGCCGTTCCACTGCGTCATGGAGGTCCGCGTGCCCCGCAGCGGCCGGCGCGACACCTGATGGTCACCTGGGCGCCACCGGGTGGCCGCTGGCGCACCCCCGGTGGGTCGCGCGGACCGCCAAGTCTTCGGACGTTCACCTGACCGAAAGGAACTCGGACGTGAAGCGTCTCTCCCTCCCCGCCCTGGCCGCCGGCACCGCTGGTGTCGTCGCTCTGGGCATCGCCGCGGCAAGCGCCGTACCCATGGGTTTCACCCAGGACCGCTCGGCCGACCTGGCCCAGCAGATCAACCCCGCCAAGCCCAAGAGCGTGATCCTCCTCATCGGTGACGGCATGGACGACTCGATGATCACCGCTGCCCGCAACTACTCGGTCGGTGCGGCCGGTCGACTCGCGCTCGACGAGCTGCCGTTCACCGGCGCCATGACCACGTACGGCCTCAAGGTCGGCGCCGGTCCCGACTACCCGATCGCCTACGTCTCCGACTCGGCACCGACGGCCAGCGGCTGGTCGACCGGCAAGAAGACCGTCGACGGTCGTCTGTCGCAGGGTCCCTCGAACGCGGAGAACGTGGCGGGCGAGAACTACGAGACCGTGCTCGAGAAGTTCAAGAAGATGGGCAAGCTCACCGGGGACGTCTCCACCGCCGAGATCACCGACGCCACGCCCGCAGCGGCCGCGTCGCACATCAACGCGCGCGCCTGCCAGGACCCCACCGCGATGACCGCGTGCCCGAGTGCGAAGAAGTCCGCCGGCGGACTCGGCTCGATCGCCGAGCAGCTCGTCGACAACAAGGTCGACGTCCTCCTCGGCGGCGGCGCCAACCGCTACGCCAAGCTCCTCGAGGACGGTTCCGAGACCGTCCTGAGCTATGCCCAGACCAAGAAGGGCTACCGCTCGGTCACCAACGCCACGGAGCTCAACGGCATCACCAGCCTCGCCGGCGGTCCCGTGCTCGGTCTCTTCAGCGGCAGCCACATGACGCGCAAGTACGCGCCGCTCGTCGCCGCGGCCGGCGGCACCGGCGCAGCCGCGAAGTGCACGACGCAGGACCGGGGCACCCAGCCGACGCTCGGTGCGATGACCACCAAGGCGCTGTCGCTGCTCGACAACCCGAACGGGTTCTTCCTCCAGGTCGAGGGCGCGAGCGTCGACAAGGCCGAGCACGAGCGGGACATCTGCGGCGCGATCGGCGAGCTCGAGGAGCTCGACGTCGCGGTGAAGGTCGCGCTGGACTACCAGAAGGCCCACCCCGACACCCTCGTGATCGTGACCGGTGACCACGCGCACTCCACCCAGATCGTCCCGGACAACTTCGGCGGCGCTCGTACGGCGACCGTGGAGGCCTTCGACGGCGACCCGATGACGGTCGCCTACTCGTCGGCGTACGCGCCCGGCGACCCGGCCGCCCAGGCCACCCACACCGGCGCCCAGATCCGCGTCGCAGCCATCGGCCCGCAGGCGGCCAACGTGACCGGCGTGATCGACCAGACCGACCTGTTCAGCACCATGCTGGGCCGCACGCCGAGCACCCTTCCACCGGGCCCCACCACGACGGCGACGGCCACAGCCACGGTCACGGTGACGGCGACGCCCACTCCGCCCGTGACGCCGGCGGCCCCGAAGCCGTCGATCTGGGTGGCCTCTCCCAAGAAGGTCGCACGCAACGCCGAGACGTGGATCTCGGTGACCGTGGACGACGCGACCGAGGTCAAGGTGCGGGTCAAGCAGGGCAAGAATGCGACCACGAAGGAGCTGGCCGACGACGGCGGCTCGCTCAAGCTGCCCGGCTCCCTGCGCAAGGGCGCCGTGCAGGTCAAGGTCATCGCGACCGGCGCGGGCGGGCGCAGCACGCTGACCCGCACCATCGTCGTGCGCTGACCCTGCAGCACCAGTCAGACGCAGCAACCGCTCCATCCCCGCGACCGCGGCTCCTCCCTGGAGCCGCGGTCGTCGGCATGCGGGGCCGCCTCGGTGTGACGTACGCAATTGCCCACCCACCGACGTGCGGGTCTAGAGTTAGGCGAGCCTAAGCAAAGTAAGGACTCCCTATGACGACCCCCCGCCGTCTCTCCCGCCGTCTCCCCCGCCGTCTTCCGGTGGCGCTTGCCGCCACCCTGCTGACCGCCTCGGCCCTGTCGGGGTGCAGCGTCTTCGGTTCGCCGGACCTCGTGATCTACAACGCCCAGCACGAGCAGCTGCTCGACGAGATCGTCCCGCTGTTCGAGGAGGAGTCCGGACTCGACGTCGAGCTCCGTAGCGGCAGCGACCTCGAGATGGCGAACCAGATCGTCGAGGAGGGCAAGGACTCCCCCGCCGACGTGTTCCTCACCGAGAACTCGCCTGCGATGAGCATCGTCGACAACGCTGGGCTCTTCGCCGAGCTGCCCGAGTCGGCCACCGCGACCATCCCGGAGCAGTACGTCCCCTCGGACCGGAAGTGGACCGGCTTCCTGGCCCGCTCGACCGTCGCCATGTACAACACCGACTCGATGACCGAGGCCGACATGCCCGCCTCGATCCTCGACTTCGCCAAGCCCGAGTGGAAGGGCCGCGTGGCCTTCTCCCCCACGGGCGCGGACTTCCAGGCGATCGTCTCCGCCGTCCTCCAGCTCGAGGGCGAGGAGGCCACGGCAGCCTGGCTCCAGGGCCTCAAGGACAACGGCGTCGTCGTCCAGAACAACCTGGTCGTCATGCAGTCGGTGGACTCCGGCGAGGTCGACGCCGGCATCGCCTACAGCTACTACTGGTACCGCGACCGCGCGGAGAACGGCAAGGACTCCGACAACTCGGACCTCTACTTCTTCGGCAACCAGGACCCGGGGGCGTTCCTCAGCATCTCGGGGGCCGGCATCCTCGCCAGCAGCGAGCACCAGGACGCCGCGCAGCAGTTCGTCACGTGGCTCACCGGCACCGAGGCGCAGCAGGCGATGGGCGAGTCGTACGCCCTCGAGTACCCCCTCAACCCGGACGCCAGCGTGAGCCCCGACGTCAAGGCGTTCGACGAGCTCGAGCCCCCGCAGGTGGACGTCGCGAGCCTCAACGGCCCCCAGGTGACCGACCTGATGACCGCAGCGGGGCTGCTCTGACCACGACCTCGGCCACCACGTCGGCCACCGCTTCGGCCACCACGTCGGCCACCACCGGGCGTCGTACGCCGCCCCTGCTGCTCGCGGCCGGGGTGGCCGTCGCTGCCCTCGCGCTGGTCCCCCTCGCCTACGTCGCCACCTACGTCGTCGTCATCGGGCCGGTCGACCTGTGGCACCTGGTCGCCCGCCCGCGCATCGTCGAGCTGCTGCGCAACACGGTCACCCTTGCGGCGGCCTGCATGGCCGCGACCTCCGTGATGGGGGTCGCCCTCGCGTTCCTCGTCGAGCGCACCGACCTCCCCGGGCGGCGCGCGTGGCACGGCCTGCTGGTCGCACCGCTGGCCGTGCCGGCGTTCGTCAACGGCTACGCCTGGGTCTCGCTCGACCGCAGCGTGCACGGGTTCGCCGGCGCGTTCGGCGTCGTGACCCTGTCGTACTACCCGCTCGTCTACCTCCCGGTCGTCGCGATGCTCCGCCGGCTCGACCCGGCGCTCGAGGAGTCCGCCTGGTCGCTCGGCCACTCGCGTCTCCGCACCTTCCGCAGCGTGGTGCTCCCCCAGCTGCGCCCCGCCCTCCTCGGCGGTGCGCTGCTGGTCGGCCTGCACCTCCTCGCCGAGTTCGGCGCCCTGTCGCTCCTGCGCTACCCGACCTTCACGACCGCGATCTACGACCAGTACGGCTCGACCTTCAACGGCGGCGCCGCGGCCGCGATGGCCGGCGTGCTCGTGCTCCTCTGCCTCGTGCTGCTGCTCGCCGACCTGCGCCTGCGCGGGGACCGGAGGTACGCACGCGTCGGCCGCGGCGCGGCCCGCAGCACCGCCCTGCTCGAGCTCGGCCGGTGGCGCTGGGCCGGGCTCGGCGCAGTGAGCGCGGTCGTGGCGCTCGCCGTGGGCGTGCCGGCGTACTCGCTCGTGCGCTGGCTGGTGATCGGCACCTCGACGCAGTTCCCGCTCGCCGACCTGACCGGGGCGCTCGCCTCGACCATCGTCCTGGCACTGGTCGGAGCGGTCGTCACGACGCTGGCCGCGGTGCCGGTCGTGTGGCTCGCCGTACGCCACCGCGGCTGGGCGAGCACGCTCATCGAGCGGAGCTCGTACGTCGCCAACGCACTGCCGGGCATCGTCGTCGGCCTGTCCCTGGTCGTCGCATCGTTGCGGCTGGTGCCAGCGGTCTACCAGACCGCGGCCCTTCTGGTCGCGGCGTACGCCATCCTCTTCCTGCCGCGCGCCGTGGTGACCGTACGGGCGGGGCTGGAGCAGGCGCCCGTGGTGCTCGACGACGTCGCGCACAGCCTCGGCCTGGGTCCGCTCGCCACCGCTCGCCGGGTGACCCTGCCGCTCATCGCGCCGAGCCTCGGCGCCGGCGCGGCGCTGGTCTTCCTGGCGATCTCCACCGAGCTGACCGCCACGCTCATGCTCTCCCCGATCGGCACGCGCACCCTGGCCACCGAGTTCTGGTCGGCCTCCTCCGAGCTCCGCTACGGCGCCGCCGCGCCCTACGCCCTGCTGCTCGTGCTGGTCTCCATCCCCGCGACCGTGCTGCTGATGCGCACGGACGGCGCCACCGGCGAGAGGAACGCGACATGAGCTCACTGACCATCACCGGCGTGACCAAGCGCTTCCCGTCGACAGGCTCAGGACAAGCCGCCACGGTCGCGGTCGACGACGTGACCCTCCACGTCCCGCACGGCTCGTTCACCACGGTCCTCGGCCCCTCCGGGTGCGGCAAGACGACCCTGCTCCGCCTGATCGCCGGCTTCCTCCTGCCCGAGTCGGGCAGCATCGCCTTCGGTGACACCGTCGTGGTCGGCCCCGGCGTACGACCGACGCCGCCGCAGACGCGCCGCGTCGGCTACGTCCCGCAGGAGGGCGCGCTGTTCCCGCACCTCGACGTGGCCGCCAACATCGCCTTCGGCCTGGACCGCGCCTCCCGCGAGACCAAGGGGACCGACCGTCTGCATGATCGAGTGGCAGAGATGCTCGACCTCGTCGAGCTGCCGGCCGACTTCCGGGACCGCCGTCCCGACGAGCTCTCCGGCGGCCAGCAGCAGCGGGTGGCGCTGGCCCGCTCGCTCGCCCCGCAGCCCGCTGTCGTGCTGCTCGACGAACCGTTCTCCTCGCTCGACGCCAGCCTGCGCGGCACCACCTCGCGTGCCGTACGTCGGGCGCTCGAGGCCACCAACACCACGGCGGTCCTGGTCACCCACGACCAGAACGAGGCCCTCTCCCTGGCCGACGAGGTCGCGGTCATGCGCGACGGGCGGCTCATCCAGGCGGCCACGCCCAGCCAGGTCTACCTCTCGCCGAGCGATCCGCAGGTCGCGGAGTTCGTCGGCCGCGCGGTGGTCCTGCCCGGCACGGCCGCCGACGCCCACGCCACCTGCGCGCTCGGGCGCGTGGTGCTGACCGAGCCGGTCGAGGGTGAGGTGTCGCTGATGATCAGGCCCGAGCAGGTCTTCGTCGACATGGCCCACGAGGACGGCGTCCGCGGGACCGTCGAGGAGGTCAGCTACTACGGGCACGACTGCGCCGTGCAGGTGCGGCTCGACGACGGAACGTCGGTCCTGTCGCGGATGTCCGGCGTCCTCCACCCCGCCGTGGGCGACACCGTCCACCTGCGGGTGACCGGGCTGGTCCGCGCCTACCGCCCCACGGCGGCCCCGTGACCCTCACCTCGCACCCGGCGCTGCGGAGATCGGCCGCTCCGGTCCTCGACCACGCCCATTTCGGCGACGCGCCCGCCGTCGTCGCCGGCGACGGCACCCTCAGCCATGCGGCACTCGACCGGCTGGTCGCGGAGCGGGCCCGCTCGTGGGGTCCCGAGCGCCGCCTCGTCCTGGTCGAGGGCGCCAACGACCTCGGCTCCCTCGTCGCCTACCTCGCGGCGCTCCAGCACGGCCACGTCGCCCTCGTCGTGCCCGACGGGCGGGATGCGCAGCGCGACGCGATCTTCGCTGCCTACGACCCGGACATCGTCTGCACGGCCGACGCCCGCGACGACGTACGCCGCGACGGCCTCCGCGCACGACCTCCACCCCGACCTCGCCCTCCTGCTCAGCACGTCCGGCTCGACCGGCTCGCCCAAGCTCGTCCGGCTCTCGCGCGACAACGTCGCGAGCAACGCCGAGGCCATCGCCGACTACCTCGGCCTCACCCCGGCCGATCGCGCGATCACCGCACTCCCGCTCCACTACTGCTACGGCCTGTCGGTCCTCCACTCGCACCTCGTGGCGGGCGCGAGCATCGTGCTGACCGACCTGAGCGTCGTCGACGAGTGCTTCTGGGAGGTCTTCTCCCGCACCGGTGCGACCACCCTGGCCGGCGTCCCCCACACCTTCGACCTGCTGGCCACCAGCGGGTTCGAGGCACGGGACCTGCCGACGCTGCGTCAGGTGACCCAGGCAGGCGGCCGCCTGGACCCCGACGCCGTACGCCGCTGGAGCCGGTTCGGTCGCAGCCGCGGATGGGACCTCGTCGTGATGTACGGCGCCACCGAGGCGACGGCACGGATGGCGTACCTGCCGCCGCACCTCACCACAGACCACCCCTCGTCGATCGGCGTGGCCGTACCGGGGGGCCGGCTACGCCTCGACGAGGGCGTGGACGCGAGGGCCGGAGTGGGCGAGCTCGTCTACTCCGGCCCGAACGTCATGCTCGGCTACGCCGAGTCGCCGGCCGACCTGGCGCGACCGCGCGCCACCGACGAGCTCCGCACGGGCGACCTCGCCCGGGAGGTCGACGGGCTCTTCGAGGTCGTCGGAAGGCTCAACCGCCGCGGCAAGGTCTTCGGCCTGCGCCTCGACCTCGACGCTCTCGAGCGACACCTCCACGCGGCGGTCGCCCCGCACGCCCGCGTGGTCGCCACCGACCACGCCGTCCATGTCTTCCTCACGTCGGGCCGCGACAGTGCTGCCGCCCACGCCCTGGCCACCAGCCACTGCGGCCTGCCCGCCCACGCCGTACGCGTCACCGTCCTGCCGCAGGTGCCGATGACCAGCAGCGGCAAGGTCGACCACGCGGCACTGGCCGACCTCGCAGCACTGGCTGAGGAGCCGGCGGAGGAGCCGGCCGCCGGCGCCACGGGCGGATCCGTCCGCGCGCAGTTCGTGCGCGTGCTGGGACGCCCGGACGCCCGCGACGCGGACTCCTTCGTCGACCTCGGCGGTGACTCGCTGTCCTTCGTCGAGCTCGCGACCCGGCTCGCCGAGTCGTACGACGGCGCCGTGCCCGCGGGCTGGCACACGCGGAGCATCGGCGAGCTCGAGCAGATGGCCGCTGCAGCCACGGCGAGCACCGACACCGCGCGCCGGTGGGCGCGCCTCGACACGACCGTCGCACTGCGCGCGCTCGCGATCCTCTTCATCGTCGCGAGCCATGTCGACCTCGTCGCGCTCGAGGGTGGCGCCCACCTGCTGCTCGCCCTCGCCGGCTACAACTTCGCCCGGTTCCAGCTCTCGGCCACCGGCGGCGCGCGCACCCGGCTCCGGCACGGGCTCTCGGGGCTCGCCCAGCTGATCGTGCCGTCGGTGCTCTGGGTCGGCGCCGTGGCGCTGGTGGTCGGCACCTACCACCTCAGCACCGCGCTCTTCGTCCGCGAGTTCGTCAACAGCACGGAGTGGGACGAGCAGTGGCAGCTGTGGTTCCTGGAGTCCCTGGTGTGGCTCACGGCGGCCGCCCTCGCGCTCACCTGCCTGCCGGTGCTGCACCGCCTCGAACGGCGTACGCCGTTCCGGTTCGCGCTGGTCGTGCTCGCGGTGACCGCTGCCGCACGGTTCGCCGATGTCGGCCTGCGGGCCGGCCCGACCGAGCGCTACACCACCCTCGTGGTCGCCTTCGTCTTCGTGCTCGGCTGGCTCGGCGCCCGGGCCGACACGACGCGGCGCCGACTGCTCGTGTCCGCCCTCGCCGCCGCCCTGACCATCGGCTTCTTCGGCCAGGTCCACCGCGAGGTCATCGTGCTCGGCGGCTTCCTGCTGATGCTCTGGCTGCCCCACGTCGCGGTCCCCACGTGGGTCGCACGGGCCGCGGGCGGGCTCGCCGGCGCCAGCCTCTACATCTACCTGACCCACTGGCAGGTCTACCCGCCGCTGGAGGACTCCGGGCACCAGTGGCTCGCGCTCGGTGCCTCGATCGCGGTCGGACTCGCCTACGGACGCGTCGTACGCCCTCTGCACAAGGCTGTCGGACGGGCCGTGCTCGGCCCGCGATAGCCTGCCGAGCGGTACTTTTCCCGGCCGTCGACCCAGGAGTCCCCGCGTGAGCTTGAAGAAGGTCCTCATCGCCAACCGCGGCGAGATCGCCGTCCGCGTCATCCGCGCCTGCAAGGACGCCGGCATCGGCTCCGTCGCGGTGTACGCCGAGCCGGACCGCGACGCGCTCTTCGTCCGCCTCGCCGACGAGGCCCACTCGCTCGGCGGCGCGACGCCCGCGGAGTCCTACCTCGACATCGCCAAGATCATCAAGGTCGCCGCGGACGCTGGTGCTGATTCTGTTCACCCCGGCTACGGCTTCCTCGCCGAGAACGCCGAGTTCGCCCAGGCCGTCATCGACGCGGGTCTGATCTGGATCGGCCCCCCGCCGGCCGCCATCGAGGCGCTCGGCGACAAGGCCAAGGCCAAGCACATCGCCGACAAGGCGAACGCACCGCTGGCGCCCGGCACCAAGGACCCCGTGAAGGACGCCGACGAGGTCGTCGCGTTCGCGGAGGCCAACGGCCTCCCGGTCGCGATCAAGGCCGTCTTCGGCGGAGGCGGCCGCGGCCTCAAGGTCGCCCGCACCCTCGAGGAGATCCCCGACGCGTACGAGTCGGCGGTCCGCGAGGCCGTCACCGCCTTCGGCCGCGGCGAGTGCCTCGTCGAGAAGTTCCTCGACAAGCCGCGCCACGTCGAGACCCAGTGCCTGGCCGACCAGCACGGCAACGTGGTCGTCGTGAGCACCCGCGACTGCTCGCTGCAGCGCCGCAACCAGAAGCTCGTCGAGGAGGCCCCCGCGCCGTTCCTCACCGACGAGCAGGTCAGCGAGCTCTACGAGTCGTCCAAGCGCATCCTCACCGAGGCCGGCTACTACGGCGCCGGCACGTGCGAGTTCCTCGTCGCCCAGGACGGCACGATCTCGTTCCTCGAGGTCAACACCCGCCTGCAGGTCGAGCACTGCGTCTCCGAGGAGGTCACCGGCATCGACCTGGTCCGTGAGATGTTCCGCATCGCCGCCGGCGAGGAGCTCGGCTACGGCGACCCGGAGATCCGCGGCCACTCCATCGAGTTCCGCATCAACGCCGAGGACGGCGGCCGCAACTTCATGCCCGCGCCCGGCACCCTCTCCGCGTGGTCGCCGCCGTCCGGCCCCGGCGTACGCCTCGACGGCGGCTACGAGAACGGCGAGACCATCCCGGGCTCGTTCGACTCGCTCATCGCCAAGCTCATCGTCACCGGCACCACCCGCACGCAGGCGCTCGAGCGCTCGCGCCGCGCCCTCGACGAGTTCGTCGTCGACGGCATGCCCACCGTCATCCCCTTCCACCGCGCCGTGGTGCGCGACCCGGCGTACGTCGGGTCCTCGACGCCGTCGGGTGAGGGCGAGTTCACGGTCTACACGCAGTGGATCGAGACGGAGTTCGACAACCAGATCGAGGCGTACGCCGGCGACTCTGCCGAGGCGGACGAGCCCGGCGAGCGGCAGAAGGTCACCGTCGAGGTCGGCGGTCGCCGGCTCGAGGTCGTCCTGCCTGCCGGGCTCGGCGGGCTCGCTCCTGGCGGCTCCGGCGGCGGCACTGCCGGCAAGGGGAAGGCCAAGCGGTCGACCAAGAAGGCCGGCGCCAAGGCGTCCGGCGACGCGGTCACCTCCCCCATGCAGGGCACCATCGTCAAGGTCTCCGTGGAGGAGGGCCAGGAGGTCGCCGAGGGCGACGTCGTGGTCGTCATGGAGGCCATGAAGATGGAGCAGCCCCTCAAGGCGCACAAGGCCGGCACCGTCACCGGCCTGCAGGCCGAGGTCGGCGCCACCGTCACCAACGGTGCCGTGATCTGCGAGATCAAGGACTGACCTTCGTCGTCGGTGTCGGAGTCCCCGCTCGTGCGGGGACTCCGACACTGGGAGGGGGTTGCAACGGCCTACAGGTGCGCGACTCGCCCTCCCAGCAGTCCAGTCAGAGACTCTTAGATAGCAAGCGATCACTTTTTATGTGAGACTGCCGGGGTGACGACCACCTCGGCCCAGCGGCGTACGCAGCAACAGCGCCGCGACGCCACCATCGGCGCGCTGCTCGACGCGACCGTCACGTGCCTGGCCGAGCGGGGGTACGCCGCCACCTCGACCGCAGCGGTGTGCGCGGAGGCCGGCGTCAGCCAGGGGGCGTTGTTCCGGCACTTCCCGACCCGCCAGGCCCTCCTGGTCGCGACCGCCGAGCACGTCGCGACCAGGAACGTCGAGGCGTTCCGCGCGAGCGTCGGGGCCGACGTCGACACCGTCGACGACGTGGTCGCGGTGCTCGGCCACCTGCGTCGCGCCGTCCTGTCGCCCGCGAACCAGACCTGGCGCGAGCTGCTCGTCGCCGCCCGCTCGGACGCCGACCTGCGTACGGCGCTGCTGCCGGCGCGCGAGTCGCTGCAGGCCCAGATGCTCGCCGCCGCCACGGACCTGTGGGGCGACCGCCTCCACGGCGAGGACCTGGCTGCGGTGCTCAGCATCGTGGTCAACATGCTCGACGGGCTGGCCTTCTCCGCCCTCGACCCCGACCCCACGGCCATTCCCGGCCGCACCGTCGAGCGGGCGCTTCGCCTGCTCGCCGAGATGATCGTCCGCCGCTACCCCGAGGACCACGCATGAGCACCGACACCTTCACCCCCGACGTCATCGTCGTCGGAGCCGGCCTCGCCGGCCTCGTCGCCACCCACGAGCTCGCGCTGGCCGGCAAGCGCGTGCTGGTGCTCGACCAGGAGAACCGCCACAACCTGGGTGGCCAGGCGTGGTGGTCGCTCGGCGGCCTGCTGTTCGTCGACAGCCCCGAGCAGCGCCGGATGGGCATCAAGGACTCCCCCGAGCTCGCCTGGCAGGACTGGCAGGGCTCCGCACAGTTCGACCGCCTCGGCGACGGCACCGACGGCCCGGGTCGCGGCGAGGACTTCTGGCCGCGGCAGTGGGCCCGGGCCTACGTCGACTTCGCGCACGGCGACAAGCGCGCCTACCTGCACGACCTCGGCCTCAAGTCCCTGCCGTTCGTCGGCTGGGCCGAGCGCGGCGACGGCCGCGCGACGGGTCACGGCAACTCGGTCCCCCGCTTCCACCTCACGTGGGGCACCGGCCCGGAGGTCGTCCGGATCTTCGCCGAGCCGGTCGAGCGCGCCGAGGCCGGCGGGCTCGTACGCCTCGCGTTCCGCCACCAGGTCGACGAGCTCGTCGTCGAGGACGGCGCTGTGGTGGGAGTGCGCGGCACCGTGCTCGCCGACGACGATGCCGCCCGGGGCGTGAAGTCCAGCCGGGACAGCGCCGGCGAGTTCGAGCACCGCGCCGCCGCGGTCGTGGTCACGTCCGGCGGCATCGGCCACAACCACGAGCTGATGCGCCGCAACTGGCCGACCGAGCGCGTCGGTGCCGCACCGGAGCACATGATCTCCGGCGTCCCTGCCCACGTCGACGGTCGGATGCAGGGCATCGCCGAGGAGGCCGGCGCGACGATGGTGAACAAGGACCGCATGTGGGCCTACGTCGAGGGCATCCACAACTGGGACCCGGTCTGGCCGGACCACGCCATCCGGATCCTGCCCGGCCCGTCGTCGATGTGGTTCGACGCCACCGGCAGGCGCCTCGAGGGCATGTCGGGCGTCCCCGGCGCCGACTCGATCGGCGCCATGAAGCAGATCCTCGCGGCCGGCCACGACTACTCGTGGTTCGTGCTGACCCAGTCGATGATCGAGAAGGAGTTCGCCCTCTCGGGCTCCGAGCAGAACCCCGACATCACCGGCAAGGACCTGAAGTTCCTCGCCCAGACCCGCCTCGCCAAGGGCGCCCCCGGCCCGGTCGAGGCGTTCAAGGAGCACGGTGTCGACTTCGTCGTGGCCGACGACCTCGACACCCTGGTCGCCGGGATGAACGAGCTCGCCCGCGGTCCGCAGCTCGACGTCGACGCGCTGCGCCACCAGATCGAGGCACGCGACCGCGAGATGGACAACGCGTTCAGCAAGGACATCCAGGTGATGGCGATCCACAACGCCCGCCGCAGCCGGACCGACAAGCTGATCCGCGTCGCCAAGCCCCACAAGGTCCTCGACCCGGACCACGGCCCGCTGATCGCCGTACGCCTCAACATCTTGTCCCGCAAGACGCTCGGCGGGCTCGAGACCGACCTCGACGGCCAGTGCGTCGCCGCCGACGGGAGCCGCGTGCCCGGCCTGTACGCCGCGGGCGAGGTCGCCGGCTTCGGCGGTGGCGGCGTGCACGGCTACAACGCGCTCGAGGGCACGTTCCTCGGCGGCTGCATCTTCTCCGGTCGCGCTGTCGGGAGGGCCCTGTCGCGCTGAGGTGATGAGTTCTCCGGTCCTCCCCGGTCACACCTGCACAGGGACACCACACGAGGAGGATGGGCCGTGAGCGCAGTGACGAGGACCGAACAGCAGGAGGACATCGGCATGGAGAGGCTGGCGTCGGTCGACGAGGCAGAGTTCTCGCGGCTGGTCGAGCAGCACCATCGCGAGCTGCACGTGCACTCCTACCGGATGCTCGGGTCGTTCCAGGACGCCGAGGACGCCGTGCAGGAGACGTTCCTGCGCGCCTGGCGCTCACGGGGGACGTTCGAAGGTCGCTCCACCTTCCGGGCCTGGCTCTACCGGATCGCCACCCACGCGTGCCTCGACCTGATCGCCAAGCGTCGCCCCGCGCCTGCGCTCGGCGGTGAGGTGCTGTGGCTCCAGCCCTACCCCGACCGGCTGCTCGACGAGGTGCGGGCCGATCCGGCCGACGAGCCCGAGGTGGTGGCCGTCGCCCGCGAGACCATCGAGCTGGCGTACGTCGTCGCCGTGCAGCACCTCGCGCCACGCCCGCGGGCCGTGCTGGTCCTGCGCGACGTGCTCGGCTGGCCCGCGAAGGACGTGGCCGACCTGCTCGGCGACTCGGTCAACTCGGTCAACAGCGCGCTCCAGCGGGCGCGCGCCGGGATGCGCGAGCACCTGTCGTCGGAGCGGCAGGAGTGGCGCAGCGGCGACGAGGACGCCGGGAGCCGCGAGCTGGTCCGTCGTTTCACCGAGCTGAGCCTCGCCAAGGACATGGCCGGGATCGCCGAGCTCATGCGCGAGGACGTCCGCTGCTCGATGCCGCCCACGCCCGGTCTGCAGCTCGGCCGCGACGCCGTCCTCGCCGAGTGGGCCCGCGACGGATTCGCCGACCTGGGTGACCTGCGCGCGGTCCTCACCTCGGCCAACCGGCAGCCCGCCATCGGCTACTACCTCTGGCGTGAGCAGGAGGGCGCCTACCTCCCGCTGACGATCGACGTGCTGCGCATCGTCGAGGGGAGGATCGCCGAGATCACGATCTTCCACGCCGACCAGTTCCCGCGCCTCGGGCTGCCCGAGCGCCTGGCCGCGGACGGTGCAGCGTGAGGCGGCTGGCTCGCAACGGGCTCCTCGCGACCGTCTGCGCCATGCTCGCCACCGGTCTCGGCGCCGCACTGGCCGGTGCGTCCGGCGTCGACCTCGACGTGGACGGCGGCCGGGTCCCGGCGTCAGGTGTCGCTGTCATGACGGGTGTCTGGTCGCTCGTCGGCGTCGCCCTGGCGGCCGCGCTGCTGAGGTGGTCCTCCCGGCCGGCCGCGCTGTTCGTACGGATCGCGCTGGGGCTCACCGCACTGTCGCTGGTCCCGCCGCTGGTGTGGGCGGACGATGCAGCCGTCGCCGCCACGCTGGTCGTCCTCCACCTCGTGGCCGCGGCCGTGATGATCCCGGCGCTCGCCCGGAGCCTGCGGGTCAGGTGAGGCCGACGGCCTCGACGAGCGCGGCGAGGTGCTGCTCGAAGAGGTCGGCGGGTGCGCCGAGGGTGTCCGGCCCGTACTGGCCGAACACCTCCCAGGTGACGCACCCGAAGAGCGCCGCCCACGCGAACAGGCCGCGGGCGATCAGCCGGTCCGGCGCGGTCAGGCCCATCTCCCGCCGGATGCGGGCCAGGTCGCGGGAGAGCCGACGTGGGGTCACCGGGTCGTCGCCCACCGAGGTCGCGCCGGCCCGCCAGGCGTCCTCCCACACCTCCACCAGCCGTCCGGCCACCCGGATGCCCGGACCGGTCGTCCGCTCGGCCGGAGCCTCGTAGCCCGGCACCGGGCTGCCGAAGAGCAGGGCGTACGTCGCGGGCTCGGCGAGGCCCCACGCCCTGACGGCGCGACCGATCGCGACCATCCGCCCGGCGTGGTCGGACCGGTCCACCCGTTCGACCGCGGCGTCGACGGCGTCGCCGAGCTCGTCGTACCCGTCGACCACGAGGAGGGTCAGCAGCTCGTCGCGGCTCGCGACGTAGCGGTAGATCGCGGACGAGACGATCCCGAGGTCGCGAGCCACGGCGCGCAACGAGAGAGCAGCCGCGCCGTCGGTCGCCAGGTGCTCGCGACCGATGCGGACGATGTCACGCATCGTCTGCTCGCGGGCCCGGGCGCGGGGTGACGAGGGGGAGGTCGTGGTGTCCGGCATCCGCCCATTGTGGCACAGAAGTGAGCAGCGATAACGAAAGAGAGCACCGCTCTTGCTTTTCCATCATCCACGGTGCATGATCATCGAAACGAGAGCACTGCTCTCATTCCGCGATCGCCTCCCAGCCCGAGAAGGAACCAGCCATGAGCACCGTCCACGTCGTCACCGGAGCCGGCCCCGTCGGCTCGTCCGTCGCCCAGCAGCTCGCCGACGCCGGCGAGCAGGTCCGCCTGCTCACCCGGTCCGGAAGCGGCCCGGCCCACCCCTCGATCGAGCGCCGTCGCGTCGACGTCTCGCGTCCCGAGGGGCTGGCCGAGGCCTTCGAGGGTGCCGTAGCCGTGCACCACTGCATCCACGGATCGGCGTACGACGCGAGGGTCTGGCGTGCCGAGCTGCCGCAGGCCGAGCGAGCGGTGCTCGAGGCGGCCGGCCGCGCCGGTGCAGTGGTCGTGTTCCCCGAGAGCCTCTACTCCTACGGCCGGGTCGACGCCACGATCACCGAGGACATGCCGCGCAGGGCGAGCGGGGGCAAGCTCGGCGTCCGCACCGAGCTGCTGGCCCAGCGTGAGGCGTCCTCCACGCCGACCGTCAGCGTGGCAGCGTCGGACTTCTACGGCCCCGCCGTCCTCACCGCGCATGCCGGTGAGCGGCTGGTGCCGACCGTGCTGGCCGGGAGGACGATGCGCGTCCTGGGCAGCCTGGACGAGCCGCACTCCTTCACCTACGTCCCCGACCTGGCAGCCGCGATGATCACAGCCGCCGGCCGTGAGGACCTCTGGAACTCGTTCCTCCACGCACCCACTGCGCCCGCCGTCACCCAGCGCCGCCTGGTGGAGCTCGTCGCAGGGGCGGGAGGTGTCCGCGTCCCGCGCATGTCGGCGATCCCCGTGCCGGTCCTGCGCGGGATGGGTCTCGTCTCCCGCGAGATGCGTGAGCTGGCCGAGACGGGCTACATGTTCTCGCGCGCGTTCGTGCTCGACTCGACGGTGAGCGAGCAGCGACTGGGCCTCGCGCCGACGTCGCTGACCGATGGCCTGGCCGCGACCGTCGCCTGGTGGCGGGCGCAGGAGCGCGCCGCGGCCTGACCGGCGTACGGACGAGTAACCCACGTCACACGCGTCCCTCGATAGCGTGCGCCCATGTTCTCCAAGGTCCTCATCGCCAACCGCGGTGAGATCGCAGTCAGGGCGCTTCGAGCCGCGCGCGAGATCGGCTCGAAGACCGTCGCGGTCTTCCCCCACGAGGACCGCTGGTCCGAGCACCGGATGAAGGCCGAGGAGGCCTACGAGATCGGCGACGTCGGTCACCCCGTGCGGGCCTACCTCGACCCGGACGCGATCGTGGAGGTCGCCGTCCGCTGCGGCGCCGACGCGGTCTATCCCGGCTACGGCTTCCTGTCGGAGAACCCCGCCCTGGCCGAGGCGTGCGCAGCCGCCGGGATCACCTTCATCGGCCCGAGCGCCGAGGTGCTCACCCTCACCGGCAACAAGGCGCGTGCGATCGCCGCCGCCAAGGCGGCCGGCGTGCCCGTGCTGGCGTCGGTGCCACCGTCGACCGACGTCGACGAGCTGGTGGAGGCGGCCGAGGCCCTCTCGGACACGCTCAGCGACGCACCCCTCTTCGTGAAGGCCGTCGCCGGCGGTGGTGGCCGCGGCATGCGTCGCGTCGACGACCGCGCGGACCTGCGCGAGGCCATCGAGACCTGCATGCGCGAGGCCGACGGTGCGTTCGGTGACCCGACCGTCTTCATCGAGCAGGCCGTGACCGACCCGCGCCACATCGAGGTGCAGATCCTCGCGGACGGCACGGGCGACGAGGGCGGCGTGATCCACCTCTACGAGCGCGACTGCTCCGTGCAGCGCCGTCACCAGAAGGTCGTCGAGATCGCTCCGGCGCCCAACCTCGACCCCGAGATCCGGAAGAGGATGTGCGCCGACGCGGTCCGCTTCGCCCGCGAGATCGGCTACAAGAACGCCGGCACCGTCGAGTTCCTCCTCGACCCGCAGGGCCGCTACGTCTTCATCGAGATGAACCCCCGCATCCAGGTCGAGCACACGGTCACCGAGGAGATCACCGCGGTCGACCTCGTGCAGTCGCAGATGCTCATCGCGGCCGGCGCGACACTGGCCGACCTCGGGCTCACCCAGGACTCGGTGCAGCCGCGCGGCTTCGCGCTGCAGTGCCGGATCACCACGGAGGACCCCGCCAACGGATTCCGCCCCGACACCGGCAAGATCACGGCCTACCGCTCCCCCGGCGGGCCCGGGGTCCGGCTCGACGGCGGCACGACCTACACGGGCGCCGAGATCAGCCCGCACTTCGACTCGATGCTGGCCAAGCTCACCTGTCGCGGTCGTACGTTCGAGTCGGCCGTGCAGAAGGCCCGACGCGCACTGCTGGAGTTCCGCATCCGCGGCGTCTCGACCAACGTCGCCTTCCTCCAGGCCGTGCTGGCCGACCCCGACTTCGCCGCCGGCGGCGTGACGACCTCCTTCATCGAGGACCACCCCCAGCTGCTCAAGGCCCAGGTCGGAGGCGACCGCGCCACGCGTCTGCTCACCTACCTCGCCGACGTCACCGTCAACCAGCCCCACGGCGAGGCACCGGTCTCGATCTCGCCGGCCAGCAAGCTGCCGGCGCTCGACCGCTCCCAACCGGTGCCCGACGGCACCCGCCAGCTGCTCCGCGAGGTCGGACCCGAGGAGTTCGCCCGTCGGTTGCGTGCCCAGGACCGGGTCGCGGTCACCGACACGACGTTCCGCGACGCCCACCAGTCGCTGCTCGCGACCCGCGTCCGCTCGCGCGACCTGCTGGCCGTCGCCGAGCACGTCGCCCGTACGACGCCGGAGCTCTGGTCGGTCGAGTGCTGGGGCGGGGCGACGTACGACGTCGCACTGCGCTTCCTCGCCGAGGATCCGTGGGAGCGGCTCGCCGCACTGCGCGAGGCGATCCCCAACATCGGCCTGCAGATGCTGCTTCGTGGGCGCAACACGGTCGGCTACACGCCGTACCCGACGGAGGTCACCGAGGCATTCGTCCACGAGGCGGCCGAGACGGGCATCGACGTCTTCCGGATCTTCGACGCCCTCAACGACGTCTCGCAGATGCGGCCCGCCATCGACGCCGTGCGGGCGACCGGTACGTCGGTCGCGGAGGTGGCGCTCTGCTACACCGGCGACCTGTCGTCGCCCGGCGAGAAGCTCTACACGCTCGACTACTACCTGCACCTGGCCGAGCAGATCGTCGACGCCGGCGCGCACGTGCTGGCCATCAAGGACATGGCCGGGCTGCTGCGCGCTCCGGCGGCGCGGACCCTCGTCACGGCGCTGCGCGAGCGCTTCGACCTCCCGGTCCACCTGCACACGCACGACACCCCGGGCGGTCAGCTCGCCACGCTGGTCGCGGCGATCGACGCGGGCGTGGACGCGGTCGACGCCGCGTGCGCCGCGATGGCCGGCACCACGTCCCAGCCCGCGCTGTCCGCGCTCGTGTCGGCCACCGACCACTCCGACCGCGAGACCGGCCTGTCGCTGGCGGCGGTCAATGCGCTCGAGCCCTACTGGGAGGCCACCCGCCGGGTCTACGCGCCGTTCGAGTCCGGGCTGCCGGCACCCACCGGTCGCGTCTACCGCCACGAGATCCCCGGTGGCCAGCTCTCCAACCTGCGCCAGCAGGCGATCGCGCTCGGCCTGGGCGAGAAGTTCGAGCAGGTCGAGGACATGTACGCCGCGGCCAACGACATCCTCGGCAACGTGGTGAAGGTGACGCCGTCGTCCAAGGTCGTCGGCGACCTCGCGCTCGCCCTCGTCGCAGCCGGTGCCGACCCGGCGGCGTTCGAGGCGGACCCTGCGTCGTACGACGTCCCCGACTCCGTGGTCGGCTTCCTCAACGGCGAGCTCGGCGACCCGCCCGGCGGCTGGCCCGAGCCGTTCCGCACCAAGGCGCTGGCCGGTCGGACGTGGAAGCAGCCGACCGCAGACGTCACGCCCGAGCAGCAGGCCGGACTGGCCTCCGACCGCCGGACGACGCTCAACGAGCTGCTGTTCCCCGGGCCCACGGCCGCCTTCGTCGAGTCGCGCGAGGCCTACGGCGACCTGTCCGTGCTGCCCACGGTCGACTACCTCTACGGCCTGCGCCGTGGCGGTGAGCACCCCGTCGAGCTGCGCGAGGGCAAGACGGTCCTCTACGGCCTCGAGGCGATCAGCGAGCCGGACGAGCGCGGTTTCCGCAACGTGATGGCCACGATCGACGGCCAGCTACGGCCCGTGCAGGTGCGCGACCGCAGCGTGTCCGCCGACGTCGCCTCGGCCGAGAAGGCCGACCCGAAGGCCACCGGCCACGTCGCGGCGCCGTACGACGGTGCCGTCACCGTGACGGTCGCCGAGGGCGACACCGTGGAGGCCGGTCAGACGGTCGCGACGATCGAGGCGATGAAGATGGAGGCCTCCATCACTGCTCCCGTCGCGGGCACCGTGTCACGGCTCGCGATCCGCGCCACGCAGGGCGTCGAGGGTGGCGACCTGGTGCTGGTGATCGGCTAGGGCGTGTCTCTCGACTCTCGGCCGTCGCGAGCGTCGTCCCGCGGAGTGCATCGCAAGGCGGAGGAGGGAGGCGATGCGCCAGCATCGACGACTGACGACAACGCCGCGAGGTGCCCGCGGGGCGGCGCGTAGCAGGCCATGGAGTGGAGAGACACGCCCTATACCCGGACCAGCACCTCGTCGAGGCTCTTGCGCTCCAGCTCCGGCACGGTCGCAGAGGGAGCGGGGTAGCCGACGGGGATGAGCAGGAAGCCACGCTCCTCGGGCGGTCGGCCCAGGATGTCGTTGAGGAACTTCATCGGGCTCGGGGTGTGGGTGAGGGTGGACAGCCCGGCCAGGTGGAGCGCTGCGAGCAGGAACCCGACGGCGATGCCGACCGACTCCTTGACGTAGTAGGGGCGGGGTGAGTGGGGGCCGAGGTGGACCTCGAAGACGGCGATGACGGCGGGCGCGGTCTGGAGGAACGGCTTCTCCGCGTCGGTCCCGAGCGGACTCAGCGCGTCGAGCCACTCCGCCGAGGCACGCCGCGTGTAGAACTCGCGCTCCTCCACCTCTGCCGCGGACCGCAGGCGCGCCCGCGCGTCGGGGTCGGTGACGATCACGAACCGCCACGGCTGCACGTGGGCACCGCTGGGCGCCGTGGCAGCGACCCGGATCGCCTCCTCGAGCACGCCGTCCGGGATGGGACGGTCGTCGAAGTCGCGCACCGTGCGGCGCCGGCCGAGGTCGTCGGCGAACGCTCGCACCCGAGCAAGCGCCTCCGCGTCCGGCACAGCGATCTGGGGTGGGGCGATCCTGGGGAGGAGCCCGGGAGTGGTCATGATCCAGACCCTAGTGCCGTCGGATCCGCGCCTGCTTCGCGCGATGCGACGTCGTGGTCGCGTGGGTCAGGCTGGAGGCCGGCTCCGCATGGCGTCCACCAGCGCCGCGCGTACGCCGACGTGGGCAGGAGGCGGCAGCTCGGCGAGACCGAACCAGCCGAGGTCGTCGTGCTCCTCGGGAGCGACGTTGGCCGGCGTCCCCTGCCACTCACGCACCAGCCAGGCGCTCAGGATCGCGGGATCGTCGGCCGGTCCGGCGGTGACCCGGCAGAGGTGTGTGGCCGTCTCGGTCGCGACCTCGACCCCGAGCTCCTCGCGCAGCTCCCGCGCGAGCGTGTCGGGCTCCGACTCGCGGTCCTCCATCACTCCCCCGGGCAGGTCCCACACGTCGGGGTGGACGCGCTTGTCCGGCCGGCGGTGCACGAGCAGGACCCGACCATCGAGCACCAGCGCGCCGACGACCACCCTCACCATGCGCCGATCACACCACGGACCTACGACACCCGACGGCGCTACACCCGGCAGTGCACCTTCTCGCCCCGGAACACCTCGCGGCAGCCAGGCAGCCCGGTGCCGTCCGAGGCGGCAGTCCACGCTGCCCCGACGGCCCGGACGACGAGGCCGAACACGTCCTCGTGCATCGCGTGCCCGGAGCCGAGGCCGATCGCGTGCACGCCGTCCGACGTGCTCCTGGCGAGCCGGTCGTGGCTGTCGTACCACGCCGACATCCAGCGCTGGTGCCCGTCCTGGCTGAGCGCCACGACGGGCAGGTCACCCAGGTCGAGTCCGGCGAGCTGCGTGCGGACCTTCGCGGCGTCGACGGTGCGACCGCCCTCCTTCCAGGTGAAGGACGGGTCGGCCAGACCGCCGCCGGTGAACTGCTCGCGCACCGAGGTGTCCTCCAGGACGAGGGCTGAGACGTCGTCGGGGAAGTCGGCCGCATAGGCCTGCGTCACCAGCCCGCCGTACGACCAGCCCAGCAGGACGTACGGCGGCTCGATGCCCGCCGCCGACAGGGTTGCGCCCAGGTCAGCAGCCGCCGAGCCCGGCGACGGGTCGGGCGCTGCAGGGTCGAGCGGGGCGCTGTCGCCGATGCCGGCCCGGTCGTAGGAGCAGGTGCGCGCCGTGGCGGAGAGCCGACGCTGGAGGTCGCTGAAGGTGTCCCCCGAGGTGTTCAGCCCGGCGACCAGGACGACGGTCGGGTCGCCCTCGCCCTCGCAGTCGAGGTGCAGGTCGGCGAGCGGTGCCTGCGGGTCGGCCACAGGCTCGGCGGTCCGCTCGGGGCTCGGCTCGGTGCTGGTGCTGGACGCGCTCGGCGACGGCGTCGCGGGGTCGTCCTCGTCAGCACCGGACGCGCAGGCCGAGGCCAGGACGCACGCCAACACGACGACGGGCAGGACGGACACGGGACGCACCGGCCCAGTGTGCTCCTCAGGGCTTGTTCAGCACCACGACGTCGGGGTCCGGTTCGGCGTACTCGGACACCTCGGGATCCTCACCGGTGACCTGCCGGAACACCTCGGTCGCGACGGCCCGCATGCCGTTGATCTTGGGGTGGAACGGCGCCGCGATGCCGGCCCGGAAGCGCGGGCCGTTGACCCACGCGCGGCCCTTGGCACACACGTCGTGGCCCTTCGAGACGGCCTCCATGTCGACGTACGTCGCCCCTGCCGCCTCGGCGCCCTTGCGGAGCGAGGCGTTGAGCAGGCCGGCGACCTCGGTGACCGGGCCGAGGACGGCTGCCGAGGCACCGACCGCGTGGCACGTCCCCTCCGTGGGCAGGATGTCGGGATAGCCGACGACGTAGACCTGTGCGTCGGGCGCGACCTTGGAGATGCGGCGCACCGCCTGCGTGACGCGACCGGCGACCTTGCGGGCGTCCGCGCGCAGCTCGTCCACCGCACAGACCGACGTCGGCTGCTGGCAGCCGATCAGCCCGTCATAGATGCCGAAGTCGTTGCCGCCGATCCCGATGGTCACCAGGTCGGTGTCTGCCGAGAGGGCGTCGACCTGCGGGACCGCCGTGCCGCCGCCGAAGAGCGCCATCGGTGCGTAGAGATCGGCCGTCGTGGCACCGGAGCACGTGACGTCGGTGTAGCTGCGGACGTCGAGCCAGTCGGCGAGGAACGCGGGGTAGTTGTCGCGCGAGCGGGCGCACCCGTCCGGGTCCGTGCGCATCGTGCCGATGAACGGTCCGGCCGAGAACGAGTCGCCCATCGCCACGTAGTCGACCGTCGAGGTCACCTCGGTGTCCACGACCGGGTCGGGCAGTGCCGAGTCACCGTTCGCCTCGCCCTGGCAGCCCGTCGCCGCCAGCGCCAGCACGGCGAGGACGAGCGCGAGTCGTCGGGGTCCGTTCCGCTTTCCGGGGTCCCGTCACTCGCGGGCCTGCCCCTTCTGGCGCGGCACGACCGCGAAGGTGAACCAGTCGGAGTTGAGCCCGAAGTAGTCGCGCACGGTGTCACCGTCGACGAGCGCGGTGCCGGTCGAACCGACGAAGGCCATGGCGACCACGCGGCCGCCCCAGTCGCCGTTGCCGTCGCGCGTGGTCACCTCGATGCTGGTCAGGTCGCCGATCGTGGGCCAGCCCTTCTCGATCGCGGCGTCGTCGACGGGCTTCGTCCAGGTGCTGTACGTCGGGTTGGCGACGCCGTCGTAGGGATCGGCCTGCGCCACGAGGTAGGGCATCGAGCCCGACGCCGAGAAGCCGCCGTTGCTCGCGGAGAACTGCGTGAACGCGGGACGTCCGTCGTAGAAGAGGCCCTGCTTCGCGGTGGCCTTGATCGCCTCCGTCGCGGCCGGGTGCTCGGCGTCCATGCCGCCGTAGACCTGGCACTGACTGGTGTCGCACAGGTCGTAGTGCGCGGCGGACGGGTGCGAGCGCTCGAACGCGGCGTAGGTCCGGGCGGCCACCGACTGCGCGCTCACCGCGTCGGGCTCCCAGAGGGCCGGGACCTCCACCGGGACGACGCCCCGGAGGTAGGCCTCCATGCTGAGCCTGTTCACGGTCTGGCGCTTGGTGCTCTGGCGCGGGGCCACCGACTGGAGGGTGCCGCGGTAGACGCGTCGCTCACCCGGCAGGACGAGGGTCAGCTGTCCGGTGACCGAGGAGAACTCGGCCTCGCCGGGGACCTTCTTCCAGGTCCGCCAGGAGCCACCCTTGGTCCACTGCACGGAGGTGTCGCTGCCGGCACCGATCAGGCGCCACTTCGTCGCCGCGAGCGCCGGGAGGCGCCAGGTGCGCTGCCGCGACAGGCTGGTGACCTTGAGGCCGCGCTGGGCGACGACCTGGACGTCGCGACCGGTGTCGGCGGTGATGAGGACGCGGATCTTGCCGCCGATGCGGCCCCACGTGGTGCCCGGGTAGTAGAACCCGTCGATCTGCTGCCAGGTGAGGCCCTGCGTCGCGGCGCCGAGCGCGCCGTACTGGGAGAGGCCCTTGCCGTGTCCGTAGCCGTGTCCCGTGATCGTGATCGCGGTGCTGCCGGGGGTCGCCCACGTCTCGATCTTCTTGCGCGGCTCCGCCGCCGAGGCGGTGGCGGAGGGCCAGGACAGGCAGCAGCAGCGCGCTGAGGACCAGCGCGAGCAGAGTGCGGTGACGAGTCATGGCGTGGCTTCTCCCCCGAGACGTGGACGAACAGAACCACTGAGCGTACAGGCGCGTGCCAGACTCCCCGCATGTTCGGGGGACGACGCAGGAAGCGCGAGGAAGACCTCGCTGCCAAGGACCGCTGGCGCACCGCTCGCAAGCTCATGGACGAGGACGTCACCGTCCTCGGCGAGCAGGTCGCCGAGCTCCACCTCGACACCCTGGGTGACGACCTCGACCCGACCGCGCACGACCACTACCGCCGCGCCCTGGAGAACTACGACCAGGCCACGCAGCTCCTCGCCACCAGCGAGACCGTCGAGGACGTGGTCGCCGTCGAGCAGGTCGTCGCCGACGCCCGCTACCACCGCGCCGCCGTGCTCGCGGTCATCGCCGGCGAGCCGCTCCCCGAACGTCGTGAACCCTGCTTCTTCAACCCCCAGCACGGACCTTCGATGCAGGACGTCGAGTGGACCCCACCGGGCGGCACCGCACGCGTGATCGCCACCTGCGCCGCCGACGCCCGCCGGCTCGCCGCCGGCGAGGAGCCGCTCGTACGGCTGGTGCGCATCGGCGACCGGTGGGTTCCCTGGCACCTCGCGGGAAGCGTCGCCGTCGCTGTCGACGCCAGCGCAGAGGTGGCGAAGCACGGCTGGGGTCCGCACGTGCAGCAGGGGATGGCCCAGGCCTACCTCAACCAGATGACGGGCGGCGCCGACGGGGGCGGACCCTTCGGCTGACTCAGACCCGGTGCAGCCTGCGGGCGGCCTCGGCGATCGACCCGCTCATCGACGGGTAGACGGTGAAGGCGTGCGCCAGCTGGTCGGCGGTCAACGACTCGGCCACCGCGATCGAGACCGGGTGGATCAGCTCGGAGGCCCGCGGGCCGACGACCACTCCCCCGACGACGATGCCGGTGCCGGGACGGCAGAAGAGCTTCACGAAGCCGTCGCGCACGCCCTGCATCTTGGCCCGCGCGTTGCCGGCCAGCGGCAGCATCACGGCCTCGGCGACGATCTCGCCGGCGTCGACGGCCTTCTGCGACCAGCCGACCGTCGCGATCTCCGGCGAGGTGAAGACGTTGGACGAGACCTTCTTGAGGTCGAGCGGCGAGACCGCGTCACCGAGGAAGTGCCACATCGCGATCCGGCCCTGCATCGCCGCGACGGACGCCAGCATCAGCACGCCCGTGCAGTCGCCGGCCGCGTAGACGCCGCGCGCCGAGGTGCGCGAGACGCGGTCGACGGAGATGAAGCCGGCGTCGTCGGTGACCACACCGGCGTCCTCGAGGCCGAGGTCGGCGGTGTTGGGGATCGAGCCGAGCGCCAGGATGCAGTGGCTGCCGGAGACCGTACGGCCGTCGGTGAGCGTGACCGTGACGGTGTCGCCGTCGCGCGTCACCGACTGCATGCGCGACTCGCCGAGCACGTGCATGCCGCGTCGGGTGAGCACGTCCTCGAGCACCGCGGAGGCGTCGGCGTCCTCGCCGGGCAGCACCCGGTCACGGCTGCTGACGAGCGTCACGTCGATGCCGAGCGACAGGTAGGCACTGGCGAACTCCGCGCCGGTCACGCCCGAGCCCACCACGATGAGCTTCTCCGGCACCTCGGTCAGGTCGTAGACCTGCTCCCAGGTGAGGATCCGCTCGCCGTCGGGCTGGGCGCTCGGGAGCGTACGCGGTGCGGCGCCGGTCGCGACGATGATCGCGTCGGCCTGCAGCGTCTCCTCCCCCACCAGCACGGTGAGGTCGGGTCCGAGGCGGCCGCGGCCGGTCACGACCCGTACGCCGTCGCGGTCGAGGCGGGCCGCGATGTCGCTCGACTGGTCGGCGGCGAGCTGCTTGACGCGGGCGTTGACCCGGGCGAGGTCGACCGCGATGGACGTGGCCGCGTCGCCCTCGTGGTCGTGGAAGTTGACCCCGAGCTCCTGCGCCGTTGCCATGTCGGTCATCAGCTCGGCCGTGGCGATCAGCGTCTTGCTGGGCACGCAGTCGGTGAGGACCGCGGAGCCGCCCACACCGTCGGTGTCGACGATCGTGACCTCGGCGCCGAGCTGCGCGGCGACGTGCGCCGCCTCGTAGCCGCCGGGTCCGCCGCCGATGATGACGATGTGGTCGGTCATCAGAGGTTGATCATGTGGCCGGCGATGCCGTGCACGGCCTCCTTGACGGCCTCGCCGAGCGTCGGGTGCGCGAACACGTTGCGGGCGACCTCGTCGGCGGTCAGGTCCCACTTCTGCGCGAGGGTGAGGACCGGGAGCAGCTCGGTCACGTCGGGGCCGATCATGTGGGCGCCGATGATCTCGTTGTGCTCGGCGTCGGCGACGACCTTGACGAAGCCGACCGCCTCGCCGAGGCCCATCGCCTTGCCGTTGGCGGTGAAGGGGAACGTCGCCGTCTTGACGTCGTAGCCCTTCTCCTTGGCCTGCGCCTCGC
Organism: uncultured Actinomycetota bacterium; assembly: GCA_963708875.1. GTDB lineage: Bacteria > Actinomycetota > Actinomycetes > Propionibacteriales > Nocardioidaceae > Nocardioides. The sequence continues at coordinate 105,113 of CAVPUL010000008.1, forward strand.
TGTAGCCGAACGACCCGATCTGCGGCATGCAGTAGGTCGCCCGCGGCACGAAGTCGTAGGCGACCGGCATCGTCTCGGCGCCGTTGATCGTCTCGGCGGCCACGATGCCCATCGCTTCCGCGACGTGGGCGAGCATCATCTTCCCGGTGCAGTCGCCGATGGCGTACACGCCGTCGACGTTGGTCCGGCAGTAGTCGTCGATCTCGATGGCGCCACGCTCGGAGACCTTGACGCCGATGTCCTCCAGGCCGAATCCCGTCACCCGCGGCGCGAAGCCGAAGGCGGCGAGGAACTTGTCGGCCTCGAGCACCTGCTCGTCACCCCCCGCGGCGGGCGCGATGGTCACCTTGACGCCGGACCCGGTGTCCTCGACCTTCTTGACCGCGGTCGAGGTCAGCACCTTCACGCCGAGCTTCTTGTAGTGCTTGGCGAGCTCCTTGGAGATGTCGGCGTCCTCGGTCGGCACCATCCGGTCGAGGAACTCCACGATCGTCACGTCGACGCCGAAGTTGGCCATCACGTAGGCGAACTCGACGCCGATCGCGCCGGACCCGCCGATGACGATGGAGCCGGGCAGCTGGTCGGTGAGGATCTGCTCCTCGTAGGTCACGACGTTGTCGCTGAGCTCGACGCCGGGGACCAGCCGTACGGTCGCGCCGGAGGCGATGATCAGGTTGTCGCAGGTGTAGCTGGTGGTCTGGCCGTCCTTGTCCTTGACGTCGATCCCCTTCGCGCTGGTGAGCTGTCCCCACCCGTCGATCTCGGTGATCTTGTTCTTCTTCATCAAGAAGTGGACGCCCTTGACGATGCCGGCGCTCACGTCGCGGCTGCGCTTGTGGGTCGGGCCGAACGCCATCGTGGCGTCGCCCTCGATGCCGAACTTCGCCTTCTCGTGCTGGAGCGTGTGCGCCAGCTCGGCGTTCTTGAGCAGCGCCTTGGAGGGGATGCAGCCCACGTTGAGGCAGACCCCACCCCAGTACTTGTCCTCGACGACTGCGACCTTCTGGCCGAGCTGGGAGGCGCGGATCGCGGCGACGTAGCCACCGGGGCCAGCGCCGAGGACAAGGGTGTCGAAGTGCGTGTCGGTCACGCCCCCAGCCTAGTTGTCCGGCTCACGAGGGGAACACCGGGACCACGGCTCGGTAACCTTCTGCTCGTGACGCTCTACGCCGCCTACGGGACGAACCTCGATCCCGCCCGGATGAGCGAGCGCTGTCCGCACTCGATCCTCCAGTCCACCGGCTGGCTGACCGGCTGGCGGCTGACCTTCGGCGGCGAGGAGCACGGCTGGGACGGCGCCCTGTCGACCATCGTCCAGGACCCCTTCGAGCAGGTCTTCGTCGCCGTCTACGACGTCACCCCCGAGGACGAGCGCGACCTCGACGGCTGGGAGGCCGCCGACAGCGGGCTCTACCGCAAGACCAAGGTGCGGGTCTCGACGATGACCGGCGAGATGGTCGTGTGGTCCTACGTCCTCGATGCGTACGAGGGTGGGTTGCCGTCGGCGTCCTACCTCGGCGTGCTGGCCGACGCCGCCGACGCGGCCGGTGCCCCGGAGGACTACGTCCACGCCCTGCGCAGACGTGACTGCCGCTCGACCGGCCTCTGACCGCGTCCCCCGGCTGGCTCTAGAGTGCGCCCCATGAGCGAGACGAACCCGTACGACAACGCCCAGGCCGCGGCCGCGAAGCTCGCCGAGCTGACCGGTGTGGAGCGCCACGACATCGCCCTCGTCCTGGGCTCGGGCTGGCTGCCGGCCGTCGACGCCCTCGGCGAGGCGACCGCCGAGATCGACACCACCGACGTTCCGGGCTTCAGTGCTGCAGCCGTCGTGGGCCACAGCGGCAAGATCCGCTCCATCCGCACTGTCGATTCCGAGGGCGGCGACCGCAACCTGCTCGTCTTCCTCTCGCGCACGCACTTCTACGAGGGCAAGGGCGTCGCTGCGGTCGTCCACCCGATCCGTACGGCCGCTGCCGCCGGCTGCTCGGCCATCGTCCTCACCAACGGGTGCGGCGGCCTCAAGGAGGGCTGGCAGCCCGGTCAGCCGGTGCTGATCTCCGACCACATCAACCTGACCGGCACCAGCCCGATCGTCGGCGCCAACTTCGTCGACCTCACCGACCTCTACAGCCCGCGCCTGCGCGCGATGTGCAAGGAGATCGACTCCAGCCTGGACGAGGGCGTCTACGTCCAGTTCCCCGGGCCGCACTACGAGACTCCGGCCGAGGTCCGGATGGCCGGCGTCATGGGTGGCCACCTGGTCGGCATGAGCACGACGCTCGAGGCCATCGCGGCCCGCGAGGCGGGCATGGAGATCCTCGGCATCAGCCTGGTCACCAACCTCGCCGCCGGCCTGAGCGGCGAGCCCCTCGACCACTCCGAGGTGCTCGAGGCCGGCAAGGCCGCGGCCAGCCGGATGGGCGGCCTGCTCAGCCAGGTCGTCGCGAAGATCTGAAGGGGAGGGATCTGACGTGCGCGTCCTCGTCACCGGCGCGGCCGGCAGCCTCGGTCGGGTCATCACCGTCGGCCTGACCGGGCTCGGCCACGACGTCGTCGGGCTCGACCTGGTCCCGGCTCCCGAAGGCACGACCTTCCCCTGGCACGAGGGCGACTGCGCCGACGCCGACGCCGTGCTCGCGGTGTTCGCCGCTCTGTCCACGGGGGGCAGGCTCGACGCGGTGGTCCACCTCGCCGGCGTACCAGAGGAGGTCTCCCTTCCTGACGAGCTCACCTCGCACGTCATCACCACCGCGGCGCTGCTCGACGCGATGGTCGCCCACGACGTGCCGCGGCTGGTCTACGCGTCGTCCAACCACGCCGTCGGTCGTACGCCACGCGCCGCCGGTGAGCTGACCGAGACCGCGCTGCCCAGGCCCGACACCTACTACGGCGTGGCCAAGGTCGCCGCCGAGGCGCTGATGCAGCTCTTCGTCGACCGCCACGGCATCGACGCCGTGTCCTGCCGGATCGGGTCGTTCCTCGAGGAGCCGGCCAGCGTCCGCGGGCTGTCCACGTGGCTCTCGTACGACGACGGGGTGCGGATGGTCGAGGCGGCGCTCACCACCCCCGCCCCCGGTTACGCCGTGCTCTACGGGATCAGCGCGAACACCCGCGCCTGGTGGGACCTCGAGCCCGGTCGGCGGCTGGGCTACGAGCCGCAGGACGACGCCGAGGCCTGGGCCGACCGCGTCGAGCCGGGTCCGGACGACGAGGCGGAGGCCGAGTTCGTCGGCGGACCGTTCGCGCTGTCCAGGTTCCACCGCCCCGCCCTCGGAGACTGACCACCGACCTTGACTTGGAGCGCACTCCAAGGTCGACACTGGCACCGTGACCAGCCTGAGCATCGCCGAGGCCGCCGAGCAGACGGGCCTCACCGCCCACACCCTGCGCTACTACGAGCGTGACGGACTCATGCTGCGCTCCGTCGAGCGCGCGCCGTCCGGTCACCGCCGCTACACCGACGACGACCTCCGCTGGATCCAGATGGTGACCCGGCTCCGGGCCACCGGCATGCCCATCCGGGACGTACGCCGCTACGCCGCACTCGTCCGTGACGGTGACGGCAACGAGGCCGAGCGCCTCGACCTGCTCCTCGCGCACCGCCAGGTCGTGGAGCAGCAGCTGGCCGAGGTGAGCTCCCACCTGCGCGCGATCGACCACAAGATCGCGATCTACGAGCACCAGGTCACGCCGGTCGCTTGACTTGGAGCGCACTCGAAGGCGAAGGGTGGGCTCCATGACCACACCAGACATCGGACAGCGCACCCTCGGCACCACCTCGTCGCTCACCGTGAGCGCCCTCGGGCTCGGCTGCATGGGGATGTCGGAGTTCTACGGCACGCCCGACGAGCAGGGCGGCACCGACACCATCCGCCGGGCGCTCGACCTCGGCGTGACCTTCCTCGACACCGCCGACATGTACGGCCCCTTCACCAACGAGCAGCTCGTCGGCAAGGCCATCGCGGGTCGCCGCGACGAGGTGCAGCTCGCCACGAAGTTCGGCAACGAGCGCCTCCCCGACGGCACGATGGTCGGCATCAACGGCTCCCCCGACTACGTCCGCGCGGCCTGCGACGCCTCGCTGCAGCGCCTCGGCGTCGACCACATCGACCTCTACTACCAGCACCGCGTCGACCAGTCGGTCCCGATCGAGGAGACCGTCGGCGCCATGGCCGAGCTGGTCGAGGCCGGCAAGGTGCGCCACCTCGGGCTCTCCGAGGCCTCGGCCGCCAACATCCGGAAGGCCCACGCGGTGCATGCGATCACCGCACTCCAGACCGAGTACTCGCTCTTCACCCGCGACCTCGAGGACGAGATCCTCCCGACGATCCGCGAGCTCGGCATCGGCCTCGTGCCCTACTCGCCGCTCGGCCGCGGGCTGCTGACCGGCGCGATCACCGCTGACAGCGGTGCCGACGGGGAGGCCGACCGTCGTCGGTCTGAGTACTTCCCCCGCTTCCAGGGCGAGGCGCTCGACGCCAACCTGGTCCTCGTCGAGAAGGTGCGCGAGATCGCTGCCAGCAAGGGCTGCACGCCCGGACAGCTGGCGCTCGCGTGGGTGCTCGCCCAGGGCGACGACGTCGCGCCGATCCCCGGCACCAAGCGCGTGAAGTACCTCGAGGAGAACGCCGCCGCCGCCGGTGTCGAGCTCACCACCGACGACCTCGCCGCGCTCGAGGACGCCGTGCCGCGCGACGCCGTGGTCGGCGACCGCTACGGCAACATGGCCCACATCGACAGCTGAGCCGGCTCCGCGGGGGCCGGTGCAGGTCCTAGGTGGCTGCGATCCCGACCCGGCCCTCGCGGAAGGCGTCGACGAACAGCGCGTGGTCCTCACGGACGCGGACGGCGTACTCGATCCCCCAGTCGCACAGCCACGTGACGAACTCCTGGCGCCGGCCCTCCAGCGACTTCGCGATCGCCGTCTCCACCTGGAAGTCGACGAGGTCCTGGTGGCTGTCCTCGTCCGACGCGCAGTGGATCTTCGCCGTGGCACGGCCGAGCAGGTCGACGACCGAGCGCATGTCCTCGGGCTCGTTGATCTCGGACCAGTCGAGGTCGACCTCGTAGGGCGAGATCTCCGAGACGACGTAGCCGACACCGTCGACGCTCGTGTACCCGAGCAGCGGGTCGGTGTGCACCTGCAGCGCCCGCTGGCTCACCACCGTGCGGTGGCCCTCGTGCTCGAAGTAGGCGTCGACCTCGCTGGTGTCGACGAAGCGGCTCAGGGCCGGGATGTTGGCCTGCTTCATGCTGAGCACCACGTCGTTGTCGAGCGCCTGGCTGTAGCCCTCGACCAGCACGTTGTACGCCGGGAGGCCGGCGCTGCCGATGCCGAAGCCGGACTTCCCGACGACGTCGCGCAGCTCGTAGAACAGGTCGCGGTCGAAGCGCTTGGACTCGGGGATCGTGTCCAGGTAGGAGCGGAACGCCGCGACGACCTTGGCGCGCTCGGCGCGCGTGAGCCGCCGGGTGCTGGAGTCCTCGGCGAACCGGCGCCGCCCGCCCTGCATGAAGGTCATGCCGTCGAGCAGGTCGGCACGACGCTTGGAGCGGGCCTCGACCAGCGCCGCCAGCACCGGGCCGTCGGCCTTGTCGAGCCGGATCTCGAAGTCGTCGTCGCTGTCGGAGGCGAGGTAGTGGTTGACCTGCGCGAGGTAGGACCGCGCGTAGCGGGCGATCAGCTTGCGGATCGCGTCCTCGGGGAGCGCCTTCTGCCAGCCGACCAACGCCAGGCTCGCCGCGAAGCGCTGGAGGTCCCACGTGAAGCGGCCGACGTAGGCCTCGTCGAAGTCGTTGATGTCGAAGGCCAGCAGGCCGTCGGAGTTCATGTACGTCCCGAAGTTCTCGACGTGCAGGTCGCCGTGGATCCAGATCCGCTCGGCACCGTGGCCGGCCCAGTCGTCCAGGTCCTGCGTGACGTCGTTGAAGAAGAGGCACGCGCTGCCGCGGTAGAAGGCATGCGGGTCCCGGGCCATCTTGCGGTACTTCGCGCGGAACGCGGCCGGATCGGCACGCATCAGCGGGGCGAAGGCGTCGCGCAGCACGTCGACGATGACAGCTGTCCGGTTCTGGGGGGCCATGGACCGCACTCTAGGTGTGCCCGCCGTCCGGCTAGGTTGGGCGCATGGCAACCACACAACTCGGAGACAACACCGTCAGCACCGTCGGCGAGCTTCCCGCGGTCGGCTCCCAGGCACCCGGCTGGGACCTCGTCGGACTGAAGTTCCAGCCCGTGACCGACGCCGACGCGGCCGGCCAGCGCGTCGTGCTCAACATCTTCCCGAGCATCGACACCGGCGTGTGCCAGGCGAGCGTGCGGAAGTTCAACGAGCTCGCGGCCGGCCTCGACAACACCACCGTCGTCAACGTCTCGGTCGACCTGCCGCTCGCGCAGGCGCGCTTCTGCGGCGCCGAGGGCATCGACGACGTACAGATGGGCTCGGCGTTCCGGTCCTCGTTCGGCCAGGACTACGGCGTCGCGATGGCCGACGGCGGCTGGCAGGGCATGCTCGGCCGCGCGGTCGTGGTGCTCGACACCGACCACAAGGTCCTCTACACGCAGCTCACCGACGCCATCGGCGTCGAGCCCGACTACGACGCAGCAGTCGCCGCGCTGTCCTGATCGACGGGCCTCACCGGCGTGAGGCCAACCACTCGTGCTCGATGGGCGGCAGGACCTCGGCCCGGAGGAACTCTCCGGCGAGGTCCTGGTCGCCCATCGCCGCGCGGAAGAACATCGGCACGGTGAGCCCGTGCCCGGGCCGGTGCACGACCTCGAGCGGGTCGCCCGGCCCGATCACGCCCGGCTCGCGCACCGCGAGGTAGGCGCCCGTACGGCCGTGCTCGCTGAAGCGCCTGACCCAGCGGGGCTCGACCATGTGCTTGGCGAACGTCGCGCACGGGACACGCGGTCCACACACCTCGAGCAGCGCTGACCCGACGCGCCACTGCTCCCCCACCTCGGCGGCGTCGACGTCGAGGCCGGTCGTCGTGAGGTTCTCGCCGAACATCCCGTCCGCCAGCTCGCGGTCGAGCTCGTTGCCCCACCAGTCGAGCTCCTCGCGCGCGACGGCGTACACCGCCTGCGTCTCACCCCCGTGGTGCTTGCGGCTGACGATCGCGTCGCCGACGACGCCGCTGCCGAGCCCGCCCCGCTTGGGGCCGGGGTCGCGCACCTCGATCTGCTGCACCGGTCGCTTGCGGATGCCACTCGGCCGCTTCATCCCCGGGATGGTCTCGGCGACGCCGGCGTTGACGGAGAGAACGGTCGCGGTCACCTCGCCACGCTAGTCCGGCCGCTCCCACCAGCGCCTCCCGATATCAGGAGTCGCCGGTGTGGCAGACCGCCTCGATGTTGTTGCCCTCGGTGTCGCGGACGAAGGCGCCGTAGTAGGCCGCGTGGTACTCCGGCCAGAGCCGCGGCTCGTGCAGCGACTCCGCGCCGGCCGCCAGCGCCTCGGCGTACCAGGCGCGCACGGTCGCGGCGTCCGGGGCGCTGAAAGCGAGGTGGATCTCCCGGTTGGGGCCGACCTCGTCGAAGGTGCTGATCCAGAAGTCGGGGCCGTCGGTGCCGTAGCCGATGGCCACGCCGACGTCCATGATGCGGCGGTGCCCGAGCACGCCCAGGACGCGGTCGTAGAACGCGGCCGCACGCGGCAGGTCGGTGCAGTTGATGCCCAGGTGATCGATCATGGAGGGACTCTGCCAGTCGCCGCCGACAACGTCATCGGGAGCGGTCGTCCGGGCGACCACCGGCCATGACGTCCGCGAGCGGGCCGAGGGATAGCGTGCGTCCATGACCGCCGACGACCAGCTGATCGAGCAGGCCCGCGCCTGGGCCGCCCAGGACCCCGACGAGCAGACCCGCGCCGAGCTCGAGTCCGTGATCGCCGCCGCCGAGCGGGGCGAGGACACCGACCTGGCCGACCGCTTCGCCGGCACGCTCGAGTTCGGTACGGCCGGCCTGCGCGGCGCGCTCGGCGCCGGGTCCAACCGGATGAACCGCGTCGTCGTCACGCGCGCGGCGGCCGGCCTGGCGGCGTACCTCCAGGACACCGGCCACCGCGGCGGGTCCGTGGTGATCGGCTTCGACGCCCGCCACAACTCCGACGTCTTCGCCCGCGACACCGCCGAGATCATGACCGGTGCCGGCTTCAAGGCCCTCGTCATGCCGCGCACCCTGCCCACGCCGCTGCTGGCGTACGCGATCCGCGAGCTCGGCTGCGCTGCCGGCGTCATGGTCACCGCCAGCCACAACCCCCCGCAGGACAACGGCTACAAGGTCTACCTCGGCGACGGCAGCCAGATCGTCCCGCCGGCCGACGCCGAGATCGCCGCGCGGATCGAGGCCGTCGGCAATCTCGCCGACCTGCCCCGCGGCGACGGCGGCAAGGTCGTCGGCGAGGAGATCGTCGATCGCTACCTCGACACCGTCGCCGGTCTGGCCGAGGACGGACCGCGCGACCTCCGCGTCGTCTACACGCCACTGCACGGCGTCGGCGGCACGACGGTCGCGCAGGTGCTGGAGACGGCCGGCTTCGAGGCGCCGCACGTCGTCGAGCAGCAGGAGCACCCCGACCCCGACTTCCCCACCGTCTCCTTCCCCAACCCGGAGGAGCCGGGCGCGATGGACCTCGCGATGGCGCTGGCGGGGCACCTGAAGGCCGACCTGGTGGTCGCCAACGACCCCGACGCCGACCGCTGCGCCGTGGCGGTCCCGGACGCCCACGGGTGGCGGATGCTGCGCGGCGACGAGGTCGGCGCGCTGCTCGCCCACCACCTCCTCGCCCGCGGTCGCACCGGCGTGTACGCCAACTCGATCGTGTCCTCGAGCCTGCTCGGCAAGATGGCCGCGGCCGCCGGCCAGCCGCACGAGGAGACCCTGACCGGCTTCAAGTGGATCGGTCGCGTCGAGGGCCTGGCCTTCGGCTACGAGGAGGCCCTGGGCTACTGCTGCGACCCGGAGAACGTCCGCGACAAGGACGGCGTCTCGGCCCTCCTCCTGGTGTGCGAGCTCGCCGCCGCCGCCAAGGCCGAGGGCCGCGGGCTCACCGACCTCCTCGACGACATCGCGCACGAGCACGGCCTCCACGCCACCGACCAGCTGTCGGTGCGCTTCGACGACCTCGCCCAGATCCCGGCGACCATGGAGCGCGTCCGCGCCACTCCCCCGACCACGCTCGGCGGCCTCGCGGTCGTCAAGGTCGAGGACCTCGCCGAGGGCTCGGCCCAGCTGCCGCCGACCGACGGCCTGCGCTACACCCTCGCCGAGGGCGGCCGGGTCATCGTGCGGCCGAGCGGCACCGAGCCCAAGGTGAAGTGCTACCTCGAGGTCGTGATCCCGGTCGAGGCCGAGTCCGATGGGGGGAGCGTCGACGCCGCTCGCATCTCGGCCGTCGGCCGCCTCGACGCCATCACCGCCGACCTCCGGGGCGCTGTGTTCGGCGGCTGACCCGGCCCCTGGCCGGACAGCCGTCGTGGCAGGTGCTGCTCGACGGCCTCAGAGGAAGAACGAGACCACGAGCGCGACCACGGCGACCGCGATCAGCGTGATGGGCAGCCACGCGGGCTCACGGCGTACGGCGTCGGGCAGCGCCAGCTGCTCGTGCGACCCGGCCCTGATGTCCTCACGTGTGCGGGCCCTGTCGATCAGGTGGTAGAGCCGGTTCTCGACGAAGTCGGCGTAGTGCATGCCCTCGGTCGGGGCCATCGCGGCCTCGTCGGCGAGGCCGCCGGGGCGGTGTCGGGACTGGAGCGACTTGCGCCACGTGCGACCCACGACCGTGGAGACGAACCGTCGGTCGGCCGCGCGCACCACGAGCACCTGGCGGATCGCCATCTCCTCGACGGCGGCGAGCCGGATGTGGACGGTCTCGACGAGGTTGCGCATGACCAGGTGCTCGTCGGTCACCCACAACGCCGGCCGCAGCATCACAGCCCACGCGAGGACGCCGATGAGGAGTGCGACAGCGTCCACCCAGAGCGGGAAGCCCTCGTCGGCGTAGGCGAGGCCCGCCACCACCAGGACGGCCGCCAGGACCACGGCCATCCAGCCGGTCACCTGGCCGCTCGTCGGGTGGAAGTGCTCCACCACTGCGTCGTCTTCGTGCTGCAGGCGTGCCATCTCGTCCTCGTCCATTTGGGCAGACTTTGGCCCCCTGGGGATTGCCGGGCCCATCGCGCCCAACTCTATGCTGGGTCGGTGACACCGACTCCCAGCTCAACGGCGAGCGCCCCCACGGAGCACGCAGCGACGCACGGGCCGTTCGACGACATCGTGCGCTCCGACTCCTCGCTCAACCGATTCCTCCACGGCCTCCCCGGGGTCGACCAGGTCGGGTGCGAGGCACGCGCCGCGGGCCTCGGCACCCGGTCGATCAAGACGACGTCGAAGGCCTTCGCCATCGACCTCGCGATCCGGATGGTCGACCTCACGACGCTCGAGGGTTCCGACACCCACGGCAAGGTCCGCGCACTCGCCTCCAAGGCGATGCGCCCCGACCCGGCCGACCCTTCCTGCCCGGCCACCGCTGCCGTCTGCGTCTACCCCGACATGGTCGCCACGGCCAAGCAGACCCTCGGCGCCAGCGGCGTGCACGTCGCCGCGGTCGCCACGGCGTTCCCCAGCGGTCGCGCGGCGATGGACATCAAGCTCGCCGACACCCGTGACGCCGTCGAGGCCGGCGCCGACGAGATCGACATGGTCATCGACCGTGGCGCGTTCCTGTCCGGGCGCTACCTCGAGGTCTTCGAGGAGATCGCCCAGGTCCGCGAGGCGTGCGGGGACGCGCACCTCAAGGTGATCTTCGAGACCGGTGAGCTCCAGACCTACGACAACGTACGACGCGCCAGCTGGCTCGCGATGATGGCCGGTGGCCACTTCATCAAGACCTCCACCGGCAAGGTGCAACCGGCCGCCACGCTGCCCGTCACGCTGATCATGCTGGAGGCCGTACGCGACTTCCGCGAGCAGACCGGCCAGATGGTCGGCGTGAAGCCCGCCGGCGGCATCAAGACCACCAAGGACGCCATCAAGTACCTCGTGATGGTCAACGAGATCGCCGGTCCCGACTGGCTCGACCCCGACTGGTTCCGCTTCGGTGCCTCCACGCTGCTCAACGACCTGCTGATGCAGCGGACCAAGATGACGACCGGTCGCTACTCCGGTCCCGACTACTTCACTCTGGACTGAGGCACATGGCCAACCCCACACCGACCGCCACCTTCGAGTACGCCCCCGCGCCCGAGTCGCGCGCGATCGTCGACATCAAGCCGTCCTACGGCCTCTTCATCGACGGTGAGTTCGTCGACGGCACCGGCACGTCCTTCAAGACGGTCAACCCGGCCACCGAGGAGGTGCTCGCCGAGGTCGCCGAGGCGAGCGACGCCGACGTCGACGCTGCCGTGAAGGCCGCGCGCCGCGCCTACACCCGGGTCTGGTCCAGGATGTCCGGCGCCGAGCGCGCCAAGTACCTCTACCGGATCGCCCGGATCATCCAGGAGCGCGGGCGCGAGCTCGCCGTCCTGGAGTCGATCGACAACGGCAAGCCGATCAAGGAGTCGCGCGACGTCGACATCCCGGTCGTCGCTGCGCACTTCTTCTACTACGCCGGCTGGGCCGACAAGCTCGAGCACTCCGGCTACGGCTCGACGCCGCTCGGTGTCGCCGGCCAGATCATCCCGTGGAACTTCCCGCTGCTCATGCTGGCGTGGAAGATCGCCCCGGCGCTGGCGTGCGGCAACACCGTCGTCCTCAAGCCTGCCGAGACCACCCCGCTGACCGCGCTGCTGTTCGCGGAGATCTGCCAGCAGGCCGACCTGCCCGCCCGGCGTCGTCAACATCGTCACCGGTGCCGGCGAGACCGGCCGCGCGATCGTCTCGCACCCCGACGTCGACAAGGTCGCCTTCACCGGGTCCACCGAGGTCGGCAAGGCGATCGCCCGTGCCGTCGCCGGCACCGACAAGAAGGTCACCCTCGAGCTCGGTGGCAAGGCCGCCAACATCGTCTTCGACGATGCGCCGCTCGACCAGGCCATCGAGGGCATCGTCAACGGCATCTTCTTCAACCAGGGCCACGTGTGCTGTGCCGGCTCGCGGCTCCTCGTCCAGGAGTCCGTGGCCGACGAGGTCATGGAGCGGCTGAAGCGCCGGATGGCCACGCTGCGCGTCGGCGACCCGCTCGACAAGAACACCGACGTGGGCGCGATCAACTCGGCCGAGCAGCTCGCCAAGATCCGCGAGCTGTCGGACATCGGCGAGGCCGAGGGCGCCGAGCGCTGGTCCGCGCCGTGCGAGCTGCCCTCCCACGGCTACTGGTTCGCCCCGACCGTCTTCACGGGCGTCTCGCAGGCCCACCGCATCGCCCGCGAGGAGATCTTCGGCCCGGTCCTGTCGGTGCTGACCTTCCGCACGCCGTCCGAGGCGATCGAGAAGGCCAACAACACCCCGTTCGGCCTGTCGGCCGGCGTGTGGACCGACAAGGGCTCGCGGATCCTGTCGATGGCCAGCCGGCTCCGGGCCGGCGTCGTCTGGGCCAACACGTTCAACAAGTTCGACCCGACCTCGCCGTTCGGCGGCTACAAGGAGTCCGGGTACGGCCGCGAGGGCGGTCGCCACGGACTCGAGGGCTACCTGAAGGGAGCGGACAGCTGATGTCCCGCATCGACGTGCGCAAGACCTACAAGCTCTACATCGGCGGACAGTTCCCCCGCTCCGAGTCCGGGCGCTCCTACATCGTCAACGACGCCAAGGGCCGCCTGCTCGCCAACGCTGCGCAGGCCTCCCGCAAGGACGCCCGTGACGCCGTCGTCGCCGCCCGCGCGGCCTTCGGTGGCTGGTCGGGCAAGACGGCGTACAACCGTGCCCAGGTCGTCTACCGGATCGCCGAGGTCCTCGAGGGCCGTCGCGAGCAGTTCGAGGCCGAGCTGCGTGCCTCCGAGGGCATCACGCAGGCCAAGGCGCGCACCTCACGTCGACGCCGCGATCGACCGTCTCGTCTGGTACGCCGGTTGGGCCGACAAGATCACCCAGGTGGTCGGCAACGCCAACCCCGTCGCCGGGCCCTACTTCAACCTGTCCACGCCCGAGCCCAGCGGCGTGATCGCCGTCGTCGCCCCGCGCGGCGCGCTCCTGGGCCTGGTCAGCGTCGTGGCGCCGCTGATCATCACCGGCAACACGGTGGTGGTCATCGCCAGCGAGGAGAACCCGCTCACCGCGATCACCCTCGGCGAGGTCATGGCGACCAGCGACCTGCCCGGCGGCGTCGTCAACGTGCTCACCGGATCGGCCGCGGAGATCGCGCCGTGGCTGGCCTCGCACATGGACGTCAACGGCATCGACCTGACCGGCATCGAGGACGCGACCCTGGCCACCGAGCTCGAGGTGGCGGCCGCCGACAACCTCAAGCGCGTACGCCGTCCCGCCCCCGACACCGACTGGCTCGTCGAGCCCGCACTCGACCGGATGACCCGGTTCCTCGAGACCAAGACGGTCTGGCACCCGATCGGCGTCTGACGTCCGCTCGTTCTTCAGCGAGAGCCTGACGCAGAACAGGGATGGACGTCCACTCCTACGAGTGGAAGTCCATCCCTGCTGCTGCCAGACGATCGGGCAGAAGGACGCTCAGCGGTTGAGCAGCGCCTGCGCCAGCACCCCGAGGATCTCGTTGGGGTCGTTGACGACGTACTTCTGGCCGCCGGTGGCGTTGGCGATCACGTCGAGCTCACCGGTGTCGGACTCCTGCGAGAGGCCGATGATGATCACCTTGACCGGCTTGGCCGGGTCGCGCAGCGACTTGAGCTGGTTGACCAGGGAGTCGAGCGACAGCGAGCTGGAGTCGTCACTGGCGCCGTCGGTCATGATCACCACGGAGTTGAACCAGGCCGGGTCCCACTTCTCCTGGGCGTACTTGTACGCAGCCAGGGTGGTGTCCATGACACCCGTGCCGCCGCGCACGCGGCCCGGGAGCTTGGTTGCCTCGGCGCGGACCACGTCACCGTGGGTGCCGGCTGCGCCGGCCGGGGCGTCGAGCCGGTCGAGGGTGGCGTACTCCTCCCAGGAGACACCGCCCTCCCCGCGGTTCTTCGAGAAGCCCCAGATGCCGATGCGCGCCTGCGCCGGGAACGCGTCGAGCGCGAGCTGGGAGGCGTTGACGGCGAGCTGGATGCGCGTGGTGTCGCCGATGGCGGTCTTCATCGAGCCGGACAGGTCGACGACCGCGAGGATGCTCGACGGGACCGAGAGCACGCGCCACTGGCGCAGGGTGTCGTCGGTCGTCTTCTGGGCCACGGTCGGGAGGACCGTGGCATTTCCGAGGCCGATCGCGTCGGGCAGCGGGGCGCCGTCGGGGCCACGCAGCTCGGCGGCCGCGATGGCCTCGACGCCGGCGCTGGAGGTGAACCAGCGGGTCAGCGCGCGACCGACGCGCGCGGACAGGTCGCCGCCGGTGGCGAGGAGGTCGCGGCCGCCGCGGCTGACGTCGATCAGCGGGTACTGCAGCATCGGCACACCGGTCTGCGGTGCGACGAGGCTGAGCTGGTCGTTGCTGCGACGGGCGGCCAGGTAGGCCTGCTCGGTCGAGGGCACCAGCGCCGTGCTGGAGGCCGTGATCGTCGAGAGGTCGGTCTCGTTGGTGCTGCCGGCGACGGCACGCTCGCCGTAGGTCTGCGCGACCGGAACGGTCTTCTGCTCGATGGTCTGCGGGTTCTCGCCGGTCTGCTTCATCTCGGCGTACGGCGCCAGCAGGGCGAGCGCGGAGGCTCCCTCGGCGCTCGGGTCGGCCATGGCGAGCTTGCCGCCATCGAGGGCGGACACCCACGAGGCGGGCGCCTGGGCGGCCGGGCCGCCGATCAGGCCGACGGGCGTCTGGGCGAGCACCTTGGCGATCGGGGTGCCGCTCCAGCCGGCAGCGGTCAGCTGACCCTTCCAGGTCGGGCTGTCCGGGATCCAGATCTCGGGGAGCTTGGCATCGGGGTCGGCCAGCGAGGCGACGACGTCCTTGACGGTGCCGGCGGTGACCGTGATGTCGATGCAGGGCTCGTCCTTGTTGACGTCCTTGACGGCCTGCTTGACGAGGTCCTCCATCACGGGAGCCGTGGTCAGCGCCACCTTGTCGGACACGCAGCCGGCGCTGGCGGAGCCGTCGTCGCCGCTGCCCAGGGTGAACACGGCGAACATGCCGGCTGCCACGACGAGCACGAGGCCCACCAGCAACGGCACGCCGCCGCGGAGGCCGGAGCGCGGGGCTGCGGCAGGTGAAGAAGATGGCCCGTTTCCGGGCGCGCTGGAGTCGTCGAGACTCATGAAGGTTCCTCCCACAAGGAATTCCGATCGGGGGTCTGGGCGAGACTAGTGTCCGACCTTTACCTCCGTGGCCGAACGACGAAATGAGTGGGATACCAAGTGAGCGCTGCCCAGGTGATCGTCCTGGCCGGGCCCAGCGGAGCCGGGAAGTCCCGGCTGGCCGAGCGGCTCGGACTCCCGATCCTCCGCCTCGACGACTTCTACAAGGACGGCGACGACCCGACGCTCCCCCGCATCACCGTCGGCGCCAACGCCGGCCTCGTGGACTGGGACGACTCCGCCTCGTGGCACGAGCAGGACGCCCTCACCGCGCTCCGCGAGCTGTGCACGATGGGCCACAGCGAGGTGCCCGTCTACGAGATCGCCGAGAACGGCCGCACCGGGTCGCGCGCCGTCGACCTCGGTGGCAGCACGCTCTTCGTCGCCGAGGGGATCTTCGCTCCCGAGGTGGTCGCAGCGTGCCGCGAGGAGGGCATGCTCGCCGCCGCCTACTGCATCACCCAGCACCCGCTCGTCACGTTCTGGCGGCGACTCACCCGCGACCTGCGCGAGCACCGCAAACCACCACTGGTGCTCCTCCGGCGCGGGACCGCCCTGATGCGTGACCAGCAGCGGGTCGTCGCCCACGCCGTGCGCGAGGGCTGCCGGCGCGCCACGGGCGACCAGGCGTACGCCGAGCTGACGGCGTCCGAGGTCGGCCCGCGATGAGGCCGCACCCGTGAGCGTGCGACTGAGGCAGCCGGACCGCCGCTCGTGCGGTGCCGCCGCGCTGGTGATGGCTCGGCGCCTGGTCCACCCGCGCTACGCCGGGCTGGTGGCCGACCAGGCCACGTTCGCCCACGAGACCGCCACCCTCCACCGCCGCCTCACCTCGCTCGCCGACACCGCGGGCGGCTGGCAGCTGCCGTGGCCGCGGGCGATCGGCACGCCGCCGTGGGCGGTGGCACGCGAGCTGCGGCTGCTGACCGGTGTGCCGTACGCCCTGCACGTCGTGCGCCTGCACCGCCGCGTCTGGCCGGCACTGCAGGGCGTGGCGCCGGAGCGACCGGCCGCCGTCTTCGTCGGCGACCGGCTCCTGCCCCGCCACGTCGTGCTGGTCTCCGAGGTCGACGACGAGCGGACGCGCACGTACGAGCCGGCGTCGGGGCTCGCGATGACGGTGACCCGTGAGCGGTGGGAGACCGGTGACCTCGGGCTGGCCGGCTGGGACCGTCCGTGGCTGGTGGTCAGCCCTCGCTGATGAGTGCCGCGTAGCCCGGCTTCACGACCTCGTCGATGAGCGCGAGGCGCTCGTCGAAGGGCAGGAAGGCCGACTTCATCGCGTTGATGGTGAACCAGCGCAGGTCCGCGAGCGAGTAGTCGAACGCCTCCACCAGCCCGAACATCTCCTGGGTCATCGACGTCCCACTCATCAAGCGGTTGTCCGTGTTCACCGTGACCCGGAAGCGGAGCTTGGTCAGCAGGCCGATCGGGTGCTCGGCGAACGACTCGGCCGCACCGGTCTGGATGTTGGAGCTCGGGCACATCTCGAGCGGGATGCGCTGGTCCCGCACGTAGGCCGCGAGTCGACCGAGCTCGACCGAGCCGTCGTCGTTGACCGTGACGTCGTCGATGATCCGGACGCCGTGACCGAGCCGGTCGGCGCCGCACCACTGGATGGCCTCCCAGATCGACGGCAGCCCGAAGGCCTCGCCCGCGTGGATCGTGAAGTGCGAGTTCTCGCGCTGGAGGTACTCGAAGGCATCGAGGTGCCGGGTGGGCGGGAAGCCCGCCTCCGCACCGGCGATGTCGAACCCGGCGACCCCGCGGTCGCGCCAGGCGATCGCCAGCTCGGCGATCTCCATCGACCGGGCCTGGTGGCGCATGGCGGTCAGCAGCTGGCGTACGACGATCCTGCCGCCGCTCGCGGCCATCCCCTCCTCGAAGCCCTCCTGCACGGCCGCGACGACCTCGTCGAGCGTCATGCCGCCGCTCACGTGCTGCTCAGGGGCGTAGCGCACCTCGGCGTAGACGACCCCGTCGGCGGCCAGGTCCTCGACGCACTCGCGCGCGACGCGGGCGATGGCCGGACCGTTCTGCATGACCGCGACGGTGTGGTCGAAGGTCTCGAGGTAGCGGACCAGCGACCCCGAGTCGGCCGACTCGGTGAACCAGCGACCCAGCGACTCGGCATCCGACGCCGGAAGCTCGTGGCCGATCTCCGCAGCGAGCTCGACGATGGTCTGCGGCCGCAGGCCGCCGTCGAGGTGGTCGTGCAGCAGGACCTTGGGGGCACGGTGGACCTGGTCGCGGGTGGGAGTGCTCATCGGCACATCCAAGCAGGCTCGACATGGCCAACCACTATGTTCGGCCCCATGCGCACCTTCACCACGCTCGACGACGTCGCCGCAGCCGCCGGGTCCGAGATCGGCACCAGCGAGTGGCTCGAGATCGACCAGGACCGGATCACTGCCTTCGCCGACGCGACGCTCGACCACCAGTGGATCCACGTCGACGTCGAGGCCGCCGCCGCGGGGCCGTTCGGCACCACGATCGCGCACGGTTTCCTGACCCTGAGCCTGCTCCCCCGCTTCGCCTCGCAGGTCTTCAGCCTCGAGACGCCGGGCGCGCGGCTCAACTACGGGCTGGAGAAGGTCCGCTTCCCCAACCCGGTGCCCGTGGGCAGTCGGCTGCGTTCGCACGTGCGCTTCGGCGAGGTCCGCGACCTGCCCGCCGGCAAGCAGCTCATCGTCGAGCACACCGTCGAGATCGAGGGCCACGACAAGCCCGCCTGCGTGGCCCAGCACGTCGTGCTGCTGCTGGCCTGAGCCCTGGTCGAGCGACCTCAGCGCGAGAGCACCGCCTGCGCGAATACCTTGAGCACGTCTTCGGGCTGGGCCGCGAGGTAGGCCTCGCCTCCGGTCACGTGCGCCATCCGACGTAAGGCACCGAGGTCGGCGTCCCCGCTGATGGCGATGCCCACGAGACGCACCGGACGCTGCGGGTCACGCATCTCGCGCAGGCGCGCCAGCAGTTCCTCGAGCCTGATCGATCCCGGGTCATCGTTGCGGCCGTCGGTCATCAGCACGACAGCGTTCGAGTAGGCAGGTCGATAGCTGCGCACCGCCGTGCGGTAGGCCGCCAACGCAGTGTCGTAGAGACCCGTTCCGCCACCCGTGAGCCCCGGCAGCTCCGCGGCGCGCTCGCGCAGCGCGTAGCGCTGCGTACGTCCGAACCTCAGGTCGTCGAGCCGACGGATCGGTTCGAGCTCGCGCCAGTCCTTCCCCGGGCCGCCCTTGTCGATGGAGAACACCCACAGACCCACTCGCGCGTGGTCGGGCAGGAACGACAGCCCGATCCCGGCAGCGTCGGCCAGCAGGTCCATCCGCGTCCCGGTGCCGGCATCGAAGTCCATGGAGCCGGAAGCGTCGACGACGGCGAGGATCGCGGACGGTACAGCGAGGGTGCGCCAGGACTGCACGGCGGAGGAGATCGACGCCGCGGGCGGCGGGTGCAGCGTGGTCGTCTCGTCGTCGACGGCACGGAGCCCCTGCTCACGTACGTCCGCCCTGCCCGCGTCTCCCGTGAAGTAGGCGACCATGGAGCGGGCGACGGCCCTCGCGCCGGGGGCAGCATCCATGCTCACCGCGACCGGGAAGTCCAGCACCGGCGCGCCGACCTCAGGCGTGAGGTCGCGGAGATCGCTCCGGCCCACCACCCCAGCGAGCTCCTGCTCCGTTGTCACGACGAGCCGCCGCGACCTGCGGGCGAACATCGTCGGCGCGACCGACGCGTCCGCGCCTCGTGCGCGACGCGCGCCATACCCCTGCGCGAACGGCACCATCATCTGCTGCGCGTCGGCGATCGTGCGACCCATGGCCGGGGACTCAGCCAGCGGTGCGAGCACGGCGAGGGTGCCCGCCACGGATGTCTCCGGATCGGGCACCGACACCAGACCCGAGCCCTCGGCGTCACCCCACGAACCGAACTGGCGCGCACCCTTTCCGCCGACGAGAAGGACCGGGGTGTGCGCCACGCTTCGTGCGACGGTCCGCAGCCGTGCCGAAGGCCCTAGGTAGGCCTTCGTCATCAGGAAGTGTGCCTCCGGGATCCAGATGTCGGGCGGGGTGCCTCCGAAGGCGACCCCGAGGGCCACCCCTATCCCCGGGCGGCTCACGGGATCCACCCGCGTGCAGGGGGGCGTCAGCTCGTCCAAGGCGGTCAGCACCGTGCCGTAGAGCTCGGGCGCGACGACGAGGTGGACCGAACGATAGCTCGAGCAGTCGTCGGGGCCTGCCGCGGGCGTGCCCTGCCGGGAGAGGACGAGCCAGGACGCGCCGCCTCCGACCAGCACGGCCGCCAGTAGCAGTACCACCAGCAGAACCGGTCTCATCGAGATGCCGGCGCGACCCCAGTCGCGCTCTTCCATGTCGCTCATGGGACCCCTCCCCGAACACAGGGACCGTAGGTCGCCGACGCGGGTCGCGGGAGGTTACTGCTGAATCGTCGCCAGACTTGGGGATGTCTCCACCGCTCAGGTGATCCTGTCGAGCACCAGCGGGGTCGGCGTGAAGTCAGCACCGTCGTTGATGTCGAAGCCACCCTCGAGCGAGGCGAGCGCGCGGTCGAAGCGCTCCGGCTCGTCGGTGAGCAGCGTGAACAGGGCCTCACCCTCGGTGACCTCGTCCCCGGGACGTGCGTGCCAGACGACCCCGGCCCCGGCCTGGACGGGGTCCTCCTTGCGGGCCCGGCCGGCGCCGAGGCGCCACGCGGCCAGGCCGACCGCCATCGCGTCGAGACGGGTCAGGGTGCCGCTCGAGGGCGCGGTGACGACGTGCGACTCCTTCGCCTCGGGCAGTGCCGCGTCCGGGTCGCCGCCCTGGGAGCGGATCATCGCCTTCCAGGCGTCCATCGCCGAGCCGTCGGCCAGCTTGTCGGCCGGGTCGACGTCGTCGCGGCCGGCGCCGGCCAGCATCTCGCGGGCCAGGGCCAGGGTCAGCTCGACCACGTCGGCCGGACCGCCGCCGGCGAGCACCTCGACGGACTCGGCGACCTCGATCGCGTTGCCGGCGGTGCGGCCGAGCGGGGTGGCCATGTCGGTGAGCAGCGCGACGGTGTGCACGCCGGCGTCGGTGCCGAGCGCGACCATCGTCTCGGCGAGCTCGCGAGCGGTGGTGAGGTCCTTCATGAAGGCGCCGCTGCCGACCTTGACGTCGAGCACGAGGGCACCGGTGCCCTCGGCGATCTTCTTGCTCATGATCGAGCTCGCGATCAGCGGGATCGCCTCGACGGTGCCGGTCACGTCACGCAGGGCGTACAGCTTCTTGTCCGCCGGGGCGAGGCCGTCGCCGGCGGCGCAGATGACCGCGCCGACGTCCTCGAGAATGGCGAACATCTCCTCGTTGCTGAGCGCCGCGCGCCAGCCGGGGATCGACTCGAGCTTGTCCAGGGTGCCGCCGGTGTGACCGAGGCCGCGCCCGGAGAGCTGGGGCACGGCGACGCCGCAGGCCGCGACGAGCGGGGCCAGCGGGAGCGTGATCTTGTCACCGACCCCGCCGGTCGAGTGCTTGTCCGCCGTGGGCCGCGACAGCGTGGAGAAGTCCATCCGCTCGCCGGAGGCGATCATGGCACCGGTCCAGCGGGCGATCTCGGTGCGGTTCATCCCGTTGAGCAGGATGGCCATCGCGAGAGCCGACATCTGCTCGTCGGCGACCTCGCCGCGCGTGTAGGCGTCGATCACCCAGTCGATCTGGCTGTCGCTGAGCTCGTGCTTGTCGCGCTTGGCGAGGATCACCTCGACGGCGTCGTGTGCGGGCATCAGCGCTTGTCCTCCAGGTCCTGCTCGACGGCCACGATGGCCAGGTCGTCGGGTCCGAAGGCGTCAGGCAGCACCTCGGACATGGGCTTGATCCCCGCAACGGTCCAGACCAGCAGGTCGCGTCCGCCGTGCTCGAAGAGCAGCTGGCGGCAGCGACCGCAGGGCATGATCACGTCGCCCGCGCCGTTCACGCACACGAAGTGCGTCAGCCGGCCACCGCCGGTGGCGTGCAGCTGGGAGACCACTCCGCACTCGGCGCAGAGCACCACTCCGTAGGCCGCGTTCTCCACGTTGCAGCCCACCACGGTGCGCCCGTCGTCGGTCATCGCGGCCGCACCCACGGGGTAGTGCGAGTAGGGCGCGTAGGCGCGCCCCATCACGTCGATCGCGCTCTGCTTGAGGCTGTCCCAGTCGCTCTGTTCCACGGCGCAACTATGGCGCATCGGACGAAGTGGGGGTCTTTGGCAGGTTTCGCCGAAAGAAGGCCCGCAGGTTTTATGTCTCAAACGCATTTCGTTAGTCCCGATCTGCGTGACCTGTGGCACGTGGGAAGGCATCATGACGCCCGAACGCTGACCCCACCCGGGGTTCATGAATTTGGAGGCATTGTGTTGAAGACGAGGAAGGTCGTCTCGAGCGGCCTCGTGGCCCTGCTTGCGGCCGCGACCCTGGCTGCGTGTGGAGACGCGCCCGAGGAAGACACCAGCACCGGGAGCGACGGCAGCACCAGCTCGGCATCGCCGGCAGTCGAGAACTTCCTGCCCTGCATCGTGTCCGACGCGGGCGGTTTCGACGACAAGTCGTTCAACCAGCTCGGCTTCGAGGGCGCCACCCGGGCCGCCGAGGAGCTGGGCGTGGAGCTGAAGGCCGTCGAGTCCAACAGCGAGAACGACTTCGCCCCCAACCTGGAGAGCCTGGTCGGCGAGGGTTGCAACGTCATCGTGACCGTCGGCTTCGCGCTGGCCTCGGCCACCAAGGAGTCCGCCAAGGCCAACCCGGACATCGAGTACGTCCTCATCGACGACTCGGCCGACGGTGGCGACGACGGCACCCAGTTCGACGGCAAGGCCGACGAGCCCAACATCAAGCCGCTGCTCTACAACACGGCCCAGGCCGCGTTCCTGGCCGGCTACGCCGCTGCTGACTACACGAAGACCGGCAAGGTCGGCACCTACGGCGGCCTGCCGTTCCCGACCGTGACGATCTTCATGGACGGCTTCAAGCAGGGCGCTGACTACTACGCCAAGGAGAACAAGAAGGACGTCGAGGTCGTCGGTTGGGACGGCAAGGACGGCTCGTTCACCGGTGGCTTCGAGGCCAACGAGGCCGCGACCAGCACGGCCAAGCAGATCCTGGACCAGGACGTCGACGTGATCCTTCCCGTCGGTGGCCCGATCTACCAGGGCGCGATCACCGCGATCGAGGACTCGGGCAAGGACATCGCGATGATCGGCGTCGACGCTGACCTCTACGAGACCGACCCGTCCACGCAGGACTACGTCATGACCTCGATCCTCAAGGGCATGGAGGTCTCGACCTACGAGGCCATCATGGCCGCGGGCAACGACGAGTTCGACTTCGCTCCCTACGTCGGCACGCTCGAGAACGACGGAGTCGGCATCGCGCCGTTCCACAACTTCGAGAGCAAGGTCAGCCCCGACCTGCAGGGCAAGCTCGACGAGGTCAAGGCCGGCATCATCGACGGCTCGATCGAGGTCAAGTCCTACCTGGGCTGATCTCACCCACGCTCCACCCCGCTCCACCAGAGGGAGGCCGACGTTGTCGTCGGCCTCCCTCTCTCGTGCCAGAACTCGTGCCAGAACTCGTGCCTGACCTTTGGCACATCTGTGGCCAGACCTCCCGGCCCCTCGGCAGATACCCTTCCCGCGCCCCTGCGCAGGGCTGCCGCCGTACCAGACCCGGTGCTGACCCCCCGCCCGTCCCGACCCCTAGGATGCGATGCCATGAGACTCGTCCTACGAGGCATCACCAAGCGCTTCGGCAGCGTGGTGGCCAACGATGCGATCTCCCTCACCGTCGAGCCCGGCGAGATCCACTGCCTGCTCGGCGAGAACGGTGCGGGCAAGTCGACCCTGATGAACGTGCTCTACGGCCTCTACAAGGCCGACGAGGGTGAGATCGAGCTCGACGGCGTGGTCCAGCACTTCACCGGCCCCGGTGACGCGATGGCCGCCGGCATCGGCATGGTCCACCAGCACTTCATGCTCATCCCCGTCTTCACCGTCGCCGAGAACGTCATGCTCGGCAACGAGGCCACCGGCTTCGCGGGCACGCTCGACCTCGACGCCGCCCGCGAGCGCGTCACGGAGATCTCCGACCGCTTCGGCTTCCACGTGAAGCCCGAGGCCGTCGTCGAGGACCTCCCGGTCGGCGTCCAGCAGCGCGTGGAGATCATCAAGGCGCTCTCCCGCGACGCCGAGCTGCTCGTCTTCGACGAGCCCACCGCGGTCCTGACGCCCCAGGAGACCGACGAGCTGATGGACATCATGCGCCAGCTCAAGGAGGCCGGGAAGGCCATCGTCTTCATCACCCACAAGCTCCGCGAGGTCCGTGAGGTCGCCGACCGCATCACGGTCGTACGCCTCGGCAAGGTCGTCGGCGAGGCCGACCCCAAGGCCAGCAACGCCGAGCTCGCCTCGATGATGGTCGGCCGTCCGGTCGAGCTCGTCGTGCACAAGGACGCGCCCTCCCTGGGCGCCGACGCCCTGGTGGTCAAGGACCTCCGCGTGGTCGACGCGGCCGGGCACCAGCAGGTCGACGGCCTCAGCTTCACGATCCGGGCCGGCGAGGTCCTCGCCGTGGCCGGCGTACAGGGCAACGGGCAGACCGAGCTCACCGAGGCCCTCCTCGGCCTGCAGGACGACGTCAGCGGCTCGATCGTCCTCGACGGCATCGAGCTGGTCGGCCGGTCGACGCGCAAGATCCTCGACGCCGGCGTCGGGTTCATCCCCGAGGACCGCCAGGTCGACGGGCTGGTCCCCAGCTTCACCATCGCCGAGAACCTCATGCTCAACCGCAGCTTCAAGTCGCCGTTCGTCAAGAACGGCAACCTGCGCATGGGCGCCCTGCGCGACTTCGCGAAGAAGAAGCTCAAGGAGTACGACGTCCGCGCCCGCGACATCGACTCCCTGGCCGTCAACCTCTCCGGCGGCAACCAGCAGAAGGTCGTCGTGGCCCGCGAGCTGTCGCGCGACCTGCGCCTGCTGGTCGCGGCCCAGCCCACCCGCGGCGTGGACGTCGGCTCGATCGAGTTCATCCACAAGCAGATCGTCGCGACCCGAGACAGAGGAATCCCGGTGCTGGTGGTCTCCACCGAGCTCGACGAGGTGGTCGCCCTGGCGGACCGCATCATGGTGCTCTACCGCGGCCAGATCGTCGGCGTCGTCCCAGCCGACACGCCCCGCGAGATCCTCGGGCTGATGATGACCGGCGAACGCCCGCAGGACCTGAAGGACGTGGTCGCGTGAACGACACCGACAAGCCGCAGCCGGCGGAGAAGCCCGACGCTGCGACCGTGACCGAGGACGTCCCCCAGGACACCGAGCCGGAGCGCGAGCCCGACACCCGCTCACGCTCGCTGCTGAAGGAGATCGCCTCGGGTGACGCGCTGGCCGGCGTGCTCGCGGTGTTCCTCGCAGTCCTCGTCGGCTCGGTGATGATCGCCGCGACCGACGAGGGAGTGCGCGACACGCTGAGCTACATCACGGCTCGCCCGGCCGACTTCTTCTCCGCGCTGTGGGATGCGATCTCCGGCGCCTACAGCGCGATGTTCCGCGGCGCGATCTTCAACTACAACCTCACCGAGCCGGCCCAGCAGTGGCGCCCGCTCACCGAGACCCTGAAGTTCGCCGGCCCGTTGATCGCGGGCGGTCTGGGCGTCGGCATCGCCTTCCGCGCGGCACTGTTCAACATCGGTGGGCGCGGCCAGATGCTGATGGCCGGTGGTGCTGCGGGCTACGTCGGGTCGAAGCTCGACCTGCCCATGATCATCCACCTGCCGCTCGCGATCCTGGTCGGCATGGCCGCCGGCGCCCTCTGGGCCGGCATCGCCGGGATCCTGAAGGCCCGCACCGGCGCCCACGAGGTGATCGTGACGATCATGCTCAACTACGTCGCCTACTACCTGCTCTTCTACATGCTGGCGGAGGACGTCCTCTTCAAGACGCCCAACTCCAACAACCCCCGGTCACTGCCGATGAAGGGGTCGGCGATCCTGCCGAAGGTCCTGGGCGACAAGTTCAACCTGCACCTCGGCTTCGTGCTCGCGCTCATCGCCGTGGGCGTCGTGTGGTGGCTGCTCAACCGCTCCACCCTCGGCTACCGCATCCGCGCGGTCGGCGAGAACCCGCACGCGGCACGCGCCTCCGGCATCAACGTCGGGCGCACGTACCTGGTCGTCATGTTGATCTCCGGCTCGCTCCTCGGCCTCGCCGGCATCAACCAGGTCCTCGGCACCGTGACCAGCGGCGTCTCGCTCGACCTCGACGCCTCGATCGGCTTCGACGCGATCACGGTCGCCCTGCTCGGCCGGTCCCGACCACTCGGCATCCTGGCCGCCGGGCTCCTCTTCGGAGCCCTCAAGGCCGGTGGCTTCACCATGCAGACGTCCGAGAACATCTCGGTCGACCTGGTGCTGGTGGTCCAGTCGCTGATCGTCCTGTTCCTCGCCGCTCCTCCCCTGGTGCGTGCGATCTTCCGGCTCCCCGCCCAGGAGGCCAAGTGAGCACCGTGACCAACCCGACCCCCGCCGACCAGGGCGGGCTGGCGCCCGACACGGCCATCACGCCCACCAGGTCGGCCGGTGCCAAGAAGCTGCCGATCATCTTCGGCGTGATGATCGCGCTGCTCGCGATCACGCTGCTGCGCTCCCCGCACGAGGGTGACACCACCTTCCAGCTGGCCGCGGACTCCGACTTCGTGACCCTGCCGGACATCACCGTCCCGTCGATGCTCACCGCCTGGCTGATGGTCCTGGTCTGCGCGGCGGTCACCGCGGAGTCCGTACGCCGCCTGCTGACACACGCGCGCCAGCCGATGTGGCTGCCGATCGTCTTCGCGTTCGCGTGGATGGTCGGCTTCCTGAGCTGGGCCGCGGCCGACGGCCGGATCCGCGTCGTCAGCCTCTTCGCCGGCGCGGTCGCGCTCGCGATCCCGCTGGTCTTCGGTGCTCTGGGGGGAGTGCTCGGCGAGCGCGCCGGCGTCGTCAACATCGCGATCGAGGGGCAGCTGCTCTTCGGTGCGTTCGCCGCGTCGATCGCGGCCTCGGTCACCGGCTCGCCGTGGGCAGGGCTGTTCGCGGCGATGGTGGCCGGCGCTCTCATCGCGCTGATGCTCGGCCTGTTCGCGATCACCTACTTCGTGGACCAGGTCATCGTCGGCGTGGTGCTCAACGTGCTGGTCGTCGGCATGACGAACTTCCTGTTCCGCCAGGTGCTGACGCCCAACGCCGACACGCTCAACTCCCCCGACCGGCTCCGAGCCGTTCCGATCCCGATCCTCGGCGACATCCCGCTCATCGGCCCGATCCTGTTTCGCCAGACCCCGCTCGTCTACGTGCTCTACGTCGTGGTTGCGCTGGTCGCCTTCACGCTCTACCGCACCCGCTGGGGCCTCCGGGTCCGCGCGGTCGGCGAGCACCCCAAGGCCGCCGACACGGTGGGCATCAAGGTCAACCGCACCCGCTACCGCACGATCCTGCTCGCGGGCGCCATCGCCGGCCTCGGCGGCGCCTACTTCAGCCTCGTCTCGGTCGCCGGCTTCAACCGCGAGATGACCGGCGGCGCGGGCTACATCGCGCTCGCCGCGGTCATCTTCGGCAAGTGGGACCCGATCCGGGCGACCCTCGCGGCGCTGCTCTTCGGCTTCGCGACAAACCTCCAGGGCGTCCTGTCGGCCATCGGCTCCCCGGTGCCGAGCCAGTTCATGCTGATGCTCCCCTACCTCGTCACCATCTTCGCGGTGGCCGGCCTCGTGGGCCGCTCCCGGCCGCCGGCGGCCGACGGGGTGCCGTACAAGAAGCAGTAGGGACGACCTACGCCCAGGAGGGCCCGACGCGTCGGCGTCGGGCCCTCCTGCGTGCTCAGCCCTCGAAGTGCTGCCAGGTCCCCTCGGACACGACCTCGACGGTGCCGTCGACGACCACGATCGCGGTCGCCTCGTCGATGGCGTACGACGGACCGTCGATGGTCGCGGCCCAGCGCTCGGCTTCGGCCATCGTGTTGTCCGGCATCATCGGGTGGCCGACGTGCGGGAAGATCGAGAAGTCGACGACACCGAGCGTCCGGTCGTCCGGAGCGCCGGCCCACGAGACGAAGTCGTCGCCGATGCGGGGCGACATCACCATGCTGCCCGCGCTGACGCCCACCCAGACGCTGTCCGCCAGCGCCGCGACCAGGTCGGCCAGGCCCGACTCGCGCATCCAGTGGGCGAGGTAGGTCGCGTCGCCGCCGTCGACGAGGAGGACGTCGGCCTCGCGGACCCATGGCTCCCACCGCTCACGCCCGATCGTCGGCAGCGCGCTGAGCTCGAGCAGTCCGACGGAGGCCCATCCCAGACCTGTCATGTCACCGGGGCTGCGATCGCCCACGACGAAGCCGCGAGCGTTCACCGGCCCACACCTGGGATGTCCCCACTGGGCGGTGGGCACGCACAGTGCGTGGCTCTCGGCGACTGGCTTGCCGAGCAGCTCGACCATCGCGGCCTCGATGCTGGGGTTGGTGATACCGCCTGAGGTGAGCAGCAGCTTCATGGGTGTACTCCACGGGGTCGGGGGCAGATGCAATGGTGTCACTTCCATGACGGTCGGCGGGGGCCGAGGTCGACACGACGGACCTTCCGGACATGCTGTACTGACCTCTGCGCCCAGACGACACTCGGAGGTTCACGTGCATGAGGTGCCTGATCGTTACGCCTCGATGTTCACCCACCACCCGCACGCGGCCTACTCCGTCGACCGGCGTGGCTACTACACGGACGCCAACCAGCTCGCGCTCGACATGACCGGGCTGAGCCTGGAGCAGATGAAGCAGACCCACTTCGCAGAGGTCATCCATCCCGAGGACGTCCACCTGCTGCAGGACGCGTTCGAGAACGTCCTGGCCGGCACCCCCCAGGTCGTCGACGCCCGGGTGCTGAGGGTCGACGGCGAGGTCGTGGACATCCGCTGCACTGCCATCCCGCTGCTCGTCGACGGCGAGGTCGTCGGCGCCCACGGGATCACCGAGGACACCACGGAGGCGCATCGAGTGATGCGCGACCTGCAGGACGCCCATGCGGCCAAGACCCGGTTCCTGGCCACCGTGAGCCACGAGGTCCGTACGCCGCTGGCGGCACTCATCGGTGCCACCGACCTGCTGATGGAGACCGAGCTCGAGGCAGAGTCCGGGCACTACGCCCAGATCGTGCACCGCTCCGCCGAGCAGCTGATGCGGCTCGCGCAGGACCTCCTCGAGTACTCCGGCCTCGAGGCCCATCGTGCAGTGCTGGAGTGCGGGCCGGTGCGCATGCGCGACCTGATCGACGACGTGGTCGCCTGGGTCGAGGTGTTCGCCGACAGTCGTGACGTCGAGATCGGCACCGCTGTCGACGACGCCGTCCCGTCCTCAGGCATGGGAGACGGACGACACATCGCCCAGGTCGTCCGCACGCTCATCCACAACGCGGTGAAGTTCACCGAGCACGGTCGCGTGGACGTCCGGGTCACCAGCCGTGCGGATGACACCTCACCGGACGGGGCCACCTGGGTCGACATCGCCGTCGCCGACACCGGGATCGGGATCGCGGAGGACCAGCTGCACAGGCTCTTCGAGCCGTTCACCCAGGCCGACCCACACGTGTCCGGCGACCGCCGGGGCAACGGGCTCGGCCTGGCGATCGCCCGCGAGGTCGCCGACCTGGTGGGAGGGCGACTCTCGACCACCTCCACCGTCGGCGAGGGCAGCACCTTCACCTTCAGCGTCCCGCTGGGCCGGGACGTCTCAGTCGGCTGACAGCGCCGTCACGGCCACCTCGGCGAGCACGCGCGCGGCGATCCCGGTCGCGGCCTCGTCGATGCGGAGGTTGCCCTGGTGGAGGTCGTACGTCGGTCCGCCGGGCGTACGCGTGCCGAGGCGGGCCATCGCGCCGGGAACGGAGTCGAGGTACCAGCCGAAGTCCTCGCCGCCGAGGCTCTGCGCGGTGGAGACGTGGCCGTGCGGGCCCAGGACGCGCTCGAGGGCAGTGCCGAGGAGATCGGTCGAGACCGCGTGGTTGACCACCGGCGGCACACCGCGCTGGTAGGTCACCTCCGCGGTCACGCTGTAGGGCGCCACGATGGCCGAGATCAGCTGGCGGATCAGGTGCTCCGCGTCGGCCCAGGCGACCGCGTCGAGCATCCGGACCGTGCCGGCGACCACGCCGCCGTGCGGGATGACGTTGGGGGCCGAACCCGCGCGCACCATTCCCCAGACCACGCTGACCCCGGCCCGCGGGTCGAGGCGGCGGCTGAGGATGGCGGGCAGCTCGGTGATCACCTTGCCGAGGGCGAAGGTGAGGTCCTCGGTCAGGTGCGGCCGAGAGGTGTGGCCGCCGGTGCCGAGGAGTCGGACGGTCAGTGCGTCGGCGGCCCCCGTGATGGGACCCTCGCGCAGACCGATGCGACCGACATCGAGGCTCGGGTCGCAGTGCAGCCCGAAGACGTGCGAGACGCCCTCCAGGGCGCCGCTGGAGATCAGGTGGAGCGCTCCACCGGGCATGATCTCCTCGGCCGGCTGGAACAGCAGTCGTACGCGGCCGGGCAGCAGCCCGCGGGTTGCGACCTCGGCGAGGGCGAGGCCCGCGCCGATCAGGCCTGCGGTGTGGACGTCGTGGCCGCAGGCGTGCGCGACTCCGGGCACGGTGCTCTTCCACGGGTCGGAGATCAGGTCGTCGATCGGCAGCGCGTCGAGGTCGGCGCGCAGGGCGATGAGCCGACCGCCGTGTCCGATGTCCGCGAGCACGCCGCCACCGTCGGGTCGGCTGATCGTCCAGCCGGCGCCCTCGAGCGCGGACACGACCGCGTCGGACGTGCGGCTCTCCTCCCAGCTCAGCTCGGGGTGTGCGTGCAGGTCGCGACGCAAAGCAACGAGGTCGTCGGCGTACTTGTCGACGACCTCGGTGATGACTGACGTGGCGGGGGTGGTCTCTGGCATGGCCGGCCCAGTCTAGGCGGGTTCGCCGTCGTACGCGGCGAGTAGCCGATCCGCGGCGAGGGGCGCCGGGAGCTCGCCCGACAGCACTGCACGGCGTACGTCGTCGCGCACCGCCGCTACGCCCGC
Organism: uncultured Actinomycetota bacterium; assembly: GCA_963708875.1. Taxonomy (GTDB): domain Bacteria; phylum Actinomycetota; class Actinomycetes; order Propionibacteriales; family Nocardioidaceae; genus Nocardioides. The sequence goes on from CAVPUL010000008.1 coordinate 135,531, forward strand.
CGAGGACCGCAGCCGGTGGGCGAGCTCGTCGCGCACGAGCGACCAGGTGAACTCCAGCTGCTGCTCGGCACGCTTGTGCGCGAGGCCGTCGGCACCGAGGTGCTCGCGGTGCTGGGCGACGCGCGACCAGACGTCGTCGATGCCCACGCCGGTCAGCGCCGAGCAGGTGACCACCGGGGGCGCCCACTCGGAGTGGCCGCGCACGAGTCGCAGTGCACCGGCGAGCTCGCGGGCAGCCACCCGGGCGTCGGTCTCGTGCTCGCCGTCGGCCTTGTTGACGGCGACCACGTCCGCGATCTCGAGGATGCCCTTCTTGATGCCCTGGAGCTGGTCGCCGGTGCGCGCGAGGGTGAGGAACAAGAACGTGTCGACCATCCCGGCGACCGTCACCTCGGACTGTCCGACCCCCACCGTCTCCACGAGCACGACGTCGTGGCCGGCGGCCTCGAGCACGAGCATCGCCTGGGTGGTGGCCCGCGCGACGCCGCCGAGGGTGCCCGCCGACGGCGAGGGGCGGATGAAGGCCTGCGGGTCCACCGACAGTGCGGCCATCCGGGTCTTGTCGCCCAGCACCGAGCCCCCGGTGCGGATCGACGACGGGTCGACGGCCAGCACCCCGACGCGGTGCCCGGCAGCGGTGAGTCGGGTGCCGAGCGCTTCGATGAAGGTCGACTTCCCGACCCCCGGCACTCCCGAGATGCCGACGCGTGTGGCCGGCGGGAGGTCGAACGTGGCCAACGACGTCAGCAGCTCGCGTGCGGCACCACGGTGCTCGGCGCGCGAGGACTCGACGAGCGTGATCGCGCGCGAGACGTCCGCGCGCCGACCGGAGCGGACCCCTTCCACCAGGGCCGCGACGTCGACCGGCCGCGCCATCAGGTGCTGCGCAGTCGCGCCAGCAGGTCGAGCGCGGACTCGGCGATCACGGTGCCCGGCAAGAACACCGCCGCGGCGCCCATCTCCTTCAGGGTCGCGACGTCGTCGGGCGGGATGACGCCGCCGATGACGATCATGATGTCCGGTCGGCCCTGGTCGGCCAGCGCCTGCTTGAGCGCGGGCAGCAGGGCCAGGTGCCCCGCGGCCAGCGAGGAGACCCCGACGATGTGCACGTCGGCGTCGATCGCCTGCTGGGCGACCTCCTCGGGCGTGGAGAACAGCGGGCCCACGTCGACGTCGAAGCCGAGGTCGGCGAAGGCGGTGACGACGACCTTCTGGCCGCGGTCGTGGCCGTCCTGGCCCATCTTGGCCACGAGGATGCGCGGGCGGCGCCCCTCCTCGGTCTCGAACTCCTCGGTCGCGGCGAGCACGGCGGCCACGGCACTGCCTTCACCGGCGCCTGCCTCGTCGCGGTACACGCCGCTGATCGTACGGATCACGGCCTGGTGCCGGCCGTAGACCTTCTCCAGCGCGTCGGAGATCTCCCCGACCGTGGCCTTGGCCCGCGCCGCGTCGACGGCCAGCGCCAGGAGGTTGCCCTCGAGGGAGCCGCCGCCGACCGGTCCGCGCTCGGCCGACGCGGTCAGCGCGTCCAGCGCACGACGTACGTCGTCGTCGTTGCGCTCGGCACGGAGCCGCTCGAGCTTGGCGAGCTGCTGGCGGTAGACGTCGTCGTTGTCGACGCGCAGCACGTCGAGCTTGTCCTCGGCGGCGAGGCGGTAGGTGTTGACGCCGATGACCTTCTGCGCGCCGGAGTCGATCCGCGCCTGGGTGCGGGCGGCTGCCTCCTCGATGCGCATCTTGGGGATGCCCTGCTCGATCGCGGCGGCCATGCCGCCGGCGCGCTCGGCCTCCTGGATGTGCGCCCACGCGCGCTCGGCGAGGTCGTGGGTGAGCTTCTCGACGTAGTAGGAGCCGGCCCACGGGTCGATGATCTCGGTGGTGCCGCTCTCCTGCTGCAGCAGCAGCTGGGTGTTGCGGGCGATCCGCGCCGAGAAGTCGGTCGGCAGCGCGATCGCCTCGTCGAGGGCGTTGGTGTGCAGCGACTGCGTGTGGCCCTGCGTGGACGCCATCGCCTCGATGCAGGTGCGCCCGACGTTGTTGAAGACATCCTGCGCGGTCAGCGACCAGCCTGATGTCTGGCTGTGCGTGCGCAGGGAGCGCGACTTGGGGTTCTGCGGGTCGAAGTCGTCGACCAGCCGCGCCCACAGCGCGCGGGCCGCCCGCATCTTGGCGACCTCCATGAAGAAGTTCATCCCGATGGCCCAGAAGAACGACAACCGCGGCGCGAACTGATCGATCGTCATGCCGGTCCCGAGGCCCGCACGGATGTACTCCACGCCGTCGGCCAGCGTGTAGGCCAGCTCGAGGTCGGCGGTCGCCCCGGCCTCCTGGATGTGGTAGCCGGAGATCGAGATGGAGTTGAAGCGGGGCATCTTCTGCGAGGTGAAGGCGAAGATGTCGCTGATGATCCGCATGCTCGGCGAGGGCGGGTAGATGTAGGTGTTGCGGACCATGAACTCCTTGAGGATGTCGTTCTGGATCGTGCCCATGAGCTGCTCCGGCTTCACCCCCTGCTCCTCGGCCGCAGCGATGTAGAGCGCGAGCACCGGCAGGACGGCGCCGTTCATCGTCATCGACACCGACATCTCGTCGAGCGGGATGCCGTCGAAGAGGGTGCGGGTGTCGTAGATCGAGTCGATCGCCACGCCGGCCATGCCGACGTCGCCGCGCACCCGTGGGTGGTCGGAGTCGTAGCCGCGGTGGGTGGCCAGGTCGAACGCGACGCTCAGCCCCTTCTGCCCGGCTGCCAGGTTGCGGCGGTAGAACGCGTTGGACGCCTCCGCGGTCGAGAAGCCGGCGTACTGCCGGATCGTCCACGGCTGCGTCGTGTACATCGTGGGGTACGGCCCGCGCAGGAACGGCGCGATGCCCGGCCACGTGTCGAGCCCGTCGAGGCCCTCGAGGTGCTCGGGGCCGTAGACCGGCAGGATGTCGATCCCCTCGGGGCTGCTCCACGGCTGGTCGTTCGCCGGTCGAGCAGCCGGGGAACGAGGCGTGTCGGGACCCAGACCCACCTCGGCGAAGTTCTCCGGAATGCTCATCGTGCGAGCTCCTCTCGGACCCGGCCCAGGAAGCCGAGCGCATCGACTCCCACGGCGCACGAGTCGTCCACGTCGGTCACGGTCCGCTCCCCCGGCTTGCCCGCCAGCACGACGTACGCCGCTCCTGCCGCCCGCAGCGCGGCGACCAGGTCGGCGCCCCACTCGGCGTACGCCGCGTCGGTGCCGGCGAGGCAGACCACGGACTGGCCGGCGTACGCCTCGAGCACGGCCGCGGTGTCGGACGTGGCTCCTGCGGCCTCGACGGTCACACCGCCCGCCGCGAACAGGTTGGTCGCGAAGGTGGCCCGCGCCGTGTGAGCGGCGACGGTGCCCATGGTGGCGAGGAAGACGGGTGCGTCCGTCGGCGTGCCGCGCATGTCGTCGAAGGCGCCAGCCGTAGTGGTGGACGTAGCGGTGCGGGCGGTGCTCGCGCTCGGGCAGCACCTCGGCGAGGTTCGGGAACTCGGAGACGCCGGTCAGCGGGCGCGACCGGTCGGCGACCTGCGCGTCGCGCGCCGCCCTGACCTCCTTGACGCGAGCCTTCACGCCCAGGCGTGCCGCGTCGGCCAGCGCGCCCCCGTCGGCCTCGATCCGGCCGAGCTCGGCCCACCCCGCGGCCGCGAGGTCGTCGGTGAGCTTCTCGACCGCGTAGGACCCACCGGCGGGGTCGGCGACCGCGGCGACGTGCGACTCCTCGATCAGCAGCGACGAGGTGTTGCGAGCGACGCGGCGGCCCAGCGCGTCGGGGGCACCGAGCGGCTCGTCGAAGGGCACGACCGTGACGGCGTCGGCGCCGCCGACGCCGGCCGCGAACGCTGCGACGGTGCCGCGGAGCATGTTGACCCAGGGGTCGCGCTTGCTGGTCATCGGTCGGCTGGTGACCGCGTGCAGCGCCATCTCGCCGGAGCCCCCCTCCCCCACTCCACTGGCCTCGAGCGCGCGGCTCCACAGCCGCCGGGCGGCGCGCATCTTGGCGATCGTGGGGAACTGCTCGTCGGTGGCGGCGAGCCGGAACTCGATCATCCGGGCCGACTGGTCGACGGTGAAGCCCTCGTCGGCGAGCAGCCGGAGGTAGGAGATGCCCGTGGCGATGGCCCAGCCCAGCTCCTGGGCGTCGCTCGCTCCCTGGTCGTGCAGCGCCGTGCCGTCGACCACGAGCGCGCGTACGCCGAGCTGGAACCCACGACGGACGACGGGCGCGAAGAGGTCGCGGGCCGTGGCCCCGTCGTCGCGGACGCGGTAGGACAGCATCTCGAGCGTCTGGAGGTCGAAGGACAGGTTCGTGGCCGGGTGCAGCGCACCCTCCACGCCCTCGAGGTGGGCGGCGAAGGCCTCGACCTGCTCCGTCGAGGCGCGGTCCAGCACGACGGGCGCGAGGTCGAGGAGCACCCCGTCGAGCAGCGTGGCCCAGGCGTGCTCGGCCTCGTCGGAGAGGTGGAGCAGCAGCGACGTCGCTCCGTTCTCCAGGTCCTGCAGCACGGCCTCGTTCGACGCCTTCGCGTCGACGACCTCGACCTGGGCGCGTACGTCCCAGGCACCGGCACGCTGCGGACGACCACTGGTGGTCAGGGCGTCGAGGTCGGACTGCTGGCCGATCGGTGGGACCTCGATGCCGTCGAGGGTGGTGCGGGTCAGCGCGGTCCAGACGTCGGAGTCAGGTGCGTCCTCGCCGAGCCGACGGGCCTTGCGGAGCACCGCCGCGGTCGCCGCCTCCCACGCCGTCACGTCGTAGGTGTCGTCGTCGCCCACCAGTCGCAGCGAGCCCTCGGCGGGCTGCAGCTCCTCGGGCTCCTCAAGGCCACTCATGGTGCGAACAATAGGCATCCGCCCCGCGGCCGACCACCGAGTGTGATGTTTCCAGCACCCGGTGGTCGCCGCGCTCCAGCGTCGGAGCAGCCCGATTCGTCCCACCGGCGCGCCCTCTCACGGCTAAGGTCGCGGAATGACTGTCCGGGGGGAGGGTTGGTACGCCGACCCGCAAGACGCGGGCATGCTCCGGTGGTGGGACGGCGCGGCCTGGACGCACCACACCCACTCCCCCGTGACGCCCACCGCTCACTTCGCTCCCCTGCCGCGTTGGTGGGGCGGGCTGACCGTCGCCCTCCAGATCGGCTTCCTGGTCAACCTCGCCATGTCGCTCTACGTGCTCTACGTCGACCGGGAGATCCTCGGGTTCGTCGAGGACCTCCGGCTCCGGCCCGACTCCGTCAGCGAGGCGGACGGCGCCCGGATCGACCAGCTCATGCTGGTCACCGCCCTCGAGGTGGTGCCATTCCTCATCACGGGCATCCTCCTCGTCGTCTGGACCTACACCGCGCACCACAGCGCCCGCATGGACCGCTCCGTGCTCCGCCACGCCTCGGGATGGGCGATCGGCGCCTGGTTCGTGCCGGGGCTGAGCCTCTGGCGACCGTTCCAGATGGTGCTCGACCTTCGTCGTGGCGCGACGGGCCGGGACGACCTGCCGATCACTCGTACGCTCGGCTGGTGGTGGGCGACCTTCCTGACGGCGTACGCCACGTCCCTCGTCGGCGGCTTCTACTTCAGGAGGCTCGACACGACCTCGCCCGACCTGGAGCCGGACCAGTTCCTCGACCTGTTCGCGACCGGGGCGACCTGGGACCAGTGGTCGAGCGTCATCAACATCGTCTCGGCCGTGCTCGCGATCCGGGTGGTGCGTGAGGTCAGGGCGTTCGTACGAGCCGAACGCCCCTGAGCCTCACACCTCGGTGCGGCCGTCGTTGTCCTTGTTGCGGATGCCGATCTTGTTGCCCAGCCACACGAGCGGGTCGAACTTCTTGTCGGCCACCCGCTCCTTCATCGGGATGATCGCGTTGTCGGTGATGTGGATGCCCTCGGGGCAGACCTCGGTGCAGCACTTGGTGATGTTGCACATCCCGAGACCGGCGGCCCCCTGGGCCAGCTCGCGCCGGTCGTGGGTGTCGAGGGGGTGCATGTCGAGCTCGGCGTAGCGCAGGAAGAAGCGCGGTCCGGCGAAGGCCTCCTTGTTGTCCTCGTGGTCACGGACCACGTGGCACACGTTCTGGCAGAGGAAGCACTCGATGCACTTGCGGAACTCCTGGCCCCGCTCGACGTCGACCTGGGCCATCCGTCGCTTGCCGTCCGCGTCGCGCGGCGGCGGGGAGAACGACGGCAGCTCCTTGGCCTTCTCGTAGTTGAACGAGACGTCGGTGACGAGGTCGCGGATCACCGGGAACGACCGCATCGGCGTGACCGTGATGACCTCGTCCTCCTCGAAGTCCGAGAGCCGGCACATGCACATCAGGCGCGGCCGGCCGTTGACCTCGGCGCTGCACGAGCCGCACTTGCCGGCCTTGCAGTTCCACCGGACGGCGAGGTCGCCGGCCTGGGTGGCCTGCACGCGGTGGATCGCGTCGAGCACGACCTCGCCCTCGGAGACCTCGACCGGGAAGTCCTCGACCGCCCCGCCGTCCTTGTCCCCGCGCCAGATCCGCAATTTCAAGGTGTAGCTCATGCGAAGTACCCCTTCAGCTCTTCCGGCATCTCCGGCAACGGCTTCTCGTGCAGGTCGACGCCCGTGCCGGCCTCGTTGAGGTTGACGACGAGGTTCTTCGTGCCCCACTCGTCGTTCGGCCCGGGGAAGTCGTCGCGGGTGTGGCCGCCGCGCGACTCCTCGCGGGCCAGGGCGGCCTTGGCGATGCACTCCGAGACGATCAGCATGTTGCGCAGGTCGAGCGCGAGGTGCCAACCCGGGTTGTACTGCCGGTGCCCCTCGACGACCATCGTGTCCGCGCGCACCTTGAACGCCTCGATCTCGCTCAGCGACTCCTCGAGCTCCGTGCGCGTGCGGATGATGCCGACCAGGTCGTTCATCGACTGCTGCAGGTCGGACTGGATCGTGTACGGGTTCTCCCCGCCCTCGACCTCGAACGGCGCCAGGGCGCTCGTCTGCGCGGCCTTGACGTGGGCCTCGTCGACCTGCGGTCGCGAGTCGCCCAACGAGTGGGCGTACGCCGTTGCCGCCTCACCGGCGCGCTTGCCGAAGACCAGCAGGTCGCCCAGCGAGTTGCCGCCGAGGCGGTTGGACCCGTGCATGCCGCCGGAGCACTCCCCGACGGCGTACAGCCCGGTGACGGCGCTCTCCTGGGTGTCGGCGTCGACCTCGACCCCGCCCATCACGTAGTGGCAGGTCGGCCCGATCTCCATCGGCTCGGCCGTGATGTCGACGTCGGCCAGCTCCTTGAACTGGTGATACATCGACGGCAGCCGCTTGCGGATGAACTCGGGAGTGCGCCGTGAGGCGATGTCGAGGTAGATGCCGCCGTGCGGCGTGCCGCGGCCGGCCTTGATCTCGGAGTTGATCGCGCGCGCGACCTCGTCGCGGGGCAGCAGCTCGGGAGGTCGGCGGTTGTTCTTCTTGTCGTCGTACCAGGCGTCGGCCTCCTCGACCGTGTCCGCCGTCTCCGCCTTGAAGAACTCGGGGATGTAGTCGAACATGAACCGCTCGCCCTCGGAGTTCTTGAGGATGCCGCCGTCGCCGCGCACCGACTCCGTCACGAGCAGCCCCTTCACCGAGGGCGGCCAGACCATCCCGGTCGGGTGGAACTGCACGAACTCCATGTTGATCAGGCTCGCGCCGGCCCGCATCGCGAGGGCGTGGCCGTCGCCGGTGTACTCCCACGAGTTCGAGGTGACCTTGAACGACTTGCCGATGCCGCCGGTCGCGAGGATCACGCTCGGGGCGTCGAAGACGATGAAGCGACCCGACTCGCGCCAGTAGGCGAAGGCGCCGGCGATCGCGTCGCCTTCCTTGAACAGGTCGGTGACCGTGCACTCCATGAAGACGTCGATGCCGAGTGCCACGGCACGCTGCTGGAGCGTCCGGATCATCTCGAGGCCCGTACGGTCGCCGACGTGCGCGAGCCGGGCGTACTTGTGGCCGCCGAAGTCGCGCTGGCTGATCAGCCCGTCGTCGGTGCGGTCGAAGAGCGCGCCCCAGTCCTCGAGCTCCTGCACCCGCTCGGGCGCCTCCTGGGCGTGCAGCTGGGCCATCCGCCAGTTGTTCAGCATCTTGCCGCCGCGCATGGTGTCCCTGAAGTGGACCTCCCAGTTGTCCTCCGGCCACCGGTTGCCCATCGCCGCCGCGATGCCGCCCTCGGCCATCACGGTGTGGGCCTTGCCGAGCAGCGACTTGCACACGATGGCCGTGCGCGCGCCCGACTCGTGGGCGGCGATCGCGGCACGCAGCCCGGCGCCGCCGGCACCGATCACGACCACGTCGTAGGTGTGACGCTCCATCCCGCCCCGGGCGTCGCCGGACAGGGCGTTGCCGGTCATCGGGTGCCGGCCCTCGGCCGGTCCGTTCGTGTCACTCATCAGAAAATCCTCAGGTCCTGGATGGTGTGCGTGGCCAGCAGGAAGACGTACAGGTCGACGATGGCGACCGAGAACAGCGAGTACCAGGCCCACTTGCCGTGGCTGCCGTTGAGCTTCGAGACCCAGGTCCACAGCCGGTAGCGGACCGGGTGCTTGGAGAAGTGCCTCAGCCGGCCGCCGACGACGTGACGGCACGAGTGGCACGAGAGCGTGTAGAGCCAGATGAAGACGACGTTGGCGATCATCAGCAGCGTGCCGAGGCCCATGTGGATGCCGCTGGTCTCGCCGTCGCCGACGGCGTACTCAGCCGGCATCGGCCGGAAGGCCAGGAGGACGTCGTAGGTGAGGATCAGGCCGACCACGACCGCGGCGTACCAGAAGTAGCGGTGGGCGTTCTGGAGGATCAGGGGGAGCTTCGTCTCGCCCGAGTACGCGCTGTGCGGCTCCGCGACGCCGCACGCGGGCGGGCTCAGCCAGAACGCCCGGTAGTAGGACTTGCGGTAGTAGTAGCAGGTCATCCGGAAGCCCAGCGGGAAGATCAGGATGATCAGTGCCGCGGACAGCGGCCACCAGTCGAACGGCTGGCCGAAGTCGGATGCGCCCTCGACGCAGTCGCCCAGGCAGGGCGAGTAGAACGGCGAGAGGTAGGGCTCGGCGAAGTAGTCGCGCCCCATGAACGCCCGCACCGTCGCGTAGACGACGAAGCTGGAGAAGACCACGAACGTCGTCAGCGGCGCGAGCCACCAGCGATCCTCGCGGAGGGTGCGTGCCTCGATGTGCGCGCGCCCCGGGCTGGTCACCCCGTGGTCGGTCGTTGCCATGCGTCCTCCGTGCGTCGTCCTGCGCGAAAGCCCGGAACGGGGTCCGGGCAACGCCCCCGACTATGGCCTGTGTCACACCTGAGCGGAAGACAACGCGCCAACGAAAACCTCACACTGACTCGGCGCGTCGGCCGTGCGAGCGCCGCGATACCGTGAGGCCGTGGCAACCCAACTCAAGACTCCGACTCTCGTGAAGGGCGCGCGGGCCTCCCGCACGACCATCGCGCTCAAGCTGGGCATGGCGCTGAGCGGATTCGTCTTCCTCGGATTCGTGCTCGCGCACATGTACGGCAACCTCAAGGCCTTCGGTGGGCACGACGCGTTCAACGAGTACGCCGAGCACCTGCGCGAGATCGGCGTACCGATGCTCCCGCACGAGGGCCTGCTCTGGATCCTCCGCGTCGGCCTGATCGGGTCGCTCGTGGTGCACGTCTTCTGCGCCGTCGTGCTGTGGCGCCGCGCGGCGCGCGCCCGTACGACGAAGTACGTCATGAAGAAGCAGACCGGGGCCACCCGCGCCAGCCTGATGATGCGGTGGGGCGGCGTGACGATCCTGCTGTTCCTGATCTGGCACCTGCTCAACTTCACCATCGGCAAGGTCAACGTGCAGGGCGGGGCGACCAACGACCCCTACAACCTGCTCGTCGACACCTTCGACGTCTGGTGGTCGACGCTGATCTACATCGTGGCGATGCTCGCTCTCGGTGCCCACCTGCACCACGGCATCTGGAGCGCCGCCCAGACGCTCGGCTGGACCGGCACCGCGGCCAAGCGCCAGCGGGCCAAGACGGTCGGCTTCGTCCTCGCGCTGATCGTCTCGGTCGGCTTCTCCCTCGTCCCGCTCGCCGTCCTCGCCGGCATCATCACCAAGTAAGGGGTCATTCACGTGAGCCACGACATGGACATGCCCGACACCACCACCGCCGCGGAGGCCTCGCACTCCGGAGCGCTGGACGGCGACTACGACGACGCCGCCGACTACTACACGCCCGGCGAGCCGCTGACCGACACCAAGTCTCCCGGCGGTCCGGTCGCGGAGCGCTGGCAGAACCGCAAGTTCGAGGCCCGCCTGGTCAACCCGGCCAACCGGCGCAAGCTCTCGATCATCATCGTCGGCACCGGCCTCGCCGGCGCCTCGGCCGCCGCCACGCTCGGCGAGGCCGGCTACAACGTGAAGTCGTTCTGCTACCAGGACTCCCCGCGCCGGGCGCACTCGATCGCCGCGCAGGGCGGCATCAACGCCGCGAAGAACTACAAGGAGGACGGCGACTCGGTCCATCGTCTCTTCTACGACACGGTCAAGGGCGGCGACTACCGCTCGCGCGAGTCCAACGTCTACCGGCTGGCCGAGGTCAGCACCAACATCATCGACCAGTGCGTCGCGCAGGGCGTCCCGTTCGCCCGCGAGTACGGCGGCCTGCTCGACAATCGCTCCTTCGGCGGCGTGCAGGTGTCGCGCACCTTCTACGCCCGCGGCCAGACGGGCCAGCAGCTGCTGATCGGCGCCTACCAGGCCCTCGAGCGCCAGATCGCCGCCGGCACGGTGTCGATGTTCACGCGCCACGAGATGCTCGAGCTCATCGTCGTGGACGACAAGGCGCGCGGCATCATCGCCCGCGACATGGTCACCGGTGAGGTGCAGACGCACCTCGCCGACGTCGTCGTGCTCGCCTCCGGCGGCTACGGCAACGTCTTCTACCTCTCGACCAACGCGATGGGGTGCAACGTCACCGCGGCGTGGCGGGCGCACCGCAAGGGCGCCTACATGGCCAACCCCTGCTACACGCAGATCCACCCGACCTGCATCCCGGTCTCGGGCTCGCACCAGTCCAAGCTGACGCTGATGTCGGAGTCGCTGCGCAACGACGGCCGCATCTGGGTGCCGAAGAACCAGGCCGACTGCGAGAAGGACCCGCGCGACATCGCCGAGGACGACCGCGACTACTACCTCGAGCGGATCTACCCCTCGTTCGGCAACCTGGTCCCCCGCGACATCGCCTCACGTGCGGCGAAGAACGTCTGCGACGAGGGTCGTGGCGTGGGCCCCGAGGTGGACGGCGTACGACGTGGTGTCTACCTCGACTTCGCCGACGCCATCGACCGGCTCGGGCGCGACGCGGTCGCCAACAAGTACGGCAACCTCTTCGACATGTACGCCCGCATCACCGGCGAGGACCCCTACGCCGTGCCGATGCGGATCTACCCGGCCGTGCACTACGTCATGGGCGGACTGTGGGTCGACTACGACCTCCAGTCGACGATCCCGGGCCTGTTCGTGACCGGCGAGGCCAACTTCTCCGACCACGGCGCCAACCGCCTCGGCGCCTCGGCGCTGATGCAGGGCCTGGCCGACGGCTACTTCGTCCTGCCGCACACGATCCGCGACTACCTGGCCGACGGTCCGTTCGAGCCGATCGCCGAGGACCACCCGGCCGTCGTCGAGGCGCGCACGTCGGTCGAGGAGCGGATCCAGCACTTCCTCAGCGTCAACGGCACCCGCAGCGTCGACTCCTACCACCGCGAGCTCGGCAACATCATGTGGGAGTACTGCGGCATGGAGCGCAGCGAGGACGGCCTCAAGAAGGCCATCGACCTGATTCGCACCCTGCGCGACGACTTCTATCGCAACGTGAAGGTGCTGGGCGTCGCCGAGACGCTCAACCAGTCGCTCGAGAAGGCCGGCCGTGTCGCCGACTTCATCGAGCTGGGCGAGCTGATGTGCATCGACGCGCTCAACCGGCGCGAGTCCTGTGGCGGCCACTTCCGCGCCGAGTCGCAGACCGAGGACGGCGAGGCGCTGCGCCACGACGACGAGTTCGCCTACGTCGTCCGCCTGGGAGTGGGCTGGGCTCGACGAGCGGCCCGTGCTGCACAAGGAAGACCTGACCTACACCGCCATCGAGATGAAGCAGCGGAGCTACAAGTGACGTCACCCCACGACGTTCTCTCCCTCCCCCGCTTCACTCCTCCGCTCGACAACGCCGCGGGGACCCCGACACTCACGAGGATCCAACGATGAAGCTAACGCTCAAGATCTGGCGCCAGGACGGCCCGACCAGCGAGGGCGCCATCCACACCTACCAGCTCGACGAGGTGTCCCCGGACATGTCGTTCCTCGAGATGCTCGACGTGCTCAACGAGCAGCTCAACGCCGACGGCGAGGAGCCGATCGCGTTCGACTCCGACTGCCGCGAGGGCATCTGCGGCCAGTGCGGGCTGATGATCAACGGCGACGCGCACGGCCCGGAGGTCACCACGACCTGCCAGCTGCACATGCGCTCGTTCAGCGACGGCGAGACCATCACGATCGAGCCGTGGCGCTCCGACGCCTTCCCGGTCCTCAAGGACCTCGTCGTCGACCGTGGCGCCTTCGACCGGATCATCCAGGCCGGCGGGTTCGTGTCGGTCAACACCGGCTCGGCGCCCGAGGCTCACTCCGTGCCCGTGCCCAAGGACGACGCCGACCGCGCCTTCAACGTCGCGACCTGCATCGGCTGCGGCGCCTGCGTCGCCGCCTGCCCCAACGGCTCGGCCTCCCTCTTCATGGGCGCCAAGGTCACCCACCTCGGCCTGCTGCCCCAGGGCCAGCCCGAGCGCGACGAGCGCGTGGTCTCCATGGTCGCCCAGCACGACCACGAGGGCTTCGGTGGCTGCACCAACATCGGCGCCTGCACCGCCGCCTGCCCCAAGGAGATCCCCCTCGACGTGATCTCCCAGCTCAACAAGGACCTGCGGACCGCGATCAGGCACGGCCACTGACCATGGGCGTCGACGGTGACGTCGGGGGCGTGGTGCCCCGGCTCGTCGCGGCGACCACGCGGGTGGCGGCGGCGAGGGGCGCCACCGCCCTGCCGCGCCCGCTCTCGGCGTACGACGACCCCCTGGCCGAGCTGCGCGGGGCGCGGGCCTCGCTGCCCGACGGGGACCTCCTCGTCTGCGGCACGGTCAACGCAGCGTCGCTCGACGCACTCGTCCAGCTGCTGCGCAGCGACCCGGCCCAGGCCGGGCCCTACACGCACGCCGCTCCCCAGCACGCGCACGGCTACGCGACGGCCTACAAGCTGCTGCTGGAGGCCGGCTTCTCCGCCGACATCGTGGAGACTCTTCCGGTCCCCGGGTCACCGGAGCTCCTCGACGCAGCCACCTCCCTGATGGCGCACCTGCGCGTGGACCCGGAGCGGGCCGCCCGACACCTGGCGGCGGAGGGCTACGTCCTGGTCGCCACCCCGGTGGCCGACGTCGAGGCGGACCTCACCGTCCCGGTCCGCGACCAACGACCGATCACCTTCGTGGCCTGCGTCAACGACGAGCGCCAGCTGGTCAACAACCTGCTCGCCTCCCCCGCGCTCGGCGAGGACTCGCCCCACCAGCTGCTGACCTATCGCGGCATGACGAGCGCCGCGGAAGGCCTGAACCGAGGCCTGCACGAGGCCCGGCACGACCTCGTCGTGTTCATCCAGCAGGACATCTACGTCCCCAGCTGGTGGCCGACGCGCCTGTGGCGCCAGTGGGAGCTGGCGTCCGCGGACTCACCGCCCTCGCTCGCCGGACCGTTCGGGGTGCGCTACCGCGAGGGCGGCCGCGAGCACGTCGGCCACGTGGTGGACCGCGACTACCTCCTGCACGAGCCGCGCGCACTTCCGGCCCGGGTCGACGGGCTCGACGAGCTGGTCCTCATCGTCCCCCGTGACACCGACCTCCGGGTGGAGCCGCGGGTGGGGTGGCACCTCTACGGCACCGACCTCGCGCTCGAGGTGCACCAGAGGGGCGGCTGGACCGCCGTGCTCGACCTGCCCTGCCACCACAACTCGCTCTTCCACACCCTCGACGACAGCTACCGGCACTCCGAGGCGCAGCTGGCCACCAAGTGGCCCGCCGAGCTGCCGATCGTCACCAACTCCTCGTCCATCGAGGAGGACCCGCGCGACCGGCGGGTCCGGGACCTCGAGACGTTCATCGAGGGCCGCCACGAGGAGTTCAGCCGGATGGAGGACGCGCTCGGCATCGCCCAGCGCGAGATCGAGCGGCTCCACGCCGATGTCGGTCAGTGGCGTGACCAGGCCACGTCGATCAAGGCCCGCAACCAGAAGCTGCGGGCCCAGCTCGAGGGCGACCAGGCCTGAGCCTGGCTCAGGAGCGGCGGCGCACGACTGCGACGACTCCGAGCATGGCTGCGGCACCTGCGACGAACGCAGCCTTCGGCGACGACGTCGCAGGCACGGAGGACGGGGACGACACGTGCACCGACGGCGAGGCAGCCGCGGCCGCCACGTCGATCTTCGGCCCCTCGACGGTCTGCTCGGTGATCGTACGAGTCTCGCGGGCGGCACGAGCCGCGGGTGAGGTGTGGGCCCAGGCGGCGGAGTAGACGACGACGCGGGAGAAGTAGTTGATCCACACGACGAGGATCAGCGCGATGCCGAAGGCCTGGAACGCGTCCGAGTTGGCGGTCGACTTCAGCAGCAGCGTCGAGATCTGCTTGAGGCCCTCGAAGGCGACGGCGCCCAGCAAGGCGCCGGACCAGAGCGAGCGCGACGGCACCTCGGGCGAGGCGAGCAGCCGGAAGAACGCGTAGAAGAGGACGGTGTTCGCCACCATGCCCAGGGCGATCGCCAGCACCACCAGGAGGACAGCGCCGACCGGACCGAGGTGCAGCGCGTCGAGGATCGGCGACAGCGACTTGGTGGCGACGCCTGACACGGCCACGCTGAAGACCAGCACCGAGCCGAGGGCGACGAGCGCGAGGACGTCGCGGAGCTTTCCCTTGACGAAGTTCGGCTGATCGCGCTCGGGCTCCTGGAAGACCGCCACGAGCGCCTGTCGCATGCCGGAGAGCCAGCCGAGGCCGGAGTAGAGCGCCAGCAGGATGCCGACGCTGAAGATGCTCGGCGCGGCGGCCTGGAGGGTGTCGAGGGAGATCCCGCTGTCACCGCCGATGAGGTTGGGCAGGACCGAGTCGGCCGCCTTCAGCAGTGTGTCCTGCGCACCCGGGAAGACCTTGGAGATCTGACCGAAGATCGCGAACGCCAGGGCCAGGATCGGGAAGAAGGAGAGGAACGCGAAGTAGGTCACCGCGGCCGCCAGCGCGCCGCCGTTGATGTCGCCGTAGTGCTCGATCATCCGGAAGACGTGGTCGATGAAGGGACGTCGCTCCCGCGACGCGTGGAGACGTGCCTTGGCGCTCGAGACGATCGACATCAGCCGAGCCCGAACTCGTGCGTCGGGACCCAGCCGGAGTCGTCGTCGTGGACGTAGAGGCTGAACGCAGCGGCGTCGAAGGAGCACTCGAAGCTCTGCAGCTCGCCGTACGCCCGGTCGAGCGTCGCATCGTCCAGGTGGTGCGCGATCGTCACGTGCGGGTGGTAGGGGAAGTTCAGGTCGATGTCGAGCGGCCCGCTGCGTACGGCGTCGGCGAGCATCTCGCACGACGAGATCCCCTCCGCCACGGTCACGAACACGACCGGCGACACCGGTCGGAAGGTGCCGGTGCCGCGCAGGTGGATGTCGAAGGGCTCGACGGCGGCCGCGGCCGCGGCGAGGTGCTCGGACACCGGATCGATCTCGGCGGCGTCGACCTCGAGGGGCGGCAGCAGCGTGATGTGGGTCGGGATCTGCGCGGCTGTCGTGTCACCGATGGACGTGCGGTAGCCCTGCAGCTCGCTGGCCCAGGGCTCCGGGATCGCGATCGCTACTCCGATGGTGGGCACGTCGACGACCTTAGCGGCCGGCCCGCGGCAGGAATCCCACCCGTTCGTACACATCTCGCAACGTCGCCTCCGCCACCTCGGTGGCGCGGTCGGCACCCGCGGACAGGATCGCCTCGAGCTCGGAGCGGTCGTCGAGCAGCTCGTGCACGCGGTCGCGGAACGGCGTCACGAAGTCCACCACGACCTGCGCGACCTCCCCCTTGAGGTCGCCGTAGCCGCGGCCCTCGAAGGAGGCCACCAGGTCGTCCACGTCCGTGCCGCTCAGCGCCGAGTGGATGTTGAGCAGGTTGGAGACACCCGGCTTGGTCACCGGGTCGAAGCGGATGTCGGTCTCGGAGTCGGTCACCGCCGAGCGGATCTTCTTCGCCGAGACGGCCGGGTCGTCCAGGAGCCAGATGCACCCGTTGCCGCCGATGCTCTTCGACATCTGCTTCTCCACCAGCTGGAGGTCGTAGATCTTGGCGGTGCTCCCCATGATGTAGGGCTCGGGGAGGCGGAAGGTCTTCTTGAAGCGGCTGTTGAACCGCCCCGCGAGGTCGCGCGTGAGCTCGAGGTGCTGACGCTGGTCCTCACCCACAGGCACGTACTGCGGGCGGTAGAGCAGGATGTCCGCGGCCTGCAGGATCGGGTAGGTGAAGAGGCCGACGCTGGCGGAACCCTCGCCGCCCTTGGCCGACTTGTCCTTGAACTGCGTCATCCGACGCGCCTCGCCGAAGCCGGTGAGGCACTCGAGCACCCACGACGCCTGCGTGTGGGCCGGCACCTGGCTCTGCACGAAGATCGTCGCCCGCTCCGGGTCCACGCCCGCCGCCAGCAGCTGCGCGACCGAGACGAGGGTGCGCTCGCGCAGCAGCTTCGGGTCGTGCGGCATCGTGATCGAGTGGAGGTCCGCGACGAAGAAGAACGGATCGAACTCGTCCTGCAAGGTCACCCACTGCTTGAGCGCGCCCAGGAAGTTGCCGAGGTGGAACGAGTCGGCGGTGGGCTGGATGCCGGAGAGCACCCGGGGCCGGGGAGTCCCGGCAGCGTTCGGCGTGGAGGCGGACATGCGCGCGATTGTGCCAAAGGGACGGACGCGGAGCGCAGGCGAGGGTCACGGGGTGGTCAGTCGTCCATGCAACCGAACCGCCGTGCCACGAGTCGTGCTGGTGAGAGCAGACATCACGGTGGGAGGGTGGGCCATGCCCCGGACGAGTGCGGTGGACCGCGTGCACGAGGTGTACGCCACGTCCTACCGCCGGCTCGTGGGCCAGCTCACCGGGGTCACGGGTGATCCGGTCGAGGCGGAGGACGCCGTCATGGAGGCCTTCGCGCGGGCGGTGAACTCCCGGCGCTCGTTCCTGGCGGCCGACAACCCGGAGGCGTGGCTGCGCACGGTCGCGGTCAACGTGACCCGCACGCGGTGGCGACGCACCCGCTTCTTCCGCGACGTCAGCCACCGGCTGGTCGCCGAGGAGGCGTACGCCGACCTGGCGGACGACCGCCTCACCCTGCTGGCCGCACTGCGCCTGCTGCCCGCACCCCAGCGGGAGGCCATCGCCCTCCACCACCTCGCGGACCTTCCGGTGCACGAGGTGGCCGAGGCCGTCGGCGCACCCGTCGGCACGGTGAAGGCCCGGCTGGCGCGCGGTCGTGCGGCGCTGGCGGAGCTGCTCTCAGAGCTGGAGACCGAGGCCGCACCCGACGAGAGCACCGAGCGGAGCCCGCGATGAACCTCCCCACGGACCTGCAGCACGAGGTCGCCGAGCGGGCGGCCCAGCCCGGCTTCGACGCGGTCCTCGACCGCGCCGGCGCAAGCCGCCGCCGACGTCGTACGACGATCGCGGCGGGGCTCGCCGCCGCGGTCGTGGTCACCGGCCTGGCCGCGGTCGCCGGTGGGGTGGTCGGCGACGACGGTCGCTCCCCCGGGCCGGCGAACCCGGGCCCGAGCACCCCGTGGGACGGCACCTCCACGCCGGACGACCGGCTGCCGTCGGACGTCGTCGCGGTCCTCGACGACGACCAGCTCCAGCTGTGGTCCATCACGGGAGGGCCCGACGGAGCGGAGGCGGCGCTGTGGCGAGGATGCGACTTCGACCCCTGTCGGTTCGCCATCGTCACCCGCGACGGCGACGACGTGTCCGGCGAGGCGCTCGGGGCGTCCTTCCCCACGGTGACGCCGGTGCCCGGGGGGTGGCTCGTCGAGGATGCGCGCGGGATCAGCCGCCTGTCACCGTCCGGCGACCGGTCGGAGATCTTCGACACCGGGCCGGGCAACAGCGACGTGATGCCGGGCGACACCGCGGTGCCGACGGCCGACGGGTGGCGGCTGCTGCGCGGCGACAAGCTGATCCCGTTCCCCTCACAGCCGGGCCTCGACACCTACGGCGCCTACGTCACGCCGTCCGGGCGCCTCGTCGCAGCCACCACCTCCGGCTTCGACGTCTCGGTCTCGGCCACGGACGACGGACGGACGTGGGACCACCAGGTGGCGAGCAGCGCAGCTGAGCCGGCCACCAGCGCGGTCGTCGCCGGCAGCGGCGACCACGTGGCCGTCGCGTTCCTCGGCGACGACCCGGACGGCTCGATCCCGGTCGTCGCGGTCCAGGTCTCGCACGACGCAGGCGCGACGTGGGCCACGGCGACCGGGCTCGACACCGAGGGTGGTGACCGGGTCCGGAACATGTCGTCGCTCGCCGTCGGAGCGGACGGCACCGCCTACCTCACGACCGAGTCACACCACCTCGTGCGCATCGACGAGGGCGGCTTCGCGACCCCGATCCAGCTCTCGGCCCTCGACACCAGCGTCTTCACCTCAGGTGACGAGGTGTGCCTGGTCAGTGAGCGCGGACGCTACGACGCCCTGCTGTGCTCGGCCGACGGGATCACCGGGTGGGCCGACCAGCCGCTCCCGGGACTCGGCTGATCGGCACCCACGACGCCACCCGGTTGACTCAGACGACCCAGCCGACGTTGTCGGCGACCAGGTCGGCCATCGGGTAGATCCCCCGCAGCTCCCGCCGCCGCTCGAGCAGCGAGACCACGTTGCCCACGTTGCGGTCCGCGAGCTCGCGGCGCCGCTCGATCTCGATCGCGATCTTGTTCTCGTCCATACCGACTCCCCAATGCCAGCGGGCGGCCGGTCCGCCCGTTTCATTGGATCGTTCCAAACCCTTGCTACGCAAGGGTTCCCGGAATGTTAACGGCAGGAAAAATCAATCAGCCGTGACGGCCTGGCCTCGCACGTGGAGGCGGGCCGAGATCAGCAGGATGACGACTCCGGCCAGTGACAGCACCAGCCCGACGAGGGCGGGCGCGAGCAGTCCGTAGCCGGCCGCGATGACGAGGCCGCCGAGCCACGCGCCGAGCGCGTTCGCGATGTTGAGCGAGGCGTGGTTGAGCGCCGCGCCGAGGGTCTGCGCGTCGCCGGCGACGTCCATCAGCCGCAGCTGGAGGTTGACCACGAGCACCGAGCCCAGCACGGTGATGAGGAAGACCACGGGCAGTGCGGCCCAGCCATAGGGCGCCGTGAGCCAGAAGAGCAGCATCGTCACGGCCATCCCGACCCCGCCGATGATGAGCGAGCGGAAGATCGACCAGTCGGCCATGATCCCCGCGACCCAGGTGCCGACGACCATGCCGAGGCCGAAGAAGAGCAGGTAGACCGGGACGGCCTCCTCCCCCAGCCCGGACACGTCGGTGACCACCGGCGCGATGTAGGAGTAGACGGCGAACATGCCGCCGAAGCCCACGGCACCAGCCAGCAGCGTGAGCCACACCTGGGGCACCTTGAACGCGGCGAGCTCGCGCCGTCCGCTCGCCTCGGCGTCACCGGGGCACGACGGGACGAACCACGCGACCAGGCCCAGCGTCACGACGGCCAGACCGGCAGCAGCCCAGAAGGCCGAGCGCCAGCCGAGCGCCTGGCCCAGGACGGTCGCCGCCGGGACACCGATCACGTTGGCGACCGAGAGACCGAGCATGATCTGCGAGACGGCGCGACCCTTGCGCGACGGGCGGGCCATGCTCGCCGCGACGAGCGAGGCGACACCGAAGTAGGCGCCGTGCGGCAGCCCGGCGGCGAACCGCGCGATCATCAGCTGCTCGTACGACGTCGCGAGCGCGCTCACGGCGTTGCCGACAGCGAACGCGGCCATCAGCGCGATCAGCAGCGCGCGGCGCGGCAGTCGCGCACCGAGGAAGGCCAGGAGCGGCGCACCCACGACGACGCCGACGGCGTACGCCGAGATGACGTGGCCGCCGGTCGGGATCGAGACATCGACGCCGCTCGAGATCTGCGGCAGCAGGCCCATCGTGACGAACTCGGTGGTGCCGATGGCGAAGCCGCCCATCGCCAGCGCGACGACCGCGAGGCCGAAGTGGCGTGCCGAGACCGACGGGACGTCGAGCTCGTCGGTGGAGACATCAGTGGCGGCGGTCGTCATGGTCATCACAGGATGCAAGACAGGACCCCCGAGGAGGTATTCCCCGGGGGTCCTGGCTGTGACGGGTGACTCAGAGGCGTCAGCCCAGGGAGGCGAGCGCCTCGTTGAAGGTGGTCGAGGGCCGCATGACCGCGGCAGCCTTCTGGGAGTCGGGACGGAAGTAGCCACCGATGTCGGCGGGCTTGCCCTGGACCGCGAGCAGCTCGTCGACGATCGTCTTCTCGGAGTCGCGCAGCGTCGAGGCCAGCGAGGCGAACGCCTCGGCCAGCGGCGCGTCCTCGGTCTGCTTCGCGAGCTCCTCGGCCCAGTAGAGCGCCAGGTAGAAGTGCGAGCCGCGGTTGTCGATCGTGCCGAGCTTGCGGCCCGGCGAGCGGTCCTCGTTGAGGAACGTCTCGGTCGCCCGGTCGAGCGTCTCGCCCAGGATCCGCGCCCGTGCGTTGTCGTCGTAGCCGGCCAGGTGCTCCAGCGACGCGGCGAGCGCGAAGAACTCACCGAGGCTGTCCCAGCGGAGGTAGTCCTCCTTGACCAGCTGCTGCACGTGCTTGGGCGCCGAGCCGCCGGCACCCGTCTCGAAGAGCCCGCCACCGTTCATCAGCGGCACGATCGAGAGCATCTTGGCGCTGGTGCCGAGCTCGAGGATCGGGAACAGGTCGGTGTTGTAGTCGCGCAGCACGTTGCCGGTCACCGAGATGGTGTCCTCGCCCTTGCGGATCCGCTCGAGGGAGTACGTCGTCGCCTCGGCGGGCGCCATCACCTCGATCGAGAGGCCGTCGGTGTCGTGCTCCTTCAGGTACTCCGTGACGAGCGCGATCAGGTTGGCGTCGTGCGCGCGGGTCTCGTCGAGCCAGAAGATCGCCGGGGTCCCGCTGGCGCGGGCCCGGGTGACGGCGAGCTTGACCCAGTCGCGGATCGAGGCGTCCTTGGTCTGGCAGGCGCGCCAGATGTCACCGGGCTGCACGTCGTGCGACATCAGCACGTCGCCGGCGGCGTTGCGGACCTCGACCTTGCCGGCGGCGGGGATCTCGAAGGTCTTGTCGTGCGAGCCGTACTCCTCGGCAGCCTTGGCCATCAGGCCGACGTTGGGCACGGAGCCCATCGTCGAGGGGTCGAGGGCGCCGTGCTCGCGGCAGTCGTCGATCGCGGCCTGGTAGACGCCGGCGTAGGACGAGTCGGGGATGACCGCGAGGGTGTCCTGCTGCTCACCCGCGGAGTTCCACATCTGGCCCGAGGTGCGGATCATCGCCGGCATGGATGCGTCGATGATGACGTCGGACGGGACGTGCAGGTTGGTGATGCCCTTGTCGGAGTCGACCATCGCGAGCGCCGGGCCCGAGGACAGGCCGGCCTCGAAGGCCGCCTTGATCTCGGCGCCGCCGTCGACGGAGTCGAGGCCGGACAGGATGCCGCCCAGGCCGTCGTTGGCCGACAGGCCCGCAGCGGCGAGCTGCTCGCCGTACTGCGCGAAGACGTCGCGGAAGTAGGCGCGCACGACGTGGCCGAAGATGATCGGGTCGGAGACCTTCATCATCGTGGCCTTGAGGTGCGCGGAGAACAGGACGCCCTCGGACTCGGCCCTGGCGACCTGCGCCTCGAGGAAGTCGTCGAGCGCCGCGGCGCTCATGAAGGTCGCGTCGACGACCTCGCCCTGGAGCACCTCCAGGCCCTCCTTGAGGACCGTCTCCTCGCCGCCGTCGCCGACGTGCACGATCGCGAGGGTGTCGTCCGCGTCGAGGACGACGGAGAGCTCGTTGCTGCGGAAGTCGTCGTCGCCCATCGTCGCGACGTTGGTCTTCGAGTCGCTGCTCCAGGCACCCATCGAGTGCGGGTGCGACTTGGCGTAGTTCTTCACCGAGGCCGGCGCGCGGCGGTCGGAGTTGCCCTCGCGGAGCACCGGGTTGACCGCGGAGCCCTTGACCTTGTCGTAGCGGGCGCGGGTGTCGCGCTCCTCGTCGGTCTGCGGGTTCTCGGGGTAGGCCGGCAGGTCGTAGCCCTGCGACTGCAGCTCGGCGATGGTCGCCTTGAGCTGCGGGATCGAGGCCGAGATGTTGGGCAGCTTGATGATGTTGGCCTCGGGCTTCGTGGCCAGCTCGCCGAGCTCGGCGAGGGCGTCGTCCACGCGTTGCTCCTCGGTGAGCCGGTCGGGGAACAACGCGATGACGCGGCCCGCGAGGGAGATGTCCCGGGTCTCGACGTCGACACCGGCGGTCTTCGCGTAGGCCGCGATGATCGGGAGGAACGAGTACGTCGCCAGCAGGGGCGCCTCGTCGGTGTGGGTGTAGATGATCTTGGCCATGGGTTTCGGACATCTCCTGTGGATCGCAGTGTGTGTCGCCAATAACTCTTGACGTCAAGATACCTGACGCGGCGACGGGAGGCGACCCGACTACCCTCGCACCCACGTGCGAGCGCGGCTAGAGTGCCCGTGGCCTACGCGGGGTACGGCCCTCACGACTGGGAGGACTGCTCGAGATGAGCGACGCCATCGACACACCGTCCACCGGCCAGAAGTTCACGGCCGAGACCCTGGGCACCTTCGTGCTCGTCTTCTTCGGCTGCGGTGCAGCCATGCGCAGCGGTGGCGACTACGTCGCGACCGGCCTCACGTTCGGCCTCACGGTGGTCGTGATGGCCTACGCCGTCGGCCGCATCTCCGGCGGCCACTTCAACCCGGCCGTCACGCTCGGTGCCGTGCTCGGCGGACGCCTCCCGTGGAACCAGGTCGGCATCTACTTCGCCGCCCAGCTCCTCGGCGGGCTCCTCGCCGGCGCGATGCTCTTCGGCCTCAACCACGGCTTCGAGGGCTTCAGCGCCGAGGGCAACATGGCGCAGAACTTCTTCGGCGACCAGGGCACCGGCTTCGCCTGGTGGGCGGCACTGCTGCTCGAGATCGTGATGACCGCCGTGTTCCTCTGGGTGATCCTCGCGGTCACCGACGAGCGCAACGAGGTCAACGCCGCGATGGGCCCGCTGGCCATCGGCCTGGCGCTCGCCATGATCCACTTCGCCTCGATGAGTGCGACCGGCACCTCGGTCAACCCGGCCCGCTCGATCGGCGTCGGCGTCTTCGCCGGCACCGATGCGATCGTCCAGCTCTGGCTCTTCGTGGTCGCGCCGCTCGTCGGAGCAGCGATCGCCGGTCTGACCTACCCCCTCCTCTTCGGCCACGGCGCCGAGGCCGTGGCGGGCTCCGGCCTCAGCTTCGGTGGTGGCCGCAAGGACCAGTACGTCCCCGGCAGCTACGAGGCCCAGTGGAACCAGGGCCAGCAGCAGCAGGGCGGATGGGGCCAGCCCGGTGCCGCCTGGGGCGGGCCGCCCCAGCAGCAGTGGGGCCAGCCGCAGCAGCCGCAGCCCGACCCGTACTCGACACCGCAGGCGCAGCCGGCGCCGGGCCAGTGGGGTCAGCCAGCCCCCACCGAACAGCAGCCGCAGCCGCACCAGCCGCCGAGCCAGCCCGGCCAGTGGGGTGCACCGCAGCCGCCGCAGCAGCAGCCCGGCCAGCCCGGTCCCGGTGCTCCCGGTCCCGGTGCTCCCGGCCACTGGGGCAACCCCGACGGCGACGACGACGGTCGTACGCAGGTGCGGCGCCCCGACTAGGTCACGGCTCGTCCGGGGCCAGCGCGGCCGTCCAGCCGGCGTCCAGGTCCTCGACTCCGACGAGGCCGACACCCTTCTCGTACGTGCTGCGGGTCGTGGCGTCGGCCTCATCGAGCATCTGGACCATCTCCCTCGACAGGTCCTCGACCTTCCGGCTCGCCTCGGGCGCGGACGGCACCTCGTAGGTCACCCAGCCGTCGCCGAGCCGCTGCTGGGCGGGCATGGCGAGTCCCGCCTCGGCCCCGTCCTCGCCGGCGCGCCACGATGAGCCCCCGACGGGAACCGCGGCGTCGACGCCGACCAGCCACACGTTGCCGTCGACGTCCTGCGCGTAGTAGCGCGTCTCGTCCGTGGCCTCGCCGTCGATGTCGGTGACCGTCCGCACGCCGGTGGCAGTGAGGCCCGCGATCTCGGTCGTGTCCGCGAGCACCACGACCTCGTAGCTGGACGCCGGTGTGGTGACCTCGTAGTGCGTGGTGGTCCCGGGCTCGAGCGCCAGCCACGGGTTGTCGACGACGTCGACGAAGTCGGCGGGGTCCGCGGACGGGGTCGGGATGACGAGCCCGTTGATCCCCGGCTGGTCGTACGCCGCCGGCTGGCCGAGGCCGGCACACCCGGCCAGGGCCAGCAGCGGGAGGACCGCTGCGAGGCGACGTACGAGCGCGGGCATGGGCGCCAGCATGCCAGCCGCCGTGCAGAAATCCGGCGCTGCTAGCGTCAGCGGGACAACCCAGACCACCCCTCACGAGGAGTACACCGTGACCTCCGAACCCCTCAAGGTCGCCGTCACCGGCGCCGCCGGCCAGATCGGCTACAGCCTGCTGTTCCGCCTCGCGAGCGGCGCGCTGGCGGCGGACCGCCCGATCGAGCTGCGCCTGCTCGAGATCGAGCCCGCCCTCAAGACCCTCGAGGGCGTCGTCATGGAGCTCGACGACTGCGCGTTCCCGAACCTCGCCGGCGTCCAGATCGGCTCGGACGCCGAGAAGATCTTCGACGGCGTCAACCTCGCCCTGCTCGTCGGCGCGCGTCCCCGCGGCCCCGGCATGGAGCGCGGCGACCTGCTGTCCGCCAACGGCGCGATCTTCACCGCGCAGGGCAAGGCCCTCAACGCGGTCGCGGCCGACGACGTACGCATCGGTGTCACCGGGAACCCGGCCAACACCAACGCCCTCATCGCGATGACCAACGCACCCGACATCCCGCGCGAGCGGTTCTCGGCGCTGACCCGCCTCGACCACAACCGCGCGATCTCGCAGCTCGCGGCGAAGACCGGCGCGCCCGTCACCGACATCACGCACATGACGATCTGGGGCAACCACTCGGCGACGCAGTACCCCGACCTGTTCCACGCACAGGTCAAGGGCCAGAACGCCGCCGAGCTCGTCGGCGACCAGGCCTGGCTGGAGAACGACTTCATCCCGACCGTCGCCAAGCGTGGCGCCGCCATCATCGAGGCCCGCGGCTCGTCCTCGGCCGCCTCGGCCGCGTCCGCCACGATCGACGCGGCCCGCGACTGGCTGTTCGGCTCCGCGTCGGACGACTGGGTCTCGATGGCGGTGGCGTCCCAGGGCGAGTACGGCGTCCCCGAGGGCCTCATCTCCTCGTTCCCGGTGACCACGTCCAACGGCGACTGGTCGATCGTCGAGGGTCTCGAGATCGACGACTTCTCCCGCGCCCGGATCGACGCCTCGACCGCCGAGCTCGCCGACGAGCGCGACGCCGTCACGGAGCTCGGCCTGATCTGATCGAGTCGGCGCGAGTGATCGCGCCACAGCCGCCGAGTCGGCGCGTCTGCACGCACGTGAGGTGCAGATGCGCCGACTCGACGCATTTCCGGCGCACACGTGCGCCGACTCGACGCATTTCCGGCGCACACGTGCGCCGACTCGACGCATTTCCGGCGCACACGTGCGCCGGGTCGTCAGAAGCCGGCGGGCTGGTCCGGGATGGACCCGGCCAGGAAGATCAGCAGCCCGCCCAGCACGAGCAGGATGACCGCGTCGAGCACCTTGTGGCGTACGGCGAGCATGCCGGCGTCGCGGGCCCTGAGGACCAGCCGGACGAAGGCACCGAACACGAGCGCGCCGCCCATCACCCGGATGCCCGTACGCCACTCGTCGAGCGCCGCCACGACGATCGCGACGCCGACGGCGACGAGCACCAGCAGGTAGAACATCCCGCCGATGGTCGAGGGATAGCGCCGCTCGTCCTCGGCGGGAGCGCCCTCCGGTGCGACGGGCTCGGGCTCGGTGGTCACGACCGGACGGACTTCTCGGCGATCTCGACGATGTTGGTGAGCAGCATCGCGCGGGTCATCGGGCCGACACCCTTGGGGTTGGGCGAGACCCAGCCGGCGACGTCCCAGACGCTCGGGTCGACGTCACCGGTGACCTTGCCGTCGACGCGCGAGACGCCGACGTCGAGGACGGCCGCTCCGGGCTTGACGATGTCACCGGTGATGATGCCGGGCACGCCGGCCGCGGCCACCACGATGTCGGCGTTGCGCACGTGGGCGGCCAGGTCCCGGGTGCCGGTGTGGCAGAGGGTGACCGTGGCATTCTCCGAACGGCGGGTCAGCAGCAGTCCGAGCGGGCGACCGACCGTCAGCCCGCGGCCGACGACGACGACCTCCGCCCCCGCGATCTCCACGTCGTGGCGGCGCAGGAGCTCGATCGCGCCGACCGGGGTGCAGGGCAGAGGGCCCGACTCACCGAGCACGAGCTTGCCGAGGTTCATCGGGTGCAGGCCGTCGACGTCCTTGTCCGGGTCGACGCGCGACAGCAGGGCGAACTCGTCGAGCCCGGTCGGCTGCTGCACGAGGAAACCGGTGCACCCGTCGTCGGCGTTGAGCTCGTCGATGACCGCCTCGACCTCGGACTGCGAGGCCGTCGCCGGGAGGTCGCGGCGGATCGAGGTGATGCCGATCTCCGCGCAGTCCTTGTGCTTCGCGCCGACGTACCAGTGCGAGCCGGGGTCGTCGCCGACCAGGACCGTCCCGAGGCCGGGCACGACCCCCTGCTCCTTGAGCACGGCCACGCGCTGCGCGAGCTCGGCCTTGATGGTCTTCAGGGTGGCGAGGCCGTCGAGGGTCTGTGCGGTCACGGTGGACATCCTAGGGAGGGGGATCAGTGGAAGAAGTGGCGCGCGCCGGTGAGGTACATCGTCACGCCGGCCGCCTCGCAGGCCGCGACGACCTCGGCGTCGCGCACCGAGCCACCGGGTTGCACGATCGCCTTCACGCCGGCGTCGATGAGGATCTGGGCCCCGTCGGCGAAGGGGAAGAACGCGTCGGACGCGGCGACCGACGACGCGGCCCGCTCCCCCGCCCGCTCGACCGCGAGGCGGCAGGAGTCGACGCGGTTGACCTGGCCCATGCCGACACCGACCGAGGCGCCGTCGGCGGCGAGCAGGATCGCGTTGGACTTCACCGAGCGGCAGGCCTTCCAGGCGAAGGCGAGGTCGGCGAGCAGCTCCGGCGAGGCGGCCTCGCCCGTGGCGAGGGTCCAGGTCGTGGGGTCGTCGCCCTCGGCGTCGACCTCGTCGCGCGCCTGCAGCAGGAGCCCGCCCGAGATGGGGCGGATCTCGGCGCCGCCGCGGCTGGCGGGTGCGCACTCGAGGATCCGGATGTTCTTGCCGCCGCGCGGCAGCGCCTGCAGCACCTCGACGGCCCCGTCGTCGTAGCCCGGCGCCACGATCGCCTCGGTGAAGGTCTCGCGCAGCTGCTCGGCCATCGCCACCGAGACGGGGCGGTTGACCGCGATCACGCCGCCGAAGGCGGAGACCGGGTCGCAGGCGTTGGCACGCTCGTGGGCCTGGGCCACGTCGGCCCCCACCGCGATGCCGCACGGGTTGGCGTGCTTGATGATCGCGACGGCGGGCTCGTCGAAGGTGTAGGCGGCCCGCCGGGCGGCATCGGCGTCGACGTAGTTGTTGTAGGACATCTCCTTGCCGTGGAGCTGGGTCGCCTGCGCGATGCCCGGCTCCGGCACGAAGTCGTTGGTGTAGATCGCGGCGGACTGGTGCGGGTTCTCGCCGTAGCGCAGCACCTCCTCCTTGGTCCACGTCGCGCCCATCCACGCCGGGAAGCCCGTGCCTTCGGAGGTGTCGGTCAGCACGTTGCCCATCCACGAGGCGACATGGACGTCGTACGTCGCGGTGTGCACGAACGCCTCGGCCGCGAGGCGCTGCCGCTCGGCCAGCGTGAAGCCGCCGGCGGCCACGGCGCCGAGCACGTCGTCGTACGCCGCGGGCGAGGTCACGATGGCGACGCTGGGGTGGTTCTTGGCGGCGGCGCGCACCATCGACGGACCGCCGATGTCGATCTGCTCGACGCACTCGTCGGGGCTCGCGCCCGACGCGACGGTCTGGGTGAAGGGGTAGAGGTTGCTCACGACGAGGTCGAACGGCTCGACCCCGAGCTCCTTCAGCTGCGCGACGTGGGAGTCGAGGCGGCGGTCGGCGAGGATCCCGGCGTGCACGCGCGGGTGCAGCGTCTTGACCCGACCGTCGAGGCACTCGGGGAAGCCGGTGAGGTCCTCGACCTTGGTGACGGGGAGCCCGAGGGACTCGATGCGGGCGGCGGACCCGCCGGTGGAGACGAGCTCGACACCGGCGTCGTGCAGGCCGCGGACCAGGTCGTCGAGACCGGCCTTGTCGTAGACGGACACCAGGGCTCGGCGGATCGGGATGCGGTGCTCAGCAGCGGACGGGGACACGGGACTCCTCGGAACAGTAGAAGTCGGGGCACCCAGGCGTTCGATGCTCCCGCGCGTCACTCCCTGGTGGTGGCCCACCTGCGCCAGTCGTGTGGCCGCAATCTACCGGGATGCGGCGCCGATGCGAACCCGGCGGCCGTCGACCGTGATGCCCTCCCGCGCGATGCGGCCGACGGCGTCGACGAGCATCGCCCGCTCGGCCGTCTTGATCCGCTCGTGGAGCGACTCGACGTCGTCGTCCTCGGCCACCTCGACGGGCACCTGCGCGACGATCGGGCCGGTGTCGACGCCCGCGTCGACCACGAAGAGGGTGGCCCCGGTGACCTTGACGCCGTGCTCGAGGGCGTCGCGGGGGCCGTGCATCCCGGGGAAGGCGGGGCACAGCGCCGGGTGGGTGTTGAGGGTCAGGAAGCGGTCGAGGAAGTCGGTCGAGAGCAGCTTCATGAAGCCCGCCGAGACCACGACGTCCGGCTCGAACCGCCCGACGACGGTCGCCAGCGCGGCGTCCCAGCCGTCGCGGGTCTCGAAGTCGGACACCGACCGCGTGAAGGTCGGGATCCCGGCCCGATCGGCGCGCGCGAGTCCCTCGATCCCGTCCCGGTCGGCGCCGACGGCGACGATGCGGGCGCCGTACGCCGGGTCGGCACAGGCGTCGAGCAGGGCCTGCAGGTTGGTGCCGGATCCCGAGACGAGGACGACGAGGCGGGCGGGCTGGTTCACGGGACGCGAGTCTAGGCGCGGCCAGCTCCCGGGTCAGTCCTCGGTGGACTCCGCGGACTCGGAGGGACTCGGAGGAGCTCGGAGGGTTCGGCGTCGTCGGCCCAGGCACGGGCGGAGCGCCACGCGAGCAGGGCCACCAGGCACGAACCCAGGAGCGCGCCGATGCCGCACGCCGTCACGGCGTGCACGAGGACGTCCCGGGTGAACGGACCGATGAACCGCATCCGCCCCGGGCCGGCAGCGCCGCCGGACAGCGAGGCCAGGACGGCGAAGCCGACGCCTGCGACGACACCGCCGCCGCACCCGGCCAGGGCGACCTGGTCCCAGGTCAGCGTGCGAGTGCGGAGCGTACGGAAGGCGGTGACCGCTGCGACGAGGGGCGGCAGCGCCATCAGGCCGCCGACCCATCCGGCCGGGGTGCCGACCGCGGGGAGGGCGGCGACGAGCGGGACGACCGGCAGGGGGCCGAGCACGACCGCTCCGGGCGAGACGAGCGTGGCGCCACCGACGGCGAACCCGGGCCCGAGCAGGAACGAGCCTGCGAAGAGCGCAGCGTTGGGTGCGAAGGCGG
Organism: uncultured Actinomycetota bacterium; assembly: GCA_963708875.1. GTDB lineage: Bacteria > Actinomycetota > Actinomycetes > Propionibacteriales > Nocardioidaceae > Nocardioides. The sequence goes on from CAVPUL010000008.1 coordinate 165,482, forward strand.
CGTTGACGACGGCGTAGAGGGCGGCCTCGGCCGGACTCGGGTGCAGGCGCGAGGTCATGGTCGCCGCGTCGCCGAACGACATCGCGAGGGCCACCAGGAAGGAGAGCATCGACACGACGAGCAGCGTGCCGAGCACCGCTCCCGCGACGGCTGCACCGGCTCGCAGGGTCGCGGGCATGAACGCGGCCCAGATGGCGGCGCGGCCCGAACCGATCGCGATCGCGGGCGCTGCGACGAGCGTGGTCATCACGATCGTCCACGCCAGCACGCGGGGCACCGACGGGTCTGCGGTGGTGCCGGCGGCGAGCGTGGCGACGACGACCGCCACGACCGCGTAGCCGGCGAAGAACGTCGCGATCGCGATCGGCACCGTCAGGTCGCGCTCGCCGTCGGAGATCCGGTCGGCATCGGGACCGTGCCCGGAGACGGCGTCACCGACGCGGTGCCCGAGCCGCCACATGGACCACACGGTCATCGCCGTCACACCGAGCGGCACGATCGTGACGCGAGCACCCATGACCGTGAAGCCGGATCCGTGACCGGCCAGCCACGCCAGCGCACCCATCCGCATGCCGTCGCGAGGGGCGCCGTGCACGCCGGCGTCGGTGACGAACCAGCCGATCACGCCGACAGCCAGGAGCACGACGAGTGGCGCCAGGGCCGCGGAGATTCCGCCGAGCGTCGCGATCAGGACGAGCGGTCGATCACGGGCAGCATCGGACCGGGTCGTGTCGGGACGGGTGAGCAGCGACGTCATGGCCGGTTCATCATCACCCGGTGCGCGGCACGTACGGCGCAAGCCACGCCGCCTGCGGACGATGTGCGCCGCGTGTGGCGACCCCGTAACGTGGAGCGGGTCATGAGGAGCCCCGAGACCTTCGACGCCTACTACGTCGAGACACGCCAGCGCCTCCTGCACGAGGCGTACGCCCTGACCGGCGACGCGCCGGCCTCCCGGGCCGCCGTGCGGGACGCGTTCGTCGTCACGTGGCACCAGTGGCGCAAGGTCGGTGGCCTCGACGACCGCGACGGCTACATCCGCCCGATCGCCTTCCGGCGTGCACGACGCCGGCACACCGCCCGCATCTGGCACCGGGACAAGTCGCTGGACCCTGAGGCGCGCACCACGCTCGACGCCTTGTCGAAGCTCACCCCCCGCCAGCGCGAGCTGCTGGTGCTCAACGGCCTGTCCACCATGTCGCTCACGGAGATCGGCCGCATGGTCGGCCTGCCTCGGTCCGACGCCGAGCGCGAGCTGCAGACCGCCACGTCCCAGTTCTCGCTGGGCCGCGACGTCCCGACGACGGACGTACGCCGCCTCCTGCAGGACCTCGCCGCGCCGCTGGAGGAGATCCGCTGGCCCCGCGCGACCGTGATCCGGCGTGCCGGGGCCGCCCGTCGACGTACGCACACCGTGATCGGTGCGGGCGTGGCCGTCGCTGCCCTCGTGGTGTCGGGCTCACTCGTGGCCACGGGCGCCGACGCCAAGCCGACGAGCCTCCGCGAGGAGAAGGCCCGTGCCGCCATCTCCGTCCACCCCCCGCAGCCGACCGCCACCGGCGAGCAGATCATCGACGAGGCGGCGCTGCTCTCTCCCGCCCAGATGGCGCGCTTCGGGTCCGACCTCGACTGGACCGAGACCGCCACCACCGACAACCTCTCGGGCAACGGCCTGCTCGCCCCCTGTCAGCGTGAGCGCTTCTCCGACCCCGACGGCATCACCGCGCTCGCCCGCACCTGGAAGGGGTCCGCGACCCGTCAGGTGCGCACCACCCAGGGCAAGGGCGACCAGAAGGGGCAGCGCACCCGCAAGAGCCAGAAGACCCGTGTCGAGTCGACCGCCGTACAGCTCGTCGAGATGTCGCGGAACGCCCGCCAGGCGACGCAGAGCTTCCGGACCGCCTCCCTCTGGTACGCCGGGTGCACCGACCCGCGCACCCAGCTCCTCGACACCCGCACGGTCAAGCGCGTCGGCGACCAGGCCAGCGCCTTCCGGCTCCGATCGTGGGGCAAGAGGCCGGCCGCCATCACCGTCGGCATCGCCCGCACGGGCAGCCTCGTGGTCACCAACGTCATCCGCAGCACCGGGCGACCTGCCAGTGACAAGGCGATGCTCACGGGGCTCGCCGCCGCCGTGAACGGGCTCTGCGGCACGGACGGCGCCGCAGCCTGCGCCGGCCGGGCCCGGTCCCACGACACCGCACCCCTCGACACCGGTACGCCGGCGGGACTGCTGTCGGTCGTCGACCTGCCACCCGTGGCCGCGGTCCGGGGCCCGTGGGTGGGCACCGAGCCCGAGAAGGCGAAGATCAACTTCGCCGCCACGCGCTGCGACAACACGACGTTCACGGGCGCGGGCATCAGCGGTGCCAGGACACGGACCTTCCTGTTCCCCGAGACGGGCAACGCCCGGCAGCTCGGCCTGACCCAGACCGTCGGCGAGATGACGGAGAGCAAGGCCCGCGACTTCGTCGGCGTCGTGCGCGACAAGATCAAGAAGTGCGGCAGTGCCAACCTCGGCACCAGCGTCACCCAGCTCGCCTCGTCGACGTCGAAGGCGAGCGACCTGAGCGCGTGGGCGCTCTCGATCGAGCTCAACGACAACGAGTCCTTCCCGTTCCTGATGGCGATCCTGCGGGACGGCACGTCGGTCTCCCAGCTCGGATTCACCCCGGACCGCAACATGACCATGTCGCGCGACGACTTCGTCGCCCTCTCCCGGCGGGTGCTCGAGCGGCTCGAAGCAACCCAGCAACCAGGCTGACGCAACCTTTTCGCCGCCCGCGGTGTCTTAGGAGGCATGAGGTCCTTCGTCCGGCTCTTCGCCGCGGCCCTGGCCTGCCCTCTCGCGCTCGCCGCGTGCGGCAACCAGCCGTCGGACGAAGCCTCGTCAGCGGACGGCTCGACGGCCGGTGACCGCACGTCGGAGCAGGTGGACAGCCCCGGCGGCACCGATCCGACCGGGACCACGATCCCCGACGACTTCCCGCTCTCGGCCGGCATGGGCGGACCGGACGACGCCATTCCCACCACGCGCACCGGCACCGGTCTGCGCGACCTCACCCTGTGCGGCGGCTCACCGTTGCGGGGACTCGGCACCCGCGACCGGATGGTCGCAGACAACAGCGGCGGGGAAGCCCTCAACACCCGCGAGCTGGCGCTGCTCGGCAGCCCGGACGAGGCGACGGAGCTCGCGGAGCGGATCGCCGCCCTGCCGGCCGAGTGTGACCGCCGGATCGTCCAGGACGGCATCGAGACGACCACCGAGGTGCGCACGTCTCCGTTCGACTCGCCCTCGGCGACCGTGCTCGTGCAGACCTACGCCGTCGACGGCGAGACCGTCCCCGGGGCCACGGTCATCCACCTTCTGCCGGTCGGCGCAGCGCTGCTCGCCGCCCGGACCTACGGCGTGTGGCCCGACATCGATGACGGCGTGGCCATGACGTCCGACCTCCTGCGCGAGACCGCCGCCGCGATGGCGATGTTCGACGCGGGCACCAGCCCGAGCAGCGAGGCGAGCCCGGAGTCGGCACCGACCGAGGAGCCGACCCCGGACTCGTCCGGGGTCACGCCGGTCCCCGACGGCTTCCCGCTCGACGTGGGGCTGCCGGCGGACGACGGCGAGACGAAGGTGTCCCCGCCCTCGCCGGACGGCGAAGGGATGGGCGTCGTCGAGATGTGCGGCCAGGAGACGTGGCCGACCAGCGGGACCGCCGGCGGCAGCAGACGGCTCGTCACCGGCGCCCTCGGCCCGGAGTACTTCGACGGGCGCGAGCTCGTCGTCCACGCCGACGCGGAGGTCGCCTCGAACGCGATGGCAGTCATCCGACGAGCCGCTCGGACGTGCCACACCGACGACCACCAGGTGTGGACGGTCCTGGACCGCGACACCGGCTACGACACGGTGACCGTCGGGCTGACGTATGACAGCGGGCTGGGGAGCTCGGTCTTCCAGGTGACGCGGGTCGGCTCGGCACGACTGATGGTGCAGACGTACGGTGAAGGCTCGCTCGCATCGCTGGACGAGCAGGCCGACGGGGTCACGGGGACCACGGAGAAGATCCTTCCGGCGATGTGTGTGTTCACGAAAACGGGGTGTTAGTAGTCATGTCCATTCCATCGACGCTGGCCAGTGCGGCCTGCCCGACCCTTCCCTCGCCACGCCGCGTCTCCGCGGTGTCACCGGTGCGCCTGCTGGGCGCGCACGTGGTGTGGCGGATCCTCTGGGAGGCGCAGCGCCCGGCGCGGCACCACCCGAAATCCGTGACGGCCCCGCAGGTGGACCTGCGGAGCCGTCTCGAGGAAGCGATGGATCAGAGAGCCTGAAGGACCTCGCGCATCAGGGCTGCGGTCTCGGACGGCGTCTTGCCGACCTTGACCCCGGCGGCCTCGAGGGCCTCCTTCTTGGCCTGCGCGGTGCCCGACGAGCCGGAGACGATGGCGCCGGCGTGGCCCATCGTCTTGCCCTCGGGGGCGGTGAAGCCGGCGACGTAGCCGACGACCGGCTTGGTCACGTGGTCCTTGATGTAGGCCGCAGCCCGCTCCTCGGCGTCGCCGCCGATCTCGCCGATCATCACGATCGCCTTGGTCTCCGGGTCGTTCTCGAAGGCCTCGAGCGCGTCGATGTGCGTCGTCCCGATGATCGGGTCGCCGCCGATGCCGATGGCGGTCGTGAAGCCGAAGTCCTTCAGCTCGTACATCATCTGGTAGGTCAGCGTGCCCGACTTCGACACCAGTCCGACCGGGCCCTTGCCCGCGATGGTGTGCGGCGTGATGCCGGCCAGCGACTCCTCCGGCGTGATGATGCCGGGGCAGTTGGGGCCGATCATCCGGGTGGACTTGCCCTCGAGGTAGGCCACGACCTCGGCCGTGTCGAGGACGGGGACGCCCTCGGTGATCACGACGAGGAGCGGGATCTCGGCGTCGATGGCCTCGAGGCACGCGTCCTTGGTGAAGGCCGGGGGCACGAAGGCGACGGACACGTCCGCGCCGGTCTCCTTCATGGCCTCCTCGACGGTGCCGAAGACGGGGAGCTCCTTGCCGCCCAGCTCGACGGTGGTGCCGGCCTTGCGGGCGTTGACGCCGCCCACGATGTTGGCGCCCGACTCGACCATGAGGGTGGTGTGCTTGGCACCCATCCCGCCCGTCATGCCCTGGACGATGATCTTGCTGTCCTTGTTGAGGTAGATAGACATCTCTTCAGTTCTCTCTCTCAGGCCTGGTGGGCGAGCTCGGCGGCCTTGTCGGCCCCGCCGTCCATCGTTTCGACAAGGGTCACCAGCGGGTGGTTGGCCTCGGTGAGGATCCGTCGACCCTTCTCCACGTTGTTGCCGTCGAGACGGACGACGAGCGGCTTGCTCTCGCTTGTCGCCGAGGATCTCCAGCGCTCCGACGATGCCCTTCGCGACCTCGTCGCACGCGGTGATGCCACCGAAGACGTTGACGAAGACGCTCTTGACCTGCTCGTCGTTGAGGATCACGTCGAGGCCGTCGGCCATCACCTGGGCGTTGGCGCCGCCGCCGATGTCGAGGAAGTTGGCGGGCTTCACGCCACCGTGCGCCTCACCGGCGTAGGCGACGACGTCGAGGGTGCTCATCACGAGGCCCGCGCCGTTGCCGATGATGCCGACCTGGCCGTCGAGCTTGACGTAGTTGAGGCCCTTGTCCTTGGCCTTCGCCTCGAGCGGGTCGGCCTCCTCGCGGATCTCGAACTGCGCGTGGTCGGGGTGACGCACCTCGGAGGCGTTCTCGTCGAGCGAGACCTTGCCGTCCAGCGCCTCGAGCTTGTCGCCCTCGAGGCGGGCCAGCGGGTTGACCTCCACCAGGGTGGCGTCCTCCTCGACGTAGACCTTCCACAGCGCCTGGACCATCTCGATGGCCTGGTCGCGCAGCTCGGCGGGGAACTTGGCCTCGTCGACGATCTCGGCAGCCTTCTCCGCGGTCACGCCCTCCAGGGCGTTGATCGGGATCTGCTTCACGGCGTCGGGGTTGGTCTTGGCGACCTCCTCGATCTCCACGCCGCCCTCGACCGATGCGATGCACAGGTGCGAGCGGTTGGACCGGTCGAGCAGGAAGGAGAAGTAGTACTCCTCCACCGGCGGCGTCGCCGGGGTGACCAGGACGCGGTTGACCCGCAGGCCCTTGATCTCCATGCCGATGATGTCGCGGGCATAGGACTCGGCCTCGTCGGCGGTCTTGGCGATCTTCACGCCACCCGCCTTGCCGCGTCCGCCGGCCTTGACCTGGGCCTTGATGACTGTCACGCCGCCCATCTCCTCGGCGGCCGCGCGAGCGGCCTCGGGGGTCTCGGCGATCACACCCAGGGTGGTCACGACTCCATGCTTGGCGAACAGTTCCTTCGCCTGGAATTCCATCAGGTCCACGAGGTGACCGATCCTTTTCGTTGCGAACAGTGGCGGGTTTTCCCTCTCGGCACCCTAGACCTCCGCGGGCGGGTCGCACGAGGTCGGGTGGACGTGGTGGTGGTCACCCGCGGGCTACGTTGAAGCACATGTCGTCGACCTCATCCGTCATGTGGTTCCGGCGCGACCTGCGCGTGCGGGACAACCCGGCGCTGCTCGCGGCGCTGGACGAGGGCACGGTGACGGCGCTCTTCGTCGTCGACCCGTCCATCTGGTCCGGGGCCGGTCCGGCCCGACGCGCGTGGCTCGCGGCCAACGTGCTCGCCCTCGCCGAGCGGATCCCGCTCACCATCCACCACGGCGACCCGCGCGAGGTCGTGCCGCGGGTGGCCGACGGGCGCAGGGTGCACGTGTCGGCGGAGACGACGCCCTACGGCCGTCGCCGGGACGAGGCCGTCGGCAAGCAGGTCGAGCTCGTCGCGACCGGGTCGCCGTACGCCGTGGGGCCGGGGCTGGTCCGCAACGGCAGCGGCAACCCCTACCAGGTGTTCACCGCGTTCGCCCGAGGCTGGCGCGAGCACGGCTGGCCCGAGCCCGCCCACACGCCGCGCTCCCCCGACCTCGCGCCCGCCGACTCGCACCAGCGGGCGCTCGACATGCTCGAGAAGGCCGTCGCCGACGCCCCGTTCGACCTGCCGGGCGCCGGCGAGGACGCCGCCTGGCGACGCTGGCGCTCCTTCCGCGACGACGGCTTGTCGGCGTACGGCAACGAGCGCAACCGGCCGGACCACGACGGCACCTCGCGGCTCTCGCCCTACCTCCACCTCGGGGTGCTGCACCCCCGCTCCCTGCTGGCCGACATGGACACTCGATCGACCTTCGCCAACGAGATCGCCTGGCGCGAGTTCTACGCCGACGTGCTGTGGCACGAGCCCGCGTCGGCGTGGGCCGACCTCAAGCCGGCGCTCAAGGCCATGACGTACGACGAACCGGACGACGCCGTCGAGGCGTGGCGCACCGGCACGACGGGCTTTCCGATCGTCGACGCCGGGATGCGTCAGCTGCTCCACTCGGGCTGGATGCACAACCGGGTCCGGATGATCACCGCGTCCTTCCTCACCAAGGACCTGCACGTGTGGTGGCCGGTCGGCGCGCGGCACTTCCTCGACCTGCTGATCGACGGCGACGTCGCGTCGAACAACCACGGCTGGCAGTGGGTCGCCGGCACCGGCACGGACGCGTCGCCGTACTTCCGGGTCTTCAACCCGATCACCCAGGGGCTGAAGTTCGACCCGCAGGGCGACTACGTACGCCGCTGGGTCCCCGAGCTCGCCCACCTCCCCGGCAAGGCGGCGCACGCGCCGTGGACGTCCGACGTGGGCTACGAGCACGACTACCCGCTGCGCATCGTGGACCACGCGGATGAGAGGGTCGAGGCACTGGACCGCTATCGAGAAGCACGCGGCTGACCTGCGGTTATACCCAATTTTTGCCGTCAATGTCTTTTTGTCGTGATCTTTCCGTTACAGTCGTGCGCGGTCTTGCCGACCTCACACCCCCCTATGACCCGGCAGATTGGTAACTACCCCTATGGGCAACCACCGAGCGGAGCGCGCTCCCCAGCGACGCACCACTTCGGCACCGGATGCACCCCTGACCGGCAAGCGGCGTGCGACCACGCCGCCTCGCCGTTCGTTGTTGCGCAGCGTGCCGTCCCTGCCTCTCGTGGCAGGCGTCGCCGTGCTTGCCATCTCCGCAGGTGGGGCCGTCACCGCGTCCGGCGCGGGCGTCACCGCACTGACCTCGTCGGGCTCCTCGGTCGACGCCTCCAGCTCGATCGGCACCGCCGCCAGCCAGGCGCTCTCGCGCCGCGGCGTCGTCGTCAGCCGTGACGGCCACCGCGGCTCCGCCGAGGAGACCGACCCCGAGCTGGTCGCCCTGGCCGAGAAGCAGATGGCCGAGCGTGCCGTCAAGCTCGACGAGATGCGCAAGGCGGCCGAGAAGCAGGCGGCGAAGATCAAGGAGAACAAGTGGCTTCTCCCGCTTGACGTCTACCAGATCACCGCGACCTTCGGTGAGTACGGCCTCTGGGCCAACTACCACACCGGCCTGGACTTCAACGGCAACACCGGTGACCCGATCCACGCCATCGCCAACGGCACGGTCACCTCGACCGGCTACGACGGCTCCTACGGCAACAAGACGGTCGTCACCCTCGATGACGGCACCGAGATCTGGTACTGCCACCAGACGAGCATCTACGTCTCCGTCGGCGAGCGCGTCAACGGCGGCGAGACCATCGGCACCGTCGGCGCCACCGGCAACGTCACCGGCTCGCACCTGCACCTCGAGGTACGCCCCGGTGGCGGCGGCCCGGTCGACCCCTTCCCCGAGTTCGTCGCGCACGGGATCGTTCCCTGACCGAGACCGCGAAGCGGGCTTGACGTCGGGGAAGGTCGAGATAGCTCGCGACGTCGCAGCGAGCGCGGCGACCACATCGCCAACTGATCAGTTGGTCGGGTGGGGTAGGCGTCCGGTCGCGGTCGCCCGGACGACGAGCGGCCATGACGTCCGGGTGGGTGGGTCTAGAGCTTCTCGACCGGGGCGTAGCGGAGGAGGAGGCGCTTGACGCCCTCCGAGCCGAAGTCGATGGAGGCCACCGACTTCTCGGCGATGCCGTCGACGGCGACGACGGTGCCCATGCCGAAGGAGTCGTGGACGACGCGGTCGCCGGGCGACAGGCTGGGGATCTCGCGGGCCGGCTTGGCCTTGGAGGCGGCGTCGGCACGGAGGGCGGCCGAGGAGAAGTTGCGCCGGCCGGCATCGGTCGGGCTGCCGAGCCGGGTCGAGCCCGAGGTCAGGTCAGGGCGGCCCCAGCGGGTCTGCTCGGAGGCCGTACGGCGCCAGTCGACGAGGTCGACCGGGAGCTCGTCGAGGAACCGACTGGCGGGGTTGTGGCTCGGAGCACCCCAGGCGGACCGGACGAGGGCGCGGGAGACGTAGAGGCGCTTCTCGGCACGGGTCACGCCGACGTAGGCCAGGCGGCGCTCCTCCTCCAGCTCCGGCTGGTCGCCCAGCGAGCGCTGGTGCGGGAAGACGCCGTCCTCGAGGCCGGTGAGGAAGACCACCGGGAACTCCAGGCCCTTGGCGGTGTGGAGCGTCATCAGGGTGACCACGCCGGAGTCGTCGCCGTCGGGGGCATCGGGGATCTGGTCGGCGTCGGCCACCAGCGCGACTCGCTCGAGGAAGTCACCGAGACCGACCGAGACCGTGCCCGCCTCGACCTCGGCGGGGTCTGCGGAGGGCCCGGGCTGCGGGTCCTCGGCGAACTCGCGCGCCACCGCGACGAGCTCGGCGAGGTTCTCCACGCGGGTGCCGTCCTGCGGGTCGTCGCTGGCCTCGAGCTCGGTGAGGTAGCCGGAGCGCTCGAGCACCGACTCGAGGATCACGTCGGGGCGCTCGTCGGCCTCGACCATCGACTGGATCTCCTGGACCATCGCGACGAACGACTCGATGTTCTTGAGGCTGCGCGTGGCCAGGCCGGGTGCCTCCGCGGCGCGGGTGAGCGCCTCCCAGAAGGTGATCCGGTCGCGCTCGGCGAGGGCGGCGATGCAGGCCTCGGCACGCTCGCCGATGCCGCGCTTCGGGGTGTTGAGCACCCGCCGGAGCGAGATCTCGTCGGCGGTGTTGACCAGCATCCGGAGGTAGGCCAGCGCGTCGCGGACCTCCTTGCGCTCGTAGAACCGCACCCCGCCGACCACCTTGTAGGGCTGACCGGTGCGGATGAACACCTCCTCGAAGACCCGCGACTGGGCGTTGGTGCGGTAGAACACGGCCACGTCGGCAGGGCGTACGCCGGAGTCGTCGACGAGCTGGTCGATCTCCTGGCTGACGAAGCGGGCCTCGTCGTGCTCGTCGTCGGAGACGTAGCCGACGATCCGCGAGCCCTCCCCCGCGTCGGTCCAGAGCCGCTTGGGCTTGCGGCCCTTGTTGTTGCCGATGACCGAGTTGGCGGCGGTGAGGATGGTCTGGGTGGAGCGGTAGTTCTGCTCCAGCAGGATCGTCTGCGCGTTGGGGAAGTCCTGCTCGAAGTCCATGATGTTGCGGATGTCGGCGCCGCGGAAGGCATAGATCGACTGGTCGGCGTCGCCGACGACCATCAGCTCGCTCGGCTCGACCCGCTCCCCCGCGTCGGACTCGAGCTCCTCGAAGGCCTGCCCACAGAGCTGCTGGATCAGGCTGTATTGGGCGTGGTTGGTGTCCTGGTACTCGTCGACGAGGACGTGGCGGAACCGTCGGCGGTAGAGCTCCCGGACGTCGGGGAAGGCCTGCAGCAGGTGGACCGTCGTCATGATCAGGTCGTCGAAGTCGAGCGCGTTGGCCTCACGCAGCCGGCGCTGGTAGGCCGTGTAGGCCTTGGCGTAGGCCTCCTCGAACGAGTTGCGCGCTTCCTTGGCGGCGTCCTCGGCGTCGCGGAGCTCGTTCTTCTGGTCCGAGACCCAGTGCAGGACCGCGTTGGGCTGGTAGCGCTTGGGGTCGAGCTCGAGGTCGCGCAGCACCAGCGTCATCAGCCGCTTGGAGTCGGCCGCGTCGTAGATCGAGAAGTTGGACTTGAAGCCGACCCGGTCGATCTCCTTGCGCAGGATGCGCACGCACGAGGAGTGGAACGTCGAGACCCACATGATCCTGGCGCGGTTGCCGACGAGGTCCTGGACGCGCGCCTTCATCTCGGCCGCGGCCTTGTTGGTGAAGGTGATGGCCAGGATCGAGCCGGGGTGGGCCTTGCGCTCCGTGATCAGCCACGCGATCCGACGGGTGAGCACGCGGGTCTTGCCCGACCCCGCTCCGGCCACCACCAGCAGCGGGGAACCAGAGTGCATCACCGCGGCCCGCTGGGGGTCGTTGAGCCCCTCGAGGAGGGGGTGCTCGAGCAGGGCAGGATCGGAGGGAGGAGTCATCTCGTCCCAACCCTATGCGGCCGCTGCGACAGTCGGGTCAGGCGTGCCTCAGGCGTGCACAGGGGACCAGAAGACGGCCACCGCGATGTTGGCGATCGTGAGCAGGAGCAGCCCGAGGTAGAGGCCCTGGGGGATGCTCGGCTTGCGCAGGTTGACCATCACCAGCACCAGGATGACCAGCCCGATCGCGAACTTCACGCCGATCTTGGCGTGGTCCGGCGAGCCCAGGCTCTCGAGCACGCCGACGAGGAGCAGGCCGGCCACGAAGGCCGTCCCGATCCCGTCACGCATGAGGGGGTTGACCCGCTTGGTGTCGTCGCGCACCTGCACGAGGAGACCGCCGAGCAGGGCCGCGTAGCCGAGGATGTGGACGAAGAGCAGCACCAGCCGCAGGGTCTCCATGCCGGTCACCCTAGCCAGCGGGGATCAGTCGAGGTCGGGGGTGCTGTCGCCGGTGCCCTTGCTGCCGAAGAGGTACTCCGCCAGGAACAGCACGCCCCCGACGGCGAGCAGACCCGCGCACCAGATGAGCGAGTGCGGGTCGTCGTACACGGTGAAGCCGAGGATCGCGAGGTTGCCGACCAGACCGATGATGAGCAGCGGGGTGTTGGCCCGGAAGATGTCCTCGTGCTCGTCCTGCCCGCGCAGCTTGAGGCACGAGACGATCACCAGCGCGTAGATCGCGAGCAGCAGCACGACGGTGACGGTCGCGAGGCGGCCGACCAGGTCGATGCCCCCACCGGACGCGGTCACGAGGGTCCCGATGACGAGCAGCAGGCTGACCACGACGCCGCTGAAGATCAGGCCGACCCACGGGCTCTTGCGGGTCGAGTGGATCTTGGCGAAGACGCCGGGCACGACGTCCTCGCGGGCCATCCCGTAGAGGATCCGCGGCTGGGTGACGATGGTGACGAGGGTGGTGTTGGTGATCGCGATCAGCGCGATGACGGAGAAGATGGTGGTCATCAGGTCGGTCGAGAAGGGCAGGATGCCCGCCTTGACCACCTCGAGCAGCGCCGCGTCCGAGTTGGCCAGCGTGTCGACCGGGACGGTCAGCGCAGCGGCGATCGAGACGAGGACGTAGACGAGACCGGCGACGAGCATGCCGCCGACCAGCGATCGCGGGAACGCCTTGTAGGGCTCGATGGTCTCCTCGGCGACGTTGACCGTGTTCTCGAAGCCGGTCATCGCGAAGAAGGAGAAGGAGATGCCGGCGAGCACGGCGAGCGCGGGGCTGCTGTAGTCGCCCGACGGCGTCGATGTGGGTGAGCACACTGAAGTCCGCGTTGCCCTGCACGACGTAGACGATGCCGATGACCAGCACGATCAGCAGGCCCGCCACCTCGACGAAGGTCATCAGCATGTTGATCACCACGGACTCGGTGATGCCGATGTAGTTGACGAGCACGAGCAGCGCCACGAACACCAGTGAGACGAGCAGCGCGGGGGGCGCGGACCAGAGCTCGGAGAAGTACGACGCGAAGCCCGTCGCGAGCGAGCCGGACGCCGCCATGCTGGCCGCGAGGAACGACACGGTGATGAGGAAGGTCAGTGGACGGCTGCCGAAGGCCTTGTTCACGTAGAGCGAGGCACCCGCCGCCTGGGGGTACTTCGTCACCAGCTCGGCGTACGCCGCACCGGTGATCGCGGCGACCGCGACGCCGAGGGCGAAGGCGATCCAGAACGCGCCACCGACCGCAGCCGCGACCAGTCCGATGAGGACGTAGATGCCCGATCCGAGCACGTCGCCGAGCGTGTAGAAGAAGAGCAGACGGCCCGTGATGGACCGCTTCAGCTCGCTGTCCTGCTCGTCCGGACGGGGCGTCGTGGCGGTGTCAGACATTCGCCGACCCCATCGGGTGGACACCGAGATGTCAAACGTCCACCACCCCTTCGGACCTGCCCGTGCCTAGAGCAGACGGCGGTCCGAGGCCCACTTCGTCAGCTCGTGACGGCTCGAGAGCTGGAGCTTGCGGAGCACCGACGACATGTGGGTCTCCACGGTCTTCACCGAGATGAAGAGCTCCTTGGCGACCTCCTTGTAGGCGTAGCCGCGAGCGATCAGGCGCATCACCTCGCGCTCGCGCTCGGTCAGCCGGTCGAGGTCCTCGTCGACCGCCGCGACGTCGATCGAGCCGGCGAACGCGTCGAGCACGAAGCCGGCCAGCCGCGGCGAGAACACCGCGTCTCCCCCGGCGACCCGGGTGATCGCGTCGACCAGCTCCGGGCCGGTGATCGTCTTGGTGACGTAGCCGCGGGCGCCACCGCGGATGGTGCCGATGACGTCCTCGGCGGCGTCGGAGACCGACAGCGCGAGGTAGAGCGCATCGGGAGACGGCTGTCGTCTCATCACCTCGACACCACCACCACCGGGCAGGTGCACGTCGAGCAGCACCACCTGGGGCTGCACCTCGCGGACGACCGCGATCGCGGCGTCGGCGTCGGCGGCCTCGCCGACCACCTCGACCTTGCCGGCACCCGCCGCGGCCAGCTCGGCCCGGACACCTGCCCGGAACATCGCGTGGTCGTCGACCAGCACCACGCGGACTGGCTCGGTCATCGGTTCTCCTCGTCCTTGCTGCCGGTCGTACGGGGCATGTGCAGGCGGACCTCGGTGCCGTCGCCGGGAGCAGAGCGTACGTCCGCCCGTCCGCCGTGGCGCTCCATCCGGTCGACGATGCTGCTGCGCACGCCGTGCCGGTCGCTCGCGACCGAGCCGACGTCGAAGCCGGCCCCGCGGTCGCGGACGAACACGTCGACCGCCGAGTTCGACGTCTCGGCGTAGACGTCGGCGCGCTGGGTGCCGGCGTGCTTGGCGACGTTGACCACCGCCTCGCGAGCCGCGTGCACCACCGGCCGCAGCGCCTCGTCGAGGTCGCAGTCGCCCACGGTGACGACGTCGACCACGACGTTGTGCTGCGACTCGACGTCGGCCGCCATCTCCTTCAGCGCACCCGCGAGCGTGGTCGAGTCCGAGGTCTCGGCCTCGAACAGCCACTGGCGCAGGTCACGCTCCTGCGAGCGGGCGAGCCGGGCCACGGTGGTGGAGTCGTGGGCGTTCTTCTGGATCAGGGCGAGGGTCTGGAGGACCGAGTCGTGGAGGTGCGCAGCCATGTCGGCGCGCTCCTGCGTCCGGACCCGCTCCGCGCGCTCGGCGCTGAGGTCGTTGACCAGCCGCAGGCCCCACGGCCCGACGACGATCGCCAGCCCCAGCAGGCCGAGCAGTCCGGCCACCAGGACCGGGACCGCGAACGTCGCCTTCCCGGCGGCGACCGCGAAGACGATCATGGCGGCGACGATGAGGCCGAGACCGGCGGCGATGCGGGCGTACGCCGCCCACCCGCCGTTGCCGAACACGGCCCGGAACGGGTCGATCCGCCCCGTCGTGTCGGTCCACCGCTCCCGCTGCGCCTCGTCGGCCTGGCGCCAGAGCAGGCCGATGCCGGCGACGCCGAGGACGACCGGCCAGAACAGGGCGCCCTGGCCGAAGATCCCCTCCACGCCGAGCACCACGCCGAAGAACAGTGCGCCGAGGGCGATCGCCGGTCCGGCGTCACGGAGGCGGGAGCGACGGCGCGGACGCTTGCCGGTGCGCGAGGCGCTCTCCAGGCCCGGGGCGCCGACCTCGAAGCCCTGGTCGGCAGGAAGGAACATCCAGAGGCCGGCGTAGAGCATCAGGCCGAAGCCACCGAAGAAGGCCGTGGCGACGAAGAATCCACGCACCCACAGCACAGGTACGCCCAGGTGGGTCGCCAGGCCGGCGGCGACACCGCCGGCGATGGGCGCCGAGATGTCGCGGTAGGCCCGGCGGGACCGACCGGCGCGGGGGGCGTGAGTCTGGGTCATCGTCCCTCCATCGTCGCAGGCGCACGGGGCCCGGACCATGAGGACTGACCCCGAGCCGACCCTGAGTCCTGCCCCGACCGCCCGAGGGCGAATCAGGGCTGTCCCCGATGGTGGCGGCGGCCCGGACGCCGCAGAGTTGAGCCATGGACAACGCCAGCCCCGCCACCGAGCACCCCACACCGCCCTCCGGCGGTGAGCAGCCGTCGAGCCCGACCACGACCACGGGCCCCCGCGTCAGCCGCGACGAGATGAAGGACCTCGGCCGCCTGCGCCGCAGCGTCACCGACCGGCACATCGCCGGCGTCGCCGGCGGCATCGCCCGCCACCTCGACGTCGACGCGATCATCGTGCGGGTCGCGCTGGTCGTCGGCGTGTTCTTCGGCGGTGCCGGCCTCCTCCTCTACGTGGGCGCCTGGCTCCTCGTGCCCGAGGAGGGCACCGCCGACGAACCGCTCGGCCTCGACCAGCGCAGCCGCGGGCTCGCCCTCGCCGGCATCGGCGTCCTCGCACTCCTCGCCGCCGTCGGCGACTGGGCCGGCGCCTTCTGGTTCCCGTGGCCGATCGCGATCGTGGCGGCCATCGTGGTGTGGTTCCTGCACCGCAAGGAGAAGCGTGGGACCACGCGCGGCGGCTACGGCTACGCGGAGCCCACGTTCTCCGGAGCTGCAGCGGCCACGACGGCCGGGCCGTCCACGGACGAGGCGTACGCGCCGGGTGCCGACGAGGACGTGACCACCACGGCCCCGACGTACTACCCGACGTACGACCCGACGTACGACCCGGCGTACGGCTACGGCCCTCCCACCAGCGACTACGCCCGGACGCCGCAACAGCCCCGCAACCCGCGCAAGCGCGGACCCAAGCTCTTCTTCTTCACGCTCGCACTGATCGCGCTGGCCGAGGGCGTCCTCGGCGTGGTCGACCTGGCCGGCGTGGCCGTGGCCGACGGCGCCTACCCGGCGCTGGCGCTCGGGATCACCGCACTGATGCTGGTGGTCGGGGCGTTCTGGGGCCGAGCCGGTGGCCTGATCGCCCTGGGCCTCGTCGCGGCCGTCGCGACCGCCGGCTCGTCGATCGGTCACAGCATCGGTGACGAGCGTCGCGACTACGCGCCGACCAGCGCGGCAGACGTCAGCGACACCTACGAGTTCGGGGGCGGTCGCTTCACCCTCGACCTCTCCGACGTGAGCGACGTCGAGGCGCTCGACGGCCGCGACATCTCGATCGACGGGGTCGGCGGACGGGTCGAGGTCATCGTGCCGGCAGGGATGGACGTCGATGTCCAGGCCCAGGTCGTCGGCGGCGACATCAACGTCTTCGACCAGCACGACGACGGGTTCGACGTCACCCTCAACGGCTCCCTCGACGGTGGCGACGGCGTCCCCGACATGTCCATGAACATCGATCTGGTCGGCGGCGAGATCATCGTCCGCGATGCGGCCTGAGGAGCAACGCCATGACTGAGAACAGCAACGACAGCACGTACGACACCGACGTGTACGGCTACGGCTACGACGACCCGATGATCGGCCCGCTGGACGCCCCCGAGAGGTCCTCGGGCCGCCACCCCGTCAACATCACCCAGCTCGTGATGGGGGTCGCCTTCGCCGGCATGGTGCTGGTGTGGGCGCTCCTCCAGGGCGACGCGGTCGACACCAGCGAGCTTCGCTGGCTCCTGCCGATCCCGTGGATCGCGGCCGGTGCGGCCGGGCTGGCCGCCAGCGTCTGGCCCTCGCGCCGCTCCGGGACCTGGAGCTGCGAGCTGGAGCTGGCCGGCTGGTCGAGCGAGCAGGCCGGCAGCGCGAACCACCGGAGGTCGTCGAAGTCCGCGCCGAGGTGGGCGGCGTCCGACCAGTCCGGTGGCGACGCGGCGGCCATGATCGCGCGGCCCTCGTCGAGGTGCTCCTTGAGCACCGAGACGGGGGCCGTCGTCGCGTGCTCGGGCCACGTCATGCTGCCGTCGTCGGCGTACGACACGTGGGCCAGCCGCATCGGCGGCTCGACCGCGCCGGTGCGGTGGTGCCACAGCCCGGTCAGCGGGTCGAAGCGGTAGTCGCCGAGCAGCCGCCAGCCCTCGCGCGCCACGAGGCGGACGGCCTCCACGACGTAGGTGAAGACCTCCTCGTCGACGAAGTAGTTGAAGTTCACCCGCACCCAGCCGGGCTTGATGCCCTCGCAGCCTCCTGCGATCTGGGCCTCGAAGCGGTGGCTGTGGTCGAGGTCGATGTCGAGCAGGCGGTGGCCGTAGGGGCCCGCGCAGGAGCAGCCACCGCGGGTCTGGATCCCGAAGAGGTCGTTGAGCAGCGCGACCACGAAGTTGTGGTGGAGGTAGGAGCCATCAGGCGCCTTCACCACGAACGAGACGATCGACAGGCGCTGGGAGTCGAGGTTGCCGAGGATCTGGATGGTCGGCTCGGCCACCCACGCCGCGACGGCACGGCGGAGCATCTCCTCCTCGTGCGCCTGGATCGTCTCGACGCCGACCGCCTGCTTGAGCTGGAAGACCAGGCCCGCGCGGATCGACTCGACGATCCCCGGCGTGCCGCCCTCCTCGCGGTGGGCCTTGTCGTCGAGGTAGCGGTGGTCGGTCGGGTTGACGTACATGACCGTGCCGCCGCCGGGCACGACGGGCACCCGGTTGGTCATCAGCTCGCGGCGCACCACGAGCACGCCGGGCGTGCCGGGGCCCCCGATGAACTTGTGCGGGCTGATGAAGATCGCGTCCTTGCGGGAGCGGCCGGGGCCGTACATCTCGATGTCGACGTAGGGCGCGCAGGCGGCGAAGTCCCAGAAGCTCAGGGCCCCGTGCTCGTGCAGCAGGTCGGCGACGCCCTCGGTGTCGGTGACGATCCCGGTGACGTTGGACGCCGCGGAGAACGAGCCGATCTTCAGCGGCCGGTCGGCGTGGCGCTCGAGCTCCTCGCGCAGGTGGTCGAGCGAGACCCGGCCGTCGGCGTCCTCGTGGATCGTGACGACGTCGGCGATGGTCTCGCGCCAGCTGACCTCGTTGGAGTGGTGCTCGAAGGGGCCGATGAAGACGACCGGGCGCTGGTCGGCGGGGATCGCCGCGCTCAGGTCGTAGCGGTCGTCGAGGTCGGCGGGGATCCGCAGGCCGAGGATGCCGATGAGCTTGTCGATCGCCATCGTGCTGCCCGACCCGCAGAACACCACCACGGTCTCGTCGTCGCCGCCGACGGCGTCGCGGATGATCCGCCGCGCGTCCTCGCGCAACCGCGTCGTCTGCAGACCCGTGCCGCTCGCCTCGGTGTGCGTGTTGGCATAGGTCGGGAGCACCTCGTGGCGGATGAAGTCCTCGATGAAGCTCAGGCTGCGGCCCGACGCGGTGTAGTCGGCGTACGTCACCCGGCGCGGACCGTAGGGGCCGTGCATGACCTGGTCGTCACCGATGACGGAGGCGCGGATGTGCTCGAGGAGACCCACGAGGCCGAGCGTACGCCGGTGCAAGGCTGGGCCTTCCACCGTGCGGCCTCAGAGCTCGCGTCGTGCCGCCAGCGCCGCCTCGGGATGGTCGGTGATGATCCCGTCGACGCCGGCTGCGAGCAGCGCCCGGACGTGCCCGGCCATGTCGCCGAGGGCATCGGGGGCCTCGCCGTGGCGGAGGTTGGTCGGCAGGAAGCGGTTCTCGCCACGGACCGTCCACACGTGGACCGTGAGCCCGCGGCGGTGCGCGTCGCGGACGAGCGTCGACGGGGCGCCGACCGCGCCGTCGGCGTCGCGCGGGAGCACCAGCGAGGTGTGCGGGCCCACGCCGTCGGCGTACTCGTCGATCCGGTCGAGCACCTCGGGAGTCAGCTCGTCGCCCACCTCGACGAGCTGGATCAGCGGCAGCCGGGTGCGGCCCGCGAGGCGGCGCAGGACGGCAGCCTCGAACGACAAGAGGCTCACCCGGGCCCACGGATGGTCCAGGCCCTGGCGCGCGAGCTCGCGCAGCAGCGGGACGTCGAGCGGCAGACCGATCGCATCGTGGTGGGCGGCGTGCTTGAGCTCCAGCAGGACGCCGACCGGGCGACCGCGCCTGACCGACTCCGCGCCGACCATGGCGAGCACCTCGGTGAGGGTCGGCACGCCCTCGGCACCGTCGTACGCCGTGTTGGCGGGACGGGTGCCCGGCATCCGCTCGCGGGTGGCCAGCGTCTTGAGCTCGGCGACGGTGAAGTCCTGCACGAACCAGCCGCGCTGCGTCACGCCGTCGACGACCAGGGTGCGCCGCAGGTGGGCGAAGGCCGGCCGCTCCGCGACGTCCGTCGTGATGCTGAGCTCGAGATCGTGCCGGGCGACCAGCACGCCGTCGCGGGTGGCGACGAGGTCCAGCTCGATGTCGTCGACGCCCATCCGGATCGCCGTCCGGTAGGCGTCGAGGGTGTGCTCGGGACGATGACCGCTGGCGCCGCGGTGCGCAACCACGGAGGGCGTGAGGACCAACGACGGGGCCGTCTCGACCGCCACGCGAGTCATCGTCACGACCTCACCGTCCCCCCCGAAGGGGACGGGACGGTGGCGCGAAGGTGAATGCCGGATGATGTCGGCGTGACACTCCCGAGCTACCCCAGCCTCACCTCGCTGCCCGCCGCCGACCACCCGGAGCTGGTCGGCGCCCCCGTCGCCGCCGCCCTGGCCTCCTGGTCCGGCGCCGCGGAGGTCGCGGTCGTGGACATCGATCCCGACCTCGCCGACACCGCGGCGATGAGCGAGGCGTACGACATCCCGATGACGGCCGGCGGCAACTGTGTGGTCGTCTCCGGCGCCCGTGCCGGCGAGGAGCGGATCGCTGCGTGCGTGGTCCGCGCCGACACCCGCGCGGACGTCAACACGCTGGTCCGCAAGCTGCTCGACGTGCGGAAGTGCTCCTTCCTGCCCATGGATCGTGCCGTCGCCGAGACCGGCATGGAGCACGGCGGCATCACGCCGCTCGGGCTGCCCCCGGCGTGGCGGGTGCTGGTCCACGACGCCCTGCTCGACGAGCCCGTCGTGGTGATCGGCAGCGGCGTACGACGCTCCAAGCTGCTGGTGCCCGGTCGGCTGCTCGCCGACCTGCCCGGCGTCGAGGTCGTGGCGGGCCTCGGGCGCTGAGCGGGCATGGATCATCCGGGCACGGGTACCAGCCGCTGACCATGACCCGACCGCGTCTCATCCCCGTCCGCACGCCCGATGCACCCGAGGGAGTCGTCGTGGTCCTCCACGGCGGAGGCAGTCGGGGCGAGCAGGTGATGGTGAGCCCGGCGCAGCTGTCGGTGCTGCGGATGGTGCCGGTGGCGCACCGCATCGCGCGGGCGGGCAGGTCGCGGCTCGCCGTCCACCGCCTGCTCAACACGCACCGCGGCTGGGACGCACGGACGACTCCGGTGATGGACGCCCAGTGGGCCCTGGAGCAGGTCCGCAGCCAGCACGGTGACCTGCCGATCGCGCTCGTCGGCCACTCGCTCGGCGGGCGTGCCGCGCTGCTCGCAGGCGCCGACCCGCACGTCCGTTGCGTGGTCGCGCTGAATCCCTGGGTCCTGCCGACCGATCGGGCGGACCTGAGGGGCCGACGCGTGCTCGTCGTCCACGGCACGGACGACCGCATCGCCCTGCCGTCGCGCTCGGCCGACTTCGTACGCCGCCTCGCCACCGGCACCGACGTCGACTACGTCACCGTCGAGGGCGGGAAGCACGCCATGCTGCGCCACGGCCGGGTCTTCGAGACCCGGGCGACGGACTTCGTGGTCTCGACGCTGCTGGACTGAAAAGGATTCGTCCGCATGGGCTGCTGAAATCTAGGATCGGGCCAGTGAAGACCCTGCCCGTCGCGGATCCCGGCATCCCGGACCATCGCTCGCCCGGCCGCTTCCTGTGGTGGCTGGCCAACCAGCAGCGGGTGACGCTGCTGGGCGGCATGGCGTTCGGGATCATGTGGATGTCCTGCCAGGCCGTCATGCCGGCCGTGCTGGGTCGCGCCATCGACCTCGGAGTCGCCGCCCGTGACGAGAGCCAGCTGGTGTTCTGGGCCGGCGTGATGCTCGTGATCGGGCTGCTCCAGGCGGTCACCGGGATCATGCGCCACCGCTTCGCGGTGACCAACTGGCTCACCGCGTCCTACCGGATCGTGCAGCTCACCACCCGCCAGTCCGTGCGCCTCGGCGGCTCGCTGCCGCGCAAGGTGAGCACCGGCGAGGTGATCGCGATCGGCACCACCGACCTCAGCCACATCGGCAACGTGATGGACGTGACGGCCCGGTTCGCCGGCGCGATCGTCTCCTTCCTGCTGGTCTCGACGATCCTGCTGACCACCTCGGTCGAGCTCGGCCTCGTCGTGCTCATCGGTGTGCCGCTGCTCCTGCTCGTGATGGGACCGATCCTCAAGCCGCTCCAGGTGCGCGCCGCCACGGAGCGGCAGATGCGCTCCGACCTCTCCAACACCGGCACCGACATCGTGGGCGGGCTGCGGGTGCTGCGCGGGATCGGCGGCGAGAGCGTCTTCCTGGACCGCTACCGCCGCGAGTCGCAGGCCACCCGGACCGCAGCCGTCAACGTCGCCAAGCTCCAGTCGGTGCTCGACGCCCTGCAGGTCTTCCTGCCGGGGACCTTCGTGGTGCTCGTGGTGTGGCTGGGCGCCCGCTCCGCGGTCACCGGCGACATCACCGCGGGCGAGCTGGTCGCCTTCTACGGCTACTCCGCCTTCCTGATGCTGCCCCTGCGCACAGCCACGGAGTTCGCCAACAAGCTGATCCGCGGCCAGGTCGCCGCCGCCCGCGTCTGCCGGGTGCTGACGCTGACCCCGGACGTCGTCGAGCCCGTGTCGCCGGCTGCTCCCCCGCCGCCGGGATCCGAGCTGTACGACGCCCGCACCGGGTTGCGCGTCCGCCCCGGCCTCCTGACCGCGATCGTCTCCGACCAGCCCGACGACTCGGCTCTGCTCGCCGACCGGCTGGGTCTCTGCGCCGCCGAGCAGGACGACGAGGTCTCGCTCGCCGGCACGCCGCTCACCGCCCTGGCGCACGCCGACGTGCGCGAGCGGATCATGGTCTCCGACACCGGCGCTGCCCTGTTCGCGGGCCGGCTCGCCGACCGCATCGACGAGCGCGGCCACGGCGAGGTCGACCGGGCGCTCTTCACCGCGTCCGCCGACGACATCCTCGAGTCCCTGCCCGACGGTCTCGACAGCGTCGTCACCGAGAAGGGCCGTTCCTTCTCCGGCGGCCAGCGGCAACGCCTGGTCCTGGCCCGTGCCCTCGCCGCCGATCCCGAGATCCTGGTCCTGGTCGAGCCGACCAGCGCGGTCGACGCCCACACCGAGGCGCGCATCGCCTCGCGCCTGCGCGCCCACCGCGCCGGTCGTACGACCGTCGTCACCACGGTCAGCCCCCTGGTGCTCGACGCCGTCGACGAGGTCGCCTTCCTCGTCGGCGACCGCATCGTCGCCGTCGGCACCCACGCCGACCTGCTGGCCACCGAGCCCGCCTACCGCCACGTCGTCGTACGCGAAGTGGAGCCCGTGTCATGAACACCCCACGACGTTCTTCTCCCCCGCTTCGCTCCTCCGAACAACGCCGCAGGGACCCCGCATGAGCGTGACCACCCGACTTCCGATCGCCGACAGCAAGGCCGTGCGCCGCTACGTGGGCCAGGTCGCCCACCGGCACCCGCGACTCCTGTGGACCGCCCTCGCTCTGCACGTCCTCGCCGCGCTGACGGCCCTGGCCGCTCCGCGGCTCCTCGGCGACCTCGTGCAGTCCGTCGAGGAGGGCACGACCAGCGCCCACGTCGACCGGATCGTGGTGCTGCTCGCCGTCTTCCTGGTCGCGCAGTCGGTGCTGACGCGCTACGCCCGCTACCGCTCGCAGGTGATGGGCGAGCTCGTCCTGGCCGAGCTCCGGGAGGACTTCGTCGCCAACACGCTCGCGCTCCCCGTCGGCGTCGTCGAGGCGGCCGGGTCCGGCGACCTGCTGACCCGCACCGGCACCGACATCGACCAGCTCGGCTGGTCGGTGCGCTGGGCGCTGCCGGAGTGGACCATCGCGGTGGTCTCCGCGGTGCTCACGTTCGCCGCGGCGCTGAGCGTCGGCTGGTGGGTGGCTCTTCCCTGCCTGCTCGCGCTGCCGCCGCTCGTGATCGGGCTGCGGTGGTACCTCGCCCGCGCCAAGGACGGCTACCTCGCCGAGACGGCGTCGTACTCCCAGATCACCACGACCCTCTCGGAGACGGTCGAGGGCTCACGCACCGTCGAGGCCCTCGGCCTCGGCAGCAAGCGCGTCCAGCAGGGCGACGACGACTGCGCGAAGTCCTTCGTCGCCGAGCGCTACACGCTCCATCTCCGCACGTGGTTCTTCCCGAGCATGGAGCTGAGCTACCTGCTGCCCGTCGTCGGGACGCTGCTCTTCGGCGGCTGGCTCTACATGCGCGGCGACGTGTCGCTGGCCGAGGTCACCACCGCCACGCTCTACGTGCAGATGCTGATCGACCCGGTCGACCGGATCGTGTCCATCCTCGACGAGCTCCAGCTCGGCGCCGCCTCGCTCTCTCGCCTCCTCGGTGTCGCACAGGTGCCCGACGACCGGTCGGTCTCAGGACGTACGCCGTCCTCGGAGAAGCTCGACGCCGAGGCGGTCCGGTTCGCCTACGTCGAGGGGCGCGACGTCCTCCACGGCGTCGACCTCGACGTCGGGCTGGGCGAGCGGATCGCGATGGTCGGCCCGTCCGGTGCGGGCAAGTCGACGCTCGGCCGCCTGCTCGCCGGGATCCACCCGCCCCGCACGGGGCAGGTGACTGTGGGCGACGTCGGCCTCGTCGAGCTGCCGCTCGGCGACCTGCGCGGCCACGTCGCACTGGTGACCCAGGAGCACCACGTCTTCGTCGGCACCCTCCGCGAGAACGTCATCCTGGCGCGCCCCGACGCCACCGACGTCGACGTCTTCGAGGCCCTGGAGGCGGTCGACGCCCAGGAGTGGGCGGCCGCCCTGCCCGAGGGGCTCGAGACGGTCATCGGCTCCGGTGGTCGCACCGTCACTGCCGCGCAGGCGCAGCAGATCGCGCTCGCCCGGCTCGTCCTCGCCGACCCGCACACGCTGGTCCTGGACGAGGCCACGTCGTTGATCGACCCGCGCGCCGCCCGCCACCTCGAGCGCTCCCTCGCTGCCGTGCTCGAGGGACGTACGGTCATCGCGATCGCCCACCGCCTCTTCTCCGCCCACGACGCGGACCGGGTCGCGGTCGTCGAGGACGGCCTGATCTCGGAGTTCGGCTCGCACGACGACCTCGTCGCCGCCGGCGGGTCGTACGCCGCCCTCTGGGAGTCGTGGCACGGCACGGGCTGATCGGGCCGGCGTGTCGGCCGCGGCGCGCGTACGATCCTGCTCAGCCCTGACCCGGAGGGCGCACCCGAGGAGCACTCGATGGTCGACACCACATCCCCTGCGGTCGAGGCGTTCGTCGCCACCATTCGTGCCATGTGGCACGCCCTGCCCGGCGCGACCTGGCGCGACTCGACCGATCTCGTGCGCTATTCCTCGGGACATCCCGTGCCCCGGTTCAACGGTGTGGTCGCTCTCGGACCGCGCGCTGACGAGCGCGCTGCAGCGGACTGGCTGGACGACCTCGCCGGACGCGGGCTCCCCTACTGCATCCTCAGCCGTCCGACTGCCCCGAGCTGGGTCGTCGACCTCGCGGCGCGGCACCACCTGGATGACGTGGAGCACGAGCCGTTCATGACGCACCCGTCGCCGGCCAGTGTCACGACATCGACCGAGACCGCGATCGCCCGGGTCGACCCCGACGACGAGGCCGAGGTCGCCCTGGCGCAACAGCTGTTCGCCGACGGCTTCGAAGGACCGGTCGAGATCCTCGGCGCCATGATGACTGCAGACGTCCTCGGGCTCCCGGGGATGAATGCGTACGTGGGCCGTGCCGACGGCCAGCCCTGCACCACTGGGTTCGGGGCACTCGCTGACGGTCACGTGGGGGTCTTCAACATCGCGACTCCTCCCGAGCACCGGCGCCGCGGGCACGGCCACGCCGTGACGGCAGCAGTGATGGCCGCGGGCGCCGCGGAAGGCGCGCACACGGCCTACCTCCAGGCCTCGACGATGGGGTACCCGATCTACGAACGCATGGGATTCCGGACGATCGAGTCGTGGCCGTGCTACTACCCGTCGCGATGATGCCTCGCGGGCCGGGGCCATCTGGAGGCTCTTGCCATCGTGACAGTAAAACTGTCACAGTTGGAGCATGCGTCTCGCCACCTCCCTGATGTACGACGGCAACCCCCGCAACGCGGCCGACCAGGTCGTCGCGCTGGAGAGGTCGGGCCTCGACAGCGTGTGGGTCGCAGAGGCCTACGGGTTCGACTCCCCCACGCTGATGGGCTACCTCGCGGCGAAGACCGAGACGGTCAAGATCGGCTCGGCGATCCTCAACATCTACTCCCGCACGCCCGGCGCGCTGCTGCAGACCGCGGCCGGCCTCGACAACGTCAGCGGTGGCCGCGCGATCCTCGGCCTCGGGGTGAGCGGCCCGCAGGTGATCGAGGGCTTCCACGGCCTGCCCTACAGCAAGCCGATGGCGCGCACCGCCGAGGTCGTCGAGCTGATCCGCCGCGGCCTGAAGCGTGAGCCGCTGACCTCCGACGGCGAGTTCCACCTGCCCCTCACCAAGGAGCACGGCGCCGTCACCGGCCTCGGCAAGGCGCTCAAGATCCTCACCAAGCCAGAGCGCGACACCATCCCGATCTGGATCGCCTCGCTCGGCCCGAAGAACGTGGAGCAGACCGCCGAGATCGCCGACGGCTGGATCCCCCACCTCTTCCACCCCGAGAAGGCGCACCTGGTCTGGGGCGACGCGCTCGCGACCGGCAACGCCAAGCGGCAGGAGGGCCTCGCTCCCCTGCAGGTGATGGCAGGCGGCATGGTCGCGATCGGCGAGGGTCCGGAGACCAAGGCGCTCCTCGACTTCGTGCGCCCGATCTTCGCCCTCTACGTCGGCGGGATGGGCGCGAAGGGCAAGAACTTCTACAACGACGTCGCCCGTGCCTACGGCTACGAGAAGGAGGCCGAGGAGATCCAGGACCTCTACCTCTCCGGCAAGAAGAAGGAGGCCGAGGCGCTCATCCCCACCGAGTGGCTCGAGGCCGCCAACCTCGTCGGGCCCGCGTCGTACGTCCAGGAGCGGATCGCCGCCTTCAAGGAGGCCGGCGTCACCGACCTCAACGTCGTGCCCGCATCGGCACCGGATCCCGCCGCCACGATCGCCCAGCTCAAGGAATGGGTGTCCTGAACCCGTGCACGCGCCCGGCCGCTACGCCCACCTCGACCGGATCCGGTCGCTGGACCCGGACGTCGACTTCGACGAGATCCTGCGGCTGACGGCGCGCTTCGAGTTCCCCTGGGACTACGTCCAGGGCACCGGCATCGCGTTCATGCGCGACTACGGCATCCCCTCGATCGCTGAGCTGCTCGACCGCACCCGCGAGTTCGCCGACCACGGCGTGAAGCGCTACGACGACACCATCCTCATCGGAGACGAGGCCACCCTCGACGGCATCGACTCGCCGCGCTCGCACGCCGCGCTGCGTCGGCTCAACCAGATCCACGGCCACTACGACATCTCGAACGAGGACTTCGCCTACGTCCTCGCCACCACGATCGTCGGCCCGGTCCGCTGGATCGAGGCCTACGGCTGGCGACCGCTCGACCCGCACGAGCTGGTCGCGATCGCCCGGGTGACCACCCGCTTCGGCGAGCTGATGGGGATCAAGGGACTGCCCACGACGTACGACGGCTACCTCACGCTCCTCGTCGACCACGAGCGGCAGCACTTCGCCCACACCCCGGCCGCCACCCGGCTCGCGGAGTCCTCGATCCGGATCGCCCGCGAGGTCGCCCCTGCACCCCAGCGGCCGCTGGTGCGCCGGGTGACGATCGCCGTGATGGACGAGCCGCTGCGCGAGGCGCTCGGCCTGCCACGACAGCCGCGGTGGTTCGTCCGTGCGGTGCGCGGTGGCCTGCGGCTCCGCGGCCGACTCCTGCGACTCGCGACCCCGCGCCGGACGGCGTACGCCCACCGACCGACCACCTATCCCGGCGGGCACCGCCTCGAGGACCTCGGTCCGCTCGCGATGCTCGACCACCTCAACGGAAAGACCTCACATGCCTGACCGCCCCAGCATCCTCGAGCAGGAGCACGAGGACTTCCGCGCCGTGGCGCGCGCCTTCTTCGACAAGGAGGTCGTGCCGTTCCACGAGCAGTGGGAGCGCGACGGCATCGTCGACCGCGAGCTGTGGCGCAGGGCCGGCGAGCGCGGGCTGCTGTGCTTCGACGTCGAGGAGCAGTTCGGCGGCCCGGGCATCGCGGACTTCCGCTACAACATGGTGCTCGCCGAGGAGTCGGCACGCGCGGGCGCCTCCGGCCCGGGCTTCGCCGTGCACACCGACATCATCGTCCCCTACATCTCCTCCCTCGGGACCGACGAGCAGAAGCAGCGCTGGCTGCCCGGCTGCGTCTCCGGCGACCTCGTCACGGCGATCGCGATGACCGAGCCCGGGGCCGGCTCGGACCTCCAGGGCATCCGTACGACGGCGGTCGACGCGGGCGACCACTACGTCCTCAACGGCTCGAAGACCTTCATCTCCAACGGCATCCTGGCCGACCTGGTGATCGTGGTCTGCCGGACCGACCCGGACGCGGGACATCAGGGCATCTCGCTGCTGGTCGTGGAGCGCGGGATGGAAGGGTTCGAGCGCGGCCGCAACCTCGACAAGATGGGGCTGCACGCGCAGGACACCGCCGAGCTGTCGTTCACCGACGTCCACGTGCCGAAGGAGAACCTCCTCGGCGCCGAGGGCTCCGGCTTCGTCTCGCTGATGGAGAACCTGCCGCAGGAGCGGATCTCCATCGGCTGCATCGCGGTCGCCGCGATCGAGCACGTCCTCGACCTGTGCCTGGCGTACGCCAAGGAGCGCGAGGCGTTCGGCAAGCCGATCGGGAAGTTCCAGCACAACCGCTTCGTGCTCGCCGAGATGGCGACCGAGGCGCACATCGCGCGGGTCTTCATCAACGACTGCGTGCTGCGGCTCAACGCCGGCGAGGTCGACACCGCCCTCGCCTCGATGGCGAAGTGGTGGACGACGGAGCTGCAGAAGCGGGTCGTCGACGCCGGCGTCCAGCTGCACGGCGGCTACGGCTACATGAACGAGTACCCGATCTCCAAGGCCTACGTGGACTCGCGGATCCAGACGATCTACGGCGGCACCACCGAGATCCAGAAGGAGATCATCGGCCGGATGCTCGGGTTGTGAGCGCTGGCCTCACGGTCGAGGTCGAGCTGGGCGAGGCCAACGAGGTCGAGATCGAGCTGACCTGGTAGGTCAGCGCACCGGCAGGCCGAGCCGCTCGAGCGCCTCGCGGAGGCGGTGCCGCCCCGCCATCGACTCCGGTCCGGCGAGCCGCGTGAGCACCCGGTCGGTCCAGGCGCCGGCCAGGCCGTAGCGCTGGTTGTAGGCGGCCAGTCGCTCGTCGTACGCCGCCAGGTGCGCGTCGGCCAGCTCGGCGTCGTACTGCTCGTGGTGCAGCACGGCCTGCTGCGGCAGCCGCGGCTTGATCCCGGCGTGCTCGGTCGGATCGGGGCGACCGACCGCGAGGCCGAAGGCCGCGACGGCGTGCGGCGGCAGGCCGAGCTCGGCGGCCACCTCCTCGGGGTTGTTGCGGATCGCACCGACGTAGCACGAGCCCAGGCCGAGCGACTCCGCGGCGACCACGGCGTTCTGCGCGGCGAGCGCGACGTCGATGAAACCGATGAGCGCGGTCTCGAGGTAGTCCGCGGCCTCCAGCTTCTGCTCACGGCTCGTCGCGAGACGTCGCGCGCGGCCGAGGTCGGCGATCCAGACCAGGAGGAGCGGCGCCTCGGCGACGAACTGCTGGCGCGCGGCCAGGGTGGACAGCCGCCGGCGGCGCTCGGGGTCGCGCACCGCCACCACGCTCCACGGCTGGAGGTTCGACGACGTGGGCGCCGACTGCGCAGCGGCGACCAGCGTGCGCAGGTCGTCGTCGGAGACCGCATCGGGCAGGAAGCGTCGTACGGACCGGTGGGCCAGCTGCAGGCGGACCGCCTCGGGCACTGTCGGGAGGTCGTCGTGCTCGTCGCCGTAGCGCTGGTTCCAGCCCGTGGCGTGCGAGCGGTCGGTGATCGTCATATCACGACCATACCTATTGACTTACTTGTCTTCGAGCACCGCCCGCAACGTGGCGGCGAACTCCGCCGGCTTGCCGGTCTGGCCGAACTCCCCGCCGAGGAAGCCGTTGTGGCCGCCCGGGAAGACCACCGGCTCGAGGCCGAGCGCCTGCGCGACGGCGTACGCCGACCGCCCGGCGACCTCGCCGTCGTCGGGCCCACCCGACTCCTCGCCGACACCGATGACCACCGTGGTCGAGGCGTTGCGGACGGCGTCGAGGTCGGGCACGCGGGTCACGCCCTCCCCGCGCATGTTGGCCATCAGCGCGTCGTTGCGCGAGCCGTCGTCCTCGGTCGGCAGGCCGAACATCGCCGGGTCCGGTGCGGGCTCGTCGCCGGTGACCTCGCCACGGTGCATGACCAGCCCGATGAACCGAGCCATCGCCGGCCCGAAACCGGAGGCGTCGTAGGTCGCGACCATGTCGTCGCAGACCCGGGCGATCGCGGCCGCGTCGGGAAGGAGCCCGGCCATCGGTGGCTCGTGTGCCACCAGGATGCGTACGTCGTCGGGGTGGGCGGCCACGAGGTGGAGGAAGTTGACCGCGGCGCCGGAGGAGGCGAACACGTCGACCGGGCCGCCGAGCTCGCTGATCAGTGCGTGCAGGTCCTCCGCGTGCTGCTCGGGCGTCACGGCGGCGGTGTCCTCGTCGCGGGTGCTGCGACCGGTGTTGCGGGGGTCGGTGAGCACCAGCACGCGGCCGTCCGGCCCCGACGGGATGCCCGCGGCGAGGCTCACGAAGCCCGTGCTGTCCATCGGCGAGCCGCAGAGGACCAGCGGTGGCGCGTCGGGAGTGGCGTCGGCGAGGTCGCCGCGGACGGAGAAGGCGAGGACGGCGCCGGGCACGGCGAGGGTCCCGGGGGTCAGGGCTGCGTCGGTCATGCCACCCATGATCGAACCGGTCGCGGATCGTCCGCAACACCTCCTAACCTGCAGACATGACCGACTTCACCGAGCAGGACCTCGGCGGCTCGACCTTCCGGCGCGTCAACCTCGCCGGCACGACCTTCCGTGAGGCGCACATGACGGACCTCGACATCCGGGAGGCGGACCTCAGCGGGACCCGGGTGCGGGCGGCATACCTCGACGGTGTGCGGATGACCGGCGTCGAGGTCCCCGACCTGGAGATCTACGGCGAGATCGGCAGACTGCTGGTCAACGGAGTCGACGTCGCCCCGCTCGTCGAGGCCGAGCTCAACCGCCGGATGCCCGAGCGCGCGCTGATGTCGCCGACCGACGTCGCCGGCTTCCGTACGGCCTTCGAGGCCCTCGACGGGCTCTGGAGCGGCACGGTCGCGAAGGCCCGGGCGCTCCCGCCGGAGCAGCTGCACGAGCAGGTCGACGAGGAGTGGTCGTTCGCCGAGACCCTGCGCCACCTCGGCTTCGCGCACGCCTGCTGGGTCGGTGGCGTCGTGCTGGCCGACCCGACGCCGTGGCACCCCCTCGACCTGCCGTGGGACGAGGCGCCCGTCGTCGACGGCGTGCCGTGGGACCGCGACGTACGCCCGTCGCTCGACGAGGTGCTCGCGGTGCGGGCGGAGCGGCGCGCGACCGTGCAGGCAGTGCTCGACGAGCTGACCGACGCCGGGTTGGAACGTGAGGTCAGCTCGGCGACCGCGTTCATGGCCGATGCCGAGCAGCTGACCGTGGCGACGTGCCTGAAGGTCGTGCTCAACGAGGAGTGGGAGCACCGGCTCTACGCCGAGCGCGACCTGGCGGTGCTGGCTGCTCGCTGACGCCAGCCGGTGTCGAGACCACGAGGCGATCGACTACCTGCGCGTGCTCTGCTCGGGCTTCAGGCGCCGCTGAGCCGCTCCGCGAGGGCGCGAGCCAGCCGCATCCCCGAGAGCCAGGCGGTCTCGACCTTGGGCTTCGGCCCCCACCCGTCGCCGCAGACACCGACCGGCCAGCGGGGACCCTCGACGAGGGCGTACGACGCCTCACGCTCGCCGATCGGCCGGGCGTAGGTCCAGCGGTGGACATGGACGTCGGCGGGCTCGTCCAGCTCGAGCTGTCGGCGCACGGCAGCCACCAGCTCCGGGCCTGCACCTGCCGGGTCGGCGAGGTGGCGGCGGGCCAGGTCGGGCGTGGAGTGCGCCACCAGGACGGGCGCTCCGTCGCCACGGCGACGTCCGTCGTCGGCCACCCAGCCGATCGACTCATCGTCGTTGACGAAGGCACCGTCGAAGCGACCCGTCGGACTCAGACGGTCCCACGAGCGGCGGTCCCATCGAGCAGCCAGCGCGATCACGGGCTCCCACTCGCGGTCGAGCAGCTCCGCCACCGGGTGGTCGCCGCAGAGGCGGACGGCCTGGGGGTCCGGCATCGCGAGCACGACGGCTGCCGGGTGGCTGTCGAGGTCCGCGAGGTCGCTGAGCTCCACCTTCTCCACGTCGAGCTCTGTGGCGAGGTCCTCGACGAGCGAGCGCAGCCCGTGGGGCGCGCCCCAGCGCACGGGTCCGGTGGTCGTCCGCGGCGGCTCCTGGCCCAGCACGCAGAACGTGTCGGTCCAGGGGGCGGCGAGGTCGCGCGCGGCCCACCCGTGCACCACGTCGGTGAACGCGGGGTCGGATGCGGTCAGGTAGGACGCGCCGAGGTCCGTCGGGCGGTCCCACAGCCGCCGCGACGCCATCCGGCCACCCGGGCGGTGCCCCCGGTCGAGGACGCGCACGCGCAGGCCGAGGCGCTGCAGCTCGCCTGCGCACGCGACGCCCGCGAGGCCCGCGCCGACGACCACGACGTCCGGTGTCGTCACAGGATCGCCTCGGCTGCACGCTGGCCGCTGACCAGCGCACCCTGGATCGAACCGGTGTCGCGGTGGTCGCCGCACACGACCAGGTCGCCGACCCTGACAGGACGGCGGGGCTCGTAGGGCGGAGGCTGTGCCGGCAGCGCGTCGGGGACTTCGTGGCGGGCCACCACCTCCCAGCCGGACGGATCGATCCCGAGCAGGTCGCCCGCGTGACGACGCATGGACGTCTCGTCGATGAGGCGCCCGGGCCCCATCAGGGCGGAACCCTGCACGAGGTGACGTCCCCGGGGTGCGTACGACGGCGCCGCGCGCGACACGACCGCGGCATTGACGAGGGGGCCGGTCGGGGTGCGGCGGGCGTCCACGTGCAGCAGGTCAGTGGCGGGCGCGTCGCTGACCGCCCACCAGGTCGTCACGACGCCCTTGGTGGGTGGCACCGACATCCCGGACAGCTGCGCGGCCTCGGCGGCACCGGTCGCCAGCACCACGTGGCGCGCCGTCCAGGTCCCGGCGTCGGTGCCGACCGACCCACCCGTCACCGATCGGACGGTCTGCTGGAGACGGACGCGGTCACCGAGCCGAGCCGCCAGCTGGGCCGGCAGCGCGGCCATCCCGTCGCGGGGCAGGGCGGGCACTCCCTTGACGAACATCCACGCCAGCAGCAGGGCGAACCGGTCGGCCGTGGTGCCGTCGTCCTCGAGCAGGACGCCCGCGTAGAACCGGTCGACGATCCGTCGGACCAGGCCGTCGACGCCTGCTCTGTCCATGGCCGTACGCCGGTCCACGTCCGACCGGCCGGCGAGGACGGTCTCGAGGGTGGCCCTGGGCCGGGGACGGAGGACAGGAGCCGCCCAGCGCGCGAGCGCGGCGACCTCCCGCGGGCGTCGCACGGCCGTGCGCAGGGTGCGGGGCACGAGGCCGGGCTCGCGCAGCGGGTGTCCGAGGACCACGACACCGTCCTCGGTGCGGGCGGCGACGCCGGCGCCCAGGGGCTGGAGCCCGAGAGCGTCGACGTCGATCCAGCGGCGTACGGCCGGGTAGGCAGGGTTGAGCAGCTGGAAGCCTCGGTCGACCAGGAAGCCGTCGACCCGGTCCGTGCGGATCCGGCCGCCGGCGACGTCGGAGGACTCCAGCACCACGACGTCGCGGCCGGCGTCGGCCAGGACCTGCGCGCAGCGGAGTCCGGCCAGTCCGGCACCGATCACGACGACGTCTGTCTCCACGCGTCGACCCTAGTGACCGCCCTGTGAAGCCCTAGGTCATGGGAATCGTGCGGGTGGTCACGACCTGCTCGGCCAGGTCGCGGATCTTGACGTTCTTCTGCTGCGACATCCTGCTCAGGACCGAGAACGCTCGGTCTGCGTCGAGGTCGAAGCGCTCCATCACGATGCCGGTGGCCTGCCCGATGACCGTGCGGCCGCTGAGCGCCCGCTCGAGGTGCTGGACCTCGAGGGCGGCCGCGAGCGCCACCCCGACGTGGGCGGCGAGGGCGAGGCCGTCCGCGATGTCCTCGTCGGAGAAGGCCGAAGCCTCCTTGCCGTAGAGGTTGAGCGCACCGAGGTCCTTGTCGGTGACGTAGAGCCGGTAGCTCACGGTGCTGAGCATGCCGATCCGCTCGACGACCTGCGGACCCCACGTGGTCCACCGCTCGTCGGTGGACAGGTCCTCGCTGACCACGGTGTGGTTGCGCCTCAAGGCGTCGAGGCAGGGCCCCTCGTCGAGCACGTGCTGCAACGCGTCGACGTCGCGGAGGACGTCGCTGCTGGTGGCATGGGTGTCGATGCGCTCGCCGCGGTGGACCACGCACACCCCGGCCTCGTCGCACCCGGGGATGATCTGGGTCGCGATCTGCACGGCTCGCTGCATGGCATCCTCCGGACTGTCGTCCAGCCGCATCTCGCGCGCCGCGTCAGCGAGCTCGTCACGGAGGTCACCAGAGGGAGGCATCGCACCAGCATGGCTGACGAGCTGTGCTGGTGCCACCTCCCCCCGGTGGTGTCCGGGTCAGCTGGCGGTCTGGAGCGCCTTCACCTCGTCACGAGCAGCGACGACGGCGGCCTGCTGACGTACGACGACGTCACGGAAGCCGGAGCTGAGGTCCATCTCCAGCGCGTCCTCGTACTCGGAGACCGCGTGGTCCTCACCGGTCTCGGCCGCCTTCAGGACGGCGTCGGGGTCGTCGCCGCTCACCGCGTCCTTCAGCGAGATCCAGCCGCGGTGCACGGCTGCAGCAACCGTGCCGCTCTCGTCGACGTCGTCGCCGTAGTCGTGCCCGAGGTCCACGATCTCGCGCCAGAAGCCCGCGCGCTGCTCCGCGAGCCGCTGCATCGTCGCGGCCCACTCGGGACGGTCGCTGTCGCGCAGCTTCTCGGCCGCAGCGGCAAAGCCCTTCTCGCCGTCCTTGAGCGTCTCCACGAGCTCCTTGCCTGCCTTCGCGTCGTCCGACATCTTCGCTCTCCTTCGTTCGGTGGGAGTCACACACTCCCCGACCCCGACCGAACGGCGAACCACCCTGTGGGATGACGGCGCCTCACGCGGAGGGGCCGGCCTCCCGCTTCTCGTGCAGACGCTGTTCGGCCTCGGCGCGGAACGCCAGGCACGGCGCGTCCTCGCCGGGGTGCTTCTCGACCAGGTGGAAGATCCAGCGGTCCATCGCGGCCATGAAGCCGTTGTCGTCGCCGGCGCGGTGCGTCGACCAGGCCCGGTGCTCGCGCGCCACGCACGTCGTGCAGCTGATCCGGTAGAGGAACTGCTGCTCACCGTCGAGGTCGATCTTCACCCGCGCGAGCGGGCCTGCCTGCGCGGCCGCCTTCCTCTCGCGCGCCGATCGGCTCGCCACCATGTCGTCTCCTGGGTCAGCTGGGAGGCTCGACCGTACGCCGCCCGAGTCGGCTCGTCGCCACTGCTGCCCCAGCGCCGACCAACCCGATGACCAGGAGCGCGTCGCGGCGGTCGTCCCGGCGTTCCTGCTGGGCCGAGACCACGTCGAGGTACTCGATGGCCGACCCGACGCCCTGCTTGTCCGACTCGTCGGGCGCCATCACGAAGTAGGTCGTCAGCGCGGCGGTCGCCATCAGCACGCCGATGACCAGGCGCGCCACGGCGACCGGATCCACGACCGTACGTGTCTGCGGGCGGACACGTGCCCGCTCGTGCTCGACGTCGGCCCACGCCGCCGCCTGTTCCGGCGTCCTCGTCCGGGTCGGTGACGGGTCGCGGTGGTGCAGTGGGTCGGTCGACATGGCGTCCCCCAGTGGGTGATGGGCGGGTCGGTGCCGCCGACGCTGCCACATCTGGCCCTACCCTGACGCCCATGGCGGTCAACCAGAGCCGACGAGCGCGGGCGTCGCGTCGTCGCCAGCGCCGGATGGCTGCTGTGGAGCACGACCTGAGCCGGGCCGAGTGGTCGGCCCTCGTCGCCGCCTGGGGCGGGTGCGCCTATTGCGGCGCGACGGGCAAGGCGTTGCAGAAGGACTGCGTCCTGGCGCTGTCCCGAGGTGGGCGCTACACCCTGCTCAACGTCGTCCCGGCGTGCGCTTCGTGCAACGCCAGCAAGTGCAACGACGAGGTCACCGGCTGGATGCGCCGCAAGCGGCTCGACGAGCGCGCCTTCCTGGTGCGGCTCTCGCAGGTCCAGACCGACCTGCGTGCCCAGGTCGGCGCACCCGACTCGCCCGTCGGCACGTCACCTAGTCAGCCCACCGACGCGACCGCCATGATGTGACCTCCGCCACACCCTTGCTCCAGGAGATGCCATGGCCAGCGACCACTCAACTGAGATCCCCGCCGACGTCGCGGCAGTCCGCGAGGAGTACGAGGCGCGCATCCTCGGCCTCCACATGCCGGCACAGGTGCGCAAGGCCGCCGACACGTTCGGCGACCTGCCGGCCTTCTCCGACAAGTTCGACGTGCCGGAGGGCGAGACCTGGTCGACGATCAGCTGGGTCGAGACGTGGGAGCAGACGCAACGCGTGGCAGCCGCGCTGATCGACCTCGGTGTCGAGAAGGGCGACCCGGTGGCGATCATGGCCGCCAACCGCACGGCCCACACGCTCGCCGACTTCGGCACGATGGCCGCCGCGGCGATCCCGATGTCGATCTACAACACCCTCGCCCAGGACCAGGTCGCCTTCATCGCGGGCGAGTCGCGGCCGGTCGTGGTGGTCCTCGAGGACCACGACCGCTACCAGCGGTGGGAGAGCGCCCTCGACGCCGTCGACTCGATCCGCCACGTCGTGATGCTGGCCGACGCCGACAGCGTCGACGACCCGCGCGTGATGACGTGGGCCGACTTCCTCGCGCACGGCGACGACACCAGCGGCGTCGAGGCCCGGATGGACCGGATCACCCCCGACCTGCCCGCCACCTACCTCTACACGTCCGGCACCACCGGCAACCCCAAGGGCGTCGTCCTCACCCACCACAACGTGATGTTCGAGGCGGTCTCGACGCTCGACAACGCCGGCCTCAAGGGCCCGCAGCGCTCGATCTCCTACCTCCCGCTCGCGCACATCGCCGAGCGGATCCTGGCGACGTACTCGCCTCCCTTCCTGGGCAGCCACGTGCACGCGATCCCCGACCCGGCCGGCCTCCTCGGCGCGCTGGGCGAGGTCCACCCGACGGCGTTCTTCGGCGTGCCCCGCGTCTGGGAGAAGATCAAGACCGGCATCTCGGCCAAGCTCGCCGAGGACCCCGATCCCGCCAACCAGGAGCTCGTGAAGAACGCGATGGCGGCCGGCCTCGCCTGGACCCAGGCCCACGAGTACGGCAACGAGATGACGCCGGAGGTCGAGGAGGCCTACGCCAGGGCCGACGAGGCGATCCTCGCGTTCCTCCGGCTGCTGCTCGGTCTCGACCAGGTCGAGTGGGCGGCCAGCGCCGCGGCGCCGATGCCGCTCGAGGTCGCGAAGTTCATGGGCGGCCTCGGCCTGCGGGTGTACGACGTCTACGGCATGACCGAGACCACCGGAGCCTTCACGTCCAACGGCCCCGACCACTTCAAGCTCGGCACCGTCGGCGTGCCGAACCCCGGCATCGAGGTCCGGCTCGACGAGGACGGCGAGGTGCTCACCCGCGGCCCGGTCAACACCCCCGGCTACCACCTCCAGGACGAGGCGACGCGCTCGCTGATCGACGAGGACGGCTGGATCCACACCGGCGACATCGGCACCGTCGACGACGACGGCTTCTACTCGATCGTCGACCGCAAGAAGGAGCTGATCATCACCTCCGCGGGCAAGAACATCGCGCCCTCCAACATCGAGAACTACCTCAAGGAGTCGCCGATCGTCGGGCACGCGATGGCGCTCGGCGACGGCCAGTCCTACGTCGTCGCGATCCTCACCCTCGACGGCGAGATCGCGCCGCTGGTGGCAGCGAAGATGGGCGTCGAGTTCACCGACCTCGCCGACCTCTCGACCAAGCCGCAGATCCGCGCGATGGCACAGGCCGCGGTCGACAAGGCCAACGAACGGCTCTCGCGACCCGAGCAGGTCAAGGCCTGGGAGCTGCTGCCCGACGAGTGGACCGCCGAGTCCGAGGAGCTGACCCCGACGCTGAAGCTCAAGCGGCGTGTGGTCCGCACCAAGTACGCCGACGTGGTCGACTCGCTCTACGGCGAGTGACCACCTTCGACGCTCGACGCTGACCCCATGCACGTCTTCGACGTCGAGGCCCACCGCGGTGGTGCCGGTCTCTGGCCCGAGAACACCCTCGAGGCCTTCGGCCGCGCCCTCGCGCTCGGGATCTCGACGCTCGAGCTCGACGTCCAGCTCACCTCCGAGGACGACGTGGTCGTCTCGCACGACCCGACCGTGCACGGTGGGCTCGCGGACGCCCACCGCATCCGGACGCTGACCCGCGCCGAGCTGCCGCCGACGATGCCGCTGCTGCGGCAGGTCGCCGCGTTGCTGCGCGACCGCGGCGCCGACCCGGTGCGGATCAACCTGGAGATCAAGTACGACGCCCTCGACGCCTCGCAGCTCACCACGCGAGAAGCCTTCGTCGCGAAGGTCGTCGAGGCACTGCGGATCGACGAGCTGTGCGCGCGCACCAGCATCCAGTGCTTCGACTGGGGCGTGCTCGCCCTGGTCGGCGAGGCGGAGCCGTCGCTCCAGCGCAACCTCCTCGTCTCCCCGAAATACCTGAAGTCCTCGGCCGACATGCCGTCCCCCTGGTTCGGCGGCCTCGCGGTCGATCCCGACTTCGTCCGCACCGCCGCCACTCAGCGCCTCACCGCGATCTCGCCGATCCACGGCGCGCCGTACGCCGCCGGGATCGAGGACCCGGCCTACCAGCCGTTCGTGACCGAGGCGCTCGTCGAGGAGGCACACGGCGCCGGTCTGCGCGTGATCCCGTACGTCGTCGACGACGAGGCGACCATGCGCCACCTCGTACGCCTCGGTGTCGACGGCCTCATCACCAACCACCCCGAGCGGCTGCGCGAGGTGCTCGCAGGCGAGGGCCTGGCCGTCCCGCCGGCCTTCCCCCGTGGCCCCGGACCAGACCTGTGATGCGGACCATCGGTGCGAAGCAACCTCGGACGCGTCAGCCGCGTCTCCCTGACATGCACACCATCGCCCGCGCCGGCCTCGTCGCCACCACTGCACTGCTCCTCGCCGCGTCACTCGGCGCACCGACCCAGGCCGGGCCGGCTCCAGAAGCCCGGTCCTCGGCCCCCCGCACCGTCCTCGACGTCTCCGACCTCGAGCAGGGGCCGCCGCCGGCCCTTGCGTGGACCGAGCGCCGGTCCGGGCGGACGGTCATCCACGGCACGAGCGGCTCGACGACGCCGGTCGCCAACCGGGTCGACCAGTTCGCGCCGATGGGGTCGGGCTACGTCGTGCAGACCTTCGGCGCGCACTCCACCACGAGGTGGATCGGCGCGGACGGCAGTCCTGGCCGCCGTGAGTGGCGCACCGGCTACGGGCTCGCGGTCTCGGCCGGAGGCGGCACCGTCGCCTTCTCCGGCAAGCGCGGCAAGGTCTGGTCGATCGACCAGGAGGGAGACCGGGTGCTGACCTTCAACCCGGTCCCGATCACCGGCAAGGGCCGGGCGGTCGCGGTCTTCGGCGAGGACTGCCAGGAGGGCGAGGCCAGCAACGGCTGCGCGATCTACGTCAACGGCGCGCGTGCCTGGTACACCTCCTCGCACGGCATCGTCGACCGCGCACCGCACCTGCGGCTCGCCTCGACCGGTCGCGGCCGGTGGCTCGGCGGGATCACGTCGGTCAACGACTTCGGATCGTGCAGCGCGATGCTGCGCAGCTGGAACGTCCGGTGGCGCACGTGCGACAACCAGCTCGGCGGCATCTCGCCGGACAACCAGCACGTCCTCGGCACCCCGGCGTACGGCGACGGCTTCGGCCCGCAGGTCCTCGACCTGCTCGCCACGGCGGACGGCTCCGTGGTCCGGACCTTCGCGGCGAAGCGCGACGGCACCTCCGCGACGTACTTCGACGAGGTCTGGGAGGACGCCGACCACGTGCTCGTGGTGACCTACCAGGAGGGCGAGTGGGCGGTCGTCCGACTCGGCGTCGACGGCTCGATGGAGTACGCCGTCGCACCGCGCCGCGGGTCGATGGACGCCCTCTCCCCGTTCAGCCTGCAGAAGCGCTGACGGCTGCACCCCGGTCTAGACCTCGGGGGAATCACCGATGCACGATGTCGGTGCCGGCTGGTCGACTGGACCCATGCATCGACAGATCGCCGGTTCGCTGACCGGTCGCGTGACCAAGTGGATCGTCCTCGTCGTCGTCCTGGTGATCACCGGGTTCATGGCCGTCTTCTCGGCCAAGCTCGCCTCGGTCCAGAACAACGAGGCCTCGTCCTGGCTGCCCGGCTCGGCCGAGTCGACGAAGGTCCTCGACGAGCTGTCGCAGACGGTCGACCCCAACGACATCCCGACCCTGGTGGTCTACCACCGCGACGGCGGGCTCACCGACGCCGACCTGGCGGCGATGGAGGACCACGCCAAGGAGATCGCCGACCTCGACGGCGTCACGGACCAAGGCGTGCTGTCGCCGGCCGCGGCCGAGGCGGCCGCTGCCAGCGGTGCCCCGGTCCCGACGCTGGTGTCGGAGGACGGGGAGGCCGCCTACCTCTACTTCGTGCTCAACTTCGGCACCGACGGGTGGAACGCCATCCCCGACGCCGCCGAGGAGATCCGTGGGATCTCGAAGATCGACGGTGGTGAGGTCCACCTCGCCGGCTACGGCGGACAGGCGGCCGACTCCGCTGCCGCCTTCGAGGGCATCGACACCAACCTCATCTTCGCCACGCTGGGCGTGGTCATCCTGATCCTGCTCGTCACCTACCGCAGCCCGATCCTGTGGCTGCTGCCGATCCTCTGTGCGGTCTCGGCCAACTTCATCGCGACCGGTCTGGTCTACCTCCTGGCGAAGTACGCCGGGCTCACCGTCAACGGGCAGAGCCAGGCCATCTTGAGCATCCTGGTGATCGGCGCCGGGACGGACTACGCCCTGCTGCTGGTCGCTCGCTACAGGGAAGAGCTCCGCCGCCACGAGGACAGGCACGAGGCCATGGCGTTCGCGCTGCACCGCGCAGCTCCGGCCATCTTCGCCAGCGGGGCGACCGTCGCAGTCGGCATGCTGTGCCTGTCCTTCGCTGACCTCAACTCGACCGCCGGACTCGGGCCCGTCCTCGCCATCGGCGTCGTCGTGACCCTGCTGGTGATGGTCACGCTGCTGCCTGCCCTCCTGGTCATCTGCGGTCGCTGGGTCTTCTGGCCCAAGCGCCCGACGTTCCGCAGCGCCGAGCCCACGTCGGACGGCCTGTGGGCCCGCGTGGGCCGGCGGATCAGCCACCGCCCCCGCCGGGTGTGGATCGTGACGACCGGCCTGCTGCTGCTCGCCTGCCTCGGTCTCTTCCGCCTCGACGCCTCCGGGTTGTCGACCGACGAGACCTACACGAAGGAGTTCGACTCGATCAAGGGGCAGAAGCTGCTGACCGAGCACGACCTCTCCGACAACTCCAACACCGTGCAGGTCATCACGAACACCGACGCGGCTGCCGACGTGCAGTCGAGCCTGTCGGGCATCGACCGGGCTCGGCGAGCCCGGTGAGGTGCGCGAGCTCTCCGACGGCCGCTCGTGGTTCGAGGCGACGATCAATGCCGACATCTCCTCCTCGACGGCTGCTGACATCGTCGAGGCGTCCCGCGACGCGGTCCACGGAGTCGACGGCGCGGACGCCCTCGTGGGGGGCGGGTCGGCGTTCTACCTCGACACCAAGATCGCCAGCGAGCGCGACAGCTGGGTGATCATGCCGCTGGTCCTGGTCGTCGTGCTGCTCATCCTCATCGGCCTGCTGCGGGCGCTCGTCGCGCCGCTGATCCTGATCGCGACGGTGGTGCTGTCCTTCGGGGCCGCGCTCGGCATCTCGGCGCTGATCTTCGAGTTCGTCTTCGGCTTCGCCGGGTCCGATCCCGGGTTCCCGCTCTTCGCGTTCGTGTTCCTCGTGGCGCTGGGCATCGACTACAACATCTTCTTGATGACCCGCGTCCGGGAAGAGACGATCACCCACGGCACCCGCAAGGGCTCGCTCATCGGGCTGGCCTCGACGGGAGGTGTGATCACGTCCGCGGGCGTCGTGCTCGCGGCGACGTTCCTCGTGCTGGGATCACTGCCGCTGGTGTTCCTCGCCGAGCTCGGGCTCGCCGTCGCACTCGGTGTCATGCTCGACACGCTGATCGTCCGCTCCGTGCTGGTGACGGCGCTCAACCTCGACCTGGGCGGCAAGATCTGGTGGCCGAGCAAGCTCGACAGCGCCGACACCCCGCTCACCGAGGCCGAGGCGCAGGCCCCGCTCGAGACGGTGCACTGACGCGACGCGATGACCGGCGAGGAGACCCGCTAGGCCGACGGCAGCGTGAGGATCTCGGCGCCGTCGTCGGTGATCGCGATGGTGTGCTCGCTGTGGGCGGTGAGGCAGCCCGTCGCGCTGCGCAGTGTCCAGCCGTCGGCGTCGGTGACGAGCTCGTCGGTGTCGGCCATGACCCACGGCTCCAGGGCGAGCAGCAGGCCCGGTCGGAGCTGGTAGCCGCGACCGGCGCGACCGTCGTTGGAGACGTGCGGGTCCTGGTGCATCGTCGTGCCGATGCCATGACCGCCGAACTGCATGTTGATCGGGTATCCGGCCTCGTGCAGCACGCTGCCGATCGCGTGGGACAGGTCACCGATCCGTGCGCCCGGTCCGGCCGCCGCGATGCCCGCGGCGAGCGCCCGCTCGGTGGTCTCGATCATCTCGATGCTCCCGGCGGGCCGGCCCTCCCCCACCACGAAGCTGATGGCCGAGTCGGCGGCGACGCCCTCGAGGCGTACGGCGAGGTCGAGCGTCAGCAGGTCGCCGTCGGCGAGGCGCTGGTCGCGGGGACGACCGTGCAGCACGGCATCGTTGACGGCGGTGCAGACGTAGTGGCCGAAGGGCCCGCGACCGAACGAAGGCGCGTAGTCCACGTAGCAGGACTCGGCCCCGGCGTCGCGGATCATCTCGGCGGTCCAGCGGTCGAGCTCGAGCAGGTTGGTCCCGACGAGGCTGCGGCCACGGAGGGTGGCGAGGATGTCGGCGACCAGCGCGCCCGTCCTGCGGGCCCGGTCGACCTGGACGGGGGTGAGGATCTCGATCATCGGCGTCCTCTCATCGCAGGCCCAGCTTGGCGCAGCGCTTCTGGGTGCTCCCGCTGCAGAGCTCGTCGAGGGTCACGACTCCCTGGCCCACCAGCAGCGAGGTCAGGCTGTCGATCGTGACGTCCTGCTGGTCGTAGAGCCAGGACTTCACCCCGTCCACCTCCTGGGCGTCGCCCCCCTGCGATGCGGATGGCTGCGTCCCGGCGATGAGCGCCACGGCCACGTCGGCGGCCTGCTCGCTCATCGCTCGGGTCGGCACGTAGGTCATCGACTTCTCGTCCCCGAGGACCACGTTGCGCGCGGCCTGGAGGTCAGAGCCCTCCAGGACCGGCACCTCACCATCCTCGAGCCCGACGAAGCGGTCCGACCCCGGCACCAGCTCACCGAGCGACACGACGGGGAGGTCGAGCCCGATCAACGTGCCCAGGTCGCCGGCGTCGACGGGCACCACGACCACGACGTCGGACTGTCGGGCCTCGGCCTGGCGGGCCTGGCTCTTCTGGGTGTCCGCATCTCCTTGGGCGTCGTACACGGTCACGCGGCACTCGTCGCAGGTCGCCTCGACCCGGTCGGTGAAGCGCTCGACGTCGATCGCGCGCGAGGTGGAGTCGGAGGCGTCGTCGACGAGCAGTGCGACGGTCGGCACGTCACCGTCGCACGCGACCAGCAGGGGCGCGAGGACCACGAGGGCACAGGTCAGGAGTCGGGCGCGGAGCATCCCGAGGAGGT
Source organism: uncultured Actinomycetota bacterium (assembly GCA_963708875.1). GTDB lineage: Bacteria > Actinomycetota > Actinomycetes > Propionibacteriales > Nocardioidaceae > Nocardioides. Next base: position 208,991 of record CAVPUL010000008.1, read on the forward strand.
TATCGTGACGGCATGGCCGACCTCGTCGTCACCGCCCCTTCCGTGCCGCGGTCGGCAGAGATCCTCACCCCTGAGGCCCTCGCGTTCGTCGCCGACCTCGATGCCCGGTTCCACGATCGTCGCGACGAGCTGCTCGCGCTGCGCCGCCAGCGCCGCGCCGAGATCGTCCGCACGGGCACTCTCGACTTCCTCCCCGGGACGGCCGAGGTGCGTGCCGGGGACTGGACGGTCGCGCCGGTGCCGGCGGACCTGCGGGACCGACGCGTCGAGATCACCGGGCCCACCGACCCCAAGATGGCGATCAACGCCCTCAACTCCGGCGCCCGCGTCTGGCTCGCCGACCTCGAGGACGCGAACACGCCCCACTGGCGCAACGTCGTCGGCGGCCAGCTGACGTTGCGCGACGCAGCCCGTGGGCAGCTCGCGTTCACCTCCCCGGAGGGCAAGGAGTACGCCGTCGCGGACCCGTCGCGGACGCCGGTGGTCCTGCCGCGACCGCGCGGCTGGCACTTCGACGAGGCCCACCTGACGGCGGACGGGCGGCCGGTGGTCGCGGCCCTCGTCGACTTCGGCCTGCACTTCTTCCACAACGCCCGCGAGCTGCTGGCCGGCGGCAGCGGGCCGTACTACTACCTGCCCAAGATGGAGTCCCACCTCGAGGCGCGCCTGTGGGACGACGTCTTCACCCACGCCGAGGCCACGCTGGGCGTGCCGCACGGATCGGTCCGGGCGACGGTCCTGATCGAGACCATCACCGCGGCCTTCGAGATGGACGAGATCCTCTACGAGCTGCGCGACCACGCCGCCGGGCTCAACGCCGGCCGGTGGGACTACCTGTTCAGCATCATCAAGAACTTCCGCGACGCCGGCCCCGCGTTCACCCTCCCCGACCGCAACGCGGTGACGATGGCGGCGCCGATGATGAAGGCGTACGCCGACCTGCTCGTGCGCACCTGCCACCGTCGCGGCGCGTTCGCGATCGGCGGCATGGCGGCCTTCATCCCGAGCCGCCGCGACCCCGAGGTCAACGAGCGCGCGTTCGCCAAGGTGCGCGAGGACAAGTCACGCGAGGCCGGCGCCGGGTTCGACGGGTCGTGGGTGGCCCACCCCGACCTCGTGCCGCTCTGCGAGGAAGTGTTCGACGGCGTGCTCGACGGCCGCGACAACCAGCTCGACGTGCTCCGCGAGGACGTCTCGGTCTCGGCCGCCGACCTGCTGGCGGTGGACCAGACGCCGGGCGAGCGCACCGAGCAGGGCCTGCGCGGAAACGTCCGGATCGGCATGCAATACCTCCACGCGTGGCTCTCGGGCAACGGCGCGGCCGGCATCGACAACCTGATGGAGGATGCCGCCACCGCCGAGATCTCGCGCTCGCAGGTCTGGCAGTGGGTGCACAACGAGGTGCGCCTGGACACCGGCGAGACCGTGACGCACGAGCTCGTCGAGCGCCTCGTCGCCGAGGAGCACGCGGCACTCGACGGGACCGTCGACGACGACGCGCGCCGGCTGTTCGTCGAGTGCGCCCTCGACGAGGACTACCCCGACTTCCTCACCCTGCAGGCGTACGACGTCCTGCTGGCGCGCGGCGACTGACCGGCCGGACGAACCCGCCGGACGCGATCTGGTCCCCACCGACCCAGACCTCGGCGACATCGGCGTCGCCGGCCATCGCGAACACCTTCCCGAGAGCCCCCTCGGGTGAGTCGGCGTGTCGCAGGCCGATGTCGAGGGCGGTGCCCGCGGGTGGACGGACCAGGACGGCGTCGAACTGCTTGCCGACCGACAGGTCCCCGATCGTGTCCCCGAGCCCGAGGGCGGCGGCGCCCGCCGAGGTGCTGAGGTGGAGCAGGTGGGCCGCCGTGAGCGGCAGGCCGTCGGCACCCATGAGGTGCTGGAGGAAGTGGGCCTGGAGCCCTTCCTTGAAGATCGAGAACCCGGTGCCCGCACCGACGTCGCTGCCCAGGGCGACCCGGACGCCCGCCTCGAGGTGCCGCCGCATCGGGAACAGCCCGGAGCCCAGCGCGGAGTTGCTCGTCGGGCAGTGGGACACCGACGACCCGCGAGCCGCGAGGACCGCCAGCTCGGGATCGGTGGGGTGGACGTCGTGGGCGAGGACCGACAGCGGGCCGAGCAGGCCGTGGTGGTCGTAGGTGTCGACGTAGTGGGCCCGGTCGGGGAACTGGCCGGCGACGGTCTCGACCTCGGCGGGGTTCTCGTTGAGGTGCGAGGTGAAGCAGGCGCCCTCGAGGTCGGCCAGCACCGCCGCGCAGGCGTCGAGCATCGGGTCGGAGGCCGAGAGCGAGAACCGCGGCGTGACGGCGTAGCGCAGGCGGCCGCGCCCGTGCCAGTGCCGGGCGAGGTCGAGCGCCTCGGCACAGGCCCGCTCCGGTGTGGTGAGCAGCGGCTCCGGCAGGATCCGGTCGCTGACCACCAGCCCGCTCGTCATCCGCAGCCCGTAGCGCTCCGCCTCGGCGAAGAGCAGGTCCACCGCCGGGGCGAAGTGCGACCCGAAGACCAGGGACGTGGTGGTCCCCGCGGCGATCAGGCCGGCCACGAACTCGTAGGCGATGGTGGCGGCGTAGTCGGCCGAGGCGAGGTGCTGCTCCTCCGGCAGCGCGCACCGGTCGAGCCACTCCAGCAGCGGCATGCCCAGCGCCCCGATGACCCGCACCTGCGGGAAGTGGACATGGGTGTCGACCAGCCCCGGCAGCAGGATCCCGTCGCGCAGGTCGAGCACCGGCGCCCCGGGACGGATGGCCGCCACGTCGGCGTACGGGCCCCGATCGACGATCACGCCGTCGGAGACGACCAGCCCGAGGTCGCCGTCGTAGCGGAACCCGGCGTCGCTCGTGAAGGGGTCCTCGGGAGTGTCGAAGGCGCGGGCGCGGTAGATGACCTCGGGGGCGATCATGCCGTCGTCACGCTCCCGTGCGGACGGAGTCGGCGGCGAACACCTGCAGGAGCTCGGCGGCCACCGACACGGCGATGGCCTGCGGCTCCTTGTCGGGCATGCCGGGCAGCCCGATCGGGCAGCGGATGCGGTCGATGGTGGCCTCGTCGTGTCCCTCCACCCGGAGGCCCGCCCGGAAGCGCGTCCACTTCGCGGCCGACCCGATCAGTCCGACCGTGCCGAGGTGGGTGCAGCGCAGGGCTGCGTCGCAGAGGGCGAAGTCCTCGGCGTGGTCGTGGGTCATCACCAGGACGTGGGTGCCGCGCGGCACCGACCCGAGCGCCAGCTCGGGGACCGGCGCGTGGTGCACCCGGACGCGCGCCTCCGCGTCGGCGAGGACGGCGAGCCGCTCGTCGGCGAGCTGGTCGGTGCGGGAGTCCACCAGGTGCAGGTCGAGGTCGTGGCGCGCCAGCACGCGCGCCAGCTCCAGCCCGACGTGGCCGACGCCGAAGACGGCGACGGACGGTCGGACCCCCAGCGGCTCCAGCAGGAGGGTGACCTCGCCGCCGCAGCACTGCCGGCCGTGGTCGGTGCGGGCCTTGTCGCTCAGCCCGATCGTCAGCTGCTCCGGGTCGACTGCGCCCGACGAGAGCATGGCCCGCGCCCGGGCCACCGCGGTCTCCTCGAGGTTGCCGCCACCCACGCTCCCCCACGTGCGACCAGCGGCGACGACCATCTTGGCGCCCGCGTCACGCGGCGCGTGGCCGCGTACGTCGACGACGGTCACCAGCACGCCGGCCTCCCGGCCCTCGCGGAGCCGCTCCACGGCCGTCAGCCAGCTCATGCCACGCCCCGAGCCCGCTCCACGGCCCAGAACACGGCCTCGGGCGTCGCGGGGGACGCGAGCTCGACGCTCGTGCCGGTCGGCCCGAAGGCGGCGGCAGCCTCCCGCAGCGCCTCGCGGACCGCGAACGCCAGCATGAGCGGAGGTTCGCCGACGGCCTTGGACCCGTAGACGACGCCGTCCTCGTGCGCCTGCTCGAGGAGGGCGACGTGGAGCTCCTCCGGCAGCTCGCTGAACGACGGCAGCTTGTAGGTGCTGGCGGCCTGGGTGGTGAGCCGACCACGACCCGGTCCGTCGGACTCGTCCCAGCGGAGGTCCTCCAGCGTCAGCCAGCCGACGCCCTGGACGAAGCCGCCCTCGATCTGGCCGATGTCGACCAACGGCGAGAGGCTGTCGCCGACGTCCTGGACGATGTCGACGCGGCGGGTGCGATAGGCACCGGTGAACCCGTCGACCTCGACCTCGGCGGCGGCGACGCCGTAGGCGAAGTACTTGAACGGGTGCCCCTTCATCGCGGCGGCGTCCCACTGCAGCCCCTCGGTCTTGTAGAAGCCGGCGGCCCAGAGCTGGACGCGGGAGTAGTACGCGTCGTTCACCAGCTCGTCCCACGGCAGGCCGCGACCGGCGTCGTGCTCGGTCAGCCGCGCAGTGATCTGCTCACAGGCGTGCTTGATCGCGCCGCCGTTGAGGTCGGCGCTCGAGCTGGCGGCCGTGGCCGAGGTGTTGGGCACCTTGTCGGTCCGGGTGGGCGAGATGCGGACCCGCTCGAGCGGCACACCGAGGCTGGTCGCGGCGACCTGCAGCATCTTCGTGTGGAGGCCCTGGCCCATCTCGGTGCCGCCGTGGTTGATCAGGACCGAGCCGTCCTTGTAGACGTGCACGAGCGCACCCGCCTGGTTGAACGACGTGAAGTTGAACGCGATGCCGAACTTGAGCGGCGTGATCGCGAGGGCACGCTTGCGGTCGGCGTGACCCTCGTTGAACGCCGCGATCTCCTCGCGTCGCCGCGCCACGTCGCCGGTGGCGATCACCAGCTCCCACGCCGCATGGACCCGCTCCGGGTGACGCACCTCCTGGCCGTAGGGCGTGGCCTGCCCGTCGACGTAGAAGTTCATCCGCCGCAGGTCGACCGGGTCGACCCCCAGCAGCGGTGCGCAGCGACCGAGGATGTCCTCGATGACGAGCATCCCCTGCGGGCCGCCGAAGCCGCGGAACGCGGTCTGCGAGGTCTTGTGGGTGTGCGCCACCTGGCCGTGCACCCGGATGTGCGGGATCCAGTAGGCGTTGTCGATGTGGCACAGCGCCCGGGCCAGCACCGGCTCGCTGAGGTCGAGGCTCCACCCGCCGTCGGAGGTCAGGGTCGCTTCGAGGCCCTGCAGCAGGCCGTCCTCGTCGAACCCGACCCGCCAGGTGGCGTGGAAGCCGTGCCGCTTGCCCGTCATCGTGAGGTCGTGGTGGCGGTCGAGGCGCAGCCGGACCGGTCGTCCGGTGAGCACCGCCCCCAGCGCGGCGACGGCGGCGAAGCCGTGCGGCTGCATCTCCTTGCCGCCGAAACCGCCACCCATGCGTACGCACTGGGCCGTGACGTCGTGGCTCCCGACGCCGAGCACGTGCGCGACGATCTCCTGGGTCTCGGTGGGGTGCTGGGTGCTGCTCTGCACGAACACCCGACCGCCCTCGTCGACGTGGGCCAGCGCGGCGTGCGTCTCGAGGTAGAAGTGCTCCTGCCCGGCCATCTCGGTGACGCCCTCGAAGACGTGGGTCGCCGTGGCGAGCGCGCGGTCGGCGTCACCGCGCGCGACGACCGGCCGGGCGCCCTGGAAGCTCTCGGCCTCGATCGCCTCGGTGACGGACACGATCGACGGCAGGGGTGCGTAGTCCACCTCGACGGCGGCGGCACCGAGCCGCGCGGCCTCCAGCGTCTCGCCGAGCACCCAGCACACCGCGTGCCCGACGAACATCACGATCTCGGGGAAGAGCGGCTCGTCGTGCTTGGTGCCGGCGTCGTTGACTCCCGGCACGTCGTCGACCGTCAGGACGCGTACGACGCCGGCGACCGCCGTGGCCGGGCTCGGGTCGATCCGGGTGATCCGCGCGTGGGCGTGGGGCGAGCAGACCGGGAAGGCATGGAGCACGCCGCGGGACCGGTGGACCAGGTCGTCGGTGTAGAGCGCCTGGCCGGTGACGTGCAGTGCCGCGCTCTCGTGCGGCAGGGCGATGCCGACGACTGCGTCCTCGGGCCGCTGGGACAGGTGGCTCATCACGCCACCTCGTCCTCGGTCGACTCCGCCCACCACTTGCGGAGGGCGTTGCCGAGCATCGCGGACCGGTAGGCAGCGCTCGCGCGCTGGTCGTCGATGGGCGTGCCCTCGCCGGCGAGGACGCGGGCCACCTCCTCGACGGTGTCACGGGTCCAGGGGCGACCTTCCAGCGCGGCCTCCGTGGCCCGGGCCCGCAGTGGCGTGGCACCGACACCGCCGAGGCCGATGCGCGCACGCGACACCGAGCCGTCCACCACGTCGAGGGCAAAGGCGACCGCGACGCTGGAGATGTCGTCGTAGCGGCGCTTGGCGATCTTGTGGAAGCCGACCAGCGCGGCCTGGGGCTGCGGGACCCGGATCGCCCGGATCAGCTCGCCCGGTCGGAGCAGCGTCTCGCGGTAGCCGGTGAAGAAGTCGGCGAGCGCGACCTCGCGGTCGCCGTCCGCCGAGGCGAGGACGAGGTCCGCGTCGAGCGCCAGGAGGGCGGGCGCGAGGTCGCCGATGGGCGACGCCGTGCCGAGGTTGCCCCCGATGGTGGCGGCGTTGCGGATCAACCGGGACGCGAAGAGCGGCCACACCTCGTCGAGGAGCGGGACCGCTCCGGCGAGGCCGGCCTCCACCTCGCTCAGCGTGAGGGCCGCGCCGATCTCGATCGTGGCGTCGGTCGAGAGGCCGCGCAGCTCGGGGAGCCGGTCGACCGCGACGGCGTACGCCGCCCGGGTGCCGCGGATGTTGACCTCGACGCCCCAGTCGGTGGACCCGGCGACGACCGTCGCGTCGGGGTGCTCGGCCAGCAGCGCGAGTGCCTCGGTCAGGTCGGTCGGTCGGGAGAAGGACCCCAGACGGGTGGCAGCCGGGCCCGGGGCGGGCGACTCGTGACGCACGGCGAACGGGTCCTCGGCCGGCGGCGACCCGAGCGCCCAGGCGGCGTCGCGGATCGGCCGGTAGCCGGTGCAGCGGCAGAGGTTGCCGCCCATCGCGTGGAGGTCGAAGCCGTTGGGCGCGCGCTCGGCGTCGGGGTGGTCGCACGGCTCGCGGTCGGGCCGGTAGAACTCGGCGGCCATCGAGCAGACGAAGCCGGGCGTGCAGTAGCCGCACTGCGAGCCCCCGCGCTCGGCGAGCTCGGCCTGCACCGGGTGGAGGGCGTCGGCGGTGCCCAGTCCCTCGGCCGTCACGACCTCCTGACCGTCCAGCGCCGCGGCCGGGGACAGGCAGGAGTTGATCGCGGTCCAGCGGCTCCCCTCACCCTCGGGTCGCGCCACCATGACCGCGCAGGCGCCGCACTCGCCCTCGGCGCAGCCCTCCTTGGCACCCGTGAGGCCGAGGCCGCGCAGGAAGTCGAGCAGGTTGGTGTGCTCGGGCGTCCCCGCGAGCGGGCGCTCCAGACCGTTGACCGTGATGAGCGGCTCGGACACGGGATCCTCCCTCGGGGCAGCGTGATCGACGCGCATGGTTCAGGGAGTCACGGGGAGCCGGTTGTCCATGCCGAACGACCACCCGTCACCTCCATCGTACGTGACCGCGGTCACATCCGGGTCGCCTAGAGGCGGAGTCGGGGGTGGCGGTTGACGTCCTTGTAGAGCAGGTAGCGGAACCGATCGGGTCCGCCGGCGTAGCAGGCCTGCGGACAGAACGCGCGCAGCCACATGAAGTCGCCCTCCTGCACCTCGACCCAGTCCTTGTTGAGCAGGTAGACCGCCTTGCCCTCGAGGACGTAGAGGCCGTGCTCCATCACATGGGTCTCGGGGAACGGGATCGCTCCCCCGGGCTCGAAGGTGACGATGTTGACGTGCATGTCGTGGCGTACGTCGAGCGGGTCGACGAAGCGCTGCGTGCCCCAGGCACCCGCGGTGTCCGGCATCGGCTCGATGGCGACGTCGTGCTCGTGGGTCACGAACGGCGCCGGCACCTCGACGCCGTCGACCCGCTCGTAGGCCTTGCGGATCCAGTGGAAGGTGGCGGCCTCGTCACCGTCGTTGGTCAGGCTCCACGGCGCGCCCGGCGGCAGGAAGGCATAGCTGCCGGGCTCGAGCGCGTGGTCGGTGCCGTCGACCGTGAGGGTCGGCGTGCCGCCGACGACCAGCAGCACGGCCTCGGCATCGGGGTCGTCGTCCGGGCGCTGCGAGCCACCGCCGGGGGCCACCTCGGCGATGTACCAGGAGAAGGTCTCGGCGAAGCCGGACAGCGGGCGCGCGATGACCCACAGGCGGGTGTCGTCCCAGTGCGGGAGCCGGCTGGTGACGATGTCGCGCATCGTGCCGCGCGGCAGCACGGCGTACGCCTCGGTGAACATGGCGCGGTCGGTCGTGAGCTCGGTCTGCGCCGGCAGCCCGCCCTTCGGGACCCAATAGCTCACTGGCTCGTCCTCCTCATGGGGCACCCTTCCGCAGCAGCCGGCCGCGCGGTTCAGCGGACAGGTCGACCGGTCGTCCGTGCAGCCAGGTCCGGCGCACGGTGCCGGTGAGCGTACGCCCGGCGTAGGGCGTCACCGGGTTCTTGTGGTGCAGCCGGGTCGGGTCGACGACCCACCGCTCGTCGGGCGCGAAGACGCAGAGGTCGGCCTGCATGCCGACGGCGATCTCGCCGCGGTCGGCGAGGCCCACCCGCCGGGCCGGCGCCGTCGCCATCCAGCGCACCACGTCGGCCAGGGGTACGCCGCGCTCGCGGGCGCTCGGTCCACACGACCGGCAGGCCGAGCTGGAGCGACGCGATGCCGCCCCATGCCTCGGCGAAGTCGCCGCTGTCCTGGCGCTTGAGGTCGGCCGTGCACGGCGAGTGGTCGCTGACGACCAGGTCGATGTCGCCGTCGCGCAGGCGCCGCCCAGAGCGCGTCACGGTTGGCCGCGTCGCGGATCGGCGGGCAGCACTTGAGCTCGGTCGCCCCGTCGGGTATCGTCCTCGGCCGTCGAAGTGCAGGTAGTGCGGACAGGTCTCGACGCGTGAGGTCGACGCCCTCGCTGCGGGCGGTGCGCAGGGCGGGGATCGCTCGCCGATGCGCTGAGGTGGACGATGTGGGCGCGGCTGCCCGTCGTGCGAGCGGTCGTCGACGACCAGCGCGATCGCTCGCTCCTCGGCTACGTCGGGCCGCGACGCGAGGAAGCCGTCGTACGCCGCGTCCGTCGCGCGCACGTCGGCGATCGCGTCGCCGTCCTCGGCGTGGACGATCATCAGCGCACCGAGCCGGGCGGTCTCGGCCATCGCCGTCGCGAAGTCGGTCGCGGTCAGCGTGCGCGAACTCCTCGACACCGGAGTCGAGCAGGAAGCACTTGAACCCGAACACGCCCGCCTCGTGCGAGCGCGGCGCAGGTCCCGCAGTTGCCCGGGACGGCGCCGCCCCAGAAGCCGACGTCGACGCAGGCACTGCCCGCCGGGCGGCTGCGCTGCTTCACCTCGAGCGCGGCGACGGTCGTGGTCGGCGGGATGCTGTTGAGCGGCATGTCGACGATCGTCGTGACGCCGCCCGGCCGCGGCGGCGCGGGTCGCGCTGGCGAAGCCCTCCCACTCGGTGCGACCGGGCTCGTTGACGTGCACGTGCGTGTCGACGAGGCCGGGAAGCAGGACCTCGTCGTCCGCGAGCACCACCTCCTCGGCCGCGCCCGCGGGGGCGTCGTACGCGCCGACGGCGACGATGAGGCCATCGCGGACGAGCACCGACGCCGGGCCCTCCGTGCCACCGACGACGGCCCGGCGCGCGCGAAGGATCGACTCGGCCACTCAGCTGCCCCGGTAGGTCGAGTAACCGAACGGGTTGAGGAGCAGCGGCACGTGGAAGTGCTCGTCGCCGGTGACCGTGAAGGTGATGACGACCTCGGGGTAGAACGCCGTCACGCCCTGCTCGGCGAACCAGGCACCCGTGTCGAACCGGAGCCGGTGCGCCCCCTCCGGGAGGTCGCCGGCCAGTGATCCGACGCGGCCGTCGGCGTCGGTGGCTGCCTGGGCGAGGACGGTGCCGTCGGCGGACTCCAGCGTGATGCCGAGGCCGACAGCGGGCCGGCCGGCCGAGGTGTCGAGGACATGGGTGCTCAACGAGGCCATCAGGACAGCACCTCCCGGATCCGCAGCTGGGCGATCTGCGTCAGCTGGTCGATCGTGGCGGCCCGCTCCAGGTCGTCGGAGTTGTCGAGCCGCTGCTGCAGGTGGTCGAGGATCTCGTGGCCGCTGCGCCCGGCGGCGCGGACGATGAACACCCGGCCGAACCGCTCCTCGTAGGCCCGGTTGCCCTCCTCGAGCCGACGGGCCAGGTCCGCATCGGCACCGTCCACGCCGGCCTGCTCACGATGCGAGTGGCTGGCATCGTGCTTCGCGGCGTCGGCACGTTCGCCGATGCGCGGGTGGCGGGCCAGCGCCTGCTCCAGCTCGTCGTCGGTGATCGTGGCGGAGGCCGCGGTGATCGCGGCCTCGACCTCGCCGAGGTCGGCGTACGGGCGTCCGGCGGCGACCTGGCCGGCCCAGCGCGGCGAGTCGAGGCAGACCAGCAGTCGTTCGCGGGCGTCGTCGTCGTCCATGGCGTTGAACGCCGCGAGACCGGGTCGGGACACGCTCATCGGTCCTGCTCCCGGGTCACGGTCGCCTCGATCAAGCCGTAGGGCCGATCGGCGGCGACGAACACCTCACCGGGGTTCTCCAGGCCGAATGGTGCGAGGTCGACCAGGAAGTGGTGCTTGTTGGGGGCGACGAAGGAGATCTCGGCGATCTCCTCGTGCGCCGCGAGCACGGCGGCGCCCATGGCATAGAGGGTCTCCTGCAAGGCCCGGCTGTACGTCGTCGCAAAGGTGCTGAGCAGCAGCGCTCGCACAGCGTCGTACGTCGCGTTCCAGTCGATGGCGTCGGTGGTGCCGTAGCGCCACGTCGCCTCGAGCGCGGTCGCCAGGATGCGGTCGTCCGCGTCGGGGAGGGTCGTGTACTCGTCGCGGAGGAAGCCCTTGAACTCCGAGCCGGTCGACTTCAGCACCACGAGGTCCCGGAGGCCGGACACGACCACCGCCCGGTCGTCGCCGAGGTCCACCTCGCGTGGTCCGCACCTCGCCACCGCGGCGGACGAAGGCGTGGTCGTGGCCCGCACCGTCGACCTCGATCCGGTCCCAGGCGTACTCCTCGACCGCGATCGTCGCGCCGGTGGCCGCCGGCGTCGCGTCGAGCAGCCGGCCGCCGAGCGCGAGGGCGTAGTCCTCGGGCGAGGTGATGCCGTGCTTCTTGGCGTAGGCGAAGGCGGTGTTCTTCTGGGTGTCGGTCGGCAGCACCTGCGACTGGTCGCCGTCGGTGTGCGCCGCGGCGAAGTCGCCCCGCAGCGACGTCGAGACGTTGAGGTCGCGGATCTCGTGGCGCGGTGTGTCGCGCACGATGCGCACGACCCGGGTCTCCGCCTTGCCGTACCTGTTGGGTCCCAGCACGATGCCCATGGCGTCAGCCTTCCGTCTCGGTGGTGCGGTGTGCGAGCCCCGCCAGGTCGTCGGCGTCGAGCCCCGTCGCGTCGCGCGCCTCGTCAGCGGAGACCGCGCCGCAGTCGAGGCCACGGAGCAGGAAGTCGGCCAGGGCCCGCGCGGTGGCCGGCTCGTCGAGGATCGCCGAGTCCCGGCGGTCGACGTAGTTGCGCAGCCGCGCGGCCGCGGCCGGCAGGCCGTCGCGGTAGAAGGCGAACGTGGCGGCGTACCTCGTCGGCAGCTGCGCCGGGTGGAGGTCCCAGCCCTGGTAGTAGCCCCGCTCGAGCGACCTGCGGACCAACCGCAGGTGGTTGTGCCACGCAGCTTCGACCTGGTCGGGGGTGCCGATCGGCAGGATGTTGGTGGACCCGTCCGAGAGGCGTACGCCGGTGCCCGCTGCGGCGGCCTGCATGATCGCCTTCGCGTGGTCGGCGACGGGGTGCTCGAGGCTCTGCTGGGAGGCGGCGATGCCGCAGAACGCCGAGTAGTCGTAGGTGCCGTAGTGCAGGCCGGTGCAGCGGCCGTGCGAGACGTGGATCATCCGCGCCACGAGGGCGGTGCCGTCAGGACCGAGGATCGACTGCGGCGTCTCGACCTGGATCTCGAACTGCAGGGCGCCGTCGTCGAGGCCGAGGGCGGACTCGAGCCGACCGGCTGCGTGCACGAGGGCCTCGACCTGCTCGACCGCCGTCACCTTGGGGAGGGTGACCACGAAGCCGTCCGGCAGCGGACCGCCCTCGACCAGTCCGGCCAGGAACAGCGACAGGGTCCGCAGGCCCCGGCTGCGGGTCGGCGCCTCGAAGCCCTTGAACCGGATGCCGGTGTACGGCGCGGCGGCACCCGCGTCGACCGCAGCGCGCAGCTCCCGCGCAGCGTGCCGCACGTGTCGGTCCTCCTCGGCGTCGCCGCGGGTGCCGTAGCCGTCCTCGAAGTCGATCCGCAGGTCCTCGACGGGCTCGCGCGCCAGCTTCTCGCGGACGCGGGCCAGGAGGTCGTGGTCGTCGCCGATCAGCCCGAGCAGCACGGCTTCGTGCTCCTCGATGGCGGCCAGCGCTGCGGCACCGTGCTCGGCGACGAGGGGCGCGTGGAAGCGGTCGGCCGGGACGTACACCGTGTGCACCGGCTGCCGTCCCGGACGCGCGCCCGGGTAGTGAGCGGCCACGGCGGCGTCCACGTCCGCGAGGCGTGCGTCGAGCTCACCCTCGAGCTCTGCGACCAGGCTCTCCATGCGGGAGACCCTAGACCGAGGTCACTGGACGGGAGGTCGCTTCCGCTGGGGCGCGGGTCGCGTCGGGTCGTCGTCGGGAGCCTCGACGTGCTCCGGCACGACGATCGGCCTGAGTCGCGCCCAGCCGATGAAGATCGCGCTGACGACGACGAGGGCCACGCCCGTGAAGAGGTTGGCGTTGACGCCGCCGGTCTTCTCGGGCGCGTGCTCGCCGAGCAGCCCGGCCAGGGTGAGGATGATGCCGTAGATCCCCATGAGGGCGCCGATGATGTTGCGGATGTCGAAGACGCCGGCCTTGTGGGTCGAGCCTGTGGCGTCGGTGGCCCCGTCTGTGGTGTGCGCGTCGGACATGGTGGCTCCTCTCAGGAAGGCGGGTCAGAAGGCGATGTTGAGGACGACGACCATCGCGAGTGCGATGCTGGCCAGCGGGACCGTACGACGCCACCACGGCATGCTCGCCTCGTCGGGGTCGGTGCGGTCCTCCTTGGGCGTCTCGGAGTAGACCAGGCCACGCAGCTCGGAGGCCGGCTTGGGCTTGGTGAACAGCGAGACGACCACGCTGAGCACGATGTCGACCACGAAGGCCGTGGAGGCCGCGAGGAACGCCGCGCCCTGGCCGGGCAGGTCGATCACCCCGGCAGCGGCGAGACGGTCGACCAGGACGGCCGACAGGGTGCCGGCGACGAGGCCGACCCAGCCGGCCGTGGGGGTCATCCGCTTCCAGAACATGCCGAGGATGAAGGTCCCGAACAGCGGCGCGTTGAAGAACCCGAAGAGCGTCTGCAGGTAGTTCATGACGTTGTCGTAGCCCATCGCGATCTGGGCGGTGAAGATGGCGATGATGGTGGCCGCGACGGTCGCGAGCCGACCGATGCGCAGGTAGTAGTCGTCGCTGTGGTCCTTGCGGATGTAGCGCTGCCACAGGTCGTAGGAGAAGACCGTGTTGAACGCCGAGATGTTGGCCGCCATGCCGGCCATGAAGGCCGCGAGCAGACCCGCGATCGCCAGGCCGAGCAGGCCGTTGGGCAGCACGTCGCGCATCAGCAGGAGCAGGGCGTCGTTGTAGGCCACGCCGTCGCCCGAGGCCCCGCCGCTCGGCGATCCGCCGTTCTTGAGGTCGATCATCTCCTTCACCAGGACGGCCGAGACCATGCCCGGGATGATCACGATGAACGGGATGAACATCTTGGGGAACGAACCGATGATCGGCGTCTTGCGGGCCGCGGAGATCGAGTCCGAGGCCATCGCGCGCTGCACCTCGACGAAGTTGGTCGTCCAGTAGCCGAAGGACAGCACGAAGCCGAGGCCGAACACGATCCCGATCACGGAGAACAGTGACGAGTCGAACCCGGACAACGCCTGGCCGGGCCACGACTCGAGCTGCTGGGCGGCGGGTGCGACCTCGACGCCGGACGGGGCCTTGTCGGCGGAGGCGGTGATCTTGTCGGTGAGCCCGCCCCAGCCCCCGACGCGGTGCAGGCCGATCAGGGTGAGCGGCACCAGCGAGGCGACGATCACGAAGAACTGCAGCACCTCGTTGTAGATCGCCGCGCTCAGCCCTCCGAGCGTGATGTAGGACAGCACGATCGCGCCGGCCACGATCAGGGCGACCCAGATCGGCCACCCCAGCAGGGCGTGCACGATGCCGGCGAGCAGGGCGAGGTTCACGCCGGCGATCAGCAGCTGGGCGACGGCGAAGCTGATCGAGTTGACCAGGTGGGCCCCGGTGCCGAACCGCCTGAACAGGTATTCCGGGACCGAGCGCACCTTGGAGCCGTAGTAGAACGGCATCATCACGACGCCGAGGAACAGCATCGCCGGCACCGCGCCGACCCAGAAGTAGTGGACGGTCGGCAGCCCGATCTCGGCGCCGTTGGCCGACATGCCCATGATCTCGACGGCGCCGAGGTTGGCGGAGATGAACGCCAGGCCGGTCACCCAGGCCGGCAGCGAGCGCCCCGACAGGAAGAAGTCGATCGAGTCCGACACGGAGCGGCGTGCCATCACACCGATGCCGAGGACGAATCCGAAGTAGATCGCGACCAGCAGGTAGTCGAGCCAGGTGGCGTCGATCAGGGTGTCGGAGCTCACGTGTGCCTCCCGAGGTGGAGTTGGGCCACGCAGCAACCTAGACCCGGGCAGCAGTCGGCGCGACCACCCCTGGGAGGGTCAGGCGGGCGATCAGCCACGCTAGACCGCCTGTCGCGGAGGTCGCCGCGGTGCCATCCTCGACAGTGGAGAGGCATGGACATGGACTACCGGGAGACGCACCGCCAGCTGCAGGACCAGTTCGACACCCGCCGGCTCGCCGATCGGCTGGCCAGCGTCGCGGGCGACGACGTCGAGTCGTTCCGCGACTTCATCGAGGCGCGCGACATGTTCTTCATCGCCACCGCCGACGCCGAGGGTCAGCCCCAGAGCTCGTACAAGGGCGGCGATCCCGGCTTCGTCCGCGTGGTCGGTCCCTCGACGATCGCCTTCCCCGTCTACGACGGCAACGGGATGTTCCTCACCATCGGCAACGTCTCCGAGAACGCCAAGGTCGGACTCCTCTTCATCGACTTCTCCACCGGCTCCCGGCTGCGGCTCAACGGCGAGGCGACCGTGGACCCCGACGACCCGCTCGTCGCCGAGCTCCCCGGCGCCAAGCTCGTCGTACGCGTGAGGGCGAGCGCCGTCTTCCCCAACTGCCGCCGCTACGTCCACACCCACGGCCCGGCGGAGCGCTCGGTCTTCGTGCCCGCCGCGGGCGAACGTCCGCCGGTCCCGGACTGGAAGCTCGACGCGTGGTTCGAGGGCACCCTGCCGGCCGGCGATCCCGCCCTCGACCGGGCCAACCCGAGTGCCCCGTCGATCCCGCAGTTCTGACGTCGCACGATGTCCGCGTGAGCCGCCGCGCACCGGGGCTTCCGGGTCCGATCGGGACGGGTCACCCAGCCCCGCTGGGCGCGTCGTGTCGCACGCTCACTCCCACTCGATGGTGCCCGGCGGTTTGGACGTGATGTCGAGGGTGACCCGGTTGACCTCGGCGACCTCGTTGGTGATGCGCGTCGAGATCCGCTCCATCACCTCGTAGGGCAGGCGGGCCCAGTCGGCCGTCATCGCGTCCTCGGAGGTCACCGGGCGGATCACGATCGGGTGGCCGTAGGTGCGGCCGTCACCTTGTACGCCGACGGAGCGGACGTCGGCGAGGAGCACCACCGGCATCTGCCAGATGTCGCGGTCGAGGCCGGCACGGGTCAGCTCCTGTCGGGCGATCGCGTCGGCCCGGCGCAGGATGTCGAGACGGTCGGAGGTCACCTCGCCGATGATCCGGATGCCGAGGCCAGGACCGGGGAACGGTTGGCGCCACACGATGTCCGCAGGGAGACCGAGCTGTTCCCCGACGAGACGGACCTCGTCCTTGAAGAGCGTGCGGAGCGGCTCGACCAGCTCGAACTCGAGGTCGTCCGGCAGGCCGCCCACGTTGTGGTGGGACTTGATGTTGGAGGTGCCGGCGCCGCCACCGGACTCGACCACGTCGGGGTAGAGCGTGCCCTGCACGAGGAAGCCCACCTTGTCCCCTGCGTCGGCGGCCTCGCCGAGCACCTGCACCTCCGCGGCCTCGAAGGCGCGGATGAACTCGCGACCGATGACCTTGCGCTTCTCCTCGGGGTCGATCACCCCGGCCAGCGCGGAGAGGAAGACCTCGCGCGCGTCGTAGACGTGGAGGTTGACGCCGGTCGCAGCGACGAAGTCGCGCTCGACCTGCTCGGCCTCGCCCTCGCGGAGGAGGCCGTGGTCGACGAAGACGCAGTGCAGGCGGTCGCCGATCGCGCGCTGCACGATGGCCGCGGCCACCGCGGAGTCGACGCCTCCGGACAAGCCGCAGATCGCCAGGCCGCTGTCGCCGATCTGCTCGCGGACGCGCTCGATCTGCTCCTCGGCGATGTTGAGCATCGTCCAGGTCTGGCGGGCACCGGCGATGTGGTGGAGGAAGTGCTCGAGCACCTTCTGGCCGTGCTCGGTGTGCAGCACCTCGGGGTGCCACTGCACACCGGCCAGTCCTCGGGCCACGTCCTCGAAGGCCGCCACGGGCGTGTCGGTCGTGGAGGCGAGCACCGTGAAGCCCTCGGGCGCCTGCGACACCGAGTCGCCGTGGGACATCCAGACCGTGTGCTCGGCGGGGATCCCGTCGAGCAGGGTGCCCGACTCGGAGACGACGACGGGCGTACGGCCGTACTCGCGCGCACCGGTGTGGGCGACCTCGCCGCCGAGGCCCTTGGCCATCAGCTGGAAGCCGTAGCACATGCCGAAGACGGGGACGCCCGCGGTGAAGACGGCGTCGTCGATGCCCGGCGCGCCCTCGGCGTAGACGCTGGACGGACCGCCGGACAGGATGATCGCCTTCGGGCCGCGCGCGAGCATCTCGGCGACCGGCATGGTGTGCGGCACGATCTCGGAGTAGACCCGCGCCTCGCGGACGCGGCGGGCGATGAGCTGGGCGTACTGCGCCCCGAAGTCGACGACGAGGACGAGGTCGTGCTCTGCAGGCGCTGTCACGCGTGGAGTCTATCGGCGCTGGAGCGGGCCTCTCGTACCGGCTGGGCCGGAAATCGTCCCAGGGCCCGATCGGGGAGGGAGGGTGATCGGGCCCTGGGACTTGAGTCCCCGCCACTGCAGAACAGTGCCGAGAGTCGAAGGACCCGGCCCTTGGGAGGGAGCATGACTGCCGGACCCCTCACTCTGGGAAACGACCTCTGCGTGGGGTGGTTACGGGCGGTGCGAAAGTAAATGCGGCGATCAGCTGACGCCGACGATCGGGAGCCGCAGGGCTCCCGGGGCCGCCTCGGGCACGACCGGGTTCTTCGGCTCCACCGGGGCGAGCTGGCGATAGGTTGCGCCGAGCTCCGGGCGGGTGTCGGCCTCGCCCTTGTTGGGCCAGAACGCCATGGCCCGCTCTGCCTGCGCGGTGATCGTCAGCGACGGGTTCACACCGAGGTTCGCCGACACTGTCGAGCCGTCGACGACGTGGAGCCCGGCGTGGCCGTAGAGGCGCTGCCACGGGTCGACGACGCCGGTGGTCGGCGAGTCCCCGATCGTGCAGCCGCCGATGAAGTGCGCGGTCAGTGGCCGGTTGAAGACCTCGCCGACGTTGCCGCCGGCCGTGCCGCCGAGGACCTCGGCCATCCGTCGCGTCGCCTCGTAGGCGATCGGGATGTAGGTCGGGTTGGGCAGCCCGTGGCCCTGCTCGCTGGTCATCCGCCAGCCGAAGCGGCCCCTGCCCCATGGTCGCTGGGTCCACTTCGTGGTGATCGAGTTGTCGAGCGTCTGCATCACCAACGCGATGACCGTGCGCTCGGACCAGTGCTTGAAGTCGTAGAGGTCGAACGCCGTGCGCCGCTGCTTCCACAGCTCGCGCAGCCAGGTCTTCACCCGCGAGGTGTCCGGGGTGTCGTCGGCGAGCACGGTCTGCATCAACGCCATCGCGTTGGAGCCCTTGCCGTAACGCACCGGCTCGATGTGGGTGACGGCGTCGGGGTGCCACGACGACGTGATCGCCACCCCCTTCGTGAAGTCGCTCGAGATCCCGGCGGGGGCGAGCGCACCCAGGATCGCCTCGGAGTTGGTGCGGGTCAGCACGCCGAGGCGGTCGCTGATCCGCGGCAGGTGGCCCTCGGCCTTGAGCTGGTGGAGCAGCTTCTGGGTGCCGAGCGCGGCGGCGGAGAAGACGACCTGGTCGGCGGTGAACGTCCTCGTGGCCGTACGACGCGAGAGCTTGGCCTTGGTCCAGCGCGTCGTGACCTCGTAGCCACCTCCGTCGCGCGGACGTACGCGCGTCACCGTGGTCAGCGGGTGGACGACCGCACCGGCCTGCTCGGCGAGGTGGAGGTAGTTCTTGACGAGGGTGTTCTTGGCGTTGTGGCGGCAACCCGTCATGCACTCGCCGCAGTTGAGGCAGGCGTTGCGGTCGGGACCGGCACCGCCGAAGAACGGGTCTGCCACCCGCTCCCCCGCCTGTGCGTCAGGTCCGCCGAAGAAGACCCCGACCGGCGTCGGGTGGAAGGTGTGGCCGACGCCCATGTCGTCCGCGACCTGCTTCATCACCTCGTCGGACGGCGTGTGGAGCGGGTTCTCGACGACGCCGAGCATCCGCTTGGCCTGGTCGTAGTAGGGCGCGAGCTCGGTCTTCCAGTCGGTGATGTGCGACCAGGACGGGTCGCGGTAGAACGCGTCGAGGGGCTCGTAGAGCGTGTTGGCGTAGACCAGCGACCCGCCTCCGACGCCCGCCCCCGCGAGGATCAGGCAGTCCTTGACCATGTCGATGCGCTGGATGCCGTACATCCCCATCGAGGGCGCGAAGAGGAACCGCTTCGCGTCGAACGAGGTGGCCGGGAAGTCGTCGTCCTCGAAGCGCGCACCGGCCTCGAGCACGCCGACCCGGTATCCCTTCTCCGTCAGCCGGAGCGCCGTCACGGAGCCGCCGAAGCCCGACCCGATGACCAGCACGTCGTAGTGCGTGTCCATCCCCGACGTCACGCCCGGCCCAGCTTGTTGAGCAGGCGCAGCGAGGCGGTCAGCACCTTGGCGTTGGTCTCCTCGGACATGCCGAACATGGGCGCGATCGGCATCAGCCGCTGCGTCGCGATGGACTGCGCCTCGGTGTAGCGGTGGATGCCCTCCGCGCCCTGGCGCCGGCCCATCCCGGACTCGCGCATGCCGCCCATGGGCGCGCCGAGCGAGCCGAACGTGGCGCCGTAGGCCTCGTTGACGTTGACCGTGCCGCACCTGATGCGGCTCGCGACCGCCCGGCCGCGCGCACCGTCGCGCGTGTAGACCGAGGCGTTGAGGCCGTAGGCCCCGTCGTTGGCGCGCTCGATGGCCTCGTCCTCGCTGTGGAAGCGATAGAGGGAGACCACGGGGCCGAACGTCTCCTTGCCGAAGCACTCCATGTCGGCCGAGACGCCCTCGAGGATCGTCGGCTCGTAGACGAACGGGCCGAGGTCCGGTCGCGCCTTGCCGCCGGTCAGGACGCGGGCACCCTTGGCGACGGCGTCGTCGACGTGGCGGGTGACGGTGTCGAGCTGGGCCTGGGAGATGAGCGAGCCCATGTCGACGCTCCAGTCCTGGCTCGCGCCGAGCGTCATCGCCTGCGTGCGCGAGACGAACGCGTCGACGAACCGGTCGTACACCTGGTCGGCGACGAAGAGCCGCTCCATCGAGACGCACAGCTGGCCGGCGTTGGAGAACACGGCGCGTACGGCGCCCTCGGCCGCGCGGTGCACGTCGGCGTCGCGCAGGACGAGCATCGGGTTCTTGCCGCCGAGCTCGAGCGAGCAGCCGATCAGCCGCTCCGCGCACTGCCGGGCGATGATCCGCCCGGTCGCGGTCGAGCCGGTGAAGCAGACGTAGTCGGCCTCGGCGACGATCGCACCGCCGATCTCCGGTCCCGGTCCCGCGACGACCTGCCAGAGCTCGGGCGGGAAGCCGGCCTCGTCCAGCAGGGACGCCGCGAGCAGGGCGGTCAGCATCGTCTGCGCATCGGGCTTGGCGACGACGGCGTTGCCGGCGAGCAGCGCGGGGAGGCCGTCGCACAAGGCCATCGTGAGGGGGTAGTTCCAGGGCGAGATGATGCCGACGACGCCCTTCGGCACGCGGTGGACCTCGGCGCGGGTGAGCACGGGGAACATCCCGCCGACGCGCTGGGCGTCGAGGTGCTGGTGGGCGGTGCGTGCGTAGTAGCGCGCGGTCAGCGCGAGGTGCGCCACCTCGAGGTAGGCGTCCTTGCGGGCCTTGCCCGACTCCCACACGACGAGGTCGATGAGCTCGTCCTGGCGGTCGAGCAGCAGGTCGTGGAGGCGCAGGAGCGCGGCGGCTCGCTCGTCCACGGACGTGGCGGCCCACGCGGCCTGGGCGTGGCGCGCCCGGGCGAAGGCCTCGGCGACGTCGGTCGGACCCGACTGGGGCACGTGCCCGAGGGGCGCACCGCCGATCGGTGAGGACACGGCGTGGGTCTCGCCGGTCGTGCTGACGACCCGCCTGGTCAGCGCGGCGACGTAGGAGCGGTCGAGGCCGTAGGCCGCGGTGGTGTCGTGCTCGGGGTCGGCCGGACCGTCGGTGAGGGGGTTGGCGCTCTGCTCGCTCATCCTCGAAGCGTAGGACGCGGTCCGCGGCGTTGCTACTGGTTGGTCACTTCGTCCCAGCAGTTGACACTTGTGTGATATTTGTCAAACGCCGGATCAGACGATGTCGGGCGCCTTGACCCGGGCCTCGTCGGCCTCCTGGTCGGTCGGCATCAGCTGGCTCTGACGCTCCGCCTCGACGCGCCGGAGGTAGTGGTCGACCTCGTCCTCGAGCTGCGCCTCGTCCCAGCCCAGCGCCTGCGCCATCAGCTCCGCCGCCGGCCGGGCCGCAGTGATGCCGCGGTCGAAGGTCTCGATCGAGACGCGCGTGCGACGCGCGAGCACGTCGTCGAGGTGGCGCGCCCCCTCGTGCGTGACGGCGTAGAGCACCTCCACGCGCAGGTAGTGCTCCGCGCCGGGCAGCGGCTCCGCCAGGTCGGGTCGCGCGTGCACCAGCGCCAGCACCTCGTCGACCAGGCCGCCGTAGCGGCCGAGGAGGTGGTCGACCATGCCGATGTCGATCCCCGACGACCGGCTGAGCGCGACCCGCTGGTTGCTGCGCGCCTCGTAGCCCCACGCGCCCATCAGCGGCACGCGGTCGGTGATCGAGGGCGGCGTGGTGTCGAAGTCGCGGATGGCGTGGTCGACGGCGTCGCGGGCCATCACGCGGTACGTCGTGAGCTTGCCGCCGGCGACCAGCACGAGGCCCGGCACCGGGTTGGCGACCGTGTGCTCGCGGGAGAGCTTGGTGGTCTCGCCGCCATTGCTCTCGCCCTGCTTCTTGACCGCCTTGAGCAGCGGCCGCAGCCCGGCGTACACGCCAACGACGTCGTCGTGGTCGAGGGGGTCCTTGAGCAGCCGGTTGACGTGGCCGAGGAGGTAGTCGATGTCGGCCTTGCTGGCCGCCGGGTGGGCGAGGTCGAGGTCCCACGCGGTGTCGGTCGTGCCGATGATCCAGAACAGGCCCCACGGGATCACGAACAGGACCGACTTCTCGGTCTTGGTGATGAAGCCGCACTCGGAGCGGATCCGGTCCTTGGGCACGACGATGTGGATGCCCTTGCTGGCGTCGACGTCGAGCTGCGCCTGCCCGCCGATGAGGTCCTGCACCTCGTCGGTCCAGACCCCGGCGGCGTTGATGACGACCTTGGCGCGGACCTCGATCTCGCGGTCGCCCTCGAGGTCGTGCACGCGCGCGCCGACCACCGAGTCCCCCTCACGGAGGAAGGCGGTGACCTTGGTGCGGGTCGCGACGTGCGCACCGTTGTTGGCGGCCGTGCGGGCGATCGTCATCACGAGCCGCGCGTCGTCGACCTGGCAGTCGTAGTAGCGGATCGCGCCGTGCAGGTCCTCGGTCCGGATGTCGGGCGCCATCCGCGCGAGCTGCTTGCGGAAGATGTGCTTGTGCTTCGGCACGCCCATGTCGTACTTGCCGGTCATCGCCATGCCGTCGTAGAGCGCGACCCCCGCGCCGACGTAGGGCCGCTCCCACGCGTGCTCGAGCGGGTAGAGGAACGGCACCGGGCGGACGAGGTGGGGCGCGAGCCGCGTCAGGAGGAGACCGCGCTCCTCGAGCGCCTCCTTGACCAGCGCGAAGTCGAGCATCTCCAGGTAGCGCAGCCCGCCGTGGACCAGCTTGGACGAGCGCGACGACGTGCCGGAGGCGAGGTCGCGCTGCTCGACGAGGCCCACCTTGAGACCGCGGGTGACGGCGTCGAGCGCCGCACCGACGCCGACGATCCCGCCGCCGACGACGAGCACGTCCAGCTCGCCCGCCCCGAGCTGTTGCGAGCGCGTCGGCGCGCTGGTCTGCGTCGAGGGCCCTGGCGAGCGTCATGCGGGGTCCCCGCGGCGTTGTCCGCGGTGGCGGAGCGGAGGAGAAGAACGTCGTGGGGTGCTCACTGCTGCACCACGACCTCGATGCGCTGGAACTCCTTGAGCTCGGTGTAGCCCGTCGTCGCCATCGCGCGACGCAGGGCGCCGACGAGGTTCATCGTGCCGTCGGCGACGTGGGAGGGGCCGAACATGATCTCCTCCAGTGACCCGACCGGCGAGAACTCGACGCGCTCACCGCGCGGCAGGTCGGCGTGGGTGGCCTCGCTCCCCCAGTGGAAGCCGCGGCCCGGCGCCTCGGTGGCACGCGCCAGCGGCGAGCCGATCATCACCGCGTCGGCGCCGCAGGCGATGGCCTTGGCGATGTCGCCCGAGCTGCCGATCGAGCCGTCGGCGATCACGTGGACGTAGCGACCACCTGACTCGTCCATGTAGTCGCGACGGGCCGCGGCGACGTCCGCCACCGCGCTGGCCATCGGCACCGCGACGCCGAGGACCGTACGGGTGGTGTGCGCCGCGCCGCCGCCGAAGCCGACCAGCACACCGGCCGCACCCGTACGCATCAGGTGGAGCGCTGCCTGGTAGGTCGCGCAGCCACCGACGATCACGGGGACGTCGAGCTCGTAGATGAACTCCTTGAGGTTCAGCGGCTCGGACTGGCTGCTCACGTGCTCGGCGCTGACCGTCGTGCCGCGGATGATGAACATGTCGACGCCGGCGTCGACGACGGCCTTCACGTGCTCCTTGGTGCGCTGCGGGGAGAGCGACCCGGCGACGGTCACGCCAGCGGCGCGCATCTCCTTGAGCCGCGAGGTGATCAGCTCGGGCTTGATCGGCTCGGTGTAGATCTCCTGCATCCGCCGGGTGGCCTCGGAGCCCTGGAGGCCCGCGACCTCGTCGAGCAGGCCGGTCGGGTCGTCGTAGCGCGTCCAGAGACCTTCGAGGTTGAGCACCCCGAGCCCGCCCATCTGACCGAGGGCGATCGCCGTCGACGGCGACATCACGGAGTCCATCGGCGCAGCGAGGACCGGGATGTCGAAGCGGTAGGCGTCGATCTGCCAGGCGGTGCTGACCTCCTCGGGGTCGCGGGTGCGCCGCGAGGGCACGATCGCGATGTCGTCGAAGGAGTAGGCACGGCGACCGCGCTTGGCACGGCCGATCTCGATCTCGGTCACAGTCGCCACCCTATCGGCGGCCACCGCCCGAGACAGGTCCGGCCGAACCCCCACCCGGCCGGACCTGACGAGCCCGGAACCCAACCCCCACAATTGGATCCGGGCTCATGGTACTCAATATACCCCCATCCGTCAGGGCCTTCTTGTCACCACGTCCACCACGGGTCCGTCGACGGCGGCGCGCACGGACCGCCGCAACCAGCCGGCGTACCGATCCACGGTCCAGCCGCGGTGCTGCACCAGGGTCTGGAAGGTCTCGGCCCGTGTCAGGAGGTAGACCTCGTCCGCGGCGTCGGGCGCCGACGCGCCTGTGGACAGGAGCCGCACCAGGTCCTGGCACATCGCTGCGTGCCCGGCCTGGGCTCCCCGGGTGAGGTCGCGCAGGGCGGGATCCACCTCGGCGCCGTGGGCGAGCACCCAGACCAGGGGCCCCATCCGGACGACGATGTCGCAGGCGAAGTCGACGAAACGGTCGAGCCGCACCTCGACGTCGGGCTCGTCCTCGAGGCGCAGCTCCGCGAACGCCTGCTGGAGCCCGCCGCGACGACCGAAGCCCGCCGCCCGGAAGGCGGCCATGCACAGACCACCCTTCCCGTCGAAGGTCTTGGTCACCAGCTCGACGGAGACCCCGGCCTCGCTGGCGACGAGGGCGAGCGTCGTGCCGTTCCAGCCGTGCTCCGCGAACAGCCGCGCGGCCACCTCGGCGACGTGGGCGCGCCGCGTCTCGGCCGCGGCGCGGCGCCCGCTGGCGTCGTACGCGCGTCGGGCCGGGGGCGTGTCCTGGTCCACCCCGCGAGCGTAGGCGACCGGCGATCGACCCACAGCACGTGCACAGGATCCCCAAACCGACGACGCGAGCCCGCACGCCTACCTACCGTTGCGGGGTGGGGATGCGGGTGGGGAACGGACTGGTGGCGCGCGCGCTCGTGGCCGCGTGTCTCGCCGGCGGCCTGGTGGGCCTGTCGGCATCCTCGTCGAGCGCCGACGACGACTACCCGTACGCCTGGCAGGGCCAGTGCCCGATCGTGCCCCAGGTGCCGATCGTCGAGCCCACCCCGACGCCCACCCCGACGCCCAGCCCGAGCCCGACTCCGCTGAAGCCGGGACAGACCACTTCACCCGTCGTCGAGCCCCCGCCCCCGCCGCCCCCGCCGCCCGTCCTCGACCCGGTCACGGGACACACGTACGACCCCCGCGGGCCGCGGCCGACGTGCGCGAGCCGCGTGTGGTCGATCAACGGCTCCATCGGCGACCCGTGGGGGTTCGTGCTGCGCAACTGCACCAGCTTCGTCGCGTGGCGGCTCCGGACCCGCGGCGGCGTCGACTTCAGCACGGACTTCGGCGGCACGCACTGGGGCGACGCCCGCGACTGGGACGACGCCGCCCGCGCGCTGGGCTACCGGGTCGACGACGTGCCCGCCATCGGCGCCGTCGCGCAGACCGACGCCGGCCGTGCGGGGCACGTCGCGTGGGTCAGCGCGATCGGCCGCGGCACGGTGACGATCGAGGAGTACAACAACGCCTCGCCCGGGGGCTACGGCACCCGCACCGTCCCGGTCGGCGACTTCCGCTACCTGCACGTCGCCGATGTCGCGCCGTCTCCGCTCATCGGCTCGGACCGCCCGATCGTCTCGGTGTCCGACGGCCTCGGTGAGTCGTGGACCACCCGTGTCGACGACCGCGGCACGCTGTGGCTGTCACGTCCGGGCGCTCCGTCCCGGACCGTGGGGCCGCGTCGCGCCTTCTCCCCCGTCGCGGCACCCACGCTCACCCTGTCCCGCAAGGGCGAGCCCTGGCTCGCGGCCACCACCAGGGACGGGCGCGTGCTCGCCGGTACGCGCCGCGACGGCCGACTGGTGCTGCGCCAGGCCGCCACCTCCGCAGCCACGGCAAGTCCGGCGATCACCCTCTCGCGCACCGGTCGTCCGCTCCTGGCGAGCACGTCACCTGCGGGGACGCTCACGACGCGGCGCCTCACCCTCCACGACGGCTGGAGCCGGCCGGCGCGGGTCGGACGAGCGGGCTCCTGGGCCACGCACGCCGCGCCCGTCCTGGGCCACGACGGCGACGGCCGCACCTGGCTGGTGGCCGTCGGCGCGCGCGGCACCACGTGGGCGCAGAGCCTGGAGATGGGACGGCTCGTCCGGCTGGCCGGAGCACCGGGCTCGGTCACGTCGACGCCCGTCATCACCACCACCGGCGCCGGGACGACGTACGTCCACCAGGTCGACGCCAGCGGTCGGCTCGGCGTCCGCACCCTCCACGGCCGCCGCTGGAGCCGCCCCGCGACGATCCCCGGCGACTGGTCGACCTATGCCTCACCCGCCGTCGGCATGATCGCCGGGCGGCTGCACGTCGCTGCCGTCGACGGGCTCGGCGCCGTGCTCGTGCGCGCGGCCGTGCCGGGCGAGCGCTCGCGGATGCCCGGCCGCGCGGGCGCCACCGGTGACGTGACGCTGTCCCCGGGACTGGTGACCCGCCACAACGCCGGCGTCTTCGTCGTCGCCGGCGGCCGGACGACGGCGCGGTTGCTGACCCGACCGGCGTCGGCAGTCGTGGACAGCTCGGCCCCGACGCGGGCGGGCTTCACGCCCTGACCGGTCAGGCCCCGGAGTAGTTGGGCGCCTCGACCGTCATCTGCACGCCGTGGGGGTGGCTCTCCTTGAGCGAGGCGGACGTGATCCGGACGAACCGGCCGCGGTCCTGCAGCTCGGGGACGGTGCGGGCACCGACGTAGAACATCGACTGGTTGAGCCCGCCGACGAGCTGGTGCGCGACTGCCGAGAGCGGACCGCGGTAGGCGACCTGGCCCTCGATGCCCTCCGGCACGATCTTGTCGTCGCTGGTGACCTCGGCCTGGAAGTAGCGGTCCTTGGAGTAGGACTTCTTGCCGCGGCTGCTCATCGCGCCGAGCGAGCCCATCCCGCGGTAGGACTTGAACTGCTTGCCGTTGACGAAGACGACCTCGCCGGGCGACTCCTCACAGCCGGCCAGCATCGAGCCGACCATCACCGAGTCGGCGCCGGCGACGAGCGCCTTGGCGATCTCGCCCGAGTGCTTCATGCCGCCGTCGGCGATGAGCGGGACGCCGGCCGGCTTGGTGGCCAGCGACGCCTCGTAGACCGCAGTCACCTGCGGGACGCCCACACCGGTCACGACGCGGGTGGTGCAGATGGAGCCCGGTCCGACGCCGACCTTGACCGCGTCGGCCCCGGCGTCGACGAACGCCTGGGCGCCCTCGCGGGTGGCGACGTTGCCGCCGATGACCTGCACGTGCCTGGTCGCAGGGTCGGACTTGAGCCGACGCACCATGTCGAGCAGCAGGTGCACGTGACCGTGCGCGGTGTCGGCGACGAGCACGTCGACGCCCGCCTCGACGAGGGTGGTGGCTCGCTCCCAGGCGTCGCCGAAGTAGCCGATCGCCGCGCCGACGAGCAGCCGGCCGTCGGCGTCGTACGACGCGTGCGGGAACTGCTCGCCCTTGACGAAGTCCTTGACGGTGATGAGGCCGCCGAGACGACCCTCGTCGTCGATCAACGGCAGCCGCTCGCGCTTGTGCGCCCGCAGCAGCGAGGTCGCCTCCTCGCGGGAGATGCCGATGGCGCCGGTGATCAGGCCCTCGCTCGTCATCACCTCGGTGACCTTGGTGGTCGCCCACTCGGCGACCGGTGTGAAGCGCAGGTCGCGGTTGGTGATGATGCCGAGGAGGTGGTTGTCCAGGTCGACGACGGGCAGGCCGGAGACGCGGTACTCGCCGCAGAGCCGGTCGAGCTCCTCGAGCGTCGCGTCGGGCCCGATGGTCACGGGGTTGGAGATGATCCCGGTCTGGGTGCGCTTCACGAGGTCGACCTGGCGGGCCTGGTCCTCGATCGACAGGTTGCGGTGCAGCACGCCGATGCCGCCCTCGCGCGCCATCGCGATCGCCATCCGCGACTCGGTGACGGTGTCCATCGCGGCACTGATCAGGGGGACGCGGATCGAGATCTCGCGGGTGAGGCGGGTGCTGGTGTCGATGTCGCTCGGGGCGAGGTCGGACTCGCCCGGCAGCAGCAGCACGTCGTCGTAGGTGAGGCCCAGCGCAGCGAACTTCTCGGGGATCTCCACGCCATCATTCTACGGGCGCCCACCCGCTCCTCTGAGAGGGTGTCAGCATGGGGCTGTCGCGGGTCGTGTGGCTCTCTGCCCTGATCGCGTTCCTCGCCCGATTTCCCTCCCTCCTCTGGCCCCTGCGTCCCGACGAGGCGGGCTTCCTGCTCGTCGCGCGAGCGTGGCGTCCCGAGGCGGACTCGGTCTACGGCCACTACTTCGTGGACCGCCCGCCGCCGATCATCTGGCTGATGCAGGCGACGGACGCCGTCGGTGGTGCGTACGCCCACCGGCTGGTCGCGGCGGTGGGTTGCGCACTGCTCGTGCTCGCCGCAGGCGCCGCCGCCCGTGAGCTCGCCCGTCGTGCGGGCCTCCTGGACCCGGCCGCCGTGCGCCACGTGACCGGATGGGTGGCGGTGGGGACGGCGGCGCTCGTGAGCAACGCGCAGATCGACTCGGTGGCCGCGAAGGGCGAGCTGCTCGGCATCCCCCTGGTGCTCGCGTCGTGCTGGTTGTCGCTGCGGGCCGTACGCCGGATGTCCGCTGCCGACGCGTTCTGGGCGGGCCTGCTCGCGATGACCGCCGTCGGCCTCAAGCAGAGCATCGTGGGTGGGCTCGTGTTCGGCGGCGTGCTGCTGGTCGGCTCGCTGGTCGCGCGTCAGCTCCCGTGGCGCGCGACCCTGCGCTGCGCGGCGGCCGCCGTCGCCGGCGCCGCCGTGCCGGTCGTCCTCGTCGTCGGCTGGGCACTGGCGGCCGGCGTACGCCTGCAGGCCCTCTGGTACACCTCGGTCACCTTTCGCTCCGACGCCAACCGGACCATCGCCACCCAGAGCTCCGAGGGAGCCATCGGCCGGATCTGGGTGCTGGTGCTGGTCTTCGTCGGCATCGGGATGCTGCTCCTGCTGGTCTGCTTCGTCGCCCAGCTGCCCGGGCTGCTGCGCCTCGACGCCGTTCCGGTCGTGGCGGTGACCGTCATGCTCGGCGTCGACCTGGCCGGGGTCGCGGTCAGCGGCAGCTACTGGATGCCCTACCTCTTCGTCCCGATCCCCGGCGTCGCCCTCGCGCTCGCACTGCTGCTGAGCAACGACCGCGTCCGCGGCACCCACGACGTGGTCAACCTCGCTGCCATCGGCTTCGTCGTCGTGTCGAGCGTGGTCTCCCTCGTCGGCTGGACCGGTGCGTGGGTCGCCGGTCGCGTGCCGGTCGAGGTGCGCACCGGCGAGGCGATCCACGCTGTCGCGCGGCCGGGCGACCAGGTGCTGGTCTACGGCGGGCGCGCCGACATCCAGTGGTCCTCGCGCGCCGGGTCGCCGTACCCCTATCTCTGGTCACTGCCCATGCGGACCCTCGACCCGGGCCTCGACGACCTCAGCTCGGTGTTGAACGGCACCGACCCGCCGACCTGGTTCGTCGAGGCGAGCTACATCAACACCTGGAGCGAGCTCGGCACCCGGCCGATCGAGAGCTCGTTGATCCGCAAGTACGAGTTCGTGGTGACGGCCTGCGACCGCTACCGGATCTACCACCTCAACACCGTCGAGCCGGTGAAGGTCGACGTCGACTGCTCCACGCCCTACCGGACCATCTGGGGACCATGAGGACCGGGCATGCAACCTCCCCCGCCCCCCATCTCGTCGGGACGGACAGGGAGCAGAGCAGTGCGTGACGAGGCGGCGTTCGTCGTCCGCTGACCCGTCCTCACACCCTCGCGGCCTGGCGGATCGGGATACGGACGGTGAGGTCATCGGCGCCCATCCGGATCCGTCCGCGCAACCCGGTGCCCAGGACGAGGGGCAGCACGGCGGGGTTGTCGGCGGCCGTGCGGACGACGATCTCGTCGATGCCGGCCGCGCGAGCCGCCCGGGATGCCTCCATGAGGAGGCGCGAACCGAGTCCGCGCCGGCGCCAGGCCGCGTCCACCGCCAGGTCCAGCAGCCACGCGCCGTCGGGATCGACCTGCCAGGCGGCCCACCCGACCACGACGGCCCCGATCCTCGCCTCGACCCGGTCACCGGACACCTCGTAGTCGGGTGCGACGTCCACCCCCGGCTCGGGTGCGGCCCGCGAGGGCGTTCCCGCCGCCAGGACGTCGGTGACGAGCTCGGCCAGGGCCGTCCCCCGGGCGTGCTCGGCAGCCGTGAACGGAGCACTCCGGCGCAGCTGCACCGACACGTCCCCGATCTCGAGGTCCATCGCATCCAGGGCCGGACTGACGCCCGAACCGGACGGATCGGCCTCGGCGTCGAAGAGCTGCGCGACCACCTCGGGGAACGTGGCCGGCTGGGCGAGGATGCTCCGCGCCGCCAGGACGTAGCGCGTGGGCTGATCGGTCAGGGAGGCGTCCGTGCACGGCAGGACGCTCACCTGCGTGCCACCCGAGCGTTCGACGAGCTCGGCGAGGTCCGCGAGCTCCCACGTCCCGGGGGTCCGCAGCACGAGCTCGTCGGTGACGCGGTCGACGCCCGGGAAGACGTGCAGGCCGAGGATGTTCACGCCGGCGGCGCCGCAGCTCGCCGCGAGCTCGGCCAGGGCTCCCGGTCGGTCGGCCAGGGTGGTGCGCACTCTCCACAACATGACGCCCACGGTGCCGGATCCACGTTTCAGGACGTGGTGCGCAGCGTTTCGGGCGGGTCACGAATACGGGACGTCACGGCAACCTTCTCGACGGCCGGCAAGTCCTATTCTTGGATCCCGACCAACCCGCCGGGATGATCACCTCAGGCCATGGGACGTGTCGACATGTCACACCGCACAGCAGTCATCCTCGGCTCGGCGGTGCTCGCCGCCGCCACGCTGACCCCACCCGGGCACGCAGCGCCGGGGTTCATCTCGGAGGTCACGACGCTGACGGCGCACCAGTCCGCCGGCCAGTACGCCGTGGCGCTCGCGCCCGACGGGACAGCGCACGCGATCTGGGTCGAGGAGACCGGCAGCACCTTCCTGCTGATGGCCGCGAGCCGTCCTCGCGGCGGCACCTGGACTGCTCCGGTGCAGGTCGACACCGGCTCCACCACGCAGGACGCGGAGCCCAGCATGGCCATCGACGGCCGGGGAGTCGTGGTCGCGACCTGGCGTGACTACCTCCCGGGTCGCACCGGCAGCGTGATCCGCACCGCGACGCTCTCCGGCGGGGCCTGGAGCGCGAGCCAGGACCTGTCCCCCGCCACGACCCACGCCTTCCAGCCCGTGGTGGCTGTCGACGCGCGCGGCGATGCAGCGATCGTCTGGTCCGAGGACATCACCCTCACCACGGGACGACACGTGGCAGGGGCCCAGCGCCCGGTGGGCGGCGAGTGGACGACCGCCGACGTCACGACCGGGCCCGGTGCGGGAGCGGTGGCCGTGGCCGTGGCGCCTGACGGGCGGGCCGTCACGTTCTGGGCGCAGGACGGCACCGTCCAGGCGGCCGACCGGGCGCTCGGGAGCGCCACCTGGGGCGCGGCACGGCAGCTCTCCGCCGGCAACGGAGGGGACCTCGACGCAGTCGTGGACAGGGACGGGGACGTCATCGCGACGTGGCGGTCCTCGGGGCTCGCAGGCGCCTCCACCATCGAGACGGTGACGCTGGCGGCGAACGGAGCATGGGGTCCCGTGACGACCCTGGTCTCCACCACCACCACCCAGCTCGCCTGGCAGCTCGACCTGGGCGTCGGGGAGTCCGGCGAGGCCCTGGCCGCGTGGGTCCAGGCCGGCGACGGCAACCGCACGTCCGACCTCTACACCGCCGCCCGGACGCCCGGCGGGACGTGGTCGACCACCAAGGTCGCCTCCCCGCAGGTCTACAACTCCTCCCCCACGGTCGGCTTCGGCACGGGCGGCGCCAGCGTCGTGCTGTGGACCGGGAGCACCGAGCAGCTGACCACGGCCCACACCCTGTACGCCGTCACCCGCACGCCCGGCCACGAGTGGACCCCGCCGACAGCGCTGGCGTCCGGCTCGCTCGGCGGCCCCCGGGTCGCGGTCGACCCTGCCGGCCTCGGCACGCTGCTGTGGAACGAGGGAGGCGGCCTCCTCCAGACGCAGGTCTTCGACGGCGTGGCGCCCTCGATCGAGCACTACACCGCGAGCGAGCTCGTCCGCGGCGGGGAGGCGGCGACGTACTCGGCTGCGGCGAGCGACCTGTGGTCGGCGCCGACGGTGACGTGGCAGTTCGACGGGCGTACGACGGTGGCGGGCGGCCAGGTCTCGCGCACCTTCAGCAGGTCGGGCGTGCACCGGGTCCGCCTCACCGCCACCGACGCGGCCCACAACACGACCACGCGCGACAGCGTCACCGTGGTGGCGACGGAGCGACCGCGGCTGCGGGGCGTCACGCTGAGCCGGTCGCGGCTGTCGTACCGCCTGGGCGCCCCGGCGCTCGTGCGGGTGCAGGTGCGCGGCCACTCCGGCGCGGTCGTGGCGACGGTCGATCGTGCCCTGGATGCGGGCGAGCGCCGGCTCAACCTCGGCGCCGAGCGCCTCGGGATCGGTCCTGGCCGCTACACCGTCCGCATCGCGGCACGCAACGCCGTGGGACGCGCGGTCTCGGCGCGGATTCCGTTGCGGGTGCTCACCTGACGCGACAGGCCCGCACCGGCGAACCGGTGCGGGCCTGTCGTGTGGAGCAGGTGATCAGGTGCGGTCGATCAGTGGCCGTGGCCGTGCCCGTGGCCGCCGCCGGCGGCGGCCGGCTCGTCGTCCTCGGGCTTCTCGACGATCAGGGTCTCCGTCGTGAGCAGCATCGCGGCGATGGAGGTCGCGTTGACGAGCGCCGAGCGGGTGACCTTGACCGGGTCCAGGACGCCCTGGGCGACCAGGTCGCCGTAGGTGTCGTCGGCGGCGTTGTAGCCGTTGCCGACGCCGAGCTCGCGGACCTTGGCGGTCACGACGTAGCCGTTGACGCCACCGTTCTCGGCGATCCAGCGCAGCGGCTCGTCGCACGCCTTGCGGACCACGCGCACGCCGTAGGCCTCGTCACCGGTCAGGCCGAGGTCACCGTCGAGCACCGAGACCGCGTGGATGAGCGCGGAGCCACCGCCGGGGACGATGCCCTCCTCGATCGCGGCGCGCGTCGCGGAGACGGCGTCCTCGATGCGGTGCTTCTTCTCCTTGAGCTCCACCTCGGTGGCGGCGCCGACCTTGATCACGCAGACACCGCCGGCCAGCTTGGCGAGGCGCTCCTGGAGCTTCTCGCGGTCCCAGTCGGAGTCGGTGTTCTCGATCTCGGCCTTGATCTGGTTGACGCGACCCTCGACAGCAGAGCTGTCGCCGCCGCCGTCGACGATCGTCGTGTGGTCCTTGGTGATGACCACGCGACGGGCCTGGCCGAGCACCTCGAGGCCGACCTGGTCGAGCTTGAGCCCGACCTCGGGGGCGACGACCTGCGCACCGGTGAGGGTCGCGATGTCCTGCATCATCGCCTTGCGGCGGTCGCCGAAGGCCGGGGCCTTGACCGCGGCGACGTTGAACGTGCCGCGGATCTTGTTGACGACCAGGGTCGACAGCGCCTCGCCGTCGACGTCCTCGGCGAGGATGAAGAGCGGCTTGCCGGTCGCGATGACCTTCTCGAGGACCGGGAGCAGCTCCTGGATCGAGGAGATCTTGCCCTGGTGCAGAAGGATGTAGGGGTCGTCCAGGACGGCCTCCATCGACTCCGGGTCGGAGACGAAGTAGGCGGAGATGTAGCCCTTGTCGAACTGCATGCCCTCGGTGAACTCGAGCTCGGTGCCCATGGTGTTGGACTCCTCGACCGTGATCACGCCGTCCTTGCCGACCTTGTCGAAGGCCTCGGCGAGCAGGTCGCCGATGTGGCTGTCACGGCTGGAGATCGTGGCGACGGACGCCATGTCCTCGCGCGACTCGACCTCGCGGGCGGCCTCGCGCAGTGCGTCGCCGACGGCCTCGGCCGCAGCGTCCATGCCGCGCTTGAGACCCATCGGGTTGGCGCCGGCCGCGACGGCACGGAGGCCCTCGTGGACCATCGCCTGCGCCAGCACGGTGGCGGTGGTGGTGCCGTCACCGGCGACGTCGTTGGTCTTGGTGGCCACCTCCTTGGTGAGCTGGGCACCGAGGTTCTCGAAGGGGTCGTCGAGCTCGATCTCGCGAGCGACGGTCACCCCGTCGTTGGTGATCGTGGGGGCGCCCCACTTCTTGTCGAGGACGACGTAGCGGCCCTTGGGGCCGAGCGTCACCTTGACGGCGTTGGCGAGGGCGTCGACGCCGCGCTCGAGCGCGCGGCGGGCGTTCTCGTCGAACTCCAGGATCTTGGGCATTGCTGTGCTCCTAATAAGGACTTATGGGGCTGAGCGGCGTCGGGTGAGCTGGCGCGCGGCGACAGAGCCGGGGGCGCGAAGGCGACCTTGAAGCGAAGCGGTCGTCGAGCGCCCCCGGCGCAGTCAGGCGTGATGCCAGGTCAGCAGACGACGGCGAGGATGTCGCGGGCGGAGAGGATCAGGTACTCCTGGCCGGAGTACTTGACCTCGGTGCCGCCGTACTTGCTGTAGATGACCTTGTCGCCGATCGCGACGTCGAGCGGGACGCGGTTGCCGTTGTCGTCGATGCGACCGGGACCGATCGCCACGACCTCGCCCTCCTGGGGCTTCTCCTTGGCGGTGTCCGGGATGACCAGGCCGGAGGCCGTGGTCTGCTCGGCTTCGATCGCCTGGACGACGATGCGGTCCTCGAGGGGCTTGATGTTGACCGACACTTCGGATCAACCTCCACTTTCTCTGCACGAGATTGGTTCAGGACGTGGGCCCGGGACCTGGTCGGCACGCCGTCGCGGGGGTCGCACCGGGGCCTCGAGCATTGGCGCTCTCGGGGTGAGAGTGCCAGAACAGACGCTAGCACTCTCCCCAATCGAGTGCTAGCGGCGCCCGTGCATGGTCCGCCTGACAGGATGCGCGAGTGGAGACCGAGACGCTGGACTGGCTGCGTACGAGCGAGGGCGAGCGACTGCTCGTCCACGCGAGCCAGGCGTGGTCCGACCACCCGAGCGACCCGGTGCGGGTCGCCAGCGTCGTACGCCGCCTCGAGCCCGACGCCGAGAAGGCAGCCGCGGCCACCACGCAGGCGCAGCTCCGCGCGAAGGCGGTCGCCAAGTTCGGCGCCGCCGCATCCGTCATGTTCTTCACGCCCGATGCCCTGGAGCAGGCGACCCGGACGCGGGTCGCCGACCATCGGGCGGCACGGCTCGCGGCCGCGGTCCCCGGCGGCAGCGTGGTCGACCTGGGCTGCGGGATCGGTGGCGACCTCCTCGCCTTCGCCCGCGCCGGGCTGGTCGCCGCCGGCGTCGATCAGGACCCGGTGCGGGTGGCGATGGCCGAGGCCAACCTCGCCGCGCTCGGGCTGCCCGGTGCGGTGATGGTCGGCGACGCGACGGCCATCACGACCGGCGGCTTCGACGCCGCGTTCGCCGATCCCGCCCGCCGCGGGGGCCGCGGCCGCGTCTTCGACGTGGACGGCTGGACCCCGCCGTGGTCGTGGGTGCTGGACCTGCTGGCCACGCGCTCGCTGGTGAAGGTGGCCCCGGGCATCGGCCACGACCTGGTGCCGGCTGGTGTCGAGGCCGAGTGGGTGAGCGACGGCGGCGAGGTCAAGGAGGCGGTGCTGTGGTCGCCGAGCCTCGCGACGACCGACCGCCGCGCGACCGTCATCGGCGACGGCGGCCTGGCCACGTTGACGGACGAGGACGACCCGGGCGCCGACGTGCGCGCGGTGGGCGCCTACCTCTACGAGCCCGACGGCGCGGTGATCCGCGCCGGCCTGGTGACCGCGGTCGCGGCCGGCGTCGGAGGCGGGCTCGTGGACGGGCACATCGCCTACGTCACCGGTGACGACGCGTTCCGTACGCCGTTCGCGCGCGGCTACCGCGTGGTCGAGGAGCTCCCCTACCGCGAGAAGCAGCTGCGGGCAGCCCTGCACGAGCGAGGCATCGGCCGGCTCACCATCAAGAAGCGCGGCGTGCAGGTCGTGCCCGAGGAGCTGCGCAAGCGGCTGGCGCTCAAGGGCGAGAACGAGGGCACGATCGTGCTCACGCGCGTCGCCGGCCAGGGCACTGCCCTGCTCGTCGAGCCGTTCTAGGAGCGGCTACTCGCAGCCCGTCCGCGAGACTCCGGCGACCTTGACGGGGAGCCGGCCGGGCGCAGGGGCGCGTCCGAGCAGGACCTCGACGAGCACCCCCATCGCGGCGGGGGTGTCTCCGTAGGTCGCGATCCGCGTCGGGGCGCCGACCTGTCCGAGCGCCCAGGGTGAGTCCGTGGCGACCGCGACGTCCCCGTCCACCGGAGCGTCGTGGAAGCCGGTGAACCCGATGCCGGTGCCGACGGCGAGCCGGGCGTCCTCGCGGGCGGTCCAGGCGCCGAGCCGGCGCACGCGCGTGGCCTCGGCCTTCTTCCAGGCTCGCACCCGCTTCGTGAAGTGGCGCTTGGACTCCTTCTTCGCGCGCTCCGGCCGGGGCTCGGCACCGGCGAGCCCGGGCGGGGCCGCGCGGCGCTGGAGGACGGTCAGACCGGCCTCGCCGGCAGCGGCGGCGAAGGTGCTCACGGCACCGGGGTCGCCATAGGGGTGGACGACGTCGTCCACGAGGCGTCCCGAGCAGGGGCCGTCGGTGACCGTGACGGCCGCTGCGGACAGGGTGCGGGAGGCAGCCGCAGCGGAGCCGACCGGCTTGCCCTTCGCGCCGGCGAGGTGGGTGAGCAGTGCGATCTGGCGGGCGGCGGCCTGCTCCAGCCGTCGCCGCGGGAGGGACCCCGACCTCACGGCCTTCACCAGCGCGGCGCGGGCGACCGCAGGCGACGACGGCATCAGCAGCACGTCGGAGCCGGCTCGCATCGCCTGCACGACCACCTGTCCGGGCGAGCGGCCGCGGACGACGCCGGCCATCTGGAGCGAGTCGGTCACCACCAGCCCACCGAAGCCGAGCTCGTCGCGGAGCATCCCGGTCACGACCTTGCGCGAGAGGGAGGACGGGACCCGGGGGTCGACCGCGCGGACGTCGATGTGTCCGACCATGACCGACGGCAGGCCTGCCGCGACGGCCTTGCGGAACGGCACGAGGTCGGACTTCTCGAGGTCGGCCAGCGACTTGGTCTGCACGGGCAGGGTCAGGTGGCTGTCGGCCGGGACGGAGCCGTGCCCGGGGAAGTGCTTGAGCACGGGCAGCACGCCCGACTCGGCGAAACCGGCTGCCGCGGCGACCACGTGATCGGCCACCGTCGCGGGCCTGGACGACGCGGACCGGGACCCGATCGTCGGATCCCCCGGCCCGGAGGTGACGTCAGCGTCGGGGGCGAAGTCGACGGTGAAGCCCAGCCCACGCAGCTCGGCCCCGCTGGCGGCGTAGGCCCGCTGGGTGAGTGCGGCGTCGCCGGCGGCACCAGCGCTCATGAACGTCGGGAACCGCGTCGCCGCGCGGCGCAGGCGCTCGACCACCCCGCCCTCCTGGTCGACGCTGAGGAACAGCGGCCACTTCCGGCGCACCTGCCGGGTGAGGGCGGTGGTGACGCCCGAGATCTGCGCCGCTGACGCCACGTTGGAGTCGAACGCGATCACGCCCCCGAGGTGGAGGTCGCGCACCATCGCCACAGGCGCCCGCGTGCCGCTCCAGTCGGCGACGATCACCTGCCCCGCGAGATCGGGCAGGCGCATCCGACCGACGATCCTCGACGCCCGGTCGAGCTCGGCGCGGTCGGGTCCCCATCCCTCCTCCAGCCCCAGCTGCTCGGAGGGGGTGGGCGGGACCGTCGGCGTGCTGGAGGCCGCGGTGCTCCGCGCCTCCTGCTCCTTCTCCGACGGAGCCTCGCCACCGCTGCACGCCGCAGTCGTCGCGACCAGGGCGACGGTCGCGACCAGCGCGGTCAGACGGGTGGGCATCCCGTCATGGTGGCACGGCGCGCCGACACGTCCCAGCCGACGGGACACCCCGTGGCAGGGCTCACCTCCCGTGCCGGTCGGGGCGCTCCCAGGGCCAGTCCGCCGCGAGCCACGACGCCACCGCGTCCGCGAGCGGGACGTCCAGGTCGGCCCTGTCCGCGCGCACCCACGACTGGACCTGTACGTCGTGCTCGGTCGACCGCGTCGGGTAGATGTAGACGCACCCGATCACCTCGTCGGACATCGGGTCGAGCACGGTGAACGTGAATCCCTTGCGCGCCTCGAAGTCGGCGGCGTGCCGCGTCAGGTCGGCGAGGTTGGCCTCCGACGACATCCCGCCGACCGGCGGCCACCTGCCGTCCGGGTAGCCCGTGGTCGACCGGATGTGGTCGATGCTCCCGCGTCCAGGCCGCCAGGTCGGAGTCGTTGTGCTCGGGCCCGAGGGGCTCGAGCACGAACTGGTCGGTGGCGAACCGCGTGGGCGGCTCGAACTCGTCGGGGACGAACGGCTCGCTGCTCATGCCCGCGACGCTAGGGCGGCCGTCGGCGCGGGACAAGCGGAATTGGCTCGGCAGGAGCACGCCCCGGAGGGTTCACTGGGCGCGTGGGCACCACCGTCCTCGTCGAGGGACACAGCGACGACGTGGCCGTGCGCGCGCTGGCGCGGACCTATGGGTACGACCTGGCGGCCGCGGGCATCGACGTCCTGCCGATGGGCGGGGTCACCAACATCCGTGCCGTCGCCACGCGGCTGCACGCGCAGGGCACGCACCTGGCCGGCCTGTACGACGCGCCCGAGGTGAGGTTCGTACGCCGCGGCCTCGCCGCCGCTGGGGTCATCGCGGACGAGCGCGCCGACCTGGAGGCGTACGGATTCTTCTCCTGCACCCGCGACCTCGAGGACGAGCTGCGTCGAGCACTCGGATGCGCGCGGGTCGAGCAGGTCATCGCGACCGCCGGCGAGACCCGCTCCCTCGAACGACTCACCGCCATGCCGGCCCAGGCGGGGTGGTCGCGCGAGGACGTGCTCGCCCGCTTCATGACCTCCAGGAGCGGCAGGAAGGAGCGCTACGCGCGACTCCTCGTCGAGGCCATGCCCCGCGGCGGCGAGCCGGCTCCCCTGCGCAGCCTGCTCGTCCACCTCGGTCTCCACCCGGGCTGACGCCGGTCAGACGTTGGCCTTCTCCGCCCCGATCGTCGTGTCCGGCCCGTGCCCGGTGTGCACGACAGTCGCGTCAGGGAGGTCGAACAGCCGCGCGCGGATCGAGTCCTTGATCAGGTCCGAGTCGCTGAACGAACGCCCCGTGGCCCCCGGGCCACCCTCGAAGAGGGTGTCGCCGGTGAAGACGCAGCCCAGGTCGTGGACGTAGAGGCAGACCGCGCCCGGCGCGTGGCCGGGCGTGTGGAGCACCGTCACCGCGGCGCCGCCGATCGTCAGGGTCATGCCGTCGGAGAGGTCGACGTCCCAGAGCTCGGCCCCCTCCTCGTCACCACCGTGGGTGAGCTCCCACAGCGGCCTGTCGTCCGGGTGCAGCAGGATCGGCGCGCCGGTGGCGACGCGCAGGGCGGGCGCGACGCGTACGTGGTCGTCGTGGGCGTGCGTGCACACGATGGCCTTCACGGCACGACCACCCACGAGCCGCATGATCGCGTCGACGTCGTGCGGAGCATCGATGACGAGGCACTGCTCGTCGTCACCGATCACCCAGACGTTGTTGTCGACGTCGTGGGTCTCCCCGTCGAGGCTGAACGTCCCGGAGACGACGGCGTGGTCGACCCGGGCGTTCATGCGGGGTCCCTGCGGCGTTGTGCGGAGGAGCGCAGCGGAGGAGCAGAACGTCGTGGGGGACGGATCGGAGGACGGTGCCGTCGTGCATCTTGTCGAAGGCGGCCTCGACGTCGCCGAGACCGATCTCCTCGGTGACGAAGGCGTCCAGGTCGAGCCGGCCCTGCTGGTAGAGGTCGACGAGCATCGGGAAGTCCCGCGACGGGAGGCAGTCGCCGTACCAGGACGACTTCAGCGAGCCGCCGCGGCCGAAGACGTCGATCAGCGGGATCTCGGGGATCTTCATGTCCGGGGTGGGTACGCCCACCAGGACGACCGTGCCGGCGAGGTCACGCGCGTAGAACGCCTGCTTCCAGGTCTCGGGGCGACCGACGGCGTCGATCACCACGTCGGCGCCGCCCTCGTGGCCGGTGCCGTCCGGCGGCGGGGTCAGCTCGCGGATCGCGGTGACCGCGTCGACCTCCTGGGAGTTGACGGTGTGGGTGGCCCCCATCGACCTCGCCAGCTCGAGCTTCCGGTCGTCGATGTCGACGGCGATGATCCTGGACGCCCCCGCGAGTGCCGCACCCGCGATCGCTGCGGCACCGACGCCACCGCAGCCGATCACGGCGACAGTGGAGCCGCGTCCGACGTTGCCGGTGTTGATCGCAGCACCGAGCCCGGCCATCACGCCGCAGCCCAGCAGGCCGACGGCCGCGGCACGGGCGGACGGGTCGACCTTGGTGCACTGGCCCGCCGCGACGAGGGTCTTCTCGGCGAAGGCACCGATGCCGAGCGCCGGAGAGAGCTCGGTGCCCGCCAGGTCGCCTTCGGCCAGCGTCATCTTCTGCGTCGCGTTGTGGGTGGCGAAGCAGTACCAGGGCTCGCCCCGGTCGCACGCGCGGCAGCTGCCACACACGGCCCGCCAGTTGAGGACCACGAAGTCGCCGGGCTCGAGGCCGGTGACGTCCGGGCCGACCGCCTCGACCACTCCCGCGGCCTCGTGACCGAGCAGGAACGGGAAGTCGTCGTTGATCCCGCCCTCGCGGTAGTGCAGGTCGGTGTGGCACACCCCGCAGGCCTGCACCTTGACCACGGCCTCACCCGGTCCGGGGTCGGGGACGTTGATGGTGGTGAGCTGCACCGGCTCGCCCTGGGCGAGCGCGACCACGGCCTTGACCTGCTGCATGCGGTGTCTCCTGGAACGTCGGAGGGGAACGTCGAAGGGAATCGAGTGCCTCGAGCCTCCCAAACAGATGCAACCTCCGTCGACCCGGCTGCGTCCTCACCCCGACACGCCCCCTCCAGGGGCGCCGATATCGGACAGGAGGCGGAGCGTGACCACGACACTCGTGGACATGGGGTCGCAGGACCGTCGCACCGACAAGGACGCCGACTTCTCGGCGTACATGGCCGCGCGCCAGCCCGCCCTCTACCGGACGGCGTACCTCCTCGCCGGCGACCATGCCAACGCCGAGGACCTCCTCCAGAACGCCTTCGCCAAGCTCTACCTGTCCTGGGACAAGATCCGCGACCGCGGGGCCCTCGACGGCTACGTCCGCCGCGTGATGGTCAACGAGAACAACTCGTTGTGGCGCCGGGCATGGAAGCGCCGCGAGCACTCCACCGACACGATGCCCGACAGCGGCGTCAGCGACACGTACGACGACGGGATGGGCGGGGCGCTGTGGTCCTACGTCCAGACGTTGCCGCCCAAGCAGCGCGCGGTCATCGTGCTCCGCTACTACGAGCAGCTGAGCGAAGCCGAGATCGCCGACCTGCTCGGCATCTCGACGGGCACCGTGAAGTCCCAGGCCAGCCGCGCCCTCGCCGGGCTCCGCGCCCGCGCCCCCCAGTCCTTCCGACCGGATGGTCCCCACCTCCACGAGACCGGAGACGCATCATGAACGAGACTCCCCTCGAGGACCGGGTGCACGACGCCCTGCACCGCAGGGTCGACCCGATCCAGCACGCGCCCCTCGACCTCTCCGACGTACGCGGTCGTGCCCGTCGCATCCAGCGCCGCCGTGCTGCCGTGGCCGGCGTCGCCGTCGCAGCCGTGCTGGCGATCGCGGTGCCGGTGGGCCTCGCCGCCGGTCCCGCGCAACGCAGCGGCGTCTCTCCCGCGACGCAGCCGCCCAGCCCCACCCCGCAGGTGGCGTCGGGCACGGTGCTGGTGGACCCGCGCAGCGCCGAGGCCGTCGAGGAGACCCCGGTCTCGTTGCTGGACGTCGACGGTCCCGCCCTGATCACGCCGGACGGCACGATCGACCTGACGCACGACTACTCCACCATCACCCCCTACATGGGCGGCTGGGTCGGCGTGGCTCTCAACGACGCGCCCGGCGTTCCAACGAGCACCATCGAGTTCCTGGACGCCGACCTCCAGGTCACGGACGGCGGTTCCCCCACTGCCGGCCTCGTCGTGAGCCCGGACGGGCAGCGGATCGCCTGGTCGGAGTACACGGGGAAGCAATGGCAGGTCATCGTCGCCGACCCCTCCGGCGGCGCGGAGTGGGTCTACACGACGTTCCCGCCGACGTCCGAGGACGAACAGGTGATACCCGTCGGCTTCGTGTCCGACGAGGCGGTGGCGGTGCGGGCGATGTACAACAGCGGCGACCCGAAGACCTTCGTCGCCGGGGGCGGCCAGCCGGTCGAGGTGCCGGGCCTGCTGCAGGCCGACGCGGCCTCCCCCTCGCTCGGCGTCGTCGGCGGGATCACCGAGTTCCGGCCGGAGGGGACCTGCTTCGGTGTCGTTGACACCGTGGCTGGCGGTGACCCCGCCTGGACCACCTGCGACCACCGGCTCGGGCCGTTCAGTGCCGGCGGCGCCTACGTGGTCGGCACCAGCGTGGAGGCCGACGGCAACGGCTCGCCCACCCTGACCGTCCTCGACGCGGCGACCGGCGAGGAGGTCGTCACCTTCGAGGCCGTCGTCCCACGCCGCACCGTGGGCGGGTTCTGGACGCAGATGACCTGGGTGGGCGACGAGGCCCTGGTGGTCCGGATGTTCGACGGCGACGAGAGCTACATGATGCGGCTCGGGCTCGACGGCTCCGTGCAGCGCATCGACATCCCCAGCTCCGGGGTGTCCGGACTGACGGTCGCCGTCCCGAGCTGACGGGCGTCGCGGTCCGGACTACCCGCGGTCGTAGGTCAGCCGGATCGACTCGACGATCTCCTGCTGCTGCTCCATGGGCATGTCCTTGGGCAGCGACACGTCCACGTGGACGGCGTAGCCGGAGTCCCACAGGCCCATCACGTGCTTGGTGAGGAACCTGTTGCCCTCGGCCGTGTAGTAGTAGGCCGAGTGCCCACCGAGGACCGTCGCCTCCTGCTCCTCGAACCCCGCGGGCTCCTGCCCCTGCTCGAACGAGTCCTTCAACGCCTCGCGCAGCGACATCTGGTCGTCGGGCACGGCACTCAGCAGGAGCCCGCCGCTCTGTCCGCCGCCGACGCGACCCAGGGCGGTGTCGACGAAGACCGTGTCGTTGTTCTGTCGCCACTCCGCGGGCGCAGTGACGCGGATGTCACCCACCTCGAGCGTCGGGCCGCTCGCGGGCTCGACCGTCGGCGTCGGCTCGGGCTCGCTGGTGGTCGCACTGGGCGACTCGTCGGACGACGGTGACGTGGGCGAGCCGGAGGTCGACGTGCCGGGCTCGTCGGCGCCCGGCGCCGGATCGTCACTGCCGCCGCAACCGCTCGTCACGAGGGCGAGGGCCGCGAGCGCCACCGCCGTCCTGCCGTACCGCTCCATACCAACCCCCGAGTCCGTCGTGAACGTAGGGGAGAGACCGTAGTCGACGCCTTCGCCAAGGATCTGCGCCAGCCCGCGGACCATGTGAAACTGGATGTCGACATCATGTTTCACCGCCCTCGGAGGCGGGAATGGGGGGCACCATGCTGATGGCGGATATTGGACTGGTGACGGACGCCATGACGGCGCTCAACGTCGAGCCAGATCTCATCGCGGAGATCGTGACGCTGCTCACGAGCAACTCCGACAACCTCGACTCGCAGGTCGTGACCGCGGTGGGACCCGGGTGGTTCGGCGGTTCCCCGAACGCGCACCGCATCGGGGTGAACACCCAGATGGCCCACCAGGCCGTCGAGGAGGAGTTCCAGAAGCTCGCCGACTCGCTGCGCGAGTACAGCGCCGCGATCACCCAGTGGGCCGACGAGGTGCGCGACGTCGACGAGATGTCCGGCGCGGAGACGGCCCAGCGCGTGGCCGCCATCGAGCAGGTCAACACCACCCTCGACGAGGCGCGCGACGAATCCTCCTCGAGCAACATCGGTGACGGCCGCTACGACCAGCCCTCGACGACCGGGAGTGGTTCCTGATGAGCATCGGTCCCGACCGCGCCAAGCTGCGCACCTACCTGGCGGGCAACAAGCACGCAGCCACCTCCGAGGCCGGGCTCAACTGGTACCTCTGCGGCGGCGTGCTCTCCGACACCGCGGACGCCATGCGCAAGGGCGCGGAGACGGTCCGCGACGGCAAGGGGTCGAGCAACGGGCTGTCGGGCGACACCGCCACGGCCGTGCTCAGCGCCTTCATGACGTCGGCGACCTCCATGCAGGAGAAGGGCGCCAAGATCCAGACGGCCGGCGAGGCACTCCAGGCCACCGCCGAGGTGATGCGCAAGGCCGAGGAGGCCGAGGCGAAGATG
This sequence comes from uncultured Actinomycetota bacterium, assembly GCA_963708875.1. GTDB lineage: Bacteria > Actinomycetota > Actinomycetes > Propionibacteriales > Nocardioidaceae > Nocardioides. Next base: position 253,123 of record CAVPUL010000008.1, read on the forward strand.
GACGTGCTGGAGCAGCCCGCCGCCTACACCCCGCCGACCTACTCCCCCGGCTACACGCCGACACCTGCCCAGATCACCGCCGAGGGCAACAAGCGGTCGGCCGCCAACTCGAAGATGGACACCTACAACAGCCAGAAGGCCGAGCAGGAGTCCGCCTCCGCGGACTGGTCGCAGAAGATGGACACCGCCTTCATCACCGCGATCCCGCCGATGAAGGAGATCCACGGCGAGCCGGACCCGACCGAGCCGCCGCCCCCGGGACCCGGCGGCCCGACCGGCCCCGGCAACCCGGGCACGCCGGGTGTCCCGGGGACCCCCGGTGTTCCGACGGACCCGAAGGACCCGGACCCCACGGACCCGAAGGACCCGAAGGACCCCGACCCCAAGGACCCGGATCCGGAACCGAAGGATCCCGACCCCAAGGATCCCGACCCGAAGGACCCGGACCCCACGGATCCCGACCCCACGGACCCGGATCCCACGGACCCGACGCCCGTCCCACACCCGAACCCGCATCCGCACCCGACGACCACGGTCATCGGTTCCTCGCAGAGCGGCATCGACTACAACCCGACGAGCGGCTCCGTGACCGGCCCCGGCGCAGGATCGGTGGGCTCCGGACCGTCGGCCGGGACCTCGGCCGCGGCCCTCGGCGCTGCAGGTGGCGCTGGCGGCATGGCCGGTGGCGCGATCCGCCCCGGCGCGGTGCCCACGTCCGCGACGCGCGGCGCCACGCCCGTGCGGTCCATCGGCTCCACCGGTCGCGCCGGCAGCGCGGGTGCGTTGTCGCGCTCGGCCGGCTCCGCCGCCGGTCGTGCCGGCTCGGCCGGCAGCCCGGCCTCGCGAGGCTCCGGCTCGGCCGGCGGTCGCGGCTCCTCAGCCGGCAGCACCTCTGGTCGCGGCGGCGCAGGCGGCCGCGGCAGCGCGGGCGGTCGCAGTGCCGGCTCCGGTGCGGGCTCCCGCTCCGGTGGTCGCGGCGCCAACGGCGCACGCGGCAGCGGTGCCGGCGGCTCGGGCAAGGGTGGCCGCAAGGGCGAGGACGAGAAGGACCTCGATCGTGACAGCCTGGTCTACGACCAGGACTGGCTCGGCGACGACGACGTCGCACCCGGGGTGCTCGACTGATCCGTCCCCCACCGGGGCAGCCTCAGCAGCACCCCACGATGCAGGTCCCCGCTCCCGGGCGGGGACCTTCGTCATGTCCGGACCGGGCGCAACCCCGGCACGGGGGGTCAGGCGACGACGGTGGTGATCGGCTGCGAGGAGTCGGCCGGAAGGTCCAGCTGCGAGGGCGTACGCCCGCGCGCGACGAGCTCGGCACCGAGCGCGGCCACCATGGCTCCGTTGTCGGTGCAGAGCCCCGGTCGCGGGACCCGGACCCGGATCCCCTGCGCAGCGGCGCGCTCCTCAGCCATCGCCCGCAGCCTGCTGTTGGCGGCCACGCCTCCCCCGATGAGGATGTCCTCGATGCCCCGGCTGGAGGCCGCGTCGATCGCCTTGCGGGTCAACACGTCGCACACGGCTTCCTGGAACGACGCTGCCACGTCGGCGACGTCGATCGTCACGCCGTCGCGCTGCTGGGCCTCCACCCACCGGGCCACGGCGGTCTTGAGGCCGGAGAACGAGAAGTCGAAGCGGTGCCGCTCCAGGTCGCGCCGGTTGGACAGCCCGCGAGGGAAGTCGATGGCGACGCTGTTGCCGCTGCGCGCCACACGGTCGATGTGCGGTCCGCCCGGGAACGGCAGCCCGAGCAGGCGGGCCACCTTGTCGAAGGCCTCCCCAGCGGCGTCGTCGATCGTCGCTCCCATCGGCTCGACCCCGACGGTCACGTCGTGCACCTCGAGCAGGCTGGAGTGGCCGCCCGAGACGAGCATCGCCAGGCACGGCTCGGGCAGCGGCCCGTGCTCGAGCTGGTCGACGGCGACGTGCGCGGCCAGGTGGTTGACGCCGTAGATCGGCTTGCCGAGCCCGATCGCGAGCGCCTTCGCACTGGCCACCCCGACGAGCAGGGCGCCGGCGAGGCCCGGGCCGCTCGTCACGGCGATCGCGTCGACGTCGTCGAGCGAGATGCCGGCGGTCTCGGCGGCCCGCTCGATCGTCGGGACCATCGCCTCGAGGTGTGCGCGGCTGGCGACCTCGGGCACGACCCCGCCGAAACGGGCGTGCTCCTCGACACTGCTGGCCACCGTGTCCGCGAGGAGGGTGTGGCCGCGCACGATGCCGACACCGGTCTCGTCGCAGGACGTCTCGATGCCGAGGACGAGGGGCCCGTCAGTCATTCCTCGTCGCCGTCTCCGCGCGGGCGGCACCGGGCAGCCAACGACACATCACCAGTGCCTCCGACCCGTCGCGGTAGTAGTGCGGGCGTACGTCGATCACGCTGAACTGTCGCGCGACGTAGAAGCCGAGGGCCTCCGCGTTGGTCACGCTGACCTCCAGCAGCATCCGCGAGGCGTCGTCGGTGTCGACGAGGAGCTCATCGAGCAGCACCGACGCCAGGCCGGTGCGGCGCAGCGAGGGGCGTACGGCGATGCGCAGCAGGTCGACGATGTCGCCCGCCGACATCGTCACGGCATATCCGTTGAGGGCGCCAGAAGGGTCCTCCGCGACGACGAACCGGCGGCCCGGACCCTCGATCTCCTGACGGACCAGCGCCTCGTTCCACGCGTCGGCACCGAACAGCTCGTCCTCGAGAGTGGTGAGTGCTGGAAGGTCGGCCAGAACGGCGGGACGGATCACGAGACCGGCTTTCTGTGTGCTCCGGCGACCGCGTCGGGGCGGCGGAGGTAGAGGGGTTCGGGGTCGAGCAATTCTACGAGCTCGCCGCCCACGCCGATGGCCAGCCAACCGGCGCTCGGCCGCTCGGGACCGATGGCGTGCGGGAAGTGGTCCGGGTAGAGCACGGGACCGGCACCCGCGACGGGCGCGTCGGTCGCGACCTCGGCCGGCTTGGTCACCACGGGACCCTCGAGGCGCCGCCCGTCGGCGTCGTAGGAGGCGAGGTAGACCTCCTTGCGCCGGGCGTCGGTGGCGACGAGGAAGCTGCCCGTCGGCGCCGTCGTCTCGACCACCTCCAGCGCGATGGCGTCGAGCGAGCAGACGCCGTAGACCGGGATGTGGAGCACGAACCCGAGGGTCCGGGCGGTGACGATGCCGACGCGCAGGCCGGTGAACGGGCCGGGGCCGACGCCGACCGCGATCGCCGTGAGGTCCTGGCGCACGATGCCGGCCTCCGACATCGCGCGGGCGATCAGTGGGGCGAGGTGCTCGCCGTGCTTCATCGGCTGCTCGGACGAGAGCTCCACGACGACGCGCTCGCCGTCGTGGAGCGCGACGGTCACCAGCGGGGTCGCGGTGTCGAGGGCGAGGAGCACGGCGTCGAGGTTACTGTCCGACGACCCAGCGCAGTGAAACGCGCCGGGGGTCCAGCTCGGCGTCGAGCGCCTGCCCCACCGCGCGTTCGATCACGACCTCGAGGCGTGACTCGGCCAGTCCTTCGGCGAGCCCCGAGCCCCACTCGACGACGGTCACCGCCGACTCGAGCGACGTGTCGAGGTCGAGGTCGTCCAGCTCGTCGAGGCCACCGAGGCGATAGGCGTCGACGTGCACGAGGTCGGGCCCGTCGACCAGCGACGGGTGGACGCGGGCGATCACGAAGGTCGGCGACGTGACCGCGCCGCGCACCTCGAGCCCGGCGCCGAGGCCCTGGGTGAAGGTCGTCTTCCCGGCGCCGAGCTCGCCGGTCAGCACGACGAGGTCGCCGGCGACCAGGCTGCGGCCGACCCGCTCCCCCAACCGCCGCATCGTGTCGGCGTACGGGGTGTCGAAGGTGGTGCCCAACCACAGCGAGAGCTCGACGTAGGGGCTGGACCTGCCCGTCACCACGAAGTCGTGCCGCTCCCAGAAGCTGACCGTCTCGGGCAGCTCCTCGCGTGCCACCACCCTCACCGCAGAGCGTCCGGCGGCGGCGTCGACGGCCGCCTCGACCAGTGCGGTCGCGACCCCCGTGCCCTGTGCCGTCGGCGTGACACCGAAGCGACGCAGCACCAGGGCGTCGGGTGAGGGATCGAGGATCACGCACCCGACCGGCACGCCGTCGACGGTCGCGAGGAAGCCACCACGCCGCCCCAGGAGGCGGGCGATGGAGTCGACGTCCTCACCCAACGCGTCAGCGGGCGGGTCGAGCACCGGTCGTGCGCCGAACGCGCTCCGCACCACGGCCAGCACGTCGGTGGCCGCCTCAGCGCCCACCCGGCGTACGACGACGCTCACCGCAACGCCACCCCCTGGGCCAGGGAGATCAGGTCGTCGAGCTCGGCGGTCACCTGCTCGTGGCGCTCGAGCAGCACCATGTGGCCGGCGCCCACGCACTCCAGCAGGCTCGAGCCGGGGATGCGGCTGTGCAGCTTGCGGCTGTGCCCGACCGAGGTGATCTTGTCCTCGGTGCCGCAGATGACCGCCGTCGGCACCCGACCCAGCGCCTCCAGGTGCTCGAACTTGTCGAGCGTCGCGAACGCTGGGTAGAAGTCGGCGACGACGGCGAACGGCGTCGCGTTGAGCATCGAGTAGACGAACTCGACGTGCGAGACGGGCACCTCGTCCGTGCCGAACGCGTAGCGGTCGGTGACGACGTCGGCGACCGCGTGGCCCCAGGCCCGTGCGACGTCGACGACCCGGTGCCCGCGGTCGAGCGTACGGACGGCGCGCCCCATGAATCGACCGCCCAGGCCGAGGGGCAGCATCGGGAACAGGATGCGGCCCGGGTCGAGGCCACCGGCCGTCGTGGACATCAGGGCGGCGCCGACGATCTTGTCGCCGAAGAGCTCGGGATGGAGCTCGGCGAGCGAGATGATCGTCATCCCGCCCATCGAGTGCCCGACGACGACGCACCGCCCGGGGACGGTGTCCTCGATGACCCGGCGCAGGTCCTGGCCGAGCTGGTCGATCGTGCAGTGGTCCTCGTCCGACCTGGCCGAGCGGCCGTGGCTGCGCTGGTCGTAGAAGACGGTCCGGACCTGCCCGCGATAGGCGGCGCGCTGGAAGTGCCAGCTGTCGAGGTTGAGGGAGTAGCCGTGCACGAAGACCACGGTGAGGTCGTCGTCGGTCGACGGGCGTCCGCCGAAGTCCGCCGGCTCGTCGATCTCGACGTGCAGGTCGAGCGCGTCATCGGCCACGACGACCCGCCGCGCGCTGTGCAGCTCGCCGAACGCCACCCGGTCGCCGGCCGCGCGGTTGCCGATGATCCGGCTCTGGCGGACGATGCCGGCCGCGCCGGCGGCAGCGGCCAGGCCGGCCGCGCCGACGACGGTGCCGAAGATCCGGCCCTTGATGCTCACCGCGTGCTCTCCTCGTGCTCGTCCGTCTCGTGCTCGCTGTCGATGTGGCGTCGGACGAACCGGCCGCCGATGCGCGTCACGATCTCGTAGCTGATGGTGCCGACAGCCTCGGCCCAGTCCTGCGCGGTCGGCTCGCCGAGGTCGCCGGCCCCGAACAGGACCACCTCGGTGCCGGGCGGTGGCAGCTCGCCGTGCAGGTCGACGACCACCTGGTCCATGCAGACCCGGCCGCGGATCGGTCGCACCGAGTCCTCGACCCACACCGACGCCGCGTTGCCCGCTGCTCGCGGGATGCCGTCGCCGTAGCCGGCGGGCACGAGACCGACGGTGGTGTCGTCGTCGGCGTACCAGGTGTGGCCGTAGGAGACGCCGTCGCCGGCGGCGAGCGGCTTGCTCATCACCAGCCGGGCGCGCGCGGTCATGGCCGGCCGCAGGCCGAGCCGCGGGGTGGCGCCGGGCGCCGGGTCGAGGCCGTAGGCCGCGATGCCGCAGCGGACGAGGTCGAAGTGCGACGAGGGGCGCAGGAGCGCGGCCGCCGAGTTCGCGAGGTGGGTGACCTCGGGGTCGAGCCCGGCCTTCTCCGCGAGGGCGAGCGCCTCGCGGAAGGCCGCCTCCTGCACGTCGTTCATCGGGTGCGCGGGCTCGTCGCTGGCCACGAAGTGCGACCAGACGCCGGTGACCCGGATCCGGCCGGCGGACTCGTGCGCGGCCGCCGCAGCGAAGAGCGCCTCCCAGTCGCCGCGCGGGGCGCCACCGCGGGACAACCCGGTGTCGACCTTGAGCTGCACGTGGGCACCACCGACAGCGGCGATCTCCTCCAGCTCCTCGACGGTGTACGCCGTCACCTCGACGCCGGCCGCCACCGCCGCGGCGAAGTCGTCACCGGGGCCGCTGAGCCAGCACAGCAGCGGGCCGCGGTCCCCCGCCGTACGAAGCGCCAGCGCCTCGTCGATCGTCGCCACGCCGAGCCAGTCGGCGCCGGCGTCGCGAGCCGCCTCGGCGGACTCGACCATGCCGTGCCCGTAGCCGTCGGCCTTGACCACGACCATCAGCTGCACCGGCGCGTCGACCTGTACGAGGTCGCGCAGGACCCGCACGTTGTGGCGGATGGCCGCGAGGTCCACCACGATCTCGGCGCGCGGGGGCACGGGACCGGTCATGGGTCCGATCATCCCAGCCCGAGCAGGGTCTCGCGCACGACCTGCGGGATCTGGTCCGCGACGCGGCTGGCGGTCAGCGGCCCGCCCGCGGCGGCCTGCGTCGCGGCCGCGCCGTGCAGCCACGAGCCGACGGACGCGGCGTCGTACGGCGCCAGGCCTGCAGCGACCAGCGCGCCGACCAGCCCGGCGAGCACGTCGCCCGCGCCGGCGGTGGCGAGCCACGGCACCCCGGTCGTGGTCACCCGGACCAGCCCGTCGGGCGAGGCGACCAGCGTGTGGTGGCCCTTGAGCAGGACCACGCAGTCCCAGCGGCGGGCGGCGTCGCGCGCGTGCTCGAGCGGTGCCGCCTCGACCTCGTCGCGGTCGACCCCGAGCATCGAGGCGAGCTCGCCGGCGTGCGGGGTGAGCACGCAGCCGGGCATCGGGTCGTGGACGTGGCGCAGCGCGTCGGCATCGACCACGACCGGGACGCCGTCCTCGCGCGCGGAGGCGAGCATGGCGCCCGCGTCGTCCCCGCCGCCCGGACCGACGACCCAGGCCTGCACGCGGCCCTCGCCCACCACCTCGGGGTGGGCGGTGCGGACGATGTCCGCGACGTGCTCGGGTCCCACGTAGCGGACCATGCCGACCAGCCCTGAGTTGGCGCCCGCGACCGCGAGCAGCGCGGCGCCCGGATAGGTGCCGGAGCCGGCGCGTACGCCGACCACGCCGCGGGTGTACTTCTGCGCGTCGGGACCGGGCCGCGGCAGGAGCACGCGTACGTCGTCGGGCTGGAGCGCCTCGACCGCCGGGTCAGCCAGCGCCTCGGGGTCGAGGCCGAGGTCGACCAGGTGCAGCGCGCCGCTCGCGACCGAGGCGGGGTCGACGAGGTGCGCGACCTTGTGGGTGCCGAAGGTGACGGTGAGCGCGGCCCGCACGTGCGGTCCCTCGATCCGGCCGGAGTCGACCTCGACGCCCGACGGCACGTCCACGGCCACGACCGGCACGTCGGCGTACGCCTCGAGCGCGGCGACGGCGTTCGGACGCAGGCCCGGGCGACCACCGATCCCGACGATCCCGTCGACGACGAGGTCGGGGTCGACGCCCAGGTCGTCCAGGTCGTGCGTCGCGAGGCCGCCCGCCGCGCGGAGGGCTGCCAGACCGGCCTCGTGGACCTGCTCGGCCAGCAGCAGCGCCTCGACCCGGACCCCGCGCCCGGCCAGCCTGGCCCCGGCCCAGAGCGCGTCACCGCCGTTGTCACCGGGTCCGACCAGCAGCACGACGCGGCGGCCGTAGCCGCCGCCGAGGAGGTCGAGGACGGCGGCTGCCAGCCCGGCTGCGGCGCGCTGCATCAGTGCGCCCTCGGGCAGGTCTGCCATCGCCGCGGCCTCCGCGCGGCGTACGTCCTCGACCAGGTGTGCCCTCAACACGTCAGGACTCCAGGATCACCACGGCCGACGCGATGCCGGCGTCGTGCGACAGCGACACGTGGACGTGTGCGACGCCCAGCGCGTCGGCCTGCGCCGCCACCGTGCCGCGGATCTCGAAGCGCGGCCGGCCGGTCTCCTCGGACACGATCTCGGCGTCGTGCCAGGCCATCCCGACCGGGGCGCCGAGCGCCTTGGCGATCGCCTCCTTGGCCGCGAACCGGGCTGCCAGGGAGGCCGGCGGGCGCGACGCCTCGGCCGGCGTGAAGAGCCGGTCCCGCAGGGCCGGCGTGCGCTCGAGGGACTGCACGAACCGGTCGATGTCGACCACGTCGATGCCGACGCCGATGACCGGCATGGCTGCTCCTTTCCGGGGTCCCCGCGAGAAGGCAAGCGGAGCGGGGTGGGTCTATTCGACCGTGACGGACTTGGCGAGGTTGCGCGGCTGGTCGACGTCGTGGCCGAGCTGGGTGGCGAGCTCGCAGGCGAAGAGCTGCAGCGGCACGACCGCGACGAGCGGCTGGAGCAGCACCGGCACCTGGGGCAGCGTGATCAGCACGTCGGCGTAGGGCTCGATGGCCGTGTCGCCCTCCTCGGCCAGGCACAGCGTACGAGCGCCGCGGGCCCGCACCTCCTGGATGCCGCTGATCATCTTGTCGTGGAGCTGGTCGCGACCTCGCGGAGGCACGACGCACAGGATCGGCAGGCCCTCCTCGACCAGCGCGATGGGGCCGTGCTTGAGCTCGCCGGCCGCGAAGCCCTCGGCGTGGAGGTAGGCGATCTCCTTGAGCTTGAGGGCACCCTCGAGGGCCACGGGATAGCCGGCGTGGCGACCGAGGAACAGCACCGAACGGCTCCCGACGTGGTCGCGGGCGAGGGCGTACACCTCCTCGGCCTTGTCGAGGACGGTCTGGACGTGTGCCGGCATCTTCTCGAGCTGGTCCATGACCTGCGAGATCTCGTCGCCGTAGCGGGTGCCCTTGATCTGCGCGAGGTAGAGCGCGAGGAGGTAGCAGGCGACGAGCTGGGTCAGGAAGCCCTTGGTCGACGCGACCCCGATCTCCGGGCCGGCGTGGGTGTAGATGACGCCGTCGGACTCGCGCGGGATCGTCGAGCCGTTGGTGTTGCAGATCGACAGCACCTTGGAGCGCTGCTCGCGTGCGTGGCGGATCGCCTGGAGGGTGTCGGCGGTCTCGCCGGACTGGCTGATCGCCACGACCAGCGTGGACGCGGTGAGGATCGGGTCGCGGTAGCGGAACTCGCTGGCCAGCTCGACCTCGACCGGGATCCGGCACCAGTGCTCGATGGCGTACTTGGCGACCATGCCGGCGTAGAACGACGTGCCCGCCGCGATGATGATGATCTTGTCGATGTCGCGCAGGTCCTGGTCGGAGAGTCGCATCTCGTCGAGCTGCAGCAGGCCGTCGGCGCCCCGGCGACCCAGGAGCGAGTCGGCCACCGCGCGCGGCTGCTCGAAGATCTCCTTGCGCATGAACCAGTCGTGACCGTCCTTCTCGGCGGCCGACAGGTCCCAGTCGACGTGGTAGCGGCGACCCTCGGCGGGCGTGCCGTCGAAGCCGGAGACGCTCACGCCCTCCCGGGTGATGGTGACGACCTGGTCCTGGTCGAGCTCCATCGCCTCGCGGGTGTGCTCGATGAACGCGGCGACGTCGGAGCCGAGGAAGTTCTCGCCCTCGCCGATGCCGACGACGAGGGGGCTGTTGCGGCGGGCCGCCACGACGCGGTCGGGGTCCTGCGCGTCGACGGCGACGAGGGTGAACGCGCCCTGCAGGCCGCGGCAGACGTTCTGCATCGCGACCGTCAGGTCGACGCCGGTCTCGAGCTGCTCCTCGAGCAGGTGGGCGGCGACCTCGGTGTCGGTGTCGGAGGCCATCTCGACGCCCTCCGACTCCAGGCGGCCGCGCAGCTCGGCGAAGTTCTCGATGATGCCGTTGTGCACGAGCGCGACCCGGCGCGTACGCCCCAGGTGCGGGTGGGCGTTGCGGTCGGTCGGCGGGCCGTGGGTGGCCCAGCGGGTGTGGCCGATGCCGGTCGTGACCTGCGGGAGCGGGGACTCCGCGATCGCCTTCTCGAGGTTCGCGAGCTTGCCGGCGCGCTTGTCGCTGACGATCGTGCCGGCGTCGACGAGCGCGATCCCGGCGGAGTCGTAGCCGCGGTACTCCAGTCGCCTCAGGCCCTCGATCACGACGCCCTCAGCCGGCTTGGCACCCACGTACCCGACGATTCCGCACATGGGCGCGGAGTCTATCGGCAGCCTCCGCGCCGCGACGCCCCGCTGCGGGTGCCACAATCGCACCCATGTCCGAGGTCCTGTCGTCCTCCAACGGCTCGTCCTCCGGGCATGAGTCCTCCCCCTACGTCGAGCTCGAGCGGGCCGCGTGGGCCCAGCTGGCCGGCACCGCAGAGACCAGGCTCACCCCCGACGAGGTCACCCGCCTGCGTGGTCTGGGCGACCAGCTCGACCTGCGCGAGATCGAGCAGGTCTACCTCCCGCTCTCGCGCCTGCTCAGCCTCTACGTCGCCGGCAACTCGCGCCTCCACCGCGAGCAGGAGGAGTTCCTCCACCGGGTGACCCCGCCCCGTACGCCGTTCGTGATCGGCCTCGCCGGGTCCGTCGCCGTGGGCAAGTCGACCACCGCGCGCGTGCTGCAGCAGATGCTCGCCCACTGGCCCGAGCACCCCAACGTCGCGCTGGTCACGACTGACGGCTTCCTGCTCCCCAACGCCGAGCTGGAGCGGCGCGGCATCCTGCACCGCAAGGGCTTCCCCGAGTCCTACGACCGCAAGGCGCTGCTGAAGTTCGTCATCGACATCAAGTCCGGCCGCGACGAGGTCGAGGCGCCGATCTACTCCCACCTCGTCTACGACGTCGTCCCCGACGAGCGGGTCGTCGTCAAGCGCCCGGACATCGTCATCATCGAGGGCCTCAACGTCCTCCAGCCGGCACGCGTGCGCGACGACGGCCGCACCGGCCTCGCGGTGAGCGACTTCTTCGACTTCTCCGTCTACGTCGACGCCGCGCTGACCGACATCAAGCGGTGGTACGTCGACCGCTTCCTCCGCCTGCGCGAGACCGCCTTCCGCGACCCGGCGTCGTACTTCCGCAAGTACGCCGCCCTCTCCCACGACGAGGCCGTCGACCAGGCCACCCGCATCTGGGACTCGATCAACGAGCCCAACCTCGTCCAGAACGTCGCCCCCACCCGCTCCCGCGCCAACCTCGTCCTCCGCAAGGACGCCGACCACTCGGTCAAGTACGTCCGCCTCCGCAAGCTGTAGCGCTGCCCGGAGCGGACGTCATGGGAACCTCCGGTTCGCACCGAGGATTCTCATGACGTCCGCGCCAGGCGCAGGTGTACGCCGGTCAGGCGGCCGCGGCGGTGAAGCGCTGGCGGCGGTGGCGGGGCTCCTCGATCTCGTCGACGAGCGCGACGGCGTAGTCCTCGGCGCTGATGAAGTCGCCGGCCGGGGTGTCGAGGGCGGTGGCGTACGAGCCGGTGCGCTCGCCGGGGGCGATGACCGGGGCCGGGCTGACGAAGGTCCAGTCGACCGAGTCCGGGGCGGCCCGGAACAGGTCGAGGGCGGCGGCACCGGAGGTGGCCTCGCCGAGGTACTCCGGCGGGAAACCGTCGGTGTCGAGGAGGCGGGTGCCGTCGGGGGTGAGCAGCGAGCCGGCGCCGCCGACGAACAGGACGCGCGCGTCGCCGGAGTTGGCGATGAGGGTCGAGACCGCGTCGAGCCACGGCTCGTGCGGGTCGCCGGTGCGGCTGGGACCGGTCGCGGAGACGACGACGTCGTGGTCGGCAGCGGCGTCGCGGACGGCGGAGGCGTCGGCCAGGTCGCCGCCGGTGGAGCGGCTGAGGGTGGTGACCTCGTGGCCGCGGGCGGTGGCCTCGGCGGCGATGCGGGAGCCGACCATGCCGGTGGCGCCGAACAGGGCGATCTTCATGAGAGGAGCCTTTCGTGACGGATGAGTGGAGAGAGGCGACAGTAACCACTGGTAACTGATGACTTCAACGTGCTATAAGTACCTTGTGGTAACCATGAGCGCCGACGAGCGCGGCAACGCCTTCGATCCCGACTGCCCGACCCGCGTCGTCCTCGACCGGATCGGCGACAAGTGGACCGTCCTGGTCATCGGCGCACTCGACGGCGGCTCCCTGCGCTTCTCCGAGCTGCGCGCCCGCATCGGTGGCGTCGCGCCCAAGGTGCTGACCCAGACGCTGCGCGCGATGGAGCGCGACGGCCTGCTCACCCGCACGGTGTACGCCCAGGTGCCGCCGCGGGTCGACTACGAGCTGACCGAGCTCGGCGCGTCCCTCACCGCGCCGATCGCGACCCTCACCGACTGGGCCGAGGTGCACGTGGGCCGGATCCTCGCCTCCCGCGACAGCTACGACACCGCTGGCTGAGCCTCAGATCTTCTTCTGCAGCTCCAGCAACGTCTCGATGGTGCGGTAGCCCATCGCCTCGTTGACGGCGTTCATGTGGGTGTTGGCATCGGCGTTGGACGTGTCGAGCGAGACCAGGTCCGGGTACGCCGCCACGGCCATGTCGTGGGTCGCCACCTTGAGGGCCAGGCCCAACCGGTGGCCGCGGTGGGCCGGGTCGACGAGCGAGATGCCGACCTGGCCGTGGGCGTGGTCGGTGTCGTCGATGCGGACGTCGGAGACGCCCGCCACCTCTCCGTCGGAGGAGACGGCCAGGGCGGTGAGGACGTGCCGCCCGGTCTCCACCTGTCGTTGCTCCGCCGCGCGGAGACGCTCGGGCGTCCACTCGGCGTCCTCGAGGTCGAGCTCGCCGAGCGGCACCTCGGCGAGGAGCATCCCGAGCAGGCGACCGAACGACTCGAGGTGCTCCTCGGGGCACACCGTGTCGAAGGTGACCACCCGGAAGTCCCCCGCAGCGGCAGCTTCGGCGACCAGGCCCTCGCGCCGGGCGAGGTAGTCGGCGAGGGTCAGCTCCTTCATCGACTCGCGGTTGGCGACCGCATAGCCGAGGCCGGCAGCGAACGTCGCCGGCCCTCCGGTCTCCCCGGGCGGGAGGTAGATCTCGCTCTGCACCGTCGTACGCGCGTCGCCCGCGGTGACCACCTCGAGCTCCCGTACGACCGCCGTGCCGATGCCGTCTCGCCGGCGGTCGGGCCGGACGAAGGCATAGGCGTTCACCGCGTGGAGGTTCTCCCGGAGACCCCGGGTGAGCAGCCCCGAGCCGACCATCTCGCGGCCGTCGATCGCGCCGAGCAGCGTGATGCCGCGCTCGGGGTTGTCCGCCGGCAGGGCGATCCGGCTCTGCTCCCACAGCGGCCACGGCTTGCCCGGTCGTTCGGCGGTGGCGGCCCGGCCGACCTCCCACCACGCACGGAGCGCGGCCTCGTTGCGCGGGTTGATCTGCTCGATGTCGACCACGCCGCGACGGTAGTCGCGGGCCGGGCCGCCGTCACCCGGACAGCTCCGGCTGCGGGCTCAGCGTCGAGGACTAGGAGCGCGAGGCGCGTCGCGCCTCGATCCGATCTGCTTCCTTGGTGACCGCCTTCGCCATCGTGCGTCCGCGCCACCGCACGATCAGACCGATCACGAGGATGAAGAGGGGCAGGCCGACTCCGAGCCAGAGCCACGTGGCCTGCCGTGAGGTCGTCTCCACCACGGAGCCGTCCGGAGAGACCCACAGGGCCCACGTGTCACCGACCGCGCGATCGGGCCGCCCGGAGCGGTGGAACGTCGCGGTGTGGACGTCGTCGCCGACCGTCCAGCTCAGGTCGTAGGTGGTGCGCGGCTTGTCGACGTCACCGGGCACCATGCCCTCACGCACGGCGACGACCGTCGTCTGGCGCAGGTCGGTGCCGCCGAGCAGGTGGGTGAGAGCGCCGGGCGTCAGGACGGCCAGCACCGCGGCGAGGACCAGGCCGACGCCGATGCCGAGGGCGACGTCCTTGAGGGAGAGCCAGCCGGGGACCTCGGGCGCGCCCCCGTCCGGCCCCGTGCGCGGGTCGCTCGTCACGGGAGCGACAGCTGGCGACGTACGACCTCGGCGAGCCGGGACGCGACGTCCTGCGGCCTCGTCGGGGGTGGGCGCCTCCACCATGACCCGCACGATCGGCTCCGTGCCGGACGGGCGCAGCAGGATCCGGCCGCGGTCACCCAGCGCGGCCTCTTCCTCGGAGAGGGCTGCCGCGAGCACGGCGTCCTCGTCGGCGCGGGTCTTGTCGACGCCACGCACGTTGATCAGCACCTGCGGCAGCCGGGTCATCACCGACGCCAGCTCGGCGAGTGACTCCCCCGTGGTGGCCATCCGCTCCATCACGTGGAGGGTGGTGAGGATGCCGTCGCCGGTGGTGGCGTGGTCGCTGAGGATCACGTGCCCGGACTGCTCGCCACCGAGGTTGTAGCCGGAGACCTTCATCGCCTCGAGGACGTAGCGGTCGCCGACCTTCGTCTGGCGTACGCCGACACCGTTGGCGCGCATCGCCTGCACGAACCCCAGGTTGCTCATCACCGTCGCGACGACGGTGTCCTTGGCCAGCCGGCCCTTGTCCTTCAGGGAGAGGGACGAGGATCGCGAGGATCTGGTCGCCGTCGACGACGTTGCCGTCGGCGTCGACGGCCAGGCAGCGGTCGGCGTCGCCGTCGAGGGCGAAGCCCGCGTGGGCACCGTGCTCGATCACGGCCGCGCGGAGCGACTCCAGGTGGGTCGAGCCGCAGCCGTCGTTGATGTTGAGGCCGTCGGGGTCGGCGTGGATCGCGATGACCGTGGCGCCGGCGTCCTCGAGGGCTCGCGGTCCGGCCGCGTGGGCGGCGCCCTCCGCGCAGTCGAGGACGACCTTGAGCCCCACCAGCGGGTGGGTGATCGTGCTCTCGAGGTGGGCGGCGTACTCCTCGACGGCAGAGTCGTAGACCTTCACCCGACCGACGTCACCGCCGGTGGGTCGGTCCCACGGCTCGCCCCTGCGGCGCTCGATCGCGATCTCGATCGCGTCGTCGAGCTTGTGCCCACCGCGGGCGAGGAACTTGATGCCGTTGTCAGGCATCGGGTTGTGCGAGGCCGACAGCATCACGCCGAGGTCGGCGCCGAGCCGCTCGGTCATGTAGGCGACCCCCGGGGTCGGCAGCACACCGAGGAGGAGTACGTCGACTCCCGCCGAGGCGAGCCCTGCGACGACCGCCGCCTCGAGGAACTGCCCGGAGATGCGCGTGTCCCGACCCACCACGGCAAGGGGACGGTGCCCCTCGAACTCGCCGCGGTCGGCCAGGACGTGTGCTGCGCACACGGACAGGTCCAGGGCCAGCTCCGCCGTGAGATCGGCGTTCGCCAGGCCCCGGACCCCGTCCGTGCCGAAGAGTCTCGTCAACGATCGTCCTTCGAGTCAGCCGCGTGGCGTGCCGGAGTGCATGGCAAGGCGGAGGAGGGAAGGCGACCTTGGAGCGAAGCGGGTCGTCGACCGACGACAACGCAGCCAGGTGCCCGGCACGCCGCGTGGATCAGCGCTTCGAGAACTGCGAGGCCTTGCGGGCCTTCTTGAGCCCAGCCTTCTTGCGCTCCACGACGCGGGCGTCGCGGGTCAGCAGGCCGGCCTTCTTGAGGGCCGGGCGGTTGGCCTCGACGTCGATCCCGTTGAGCGAGCGGGCCACGCCGAGGCGCAGGGCGCCGGCCTGACCGGCGGTGCCGCCACCGTGGACCCGCGCGAGCACGTCGAAACGACCCTCGAGCTGCAGCTCGGCGAACGGCTCGTTCGCGATCTGCTGGTGCAGCTTGTTGGGGAAGTAGTTCTCGAGCGTGCGGCCGTTGATGGTCCACTGGCCGGTGCCGGGGACGATGCGCACGCGGGCGACGGCCTCCTTGCGACGACCGGTCGCCGCGCCGGGCGCGATGGTGGCCGGGCGGGCCGGGGTGTCCGCGGAAGCGTCGCTCTCGGACGTGTAGCTCACGCCGTCGGCGCCGGCCTCGAAGGTCTCCTCGACCTCGGCGGACTCCTGGGTGTTGTTCTCAGTCATCTGTGCGTCCTCAGTCACTGGGAGATCTGCGTGATCTCGAAGGGAGTGGCCTGCTGGGCCAGGTGCGGGTGGTCGGGGCCGGAGTAGACCTTGAGCTTCTTCAGAATCTGGCGACCGAGCTTGTTCTTCGGGAGCATGCCCCACACGGCGTTCTCGATGGCCTTGCGGGCGTCCTTCTCCAGGAGCTCACCGAAGGGCGTGGCCGAGAGGCCGCCCGGGAAGCCGGAGTGGCGGTAGGCCATCTTGGTCGTCTTCTTGGTCCCCGACAGCGACACCTTGGAGGCGTTCACGATGATGACGAAGTCGCCCATGTCCATGTGAGGAGCAAAGGTCGGCTTGTGCTTGCCGCGGATGAGGTTGGCGGTCTGGACGGCGAGGCGGCCCAGGACCACGTCGGTGGCGTCGATGACGTGCCACTCACGCTGGATGTCAGCGGGCTTGGGGCTGTACGTGCGCACGGCGATGTCCCGTTCTGGTTCGTTGGACCCGGATCTCGGACGAGCTCCGGCTGGTGCCCCCCACGATCGGGAGGCGTGCGACTTCTGACGAACACGGCCCGGTTCGCTCCCCCGCTCCACGTGTGGAGACGAGGGATGACGTCCGGATCTGCACCCGCTGTATTCCTCCATGGCAGGAGGGAGCGGACGCGGCAGGAGTCGCGACCAGCAAGACTACGGCGCTCGACGCGGGAGGGTCAAAACGTCAGGAGCGCGCGACGGGCGCCACAATGACCGCGTGCACAACGGTGGCGTGTCCTTCTGGTGGCAGCAGGTCGGGCTCCCCACCCCGACCGACCGGCTCGACGGCGACGTCACCTGCGACGTCGCGATCGTCGGCGCCGGGCTGACCGGGCTCTGGACGGCCTACTACCTGCATCGGGCAGACCCCACCCTCGAGATCCGGCTCGTCGAGGCCGAGTTCGCCGGCTTCGGCGCCTCGGGACGCAACGGCGGCTGGCTCTCGAGCGAGCTGGCGGGCAGCCCGCGGGCGTACGCCGAGGTGGCGGGCGAGCAGGGTGTCGAGGCCCTCCGCCAGGCGCTGCGTGGCTCCGTGCACGAGGTGATCGCCGTCGCGGACCTCGAAGGGATCGACGCCGACATCGTCCTGAGCGGCGTGCTCCACGTCGCCCGGTCCCAGGCACAGGCCGAGCGCCTCGGCGGCGAGCTGTCGGCGGCCCAGGTCGCCGAGCGGATCAAGGTGGCCGGGGCCGTGTCCGGGCACGTCGACCCCGACTGCGCCCGCGTCCACCCGGCGAAGCTGGTGGCCGGCGTGGCCCGCGTCGTGCGGGAGCGCGGCGTACGCATCCACGAGGACACCCGCGCCGTCCGCATCGAGCCGGGCGCGGTGGTCACCGACCGCGGCACCGTACGAGCACCGGTCGTGCTCCGGTGCCTGGAGGGGTTCACCGCCGGGCTCGCCGGCCACCGCCGCGAGTGGCTCCCGATGAACTCCGCGATCGTCGCGACCGCACCGCTGACCGACGCCCAGTGGGCCGAGATCGGCTGGAGCGGCGAGGAGCTGCTCGGCGACGAGGCGCACGCCTACTGCTACGCCCAGCGCACGGCCGACGGCAGGATCGCGATGGGCGGGCGTGGCGTGCCCTACCGCTTCGGCTCGCGCACCGACGTCGACGGACGCACCCAGGACGCGACGATCGAGTCGCTGCGAGCGACCCTCACGGCACTGTTCCCGTCACTGGCCGACGTGCAGATCGACCATGCCTGGTGCGGCGTGCTGGGCGTGCCGCGCGACTGGAGCGCCAGCGTCTCGTTCGATCCCGCCACCGGGCTCGGCCACGCCGGCGGCTACGTCGGCTCCGGACTCACCGCGACCAACCTCGCGGGTCGTACGCTCCGCGACCTGGTGCTCGGCGAGGACACCGAGCTGACCCGTCTGCCGTGGACCAACCACCGCGTACGCCGCTGGGAGCCCGAGCCGCTGCGGTGGGTCGGGGTGCACGCGCTCTACCGGCTCTACCGCGCCGCCGACCGCCGCGAGGACGCCGGGCTCGCTCGCACCAGCCGCATCGCCCGGGTCGCCCACCGCGTGGCGGGTCGCTGACCCCGCCCCTCAGCGGGGTGGACACCGGTTCGCGCTCGTGCGACACCCGCGGCTAAGTTGGAGCGACAACCCAAGACGTATGAACAGGAGCCGACGTGACCGACGTAGCGGCCAAGGATTCCCTGACTGTCACCGACAACCGGACCGGTCAGCAGTACGACATCGCGATCAACGACAACACGATCGCCGCCAAGGACCTCGGGCAGATCCGCCTCACCGAGGGCGAGCCCGGCCTCGCCACCTATGACCCCGGCTTCGTGAACACCGCCTCGTGCCGCTCCGCGGTGACCTTCATCGACGGCGACAAGGGCATCCTCGAGTACCGCGGCTACCCGATCGAGCAGCTCGCGGAGAAGTCGAACTTCCTCGAGGTCGCCTACCTCCTGGTGCACGGCTCGCTGCCGAGCAAGGAGGCGTACGACGCCTGGGTGCACGAGATCACCTACCACACGTTCGTGCACGAGAACGTCAAGGGCTTCATGCACGGCTTCCGCTACGACGCCCACCCGATGGGCATGCTGATGGCCTCCGTCGGCGCGCTGTCGACGTTCTACCCGGACGCCCGCAACATCAGCGACGCGGACAACCGCCACATGCAGATCGTCCGCATGATCGCGAAGATGCCGACCCTCGGGGCCTGGTCGTTCCGCCACGCGCAGGGCAAGCCGTTCGTCTACCCCGACAACGACCTCGGCTACACCGCCAACTTCCTCTCGATGCTCTTCAAGATGAGCGAGCAGAAGTTCGAGGCCGACCCGCGCCTGGTCAAGGCGCTCGACGTCCTCTTCATCCTCCACGCCGACCACGAGCAGAACTGCTCGACCAACGCGGTCCGCTCCGTCGGCTCCTCGCAGGTCGACCCCTACTCGGCCGTCGCGGCCGGTGTCGGTGCGCTCTACGGCCCGCTGCACGGCGGTGCCAACGAGGCCGTGCTGCGGATGCTGCGGCGCATCGGGTCGAAGGAGAACATCCCCGCCTTCATCGAGGGCGTGAAGAACGGCAACGAGAAGCTGATGGGCTTCGGCCACCGGGTCTACAAGAACTTCGACCCGCGGGCCACGATCATCAAGAAGGCCTGCGACGACGTCTTCGAGGTCACCGGGGTCAACCCGCTCCTCGAGATCGCGAAGGAGCTGGAGAAGATCGCGCTCGAGGACGAGTACTTCGTCAAGCGCAAGCTCTACCCCAACGTGGACTTCTACTCCGGCCTCATCTACGAGGCCTTCCAGTTCCCGCCGGAGATGTTCACCGTCCTCTTCGCCATCGGGCGTACGCCGGGCTGGCTGGCGCAGTGGGCCGAGCTGGTGCAGGACAAGGACCAGAAGATCGCCCGTCCCAAGCAGATCTACACCGGCGACCGCGAGCTCACCTTCACCGCGGCGTCCGAGCGCTGGGCGTGACCTAGAGCTCCAGTCGGCGCACCTGCGCACGAAATTCGCGTCGAGTCGGCGCATCTGCACCGAACTGGTGTGCAGATGCGCCGACTCGACTGCTTTCCGGCGTGCAGATGCGCCGACTCGAGTGCTTTCCGGCGTACACATGCGCCTACTCGGCATTTCTCGACTTCCCAGCCCTCTCTCAGCCCGCGCACAGGCTCACGCAGCAGGCTGGGGACATGAGCGACGAGTACCCCACCCAGCCCCAGCCGCACTACCCGCAGGGGCCCCAGCACCAGCAGTCCCCGTTCCACGCGCCGCAGCCGCAGCCGCAGCCGCAGCAGCCGCCCCGACGACGACGTACGGGCCTGGCTGCGGCCGTCGTCGCGACCTCGCTCCTCGTCGGGGGCGGCGCCGGCCTGGGTGGCGCGGCCGCATGGGACGCCACGCACGACGGCACTCCGAGCACTCCGAGCGCGTCGGCTGCTCCCAGCACGTCGACGGTCGCGAACCAGGCGCAGACTCCCCCGGCTGACGGCTCGGTCGAGTCGGTGGCGCAGAAGGTGCTGCCGAGCGTCGTCAAGATCGACGTCAGCGGCAACGGCGAGGCCGGGTCGGGCTCGGGCATCATCCTCACCTCCGATGGCACCATCCTCACCAACAACCACGTCGTCGAGGTGGCCGGCGAGGGCGGCACGATCAAGGTCGACTTCACCGACGGCACCAGCGCGGACGCCGAGATCCTCGGCACCGACCCGCTCACCGACACGGCCGTCATCCAGGCCAAGGACGTCACGGGCCTGACGCCGGCCACGATCGGCAAGTCGGCGAACCTCGGCGTCGGCGAGGGCGTCGTCGCCGTGGGCTCCCCGTTCGGCCTCGACGCCACCGTCACCAGCGGCATCGTCAGCGCGCTCAACCGTCCGGTCAACGTCGGCTCCGACGCGGCGGGCAACTCCACGACGTACCCCGCGATCCAGACCGACGCGGCGATCAACCCCGGCAACTCCGGCGGCCCCCTGACCGACATGACCGGAGCCGTCGTCGGGATCAACTCCTCGATCCGCACCGCCAGCTCGCAGACGTCGGAGCAGTCCGGCTCGATCGGCCTCGGCTTCGCGATCCCGATCGACGAGGTGATGCCGATCGTCGACCAGATGGCAAAGGGCGAGACCCCGACCCACGCCCGGCTCGGCCTGCAGGTCGGCAACCCGGCGACCGGCGACGACGCCGGTGCGGTCGTCAAGGAGGTGTCGTCCGGATCCACCGCGAGCAACGGCGGCCTCGCGTCCGGCGACGTGATCACCAAGGTCGACGACCAGCGGATCACCGACGCCGACTCGCTCGTCGCCACGATCCGGTCCTACCGTCCCGGCGACAACGTCACGGTGACGTGGACGAGCGGCGGGCAGGAGAAGTCCGGCACCTTCACCCTCGACAGCGACGCGACGACGAGCTGATCGAGGACACCTCCGTCCACCTTTGGGCCGGTCGCGCCATGATGGGGCGACCGGCCCTCGTCGTACGCGGGGGCAGGGGCACAGACAAGGAGTCACATGCAGCTCGAGCTGAGCCAGACCGACGCGGAGTTCCGTGACCGCATGCGGGAGCTCTTCACCACGAAGATCCCGCAGGAGATCCGCGACACCGTCCTCGAGGGACGCCACCTCACCCGCGACCAGATCGTCGAGGCCCAGCAGGCGCTCAACGCCGAGGGCCTGGCCGTGCCGCACTGGCCGGTCGAGTGGGGCGGTCAGGACTGGACGGACCTCCAGCGCCACCTGTGGCACGAGGAGATGCAGCGCGCCGGCGTGCCGATCCCGCTGGCGTTCAACGCCTCGATGATCGGTCCGGTCCTCGCGCAGTTCGGCAGCGAGGAGCAGAAGAAGAGGTTCCTCCCCGACACCGCGAACCTCGACATCTGGTGGTCGCAAGGGTTCTCCGAGCCCGACGCCGGCTCCGACCTCGCCAGCCTGCGTACGTCGGCAGTGCGCGACGGCGACGACTGGATCGTGAACGGTCAGAAGACGTGGACGACCCTCGGCCAGCACGGCGACTGGATCTTCACGCTGGTGCGCACGGACACCGAGGTCAAGAAGCAGGCCGGCATCTCGATGCTGCTCATCGACATGACCACCCCCGGCGTCGAGGTGCGGCCGATCGAGCTGATCGACGGCGGCCACGAGGTCAACGAGGTGTGGTTCTCCGACGTCCGGGTGCCCGGCGACCTGCTGGTCGGTGAGGCCGGTGGCGGCTGGACGATCGCGAAGTTCCTGCTCGGCAACGAGCGGGTGGGCGTCGCCCCGGTGGGCGCCACGAAGCGTGCCCTCGCCACCCTCAAGGCGAACGCGGCCGAGCAGATGGACGACCCGCTGGTCCGTGCTCGCGTCGCCGAGCTGGAGAACGACCTGCTCGCCCTCGAGCTGACCGCGCTGCGCGTGGTCGCCCACTCCTCCGACGGCGAGCCGCACCCGGCGTCGTCGGTGCTCAAGCTCAAGGGCACCGAGCTGCAGCAGGCGGTCAGCGAGCTCGCGCTCGACCTCGCCGGGCCGGCCTCGCTGGCTTCCCGCGCGGACGAGGACTCGCCGCAGGAGGGCTGGGCACGCCGCTCGGCCCCGACCTACCTCAACCTCCGCAAGGCCTCGATCTATGGCGGGTCCAACGAGATCCAGCGCCAGATCATCAGCCGCACGATCCTGGGACTCTGAGAGGCACCGGCATGGACTTCACCTATGACGACGAGCAGCAGGCGCTGCGCGAGGCCGTCCGCGGCCTGCTCGCCAAGGCGTACGGCGACCACGAGGCGCGCCGCCGCACGGCGGCCTCCGACGACGGCTTCGACCGCGCCCTGTGGGGCCGGCTGGCCGAGATGGGCGTCCTCGGACTGCCCTTCAGCGAGGACCACGGCGGCGTGGGCGCCGGCCCGGTCGAGATCGGCATCGTGTGCCAGGAGCTCGGCCGCGTGCTGGCTCCCGAGCCCTACCTGGCCTGTGTCGTGCACGCCGGTGGCCTGGTCGCGGCGCTCGGCTCCGACGAGCAGAAGGCCGACCTGCTGGGCCGGTTGAGTGCCGGCGAGCTCGTGCTCGCCGCCGCCGACACCTCCCCCGGCGGCCGCTGGGCCTCCCGCGCCGACGGCGTGCAGGCCTCGCTCGACGGTGACACGTGGACGCTCTCCGGCGTCGCGGACCCGGTGGTGGGTGGCGAGTCGGCCGATGTGTTCGTCGTGACCGCGTCCCTTCCCGACGGAGACGGGACCGGCGTGTTCGTGGTCGCGTCCGACGACGTCGAGCGCACCGGCTATGCCGCCGCCGACCTCACCCGCGCGGCCAGCGTGCGGTTCGACGGCAGCGCCGCGACGCCGCTGGGCGAGCCGGGCCGCGACCTGTCCGCCAGCATCGCGACGATCAGCGACCTGACCCGGATCATGGGCGCCAACCAGGCCCTCGGGGTGATGCAGAGCCAGGTGCGCGCGACCACGGACTACCTCAAGAGCCGCAAGCAGTTCGGCGTCACCCTCAACACCTTCCAGGCGCTGACCTTCCGCGCCGCCGACATGTACGTCCAGCTCGAGCTGGCGCACAGCATGGTCGACTGGGCCACGATGACGATCGCCGGCGGCGACCCCGAGGTGGTGGCCGACGCGGCCGACCGGGTGGGGCTCACGATCGCGCAGGCCGGGCGGCACATCGGCCAGGAGGCGATCCAGCTGCACGGCGGCATCGGCATGACGGCGGAGTACGCCGTGGGCGTCGGGTCGGCGCACCTCGAGGTGCTCGACCAGTGGCTCGGCAACGGCCCGCACCACCTGCGCCGGCTCGCTGAGCGCGTCACCGACCACGAGCTCGTCGACGCGCTCTGATGGACCTCTCCCTGTCCGAGGAGCAGCAGGCGTTCCGCGACCTCGCCCGCGACTTCCTCGAGCGCGAGGCCGTGCCGCACCGGATGCAGTGGGACCACGACGAGTCCGTCGACCTCGCGATCGTGCCGAAGATGGCCGACCTGGGCTTCTTCGGCCTGACCATCCCGGAGGCGTACGGCGGCGTCGGCGGCGACTACGTGACCTACTCGCTCGCGATGGAGGAGCTCGGCCGCGCCGACTCCGCGCTCCGCGGCATCGTCTCGGTCAGCAGCGGCCTGGTCGGCAAGTCGATCCTCTTCCACGGCACCGAGGAGCAGAAGCAGGAGTGGCTGCCGCAGCTCGCGTCGGCGACGAAGCTCGGCTGCTTCGGCCTCACCGAGCCCGGCACCGGTTCGGACGCCGGCAACCTCACCTCGCGCGCCACACGTGACGGGGCGGACTGGCTGATCAACGGCCAGAAGCTCTTCATCACCAACGGGACCTGGGCCGACGTGGCGCTCGTCTTCGCCCGCACCAGTGACGACGGTCCGCGTGGCGTGACGGCGTTCCTCGTGCCGACGGACTCCCCCGGCTTCGAGGCCCGCGAGATCAAGAACAAGCTCGGACTGCGCGGCCAGGCGACCGCCGAGCTGTTCCTCCACGACGTACGCGTCCCGGACTCGGCTCGTCTCGGCGAGGTCGGGCAGGGCTTCAAGATCGCGATGGGCACGCTCGACAAGGGCCGCCTCGCGGTCGCGTCAGGCTGCGTCGGGATCGTGCAGGGCTGCCTCGAGGCGTCCGTCGCGTACGCCACCGAGCGCACGCAGTTCGGCAAGCCGATCGCGTCGTTCCAGCTCGTGCAGGACCTGATCGCCGACATCTCCCTCGACGCGGACGCGGCGCGGCTGCTCGCGTGGCGCTGCGCGGACCTCATCGACCGCGGCGAGCCCTACGGTGTGGCCGCGTCCAAGGCCAAGCTGTTCGCCTCGGAGGCCGCGGTGCGGGCCGCGAACAACGCCATCCAGGTCCACGGCGGGGCCGGCTACGTCGACGACTTCCCGGTCGCGAAGTACCTCCGCGACGCCCGGGTGATGACCCTCTACGAGGGCACGTCCCAGATCCAGAAGCTGCTGATCGGTCGCGCGGAGACGGGCATCAGCGCCTTCACGTGAGGTCGCTGGCCTTTCGCTAGAGTCCCGCCATGCGCATGGCAGCGGGGGTGCCTCCGGTCCTCGGACTCTGCGCAGCCGCGCTCGTCCTCACCCTCGGCGCCCAGCACGAGCGCCCGGCACCGGGCCCCGACGAGTTCGCCGTGCCGCGCACCATGGCCGGGTACTCCTACCTGACCAACAGCGTCTCGACCGCCCCGGCCGGGCCGGCGGTCGCGCTGTTCCAGCACGGCTTCGGCGTCGAGTTCCTCGACTTCCCGCAGGCCGTCGTGCTGGGGGCGGGCGGCGACACCTATCGCCGCGTCGACGTCGCCGAGGACCGGGCCGGCGCCGAGACGCAGGGCGACCCGGCACCGATGCTGCTGTCGCCGGACGGCAGGTACGTCGCCGTCGGTGACCACGACACCGACGGGCCCGACGTCGCCGTCGTCGACCTGACGACCGGCACGACCTCGACGCACGAGCTCCCGCAGGGCCGCAGCGTGATCCCGGTGGCCTGGTCGAGCGACGGCGGGTCGCTCGCGATGCTGCTCTCCGACGAGCCGACGAACCCCTACTCCGGTGGGCGCATCAAGGGCGACGTCGCCATCCTGGACCTCGATCGCGACACCAGTGCCGTGATGCCGCAGGACGGAGCGACCGGTGTCGCCTTCTCCCCGGACGGCAGCGCCCTGGCCGTCGACCGGACCGCGGCGGACGGCGCCGTGCTCACGATCGTCGACGCCGACGGCGCACGAGATGTCCGGGCCGGCGGCGTGCTCGCCGGTCCGAGCGCGTGGTCGCCCGACGGGCGGCTGCTCGCGATCACCACCGTCGAACCGTCCACCGCGCCGGCAGGCGTCGACGCGCCCGGCACACCGGTCGGCCTGGCGTTCATCGACGCGACGGGCACCGGCGGCGAGGTGCCGGAGCCGCTCACGCTGCCGCTCGCCGGGCCGGGACGCGTGCTCGGCTGGGACGGGACGGACGCGGTGCTGGTGCTGCTCGCCGCCGAGGGCGCGGACGCCTCCACGCTGTCCCGCGTGCCGGTCGACGGCTCGGACCCCACCACGCTGATGCGGATGGACGACCTCGGGTCGTACGGGGTCGGCCGCTTCCAGATGGCGGCCGACGCCGCCGACCCGTCTGGCGTGGTCAGCCCCGACGGCATCGACCGCGGTCCGTGGCCGATGCGCATCGCCCTGGCCGTCCTCGCCGGGCTGGTGGCCTGGCTGGTGACGTGGATCCTGCTCCGGCTCGCCACGCGCCGTCGCAGGCGCCAGCCGGCCTAGCCGGGCCGCTGCGCAGGTCCGGCCGCGACGATCCTGCGGACCTCCGCGAGATCGAGGTCGTACGGCCCGATCCGGGTCAGCACCCAGGACGCCCCGCGGTCGAGCCAGGGCGACGGGTCCTGCTCGGGCTGGAGGTCGACCACCAGGTCGAAGTCCGGCCCGCGGTCGTGCGCGTCCAGCATCTCGGTGACCGTGTCGAGGTCGTCCGGGCCGTCCAGACCGATCACGAAGAACCCGTCGTACCTCGCCGCCCGCCGCACCGGCGCCCGGTTGGGGAAGCGACCGGCCAGCCAGATGGGCACGGTCGGCGCCGGCTGGAAGCCGCCCGACAGGAGGTCGGTGAGCACGTCGAGTCCCTCGTCGAGCATGCGGCCGCGCACCTTCGGGTCGGGCTCGTCGCCGTAGGCGCTGAACTCCCCGACCCAGTCGTCGCCCAGCCCGAGCCCCAGCACGAACCGTCCGTCCGACAGCACCGCGAGGCTCGCCGCCTGGCGGGCGAGCACCTGCGGTCGTCGTCGCGCCAGGGGCGTCACCATCGGCCCGAACACCATCCGCTCGGTCCGCATCGCGACGGCCGCACAGCACGTCCACACGTCCGCGATCTCGGTGACCCGGTCTCCGTACTGCAGGTGGTCCCAGATGAAGAAACCCTCCCAGCCGGCCGCCTCGGCCTCGGCTGCGAGGTCGCCGACCACCCGCGGGTCGGCCAGGGCGTCGAAGGGGGCGACGAAGAGTCCGCGGCGGGTCGTCATCGGCTCGCCCGCCGCATCCGGCGCTCGGGGAGCTCGTCGGCCGGCCAGTCCGGTGGCACTCCGAGGTCGACGAAGCCCGCATGCTCGTACGCCCGGATCGCGCGGGCGTTGTCGTCACGGACCATGAGGGCGGTGTCGAGCCCCCGCGCGTCGGCCCACGCGACGACCTCGCCGATGAGCCGCCCGGCGAGGCCGGTGCCGCGGTGGTCCGGCGCGACCCACATCGAGATGAGCTCGACGTGGCTCTCCGACGGCGCCCCCGACACGACGCCGACGCCGCGCCCCTCGCTCCGCGCCACCACGGTGAACGGGACGTCGGTCAGCCGCGAACGCCACCGCTCCTCGCTCGCGCCGACCCAGTCGGCATGCCTTGCGCCGAAGGCGCCCGGCGCGTCGCTGAGCGAGGCAAGACGTACGTCGCGGAACGTCTGCCACTCGCCGGCGCCGACGCGGACGAGATCGGGTGCGGGCATGCCGACGAGCCTAGAAGATCGTGGAAGGCTGCACGCATGGACGACCCGCGTGAGGCCCTGGCCGAGCACTGGGGCCTCGCCTCCGCCCGGGTCACGCCACTGGACGGCGGGATGAACTCGCGGACCTGGCTGGTCGAGCACGACGGATCGACGTACGTCGCCAAGGCCGTGGCGGCCGACGGCGTCGCGGCCCTGCAGTCGGGCGCTGACGTCGCCACCGCCCTCGCCGAGGCCGGTCTGGTCACCGGTCGCCCCCTGCGCACCACGACGGGTGACGTCGTCGCGACGTCCGCAGGACTGGCACTCCTCGAGCACGTGCCCGGGCGCGAGCTCGACGGTGAGTCGGACGAGGAGCAGCGCTGGATCGCGCGCACGCTGGCAGCGGTCCATGTCGCCGGGGAGCCGTCTGCCGGCCCCGGTGTCGCCACGTTCGCGCGCGACTGGCTCTCCCCGGAGATGCCCGGCGTGGCCGACCACGCATGGCTCACCGCAGCGATCACCGCGGTCCGCGAGGAGACCGACGACCTGGACCTGACCTGGTCCGTCCTGCACACCGACCCGGTGCCGGAGGCGTTCGTCCACGACGACCGGACCGGCGTGACCGGCCTCATCGACTGGGCCGGCGCCCGCCGGGGACCGGTGCTCTACGACGTGGCCTCGGCGGTGATGTACCTCGGCGGCACCGAGCACGCCACCGCGTTCCTCACGACGTACGCGTCGCTGGGTCCGCTGCAGCCCGACGAGATGCAGCACCTCGATGCGTTCCGCAGGTTCCGCGAGGCGGTCCAGGGCGTCTACTTCGCCGGGCGGATCTCCACCGACGACCGCACCGGCGTGCACGACCCCGCCGAGAACGACCAGGGCCTCGACGACGCCCGGCGCCGGCTCACTGCTCTGGGACTCGAGCGCTAGTCAGGCGGGCGTACTGTCCAACGGCATGGGTCGGCTCCGGCGGTGGTGCCTCGTCGCGCTGGTCGCGACGACCGTGGTGTGCATCCCCATCGCCGTGCGGTCGCTGCCTGCGCGCGCCCAGGACGTGAGTGCGGCCGCCCTGCTCGAGCAGGCCCGCACCGCCGTCGACGGCACGTGGTCGGGCGAGGTCGTGACGGAGGGCACGCTCCAGCTCCCCGACGCCGACCGGTTCGGTCAGGTCGCGGCACTCTTCGGCGAGCAGACCGCGCTGCGCGCCTGGTGGCTCGATGCGTCCCACTGGCGGGTCGACCGGCTGCTGCTCAGCGGCGAGACCGACATCTTCAAGCACGGGGACACGACGGTGGAGTGGTCCTACGAGCGGACACGGGCCACCGTGAGCCACGACCCCGACATCCGGCTCCCGCGACCCGGCGACCTGTTGCCGCCGGTGCTCGCCGAGCGCCTGCTGCGCGGCGTGACCGACGCCGACGTGACCAGGCTTCCCGAGCGTCGCGTCGCGGGTCGCAGCACCGCCGGGCTCCGCGTGCGGCCTCCGAGCGAGCTGTCCAGCATCGACCACGTCGACCTCTGGGTGGACGGCGACTCCGGTGTCCCCCTGCTCGTGGAGGTCTACGCCGGCACCGACTCACCGGCGTTCACCAGCCGCTTCACCGACTTCTCGGCGCGCACGCCCGACGCCGACGTGGTCGCCTACCGCGCGACCAGGGACGCCGATGTCGAGTACGACGACGTGCTCGACATCGCCGACGCGGCCAACCAGTACGCACCGGTCCGGCCGCCGCCCGAGGTGGCAGGACTGGCCGCCAGTGCTGCGAGCGACCGGGCCGTCGGCGTCTACGGCGAGGGCACCGCGCAGGTCATCGCCATCCCGCTGCGCGACCGTGAGGCCACCGCTCTCCGGACCCAGATGATGGTGACCCCCGGCGCCGACCGTGGCACCGATCGGGTCGTGGTCACGCTGGGGCCCCTCGGCATCCTGCTCACCGGCTCGACCGGTGACGGCGGCTGGTTGCTGGCCGGCACGCTGACCCGCGACGCCCTCGAGCGGGCCGCTCGGGACGTCGTGGCCGGCTTCACCTTCGTGGACGGCTTCGATGACTGACGCGCGCGATCCGGTGATCCTGACGCGGGGACTGACCAAGCAGTTCGGCGCGATCACGGCCGTCGACTCGGTCGACCTCGACGTGCGCCAGGGCGACGTCTACGGCTTCCTCGGCGCCAACGGTTCGGGCAAGACCACCACCGTCCGGATGCTGCTCGGTCTCGTGCTGGCGACGTCCGGCAGCATCGAGGTCCTCGGCGAGGTGATGCCCGGTCGGGCCCTGGACGTCCTGCCGCAGGTCGGCGCGCTCGTCGAAGGTCCCGCCGCCTACCCGCACCTGTCCGGTCGGGCCAACCTGGCGTTGTTCGACGGCGGGCGGGACGGCCGTCGGTCGCGGGCGAGCCGGATCCAGGACTCGTTGGAGCGGGTGGGCCTGGCCCGGGTCGACGACCGGCCGGTGCGGGCGTACTCCCTCGGCATGCGCCAGCGGCTCGGCCTGGCGGGTGCCCTGCTCCGGCGTCCTCGCCTGCTGGTGCTCGACGAGCCCACCAACGGCCTCGACCCGCAGGGCATCACCGAGATGCGGCGGCTGCTGCTCGACCTCAACCGCGAGGGCACCACGGTGTTCCTCTCCAGCCACCTGCTCGGCGAGATCGAGCAGATGTGCACCCGCGTCGGGGTGCTGGACGGCGGTCGGCTGGTCCTCCAGGACGAGCTCGACGCCCTCCGCGGTCCGACCGGCCGCACCGAGGTGCACACTCCCGACGTGGCGCGCGCCCGCCACCTGCTCGACGGGACGGTCGAGGGCCACGACGCCGAACGCCTCCTGGTCCGTACGTCCGACCCGGCGGAGCTCAACGCCCTGCTGGTCGGTGGTGGCGTGCGCGTGACCCGCCTCCAACCCGAGCACCGCCGGCTCGAGGACGTGGTGCTCGCGGCCAGCACGTCCGGGACCGACGACTTCGGCCACCACGAGGTGGCGCGATGATCGGCGGCGAGCTCACCAAGATGTTCCGCAACCGGCGCACCTGGGCGACGATCCTGCTGATCGACGCCGTCCCGACCCTGGTGGCGGTGCTCCTCGCGATCACCGACCTGGGTCCGCGGCCCGGCACCGGGCCGGCGTTCCTGTCGGCGGTGCTGACCGACGGCACGCTGTTCCCGCTGGCCGCGCTCGGCATGGTGCTGCCGCTGTTCCTGCCGATCGCGGTCTCGATCGTGGCGGGCGAGGCGATCGCCGGCGAGGCCCAGCTGGGCACGTTGCGCTACCTGCTGATCCGACCGGTCGGACGGACGCGCCTGCTGGTCGCCAAGCTGGTCACCGTGATGGCGTTCGTGGTGGTGACGGTGCTCGTCGTGGCCGTCACGGCCTACGTCGTGGGCCTGCTGCTGCTCGGCGACCAGACCGTCACCATCACCGGCCCGACCACGAGCGTGTCCGGCACCGCGCTGTCGACGCCCGAGCTGGTGGGGCGTACGGCACTGGCGTTCGGCTACGCGATGCTCTGCATGCTCGGTGTCGCCGCCGTCGGACTGTTCCTCTCCACCACGGCCCGGACGCCGCTCGGTGCCGCCCTCGGGGCGCTGACGCTGCTGGTCGCCTCGACCCTGCTCCTCACCCTCGACGCCGCCCAGGCGCTGCACCCCTACCTGCTCACCCGGCACTGGCTCGCGTTCGTCGACCTGTTCCGCGACCCGATCCGATGGCACGACGTGCTGATCGGGGTGCTCGTCCAGGGGGCCTACGTCGTGGTCTTCCTCGGTGCCGGCTGGGCCAACTTCATGACCAAGGACATCACCGACTGACGCGGCCGCCGGTCACGGCGGGCACACCGAGTCGTCGGGCTCGACGGGGTCGGACGCGCCGAGCGCAGACTCGACCATCGCGATGACCGCGGGCGTCCGCGGCACGTCGGGGTGCTCGACCACCAGATCAGGACACACGTCCTGCACCGCATAGCCGAGCACGCCGGCGAGCCGCCCGGAGGTCGGCGGCACGACCGTGTGGTCGTCCTCGGTCCACAGCGTCACCCAGACCGGACCGGCTGGCACCTCGTTGCCCGCGTTGAGCTCGCGCAGCAGGTCGGAGTCCGGGTCGAGCTGGCGGCACGCCTCCGGGCAGGCCCGGCTGCCGAAGTCAGCGGCCAGCGCCACCAGGTCGGTGCCGTGGTGCGGGGACGAGAGCGTGATCGCGCGACGCACGGTCGAACCGCCCCCGAGGTCGGCGACGTACAGGCGCAGCACCACCCCACCCGCCGAGTAGCCGACGACGTCGACCGAGGACGCCCCCGTCTCCTCCAGGGCCGCGTCGACCGCGTCGGCCAGACCGGCTGCCTGCTCGAGCAGGTCTCCGGTCCCCCTGCCCGGCGGGACCACGATCCGTACGTCCCGGCCGTCGGCCTCGAGCGCATCGGCCAGCACCTGGAGCCCGGTGATCGAACCCCCGTAGCCCGGCACCAGCAGCACCGGCCCGGGCTGGTCCTGGGCCACAGGCTCGACGGCTGGGTCGCGGCGCAGCAGCGAGGTCGCGATCACACCCACGACGACGACCAGGACCACCACGACCGCGGCCACCGCGAAGCGGCGCCGCGCAGGGGACAGGGAGGTCAGCACGCGCAGGGCCACGCGTTCAGTGTGCCCCGGTGCGGCTAGCGAGCCCGGGCCACCCGGCCCTCGTCCCAGACCGGGCCGTCGGACTCGTAGACCTCACCGTCGGCGCCGTAGACGAGGTAGCGGTCGAAGCCGCGGGCGAACCAGCGGTCGTGGGTCACCGCGAGCACCGTGCCCTCGAAGGCCTCGAGCCCCGCCTCGAGCGCCTCGGCGGACTGCACGTCGAGGTTGTCGGTGGGCTCGTCGAGGAGCAGCAGGGTGGCGCCGGACAGCTCGAGCAGCAGGATCTGGAACCGCGCCTGCTGGCCGCCGCTGAGCGACTCGAACCGCTGCTCGCCGGCGTGCGCGAGCTCGTAGCGGTCGAGCACCCGGCTGGCGGCCTCGCGGCCCATCCCGTCGCGGTGGTCGTCGCCGCGGTGCAGGATCTCGAGCAACGTGCGACCGACGAGCTCGGGGTGCTCGTGCGTCTGCACGAACCACCCCGGCCGCACGCGCGCACCCAGCTTGGCGGAGCCCGTGTGCGGCACCGGGACAGGCGGGGTGTCGCCGACGGGCTGGTGCTCGATGTCGGGGTCGCTGCCGCCGGCGGCGAGCAGCCGCAGGAAGTGTGACTTCCCGGAGCCGTTGGAGCCGAGGACGGCCACGCGCTCGCCGTACCAGACCTCGAGGTCGAAGGGTCGCATCAGCCCGCTCAGCTCGAGGTCGGTGCAGACGACGGCGCGCTTGCCCGTACGCCCGCCCTTGAGCCGCATCGTCACCTGCTGCTCGCGCGGCTGCTCGATCGGCGGCCCGGCGTCCTCGAACTTCTTCAGACGAGTCTGCGCGGCCTTGTACTGCGAGGACATGCCGTCGTTGTACTCGGCCTTGATCTTCAGCCGCAGCACGAGCGCCTTGATCTTGGCGTGCTCCTCGTCCCAGCGTCGGCGCATCTCCTCGAAGCGCTCGAACCGGTCGCTGCGTGCCTCGTGGTAGCTCGCGAAGCCGCCGGGGTGGGTCCACACGAGGTTGCCGGCGCTGCCGAGCTCGACGCTCACGATGCGGGTGGCGGTGTTGTCGAGGAGCTCGCGGTCGTGGCTGATGAAGAGGATCGTCTTGGCTGACTCGCGGATCCGGCCCTCGAGCCAGATCTTGCCGGGCACGTCGAGGTAGTTGTCGGGCTCGTCGAGCAGCAGGACCTGGTCGGGCCCGCGCAGCAGGTACTCCAGGACCAGGCGCTTCTGCTCGCCGCCCGACAGGGTGCTGAGCAGCCGGTGGCGGGCGCGGTCGAAGGGCAACCCCATCGACGCCGTCGTGCACACGTCCCACGTGACCTCGACGTCGTACCCACCGGCGTCGGCGTAGTCGGAGAGCGCGGTGGCGTAGGCCATCTGGTTGCGCTCGTCGTCGGTGTCCATCAGCGCGAGCTCGATGTCGTCCACGGCGGTCGCGGCGGCGCGTACGGCTGGCGGGGCCACGCTGAGCAGCAGGTCGTGGACAGTCTCGTCACCGCCGCCGTGGCCGACGAACTGACGCATCACGCCGAGCCCGCCCGAGCGGGTGACCACGCCGGCGTGCGGCGTCAGGTCACCGGTGACGATGCGCAGGAGCGTCGTCTTCCCGGCCCCGTTGGCGCCGACGAGGGCGACCTTCTGGCCGTCGCCGACGCGGAAGCTCACGTCGTCGAGCAGCACCCGCCCGTCCGGCAGCTCGTAACGCACTCCGGCGACATCCACGTGACCCACAAGAGAGCATTCTCCCCTGCGGCCCACGCGGCCGTCACCTCAATTGCCTAGGGTTCGTCCATGACACCGCGGCAACCCGTCCCGCGACCGGACGACGCCACGTCCACGGCCAACCACCGCACCGTCGAGTCCTACGAGCGGATCGCCCGGGACTACGCCGACGACACCGCGCCCGGCCCCTCCGGCGCCAGCGACGTCACGGTCGAGGCGTTCCGCCGGTTGCGCGCGATCGTCCCGTCGGGCGGGACCGTGCTCGACGTCGGGTCGGGCCCCGGGTGGGACGCCGACGTCCTCGAGTCACACGGCCTCCGCGTGCGCCGCACCGACATCACCGCCGCGTTCATCGGCCTCCAGGCCGCGCGGGGCAAGCAGGTGGAGCGCCTCGACGTCACCACCGACGACCTCGGCGGTCCGTACGACGCCGTGCTGGCGCTCGCGGTGCTGCAGCACGTGGAACGGGACCTGATGCCCGACCTCATGGGCAGGATCGCAGGTGCGCTGGAGCCGGGTGGGGTCTTCCTCGCCTCGGTCCGCGTGGGCGACGGCGAGCAGTGGGAGGTCGGCGACTCGGGCAACCCCTACTTCACCGTGCAGTGGCTCGAACCCGACCTCTGCGACCTGCTCGAGGACGCCGGGCTCGTGCTCGAGTGGCGTGCCGCCAGCGAGGACGCCGAGGAGAGCCAGTGGCTGACCGTGCTCGCCCGCGCGCAGGCCGGGCGCTGAGACGCCGCGCGACAACTGGTCTAGTCCGCGCCTAGGGTGAAGGGCATGGCTTCCACGACCCAGGCAGACCAGGCACCCGCGACCCGATGGCGGATCGTCGGGCCAGGACTCGTGGTCGCGGCCACCGGTGTGGGCGCGGCCGACCTCGTCGCGACGCTGATCGCGGGGCAGAAGTTCGGCTACGCGCTGCTCTGGTGCGTGGTCGTCGGCTGCGTCATGAAGATCGTGCTCGTCGAGGGCGCGGGCCGCTACTCGCTGGCGACCGGGAGGACCATCTTCGAGGGCTGGCGCAGCCTCGGCCCCTGGACGACGTGGTACTTCGCGCCCTACATCGTGATCTGGGGCTTCGTCTACGGCGCGGCCGCCATGGCCGGCTCCGGCCTCGCGCTGGCCGGACTGCTCGGCGGGCTGTCGGTGACGTGGTGGGGCATCCTGTCCGGCCTGCTCGGCCTCGCCCTCGTGTGGAGCGGGCGCTACTCGGTGTTCGAGAAGGTGCTGGCCGGCTTCGTCGGCCTGATGTTCGTCACGATGGTCGGCGCCGCGCTGCTCACCCTGCCCAACCTCGGCGAGCTGCTCACCGGCCTCGCCCCGCGCATCCCCGACGGCGGCCTGGTCAACACGCT
Organism: uncultured Actinomycetota bacterium; assembly: GCA_963708875.1. Lineage (GTDB taxonomy): Bacteria > Actinomycetota > Actinomycetes > Propionibacteriales > Nocardioidaceae > Nocardioides. The sequence continues at coordinate 287,629 of CAVPUL010000008.1, forward strand.
CGCGCTCGCCGGCGGCGTGGGCGGCACGATCACCCTGGCGGCCTACGGCTACTGGCTGCGCGAGAAGGGCTGGTCCTCGCCGACCTACATGCGCGTCATGCGCCTCGACAACTCCATCGCGTACGTCGTCACCGGGCTCTTCGTGCTCGCGACCCTGATCGTGGGTGCCGAGCTGCTCTACTCGACCAGCATCGCGATCGAGGAGGGCGACCAGGGCCTGCTCGACCTGTCGGTGGTGCTCCAGGACCGCTACGGCCAGTGGGCCGGCAAGGTCTTCCTGGTCGGCTTCTGGGCGGCGGCGATGTCGTCGCTGGTCGGTGTGTGGAACGGCGTCAGCCTGATGTTCGCCGACTTCATGACCAACGTGACCGGCGGCACGAGCGACGACGCGGACGCCCGCGCCGGCGGCAAGTGGTACAAGGCGTACGTCCTCTGGCTGACCTTCCCGCCGATGGCGATGCTGTTCCTCGGCAAGCCGGTCTGGCTGATCCTGGCCTACGGCGTGCTCGGTGCGTTCTTCATGCCGTTCCTCGCGATCACGCTGCTGTGGCTGCTCAACACCGATCGCACGCCGGTCGAGTGGCGCAACAAGATCCACTCCAACGTGCTGATGGCGCTCTGCGCGCTGGCCTTCCTCGCGCTCTGCGTCAACGAGGTGCGCAAGGCCGTGGCCGGCGCCTGACCCCTCAGGCCCCGGTGGCGTGCCGGATCCACACGTTGGGCTCCACGTAGGTCGCGACACCGTGCTCGGCGTCGCACATCACCGGCGTCAGCGCACCCGGTACGACGACGGGGCCGGTCGTGTCGAAGGGCAGCCCGGTCCACTCGCGCCACTCCTCGAGCGTGCCGGGGATGCACATCGAGCGCGGTGCCACCCGGTCGATGCGACCACCGGCACGCACGTGGACCCGCAGCCACGGGTCGACCGGCAGGCCGTCGTCGCGGGTGCGGAAGGCGTACTCCGACATCGGCTCGTCCACGTCGGTCTTGCCATTGGGTCGCACCGGGGCGAGCAGCTCGGAGTAGCCCAACCGACCCGCGTTGTCGCGGAGCGCCGCCAGCATCACGCCCGAGAGCCCGGTGCCCTGGCGCGCGGGCTCGATGGCGATCTCCGCGGCCGTGATCGCGTTGGGGGTGTCGCCCCAGATCCGCGTCAGCAGGGAGCTGCGCATGGCGAAGTCCCAACCCGCGTCGGGCAGGTCGCCGTCGGGCAGCGTGAAGGGAGCGGAGAACGCCTTGGCCACGATCCGGCCGGTGTCGTCGAGCGCGACGAGGACGCACTCGAGGAAGTACTCCTCCAGGCAGGAGTAGTAGGAGTTGCCGATCGGGTCGTGCTTCATGAACTCCGGCCACGACGTCTCCATGTCCCAGAAGACGTCCCACGGCTGCGGCCGCTCGGCCAGCGTGACGATCTCGAGGTCCATGCGGCCGATTGTGGTCCTGACCCGCCCGCCGCCGCCACCGACTTGTCAGGCTCGTCGCTGAACCGGTCAGAGCCGCTCGGCCACCCGCCGCGCGGCCACCTGCAGGATCTCCCACGCGGTCGCGAAGGGCGGCGCGTAGGCAAGGTCCATCCAGGCCAGGTCGTCGACCGTGCCGCCGGCCCACAGCACGGCCGCCGCCGCGTCGATCCGCTTGCCGGCGCCGTGCCCCCCGACGACCTGCACACCGAGGAGCCGGCGCGTGGTCCGGTCGGCCATCACCCACAGCGAGATCGGCTCCGCCTCGGGCATGTAGCCGCTCGCTGTGGATCCCTCGGTCACCAGGGCGACCGGGGCGAGTCCTGCGGCCTCGGCGTCCTTGCGGGACAGGCCGGTGCGGGCGATCTCGAGATGGACCTCGCCGTAGGAGAAGCGGGTGATCGAGGTGTCGACCATCCCGTCGAAGGACAGGTCACCGCCGGCCAGGCTGTCGCCGAGCGCGCGCCCGTGCTTGTTGGCGTACGTCCCGAGCGGGCGGAACACCCATGCCTCGTCGAGACGGCGGCGCACCTCGCAGCAGTCGCCCGCTGCCCACACGTGGTCCGCCACCCGCCCGTGCGGGTCGGGACGCAACGCCCCGGCCTCGGTCAGCTCGATGCCCGTCCCCCGTAGGAACTCCGTGGCGGGTCGCACGCCGATCGCGACCACCACGAGGTCGGCCTCGCGGCTGCCGCCGTCCCAGTGCACGCCGGTCACCCGGTCGCCGTCGACGTCGAGGCCGGTCACCTCGGCGCCGAGGACCAGCTCGACCCCCGCGTCCCGCAAGCCGTCGTTGACCAGGTCGGACATCTCGTCCTCGAGCGTCGCCATGCCGCGCGTGCGGGTGAGGACGGTGACGCTGAAACCCTTGCGCAGGGCGGCTTCCGCGACCTCGACGCCGATGTAGCCAGCACCGACGACGACCACGTGCGCGCCCTCGTCGACACTCGCGAACTGCTCCAGCCAGGTCGCCCCGTCGTCGAGGGTCTTGACCGCACCCACGCCGTCGTACGCCGTCCCGTCGGGCCGCAGCGCCCACTCGGGCACGACCGCCGGCGCGCCCGTGGCCACGACGAGCTCGTCGTACTCCACGACCTCGCCGTCGGCGGTCGTGACGGTCCGTGCCGCCAGGTCGGCCGCGACCACCTCGGTCTGCCATCCGCAGGTCGATGCCCGCCGCGCGGTGGTCCTCCGCGCTGCGCGCGACGAGATCGTCGCCGGACCCGACGTCGCCCGCCATCCAGTACGGGATCCCGCAGGCGCTGTACGACGTGTGGGTGCCGCGGTCGAGCACGGTGATCGCGAGCTCGCGGCCGGTGCGCCTCGCGGTCCGCAACGCCTGGTGGGCGGCCGACATGCCGGCCGCGTCGGCGCCGATGATGACCACCCGCTCCGCCGGACTCATGTGCGCGCTCGCTGCGCTTCGCGCGTCCATGAGCGCTTTCGCTCGCTGCGCTCGCTCACTCTTCGGTCTGCTTGGCCCAGAGATTGACGTCGGACTCGGTGGCGTAGCGGTCGATCTCGGCGATCTCGTCGTCGGTCAGGGCCGGACCCGACAGCGCGTCGAGGTTGGTGTCGAGCTGCTCCACGCTCGACGCACCGATGACGGCGCTCGTCACGCGGTCGTCGCGCAGCACCCACTGCAGCGCCAGCTGGGCGAGCTTCTGACCACGTCGCTCGGCGATGCCGTTGAGGGCGCGCACCCGCGCGAGCACGTCGTCGTCCAGCCCGGCGATCGTGGATCCGTCGCGCGCGGCGCGGGAGTCGGCCGGCACCCCGTCGAGGTAACGGTCCGTCAGCAGCCCCTGGGCGAGCGCGGTGAAGACGATGCAGCCCATCCCCTGGTCCTCGAGCTCGTCGAGCAGGTTCTGCCCGCCCTCGTCGTCCTCCTCGATCCAGCGGTTGAGCATCGAGTACGACGGCTGGTGGATGAGCAGCGGCGTGCCGAGGTCGCGGGCGATGCTCGCGGCCTCCTTGGTCTTCGAGGCGGAGTACGACGAGATCCCGGCGTAGAGCGCGCGTCCGGACCGGACGGCCGTGTCGAGCGCCATCATCGTCTCCTCGACCGGCGTCTCGGCGTCGAAGCGGTGGCTGTAGAAGATGTCGACGTAGTCGAGCCCGAGCCGGGACAGCGACTGGTCGAGCGAGGACAGGACGTACTTCCGCGAGCCGCCACCCTGGCCGTACGGCCCCGGCCACATGTCGTAGCCCGCCTTCGTCGAGATCACCAGCTCGTCGCGGTAGGGCAGCGAAGTCGTCCCGGAGGTAGCGCCCGAAGTTCTCCTCGGCGCGGCCGTAGGGCGGTCCGTAGTTGTTGGCGAGGTCGAAGTGGGTGACGCCGCGGTCGAACGCGCGGCGCAGGATCGCGCGCTGCGTGTCCTCGGGCCGGTCCGTGCCGAAGTTCTGCCACAGCCCGAGCGAGAGCGCGGGCAGCTTCAACCCGCTGCGTCCCGTGAACCGGTAGTGCATGCCGGTGGAGTCGTCGTACCTGTCAGAGGCTGGTTCATAGGCCATGCCCCCATCCTGCCGCGTGCGCCCGTGTGGTGCGGCCGGCCGGGGTGTCCCGGGGCTGTCTCGGGGCTATACCGGATGGCGCTCCTTGGCCCAGTGGAGTGAACTTGTCCCATGGCTCGCACGTTGCGTGGAACGGCCCTCCGGCTCGCGGTCTCGTCCGCCCGTCGGATTCCTTCGAGTGTCCGGTTCCCGTTGCAGCGCGACGGCGTCGATCCGGTGCCCCGGCTCGAGGCGAGTCGCGAGCGCGGCGACGTGGTCCGCCTGGCCCGACTGCTCGGCACGCGCGTGTGGCTGGTCACGGGGTACGACGTCGCGCGGGCGGTGCTGGCCGACTCGGACTCGTTCGCCAACGACGTACGCCACCTGATCGGGCGGCAGGACCGGGCACCGGCCGAGCGGATCGGGGGCCTCGGCATGACCGACCCGCCCGACCACGAACGACTGCGCCACGTGCTGACGCCCTACTTCACCCGCCGCCGCCTGGCCGACCTCCAGGCCGACATCGACCGGGTCGTGGCGGCCGCCCTCGACGACATGGCCGCCCACGGTCCCGAGGTCGACCTGGTCGAGCGCTTCGGCTTCGCGGTGCCGTTCGGCGTGATCTGCGACCTGCTCGGGATGCCGGACGTCGACCGGGGGGAGTTCCGCCAGCACGGGGCCGCGCGGTTCGACCTCAGCACCGATGCGGGTGCCCGCATCTTCGACACCGCCGCAGGCACCCGGCAGTTCTTGATCGACCTCGTCGCGTCGGAGCGACGCGCCCCGCACCTCCCCGACGGACTGCTCGCCCGGATGGTCGCCGACCACGGCGACAGCTTCGACGACGTGGAGCTCGGCGGCCTCGCCGACGGCGTCTTCCTCGGCGGCTACGAGACCAGCGCCAGCATGCTGTCCCTGGGCACGTGGGTGCTCCTGCAGCACCCGGCCGCGTGGGAGACCCTGCGCCGCGGCGAGCGGGCGGAGGTCGACCGCGTCGTGGACGAGCTGCTGCGCTTCGTCTGCCCCGTGCAGATCGCGTTCCCGCGCATCGCCCGCCACGACCTGATGGTCGGCGACCAGCGTGTCCGCGCCGGGGACATCGTGGTGGTGTCCCTGACCGGTGCGGAGCGGGATCCGACGCGGCACGAGGACGCGGCGCGCTTCGACCCGCTGACCGCCTCGGCCGGCACGCTCGCCTTCGGCCACGGCCTGCACCGCTGTGTCGGTGCGGAGCTCGCCCGGATGGAGCTGCGGACCGCCCTCGTCGCGCTCGCACAGCGCTTCCCCGACCTGTCGCTCGCGTGCGACCCGGCCGACCTCCGGTTCACCGAGCTCGCCATCGTCCACGGCGTCGAGTCGCTGCCGGTCCGCCTGGGGTGACCCTGGGACGGCTCTGCGGGTGAGGACCGCACTCGAGCTGCCGCCGGCGGGCGCTGGTGCGGTGATCCTGGTGCAGCATCCGCATCGCCACCACCGCACAGGGCTCGATCGCAGCGCACCGGGCTCAGCCCCGACGCGTCTCCAGCACCCGGAACCCCTTGTGGCTGGCGAGGCGCGTGGTCGGCCAGCCCTGCTCGCCGAGCCAGCGCTGGAGCGAGTCGGCGCCGAGGTTCTTGCCGACGACCATGACCATCCGGCCGCCGGGTGCCAGGCGAGGCAGCCAGGTGAGCAGCAGCTCGTGGAGCGCTTCCTTGCCGATGCGGATGGGCGGGTTCGACCAGATCTCGTCGAAGACCTGGTTGCTCGGCACCTGGTCCGGCGTGCACGCGACGAACCGCGAGTCGAGACCGGCAGTGCGCGCGTTGTCGTTGGCGAGGAGGATCGCGCGCTCGTTGACCTCCACGCCCGTCACGTTGGCGAGCGGCACCGCGCGGGCGAGCGCGAGGCCGATGACGCCGTAGCCGCAGCCGAGGTCGAGGAACTGCCCCTGCGCCGGCGGTGCGAGCTCGCGGAACAGCACGGCCGTCGCGTGGTCGAGGTGCCCGCGGCTGAAGACGCCCGAACCGGTGTCGATCCTCAGCTCGTGACCCCACAGCTCGGCCGTGAAGGTCTCCCGCTCGAACGGCACGCTCGGGTCGGCGGAGAAGTAGTGCTCAGGCATCGATCGCCTCTCTCTTGGCACGGGCGCGCTCGGACTGCGCGGCCAGCTCGGCGTCGTCGGGATAGCCGACCTCCTCGAGCGTGAGGCCGTGGGCGTGCACGACGAACAGGGCGGGGTCGCGTCGTCGCGCCGCCATCAGCTCGGCCGGCCACGCGGTGGACCGCCTCCCGTCGCCCACGGCGATCAGGCTGCCGACGAGTCCGCGCACCATCGTGTGGCAGAACGCGTCGGCGCGGACCGACCCGACGACCAGACCTGCCTCGTCGCGACGCCACTCCAGGTCGAGCAGGGTCCGCACGGTGGTCGCGCCCTCGCGCCGCTTGCAGAAGGCGGCGAAGTCCTGGAGCCCGACGAGCGCTGCCGAGGCGGCGTTCATCGCGTCGAGGTCGAGGCGCCTCCCCCACGTGAGGACGTGCCCGCGGACCAGCGGATCGGCGAGCTCCTGCGCATCGGCGATCCGGTACGCGTAGCGCCGCCAGATCGCGGAGAAGCGGGCGTCGAAGCCCTCCGGCGCCTCACTGATCCGGCGTACGCGCAGGTCGGGCGGCAGGATGCCGTCCACGCGACGGGCCAGGCCACCGAGCAGAGGGTCGTTCGACCGACCGGCCGAGGCCGTCACGACCTCGGGGTCGACGTCGACGTGCGCCACCTGGCCGCGGGCGTGCACGCCGGAGTCCGTACGCCCCGCGACGGTCACCCGCGCCTGCGGGATCCGCAGCGCGGTGGCCAGTGCCGACTCGAGCGTCTCCTGCACGGTGCGCAGTCCGGGCTGCGTCGCCCACCCGGAGAAGTCGGCGCCGTCGTAGGCACAGTCGATCCGCAGGCGCACGCAGCGATCCTAGGCCGACCTGAGACCACCTCGGGAAGTGGTGTCCCACGACGGATTCTTTGCCTAGGGTGGTCCAGTCATGCATCCCACACGCCTGATCTCTCGCATCCTCGCGGTCTCCATCGGGACCGCCCTCCTCGTCGCGCCCGGCGTCAGCGACGCGGCCCGCGCCCCCGCGCCGGCGGCCGTGGCCCGGTCGTGCTCCAGCGCGTGCGTCGACACCGACGGCGACGGCCTCGACGACTCCGTCGACGGGTGCCCCACGGTGGCCTCGGCCAATCCGACCGGCTGCCCCTCGGCGTCCCGCAGCGTCTCCTTGAAGTGGCTCTCCGCCAGGCAGCGGCTCGAGACGCGGGTGACCTCGCCCGTCGGGGCCTGTGCGCACCGCGCCCGCATCGCGCTGTGGCGGGTCCGCCCGAACCGGGACTACAAGGTGTTCGGCGGCAGCGTCAGCTTCAGCGGGCGGCTGCGGATCAAGGTCTCCCGCGGGCCGTCCTACTACGTGACCGTGTCGCCGTCCTACAGCAGCGGCGTCGCCGAGTGCGACAAGGCGGTCTCGCGCAAGGTGCAGGCGCCCCGATCCTGAGGCATGTTCAACCAAACGGTTGACAACGCTGGCGCGACCGTCGTACCTTCTATTCAACCAATCAGTTGAAGAAGGTGCTGCATGGCCGACCAGCTCTCCCGCGTGTTCGCCGCGTTGGCGGACCCGACCCGTCGCGACATGGTGGCGCGCCTCACCGAGGCCGACCACACCGTCAACGACCTGGCCGAGCCCTACGACGTGAGCCTCCAGGCCGTCTCCAAGCACCTCAAGGTGCTCGAGGACGCCGGTCTGGTGACCCGGACCCGCGAGGCGCAGCGCCGACCGGTGCACCTGGAAGCAGAGGTGTTCGACCTGATGACCAAGTGGATCGAGCGCTACCGCCGACAGGCCGAGGAGCGGTTCTCGCGCCTCGACGCCGTGCTCGCGCGGATGCAGGACGACGAACAGCCCCACACCAGCTCCGGCACCCCTACCCAGCAGCAGGAAGGAAACGCATCATGACCACCATGCAGACCCCGACACGTCCACCCGCTTCCCCGAGGCGGCCATCCTCGCCGACGAGCACGTGCCGGCCGTCCACATCTGGCGCGACTTCGACGCCACCGTGGCGCAGGTGATGCGCGCGCACACCGACGCCGACCTGTTCGCCCAGTGGATCGGCCCGGACTCGCTCAGCACCAGCATCGACGAGTGGTCGTGCCGCACCAACGGCGCCTACCGCTACGTCGCGCGTCGCGGCGAGGAGGAGTACGCCTTCCGTGGCACGTTCCCGTTCGTGGGCGAGGACAAGATCATCCAGACCTTCACGTGGGAGGGCATGCCCGAGGCCGTCGCGCTCGAGACGCTGACCCTCGAGGACCTCGGAGACGGCCGGACGCGCCTCCACGGCTTCTCCATCTGCGACTCCTTCGAGGCGCGCGACGGGATGCTGGCCAGCGGCATGGAGGTCGGGATCCACGAGGGCTACGCCAAGCTCGACCGGATGCTGGCCCAGTCGAACGGCGAGGGCACCCTCTGATGGCGCTCCCCGAGTCCCCGGCCGCCCGTCACGAAGCGGTGGCCGGCGAGTTCTCCCGGCTCGTCGGCCGGACGACCGACTGGTCCGCACCCGCACCCGTCGACGGCTGGACGTCGCGCGACGTCGTCGACCACCTGGTGTCCTGGTTCCGCGGCTTCCTGTCCGCCGGCGGGGTGGAGCTCGCGCCCGGGCCGTCGACCTCGGACGACCCCGTCGGCGCCTGGCGTCACCACGCGGACGGCGTGCAGGCGCTGCTCGACGACCGGGGCGAGGAGGAGTTCACCCACCCCTACGTCGGGCCGCACCCGCTCTCCCGGGCGGTCGACCAGTTCTACACGTCCGACATCTTCATGCACTCCTGGGACCTCGCCCGCGCCACCGGCCAGGAGCCGCGGCTCGACGAGGACTTCGCCGGGCAGATGCTGGCGGGGATGCAGCCCATCGAGGCGATGCTCCGCGACTCCGGGCAGTACGGTCCCGCGGTCCCGGTCCCCGACGACGCTCCCGTCGTCGATCGGCTGATGGCCTTCGTCGGGCGCGACCCGGCCTGGCGGCCCCCGCACGGGGGCACGGCATGAGCGCGGTGGTGATGAACAACGTCGTCTCGGTGGACGGGTTCGTCGCCGACCTGCACGACGACCCTGGGCCGCTCTTCGAGTGGTACTTCAACGGGGACCATCCCCTCACCTCGCAGGACATGGCGGACCCGGAGCCGGGGGGCCTGCGGGTGTCGCAGACCTCGTACGACTACGTGCGCCCGATCTGGGACAGCATCGGCTGCATGGTGATCGGCCGGCACCTGTTCGACCTGACGAACGGATGGGAGGGCCGCCCACCCGCCGGCGAGCACGTGGTGGTGGTCTCCCACCGCCCGAAGCCCGACGGCTGGCACCCGGAGGCGTCGTACCACTTCGTCGACGACGTGGCCACGGCGATCGCCACCGCGCGGGACCTGGCTGGGGACGGCATCGTCTCCGTCGCGGCCGGCGAGGTGGGCGGTCAGGCTCTTGCCCTGGGCCTCGTCGACGAGGTGGCCATGGACGTCGCGCCCGTCGTGCTCGGCACCGGCAAGCGGTTCTTCGGGCCGGTCGACACCCAGCACCTGCTGGAGGACCCGCACGTCGTGATCCAGGGTGACCGCGTGCTCCACCTGCGGTTCCGCGTACGGCGCTGAACCCGGCCCCGCGCGGCCCTCGTAGGGTCGGAGCATGAAGTACGTGGTGTACGGCGCCGGAGCCGTGGGCGGCGTCATCGGCGGCCACCTCCACCTCGCCGGCCTCCCGGTGACCCTCGTCGCCCGGGGCGCGCACCTCGAGGCCATCCGGGCGGGCGGGCTGGTGCTCGACGCCGGCGACGGACGCCACCGCATCGACGCACCGGCCACCGACACCGCGGCCGAGGTCGAGTGGACCGACGACACCGTCGTCATCCTGGCCGTGAAGTCCCACCAGGCCGCGGTGGCCCTCGCCGACCTGCGGAGGCACGCGCCGGCGTCCACCGCGATCGTGTGCGCGACCAACGGGATCGCGACCGAGGCAGCGGCGCTGCGGCTCTTCGCGCGGACGTACGCCGTCTGCGTGATGCTGCCGTCCTCGCACCTCGAGCCCGGCGTCGTCGTGGCCGGGTGCCACCCGACGCCCGCGATCCTCGACATCGGGCGGTTCCCCGGCGGCACCGACTCGACGACCGCCGCGGTCGCCGCGGACCTGCACGCGGCTCGCATCCGCTCCGAGGAGCGCGACGACATCATGGCGTGGAAGCGCCGCAAGCTCCTGATGAACCTCGGCAACGGCGTCGACGCCTCCTTCACCCGGGGCGACGCCGCCGACGAGCTCGCCGAACGCGCGGAGGCCGAGGGATCACAGGTGCTCACGGCCGCGGGCCTCTCATGCGTGTCCGCCGACGAGGACCGCGCGCGCCGCGGCTCCATCCTCCAGCGTCGCCCCGACCTCGAGCGCCGCGGCGGCTCGACCTGGCAGAGCCTCGCCCGCGGCACCGGCGACTCCGAGATCGACTACCTGGCCGGCGAGATCGTCCTCCTCGGCCGCCTCCACGGCGTGCCCACCCCGGTCAACGAAGCCGTCGCCTCCGCCACGCGCCGGCTGGCGTCCTCCGGAGGTGCTCCCCGATCCCTCGACGCCGCCGAGGTCCTCGCTGCGCTCTGACCTCGATCGAGCGGTGCGTGAGGGGCACTTCCCGGCGCCAAGATCTACCGCTCACACACCGCTCAGGCGCGTGTCGGCGTACGCCGCGCCGCTGGGCGGTGCGTGAGGGGCACTTCTCCCCGCCAGGATCCCCCTCAGGCACCGCCCCACAGGCGACCACATGCAACGAGGCCCGCCACCCCAGTGGGGTGACGGGCCTCGTCGAGGTGTGTCAGGTGTTCACTCGCCGGCGCGGGTGAACCCAGCAGCCTCGGCGGACTCGACGGAGTCGAACCACACCTCGGCGTCCGTCTGGCCGAACCACTGACCGTCGGGCTCGTGGAACTTCATCGAGTCCTCGTTGCCCTTGATCGGGAAGCCCTCGGGGGCCTCGTCGACGTTCTCCATCGGCGCGTGCGAGCCGGCGTACTTGCCGGACACGTTGCCGTCGGTGACGCCCTCGTCGGCCGCGACGCCGGCGAACGCCTGCGGCTCGGAGTCGGCGGCCTCGGTCTCGACGACCTCGGTGTCCTCGGCCTTCGGCGCCGGAGCAGCCTTGGCGTCGGTCTTCTTGGTCGAGGGAGCCTTGGGGCTGTAGGCCTCGGTCACCAGCTCGATGACCGCCATGGGGGCGTTGTCGCCCTTGCGCGGGCCGACCTTGGTGATGCGGGTGTAGCCACCGGGGCGGTCCGAGAAGGTCGGGCCGATCTCGGTGAACAGCGTGTGCACGACCGACTTGTCGTGGATGGTCTTGAGGACCTCACGACGGTTGTGGAGGTCGCCACGCTTGGCCTTGGTGATCAGCTTCTCCGCGACCGGGCGCAGCAGGCGCGCGCGGGTCTCGGTGGTGGTGATCCGGCCGTGCTCGAACAGCGCGGTCGCGAGGTTCGACAGCATGAGGCGCTGGTGGGCCGCACTGCCGCCGAGGCGGGGACCCTTCTTGGGCTTGGGCATGTGGTGCCTTCTTTCTCTCGGGCCGTGTCAGGTACCCGGGTAGACGGCCGGCCCGGATGCGGGCCGGCCGGTTTGGGATGTCAGACCGTGAAGGTCAGAGCTGCTCGTCCTCGATGAACGCATCGTCGTCGTCGTCGCCGTAGGCGGCGAGGGCGGCGTGCGGGTCGAAGCCGGGCGCGCTGTCCTTGAGCGAGAGGCCCATCTCGACGAGCTTGGCCTTCACCTCGTCGATGGACTTCGCGCCGAAGTTGCGGATGTCGAGCAGGTCCTGCTCCGAGCGCGAGATGAGCTCACCCACGGTGTGGATGCCCTCGCGCTTGAGGCAGTTGTAGCTGCGGACCGTGAGCTGCAGGTCCTCGACCGGGAGGGCCAGGTCTGCGGCGAGCTGCTCGTCGACGGGCGACGGGCCGATGTCGATGCCCTCGGCCTCGACGTTGAGCTCACGAGCCAGGCCGAAGAGCTCGACGAGCGTCTTGCCGGCCGACGCGATCGCGTCGCGGGGACGGATCGACTGCTTGGTCTCGACGTCGATGACGAGCTTGTCGAAGTCGGTGCGCTGCTCGACTCGGGTGGCCTCGACCTTGTAGGTCACCTTCATGACGGGGCTGTAGATCGAGTCGACCGGCATGCGGCCGATCTCGTTGTCCGCGCCCTTGTTCTGGACGGCCGAGACGTAGCCGCGGCCACGCTCGACGACGAGCTCCATCTCCAGCTTGCCCTTGTCGGACAGCGTGGCGATCTTGATCTCGGGGTTGTGGACCTCCACACCGGCAGGCGGCGTGATGTCGGCGGCGGTGACGTCACCGGCACCGGACTTGCGGAGGTACATCACGACGGGCTCGTCGTGCTCCGAGGAGACGACGATGCCCTTGAGGTTGAGGATGATCTCGGTCATGTCCTCGGTGACGCCCTCGATGGTCGAGAACTCGTGGAGGACGGAGTCGACCTTGATGCTGGTGACGGACGCACCCGGGATCGAGCTGAGGAGCGTACGACGCAGCGAGTTGCCGAGCGTGTAGCCGAAGCCAGGCTCGAGGGGCTCGATGACGAACCGCGAGCGGAACTCGTCGACGGACTCTTCCGTGAGGGTCGGGCGCTGAGCAATGAGCACGGAGTTTTTCCTTTCCGGATCCACCCGCTATATGACGGATCCGAACATGAGGTTGGCGGAAGAAACGAGCTGGGAAGAGGGGCGCCGGCGGCCGCCCGCGAGGGCGGCCACCGACGGTGGATCACTTCTTGGAGTAGAACTCGACGATCAGCTGCTCCTGGACCGGCACGTCGATCTGTGCCCGGACCGGGACCTGGTGGACCAGGACGCGCATCCGCGTGGGGATGACCTCCATCCACGCAGGGGTGACGCGCTCGCCGTGGGTCTCACGAGCCACGATGAGCGGCGTGAGCTCGAGCGACTTCTCGCGCACGTCGATGATGTCGTGGTCGGTGACCTGGAAGGACGGGATGTCGACCTTCTTGCCGTTGACCAGGAAGTGGCCGTGCACGACGAGCTGGCGGGCCTGACGGCGCGTACGGGCGAAGCCGGCGCGGTAGACCACGTTGTCGAGGCGGCACTCGAGGAGCTGCAGCAGGTTGTCACCGGTCTTGCCCTGGCGACGGCTGGCTTCCTTGTAGTAGCGGACGAACTGCTTCTCCATCACGCCGTAGGTGAAACGAGCCTTCTGCTTCTCGCGGAGCTGCAGCAGGTACTCGGACTCCTTGATGCGACCGCGGCCGTGCTGGCCGGGGGCGTAGGGACGCTTCTCGAAGGCAGCGTCGCCGCCGACGAGGTCGACACCGAGACGGCGCGACTTGCGGGTCATGGGACCGGTGTAGCGGGCCATGTTTCAGTCTCTCTTTCTCAGTCTCGGGTCAGACGCGGCGGCGCTTGGGCGGCCGGCATCCGTTGTGGGGGGTGGGCGTGACGTCCTGGATGGTGCCGACCTCGAGGCCGATGGCACCCAGCGAACGGATGGCGGTCTCACGACCCGAGCCCGGACCCTTGACGAAGACGTCGATCTTCTTCATGCCGTGGTCCATGGCGCGACGGCCAGCGGCCTCCGCAGCCATCTGCGCGGCGAAGGGGGTGGACTTGCGCGAGCCCTTGAAGCCGACGGTGCCGGCAGAGGCCCACGAGATCACCGCACCGGTCGGGTCGGTGATCGTGACGATGGTGTTGTTGAACGTGCTCTTGATGTGGGCTTCGCCCTGAGCGATGTTCTTCTTCTCCTTGCGGCGGACCTTGGTCGCGCGGCTCTTGGGAGGCATTCACTAACTCCTGAGGTCTGGTCTGAAAGCTTCGGTGATGACGAGGATCAGCGCAGGGCGCCGATCACTTCGCCTTCTTCTTGCCGGCGACGGTGCGCTTCGGGCCCTTGCGGGTGCGCGCGTTGGTCTTGGTGCGCTGGCCGCGGACCGGAAGGCCCATGCGGTGGCGGCGACCCTGGTAGCTGCCGATCTCGATCTTGCGGCGGATGTCCGCCTGGACCTCACGTCGGAGGTCACCCTCGATCTTGAAGTTGGCTTCGATCTCGTCGCGAAGCTTGACCAGCTCCTCGTCACCGAGCGTGTGGACCCGGGCGTTCGGGTCGACACCGGTGGCAGCCAGGAGCTGCTGGGAGCGGGTACGGCCGATGCCGTAGATGTAGGTGAGTGCGATCTCGATGCGCTTGTCGCGCGGGAGGTCGACACCAACGAGGCGTGCCATGTGGCGTTTCCTTGTCTGTTCTCGCAGTGGTTTCTGGTCGTGTCGCGTCCCATCCCGCCTCGGGTGGGCTCCGGCCATTGCTCCGGAGGTGACTTCGGTCAGGGAGTCCCTGGCCTAGCGATCACGTTGTGGTGTTTCAGTGGTGTTGCGTTCAGGCCCTCTTGCCGCAAGCGGCTGCGAGGCTCGGGCTGCTCGCCGGCAAGCCGGACGAGATCCCTCAACCTGCCGCTGCTTGTGGCGCGGGTTCTCGCAGATGACCATGACGCGTCCGTGACGGCGGATGACCTTGCACTTGTCACAGATGGCTTTGACGCTGGGGTTGACCTTCATGTCAACGAATCCTTGCTGCTCGGCTGTTGGATACCTGACCGATGACTGCCCTCGCGGGCTCGGTCACTTGTAGCGGTAGACGATCCGACCTCGGGTGAGGTCGTACGGCGAGAGCTCCACCACGACCCGGTCCTCGGGGAGGATCCGGATGTAGTGCTGTCGCATCTTGCCGCTGATGTGCGCGAGCACCTTGTGCCCGTTGGCCAGCTCCACGCGGAACATGGCGTTGGGAAGGGCCTCCGTGATGGTGCCCTCGATCTCGATCACGCCTTCTTTCTTCGGCATGTCCTCCACAATCTGTTGCAGTGCTGTCTGATGATCTTGTCCACCGGTGGCCCGGGAACCTCCCGGTCTCCTGCACGCAGGTGACCGGTGGACCTCGTGGGCGGATCCGGGAGCCTCTATCCCGGGCACGCATCGACACGTCTGGACGAGTCGAACGAGATCCCGGGCAGCCGCGAGGCGCCACGAAACGCAGCCCACGTTGGGCCGACGTACCAGTTTAGTCAGGCGTGCGGCGAGAACGCCAATCAGCGAGCCTGCGGGACCGGCCGGACCAGCCGGTCGACGACTCGTCCTCCCCAGCATCCTCTCCCCCGGCCTCGCCACGCGTGTCGGCGGGGCCTCGGGACCGACCCGGACGCAGCGAGCGGAGGCTCACAGCTGCGCGGAGGCGCTGCCACGTGCCCACCTCCTGGGACATCGCCCGACGCTCGGCGTCGACCGACTCCCAGTACGTCGTCGCGGCGGCCTCGACGGGCACGCTCGGGCCGAAGACGAAGCTGTCGGCCCGACGGGCCAGCGAGCCGGCCTGGCCGGACACGATGCCCACCGACTGCTCGCGTCGGGTCACCGTCGGCCCCAGGGGCACCACCTGCCCCAGGTCGCGGGCGTGGTCGACGAGCTCGCGCCAGGCACCGACGAAGCGGGCGGACACCACGTCGGCGCTGCGCCGCCGGTGCCGGCGCCATGCCTTGAACGCCACGACCGCACCGAGCAGGAGTGCGAGGAGCAACAGCGGGCCACCGATGTAGGTCACCGCGACACCGACCCACGAGGGCAGCCCCGCGATCAGGCCCGCCTCGTCCTCCTCGGCCTTCTTCCGGGTGGCCTTGCGCTCCTTGAGGTCGGCGTCGCTCTGCTCGCCCGCGTCGGACGGCGGCGGGATCGGGTTCGGCGGCGGGATGACCGTGCCCGACATCGGGGTGTTGGTCTCCGGCACCTGGTCGGCCGGGGGCGTGGTCGACATGAAGGCCTCGGTGGGCAAGGTGCGCCAGGAGCCGTCGGCGGCCCGCAGCTCGACCCACGCCGAGACGTCGCGGCCGGTGACGACTCCGCCCTCGGGGACCACCGCGCCCAGGACGACCCGCGCCGGCACGCCGATGTCGTTGGCGATCAGCGCCATCGTGGCGGCGTACTGCTCGTCGTTGCCGACGATCTGGGGCGCGTTGACGAACTCGTCCGAGAGGCGCCAGACACTGTGGCCGGCGACGTAGTTGCGCTCGGTGCGGCCGACGCCGTCGGAGTACTTGCCCTCCGACCGGAGGTGCTCGGCTGCCGCGAGGACGCGGTCCATCGGGTTGGTGCCGGTGCCCTCGGTCCACTTCTCGGTCGGACCCTGGATGAAGGAGGCACTCGGCGGTAGAGCGGTGATCTCAGCAGACCCGACGGTCTCGGGGGTCAGCAGGTCGTCGGGCTGGATCTCGCTGAACGAGTAGCGGTCGCCGGGCTGGAGGCCGGTCGGGACGACCGCGGTCGAGGTGGCGAGGTTGTAGCGGAAGACGTCGGCCTTGGCACGGGCGTCGGCGGTCTCGAACGACATCGACTGCAGGGCACCGACCGTCGGCAGCCACACGCCGGTCCAGCCCTCGCCGAGCGTGATCGTCACGTCGGCCTCGTCGCCGGCGGCGCCCGGGGCCGGGTCGGCGACCGGGTTGTCGATCGTGGACGACACCCGCTGGAAGGAGTCGTCGGCCGGCCCCGGCAGGGCGTTGTCGCTCGCTCCCCACACCATGCCGTCGTAGCGGTCCATCGTGGCGAAGCGGACCCGGGTCTGGGCCGGGACGCCCTGGATCTGGAGCAGCGTCTTGTCGTAGACGTTGGTCCGGTCGGTGCTGCCCTTGAGGTCGACGTACTTGCGGAACCCGGCCAGGGGCGAGGGGTAGCGCCCGATGTCGAAGGGCGGCTCGACCCAGTTGCGGGCCACCGTGCGATCGGCGTCGTCCCCGGCGAGCAACGCGCTCGCGGGGAACGCGATCCCGGCGGCGAGGGCCAGCATCGCGGCGGCAGCGACTCCCCGGAGGTAGGACGTGCTGCCGCCCTGCACGGTGGCGCTGGCCCGGCGCGCGCGGATGGCCAGCCACGCGAGAGCCAGTCCCGCGAAGACGGATCCCTGCAGCAGGAGCGACTGCGGGTGGCGTACGCCGAGCAGGAGCGCGCCCGACAGGACGAGGGTCAGGCCGACGACGGGGAGCACGGCGGCCACCCAGGCCGTCCGGACGGGCAGGTGGGCCAGCCCGAGCCCGACGAGCCCGGCCAGCATCCCGGCCAGCCACGGCAGGACCAGGAGCGGTCCGTCGCCGTCGACCGGCGGCAGGGTGGTGAGCAGGTCCTTCCAGCCGAAGACCGCCTGGTCGGCCACCCGGGCCAGCGTCGACGCGCCGGGCAGCACGGAGGTGTCACCCAGCGAGCGCAGGCAGAGCGGTCCGCCGAGCAGGAAGAAGAGGAGCACGCAGATGACGACCGCGGAGATGATCGGCCAGCCGATGGCCCGGGTCAGGTGGGTGACCACGACCGCGAGGGTGGCACCGAGCATCCCGACGACGAGGTAGGTCGTGCCGGTGAACGACGTGCCGAACGCGCTCAGGGCGACACCTGTCAGCACGAGGGTGAAGGCGATGTCGATCCACGAGTGCCGGTCGGGCAGCAGGGCGTGCGACCGGACGCGGGTCCGGGTGCCGGTGGACGCCGAACCCACAGGTCCGCGGACGCTCTCGGGGTCCCCGCGGCGTCGTCCGGCGGAGGAGGGCGGCGGAGGAGACGGAGAACGTCGTGGGGTGAGCCTCATCGCACGCTCCACCTGAGCAGGCCGCCGAGGTCTTCCTTGGCGGCGAGGTGCAGGACGTGCAGCCCGCCGGTCTCGGTGACGCGGCTGGTGCCCTCGGGGTCGACCACGATGCCGAAGCGGCGGACCTCGGGCGGGAAGGCCGCGGCGGAGCGCAGGAGGTCGGTGAAGTGGGTCTCGCTGCCGCCGATGAAGAAGGCGAGGCTGGTGTCGCGCGCCAGGGTGCTCGCCTGGCGCCCCGACTCGACGATGCCGCGCTCGCTGAAGTCGGCCCGGCAGACCGCGTCGAGGGTGAGGTAGCCGTCCGAGCCGCTCGCGCCGGCGGAGGCGTGCGAGCCGCAGACGAAGGAGACGTCGAACTCGTCGAGGACGGCACGCACGGCGATGGAGGCAGCGACGGCCATCGCCGTCTCGAAGTCCTCGGGGTCCGACCAGGACGCCAACCGGTCGTCGACCACGATCGTGGCGTGGCTGCGCCGGGTGTCGAGGTACTGGCGGACCAGCAGCGCGGACTCACCCGTGGAGGCCATCACCTTGGCCGACGAGCGCCAGTGGATGTGCCGCAGGTCGTCGCCGGGGACGTACTCGCGGAGCGCGTGGAAGGCCAGGTCGCTCTGGCTGACCGCGTCGGTGGTCACGCCCTCGAGGTCGCGCAGGAGCCCGGCGCCGAGCGACTCCATCGGGACGAGGTGCGGACGCACCAGGACCTCACGCACCGGCGTCCACACCACGTCGCGGGAGAAGATCCCGATCGGGTCGCCGCGGCGGGTCATGGCAGGGCCCACCGGGATCACGCCGCGGCGCTCGGTGCGGATGGTGAACGACTCCTCGTGCGTCGCCCCGGGTGCGAGCGAGCTGATGCCGTAGCGGTGGATCGCGGAGCCGACCGGCACCTCCAACGTCGTCGGCACCAGCCGCGAGGACGCCCGGTTGACGACCAGCACGCCGGCGGCGACCGACTCCCCCGCCGCGACCCGCTCGGGCTGGAGGCGGAGGTCGACCGACACCGAGGTGCGACCCATCAGGAAGGGGACCGCGAGGACGAGCAGCGCCAGGCAGGCGATCGACAGCACGGCGAGCTCGCGCCACTGCGCGAGCGCGGCGACGACGCCGGTCGCGATGCCGATCGCGAGGACGAGCCAGCCGATCGGCTTGACGACCTCGAGTGCCTGGTGGACGCGCTGCCTCATGGGACGGGTCAGGCCCCCACGCGGTCGGTCGGCGGGGCGACGGAGTCGAGCAGGCGCGAGATCACGGTCTGCACGTCGACGCCGCTGAACTGAGCCTCGGCGTCGAGGAGCAGGCGGTGGGACAGCACCGGCTCGGCCAGGTCCTTGACGTCGTCGGGCACGACGTGGTCGCGGCCGTCGGCGGCGGCCCAGGTCTTGGCGACGCGGACGAGTGCCAGGCACCCGCGCGGGGAGAGGCCGAGCTTGACGTGCGGCTGGCGCCGCGACTCCTCGGCGAGCTCGGCGACGTAGCCGATGACGGCCGGGTCCACGTAGACCTGGTCGGCGAGGCCGCTCATCTGGGCGATGGTCGCGGCGGTGATCACCGGGGTGACCAGCGCGGCACGGTCGCGCACGGCGGCGTTGTTGAGCAGCTCGACGGTGGCCTGGCGGTCGGGGTAGCCGACGGAGGTCTTCATCAGGAAGCGGTCGAGCTGGGCCTCGGGCAGTCGGTAGGTGCCGGCCTGCTCGATCGGGTTCTGCGTGGCGATCACCAGGAACGGCTTGCCCACCGGGTGCGCGACGCCGTCGACGGTGACCCGCCCCTCCTCCATCACCTCGAGCAGGGCCGACTGCGTCTTCGGCGACGCACGGTTGATCTCGTCGGCCAGGACGATCGTGTGGAAGATCGGACCGGGGTGGAACTCGAACGTGCCCTTGTGCTGGTCGTAGACGGTCACGCCGGTGACGTCGGAGGGCAGCAGGTCGGGGGTGAACTGCACGCGCGCGTGGCTGCCCTGGACCGTGTTGGCCAGCGCACGGGCGAGCATCGTCTTGCCCGTGCCGGGGAAGTCCTCGAGCAGCACGTGGCCCTCGGAGAGCAGGCAGGTCAGCGCGAGGCGTACGACGTGCCGCTTGCCGAGGACGGCCTTCTCCATGTTGTCGGTGAGCTGGTCGAAGGTGGACTTGAACCACTCGGCCTGTTCGTGGCTGATCGTCATGAAGCTCCTCGGGTGGTGGCGTTGATGGATGTCACGGGGCGGTCATCTCCATTCCCACGTGGTGGTCCCCGGTTCGCGGTTGCCACCGTTCTCGTCGCAGGTGGCGGTGACGTAGCCCTTGTCGTAGACGATGCCGGTGACGTGCGACCCGTTGGAGTCGAAGCGCTCGTTGCGGGTGGGCCCTCCGAGCGAGTTGGTGACGGTGCAGTCGTAGGTGCGCGCCATGTCGGTGGTGGTGATCACCAGGAAGCCACAGCTCGCGTCGGTGCACCCGCCGGTCGCCGGCAGGTTCCCCTTCAGGGTGCAGGCCGGGCCGTCGGAGCCCGCCGTGTCGTTGCACGCGCTCCGGCTCAGGGAGATCTGGGGCGGCGGGGGCGGGCCGCTGGTGTCCCGTCGCGACGTCGAGTCCGAACCCCGGGTGCCGGGAGACGCGTCGCGCAGGGTCACGCTGATCGAGACGTCCTGCTCGTAGTCGGCCGTCTCGGTGGAGTAGGTCTGGCTGAAGGAGCCGACGGTGTTCAGCCCGATGACCTGCTCGGGGCCGCCGTTGATCCGGATCGCGAGCTCGGCCGGGTCGCCGTTGGTGCTGCCGGCGATGGTCCACGTGAGGCTCTTGCCGTTGACCGCCGCGGCACCGAGGTCGTTCAGCATGCCGTCGAGGCGACCGTAGGTCTGGACGTTCTGGATCGCGCTGAGGGTGCACCCGGCCGGCGCCTTCTCGTTGCACACCCGCAGCTGCACCGGGTAGGGCTGCTGGTTGCTCGGGGTCGTGATGCGGGCGGCGTTCGAGCCGGTCTGCTGCTCGAAGGTCCGGTTGGCCACTCCACCGACGAAGATCTCGACCTTGCTGGTCGTGCCGCGGGACTCCGGCACGGAGTAGCGGACCTCGGCCTCCTGGTTGTTGCCGGTGGGCAGGATCTGGAAGGAACCCCAGGCAGCGGGCCGGCCCACGGCCTCGATGCTGGTGCCTGCGCTGGGCTGAGACCGGTTGCCCGGCTGGTTGGCGGCGACGACGCTGTAGGTGTAGGTCAGACCGTCGTAGGGAACCCCGATGTGCGTGCAGGTCAGCGAGGCGAGCTTCTGGCACCCCGGCACAGCACCCGACGTCACGCCGTTGGCGTAGCTCACGGTGTAGACCGTCGGGCCCAGGCCCTCGGGCAGGACGGCCTGCCACGAGATCCGCAGGTTCGTCTGGTTGGCCCCGGCCTCGAGGTCGGTCACCGCCGGCGCCGGCGGAGCGGGTGGCGTGCCCAGCGGCTGGAACTCCGCGGACGAGCGCGGAGCGGAGTAGCCGACCTGGTTGCGGGCCTTGACCGTGAAGACGTACTTCTCGTTGTTGTTGAGCCCGGACGCGGTATAGCTCAGCTGGTTGCCCACGACGACGGCCTGACCGCCGATCCACGTGATCGTGTAGTCGACGATCCGCGTGCTGGCGGCCGCCGGCTTGTCCCAGGCGATGGTGATCTGACCGTCACCCTGGGACTGCAGGCGGATGTTCTGCACCCGCCCCGGCTCGGTGTCGGCACGGGCGGTCTTGGACAGCTCGCTGTAGTCGCTGGGGCCGACGCGGTTGAACGCGCGCACCCGGAAGTAGTAGTTGCCGCTGCGGCTCTTGTCGATCTTGCGGAAGACGCACTCGTTGGTCTCGCACTTCTGGGTGGCGCCCCGTTCCTCCCTGACCTCGTAGTAGAGGATCGGCGCCCCGCCGTCGTCGGCCGGAGGCTGCCACGACATCTTCACCGTGCCGATCTCGTCGGAGGCGGTGTAGGGACGCGGCTCCCCCGGCGGGGACGGAGTACCGATGACCTGGAACTGGATCCGGGCCTCGGCGCGGCGCTCGCTCGGCGGGTCCGAGGACGAGACGTCGCTGACCACGAGCCGGAACGACGCCTCGACGCCGCGCGCGTCCTTGGTCGCCGTCAGGGTCAGTCTGCTGCCGTCGGCCGTGGCGCGGACGTCCGGTGTCCCGCCCTCCACCGACACGATCGTCGGGTCGGGGTCGGACACGCCAGCGACGAGGTAGGCGCCGATGTCGAAGGTGCGGGACTCCCCCGCCTCCATCGTCTCGACCTTGATGGGGTTCATCGTCGGTGGCGGCGCCTGCGCGAGGCGGAAGCGCACCTCCTCGGTGTTGCTGTCGCCGGCACGGACCGAGAGCACCGCCTCGCCACCCTGCGTCGCTGTCTCGTCGGCCGTCACCGTGACCACCGAGCCGTCGGGCGAGCCCAGGTCCAGGCCGTCCAGCGACTGCGCCCACTCGGCCTCGTAGGCGAGGCCGACCTCGTCGCTGGGGTCGAGCGTGAAGACCTTGCAGAAGCTGGCGATGTCGAGGTCGTAGGTCTGACCGGCGGAGATCGGCAGGACCGACGAGGGGCACTCGAGCTCGGGCTTGTCGTCACCGACCTGGACCGGGATCGAGAGCAGGACGGTCGCGCCGTCCTCAGTGGTCGTCGTGTCCTCGTTGCCGCTCGCGTCGGTGGCGGTGGTGACCTCGACCAGCACCGCACCCGGTCCGCGGAAGCTGGCCGGGGCGCTGAGGGTGAAGCCGCTGTTCCCGTCCGGCCCGGCGCTGAGGACGTCGGGCGAGGCCGACCACGACCGGCGACCGGACGCGAGCCGTACGTCGGCGCCGTCCGGGGCGGCGACGTAGTCGCTCAGCTTGCCGGTGGTGGTGTCGCCGGAGTCGAGCGTGATCTGCGCGTCGGGCACGACGTAGGGCAGGCCGGTGCCGGTGGGCGGGATGTAGACGGACGCGGTCGCCGCGGCACCGTCGCCGTCCTGGACGACGAACGGCAGGACCTTGGGCGCAACGCCCCGGTTCGCCCGGACCGACACCCCGTCGACCACCGTGGCGGAGTCGTCGCCGCTCACCCCGACGACGCTGAGGTCGTCGACCGGTCCGTCGGGGTCGTACGCGCCCTCGAGCACGTCGACGACGACGCTGCCGCTGTCGTTCACCCGGCCGAAGGCGTCGTAGATGATCGGCGGGTTGTTGTAGCCCTCGGCGGTCTGGAGGGTCATCGTCGCGCGCGACTCGCTGAGGCCGTTGGTGACGCTGTAGACGAGGACCACCGGCCGTGCGTCCGCGGACGTGGGCGCCGGCACGGTGACGAGGTTGGTCCGCGGGTCCAGCTTGGCCCCGTCGGGGCCGTCGAGGATCGTGACCTTGATGGAGTCACCCGGCGTGACGAAGTCGTTGGCGAGCGGGTCGAAGGTCGCCGTCCGACCGGGGGCCACCGTCAGCCGGTCCTCGACCGCCAGCGGCGGCTGGGGCTGGGTGCCCTCCACGACGGCCACCCGCACCGTGCCGGTCGCGAAGGCACCCTGCGAGTCGACGACGGAGTAGGTGAACTCGTCGGTGCCCACCGTGCCCGGGTAGGCCTCGTACTCCAGGAAGTTGCCGCCGTAGGACAGGATCCGGCCGAGTCGCGGGGCGGAGGTGATGCCGGTGACGGTCACCGGGTCGCCGTTGCGGTCCACGCCGGTGCCGGGCACGCGGATCTTCACGGAGTCCGCGGAGGTGACGCGGCTCTCGAGGGTGGGCGGCTCGGGCGGGTCGTTGGGGTCGCTCTTCGGGACCACCGTGACCCGCAGGACTCCGTTGGCCTTCTTGCCCTCGAGGTTCTGCGCGACGTAGGTGATCTCGTAGGTGTCGCGTTCCTTGATGCTGTCGGGCGCGACGTAGCGGACCACGCGGCCGGACACGAATGCCTGCCCCACGTCGCCGGTGACGTCGATGGGCGCGACGACCTTGAGCTCACCCGGCCTGTCGCTGTCGACCAGGTCGCTCACCAGCGTCAGCCGGTCGCCGGCGGGCGAGATGTCGTTGTCCAGCACCGGGGCGCTGACCGACGAGCCCGCGCGGACGACGACCCGGTCGCCGGCCGTGACCGGGGTGTTGTCCTCGGGCGCCTCGCGCTGCGTGACCACGACCTCGCCGCGCACCCCGGAGCTGGTGCCGTTGCTGATCGTGTAGGAGACGGTCTGGGTCTGGGGCGAGAGATCGGGCTGCACCGCGGAGATCCGCAGCCATCGCCCGTCGATGATGGCGACGGCGAGCTGGCCGGCGCGGTCACTGGAGGCACGCTGGACGACGAGGAGCCCGCCGGCCGGGTCGAGGTCGTTGGCCAGCACGTCGACGATGCCGGGAGCCTGCCCGAAGACGGTGAGGGTGTCGGGCATCGCGATCGGGTCGGACGCGCGCCTGGGCCGCGGCTTCACGTCCACCCGGATCGTGCCCTCGTCGAGGTCCGCGTTGCCGTAGCCCGCGTCATAGCTGAGGAAGTAGGTGCCCGCCCGGTCGCCGGTGAAGGTCAGCTGGCCCGAGTCGAGGTCGGAGACGACGGTCGCGCCCGGCTGCTGCGGGACCTTGCCACCCAGCGTGATCTCGGCGTTGGGGGTGTTGGGGTCCGAGCCGGGGAGGTCGTTGAGCAGCGGCCGGATCTTGATCGGCTTGCCGACCTCTCCGCGTACGACGTCGGGCTCGGCGCTCGGCGGGAAGGTCTTCTGGTCCAGGGGCGACTGCACCTGGAAGACCAGCGACTTCTTGACCGGCGTCGAGCGGCCGTCTGTCACGGCGAACTCGACGCGGACGGTCTGCTGGCCGTCGACGGCGGCGGTCGGGGCCGTGAACCGGATGCGACCGTCGGCAGTCGTCCGGGCCGCGGCACCGCTGTCGTCGCCCCCGACCGCACGGGCCGAGTCGAGCAGGAGCGTGTCGCCGTCGCTGTCGTCACGCCAGTCGGCGAGCACCGGCACCTCGAGCGCGCCGCCGTGGGGCACGCGGAAGACCGGCTTCTCGTAGCCCTCGCGCAGCGTCGGCGCCTCGTTCTGGTTGCCGTCGCGCACCTCGACGCTGACGGCCGCGCGGACCGAGAGGCCGGTGCGCCCGTCGTCGATGTAGTAGTCGAAGGTGGCCGGACGCGCCTTCTCGGGCATCTGCAGGACGAGGGTCTGGCCGTCCGGGCTGATCTCGACGCGCGCACCGCCGTTGGGCTGGTCGACGTCGACGATGCTGAGCAGCCGGCCCTCCGGGGCCGAGTCGTTGTCGAGCGGGTGCAGCACGGTCGTACGACCGGCGCGCACGCCGTAGGAGTCGGGCTTGGCCTGCGGGGGACGTCGGTCGGCGTCGCTCGGGTTCTCGTTGTCCTTCTCGTCGTCCTCGTCCTGCTTCTTCGACGTGAACGCCTCCCAGTTGTCGATCCTGACCGGGTGGTCCTGCTGGACGTCCCAGACCGTGCCGCTGTTGGCGTCGTTGAGGACGATCTCGCCACGGTTGACCCGGAAGGCCAGGCTGGTGGCATCTCCGCCGAGGGTGTCCTCGATGACGTCCTGCGACCCGCACTGGGACGCCACGGCGCCGAGGCCTCCCGACCACGCACCGAAGACGCACGCACCGAGACGGACGGGGCGGACCGGCGTGCCGGCGTACTTCGAGGCCACGGCAGTGACGTCACCGGAGTCGAGGTCGACGCTCAGGAGGCCGTCGGGGGCGCCGACCAGCACCGCGTCGTAGGACGGGCCGGCCTGCTGGAGCACGCTGCCGGGCGGCACCGAGGCGGTGGCGCCGTCGAGGACGCGGAGCACGCCCGCGTCGGCGTCGAGGGTGACGACGCGCTCCCCCACCGTGGTCACGTCGCCCACCTGGCCGGCATCGCCCGGGAGGTCGGTGGTCGAGGGCTTGGCGAAGCCCGCGCCGTCGGCGTCGAGTGTCGTCACCGTGCCGTCGTCGGTCGACGTCACGATGATCGTGCCGCCCTGGCTGACCGCGAGCGCGGCACCCGGACCGGTCGTGGCGAGCGGTTTCGCCTGCCGGTCGACCGAGGCCATGACGGGCCTGCCGACCTCGAGGTCGTAGCGGACGGCCCACACCTCACCGGTCTCGCCGTCGGCGCTGGCGAGGGTGCCGCCGGCCATCCGCACGGACGCGGCCGCCGGGACGGCCGCCGACCCGCCGTCCTGCAGCTCGAGGCGGCTCGTCTCGATGGCCTGGCCGCGTGCGGAGTTCAGGTCGAGGGTGACGACCGCTGCGCCGTCCTGGACGACGTCGAGGCGGGTCTTGCCGACGTCACTGGGCACCACGCCGTCGAGCTGGTTGATCGGCTTGTTGAGCCGTCCGGACCAGCCCTTCTTGCCGTTGACGACCCACACGCCGCCGTCGTTGAGGTCCGCCTCGTGCTTCTTGTACCCGTTCGCGTTGACGGCGTACACGACCACGGCGGCCGACGCGATCGCCAGCGCGACCCCGGAGGCGATGCCCACCCGGTGCCGACGCACGACGGTCGCACGCGCCACGCCAATTCCCCCTTGGCCCCCACGAATGACGTGCGCCCGCCGCAGTCACCCAGGGAGGAGAGTATGTAGGGAGCCGAGCATCCGACAAGTCGCGACTGCGTGCGCCGGACGGGTGCGATGGGTGATGATGGAGGGGTGGGCGCGTACGAGGGGAGCCGACGTTGATCGTCGATGCGCGGTACACCAGTGGGGCTGGTGTGCTGTTGGGCAGTGGTGCCCACTGGGTGCTGCTCACCGATCCCGAGGACGAGCAGGTCGTCCAGGAGATCTGGGACGTCCTCTCGATGACCGGCCCCTCGGGCTCGACCGTCGTCGAACGGGTCCTCGCGATCGCCGAGAAGGCCTTCGACGGTGACCCGCCCGGGTTGGCCGTCGTCGACTTCACCCCCGGCGCATCGACGACCCTGTCCCGCGGCGCCGGGCACGTACGCATGGCCGGCCCCGGACGGGTGCTGAGCCTGGACGGCGGCACCGATCCCGTCGAGCTCACGTCCACCCGCCGCCTCGTCGGCGGCGTGGTCGCCGCCCAGCGGGTGGAGCTCAAGCCGATCTCGACCCGCCCCGCACCGGCGGCGCACGCGCAGGAGGCCGAGGCGCCCGCTCCCGCGACGGGCATGATCGACGGGATCCCGGCAGCCATCCTGGCCGCGAAGGGTCCCGACGGACCACCGCCGCGCACCCGGATCCGCCGCCCGGTCGAGGACACCGGCTCGCTGACCGACACCTCCGAGCCCGATCCCCTCCTCGCGGCGCGGATCGAGGAGGGCACCCACACCACGATCCGTACGCCGTCGGAGCCGCACAGCGCGCCGATGGTCCACGGTGACGAGGCGGAGGACCGCGACGAGGGCCACGACGGCTCCACGACGTCTCGCCCCGCCCACCTGTCGCACAGCACCGCGCCGACCGTCCTGGCGGTCAGCTGCCCCCTCGGCCACCTGACCCCGCCCGCGTCCCCGCAGTGCCGCGTGTGCCACCAGCGCGTGGCGCCCCAGGAGCCGCGACGCGTGGAGCGGCCCATCCTCGGCGGCCTGCGGCTGCCGACCGGCGAGGTCGTGCCCCTGGACCGGGGCGTCGTGCTCGGCCGCAAGCCGGCACCGGCGGACGGCAGCACCGACTGGCCGCACCTCGTGCACCTGCCCAAGGACCACTCCTTCGTCTCGCGACAGCACCTCGAGATCGAGCTCGAGGGCTGGGACGTGGTGGCCCGCGACCTGGACAGCCGGGGCGGTACGACGATCGCCCCGCCCGGCCGGGAGCCCGAGCGCATGCGACCACGGGACGCCTACGTCCTCGAGCCGGGCACCGTGCTCGACCTGGCGCAGGTCTACGCCGTCCGCTTCGAGACGGGGGCGGTTGCCCGGTGAGCGCCCCGGCCATCCCCGGGTTCGCGTTCATCGAGCACCTGGGCAGCGGCGGCTTCGCCGACGTCTTCCTCTACGAGCAGCAGTGGCCGCGCCAGCGCGTCGCGGTCAAGGTCGTGCGCCCCGACGTGCCGCTGACCGACCGCGAGAAGTACCTCTTCACCGCTGAGGCCAACTCGATGGCGCGGCTCGCCGACCACCCCTACATCGTCTCGGTGATCACCGCGGGCGTCACCGCCGAGGGCGGGCGACCGTTCCTGGTGATGCGCTACTGCCCGCCGCCCGACCTCGGGGTGCGGGTGCGCTCCAACCCGATGGCGCCCGTCGACGCGGTGTCCACCGGCATCAAGCTGGCGAGCGCGATCGAGACGGCCCACCGCTCGGGGATCCTGCACCGCGACATCAAGCCCAGCAACGTCCTGGTCACGAGCTATCACGAGCCCGCCCTCACCGACTTCGGCATCGCCGGCCACATCGCCGACGTCGAGGGCGACCACGACGTCCGTATCTCCTACCCGTGGTCGCCGCCCGAGCTCCTCGACGGCCGCTCCAACGGCTCGGTCGCCTCCGACGTCTACTCGCTCGGTGCCACGATCTGGCACCTGCTCGTCGGCCGCTCGCCGTTCTCGATCCCGTCCGGCGACAACTCCACGCGGGCGCTCAGCGCCCGGATCCTGCACGCCGCTCCCCCGGCCACCGCAGCGCCCTGACGTCCCGCCTGCCCTCGACCGCCTGCTGCAACAGTGCCTGGCCAAGCGGCCCGAGCACCGTCCGGAGAGCGCCCTCGAGCTCGCCCGGGCACTCCAGCGCATCGAGTCGGCTGCCGGCTGGTCGCGGACCGCCGTCGCCGTCGAGGGCGACCGGCCCGATGCGGCCGTCGCGGCGCCCGAGGTCGCGGAGGCTCCCGAGGACGCCACCGCGATGAAGCCGGTGACCGTCATCTCCGCCAGCGGTCCCCGCCGGATCGCCGCACAGGATCCCGCTCCGGCAGCGGGCGACGAGGACGACGAGCGCAGCCCCGTCTCCGGGCTCGTGTGGGCCGGTGTCGGCGTGGTGCTGGTGGCCCTCATCGTGGGCTTCCTCGCCTTCCGCGGCGACGGGCGCGAGGAGGACCCCGGCGTCGTCGTCCCGACCTCGTCGCAGACCCCGAGCGACGTCGTGCCCGACGAGCTGACCTCGGCGCCGACCCTCGCGGGGCGGCGTACGGCCCGGGGGGTCCTGTTCGAGTGGAACCCGCCCGTGCCTGTCGAGCCCGGTGATTCGTTCAGCTATCACCGCGACGACACCAACGACTACGACCGGACCACCAAGCAGCGGCTCCTCGTCCGCACCGACGCCCCGGTCTGCCTCGACCTGCGGATGACCCGCGGTTCCGACAACTCACCGAGCGTGACCGAGTGCGTGTCCTGAGCCCGGGCGGATCCAGGCTGAGGAGGGCGGCCACGGTGGCGTGCGTCCTGCTGCTGGCCGGGTCGGGAGCGACCTCCGCGCAGGCAGCAGGGACGGCCCGGACGACTGTCGGCGAGCAGCGCATCCTCGACCTGCTCGAGCGGGCCCGCATCGTCGAGGACATCGGCTACCAGCCCGGCTACGACCGCGACTGCGACCCTGGTGCCTGCGTCTTCGGCGAACCATGGACCGACGACCACGACGGCCCGAAGGGGCACAACGGCTGCACCACCCGCGAGGACGTCCTGCTCCTGCAGATGAAGGACATCGAGATGCGGTGGGGCTCGACGTGCCGCATCTACGAGGCTCGCCTGCGCGACCCCTACTCGGGCGAGCGGATGACGTGGCGCGACGACGGCTACTACATCTCCATCGACCACATCTACCCGTTGGCGCGCGCGTGGCACGGCGGCGCCTGGGCGTGGCCGCTGCGCAAGCGGATCACCTTCGCCAACGACGTCCGCCGCGAGCTGCTCGCCGTGTCTGCCCGGACCAACGAGGCCAAGGAGGCGAGCGGTCCGGCCGAGTGGCTGCCGCCGTGGCGCCGCTCGCACTGCGACTACGTACGCCGTTACGTCCGCGTGGCCGTGGCGTGGGACCTGCCGCTCACCACGGCCGACGCGGACGCCGTACGACGCGTCGCGTCGACCTGCTGATCGCTGCGTGCCAGCCGCGGGTCAGTCGTCGTCCCAGTCGCGACGGGGGCCCGTGGCGGCGTCCTGCTCCTCCGGCGACATCCGCGACGAGACGAAGAGCGACAGGGCCGCGGTCACGGCCAGGGTCGCCAGGATCACGACCAGGGAGAGCCAGATCGGGATCTCCAGCCAGGCGTAGTCGAGGGGCTCACCGCCGTTGATGAAGGGCAGCTCGTTCTCGTGCAGCGCGTGGAAGAAGAGCTTCACGCCGATGAAGGCGAGCAGGAACGCCAGGCCGTAGGAGAGGTAGATCAGGCGCTGCAGCAGGCCGCCGATGAGGAAGTAGAGCTGGCGCAGGCCCATCAGCGCGAAGATGTTGGCCGTGAGCACCAGGTAGGGCTCCTTGGTGATCCCGAAGATCGCCGGGATCGAGTCGAGCGCGAACAGCAGGTCGGTCGTGCCGAGCGTGATGATCACGATGAACATCGGGGTGATCATCTTGCCTGCGCCGTCGCCGCTGACCAGCAGCTTGCGGCCGTGCCACTCCGAGGTGGCCGGGAAGCGCTTCTCCACGAACGCGACGACGCGGTTCTCCTCGAACTCCTCGTCCTCGTCCTCGGCGCCCTCCCTGGCGAGCTTGAACGCCGTGTAGACCAGGAAGATGCCGAAGATGTAGAAGATCCAGCTGAAGTTGCTGATCGCGGCAGCGCCCACGGCGATGAAGATCGCGCGCATGACCAACGCCATCACGATGCCGATCATCAGCGCGTACTGCTGGAGCTCCTTCGGCACGGCGAACTTCGCCATGATGATGATGAAGATGAAGAGGTTGTCGATGGAGAGCGAGTACTCCACCAGCCATCCCGAGAAGAATTCCAGACCGTGCTGCTGGTCCCAGGTGATCCAGACACCGATGCCGAAGATGATGGCCAGGGCGACGTAGATCGACAGGTAGATCGCACACTCCTTCATGCTCGGCTCGTGCGGGCGTCGCCCGACGATGACGAGGTCGAAGGTGAAGATGGCGACGGTCACGACGCCAGTGGCGATCCAGACCCAGGTGGGTACGTCCACGCTGATGCTCCTAGAGACGAGGATGGGGATGAGCTCGGGGTCCGCGCAGCACACGGACGCCGGAGGTCTCTTCCGCCCGCACCTGAGGCACGAACCCGTGGCGCCGGGCCTCGCTCGCGCGAGCGCCGTGCTGACGACACCACTGCTGGGGAATACTCCCCTCCTGCGCGCTCAGTCTCCCATGCCCGGACGACCGGGCGCCACACGAGGGCTCAGCGTCCGCCGAATGGGACGCCGAGCTCGGCGAGCCGGGCCGCACCGCCGTCGACGGCCGTCAGCACCCACGCACCCTGCGGCGTGACGGTGAACGTGTGCTCGAAGTGGGCGGCCATCGAGCTGTCGACGGTCGCCACGGTCCACTCGTCGTCGAGGAGGTCGGTGTTCTTGCTTCCCAGCGTCACCATCGGCTCCACCGCGAGGGCGAGCCCCTCGACGATCACGGGACCGCGACCGCGTCGGCCGTAGTTGGGGACGTTGGGCGCCATGTGCATCTCGGTGCCGATGCCGTGCCCGGTGTAGTCCTCGAGGATGCCGTAGCGACCCTGCGAGCGGACGTAGGTCTCGATCGCGTGGCTGATGTCGGTGACGCGACCGTTGAGCCTGGCCGCGACCATGCCGCGCCACAGCGACTCCTCGGTGACGCGGAGCAGCTCGCGTACGTCGTCGGAGATCTCGCCGACCGGGACGGTGATCGCCGCGTCGCCGTGCCAGCCGGCCACGATCGCCCCGCAGTCGATCGAGATGATGTCGCCCTCGACCAGGGTGCGCGGACCCGGGATGCCGTGCACGACCTCGTCGTTGACCGAGGCACAGATCGTCGCCGGGAACGGCGGGTGGCTGTAGCCCTTGAACGACGGGATGCCGCCGTGGTCGCGGATGTTGGTCTCCGCGAGGGTGTCGAGCTCGAGTGTCGTGACCCCCGGTCGCGTCGCCTCACGCAGCAGCTCGAGGGTCTCGCCCACGAGCCGGCCGGCGACCCGCATCAGGTCGATCTGCTCGCGCGTCTTGATCTCGAGACCACGGTCCCGGAAGCCCACCTGAGATTCCTGTCCGGTCAGCTCTGCGGGATCTCGTCGAGTGCGGCGAAGATGCGCGCGGTGACCTCGTCGACCTCGCCCATCCCGTCGAGCTCGACGAGGATGCCCCGCTCGCGGTAGACACCGATGAGCGGCTCGGTCTGCTCGGCGTAGACCTCCTGCCGGCGCCGGATGACGTCCTCGGTGTCATCGGTGCGGCCGTCGGTCTGCGCGCGCTGCAGCAGGCGCTGGACGAGCTCCTCGGCGTCGACCGTGAGCACCACGACAGCGTCGAGCTGGTGACCGGTGTACCGGATCATCCCGTCGAGCTCGGTGACCTGGGAGAGGGTGCGCGGGTAGCCGTCGAGCAGGAAGCCGGGGTCGGCGTCGGGCTCGTCGATGCGGTTGCGCACCATCTTGTTGGTGACCTCGTCGGGGACGTACTCGCCGGCGTCCATGAACCGCTTGGCCTCGACGCCCAGCGGCGTGCCCTTCGAGACGTTGGCGCGGAAGATGTCACCGGTGGAGATCGCGGGCACCCCGAAGTGTTCGGCGACGAACCGCGCCTGGGTGCCCTTGCCCGCACCCGGCGGGCCCATGAGGATCAGTCTCATCTACTTCAGGAATCCTTCGTAGTTGCGCTGCTGGAGCTGGCTCTCGATCTGCTTCACCGTGTCGAGCGCAACGCCGACCATGATGAGGATGGACGTGCCGCCGAACGGGAAGTTCTGGTTGGCCTGGATCATCGCGAACGCGATGAGCGGGATCAACGAGATCGTGCCGAGGTAGAGAGCTCCAGGGAACGTGATGCGGGACAGGACGTAGGACAGGTAGTCCTCGGTCGGCTTGCCCGCCCGGATCCCGGGGATGAAGCCGCCGTACTTCTTCATGTTGTCGGCCACCTCGACAGGGTTGAAGGTGATCGACACGTAGAAGTAGGTGAAGAAGATGATCAGCAGGAAGTACGCCAGCATGTAGAGCGGGTGGTCGCCGCCGACGAGGTAGGTGCCGATGAAGTCCAGGACCGGGTTCTTGCTGTCCGGGTTGAACTGCACCGCCATCGCCGGGAGGTAGAGCAGCGACGAGGCGAAGATGACCGGGATGATGCCGGCCTGGTTGACCTTGAGCGGGATGTAGGTCGAGTTGCCGCCGAACATCTTGCGGCCGACCATGCGGCGGGCGTACTGCACCGGGATGCGGCGCTGCGCCTGCTCGATGAAGATGACGGCCGCCACGAGGATCAGGCCGATCACCATCACGATGCCGAAGGTGACCCAGCCCTGGGAGGTCTGCACGGCCCACAGCGAGGCGGGGAACGTGGCGACGACCTGCGTGAAGATCAGGATCGACATGCCGTTGCCGATGCCGCGGTCGGTGATGAGCTCGCCGAGCCACATGATGACGGCGGTGCCGGCCGTCATGGTGATGACCATGACGAGGAACGTCGAGGTGCTGTCGTCGTGCAGCAGGTCGAGGTCACAGCCCTGGAGCAGCGCCTTGTTGCGCGCGAGCGCCACGATGCCGGTGGCCTGCAGGACCGCGAGGCCCAGCGTGAGGTAACGGGTGTACTGGGTGATCTTCGCCTGGCCGGCCTGGCCCTCCTTCTTCAGCGTCTCGAGTCGTGGGATCACCACGACGAGCAGCTGCAGGATGATCGAGGCCGTGATGTACGGCATGATCCCGAGCGCGAAGATGCTGAGCTTGAGCAGCGCACCGCCCGAGAAGAGGTTGATCAGGCTGTAGAGCCCGCCCTCCTCGAGCTGGCTGATGCAGGAGTGGACGTTGGCCACGTTGACACCCGGGGTGGGCACCTGGGAGCCGAGCCGGAAGATCGTGACGATCAGCAGGACGAACAGCAGCTTGCGCCGCAGGTCCGGCGTCCGGAAAGCGTTGGCGAACGCGCCTAGCACTGGTTCCTCTTTCGTTCGGGTGCCCTGCCATGACCGGCGGGCGGCGAGAAGACCCCTGCCGTTGTACGGCGGCGGGCCCGGGGAAGCCTAACAGTCGGGGTACGACCCGCTTCCCCCTCACAGACAAGGGGAGAACGACGAAGGCCCGGCCGACAGTTCCCACTGTGCAGCCGGGCCTTCACCGGATGAGCGTGATCGTTGGTCCGAGGCGAGCCTCAGGCCACGGTCGTGGTGCCGCCGGCAGCCTCGATCTTCTCCTTGGCGGATGCCGAGAAGGCGTCGACGCTGACCTGGACGGCCACCGAGATGTCGCCCTGACCGAGGACCTTGACGGGCTGGCCCTTGCGGACGGCACCCTTGGCCACGAGGTCGGCGACGGTCACGGAGCCACCGTCGGGGAACAGCTCGCCGAGCCGGTCGAGGTTGACGACCTGGAACTCCACGCGGAAGGGGTTCTTGAAGCCCTTCAGCTTGGGCAGACGCATGTGGATCGGCATCTGGCCACCCTCGAAGGCAACCGGAACCTGGTAGCGCGCCTTGGTGCCCTTGGTACCGCGGCCGGCGGTCTTGCCCTTGGAGCCTTCACCGCGACCCACGCGGGTCTTGGCGGTCTTGGCTCCCGGAGCGGGACGCAAGTGGTGCAGCTTGAGCGTCATGTCACTCCACCTCCTCAACCGTCACGAGGTGACGGACCGTGTTGACCATGCCGCGGATCTCGGGGCGGTCTTCCTTGACGACGACGTCGCCGATCCTCTTCAGACCGAGCGAGCGGAGCGTCTCGCGCTGGTTGGCCTTGAGGCCGACCAGTCCGCGCTTCTGCTGGACCTTGAGCTGAGCCATCAGTGCTGCGCTCCCGCCGTCGCCTCGAGCAGACCCTCGGCGCGTGCCTTGAGCAGCGCGGCCGGGGTGACGTCCTCGACGCGCATGCCGCGACGAGCCGCGACCTGCTCCGGCTCCTCGAGCATGCGGAGCGCCTCGACCGTCGCGTGGACGATGTTGATCTGGTTGGACGAGCCGAGCGACTTGCTCAGCACGTCGTGGATGCCGGCGCACTCGAGGACCGCGCGCACCGGGCCACCGGCGATGACGCCGGTACCGGGAGCGGCGGGACGCAGCAGGACGACGCCTGCGGCCTTCTCACCCTGCACCGGGTGCGGGATCGTGCCCTGGATGCGGGGGACCTTGAAGAATGCCTTCTTCGCCTCCTCGACACCCTTGGCGATCGCCGCGGGGACTTCCTTGGCCTTGCCGTAACCGACGCCGACCATGCCGTCGCCGTCACCGACGATGACGAGGGCGGTGAAGCTGAAGCGACGACCACCCTTGACCACCTTGGCGACACGGTTGATCGCCACGACGCGCTCGATGTAGACAGACTTCTCAGCCTGGCCACGACCGTTGTCGCGTCCGCGACGGTCACCCGAGCCACCGCTGCGCTGTCCGCGCTGGGCTCCGCTCATGAGATGTGCTCCATATCTAGGTTCTCTCTCTTCTCGCGACGGACGCGATCAGAAGGACAATCCGCCCTCACGGGCGGCATCGGCGAGGGCCGCGATGCGGCCGTGGTACTTGTTGCCGGCGCGGTCGAAGACAACGTCCTCGATCCCCGCGGCCTTGGCACGCGAAGCAACCAGCTCGCCGACCTTCTTGGCCTGCGTGGTCTTGTCGCCACCGGTGGTGCGGACGTCGGACTCCATCGAGGAGGCGTACGCCAAGGTGGCACCGGCCAGGTCGTCGACGACCTGGACACTGATGTGACGAGCCGATCGGGTGACCACCAGGCGCGGACGCTCGGTGGTGCCGTTGATCCGCTTGCGACCACGCGCCTGGCGGCGCAGACGGGCGCGGACACGGGTCGCCGTGTGCTTGTTGTTGCTCAGGGAGATAGCCATGTCACTTACCGGCCTTTCCGACCTTGCGGCGGATGTGCTCGCCGGAGTAGCGCACGCCCTTGCCCTTGTAGGGCTCAGGCTTGCGGAGCTTGCGGATCTTGGCCGCAACCTCTCCGACAAGCTGCTTGTCGATGCCGATGACACCGAGCTTGGTCGGGCCCTCGACGGTGAAGGTGATGCCCTCGGGAGCGTCGAAGATGATGGGGTGCGAGTAGCCGAGCTGGAACTCCAGCTGGGTCGGACCCTTGGGCAGGACGCGGTAACCCACGCCCACGATCTCGAGCTTCTTCTCGTAGCCCTCGGTGACGCCCACCACCATGTTGTTGATGAGCGTGCGGGTCAGGCCGTGGAGCGAGCGGCTGTTGCGCTCGTCGTCGGGACGCTGTACCTCGAGGATGCCGTCCTCGCCCTTGGCGACCGTGATCGGCGCGGCGATGGTGTGCGACAGGGTGCCCTTGGGGCCCTTGACGGTCACCAGCGCCTGGTCGATCGCGACGTCGACACCGGACGGGACCGCGATGGGGAGCTTGCCAATACGCGACATGCTTCTCTCTCTTCCTGGTCTCAGTAGGTCCGGGTCACCAGACGTAGGCGAGGACTTCTCCGCCCACGCCCTTCTGGTTCGCCTGGCGGTCGGTGAGCAGGCCCTGCGACGTCGAGATGATCGCGACGCCGAGTCCACCGAGGACTCGGGGCAGGTTCGTGCTCTTGGCGTAGACGCGCAGGCCGGGCTTGCTGATCCGGCGTACACCGGCGATCGAGCGCTCCCGGTTGCGGCCGTACTTCAGCGTGACGGTCAGCGTCTTGCCGACGGCGGGCTCGCCCTCGGCCGTGGCGTTGTCCGCGACGTCGTAGGAGGTGATGTAGCCCTCCTGCTTGAGGATCTCCGCGAGGCCGGCCTTCATCTTGCTGTAAGGCATCGACACGACGTCGTGGTACGCCGAGTTGGCGTTGCGCAGACGCGTGAGCATGTCTGCGATCGGGTCAGTCATCGTCATGATGTGGTTCTTTCTCGTCGTGGTTTCCTCCGGCACGCAGCCGAAGGACCTTCAACGGGTTGAGGGATTACCAGGAGGACTTGGTCACGCCGGGGAGCTCGCCACGGTGGGCCATCTCCCGCAGGCAGATACGGCACAGGCCGAACTTGCGGTAGACGGACTTCGGACGGCCGCAGCGCTGGCAGCGGGTGTAGCCGCGGACAGCGAACTTCGGCTTGCGAGCGGCCTTGACCTTGAGCGCAGTCTTCGCCATGTCAGTTCTCCTTGAACGGGAAGCCGAGCTGCTTGAGCAGCGCGCGCCCCTCGTCGTCGTTGGTGGCGGTGGTCACGATGGTGATGTCCATACCGCGCGACCGGTCGATCCTGTCCTGGTTGATCTCGTGGAACATGACCTGCTCGGTGAGACCGAAGGTGTAGTTGCCGCGACCGTCGAACTGCTTCGGCGAGAGGCCGCGGAAGTCACGGATGCGGGGAAGCGCCAGCGAGAGCAGGCGGTCCAGGAACTCCCACATGCGGTCACCGCGCAGCGTGACGTGCGCGCCGATCGGCATGCCCTCACGCAGCTTGAACTGCGCGATGGACTTGCGGGCCTTGGTCACGGCCGGCTTCTGGCCGGTGATCGCGGTCAGGTCCTTGATGGCACCCTCGATCAGCTTGGAGTCGCGAGCAGCCTCGCCGACACCCATGTTGACCACGATCTTGGTCAGGCCGGGCACCTGCATGACGTTGGCGATGTCGAACTCAGTGCGCAGCGCGGGGAGGATCTCCTCGCGGTAGCGGGTCTTGAGCCGGGGAATCTCGTTGGTCGTCTCGGCCATCTCAGATCTCCTTGCCGGTCTTGCGGGACACGCGGACCGAGCGGGTCGCGGTGTAGGTCGAGCCGTCGGTGCGGCGCTTGGTGACCTCGTCGCGGCGGAAGCCGATGCGGGTGACACCGTCGCCCTCGACCAACATCACGTTGGAGACGTGGATGGGCGCCTCACGGGTGATGATGCCGCCGGTGGTGCCGGTCTGCTGGACGGACTTGGTGTGGCGCTTGACGAGGTTGACTCCCTCGACGATCACGCGGTCCTCCTCGCGGAGCACCGTGATGACCTTGCCCTGGGCACCCTTGTCCTTGCCTGCGATCACCTTGACGGTGTCGCCCTTCTTGATGTTCATGTGCTTACCCATCTCTCACAACACCTCCGGGGCGAGCGAGATGATCTTCATGAAGCGCTTCTCGCGCAGCTCGCGGCCCACGGGGCCGAAGATGCGCGTTCCGCGAGGCTCGCCGTCGGCCTTGAGGATGACGGCGGCGTTCTCGTCGAAGCGGATGTAGGAACCGTCGGCGCGGCGACGCTCCTTGACGGTGCGTACGACCACGGCCTTGACGACGTCGCCCTTCTTGACGTTGCCACCGGGGATCGCGTCCTTGACGGTGGCGACGATGACGTCACCGATGCCGGCGTAGCGACGACCAGAGCCACCGAGAACACGGATGCAAAGGATCTCCTTCGCACCGGTGTTGTCGGCGACCTTGAGTCGCGACTCCTGCTGGATCATTGATTTCTCCTGGTTGTCGAGCTGGTTCTCACACCCTCGCGGGGCGGGAGCCTGGCCGAACTGGTGGGGTTCTGTGCGTGGTGCCGGGGCCAGGTGTGGCGAGCGGGGCTCACCTCACCGATGGATCACTTGGCCTTTTCGAGGACCTCGATGAGGCGCCAGCGCTTGGTGGCGGACAGCGGGCGGGTCTCCATGATCAGGACCCGGTCACCGATGCCGCACTGGTTGCTCTCGTCGTGCGCCTTGAGGCGCGAGGTCTTGCGCAGCACCTTGCCGTAGAGGGCGTGCTTCACGCGGTCCTCGACAGCGACGACGATGGTCTTGTCCATCTTGTCGCTGACGACGAGGCCCTCGCGGGTCTTGCGCTGGTTGCGCTCGACGGACTGGGTCGCAGTGTTCTCGCTCATGCCTTCGCCTCTTCGTTGGTGCCCGGCGTGGTGCGGATGCCGAGCTCGCGCTCGCGGACCACGGTGTAGATGCGGGCGATGTCCTTCTTGACCACGCGCAGCCGGCCGTGGCTGTCCAGCTGGCCGGTGGCCGCCTGGAACCGGAGGTTGAAAAGCTCCTCCTTGGCCTCGCGCAGCTTCGCCTCCAGGTCGGTGGCGTTGAGCTCGTCGAGCTCGTGGGCTTCCAGCTTGGTAGCCATCAGAATTCACCGGCCTCACGGGAGATGAACCGGCACTTCATGGGGAGCTTGTGCATCGCGCGGCGCATGGCCTCGCGAGCGGTCTCCTCATCGATGCCGGAGAGTTCGAACATGACGCGGCCGGGCTTGACGTTGGCAACCCACCACTCGGGGGAACCCTTACCGGAACCCATGCGGGTCTCGGCAGGCTTCTTGGTCAGCGGGCGGTCCGGGTAGATGTTGATCCAGACCTTGCCGCCACGCTTGATGTGACGGGTCATGGCGATACGGGCCGACTCGATCTGTCGGTTGGTCACGTAGTGACCCTCGACAGCCTGGATCCCGAACTCACCGAACGCCAGCGACGTGCCGCCCTTGGCCTGACCGCGGCGCTTGGGGTGGTGCTGCTTGCGGTGCTTGACGCGACGGGGCATCAACATGAGGTCAGGCCTCCTGTCCGGTGCTGGGTGCAGCCTCGGCGGCCGGAGCCGCGGGGGCCTCGGTCGACTCGGTGCGGGGGGCGCGGTCGCCGCGCGTGCCACGGCTCGGACGCTCGCCGCCACGGGTGGCGGGACGACCGCCACTGCGGCCGGGGGCGCCGGCGCGGGCAGCCTGCTGGGCCTGGCGCTCGGCACGGGTGCCGGCGACCTCGCCCTTGTAGATCCAGACCTTGACGCCGATGCGACCGAAGGTGGTCTTGGCCTCGTAGAAGCCGTAGTCGATGTCGGCGCGGAGGGTGTGCAGGGGCACGCGGCCCTCGCGGTAGAACTCCGTACGCGACATCTCGGCACCGTTGAGACGACCCGAGCACTGGATCCGGATGCCCTTGGCACCCGAGCGCATCGAGGTCTGCATCGCCTTGCGCATGGCACGACGGAACTGCACACGACCGGAGAGCTGCTCAGCGACACCCTGGGCGACCAGCTGTGCGTCGATCTCGGGGTTCTTGACCTCGAGGATGTTGAGCTGGACCTGCTTGCCGGTGAGCTTCTCGAGCTCGCCGCGGATGCGGTCGGCCTCGGCGCCACGGCGACCGATCACGATGCCGGGACGCGCGGTGTGGATGTCCACACGGACGCGGTCACGGGTGCGCTCGATCTCGACCTTGGAGATGCCGGCCCGCTCCATGCCCTTGGAGAGCAGGCGGCGGATCGCGACGTCCTCACCGACGTACGCCTTGTAGAGCTTGTCGGCGTACCAGCGACTCTTGTGGTCGGTGGAGATGCCGAGGCGGAAGCCGTTGGGGTTGATCTTCTGACCCATCAGGCACCCCTTCCGTTCGTGTGGGTGACGCCGCGCTTCATCGACTTGGCGAGGAACTCGGCGGGCTGCACCGCGAGGGTGATGTGGCTGGTGCGCTTGTTGATGCGGGTGGCCCGGCCCTGGGCACGCGGGCGCCAGCGCTTCATCGTGGGGCCCTCGTCCACCATCGCGACGGTGAGGACGAGGTCGGCCCGGTTGAGGCCCTCCGTCGTCTCCGCGTTGGCGACGGCGCTCTCCAGCACCTTGTAGACCGTCTCGGAGGCCGCCTGCGGCGCGAACTGCAGCAGGGTGAGGGCCTCGTCGACCGGAAGGCCGCGGACCATGTCGACGACACGGCGAGCCTTCATCGGGGTGATCCGCACGTAGCGGGCGCTCGCGTAGGCGCCCGGCTGGTCGCCGAGCATCGTGGTGCGGCGCGCACTGGTGCGGTTGCGCTCAGTGGTGCTCATCGACGGCGTCCCTTCCGGTCTTCCTTCACGTGCCCGCGGTAGGTGCGGGTCGGGGCGAACTCCCCGAGCTTGTGACCGACCATGGAGTCGGTCACGAAGACGGGGACGTGCTTGCGACCGTCGTGCACGGCGATGGTGTGACCGATCATGTCGGGCACGATCATCGACCGGCGTGACCAGGTCTTGATGACGTTGTGGCTGCCCTTCTCGTTCTCGGCGTCCACCTTCTTCTGAAGGTGGTCGTCGATGAAGGGGCCCTTCTTCAGGCTGCGAGGCATGTCGGTTACTTCCTACCCTTGCCGGACTTGCGACGACGGATGATCTGGGAGTCGCTGGCCTTGCGCTTGCGCGTACGGCCCTCGGGCTTGCCCCAGGGGGAGACGGGGTGGCGACCACCGGACGTCTTGCCCTCACCACCACCGTGCGGGTGGTCGACCGGGTTCATGACGACACCACGGACGGTCGGGCGAATGCCCTTCCACCGCATGCGGCCGGCCTTGCCCCAGTTGATGTTGGACTGCTCGGCGTTGCCGACCTCACCGATCGTGGCGCGGCAGCGCACGTCGACGAAACGCATCTCGCCCGAAGGCATGCGGAGCGTCGCGCGGCTTCCCTCGCGGGCGATCAGCTGGGCCGAGTTGCCGGCCGAGCGGGCGATCTTCGCGCCGCCGCCCGGACGCAGCTCCACACAGTGGATCGTCGTACCGACCGGGATGTTGCGCAGCGGGAGGTTGTTGCCGGGCTTGATGTCGGCGTTGGGGCCGGCCTCCACCGCGGTGCCCTGCACGAGACCCTTGGGGGCCACGATGTAGCGCTTCTCGCCGTCTGCGTAGTGCAGCAGCGCGATGCGGGCGGTGCGGTTGGGGTCGTACTCGATGTGAGCGACCTTGGCCGGCACGCCGTCCTTGTCATAGCGACGGAAGTCGATGATGCGGTAGGCGCGCTTGTGACCGCCACCCTTGTGACGGGTGGTGATGCGGCCCTGGTTGTTGCGGCCACCGTTCTTGGGCAGCGGGCGCGTCAGCGACTTCTCGGGCGTGGTCCGAGTGATCTCGACGAAGTCGGCCACGGACGAGCCACGACGGCCCGGGGTGGTCGGCTTGTACTTGCGGATTGCCATAGTCAGTTCCTAGTCAGGAGCCCGGTCAGGAGACCGGACCTCCGAAGATGTCGATGCGGTGACCCTCGGCGAGGCTGACGATTGCGCGCTTGGTGTTGGGACGCTTGCCCAAGCCGTACTTGGTGCGGCGCGTCTTGCCCTGGCGGTTGATCGTGTTGACCGAGGTGACCTTGACGTCGAAGACCTTCTCGACCGCGATCTTGATCTCGGTCTTGTTGGCGTCCGGGTGGACGATGAAGGTGTACTTGTTGGCGTCGAGCAGGCCGTAGCTCTTCTCGGAGACGACCGGCGCGATCAGGATGTCGCGGTGGTCCTTGTGCAGGGTGCTCACTTGTCGTCCTCCTTGGCGCTACCGCCACCGGCACGCGTGAAGCCAGCGGCCTCGGCGTCCTCGGCGCTCTTGAACCAGAACTCGGCGTCCGTGGCGTCGTACCACTGGCCGTCGGGCTCGTGGTAGAGACCCGAGTCGGCGTTGCCCTTGACCTCGTAGCCCTTGGGAGCGTTGCCGCTCTTGAGCGGGGCCTTGGCGCCCTTGGGCAGCGCCGGGGCCTCGTCGGCAGCGGGGACGTCGGCGAACGCCTTGGCCTCGGCCTTGTCAGCCTTCGGCTCGGCCGTCTTCTCGGTCTTCGTCTCGGCCTTGGCCGGAGCGGCACTGGACGCGCCGCCCACGAAGGCGTCGTAGGCGCCCTGGGTGAACACCACGTCGTCGGAGTTGAGGACGTCGTAGGTGTTGAGCTGGTCGACGGCGACGATGTGGACCTCGGGCGCGTTGCGCAGCGAGAGCCAGGTGATCGCGTCGGAGCGCTCCAGCACCACGAGGTAGCCCACGC
The DNA here is from genome assembly GCA_963708875.1 of uncultured Actinomycetota bacterium. GTDB lineage: Bacteria > Actinomycetota > Actinomycetes > Propionibacteriales > Nocardioidaceae > Nocardioides. The sequence continues at coordinate 329,907 of CAVPUL010000008.1, forward strand.
GGTCGGTCAGCGAGATGAGCGAGGCCAGCGCGGACCTGGTGGAGGGCTTGTCGCCCGACACCAGAGCGTCGACCACGTGCACCCGGCCGTTGCGAGCCCGGTCGGAGAGGGCACCGCGCAGGGCGGCAGCCTTCATCTTCTTGGGGGTGCGCTGGTCGTAGCTGCGCGGCTGCGGGCCGTGGACGACGCCACCGCCGGCGAACTGCGGCGCGCGGGTCGAGCCCTGGCGGGCGCGGCCCGTGCCCTTCTGCTTGTAGGGCTTGCGGCCACCACCGCGCACGTCGGCGCGGGTCTTGGTGGCGTGCGTGCCCTGACGCGCGGCAGCCTGCTGCGCGACGACGACCTGGTGGATCAGGGGGATGTTGACCTCGACGTCGAAGATCTCGGCGGGGAGGTCGACCTTGATGGTCTTGACAGCCATGCTCAGGCCTCCTTGGCAGTGCTCTTGGCAGCCGAGCGCAGGACCACGAGTCCACCTCGGGGGCCGGGAACGGCACCCTTGAGGAGGATCAGGCCCTTGTCGGCGTCGACGGCGTGCACCGTCAGGTTCTGCGTGGTCACCGTGTCGCTACCCATGCGACCAGCCATGCGCGTGCCCTTGAACACGCGACCCGGCGTGGCGCAAGCGCCGATCGAGCCGGGCTTGCGGTGGTTGCGGTGGGCACCGTGCGAGGCGCCGACGCCGTGGAAGCCGTGACGCTTCATGACACCCGCGAAGCCCTTGCCCTTGCTGGTGCCGGTGACGTCGATCTCCTCGCCTGCGGCGAAGGTGTCGACGCCCAGCTCCTGGCCCACGGTGTAGGCAGCAGCGTCAGCGGTGCGGATCTCGGCCACGTGGCGACGGGGGGTGACCCCGGCCTTGGTGAAGTGACCGGCCTCGGGGGAGTTGACCTTGCGGGCCTCGATCTCGCCGAAGCCGACCTGGATGGCGTTGTAGCCGTCCACCTCGGGCTGGCGGACCTGGGTCACCACGTTGGTGCTCGCGGAGATGACGGTCACGGGGACGACCTTGTTGTTCTCGTCCCAGAGCTGGGTCATGCCGAGCTTGGTGCCCAGCAGGCCCTTCACGTTGCGTTCAAAAGTGTTCGACATGTCGGCCCTCAGAGCTTGATCTCGATGTCGACACCGGCAGGCAGGTCGAGACGCATCAGCGAGTCGACGGTCTTGGGCGTCGGGTCGATGATGTCGATGAGGCGCTTGTGGGTGCGCATCTCGAAGTGCTCGCGGGAGTCCTTGTACTTGTGGGGCGATCGGATGACGCAGTACACGTTCTTCTCGGTCGGCAGCGGCACAGGGCCGGCGACCTTCGCACCCGTACGGGTGACGGTGTCCACGATCTTCCGCGCCGAGGTGTCGATCACCTCGTGGTCATAGGCCTTGAGCCTGATGCGGATCTTCTGTCCCGCCATAGGTCCCTGTCCTTATCGATCTCGTACGCCTGGTCTGGTTTCGGCTCTCAACCCCTGCTGGGCGAGCGCCGCCTGTTTCTCCTCCACCCTCCGACCCCCGCGGTCGGGCGTGTCGCGATGATTTCTCGTGACACGCCTCCGTGAAGAGGCGGTACTGCTGTGAGTGGCACCCGACGGTTGTCGGATCTGGTCGGGTCTCCGATCAAGAGTTCTTGATCCGGTGCGGCGCACGCAGACGACTGTTTCGATCGAGGAGACGCGATTCAGAAGTCAAGGTGTGCCGTGCCCTGGCGACCCGCCGGAGCAACCGGAACATCTTGACAGACTCGGTGTGCCCACGCCAAATCGGAATGGACGAGTGGGCTGCGGTGCCCGGCTCACGCGTCGGACGGGCCCCTCGCGAAGTCCATCAGGCGGTGCCCCAGACGGGTCACCGACCCGTCGACGGGATCGACGAGGAGCTCCCAGCCGTGACCGGACCGCCCGGGCACGAACGGTACGCCGGCGTCGGCCGCGAGTGCCTCGGCCGCGTCGTACAGCGCCTGGCCGTCGCTCGGCGCGATCATGACGAGACCGGCAGGAGGAAGCTCCGCGGCCAGGGACGCCAGCCGGACACCGTCCCACGCCGAGGGTCCCGAGATGTCGGCCCACGCGTCCACGTCAGCTCCTGCCGCGACGGCCATCACCGTGAGGGAGCCGCCCATCGACGTGCCGAGCAGGACGACGCGCTCCGCGCCGTACCGGGTGCGCGCCAGTCGCACCGCCGCGGCGACCTCGTTGAGCGGGTCGGCGTCCTCCTCGTCGGTGCACACCGACTCCCCGTAGCCGCACGGGCTCACCAGCAGGGAGGTCAGGCCGGCGCCGTCCGCGGCCGCCGTCGCCCACCTGCCCCAGCCGCAGATCCCGCTGGTCTGGGGCAGGAGGACGGCCACGGTGTCGTTGGTGTCGGGACCGATCCGCGCCGCCTCGATCTCGCCTCCGGTGCTGCCTGTGAGGGCCACCGCCTCGAGCGCTGCGTCCTCCGGGATGGCGGACATGCAGCGGTCCCGGAGCGCGGTCGTCGCGTCGGGCGCCGGCTCGGTGGTGGCGCCGGTGTCCGCGTCGGGTGGGCTGGACGAGGCGCAGGCGGTGGCGAGCAGCACGAGCGCGGCCAGCACCGCTCCCCCACTCCCCCGCCTGCGCACGCTCCGAGGATAGAGAGGTGGCTGGGCGCGGTCGAGGTCCTCACGCACCGCTCGAGCAACAGGTCAGGAGACCCGGCGGTAGCAGAAGTCGGCGATGTCGCGGCCGACGTCGAGGCCCTTGCGCTCGAAGCGCGTGATCGGGCGCTCGGCCCATCGTTCGACGCGGCCGCCCTCGAGAGTCGGCTCGGCGTCGAGGACGTCGCGCATCTGGTCGGCGTAGTCGGCCCAGTCGGTCGCCAGCCGCCAGGCGCCTCCCGGCACCAGGCGGGAGGAGGCGAGCGCAGCGTTGGCGGGCTTCACCAGACGACGCTTGCGGTGCTTGGTCTTGCGCCAGGGGTCGGGGAAGAAGGTCCAGATCTCGGCGAGGCTGGCGGGCTCCAGCAGGTGTTCGATCGTCCAGGCGGCGTCGACCGAGCAGAAGCGCACGTTGTCGGCACCCTCCTCGGCGACCCTCCACAGCGAGTCGGCCACGCCCGGCAACCAGACGTCGAGGGCCAGCACGTTGTGGTCCGGCCGCGCTGCCGCCAGGACGGCCGTCGCCTCGCCGATCCCCGAGCCGATCTCGAGGATGAGCGGCGCCTCACGGCCGAAGACCGCGGCCAGCGAGAAGTCCGGCCGGTCGACGGCCTCGTCGGGGATCACCCAGTCGGCCTGGTGCGCGGCCCAGGACTCCGCCTGGCGCGGGGTGAACCGGCTGCCGCGCCGTGAGTACGACAGGACCTCGCGCATCCGACGCCCGTCCTCGGTCAGCTTGAGGTGCGGGCGGGCCGGGCGTGCGTCGTTCACGCGCACATCCTCCCCGGTCACCCGGGTCGGACGCACATCAGCGGCGCACCGCGCGAGTGGCGGGTCAGAGGTGCGCGAGCGCCCCTGTCAGCACGGAGCGCAGGCGCTGCTCGATGTCGTCGAACTCGGTCTGGCCGATGATCAGCGGCGGCGCGAGCTGGATGACCGGGTCGCCGCGGTCGTCGGCACGGCAGTAGAGCCCGGCCTCCCACAGCGCGCCGGAGAGGTAGCCGCGCAGGAGCCGCTCGGACTCGGCGTCGTTGAAGGTCTCCTTGGTCTCGCGGTCCTTGACCAGCTCGATGCCGTAGAAGTAGCCGTGCCCGCGGACGTCGCCGACGATCGGGATGTCGAGGAGCTTCTCCAGGGTCGAGCGGAAGGCCGGGGCGTTCTGCTGGACGTGGTCGGTGAGTCCCTCGCGCTCGAAGATGTCGAGGTTCGCCAGCGCGACCGCCGAGGAGACGGGGTGGCCGCCGAAGGTGTAGCCGTGGGCGTACGCCGTGGTGCCGTCCTTGAACGGCTCGAAGAGCCGGTCGCTGGCGATCATCGCGCCGATCGGCGAGTAGCCCGAGGTCATGCCCTTGGCGCAGGTGATGATGTCGGGCTGGTAGCCGAACTCGGTCGCACCGAACATCTCGCCGACCCGTCCGAAGGCACAGATGACCTCGTCGGAGACGAGCAGGACGTCGTACTCGTCGCAGATCTCGCGGACCCGCTCGAAGTAGCCGGGCGGCGGCGGGAAGCACCCGCCGGCGTTCTGCACCGGCTCGAGGAACACCGCTGCGACGGTGTCGGGACCCTCGAACTCGATGGCCTCGGCGATCCGGTCGGCGGCCCAGCGACCGAAGGCCTTCTCGTCGTCACCGAGGTAGTCGGGACGACGGTAGAAGTTGGTGTTCGGCACCTTGTGCGCGCCCGGGACCAGCGGCTCGAACATCTCCTTGAGCGGCGGGATGCCCGTGATCGACAGCGCACCCTGCGGTGTCCCGTGGTAGGCCACGGCGCGGGAGATGACCTTGTGCTTGTTGGGCTTGCCGGTGAGCTTGAAGTATTGCTTCGCCAGCTTCCACGCGGACTCGACGGCCTCGCCGCCACCGGTCGTGAAGAAGACGCGGTTGAGGTCGCCGGGCGCCATCCCTGCGATCCGGTCGGCGAGCTCGACGGCCCGGGGGTGCGCGAAGGACCAGAGCGGGAAGAAGGCCAGCTCCTTGGCCTGCTTGGCCGCCGCCTCGGCGAGCTCCTCGCGCCCGTGGCCCACCTGGACGACGAAGAGACCGGCGAGACCGTCGATGTACTCGCGGCCGTGGCTGTCCCAGATCTTGTGGCCCTCGCCCTTGACGATGAGCGGCATCTCGCCGCCCTTCTCGTAGGTCGAGTGCCGGGTGAAGTGCAACCACAGGTGGTCGCGCCCGGCGGCCTGGTAGTCGAAGGATGCGTCGAATGACTGGTCGAGGCTCATCGTGTTCCCCAGTTGTAGTGCTGCTTGTTGAGCTTGAGGTAGACGAAGGTCTCCGAGGAGACCACGCCCTCGAGCTCGCGGACCTGACGGATGACGTCGAGCAGGTGCGGGTCGTCCTCGCACACCACCTCGACGAGAAGATCGAAGCTGCCGGCGGTGGTGACGACGTAGTCGACCTCCGCGACCTCGGCGACCCGGTCGCCGACCGCCATCGGGTCACCACTGGTGCGCACGCCGATCATGGCCTGGCGGGTGAACCCGACCTGGGTCGGGTCGGTGACCGCGACCACCTGCATGATCTCGGAGTCGAGCAGCTTCTGGACGCGGGCTCGGGCGGCAGCCTCGGAGAGGCCCACCGCCTTCGCGATCGCGGCGTACGAGATCCGGCCGTCCTCCTGGAGCAGCTCGATGATCCGCTTGGCGGTCGCATCGAGTCTCACCGGTCCCTCGCTCATGCGCCCATGGTGGAGTCACCGGCACGGAAAGGCAAGCCACTGGACACGGAATCCGCATTTCCGACGCGTTAATTCTGCGATTACCGCACATTCTTTGGCGCAGACTATGGCGATGAGTCCCCGTCGCGGCCTACTCTCCCGTTACCGCACCCGACCGGGAGGACCTTCGTGACGAGCCCACGCACGCTGCGCAACTTCATCGGCGGTTCCTACGTCGACGCCGATGCCGGCGCCACGAGCGACGTGGTGAACCCCTCGACCGGCCAGGTCGTGGCCCAGGCCCCGGTCAGCGGGACCGAGGAGGTCGACGCCGCCTACGCGGCCGCCGAGACGGCGTTCGGCGAGTGGGGGCGTACGACGCCCAGCGAGCGCCAGCAGGCGTTGCTGAAGCTCGCCGACTCGATCGAGGCGCACGCCGACGAGCTCATCGACCTCGAGTCGGAGAACACCGGCAAGATCAAGGCGCTCACCGCGAGCGAGGAGATCCCGCCGATGGTGGACCAGCTCCGGTTCTTCGCCGGGGCGGCGCGGGTGCTGGAGGGCAGGGCCGCCGGCGAGTACATGGCCGGCCACACCTCGTGGGTCCGGCGCGAGCCGATCGGTGTCGTCGGACAGGTCACCCCGTGGAACTACCCGCTCCTGATGGCCGTGTGGAAGATCGGGCCGGCCCTCGCGGCGGGCAACACCGTCGTCCTCAAGCCGAGCGACACCACGCCCGAGAGCACGCTGCGCCTGGCCGAGCTCGCGTCCGAGTTCCTGCCGGCGGGCACCCTCAACGTCGTCACCGGTGATCGCGAGACCGGCCGCCTCCTCGTCGAGCACCGCACCCCGAGCCTGGTCGCGATCACCGGTTCCGTACGCGCCGGAGCCGAGGTCGCCGCCAGCGCCGCCCCGCAGATCAAGCGGGTGCACCTCGAGCTCGGCGGCAAGGCCCCGGTCGTCGTCTTCGACGACGCCGACATCGAGGCAGCGGTCGAGGGCATCGCCATCGCGGGCTACTTCAACGCCGGCCAGGACTGCACCGCCGCGACCCGCGTGCTGGTGGCTCCCGGCATCCACGACGACTTCGTCGCGGCCCTGGCCGACTATGCCAGGAGCTCGGCACCGGTCGGGCTGCCCGACGACGAGGACGCACTCTTCGGACCGGTCAACAATGCCCGCCAGCTCGCGCACGTCAGCGGCTTCATCCAGGACCTGCCCTCCCACGCCACCGTCTCGGCCGGCGGCAACCGGCGTACGGACCTGGGTGACGGCTTCTACCTCGAGCCCACCGTGCTCTCGGGGCTGCTGCAGGACGACGACGCGATCCAGAACGAGATCTTCGGTCCCGTCATCACCGTGCAGAAGTTCTCCGACGAGGACGAGGCCATCCGCTGGGCCAACGGCGTCGACTACGGCCTGGCGTCGTCGGTGTGGACCAAGGACTTCGGCCGCGCGATGCGGATGTCGAAGGCACTCGACTTCGGCTGCGTGTGGATCAACACGCACATCCCGCTCGTCGCCGAGATGCCGCACGGCGGCTACAAGAAGTCCGGCTACGGCAAGGACCTGTCGATGTACGGGTTCGAGGACTACACCCGCATCAAGCACGTCATGGCCAACATCGAGAGCTGAGCAGCACCACCGCGCGACCGCACCACACGCACCGACTCGGGGCTGACGGAGGACTTCTACTGATGACACCCATTCCACGCCGCTCGCGGCGCCACCTCTCCCCGCCGGCCGCGGCCATCACCGCGGCCGCAGCCGGCGGCCTCAGCCGTCGGGCCCTGCTGGGCACGGGTGCAGCCGCCACCGCAGGGCTGGCGCTTGCCGGATGTGCCCCGCCGGAACCGCCCGCGGGCGGCGCGGCTGCCCTCGAGCTCCCGAAGGACGTCTCCGACACCGAGAAGATCATCAAGTGGGCCAACTGGACGGCCTACATCGACATGAACGGCAAGGAGACCAGCTCCCCGACGCTCGACGCCTTCATGCAGCAGACCGGCATGAAGGTGAGCTACAGCGAGGAGATCGACGACAACGACTCCTACTACGCCAAGGTCGGCCCGCAGCTGCGCGCCGGACAGAGCATCGACCGTGACATCTTCACGCTGACCGACTGGATGGCGGCCCGGGTGATCCGCGACCAGCTCTGCCAGCCACTGGACCTGATCCAGATGCCCAACGTGGTCAACAACCTGCTCCAGCCGCTCAAGGACGCGTCCTTCGACCCGGGCAGGACGCACTCGATCACCTGGCAGAGCGGCTTCGCCGGCATCGGTTACAACAAGGAGAAGGTCGGTCGCGAGCTCGTGTCCATCGACGACCTCTGGGCCGACGACCTCAAGGGCAAGATCGTCGTGCTGTCGGAGTTCCGCGACACCGCCGGGCTGGTGATGCAGTCGCAGGGCGTCGACATCAGCAGCGACTGGGGCAAGGCGGAGTTCGAGAAGGCACTGGACTTCATCGAGGGCAAGATCGCCGACGGCCACATCCGCAAGGTGAAGGGCAACTCCTACCTGGAGGACCTCACCAGCGGCAACGCCGTCGCCGGCATCACCTGGAGCGGCGACATCTTCGTCCTGGCCGCTGACACCGGAGACCCGAACTGGACGTTCACCATCCCCGAGTCCGGTGGCACGCTCTGGTCGGACAACATGATGGTGCCCATCACGTCCACTCACAAGCGCAACGCCGAGACGCTGATGAACTACTACTACGACCCGGCCGTCGCCGCCCAGGTCGCCGCGTGGGTCAACTACGTCTGCCCCGTCGAGGGCGCCCAGGCCGAGATGGAGAAGATCGACCCCGACCTGGCCGAGAGCCCGTTCATCTTCCCGACGGTCGACTACATCGAGGAGAAGAACATCCAGCTGTTCCGGGCGCTCGACGCCGACGAGGAGATCGAGTACGCCGACATGTGGTCCACGAAGGTGATGGGGAACTGACATGGCTGGATTCCGCGAGGCGAGCGGCGACCTCACGCTCGACAAGGTGACCAAGACGTTCGGCGACTTCACCGCCGTCGACGACATCGACCTGCACGTCTCCCGCGGCTCGTTCTTCGCCCTTCTCGGGCCCTCGGGCTGCGGCAAGACGACCACCCTGCGGATGATCGCAGGCCTCGAGCAGCCGACCGCCGGTCGGGTGATGATCGGCGACACGGACCTGACCGGGTCGCGACCCTACGAGCGCCCGGTCAACACGGTGTTCCAGTCCTACGCGCTCTTCCCGCACCTCACGATCAGCGACAACGTCTCCTTCGGCCCCAAGCGCCGCAAGGAGAAGGACGCCGCCAAGCTCGCCGACGACGCACTGGAGCTCGTCCAGATGACGCAGTTCGCCGGCCGCAAGCCGGCCCAGCTCTCGGGCGGCCAGCAACAGCGGGTCGCACTGGCGCGGGCACTGGTCAACCACCCGGAGGTGCTGCTGCTGGACGAGCCGCTCGGTGCGCTCGACCTCAAGCTGCGCCGCGAGATGCAGGTCGAGCTCAAGCGGATCCAGACCGAGGTCGGCCTGACCTTCATCCACGTCACCCACGACCAGGAGGAGGCCATGACCATGGCCGACACGGTCGCGGTGATGAACAAGGGGCACATCGAGCAGCTCGGTGCACCGGCGGCGCTCTACGACCTGCCGCTCACCCGGTTCGTCGCCAACTTCCTCGGCCAGGCCAACACCGGCGTCGGCACCATCAAGGACACCGACGGCGACCACCTGGTGGCCGACGTCCTCGGCACGCCGGTGAAGATCCTCAAGTCGCGCTCGCAGGTGCACGAGGGCGAGGTGCTGTTCGGCGTACGTCCCGAGAAGGTGACGGTCTCGCGCACGCAGCCCGACGGCGCCGGCAACGACGTCAAGGGCATCGTCCGCGACGTGTCGTTCCTCGGTGTGGCGACGAGCTATCTCGTCGACATGCCCAGCGGCACGACGTGGAGCTGCTACGAGCAGAACCTCGACGTCGAGCCTCTCGACCTCCGGCCCGGTGACGAGGTCTGGCTCACCTGGAACCCCGGCCACGCCTTCGGCGTCCCCGCGGACGACCGGTCGGACGTCCCGGTGGACCAGACATGAGCGCTCTGGCCCACGTCCCCCTCGACCCGGACCTCGACCCGGCAGCACGGGCGCCCGAGCCAACCAGGCGCAGCTGGACGGCGTACCTCCTGCTGCTGCCCGGCGCCCTGTGGCTCGGGGTGTTCTTCGTGCTGCCGCTGGTGCAGCTCGCCGCGGTCAGCCTGCAGAGCCGCTACCCGGGCTTCCCCGGCTACTACTACCGCGACCTCAACTTCCAGAACTACGTCGATGCGCTGACCGACTACGCACCGCACTTCGCGCGCTCGTTCCTCTATGCCGGCCTGGCCACGTTCCTGGCCTTCGTCGTGGCCTATCCCCTGGCCTACGCGATGGCGTTCAAGGCCGGCAAGTGGCGCAACCTGATGATGATCTGCGTCGTCGCGCCGTTCTTCACCTCGTTCATCCTGCGCACGTTCGCCTGGTCGCAGATCCTCGCCGACGAGGGCTGGGTGGCCGGCCTGCTCAACTTCCTGCACCTGCTGCCCGGCGGGCACATCATCAACACACCGCTCGCGGTCATCGCGGGCCTCACCTACAACTTCCTGCCGTTCATGGTGCTGCCGATCTATGCCTCGCTCGAACGGGCCGACCCGCGGGTGATCGAGGCGGGCGGAGACCTCTACGCGAACGGCTTCACGACCTTCCGGACGGTGACCCTGCCGATGTCGATGCCCGGCGTGCTGGCGGGGACGCTGCTGACCTTCATCCCGGCCGCCGGTGACTTCGTCAACATGGAGCTCCTCGGCCCCCAGAGCGGCAAGATGATCGGCAACGTCATCAACGACCAGTTCCTCGCCGTCCCGGGCGGCTACCCGACAGCGGCAGCGCTGTCGTTCACCCTGATGGCCGCGATCCTGGCGATGGTCTACTTCTACGTACGCCGCTTCGGCACCGAGGAGCTGGTGTGAGATGACCACCACGACAGCGACCACCTCGAGGCCGTACACCCCCTCGGCGGCCAAGCGGGCCCAGCAGTGGCTGGGCAACCACTTCGCGATGCTCTCGGCGATCCTCGTGCTGCTCTACCTGTTCCTGCCGGTGGCCTACACCTTCGCGTTCTCCTTCAACGACCACGGCAAGACCAACATCGTGTGGCAGGGCTTCACCTTGAAGCACTGGCAGGACCCGTGTCGCGTGGCCGGCGTCTGCGAGTCGCTGGTGACCTCGCTGCAGGTCGGCGTCATCTCGACCGTCGTCGCCACCGTGCTGGGCACGCTGATGGCGCTCGCCATGGTGCGCTACGCCTTCCGCGGCAAGGCGGCCAGCAACGTGCTGATCTTCGTGCCGATGGCGACCCCGGAGATCGTCATGGGGGCCGCGCTGCTGACGATCTTCGTGCAGGGCTTCTCCAACATCGGGGTCAGCCTGGGCTTCGGCACGATCGTCTTCGCCCACATCATGTTCTGCCTGAGCTTCGTGGTGGTCACCGTGAAGGCGCGTGTGCAGTCATTGGACCCGCGGATCGAGGAGGCGGCGCAGGACCTCTACGCCAGCCCGACGCAGACGTTCTGGAAGGTCACCTTCCCGCTGATCCTGCCGGGCATCCTCGGCGCGGCGATGCTCGCCTTCTCGCTGTCCTTCGACGACTTCATCATCACCAACTTCGTCTCGGGCAACGAGTCCACCTTCCCCAAGTTCGTCTACGTCGCCTCCCGTCGCGGCATCCCCGCCGAGGCCAACGTCATCGGCTTCTCGATGTTCGTGCTCGCCGTCCTGCTCGTGGTCGGTGCGCAGGGCATCAGCTCGCTGCGGGCATCCCGCGCCAAGGAATGACCCCCCGTCGAGAAACAAGGAGAGACATGCCTGAGCCCATGCGCGTGCTGATGGTCGGGGCCGGAGGCGTCGGCGACGCCGCGGCCCGGATCGCGGTCGAGCGCGACTACTTCGACGCCTGGGTGGTCGCCGACTACGACCTCGAGCGCGCCGAGCGCACGGTCGCCGCGGCACGCGGACGGCGTACGGGTGAGGAGCGCTTCAGCGCCGCGCAGGTCGACGCGTCCGATGCCGACGCCGTGGCCGCGCTGGCCCGCGAGGTGCGGGCCACCCACGTCTTCAATGCCGTCGACCCGCGGTTCGTGATGCCCCTCTTCACCGGCGCCCTGGCTGCGGACGCCGACTACCTCGACATGGCGATGAGCCTGTCGGTGCGTCACCCGGACGCGCCTTACGAGCAGGTCGGCGTCAAGCTCGGCGACGAGCAGTTCGCCCGGGCCGGCGAGTGGGAGTCGGCGGGCCGACTCGCCCTGCTCGGCATCGGCGTCGAGCCCGGGCTCTCCGATGTCTTCGCGCGCTACGCCGCCGACGAGCTCTTCGACCACATCGACGAGCTCGGCACCCGCGACGGCGCCAACCTGGTGATCCGCGACGAGGACGGCAACGAGGTGTTCGCGCCCGGGTTCTCCATGTGGACGATCATCGAGGAGTGCCTGAACCCGCCCGTGGTGTGGGAGCGCGAGAGGGGCGGGGGCGACCTCGAGAAGGGGTTCTACACGCTGCCCCCGTTCGCCGAGCCCGAGGTCTTCGACTTCCCCGAGGGCATCGGCCCGGTCGAGTGCGTGCACGTGGAGCACGAGGAGGTCCTCCTCATGCCCCGCTGGGTCCAGGCCGACAAGGTGACGTTCAAGTACGGCCTGGGCGAGGAGATGATCAGCATCCTCCGGACCCTGCACACGCTGGGCCTGGACTCCACCGAGCCCGTGTCGGTCAAGGGGGTCCAGGTCTCGCCACGCGACGTCGTCGCGGCCTGCCTGCCCGACCCCGCGACCATCGGACCGCGGATGGAGGGCAAGACCTGCGCCGGGATGTACGTCACCGGCACCGGCAAGGACGGGGCACCCCGGTCCACGTACCTCTACCACGTGGTCGACAACGCCGACTCGATGCGCGACTACGGCGCCCAGTGCGTGGTGTGGCAGACCGCGATCAACCCGGTCGTGGCACTGGAGCTGCTGGCCAGCGGCACGTGGTCGGGCACGGGCGTGCTCGGTCCCGAGGCGCTGCCGCCGAAGCCGTTCCTCGACCTGCTCGCTGCACCCAAGCCCGAGGGGTACGGATCCCCGTGGGGAATGGAAGAAAGAACACCCCACGACCTTCTTCTCCCCCGCTCCGCTCCTCCGAACAACGCCGCGGGGACCCCGGAAAGGAATCGATCGTGACACTGTCCCAGGAACGCATCCTCGCCACGGAGATCCCCGGCCCCCGCTCGCAGGAGCTGCAGGCCCGCAAGGTCGCGGCCGTGTCGGCCGGCGTCGGCACCACGCTCCCGGTCTACGTCGAGCAGGCCGGCGGTGGCATCCTCCGCGACGTCGACGGCAACCAGCTGATCGACTTCGGCTCCGGCATCGCGGTCACCACGGTCGGCAACGCCGCGCCGCGGGTGGTCGAGGCGGTGCAGCGCCAGGTCGCCGACTTCACCCACACCTGCTTCATGGTCACTCCCTACGAGGAGTACATCGAGGTCTGCGAGAAGCTCACCGAGCTCACCCCCGGCAGCCACGAGAAGCGCTCGGCGCTGTTCAACTCCGGAGCCGAGGCGGTCGAGAACGCGGTCAAGGTCGCGCGGCACCACACCGGCCGCGACGCGATCGTCGTGTTCGACCACGCCTACCACGGGCGTACGAACCTCACGATGGCGCTGACGTCGAAGAACATGCCCTACAAGCACGGCTTCGGGCCGTTCGCCGGCGAGATCTACCGGGCGCCGATGGCCTACCCCTACCGCTGGCCCGGCGGCCCCGAGGCGTGTGCCGACGAGGCGTTCGACGCGTTCGTGTCGACCGTGCACGCCCAGGTCGGCGAGGACAACTGCGCGGCCGTCCTGATCGAGCCGATCCAGGGCGAGGGCGGGTTCATCGTGCCGCCGCCGGGATGGCTCCCGCGCGTCGCCGACTGGTGTCGCGAGCACGGGATCCTCTTCATCGCCGACGAGATCCAGACCGGCTTCGCCCGCACCGGTGACTGGTTCGCCTGCGACCACGAGGGCGTCGTCCCCGACCTGGTCACCACCGCCAAGGGGATGGCCGGCGGCCTGCCGCTCGCGGCCGTCACCGGACGGGCCGAGGTGATGGACTCCGTCCACGTCGGCGGCCTCGGCGGCACCTACGGCGGCAACCCGGTGGCGTGTGCCGCCGCGCTCGCGGCCATCGAGACGATGCAGGCCGAGGACCTTCCGGCGCGCGCCAGGCAGATCGAGGCCGCGTTCGTCCCCCGCCTCCAGGCGCTCGCCGAGCGGCACCCCGACCGGGTCGGCGAGATCCGCGGGCGCGGGGCGATGCTGGCGATCGAGCTGGTCACCGACGGCCCCGGGCGTACGCCCGACGCCGCGCTGGCCGGCGCCGTCCATCGGGCCTGCTCGGCGCAGGGCCTGGTGACGCTCACCTGCGGCACCTTCGGCAACGTCTTCCGGTTCCTCCCGCCGCTCGCGATCGGCGACGACCTGCTCGGCGAGGGGCTGGACATCTTCGAGGCTGCCTTCGATGCGGCCGCCGCTGGCAAGGTGGAGTGATGGCTGACCAGAACACGACCCTGATCGAGACCGTCCCCACCCAGCTGTTGATCGGCGGCGAGTGGGTCGATGCCAGCGGAGGTGCGACCTTCGAGGTGCACAACCCTGCCGACGACAGCGTGCTGACCCGCATCGCCGACGCGACCCCTGCCGACGGGGAGCGAGCCCTGGCGGCCGCGACCGACGCCCAGCGCGAGTGGCGCGCCACCGAGCCCCGCGCGCGCGGGGAGATCCTGCGCAGCGCCTTCGACCTGCTCACCGAGCGGGCGGACGACTTCGCGCGCCTGATGACGCTGGAGATGGGCAAGACGCTGGCCGAGGCGAAGGGCGAGGTGACCTACGGCTCGGAGTTCTTCCGCTGGTTCTCCGAGGAGGCGGTGCGCATCCACGGGCGCTACTCCACGGCCCCGTCCGGCTCGTCGCGGCTGATCACGATGAAGGCCCCGGTCGGCCCGACGCTGATGATCACGCCCTGGAACTTCCCGCTGGCGATGGGCACCCGCAAGATCGGGCCGGCCATCGCCGCCGGCTGCACGATGGTGGTCAAGCCGGCCTCCGAGACGCCGTTGACCATGCTCGCGCTGGCCGCGCTGCTCGAGGAGGTCGGGCTGCCGGCCGGCGTGCTCAACGTCGTCACGACCACCGACTCCGGTGGGGTGTGCGAGCCGATCATCACCGACCCGCGCCTGCGCAAGCTGACCTTCACCGGCTCCACCGCTATCGGCAAGAAGCTCGTGGCCCAGGCCTCCGAGCAGCTGCTGCGCGTGTCGATGGAGCTCGGCGGCAACGCGCCGTTCGTGGTCTTCGAGGACGCGGACGTCGACGCGGCAGTCCAGGGGGCGATGCTCGCCAAGATGCGCAACATCGGCGAGGCGTGCACCTCCGCCAACCGCTTCCTGGTCCACGAGTCGCTGGCCGAGGAGTTCTCGACCAAGTTCTCCGAGCGGATGGGTGCGCTCACGGTCGGCGACGGCACCGGCGACGGCGTCGACGTCGGCCCACTGATCACCGACAAGGCCCGCAAGGGCGTCCACGAGCTCGTCGAGGAGGCGGTCTCCTCCGGTGCCCGCGCGTTGGTCGGCGGGGAGGTCCCCGAGGGACCCGGCCACTTCTACCCACCCACGGTGCTGGTCGACGTACCGTCGGACGCGCGGGTGTTCCGCGAGGAGATCTTCGGTCCGGTGGCACCCATCTCGACCTTCACCGACGAGGACGAGGCGGTCCGCCGTGCCAACGACACGGAGTACGGACTGGTCGCCTATGTCTTCACCCGCGACCACGCCCGCGTCCTGCGGGTGAGCGAGGCGCTGGAGTTCGGCATGGTCGGGGTCAACACCGGCATCGTGTCCAACCCGGCCGCACCGTTCGGCGGCGTCAAGCACTCGGGCTTCGGACGCGAGGGCGGCTTCGAGGGGATCGAGGAGTACCTCGAGACCAAGTACGTCGGCAGCGCCCTCTGAGGTGGGCACCGTGACCGCGGAGGTGGACCGCACCAGGCTCGCCGCGCTCCGTGCGGCGGAGGAGCAGCGGTTCGTCGACCTGCACCCGACGTCCGCCCACCTGGCGGACGCTGCGGGTGAGCACCTGCTGGCCGGGGTGCCGATGCCGTGGATGACGCGCTGGCCCGGGTCGTTCCCACTGTTCGTCGAGTCCGCCGCCGGCGGGCGGTTCACCGACGTGGACGGACTCGACTACGTCGACCTCTGCCTCGGTGACACCGGGTCGATGACCGGACACTGCCTCCCGGCGGTCGCCGAGGCGGTGCGCGAGCGCACCGAGCGCGGGATCACGACGATGCTCCCCTCGACCGACGCGACCTGGGTGGCTGCCGAGCTCGCGCGTCGCTTCGGGCTGCCGCGCTGGCAGATGGCGATGACCGCCACCGACGCCAACCGCTTCGTGCTGCGCTTCGCCCGCCACCTCACCGGCCGGCCGCGGATCGCGGTGATGGACTGGTGCTACCACGGCACGGTCGACGAGACCCTCGGCGTGCTGGAGCACGGTCGCGCCGGTGATCGGGTCGTGCCCCGGCCCGGGGCGCTCGGCCCGCAGGTCGACGTCGCGCTGACGACCGCGGTCGTCCCGTTCAACGACCTCGACGCGCTCGACGTACGCCTGGCCGCGGGTGACGTCGCCTGCCTGCTGATGGAGCCGGCGCTCACCAACATCGGCATCGTGCTCCCCGACGACGGCTACCTGGCCGGCGTACGCGAGGTCACCCGCAGGCACGGCGTGCTCCTCGTCAACGACGAGACGCACACGATCTGCGCCGGTCCCGGCGGCGCGACGGCCGCATGGGACCTCGACCCCGACTTCGTGGTGATCGGGAAGCCGATCGGCGGCGGGATCCCCGTGGCGGCCTACGGCATGAGTGCCGAGGTCGCTGCCCGGCTCGAGGGCCCGATGCTCGGTCACGACATCGACGTCGCGGGTGTCGGCGGCACCCTGTCGGGCTCGGCCCTGGCGATGGCTGCGGTCCGCGCGACACTGTCCTCGGCCCTGCGGCAGGAGGACTTCGACGTCGCGATCCCGCTGGCCGAGTCCTTCACCGACGGCATCCAGGGCGTCATCGACGAGCACCGGCTGCCGTGGCACGTCCAGCGCCTGGGCTGCCGCGCGGAGTACTGGTTCTGCCCTCCCCCACGCGCCGGGGCCGAGGCGGCCGCGGCCGTCGACGAGGAGCTCGACGCGTTCTTCCACCTCTGGACGGTCAACCGCGGCGTGCTGCTCGCGCCGTTCCACAACATGTCGCTCTTCTCCCCGTTCCACACCCCGGCCGACGTCGACGCCCACACCTCGGTCTTCCGTGCTGCGGTGGAGGCCCTGGTCGGATGACCGCGCAGCGCCGGGTCCCCGGTGACGTGCTCGTGCACCTGCGCCGGGCACACGACCACCTCGACCGGCACTTCGCCGACCCGTTCGACCTCGACCACCTCGCCGGCCTGGCCGGGATGAGCCGCTACCACTTCCTCCGCTCGTTCGCGGTGACCTATCGCACCACCCCGGCCGCCTACCTCGCCGGGCGTCGCGTCGAGCGGGCGCAGGACCTGCTGCGGGCGGCCAACCTCACGGTGACCGAGGTGTGCCACGCCGTCGGCTACACCAGCCTGGGGTCGTTCAGCTCGAAGTTCCGCGAGATCGTCGGCGAGAGCCCGAGCGACTTCCAGAGGAGGTACGCGAGCGCAGGGAACCCACGCATCCCCGGCTGCTACGTCTTCATGGCCGGACTCGTCGAGCGGAGCACCGCAACCCAGGAGAAGCACGACCACCCCACGGGTTCCTAGGCTCGGGGCATGATCACCAACATCTCGCTCGTGTCCCTCTGGGTGAAGGACCTCGATGAGTCCCTGGCCTTCTACACCGATGTGCTCGGCTTCGAGGTCGGCGACGACCTCCAGCTCGGTCCCGACTTCCGGTGGCTGACGATCCACCACCCGAAGCAGCCGGAGGTCCACATCCACCTGACCACCCCGAGTGGTCCGCTGCCCGACTACCTCATCGAGGCGATGAAGCGTGCCCAGGACGAGGGCGGCCTGCCCGGCATCGGCATGGACGTCGACGACTGTCGCGCGACCTACGAGGAGCTGAGGGCCAAGGGCGTGCAGTTCCTCCAGGAGCCGGAGGAACGTCCCTACGGCGTGGAGGCGCTGATGCGCGACAACTCAGGCAACTGGTTGGTGCTCGTCGAGAGGCGCGACTACACGCCGGAGGACTTCGAGGGCGCCGACCTGGGCTGAGCCGACCGGTGGCTCGGGCGCTGCACCATCGGGTCCGCGAGGACCCCGGCGGCTCGGGCCGCCTCGGCGTACGCCGTGGCGAGGGTCTCGACGGTCTCGTGGGCGTTGAGGCCCGACGGGTTGGGCACCACGAAGACCCGCGAGTCGCCCCACCTGTCCGGCTGCTCTCCTGCCACCGCCCGCCGCTCACCGAACGCCGCTCGGTAGGCGGTGATGCCGGCGACTGCCACGACGCTGGGACGGCGCTCGGCGACCAGGGCTCGGAGTCGATGCCCACCCTCACGCAGCTCCTCGTCCGTGAGCTCGTCGGCCCGTGCGGTCGCACGGGCGACCACGTTCGTGATGCCGATGCCGCTGCGCGTCAGCGCGTCGCGGTCCGCGGCCGTCATGCCGGCGGACGGGTCGATCGGGGCCGTCACGATGCCCGCACGCAGCAGGGCGGGATAGAACCGGTTGCCCGGCCGGGCGAAGTGTGACTGTGTGGCCGCGGTCCACAGCCCGGGGTTGATGCCGACGAAGAGCAGGCGCAACGGTTCCCCGGGTGCGGGCAGCAGGTCGGGCACCACGACATCCCGGAACGCCGCCAGCTCGGCCTTGGTGAAACCCATGACGACCATCGTGCCGGGTCCGTGGGCACGGGCGGCGGAGTGGTCTGCTGGCCCTCCCCGCGGCGGGTTTCGAGGCGTACCGTGGGGACGTGAGGAGCTGGCTCCAGGACTACGGTCCGCTGTTGCTGGCCTGGGCGGGCGTCCAGGTCGTGCTCGCCGGCGCGATCGGCTACTGGGCCGGCTGGCACCGATGGCAGCGCCGCCTCGGCACCTTCGTGGTGCGGCTGGTCAGCCCCCGCCCAGCGCCGCTCGTGCCGCTGCACCGCCCCGTCGAGCAGGTCGCCGCCGACGTCCGTCGACTTCGCGTGGCGTTCGGCCGCGACGGGCTGCGCTTCGCGAAGTACGAGGGCACCCGCCTGGCGTACGACGACGCGCTCGCCGAGGCCGCCGACATCCTCGAGCTGACGCACTTCCTGGCCGCCCTCCCGCCGGGCGTGGACCGCGACCTCGAGCGGGTCCGGGTCGAGCGACTGCTCGAGGACGCCGGGCTGCTGGCCCGGTCGCACGCCGCCTGACGTCTGGACGCACGAGACCCCGCCTCCCTTGCGGGAGACGGGGTCTCGATGTGGTGCGGGGTGCCGGTCAGTGACCGGCTCAGATCACTTGGTGATCTTGACGACGCGGCCGGCGCCGACCGTGCGGCCACCCTCGCGGATGGCGAAGCGCAGACCCTCGTCCATGGCGATGGGCTGGATGAGCTCGACCGACATCTCGGTGTTGTCACCCGGCATGACCATCTCGGTGCCCTCGGGCAGGGTCACAACACCGGTCACGTCAGTCGTACGGAAGTAGAACTGGGGACGGTAGTTGTTGAAGAACGGCGTGTGACGGCCGCCCTCGTCCTTGCTGAGGATGTAGACCGAGGCCTCGAAGTTGGTGTGAGGCGTCGTGGTGCCCGGCTTGATGACGACCATGCCGCGCTCGATGTCCTCGCGCTTGGTGCCACGGAGGAGCAGACCGACGTTCTCGCCCGCCTGGCCCTCGTCGAGCAGCTTGCGGAACATCTCGACACCGGTGACGGTCGACTTCTGGGCGGTCTCGCGGATGCCGATGATCTCGACCTCCTCGTTGACCTTGACGATGCCGCGCTCGATGCGACCGGTGATGACGGTGCCACGACCGGTGATCGTGAAGACGTCCTCGACGGGCATGAGGAACGGCTTGTCGGTCTCGCGCTCGGGGGTCGGGATGGACTCGTCCACCGCGGCCATGAGCTCGACGATCGACTCGCCCCACTTCTCGTCACCCTGGAGGGCCGGGAAGGCAGCAACGCGCACCACGGGGATGTCGTCGCCCGGGAACTCGTACTCGGAGAGGAGCTCGCGCACCTCCATCTCGACGAGCTCGATGAGCTCCTCGTCGTCGACCATGTCGCACTTGTTCAGCGCCACGACCAGGGCCGGCACGCCGACCTGGCGGGCGAGGAGCACGTGCTCACGCGTCTGCGGCATCGGACCATCGGTCGCAGCAACCACCAGGATCGCGCCGTCCA
The DNA here is from genome assembly GCA_963708875.1 of uncultured Actinomycetota bacterium. Lineage (GTDB taxonomy): Bacteria > Actinomycetota > Actinomycetes > Propionibacteriales > Nocardioidaceae > Nocardioides. The sequence goes on from CAVPUL010000008.1 coordinate 349,591, forward strand.
TCTGCGCGGCACCGGTGATCATGTTCTTGATGTAGTCCGCGTGACCCGGGCAGTCGACGTGCGCGTAGTGGCGCGCCTCGGTCTGGTACTCGACGTGCGCGATCGAGATCGTGATGCCGCGCTGACGCTCCTCGGGAGCCTTGTCGATCTGGTCGAAGGCCGAGGCCTCGTTCAGGGTCGGGTACTTGTCGTGCAACACCTTGGTGATCGCCGCGGTCAGCGTCGTCTTGCCGTGGTCGATGTGACCGATGGTGCCGATGTTCACGTGCGGCTTGGTCCGCTCGAACTTCGCCTTAGCCACTGGGGCTCCTCCTGGTTGGGTTTGTACTTGAACTCATGGGTGTGAAACGGGGGGTGGTGCAGGGCCTGTTGTCGAGGCCCGGCCCTCGGCGCGATTACTCGCCGCGGACCTTCTTGACGATCTCCTCGGCGATGTTCGAGGGAACCTCGGCGTACGAGTCGAACTCCATGGAGTACGACGCCTGGCCGGAGGTCTTCGACCTCAGGTCGCCAACGTACCCGAACATCTCCGACAGAGGCACAAGCGCGTTGACGACCATGTCGCCGTGACGCTCCTCCTGGGCCTGGATCTGGCCGCGGCGCGAGTTGATGTCGCCGATGACCGTGCCGAGGAAGGTGTCGGGGGTGATGACCTCGACCGCGAACATCGGCTCGAGGAGCACCGGCTTGGCCCGACGGGCGGCCTCCTTGAAGGCCTGGTTGCCGGCGATCTTGAACGCGAGCTCGGACGAGTCGACGTCGTGGTAGGCGCCGTCCTCGAGGGAGAACATCACGTCGACCATGGGGTAGCCGGCGAGCACGCCGAACTCCATGGCCTCCTGGCCGCCCTGGTCGACCGAGGGGATGTACTCCTTCGGCACGCGGCCACCGGAGACGTTGTTCTTGAACTCGTAGCCCGCGCCGACGCCGGTCTCGGGGTCGATGTTCGGACCGAGGTTGATGACGACCTTGGCGAACTGACCCGAACCACCGGTCTGCTTCTTGTGGGTGTAGGAGTGCTTCTCGACCAGGTTGCGGATGGTCTCGCGGTAGGCGACCTGCGGCTTGCCGACGGTGGCCTCCACGCGGAACTCGCGCTTCATCCGGTCGACGAGGATCTCCAGGTGGAGCTCGCCCATGCCGGCGATGATCGTCTGGCCGGTCTCCTCGTCCGCCTTGACGGTGAACGTGGGGTCCTCGTCCGACAGTCGCTGGATCGCGGTGCCGAGCTTCTCCTGGTCGCTCTTGGTCTTGGGCTCGATCGCGACCTCGATCACCGGGGCCGGGAACGTCATCGACTCGAGGACGACCTGGTTGTTGGGGTCGCTCAGCGTGTGACCGGTCTTGGTGTCCTTGAGACCCATGACGGCCACGATCTGGCCCGCGCCGACCGACGCGATCTCCTCACGCTTGTTGGCGTGCATCTGGTAGACCTTGCCGATCCGCTCCTTGCGGCCGTTGACCGAGTTGACCACGGTCGAGCCGGCCTCGAGCTTGCCCGAGTAGACCCGGACGTAGATCAGCTTGCCCAGGTGCGGGTCGGTGGCGATCTTGTAGGCGAGGCCGGAGAACGGCTCGTCGTCGGACGGCTGCCGGACGATGACCTCGTTCTCGTCCTTGACCGAGTGGCCCTGGATGCCGTCGATGTCGAGCGGCGAGGGCAGGTACTTGACGACCGCGTCGAGCAGGGGCTGGACGCCCTTGTTCTTGAACGCGGTGCCGCAGAGGACCGGGTTGAGCTTGTCGGCGAGGGTGGCGCGACGGATCGCGGCCTCCAGCTCGGGGACGGTGAACTCACCCTCCTCGAGGAACTTCTCCATGATGTCGTCGTCGGCCTCGGCCAGCGTCTCGAGGAGCTTCTCGCGGTACTCCGCGGCCTGCTCGGCGAGCTCGGCCGGGATCTCCTCGACCTCGTAGTCCTCGCCCATCGTGGTCTCGCCGCGCCACACCAGGGCGCGCATCCCGACCAGGTCGACGACACCGATGAAGTCGCCCTCGGCGCCGATCGGCAGCTGGAGCACGAGCGGGGTGGAGTTGAGGCGCTCGACCATCATGTCGACGCAGCGGAAGAAGTCCGCTCCGGTGCGGTCGAGCTTGTTGACGAAGCACATGCGGGGCACGGAGTACTTGTTGGCCTGGCGCCACACCGTCATGGTCTGGGGCTCGACACCGGCGACACCGTCGAAGACGGCCACGGCGCCGTCGAGGACGCGCAGCGAGCGCTCGACCTCGGCGGTGAAGTCCACGTGACCGGGGGTGTCGATGATGTTGATCTGGTGGTCCTTCCACCAGCAGGTCGTCGCGGCGGACGTGATGGTGATGCCGCGCTCCTGCTCCTGCTCCATCCAGTCCATCGTGGCGCCACCGTCGTGCACCTCACCGATCTTGTAGGTGATGCCGGTGTAGAAGAGGATGCGCTCGGTGGTGGTGGTCTTGCCGGCGTCGATGTGCGCCATGATGCCGATGTTGCGGACCTTGTTGAGGTCGGTGGTGATGTCGACGGCCACGTCTGTGTCTCAGTCCCTCGAAGTAGTGGGGTTGTGGGGGTAGGAGGCCGTACGCCGCGTGCTGCGGGTCGTACGGCCTCCCGTCCTCACCAGCGGTAGTGGGCGAAGGCCTTGTTGGACTCGGCCATCTTGTGGGTGTCCTCGCGCTTCTTCACAGCGGCACCGAGGCCGTTGCTGGCGTCGAGGATCTCGTTCATGAGGCGCTCGGCCATGGTCTTCTCGCGACGGTCGGCGGCGTAGCCCACGAGCCAGCGCAGGGCCAGCGTGGTGGAGCGGTTGGCCTTGACCTCGACGGGGACCTGGTAGGTCGCACCGCCGACGCGGCGGGACTTGACCTCGATGGCCGGCTTGACGTTGTCCATCGCGCGCTTGAGGGCGACGACGGGGTCGCTGCCGGTCTTGTCGCGGACGCCTTCGAGAGCGGTGTAGACGATGCGCTGGGCAACAGCCTTCTTGCCGTCCTGGAGGACCTTGCTGACGAGCTGGGTGACCAGCTGCGAGCCGTAGACCGGGTCAGAGACGAGGGGGCGCTTCGGAGCGGGACCCTTGCGAGGCATTACTTCTCCTTCTTCGCGCCGTAGCGGCTGCGGGCCTGCTTGCGGTTCTTGACACCCTGGGTGTCGAGCGTGCCGCGGATGATCTTGTAGCGGACACCGGGAAGGTCCTTCACCCGGCCGCCGCGCACGAGCACGATCGAGTGCTCCTGCAGGTTGTGACCGACACCCGGGATGTAGGCGGTGACCTCGACGCCACTGCTCAGGCGCACGCGGGCGACCTTGCGGAGGGCGGAGTTCGGCTTCTTCGGGGTGGTCGTGTAGACCCGGGTGCAGACGCCACGGCGCTGCGGGGATCCCTTCAGGGCGGGCGTCTTGGACTTCGACACCTTGTCCTGGCGGCCCTTGCGGACCAGCTGGTTGATGGTGGGCACCTGGTGGTTCCCTCTCTCTGTTTCTCGTCTCGGTCCGGCGCGGTGCCGGGCTCGGGGGTCGTGCGTTGGAGCGACGTGCCTGTGCGGCCTCGAGGGCCGCGTCCCTGCTGGTCAGCGTGCGAGTGCATGAACAGGGGTCTGGGCGTGCCAGACACAAGGAAAGAGGCTACTCGGGCGCCAGAGCAGGGTCAAAACGCCGCAGGGACGCTGGCAACCGCTTCATCGGGCTGCCCGGCGACCTCGCCGCGACGCTCGCGCCGGGTGCGTTCGAGCCTCAGGTACAGCATCGCAGACAACGCAACCCCGGTGATCGTCAGCAGGCCGCCACCGAGCAGCGTCCAGCGGGCGCCGTACTCGTGGCCGATCCACCCGATGACGGGCGCCCCGATCGGGGTGCCGCCCATGAAGATCATCATGTAGAGCGACATCACCCGGCCGCGGACGCCTGCGTCGGTGTTGAGCTGCATGTAGGTGTTGGCGCTCGTGATGAAGGTCAGCGCGGTGAACCCGGTGACCGGGGCGAGCAGCGCGAAGGTCAGGTAGGACGGCATCAGGCCGGCCAGCACGACCGTGGCGCCGAAGGCCAGTGCAGCACCGACGACGAGCCGGTGCCTGATCTCGCCCCGCCGCGCGGCCATGAGCGAGCCGGCGAGCGAGCCGATGGCGAGGAACGAGCCGAGGAGGCCGAACTCCTCAGGGCCCTTGCCGAAGACCTCGGTCGCCATCAGCGCGGACGTGATCTGGAAGTTGAGGCCGAACGTGCCGGCGAAGAAGACCAGGCTCAGCACCAGCAGCAGGTCGGGCCGGGCACGGACGTAGGCGACGCCCTCCCGGATGGCTCCGGGTCCGCGGTTGGCGGGCACGGCGGCGTCGATGCGGCTGGCGTCGAGGTGGCGCAGCGACCAGATCGGGGCGGCGTACGTCACCGCGTTGGCCAGGATGACCCATCCCGTGGCGACCGCTCCCCCGCCGAACGCGGCGATCAGCAGACCGGCGAGGCCGGGGCCGACGAGGCGAGCGGCGTTGAAGCTGGCGGAGTTGAGGCCGACGGCGTTGGTGAGGTCGACCGGGTCGACGATCTCGGAGACGAAGGACTGGCGCGCCGGGGCGTCGAAGGCCGACGCCGAGCCGAGCAGGAAGGCCAGGACGTAGACGTGCCAGACCTCGGCGGTGCCGGTGACGGCGAGCACGCCCAGGACGGCAGCAGGGAGGGCCATGCCGAGGTTGGTGATCTGCAGCAGGCGTTGCTTGGGCATCCGGTCGGCGACGAGGCCGGCGAACGGCGTCATCAGCAGGAAGGGAAGGAACTGCAACCCCGTGGTGATGCCGAGCGAGGTGGCTCCGGAGCCGGCGGCCAGCTCGAGCACGAGCCAGTCCTGCGCGACGCGCTGCATCCAGGTGCCCGTGTTGGACACCACGCCGCCGGCGGCGTAGCGGCGGTAGTTGGGGTTGGAGAGGGAGCGGAACGTGGGACTCGTGGTGACTCCTCGGTCGGTCGTGCGGTCAGTCAGTCGGTGGTGGCGAGGCGCGCCAGGATCGGGGCGGCCTCGCGCAGCGTGGCCCGCTCGGCGGGCGTCAGACGGGAGAGCTGCTGCGACAGCCAGGCGTCGCGTCGCTGCCGGTCGGCGAGCACGGCGGCGCGGCCGGAGTCGGTCAGCGACACGACCACCTGACGGCCGTCGGTCTCGTGCGGACGGCGTACGACGTAGCCGTCGCCCTCCAGGCAGTTGACCGTGCGCGTCATCGACGGCGGCTGCACGCGCTCGGCGCGCGCCAGCTCCCCCACGGTCACCTCGCCCAGGCGTACGAGCAGCCCGAGCACGACCATCTGCGGGATGCTCAGGTCGTTGTCGGGGTGGCGCTCGGAGACGAGGCGACGGCGAAGGCGCATGACACCGGCCCGGAGCTCGGAGGCGAGCCCGGCGTCGGTGCGAAGGTCGGCGGTCGGCATGTCGTTAGCATAACTCATTACCTGTGCTAACTATTCCGGGGTGCGTGAGGTGACCCCGGGGATCGCTGAAGTGGCGACGAAGTGACCGGGTCAGGTCAGGAGAGCCAGGCGCTGATGGGCGTGTAGGCGAAGTAGACGACGAAGAGCGCCGCGACGATCCACATGAGGGGGTGGACGTCCTTGGCCTTGCCGAGGACGACCTTGATCAGGATGTACGCCACGAAGCCGGCGCCGATGCCGACGGAGATCGAGTAGGTGAACGGCATCAGCACGATCGTCAGGAACGCCGGGATCGCGACCTCGAGGTCGCGCCAGTCGATGTCGGCCACCTGCTGCATCATCAGGAATCCGACGAGCACGAGCGCGGGGACCGCCGCCTCGGACGGGATGGCAGCGACGAGGGGCGTGAAGAACGTCGCGAGCAGGAACAGGACTCCGGTGACGATGGACGCGAGTCCCGTCCGAGCACCCTCCCCCACGCCGGAGGCGCTCTCGATGTAGGACGTGTTGGACGAGACGCCCGCAGCGCCGCCGGCGATCGCAGCCACGGAGTCGACGATGAGGATCCGCTGAGCACCGGGCGGAACGCCGTCCGCGTCGTTGAGGCCGGCCTCGGCGCCGATGGCGGTCATCGTGCCCATGGTGTCGAAGAAGTCGGCGAGCATCAGGGAGAAGACCAGCAGCAGGGCGGCGAGCGCGCCGGTGCCGGCGGAGCCGAAGGCCCCGAACAGGTCGACCTCGCCGAGGGTGTCGAACGACGGGACGCTGACGAAGTCGCCACTGAGGGTCGGCACGCTCAGCGACCAGCCCTTCGGGTTCTCAGCCGATGCGGCCCCGAGGTCACCGATGGCCTCGGCGACCACGGCGATGGCCGTCGTGACGAGGATGGAGATCAGGATCGCGCCCCGGACCTTGCGCACCCACAGGGCGATGACGAGCGCCAGCCCGATGCAGAACACCAGGACGGGCCAGCCGCCGAGGTGTCCGTCGGTGCCGAGCTGGACCGGCACGGTGGTCTGGAAGGCGTCGGGGATCCGGGTGACGACACGGGCGTCGACGAAGCCGATCAGCGCGATGAACAGGCCGATCCCGACCGAGATCGCCACCTTGAGCTGCTGGGGCACCGCGTGGAAGACGGCCTTGCGGAAACCGGTCAGGACCAGCACCAGGATCACGATGCCCTCGAGCACGACGAGGCCCATCGCGGCGCCCCACGTGGACTCGCGCGCGATCGAGTTGGCGACGAACGCGTTGAGGCCGAGGCCCGTGGCCAGGGCGAGCGGGAAGTTGGCGAAGCCACCCATCGCGATGGTGAGGACGCCGGCCACGAGCGCCGTGCCGGCGGCGATGGCCGGGATGCCGCTCCCGGGCTCGGCGCCGCCGCCGAGGAAGGCGCCGGTCGAGTCGGGCACGAAGCCGAGGATCAGCGGGTTCAGCACGATGATGTAGGCCATCGTGAGGAACGTGACGACGCCGCCACGCACCTCACTGCCGATCGTCGAGCCGCGCTCGCCGATCTTGAAGTATCCGTCGAGCCCGGAGCTGCTCGTGGGCCGCTCCGCTGTCCTGGTTTCGTCGCTCACGAAACCGCAGTGTGGCAGAACCGCTGACCTGCGTGTTTCTGACTCGCCGTGGGTTGTAGCGTGACGGTGTGGACCTGGGCGACGAGCAGCCGACGCAGCACGAGATCGGCAATCGCACCTACATCGTGGCGCAGGTCGAGCCGCTCGACGTGGACGGCGTACGCACCACCGAGGTCGGCACCGCGCTCTGGCTGCTCGGCTTCCTCGGGCTCCTCCCCTTCTGGGGCACGCTCCACGACAGCGGCCGCACGTGGTGGCTGTGGACGTGTCTCGCCGGATTCGGCCTGGGGCTCTGCGGGCTGGAGTACTGCCGCCGCCGGCGCAAGGAGCGCACCGCGCAGCAGGCTGCGCGATGAGCCTGCCCCCGACCCGCTGGGAGCTGGCCGGTGAGGGCAACCGCGGCTACGGCGAGCACTTCGCCCAGCGCGTGGCCGACGGCACCGATGTGGACGGCGAGGCCCGGCTCGCCGATGCGCTCGCCCCGCGCGACGCCCGGATCCTCGACATCGGGTCCGGCATGGGCCGGGTCTCCGCCGCGCTCCGGTCACGCGGGCACCGGGTGGTGGCGACCGAGCCCGACCCGGCCCTGCGGGCCCAGTCGGAGGCGACGTACCCCGAGCTCGAGGTGCTGCCCCACGAGGCGCTCGCCCTGGACCCCGCCGAGCTCGGCGGCTTCGACCTCGTGGTCGTCGTCGGCAACGTGATGATCTACCTCGGCGAGGGCACCGAGCGGCCGGTCCTTCGACGGGTCCGCGACCTGCTGGCGCCCGGCGGCCGCGCGCTCCTCGGCTTCCACCTCACGGCAGTCAAGAGCGGCAGCCGGACCTATCCCGCCGACGAGTTCGTCGCGGACGCGGAGGCGTCAGGACTGCGGGTCGTCCACCGGTTCGGCAGCTACGAGCTGCACGAGCCCGCAGAGGACTACGCCGTCTGGGTCCTGGCGAGAGGCTGATTTCGACGCGCTCGTGCGACTTCGTGCCTCAGTCGCGTCGCTTGCTCAATCTGGCCGCCCCCACGCCACGACCTCGTTCCTCGGTCGCGACTGGGCGTCTCAGAGCTTCTCGAACCCGTCGTCGGTCAGGGTGTCGAAGGCGTGCTCGGGCATCGGCAGCGGCTGCTGCTTGCGGGCGAGCTTGACCTCGGAGTGCGCACCGCACCCGTGGTCGAAGGTGACCACGCTGCCGTCGTCGTTGGCGTTGCCGTTGGCGCAGACGCCGAAGCGGTCGGCGAGCGAGCCGTTGAGCCGGACCATGAACCCGCACGACCAGCACTGGTCGGGAGCGCTCTTGGCGAGGGGGGCGTCGGGGCCGCCGGTCCCGGCGTTCCAGCGCTCGGCCGCCATGTCGAGGCCCTCACGGCTCAGGGTGCGGACGCGACCCAGGCCGAGGTCCTCGGCCACGCGGCGCACCTGGGCGCGGGCGTCGGCGTCCATCGGGTCGTCGAGCGGGTCGTCGCCGACGAGGTAGGTCGGGACCAGGCGGGCGTCCTCGTCCTCGACCGGGAGCAGGTCACCGGGAGACAGGTCGCCGGGCTGGAGGCGTTCCTTGTAGGGGACCCAGGCGGGGGCCACGATCGCCTCGTCGCCCGGGAGCAGCACGACCTCGTTGATCGTGACGTCCTTGCCGCGCTTGGCACGGGTCAGCGTCACCGACCAGTGCCAGCCCGGGTAGCCGGGCCGGGTGCAGGCGAAGTGGTGCGTGACGACCCGCTCCCCCTCGGCGTACGCCCCGAGGTGGTCGCCCACCTCGGCGGGGTCGGCGACCTCGAGCACGATGCCGCGCGCGAGGTCGGCGGCCTTGGCGAGGGCCGAGTCCGGCTTGCCGGAACGGGTGGGGAGAGCGATCACGTGCGCCATCATGACAAACAGTGCCCGGTCCTGTCCCGTCGGCACCCCGGGGCGGGACGGCGTCCGCGCGGTGTCGGGCGGGTAGTCCAAGATGGTGACCGTGACCAGCGACCGCTCCGACCCGGCCCAGCGCCGCGCGCCGGGACCGGAGTCCGAGCAGGATCCGGGCGAGGACACGCAGCCCTACTCCGTGTCACCGCCTCCCCCTGGCCCACCTCCCCCGAGCGCCGTACGTCGCTCCATGTCGGGCGCTGCGCGCGGCGCGCGGGCGGCCGGACGCGGAGCCAAGGTCGCCGGGCGCGGCGCCGGCACCGCAGGCCTGTTCGCGGTCACCCAGGCGCGACGCGCAGCCCGGGCCGAGGGTGCGGGCGACTCCGGTCTGTCCCGGCTGATCGGGCTCCACGCCTTCAACGCCGCCGGCGACGCCGCCGTCGCGATCTCGCTCGCCGGCACGCTCTTCTTCCAGGTGCCCACGGGCGAGGCGCGCGGGCAGGTCGCCCTGTTCCTCGGACTGACGATGTTGCCGTTCGCGATCGTGGCGCCCCTCATCGGACCGTTCCTCGACCGCTTCAGCCACGGTCGCCGGTGGGCCGTCGGCGCGACCATGGCGATCCGGTGCTTCCTCTGCTGGGTGCTGGCCACGGCGGTGGTGACCGGGTCGGACTGGCTGTTCCCCGCGGCACTGGGCTGCCTCGTCGCCTCCAAGGCCTACGGCGTCACCCGCGCTGCTGCCGTGCCCCGGCTGCTGCCGCCCGGACTCACCCTCGTGAAGGCCAACGCCCGGGTCTCGCTCGCGGGCGTGGTCGGTGCCGCCCTCTCGGCGCCCCTGGCGATCCTCGCCTCGACCTTCGGGCCGGAGTGGTCCCTGCGCTACGGCTTCGTGGTCTTCGTGCTCGCGACGATCTGGGCGATCCGCCTGCCGGAGAAGGTCGACGCCAGCCACGGCGAGGGCGAGCTGGTGCTCACTGGCTCGATCGAGGCGACCGGCAAGGGCCGCCGTCCGAAGACGCGGATCCCGGCGGCCGTGGCGTTCGCGCTGCGGGCCAACTGCGGGCCACGGTGGCTCTCGGGCTTCCTCACGATGTTCATGGCGTTCCTGCTGCGCGACAACCCGATCGGCGACATGAAGCCCGAGCTGCTGCTCGGTCTGGTCATCGGGGCTGCCGGGGTCGGCAACACCCTCGGCATCGCCATCGGCTCCCTGCTGCGTCGGATCAACCCCGCCGCCACCGTGGTGGTGGCGCTGCTGGCCGACGTGGTCGTCGTCGTGATCGCGGCACTTTTCTACGGGCTGGTCGCGCTCGCGCTGATCGGCCTCACCGCCGGGCTGGCGCAGGCTCTTGCCAAGCTGTCGCTCGACTCGACGATCCAGCGCGACGTGCCGAGCCGGATCCAGGCGAGCGCCTTCGCCAGGTCCGACACGACCCTGCAGCTGGCGTGGGTGATCGGCGGCTTCATCGGCATCGTGATGCCGCTCAACCCCCAGCTCGGGCTGGGCGTGGCTGCCGGCGTGCTCGGGCTGTGGGCGACGTTCGTGCTGGTCAGCAGACCTGCGCCGCGGATGCCTGCCGCCGCGTCCGCGACCGGCTAGATCTCGAGCTCGTCCGCGAGCGCGCGCAGCACCTTCGCCGTGCCTCGCGCCGCATTGCGCTCGGGGTGGCGGCCGGCGCGGTAGCCCTCCTCGACGCCTTCGAGCATCGTGATGAGGTCCTCGACGATGGTCACCATCGCGTCGGGGTGCTTGCGCTGCGCGTTGCGCTGGTTGCGGGTGACCGAGGCCGGTGCGTCGATGATGCGCACCTGCAGCGCCTGGTCGCCCCGCCGGCCCTGCGCGATGCCGAACTCGACCTTCGTGCCGGCCTTGAGCGTCGTGGTGCCCTCGGGGAGCGCGTCCGAGTGGACGTACACGTCGGGGCCGTCCTCCTGCGACAGGAAGCCGAAGCCCTTCTCCACGTCGTACCACTTCACCTTGCCACTGGGCACGGGTCTTCTCCCCACCTGGATCGCGTCGTCGCCGCCTGCAGTCCACGGGCGCGGGCAAAGAATAGGCGGCACGGGGGACGGCGCACCAACGGGTTCTGTGCAACGGGCTTTGTCCGGACCCGTCAGGGCTGCGATCATGGAAGGCTGGTGGACCAGATCACGACGCAGCAGCAGAAGGTGGGGGCATCGTGCGAGTACGACGCGTGGCGCGCATCGTGGGCTGCGGCCTGCTCACGCTCGGCCTCGCCGTCTCCGCCTCCGGCGTCGCGCAGGCCGAGGACGCGGCCGATCCGACCGACCCGACCTCGCTGACCCTGGTCACCCTCACGGGCCCCGGCACCTCCGCCGGCACCCGCGAGTCAGCCGACCTCCTCGCCCGGCAGGACGGCGTCCTCGCGGCCATCGGCGCCGGCGAGCCGGTCTACCGCTGGACCACCGCGCTCAACGGCTTCGCGATGCACCTCAGCGCCGCCCAGCTCGCCGCACTGGACACCCAACCGGGCATCGCCGCCGTGGAGGCCGACGAGGTCCGCCCGCTCGCCGGACGTGCGTCGACGGCGACCGTCCGCGGCGCGACGAGCCCGCGGCTGCGCGGCGGCGCCGGAGTGGTGATCGGCGTCGTCGACTCCGGCATCGCACCTGACTCCCCCGCCTTCGCCGACGTCCCCGGACTCGGACGCGACCCGCAGGCCTTCGTCGGCACGTGTGCCGAGGGCGACGGCTGGTCGATCGACGACTGCACCCGCAAGGTCGTCGGCGCCCGCTGGTTCGCCGCCGGGTTCGGCACCGACCGGGTCCGGGCGTCGGAGTCGCTCTCGGCCAGGGACGTGCTCGGCCACGGCACCCAGGTCTCCTCGGTCGCCGCCGGCAACGCGGACGTCAGCGTGCGCGTCGACGGCCGCGACGCCGGCCGGTTCGGTGGCGTCGCCCCGCAGGCGCGGATCGCCGCCTACAAGGCGTGCTGGGGTGCACCCGACCCCGCCGACGACGGCTGCTCCACGGCTGACGTCGTGTCGGCCGTCGACGCCGCGGTCGCCGACCACGTCGACGTGCTGAGCCTCGCGCTGGCCGGTGGCGAGGGCATCGACACTCTCCAGCGCGCCCTGCTCGGGGCAGCGGAGGCCGACATCGTGGTCGTCGGTGCCGCCGGCAACTCGGGTGGGTCGGCCTACGCCGCACACGGCTCGCCATGGGTCACGACCATCGGCTCGGCCGTCGGCCGGCTGTCGCGTGGCCGCATCACGGTCCCCGGAGGGCGCTCGTTCAGCGGTGGCGGACGCCCCGCCGCCGTCACCGGCCGTGCCGTGCTGGCCCAGGACGCAGCAGCGCCCGGCGCCTCGCGCCGTGCTGCCGGCCAGTGCCGCCGGGGCGCGCTCGACTCCCGCCAGGTGGCGCGCCGGATCGTGGTGTGCCGGCGCGGTGGCATCGGCCGCATCGACAAGTCCCAGAACGTCGCCCTCGCCGGCGGCCGCGCGATGGTCCTGGTCAACCTGCGACCCGGCGCCGTCACCGCCGACTTCCACTCCGTCCCCACCGTGCACCTCTCCGCGCAGGCCGGGCGCACGTTCAGCCGCTGGGTCGCCCGCCACCCGGACGCGCGGCTCCGGATGACCCGCGTCAGCGGCGACCCCGGCACCCGCCGTACGGCGCCGTGGAGCGCGTCCGGCGACCCGCGCGGCCCGTCGGTCAAGCCCGACGCGGTGGCCGACGGCGACGCCGTCCTCGGTGCCCTGCCCGACTCGACCGGTCGCACCTGGGGCGTCTTCAGCGGCAGCTCCGCCGCCACCGCCCACGCGAGCGGCCTGGCGGCGCTGGTGCTCGGCGAGCACGACTGGTCGGCGGCCGTGGTCCGCTCGCTGGTCGCCGCCTCGGCCCGCCCCATCCCCGGCTCGTCCGTCCTGGTCCAGGGCGCCGGCGCGCTGCCCGGTCGCGCGCCGACCGCCCACCTCGCGCTCGACGTACCGACCCACGCGTGGCGTCGCGCGCTGCGCCGGCACACGCTGGCCGAGCTCAACACCGGCTCGTTGCTGCTCACCCAGCGCCGCACCCCGTCCGTCCGCACGCTCACCAACGTCGGCACCCGGCCGGAGTACTTCTCGGTGACGGCCCGCGGCTTCACCTCGCACCGCGTCAGCATCCAGCCCCTCGCCGTACGCCTCGCGCCGGGGCAGTCGGCACGCTTCACCATCACGGTGACCGGTCCGAGCACCGCGGGCGCGCTCGACGACGGGGCGCTCGTGTGGCTCGGCGCCCGCGGCGGTGTCACCCGGGTGCCGGTCGCACTGACCCGCTGACGACGAACGGGCCGCCGCCCCAGAAGGAGCGACGGCCCGTGCCGGTGGTGCGGTGCGGTCAGTCGTCGAGCACCCGGTCATGGCGCAGCGAGGTCTGCTTGGTCTCCTTGGCGAAGAGCACCGCGACGATGGTGACCACCGACGCTGCGGTCATGTACATCGCGACCTTCGGGACGTTGCTGACGCCGTTGCTCACGTCACCGAGGAGCTCGATGGCGATGATCGGGGCCAGCGCGCCGGCGAAGATCGACGCGAGCTGGTAGCCGACGGACGCACCGGTGTAGCGCACCGAGGTGCCGAAGAGCTCGGAGAAGAACGCCGCCTGCGGGGAGTACATCAGCGCGTGCAGGATCAGGCCGACGCAGATCGCGAGGATGATCTTGGGCTCGGAGCGCGAGGCGATGAGGTCGAAGAAGACCCACGACCAGGCGGCGACGCCGATGGCACCGGCGAAGTAGAGCGGTCGACGTCCGATGCGGTCGCTCAACGCACCGACGAGCGGGATCGTCACGAAGTGCACGACGGATCCGATCAGGAGTGCCTTGAGGATGAGCGGCTTGTCGTCGGCCGTGCCGGCGTAGAGCGTGAGGAACGAGATCGAGATGATCGTGAAGAGGTAGTAGGAGATGTTCTCCGCCATCCGCATGCCCATCGCGACGAAGACCTCGCGGGGGTACTTGCGGAACACCTCGACCAGCGGCATGTGCGCCTGCTCCTTGGCCGCCATCTCGGACCTGCTCTCGGCGAAGACCGGCGACTCCTCGATCGAGAGCCGGACCCACAGGCCGACGGCGACGAGGACGGCGCTCAGCATGAACGGGATGCGCCAGCCCCACGACTCGAAGGCCGCGTCGGACTGCACGGCGGCGAGGACCCACAGGACGCCGGTGGCGAACAGGTTGCCCAGTGCCACGCCGGCCTGCGGCCACGAGGACCAGAAGCCACGCTGCGAGTCGTCACCGTGCTCGGCCGCCATCAGGACCGCGCCGCCCCACTCGCCGCCGACTGCGAAGCCCTGGACCAGGCGGCAGAAGAGCAGGAGCAGCGGGGCGCCCACACCGATGGAGGCGTACGTCGGCAGCAGGCCGATCGCGAAGGTCGCGACACCCATCAGGAAGAGCGAGAAGACGAGCATCTTCTTGCGGCCGACCTTGTCGCCGAAGTGGCCGAAGACGACGCCACCGAGCGGACGCGCGACGAAGCCGAGGGCGTAGGTGCCGAAGGCCAGGAGCGTCGCGGTGGCGGGCTCGCTCTCGGGGAAGAACAGCGTGCCGAAGACGAGGGCCGCGGCCGATCCGTAGAGGAAGAAGTCGTACCACTCGACGGCGGTGCCGATCAGGGACGCGAAGACGACCTTGACGATGTGGGTGCGCTCGGGCGGTGCGCCCGGCGCGCCGGTCCCGGTCGCGGTGGAGGTGTCGGTGGACATGAAGGGCCTTTCATCGGAGGGCGTGTCATCGGGGACGTGCTGAGGTGGTCAGGCGGCGGTCCAGCCGCCGTCGAGGAGCAGGGACGAGCCGGTCATCGAGGTCGCGGTGGGCCCGCAGAGGAACGCCACTGCTTCGGCGACCTCCTCGGGCTCGACGAGGCGACGGACCGGGGTGCGGGCGAGCAGGACGGTGTCGAGCACCTCGTCCTCGGGGATCCCGTGGCTGCGCGCCTGGTCGGCGAGCTGTCCCTCGACGAGAGGCGTACGGACGTAGCCGGGGCACACGGTGTTGCTGGTGACGCCCTTGTCGGCGGCCTCGAGCGCGAGGACCTTGGAGAGTCCCTCGAGCCCGTGCTTGGCGCTGACGTAGGCCGACTTGTAGGCCGACGCGCGGTGGCCGTGGACGCTGGACACGTGCACGAGGCGGCCCCAGCCACGGGCGTACATGCCGGGCAGGAGGTGACGCGCCAGCAGGAACGGCGCGTGCAGCATCAGTGCGTGGATCCTGCGGAACAGCTCGGGCTCGAAGTCCTCGACCGGCGCCACGTGCTGGATGCCGGCGTTGTTGACGAGGATGTCGACATCGAGGTCGAGCGCCTCGATCGCGGCCTGGTCGGTCAGGTCGACGACGTGGGCGGTGCCGTGCACCTGCGCGGCGACCTTGGCCACGCCCTCCTCGTCGCGGTCGAGCAGGTGGACCTCGGCGCCGCCGTCGGCGAGGCGGGTGGCGATGGCCGCCCCGATCCCGCTGGCGGCGCCCGTGACGAGCGCCCGGCGTCCGCTGAAGGCGGGGAGATCGGGGTGCGCGTGGGAGGTCATGCCTTCACCGTAGGGATGCGAGTGACGAGCGGCACATGGCTGCATCACCCACACTTGACGGCCGAACATGTGGCTGAACCACACGCTGACGGCGTCAGGCGTCCCGCAACCGGACCAGCCTGAGCGCGAGCTGGAGGTCGAGCGAGCGCGCGGGGTCACGCCAGCCGTCGCCCAGGAGCTCACCGATGCGGTCGAGCCGCTGGGTGACCGTGTTGGGGTGGACGTGCAGCGCCGACGCCGCCTCCTTGAGGCGTCCTCCGCTGGCGAACCACGCCTCGAGCGTGTCGACGAGCCCGGTCCCACGGCGCGCGTCCCACTCGCGCACCGGGCCGATCGTCGTCTCGACGAAGGCGTCCACGTGCTCGGGCTCGTTGTCGCCGAGGAGCAGCCGGGCCACCCCCAGACCCGCCGGGTCGCTCACCTCCCCGGTGCGCCCGAGCCGGAGCAGGGTGTCGAGGCACCGTCGCGCCTCGGCGTGGGCGACGACGAGCCGGTCCTCGTCGGTGTCGCTCGTCGCGGCGACCCCGACGGTCGCGCGACCACCCGCAGCGGAGATGGCGGCCCGGAGGGCGTCGCCCACCTGCCGCGCGTCCTCGCCCGGCACCACGAGGACCACCACGCCACGGTGCTCACCGGCCAGCCCCGACATCCGCCGGGCGAGGGCCACGGCTGCATGGCCGGCGCGATGTGGGTCGGTGTCGCCGACGTCGGCCGCGGCCACCACCAGAGGGCCGTCGAGGCTCGCACTGTGGCGGCGTACGCGCTCACGCAGGCGGTCGCGCGCACCGCCACCCGACTCGAGCAGGTCGGCCAGGAGCTGGCCGCCGAGGCGCTCCTCGGCGTCGGTGACCGACCGGGCGAAGAGCAGCACCAGCGCCGTCACCAGTGCGCCGCGCTCGAGGGTGCGACGTCCGGCGAGGTCGAGCGGCTCGTCACCGCGCAGGACCAGGGTGGCCACGTGCTCGGTGCCGGCACGAGCGACCGCGACCAGGCCGCCGTCGATGGGCACGGACCGGCCGGACGCCACGGCACCGGCCACGGCGTCGCTCCACTCGAGACCGGGATCGTCTCCCGCCTCGAGCTCCCCCGCCGGCGTCCACACCGAGACGGCCGCGTCGAGCACGGACGACAGGACGTCGGCCACCTCGGCCACGCCACCACCGCCGATGAGCAGGTCGGTGAGCCGGTCGTGTGCCAGAGCGGCGGCGTCGACGGCCTGGTTCTGGCGGGTGAGCGACCGGTTGGCCTCGTCGAGCTCGGCGAAGAGCCGGGCGTTCTCCAGCGCGACGACGGCGTGCGCCGCGAAGGAGGTGAGCAGGCTGACCTCGGACTGCGGGAACCGGCGTACGGATCGGTGGACCGCCAGGAGCGCCCCGATCACCACGCCGTCGAGCACCAGTGGGACCCCGAGGATGGCGCGGATCTGCTCACCGGCCACGGCCTCGTCGATGAAGCCCTGGTGCACGAAGCGATCGTCGGCGGCGTAGTCCTCGGTGAAGTAGGCCGCGCCGGTCTGGGCGACGAGGCCGAGGAGCCCGGTGCCGAGCGGCAGCCGCAGGCTCCGGAACTCGCGGGTGAGCGCCCCGTCCGTCACCTTCATGAAGGACGCGCCGTCCTCCTCGTCGTTGAGCGAGAGGTAGGTCATGTCGCAGTGCAGGAGCTGGCGCGCCCGCCGGACGATGGCGGCGAGGATCGCGTCGACGTCGCGGATGGCCGTGAGGTCCGACGCCGTCTCGTACAGCGCGGAGAGCTCGGCCTCGCGCGACCGCATCCGGGCGATCAGGTCGCGCAGCCGGAGGGCGACGTCGTACTCCGCGCGCAGTGCCGCGGCCTCTGTCTCGGCCAGCCCGCGCTCGGCGCGAGCGAGGTGCTCGTCGAAGGCCGCCAGAGGCGCCTCGTCGTAGAGCAGGTCGAGGAAGGTCGGCACGCGCACATCCTGCCTGTCCCGGGCGGGTCCTGTGCTCAGGCCTCGCGCGTGATGGTCATCTCGCGGTCGCCGTAGACGACCTTGTCACCGTGGACGAGCGCCGCGGGCTTGCCGGGCGCGAGCTGGCGGGACATGCCCTGGCGCACGAGCACCGTGCCGTTGGTCGACCCACGGTCCATCACCACGATGGTGCCGTCGGCGGCCGGGCCGAACTGCGCGTGCGTCTTGGAGACCGACATGTCCCCCGAGGACAGCGGGATGAGGTGGGCGACCTGCTCGCCGGTGCGCGCCTCGGGACGGCGGCCGACCAGCGCGAGGCCGGCGATGACGAAGCTCTCACCGTTGTCGAAGTGGACGCGCCAGCGCTGCGGTGCGGCCTGCTGCTGCCGGGGTGGTTGCAGGGGTCGCTGCTGAGGCGGGGCCTGCACCGGTGGCGCCTGGCGTGGCGGCGCGTACGCCGGGGCAGGGGCCTGCGCGGCGGGAGCCGGTGGTGCGGCCGGGTGGGTGACCTCCGGCGGCAGCTGCTGGCGGCGCATCGACTGCTCGGCGCGCTCGGGGGTCCTCACGGCCTCGACGGGCGGGGCCGGGACGAGGCGCATCGCGGTCAGGTTGACGATGTGCCGCGGCCCGTCGTCGGCGACGTCGTCAGCGACCTCCACGACAGGTCGTACGTCGACCACGACCGTGTGGGCGACGTGGTCGTGCCACCCGCGCCGCTGGCGGCCGCGGTCCTCGACCGCCGTCCAGGCAAGCGTGGCCAGGCCGATGCCGAAGGTGGGCAGGCCGGAGACGCCGAGCACGAGCGAGCGCAGGAGCGCTGGGCCGACGCCGATCGGGGTGCCGGTGCCGTGGTGGACCACGCGCAGCCCAGTCATCGCCTTTCCCGGCGAGCTGCCGGTGACGCCGAGCACGATCGAGAGGGCTAGCCACAGGACCACGGCGGCACCGGCAACGGCACCGATCACCGTCCAGACCTGGTCGGAGACGAACATCGCCGTCACGACCCCGACGACGGCGAGGAGGCTCCAGGTCAGGATGCGGTCGACCGCGAATGCGGTGAAGCGTCGCTCGAGCTGGGCGATCGGGTAGGTCGTGGCGTGTGCCTGGTGGGCGGGCTGCTGGGTCACGGCGGGTCGGATCAGGGGTTCGTGACCTGGATGGTGACGCCGTCGCCGAGGTCGAGCACCGCGCCCGGGATGAGGCTGACGGCGATGCCGGCCTTGAGGTCCTCCGGCTCGAGACCGGGCTGGGCGAGGACGGTGCCGTTGGTCGAGCCCAGGTCGGTGGCGATCGCCGAGCCGTGGTCCGCACCGGCGCCGGGGCGGATCTCGAGGTGGGTCGAGGAGATCTCCTGGTGCGGGCTCGACACGGTCACGACGTGGGGCTGCTCGTTCGCGGCGAAGCGCCGCGCCTCGGGGGCGCGCCCGACCAGCACCGTGCGGTCGACGGACACCACGTCGCCGGTCGAGAAGACCAACGAGGCGACGGGTTGCGAGACCACGTCGGGCGCCATCTCCTGGCCGGGGATCGGCGGACGCTCGAACTCGGGGACGGGACCGCCGACCTGCGTCTGGCCGTCGTTGTCGGACCACGCGTCGGCCCCGGCCGCCGGCTCGACGATCGGCGTCTCGCCGGTCGGGGTCGGGTCGTCCGCGGGCTCACCGAAGCTCATCGGCGCGGGAGCCGGCTCGGGCTCCGGTGTCGGCTCGGGCGTCGGCTCCGGCTCGACGGCCATGACCGGTGCGGGCTCCGCGTCGGGCTCCGCGGCCGGTTCCTCGGCGCGGTTCCTCGGCGACCGCGGCCGGCGGCGGCACCGGTGCTGACGGCGCGGACGCGGCGTACCGAACTCCACCACCGAGACACGGGAGATCCCGGGGGTCAGTGGGTGGTCGGCGGCACCGTCGCCGGTGAGGGTGACCCGGATGCTGGTGACGCCGGTGACGAGCCGCTCGGCCCAGGCGGCACCCGTGGTCGCGCTGACGATCTCCTCGCCGCCGGTGGAGGCGAGCGAGGCGGTGGGCGCACCCCGGACGATCAGGCGGGTGCCGTCGTCGCCGTGCGCGACGAGGGCGACGTGGTCGAGCGACGACAACCCACCGGCGAGGAGGGCGTCGAGGACGGCGTCAGCGGTGGCACCGGAGTCCGCGAGGTCCCAGAGGCCGGCGACCCGCTCGCGCTGGCTGCCGGGGAGGAGGACCGTGACGTGGTCGCCGACCACGGCGTACCAGTCCCCCGGCGCGAACCTGGCCTCAGTGCTCACAGTCGTCCCCCAAGCTTGGATTCGAGACTCTCCTGCTGGCGCTGGGAGTCATAACTGGCGTCCTTCACCAATCCCACCACATCGACGACGACGGCCGTCGCGTTGTCACGACCACCGGCCGCCACCGCCGCACGGACGAGCTTGTCGGCCGCGTCACGCGGGTCGGCGACCGACTCGAGGATCTCCTCGATCTCCTTGTCCTCGATCATCCCGGTGATGCCGTCGCTGCACAGCAGCAGCCGCTCGACCGAGCCGAGCGGCAGCAGGAAGAAGTCGGGACGGATGCCCTCCGGACTCCCCAGCGCGCGGGTGATGACGTGCCGCTCGGGGTGGATCGCCGCCTCCTCGACGGTGATCTGACCGGCGTCGATCAGCTCCTGGACGACCGAGTGGTCGACGCTGATCTGCTCGAGGCGGCCCTCGGTGATGCGGTAGATGCGGGAGTCGCCGAGGTTGGCGAGCAGCCACTTGACCACGCCGTTGTCGTCGACGAGCACCGCGACGACGGCGGTGGTGCCGGCGTGCCAGCCCGGGGTCATCGCGCGGTGGGCGTCGCCGAAGTCGATGATGCGCGCCTGGGCGCGGGCGAACGTGTCGGCGACCTGCTCGGCGCCGCGAGCGGGGTCGTACGCCTCCGCGAGCCGCTGGAACTCCTCGACCACCATCTGGCTGGCGACGTCGCCGCCGGAGTGCCCGCCCATGCCGTCCGCGACCACGAACACCGGCGGCGCGACGAGGAACGAGTCCTCGTTGACCTTGCGCACGAGGCCGACGTCGCTCGACGCACCGTGGTGCAGGTCAACGTTCTTCATGCCCGGCCCTCCAGGTCCCGTTGCGGGCTGTGGGACGGCGGCGCCG
Organism: uncultured Actinomycetota bacterium; assembly: GCA_963708875.1. Classification (GTDB taxonomy): domain Bacteria; phylum Actinomycetota; class Actinomycetes; order Propionibacteriales; family Nocardioidaceae; genus Nocardioides. Next base: position 369,976 of record CAVPUL010000008.1, read on the forward strand.
ACCCGGCGAGTAGCGTAAGAGGGATGTCCAGTCGTGGGCGGGCGACACCCGCGCGAACCCTCGCCGACCAGCTGCGGAGCTGGCCGGACGAACGACTCGTGGCGCTCCTGCGGGCCCGTCCAGATCTCGCCACTCCCGCCCCTCAAGATTCGTCGCAGCTCGCCTCGCGGGCTGCCACGCGCTCGTCGATCCACCGCGCCCTCGACGGCCTGGACCGTCTGGAACTTTCCGTGCTTGATGCCCTGTTGGTTGCAGGTCAAACCACTTCGGCGGGGATTGTCTCGATCGTGCACGCGGACGAGGCACGCGCGGCGACCGCCCTCCAGCGGTTGCTCGACCTCGCCCTGGCCTGGGAGGCGCCCGGCGGCATCCGCGCGCTGAGCGGGGTCGCCGACGCGATGCGCGGGATGCCGGGCCTGGTCAGCGGGCTGCGCCCCTCGAGCCCCGAACCCGCTCCCCCCGCGCGGGTGGCCGAGCTGCTGGCCGAGCTGAGCCCCGCCGCGACCGCGCTCGTGCGCCACGTCGACGCCCACGGCGGCGAGGGGACGACCGGATCTGCGCGGCGCACGGTCTCCCCCGACGAGGCCAGGAGCCCTGCCGAGGAGCTGATCAGCCGCCGGCTGCTGGTGCCCCGCGAGGGCGACACCGTCGTCCTGCCCGGCGAGGTGGGCCTGGCCCTCCGGGGCGGGCGGACCACGACGGAGCCCGTCGACGACGTGCCCGGCCCGGCCACGACCGAGCGCGATCCCGCACTCGTCGCCCGGATGGCCGCGGGCGCCGCCTTCGACGTCGTACGCCGGGTGGAGCTGCTGCTCGACCACTGGGGCGTGCAGCCGCCGAGCGTGCTGCGCAGCGGCGGTCTCGCCGTGCGCGACCTCAAGGCGGTGGCGCGCGAGCTGCACGTCGACGACGCCGGCGCAGCGCTGATCGTCGAGGTGGCGTTGTCGGCGGGGCTGATCGCCGAGGGCGGCCCGAACGAACCTGAGGGCGCTCCCGCCTGGCTGCCGACCGAGGAGTTCGACCTGTGGTCCGCACGGCCGACCTCCGAGAGGTGGGCGCGGCTGGTCGACGCGTGGCTGGCGAGCAGCCGGGTCCCGTCGCTCGTGGGCTCGCGCGACCAGGCCGGCAAGTCGTGGAACGCCCTGGCGCCCGAGCTCTCGAGCGGGTTGGCCGAGGAGGCGCGGCGGCTGGCCCTGCGGGTGCTGGCCGAGGTGCCGGACGGCGAGGTGCTGGCCGTCGGGACGGGCGTCTCCTCCGTGGTGCAGCGCGTCGCGTGGCTGCGTCCGCGTCGCCCGGCGATCTTCGCCGACCTCGTCGCCGCGGCGCTCGACGAGGCTGCCGTCCTCGGCGTCAGCGGCGCGGGCGGGCTCCCGCCGAGCGGCCGCCTCGTCGCCACGGACGACCTGCCGGGTGCGGCCGCCGCCCTCGATCCCCACCTGCCGCACGCAGTCGACCACGTCCTGCTCCAGGCCGACCTGACCGCCGTCGCGCCCGGCCCGCTCGAGACCGAGGTCGCCCGCCGGCTGCACCTGCTGGCGGACGTCGAGTCGCGTGGCGGTGCCACCGTCTACCGCTTCACCTCCGGCTCCCTGCGCCGCGCCTTCGACGCCGGCTGGTCGGCTCTCGAGGTGCGCGACTTCCTCACCGCGGTCTCCCAGACACCCGTCCCGCAGCCGCTCGAGTTCCTCGTCGACGACGTGGCGCGCACCTTCGGCACGGTGCGCGTCGGGCACGCCGAGGCGTTCCTGCGCGCCGACGACGAGGCCGCGTTGGCCGCACTCGTGCACGACGCGCGGGCGCGCACGCTCGGGCTCCGGCTGCTCGCGCCGACCGTCGCCATCTCGACCTCGCCGATCGACGTGCTGCTCCCGCGCCTGCGCGAGCTGGGTGCGGCGCCGGTCGTCGAGGCGGCCGACGGCACCGTCCGGGTCAGTCGTCCCGACCTGCGCCGCGCCCGCGGGCGACGCGGTCGTCGCCCCGCGGGAGCCGTCTCGGCGCGACAGGCCGCGCAGGTACAAGCGGTCGCGACCGCGATCCGCGCGGGCGACCGGGCCGAGTCCTCGCGACCCCCGAGCGCCGCCACGACCACCCCGTCAGGAGCCCTGGCGGCCCTCCGTGACGCCATCGAGGACGGCAGCACCGTGGTGATCGGCTACCTCGACAACCACGGTGCCTCGGGTGAGCGGGTCGTCGACCCGCAGCGGCTCGACGGAGGCCGGCTGTCCGCCTTCGACCACCGCTCCGACGACGTCCGCGAATTCGCTGTCCACCGCATCACAGGGGTGCGGAAGGCGTAGACCCCCACGGCGACCCCGGCTCCGATGCTCGACCCGTAAACTTGTGCGGTGGACTTCATCCGCTACGCCGAGCGCGCCGCCTCGCTCGTGAACGCCGACCTCCCCGACGAGGCGGCCCTGCACGAGCACCTGGCGGACCGCACGTGGCTGCACACGTCCGTGACACCAGCGGATGTGCCGGCGCTCCAGTCGTTCCAGGGCGAGCTGCGCCCGGTGTTCGAGGCCTCGGACGTCGACGACGTACGCCTCGTGGTCGGCGCCCTCAACGACCTGCTCGCCAGCCACCCGGTGACACCGATGATCTCCGACCACGACCCGGCCCACCTCCACATGCACGTGACCAACCGGGCGTCGTCCGTGGCCGAGCTGCTCGTCGCCGAGTCGCTGATGGGGCTGGCCAACCTGGTGTGCGACCTGGGCGCGACCCGCCTCGGCATCTGCTCGGAGCCCCGGTGCGACAACGTCTTCGTCGACACCTCGCCCAACCAGTCGCGCCGCTACTGCTCCGACCGGTGCTCGTCGCGGGCCAACGTCGCGGCGTTCCGTGCGCGGCAGAAGGCCGGGCGCGCCAGCACCGCCCCGGCCGCCGAGCCCGAGGCAGCGGCTCGGTGAACGACGGTCCCCTCATCGTCCAGTCGGACAAGACACTCCTGCTCGAGGTCGACCACCCGTCGGCGCCCGAGGCGCGCAAGGCGATCGCGCCCTTCGCCGAGCTCGAGCGCTCCCCCGAGCACATCCACACCTACCGCCTCACGCCGCTCGGCCTCTGGAACGCCCGCGCCGCCGGCCATGACGCCGAACAGGTCGTCGACGCGCTGCTGACGTGGAGCCGCTACGCCGTCCCGCACGCGCTGCTCGTCGACGTCGCCGAGACGATGGGCCGCTACGGCCGGCTGCGGCTGGAGAAGCACCCGGTGCACGGGCTGGTCCTCTCCTCGATCGACCGCCCGGTCCTCGAGGAGGTGCTGCGCGCCAAGAAGATCGCCGGCATGGTCGGCGCCCGGCTCGACGACGACTCCGTCGCGGTGCACCCGAGCGAGCGCGGCAACCTCAAGCAGGCCCTGCTCAAGCTCGGGTGGCCGGCGGAGGACTTCGCCGGCTACGTCGACGGCGAGGCCCACGCGATCGACCTCGACGAGGAGAGCTGGACGCTGCGGCCCTACCAGCGCGAGGCCGCACAGTCCTTCTGGGACGGCGGTTCCGGCGTCGTCGTGCTTCCCTGCGGCGCAGGCAAGACCCTCGTCGGTGCGGCCGCGATGGCGCACGCGCAGGCCACCACGCTGATCCTCGTCACCAACACCGTCAGCGCGCGCCAGTGGAAGGACGAGCTGATCGCGCGCACGTCGCTGACCGCCGACGAGATCGGCGAGTACTCCGGCGCGGTGAAGGAGATCCGCCCCGTCACCATCGCGACCTACCAGGTGCTCACGACCAAGCGGAAGGGTGTCTACCCGCACCTCGACCTGCTCGACGCCCGCGACTGGGGCCTCATCGTCTATGACGAGGTCCACCTGCTGCCGGCACCGATCTTCCGGATGACCGCCGACCTCCAGGCGCGGCGGCGTCTCGGCCTGACCGCCACCCTCGTCCGTGAGGACGGCCGCGAGGGCGAGGTCTTCTCGCTGATCGGCCCGAAGCGCTACGACGCCCCGTGGAAGGACATCGAGGCGCAGGGCTACATCGCGCCGGCCGACTGCGTCGAGGTGCGCGTCACGCTGCCCGACGGCGAGCGGCTGGCCTACGCCACGAGCGACCCGGACACCCGCTACCGCCTCGCCTCGTGCACCCACGCCAAGATCGACGTCGTACGCGACCTGGTGCGACAGCACGCGGGCCAGCCGACCCTCGTGATCGGGCAGTACATCGACCAGCTCGACGAGCTCGCCGCGATGCTCGACGCCCCGGTGATCAAGGGCGAGACGCCGGTCAAGGAGCGCCAGCGGCTCTTCGCCGCCTTCCGCACCGGGGAGATCGGGCTGCTCGTGGTGAGCAAGGTCGCGAACTTCTCCATCGACCTGCCCTCCGCCGAGGTCGCGATCCAGGTCAGCGGCTCGTTCGGCTCCCGCCAGGAGGAGGCGCAGCGGCTCGGCCGGCTGCTGCGGCCCAAGACCGAGGGGCGCAGCGCGCACTTCTACACGATCGTCTCCCGCGACACCGTCGACGCCGACTTCGCGCAGAACCGGCAGCGGTTCCTCGCCGAGCAGGGCTACGCCTACCGGATCATCGACGCCGGCGACCTGACCGCCGAGTCGAGCTGAGGAACCGCTGCCGGGTCGTCAGCCCAGCGTGCTCGTGTCGATCACGAAGCGGTAGCGGACGTCGGAGGCGAGCACGCGCTCGTAGGCCTCGTTGACCTGGTCGGCGCGGATCACCTCGATCTCCGAGGCGATGCCGTGCTCGGCGCAGAAGTCGAGCATCTCCTGGGTCTCGGCGATGCCGCCGATCATGGAGCCGGCGTACGAGCGCCGGTTGCTGAGCAGTGCGAAGACGTTGAGGCTCAGCGGCTCGGCCGGCGCACCGACGTTGACCAGGGCGCCGTTGACGTCGAGCAGGCCCAGGTAGGCGCTGACGTCGATCTTGGCGCTGACGGTGTTGATGATCAGGTCGAACGAGTCGGCGAGCGCCTCGAACGTGTCGGGGTCGCTGGTGGCGAAGTAGTGGTCCGCCCCGAGCCGCAGCCCGTCCTCCTGCTTCTTCAGCGACTGCGAGAGCACGGTGACCTCGGCGCCCATGGCGTGGGCGATCTGGACGGCCATGTGGCCGAGCCCGCCGAGGCCGACGACGGCGACCTTCTTGCCGGGACCCGCTCCCCAGTGCCGGAGGGGCGAGTACGTCGTGATGCCGGCGCACAGGAGCGGCGTGGCGGCAGCCGGATCGAGGCTCTCGGGGATCGAGAGCACGTAGTCGGAGTCGACGACGACGTGGGTGGAGTAGCCACCCTGGGTCGTCGTGCCGTCGCGATCGGTGGCGGCGTACGTCCCGACCATGCCCTGCACGCAGTACTGCTCGTCACCGCTGCGACAGTTGTCGCACTCGCCGCACGAGTTGACCATGCAGCCGACGCCGACCCGGTCGCCCACCTGGTGCCGGCTGACGCCGGAGCCGACCTCGGTGACGCGGCCGACGATCTCGTGGCCGGGCACCAGCGGGAACGGCTGGGGACCCCAGTCGCCGTTGACGGTGTGGATGTCGGAGTGGCAGATGCCGGCGTAGTCGATGGAGATGAGCACGTCGTTCGCGCCGACCTCGCGTCGCTCGATGGTCGTCGGGGCCAGCGGCTGGCCGGAGGAGGGGGCTGCATAGGCGTTCACGCGCATGGTGGAATCGTTTCCGTTCTCGAGGGGATCGGTGGTGTGACCCTGATCTGCGTGGAGCAGGGTCAGTCGTTCGTGACGGCGCGGAGCTCGTCGGCGAGCTCGCGCGCCTGCGCCGCGACCAGCGCGGCGTGGGTGTCGTCTCCGGCACTGACGGCCTGCCAGTAGCCGATCTTGAGGGCCACGTAGCGCTGCCTCAGGGCCAGCGCCTCGGCCTCGGTCGCGAGCCGCTGCTGCTGCTCCACGAGGAGCTGCTGCTGGTCGGCCGCGGCCTCGGCACCCAGACGGTTGTTGGCCATGTAGGCACGCATGTCATGGATCGACATGCCGGTCGCGGCCAGGCAGGACACCCACATCAGCTGGTCGAGGTCACCGTCGTCGTAGACGCGGTGACCGCTGCTCGCCCCGCGGCTGACCGGCTCGATGACGCCGATCTGCTCGTAGTAGCGCAGCGTGCTGGCCGGCAGCCCGGTGAGGGCGGCCGCCTCCTTGATGGAGTAGCTGCGGGCGAGGGCGTGGGTGGTCACGTCATCGACCGTAGGAACTTCGAGTACTCGAAGTCAAAGGGTCTCGACGTGCGTCACGACACACACCCCTTGGCTAGCCTCGTGACGTGACCCTCCGCGAGCGCCTCGGCGCCGAGCTGTTCCGCAAGGTCGCCGGGCCGAACGGCGACCAGGCGCGCGAGCGCGTGCACGGCACGCCCGGCCCTCGCTGGTTCGCGCCCGACTCCCCCATCGCCCGCGTGCACGGCGACGCCTCGATGTTCGTCGGCGGGATCCGCGCGATCATGCTGCAGTCGTTGCACCCCGCCGCGATGCAGGGCGTGGCTGACCACTCGGGATACCAGGGCGACATGTGGGGCCGGCTCGCGCAGGTCTCCACCTACCTCGCGATGACGACCTTCGGCACCGAGAGGGACGCGCTGCAGATCATCCGGGCGGTGCAGCGTGCCCACGAGTCGGTCACCGGCACGATGCCTGACGGCACGCCCTACAGCGCCAACGACCCGCACCTGCTCGGCTGGGTGCACGTCGCCGAGATCGACAGCTTCCTCGCCGCGCACGACCGCTACGGCCAGCGAAGGCTCGTCGGGCCCGAGCGCGACGAGTACGTCGCCCAGACCGGCGTCGCGGCCGCCCACCTCGGCGTGATCGATCCGCCGCAGACCGAGGACGAGCTCCGCCGGACGCTCGCGGCGTACGGCCCCGAGCTGCGGGGCACGCCCGCGGCCCACGACGCCATCCGGTTCCTGCTCCTCCACCCCGACCTGCCGCTGACAGCGCGTCCGGGTTACCTCTCGCTGGCCTCGGCCGCCATCGGACTGCTGCCACCCGAGGCACGACGCGAGCTGCGGCTGCCCCGCGTGCCGCCGGTGACCAACCGGGTGCTCGGCCAGATCGGCACCCGCACCATCCGTTGGGCGATGTCGTCCGGCCACGAGCGGGCCGCGGCCCTGCAGCTCGAGACCGCCCGGGCATGAGCCTGGCCGACCGCTGGCCGCTCGAGGACCACGACGACCTGCGCGACGAGCTGCTCGCCGCCTGGGACCGGGACGGCTACCACGACCTGCTCCACCTCACCGAGGTCCTCGACCGCCTCGACCTGCTCGCGCGGTCGGGTGCCGGCTTCGACCCCACCGCCGTCAGGCTCGCGGCATGGTTCCACGACGCGGTCTACGAGGGCTCGGACGACGACGAGGAGCGGTCGGCCCAGTGGGCCGAGCGAGCCCTGCCTCCGGCGTACGCCGACGAGGTCGCGCGGCTCGTGCGGATGACGGTGCACCACCGGCCCTCCGACGACGACCTCGCAGGGTGCGCGCTGAGCGACGCCGACCTCGGCATCCTGGCCGAGCCGCGCGCGAGGTACGAGGCGTACGCCGCCGGCGTCCGCGCCGACTTCGCGCACGTCGCCGACGACGACTTCCGCGCGGGCCGGGCAGGAGTCCTGGCCGACCTGGCCGCGAAGCCGACGTTGTTCCACACCGAGCAGGGTCGCTCCCTGTGGGAGGCCTCGGCGCGCGCCAACCTCGCCGACGAGCTCGAGGAGCTGCGGCGAGGCTGAGCGGGTCGACTAGTGGTCGGCGAGCTGCTGGTAGACCGTGAAGCGATCGTGCCGGTAGCAGGTGCGCGAGACCTCGACGATGCGGCCGTCGGACACGGCACGGCGCGCATGGCGCAGGACCGGGTCACCTTCGGCGATCTCGAGGACCGTCGCCTCCTCCGCGCTGGCGCGGTCGGCACTGATCGAGTCCTCCACCTCCGTCGGCCTCAGGCCGCGGGCGGCGAGGGCTTCGTAGAGGCTGGTGGGCGTGCCGTGCTGGAGGAACCCCGGCAGCAGCACCTCGTTGAGGTAGGCGTCCTCGACGCACACCACGGCCTGGTCGGCACGACGCAGACGGCGCCAGTGCAGCACGGGATCACCGGGCGAGATGTCGAGAGCGCGGGCCACACCTGGGCCGGCCTGCTCGACGCGGGCCAACAGTGTCTGGGACTCCGGCAGCATGCCCCGGCGCTTGATCTCCTCGGTGAAGGAGGTCAGACGACCGGCGGTCTTGGGCGGCTGCGCGACGAACGTGCCACGTCCTGGGATGCGCTCCAGCAGACCCTCGGCGACGAGGGCGTCGAGTGCCTGTCGTACGGTCATCCGGGCAACGCCGAAGCGGGCGACCAGCTCGCGTTCGGACGGTGCCGCGGAACCCGGCGGCTGGGCCTCGATGAGGCTGCGGACGTGTTCACGGACCTGGACATGCTTCAGCGCACGCTGGCGCGGTACGACAAGGTCCACCTGATCCATAGTGCACAGGCTAGGACTGGGCTGGACCGGCGTCCGGAAATTGACCAAGTATGTGGTAAACCCTTGACGCTCTCTTGATCTTCGAACGCCTGTTCGACTCATCGGCTATGCTGCCCCCGTGGACTTCCAGACGTCCCTCTTCGCCGACGAGACCCCGGCTTCCGCGGGCCTCGCACCGCAGCGGCGCGTCCTGACGCTGGGCGCCTGGGTCGACGTCCAGCGCGACTGGTTGCGCGACCCGGACGACGTGTTCACCTCGCTCGTGGAGCGGGTGCCGTGGCGCGCGGAGCGCCGCGAGATGTACGACGCGGTCGTCGACGTGCCGCGCCTGGTGCACACCTACGTCGCCGACGACGCGCTGCCACACCCGGCGCTCGACCTGGCCCGGACCGACCTCAACGCCCACTACCTGCCCGAGCTGGGCGAACCCTTCGTGAGTGCCGGCTGCTGCTACTACCGCGACGGGCGCGACTCGGTCGCGTGGCACGGCGACACCATCGGCCGCGGCCGGGCCGAGGACACCATGGTGGCGATCGTCAGTGTCGGCGACCCGCGACGGCTCCTGCTCCGTCCGCGCGGCGGCGGAGCGTCGATCGCGCTGACGATGGGTCACGGGGACCTCGTGGTGATGGGCGGCTCCTGCCAGCGCACCTGGGAGCACGCCGTGCCCAAGGTGGCGCACTCCGGTCCCCGCATCTCCGTGCAGTTCCGCCCGCTCAACGTCTTCTAGCGAGGCCCCGGCCCGGCTCGTGCCCGGGCCGGCCGGTCAGCGCCTGAGGAGCCGGCGGATGACGGCCAGGCCGACGACCACCGCCAGCGCGTGCTTCCAGTACGACTTCAGCAGCACCGGCAGGACGGCGCTGCCGAGGTCCAGCGCCTCGGTGGAACCGGCCGACGGGGGCGGCATCGAGCGGGCCGGCCTCGGCGGTGCTGGCTTCACCGCCCGGCGCGAGGGCCGCGCCGAGCGGTGGCGAGGGGGCCGCGCCGTCGGCAGCGGTCTCCGGCTCGTCTGCCTCGGGCTCCGCGGTGAGCCGCTGCTCGAGGCAGGCGACGAACTGGCCGAGCAGCTTGTCCGAGACGTCCTGCATGACTCCCCGACCGAACTGCGCCGGCTTGCCGGTGATGGCGAGGTCCGTCTGGACCGAGACGTCGGTCGAGCCACCCACGTCGGTCATGGTGACCACCACGTTGGCCCCGGCCGTGCCGTTGCCGCGCTTGTCCTTGCCCTTCGCGTCGACGACGAAGCGATGCGCGGCCTCGTCCTTCTCCACGAAGGTGCCCGTGCCGTTGTAGAGCAGCGCGATCGGCCCGAGCTTGACCTTCACCGACCCGGCGAACGAGTCGGCATCGGCCTCGGTGACCTGTGCTCCCGGGAAGCACTCGGCCACCGACGCGATGTCGTTGAAGTGCGCCCAGGTCTCCTCGACGCCGATCGGGACGGTGAACTGGTGGCTCAGCTCCACGCGCCCTACGCCCCCGCTGCCTTGAGGACCGCTCGGCCGGTGAGCACACGAGCCAGGTGCTGGCGGTAGTCGGACGCGCCGTTGAGGTCGGACGGCGGGTTGGTGCCCTCGGCCGCGAGCTCCGCTGCTGCCCGTACGCCGTCCTCGGTCGCGCTCGCACCGGCGAGCGCCGCCTCGGTCGCGCGGGCCCGCAGCGGCGTGGAGCCCATGTTGGTCAACCCCACGCGCGCCTCGTCGATGGAGCCCTTCACGGTCACGGCGACGGCCACGATCGGCCACTGGTGGGCCACGCGGACGAACTTCTCGTAGTGCGCGCCCCAGCCGGTGTGCTTGGGGATGCGGACCTCGGTGAGGATCTCGTCGTCGCCGATCGCCGTCTCGAAGAGGTCGACGAAGAAGTCGTCCGCCTCGACCGTACGACTGCCGCCGGGCCCCACGATCACGAACTGCGCGCCGAGGGCGAGCGCCGGCGCACCGAGGTCTCCCGCCGGGTCGGCGTGCGCCAGGGCGCCGCCGAAGGTGCCGCGGTGCCGGATCTGCGAGTCGGCCACCTCGGCGGCCGCCTTGGAGATCAGCAGGGCGTGCTCCTTGACGAGCGCGTGGTCGCGCACGTCGTGGTGCGTGGTCATCGCACCGATCACGATCGCGTCTCCGTCGTCACGGATCCCGCGCAACGAGTCGATCCCACCGAGGTCGATGACGACCTCGGGGGCGTTGAGCCGCATCCGCAGGACCGGCAGCAGGCTCTGCCCACCGGCCAGGATCTTCGCCTCGTCACCGTGCTCACCGAGCGCGGACAGCGCCTCCTCGACCGACGTGGGTGCGAGGTAGTCGAACTCGACCGGGATCACTGGCCTGCTCCTTCGTCCTGGTTGAGGGCGCCTTCCTCGAAGTGGGGCATCGCGTCCGGAGGTGTCTCGGTCGCACCGCCCGCCTTCGAGCCCTGGATCGCTCGCCACACACGCTCGGGCGTGCACGGCATCTGGATGTCGTTGACGCCCAGGTGACGGATGGCGTCGACCACCGCGTTGACCACGGCCGGCGTGGACGCGATGGTGCCGGCCTCGCCGACGCCCTTCGTGCCGAGCGTGTTGGTGGTGCAGATGCTCGGGTCGTCGGTGTGGACGACGTCGAAGGAGATCGTGTCGGCGGCCGTCGGTAGCAGGTAGTCGACGAACGAGCCGCTCACGAGGGTGCCGGCCTCGTCGTGGACGGCCTCCTCCCACAGCGCCTGCGCGATGCCCTGCACCAGCCCGCCGTGCACCTGGCCGGCGACGATGAGCGGGTTGATGATCGTGCCGATGTCGTCGCAGCAGGTGTACTTCAGCATCTTCACGGCGCCGGTCTCGGTGTCGACCTCCATCGCGCAGAGGTGCGTGCCGTGCGGGTAGTTGAAGTTCACCGGGTCGTACGTCGCGTCGGCGTCGAGGCTGAGCTCCATGCCGTCGGGATAGTTGTGCCCGGCGAACGTCGCCGTCGACAGCTCCTGGATGGACAACCCCTGGTCGGTGCCGCGGACCGTGAACTTGCCCCCGGCGTACTCGAGGTCGTCGGCATTGGCCTCGAGCAGGTGGGCAGCGAGCACCTTGGCCTTGTCGATGACCTTGTCGACCGCCTTCACCAGCGCCTCGCCGCCGACGACCAGTGACCGTGAGCCGTAGGTGTCGAGGCCCTTCGGGGCGACCTGCGTGTCGCCGTGGAGCACCTCGACGTCCTCGAACGGGACGCCGAGCCGGTCGGCGACGATCTGGCTGAACGCCGTCTCGTGGCCCTGGCCGTGGGCGCTCGCGCCCGTGACGACCTCGACCTTGCCGAGCGGGGTCATCCGCACGCTCGCGGACTCCCAACCACCAGCGCCGTAGTCCAGGCTGCCGAGCACGCGGCTCGGCGCCAGCCCGCACATCTCGGTGAACGTCGAGACGCCGATGCCCAGCTGGACGCGGTCTCCGCGCTCACGGCGCTCGGCCTGGTCACGCCGCATCTCGTCGTAGCCGAAGGACGCCTTGGCCTTCGCCGTCGCCGCCTCGTAGTTGCCGGTGTCGTACTCCAGACCCGCCACGGTCGTGAACGGGAACTCCTCGTGGGTGATCCAGTTGCGCTCGCGGATCTCCAGCGGGTCGACGCCCACCTCCGCGGCCAGCTCGTCCATCAGCCGCTCGATGGCGTACGTCGCCTCCGGCCGGCCGGCGCCGCGGTAGGCGTCGGTGAACGTCGTGTTGGTGAGGACCGTCTGGCACTCGAAGCGGTAGGCCGGGAACTTGTAGATCGCGTTGAACATGAAGGCGCCCAGCACGGGGACGCCACCACCGACGATGGCGACGTAGGCGCCGAGGTCGGCGTCGAGGTGCACCTTGAGGCCGGTGACCTTGCCGTCCTTGTCCGCGGCGAGGGTCAGGGTCTGCACCTGGTCGCGGCCGTGGTGCGCCGCCATCAGGCTCTCGCTCCGGGTCTCGGTGTACTTCACCGGCTTCATCAGCCGACGGGCCACCGCCCAGGCGATCCACTCCTCGGGAGTCGCCTGGAGCTTGCCGCCGAAACCACCACCGACGTCAGGGGCAATGACCCGGATCTTGCTCTCGGGCACGCCGGTGGTGGCCGCCAGGGCGAATCGCAGGATGTGCGGGATCTGGGTCGCTGACCACATGGTGAGCTGCTCACCGGTCGGGTCGACCACGACGCTGCGCGGCTCCATGAAGGCGGGGATGAGGCGCTGCTGGCGGTACTCCCGCTCGATGAGGATGCCGTTGCTGCGCGCCTCCTCGATGGCCCCCTCGACCTCGCTGCCGGTCCCGGCGTCGTTCGAGTCGAAGACCCAGAGCGCGGACTTGTTGGTGCCGAGGTCGGGGTGCGCGAGGACTTCGTCCTTGAGCGCGTTCTTGATGCCGACGACGGCCGGCAGCTCGTCGTACTCGACGTCGACGAGCTCGGCAGCGTCACGCGCCGCGGCGGCGCTGCGGGCGACGACGACGGCGACGATCTCGCCGGCGAACGCGACCCGGTCGGCGGGCATCGGCGAGTGGCCGGGCGTCTTCTGGTCCGGGGTGATCGGCCATGCGTTGATGCAGACGCCGAGCTCCTCGCCGAAGTCCTTGCCGCTCAGCACCGTGACGACGTTCTTCGAGGCCTTGGCGGCCTCGGTGTCGACGGACGTGATGGTGGCGTGCGCGAAGGGGCTGCGCACCATCGCGAGGTGCAGCATCCCGGGGAGGGTGATGTTGTCGGTCCAGCGCGTACGGCCGGTGATCAGCCGCTGGTCCTCCTTGCGGCGGCGGTCGCGGCCGATCTCGGTGGCCGGACGGTCCTGGGTGGCTGTCATGACTTCGCACCTTCCGCCGCGTGGAGGACGCTCTTGACGATGTTGTGGTAGCCCGTGCAGCGACAGAGGTTGCCCTCCATGCCGAGCCGGACCTCTTCCTCGGTCGGGCTCGGGTTCTCCGCGAGGAAGTCGACGGCCTGCATGATCATCCCGGGCGTGCAGAACCCGCACTGGAGGCCGTGGCACTCGCGGAAGGCCTCCTGCACCGGGTGCAGGTCGCCCTCGGCAGCGTCGGCGAGCCCCTCGATCGTGGTGACGGTGCGGCCGTTGGCCTGCACGGCGAGCACGTTGCACGACTTCACGCTCGTGCCGTCGAGGTGCACCGTGCACGCTCCACAGTTGGAGGTGTCACAGCCGATCACGGTGCCGGTCTTGCCGAGCGTCTCGCGCAGGTACTGCACGAGCAGCATCCGCGGCTCGACATCGTCGGAGACCGCAGCCCCGTCGACGGTGAGTTCGATCTTCGTCATCAGGCCACTCCAGTGTGAGGCGGGTCACGTTACTGAGCGAACCTAGGTCGAGGTGGTTGGCGAAAGGTAGGTCTGGACTAGCCACGCCCCGCGGCGAGCTTGCCCTTGAGCAGCGGCCCGACCGGGTGGTGGATCGGGAGGGAGGCGAGACACGCCTCGACGACCGCGGTGTCGTAGGGCGCGAGGTCGCTGTAGCGCAGGACCGCGTCGGGATCCGGGTGGACCATCAGGGCCTCTCGTACGCTCACCGCGAGGTAGTCGCCCATCTGCACGAGCGCGGGCGACTCGGTGCCGGGCAGCAGGTCGCCGCCGTAGGCGCGCACCGCGGCGCGTACGTCGCCGCGGCGCAGCAGCCGCTGCACCTCCTCGACGTCCGTGGTCACCGGCAGCGTCAGCCGGTAGGGCCGCGAGGAGAGCTGGCCCGACAGCGCCGCACGCAGGTGGGAGACCTCGGCCTTGAGCGTCGAGGTGGTGACCGACGAGTCGCCGTAGAGGAGCGAGTGCAGGTGCTCGACCGACAGCCCGCTCGGGTGCATCGCCAGCAGCGCGAGGATCTCTGTCTGGCGTCGGTTGAGCAGCAGCCGCTGGCCGTCGAGCCACACCTCCGCGGTGCCGAGCAGCGTGAGCGTGAGACCGGGCTCGCCGGGCGCCGCGGCGCCGAGCGGGGTCGTGCGCCGGTCCCCGGGCAGCGCACCCTCGATCAGCCGCGCCATCACCCGAGCAGTCGCCAGGCCGATCGGGTGGCTGCGGTCCCAGGTGGTCGAGAGGTCGATGACGCCGAGGGGGCGACCGGTCACCGGGTCGAAGACCGGAGCGGCCCAGCACACCCAGTTGTGCACCACCTCGGCGTAGTGCTCGGCGCTGAAGACCATCGACGGAGCGCCGGTGCGACCGGCGATGGCGAGGGCGTTGGTGCCGACGCTCGCCTCGTCCCAGCGTCCGCCGGCCACGAAGTTCACGGTCTCGGCCTTGCGGCGCATCACGCGCCCGCCGTAGGTCCAGAGGATGCGGGTCTGCTCGTCGGTGACGGCGATGACGAGGTCGCCGTCCTCGGCCGTACGGCGCAGGTCGTCCTGCACCCGCTCGACGGCCGTCTGGAGGGGCGAGCTGTTCCAGAAGTCCGCGGTGTCGCGCTCGTCGGCGAGCGGCGCCTGCGTCAGGGTCGGTGAGACCACGCCGGAGAGCTGCCAGCTGCTGCGGATCTCGGGGCGGACCGCGCCGGACTCCTCGTCCCCGTCGGAGACGAACTGCGTCCACGCGCGCACCGCACTCACACGGCGTGCGTGCAGGTCCTCACTGGTCGACATTGGCGGCTCCCCACGGGTCGCGGCCAACCTAGCCCGAGTGTGACGCTCGCAACAGGGCGGAGCGGACCGGTTCAGTGCCGACGCATGAAGGTGGCGACGATGCCGGGGTGGTCGGTGACCAGGTGGCGGTAGGAGCGGAAGGAGTCGATGCGGAAGTTCGAGTCGCGCTCGGCCATCACGTAGTCGATCCCCGACCCGTTGTGGCGGTCGGCCGAGTAGTTGGTGTCCAGCGCGAGAGGCCTGGTGATCCGACCCTTGACGAGCGCGTCGGTCGTGTCCCGGTTCTCGGTGACGTTGCAGTCGCACATCGCCACGAACTGGTGCCCGTCGGGCGTGTTCTCGTCGAGGAGGCGGATGCGGTGCGCCATGCGCCACATGGCCTCGACGCCGCGGCGGTTGGCGTAGTTGGGCCCGCCCGTGTGGCGGTTGTGGAGGTGGTTGGGCAGGTGGAAGCTCACTGCCCGGATGACGTGGCCGCTGGCCCGGTGCCGGAGCACCGCCACCACGCCGTACTGGTCGTGGGCGATCCGGCCGGAGTAGCGACGCCACGTCTTCCCGGTGAGCAGGACCGGCCACGTCTGCTGGAGGTCCCAGACGTCCTTGTCGAAGGCGATCGGGTTGTCGTCCGTGCCGGTCGGGCCGCTCGGCATCAGCAGGGTCCAGGACTTGGGGAGTGACGCGCGGAGGGCCGGGCGGCTGAAGAGCCGCTCCTGGAACCCGACCACCGAGGCACCGCCGCCGATGACCTGTCCGATGTCGTGGCGCATGCCCGCGACCCGCATTCCCCCGCGCAGGTTGAGCGTCGCCACGTTGAACCGCTTGGCGGGCCCGGCGGCAGCCGACTGCGACCGTCCGTCCTCGCGGACCGCCGCGCTCGATGCGACGGGCGCCAGGACGGCGAGCAGCAGCAGGGTCGTCAGGAACAGACCGGTCGTTCGGAAGCGGTCACGGGGCAACGCAGCCAGAAAAAGCATCCCGAAGAAGGTAGACGAGGGCCTCGCCACGTCAAATTCGTCGAGGTGTCCTCGCAGCGGCCGACTCAGTCGTCGTGGTGGATCCGGCCCTGCGTCGTGACGAGCCGCTCGCCCGACCCGCCCCACTGGCGCGCGACGATCTCCGCCGCGATGGACACGGCCGTCTCCTCGGGCGTACGGGCACCCAGGTCCAGGCCGATCGGCGACGACAGCAGCGCGATCTCCGCCTCGGAGAGACCGGCCTCGACCAGCCGCTCCGTCCGTTCCTCGTGGGTGCGGCGCGAGCCCATCGCGCCGATGTAGCCGGGGCGCACGTCGTCCTCGAGCCGCAGCGCCACCTCGAGGAGCGGTACGTCGAACTTCGGGTCGTGGGTCAGCACCGCGAGCACCGTGCGACGGTCGATGCGGCCGGCGTCGAGCTCGGCACGGAGGTAGCGGTGGGGCCAGTCGACGACCACCTCGTCGGCCCCGGGGAAGCGCGACGTGGTCGCGAACACGGGCCGGGCGTCGCAGACCGTCACGTGGTAGCCGAGGAACGAGCCGACCTTGGCCACCGCTGCGGCGAAGTCGATCGCGCCGAAGACCAGCATCCGCGGCTTCGGCGCGAAACCCCACACGAAGACCCGCATGCCCTCGCCACGGCGCTCGCCGTCCGGGCCGTAGGACAGGGTCGCGTTGGTGCCGGCCGCCAGGATCCCGAGGGCGTCGTCGTGCACGGCCGCGTCGGCACGCGGCGACCCGATCGCGCCCTCCGCCTCTGCGTCGGGTCGCACGACCATCCGCCGCCCGAGCCACGCCGGGTCCGGGTGCTCGATGACGGTGGCCAGCGCGACCGGCCGCCCCGCGTCGATGTCGGCGGCGATCTCGCCGAGCTGCGGGAAGGTCGTGCGGGAGACCTGCTCGACGAAGACGTCGAGGATCCCGCCGCAGGTCAGGCCGACGGCGAAGGCGTCGTCGTCGGAGACGCCGTAGCGCTCCAGCACCGGTTCCCCCGAGCCGACCACCGATTGCGCGAGCTCGTAGACCGCGCCCTCGACACAGCCACCGGACACCGAGCCGACGGCGGTCTCGTC
Source organism: uncultured Actinomycetota bacterium (assembly GCA_963708875.1). Taxonomy (GTDB): domain Bacteria; phylum Actinomycetota; class Actinomycetes; order Propionibacteriales; family Nocardioidaceae; genus Nocardioides. The sequence continues at coordinate 386,986 of CAVPUL010000008.1, forward strand.
CGGTCCGACGAGCATCGAGGCGCCGGCGGGTCGGGGCGCGGAGCGGAACGTGGCGACGACGGTGCCCACGCCGATCGTCTCTCCGGCCTCCCACCACGCCATCAGCTCGGGCAGCACGTCACGCATGCTCGATCACCTTCGTCAGGGCCGCGAAGGTCGCCAGCGAGTGCCCGGCGAGGAAGTCGTCGCAGTGCGGCAACGCCGCCAGGACGCCGGTCTGGAGCGGCTCGTAGCCGGCCTTGCCCCGGTGCGGGTTGACCCAGACGACCCGGTGGGCGACCCGCTTCAGCCGGGCCATCTGCGCGCCGAGGAGCTCGGCGTCGCCGCGCTCCCACCCGTCGCTGAAGACCACCACCACGGCGCCCCGGGCCATCCCGCGCTGACCCCACCGGTCGAGGAAGACCCGGATCGTCTCCCCCAGCCTCGTGCCGCCGGACCAGTCGGGCACGACGTCGCCCGCCGCCACGATCGCCCGGTCGGCGTCGGGCGAGCGCAGCGCGCGGGTGACGTGGGTCAGGCGGGTGCCGACCGTGAAGGTCTCGACGGTGCCGCCCGCGGTCCGCGCCGACTGGGTGAGTCGGTGGGCGAGCCGCAGCAGCGCGTCGGCGTACGCACTCATCGAGCCGCTGACGTCGACCAGCAGCACCACGCGTCGAGGTCGCACGCCGCGACGGCGCCAGGCGATCTCGCCGGGCTCGCCGAGGTGCCGGAGCGAGTTGCGGAGGGTCCGGGACGCGTCGACCTCGCCGCGGTGCCATCTCTGGTGCCGGGCCGTACGACGCGTGGGCGGGCGCAGTGACAGCCGGACGAACATCCGGTCCAGCCGTCGCTTCTCGGCGGCGTCGAGCGAAGCGACGTCGCGGTGCTGCAGCACCTCCGCCGCGGACGCGGCAGCGCGGACGACGTCCTCGTCGGTCTCGTCGCCACCGGCGCCGGAGCCCTCCGACTCGGGCAGCAGGTGCGCCGTCGCCGGGCGCGAGGCCTCCCGCGGCCGGGACATCGGCAGGCCGTCGCGCGCGTTGAACCACGCCGCGAAGACCTGGTCGTGGCGGAACAGGTCGTCGGGCGACGCGCACAGGGTCGCCCGGCCGGCCCACCACACCGCCTGACGGTCGTCCGCACCCACCGCCGCGACCGCGACCAGGAAGGACTGCGCCCGGTCCTGCGTGACCGGGACGCCGGCCGCCCGCAGCGCGCGGGTGAAGCCGATCAGGACCTCGTCCACTGCGTGGGGAGTCGCCGTGGTGGTGTCCGTCATGTCGCCATCATCCGGTCGAGCGCGGCCTTCACCCGGTCGGCGTCCTCGCGATACTTCAGCAGCGCACCCAGCGTGGCAGCGGCCGACGCCAGGTCGAGCTCGGCAGTGCCGAGGTAGGTCAGCGCCCGCGCCCAGTCGAGGGTCTCCGCGACGCCCGGCGGCTTGAGGAGGTCGTCGCGCATGCGCAGCTGCTGCACCAGTCCGACGACCTGACGGGCGAGCGTCTCGCTCACCTCGGGCGCCCGGGACCGGACGATCTCCAGCTCGCGCTCGAGGCCGGGGTGGTCGATCCAGTGGTAGAGGCAGCGTCGCTTGAGGGCGTCGTGGAGCTCGCGGGTGCGGTTGGACGTGAGCACCACCAGCGGCGGCTCGGGGGCGGTGACGGTGCCGAACTCCGGGATCGTCACCTGCCACGTCGAGAGCACCTCGAGCAGGAACGCCTCGAACTCGTCGTCGGCCCGGTCCACCTCGTCGACCAGCAGCACCGCCGGGGCCTGGCGGAGCGCGGCGAGGACCGGCCGCGACAGCAGGAACCGCTCGTCGTAGAGGCTCTTCTCGGCCTCGTCGGAGTCGACCTGACCGGCCGCCTCGAGGGCGCGCAGGTGGAGGATCTGGCGCGGGAAGTCCCAGTCGTACAGGGCCTGGCTGGCGTCGATCCCCTCGTAGCACTGGAGACGGATGAGTGGCAGCCCGAGGCTCTGGGCGAGGGCCTCGGCGAGAGCGGTCTTGCCGGTGCCCGGCTCCCCCTCGAGCAGGAGCGGACGCTGCATGCGCGCCGCGAGGAACACGACCGTGGCGAGCTCGTCGTCGGCCAGGTAGCCCGTCGTGCGCAGTCGGGCAGCCACGTCCGCGGCGGAGTCCACACCTTGGTCCATGTCGTCAGGCTACGACCCGGCACGTTGGTCGGACGTTGGACCGTGGGACGGCGGACCGGACCGGGTCAGCGGGTGTCGACGTCGGCGCCCGTCGCGAGGTCGCCGCACTCGACCAGCGCCACGTCGTGGGACGCGAGGTAGTCGCGGGCGCCACGGTCGCCGGTCGCGCTCGCCACGACGCCCGCCCAGTGGTCCCGCCCGATCAGCACGGGGTGTCCCGGCACTCCGTCGTACGCCGCCCGCGCGAGGTCGCCGCGCCCGCCGACCGTGCCCGCCAGCCGGCCGATGACACCTGCGTCGACGTCGGGCAGGTCGACCAGCGACACGAGCGCGGCATCGTGGTCGGTCGCCAGCAGGGCCGTGAGGCCGGCGCGGAGGGAGGCGCCCATCCCCTCGGCCCAGTCGTCGGCGCGGACCCGCGAGACCGACATCGGCAGCAGCGCAGCAGCCTGCTCGGCCTCCGCGCCGAGCACCACCACGACCTCGGCGCAGGGTCGCAGCGCCTGCACCGAGCGCAGCAGCCACGACGTGCCGTCGTCGTCGCGGGCGAGGGCCTTGGGTCCGCCGAAGCGCTCTCCCGAGCCCGCCGCCAGCAGCACTCCGACGACCGAGGTCACTGGGCGAAGGCCTCGTCGTACAACGCCTGCAGCTCGGGGCTCTTCTCGGCCGTGAAGCCGCACAGGGTGACGCGGGTGTCGGTCGCGCTGACGAGGTAGGTCTTGCCCTGCTCGAAGTCGACGGCCAGCAGGAGGTCCTGCAGGTCCTTGCTGGGCGACTCGACGGTGACGGTGTCGCCCGCGTCGCCGGCGTACCACTGGTCCACGGACAGGGTGGCCGTGCCGCCGTCGAGCGAGGTGACGGTGCCTGCGAAGGCGGTGTCGAAGGTGGCCAGGGTCTCCGCGGACGGCATCGCGCACTTCGCGGCGACCGAGCCGTCGGCGGTGAGGGCGAGGGGTCCGGTCTCGGTGGTGGCGTCCGGGGTGCTGCTCGACGTGGTGCTGTCGGCGGCCGTGTCGGTGGCGGTGCTGTCGTCGGCGCCGCCGCAGGCGGACAGGGAGGCCAGCGCCACGACGAGGAGGGGCGCGGCGAGCAAGGAGCGGGTTCGGCTGGTGTTCACGATTCCTCCTGGGCGGACCGGGCCGGTGTCCTCACCGTGCCACACGGGTTGGACGAGCCGGTCGTGCGCCCCGTTCCCGTCAGCGGACCGTGGCGTCCGTCTGGTCCTCGCCGTCCTCCTCGTCCATGCGCCGCTTGAGCCGGCCCATGCCCGGGATCTTGGCCAGCATGTCGTTGAGCTCGCGGGCCACCGTCAGGAGGTCGTGGACGTCCGGCGCCACGGAGCCGAGCGTGGCCAGCACCGGCATCACGTCCTTCTCCATCGAGTCGGTCAGCTCGGGGAGGGTGTCGACGAGCCGGACGAGGGCGGCCACCTCATCCGGGCCGGTGGTGTCGGCCAGGGTCTGGAGGGTGGGCTGCAGCGTGGTGAGCGCCGGCTCGAGCGAGTCGGTCAGCGCGTTGACCCGGGCGACAGCCGCGTCGGCGTCGTCGACGACGGAGCCTGCGTGGACGACGACCACCTGGGCCGCCTCGGTGACGTCACGGACCCGCTGCACCGCCGCCGACGCCCCGTCGAGGAGCGACTCGGCCCGGTCGAGCAGCGCGAGGGCACGGGGTACGGCCCCGATCAGCGCCTCGACCTGGTCACCTCCCCGCTCGAGGGCGGACAGGACGTCGCGGGGTCCGGGCACGGGCAGGCGCATTGCCCCTTCCTACCAGCGAGTCCTACCAGCGGGGGTGCCGTGGCTAGCGCGCGGCGGCCACCGACTCGTCCGTGCCGGCCAGCTTCTGCGAGAGCCAGATCGGGATGACGGACAGCACGATGAGGGCCGCTGCGACGACGTTGACGACCGGCGCCTGGTTGGGCCGGAAGAGGTTCTGGTAGATCCAGATCGGCAGCGTCTGGATGCCCTGGCCCGCGGTGAACGTGGTCACGATGATCTCGTCGAACGACAGTGCGAACGACAGCAGCGCCCCCGCCAGGAGGGCGGATCGCATCATCGGGAGCGTCACCGACCAGAAGGTGCGGAACGTGCCCGCACCGAGGTCCATCGACGCCTCCTCCAGGTGGCCGCCGAGCCGGCGCAGCCGGGCGATGGCGTTGTTGAAGACGGTGACGATGCAGAACGTCGCGTGCGAGACCACGAGTGTCAGCATGCCCAGCTGGATCCCGAACATCGTCAGGAAGGCGTTGGCCAGGGCGATGCCGGTGACCACGCCCGGGAGCGCGATGGGCAGGATGATCAACAAGGACACGGTGTCGCGGCCGAAGAACCGGAACCTCTGCAGCGCGAGTGCGGCCATCGTGCCGAGGACCAGCGCCACCGTCGTCGCCATCAGGGCCACCTCGAGCGAGACCACGATCGCGTTGCGCGCGCCGTCGCTCTCGAAGGCCGCCGACCACCAGCGGGTCGTGAAGCCGGGGGGCGGCCACTCGAAGGTGCGTGAGGTGTTGAACGAGTTGAGCACCACGAGCGCCAGAGGCGTGTAGACGAAGAGCAGCACGACCGCGGTGAACGCGCGCAGCAGGGCCCGGGTGCCTCGCGAGAACGTCATGGCGCGCTCACAGCGTGTCCAGGGCGCCGGTGCGCCGGACGGCGGCGAGGTAGACCAGCATCGTGACGACGGGGATCGTGGCCACGGCGGCCGCGAAGGGCAGGTTGTTGCCGGTGAGGAACGAGTCGTAGACGACGTTCCCCAGCATCTGGTTCGCGCCGCCGACGATCTTCACCGCGATGTAGTCACCGAGGGTCAGCGAGAACGTGAAGATCGACCCCGCCACCGCCGCAGGGAACAGCACGGGCAGCACGACCCGCCTCATCGTGGTGCTCGTGCCGGCGCCGAGGTCGGCCGAGGCCTCGATCAGCGAGCTGGGCAGCCGCTCCAGCCCGGCGTACATCGGCAGGATCATGTAGGGCAGCCAGAGGTACGACAACGTGATCACCGTGGCAGCCAACCCGTAGCCGGGCGAGAGGCCGATCGTGTCGAGCGGCCCGCCGGTGGCGAACATGGCGCGCCAGGCGTAGGCCTTGACGAGGTACGACGCCCACAGCGGCGTCAGCACCGCGATGACCAGGATCCGCTGGAGCCGCGGAGAGGCGACCTTCGCCATGTAGAGCGCGACCGGGAACGCCAGGACGGCGTCGATGATCGTCACCGAGGCGGCGACCAGCAGCGTGCGCACCGTGATCGTGCGATAGACGTCGATGGTGAAGAGATCGCGGTAGTTGTCGAGCGTCCAGATCCGCTCGATGTTGCCGCCGAACGCGTCGACCGACCACAGCGACGTGATGAAGAGGGCTGCCAGCGACCCGAGGTAGAGCACCCCGAGCCAGAGCATCGGAGGTCCCAGCAGCAGCCCGAGCCGGACCCGGGGATGGCGGTGCAGCACTCCCGATCGGGATGCCGCACCGCCTCCCGGCGGCTGATGCTGCTGGGCCACGCGTCAGCCCTTGATCTCGGTCCAGGCCTGCGTCCAGTCCTGGTACGTCGTGCACTGCACGTCCGTGCGTCCGTCCAGGCACTGCTCGATCGGCGTCGTCCAGTAGTGGATCTTCTCGGCGTAGGCCTCGTCACCAGCGTGGTACGACTCGCAGAACCCCTTGCTGGTCAGGTCGCACGCCTTCTCGTTCGCCGGTGCCTCACCGAACCACTCGGCGACCGCGGCGTTCGCCTCCGGGCTGATGATGTGGTTCATCCACGCGTACGCGCAGTTCGGGTGCTCGGTCTTCGACGACACCATCCAGGTGTCCGACCAGCCGGTGGAGCCTTCGTCGGGGAGGAATGCCTCGACCTTCGCGCCCTCCGACTCGGCGAGGTTCGCGATGACCTGCCACGTGGTGCCGATGACCGAGTCACCGGTCTTGAAGGCCTGCGTCTCCTTCAGGTAGTCCGACCAGTACTCACCCACGTGCTCGCGCTGCTGCTTGAGCAGGTCGACCGCAGCGGCCAGCTGGTCAGCGTCGAGGGCGTAGGGGTCCTTGATGCCCAGGTCGGGCTGCGTGTTCATCAGGTAGAGCGCCGCGTCGGCGATGTAGATCGGTGAGTCGTACGACGTCACCTTGCCGGAGTAGGACGCGGCGTCGTCGAACACCGCGCTCCAGCTCGTGGGCGCCGGGCTGACCTCGTCGGTGTTGTACATCAGCAGGTTGGCGCCGTAGCCGTGCGGGACGCCGTACATCTGGCCGCCGACGGAGTTCCAGTCGCGGTCCTTGAGGAACGACCACACGTCGGCGTAGTTCTCGATGAGGTCGGTGTTGACCGGCGCCACGTCACCGCCCGCGATGAGGCGGAGCGAGGCGTCGCCCGAGGCCGACACGACGTCGTACTGACCGGACTTCATCAGGCTGACCGCCTCGTCCGAGGTGCCGAAGTACTTCACCTCGACCTGGCAGCCCGTCTCCTCCTCGAACGGCGTCACCCAGTCGACGGACGTGTCGGTCGAGCCGTCCTCCGCGTAGCCGGGCCACGCCAGGACACTGAGCGAGCCCTCGTCGTCGCCGAGCGATTCGGCCATCGGTACGTCGGGGGCGGTGAACCCGCCCTGTTCCTCCGAGCCGGTGTTTCCACTGCCGCCGCCGGCGTCGTCCCCGCTGGACGTCCCGCAACCGGCCAGTGCCAGCGCGAGCACCGCGCCCGTCGCCGCCCGGGTGATCGTCGATCTCCTCATGACTCCTCCTTCTCGCGGTGCTGTTGTCCTTGCCGTTGTCCGTGCTCTGATCCGTGTCGTGGTCCGGGTCCACCGAGCTCGATGACGTGCTCGGGCGACCAACCGATGGTGACCCGCTGCCCGCGCAGCGCCATCGCCTCGTCCGTGGTGCCGCGCAGGTTCTGCCGCAGGACGGTGAGCGTCGGGCCGGCATCCAGCTCGACGAGGTAGTGGTTGACCGAGCCGAGGTAGACCACGTCCCGCACCAGGCCTGGCGCAGTGGCGTCGCCGTCGGCGACCTCGTCGCCGAGGTGGATCTTCTCGGGACGGATGCTGAAGACGCCCGGTCGGCCCAGGACCGTGCGGGCCGCGTCGCCCTCCAGCAGGTTCGAGGTGCCGACGAAGCCGGCGACGAACGGGGAGGACGGGCTCTCGTAGAGGTCGGCCGGCGTCGCCACCTGCTCGATGCGGCCGTCCCGGAACACTGCGATGCGGTCGCTCATCGTCAACGCCTCCTCCTGGTCGTGGGTCACGAACACGAAGGTGATGCCCACGTCACGCTGGATCTGCTTGAGCTCGAGCTGCATCGCCCGGCGCAGCTTCAGGTCGAGGGCGCCCAGCGGCTCATCGAGGAGGAGCACCCGCGGGCGGTTGACCAGCGCCCGTGCGAGGGCGACGCGCTGGCGCTGCCCGCCGGAGAGCTGGGTCGGCCGGCGAGCGGCGTAGGCACCGAGCTGGACGGAGTCGAGCGCTGCCGTCGCACGCTCACGTCTCTCGGTGCGGGGCACCTTCTTGACGCGCAGGCCGTACTCCACGTTGGCGAGGACGTCCATGT
>CAVPUL010000009.1:0-20853 GCA_963708875.1 uncultured Actinomycetota bacterium
GTGGCCGGGTCCGTCGAAGTCGAAGACGCCGAGGTCGCGACCACGCGGGGATGTCGTGGAAACGCGGGCCGCGGGCGGCCGCCTCGGCTCGCGCGCGCCCACGCCGGAGACCATGTCGACGTGCTCGACGAAGACCCGGGCGAGTGCTTGGGCACCCAGTAGCTGGTGCGGTGGTTGACGGTGTTGCCCGGCGCGCCGCGCACGCCGAGCAGCTGCCGGTTGGCGCTCGCGGTGGTCGCCGATGCAGGAGATGTTCTGGTTGCCGACGCGGTCGATCTGGGTGGCGCCCATCATCACGTGCCGGCGGCCGGACGCGCACGACGTCGAACACGAGCCGGTACGGCAGCCAGCCCTCCACGCCGGGTGACTCGCGGGGCGAGCAGGATAGGCCTCACCGTCGGACATCAGCAGGTCGGGCTAGAAGGTCAGCCGGGCCAGACCGTGCGCCGATCGTGGGGATCAGGCCCATCGGGCTGGCCAGGATCTCGCCGCGCCGCGGAACAGGTCGGCGACGGCGCGGCGCATACTCCGCGTCGTACGTCGGTCACGCCGACTCCCGAGGCCGCACGGCGTCCTGGTAGGCGGCCTCGTCGCCGGCCAGGAACCGTTCCCGAAGGCGGCCACTCGTCGGGTCGGGCGGCCGTCGGCGTACTCCCGCTGGAACTCTCGTCGCGGTCGTAGTCGGGCACGCAGCTGGTGAAGTGCGCGCCGTTCGGCGTCTCGACGACGCCGTCGACCATCATCCGGTTGATCTGCAGCGTGTGGACGGGCCGTCTTGGTCAGCCGGCGGTGTCGACGATCTGCTCGCACGACACGTAGGCCTCCTTGGCCGCCATGCAGAACAGGTCGTCGAAGTACGGGTCCGGGCCGAGGTACTGGGCGTTGCCCGCGCCGGTCGGCGCGGTTCATGTGCACCAGCGCGACGTCGAGGCGCAGGGCCGGCATCGCGACGAGCTCCTCGCCGTCGTCCGCGGGTAGGGCGAGCGCACCGTCTGCAGGCCGGGGTTGACCCGCAGCACGTCCGAACCGAGACCGGCCCGGATCGGCAGGAACGGCAGCCGGTGCGAGGCGGCGAGCAGGCCCCACTGCAACATGCCCTCGTCGACCTCGCTGAACTCGATGCCGCCGCCTCGCTGGCGGGCCGCCGGAAGTACGGCTCGAGCGGGATCGAGTCGAGCGAGACGAACCCGTGACGTCAGCCGCTTGACCTTGCCGGCCGCGCAGAGCAGGCCGACGTCCGGTCCGCCGTACGAGACGATCGTCAGGTCCGGCAGGTCGGTGCGCAGGATCGCCCGGACCAGCGCCATCGGCTTGCGCCGCGATCCCCAGCCGCCGATGCCGACGGTCATGCCGCTCTCATCTCGGCGACGACCTCGTCCTCGGCGATCATGCGCTTGTCGCTCGGGTCCCGTCACGTGTCCCGCTTCGTCCAGCGAACGCGTCGCGGTGCTCGTCGGCCACGCCGGACAGGTTGAGCTCGAAGGTGAAGCCCTGCTCGAAGCGGTAGCTGCGGTGGACGTCGCCGGGTCGATGCCGTTGAGCGACTCCTTGGCCGCCCGGATCACCGTCGGGCGTCCTTGGCGGCGATCTCGCCGGCGACCGCCAGGGCCGCGGCGTCGCAGTTCGTCGCGCGGCACCACCTCGAGCACCGAGCCGAAGTGGTGCAGCTCGGCGGCGGTGACCGTGCGGCCGAGGTGTAGTACCATCGCCCGCATCAGGTGCTGCGGCACCAGCCGGGCCAGGTGGGTGGCCGCGCCGAGCGCGCCGCGGTCGACCTCGGGCAGGCCGAAGGTGGCGTCGTCGCTGGCCACGATCACGTCGGCGTTGCCGACCAGGCCGATGCCGCCGCCGAGGCAGAAGCCGTTGACGGCCGCGATCACCGGCACGCGCACTCGTAGACCGCGGCGAACGCCGCGTAGCAGCCCCGGTTGGCGCCGATCAGCGGCGTCGAAGCCCTCGGTCGCTGCATCTCCTTGATGTCGACGCCGGCGTTGAAGCCCCGGCCCTCGGCGCGCAGCACGACGACGTGGGTCGCCGGGTCGGCGCCCGGCCGCGCGACGGCGTCGGCCAGGTCGAACCAGCCCGGCACCGGCAGCGCGTTGACCGGTGGGTAGTCCATGACGACACGCGGCGATGCCGGCGGTGTCGACCGTCTGGAGATGCCCATCGGCCACTTCCTATCCGGTCAACCAAGCGATTGCTTGGTAACGTACCCGACACGGGGGCCGACTGGCGATCCGCTGGACCTGTCCGGTCGGGTCGCCCTCGTCACCGGCGGCAGCCAGGGCATCGGCGCGGGCATCGCCGGGTGCTGCTCGAGCGCCGGCGCCGACGGTGGTACTGCGCGCCGCCGACGTCGGCTGCGCCCGCGCCGGGACGCACGCACTTCCTGCCGGCGACGTCCGCGACCCGGAGGCGGTCGACCGCGCTGGTCGCCGAGATCGTCGCCGGCACGGCCGGCTCGACGTCGTCGTCAACAACGCCGGCGGCTCGCCGTACGCCGACGCCGCCGCGGCCTCGCCCGGTTCACCGAGAAGGTGCTCGACCTCAACCTGCACCGCGGCGCTGCTCGTCGCGCAGGCCGCCAACGCCGTCATGCAGCGCCAACCGCGGGCAGGGCAGGGCGTCGATCGTGAACATCGGCAGTCTCAGCGCTGCGGCCCTCGCCGGGCACCGCCGCGTACGGCGCCGCCAAGGCCGGGCTGGACACCCTGACCCGGTCCGCTGGCCGTCGAGTGGGCGCCGAAGGTCCGGGTCAACACGCGTCGTCGTCGGGCTGGTGCGCACCGAGCAGCTCCCGACCACTACGGCGGCGACGACCGGTCGCCGCCGTCGCGCGGACCATCCCGCTGGGCCGGATGGCCGACCCGGCCGAGATCGGCCGGCGTCGTGGCCTTCCTCGCCTCCGACCTCGCCAGCTACGTCTCCGGCGCCACCGTGGCGTGCCACGGCGGCGGCGAGCCGCCAGCGTTCCTCATCGCACAGAGCCTGCACGTCCTCAAGGAGAACTCATGAGCCTTGCTCGAAGGTCGCGTCGCGATCGTCACCGGCGCCGGCCGCGGCATCGGCCGCGCGCACGCGCTCGAGCTTCGCCCGGCAGGGCGCCGCGGTGGTGGTCAACGACCTCGGCACCACCGGTGCGGGCGAGGGCTCGACGTCGGAGCCGGCCCACCAGGTCGTGGCGGAGATCGAGGCGCTGGGCGGCAAGGCCGTCGCCAACGGCGCCGACGTCGCCGACTTCGAGCAGGCGCGGCCGACTGGTGCGACCGGCGCTCGACACCTTCGGCGGGCTCGACGTCCTGGTCAACAACGCCGGCTTCGTGCGCGACCGGATGCTGGTGAACACCTCCGAGGAGGAGTGGGACGCCGTCATCCGGGTGCACCTCAAGGGGCACTTCGCGCCGCTGCGGCACGCCGGCGCGCTACTGGCGGGCGGAGTCCAAGGAGGGCCGCCAGCCGGTAGCGCCGGGTGATCAACACCAGCTCCGGTGCAGGGCATGCTAGGGCGCGGTCGGGCAGACGAACTACTCCGCGGCGAAGGCCGGCATCGCCGGCATGACCCTGGTCGCGGCGGCCGAGCTGGGCCGGTACGGCGTGCTGGTCAACGCCATCGCTCCCGTGGCGCGCACCCGGATGACCGAAGGTGCCTTCGACACGTCGTCGATGCCCGACCCTGGCCGACAACTCACCCGTCGTCGCCTGGCTAGCCTCCGCGGACTGCGACGTCACCGGCCGCGTGATCGAGATCGAGGGTGGTCAGATCTGTCTCGAGGAGGGCTGGCGCCACGGCCCGCGGCAGGACCTCGGCCGGCGGTGGGAGGCCGCCGAGGTCGGTGAGGCGGTACGCCGCCTCGTCGGCGAGGCCGCGACCCCTGACCCCGTGTACGGGGCCTGAGGTCACCCGCCCCAGAAGGTCTGACCGAAGCCGTTGGGCCCCTGCGTCTGCTGACGGCTGGTGGACTCCCGCACGGCCTCGTGGACGTTGCGGTCGAAGTCGTCGGGCTCCTTGCGCCCGCTGCGGATCTCGCGGATCGCGAAGTAGGCCACGGTGCCGAGGATGACGACCCAGACGAGGATCCAGACGATGCCAGGCATGGCGACCTCCGAGGTGTGTCTCGGCAACTCTACGCCGCCACCAGCCGCGAGAGCGCGAGTCGCGCCACGGGGGCGTACGCCGCCACGACGGGGAGCGGGCCGTGAACGCGCAGCCATGTCTCGCTACCTGCGCCGCGGGCGAGGACACCGTGCTCGAGCCGCAGCGAGAGCGGGCCCACGTGCGCACGCCACGACCACTCGCGTCGGTCCTCGTCGAGGGCGAGCACCTCGAACGACACCGGCACCGTGGGCCGGCTCAGCAGCCCCGCGTGCACGGTGCCGGTCGTGCCGTGCTCGAGCCGCTCGCCGGAGCAGCTCACCCGCTGGATCTGCGGTGCCCACGTCGGCCACTGCTGTGGGTCGACGTACCTCTCCCAGACCAGTCCCACGTCCGCGGGTCCGTGGGCACGCAACGTGAGCGACGTCATGCCGAGACACTAGGTCGCTACGTTGGCAACCGGGTACGAGTCAGGACCCACCTCAATCCAGGAGAACGATGACCCGCTTCAAGGCGAGCAACCAGTCCGCAGCGACGCTGAAGTCCTCACGCGAGGAGATCTGGAAGGCGCTCACCGACCCGGCTCTCGTGACGAAGCTGACGCCGTACCTGCACCGCATCGACGTCGAGGGCGACCGTTGGACCTGGCACGTCGCGGAGGTCCCGATCCTCGGCAAGTCGATCGGCTCGACGTTCACCGAGGTGATGACCTTCGACGAGCCGACCCGCATCCGGTTCGACCACGACCCGGACAAGAGCGACGAGCTGACCGAGGTGTGCGGCGAGTACCACCTCGAGGACCGCAAGGACGGCACCCGCGTCTCGATCGACATCGAGGTCGTCGTCGAGCTGCCCTTCCCGAAGGCGATGCGTCGCCCGGTGCAGGGCGCGATCAGGACGGTGATGGCGGGCATGGGGAAGGTCTTCGCGCGCCGGCTGCTCAAGCACCTGGGCGAGAAATGAGGATCCTGGTCCTCGGCGCGAGCGGGTACGTCGGATCGCGCGTCGTCCCTGCTCTCCTGGAGGCGGGCCACGAGGTCGTCGCGGCGTCCTCGTCGGTGCCGGCCCCGGAGCGGTTCTCCTGGGGTGACGACGTGGACTGGGCTCGCTGCGACGTCACCGACGCCGAGGCCGTGTCCGCCGCGATGGCCGGCGTCGACGGCGTCTGCTACCTCGTGCACTCGCTGAACATGCGTACGTTCGTCGAGCGCGACCGCCGCGGTGCGGAGATCGTGCGCGACGCCGTCCCGGGCAGTGGCGTCCGTCGCGTGGTCTATCTCTCCGGGCTGGTGCCCGACAAGCCGGTCGAGGACCTCTCGAAGCACATCTCGTCGCGCCTCGAGGTCGAGGAGGTGCTGGAGCAGGCCGAGTCGGCGACCACGTCGGTGGTGTCCCTGCGAGCCGGTGTCGTGATCGGCGCCGGGTCGACGTCGTTCGAGGTGATCCGGCAGCTGTCCACGCTGCTGCTCGTGCAGCCGGTGCCGAGCTGGCTGGAGCACAAGGTGCAGCCGATCGCCGTCTCCGACGTGCTCCGCGCGATGGTCGAGGCGTTCGCCGACGACCACCTGACCGGGGCCGTCGACATCGGCGGCCCGAGCATCCTGCCCTATGCGAAGCTCCTCGCGGAGTGCTCCCGTGCCGCCGGGCTGGTGCGCCTGCGGGTGCCCACGATCTCCGTCCCCGGCCCGCTGGTGGGGCTCGGCGCCGCCTCCCTGGTGGCCGCGCCCTTCTGGACGGTCACGGCGCTGATCGAGAGCCTGCGCGACGACATGGTCTGTCGCCCGGAGGCGACGTGGGTGCCCAAGGACGGTGAGCCGCTCCTGGGGATCCGTGAGGCGATGGTCCGCTGCTTCGAGCCCGACGGCAGTGTCCCGGAGGCACCGCTGCCCAGCGACGCCGACTGGACCCGGATGCGCGCGCCCCTCCTCGACGAGCTGCACGCCCCGGCGACGGTCCGTGCCGGTGCCAGCCTGGCGCTACGACGACTGCGGTCGCTGCTCGACCTCGTCTGAGTCATCCGGCCGTCAGCACGCCGACCTAGGGTGATCAGCGTGAGACGACCGGCATTGGCCATCACTGTGGCAACGGCCGTTCTCGCGCTCGCTGCGTGCGGGGCGGGGGAGGAGCCCTCCAGCTCGACGACGAGCGACTCACCGAGCCCTTCTGCGAGCGTCACCGCCCGCTCCCCGAGCCCATCACCCATTCCCTCAGCAGGCGCGTCCGAGAGTGCCTCGAGCCTTGCCTCGAAGGCGGCGAAGGCCGCTCAGGCCGCACGGATGCCGACGAAGATCCTTGTCGTCATCGAGGAGAACCATTCGCTCTCCCAGATGCAGGCCGGCATGCCGTTCCTCGCGCAGCAGTCCCAGACGTACGGCTACGCGACGCACTGGCAGGCGCTGACCCACCCCAGCGAGCCCAACTACCTCGCGATCGTGGGCGGCTCCACGTTCGGCGTGACGAACGACGCCCCGCCCTCGAGAAACGCATCCCAGGTGGGCCAGGCCCGTTCCGTCTTCGACCAGGCGCTCGATGCAGGCAAGACCGCTGCCACCTTCGCCGAGTCGATGCCGCAGAGCTGCCACGACCAAGACGCCGGGAACTACGCCGTCCGGCACAACCCCTGGGTCTACTTCCCGAGGAGCAGCGGTGCGTGCGGATCCTTCGACGTCGGCCTCCCGGCGTTCGCCAGCGCCGTGCAGCGGGACGCGCTGCCCACCGTCGGTTTCCTGATCCCCAACCTGGTGCACGACGCCCACGACGCCTCGTTGGGCGTGGCCGATGCGTGGTTGAAGCAGCAGCTCACGCCCGTGCTGCACAGCGCAGACTTCACGAGCGGCCGGCTCGTCGTCGTGGTGACCGCCGACGAGGACGACAAGCGGTCCGGGAACATCGTGCTCACCTCGGTGCTGTCCACCCGCCTTCACCACACAGTGGTGGGCCGGCCACTCACGCACTACTCGCTGACCAGGTTCATCGCCCAGGTGCTGCACCTGCCGCCGCTGGGCCACGGCAGGACCGCGCCGGACATGCGCGCCGCCTTCGGCTTCTGAAGCCTGCGGTCAGCCAGCCGGCTTGAAGCCCCGGGTGTGCTCCCCGTCGATGAGGTACCTGCCGTCCTCGTACTTCAGGTCGAGCACCGTCGGCCCCGGCCCGTTGTCGAAGTCGTCGAAGTGGACCTGGTAGCTCACCGTGAGGTTCTCCGGGTCTGCGGAGATGCTGCGCACCTCGCCGTTGGTCGCGCGCTCCCAGAAGCGCTGGTACTTGCCGAAGCCGCCGCTCTCCTGCTGGAACTTCGGCGACAGCATCATCCAGGACTTCGACGGGTCGTCGGAGACGGTCGCGACGTAGTCGCGGATGAACGACTCCATGCCCTTCGCGGTCGGCTTCGTGCTCTTGCCGGTGGCCTTCTTGGTGGCGGCGCCGGAGGAGCCGTTCGCCGTCTTGTCGCCGCCGGAGCCGTCCTGGGAGAGCAGCAGGTAACCGCCCACGACCAGCAGCAGCACGACGGCGAGACCGAGCAGCAGCCACCTGGTGGGCACTCGTCGCGTGCGGGCGGCGGTGGGAACGGGCGTCGGGGCGGGCGCAGGTGGGGGCGTCGGCGGGGCCGCCGTGACGGCAGGCACCGGCGCGAGGACCTGGGTCGCGGTGGGGTCGCCCGTCGTGGCGGGCGCGGCGCCCGACTCGAGGTAGGCGTGGACCTGCTGCATCGACCAGCGCGCCGAAGGGTCCCGGACCATGGTCGACTCGAGCAGGGGTGCCAGCCAGCCGGCGTCGGCCGGCCGGGGCGGTTCCTCGTGGACGATCCGGTAGAGCCCACCGATCACGTTGTCGCCGAGGTCGTACGGCGGGCGACCCTCGAGGACGTGGAACATCGTGGCCCCCAGCGACCACACGTCGGCGGCCTCGTCGCCTCGGGCACCGCCCGCGACCTCGGGCGCGAGGTACGCCGGCGACCCGGTGACCATGCCGGTCTGGGTGAGGGCGGGATCCGAGGCGATCCGGGCGATGCCGAAGTCGGTGAGCTTCACCTGCCCCGCCCGGTCGACCAGGATGTTGGACGGCTTGACGTCGCGGTGCACGATCCCCGCGGCGTGTGCGGCGGCCAGGGCGTCGGCGGCCTGGACGAGCAGCGGTGCCGCCTGGTCGGGTGAGAGGGCACCGCGTTCGCGCACCAGCCGCCCGAGGTCGACCCCGTCGACGTACTCCATCACCAGCCACCAGGAGTCGTCGTCGACGACCGCGTCGAAGATCGCGACCACGTGCGGATGGTGCAGCCGTGCGCTGAGCCGTGCCTCGCGCTCGGCGCGGGTGAGGTCGGTCCGGTCGGCGCCCGGGAGCAGCCCGATCCGCTTGAGCGCCACGGGCCGGTGGAGGACCTCGTCGCGGCCCAGCCAGACCGCCCCGGTGCCACCGCGACCGACCTCGCGGTCGAGCGAGTACCGTCCTGCGATCACGCGTGCCTTCCGGTCGAGGGGCTGTGGGCGCCGTCCATCGTAGGTTCCGCCGCCACGAGGGCTGACCCCCACCCGCTGTGGTTGCATGGGATTCGCGCCGCGTGACCAGTGACGGAGGTGCGGCATGCGACTCGATCAGCTGTGTGATGTCGACTGGCGCTACAGCCTGATGCGCTCCGTCGAGCCCTCGGAGCTCGGCGACGGTCGACTGTTCGGCCTGGGTGAGGGGACGTTCCGAGGACGCCTGGCGGGCACGGCCCAGTGGTCGAACTTCCCCCGGCTCCGCGGCGGCCACGCCTTTCCTGACGCACGGGGCGTCCTGGACGTGGACGGCGGTGGGAGCGCCCTCTTCACGCTCACCGGGATGGCTTCCCTGACCGCCGGCACCGCTCTGCACGTGCTGACGTTCCAGTCCGACTCGGCCGAGCTCGTCTGGCTCAACAGCGTCTTCGCCATCGGCGAGGGCCGGGTGGATGCCGAGCGCGGTCTCCTCGCGATGCGCTACTACGAGTCCACGGCCGACTACCTGCCCGAGCTGTCGACGACGCTCGAGCGCGACACGTAGTCACACCAGTCCGTTGCGGTGGGCGAAGATGGCCGCCTGGACCCGGTCACGCACGGTGAGCTTGGCCAGAACGTTGGCCACGTGGGTCTTGGTCGTCGGCATGCTCACGACCAGGCGCTCGCAGATCTCGGCGTTCGTGAGGCCTTGACCCAGGAGGACGAGCACCTCGCGCTCGCGCTCGCTGAGTCGCTCGAGCCGGGTGTCAGAGGGTCGGCGGCCGTTGTCGACGTAGGCGGCCACGACGCGGCGCAGCACCGTCGGCGACAGGGGCAGGTCGCCTGCCGCCACGGCCCGCACGGCAGCGACGAGGTCCTCCGGCTCGACGTCCTTGAGGAGGTAGCCGCTGGCGCCCACCCGCAGCGCATCGATCACGTAGTCGTCCACGTCGAACGTCGTCAGCACCAGCACCCGCCCGATCCCGGCGCGGACGAGCCGCTCGGTAGCGGCGATCCCGTCGAGGTGCGGCATCCGGATGTCCATCAGGACCACGTCCGGTCGAAGCCGCTCCGCGAGACGTACGGCCTCCGCGCCGTCTGCTGCCTCGCCACACACCGAGAAGTCGGGCTGTTGCTCGAGCATCAGCCGGAACCCGTTGCGCACCAGCGACTGGTCGTCGGCCAGCAGGACCCGGATGGGGGAGGGACTCACGCGGAGGGTCCCACGGCCGAGGTCGGCAGCCGTGCTCGGACAGTCCAGCCGCCTTCCTGGTTGTGCCCGGCCTCGAGGTGACCGGCGTACATCTGGGCGCGCTCACGCATGCCGACGAGACCGTGACCACCGCGCTCGACTCGAGCAGCGACGCCGCCGGGACCGTTGGTCACGTCCACGGCGAGTCCCTCGAGATCGCGGCCCACGCGGACGTGCACGGCGGCTCCGGCCGCGTGCTTGCGAGCGTTCGTGACGCACTCCTGCACGATCCGGTACGCCGCCAGGGCCAGGCCGGGTGCGACGTCGCCGATCGCCGCCTCGTCGTACTCCAGGGTGACGCCGGGTTGCTCGGCCAGGTCGGCGACATCGGTGAGGAGCGGCAGGGGCTCGGGTGACTCGTCCGGACTCTCGCGAAGCACGCCGAGCTGCCGGCGCAGCTCGGTGAGCGCCTCCTTGCCCGTGCGCCGAACGGCGTGCAGCTGTTCCCGCGCGGGCGAGTCCTCGGGAAGCTGTTGCTCGGCCGCCCCGGCCTGCACGACCATCACGCTGACCGAGTGCGAGATGACGTCGTGCAGCTCTCGGGCGATGCGGTGGCGCTCGGCCATGGCCGCAGCTCGCAGGTGCCTCTGTCGCTCGGCGGCGAGCTCGGCGGCCAGGCGGCGCAGCTCTGCGGACTGGCGCCGCGAACGTCGTAGCAGCAAGCCGCCGAGAACCGGTGCCATCAGGGCGATGGGGGAGAGGTAGACGTCGGCGAACGCGGTGTCGCCGCCCGGCCGCTGTGCGATGACGATCTGGACGACGTACGTCGAGCTCAGCAGCAGGGCGAACGCGAGCCACGAACTTGCGCCCACTCAGGTTCGCCCCGATCGAGAAGCCGATCACGAGCAGGGAGACGAAGGTGGCGAGCAGGGTCGCGTTCACCGGGAACGCGACGTAGGCCACAGCGCTCAGCGAGGCGACGACGACCATCGCGAACGGCGCGACGGTCCGCAGGATCACCGACCCCGTCCAGATCGCCGCGACGATCGAGACCCAGGGTTGAGGCAGGTCGTGGTACGTCGCCTGGTCGATCGCCGCTGCCACCGCCAGCGATCCACCCAACAGTGCGTCGAGCACCGGGACTCTCGGGAGCAGGCGAGGCATGCCGTGACGGTACGACGAGCAGCCCTCCTCGCGCCTCGTTCCGGAGGATGAGTTCGCGATCGTCCGGGTGGCGGTGAAGACCAGCCGCCGGGCCGATCCGGTCGGGTGGCCCGCCTGCCTAGCGTCGTGCCGTCCCCGACGAAAGGCTTGCGATGTCCACCACCTCGATCCTTCCCGGCAGGCGCGCCACCGCGGTGCTCCTCGTCGCCGCCTCCGGGCTGGAGCTGACCGAGACCGTCATCTCGCCGCTCAAGGACGGCTCGACCTCCTCGGAGCTGTCCCGCGTGGCCGCGCACCAGGGCGCGTTCACGTTCAGCGTGCTGTGCGGCATGACCGCCGTGCTCCTGTTCGGGCCGGCGTTCCTGGGACTTGCCGACTCGTGCGCCGGCAGGACGCCGCGACTGGCTCGCTTCGCCGGGTGGACCGCCGCGGTGTCGATGACGGCGTTCTTCGGCGTGCGCGGGATCCAGGCGGTCCAGCTCGCGACCGTGCGCGAGGGACTCGACCACCAGACCGCAGGGAAGGATCATCGACGCGGCGGGCACCAACCCACTCGGCATCGTGGTGCTGCTGTTGTTCCTCGGTGGAGCGGTCGTGGGAACCGTCAGCCTGGCTGTCGCGGCTTGGCGAGCGGGCTTCCCACGAGTGCCCGCGGTCCTGCTGGCGCTCTTCCAGTTCGTCGACCTCGGGTTGCCCGGTCACACCGGCACCGTCGTGGCGCACACCGTGCTGCTCGTGGCCCTGGCCTGGTTCGCGACCTACCTGTGGGCCGACACCTCAGGAGAGACCCAGGATGGTGCCGTCGTCGGCGAGGTCGATGCGGGACGCCGACGGGTCGCGGGGTAGCCCGGGCATCGTCATCATGTCGCCGCAGACCACGACCACGAAGCCCGCACCTGCCGAGAGCCGGACCTCGCGCACGTGCAGCTCGTGGCCCGTCGGCGCCCCGAGCGAGGTCGGGTCGGTCGAGAAGGAGTACTGCGTCTTGGCCACGCACACCGGCAGGACGCCGTACCCGTCGCGCTCGAAGCGCTGCAGTCGCCGCCGGGCCCTGGCCTCCCACGTCACCAGGCCCGCGCCGTAGAGCCTGGTCGCGATCGTCTCGACCTTCTCGATCAGCGACAGGTCGTCGTCGTAGGTGAACGAGAAGGTGTACGGCGAGGGCTCGTCGAGCGCCTGCAGGACTCCCTTCGCGAGATCCTGTGCACCCGCGCCACCGTCGGCGAAGTGCGTCGCGGGATAGGCCTGGACGCCTTCGGCAGCGACGAGGTCGACGACCTTGGCCACCTCGAGGTCGGTGTCGGTCGGGAAGCGGTTGACCGCGACGACCGGGGCGATGCCGTAGACCTCGCGGATGTTGTGCAGGTGCCGGCGCAGGTTCACCATGCCGGCCTCGACCGCGGCGACGTCCTCGGTGCCGAGGTCGGTGAGCGCGACGCCGCCGTGGTACTTCAGGGCACGCACCGTGGCCACGACGACCGCGACGTCGGGACGCAGCCCGGACTTGCGGCACTTGATGTCGACGAACTTCTCCGCACCGAGGTCGGCGCCGAAACCTGCCTCGGTGACCACGATGTCGGCCAGCCGGAGACCGGCGCGCGTCGCTGTCACCGAGCTGCAGCCGTGCGCGATGTTGGCGAACGGACCGCCGTGCACGAACGCCGGTGCACCCTCGAGGGTCTGCACCAGGTTCGGCGCGAGTGCGTCGCGCAGCAGCGCCGCCATCGCGCCGTGGGCGCCGAGGTCGCGCGCGGTGACCGGCTGCGTGGAGCGGGTGTAGCCGATGACGATGTCGCCGATGCGTCGCTTGAGGTCGGCCCACGACTCGGTGAGGCAGAAGATCGCCATCAGCTCCGAGGCGACGACGATGTCGAACCCTTCCTCGCGCGGGAACCCGTTCGCGTGCCCACCGAGCGCCACGGTGACCTCGCGCAGGGCGCGGTCGTTCATGTCGAGCACGCGCTTCCAGCTGATGTTGCGGACGTCGATGTCGAGCTCGTTGCCGTGGTGGACGTGGTTGTCGATCAGGGCCGCGAGCAGGTTGTTGGCTGCGGCGATCGCCGCGAAGTCCCCGGTGAAGTGCAGGTTGATGTCGGTCATCGGCACGACCTGGCTGTAACCACCTCCGGCCGCACCACCCTTCATGCCGAAGACCGGCCCCATCGAGGGCTCGCGCAGGCAGGCGACGGTGCGGTGCCCGAGCCCGTGCAGCGCATCGGTGAGGCCGACCGTCGTGGTGGTCTTCCCCTCGCCCGGCGGGGTGGGTGACAGCGCGGTGACCAGCACCAGTCGGCCGAGCGGTCGGTCGGAGAGCGAGGCCAGGTAGGTCAGGTCGACCTTCGCCTTGTAGTGCCCGTAGGGCACGAGGTGGCTCTCGTCGATGCCGAGTGTCTCCTCGGCGATCTCCCTGATCGGTCGCAGCGTGGCCGCGTTGGCGATCTCGATGTCCGACAGCACTGTCGACCTCCCCAGGTGAGCTCCGCTCTGCACGGTAACCGAGGGTCAGGAAACCGCCGAGGGGTCAGCGGTAGCGAAAACCGTCCATGAAGCGGCGGAACAGGCCGCCCTTGATCGGCAGCGCCGGCTCGGGCGGCGGCGTGGTCGACCGCTGGGTGGCGATCGGCTTGTCGTAGTCGGTACGCCGGATCGTGTCGACGATCTGCTCCTCGGTGTAGCTGTCGGAGCCCTCGATCTGGGGCACGAAGCCGACCAGGACGCCGTTGCGCATCACCTGGGCCTCCAGCGACGCCGTGCCGTCGGAGTCCCACGTGGCCTCGCGCCCGTCCGGGAGCTTGATCGTCACGCCGAACTGGAACACCGCGACGCGCGCCAGCTCGGCGTTCGTGCCTTGCTCACGCAGCGCGTCGACGACGCGGCGGGCCTTCATCTCTTCCATGCTGTTCGAGAGTACCGAGCGCGGCCGCGCGCTCAGGCGACCTCGACGTCGGCGTCCATCGCGGCGACGTACTGGCGCTTCACCTCGCGCCACGACTCGTCGGTCATCGTGCGCCGCCAGTACGGCGAGCAGGACATCGACTGACGGGTGAGTCCGCGGTCGAGCAGCAGGTGCCGCCTGATCGCGCGGATCTCGTCGGCCTCGCCGTGCACGAAGGCGTGCACGCGGCCCTCCGGGAGCTCCAGTGCTCGGACGGCGTCGGGCAACAGGTCGGCGTCGCCGGGACCGCCGGCGCGGTGCAGCCACTGCAGGTCGATCTCGCCGGGGGAGGAGAGGGGGATCTCGTGCTCGGGCCCGTCGCAGACCAGGCGCACGACGGCGGTCGCGCCCCAGGGCAGCGCCTCGAGGGAGGCGGCGATCGCCGGCAGCGCCGACTCGTCGCCGACGAGCAGGTGCCAGTCGGCGGTCGGATCGGGCCGGTAGCCACCGCCGGGACCCTCGAAGACCAGGACGTCGCCGGGCTTCGCGGCAGCGGCCCACGGTCCGCCGACGCCGTCGTCGCCGTGCACCACGAAGTCGAGCGTCAGCAGCTGCCGGGCCCGGTCCCAGCTGCGGACGGTGTAGCGGCGGCGGCGCGGCCAGTGCTCCTTCTCGTGCTGCTCCCGGACGTCGGCAGGGTCGAACACCTCGCCGTACGGCGCACCGCTCGGCGCGATCGCGACGTTCACGTAGGCGTCGGTGTCCTCCGGCAGCTCGAAGCCCTCGAGGTCGTCGCCGCCGAGGACGACGCGGACCAGGACAGGGGTGAGCCACTCGGTGGTCACCACGTGCGCGTGCATGGGCTGCTCCCTCGCCTCGACTACTTAGGCAAGCCTAACCCAGTCGTGGTCAGCGGATCGGGGCGCCCGAGATGGTCCGGGCGATCACGAGTCGCTGGATCTCCGAGGTGCCCTCGAAGATCGTGTAGATCTTGGCGTCGCGGGCCATCCGCTCGACCGGGTACTCGCGGGTGTAGCCGTTGCCACCGAGGATCTGCATCGCCTGCTCGGTCACCCGCACGGCCGTCTCCCCGGCGAACAGCTTCGACATCGAGCCCTCGGCCGCGTTGAACGGCTCGCCCTGGCGACCCATCCACGCCGCCCGCCACACCAGCAGCCGTGAGGCGTCGATGGCGGTCTTCATGTCCGCGAGGGCGAAGGCGATCGCCTGGTTCTCGATGATCGCCTTGCCGAACTGCTCACGCGTCTTCGCATAGTCCAGGGCCACCTCGTACGCCGCCCGCGCGATGCCGATGGCCTGCGCGCCCACCGCGGGCCGGGTGCGCTCGAACGTCGCCATCGAGGCGTTGCCCGACGAGCTGGTGCCCTCGCGAGCACGCGCGAGCCGTGCGTCGAGCTTCTCCTTGCCACCGAGCAGGCACCGGCCCGGGATCCGGCAGTCCTCCAGCACGACCTCGGCCGTGTGCGATGCCCGGATGCCGTGCTTGTGGAACTTCTGGCCCTGGCTCAGCCCCTTCGTCCCGGGCGGCACGACGAAGCTCGCCTGCCCGCGCGTGCGGAGGTCGGGGTCCACCACGGCCGTGACGACGTGCACGTCGGCCAGCCCGCCGTTGGTGGCCCACGTCTTCGTTCCGTTGAGCACCCACTCGTCGGTCGCCTCGTCGTACCTCGCCCGGGTGCGCATCGCACCCACGTCGGAGCCCGCGTCGGGCTCGGAGGAGCAGAAGGCCGCGAGGTGGAGGTCGCCCGGGGTGCCGAACATCTGGGGCACCCACTCGCCGAGCTGCTCGTCGGTGCCGTTCGCGCGTACGGCGGCGGCGGCCAGCGTCGTGCCGACGATGGAGAGGCCGATCCCGGCGTCACCCCAGAAGAGCTCCTCCATGGTGATCGGGATCCCCAGCCCGGTCTCCTCGAAGCTCTGGGTGGCGAAGAAGTCCAGCGAGTAGATGCCGGCCTTGGCAGCCTCCTCGACCACCGGCCACGGGAATTCCTCCTTCTCGTCCCACTCCGCGGCGGCGGGACGGATCACGTCCGCGGCGAACGTGTGCAGCCACTTCTGCAGCTCGAGGTGGTCCGGGTCGAGGGCGAACGAGGGCGTCATGGACTGGATCGTAGAGCGATGAGTTTCGCGCCGTTCGCGGGTCTGCCGGATTGAGTGCCGGGGGACCTCACACCACGCTGCCCTCGACCGAGACACCACGGAGGAATCCATGACGACCGCGCCGCGCGCACTGCCCCCCATCGTCGACCGGGCCACCTGGCAGGCGGCTCGTGACGAGCTCCTCGTCCGCGAGAAGGCCCACACGCGCGCAGGCGACGCCCTCGCCGCCGCACGACGTCGGCTGCCCATGGTGGAGCTCGACGGGACGGTCGAGGTCGTCGGACCGGACGGCCCGGTCCCGTTCATCGACCTGTTCCAGGGGCGTGACGAGCTCGTGCTCTACAAGCACATGTGGTACGACGGCGCGCCGCACCAGGGGCAGTGCGAGGGGTGCACGCTCACGGTCTGGCACCTGCACGACGCCGCTTACCTCAACGCCCGGGGCGTCTCGTACGCCGTCGTCGCCACGGGGTCGTGGGAGGAGCTGGCGCCCTACGTCGAGTTCATGGGCTACACCCAGCCCTGGTACTCGGTCCGCGGGCTCGACGAGCCCGTCGGCGGCGAGATGGGGGTGCTCTCCTGCTTCCTGCGCGACGGCGACCGGGTCTTCCTCACCTACTCCACGACGGATCGTGGCACCGAGCCGGCGAACGGAGCCATGGGCCTGCTGGACCTGACGCCCTACGGCCGTGGCGAGGCCTGGGAGGACAACCCCGACGGCTGGCCGGTGGGCAACCATGCCTGCTGGTACTGGCGCTCGGACGCCGATGGGACGCCCGACTGGGGCCCGACCAGCCGGCCCGCGCCGCAGTGGAACCGCCCGGGCGTGACCCCCGAGACGACCCTCGGTCGCACGGGTCCCCACCACTGAGGCGCGCACCGCTCCGGGAGGTGCCTCAGCCGACCGGCCGCGTCTCGAGCACGTTCCAGGTGTTCGGCGAGGGCATCAGCGCGGCGGGCTGGAAGCCGGCGGGGACCAGCAGTGCGTCGTACTCCGCCTTCGTGCGCTCCCGAGCCCCGAACATGACCAGCATGTGCAGGTCGACGAGGTGGACGTCACGCTGCTGGGAGACCGTTCGTCCGGGCGCATCGAGCACGTTCTCGACGATGAGCAGCCGGGACTCGGGTGCCATCGCCGTCCGGACGGTTCGCAGGACGAGCGTGGCCTCGGGGTCGTCCCAGTCGTGCAGCACGTTGGAGAGGACGTAGACGTCACCCCCGGGCGGCACCGCGACGAAGAAGTCCGCAGGCTCACCACGGGCCCGGTCGGCGAGTCCTGCCGCCGCCAACGCAGCGGTGGCCTCCGCAGCGACCTCGGGCCGGTCCGCGACGAGGGCGTGCAGCGACGGCTCCTCCGCGAGCAGCGCGGCCACCATGCCACCCTGGCCGCCCCCGACGTCGACCAGCAGGCGTGCCGCCGAGAAGTCGGTGGCCGCGCGGAGCGCCGCGAGCTGGAGCGCACTCCGGCGCGCCATGGCGGCGTTGAAGACCGCTCCCTGCTCGGGGTGCGCCGCCAGCCAGTCCCAGGACGTCTGCCCGTGCAGGTCCTCGTACACCGGACCCCCTTGCCGCACGGCGTCCGCCAGGTGCTGCCACGTGGTGAGGTTCGGGATCGTCGTCTGCATGAGCGCGAGGTTGCGCACGCCACTGGGATGATCGACCCGCAGCGTCTCGCCCTCGCGGCGTCGCGGCGTAGAGACCCTCCTCGACCTCGAGCAGGCCGAGGTCGACCAGCACTCGGAGAAGGCGGGCCAGCGTCGCGGGGTCCGACGAGGTGCGCGTCGCCAGCGTGGCAAGGGTGGCCGGCTCGTCGAGCGCGTCCACGATGCCGAGCTCGCACGTCGCGCGCAGGGAGAGCGACACCCAGGCGCCACGCACCATCCAGACGATCTCCTCGGTGTCGTCCATGGCTGTCCTCAGTCCGTGACGTCGATCAGCACCTTGCCGACGGCGCCGTCCTGGACCGCGGCGTGGGCCTGCGCGGCTTGCTCGAGCGGGAAGTGGTGCAGCGGCAGGCCGGCGTCCTCACCCACCCGGACGGCACCGTCCAGGACGGCTGCCGAGACGTCGTCGACGGCACGGGCCTTCCAGTCGTGCGGGGCGGTGTAGACGAGGACGAACTGCCAGCGTGCGTTCGGCACCATCAGCGGCCTGACCGGCAGGCTCAGGGGTGCCCCGCCGTCGTCGGCGTACACCGCGACCGAGCCGTGCAGGCCGATCACCTGGGCGTCGATCTCCGCGTTGGCCGCTGCCGCGACCTCCACGATGGTGTTCACGCCGTGCGGCACGATCTTGCGCACCTCGGCGACGACGTCCTGCTGCCGGTAGTCGATCACGTGGTCGGCGCCTGCGCGGGCGGCCAGGTTCGCCTTCTCGGGACTGCTCACGGTCGTGATCACCGTGGCGTCCGACCACCGGGCCAGCTGGATCGCGGCGTTGCCCACCGCGCCCGCCCCACCGGAGACCAGGACCGTACGACCCGCCAACGTGCCCGGGCCGAGCCGGACGGGTCCGTCCTCGGTCACCGTCAAGGTCCGGTGGGCGGTGAGGAACGGGACACCGAGGGAGGCGCCGAGGTCGAAGGACGCGGTGTCGGGCAGCAGGGCGAGGTTGTGCCGCGGCACCAGGGCGTGCTCCTGGGCCGTCCCTTCCGGTCGCTGGTAGGCCGCCTCCCAGATCCACACCCGCAACCCGACCAGCGCCTCCTCGACGCCGGCGCCGACCGCGTCGACGACACCGGAGCCGTCCTGGTCGGGCACCTGCGGCGGGTCGACCGCCGTGCCCGGCTCGGAGCCCTGCCGGGCCTTCCAGTCGGTGGGGTTGACCCCGGAGCGATGGATCCGGACCCTGACCTCACCGTGACCCGGCTCGGCCTGGGGTCGATCGCCGAGGGTCAGTACGTCGGGATCTCCGGTCTGGCTGTAGGTGATGGCGCGCACGACTCCGACCGTAGCCCGAACTCGGCCGGCCCGATCCGACAGAGCTCGGTGCGGTACAGGTCCCGCTGCAGGTCGACGGTGAGCTGGCCCCGGTGCAGCAGGTCGACGACCTCGCTCTGCGTCCGGCCCTCGGTGTCGTTCCACCGGGTCAGGTCGAGCAGCCGCATCAGGCGTACGTCGGGTCCCGGGCACCACCGCACGGGCTGGTGCGGGTCCTCGTACAGCGTGTGCCAGGTCAGGTCGAGGGTGCGCCGGACGAGCTGGGAGCGGACCGAGCCCGGGCCGCCACCAGCCTCGACGACGCCACCGACGAGGCAGGCGCCGACCACGGGATGACGCGCCGCCCGCCGTACGTCGTGCGCGGCGACGACCCGGGTGCCGGAGCGCGTCGCCACGGCGAACCAGGCGTCCTGGACCCAGCCGGCGGTGACGACCTCGGCGGCCCGAGCGAGGAGGGAGCGCATCGTGTGCAGCTCGGCGAGCCGGTCGGTGAGCGTGTCGCACCGCTCCAGCCGACGACGCTCTGCCCTGCGTTCGCGCCTGCTCGTCGAGCGGGACGGGGCGAGGACAAGGTTGATGCTCACGGGGCCTCCTGGTCGTGCGTGCTGACGACTAGGTCCACTGTGATCCCGCAGTGGCCTGGAGACAAGGTCAGCCTGCGCGGGCGACGTCCGGCTCTCGGTGTCGGACGATCGACGGCGGCGTCCCGGTCGCGGCCATGGCAGACGACGGCAGCGCGGGCTTCGCGGGGCGATATGTCCGCTTTATTGGAGGCGCCGACGTGTGCACATCTCCCGGGTCACCCGGTGAAGGGGAGCTTGCCGACCTTCACGTTCAGCGAACGGAGCTCCCGGGCGATCTCGTCCAGTCGCTGCGAGTTCGTCTCCTGGAGCTCGGCAAGAATGTCGGCCAGCAGCGCGTTCGTCGTGGCGAGGGCCTCTTGGAGGTGGCCGACACCGGACAGATCCTCGAACATGGCGGTCTCCTCGTGATGGTGTGGGGCGTACGCCGAGGATAGTGAGCGACCGGCGACGCTGGACAGCGATCCGGCGTCATGGGGAGGGAGAAGGTGCGATGAACACCAAGCTCGTCGCGGTCGTGCTCGTCGTGGCGCTCGTCGCTGCCGGCGTCGGCACCGGCCTCGCGGTCCTGCTCAGCCGATAGGCCCGGCGTCGCTCAGGCCGTCGGCTGCTGCGTGGTGACCACGATCCCGGGGCCGAGGGTCGCCGAGTGCACGACGAAGTCGTAGACGCCCTGCCGCAGCACCGCCATGAACGGGTCGTCATGCAGATCGGTCGATCGTGCGGGCCGGGTGCTGCCGGGATCTCGACCGGACGTCGCAGATGCACGAGTCGTGCCCCCGTGGTGACCGGTCCCGGTCACGCCGAGGGCGTCGCCCATCGCAGCCGGCCAGACGGTCCTCGGGCGGTCGGCGCTGCGTGGTGACGACGTTCCCGGGCGAGTCAGTACTCGCCCTTGATGACGAAGTACGAGCCACGGATCGTGCCGGCCAGCTTGGACTTCTGCCGGGCGAACTTGAAGTTCGCGGCGAGCTCCTCGGGTACGTCCATCCCGTCGGAGAGCTTGAACCCGACGGCCCGCTTCCCCCCGTCCGCGATCGTGTACATCACGTTGATCGACAGGCCGGACTCGTAGAACACGTACGCCATCCGGATGCCGTCGACCTCGAACGCGGTCGCCTCGAGCGGCCGGGACTCGATGACGAGGTCGCGTTCTGCCTCGAGGATGTGGTGCACCCGGTCGACGGTCTCCTTCGCCTCGCCGGCGGGTTCGACGGTGAAGGCGTGGGCGTACTTGTTCCTGAAGTAGCGCGCCTCGTTCGCTCTCAGCCCGGCGAGCGCGTCTGCGACCGGTGACGACTCCAACCCGACCGTGGAGACGTCCACGAAGTCGACGACGTAGGACATGTGCACCTCCGGAGCAGGGCTGGTGCACGCAACGCTAGCGGCCCGGGCCGGAGTGCCACAGCCCTGCGCAGGAGTCCAGGTAGGGGC
>CAVPUL010000010.1:0-8287 GCA_963708875.1 uncultured Actinomycetota bacterium
GTGCGCGTTGCGACCCCGTCGGCGGGCGGTGGTCGGACGTGGTGCGAGAGCAGACTCACTCATGCGCGTCCCCTGACTCGTGGGTGAGGCATCGAGTCGAGCACCGATGTTTCCGACTGGCCATGGCCCCAGAGCAAGATGACTACAAGGGACTACGACACCTAGCCCGATCGGGTCAGGAAATGTCCGGACCACCGTCAGTAGGCGCCCCGGTGGCTGAGGACCGCTCGCACCGTGCGGAGCACGATGTCCGCATCCATCGCGAGGGACCAGTTGTCGACGTAGTGGAGGTCCAGGCGGACCGACTCCTCCCACGACAGGTCCGAGCGCCCGGACACCTGCCAGAGGCCGGTCAGACCGGGCTTGACGGCGAGCCGGTGGCGCGGGTCGACGTCGTAGCGCTCGACCTCCTGGGGCAGCGCGGGGCGCGGGCCGACGAGGGACATCTGCCCGAAGAGCACGTTCACCAGCTGGGGGAGCTCGTCGAGGGAGTAGCGCCGCAGCACGCCGCCGACGCGGGTGATGCGTGGATCGCGGCGCATCTTGAAGAGCACGCCGTCGCTCTCGTTGGCGTCCGCGAGTGCGTCGACGCGACTCTCGGCGTCGACCTCCATCGTGCGGAACTTGTACATCGTGAACGTCCTGCCGTCACGGCCGACGCGGGTCTGGCGGAAGAGCGACCCGCCGCGCGAGTCGACGCGGATCGCCACGACGATCGCCAGCAGCAACGGCAGGAAGGCCAGCAGGGCGAGGGTGGTCAGGAGTCGCTCGGTGACTCCCTTGACCACCCGGGCGAGCGACGGAGCGGTGGTCGGGCGCAGGTGGACGAGACCGAGGTCGCCTCCCGGGACGAGCGTGGCCCTGGTTGCCGCGACGTCGAGCAGGCCGGTGCCCAGGAAGACGCTGAGGCCGGCTTCGTGGGCCGACCACGACAGTCGGCGCGCCGTCGCCGGGCAGAGCATCCGGCCCGGTGCCAGCAGGATCGCTGTCGCGCCGGTGGCGACCGCGGCCGCCACGACGTCGTCGACGCCCCCACAGATCGGTACGGCGTGCTCCCGGGCCGCCGCGTGTGCGTCGGCGTCCTCGTCGTCGACGCAGACTGCGGTGACCCGCCAGCGTGACGCCGGTCCACGGTCGAGGTCACCCAGCAGTCGGCGTACGTCGTGGCCGTCGCCCGCGAGCGCGAGTCGGACCGGGTGTCGGGTGCGGGCCGCTGTCAGCAGCGCCAGCCGGGGGAGCAGGGCCGCGACGGCGAGGGCAGCGGTCAGGACGACCAGCTGCCCCGAGGTGACCGGGAGGTCGAACGCGGCATCGGCCGTCCAGCACACGAGTCCGACGACCACGACGGCGCGGAGCACGGCACGGCGGTTCAGGGCATGAACGCTGGTGGACCAGCCGCCCGAGGCGCCCAGGGCCGCGCACCAGAGGGCGGCGAGGAGGACGACCGTCGTCGGGCCGATCGACGCGACCCCGCCCTGTGCGACCACCAGGGCGAGGAGCGAACCGGTGACCAGGAGGTCTGCGGCCGCGAGCCGGACCCGGGGAGAACGCAGCGAGCTCGGGATCCTGCCGACCGTGCGCCGAGCCGCCGCAGCGTCGTCGAGCATCGTCGGGGCCAGCGTGACCAGCTGGAGCGGCTCCGGCCCGTTCTCGGGAAGCGCACCTGCCGTCCGCGTCGCCCAGGGTGTCAACGATGCCAACGCAACGGCTCCTCGGCCTCGGGTCGGCCGACGCCGACGAATCCGGATGGTGCCAAGAATCTAGGGATGTACGTCGCTGGTGGCATGCCTCATATGGGGCAATAGCCGTACCTGGCCTGGGTTCTGAGGCGTTTCTACGGCTGAGAGGGCTTGCGCTCTGCGGGCGGGCGCCAGGATGCCTGGTTGGCGAGACCGACGGCCGCGAGCTGCGAGGACACCTCGAGCTTGGCCAGGATCGACTTCACCTGCGTGCGCACGGTCGCCGCCGACACGACGCTGCCGGCGGCGATGTCGCTCACCGTGTGGCCCTGCATCAGCTCGCCGAGCACGACCTCCTCGCGGGGCGTCAGCAGGGCGAGACGGGACTGGAGCGCGCCGCGTTCCTTGGTCTGCTCGCGCCAGAGCGCGATCAGCGCCTCGCGCTCCTCGACGTCGATGACCGGGAAGCCCTGGTTGATCCGTCGCACGGTCGAGAGGATCTCGTTGAGCGGCTGGGACTTGCTCAGCACCTTGCGTGCGCCGTTGCGCAGGGCTTCGCCCCAGCGGGCCCGGTCGGTCGACGCGGTCACCACGACCACGTTGGTGCCGGCCCGGACCATCGGCGTGATCAGCCGGACGCCGTCACCGAACCGCCCGAGATCGAGGTCGAGCAGGACGATGCGTGGGCGCAGCCGCATGACGGACGAGAGCAGTGACTGGGTGGCGCCCACCTCCGGGATGGGCAGCCGTCGTACGTCGTACCCGTCCAGGTTGAGGGCGAGCTCGAGCGACTCGGCGAACAGCGCGTGGTCCTCGATGATCAGGACCTTGAGCTGTCTACGCGGTGCGGGCGCGGTCACGCAGGGCCTCCTCTGCCATCGGTAGACCGAGGACGAACGTCGCACCGGGCCCGGCTCGGTCGTCGAGTCGCAAGTATCCCCCGAGATCCATGCTCAACAGCCGGGCGGAAGCGAGGCCGACGCCCTGCCCGCTCGAGGCCGGGCTGCGCCGGCCCCACTCGAAGAGCGCGTGCCGCAGCTGACGGTCGACCCCCGGACCGGCGTCGGTGACGACGATCTCGACCGAGCCGTGCGTCGTACGAACCGCGAGATCGACCCTGCTGTGCGCGGCATGCCGTTGGGCGTTGGCGAGCAGGATGCTCACGATCTCGGCGACATCGTCGGCGCGGCCGAGCGCCGTCGTGCTGGTGGGGTGCCAGGTGATCACACCGCCGCTCGCGCGGTGGCGTACGACGAGTGGTTCGAGCACGCGGTCGAGGTCGACCGGGCCCGGCGGCGTGGTCGGCCGACCGCTCATCAGCCTCGTCATCCGGTCCAGCTCGGCCTCCATCATCTGCTCGAGCTGGGAGCGACGCAGCTCGCTGATGCCCGAGTGATGGTGCAGCAGCCGGGTGGCCGACGACAGGCCGGCGACGGTCGCGCGCACCTCGTGGAGCCTGGCCTGGTCGTCGTGGTGGTCCATCTCGGCCACTTCCAGGCGGCGCTGCAGGACGCCGACCGCCTCTTCCTCCTCCTGGACCGACCTGCGGGCCAGCACGAACGCGGTCGCCACGAGGACGGCGGCACCACCGAGGTTGGTGGCGATGCTGACGATCGTCAGCCACGCGGGCGCCTGTTCGGGGAACGCGGCGGCCTGACCCACGCCGAGCAGGATCGTGGCAGCGCACAGCCGACGGCGGAGCCAGGGCGAGAAGGCGCCGAAGCGCGCCAGCGCGATGGCGTTCACGATGCAGATCAGGATCAGGCCGGTGCCGGCCGCGATATAGGCCCCGTCGGGCGGCGCGGACAGCGGCAGCTCGAGCAGGATGGCGCGCCCGGTCATCACGAGCAGCCCCACCAGCAGGCCCATGAGGAGGGGGTCGCGTCCCACGGGAAGCTGCTCGGAGCGGGTGACGAGCAGGCACAGCCCCAAGGTCGCGAGGATCTGGTAGCCGGCGATCCAGACCGCGTGCTCGGCGAGGGGCGGACCCGTGCCGAGGGTGAGCACGAACCAGTTCAGCCCCTGAAGCGAGAACGCGACCACAGCGGTCACCAGCCAGGCGGTCGTCGGCGCCAGGCCGACCCTCCAGTGGGCGTAGAGAAGGATGCCGGCACACAGCACCCCGACGTCGGCGAACAGCGCGCTCATCACCGCCACCGATGCCAGCCCGAGCTCTGGCCCGGCGGTGTCGCGACCGAGGAGGACGACGAGCACGACGACGAGGGCGGCAGTGGCCAGGCCGAGTCGCCGACCGTCGGTCGTCCTCGGCGTTGCCTGTGGTTGCGGCATTCGGCGTCTCCCCGGCGCTTGGTGGCGCGTTGTTCACACGTCCCGCTCGCGGATCAACGACAGGTGCGACCGAGTTCAGACCTCCCGCGATCTGCTCGCCAGGATGGCACAGAGAGCAATATCCGCGGCCGAAAGGGAGCCCCGCAGCCGGATCGGGGGGTCATACCACAATTTGGGGAGGGGAATCGCGCGCGACATGCGGGTTCGATGCGGTTCTCGTCGGTGTCGTCCTCCCGAATGTAGGGGAGATCGGAGACCGGTGGCGCCGCCGTACGCCGCCGCCGCCAGACAATGCGTGCGATGACGGTCATGACCTCGAGCTCGGGCGACGTCCCTGAGTCGTCGCTGCGGACCGACGCGAGGCGTCAAGTGCAGGTCGCGCTCGCGTCGGATCTTTCGCTGATCGCTGAGGCGGTCCGTGCGGCGCTGGTCAGCCGGCAGATCAACGTCACGATCCTCACCTGGCCCGGGCTGTCGCGAGACGATCCGGTCCACCGCCAGCTCACCCGGGTCGGCCCGGACGTCGCGCTGCTCATCTACGACGCGGACACCCCGATCCGGATGGCGGGCGCGGCCGCGCTGATCAGCGAGTGGGACGGTCCCTGGGTGGTGCTCACCGGCGTCCCGCGCGGGGCGTCGTGGGGTGGGCTCCGCGAGGCGGGTGCCGCGTCGGTCCGGCCCAACCTGACCGGCCTGGACGAGATCGAGGCGCTGATCGTGTCGCTGTCGGAGGGCTTCGCCGCTCCGTGTGCCGACGAGCTCGACCGGCTGCTGGCCGAATGGCAGGCCGCCCAGGAGCGGGTCGCGGGCCTGCAGCGCCGCCTCAACCGCCTGACACCGCGCGAGCTGCAGGTGCTCGATCTCCTGAGCAGCGGGGTCCCGGTCCGCTCCATCGCTGCCCGCCTGGGTCTGTCGGAGTCGACGGTCCGCAGCCAGGTGCGGGCGGTGCTCCACAAGCTCGACGTGCGGTCCCAGCTCGCGGCGGTCGCGCTGCTGCGGGCGACCGAGTACGTCGATTAGCCAGGTCGTCTAGCCCAGGTCGTCGCGCCAGTCCTCCCACTGCCGACGCAGCACGGTCGGCAGGTCGGCGGCCAGGGCCTCGTCGAGCCGGGCGACCTGGCCCTTGGTGAGCGCCAGGGCCGGCCGCTCCCGACCGACCACGAGGGCGAAGGCCTGGCCGCGAGAGGCCCAGTCCGGGGCCTCGCGCAGGTAGCGCTCGACGTACGGCGCCAGCAGGACGGGCCGCTCGGGCGACCAGAGCCCGGTCATCAACGCCTCGAAGATCCGGTTGTCCACCGACGGGTCGCCGGCGGCCGACCACGCTGCCGCCTTGGCGGACTCGCTCGGCCGGGCCGCCAGCGCTGCCGCGGCGCCGACCTCGGCGTCCGACCCGGGCTCCCGGACGCGCTCGGCCTCGATCTCCTCGGCGTCCCACGCACCCAGCTCGGCCAGACGGCGTACGGCGCGCCAGCGCAGGGTCGGGGGCAGTGGCAGGGTGCCGACCGCGTCCGCGGACACCCAGCCCTGCAGCGTCTCGACGTCGTGCGACCCCGCGGCGAACCCGTCCGCGAACGCGAGCGCCAGCTCGGGGGAGGTCGCGTGCAGCAGGCCGGTGCCGCACGCCGCGGCCAGCTGCTCGACGAGGTCGGGCACTGCTGCGCTCGGGGTGCGCAGCGGAAGCACCCGGGACCGGGTGCGGGCCAGCACCGAGGTCACGATCGTGGCGCTGCGCTCACCCGGCAGGTGTCGCTCGACGAGGTCCGCGAACGTCGCGGCGTCGAGCGCGCGGGTGTGCACGCGGTCGACGAGCATCGTCCAGAGGACGGCCCGCACGAGGTCGTCCTCGATCCGGCACAGTCCGGCGTCGACAGCAGCCCAGCTGTGCTCGTCGAGGGCGATCCGGGCGAACGTCTCTCCGTGGGAGTTGGGCACCACGACCCGGCCGGCGTACGCCGGCAGCGGGACCGGTTCGTCGGCGACGTCGACCAGCTCGGAGCCGACGGCGACCCAGGCGTCGTCGTACGCCGTCACGCGGATCCGGTGCGGACGCGTGCCGTCGCGGTGCAGCACCGGGACCTCGCCGTCGCGTTCGACGCGGAGCGTGTCGAAGCCGGTGCTGCGCAGCCACTGCTCGACCCAGGTGCGGACGTCGCGGTCCGCGGCCTCGTCGAGGGCGTCCACGAAGTCGGCGAGGGTCGCGTTGGCGAACCGGTGCCGGGTCAGGTGCGTGTTCACGCCGCGCAGGAAGATCTCGTCGCCGAGCCAGGTCGCCAGCTGCCGGAGCACCGAGTTGCCCTTGGTGTAGGAGATCGAGTCGAAGATCGTCGCCGCGGAGTCGACGTCGGGGATGTCCTCGGGTGCCGGCGCGACGGGATGGGTGGAGCGCCGCTCGTCCGCGTCGTACGCCGCGGGTTTGCGGCCGACCTCGTGCCCGATCAGCGAGCCGGCGAAGCCGGCGGCGTCGGCCGCCACCCGGTAGCCCATGTAGTCGGCGAACGACTCCTGGAGCCAGGTGTCCTCCCACCAGGTCATCGTCATCAGGTCGCCGAACCACATGTGCGACATCTCGTGCGCGATCACCGAGGCGCGGAGGTCTCGCACCGGTCCCGGGACGGTGCCGCGGGGGAGGAGCTCGTCGCGGTAGGTGACGCAGCCGGGCATCTCCTGGGCGCCCCAGTTGAGGCCCGGCACGAAGACCTGGTCGTAGGAGTCGAAGGCATAGGGCTCGTCGAACATCGCGGCGAAGTGGTCGTAGCAGTCCTCGGTGATGCGACGCAGCTCCGCGAAGTCCCGCTCGAGCTCGCCGGCGAGGGAGGCGCGCGCGTGCCAGCCGAAGGGCAAGCCGGTGTGCTCCCACCGCTGCGACGCCCACGGGCCGGCGGCGACGACGAGCAGGGCCACGGGTATCGGGGGCGTGGTGGCGAACCGCCAGCGGCCGTCACGGCCGGGTTCACCCTCGGCAGTGACGCCGTTGGCCAGCACGGTCCACGCCGGCACGGCCAGCACTGACGTCGCGATCGGCGCCTTGAGGTCGTTCTGGTCGAAGCAGGCGAAGACCTTCTGGGCGACGTCCATGCCGAGGTAGGCGCCGACGTAGGTCTCGCCGTCGGCCGGGTCGACGGTCCGGTGCATGCCGTCGCCGTCGCTGACGTAGGGCAGCCGGGCCGCCACGTCGACCTCGTTGACTCCGTCGGTGCTGAGATGTGTGAGGTGGATGCGGCCGCCGTCGTACGACGAGTGCATGGTCTCGCCGTTGACGACGACGGTCAGGTCGCCGGCGGCCGCGAGCTCGAGGAAGGTCCGGGGCGCGTTCGACCGGAACCGCACGGTGGTCCGTGACCCGAAGGTGGGGGAGCCCTGGTCGCTGACGTCGAGCGCGACGTCGTACGAGATCTCGGAGAGCTGGGCGGCCCGGACCCGGGCCTCGACCAGGGTGAGAGGCACGGTCCGACAGTACCGATTCGCCCTGAGCGCACGGCGCCGTTAGGCTAGTGCGGTTGCCTCGGCGAGGGAGAGTTCCCGGCTCTCCGTGATCGACAGGGCTGGCTGATCCTCTGGATGTGCCCCCGACGATCGTCGCGCCGAGGCCCCAGGACTCAGAAACAGCCAGCACGTACGAGGAGAGCAGCGCATGAGCGAGAAGATCCAGGCCGAGACCCGCACCGAGTTCGGCAAGGGTGCCGCCCGCCGCATCCGCCGCGAGAACAAGGTGCCCGCGGTCATCTACGGCCACGGCAACGAGCCGATCCACGTGACCCTCCCGGGCCACGACACGATGATGGCCCTCAAGCACGGCGGCGCGAACGCGCTGCTCGAGCTCGAGATCGACGGCAAGACCCAGCTTGCGCTGACCAAGCAGGTCCAGGTCGACCCGATCAAGCGCCACCTCGAGCACGTCGACTTCGTCGCCGTCGTCAAGGGCGAGAAGGTCACCGTCGAGGTGCCCGTGCACCTGAACGGCGAGGCCGCCCGCGAGACGCTGGTCGTCACCGAGACCTCGACCATCCAGCTCGAGGCCGAGGCCACCCACATCCCCGAGTTCATCGAGGTCGACATCGAGGGCGCCGGCGCCGGCACCCAGATCCACGCCTCCGACCTCAAGCTCCCCTCGGGCAGCACCCTGCTGCTCGACGCCGACACGCTGATCGTGAACATCACGGAGATGCAGTCGCAGGCGTCGCTGGACGCCGAGCTGGAGGAGGCCGAGGCCGAGGCCGGCATCGAGCGCGACGAGTCCGACAACGACGTCGACGAGGTCGGCGCCGAGGACAGCGCCGAGGCTCCCGCCGCAGAGTGATGTTCGGCCCTTCACTGGGCCG
>CAVPUL010000011.1:0-11782 GCA_963708875.1 uncultured Actinomycetota bacterium
TTGCGGATGCCGCCTCACGGCGTTCCCGGGCGTCGCGAGGCCTCCCGCGAGCGGGACTCGTCGTCCTGCCGCCGGGCCTCCGAGACCGAGGGCCGATGTGCCCCGCCGCACCCGGCGCGCGAGCGAGCCGGGCCGTGTCGAGCGGGCTCCTGAGAAGGAGGGGCAGATTGAGGAGGGACAAACCCTCACCGGCGCACGGCGGGTGCGCTCCGACCTGCCCCGGTCTCAGGCAGGACTCGGGACGGCGCGGTCGGGATTGCCGTAGTAGGCGCCCGGACCGTGCTTGCGGGTGAAGTGCCGCTCGAAGAGGTGGTCGGGCGACGACGGCCGCAGGGTTGAGCGCCAGGGTGTGCAGCGCCATCTCGGCGACGGCCTCGAGGATCACCGAGTGCTCGACGGCCGTGGCGGGCGTCGCGCCCCAGGTGAACGGGCCGTGGCCCGGCGACGAGCGCGCCGGGGACGTCGAGCGCGTCCGTCGCCCATCGCCTCGACCAGCACGCGGCCGGTGTTGAGCTCGTAGTCGCTCGCACACTCCTCGGCGGTCAGGTGCCGGGTGAGCGGCACCGGGCCGTTGAAGGTGTCGGCGTGCGTCGTGCCGAGCATCGGGACCGGCAGACCGGCCTGGGCGAAGGAGACGGCGTACGTCGAGTGCGTGTGCGCGACGCCGCCGAGACCGGCGTGCTCGAGGTAGAGCAACCGGTGCGTCTCGCTGTCGGTCGACGGCTTGAGGTCGCCGGCGAGCACGCGCCCGGTCTCGACCTCGACGGGCACCAGGTGCTCGAGGGCGAGCTCGTCGTAGGGCACGCCCGACGGCTTGATGACGTAGATGCCGCGCTCGCGGTCGAGGCCGCTGACGTTGCCCCAGGTCAGGGTGGCCAGACCCTCGCGCGGGATGACCAGGTTGGCCTCCAGCACCTCGTGCAGCAGGTCGTCGCGGGACCGGGCCCGACATCACAGCCCCCCGGCGAGCCGGTGGTAGGCCGCGTTCCAGCGCAGCTCGCGCTTGAAGCTGCGCGTCGTCGTGTCGTCGTCGATGACGACCAGCTCGACGCCGGTCATCTCGGCGAAGTCCTCGAACACCTCGACCCCGATCGCCTTCGACAGCACTGTGTGGTGCGGGGCGCCGGCCATCAGCCAGGCCTCGGCGGACGTCGACAGGGACGGCCGCGGCTCCCACACCGCGCACGCCACGGGCAGCAGCGGCAGGTCCTCGTCGGGCTCGACCACGTCGATGTCGTTGACCGTCAGCCGGAAGCGGTCGCCCAGGTCGGACAGGCCGGCGACGACGGCGCGGCCGGGGTCGGCGGTGAAGCGCAGGCGGACCGGGTCCTCACGGCCACCGATGGCGAGCGGGTGCACCTCGAGCGACGGCGTCTGGGTGGTGATGGTGGGGCAGACCTCGAGCATGTGCGCGCCGAGGATCTTCTCCTGTCCCGGCACCAGGTGGTAGGTGTAGTCCTCCATGAACGACGTGCCGCCGGGCAGCCCCGCGGCCATCGTCTTGGTGGCGCGCAGCAGCACCGAGGTCTTCCAGTCGCCCTCGCCGCCGAAGCCGTAGCCGTCGGCCATCAGCCGCTGCACCGCGAGGCCCGGGCAGCTGGCGCAGCCCGCCGAGGTCCTCGAAGTTGGTGGTGAAGGCACCGAAGCCGCCGGCGGTGAGGAACTCGCGCAGCCCGAGCTCGATCCGCGCGCCGTAGCGCAGCGAGTCGGCGCGCTCGGCGCCGGGCCGCAGCTCGGGCGCGACCGCGTAGGTGTCGGCGTACTCGTGGACCAGCTTGTCGATGTCGGCGTCGGCGACCTGGTCGACGAGGGCGACGAGGTCGTTGACGCCGTAGGTGTTGACCGAGACGCCGAAGCGCAGCTGTGCCTCGACCTTGTCGCCCTCGGTGACCGCGACGTCGCGCATGTTGTCGCCGAAGCGGGCGAGCCTCAGGTGCGACAGCTCGTGGCGGCCCAGCGCCGCACGCGCCCAGAGCGCGACCCGCTGCGCGACGACCGGCGAGTCGACGTGGCCGGCGACGGTCTTGCGGGCGACGCCGAGGCGGGACTGGATGTAGCCGAACTCCCGGTCGCCGTGGGCGGCCTGGTTGAGGTTCATGAAGTCCATGTCGATCGTC
Source organism: uncultured Actinomycetota bacterium (assembly GCA_963708875.1). Lineage (GTDB taxonomy): Bacteria > Actinomycetota > Actinomycetes > Propionibacteriales > Nocardioidaceae > Nocardioides. The sequence continues at coordinate 2,118 of CAVPUL010000011.1, forward strand.
GACCACGGCAGCTCCATGCCGGCCTGCGTGTGCAGGTGGAGCAGCGGCTTGCGCAGGGCGTCGAGGCCGGCGATCCACATCTTGGCCGGGGAGAACGTGTGCATCCACGCGATGACGCCGACGCACCCGGAGTCGGAGTTGGCGTCGAGCATCTGCCGGTGGATCGAGGCTGCGTCGAGCAGCACCGGCTTCCACACCACCTTGACCGGCAGGTCGCTGCTCGCACCGAGGCGGTCGGCGATGGCCTGCGACTGCGACGCCACCTGGTCGAGGGTCTCCGGACCGTAGAGGCCCTGGCTCCCGGTCAGGAACCAGACCTCGGGGGTGGGGGCGGACGTCATGCTCATGCGGGGTTTCCTCCGTTGGTGAGGGTGGCGGCGGCGCGACGGGCGACGGCGTCGCGCCGGATCGCCTTGAGCCGCCGCATGGTGGTGGTCGCCCGGCCGAAGTGGTCGTGCAGCGCGACGTACTGCTCGAACAGCGGGTCGTACGCCGCGGCCCGCGCCTCGTCGGGCAGGTAGACGTGGCGCCGCACCTTGCCCATCTGCTTGGCCGCGGACGGCACGTCGTCGTACGCCCCCGCGGCCACCGCGGCGTGGATGGCCGAGCCGAGCGCGGGGCCCTGCTCGGAGTCGATGATCGACAGCGGCAGGCGGGTGACGTCGGCGTACACCTGCATGAGAAGGGTGTTCTGGGCGAGCCCACCGGCGACGATGAACTCCTCGACCGGGACGCCGCTGTCGCGGAAGGTCTCGACGATCACGCGCGTGCCGAAGGCGGTCGCCTCGAGCAGCGCGCGGTAGACGTCCTCGGCGCGGGTGGCCAGGGTCTGGCCGACGAGGAGCCCGGACAGCTCGTGGTCGACGAGCACCGACCGGTTGCCGGAGTGCCAGTCGAGCGCGACGAGGCCGTGCTCACCGATCTCCTGCTGTGCGGCGAGCCGGGTCAGGTGCTCGTGCACCGACTCCCCGGCCGCCTCGGCAGCCGCGGTGCAGGAGGCGGGGACACCGTGCTCGGTGAACCAGCCGAAGATGTCGCCCACGCCGCTCTGGCCGGCCTCGTAGCCCCAGAGGCCGTCGACGATGCCGCCGTCGACGACGCCGCACATGCCGGGCACCTCCCGCAGCACCTCGGCACTCATCACGTGGCAGGTCGAGGTGCCCATGATCGCGACCATCTGGCCGGAACCGACGGCCTGGGCGGCCGGCGCGGTGACGTGCGCGTCGACGTTGCCGACGGCCACGGCGATGCCCTCGGGCAGACCGGTCCACCCGGCGGCCTCCGCAGTCAGCGTGCCGGCGCGCTCTCCCAGCGCGCCGATGCGGTGCTCGAGCTTGTCGATGACGAAGTCGCCGAAGCCGGGCGCGAGCGCGGTGAGGAACTCGGGTGAGGGGTAGACGCCGTCCTGGCCGTCGAAGGTCTGGAGCTGTCCCTTGTAGCCGGCCGAGCAGGCGTTGCGGACGTAGGTGCCGCACAGCTGCCACACGATCCAGTCCGCGGCCTCGACCCAGTGCTCCATCCGCTCGTAGAGGGCGACGTCCTCCTCGAACAGCTGCAGCCCCTTGGCGAGCTCCCACTCCGAGGAGATCAGCCCGCCGTAGCGCGGCAGCCAGTTCTCGCTCCGCTCGCGGGCCAGCTGGTTGATCCGGTCGGCCTGCCCCTGGGCGGCGTGGTGCTTCCAGAGCTTCACGTAGGCGTGCGGCCGGTCGGCCAGGCCGTCGACCTCGTTGAGCGGGGTGCCGTCGGCGAGGGTCGGCACCATCGTGCAGGCGGTGAAGTCGGTGGCGATGCCGATGACCTGCGCCGGGTCGATGCCGGCGGCCTCGACCGCGGCCGGGACCGCGACGCGCAGGACCTCGCGGTAGTCGTCAGGCACCTGGAGGGCCCACTCCGGCGGCAGTGCGCGCTCGCTGCCGGCGAGGTGCGCGGGGAGCGACCGTTCGAGCACGGCGTGCGGGTAGGGGTGGACGCCGGTGCCGAGCTCCGCGCCGTCGGAGACGCGGACGACGACGGCGCGCCCTGACAGGGTGCCGTAGTCGACGCCGACGACGTACTGCTCGGTCTGGTCGGTCATGGTGAGGATGTCCTCTCGACGGGTGCGGCGCTGCTGGCGCGCACCACGAGCTCGGGCTTGATGAGTCCGTCGGGGGCGGGGTCGCCGGCGATGGCGGCTCGCAGGATCTCGATCGCACGACGGCCGACGGCCTCGAAGTCCTGCCGCACGGTCGTCAGCGGCGGGATGAGGTAGGGCGCCTCGGGGATGTCGTCGAAGCCGACCACGCTCACACCGCGCGGCCCGTCGGGCACGGTGCGGCCGGCCTCGCTCAGCGCTCGCAGGAGCCCCAGCGCCATCTGGTCGTTGGCGCAGAAGACGGCCGTGACGTCCTCGTGCGTCGCGATCTGCCGACCCACCTCGTAGCCGCTGGCGGCCGACCAGTCGCCGGTGACGTGCTGGGCCGGGCGGAGACCGGCGGCGTACATCGCGTTCTGCCACCCCTGGAGGCGGGCACGCGCCTCGGTCCACTCCTGCGGACCGGCGAGGTGGACGATGTCGGCGTGCCCGAGCTCGATGAGGTGTCGCGTGCCGAGCTCGGCGCCGGCCACCTGGTCGACGCCGACGGTCCAGCGGGTCTTCGTCGGGTCGCCCTCGACGACGACCACCGGCACGCTCCAGTGCTCCTGCGCGCGGGCGACGTCGACCGCGTCGTCGGTGGCCGAGATGAGCACGACACCCTCGACGCCCTGGTTGCGGAGGTGGTCGATCGCGTCGACGAGCTCCTCGCGGGTCAGGCTCTGCAGGTTGGCCGAGCTGACGAAGTAGCCCGCGGCGCGGCCGGCGGCCTGGATGGTGCGGTGCACGGTCGAGGGACCCCAGTAGCCGCTCTTGGAGCCGATCACGCCGATGGTCGCGGACCTGCGGGTGACCAGCGCGCGAGCGGCGGTGTTGGGGCGGTAGCCGAGCTGGCGGATCGCGTCCTCGACCTTCTCCCGCGTCGCCGGGCGCAGGTTGTTCTGCCCGTTGATGACCCGGGAGACCGTCTGGTGGGAGACCCCGGCCAGCCTGGCCACGTCGGCCATGACCGGCGTACGTCGCTGGTGCGCCGGCGGTGCGTCCGGCGTGGGTGCGGTCTCGGTCATGCCCGACGCCTGGTGGCGAAGCGCTGCACGACGACGAACGCCAGGAGGAGCACGCCGGTGATGATGCGGATCCAGTACGAGCTGAGGGTGCCGTCGAAGGAGATGAGGGTCTTGATGATGCCGAGCACCAGCACGCCGAGGAGCGAGCCGAGGACGTAGCCGCGCCCGCCGGTCAGGAGCGTGCCGCCGATGACGACCGCGGCGATGGCGTCGAGCTCCATGCCGATGGCGTGCAGGCTGTTGCCCGACAGGATGTAGAGGGAGAACAGGAGTCCGGCCAGCGCGGCGCAGAAGCCACTGATGACGTAGACGCCGACCTTGGTGGCCGCCACCCGCAGGCCCATCAGCATCGCCGAGCTCTCGCTGCCGCCGATCGCGTAGACGGTGCGGCCGAAGCGGGTGCGCGCCAGGACGTACGCCGCGACGGCGACCGTGACGAGCGCGATGACGGCGGTCCACCGGATGTAGTAGTCGCCGATCCAGACGGTCCTGAACGCCAGCTCGGTGAAGGTGGGGTCCTTGATCGAGATCGACTCGACGCTGATCAGGTAGGTGAGCCCGCGCGCCAGGAACAGCCCCGCCAGCGTGGCGATGAACGGCTGGATGTCGAAGTAGTGGATGAGCAGGCCCATCAGCAGCCCGAGGAGCGTGCCGGTCGCGAGCACGGCGACCATCGACAGGTACGGCGACCAGCCCATGTCGAGCGTCTTGGCGGCGATCATCGTCGACAGCGCCACGACGGAGCCGACCGAGAGGTCGATGCCGCCGGTGAGGATGACGAAGGTCATCCCGACGGCGAGGACGATGAGGAAGGCGTTGTCGATGAGCAGGCTGATGAACACCTGGGGGTCGGTGAGTCCGTCGTACCGCAGCCCGCCGAGGCCGTAGAGGCCGAGGAAGAGCGCCGCCGTGGCGATGATCGGCAGGTAGCGGTTGGGCGGTCGGTAGGTCCGGACCCGGTCCCAGGTCGACGGGGTGGGGGCGGTGACGGCGCTCATGCGGTGGAACCTGCCTTCGCGAGGACGGGGGTCGGGGTGCCCGGCCGGCGCACGCGCAGCAGGGCGCGCGCCTTCGGCGACTGGAGGAGGCACACCGCGATGACGACGATCGCCTTGAAGAGGTAGTTGACCTCCGAGGGGATGCCGATGTTGGGGATCGTGCGGGTCAGGGTCGCGATGAAGAGCGCGCCGACGAAGGTGCCGGCCAGCGAGAAGCGCCCGCCCATCAGCGACGTACCGCCGATGACGACCGCGAGGATCGCGTCGAGCTCGATCCACAGGCCGAGGCTGTTGGCGTTGACGGAGTTGGTGTTGGCCGCGATCACGAGGCCGGCAAGACCCGCGCACAGACCGGAGAAGGCGTAGACGGTCCAGATGATGGTGCGGGCCCGCACTCCGGCGAGCCGGCTGGCCTCCGGGTTGATGCCGACCGCCTCGATGAGCATGCCGAGCGCCGTGCGCCGGGTGAGGAGGGCGGTCAGGAGCACCATCCCGACCGCGACCAGGAAGGCCAGCGGCAGCGTCAGCACGAACCCGGAGGCCAGGTCGCTGAACCACGGGTTGTTGACGGTGGTGATCTGGCCGTCGGTGATGGCCATGGAGATGCCGCGCCCGGCGACCATCAGGATCAGCGTCGCGATGATCGGCTGGATCCCGAGGACGGAGACGAGGAAGCCGTTCCAGGCGCCCAGCGCGATGCAGACGACGATGGCGTAGGTCATCGCCGTGACGGCCGTGCTGAGCGCGGCCTCGTCGCCGGCGCCGATGATCCGGGTGCAGGCGACCGCCCCCGCGATGGCGGCGATGGCGCCGACCGACAGGTCGATCCCCCGGGTCGCGATGACCAGCGTCATGCCGAGGGCGACGAGCATCACCGGTGCGCTGTTGCGGGCGATGTCGACGAGGTTGCCGTAGAGGTGGCCGTCCTGCATCCGTACGTCGAGGAACGCCGGCTTCGCGATCACGTTGACCACCAGCAGCACCAGCAGGGCGAGCACGGGCCACAGGAGCTGGTGGCGCAGCACCCGCTGTGCGCGGGTCGGGGACTCAGACATGGGGCTGCCCCTCCTCGCGGACCTCGCCCGCGATGATCTCGAGGACGTCGCGGACGCTGACGTCGTCGTTGGTCTGCTCGTGGATCTTGCGGCGGTCGCGCATCACGACCAGCCGGTCGCTGAGGCGCAGCACCTCCTCGAGCTCGGCGGAGATGAAGACGACCGAGAGCCCATGCGCGGCGAGCTCGGCGACCTTGGCCTGGATCTGTGCCTTGGCGCCGATGTCGATGCCGCGGGTCGGCTCGTCGAGGATGAGGATCTCGGGCTCGGTGATCAGCCACCGCGCGAGCAGCACCTTCTGCTGGTTGCCGCCCGACAGGTTGCGCATCAGCGCGGTGGGGTCGCCCGGCCGGATGTCGAGGGCCGCGATGTACTCCTTGACCAGGCGCGCCCGCGTGGCCTGCGGGATGGGCCGGAGCCAGCCGCGTGAGGCCTGCAGGGCGAGCAGCATGTTGTCGGCGACGGTCAGGTCACCGACCACGCCCTCGGCCTTGCGGTCCTCGCTGGAGAACGCGATGTTGCGGTCGATGGCGTGCCGCGGGCTGCGCAGCCTGCGCCGCGTGGAGCGCACCGACAGCTCGCCGCTGTCGGCGGTGTCGGCGCCGAACAGCAGCCGGGCCAGCTCAGTGCGGCCCGAGCCCAGCAGGCCGGCGATGCCGACGACCTCGCCCTCGAAGAGCTCGAGGTCGGTGGCCTCGAGCGTGTTCCTGCGTCCGAGGCCGACCGCCTTCAGCAGCGGCGTGCCGGAGTCGGCGTCCGCGTGCGGTGCGGCGCGGTCGAGCCGGTCGAGCACCTCGAGCTCGCGGCCGATCATCAGGCGCACCAGCTCGAGCTGGGTCGTCTCGGCGACCATCCGCTCCTCGACCAGCTTGCCGTTGCGCAGGATGGTCATGCGGTCGGCGATCTCGTAGATCTGGTCGAGGAAGTGGGAGACGAAGACGATGGCCACGCCCTCGTCACGCAGCCGGCGCATGACGGTGAAGAGCTTCTCCACCTCGTCGGCGTCCAGGCTGGAGGTGGGCTCGTCCAGGATGAGCACCTTGGCCTCGACGTCGACGGCACGGGCGATCGCCACGAGCTGCTGCACCGCGATCGGGTGCTCGTCGAGGACCGTGCGCGGGTCGATGTCGATGCCGAGGTGCAGGAGCGTACGACGGGCGCGCCGGTTCATCTCGCGCACGTTGACGGCGCCGAAACGGCGGGGCTCCCGACCGAGCAGCATGTTCTCGGCGACCGTCAGGTTCGGCAGGAGGTTGACCTCCTGGTAGACGGTGCTGATCCCGGCGGCCTGCGAGGCGGCCGGGGAGGAGAACTCGTGCTCCTCGCCGTCGACGAGCACCGTGCCGGAGTCGATCGTGTAGACGCCGGTGAGCGCCTTGATGAGGGTGGACTTGCCCGCGCCGTTCTCGCCCATCAGCGCGTGCACCTCGCCGGGGAAGAGCCGCACCGAGACTCCGTCGAGGGCGCGGACGGCGCCGAAGGTGATGGAGATGTCGCACATCTCGATCACGGGCTGCTGGTCCGTCTCGGGCCGAGCGACCGGCTCCGGCTGCGTCCTCATCTGGGTCATCTCATTCCTCTCAGGCTGGTGCTGTGCTGCTTCCCCGACGGGGCGCGGCGCGGCCCGCGGGTGGCGCGGGCCGCGCAGCGGATCAGTACTGCCGGTCGGGCAGTGCCTCCTTGGCCTGCTCCTGCGTGAAGGTGGTCTCCTCGGTCACGACGCGCTCGGGGACCTCCTCGCCGGCGAGGACCTTGGCGGCCAGGTCCATCAGCTGGGGACCGAGCAGCGGGTTGCACTCGACGATGAAGTTGATCTTGCCGTCGGCGAGGGCCTGCATGCCGTCCTTGACGGCGTCGATCGTGATGATCTGGATGTCCTTGCCGGGCTCGAGGCCGGCGGCCTCGATCGCCTCGATGGCACCGAGGCCCATGTCGTCGTTGTGCGCGAACACGACGTCGATCGAGTCGTCGGACTGCAGGAACGACTCCATGACCTGCTTGCCGCCGTCACGGGTGAAGTCGCCGGTCTGCGAGGCGGTCACCTCGATCGAGTCGTCGGCGCTGATCTTGGACGCGAAGCCCTCCGCGCGGTCGATCGCCGGAGCGGCGCCGGTGGTGCCCTCGAGCTGGACCACGTTGACGGTGCCGTCGCCGTCCACGTCGGCGTCCTTGGCGTTCTCGACCAACCACTCGCCGGCCTTCTCGCCCTCGAGGACGAAGTCCGAGCCGAGGAAGGTCTCGTAGAGCGAGGTGTCCTCGGAGTCGACGGCGCGGTCGGTCAGGATGACCGGGATGTTGGCGGCCTTCGCCTCCTGGAGGACGGCGTCGAAGCCGGTCTCCACGACAGGGCTGAAGGCGATGACGTCCACCTTCTGCTGGATGTAGGACCGGATGGCCTGGATCTGGTTCTCCTGCTTGCCCTGCGCGTCGGTGAACTTGAGGTCGACGCCCTCGGCCTCGGCCGTCTCCTGGATGGACTTCGTGTTGGCCGTGCGCCAGCCACTCTCGGCGCCTACCTGGGCGAAGCCCATCGTGATCTTGCCGTCGTCGCTGCCGCTGTCGGACCCAGAGGCCGCGTCGGAGTCGCTGCCGCAGCTGCTGAGAGCGAAGGTGCTCAAAGAGATCGCCGCCGCGGCGACCAAGGTCTTCTTCACCACTGTCTTTCCTCCACATCAGAGGGGCTGTCTCGCCCGTGTGACTGGCGTCACGTTGCATGAGTGTGAGCGCTAACATTGGGCCGCGTCAAGCCCCCATGGCGAAATCCCACCCAGGAAATGTGAACGTTCACCCAACCCTGTACGCGTCGCGAGCCTGCCCTCGACCGGCCCGGAACCCCGGCGGCGAGCGGGGACGAGTCGGCGGAGCCCGGCCTACCCGCGCTGCGGGTGGCCGCCCGGCTCGGCGGTCGACTGCCGCAGGGTCAGGGTCGGCAGGATCGGGTCGAGCACCGTGTCACGATCACCGCGCACCGCTGCGAGCGCCACGTTGAGGGCTCGGCGTCCGAGCTCCGCGAAGTCCTGGAACACCGTGGTCAGGGCGGGCCAGTAGTACGCCGCCTCGGGCACGTCGTCGAAGCCCACGACACTGACGTCGTCGGGCACTCGCCGGCCGCGCTCGTGCAGCGCGTTGAGGAGGCCGAGCGCCATCGAGTCGTTGCCCGCGAAGACTGCCGTGACGTGCGGATCGTCGGCGATGAGCAGCCCGGCCCGGTGGCCGCTCTCCGGCGACCAGTCACCGGCCAGCTCAGGTCCGGGCAGCAGGCCGCGCTCCTCGTGGGCCCGGCGCCAGCCCGTGCGGCGCTGCTCGGCCTCCACCCAGTCGGCAGGACCCGCAACATGGGCGACGTGGCGGTGCCCGAGGTCGAGCAGGTGGCCGACGCCCAGCATCGCCCCGGCCTCTTGGTCGATGCCGGAGGACAACGGCGTCCCCGACTGGACACCCTGCACGGTGACGATGGGGATCGAGAGCTGCAGCGATCGGGTGAGCTCTGCGGCCTCTCGGTGGGCGACCGCGACGACGATAGCCTCGACGGCCTGGTCGGAGAGCCGGTCGACCGCATTGCCGAGAAGCTCGGCGGAGAACTCCGGCAGTCCCACCAGCGAGACGTCGTAGCCCGCCTCGTAGCCCGCCTCCTGCACGCCGAGGGCGATCATGCTCGGGCCGTGCAGCGCGAGGTGAGCGGTCACCATGCCGATGCGCCGCGAGCGGTTCGTGGCGAGCAACCGGGCCGCGAAGTTGCGACGGTAGCCGAGCTCCTCGATGGCAGCGATCACCCGGAGCCGCGTCTCCTCCTTGACCAAGGACGCGTCGTTCAGCACGCGGGAGACGGTCTGGTGCGAGACACCGGCCCGTTCGGCGACCTGGGCCATGCTCGGCGACCGGGACGGCGTGGTCCTTCCTCGCTCCGCCATGTCGAGCATCCTAGGCGCGCCAGCGCGGTGGGGCCTGCGCTGCATACCATCCGGGTCGTGGAAGCGAGCCCGGCAGACGTGACGCGATTCGAACGCCTCTGGGCGCCCCACCGCGGGGCCTACGACCATGCGGGAGCCGAGGACGACGGCTGTCCGTTCTGCACCATTCCGTCGTGCCAGCCGCACGAGTCGTTCGTCGTGGCCGCCCTCGACACCGCGTACGCCGTCCTGAACCGGCACCCGTACAACCCCGGACACCTGATGGTCGTCCCCCACCGCCACGTCGCGGATCTCGCGGACCTCCTGCCCGACGAGTCGGCCGACCTGATGACGATGACCCAGGACGCCCTGCGGGCCCTGCGGGCGATCGGGCGTCCGCAGTCCTTCAACGTCGGGCTCAATCTCGGTCTGGCCGCCGGAGCGTCCGTCGGCTCGCACCTGCACCAGCACGTGGTGCCCCGGTGGACCGGGGACGACAACTTCATCGCTGTCATCGGTGGCACCAAGGTGTTGCCGCAGCTCCTGGCCGACACGCGAGACCTGCTGCGCGACGCCTGGCCGGC